>NZ_JALJCW010000023.1 GCF_023634025.1 Hanstruepera flava | reverse complement strand
AAGTGTATGTTACACTTACTGCCTCGGCTTGGTTGCCACAGGCATCCGATACGTTTGCTGTCCATGTCTGGGTGTATGCACAACCATCATTACTTGGTCCTTCTGTTGTTACTATTGGGTCGCCTACTTCACAGTTGTCTGTCGCTGTGAACATTGGCTCCATAACCTCTGGGTTACAGCCCAAGTCTCCACTCTCTGCATCGGTTGTGATCACTGGTGCCTCGGCATCCATTATCCAAGTATAGGTAATGCTCAATGCTTCAGCCACATTACCGCAGGCATCTGTATAGTTTGCTGTCCATGTTTGGGTATATGCACAACCATCTGCTACTGGACCTTCGGTCTCGCCTTCTAGCTCCATGTCTCCGTCCATGCAATTATCGTCCACCTTGAACATTGGTGGTACAATCTCTGGGTTACAACCTAAATCACCGCTCTGTGAGTCTGATGTGATTACTGGTGCTTCGGTATCTACTGTCCAAGTGTATGTTACACTTACTGCCTCGGCTTGGTTGCCACAGGCATC
>NZ_JALJCW010000022.1 GCF_023634025.1 Hanstruepera flava | reverse complement strand
CTGATACTTTAGCTCCAATTATTAATACTGATGCATCTGATATCACAATTGAATGTGACGGTACCGGTAACAATGGTGCTATTCAAGATTGGCTAGACAATAATGGTGGTGCAGTAGCAACCGATAATTGTTCAGATGTTACTTGGACCAATAATTATGGTGGTACTGCTTCAGATTGTGCCACTCCAATCCAAGTTACCTTTACAGCTACTGACGCCTGTGGAAATTCTGTTTCCACCACTGCTAGCTATGCTATTCAAGATACAACAGCTCCAGATATTACAGATGCCAGTGATGCAACTGTTGAATGTGATGGTGCTGGAAATCTTACTGAATTAAATGATTGGTTAAATAATAACGGTGGCGCTACTGCCTCTGATGATTGTTCGGCTATTGCATGGTCAAATGACTTTACAGGATTATCTGACGATTGTGGAGAAACTGGTTCTGCTACTGTTACCTTTACAGCTACTGATGGTTGTGGTAACTCTAGCTCTACTACTGCTACTTTTACAATTGCAGATACCATAGCACCTGTTGCACCTTCGGCTCCTGCTGATATCACTTACGAGTGTAT
>NZ_JALJCW010000021.1 GCF_023634025.1 Hanstruepera flava | reverse complement strand
GTACCATTATTCGTGAATGGAGTGTGACTGATGATGGTGGCAATACAACCACGGAGACACAGACTATTAGCGTTATCGATTCTACAGCGCCTGCACTAGTTGGCGTGCCCAGCGATACTACCGTACAGTGTGATGCCATTCCGGCTCCTGCTACGGTTACCGCTACAGATAACTGCGATACCACCCTGTCGGTAAACTATACCGAAACATCCAATACCGTTGCTGACGGTGTCGGTACCATTGTCCGTGAATGGAGTGTGACTGACGATGGTGGCAATACAACTACAGAAACACAGACCATTACCGTTATCGATTCTACAGCGCCTGCACTAGTTGGCGTGCCCAGCGATGCTACCGTACAGTGTGATGCCATTCCGGCTCCTGCTACGGTTACCGCTACAGATAACTGCGATACCACCCTGTCGGTAAACTATAGCGAAACATCCAATACCGTTGCTGATGGTGTCGGTACCATTATTCGTGAATGGAGTGTGACTGACGATGGTGGCAATACAACTACAGAAACACAGACCATTACCGTTATCGATTCTACAGCGCCTGCACTAGTTGGCGTGCCCAGCGAT
>NZ_JALJCW010000020.1 GCF_023634025.1 Hanstruepera flava | reverse complement strand
ATGACACGGGCAGTTTTTTGTATTATGAGATTCCTCGACAAGCTCGGAATGACAGACTTGTTTGCACGGTGAGACGTTTACGAAGGGTGATGGGCCTGAATCGATACTGAAGCAAGTTCAGCACAAGGTTCAGGATGACAAGGCAGTTTTTTGTAAGATGAGATGCTGAAACAAGTTCAGCATGACACGGGCAGTTTTTTGTATTATGAGATTCCTCGACAAGCTCGGAATGACAGACTTGTTTGCGCGGTGAGACGTTTGCGAAGGATGATGGGTCCTAATTGGATACAGAAGCAAGTTCAGCACAAGGTTCAGGATGACAAGGCAGTTTTTTGTAAGATGAGATGCTGAAACAAGTTCAGCATGACAAGGGCAGTTTTTTGTATTATGAGATTCCTCGACAAGCTCGGAATGACAGACTTGTTTGCGCGGTGAGACGTTTACGAAGGGTGATGGGTCCTAATTGGATACAGAAGCAAGTTCAGTACAATGTTCAGGATGACAAGGGCAGTTTTTTGTAAGATGAGATGCTGAAACAAGTTCAGCATGACACGGGCAGTTTTTTGTATTATGAGATTCCTCGACAAGCTCGGAATGACAGACTTGTTTGCACGGTGAGACGTTTACGAAGGGTGATGGGCCTGAATCGATACTGAAGCAAGTTCAGCACAAGGTTCAGGATGACAAGGCAGTTTTTT
>NZ_JALJCW010000019.1 GCF_023634025.1 Hanstruepera flava | reverse complement strand
GCCAACGGTTTTGTGTATGGCTCGTTGCGGAAAAATCCGCAGGATTCTTTCCGCCGTAACCGAAAGATAGCAAATTGCAATGAATTCCGATTAGGAATTCAGCCGCAATGAGCTATACACGTTGTTGTAAAACGTTTTTTATTAATCAATTCCTAAATCGTTTGTTATTGTATGTCTTAATTCAATTTCAGCTATTGGAATTCCCATATTTTCACTTATGATTCCCGAAATTATTCTTTCAACTTCATATTTATTAGTGATTTTTTGAATGTCAATTGTTTTCTCGAAATTCAGAGATATTGTCCAATCAATTAATTCTCTTATTGTTCCTTTAGTCACAGGCGTATTTCTTTTGATAGTTTTAATTCCAAAAATTTTTACGTGCGAGTCTAATTTTGGATTAAAGTCAATAGCAACTAATTCAGGTAATTTCAATTCAAGTTCTGTTTCCAATCGATTCCAATTTGTTTTCAATTCCGATTGAGTGAGCAAATCCGAAATTTTGCTATTCGGCCTTATTTCCAATTCAGTCAAGTTTAAGTCTTGAAATGCTTTTCTAATTCGGTAAAATATGATTTGTGTCAAGCACTTATCTGTCGGATTTACTATAATTTTGTTATAAACAGTGTCGGCAAAGTGTTGTACAGTAGCAATTTTTTCGGCTTCGGAATCCTCAATTCGTATTCCAAATTTATCTTCAACTGACATAAGTAATTCGACTGAATCTAATCCCATTTTCGGTTTGCGTTAAATGTTTTACAACG
>NZ_JALJCW010000018.1 GCF_023634025.1 Hanstruepera flava | reverse complement strand
ATCCCAAGAACAGGTTGTATTGTTAAAGGTCGCTGTTTCCCAACATTCCGTAGCTGGTTCTGCTGGTTGCGTACCCGTTATATCCCAAGAACAGGTTGTATTGTTGAAGGTCGCTGTTTCCCAACATTCCGTAGCTGGCTCTGCTGGTTGCGTACCCGTGACATCCCAAGAACAGGTTGTATTGTTGAAGGTCGCTGTTTCCCAACATTCCGTAGCTGGCTCTGCTGGTTGCGTACCCGTTATATCCCAAGAACAGGTTGTATTGTTAAAGGTCGCTGTTTCCCAACATTCCGTAGCTGGTTCTGCTGGTTGCGTACCCGTTATATCCCAAGAACAGGTTGTATTGTTGAAGGTCGCTGTTTCCCAACATTCCGTAGCTGGCTCTGCTGGTTGCGTACCCGTGACATCCCAAGAACAGGTTGCATTGTTGAAGGTCGCTGTTTCCCAACATTCCGTAGCTGGCTCTGCTGGTTGCGTACCCGTTACATCCCAAGAACAGGTTGTATTGTTGAAGGTCGCTGTTTCCCAACATTCCGTAGCTGGTTCTGCTGGTTGCGTACCCGTTACATCCCATGAGCAGGTTGTATTGTTAAAGGTCGCTGTTTCCCAACATTCCGTAGCTGGTTCTGCTGGTTGCGTACCCGTTACATCCCATGAGCAGGTTGTATTGTTAAAGGTCGCTGTTTCCCAACATTCCGTAGCTGGTTCTGCTGGTTGCGTACCCGTTACATCCCATGAGCAGGTTGTATTGTTAAAGGTCGCTG
>NZ_JALJCW010000017.1 GCF_023634025.1 Hanstruepera flava | reverse complement strand
CAACCTGTTCTTGGGATGTCACGGGTACGCAACCAGCAGAGCCAGCTACGGAATGTTGGGAAACAGCGACCTTCAACAATACAACCTGTTCTTGGGATATAACGGGTACGCAACCAGCAGAACCAGCTACGGAATGTTGGGAAACAGCGACCTTCAACAATGCAACCTGTTCTTGGGATGTCACGGGTACGCAACCAGCAGAGCCAGCTACGGAATGTTGGGAAACAGCGACCTTCAACAATACAACCTGTTCTTGGGATATAACGGGTACGCAACCAGCAGAACCAGCTACGGAATGTTGGGAAACAGCGACCTTTAACAATACAACCTGTTCTTGGGATGTCACGGGTACGCAACCAGCAGAACCAGCTACGGAATGTTGGGAAACAGCGACCTTTAACAATACAACCTGTTCTTGGGATGTAACGGGTACGCAACCAGCAGAACCGTCTACGGAATGTTGGGAAACAGCGACCTTCAACAATACAACCTGTTCTTGGGATGTAACGGGTACGCAACCAGCAGAACCAGCTACGGAATGTTGGGAAACAGCGACCTTTAACAATACAACCTGCTCATGGGATGTAACGGGTACGCAACCAGCAGAGCCAGCTACGGAATGTTGGGAAACAGCGACCTTCAACAATACAACCTGTTCTTGGGATGTCACGGGTACGCAACCAGCAGAGCCGTCTACGGAATGTTGGGAAACAGCGACCTTTAACAATACAACCTGTTCTTGGGATGTAACGGGTACGCAACCAGCAGAACCGTCTACGGAATG
>NZ_JALJCW010000016.1 GCF_023634025.1 Hanstruepera flava | reverse complement strand
CAGGTTGTATTGTTAAAGGTCGCTGTTTCCCAACATTCCGTAGCTGGCTCCGCTGGTTGCGTACCCGTTACATCCCAAGAACAGGTTGTATTGTTAAAGGTCGCTGTTTCCCAACATTCCGTAGACGGCTCTGCTGGTTGCGTACCCGTGACATCCCAAGAACAGGTTGTATTGTTGAAGGTCGCTGTTTCCCAACATTCCGTAGCTGGCTCTGCTGGTTGCGTACCCGTTACATCCCATGAGCAGGTTGTATTGTTAAAGGTCGCTGTTTCCCAACATTCCGTAGCTGGTTCTGCTGGTTGCGTACCCGTTACATCCCAAGAACAGGTTGTATTGTTGAAGGTCGCTGTTTCCCAACATTCCGTAGACGGTTCTGCTGGTTGCGTACCCGTTACATCCCAAGAACAGGTTGTATTGTTAAAGGTCGCTGTTTCCCAACATTCCGTAGCTGGTTCTGCTGGTTGCGTACCCGTGACATCCCAAGAACAGGTTGTATTGTTAAAGGTCGCTGTTTCCCAACATTCCGTAGCTGGTTCTGCTGGTTGCGTACCCGTTATATCCCAAGAACAGGTTGTATTGTTGAAGGTCGCTGTTTCCCAACATTCCGTAGCTGGCTCTGCTGGTTGCGTACCCGTGACATCCCAAGAACAGGTTGCATTGTTGAAGGTCGCTGTTTCCCAACATTCCGTAGCTGGTTCTGCTGGTTGCGTACCCGTTATATCCCAAGAACAGGTTGTATTGTTGAAGGTCGCTGTTTCCCAACATTCCGTAGCTGGCTCTGCTGGTTGCGTACCCGTGACATCCCAAGAACAGGTTG
>NZ_JALJCW010000015.1 GCF_023634025.1 Hanstruepera flava | reverse complement strand
ACTCTAGCTCTACTACTGCTACTTTTACAATTGCAGATACCATAGCACCTGTTGCACCTTCGGCTCCTGCTGATATCACTTACGAGTGTATAGCAGATGTGCCTGCTCCGGGTGACCTGACTGCTAACGATAACTGTGCCGGTGACATTACCGTGACTGGTGTGGATAATACCGATAGTTCTGATCCGTGTAACATCATAATCACACGTACTTGGACCTTTACTGATGACTGTAACAACTCATCGTCGGTTTCACAGACTATTACGGTGGCTGATACCATAGCGCCTGTTGCGCCTTCGGCTCCTGCTGATATCACTTACGAGTGTATAGCAGATGTGCCTGCTCCGGGTGACCTGACTGCTAACGATAACTGTGCCGGTGACATTACCGTGACTGGTGTGGATAATACCGATAGTTCTGATCCGTGTAACATCATAATCACACGTACTTGGACCTTTACTGATGACTGTAACAACTCTTCGTCGGTTTCACAGACTATTACGGTGGCTGATTCCATAGCGCCTGTTGCGCCTTCGGCTCCTGCTGATATCACTTACGAGTGTATCGCGGACGTGCCTGCTCCGGGTGACCTGACTGCTAACGATAACTGTGCCGGTGACATTACCGTGACTGGTGTGGACAATACCGATAGTTCTGATCCGTGTAACATCATAATCACACGTACTTGGACCTTTACTGATGACTGTAACAACTCTTCGTCGGTTTCACAGACTATTACGGTGGCTGATACTTTAGCTCCAATTATTAATACTGATGCATCTGATATCACAATTGAATGTGACGGTACCGGTAACAATGGTGCTATTCAAGATTG
>NZ_JALJCW010000014.1 GCF_023634025.1 Hanstruepera flava | reverse complement strand
CGTTGTACACCATTTGAAAAAAGCAATCTACATAGCATTAATATTTGGGATTTTGGTTTCTTGTAAAGAGAAAACTAAACCAGAAAAAGCGGAAATCAAACCGACTAAAATTCCTGCTTGGAAAGTTGACTTGGACACGATTTTAGAAAAAAATAATCCGAAAAGCCTTGACCTTTCCAAACATCAGTTGTTTATCGACACAACTCGGAATTCAGAAAATTTTGAAAGACTCGTTAATTGGAAACCAAACCGATTGGACAATGACGCAATTTCATATCACGAAAAAGAAATTGCAAAAAAGCACAAAGGAACAAAAATTGACCTAAAAGAATTTCCAAGACATTGGATAAGTTTAAAAAAACTCAACAATGAATTTGTGATTTACGAACCTTGTGATGGAAATACAACCGCTTTTGAAATAAATGAAAGTTCAGTTCTATTCTTCTACCAACTGGAACCTGATGCTGACTTGATATCTGAATTAAGGAAAATCACGGAGAATGAAATCGAATTGGAATTAAGAACTGTTCCACAAAAAAAGGAAACTGAAAAAACTGAACTGACCATAAAACCGACCGAATTTGAAAATGTCTATATGCTAACATATAGTTTTGGTGAGTGGTACGTGACACCAAAAGAGAAAGTGTCCGAATTTGATATTGTCGTTAATCATTGTCCGACAATGAAAAGAACGGAATTTAAAGGATTTGACAAAAAATAAAATGAATAAAAACGGTGTACAACAATGGCTATAAGCAATTGCTTGTTCTCGCCTACTTCTGAAAATCCTCGCGGATTTTCAGTTTGGTGTGTACTTGCTAAGTTAAGTGCTAACACACGCAACTACCCATAGCCGAGACCGTT
>NZ_JALJCW010000013.1 GCF_023634025.1 Hanstruepera flava | reverse complement strand
GCATAACGCTGTCGTTGAATCACATATCCAAAGGGACGGGAGTGCGCAGCACGTAGTAACTTTGGTCAGCTTTAGCTGAATGTGATTCAACGTGTTTGTATATGATTTGTTGCGTGGTTTAGCACGTAATTTAGCAAATAAAAACCGAATAGAAAATCCGCGAGGATTTTCGTAAGTAGGCTAGGACTAGCAATAAATTATATACGGTGTTGGCGTGTCGTTTTTTATTTTTCATTATAGATGTCACAATCTATTGTTCCATTAATTTCATTCATAAATTTTACTGTTCGTTTACTAAAATGAAGTCCTGGACTTTCATCTCCAAGGAAAATGACAACTTCTAAAACATATTCAAATTCAGGGTTTCGTTTTTTAAGTCCGATTAATTCACTTTTATGGTTTTCAAGTTTGTCAATCAGTTTTTCAATTTCTTTAAAAAAATATGGATTTATTAATTTTCCTGAAGAATATTCCCAAATTGTACAAACAGGCGTTTTTCCGTTCTCAAATTTTTGTTTGAAATCGGTAGGTTTAATTGTTAGATAAGAGTTAAATTCCGAGATTCCAAACTTTTCATTTTCGGTTTTAATTGCAAAATATGTGTATCCTTTCGTGTTTGTCATATACCATTTGCATATTTATCAATCCATTCATAAACTTTATTTTCAATAAGTTCCGTTTTTTGAGATTCAAATACTTCCTTTGGATTCTCCCAATCATTGTCATAAATAACATATATTTTATAATTTTCTCTATAAAACCCAACGTCCAAAATCGGTCCTTCTTCATAAATATGACTTAACTGTAAAATATCCTCTGTTTTTTCAGCTTGTATTAACCAGTCTTTATTCAATGTGAATCCGCTTTGGTCATATTCCACATTCCACATATTTATATTGCTCGATATTCTTCTGTTTTTAATCATTTTCTTGATGTTCCTCAAATGCACGCCAACGGTTTTGTGTATGGCTCGTTGCGGAAAAATCCGCAGGATTCTTTCCGCCGTAACCGAAAGATAGCAAATTGCAATGAATTCCGAT
>NZ_JALJCW010000012.1 GCF_023634025.1 Hanstruepera flava | reverse complement strand
TCTGTGAGTCTGATGTGATTACTGGTGCTTCGGTATCTACTGTCCAAGTGTATGTTACACTTACTGCCTCGGCTTGGTTGCCACAGGCATCTGTATAATTTGCCGTCCATGTCTGGGTGTATGCACAACCATCGTTGCTTGGTCCTTCTGTTTCAGACTCTAAACCTATTTCACCATCCATACAATTATCGCTAACCATAAACATTGGCGATACAATTTCAGGATTACATCCTAAATCACCACTCTCTGAATCAGCTGTAATTACTGGTATCTCCGTATCTACTGTCCATGTATATGTTACACTACATCTTTCAAAATCATAAGTTTCATTTCCACATGAATCTATAGCACTAAAAATATAGGTCACACTTCTATCACAACCTTCATCATCTAAAATAGTATCATAAACAAACACCTCTGATGAACCTAAACAGTTATCATCTGTGTCTATAAGATCTATCAGACTCTCTCCCGAAGGTATCTCCTCTGGGTTACAACCTAAATCACCAGCTTCAATTGCCGAACAGTTTACTTTAGGAGGCAAAGTATCTTGAATCCAAGTATACGTAATACTAACAGATTCCGCTTCATTACCACAAGGATCCATTGCAGTTGCAGTCCAGGTTTGGCTATAACTACAATCCCATCCTCCTGGGTTTTGAGGTCCTTCAGTAGAAACTTCAACTTCAATAGAGCCACAATTATCTGTAGCCATAAATTCAGGTGCGATCACTTCAGGGTTACAACCTAAATCCATACTCTGATTCTTCGTTGTTATTACTGGCGCTTCAGTATCTACTGTCCAAGTATATGTTACACTTACTGCCTCGGCTTGGTTGCCACAGGCATCCGATACGTTTGCTGTCCATGTCTGGGTGTATGCACAACCATCATTGCTCGGTCCTTCTGTTGTTACTATTGGATCACCTACTTCACAATTGTCCTCTGCAGTGAACATTGGCTCCATAACCTCTGGGTTACAGCCCAAGTCTCCATTCTCTGCATCAGTCATAATTACTGGTGCCTTGGTATCTACTGTCCAAGTGTATGTTACACTTACTGCCTCGGCTTGGTTGCCACAGGCATCCGATACGTTTGCTGTCCATGTCTGGGTGTAT
>NZ_JALJCW010000011.1 GCF_023634025.1 Hanstruepera flava | reverse complement strand
CCGATAGTTCTGATCCGTGTAACATTATCATCACACGTACTTGGACCTTTACTGATGACTGTAACAACTCATCGTCGGTTTCACAGACTATTACGGTGGCTGATACCATAGCGCCTGTTGCGCCTTCGGCTCCTGCTGATATCACTTACGAGTGTATCGCGGACGTGCCTGCTCCGGGTGACCTGACTGCTAACGATAACTGTGCCGGTGACATTACCGTGACTGGTGTGGACAATACCGATAGTTCTGATCCGTGTAACATCATAATCACACGTACTTGGACCTTTACTGATGACTGTAACAACTCATCGTCGGTTTCACAGACTATTACGGTGGCTGATACCATAGCGCCTGTTGCGCCTTCGGCTCCTGCTGATATCACTTACGAGTGTATCGCGGACGTGCCTGCTCCGGGTGACCTGACTGCTAACGATAACTGTGCCGGTGATATTACCGTGACTGGTGTGGACAATACCGATAGTTCTGATTCGTGTAACATCATAATCACACGTACTTGGACCTTTACTGATGACTGTAACAATTCATCGTCGGTTTCACAGACTATTACGGTGGCTGATACCATAGCGCCAAATATTACTACTGTTGCTGCAGACCAAACGGTTTTATGTGATGGATTAGGTAATACCCAAGAATTTCAGGCTTGGCTTGATACAAATGCTGGTGCTAATGCAACTGATAACTGTTCAGCTGTGACTTGGTCAAATGAGATATTAAGTGTAATTGATCAATGTGGAGAAACTTCGAGAACCCTTGTTCGGTTCACAGCTACTGATGCTTGTAACAATACCAGTACAACAACAGCTTTATTTACAATTATAGATCTTATCCCTCCAACTATTGATATTGAAGCATCTGATGTAACAGTTGAATGTGATGGATCAGGAAATACTAATGATTTGAATACTTGGTTATCCAATAATGGTGGAGCCACAGCAAATGATATTTGTGGAAATGTAACTTGGACAAATAACTTTACAGGATTATCTGACGATTGTGGAGAAACTGGTTCTGCTACTGTTACCTTTACAGCTACTGATGATTGTGGTAATTCTGCTTCTACTACTGCTACATTTACAATTGAAGATACCATTGCACCTATTGCGCCTTCGGCTCCTGCTGATATCACTTACGAGTGTATCGCGGACGTGCCTGCTCCGGGTGACCTGACTGCTAACGATAACTGTGCCGGTGATATTACCGTGACTGGTGTGGACAATACCGATAGTTCTGATCCGT
>NZ_JALJCW010000010.1 GCF_023634025.1 Hanstruepera flava | reverse complement strand
ACGGATCAGAACTATCGGTATTGTCCACACCAGTCACGGTAATGTCACCGGCACAGTTATCGTTAGCAGTCAGGTCACCCGGAGCAGGCACGTCCGCGATACACTCGTAAGTGATATCAGCAGGAGCCGAAGGTGCAACAGGCGCTATGGTATCAGCCACCGTAATAGTCTGTGAAACCGACGAAGAATTGTTACAGTCATCAGTAAAGGTCCAAGTACGTGTGATTATGATGTTACACGGATCAGAACTATCGGTATTGTCCACACCAGTCACGGTAATATCACCGGCACAGTTATCGTTAGCAGTCAGGTCACCCGGAGCAGGCACATCTGCGATACACTCGTAAGTGATATCAGCAGGAGCCGAAGGTGCAACAGGCGCTATGGTATCTGCAACAGTTATAGTCTGTGAAACCGACGATGAGTTGTTACAGTCATCAGTAAAGGTCCAAGTACGTGTGATGATAATGTTACACGGATCAGAACTATCGGTATTGTCCACACCAGTCACGGTAATGTCACCGGCACAGTTATCGTTAGCAGTCAGGTCACCCGGAGCAGGCACATCTGCTATACACTCGTAAGTGATATCAGCAGGAGCCGAAGGCGCAACAGGCGCTATGGTATCAGCCACCGTAATAGTCTGTGAAACCGACGATGAATTGTTACAGTCATCAGTAAAGGTCCAAGTACGTGTGATGATAATGTTACACGGATCAGAACTATCGGTATTGTCCACACCAGTCACGGTAATATCACCGGCACAGTTATCGTTAGCAGTGAGGTCACCCGGAGCTGGCACGTCCGCGATACACTCGTAAGTGATATCAGCAGGAGCCGAAGGCGCAACAGGCGCTATGGTATCAGCCACCGTAATAGTCTGTGAAACCGACGATGAGTTGTTACAGTCATCAGTAAAGGTCCAAGTACGTGTGATTATGATGTTACACGGATCAGAACTATCGGTATTATCCACACCAGTCACGGTAATGTCACCGGCACAGTTATCGTTAGCAGTCAGGTCACCCGGAGCAGGCACATCTGCTATACACTCGTAAGTGATATCAGCAGGAGCCGAAGGCGCAACAGGCGCTATGGTATCAGCCACCGTAATAGTCTGTGAAACCGACGATGAGTTGTTACAGTCATCAGTAAAGGTCCAAGTACGTGTGATGATAATGTTACACGGATCAGAACTATCGGTATTGTCCACACCAGTCACGGTAATGTCACCGGCACAGTTATCGTTAGCAGTCAGGTCACCCGGAGCAGGCACATCTGCGATACACTCGTAAGTGATATCAGCAGGAGCCGAAGGTGCAACAGGTGCTATGGTATCTATTACATTAATAGTCTGTGAAACTGACGATGAATTGTTACAGTCATCAGTAAAGGTCCAAGTACGTGTGATTATGATGTTACACGGATCAGAACTATCGGTATTGTCCACACCAGTCACGGTAATATCACCGGCACAGTTATCGTTAGCAGTCAGGTCACCCGGAGCAGGCACGTCCGCGATACACTCGTAAGTGATATCAGCAGGAGCCGAAGGTGCAACAGGTGCTATGGTATCTGCAATTGTAAAAGTAGCAGTAGTAGAGCTAGAGT
>NZ_JALJCW010000009.1 GCF_023634025.1 Hanstruepera flava | reverse complement strand
GCATAACGCTGTCGTTGAATCACATATCCAAAGGGACGGGAGTGCGCAGCACGTAGTAACTTTGGTCAGCTTTAGCTGAATGTGATTCAACGGTCTAGGCTATGATTTCGTTGCGTTGAAAATTCCAGCGGAATTTTCGACCGTAGAAATCCAGCCGTTTAAAGTTAAACTAATTTTGGGAATAGGCGAGTAGTAGCAATGAATTATAGCCATTGTTGTACCACGTATTTTTTTCAGTCATTTACTTGAACTAACTTTCCTTCTGGCATACTCATATCCCGATGTCCGCCAATTACAAGCCACTTGCCATTTTCCTTTACCATAAAATCACTCCATCTTAAAGTCCCTCTAAAGGTATTTCCCTTTGTTGGTCCATCAGGCATATCCTCACCATAATAAGTGAATGTTTCAGTATGTGTATAGTGTGCAATAGCTGATTTACCACCATCTAGTATTTTAATTTCAATGGGGGTAACCTCCATTTCTAAACACTCTTCTTCCGCCTTCATAATTTCCCAAAATTTGGCCATTCCTTCCTTTGTTGTCAATTCATTTTTTCTTGACTCCCATTTCTTCCAATCGGGATGATGATAAGCCATATAAGTTTCAAAATCATTGTCCTTCCACGATTTAAATCTACCTTCAATTGCATCCCATACCTCTTGTTCAAGCTGTTCTTGACTCAACTCTTGGCTGTTAGTGGTATCTGATGTCTTTTCAGTTTCATTGCATGAATACAATAAAACAATCGGAATAATGATAAAGGAAAAAAAATATCTCATGTTTCTATTTTTATGTGGTACAACGTTAGCGTATAAATTTCAGTTGCGGAAAATCGGCACGATTTTCCGATTGAGCTGAAAGATAATTAATCGGAATGAATTTCCGTAGGAAATTCAGCCGCAATTGAATTTATACATTGTTAGCACACGTTTTTTATTCCATTTTTTTATATTTATAATGATTGTCAAAAAGTCCGTCTTTGTCTTTATAAATCAGTTTGTTCTTCTCAAGTTTTACAATAACATATTTCCGATTTCCGATGGTCAGAATTGAGTCAGTCAATTTATAAGTTGCTTCATATTCATTTCCCATTTGGTTAATGAATATTTTTTTGTCTTCATTAAAAGTCAGAGTGGTTTTCAGTTCCGCTTTTGAGTCAGATTCTGCTTTCGAGTCAGAGTTATTTTCCGTAAGCGGCTCAATATCCTCAGAGAAAGAGTCCGTTTCCGCAACTAAAATCCATTTTCCGATTAGATTTTTTTCCGTTATGGATTGCGCTTTGCAAGAATTAATTCCGAGAATTAAAATCAATACTATTAATATTCTCATAGTATTTCTCAAATGTGTGCTAACGGTTTTGTGTATGGCTCGTTGCGGAAAATCAGCTATGATTTTCCGCCGTGACCGAAAGATAGCAAATTGCAAAGAATTCCGATTAGGAATTCAGCCGCAATGAGCTATACACGGTGTTGTAACACGTTTTTTATTCCGTTAAATATTTTATTTAGTTCTATTTCTCGTTTTTCAATTCCGTTTATTTTGTCAATTTTCTGTCCGAATATTTTATTCCAAAATCCCCTTTTCGTAAAGTCATAAGAATATCTAAAGTTCGAGTCAAATTCAGCTATATAAAGTTTGGATTTCAGAATTTTGTTGTTTTTCACGAATTGAACTTCTTTTCCTTTAAGTCCTTTTTCGAGAATTGATATAATTCCATTTCGATTCCGTTCATTAAATTCCAATGCTGGGTTTCCATAAGTTTTTCCGTCATCGCTAAAATCGTGTTGATAGAAATATTCTCCTTCCACATATTTATTATATCCAGGAACTGTCGGATTGAAAATATGCAGATAGATTAGCAAATTGTCTTTTAAATATCCAACTCGAATTTCAGTCTGAGAATTTTTATCCGTCGATTTGAATGTCTCGATTTCCGCTTCTCCTTTGAATTCAGTTATTGGTTTTTCAAATTGTCCGCTGTCAATTAAAATTTGGTTAATAAACTCTTTCCAATCTTTGAATTCCTGCATTTTCTTGTTTTGGTCAAATGTGTTACAACGTTTTTGTGTAAGCGTCAGTAACGGGAAAGTGTGCGAGTACTTTCCGCTGACGCACCTAATTTAGCAAAACGAGTTGAATTTCCGATTAGGAAATTCAGCCGTTATTGCGCTTACACGTTGTTGTGAGCAGTAATTATTTTGATTTTAATTCCTTTATTTTTTCTTCTGATAAACTCAAAAACTCCGCGGCATTATCGAAAAAAATATCTTCCTTTTGTTCTATAGTCAGAAAGTCAGCTGAATTTACCGCATCCACTGCAATGTCAATTGTCTCTGGCCAAACCATTTGGTCGGTTCCAAACATTATTCTATTACCAAACCCAGATTCTACTAATCCTTTCAGGAAGTTGTGAAGTTCTTCTTTTGGTAATATCCAATCTATTGCGGCAATGTCCAAATACAATTGCGGATGAGCATATAGCATAGCTTTCATATCATCCAAATAAGGCCAGCCACCGTGCATTACGTATACTTTTAGTTTAGGATGACTCACAAGTACTTCTTCCAATTGTTTCGGATTTGCATTTCTCACTCTGACTCTATCCATACCCATATGATAAATTCCTCCAGGTGGTCCACCAGGCATAATATGGAAGCCAAGAGGTAGATTAAGTTCCTCCGCCAAATCAAAAAACGGTTTCTGACTTTCATCATCCGCTGTTATTCCGCCATAAAACGGGTTCAGTTCACCTATAGCAGAAAGACTTCCACTTTCAGCCATTTTCCTTAAACTGTCCAAAGGCATATTTCTACCGCTAATAAGAATTTTATCAGGTGCGTCTTCAAACCAGAGTTGACCATCTGAAGTTAAAGCGAGAACTATATTATGCTTTTCAAATTTCTTAAAGGTTTCTACTTTTTGTTCTTCAGGCGTCTGAACTCCTGTGTAAGTTTCATTTTTTAATGGGTTAGGATGGTTCATTCCGAACATCATTCCACCTATTTCTTCATTGTATGCGTGAATGTGCATATCAATAATTGGTCCTTTATAAAGTTCATTTACATTTGCTGGTTCATTCGTTGTTTGTTGTTCTTCATTTTTGCAACTACAAATAGCAAAAAGAAAAGCAAACAAGGTTAGAATTTTGATTTTCATATGGTTGGTTTTTATTGCTCACAACGGTTTTGTGTATGATTAGTGGCGTGTTTCAGCACCTAATTTAACAAATAAAAACCGAATAGAAAATCCGCGAGGATTTTCGTAAGTAGGCGAGAACTAGCCATTAATTATACACGTTGTTGTAAGTAGTGCTTTTTCGCTTACTTGCTCAATTTCAGTATTCGGAATGCACCTTGAATTACCAACGCAAAAACGATTGTTCCAATAATTAAATCAGGTTTACTCGAACTCAACCAATTTACCAAAATTCCAGCAATTATTACTCCTAAATTGATAATCACGTCATTCGAGGTGAAAATCATACTCGCTTTCATATGTGCTTCTTCTTTGCTCTTTGACTTTTGCAAAATATAAAGACAAATTCCGTTTGCAATAAGTGCAAAAATCGAAACTATAATCATTGTTGAAAAATCGGGAAGTTTCTCGTTTCCGAAAAATCTTCTCAAGACTTCTACAAATCCAATAATCGCAAGTATTATTTGAAAATATCCAGCAAGTTTGGCAATCCGTTTTTTCTTTATTACTGTTCCGCCAACCGCAAACAAACTAATTCCGTACACAAAACTGTCCGCAAGCATATCTAAACTATCGGCAACAAGTCCTATAGATTTTGAGATAATTCCTGTTGTCATTTCAATAATGAAAAAAGCAAAATTTATGGCAAGTACAGACCAAAGTAGTTTTTTCTGATTTTCGTTTTCTTTAAATTCCGTTTGGTCGGTTTGTTCCGTTGAGATTTTTTTTCCACCTAAATTCAATTCGATAACGGACTTTTCGATTTGGTCAATTTCTCCGCTGTGAAAAACGGTCAATTTTCGATTCGGAATATCAAAGTCCAAATTCGCAATGCTTGAAATTCCGTCCAATTTCATTCGGATAAGATTTTCCTCTGAAGGACAATCCATTTTGGTAATTTCAAATATTGTTTTATTCACTTGGTTTCTGGGTTTTTTGGCATTACTTACAACGGTCTCGTATAACCGTCAGTTACGGGTTTAATTAGCGATTATTTTCGGTTTATCACAGGCTTTAGCAATTCCGAGTGGATTCGGACGTAGTCGAATCCGCCGTAATTGCGGTTATACATTGTTGTGCGTAGGTTTTTATTCAATTTTATTCAGTTCAATTGCGTTTGGACTTATCGAAAATCCGTTCAACTTATAATTGTGAAAATACATAGTCTCTTGCATACTTGTCAGCTTTAAACTGTCTCCAACTTTTTCATGCATTCCAATTGTAATTAATGTATCCTTTGATTCAGATATGATTTCTTCAATTCCAAAAGTGTTTGGATTTCTGTCAATTCCCAAAACAAACTTTCTGTTCTCGATTTGAAAACTATATTCAGTAGATGAATATGGATGATTCTCAATCCAACTATTCCAGAAAAAAGAAAAAATCCAATAACAGATTATTGAATTGATAAAGAACAAAATCAAAAGTCTTTTTCTAATAAAGAAAACAATAATTCCAATCAGAATATTCGCTCCAAATATTTCAAGTCTGTACGATTCAACTCCAACAGACATAAATGGGTCGGGTTTAATATTACTAATCCAATATTTCATTAAGAAAATATCAATTAGCAAAATCAGAACTCCAATCCCGATTAATAATTTTGTTTCAGATTTCGTCATTCTCAACTTACGCACAACGGTTCGGCTATGATTTCGGTGTGGATAAATCCACCGGATTTGTCCAAAGTAGAAATCAGCCAGAACTAGTTAGTATTTTTGTTTAAAGTTAATCAGCCACGCTGAATTATAGCCATTGTTAGCTGTAGTTTTTATTATTAGCATTTTTTATAAAATTTTCGACAATATTTTTTCTGTCCAATTCTCGTTTAGTTAATATATCCTCAATTATTCTCCTCACTACTTTCCTGTCGTGAATTGGTTTTAAATCAAAATGAGTATCAAATATGATTAAATAAATTTCGAATATAATTTTAACTATATCATTAATCAATTCCTCCGTTGCTTTCAAAGTCAATTCAGAATTGTCGATTACGTTTTTATAATTGCCGTCAGTATGAGCATATAACTTAAACCTTAATTTGCCCACTTGGTCAATCGATTCCTTCTGTTTATTTAATACACTTTTCCACTCATTAACTTTCGCTTTGTTTACTTCTAATGATTGATAAATTCCACCTTTATCTAGTTTTCTCAATAAGTGGTGAAGATTATATTTATCCGTTTCTTTATTGTCATTTGTCAACTTGTGAAGTTCTAAAATTGTGACCCGCCACAGTGCATATCTTGAAAATGAAAAGAAACCTGAATTCGTGATGTATTTCAAATGTTTTTCATCTAATTGATTTTCTGATTTTGGGTAGTTTAGATAATAGCAGAATTCAAAGGATTGAAGAAAAGTAACGATACTTTTAGTAATCTTTTCAAGGTCGCTTTTTAATTGTTCCTTTTTGTTCATTTAAATTTTAGACAATATCAATTGTCTTTTTTTACCACCAAGAATAATATTTACTTGATGTTGAAGGTTCAGAATTACTTTTTGTTTTATTACATCTTTCACAAGTTAATTGAATATTGCAAGGGTCATTTGCTCCATATAAGTCTAAAGGAACTATATGGTCAAAATTATTTTTTGTGAAAGTGTTAATCAAATTAGTTAAGTCTGTATTACAAAATACACATCTTCCTTTATCTCTATGAAAAACGGCCTTTTTTACCCAAACAGGTATATTAGTTCTCTTTATAGTTCCCTTTTTTGTAATGAATTTTTCAGGATATTCTGAACTTAAATCATATACTGTATCAGATACTATCTTGTTGAATTTCAAGAGAAAGTCCCTATTGTTAAATAGTATGTAGAATGCTTCGTTTGATAGGTTTTCAAAGAGTAATTCAAATTTATCTATGTGTCTCGAAAACCATTTATAAGCATCATAATTCTTTCGAGGTTTATATTTAGGGATTGAAATATTATATTGATTGAACTTTTCATACCAATCATCTAGAATTCCTTCTTCTTCATACCAATCTGTACTTTTTCTAAAATCTCTCCAATAGTCATTTAAACAAGTAACTACAAAGTATTGATGAAGAAGTGTTTCCTTGTTGAATTTAGCTGAATGTTCAATGAAATATTTCTCGTCATAATTCCAGAATGAAGTTTCAATATTAACATTACCTTCAATTAAATCAATCAATCCATAAATTCCGTCAAAACTATATTTCTGTAATTCACTCATTTATTTCAAGAACCTCATTTGGTAAAATCATATTATGTCGTTCTGCTACGCTAGCAACATCGTCTATTATGGTAGCTCCGGCGTATTCAGCTACTCTGCAAATAACACGAAATTGATTTCCTTCATATTCTTGAATTTCTATGCTCGTTATTGGATAATTATTAGGTGGTTCTATAGATAATCCAATCAGTATTGGGTTATAATATTCTAATAGAGTTTGAGCATCTTCAATATTGTATAATTCCATAATATTTTGTTCAAATTACAGCTAACGTTTTCGTATATGCTTCAGTGGTGAGGCAAATAAGCCTGAACCAATTCAGATTAAGCCAAATGTAATAAAAATTCTTGGACGTTTGATTTTGTTCTTAATCTCACCATTGAGGATATACGTTGTTAGCCACTGTGTTTGATTATTCAAATTCGGTGTCCATTTCGTCAATCATCTCGAATAATTCGTATGAATGATTGCGTAAAGCCTGAATAAAAACTCTTAATTCTTTTTCATCACTTATCTTATTATTTATTAAGGTAGTTTCTAACCTTTCAATGATGTAGTCAATTTGGTTTATCGTGTCTTCAAGTCCTTGTAAAGCAGAAATTTTAAAATATCGTTTCTCAACTTCATTTTTAATATTGGCTATAGTATCTTTAATTATTTTGAAGTTCGTCTCAACAATCGGATAGTTGCCGAAAGCGTGTTCAAATAATTTTGATACGTGATAATCGTATGTGTTAGGAATTTTATTTCTTATTTTATCTCCTTTAAACTTCCTCTTGTGTTTTTGAAACTCGTTAGTAAGCTTATCCATTGTTTCTGAAAGAATTATTTTTAATAATTTCGATTGAGATTCAATACATTCCAAAATGTTTATTTCCTGAAATTTTGATTTGTCACCAGTTTTTGGATAATATGAGGCAAGTGTAAACCCTCCATTTGAAATTGAATATCTTCCGATCATGTGAAATGATTTGTCATTTCCACGTTTGGTTGGATGCCCAATAGAATCATTTCTATATTCTCTAATTTTATATAATTCTGGATATTCAGTTTCCCAATTTATTGTCTTGTCAAATAATGCGTTCAGCAAGTTATTCAAAGCATCTTGTTGCAAGTTAATCGCTTGTAAAACACCATAAATGTACAGATATCCGCCGTCATAGGGACCAAACTTATCTAGATTTAAGTAATGATTAATAGCCTCCTGGGTGTCATCAAATGTGTCCAACGATGCCCAAATTTTATTCCATTTAATTCTATCTTGAAAGAGCATCTCTCGTTTCCAAGGATGATTTAAAATGTCTCTTATTTCCTTTGTTAGTTCGGTCGACATACATTGTGGCTAACGGTTTGGCTATGATTTCGTTGCGTGGTCAAGGCGTTAAAAAATTAGGTCAACGAAAAACAGTGGTGGTTTATAATTTTCCAAGTACGCTAGTAATAGCAATGAATTATAGCCGTTGTTGTGTTTAGTTATTTTTTTTCATGTTCAGTCGATTTAGACGTTGGATTTATCTTCGTTACTTTGTCGGACTCTCTAATTCGACAATTGTCTTTCAAATCATCTGCTGTCTTTGGGTGTTCTTTCTTTTTTGTTTCGCTATCTTTGTTAATTATGTTTACTTTGTATATGGTGTCGTCCTTTTTGAACCATTCTAAAGTTTGGTTACACGCTTGAGGTAATGATAACACCGATGCGACTACCAAAAGTACTATTGTAAGTTTTTGATAAAATCTATCTTTTGTTCTTTTTCTATATTCGGTCAAATAGTCAATCCCTTTTGGCAATAACTTAACCCTCAAAACACAATCTTCGGCAGGTGTTGGATATGTAGTTCCATGTTCTACTGAAAACAATTTATTTTCTATTATCCTTATAAATTCAAGTTGTTCAAGTTCTTTGAAAAGTTCGTCGTTTCTTTGTCGGTCAGTTATTGCGCCACCACTACCTTTTTCCACAAAAGAATACTTATAAGGCATTAGTCCGATTCTTTTTAAAAACGGAACTATGTCGTAAGAACTTAAGCCTGCATTTTTGTCAAGTTCTTTTAGGATTTCAATTATGTCAGTCGAATTTGATTTATAGTATTTATTTTCTAGTTCAGAATTAAGTCGATTAGCTTCTCGGTCGTGATTCTGTCGAAATATCCAATCGATAAACAAATTCTTTATTTTCTGAATACTATCTCTCATTCTATATTACTACCACAGTCTTTTTTAATTAAACACAACGGTTTTGTGTATGGCTCGTTGCGGGAAATCCGCGAGGATTTTCCGCCGTAACACGAAGATAGCAAATTGCAATGAATTCCGATTAGGAATTCAGCCGCAATGAGTTATACACGTTGTTGGCAATAGTTATTTTATTTCATAATATTGAATTCCATCCACAGTCGATTTAAAGAATTCATTTTCTTTTTCCAGTTTTTTAATTTCAGATTCGCTTTTAAGTCTTTTAAAAAAGCGGTCTTTCCCATAGCCATACATTTCTCCATAAAATTCAAATGATTCTTGAAAAAGTTTGATTCCTTTTTTTAATTCGTCAAGCTTTGGGAAGTTGTCATAATATGTAAAAGTCTTAATTGAGTCATTCTCCGTAATGAATAATTCTCCTGTACTTCCATTTATTATTTCGTATTCATTATTTTGATTTTTTGTTAGAAATAGAATGAGTCTTTGGTCAACTTTTGGTCTCTTAATTCGTTTATCACAAGTCCATTCTTTCCACATATCTACAGTTATTTTATTTTCCGATTTTCCTTTGACGAAATCAGTTACCTCAAATTCATATTCATATACGAAATGAGATACATCAGATATTTTTCCCTCGACAATTAAGTCAGCTTTAGAAATAACTATTCCGTATGGTAAAACTCTTTTTTTTACTACTGAACTTGTAGTAAAGCTTAAAAATAAAATTATTGAAAGTATTGTTTTCATAATTATTGCCAACGGTCTCGGCTATGGGTAGTTGCGTGTGTTAGCACTTAACTTAGCAAGTACACACCAAACTGAAAATCCGCGAGGATTTTCAGAAGTAG
>NZ_JALJCW010000008.1 GCF_023634025.1 Hanstruepera flava | reverse complement strand
GGAGTGTGACTGACGATGGTGGCAATACAACTACAGAAACACAGACCATTACCGTTATCGATTCTACAGCGCCTGCACTAGTTGGCGTGCCTGGTGATGCTACCGTACAGTGTGATGCCATTCCGGCCCCTCCTGCGGTTACCGCTACAGATAACTGCGATACCACCCTGTCGGTAAACTATAGCGAAACATCCAATACCGTTGCTGACGGTGTCGGTACCATTATTCGTGAATGGAGTGTGACTGATGATGGTGGCAATACAACCACGGAGACACAGACTATTAGCGTTATCGATTCTACAGCGCCAAATGTGACTTGTCAGAATATCACCATTTATCTTGATGCTTCTGGTAATGCTACTATTTCAGCAAATGATATACATGATTCCTCATCTGATAACTGTGGAATAATTACATTAAGCGTTTCACAATCGACTTTTGATTGTTCAGATATAGGTAGTAATAATATTATTCTTACGGCAACTGATACCAGTGGAAATAGTAACACCTGTGTTGCCATTGTTACAGTTATTGATAATAATAACCCTACAATCCCAACACTACCGGTAATTACTGCCCAATGCTCTACCACAGTACCAACACCTACAACAACTGATGGATGTAGTGGAACCATTTCGGGAACTACTAATGATCCCACTTCATATAGCACTCAAGGTGCTTATGTTATTACATGGACTTTTGATGACGGAAATGGCAATAGCATAGACGTTGACCAAAATGTTGTGATTAATGATACTGTTGACCCAGTTGCTAATTGCCAGGATTTAACAGTAGCTTTAGATGACACTACAGGAACAGCAACAATTACAGCTGGACAACTAGATAATGGATCGACAGATAATTGCGGGACTGGTAATTTAACATATACCCTATCTCAATCGAGCTTTGACTGTACAGATATTGGTCCAAACATAGTAACGCTTACAGTTACAGATGCTGGTGGAAATACTGATACTTGCACATCAACAGTAACTATTACAAGCCCTAATATAAATGGCGGAAATGCAGTTGGCTATTTGACCAATACTCAAACTGCAGCTGATGCAGACACTATTATTGAGGTTACAGCCTGTCCGGACGAACCTCAAAACGCAATTTTAACATTAAGTGGATATACAGGGAGTATTGTTAGATGGGAGTATTCTATTAATGGTGGGTTAAATTGGAATTCTGTTGCTAACACTACAAATACCTATAACTTCAATGATATTTTACAGACCACTCTAATTAGAGCCGTTGTTCAAATTGGTTCATGTCAAGCCTATTCCAATTTAGTATATGTAGCTGTCGTACCTCCTGATGTACCACCTACGATTGTAGGTCCAAGTTCGTTTGACAACTGTATTGGAGATGTTATTACTGTTACAGCTGAAAGTGCTTTTGGTATAAATCCAGATTTTAATAATGGAGGTATGTTTAATCAAGCAAACCTAAACAACCTAGGCTGGATAGTAGATGGCGCTGCAGAAATGTCTGCAGGCGGTAATAATACCAATGACACCTATTGGAAAGAAACTAATGGCCCTAAAAAATTTAATGGTAGATGTTACGATTCTACAGATAATTCAAAATTCGCAATTGTGAGTGGAACATCAATTTACGATGCGCCAGACCATACTATAGCTCCATTATCAACATTAGAAACACCCATATTTAACACACTAGGTTTAACAAGTGCAACATTAGAGTTTGACCAAGCCTACTATCTGGAAGCTGGTGCTTGGTGTAAAATTGAGTTGTCTGTAGATGGTGGCGCAACCTATAATATTGAACTTGACCCTGGACCATCATATAATTATACTGGACCAAGTGATTCCGGATTTTTAGCAAGTGTTCCGGGTTTTACTGGACAATGTAGAAATACCACTGGCACATTTATTGACAACCATGTATCTATAGACCTACAGAATTATATTGGTATGACTGGCTTAAGAATTAAATTTACTTATTCCGGAACCAATAACAGTGCTTGGGCAATGGATAATATTCATATTCCTCAAGCACCTATTGATGAAGTTATTGAATGGACAGATCAAAATGGTGTTGTTGTAACCACTGGTGCCACTACTACCATTACGCCTATTACACCTGGTGTTCAAGTATATGGTGTAACATCATTAATTAATGGTTGTCGTTCTCAAGGTGACGAAGGGACTGAATTTATTGATGTTAGTGCTAGTTTAGCTTATGCTGGTTTGGATGTTGACTTAACAACTGGACAAGCATGTGGTGAAGCCAATATTCAGTTGGCAGCATATGATAATACCATTTCGGCATTGGATAACTACAATAACGGTGTTTGGGAACCTGGAGCCTATATTTACCCAGGTCAATCGTATGACCATGATAATGATGCCGGAACTCCAGACATCATCGCTCCTAACCATCCCGTAGGAACTGGTAAAAATGGATTTTGGACAGCAACAGTAATCGATGATTTAGGTGGTTGTAACCCAAGCTATTCGTTTACAGATGCCAATAGTCCAAACTCAAGATTTATTGGGGAACCTGGTGAATATACCTTAACATGGACAGTTGTTGTTGAATCTGAATCGTCTCCTGGTGCTAATGATGCTGTAACTTGTAGCAGCTCTATTAATGTAAAAATAGCTAATTGTAATGATGTTGATTTTGATGGTATTGATGACCATATTACTTTTGATGACAACTATGATTTGTCTGGTGATTTTAGTATTTCTGCTTGGATAAAGCCTGAAAATATTGGTGGCCAACAAACCATAATTTCAAAAAGAGACCCTAATAATGTTAATACAGGGTATGACCTTAAACTAAATAATTTAGGAAGATTAGTCTTTAGCTATAACGGAAGTAGTTTAAATACTGGTTCCATTTATTTGGATGATGATAGATGGTACCATGTTGCCGTAATTCATAAAGGCAATACGTATTATCTATATATAGATGGTATTGAAATACATTCAGCAAATGGAAGTGCTCCAACGGCTAACACTAGTGATTGTATTGTTGGTGCTGTTGAACGTCCCTCTGGTAAAGAGCGGTTTTTCAATGGCTGGATAGATGAATTACGATTATGGAATATTGCACTAAACGTTAATCAATTAAGAGAAACCATGAATCAGGAAATTAGAAATAATGGAGGTGCTGTAGCCGGTGAAGTTATTCCTCATGATATTCCTGGATTATCTTGGAACAACCTTTTGGGTTACTATAGAATGGATGACAACTGTGGTAAGTTAACACCATATGCTGGATCTATTTCTGGTAAATTACATAATATTAATTCGCAGCAAACTGAAAATGCACCAATACCTTACACATCACGTATAGATGGGCAAGAATGGGCTACAGATAACACTTGGACACATTATCAAGTGTGGGATGCGCCAAATAGTATGGGAATTGACAATACTACTCCTATTGATTGGAATATTGTGCAAATCTCTCATGATATAGATTCCGGGAATAAAGATATTACAGTACTTGGTTTAATTTCTGATACAACCAATAAAGAATTAACCATTTCAAATCCTGGTAGTTCCCAAGATCAAAATAATACGGGTCAAATGCTTTGGGTGACCCATTATTTAGACTTAGATGGTAAAATAGATTTAGTTGGTGAATCTCAATTAATTCAACAAAAATATGATGCTACTCAAGTCATGGAAAGCATTTTTGATAATACCAGTTTAGGTTATATTGAACGTGACCAACAAGGTACTACCAACGCTTTTAATTATAATTATTGGAGTTCACCAGTAGCACCTAATAATGCTGCGAGTGATAATAGCAATAGCTACTCCATTGGAGGTGTATTACGTGACGGTACTACTACAGTTGATAATCCTATGGGACGACCTATTAACTGGACAGGCAACTATACTGCTACGGCTAGCAACCCTGCACAGGTAAGTACCAGATGGTTATATGCATATATTAATAATCCTGCTGAAGATTACTATTCTTGGGAGTATATAAATTCTTCAGGACAAATTCCTATTGGATTGGGATATACCATGAAAGGCAGTGGCAACGCAACTGCAGAACAAAATTATGTGTTTGTTGGTAAACCCAATAACGGAACTATTACCACACCAATAGGGTCTACCCAACAGTCGCTAGTTGGTAATCCATACCCATCCGCAATAGATTCAAGAGAATTTATTTTAGACAATGGTCCTGGCGGCACTAACAGCATTAAAGGTACATTGTATTTCTGGGAGCATTACACATCAAACACCACGCATATAACTGAATTGTATGAAGGTGGTTATGCTGCTCTAAACTTTACTGGTGGCGTTGGTGCTGTACAACATCCTGATTTGGTAATAAGTAACAATGGTACAAAAATACCTGAAAGATATATCCCGGTAGGTCAAGGCTTTTTTGTAGAGGCTGAAACTTTCGGAGAGACTTCAAGAGATGTCGTATTTAAAAATAGCCAACGTATATTTAAAACTGAAGCATACACAGCAGATAGTTATGAAGGGTCTGTATTTATACGAAATTCTAACAATAACCAAAATAGAACTGAAGATATTATTAAAAGAGTAAGATTGGAATTTAAAGCTCCAGATGGCGGAAAGCGTCCTCTATTATTAGGTTTCATCAATAATGACTATGCTACTGACGGAGTAGATTGGGCTTTTGATGCCAAGAATCTTGACGAATCTAGTAATAGTGATTTATCGTGGTCTATTGATAATGACAATTATGTTATTCAAGGCGTTGGCAATTTTGACATTAATAAAGAATACCCATTAAATATGTTTCTTACTGATAATGGAACTGCAGAAATTAAATTAACCGATCTAGAAAATTTTGAATCTGAAATAGATGTTTTTGTTTATGATTCATTTTTAGGTACTTATACTAGAATTAATGATAGTAATTTTAAGTTGGAAATGGATGCTGGTGAATACAATAATCGATTCTTTATTACATTTAAAGATGATAGCTTGTTATCAATAGAAGATAATGAAATATCGCAATCATTATTGGTTAACTATTTAAATAGCTCTGGAGAAATATATATTAATGTATCAAATGGCGTAAGAGTTAAACAAGTATTCTTAATTCAAATACTTGGTCAAACTGTTAACTCTTGGGAAATTACAAATGCTAGTATTTATTTATCTATGCCTGAAATTAGAATTCCTGTTAAAGGTATTACAGATGGCACCTATATTATAAAAGTGGTTACAGACAATAATGAAACTATAAACAAAAAGATTATAGTAAAACAGTAAAAACACAATAACATATTATATACCAGAGAAGCGGCCATTAGGTCGCTTTTTTTTGATGTAATTTTCTTCAAAAACAAATACTTACAAACAAAAAGCCTTACTTTTCAGTAAGGCTCTTCTAAAAATATTAGCTATTAAATTATTAAACAATCATCAATAAAATTAACCAAATTAATATGAAAAAAAATGTTTAACTGGGCTAATATCTTATAATTAATTGCAAAGGTATATAGGCAATCTTATCTTCTTTACGACACAGCATGTCATTACATATTAAGACCCTTTAAAAAATTTTATTAGACTTATCGATTCATATTGAGGTTATTTCAATCTTGCATTTCATCGAATATTTGTGTATTTCACAGATGTTTATGACTATTATTCATATATTGCTATTCAAATCGAAAAATCTGTCATTTAAAATCTAATAAAATGAATAAAATTACCTACTTATCCATTTTGGTGTTATGTTTCATATTTATTGAGATTTCGCCTGCCAAAGCAAAAAATTTTGATTTAGCTGAATACAACAGTCAAATGCAACGTGTGCGCCTTGATTTTACTATGCCTAATGGTTATGTAAGGCATTTATTATTAGGTTTTACTCCTGATAATGCTGCTACTGAAGGTGTAGATTATGGTTATGACACTCAAACCTATGATAGTTTCCCTGATGACTTAAATTGGATAATTGAAGGAGAACGCTTTGTGATACAAGGTGTTGGAGAATTTAATGAAACCAACCAATACCCTTTGGGTATGTTTTTATCCAACGATGGCACTATTGAAATATCCTTAACAGCCCTTGAAAATTTTGATAATTCTATTGATGTTTTTGTATATGACTCCATTTTAAACACCTATACACTCATTAATGAGAATTCATTTTCTGGTGAGTTTACAAGTGGAGACTATCTGGATCGATTCTTCATTACTTTTTTCAATCAAAATGCTAATGACAATGAGGATGAGTCCATATTATCTATAGATGATCAAGTAGACCCAATAGTCCAGATACAGTATTATAGAAATAATGGCGAATTAAGCATTACAGCTAATAACGCTATAACTAAAATAGAAGTATATAATTTATTGGGTAAAAAAATTCTTTCAAAATTACACATTAACTCAAAATCGGTTCGAATAAAGCTACAAACCGCTAATTCTCCGTATGGTTTAGTTAGAATTTACACAACAATTGGCATTATTACCAAAAAAATTATACTACAGTAATGAATTGTTATTTTCTAGTATAAACTTTTATAAAGTTTAGAAATACTGTGTTTTTTTACATGAACACTAGTTGAAATTCTTTTATAAAATATGCTTTTTATCGATTTATTTTGCATTTCATGGATGTTTTGTTAAAAAAACTAGTATATTAGCTCCATATAAATTCATTAAACCCCAAATCTGATGAAATTAAATTACCCTCGAAGTAAGACACTCTTTCTAATTATTGTTACCTGTTTATCTTTCTTTAATGGTTTTTCCCAAAATCGAGACTTACAGCTTGCTGAAGACTATTTAAGAACCAAAGAAGAAGTAACCTTTAGTTTTGTAATTGATGATGTTTCAGAACTACGACAGTTAACTTCTCAAATGTCCATATTAAACTTTGACCCTTCTACCAATAGGGTATATGCATGGGCCAACACAAATCAGTTCAGAAAGTTTCAACGTCTTGGAATTGAGTTCACGATAGATCGTACAGAAAATGAAGCTCATGGTATTGTTATGAGTAATGAGTTGCCTGCGAGCTCACAAAGAGGACCTTATCCATTGACCTTTCCTCTAACGGCCTATCCAACTTATGCAGACTATGCCCTACAAATGCAGGAATTTGCTAACAACCACCCAAACATTTGCGAATTGGTAGATATTGGTGGTACTACAGAAGGTGTTGCTGGTGGTGACAAAAGATTGCTGTTTATTAAGCTTTCTGACAATGTTGGCACTGAAGAGGCCGAACCCAAAGTCATGTACACCTCTTCTATGCACGGTGATGAAATTACAGGTTATCCCTTAATGATGAATTTAATAAATTATTTTATTACAGCTTATGAAGATACTGGTCATTCAGACCACTTACGCATAAAAAATCTAATTGATAATTCTGAAGTTTGGATCAATCCCATGGCCAATCCAGACGGAACCTATTACAATAATGCTTCAAACACCTCTGTTGCAAATGCAAGGCGTGCCAATGCCAATGGTGTGGACTTAAATAGAAACTACCCAGATAATGTTGCTGGACCTCATGATGATGGTAATGCATATCAAGTAGAAACACAACATTTTATGACATTGGCAGACAACAACCACTTTGTTCTATCTGCTAATTTTCATGGTGGGACTGAGGTTGTAAACTATCCTTTTGACAACACCTATACAGATCATGCTGATAGTGACTGGTTCTTCCATGTAAGTAAAGAGTATGCTGTAAACTGTCAAGACAACAGCCCTAATGGGTATATGGATGCGGAATATGCAAACCATCAATGGGATGGTGTTACTGAAGGTGCCGATTGGTATCAGGTTTTTGGTGGTCGACAGGATTTTATGAACTTTTACCACCAATGTAAGGAGGTGACCATTGAGTTATCAAACACAAAATTAATCCCTGCCAATCAATTGGTCAATCATTGGAATTATAATCAAGAGGCCTTAATAGAATATTTAATTCAAGGAACATATGGTTTCCAAGGTTTGGTTAAAGATGCTATTTCTGGTGATCCAGTTGAAGCAACCGTAACATTGGTTGGCCACGATGCCGTGGGTTCTCATACTGTAAGCAGTCCGCTTTTTGGTGATTTCTATAGACCTGTAAAAGCTGGCACTTATGACATTCTGTTTGAAGCACCATGTTACCAATCCTTTACTTTAAACAGTCAAACTATTGCTGATTATGAAACCAAGATATTGGCTGATATCATGCTTACGCCACTTACAGCTTCGTCTCCAACAAATCTTGGAACTTCAGGTACAGATTCAAGTTCAACTAATGCATCATGGACAGCTACAACAGCAGATAGTTTTGATATTAGATATCGAGAAGTAGGTTCGCCTACTTGGACCGAAATTCTTGATGTAACTTCAAACCCATATCAAATAACCGGTTTAAACCCAAATACAACTTATGAATTTCAAGTAAAGTCGTATTGTGGTACTAACAGCACAGCTTATTCTACTTCAGAACAATTTACAACCACAAATATTAATTACTGTACTGCACAAGGTAATTCTATTGCAGATGAATATATTGGAAATGTTAATATTAATGGTTTAGATAATAATACAACTGCCAGTACTTCATCTGGTTATTCAGATCATACCGCTTCAGTTATTTTTGCAGATCTAGAAACCAATTCAAATACCAACACTATTTCTGTAACTAAACATTGGACCGGTACTATATACAGTGAAGCTATTTCTGCATGGATAGATTTTAATCAAAATGGTACGTTTGAAAGTGGCGAAAAAATATTTGAAAGCCCATCATCTAATACTGCCACAGTAACCGGAAACTTTAGCGTACCTGTTAATGCTGCATTGGGCAATACCAGAATGCGTGTTATACTTAAGTATTATAATGGTAATGGCCAAACTGCAGATGATGCCTGTGAAACTTTTACGTATGGTGAAGTAGAAGATTATACTGTTAATATAATTAGTGAGACATTAGGTGTTACCACTTTTAACGATCAATATCTTACGGTTTACCCTAATCCTTACCAAAATGCAATTAACATTAGGCTAAAAAATAATTATGCACTAGATATTGATATTATTGAAGCTAGTGGTCGCTCCATTATTAAAATGAACAATATCATAGCAAAGGACAACATAATAAACATAAACAACTTACAGAACCTTTCAACTGGTATTTACTTTATAAAACTAACTGATACTAAAACAAATACATCAGTAATAAAGAGAATAATTAAAAGATAATTCTTTGAAATAATCATCATAAAAGGGCTGAAATTCAAATTTCAGCCCTTTTTATATGTTTGATTATCAACTATTTAAAATTAACAAATGTATTTCGTCGATTTTTTTTGCATTTCATGGATGTTTTGTAAAAAAAACTAGTATATTAGCCCCAATATTCATTAAACCCCAAATCTGATGAAATTAAATTACCCTCAAAGTAAAATACTTTTACTTTTTATTGTTGTCATTTTTTCTTTCATAAATACTTTTTCTCAAAATAGAGAATTACAAAGAGCTGAAGAGTATTTAAGGAGTAAAGGAGAAGTAACGTTTAGTTTTCAAATTGACAACCCTGTGCAATTAGAGCAATTCTCTAATGAAATCTCTATTCTAAACTACGACCCAAACAATCAAACTGTTTATGCTTGGGCAAACAGCAATCAATTTAGAAGATTTCAACAAAGAGGATTTAGCATAACTGTTAATCCGGCTGATAATATTGCAGAAGGTATAATTATGTCGAATCAACTTCCTGCATCAAACAGAAGAGGTCCTTACCCATTAACTTTTCCTCTAACGGCTTACCCAACTTATGCCGACTATGAATTACAAATGCAGGAATTTGCAAATAATCATCCAGATATCTGTGAGCTTGTTGATATAGGTGGAACAACCGAAGGAGTTGGAGGTGGTGATAAACGATTATTATTTATTAAGCTTTCAGATAATATTTCAACAGATGAAGCAGAACCAAAACTAATGTATACATCATCAATACATGGTGATGAGATTACTGGATATCCTTTAATGCTTAATTTGATAAATTATTTTATTACAGCTTATAAAGACACTGGTCATTCTGATCATTTACGTATTAAAAATCTAATAGATAATTCAGAAGTGTGGATTAACCCCATGGCCAATCCAGATGGAACCTATTACAATAATGCTTCTAATACCTCTGTAGCCAATGCAAGACGTGCAAATGCCAATGGTTTAGATTTAAATAGAAACTATCCAGATAATGTTGCTGGCCCACATGCAAACGGGCATACTTCATATGAATTAGAAACTCAGCATTTCATGACATTGGCAGATAACAACCACTTCGTTATCTCTGCTAATTTTCATGGCGGTGTTGAAGTTGTCAATTATCCTTGGGACAATACGTATGACAGACATGCCGATGATGATTGGTATATTCATATTTCAAGAGAATATGCCGATAATTGCCAAGCTGATGGACCTTCTGGTTATATGGATTATCTAAATAATGGTATTACACATGGAGCCGATTGGTATCGTGTTTATGGAGGTCGCCAGGATTTTATGAATTATTACCACCAATGTAAAGAAACTACTATCGAATTATCTGATGTTAAGTTAATTCCAGCCAATCAGTTGGTCAATCATTGGAACTATAATCAAGAAGCTTTAATTGAATATTTAATACAAGGGACTTACGGGTTTCAAGGTATCGTTAAAGATGCCGTAACAGGAAACCCCATAGAAGCTACTATTACTCTTGTAGGTCATGATAATGTGAATTCCCACACGGTAAGTTCATTACCTCATGGTGATTATTATAGACCTGTTTATGCAGGAACTTATGATATCTTGTTCGAAGCAGATTGCTACGAACCATTTACCCTAAACAGTCAAACCATTGCAAACTATGAAACCAAAACTTTAGCTGATGTACTTTTAAATCCTGTAGCTGGATCTGCTCCAAACAATTTAGCTGCTAGCAATGTTGCTGCTACTACTGTAGATATTAGTTGGGATGCCATTACTGGAGCCGATTATGATTATCGCTATCGCGTGGTTGGCTCACCAACTTGGACTACAGTTAGTACTTCTAATGCAACTATTAACTTATCAGGCTTAACCCAAAACACACAATATGAAGTGCAAGTAAGAAGTACCTGTAATAGCAATACATCTTCATACAGTGCTTCTGTTTTATTTACAACAACTTTACCCCCTCCTTGTTCTGGAACTTTAATAGCATCCTTCCCTTACAATGAAGGTTTTGAAAGTGGTTTGGGAGATTGGTATCAAGATACGGGAGATAATTTTGATTGGACGAGAGATTCGAACGGAACTCCTACAAATAGCACTGGACCATCTTCAGCTTCTGAAGGTACATGGTATATGTATACTGAGGCTAATGGCAGAAATAGTCAATCAGCTATTCTTAATAGTCCTTGTTTTAATTTAAACGGAAAATCAAGTGCCAGTTTTACTTTTGATTATAGTATGTATGGCAATCAAATGGGTAGTTTAACTCTTCAAATATCAATTAATGATGGAAGTAGTTGGTCTAACATCTGGACATTGTTCGGAAATCAAGGCACTGGATGGAATCCAAACACCATAGATTTAACGCCTTATGTTGACAATTATGTTAGGCTACGCTTTGTTGGTACTCCTTCTGGAAACAGAAGTGATATGGCCATTGATGATATAGGCTTAACTGCTGTTGATGCATCAATTACGCCAATTGCCGTTTGTAAAAATATAACCATTACTTTAGATGCTGGTGGTAATGCAAGTATTACTCCTACCGATATAGATAATGGTGGAAGTGTTGGAAATTTATCTATTGATATATCAAGTTTTGACTGTACAAATATTGGCGCTAATAATGTTACATTAACTGCAACTGATCCAAGTAATTCAAGCAATACAGATAGCTGTATAGCAGTAGTTACAGTAAATCAGCAAGCTGTACCTACTCCAACTAACTGTTGGGACAACTATGTTTATAACAACTCAACTTGCCAATGGGAGAATACGGGTACGCAACCAGCGGAGCCAGCTACGGAATGTTGGGAAACAGCGACCTTTAACAATACAACCTGTTCTTGGGATGTAACGGGTACGCAACCAGCAGAACCGTCTACGGAATGTTGGGAAACAGCGACCTTTAACAATACAACCTGTTCTTGGGATGTAACGGGTACGCAACCAGCAGAACCGTCTACGGAATG
>NZ_JALJCW010000007.1 GCF_023634025.1 Hanstruepera flava | reverse complement strand
ACGGATCAGAACTATCGGTATTGTCCACACCAGTCACGGTAATATCACCGGCACAGTTATCGTTAGCAGTCAGGTCACCCGGAGCAGGCACATCTGCTATACACTCGTAAGTGATATCAGCAGGAGCCGAAGGCGCAACAGGCGCTGTAGTATCTTGAATAATTATAGTTTGCGTGTCAGAGGCGGTTTTATCACAACCATCTGTTATTGTGAAAGTCCTAGTAACAGTTATTACACAAGTACCAGAACTAATATCTTGATATGTAATTTCATTAATCGATACATCGTCACTGGCATTACCACCTCCATCTAAAGCATTTTGTAATTCTGTTAACGTAATGGTAACTGGTGTTTCACTATATGGTAAGCTTGTTATTGCAGAAGTATCACATCCTTCAATAGTATAGTCTTGTGGAGCTGTAATTTGAGGATCTTCTGAATCGCCAGTAGCCATTACAAGAGTCTCTTCTGCCTCACAACCAGCGGCATCTGTAATTGTAACAGAAATAGAACCAGCACCAGCATTTATAACTACTAATTCAGTACTAGGTGGACCGTTTACAAACGTAGATCCTCCTGTTGTATTTGAATTGACAGTAAATGTGTATGGCGCTGTACCACCCGTAGCTGTAAAAGTTGCTGTTCCATCATTACTCGCACATTGCGCACTAGTGAATGAAGTAGAATTGATTAATATGCTTGGAAACGATAAGGTTACACTATATGGGTATAAATTAACGTTACCATTACTGTCTGTAACGGTTAAAGTAGGGTTGTAAGGGCCTCCATTTATATCGTATTCTACAATAGGGCTAGAGGCTGTACCACCAATAAAATTTCCACCATCATAATTCCATGAATAGGTGTAAGGAGGCGTTCCTCCAATTGTTGTTGACTCAAAAGTAACTGTGGCTATTCCATTATTATCGGTACAAGCCGTATAATCATATTGTACGGCTAAAGGTGTTGAAACAATTAAGTCTGAAGGGAATTGACATTGTGAGGAGCTATAACTACCACAATCATAAGGGTCATTTTCATCTGGACCATTATTTCGACTGGTTTTCCAAACCACCAAAACATTTTCTAATGTTAATAATTCACCACACACCCAATTAAATGGTCCATAAACAAGTCTTTGGGTAAGACCTGAATTAGAAGACGGTAACGTTCCTAAATATTCACTAATCATTATTGAGGAATCTCCAACCATTAAGTCAGCAAAAATTCGGCCATGGTAAACAGCAGAATTTCTATTACTGGAAATTTCGGCAATCATATACACTTGTTGTGGTACACCAGATTCACAACTTGTATTAGTTAATGGAGTTCCTGGCACATCTGTTGCACTTAAAAAGACACTTTCAATAGAAAAGGCATTTGTAGTACAGTTATAGCCACAGTCTCTCAAATCTTGAGAAAAAGTGCTAGTGAGACTAAAAATGAAAATTAAAAAGAAATACTTTCTAAAATTTATTAAATACGTATTTGTTTTCATAAGCCCTTATTTTAATATGGGATTAGTTAATTGATTAACAGCGATATTTTAACAACCAAATTGGTTGAGTTATTTTATAATTATTTGTTTTTAAAACATGGTAAGCATGCAATAAACATATAATAACAAATCAAAATTTTAGAGGGAAATGCATGTTGCCATGCTAATGGATTAAGATATTTCATTTGATTTGGGGTCATAATTGATTATAGCTTACGAGACAAATAAATAGCGATATCTAGTTCGAATCAAAAAAAAATGTTAAATAACTAATAAATTCGATTAAATGATTTAGCAAAACACTTTATCGGTAAATTATTATTTTTAACGACCGCAAAAATCTATGGGTTAATCAGTTACTCAAGTGAGGGCGTGATAACATGTAGGTTAAATTAATTTTCATAATGTATAATAGCATTTGGTTAATTTTATTGTGGCAATGTAAGTCATTTAACTGATAAAATCAACACTTTATCGATAAAAAATGTATTTAATCGGAATATTATGAAAAACTTAATTCTTGTACGGCACGCCAAATCTTCATGGGAATACGATGTGATAGATCATGAACGACCTCTTAAAACACGCGGAATTACTGATGCTAACTTAATTTCATTACATTTTCAAGAGTTGAACTTAATGCCTGATTTAGTGCTTGTTAGCGATGCTACACGAACTAAATTAACTGCTGAAATTTTTAAAAGTAATTTAAATGTTGATACGAAAAACATACAATTTTCACATGATTTGTACGATTTTTCAGGCGAGAATTTAACTAGAGTAATTAAAAACTGTGAAGATTCGGTTACGAATTTGATGGTTTTTGGTCATAATTATGCCATAACCAATTTTGTTAATACGTTCGGAAGTCAGTATTTTGATAACGTACCTACTTCTGGTTTGGTTTGGCTTCAATTTGAAACACATCAATGGCAAAATATTAAAAATGCAATTACAAAGTTACATCTGTTTCCTAAAGCACTTAAAACATAATTTAATGATATCTACCTTCCGTACATGGGCAGTCACTAATACCCTGAAGGAAGTCGAACCCAATTGTGATCATGTGTGTGCCGGAGTTGTATCCTGCAAGATCATTTATTGTAATCTGGTATGAGTAGGCAAAGTAGAACTTTGATTTCATGATACCGGCCATAGGCCCGATGTTCAGTGGGTTGAAGAACTGGTCGTTCAGGAACCTGTATGACACGCCTATCCAGTAATAGTCCTCGTTCCTGTTGTATTTTCTGTACTTAAAGTTCAAGTCTGTACTCGATCTGTTGTCGCTGCTGAAGAGCTGATAGAATATCGAAGGTTCGAACTCCACGCGCTTGTTGGACTTACTCTGCATAATGTAACCGGAATAAATTTGGTAGTTGCGTAGCAAGCTTGGCTCAATACCGGTAAAGTTGTCAATCTCTTTATCCAAAATATTGTTAACGTTAAAGCTGAAGTAGAAGCCCTTGTTCCTATAGAGTACCCCTAAATCAAAATTGTTGTTAGAAATGGCTCGGTCTCCGTTGATATTGGGGTCAATGATTGGGATATCATATGTTGGTTCAAAATTTTCCACATCTACCCTAAAACTGTTCAAGTTGTAAGAGATACCAAATGAAAGGTATTGTCTGGAGGTATAATCTAAAATTAGGTGATGTGAGAATGATGCCTTGATACCCTGTTGGCGAGTATTCCCGTTTCTATCGTTATAGAGTGATAATCCAACCCCAGAGCGGTTTGATATCCTTCCATCTACATATAATGATTGGTTGTCCGGTGCATCCTTGATACCTACCCATTGCGTAAGTCCATTTATTCTAATTCTAACATTATCGCCAATACCTGCAAAAGTAGGAGAGAGTACAAAGTTATTGTCGGCCAGGTATTGTGTCCATACCGGTAGGTTCAGCTCTTGTGCAAAGCCATAACCAGAGGTAATGAGCAGGATATATATGATTAATTTTTTCATGACATCAGTTTTAGTTAAGTTAAGGGCTCTGGCATTATCTATATAGGGTAAAGTTTCCGACAAAATCGCGGTTGTCGTTCGAGCTGTTCAGGTTCACGACGTACCAATAATCACCGGTGGGCAAATCCTTGCCACCATATTTACCGTCCCATTTTTCCCCGACATTCAGCGTTACGATCTTACGTCCATAACGGTCAAAGATGGAGAACTGTAGGTTAGGGTATCCCGTCACACATCCAGGAGCCCAGGTATCTGTTACACCATCACCATTCGGGGTGAAGTAGTTAGGGATGCAAATATCCACGTACTCCAAGAAAATGGATGCTGTAGCCGTACATCCACTGCTATCGGTCACGACCACGACATAGGTTCCTGTTTCAGAGATGACAAAGGTATTGTTGCTGCCCTGGTTTTCACCATTGAGTGTAAACTCATAATCGCCAGTACCGCCAGAGGCCACGGCAATGAACTCATTTATTTCCCCTTCATTTAAGACCAAGGTTAAAGGTTCAACAGTATCTATTGAGAAAAATTCGGTAGACTGTACACAACCATTGGTATGCCTAACATCAATAAAGTGGTCGGTTCCAGCCGGAACATTGGTAAAGACATTACTTGTTTGGTAAGGTCCTCCATTTAGGGAGTAGTCCAAATCATCTGGATTTAGGCTATCATCAACCAATACAGTCACGGTATTACCAGGCATGTTGTTTAAACAGTTGTATTCAACAACCACCGTTGGGTTAATGGCAACAGATTCCGGTAATGTGATATTCCATTCTGATTCACAGCCTTGGCTATCCCTTACAAATACCGTATGGTCACCACCATTTAAACCCGTAAAGTCAAATTGTGTTTGATTTGAAGCACCGGTAGAATACGGGCCATCATAGCTGTCTAGACTCACACTATAAGGTAGTGTTCCTCCAGAGATATCAATACTGAACTCGGCATTGAGGTCACCATCGCAGACTTCCGGTATGATAGAGTTTGCCACAATGCTCAAAATAACAGGTGCTGGCTCAACAATATCAAAATTATGGATGATATAACATCCCAATTCATCTTGAACAATGACATCGTAATTACCTGGTGCCAGATTTTCAAAAATATTGGTGTCAAAGAATTGGTCCAATTGCGGTGATATGGCGTATTTTATTATACCTGTACCACCTGAAGCAGTAATTTCAAGAACACCATTGTTAGAGCCACTACAGGTTACGTTGGTAACGTTGAACGTGGCATCAAGTACAGATGAAGGTTCTGTTATAGTAATTGTAGCAGAAGTAGCATTACAATCGCCACTTTCAACATAAACCACATAAGTACCTGCAACTAGTTCGGTAAATATACCAGGACTGTTTTGAGTTGCCGGAATTGTATTTCCAGCAGTATCCTGTAAGGTGTAAATATAGTTGCCCAGACCACCTTGGGCTGTGGCCGTAATCGACCCTGTGTTATCACCAGCACAATTAATAGTTGGGTTAACAGAATCCAAGATTATATCTAAAGTAGGTAATGGATCTATTGTTATTTCATTGGAAACATTAGCGACACAGCCATTGTTATCCCTAACGTAAAAAGAATAAGTGCCCACAGGAACAGGGAAAGTTGTTGATGATGTAAATGAACCCAAAACTGTAGCGAACGAACTGTCATCACTATAAGTATATGGACCTGTTCCACCTGTGGCACTTAATGTTAATGTTGTTTGGTTTAGACAAGTTTGCGTAGTCTGTACAACCAAATTGGCTTGTATGGCAGTAGGCTGTGCAATCACGATATCGACCGAGGTCATCGTACAATTGTAGCCATCGTTAATTGTAACCGAATAGGTTCCTGCCCCCAAATCGCTAAACACATTTGATGTTTGTGGACCTGACGAACTTGGCGTAGGCAATATGGTATTTAAGGTATATGTATAGTTAGCCCCTTGTCCACCGGTAACATTGGTTACGGTTATAGTGGCATTTTGATCTCCAAAACATGACAACTGTGTTGTATTGGGCGTAAAAGTCGCAGTTATAGGAGTAGGCTCCGTTAATGTTACCGTATCAGAAGCTATACAACCAGAGGCATCCCTAACGTTAACGGTATAAGTACCTGCTGAAAGGTTGGTAAATGTTCCGTTAGGCGAATAAGCCACGGTAGCGGCACCGGTCAATTCATATTCGTACTGTCCCCAGCCACCAGAAGCAATAGCCGTGATGGTCCCTATATTGTTGTCGCAACTAACATTTGAAGTTTCGTTGGCAACAACGTCCAAAGCTTCAGAAGGCGATGCAATGACAAGCGTTCCATAGGCAGAACAGAAAGGGGTTTGTGTTTCCGTTAGGGTTACCGAGTAGCTTCCAGAAGTTAAACCAGTTACCACTATTGGGTTTGTTGTTGTATTTGCTGCTACAGAACCGGTAACTGATGTACCAGAACTATCAAAAACTTCATAATTATAAGTTCCAGAGTATCCATTGACAAATAACTCAAATGAACCTGTATTGTCCCCAAAACAGGTCAGGGCAGTAGGCGTTAGGGTAAACGTAGGAGGCGTAGCGGGAGCCAAGGATACGCTTACATCTTTGGTGCATCCAGTAACCGTATCGGTAATAGTTATTGTATACAATCCGGAAGGCACTCCCGAGAACACATTGCCTGCCAAGCTTATGGAAGCTGGGTTTGGGCTAATGGTATAGGCATAGTTTCCAGAGCCACCATTTCCAGAAACGGTAATCTCACCATCGTTGTCATTACAAGTTGGCAAGGCCGTTACGTTTGGTGTTATGTCCAGGATAGGTTCAATGGTAACGGACACTAAATTACCACATCCATTGGCATCATTAACTTCAATAGTGTGTGTTCCAGAAAATAAGTTTGAAATGGTAAAAGGCGCTGTCATAGTTTGGAATGCACCGCCATTTATACTATAACTATAAGGAGCAATTCCTGTAGTTGTTAAGGTCACATCAATCTCGAAATTACCATCTACGGTCAGACATTGGTTGTTAACGGTAGCAGCGACAACAGGAGCTGGGTCCATGGGCAATATTACTATAGGGCTGGACACCACACAACCATAAGCATCAATTACATGGACATAATAGTTTCCTGCATCGAGGTTAAAAGAGCTAGCAGAAGCCCATGAAGGGTCTGTTGCTACAGGCGATCCAGGAGTTGTGGTTACCTGGTACTGGTATGGAGGCGTACCATCATGGCCGATAGCACTAATAATACCAGAACTAGCATTACAATTGGCATTCTGATCTATGCTGGTTGTTAGACTTAACGGAATGGCCGATTCTGTTATATTAAAAGGAGCTGTTACAATACCACACCCTGCATTTGGTCCAGAAGTTTCAGTAATCAGCACATAGTAATTACCAAATGGCAATGGTCCCAAATTGGTTACGGACAGCGAACCACCGGCAGGTACGTTTCCAGATCCGGTAACACCGGTAGAAGCCAATGTCAACGAATCAAATATCTCGTAACTAACGGTTGTGCCAACACCATAAATACTGTTTACGGTAAATGAAACGTTTCCGTCGGCACTTCCTGTACATGTAATGTTATTTGAACCAACCGCATCGACAGTCAGTGTTGAGTTGGTAGGAATAGGAGCGGTGGCAGGTTCATAGTAACTACAGTTAGTAGAGGCATCATAAACTATAAAAGTGTAAGATACGCCAGGTGTTAAACCGGTAAACGTAGCTGTTTCACTACCAGGAGAATCTTCTGGGATCCAAGATCCTGGAGGATTGGGATAAACAGAAATTGGACCTTGGTAAATACTAAAGAAAAATGGTCCAGCACTACTTAATGTTGTACCAACACTTACAATAGCCGTACCACCTGTTGCACAATCTACAGATGTTGAGATATTGATGTCTAAATCAGTAGGAGGTGAGGCTACCAATACATCTTGAATGAGTACAGAACAACCATTGGCATCAACAACGTTTATTTGATATAGTCCAAAGTCAACGACATCAAAGCTCACCGATGTTGATCCCGTGGCATTTAGTTCGGAGTTGTTGTAACCATTAGTTCCCGTAACAAAATAGTTGTAAGGGGCAGTACCACCGGTTACACCATCAATAATAATGGAACCTTGGGAGATACCACCAGCAGTACAGGTAATATCTACCGTATGGTAATTAACAATAATAGGATCTGGTTCAGCAATGACTATGGTTTCTGTGGCAGTACACGATTTAGCATCGGTAATTGTAATGGTATAGGTGCCAGCAGGAAGACCAGAGGTTTGTGTTCCGTAGTTCGTGCCAGTTGTATCGTTATTTACATTAATTGTAAAAGGTGGTGTTCCAACAGTATTATCAATAGTAATGTCAATGGCACCATTGGCATCACCGTTACATAATATAGGCTGTGTCTGCACTACAGCGCTTAAAGCAGGGGGAACGATTGGGTTTATGGTATGTGTTCCTGACTCTGCGGTACAGTTATTGGCATCGGTAACTTGGAACTGGTAGGTTCCAGGGGTGGATGTTGTATATGTAAAAGGTGAACTTGTAGGTCCTAAATTGACATAAGGAGCCCCATCAATGGAAACGGCAAATGTAAAGGGGGCCACTCCACCAGAGAACGTTCCCGTAATTACGGCATCAGGCGTTGCAGTACAATCCAAGTCTTCGGTCAGGACCGTGTTCAATGAAAGCACAGGTAAAGGATCTATGGTATAGGATTCTGAATACACACAATCGTTTTCATCACGAACCTGGAAGGTGTAGGTGTCTGGGCCCAAACCAGAAAAGGTATTGGATGTTTGGTACGGTGTGGCTGCCGACGCAGGAGCGATGATCTGGTATTCCAGTAGACCATCACCACCTGTAGTTCCTGTTATGGTAATTGTGGTGGTATTTGCCGGACAGCTTAACGGTGTGTTGTTGAACGTTAAATCCGTAGGGGGATTTAAAGGATCTATGGTAATGGTATTGGTTATGGCCGTACAGCTATTGGCGTCCAGTATGGTAATGGTATAGGTTCCTGCTGTCAATCCCGTAAAGGTATCACTGACCTGAAACGTTACACCATCAATACTGTAAGCATAAGGTGGAGTTCCACCGGTCACACCGGTAACGGTAATGCTGCCACCTGAATTACAGGTATAGTCGGCACTTAAGGTTGCCGTACCAGAAATGGCCGTAGCCGTTGTAATGGTAATGGGCTGTGGGTCTGTCAGACAAACGGAAGCACCAACAGAATACTGGACCACAACATCATACGTGCCTGGGGCCAATCCGGTAAACACATTGGAGTTAACGAATGTCGTACCGCCATCAATGCTGAACTCTAAATTATTGCCATTGGCATTGGTAACGTTAACGGTAATGGTCCCGTCGTTGGATCCGGCACAATCGATATTGGTGGCATCGACGGTGAATTCAGGGGCTGGAATCTGGTCAACGGTTATGGTGGTGCTGGCACTACAGTTGTTGCTATCCACAACGGTAATATCATACACACCAGGACTTGTAACTACTACTTCAGGGTAGGTCTGGAAATCTGTTGTACTGTTTATGAAATAGAAGTAGGGCGGAGTACCTCCCTCTGGGTATATGGTAATCTGGCCATCGTCGCAGGTAAGCGGTATGGTAACCGCTGCGGTTACTGTTAATAATGGCGGCTCTATTATAGTAATATCTTCAGAATGGTAGCAACCATCTTCAGTTTCGATTATTGCTGTATATGTTCCAGGATTAAGGTTTGCGAAGGTGTAATTATTTTCCATAATTGGTCCAACGCTATTTACTAAAGTAGCCCCAATATAAAGCGCAAAGAAATATTGTGGGTCCACATCATTTGCTGCCACGTGTATGGATCCTAAATCGCCATGGCATAAAGGTTGCGTTATTATGGTTGAAACGGTAAAGTCACGTTCTCTAATTTGCACATCAGGAACCGTAAACACGCATGGGTTTGTAGAAACGCCAACTTGTCTAATATATACCGTGTAAGTACCAGGAGTTGTAACTGAAAATACATTACTGGCTTGGTAAGTTATTCCATCTAAACTATATTCATAACCATTAGGCACATTGTTAACAGTTATAGATCCTGGGGTTGTACATATAATATCTGTTGCAGTAACAGTTGGATTTAAGACATTTTGATAGACGTTGAAATAAAATTGCGCAAAACATCCACCTTCAAAATTTATGGTTATTCTGAACTGTCCAGATGTATTGGCGGTATAGTTTGGTCCTGTTGCAATTTGGTTCCAGGTGCAGGCTGTGTTTTCATTGGCACAATCTGGATCCGTAACAGGAGCACAGCTTGACTCATCCAGTTGTTCCCAAATAATTGATAAGGCCCCAGCTATATTGGTGGTAATGTCTCTAAAATCGTTTGCACCACATAAAAATATATTTGGCAATAATTTTCCATCATTTGGGCAGGTAACCACCTGATCAGCAAAAGGTATCACGGGATTTGTCAGGTTGTTTCCTCCAAAAAGGGAAACATTGTATTGTTGAACTATGGATTGACAGGGAGCTAAAGCATTATTAAAGGAATAATACGTGCCTGTTGCAGTTGCCGTATACGATTGCCCTGTACCAATAACAGGTGTTCCCGTTGGGCTTGTAGACCAAGAGTAGCTATCGTAGCCATTTGCTGCTGTTAATGTAACACTATCGCCACAAAGCGTGATATCTTCAGAAAAATCACAATCAATATTTATTAAAAAATTGGTTGCCTGAGGTGTAATTAAACAGCCAGTGTTACTGTCGTAACTAGGATCGTCGGTAATTTGATAATTAGGGTTATAATATCCATTATACGTTGCAAAAGCTTGATTAAGAATGATATTTGAACATGAATCGGCTAATTGATTACAGTTTTCTACTGTCATAGCTTCAATTCTAATTTCATAAACAGGGTCGTTTTCTTCAACCAAATAATCTTCGATATTGAATATAATTTCTCGTGTAACAGGATCGTAACTTGCTACGGTTACTCCTGGAGGTAAAACTAAATCTGTTGGGTAATTAAAGATTATGTTAATTGGTAATATGTCTCTAATTTGAAAATTCGTAGCATTATCGTTTCCTGTATTTTGAAAACCAATGACATAATTTAACGGTTGTCCAAGACCAATTCCTTGACCACCAATGTCATTTCCAGCATCGTCTTCAACTATTTTTGTAAGTACAATGTTTGGTTCAATAATGTCTACAGCAAATGCGAAAAAATATTGAAAGTAAACATCCTGATCACTTTCCAATCTAACAATAGCTGATGTGGCATCGTTAACTATTACTGTATTACCTGGATTGGGTACTACCATTACACCAGTATCAAAACCAAGGGTGTTGGTACTGTTTGGATTTCTATTTGTAACAGGTGTAGCATCTAGTCTGGTAACCGAACTATTGAAAAAGTTGTTTGCAGGTCTATCTGCTGCAGATAAAGGAACGTTGTTAAGTACCAACCTGTCGTTTTGTATAGGTTTATCTCCTTCTAAAGTCGCGAACGCAAAATTTGCTCTAACTGGTGCTGGTGCTGGTACAGTTCTAAAACCAGAAACAGGAATTTCAACATTTACAGAACTACTTATGGCACTAAAACCATCAAAACTTGTTATAGATTTTCCTGGTAGTGTAGGATCTTCATAAACAATAAATAATGACCATCCAGCAGAAAATCCAGTTCCATTATAAGGGTCAAATGTTGCAGTTTCTCCTAATGCACTGGATACGTTGGCAACTGTATAGGTCCCTAAATCTGTCCCTAAATTTGTTACAATTGAAGTAACATCAGCATAACAGGAATATGGATAACTACTTCCTGTTGCAGTTCCATTTGCTTCATAAATAACTGTTCCTGTAATGTCATTATATCCTCCCGTTGGCCCTTTGAATTTAACTTCGGTAATAGGTTCATTGCCATTTGTTACAGCGCCCCAATATAATCCTGCGTACCTAATTTTGTAACAATTTGGATTTGGAATTTCTAAATCTGCACTTGAAGAACTAAATGTACTTGCGTCTCCATCAATATCAATATACTGCATATCAACATTATGATTGTAGGTGTTGTTATCGTTGAAGGCATTATTATCTGGCCCTAAAATATTGTTACCAATTAAAACTATATCACCTCTCAAATCGTCATTAAACCTTGGCGTAAAAGGGACGTAGTTTTGTGCAAACGATTGTAAGCAAACGATAAAAAACAAAGCTATTACAGCAATTTTTGAAAAAGTAGGTTTTTTCATGGTTCTAAAGAGTTATTTTGTTTCTGTAGGAGCCATAAAATAGAAAAATAGCAAATTTATATTTTCAAGACATTTATACTACATTACACGATTTTTAAATTATTTAATGTTTTTATTGTTATATTATTAATGATATCTACCTTCCGTACATGGGCAATCACTAATACCCTGAAGGAAGTCGAACCCAATTGTGATCATGTGTGTGCCGGAGTTATATCCTGCAAGTTCGTTTATTGTGATCTGGTATGAGTAGGCAAAGTAGAACTTTGATTTCATGATACCGGCCATAGGCCCGATGTTCAGTGGGTTGAAGAACTGGTCGTTCAGGAACCTGTATGACACGCCTATCCAGTAATAGTCCTCGTTCCTGTTGTATTTTCTGTACTTAAAGTTCAAGTCTGTACTCGATCTGTTGTCGCTGCTGAAGAGCTGATAGAATATCGAAGGTTCGAACTCCACGCGCTTGTTGGACTTACTCTGCATAATGTAACCGGAATAAATTTGGTAGTTGCGTAGCAAGCTTGGCTCAATACCGGTAAAGTTGTCAATCTCTTTATCCAAAATATTGTTAACGTTAAAGCTGAAGTAGAAGCCCTTGTTCCTATAGAGTACCCCTAAATCAAAATTGTTGTTAGAAATGGCTCGGTCTCCGTTGATATTGGGGTCAATGATTGGGATATCATATGTTGGTTCAAAATTTTCCACATCTACCCTAAAACTGTTCAAGTTGTAAGAGATACCAAATGAAAGGTATTGTCTGGAGGTATAATCTAAAATTAGGTGATGTGAGAATGATGCCTTGATACCCTGTTGGCGAGTATTCCCGTTTCTATCGTTATAGAGTGATAATCCAACCCCAGAGCGGTTTGATATCCTTCCATCTACATATAATGATTGGTTGTCCGGTGCATCCTTGATACCTACCCATTGCGTAAGTCCATTTATTCTAATTCTAACATTATCGCCAATACCTGCAAAAGTAGGAGAGAGTACAAAGTTATTGTCGGCCAGGTATTGTGTCCATACCGGTAGGTTCAGCTCTTGTGCAAAGCCATAACCAGAGGTAATGAGCAGGATATATATGATTAATTTTTTCATGACATCAGTTTTAGTTAAGTTAAGGGCTCTGGCATTATCTATATAGGGTAAAGTTTCCGACAAAATCGCGGTTGTCGTTCGAGCTGTTCAGGTTCACGACGTACCAATAATCACCGGTGGGCAAATCCTTGCCACCATATTTACCGTCCCATTTTTCCCCGACATTCAGCGTTACGATCTTACGTCCATAACGGTCAAAGATGGAGAACTGTAGGTTAGGGTATCCCGTCACACATCCAGGAGCCCAGGTATCTGTTACACCATCACCATTCGGGGTGAAGTAGTTAGGGATGCAAATATCCACGTACTCCAAGAAAATGGATGCTGTAGCCGTACATCCACTGCTATCGGTCACGACCACGACATAGGTTCCTGTTTCAGAGATGACAAAGGTATTGTTGCTGCCCTGGTTTTCACCATTGAGTGTAAACTCATAATCGCCAGTACCGCCAGAGGCCACGGCAATGAACTCATTTATTTCCCCTTCATTTAAGACCAAGGTTAAAGGTTCAACAGTATCTATTGAGAAAAATTCGGTAGACTGTACACAACCATTGGTATGCCTAACATCAATAAAGTGGTCGGTTCCAGCCGGAACATTGGTAAAGACATTACTTGTTTGGTAAGGTCCTCCATTTAGGGAGTAGTCCAAATCATCTGGATTTAGGCTATCATCAACCAATACAGTCACGGTATTACCAGGCATGTTGTTTAAACAGTTGTATTCAACAACCACCGTTGGGTTAATGGCAACAGATTCCGGTAATGTGATATTCCATTCTGATTCACAGCCTTGGCTATCCCTTACAAATACCGTATGGTCACCACCATTTAAACCCGTAAAGTCAAATTGTGTTTGATTTGAAGCACCGGTAGAATACGGGCCATCATAGCTGTCTAGACTCACACTATAAGGTAGTGTTCCTCCAGAGATATCAATACTGAACTCGGCATTGAGGTCACCATCGCAGACTTCCGGTATGATAGAGTTTGCCACAATGCTCAAAATAACAGGTGCTGGCTCAACAATATCAAAATTATGGATGATATAACATCCCAATTCATCTTGAACAATGACATCGTAATTACCTGGTGCCAGATTTTCAAAAATATTGGTGTCAAAGAATTGGTCCAATTGCGGTGATATGGCGTATTTTATTATACCTGTACCACCTGAAGCAGTAATTTCAAGAACACCATTGTTAGAGCCACTACAGGTTACGTTGGTAACGTTGAACGTGGCATCAAGTACAGATGAAGGTTCTGTTATAGTAATTGTAGCAGAAGTAGCATTACAATCGCCACTTTCAACATAAACCACATAAGTACCTGCAACTAGTTCGGTAAATATACCAGGACTGTTTTGAGTTGCCGGAATTGTATTTCCAGCAGTATCCTGTAAGGTGTAAATATAGTTGCCCAGACCACCTTGGGCTGTGGCCGTAATCGACCCTGTGTTATCACCAGCACAATTAATAGTTGGGTTAACAGAATCCAAGATTATATCTAAAGTAGGTAATGGATCTATTGTTATTTCATTGGAAACATTAGCGACACAGCCATTGTTATCCCTAACGTAAAAAGAATAAGTGCCCACAGGAACAGGGAAAGTTGTTGATGATGTAAATGAACCCAAAACTGTAGCGAACGAACTGTCATCACTATAAGTATATGGACCTGTTCCACCTGTGGCACTTAATGTTAATGTTGTTTGGTTTAGACAAGTTTGCGTAGTCTGTACAACCAAATTGGCTTGTATGGCAGTAGGCTGTGCAATCACGATATCGACCGAGGTCATCGTACAATTGTAGCCATCGTTAATTGTAACCGAATAGGTTCCTGCCCCCAAATCGCTAAACACATTTGATGTTTGTGGACCTGACGAACTTGGCGTAGGCAATATGGTATTTAAGGTATATGTATAGTTAGCCCCTTGTCCACCGGTAACATTGGTTACGGTTATAGTGGCATTTTGATCTCCAAAACATGACAACTGTGTTGTATTGGGCGTAAAAGTCGCAGTTATAGGAGTAGGCTCCGTTAATGTTACCGTATCAGAAGCTATACAACCAGAGGCATCCCTAACGTTAACGGTATAAGTACCTGCTGAAAGGTTGGTAAATGTTCCGTTAGGCGAATAAGCCACGGTAGCGGCACCGGTCAATTCATATTCGTACTGTCCCCAGCCACCAGAAGCAATAGCCGTGATGGTCCCTATATTGTTGTCGCAACTAACATTTGAAGTTTCGTTGGCAACAACGTCCAAAGCTTCAGAAGGCGATGCAATGACAAGCGTTCCATAGGCAGAACAGAAAGGGGTTTGTGTTTCCGTTAGGGTTACCGAGTAGCTTCCAGAAGTTAAACCAGTTACCACTATTGGGTTTGTTGTTGTATTTGCTGCTACAGAACCGGTAACTGATGTACCAGAACTATCAAAAACTTCATAATTATAAGTTCCAGAGTATCCATTGACAAATAACTCAAATGAACCTGTATTGTCCCCAAAACAGGTCAGGGCAGTAGGCGTTAGGGTAAACGTAGGAGGCGTAGCGGGAGCCAAGGATACGCTTACATCTTTGGTGCATCCAGTAACCGTATCGGTAATAGTTATTGTATACAATCCGGAAGGCACTCCCGAGAACACATTGCCTGCCAAGCTTATGGAAGCTGGGTTTGGGCTAATGGTATAGGCATAGTTTCCAGAGCCACCATTTCCAGAAACGGTAATCTCACCATCGTTGTCATTACAAGTTGGCAAGGCCGTTACGTTTGGTGTTATGTCCAGGATAGGTTCAATGGTAACGGACACTAAATTACCACATCCATTGGCATCATTAACTTCAATAGTGTGTGTTCCAGAAAATAAGTTTGAAATGGTAAAAGGCGCTGTCATAGTTTGGAATGCACCGCCATTTATACTATAACTATAAGGAGCAATTCCTGTAGTTGTTAAGGTCACATCAATCTCGAAATTACCATCTACGGTCAGACATTGGTTGTTAACGGTAGCAGCGACAACAGGAGCTGGGTCCATGGGCAATATTACTATAGGGCTGGACACCACACAACCATAAGCATCAATTACATGGACATAATAGTTTCCTGCATCGAGGTTAAAAGAGCTAGCAGAAGCCCATGAAGGGTCTGTTGCTACAGGCGATCCAGGAGTTGTGGTTACCTGGTACTGGTATGGAGGCGTACCATCATGGCCGATAGCACTAATAATACCAGAACTAGCATTACAATTGGCATTCTGATCTATGCTGGTTGTTAGACTTAACGGAATGGCCGATTCTGTTATATTAAAAGGAGCTGTTACAATACCACACCCTGCATTTGGTCCAGAAGTTTCAGTAATCAGCACATAGTAATTACCAAATGGCAATGGTCCCAAATTGGTTACGGACAGCGAACCACCGGCAGGTACGTTTCCAGATCCGGTAACACCGGTAGAAGCCAATGTCAACGAATCAAATATCTCGTAACTAACGGTTGTGCCAACACCATAAATACTGTTTACGGTAAATGAAACGTTTCCGTCGGCACTTCCTGTACATGTAATGTTATTTGAACCAACCGCATCGACAGTCAGTGTTGAGTTGGTAGGAATAGGAGCGGTGGCAGGTTCATAGTAACTACAGTTAGTAGAGGCATCATAAACTATAAAAGTGTAAGATACGCCAGGTGTTAAACCGGTAAACGTAGCTGTTTCACTACCAGGAGAATCTTCTGGGATCCAAGATCCTGGAGGATTGGGATAAACAGAAATTGGACCTTGGTAAATACTAAAGAAAAATGGTCCAGCACTACTTAATGTTGTACCAACACTTACAATAGCCGTACCACCTGTTGCACAATCTACAGATGTTGAGATATTGATGTCTAAATCAGTAGGAGGTGAGGCTACCAATACATCTTGAATGAGTACAGAACAACCATTGGCATCAACAACGTTTATTTGATATAGTCCAAAGTCAACGACATCAAAGCTCACCGATGTTGATCCCGTGGCATTTAGTTCGGAGTTGTTGTAACCATTAGTTCCCGTAACAAAATAGTTGTAAGGGGCAGTACCACCGGTTACACCATCAATAATAATGGAACCTTGGGAGATACCACCAGCAGTACAGGTAATATCTACCGTATGGTAATTAACAATAATAGGATCTGGTTCAGCAATGACTATGGTTTCTGTGGCAGTACACGATTTAGCATCGGTAATTGTAATGGTATAGGTGCCAGCAGGAAGACCAGAGGTTTGTGTTCCGTAGTTCGTGCCAGTTGTATCGTTATTTACATTAATTGTAAAAGGTGGTGTTCCAACAGTATTATCAATAGTAATGTCAATGGCACCATTGGCATCACCGTTACATAATATAGGCTGTGTCTGCACTACAGCGCTTAAAGCAGGGGGAACGATTGGGTTTATGGTATGTGTTCCTGACTCTGCGGTACAGTTATTGGCATCGGTAACTTGGAACTGGTAGGTTCCAGGGGTGGATGTTGTATATGTAAAAGGTGAACTTGTAGGTCCTAAATTGACATAAGGAGCCCCATCAATGGAAACGGCAAATGTAAAGGGGGCCACTCCACCAGAGAACGTTCCCGTAATTACGGCATCAGGCGTTGCAGTACAATCCAAGTCTTCGGTCAGGACCGTGTTCAATGAAAGCACAGGTAAAGGATCTATGGTATAGGATTCTGAATACACACAATCGTTTTCATCACGAACCTGGAAGGTGTAGGTGTCTGGGCCCAAACCAGAAAAGGTATTGGATGTTTGGTACGGTGTGGCTGCCGACGCAGGAGCGATGATCTGGTATTCCAGTAGACCATCACCACCTGTAGTTCCTGTTATGGTAATTGTGGTGGTATTTGCCGGACAGCTTAACGGTGTGTTGTTGAACGTTAAATCCGTAGGGGGATTTAAAGGATCTATGGTAATGGTATTGGTTATGGCCGTACAGCTATTGGCGTCCAGTATGGTAATGGTATAGGTTCCTGCTGTCAATCCCGTAAAGGTATCACTGACCTGAAACGTTACACCATCAATACTGTAAGCATAAGGTGGAGTTCCACCGGTCACACCGGTAACGGTAATGCTGCCACCTGAATTACAGGTATAGTCGGCACTTAAGGTTGCCGTACCAGAAATGGCCGTAGCCGTTGTAATGGTAATGGGCTGTGGGTCTGTCAGACAAACGGAAGCACCAACAGAATACTGGACCACAACATCATACGTGCCTGGGGCCAATCCGGTAAACACATTGGAGTTAACGAATGTCGTACCGCCATCAATGCTGAACTCTAAATTATTGCCATTGGCATTGGTAACGTTAACGGTAATGGTCCCGTCGTTGGATCCGGCACAATCGATATTGGTGGCATCGACGGTGAATTCAGGGGCTGGAATCTGGTCAACGGTTATGGTGGTGCTGGCACTACAGTTGTTGCTATCCACAACGGTAATATCATACACACCAGGACTTGTAACTACTACTTCAGGGTAGGTCTGGAAATCTGTTGTACTGTTTATGAAATAGAAGTAGGGCGGAGTACCTCCCTCTGGGTATATGGTAATCTGGCCATCGTCGCAGGTAAGCGGTATGGTGACCGCTGCGGTCACTGTCAGCAACGGTGGCTCTATTATTACTATGTCCTCGGTGTAAAAACAGCCATCGTCGGTACTTACATTTATAGTGTAATTACCAGCATTTAATGATGAAAATGTATGATCACTATTCATTACTGGCCCAACACTATTCACTAAAGCACCACCTTGGTAGATACTAAAGTAGTATTGTGGTAAGGCGTCGTTAACTGCAATACTAATACTACCGAAACCACCATAACAATCTGGTTGAGTAACATTAGTTGTAACCGTAAAGTCACGCTCCCTTACGAATACAGCAGGTGTTTCAAAAACACATGGATTTGTATCAACACCTACTTGTTGAATATATATTACATAATATCCTTGAGATGTAACAGTGAAAACATTACTGGATTGGTAATTAATGCCATCTATACTGTATTCATAACCGCTGGGAACTCCATTAACTGTTATGCTTCCTGTTGTATCACAAATAATGTCTTGTGCTACTGCAGTTGGGTTAAGAAGGTTTTGGTAGACGTTAAAATAAAATATACTGAAACAGCCTCCAGGATAATTAATTACAATTCTAAATTGTCCAGATGTATTGGCAGTGTAATTTGGTCCTGATCCAACCTGGTTCCAGGTGCAGGCAGAATTTTCATTAGCACAGTCATCAATTCCGATAGGAGGACAGCTAGACTCGTCCAGTTGTTCCCAAATGATTGAAGTTGCATCACTAATTCCAGTAATTATGTCTCTAACATCGTTGGCTCCACATAGAAATATTTTTGGAAGTTCTTTACCGTCATTAGGGCAAATAGAAACAACATCTGCAAATGGAATTACAGGGTTAGTTTGTGTTGTACCATACAAAGAAACAGTTATTACTTCTTGAATAGAGATACAGGTAGCTGACGCTGTATTGGTAACATAATATGTTCCTACTTCAGTAGCTGTATATGATTGGCCAGTACCTATAACCGGAGTTCCCGTTGGGCTTGTAGACCAAGAGTAGCTATCGTAACCATCAGCAGCTGTAATTGTAACACTGTCGCCACAAAGTATTTCTTCACGTTCGAAGTTACAGCTAGATATGTCTACCAAAAAATTAGTAGGTTGGGGATCTATAAAACATTCAAGTTCAACATAACTTGCTTGATCTTCAACTGTAATTCCACTTAATGCTCCCGTATAAGTTCCAAAAGCTTGATTCAATATTTCATTTGAACATGCTTGACTTAAATCATAGCAGTTAGGAACTATCTGTACAGGGATACGTATAACAAAAACAGGGTCTCCAAATTCTACAGAATCATCTGGAATACTAAAAACAACAGTTCTTGTAATTGGATCGTAAGAAAGTAGAGTGGCTCCTCCTGAATTTGTATAGTCAATACTAGCTGGATCAAATACAATGTTATCAGGTAATATATCAGTTATAGTAAAATTAGTAATATCCTCATTGCCGGTGTTTTGGTAGCTTATTTCGTAAAATATGTTTTGGCCTAATATTACGTCGTCTCCATTAATATCGTTTCCGAATTCGTCTTGAACAGTTTTAACGAGTGTAACTTCTGGAGAAATAACATCAACTGCAAAAGCGCTAAAGAAGGCGAAAATAGGATCGGCTTGTCCACGTGCTACCTGAAGTGTAAAAGAAGCGTCTGTTGCTCCGTTTACAATATATTCAGGTTCTGAATTAAATATTTCCAACATACCTGTATCATAACCTAGAGTATTAGTTCCAAACGGATTTCTAGGGTGCGCAATGCCATTATAATTTTCAATTATTGATCCAAAGAATTTATTTGCAGATCTGAAAGGTGTTGTTACCTCTTTGTTGTTGATTTCTAATTTTGTAGCTCTTTTGGTTTTATCGCCATCTAAAGTAGCATAAGCAAATTGTAAATCGATATGGCCTGCAGGAGGTGTTGTAAATCCTGTTACAGGGACTTCTTCGTAATGGTCGTCATAGATATGGCTGAACCCATCAAATGTTGTAAATGATTTTGTATGTAAATCAGGATCTTCATATATAACAAATAATGTCCATCCTGCTGATAGTCCTGTAGAAAAATTAGTTCCTTCACTAGATACAACATTTGCTACTGAATATGTTCCTTCTACAGTTGTTAATGCATTTAGTATATCTGTTACTTCAGCATAACATGCATAAGGTGTATTGCCCGGTTCTCCAGCTTCTGAAACAATAGGGTTTACAATGGCATCATATATCAACGTTCCATTGATATCTGTATATACACTGCTTCCAGGAGTCTTAAATTTAACATTTGTTATATTGGAACGATCACCATCTTGCAGAACGGCTCCCCAATACAATGCTGCATAAGCAACGGAATAACATGTTGTTGGTGTACCATCCTCATGAGGTTGAAAAACAAGATCGGCACTACTTGAACTAAATGTTGAAGCATCACTATCAATATCAATATACTGCATCGTAACATCATCATTATCAATACCATTGTCATTACATGGTAAATTATCCTGACCAAGAATATTATTACCAATAACAAGCATGCTTCCTTTAACTTCTACATTTTCTCTTACCGACCAAGGTTGATAAGTTTGAGCAAAACCAGTGAAGCCAATCAAGAAGATTAGAATAGCTAAACTATTTTTGAAATAAGCAGGTTTTTTCATGACACTTATATTTTTTCCTTCATTATATGGGGCAATACGCAAAAGGATATATTAATTCTCAATTTTTACAATAGACATTTTACTTTTATATGGTTTGTTATTACTTGAATCTACGGCATTATTAGCAGATTGAATATTATCAAACTTATTCTGATAGATGTAATATTTACTTGTATTTACATCGTAAAAGAAGTTGATGTTTTTATCTCCAGATGCCACGACATTTGTAATAAATTCGTCACGTTTTTTAACATCACTATGAACCGCTAATACAACATAGTACCCATTTTCTTCATTCGCTACATTTTTTACAATCTGTATTTTCTTGCTTCTTGCTTCTCCAAAATCAAAATCATCTTCAGTTTTGGTTTCTGCACTAATTGGCGTATTATCCTTAATTAGTTTTAATGTAGCAGCATCTTGGGCATATCTGTCTTCTTGATTTTTATATGCGGCACGTTTGATTCTACGTTTTCTTTCAAAATCTGTTGCAATTTTAATTTCTTCTAATTGTATTTCAAGATTTGCTTTAGCTTTAATAGCTCCCTCTTGCTCTGCTTTTAATTCTTTTAATTTTTTTCTATGGAATAAGCTAACTTCATCTAGATTGATGGTGTCAGATTCTTCTCTTTGATTATATAATTCTTCAAGTCTTTTAATTTCCTTATTTCTAGCTTCAATTACTGCATCTAAATCTGCTTGAATAGCTGCGAGTTTTTTGTTTTCAGCAGATATACTCTTAAAAGGTTTAGGCTCCATATAAATACCTTGCTCACTTAAGTCGTTTTCTTCTTTTAAGTCTTTTAAATCTTTATCCTTGCTAATAACCACTTCTTGTAAGCGAATTAATAAGGCTTCTTGAGTCTCTTTAGAATCTTCAGTAGATTCTACAAGAGTATTCATGGTTTTACCTAACTCGTCTTGAGCTTCAGGAATTGCATTCTCACTGGCTTCAGCTTTCGCAGCCAAACGAGCCTGTTCTTCAGCTTCTGCTTTAGCCTGTGCTTCGGCAGCCAAACGTGCTTGTTCTTCGGCTTCCGCTTTAGCCTGTGCTTCTGCAGCTAAACGAGCCTGTTCTTCAGCTTCTGCTTTAGCTTGAGCTTCCGCAGCCAAACGTGCTTGTTCTTCGGCTTCCGCTTTAGCCTGTGCTTCTGCAGCTAAACGAGCCTGTTCTTCAGCTTCTGCTTTAGCTTGAGCTTCCGCAGCCAAACGTGCTTGTTCTTCGGCTTCCGCTTTAGCCTGTGCTTCTGCAGCTAAACGAGCCTGTTCTTCAGCTTCAGCTTTAGCTTGAGCTTCTGCAGCCAAACGTGCTTGTTCTTCAGCTTCCGCTTTAGCTTGAGCTTCCGCAGCCAAACGTGCTTGTTCTTCGACTTCCGCTTTTGCCTGTGCTTCTGCAGCCAAACGTAATTGTTCTTCGGCTTCCGCTTTAGCCAGTGCTTCCGCAGCCAAGCGTGCTTGTTCTTCAGCTTCTGCTTTAGCCTGTGATTCCGCAGCTAACCGTGCTTGTTCTTCAACTTCCGCCTTAGCTTGTCCTTCCGCAGCTAAACGAGCCTGTTCTTCAGCTTCAGCTTTAGCAAGAGCATTTGCTCTTCTGTTTGCTTCAGCTTTTTCGTTAACAGGTTTCGCCGTGTTTTTCTTTTTTGTTGATTGAAATAAAGAGCTCACTTTATCTTCACGACTATAGCTATAGCGTTCTTTGTTGTTAAATTTATAGGCTAAAGTCAGTTCGTGAGACGAGCCAAAACTGTTTATATCTCCAGTTGCTTTTTCATAATTATACTCAACAGATATTTGTTTTGTAATGTTAAGACCCACGCCACCGTGAAAGCCATTGAATGTATTGTAACCGGCTTGCGCCCAAATTCCTAATGGAATAGTTAACATGGCAGTACCAGAAATAATGGTATTATCTTCCTTAAATTCTGCTTTTACCAATCCGGTAAACTTGCTTTCATCTAAAAAACTATTGTTGTACATATAACCTGTATACATTAAATGCGCTTGTATACCACGTTGGGAATCGTCTTTGATTAATTCAGATGTACTAAAATTGTACAGAGCAGCATTGTTTACTGCAATACCAACATCGATAAATGCCATTCCGTAATTGATACCTGGACTTACACTTAATAGAAAATTTGATGGAATGTTCTGTAATGAAGGATCTGGAGTATTAGTAACTACTTTTCCATCGTTAACACCACTGCTATAAGCAGATACATTTAAACCAAATGTCAAGTTACTGTCTCTATTAAGTTGTGCGTTGTATGCAAAATTTAAAATTCCGCCAAATGTTGTAAGCACACCATAATTTTGTTGAAACAGTCCAACTCCAATTCCTATATTTTCCCTAAAACGTCCTGAATAGCTCGCTAAATAGGTGAGTGGCGCATCATCAAATGACACCCATTCCCTTTTATTAGTTATGCTTACATATTTGTGTTGTTGTCTAACAAAGCTAAATGTTGGGTTAATTGTATATTGATTATAGGTTAATGAATTACGAACAGGTAAATCAAAAGCTACCACACCATCGTTCTCTTGAGCGTTGGAAAGCTGAATTAAACAGCATATTAGTGATATGGCCAATACTTTTCGTATCATTTTATTTAAGGACTGTTATGGTACCTTTTTTAGTTTCATTGGTTGTTTTTATGATGTAATAGTATAATTTATTAACACTATTTAAATTCAATTGTTCCTCTGGCCAATTGTTTAAGTAGTCATTAGTTTTTAAGACGATTTTACCTTGGTTTGTCATGATTAAAACTTCAGCATTTGAACCACTAACATATTTGGTTGGCAAAATCCAAGTATCATTTATACCATCACCATTAGGACTAATGATGTTTGGTATTTTATCTACATCGGGAAAAGGGTCTACAGGTTCATTGATTGAGAAATTGAATTCTCTTGATCCGGTACATCCAGAGTTGTCTGTTACAATTACACTATAATTTCCAAATTCGCTAGCTATGTATGTTTCTGTAGTTGCTGTTGAAATGATGGAATTGTTAAAATACCATTCATAACTAGGGTTTGCAGCTGTTGATGTAACAGTGACAGTTAATGTCTCACCAGTTTCCATGGTGTTTTCTTCAGGTACGTTTATACTGGCATCAAATAACTCACTAATTAAATCTATTGAACCAGAAGCAGAACAGCTTCCTAAATCAACCTGTACAGAAAAAACACCAGATTCACTTGTTTCATACATTTGGTCTGTTGCATCAGGAATTATTTCTCCATCTTTGTACCATTGGTAACTATTTCCGCTTATTGTGCTTAATATTGTAGACCCCTGATCTGGGCAAAATGGGTTGCCAAGGCTGGAAGCAATGTTTGCACTAGCTTGTCCTGAAACAACTTCAGTAATAGTTACGCGATTTGAAAATGAATTGGAAGTACAGGTTCCATAGTTCGTTTCTACAAAATATGTACCCTCTTGACTAACTTCAAGTGTGTTTCCTTCAGCAACAAAAACAGAAGTTGTAGGTCCGGTTTCTCTAAACCAATTGAATGTTAAAGAAGGATAGTTTAATGGCGAATCATTATTACCGTTTCCAGGATTATCAATTGTTAGTAAGTAACTACCGCCAGAGCAGAACGCTCCAGTAGATACTAAATTATTGATTGTAAACGGGCTATCTTGAATTTTATAGTAAGCTGCAAAGGCGATTGAACGAGAACTAGTAGCGGCAGGCGCTGTACTTTTAACACGTATTTTATAACCTTCGCCAGCAGTATCTGTAGGTATAGAAAAATTTAAAGTCGCTGGAGATGTCGTTACAGCTCCTGAAGTTGAAGTATAAACCACAACAGGGTTTGTAAAGTCACCATTAGCATCAGACATTTCAATAATAAACTGATTGGAAGGATCTAAATTTGATTCAGGAGAAAAAACAAATGTTGTGCTATACGTGTTAAATGAAGCACTAGCACATGCCTGGCTGAAACCTAAATTTGGTGTACCAATAACAATTTGAGTATAACCTTTTTCTAAACAGAATAGAGCTAATAAACAAAGACTAGTTAAAATTTTTCTTGGTAGAGTAGTTTTAAGCATTCAAATTTATTTAATCACAATCAATTATTTAACTTTTAGGGTCTTTCTACTAATACTTACTTTTTTGTATAGTAAGTATTAGCAGAATAAAAGATCTTATTGGATTAATTAAGGGTAGTACCATTTTTACGGCACTTATTAATCATTAATCGTTAGATGCGATAATCTTATTAATGCGTAATCTAAAATCTGGACGCTTTGGATTTTTTAAATCGATAAATGTTTCTGAATCTGCACCTTTAGAGTAGACATTTTTAAAGATACTGTTACCGTACCAGTTTTCTAAATCATCGTTATTGGAATCATTTTTAGTAAAAATATTTCCGTTACAGTTATTGAAATACATTTCAGTAAACTTTATACGATCTAAATTTTCACTATTAACTTTGATTCTATTGTCTAAAATTACAGCTGGATTAAAACCAGAAATTACTGTTTTATTTAGTGAAGCAGAAACATCGGGAGCAATATAAAGGGCTTCTTTTACTAATCCGATTTGAATGTCTGAAGATAAATCATCACTAACATTAACCAATGTTAAGTTTTCAGCGATTACATCAGTTTTGTTTTTAGTTAAATCTACTTCATCTATTTCATCGTAAGAAGCGATATACATACATTTTGATCCATTAGCTCCAGATATATAAGGAGATCTAATGGCCAAAGAGTTTGTTATTTTACATTGTGTACCAAAATTAAATTCGTAATCGTTACTGCTTGTTCTGTACGAAATCATTTTGTCTAAATTAATTTCGCCGCCAATTACGTTAAAAGAGTTTCCGTAGCAATAACTAACCATTACATTCGAAATAGTTGTTTCACTACCAACACCTGCTAATGTAAGAGCGTTAAAATAACCGAATTCTTTTGTTCTTTTCCCGGCATATTCAATTCTTACAAATTTGAATATTCCAGAATCGTCATTGGCATTATCACCTCCATAGCTAATATTGTCGTAAGACGAAGGTTTTAAACCATAGTTAACCGCAGATTCGTTACCAAATTTATTGATAGGAGCATTTCCAAGAATGAAAATCCCACCCCAATCTCCTTGTTTTTTAACTCCTCTATTTGAGGTAAAAACAATTGGGTCTGTTTCTAAACCATTAGCAAAAATTCGAGATCCTCTACTTATTATTAAAGAGCCATTTGTTTTAAAATCACCAATAATTACTGTGCCAGGCTCTATGGTTAGTGTTGCACCATCGGTAACAAAAACACTTCCTAGTAATAAATAGATGTCTTTCTTATAAAGTTTTGTGTCTTCGGAGATGTTACCACTTAAGATTTGAGTAGGTTCTCCATATTCAACTGTATTTGGTGTAAACTCGGTCCATGAGTTTAACCAATTGTCATATCCTATAATTCCTTTTTCCTGCTGTGCGACCAAGTTGCCTAGCGCAAAAAGGGTCAAACATATAGTTAGAGTAAAGTTTTTCATAGTAAGTAAGTTTATTGTTCAATTTTGGGGTTTTATTTATCATCACATCAAACATATAAATAAATCCTATGAAATACAAAAAAATATCGATGAAATACATAAAAATAAATTATTTGTAGTATATATATTACAAATAATATTGTTTTTTACATAGATTAGTGAAAGTCACTAGTTTATTTTTGATATAAAAAACTGAAGGTTAATGTGTAGTATGAAAAAATCCCTGACTTTTATAATCAGGGATTCTTTTAATTATAGTGTGAAATTAAAAAGTTTTAATACTCATTAAATTCGTTATAAGTATGTAATGATTTTAAAGTTTGCTCGTAAAATAAAATAGCAGCAATTAAATTTGTTTTGTCTGAATATGGCAGAATTTTAGTTTGAAATTCTATAGTATTATCAAAATATTCAGAAGCAGCTTCAATATTTTCTTCTAAAGCCTTGCGATGATCTTTAGTATCTGGTATACCTAAAGCTTGAATGGTTACACCAGGCTTGTTGGTAAAAGCGATGTTAGGTAGTATTTTAACTATTACTTCAATGCGTTCTATATATAAGTCTAATAATTGACCTTTGTTCATTTGATCTAATTCGTCACGGTCATGGTATTTTTTTATGGCAACTTTTTGACTGATAATGCCTTGAGGCTCGTTATTCTTTTGGGAAAAAAGAGTGCTTGATGTTATGAAAAAAATAGCACAAAAAACAAGTAGTTTAGTTTTCATATTCATAATTTTAGAATTATTCCTTGGCAACAAATCTATACATTTTATTAAAATATCCAACTTTATTTTTACTTTTTTTGTCAATTAAGTGTATAATTAATACGATGAAATACTTAATTGGTAAGAAAATTAATACAAAAATGAAATTTTTAAGAAATTTCTATTTAACCCCTAAAAGCAATTAAAAATGAAATATATTTGTATGGTTACAAAATAATTTGATGAATAAGGAAGTACTACAAAATTCATATATAAATAGAGAAGTAAGCTGGCTGCAATTTAACGCTAGAGTTCTTCAAGAAGCTGACGATGAAACAGTTCCTTTAATTGAAAGATTAAGATTCCTTGGTATTTTTTCTAATAATTTAGATGAATTTTTTAAAGTACGTTATGCTACCGTTAAGCGAATAGTAGAAGCGGGTAAAGGCGGAAAAAGTGAGCTTGGTGGTATTAAAGCCAATGAACTTTTAGATATTATTACGCAAATAGTAATTAAACAACAAAGTGATAGCCTTGAAATTTTAAGTAGAATTCAAAAAGAATTGGAAACGGAGCACATATTTATGGTTAATGAAACCCAAATAAGGCCCGAACACCATAGTTTTGTTAAAAGCTACTTTATTCAGAATGTAAGCCCAGCATTAGTTACAATTATTTTAAGCGATTCGGTTGATTTACCAAACTTAAAAGATAGTGCAGCCTATCTTGCCGTTAATTTAAAATTAAGAAACGACACGAATCAATATGCATTAATTGAAATTTCAAAAAGCATGAATCGATTTGTGGTGTTACCAGAACTTGATGGTAACGATTACATCATTATGCTTGATGACTTGCTACGTTACTGCTTAAATGATATCTTTAATATTTTTGATTATCAGAGTATTAGCGCTCATATGATCAAGATTACTAGAGATGGCGAGTTAGATTTAGAAAGTGATTTTAGTAAAAGCTTTATTGAGAAAATTTCAGACAGTGTTAAGCATAGACAAGTAGGTGAGCCAGTACGTTTTGTATACGATAAAACCATTGACAAGGAAACATTATCCTTTTTAATGGATAAAATGGGAATTGAATCTACCGATAGTATCATTCCTGGTGGTCGTTATCACAATAGGCGCGATTACATGGGTTTTCCTAGTTTAGGGCGAACGGACTTGCTTTATGATAAAATTGAACCACTTCCGGTTAAAGGCTTAAGTTTAGAGAAGAGTATTTTTTCTACCATTAAAGACAAAGACTTTTTAATCCATACGCCTTATCATACATTTTCTTATGTGGTAAAATTTTTAAGGGAGGCTGCTTTAGATCCAAAGGTAACCACTATAAAAATTACCATTTACCGATTAGCTCAAATTTCACACGTAGCGAGCTCGCTCATTAATGCAGCAAAAAATGGTAAAAAAGTTACCGTTTCAATAGAAATTCAAGCGCGTTTTGATGAGCAGGCAAATATTGATTATGCCGAGCAAATGCAGCAAGAAGGTGTTAATTTAATTTTTGGGGTTCAAGGATTAAAAGTACACAGTAAAATGTGTGTTATTGAACGAGATGAAAATGAAAAGTCCAGACGCTATGGTTTTATTAGTACTGGAAATTTTAATGAATCTACAGCTAAAATATATACGGATTATACCTTATTTACAGCCGATCAAAAAATATTAAAGGACATTAATAAGGTTTTTAGTTTCTTTGAAACCAATTATCGTATTTTTAGATATAAGCATATTATTACATCACCTCATTATACCGAAAAAGCGCTGTTTAAACTTATTGATACAGAAATCATTAAAGTGAAAATTGGCAAACCAGGTAGAATACGATTAAAAATGAATAGCTTATCAAGCTACAAAATGGTCGATAAGTTATATGAGGCAAGTAGGGCAGGCGTTAAAATACAAATGGTTGTTCGCGGAATATGTTGTTTAATTCCTGGTGTTCCCGAAATGAGTGAAAACATTGAGGTTATAAGTATAGTTGATAAATTTTTAGAACATACCAGGTTGTATATTTTTGGGGAAGACTCCGACGCCAAAATTTATATTTCATCTGCAGATTGGATGACGAGAAATATTGAAAATCGTGTAGAGGTCAGTTGTCCGATATACGACACTGATATAAAGCAAGAATTAATAGATAATTTTAATATTTATTGGAGTGCCAATGTTAAGGCACGTATTTTGAACGAGACTCAAAACAATGAATATAAGAAACGAAAACAACCTATCGTAAGAGCCCAGTTTGCTACTTACGATTATTATTTAAAAAAACTAAATAGTTAATGCTTTCAATAAAAAAATATGCAGCAATAGATATAGGTTCAAATGCCGTAAGATTATTAATTGCCAATATTATTGAAGAAAAAGGAAAGCCACCTCGATTTAAAAAAAGCTCACTTGTTCGTGTTCCAATTCGTTTAGGCGCTGATGTGTTTTTAAAACAAAAAATTTCAAAACACAATACAGAGCGTATGCTAGATACTATGCAGGCTTTTAAATTACTTATGAAATCGCATAATGTTGAAAAATATAAAGCCTGTGCCACATCAGCAATGCGTGAGGCAAGCAATGGCATTAAAATTTCTACTCAAGTTGAAAACGAAACACAAATAAAGATTGATATTATTGATGGAGAAGAAGAGGCTGCAATTATAGCTGCTACAGATTTACAATCTTATATAGATGTTAATAAAACCTATTTATATGTTGATGTAGGTGGTGGTAGTACGGAGTTTACTGTATTTCATAACGGAGAAACCGTTACCTCAAGATCATTTAAAATAGGGACGGTACGTTTGTTAAATGATATTGTAAAGAAAGAAACTTGGAACGAATTAGAAGAATGGATTAAAGAAAATACGTCTAAATATGATAAGATAGATGTTTTAGGTTCTGGTGGAAACATCAATAAAATATTTAAAATTTCAGGAAAGGCGCTTGGTAAGCCTTTGACGTATTTTTATTTAACTAGTTACTATAATATGCTTCAATCGTATTCTTACGAAGAGCGTATTACAGAATTAGATTTAAACCAAGATAGAGCCGATGTAATTATACCTGCTACGCGTATTTACCTGTCCGCAATGAAATGGAGTGGAGCAAAAGACATTTATGTGCCAAAAATTGGTTTAGCCGATGGTATAATTAAAAGTATATACTATGATACGGTTTCGAGCAATACACAGTAAAAATCTAGCACTTTATCTTTTTATTGTACTATATTTAACAAATTAAATTATATTAGCTTTCACTAATTCAATCTATACCTATAAAAACAAGAATTATGAGAAAAACATTACTTTTTTTAGCCTTTATTATCGTAGCATCTATGTCATTTGCCCAAAATGCGTCTTATGGTGTGCGTGTAGGTTATAATATATCTAATCTGGATTTTGAGCCACATCCAACTTTTGACAATATGCACAGAAATGGTTTTGCTATTGGATTTTTTGGAGAATATGATTTATCTGCGGCAATAGGATTGGCGCCAGAAATTCAATTTTCTGCTGAAGGAGCAAAAGACAGAGATTTAAGAATAGACTATATTCAAATGCCAATTTTGTTTAAATACAGAATTGGAGACAGATTATCTGTAGGTGCAGGTCCTTTAGTTAGTTTAAAGGTGCATGAGTATGAAGATGGATTTAAAAACTTTGGCTTCTCTGGAGTTGGTGGTTTAGAGTTTATGATATCTGATGAGATTTTTATCGATGCTAGATACCACTACGGATTTACAAATGTGTTAGATGATGATAATCCATCTGGATACGAAGCTACAAACACAAACATTCAATTAGGAATTGGAATAAAAATCTAATTAACTAACCAACCAAATAAATTGTAAGAAACTCCAGCATTTAGTGTTGGAGTTTTTTTATCCATGAATGGTTTCTTTTTTGCTCAAATCTTTCATGATTTCGGCTTCAAAAGTCAATAAATCCTGCCATTTTTTATCAACTTCTTTTCGGTCTCCATATTGTCTGGCAAAGCCCAGAAACATGGTGTAATGGTTGGCTTCACTTACCATGAGTTTTCTATAAAACTCGGCCAATTCTTTATCTTCCAATTCTTCAGACAGTAATCTAAAACGTTCACAGCTTCTTGCCTCAATTAAGGCTGCATATAATAGCCTGTGTACCAATTGTGTGGTTCTACTACCACCTTTTGGAAAAAATTTGTGTAGAGCAATAACGTAATCATCTTTTCGGTCACGACCCAATACCCACCCACGCTCAATAATTTTGTCGTGTACCATTTTAAAATGGCTGATTTCCTCCTTTACCAAAGCTGTCATTTCTTTTACTAAATCGGTGTATTCTGGAAACGAAACAATTAATGAAATAGCCGTGCTGGTTGCTTTTTGCTCACAATAGGCATGATCTGTAAGTATCTCTTCAATGTTCTTTTCTACAATGTTTACCCAACGAGGATCTGTAGGAAGTTTTAGGCCTAGCATAATTATTTAGTTAATGAGTTCTGTTACAAGAAAACCCTTATTTTCTTTAGGAGTAATCTCTAAAATTGAAGAATCTTTAAGAACTGGAGAATAATATTCAAAATAAACAGCTGGCATATTGGGATAATATTTGTTGTCTTTTGCAATCCAAAAATCTCTTAAATAATATTCATCTAAATTTAACCTACTTAAATGTTCATAAACAATACTAACTCCTTTATTTATTTTAATTGAAAGAATAGATTTATCATCTCTTATGACTTTTATATCTAAATTAAAGTCACGATAATTTACTGTTTCACCATTCGAGTTTACAGTAATATGATTATTCATGTCACTATACATTTTTACATGTACTTCGTAACCATTATCAAAAATAGTATCTGTGGTTTTTTCGGCATAGTCTTCAGGAATAAAGCGTATTTGTTTTTCTGAAAATGAATCTAATAGTTTATGCTCCTTTAGAACTTCTTGAGGCGTCATACTTAATCGGTCACGACCATCACAGGCTGTAAGACAGATTGTAATAATAAATAAAGTAGTTAGATAGAGTAGTTTTTTCATGATGACGAGTTAGATATCTAATCCAAACGTTTTTTTGAGTACAGTTATTGCAGGGTTTTTTTCTTTTAGCTTTTCGTATTTCTCTTGAGGTGAGTAGGCATATTGTTTTTCCATTTCCTCGTTAACTGTAATAGAGAGGTTTATATCGTAATTATTAAGTGCTTTACGAATAAAGCCTAATAATTCATATTGATGGCGTTCAACTTCCACTTTATTTGTAGCATTTGGAAATTCTAAATGTATAGTGGTATCTTGTAATTTTGGCGTATCGATAGATAGGATAGAGGCCAAATTGAATTTACCAGAATCTTGAAGCATTTTCACATAATTGTTCCAAGTTTTTACAAGTTCCTCTTCAGTAAACGGTTCTTTTGGTAAATCTTCTTCATCAAGTACAACCTCCATTTGCTTAATTTGGTGTTCCTTTTTAGCACGAATACTACTTAAGGATAGTGCAGAAGTAGACTGCTTACGAACATTTAAACTAATTTTTGGTGGAGGCTCTGCAACATTAATAGGTGATGCAGAATGTTCTAATTCTTCACTTTTTTCAGTTTCAATGGTTGTTTGCTGCTGTTGTTGAATAGATTGACCACTGTTGTTGTCGTTTTCATTAGGAACATTAACCTTTATAGTCTCAATTCCTTTAGCTTTAAAATAACTAGCTGGAATTATGTAGTTTTTGCTATTTTTTTTTTCTCCATCAAAAGTGATAGAGGCAAGTTGCATAAGGCAAAGTTCAACGAGTAAACGTTGGTTTTTACTGATTTTATACTTTAAATCGCAATCGTTGGCCAGCTCAATGCCTTTAAAAAGAAATGTTTGTGATGTTTTTTGAGATTGTTCTAAATATTTAGTTTTGGTCTCTTTGCCAACTTCCAACAATTCAATAGTTTCAGAGTTTTTACAAACCAATAGATCTCTGAAGTGAGATGCTAATCCAGCAATATAATGATGGCCGTCAAAACCTTTGGCTAAAATGGAATTAAACTGAATTAACAATTCAGGAATTTTATTGTCGAGTATTAAGTCGGTACTTTTAAAATATGTTTCGTAATCTAAAACATTAAGGTTTTCGGTAACTGCCTTTCGTGTTAAATTTTTACCGGAGAAACTCACAACCCTATCAAAAATAGAAAGGGCATCACGCATAGCGCCATCAGCTTTTTGTGCAATAATGTGGAGCGCATCGTCTTCGGCTTCTACACCTTGTTCTTCAGCAATATATTTTAAATACTCTTTAGCGTCATTTACGGTAATACGCTTAAAATCGAATATTTGGCAACGCGATAATATAGTTGGGATTATCTTGTGTTTTTCAGTGGTGGCAAGAATAAAAATACAGTGCTTAGGTGGTTCTTCCAATGTCTTTAAAAAAGCATTAAAAGCAGCTTGAGAGAGCATATGCACTTCATCAATAATATACACCTTGTATTTTCCTACTTGAGGAGGTATGCGAACCTGATCGGTTAACTCCCTTATCTGATCAACACCATTATTAGAGGCGGCATCCAATTCAAAAACGTTAAACGCAAAATCTTCGTCTTCTTTTTCAGAACCATCACTATTAATCATTTTAGCCAAAATACGCGCACAAGTTGTTTTTCCAACACCACGAGGACCTGTGAATAATAATGCCTGAGCCAAATGATTGTTTTCAATGGCATTTAGTAGTGTATTTGTAATGGCTTGTTGACCAACAACATCTTTAAATGTCTGTGGTCTATACTTTCTAGCCGATACTACAAAATGCTCCATTAAATAGTCTGAATGTTATTTTAACAAAGTTAAAAATTCAGCTACAATTTAAGAATACTCGTTCAAAATTTTAATAGTAGTTATTAACAATTATTGAATTACTTTTGCAATAGTAAATCGCCTTATCGCTGAGGCATTTATTTGTCTTGGAGGAAAGTCCGAACACCATAGTGCAAGCATAGTGGTTAACAGCCACCAGTCGTGAGACTAGGAAAAGTGCAACAGAAAGCAAGTACAGGTTAAGCTGTAGTGAAATCAGGTAAACTCTATGCGGTGCAATGTCATGTATACCAACGCTTGAGTGCGGCACGTGCAATTGTTGGAGGGTAGGCAGCTAGAGTGTATTGGCAACAATGCATCCAGATAAATGATAAGGTGCAGACAACGTGCTATTGTTGTTTCTGTAACAGAATTCGGCTTATAGATTTACTCACAATATAAAACCCTCTTTTTTAAGAGGGTTTTTACAATAATAACTGGTTGGTTAGTGTCAGTCTTATTGTTTTGGTGGTGCAATACCTAATTGATTATATAATGTAAGATTATCATAGTAGGCATCTTCTCTTATAAACAGTCCATCTTCATTCATGGTCCAAACACTAAAGCCGTGTGATTTCATTTTTTTGCCAGTTGGAGGATTTCCCATAAAGTCACCGTTATGTGTTCCTGTAACAGTCCAGTTAATATAAACTTTATTGCCTCTAGCAGCAGTACTATTAACCGCTACATTAAAGTCTGGAAAAGCGGTGACAAATGTATTCATAAAACCTTCATATTCACCAATGTTGTTAATTTCCAAATTGCCATTTGATGATCTTTCCAGATTTTCAACAGATAAGGATTTAAGGTTGCTAATGTCATGTGCATTCCAACCTTCTACTACTTTATTAACTGCTTGCATTGTTGATCCAGCACCATTAATTTCTTGTAACGCAAGAACTATTTCAGATGGATCCCACATTCCAACTTCCCTTACTATTTTTCCATCTTTAAATTGATAGGTTAAATGAATTGGTACTAAAAACTCTTTACCAGTAGCTGCTAAAGTTCCTTGCCAATCCAACCAACAATTCACCCATGTTTGGCCATCATCGGTTTTCACCATTTCATATTCTTGATCTTCATCCAGAAAACCTCTTGACGAATAATTAGCATCGTTAGCTTTGTGATAGGCTATGGTTTCAGAAGGAGACATTGCTTCTTTCTTTGTATTGTAATACGTTTTAGAGGTATCAGCATATATACTAGTATCATAAGCTTTATTATTATAATTGCTTATTAAAGTCTTAACAGTTTCAATTTCAGGAGACTGTTGGGTATATCTAGTTTCAGAATTTTGACATCCTACAATAAATACTAGGAGTAGTGTGTATAAGATTACTTTTTTCATTTGGTGTTATTGTTTTGGGTGATAGCTTAAATCTGGTCGTACTCTGCCCTCAATTTTGTCATATCTTGTTGTTAGTTGTATAACCTTAAAAAAAGTAGCTTGATCTTCATCTGTAAAAATTTCATCATTTTGCTTACCGTTTTGTGCTATCTCCAAATTATCTTTTGCTGCTATGGATACCATATAGTAACTTTCTTCGCAGCCAAAACCGCTGTGGTATACACTGTAACCATTCTTGATATTTCTTTTTTCAAACATGGCTTTAACTTCCTGCATACCTTCTTTCATGGCTTTACCATTTTTTGGAGCGTAATACAAGAAGTGATATTCCCGATGATTTTTACCTTCATCAGCCCCTTCAGGTCCTGGATGATACGACATACTTGGTAAATAATGAACAATATAGTTGCTATGCGAATCGTAGCATTCATCCATTTTGTTAAACAATGCATCTGCTTTTTCTTCTCCCATTTTTTCATAAAGGTCACCCATCATATTTTTGTCTAATTCTCCCATGTTTTTAATAGGGGTAACATATACAAATCGTCCATCTTCAATGCTTAAAGCGGTCCAATTAGCATCTTTAATGTCGTGCTTCTCAAAGCTGCTCTTTAGTTCTTTTGCAGCCTCTTCATATTGCATGATTTTGTCAAACTTCACATTATCTGTGTGAACTGTGAACATAGTAGGTTGATTGTCTTGTGCAGTAGCACTAAAAACAACACATAAAGCTAGTGTGTAGAAAAAAATCCCTTTTTTTAAAATTTTCATAATTGTTGGTTTTGGTTAGTAAAAAATGTTGATAAATAGTCAAATATTTACCATACCAAAAGTAAAGTGAGTCCAACAAAAAGGGGTTACAAAATTTGCTATTAATTATGTTTTTTCTTTATGGGAGTTGTCTAAAGTACTGAAAAAAAACGAATTATAAAAATACGAACATAGTTGGCTATTCGAAAAAGCTAAACATATTGCCGCCATAGCTTTTGGAATAACTGAAACGTGATATATTTTCTAGAGATGTATGCTTAGAGTGTTCTATAATTAGCATTCCATTTTCTTCCAGCAAACTGTTTTTAAAAACTAATTCAGGTATTTTAGAAAAATTATCAAGAGAAAAATCGTAAGGCGGATCGGCAAAAATAACGGTATATTGTTTTGTTACAGTCTCTAAATATTTATAGACATCACTTTTTACAGTTTTTAAGCCCATATTAAAGCCATTAGAGGTTTCATTAATAAATTTAACACAACCCAAATTAGCATCAACACATGTAATATCTTCTGTGCCTCTAGAAGCAAATTCGTAACTTATATTTCCAGTACCGGAAAACAGATCTAAAACTGATATGTCATCAAAATAATATTGGTTGTTGATAATGTTGAACAAGGCTTCTTTAGCCATATCGGTTGTGGGCCTTACTGGTAGCTTTTTTGGCGCACTTATTCGCCTGCCTTTATATTGTCCAGAAATAATTCGCATTAAAAGCTGTGTATTAGTGAAAAATCTGAATATTGATTTTTTGGTTCAGTTGAAAAATTATACTGGATATGATGTTTACCAAATTCTACATGCCTTATATATTTATATAAAATAGTATATAAAGCGTCATCTTTTTCTATATCACCAAGCAAAATTAAATTAATGGTTTCTGGGTCTAATTGTAGTTGTTCGAAAGTAAAAAGAACATAATAAATAAAATCCTCGTTTGTATAAAACTCAAAAGAATTATAAAGTTTAAGAGAACCTTTATCTACTACAATGATTTGGAAAAAACATTCGTAGATATTTAAAAATACTTTTGTTGAGCTTGATTGTTGTTCTTCCTGTAAAATACTATTGATTAATATACTTGAAACATGATTGTAAGTGAAACTACCGAACTTTTCATATATATAATTGTTAATGTTCACATAAGGAACATAAACACAAATAGAATTGTTGGCCTCAATAGTATCGTAGGTGATAAAATCTGACTTTAAAATTTTTGAATTAAATTTTAAATAGTCTGCAATTAGGCTTTCATTAAATAGTGCTTTTGGAACTATTGTTGCAAGTTCATTTACATGAACAACTTGAATACTCTGAAAATTTTGTTGTAATGCTTCTTCTACCGAAAACTGATCTTTAAGTATATCTAGCAATCTAAAAGGCGTAACGCGTTTATCAAATTTTATATGATTGAGATACGTAATAGTTTGGTTACTTAAGTTTAAAACACAAAAAGAAAGTCCATTCAAACTAATTTGAATGGACAAGCTTTTATTTGTTGTTTTATTTAATTTGTTATTCGCTATCGCCATAAGTTTTTGGCCAGTTTCCGTTGGTTTTTACCTCTGTCATAGAACCAACCTTAAGAGCATCTCCATTAACACCATCAACAGAAACCACTTCATTTTCTTGAGCAATTAAATCTTTATCTTGATCATGTAAGATTATGGCTTTTTTAACTGAAGCTTCAAATACAGGTATTTTAACGGCATCTTCTTCTAAAAAGCCAGCATCCATCTCAAATTTTGTTCCTTCGGGAGCTGTTGGAACAAACATCATGGATTTATATCTATCAGAAGATTTAAACAATGAGTCTTTAACCGAAACAAAGTCTAGCGTGTCAATTATAGTAATTTCTTTCATCGTTTCAACTCCACCATATCGTTTTGTCATTTCTTCATCTAATACCAATGAGTCACGACGTTGTGTAATTGTATATTGTGCCGTATCAATAAATTTTACTAATCCATCAAAGTCTTTAGCAAACTTACCGGTTACTTGTCTATGTGCTAGTTGCGAGTCACGTATATCAACTAAACGTTCAATAACTTGTGCATAACGTTTATTTTTAACTTTGTTGAATTGGATAGGCTCATAAACAGACATAAAAGTTTGGTAACCTAAAAACCCAATCACTACCCAAAGCAAGATTACTAGAACAGGTTTAAATTTAGCAGGTATAAATTTATCAACTAGCCAAACCAAACCAATGGTAATAAGAATTACAGCTACTACTAGGAGAATTATTGTTAACATAGTGTTTAATTAAATTAATTAAGGTTGTACGCAAATCTACAATTTTTTTTTAATCGTAAAAGCCTATGCGACCAAAAATCATTGTTATCTTTGATGAAAATAAAAAAATCACACAGCTTTAATGAATTCTAGCGAATTTTATTCACTTGTAAAACAGCAATTTCCCTTTCAACCAACACTAAAACAAGACATCGTTTTACAACAATTAGCAGATTTTATTTTTTCAAAAACCAAAAACAGTCTATTTCTATTAAAAGGTTATGCAGGAACGGGTAAAACTACCATAATAGGCAGTATTGTAACAAACTTATGGAAGGCCAAAAAAAGTGCTGTGCTTATGGCACCTACTGGTCGAGCAGCTAAAGTTATTTCAAATTATTCGGGAAAAGAAGCGTTTACCATTCATAAGAAAATATACTTCCCCAAGAAGGAAAAAAGTGGTGGTGTGAAATTTATTTTGCAACCCAACAAGCACAAAAACACAATTTTTATTGTTGATGAAGCCTCCATGATTCCTGATACACCAGGTGAATCTAAATTATTCGAAAATGGTTCGTTGCTAGATGATTTAATGCAATATGTTTATTCTGGTCATAATTGCAAATTGTTGTTAATAGGTGATACAGCCCAACTACCTCCTGTAAAGTTAGATTTAAGTCCTGCTTTAAATGAAAACACTTTAGGCTTAAATTACAATAAAGAAGTGACTAAAATGGAGTTGGACGAAGTTGTTAGGCAAGAATTAGAATCAGGAATACTTGTAAATGCTACTAATTTAAGAGAATCACTATCAAACTCCTTTACAGATAGTTTTCAATTTAATTTAAACGGCTACAAAGATATTATTAGACTTATTGATGGTCATGAAATAATGGAGGCCATTAACGATGCTTACAGTACTTTAGGAAATGAGGAAACGACAATTATAGTTAGAAGTAATAAACGCGCTAACCTATATAATCAACAAATTCGTGAACGTATTTTGTTTAATGAAAATGAAATATCCGCAGGTGATTATTTAATGGCGGTTAAGAACAACTATTTCTGGTTAAAACCTACAACAGAGGCCGGTTTTATAGCTAATGGCGATATTATTGAGATTCTTGAGATATTCAGTATTAAAGAATTGTATGGTTTTCGTTTTGCAGAGGTAAAAGTTAAAATGGTAGACTATCCCAGAATGAGACCTTTTGAAACAGTTTTGTTGTTAGATACCATAAAAGCAGAAACCCCTTCGTTAACTTATGAAGATTCTAATAGGTTATATCAAGAGGTTATGAAAGATTTTCAAAACGAAAAAAGTAACTACAAAAAGTTTTTAGGAGTTAAAAACAATAAGTATTTTAATGCTTTACAAGTGAAATTCTCATATGCAATTACTTGTCATAAGTCGCAAGGAGGCCAGTGGAACACAGTTTTTGTAGAACAGCCTTACTTGCCTGACGGTGTAACAATAGACTATTTAAGATGGTTGTATACAGCGGTTACCAGAGCACAAGAACGCTTGTACTTAATTGGGTTTAAGGATAGTTTTTTTATGGAATAATTTTTTGAGGTTTATAAGAGGTTCGATTTAAATATTCTATTTTTGAAGTATAAATATAATAGCAAATTATGAAGATAATAGCCATGATACCTGCACGATATGCAGCATCACGTTTCCCAGGGAAACTTATGCAGGATTTAGAAGGAAAACCGGTTATTTTGCGTACTTACGAGGCAACATTAAAAACGGGACTGTTCGATGATGTTTTTGTGGTTACAGACAGTGCTATTATTTATGATGAAATTGTAAATAATGGAGGGCAGGCCATTATGAGTAAGAAAGAACATGAGTGTGGTAGTGATAGAATTGCTGAAGCTGTGGAATCTATGGATGATGTGGATATTGTTGTTAATGTTCAAGGCGATGAGCCCTTTACTGAAGTTGATTCACTCAAAAAATTAATAGCTGTGTTTAAGGATGATGATGATAGGGAAATAGATTTAGCGTCATTAATGGTGCATATTACCGATCAAGATGAGATAAATAATCCAAACACTGTTAAGGTAATTGTTGATAATAACAATTTTGCATTATATTTTTCAAGAAGCCCAATTCCTTACCCTAGAGATAAGTCGGTAACTGTAAAATACCATAAACATAAAGGTGTTTATGCATTTAGAAGAGAGGCTTTATTAGATTTTTATCGTTTGCCAATGTTGTCTTTAGAAGCTTCAGAAAAAATTGAATGTATTAGATACTTGGAGTACAGTAAGAAAATTAAAATGGTAGAAACCCATGTGCAAGGTGTTGAAATAGACACGCCTGAAGATTTAGAACGTGCTAAAAAATTGTGGAAATAGATTATAAACATATAAAAGTAATAGGTTTTGATGCGGATGATACCCTGTGGGTAAACGAAACCTATTTTCGTGATGCTGAAATAGCGTTTGCGAAGCTGTTGTCACCTTACGAAACCATGAATAAAATTGACCAAGAGCTTTTTAAAATGGAAATGAAAAACCTGTCGCTTTATGGCTATGGTGTTAAGGGCTTCGTGTTATCCATGGTTGAAATGGCATTGGAATTGTCCAATTATTCAGTGTCCAACAAAACTATTGATGCTATTTTAAACATTGGTAAAGACATGATAAATAAACCAGTAGAGTTGCTCGAAGGTGTAGAAGAGGTATTAAGCAATTTATCAAAAAACTACAGACTCATTGTTGCTACCAAAGGCGATTTGTTAGATCAAGAACGAAAATTGGAAAAGTCTGGATTATTAGATTATTTTCATCATATAGAGGTGTTAAGTGACAAAAAGGAAGAGAACTATTCAAAATTGTTAAATCACCTTGATATAAAACCATCAGAATTTTTAATGGTAGGTAATTCATTAAAGTCAGATATTTTACCGCTCATTAATATTAAAGCACATGCTATTCATATTCCGTTTCATACAACTTGGGCACATGAACAAGTGAGTGAGGACGAGAAAAATGGCAAAGCCTATAAAACTATAAGTAGTTTGTTGGAATTAAATGAGCTTTTGTAGTGTTTATTAAGAATTAAATAATGTAAAAAACAAAGTTTGAATTAATAAAGGTATATCCAACTATGTTTTTATTTTTGTTAAAGAATACAATTACATGAGTTACAAAAATTACCCGATGGTCTCTCGAGTTATATTTGGTAGAGGCAGTTTTAATCAGTTAGGAGATATTATTGCTCCAAAGCGTCGTAATATTAAAGCGCCTTTTATATTTCTTGTAGATGATATTTTTAAAGGTAATTCTTGGTTAACCTCAAGAATTCCATTGGCTTATCAAGATAAGTTAATATATGTTTCAGCTGAAGAGGAACCAAAAACTTCGCAAGTAGATAAACTAACAGAAGAAATTATACTTTCATTTAATGAAAGACCTTCAGGGATTATTGGTGTTGGTGGTGGTACAACAATGGATTTGGCAAAAGCTGTATCCATTATGTTAACTAATGATGGTTCAGCTAAAGACTACCAAGGTTGGGATTTAGTAAAAAACCCAGCTATTTATCATGTTGGTATTCCTACAATTTCTGGTACAGGAGCAGAGGTTTCTAGAACTACTGTATTAACAGGACCAGAAAGAAAGCTGGGGATTAATTCAGATTACACGCCGTTTGATCAGGTTATTCTGGATCCAGAGTTAACAAAGGATGTGCCTAAAGATCAATGGTTTTATACAGGTATGGATTGTTATATTCATTGTATTGAATCATTAAACGGAACGTTTTTAAATGCGTTTAGTAAGAGTTACGGCGAAAAGGCTTTAGAACTTTGTTTAGAAATATTTCTTGAAAATAGTTTAGCAGTTGAAGAAGCCCAAGATAAATTAATGATGGCTTCTTGGCATGGCGGAATGAGTATAGCGTATTCTCAAGTGGGAGTAGCTCATGCTATGAGTTATGGATTAGGGTATTTGTTGGGAACTAAACATGGTATTGGAAACTGTATTGTTTTTGACCATCTAGAAGAATATTACCCTGAAGGTGTCAAAATTTTTAAGGATATGAAAGCCAAACATGATATTGAATTACCGCAAGGACTTTGTGCCGATTTGAGTGATGCAGAATTCGATATTATGATTGATGTCGCTTTAAGCTTGGAGCCTTTGTGGGAAAATGCCATTGGTAAGAATTGGAAAAAGAAAGTTACCAGAGATAAGTTAAAGGCACTTTATTCAAAAATGTAATATGAGACGGTTGGCCAAATTTATCTATTTTAAACTATTAGGGTGGAAAGTAGTTGGTAATACAAATATGTCTCAAGACACAATAAAAAAGGCTGTTTTAATAGCTGTTCCACACACCAGTTGGCATGACTTCTATATTGGACTTCTTTTACGCCAAGTAATTGGGGTTAAAGCAAATTTCATAGGAAAGAAAGAGCTTTTCGTTGGACCATTTGGTTGGTATTTAAAGTCTATTGGTGGAGCTCCTGTCGATAGAAGTTCAAATGAAAATAAAGTTGAGGCTATAGCAAAGTTATTTCAAGAACGCGATGAATTTCGTTTAGCACTTGCTCCAGAAGGCACACGAAAAAAGGTAGATAAATGGCGTACAGGATTTTATTACATAGCCAAGACAGCCAAAGTACCTATAATTATGTTTACACTTGATTTTGGAAAAAAGCAAAATAAAATTTCAGAACCATTTTACCCTACAAATAACATGGAAGCCGATTTTGCTTTTATGAAAAAATTCTATGAAGGTGTTAAAGGTAAAATCCCAGAATACTCGTAACAATTTGGCATAAAATTTGACAAATATAGTATAAGGGTAAGTGAAACATAAAGTAAACGTTTTTGTCCCTAAAAAGAAACATTTACCCAAAAGAAAAGCTACTTGAAAAGTAGCTTTTTTATTTTATTCTTCAACTTTAAAGTTCTTCATGTCTTCTAAAGGCTCTAATACATTGTATTCGGACCAAATTGTTGGGTCGTATTTTTTGATATTTTGAAATTCAATGGTTTTGGTTTGTATGGCATTTTTATAGTCAGAAGCACTAATATCATTAACCTCCATGGTAAGCATTTCTGATCGTTCCTTAAAAACACCTTCTATTTTAAAATTAAAAGCTACTTTATTCTTAGAGTTGGCATTATCAATGAACTTAATAGGTCTGTTAACATAAAAATACCGGTCAACCTGTTCACTAATATAATACGGGTAGTATAAGCCATTCTCTCGTTTTTTGTAAGATATGGAACCCGATTTGTTTTGTTCAACATATTTAATGCCTAAAATAAGGCGTAAATTAAGTTTCTCACCAACACGACCTTCATAAAATTTATAATCAGTTCGTATTACGGCAAATGTTTCATTAGAAACATATAAAGTGCCCACATATTTAGCAGAACCACGTTTGGGTTTAAAATTTATGATGTAAACTATTTCGTTGTTCAAAAAGGTTAGGTCTTTCAGTTCATATTTGTATTTTCTTGTTTCAGTTACAAAATCCAATTCAGGTTCATCAGTAATAAATAGACTATTTTTAATCATTCCGAATGTGGCATTTTTTACATTATTGGCCGAGTTTATGCTGTCACCCATTTTGTCGCTTCTGTTGTCTAGTGATACAGAATCAGACACTTTAAACCAGCCAGATTTTACTGTGTATACTTTATCTCTATCTAAATGGTTTAGTACAATATCATTACCCTTTTCAGCTAACTTTTCTAGAGATTGATCGTTTCTTTCATCTAAAAGCCTTACCGATTTCTCAACATCTAGTTTAGCCTTGTTAGAATTCAATATATTTAGTGTGGCTATAGCATCAGTATATTGCTTGGATTTATTGTTTATTAAAGATTGCTCTAAAGCATCAAAATCCTTATTGAAGGCATCAAGTTGCTTTTTCTTAAAGCTTGATGATTTTTCTATTTCAAAATCCGCATTTTTTCCTTCTATATAGTCTGTACGCCTTCCAAAGAATTTAAGCGCTAGTAAATCTACTTTATAGTTTTTGTTTAAGTTTTTATTTACGTAATACATTATAGAGTCCACGCCAAGTTTTCGGTCTGTTACATACACTTCAGAAAGTTCGTTTAAATGTTCCTTAAGTACATAATTTTGGGATGTGAATTCTTTCAATTGCAGACCCAGTTTTTCATAGCCTAGGCATGAAATCGTAACTGAATCTGTAGATTTAAAACCAGCAGTGGAAATTGAAAAGTTACCTTCATCATTTGAAATTACACCATAATTCTCACCAATTTGAATAGTAGCAAAAGGAATAGGGTTAGATTTTTCAGAAAGTATTTTACCTGAAACATTTTGAGTAAAACCAGAAAGAGTAGTGGTTAGTGTAAACAAAAGACTGTAAAGTAGATTAGCATTTCTAGATGTCATAACAAGTTTTGTTAATTTAACGTTATTATCGTTAATTATTTTACATAAAAATAAAAATCCTAAACGAGATGTTTAGGATTTTTAGATTATTTATGTATAATTTTTTTAATCGGTGGTTTCTTCCATAGTGTGATAAACGTTTTGAACATCATCATCCTCTTCCAGTTTTTCAAGTAATTTTTCAACATCAGTAGCTTGTTCTGGGCTCAAAGGTTTTGTCACTTGAGGAATACGCTCAAATCCAGAAGATAAAATGTCTATGCTGTTTTCTTCTAAATATGCTTGTATTTTTCCAAAACTCTCAAAAGGAGCATAGATCATAACACTGTTTACTTGGTTGCCATCAGCATCTTCATCGGTATCTTCAAAAATCTCTTCAACACCAAAATCTATAAGTTCTAACTCCAATTCTTCTAAATCAAGTTCCTCGCCTTTTATTTTAAAATTACAGGTATGGTCAAACATAAAAACAACAGAACCTGAAGTGCCCAAACTGCCATCACATTTATTAAAATAACTTCTAACATTGGCCACTGTTCTTGTGTTGTTATCAGTAGCGGTTTCTACTAAAACAGCTATCCCATGTGGCGCATAACCTTCAAAAATAACTTCTTTATAGTCGCCCTGACTTTTATCGCTCGCACGTTTTATGGCACGCTCAATATTGTCTTTTGGCATGTTTACAGCTTTTGCATTTTGTATAACAGCACGTAATCGTGAATTGCTGTCAGGATCAGGGCCGCCTTCTTTTACAGCCATAACAATGTCCTTGCCAATTCTTGTAAAGGCCTTACTCATAGCAGACCAACGTTTCATTTTTCGTGCCTTACGAAACTCAAAAGCTCTTCCCATAAATCTTTAATAAAAGTGTTAGTATTAATTGTTAAGCAAATGTAGTAAAATAGATTAGCTATTAAAAGCTCTAATCCTGCACTTCAACAATCATTTCAATAGCTTCAGCCAGCTTAAAATCTTTATCGGTTACGCCTCCTGCATCATGTGTTGATAATGAAATAGATAGCGTGTTATAAATGTTTGTCCAATTAGGGTGATGATTTAAGGCTTCGCATTCAAAAGCAATACGACTCATGGCACTAAAACAATCTTTAAAATTATCAAATTCAAATTCGGTGTGAAGGGCATTATCGTAATATTCCCAATCTGGGAAGCGCAATATTTTTTTCTCTATTTCTTGAGGATACAGTCTTTTCATAATATAGTTTTTTAAGTTACCCTAAAATAGTGAAATACCAATGTAAATGAAAACTATAGCTCTATTTCTTTTAGAACCTCTTTACTTTGTAGTTGCAAGTGCTTGGGAAGTAAATGGTCTTTTGGTAAAACTGCTAGATACCTATCGTCGTTGGTTGTGTAAACACGCTTAAATTTTGCTTTACCCAAGTGCAATAAATGGGTGATTTCTTCAATAAACTCTTCATGGTGAACCAAATCTTGACTACCCAAATGATAAATTCCGTATTTATTTCGGTTAATGATATAATGTATTTGTTGAGTGACTTTGTAGTCTGAAGTAACGTTCATGATTAAATTAGGAAATACTTCAATAGGTTCTTTTGATTTGAGTAATGTTTTAATCTCTTCGACTCTCGGTGAATGTTTACCCAGTACCATTGGAAGTCTTAAAATTGCGACTTGCCGTTTTGGCAGTCGCATGAACATGTTCTCTAACTTAATTTTAAAATATCCATAAACACTGTTGCTGTACGTTTTATCGTTTTCATAACTTGGGTATTTGCTGTAGGCATCAAAAACGTTTGCAGATGATAGAAAGAGCATCTTGGTTTTGTGCAATTTCATAAATTCAACCATATGGGTGTGGGCAATAATTTGAGCATTAAAATCACCACGTAAAGCTGAAATGATTATAGTTGGCCTTACAATTTCCAAAATTTCAAAAGCATCGTCTTCCTCAACATTATATTGAATGAATTGCTTGTTTTTTACAAACTCATGTTTTGGTGTTCTGTAAGTACCAAACGTTTTAAAGTAACCGCAAAGTTCTTTGTAAATGGCATAGCCTATAAAGCCACTGGCTCCAAATATTAAAATACGATGCTTGTTACTGATCTCCTTCATTAAATCCTTTCAAAAAAAATAAATTACCCTTTATAAAACGGTAATTTAACTACCGTTGCAGGAACAGCATTTTTACGTATTTGTATATGTATTTTGCTTCCAAAATCGCTAAAAATTGGAGCAACATAACCTAAACCAATACCTTTTTTTAGTGAAGGAGACATGGTCCCTGAAGTTACCTTGCCAATAAGCTTACCATTACTGTCAACAATATCATAACCGCTTCTAGGAATACCTTTTTCATCTAATTCAAAAGCTACAAGTTTGCGTTTTAGAACGCGCTTTTTTTCTTCAGAGAGTTTATCAGAGCTTGTAAATACCTTTGTGAATTTTGTTATCCATCCCAAACCTGCTTCTAAAGGAGAGGTTGTGTCGTCAATATCATTACCGTATAAGCAATAGCCCATTTCCAAACGTAGTGTATCACGAGCAGCCAAACCTATGGGCTTGATTCCAAAATCGACTCCAGCTTCAAAAACCTTGTCCCAAACTTGTTTAACCTCACTGTTTTTACAGTAAATTTCAAATCCACCACTTCCTGTATAGCCAGTAGCAGAAATAATAACGTGTTCTATACCTGCAAAATCACCAACAACAAAATTATAGAATTTAATTTCAGATAAATCATGACTGGTTAAACTTTGCATAGCCTCAATAGCTTTAGGGCCTTGTATTGCTAATAAAGAGTAGTCGTCACTTAAATTACGCATCGTAGCACCAACATCGTTTTTGGAGCTAATCCAGTTCCAATCTTTTTCAATATTACTGGCATTTACAACTAATAAATACTGATTTTCTTTAATCATGTAGACTATTAAATCGTCTACTATACCACCATTATCGTTAGGGAAGCAACTGTATTGTGCTTTTCCTGGCGAAAGTTTACTGGCATCGTTACTGGTTACTTTTTGCACTAAATCTAGAGCACTAGGTCCTTCAATTAAAAATTCACCCATATGGGACACATCAAAAACACCAACAGCATGTCGCACGGTTTCATGTTCTATATTAACGCCTTCATATTGAACAGGCATATTATATCCAGCAAACGGAACCATTTTGGCGCCTAGAGCAATGTGTGTATCGGTTAAAGCAGTATTTTTCATATCTCTATAAGGGTTATGTAGAAATCGATTAGTTAGACTTTTGTTGTGTCGCAAAAGTATTGAAAATTATCTGTTTTATTTTAGGATTTGGTTGATATTCTACAATTAAAACTTTGTTAATTTTTTTTAATAATATCCTGCTTTTCACAATTAAAAATTAATTTAGGGTTCTTAAAACCAATTCATAATGAGATTAAAATTATTTACCTTTTGTTTATTTCTTTTTTCAATAGTAATCACCGCTCAAGATGGTTTGCCAAAAGACTATTTGAGTTCAGATTTTCATAAAGAAAGACGCGAATCATTACGATCTAAAATGGCTGATAATAGTGTGGCAGTGTTTTTTGCAAATCCAGTTAGAAATCGTGCCAATGATGTAGATTATGTCTACCACCAAGATCCAAATTTTTATTATTTAACGGGTTATAAGGAACCTCATGCTGTTTTGGTGGTATTCAAGGAAAACCAAACAGATGATAATGGCAACACATTTAATGAAATTCTTTATGTTCAAGAACGTAATCCACAAGCAGAGCAGTGGACAGGTAGACGTTTAGGGACTGAAGGTGCTAAAAAAGAACTCGGTTTTGATGTCGCTTACAATGGAGCAGAGTTTGCCAATTCTGGAATTGATTTTAGTGCTTTTGATAAAGTTATGTTTAATAACTTTAAAAATGACTATCGCGATTCTAAACGAAATAAAGCCGATTTATATAGTTTGATAGAAGCGTTTAAAGCCCAATCCAATTACGACAAACTGTTTGTTGAAGAAGACCCAATAAAAAACCGTGTTTATGAAATGATTAAAGCCACAGATGTTGAGAACAGTGCTAACGTGGCCCAAACCATAGGTAATGCTTTTGAACGTTTTCCAGAATTGAAAGATGATGAGGTTATTGCCGGTTATGTTAATGCCACTGATGATAAAACCCGTATTGAGTTAAAGCAACAGGTCATTAAAATAGAATCGGAAGCTCCTAAAAGTAATTTGGATTCCAAATCGTTATCAACCATTATGGCAAGCTTGCGCCAAATTAAAACAGAAGAGGAAATGGTATTGCTTACCAAAGCTATTCGAATTTCTGCTATGGGCCAGCGAGAAATAATGAAAGCCATGCATTCTGGCATGTCTGAATTGGAAATTCAAGGTATACACGAGTACGTATACAAGAAATATGGTAGCGAGTATGAGGGGTATCCAAGTATAGTTGGTGCTGGACATAATGGTTGTGTCTTGCACTACATAGAAAATTCAAAAATGAAAGTGGAAAACGATTTAGTGCTTATGGATTTAGGCGCTGAATATCATGGTTATACAGCTGATGTTACCAGAACTATTCCTGCTAATGGTAAGTTTACCAAAGAGCAAAAAGCCATTTACGATTTGGTTTACGAAGCGCAGGAAGCAGGTATTGCAGCTACAGTTGTTGGGGCTAAATTTGGTTCGGTTGATGCTGCCTCGCGTGAAGTAATTAATGCTGGATTGGTAAAATTGGGTATTGTTGAAAGCGAGGACCAAGCGCGTCAATACTTTCCTCATGGAACGTCACATTATTTAGGATTGGATGTTCATGATCCAGGAGATTATGGTGCTTTACAAGCTAATATGGTGATTACGGTTGAACCTGGTATTTATATTCCAGATGGTAGCCCTTGTGATAAAAAATGGTGGGGAATCGCCGTACGTATTGAAGACGATATTTTAATTACCGATAATGGTCCTGTGAATTTATCTGGAGAAGCACCTCGTAAGTCAGATGAGATTGAAGCCTTAATGAAAGAAAAAAGTGCTTTGGATGATTTTGTATTGCCAACCTTGGATTAGATACAAACTATATACTATTTATAAAAACCCAAATAGCTTGTGAGAGTTGTTTGGGTTTTATGTTTTTTAATTAATTCGAGTCGCTATCATTTCATAAGGTTCCAAAGGAAGTCCACATAAAACAGCTTTATTTTCATCAATTTCTTTTATTGGAAGGACCAATCCTTTGTGATTATTACGAAAAAAAGATATCAATAATGTACTATCTATTTTTTCTAATAGTATTTTTCGACCTTTGTATCCAGTTTTCTTTAGTATTTCAAAGGTTTCTGGCTTATCTAAAATTTTATTGAATTCAATTATGCCTTTTTCGTTATTCCATTCAAAATTGTATTTTAAGAGTTGAATTCTACTTTCCGATAGTTTTGATTCGGTAGGTAATAATCTGACATAATCATATTCAAAAATTTCATCTTCAGTTTTAGATTCGATTTCGTTAATTACTGTATGTTTTTTTCCTTTTCGATAAAATCGAATTCGGTTGGGATTAATGAATTTAAAGTTTGAATCAGATAAGTTTTCAGATCGATTTTCGACTTTTTTCACTTTAAGGTTTATTTCATTTTCAGTGCTTTCCAGGACTGAATAATTAATCTTACCATTCTCGAAAGTAATTATATCTAAATCACGAAATTGTCTCATTTCGCTAACATTAATCCATTTTCCAGCAGTTTTAGAATTCAATTTTTTCAATTGTTTTAAAGTAGTTTTTGTGTATAGCTAGTTACGTGAAAATCCTCGCGGATTTCCCACAATAGCCGAAAGATAGCAAATCCGACAGGACTTTGCTAACGGTAGTTTGCATTTCGCGCTCGTGTCCGATAGGGATTTTAGCCGTAATGAGCTATACATGGTGTTGGTAAACGTATTTTTTTAATAGACTATTTCGGTGATTATCAATCTTTTTATAAAATAGTTGTCTAAATCAACTTTTGATTTCAACATTTGCTTGGCAACAATTCTAGGGTCATACCTACCGGCCGCTTCTCGTTTGTCAAGATAATTTATTAGAAAATACGATTTTTTAGAGATTGCGTTTAATGCCCTTGAATAGCTTCCAATAACATTAATGTTGTAATAATATTTTCGAGATTCAATGATTGAATCCTCATTTATTGGCTTCACAAATTCAAAAGTAGATTCAGAAGTAGTATAACCCAATGTGCCATCGGGCGTTAAATATTTACTTTTAATTTTTAACAATGGAATACGGCTATTGCTAATAGTCAGTTTATTGGGGTCACGTTCAATCCAGATTGAATCGGGAACACTGAAAATTTCTAACCTTAAAGTACTTTCTTCTAAATATGCTATGCTTTTTTTTGATATCTGTTCCCAATTTTCAGTTTTTCCGTTTGATAGCTCGGTCAAAAATTGTTTGTAGGCTTGTTTGGTGGTCAAGTTAGGATATTGTCTTTTTAAAAAGTCGGTTTCAAAGTCGTTTACAAGATATGTTAGTGTTTCACTATTTTCTTTACCCAAAATATTTTCAAACGCTTCTATTTCTTTGTCGTTAGAGCAACTAAAAGTTAGAAGTAAAATTATGATTAGATTGATAAATTTCATTGGTTTGCCAAAATGTATTACAACTTGTTTGGCTATGGTTTGACTTTTCCAGTTTGCACTTCATGCTCGTGTCCTAAAGAAAAGTCTAAAGGAACTATAGCCGGTGTTGTGCTTTATTTTTTAGAATTTAAAGACTATAAAATTTCTACTTCTTCGAACACGTGTTAATACCTAATGGTTTATACAACGGGCAAAAGCTCATAAAGCTTGTTAGGGCAAAAACTATGGCCACAACTAGTAACACGATTCCTAATGTTCCTGAAATGTTTCCTGTAAAATACAGTACGGCAATGACCGCAGCAACCAATAATCTAATGGTTTTGTCTGCTGTTCCCATGTTTTTTTTCATAATAGAGGTTTTTATTAGTCAAGATACAAAAAAAAGCTATTAATATGTCAACAGCATTTGATGATTGGGATTATAATGGGTGTCTGAAATTTTAAAATCGTAACTGCCTACAATTTTAAAGCCTGCCTTGTTATAAAACGAAATAGCTTTTTGGTTTTCTACCCAGGTGTACAGCCACATGCCAGACTGCTGATGGTTTTTAGAAAAAGTCACACAATAATTAAACAGTTCCAATCCTAATTTAAGATGGTGATATTCTTGCAGGACATACAGGCGTTCTAGTTTGGTAGTGGTCTTATTGGGAATGTTTTTACCCGTAACATTTAATACCAATTTGGAATAGCCAATGGGTGTTTCGTTGTGATATAGAATATGGTAATGGTTTTTGGTTTGCTTGAGCTCGCGTTCAAATTCAGCAATAGCGAATTTGGTTTTCACATAATTGGTAATGTCCTTTTTGGAAGCACTGTGTCCGTGGGATTCCAAAAAAGTCTGCTTGCCTAATTCAGAGAGCATTTTGGCATCAATGCCAGTAGCGGTTAGTATGGTTGTCATAAGATAATAGCGTTTACTTAAGTTTTATTTGTTTTTAATTCATAAGCAGGAATTTCTTTAAGTCGTTATAAGAGGATATTTTAATACTGTGTTTGTCTTTGCCCATAACATCTTGAATCTGTTTTGGTAAAGGAACTTGGGTGTTTACGGTTTCTTCAACCACATCCAAAAACTTGGTTGAATGTGCGGTTTCCAAAAACACACCATGACTTTGGGGGTTGTTTTCTAAAAAGGCTTTGCAGCCCAAATAGCCTACGGCTCCGTGTGGGTCGGCTATGTAATTGTAATTGGTATACAGTTCTTTCATGGCTGCTCGTGTTTGAGCATCCGAAAAACTAAATCCGGAAAGATTCTTTTTTAATGTTTGAAAATTGTTGTTGTAAATCTCCAGAATACGTACAAAATTGCTGGGATTGCCAACATCCATTGCGTTACTAATGGTTTGCACGGAAGGTTTGGGGTTATAGCTTTGGGAATTTAAATAGTTGGTCACGACGTTGTTTTCATTGTTTGAGGCAATAAAATGTTTGATAGGTAAACCCAATTGTTGCGCCATCATGCCAGCGCAAATATTACCAAAATTACCACTTGGCACTGAAAAAACGATTTCTTGGTGTTTATTATGCAATGCCTTATACGCAAACATAAAATAGAATAGCTGCGGTAACCATCTGGCCACGTTAATGGAGTTGGCAGACGTCAATTGTTTATGGTTGGTAATGTCAGTATCTAAAAAGGCTTGCTTGACCATATCCTGACAATCGTCAAAAACACCATCTACTTCTAAAGCGGTAATGTTTTGACCTAAAGTAGTTAATTGCTTTTCTTGAATATCGCTGACTTTTCTGCTAGGATATAGAATAACGACATTAACACCTTTAACACCTAAAAAACCATTGGCGACAGCACCACCAGTATCACCAGAAGTGGCAACCAGAACGGTAACTTCGTTGGTATTGTCTTTGTTGAAATAGCCCAAACAACGCGCCATGAATCGAGCGCCAACATCTTTGAATGCCATGGTAGGACCATGAAACAATTCTAGTGTAGAAATTTGATTGTTGATATTGACTATTGGGAAATCAAACGATATTGTTTCTTCTATGATTTCCTTTAATACCGTTTCTGGAATATCTGGCTCAACAAACTGCTTGATGGCTTCAAAAGCAATTTCAGTATGGGAAAGCGTATCAATATTTTCAAAAAATGATTTTGGTAAAGGTGTGATACTTTTTGGGAAATATAAGCCTTTATCAGGTGCAATGCCTTTGATAACAGCTTCTTTGAAGGAAGCTTTGTTGGCTTTATTGTTTAATGAGTAAAAGTTCATTTAAGTAATTGTTTTAACGCCATCAACACTAATTTCAGATGTAAAAGTATAAAATTCAATGTCTGTATTCGAATATATTTTGCTCATGGATTCTTCAACGGTTTTGGCTGTTTCCATGCCTTTTGATAAGGCAAATATAGTTGGTCCAGCTCCCGAAATGCCAGCGCCTAAAGCGCCAGATTGCAAAGCAGCATTTTTTACTAAATCAAAATGAGGAATCAGTTTTTTTCTAACAGGCTCTACAATAACATCTTGTAAAGACCTACTGATGAGGTCGTAATCATTTGTGTAGAGACCGCTTATCAAACCACCTACATTGGACCATTGTGTAATAGCACTTTTTAATGGAATATCCTTTGGCAAAACATCGCGTGCATCTTCCGTTTTAATTTCTATTTGTGGATGTAAGGCGGTAATATATAAATCATCAGGAACGGGTAAACTCACAATTTCCAGAGGATTATAACTTCTTATCAACACAAAACCACCAAACAAGGCTGCTGAAACATTATCGGCAATTTGTGAGCCACACGCAGCTTCTTCACCAAACATGGCGAACTGAATCAATTCAATTTTTGAAAAAGGTTTTCCCAATAATTCGTTGATGGCGTAAGCCGTACCAGCAGCACTGGCCGCACTGGAACCCAATCCACTTCCTGGCTTAAATCCTTTATAGATTTCTATGTCTAAACCTAACTGCAAATCAAGTTTTTGAAGCATGGCTTTTATAACGGTTCCAACTAAATTATCGTCAATGTCGTAGGGGAGATTGGCACCTTCAATTTTGGTAATGATTAATTGATTGTCTTGACGTTTGGTGAAAATCATTTTGTCACCTTTTCCATTTAAAGCGAGTCCCAAAGCATCAAAACCACAGGAGACATTGGCAACAGTTGCAGGTGAAAAAATTGTAATTTTATCCATAGTTAGTTATTACCAATTCTAATAATATCTGAAAACAAACCAGAAGCTGTCACATCGGCTCCAGCACCAGCACCCTTAATAATCATCGGTTGTTCTGGGTAACGTTTCGTGTAAAACATGACGATGTTATCTTTTCCTTCTAAATTGTAAAAAGGATGCCCTTCAGGGATTTCTCGCAATCCAACTTCGGCTTTGCCATCATTGAATTGGGCAACATATTTTAACTGACAATTTTTGGATTTAGCTGAAGCGTAAAGTTGTTGAAAATGCGCTTCATCACCAATCAAGGTCTGATAAAAATCATCAACAGAATTGCTTTCTAAATTAGCTTTAGTCAGGAATGAGTTGTTCTTGATATCTTCCAAATTCATATCTGTGCCACTTTCCCTAGCCAAAATAAGAATTTTTCGTGCGACATCAACACCACTTAAATCAATTCTAGGATCAGGTTCTGTGTAGCCTTCCGCTTGAGCTTGTTTCACAACATCGTGAAATTTGGTTTCATCGTTAAAGTTATTAAACACAAAGTTCAAACTTCCAGAAAGTACCGCCTGAATTGAGGTTACTCGATCTCCTGAAGCAACTAAATTGTTTAGGGTGTCAATTATGGGTAATCCTGCACCAACATTGGTTTCAAAGAGAAAGGGTGCGTTGTATTTCCGAGATAGATATTTTAGGTTTTGGTAATTAGCTAATTCACTGGAACAAGCAATTTTATTACAGGCAACTACAGCAATACTTTCCTTTAAATAGGCGTCATACATGTTGGCAACGGTTTCATTGGCCGTCACATCAACAAAAATACTATTACGCAGGTTAAAGGTTTTTACACGTTCTAAAAAGTCCTGTAAAGTAGCATCTTCACCATTTTCAAGGCTTTCTTTCCAGTTTTTAAGTGATAGACCAGAATCATCGAAAACCATTTTACGGGAGTTTGATAGACCAATCACGCGAAGGTTTATTTTAAGCTGTTCTTTTAAGAATTTTCTTTGTTGTTTTATTTGCTTTACCAAACGCTCTCCAACATTACCAACACCTGTAATAAAGACGTTGAGTTGTTTGTTTTGGTCTTCAAAAAAGCGTTCATGAATGGTATTTAGAGCTTTTTTTACATCTTTTTGGGAGATTACTGTTGAGATATTCTTTTCAGATGCACCTTGGGCAATAGCACGAATATTGATGTTGTTTTTTCCTAATGCACTAAACAGTTTGCCGCTAACACCTTGATGGTTTTTCATATTATCACCTACGAGTGCGATTATGGCAAGATTGTTCTCAACTAGAATAGGATCAATTTTATGCAAGGCTATTTCATTGGCAAATGCCAAGTTGATAGCTTTTTCGGCTTTCAGGATATCATCTTCAGAAATTCCAAAACAAATAGAGTGTTCGGAAGATGCTTGAGTAATTAAAATCACATTAATTTTTTCTAGTGCTAAAGTCTCAAATAATCGCTTTGAAAATCCTGGTATACCTACCATACCATTGCCTTGAAGGGTTAACAGCGAAATTTTATCTATATGGCTGATGCCTCTAGCTACGGTTGTTTTGCCGTTGGTATATTCATTTGAGATTACAGTTCCAGGAGCATCTGGTTCCATAGTATTTTTTATATGAATTGGTATGTTGTAATTTAATACTGGTTGTACAGTTGGTGGATATAGTACTTTGGCTCCAAAATGGGATAGTTCCATAGCTTCCTGATATGACAGGTTTTTAATAGGGTAGGCCTGCTTAACTAATTTAGGATTAGCCGTATACATACCACTAACATCGGTCCAGATTTCCAATCTATTTACTTTTAATGCAGCTGCAATAATAGCCGCTGTAAAATCAGATCCTCCACGACCTAAAGTCGTTTGTTCACCATCTTCAGATTGGGAAATAAATCCGGGAATAATCGTAATGGATTGCTTGGAGTTTGTAAAGTAAGATTGGATATTCGTATTTGTAATATCAAAATTAACTTCAGCTTTGGTAAAATTGGAATCGGTAATAATCAGTTCTTGACTATTTTTTCTAACAGCATTATTGCCACGTTCTTTTAATGCTTCAGTAATGATATACGAAGATAACAGTTCACCAAAGCTCACTAATTTGTCAGTAGTTTTAGGTGACAATTCATTGATTAAATAAATGCCATCCAAAAGGCTTTTTAAGGCTTGCAGCTTGCTTTCCAAATACTCTTTTGAAGTTGTGTCTTGATTTGTGAGTAACTCAAACAATATATTTAAATTAATTGATTTAATATCCTTAAAAACAGATAAATAACTTTCGTTTTTACTTTGTGCTAATTCGCCAGCCTGAAGCAACTTATTGGTTATGCCACCAATGGCTGAAACCACACAGATTACGGGTTCGTTTTTGGCATAATTTTCTAAAATACAGATGACTTGGTTGATATTTTTTGAGGAGCCTACAGATGTGCCGCCAAATTTTAATACATTCATAATTAATCGTTTAAGGACTAATAAATTTTATTTTTGTTGAATAGAGATTGTAAAAAGTTTACAAAATAAGTACGGAAGTGAAATAGAAACTAACCCCAAGGGGTAGTAGTGGTAACAGTAGAAATACAAACAGCAAAGCTATTTGCGTTAATTTTATTTTCTATGTTATTAGAAGTAGTCATATAACTGTCTGTACTATCAAAAGTATTATTTTTACAGTAATAAAAAAATAAATTGATTTTTTTTGGATTGAATACCATTAAAATCGATTAAAAACAAGATTTATAAATGAAGATTTTTTCTAAAGAACAAATATATGAAGGAGATAGGCTAACAGCTGAACGACAAAACATTACATCTACTGAACTCATGGAGCGTGCTGGAACCCAAATATTCAATTGGTTGCATATGCGCATGCAAGGTGCTCAAGTACCCATTCACGTATTTTGTGGTATTGGAAATAATGGTGGTGATGGTTTGGTTGTTGCGAGGCATTTAATAACCCATGGGTATAATGTTAAAACGTATATAGTAAATTATAGTGATAAACGTTCAAAAGATTTCTTAATCAACTACGAACGTATAAAGGAAACCACAAAAGATTGGCCAACCCTATTAGGTCCTAATGATGATTTACCACCTATTGAAACACCTGATATTATTATTGATGCGGTATTTGGCATTGGACTCAATCGTCCACCAGCAGATTGGGTGATAAAGTTATTTCAATATTTTAGGCAATCGAAGGCATTTACATTATCTATAGATATTCCTTCTGGGTTAAAGACAGATAAGATTCCTGATGATGAGAATAACGTAGTTTGGGCTGGTTATACCTTAAGTTTTCAATCTCCTAAATTGGTGTTCTTTTTACCAGATACTGCTAAATATACAGTTCAATGGGAAGTTTTGGATATAGGTATAGATAGAGAGTACTTAATGTCAACAGCAACAGAGGTCGATTTAATAGGAAAGCACGAAGTATTGCCCATTTACCAGCCACGTGATAAGTTTTCTCACAAAGGTATGTTTGGGCATGCATTAATAGTTGGAGGTAGTTATGGGAAAATTGGAGCTGTAAATTTGGCCAGTCGAGCAGCACTAACTTCAGGAGCAGGTTTAGTAACTGCTTATGTGCCAAAGTGTGGTTATGTTCCCTTGCAAGCGTCCTTTCCTGAAGCCATGGTTATAACTGATGTAGCTGATGAATATATTTCTGATATAGATTTTAATAATATTAATACAAATGCTATTGGAATTGGTGTAGGTCTTGGTGTACATGACAAAACTAAAATAGCATTTCAGAATTTTATTAAAACCAATACAGTTTCTTTAGTTATAGATGCAGATGGTATTAACCTATTGTCTGGAGATAAGAAGCTATTGAAACATTTACCCGAAAATACAGTTTTGACACCCCATCCAAAAGAGTTGGAAAGGTTGATAGGAAAGTGGGATGATGATTTTGATAAATTAGAAAAAGTTAAAAAGCTCTCTAACGACTATAAGGTTATTATCGTTATAAAAGGAGCCAATACAATTATAGTATCGGGAGATAAATTATATATAAATTCAAGCGGAAATCCAGGATTGGCAACAGCTGGAACAGGAGATGTGCTTACAGGAATGATAACTGGATTAATTGCCCAAGGATATGACCCACTGGCAGCTTCTGTATTTGGAGTGTATTTACATGGAAAATCTGCCGATATTGCTGTTGATGATTTAGGTTATCAAAGTTTAATTGCGTCACATATTATTGAAGCATTGGGAGAAGCCTATATCAGTTTGTTTGAACAGCCTGAACAACCGGAAGTTGAAGAACAACCCGAAGAAAAATCTAATAATCAACAATAAAAAAAGCCACTAACTAGTGGCTTTTTTTATTGGATTTCTTTAAATGAATTAAATATTTAATTCGGTAAATAATTCTTTAAGCTTGTCACTAGATGGCCTTGGTGCGTCTGGGTTAACTACATTACCATCTGGATCTATTAAGATAAAACGAGGAATACCACTAATTTTATAATCTTTAACAAAAGAAGATTGCCATCCTTCAGGAGCAATAATTTGAATACCACCCAATTCTTTTTCAGCAATCATTTTTTTCCAACCTTCTTTGGCAAGAGCTGCAGCTTCCTCTTTTGAATCAGCTTTATAACCACGACCGTCATCTACAGAAAGACTAACAAATTCAATATTTTTGTCATGATATTCTTTTTCAATAGCTTTTAAATGTGGTATTTCTGCCTTACAAGGGCCACACCAGGTTGCCCAAACATCAACATAAACATACTTGCCTTTTAAATCTGCTAAAGAGGTTTTTGAACCATCAACATTTTCATAATCTGTAAATGCAGGAGATTCAGACCCTTTAGGTAATTCTTGCTTTAAAGCTATAGATTGGCCAAGATACCTTTTGTACGAGTTTAACATGGGTTCTAAAGTTTCAATAGAACTATTGGTTATGGTTGAATCTATTTCCGTGTTAGATGTGTAAAACGCATTTAATTCAGATTTTATACCATCTAAAGTTTTGTTTAAGGTTTCCATATCCTCAATAGCACTTAATGCATCAAAATCTAAAAGCTGTTCTTCCTTTAAAGATTTTTGTGCCAAGAAATTACTTTGTTCCGAACCAAGACCTTCATATTTAACTGTTTCATCAAACATTTTAGTGTCTAGGCTCATATTAAGCTCATAACCATTTTTAAGAAAGACATTGGTGCTTTCGGCACCATCGAAAATAGAGTAAATACCAGTTTCTACTTTTAAAGTATCACTAAATGTTCCATCTTGGTTAACAGTAATTGTTTTACTGTAAGATCTGTTTCTTACTACCAACGAATCACTATTTTGATTTGTTATGGTTCCTGTAAGGGTTACGTAATCTTTAGGAGCATCTTCTTGACATGCTAATATTGCTAATGCAGATAATGCTAATAGGCTTTTTTTCATGCGTTTTAATGTATTGGTTTTTTTCAAAAATATAATTTATAAATATAAACTCATTAATTATTAACAATTGTTTGCATAATTACCATTGAATATAGACTTTTGAAACAATTTTCACGAATCATGGAGAACATACATTATATATCTAGTAAGCCTTTAGACTTAAATACAATTTTTGATATTGTTGTAAATAATAAACAATTGGCGCTTTCAGAAGAATCTATTCTGAAAATTAAGGCTAGTAGAGCGTATTTAGATAACAAATTAGAGACAGAGCATAGACCGATTTATGGTATTAATACAGGTTTTGGTTCATTATATAATGTAGAAATTTCAAAAGTCAACTTAACTAAATTACAAGAAAATTTAGTAATGTCTCATGCTTGTGGCACTGGTGAAAAGGTTCCGAAAAGTATAGTGCGATTAATGCTGCTTTTAAAAGTTCAATCGTTAAGTTATGGTCATAGTGCGGTGCAATTAGAAACAGCTCAACGCTTATTGGATTTCTATAATCAAGATGTTTTGCCTGTTGTTTACACCCAGGGTTCATTAGGTGCTTCAGGCGATTTGGCACCTCTGGCTCACATGGCTTTACCTTTAATTGGTAAAGGGGAAGTGTATTCGAAAAGTGAAATTTGTAATGCAGAAGAAGCCTTAAATAAGTTTTCATGGAAACCTATTCAGTTGCAATCTAAAGAAGGTTTAGCGTTATTAAATGGAACGCAATTTATGAGTGCGTATGGTATTCACCTTTTGTTAAAGTCTTATAAATTATCTTATTTATCTGATTTAATAGGAAGTGTTTCGCTTGAAGCTTTTGATGGTAGAATAGAACCTTTTAATGAATTGGTCCATTTAGTACGTCCGCATAATGGCCAGTTAAAAACAGCTGAACGAATAAGAGAATTTTTGGAAGGAAGCGAATTAATATCGCAAGAGAAGAAGCATGTACAAGACCCATATTCGTTTCGATGTATTCCACAAGTTCATGGAGCAACAAAAGACACTTTAGACTTTGTAAGAAAGACGTTTATTACTGAAATTAATTCTGTAACTGATAATCCCAATATATTCAGTAAAGAAGATGAAATTATTTCTGGAGGAAATTTTCATGGACAGCCTTTGGCATTGGCATTAGACTATTTAAAAATAGCTATGGCAGAATTAGGAAACATTTCAGAAAGACGGACATTTCAATTGGTTTCTGGATTACGTGGGTTACCAACATTTTTAGTAGAGAATCCAGGTTTAAATTCAGGGTTTATGATCCCTCAATATACAGCAGCAAGTATTGTAAGTGCCAATAAACAACTTGCAAGTCCAGCAAGTGTGGATAGCATTGTGTCTAGTAACGGACAGGAAGATCATGTTAGTATGGGAGCAAATGCCGCTACTCAAGCCTATTCCTTGTTAATTAACATTGAAAGAATTTTAGCAATCGAATTGTTTAATGCCTCTCAAGCATTGGAGTTTAGAAAGCCGCTAAAGTCATCAGAATTTCTTCAATCTTTAGTCAATGTTTTTAGAGGCGAAGTTAATTTGGTTCATAATGATAGAGAGCTCTATAAAGATATTGAAGCCTCAATATTATTTCTTAAGAATTTAAATATTGAGCCAAATGAAATGTTTTAATTGTAATTTACAGCTTATCTAATTTAATTGTAGATTATCTAATTTCCTTTGAAAGCAGACCCTTAATTATTTATATTCGTTTTTGAATGAATGAAATATTTGTTCAACTTTCGATTTTTAGCATTTGATTAATAGCAATTAAATGCCTCAATTTACTTCATAAAACTTCAAGTTTTTGATTGTTTGCACAGTCAAGGACTGATTTCATTTAGAGCCTTCCTGTGTTGTGTAACACATTATTAATCAAACTAAAATGTTATGTTAATGTACAAAGTTACCAGCAATCAATTGAGTTCTTGTTGTAGGAATTCAGTTAAAAATTCAATCCGTAATGGATTTTGTGCAACCATAAATGGTAAAGGTGTTTTTAAATCCTTTCTTTCATTTATGGTTATTTTATTTTTTGCATTTGGTTCTTTCCAAAGTTTTGGTCAAAGACTAACAATCAGCCAAAACAATATTGGAGATACTCAAATTGCAATTATTGAAACAGATGCCGAGAGTGGAGATCTAGGGTGCAACCCTGATGTCGTTCCACCAGAATTTTATTCAAAGGCAGATTGTTTAATTATTGTTTCTACTGAAGGACCCCAAAATGCAGGAGGTTTTGACTGTAGTTATAGTCAAACATGGACAGCCACCTTTTCTGATAAATGTGGACTTAAGTATGAGCCAGTTAGTATAACATATACTTGGACACAAGACACATTGCCGCCTAAAGTTATATGTACAGCTTTACAGGGAGGCGATTTGGGTTGTAATCCAAAAGAAATACCAACAGGAGAAAGTTTAATTGATTTTGTTGATACCGATGATAACTGTTTCGGCTCATCAGAGGTGTTTGTTTATGATACTGTTTTAGATGATGAAGGTTGTGATAGAAGTGTAACATATACTTTTGCTGCAATTGATTCATGCGGTAATGAAACATATGATTTTGAAAGATGTAGTGTAACATACACTTGGACAGTAGATACCGAAGCGCCAGTAATCACATCAGACTCACAGAGCGGTGATTTAGGCTGTAATCCAGAGATTGTACCACCAATGTTCAAGGTGGACGATAATTGCATGGACGGAGACATGGATTTAGAAAGCGAGACTGAAGGTCCAGTAGCAGATGGCTGTAATTATACCCAAACATGGACAGCAAACTACACAGATGCCTGTGGTAATGTTGCTGAAGCCTTGAGTGTAACATATACTTGGATAGAGTCTGAAGATATTATAGCCAATGTACCACAGGATTCAGGAGTAGGTTCATGCTTATCACAGGATGAAGTAGATGCAGCGTTTGATGCATGGGTAGCCACAGGAACCATAACGGGAGGCTGTAACTTGGATGTTCAGATTGATAATCCAGGCGCACCGAATGCCTGTGGAGGTGAGACAACAGTAACCTGGACAGCCACAAGCGATTGTGCAGAGCCAATTACTGGGAGTGCAA
>NZ_JALJCW010000006.1 GCF_023634025.1 Hanstruepera flava | reverse complement strand
CGGTAGTATCGCTGGGCACGCCAACTAGTGCAGGCGCTGTAGAATCGATAACGGTAATGGTCTGTGTTTCTGTAGTTGTATTGCCACCATCGTCAGTCACACTCCATTCACGAATAATGGTACCGACACCATCAGCAACGGTATTGGATGTTTCGCTATAGTTTACCGACAGGGTGGTATCGCAGTTATCTGTAGCAGTAACCGAAGGAGGTGCCGGAACGGCATCACACTGTACGGTAGCATCGCTGGGCACGCCAACCAGTGCAGGCGCGGTAGAGTCGATAACGGTAATGGTCTGTGTTTCTGTAGTTGTATTGCCACCATCGTCAGTCACACTCCATTCACGGACAATGGTACCGACACCGTCAGCAACGGTATTGGATGTTTCGGTATAGTTTACCGACAGGGTGGTATCGCAGTTATCTGTAGCGGTAACCGTAGCAGGAGCCGGAATGGCATCACACTGTACGGTAGTATCGCTGGGCACGCCAACTAGTGCAGGCGCTGTAGAATCGATAACGGTAATGGTCTGTGTTTCTGTAGTTGTATTGCCACCATCGTCAGTCACACTCCATTCACGAATAATGGTACCGACACCATCAGCAACGGTATTGGATGTTTCGCTATAGTTTACCGACAGGGTGGTATCGCAGTTATCTGTAGCGGTAACCGTAGCAGGGGCCGGAATGGCATCACACTGTACGGTAGTATCGCCAGGCACGCCAACTAGTGCAGGCGCTGTAGAATCGATAACGCTAATAGTCTGTGTTTCTGTAGTTGTATTGCCACCATCGTCAGTCACGCTCCATTCACGAACAATGGTACCGACACCGTCAGCAACGGTGTTGGATGTTTCGGTATAGTTTACCGACAGGGTGGTATCGCAGTTATCTGTAGCGGTAACCGCAGGAGGAGCCGGAATGGCATCACACTGTACGGTAGTATCGCCAGGCACGCCAACCAGTGCAGGCGCGGTAGAGTCGATAACGGTAATGGTCTGTGTCTCCGTAGTTGTATTGCCACCATCGTCAGTCACGCTCCATTCACGGACAATGGTACCGACACCGTCAGCAACGGTATTGGATGTTTCGGTATAGTTTACCGACAGGGTGGTATCGCAGTTATCTGTAGCGGTAACCGAAGGCGGTGCCGGAACGGCATCACACTGTACGGTAGCATCGCTGGGCACGCCAACCAGTGCAGGCGCGGTAGAGTCGATAACGGTAATGGTCTGTGTCTCCGTGGTTGTATTACCACAACTATCAGTCACGCTCCATTCGCGGACAATGGCACCGACACCGTCAGCAACGGTATTGGATGTTTCGGTATAGTTTACCGACAGGGTGGTATCGCAGTTATCTGTAGCGGTAACCGAAGGAGGGGCCGGAACGGCATCACACTGTACGGTAGTATCGCTGGGCACGCCAACCAATGTAGGCGCGGTAGAATCATTTATTGTAATTATTTGGGTAACAGTTGATGTTGCGCTATCACATATACTTGTATAAGTCCAAGTTCTTGTTATTGTACCTCCACAAGCAGTGCCATTAAGTGCACTATCTGTTCCGGTCACAGTACCAGAAGTTGAGTTGCAGTCATCATTCCAGGTTAAGTCAACCATAGCCGGAATGTCACCAATGCATTCAACTGTCACATCACTAGGGACGCTCGAAAAGTTAATATTGCGAAAGTTCGAATAATTATTTTGAACGGATTCATAATTAAAAGACACGTAATTTTCTATCGATAAATTTGAATCTAAAGTAGGTAGACTCTCATCATGTCTATGACTTTTCGATAGAATTCTTGAATAACCAAACACATTGATTACCAAAAAGGTTCCAAGAAGTAAATACAATGTAATTTTTCTCATACTCAAATAGTTAAAAGTTAGGGGCGTAAACCTATTAACAGAGTTAAGCACTAATAGAATGGATTAAAAAAGGTGAACAGGGCTTAAATTGTTAATCAGTTTGCTATTAACTGTTCAAGAGGGATAAAACAAATGTATTAGTAAAGTTATTGGCTAAACAAAATATTCGATTAAATACACCAATACTCTATATACTGCTCTAAAATAAAAATAAATCCCTAAAAAACAACAGTTTACGTGCTTTTGTCATAATGAGGATGTAGACATATTAAATTAAAAAGTAGTATTCAATTAAAACAGAGAGAGTGGGACTTGAACTTTTATATTCTACCATCTATCACGACACAATAGTTCTGTTTATAAGAACTATTGTGATAATAGTCTATAAGCAAGAATGTGATAATGATTAATAGTTTAAGAGTTATAGCTATAGGGCAAATAATACATTTGTTAAAGAATTTTTCTAAATGAGAATTTTAATATGAAGAACTAATCCATTGATTATTAATATATTTCAATAGAATTATTATATTTGTTAATCTCCACATTTGTCAAGAACTGTATTTAGGTATTTATTAATTCTAAAATTTGTTACCCCATTTTTATTGCTTCGAATTTAATTTTTAGTTGTGGTAAGAGCTATTAACTAACCATTTAAATTTTTTAAAAATGAAAAACAATTTAATTTTATTAAGTATAATCATGTGTTTATTGATTTGTCCCGTATCAAATTTATTTTCACAAGAAGATGATTCCTATGTAATGTGGGAGAGTTTTATGTTAACTCCAGACAATACTCAACTTAAAGTACTTTCTGAAAATATGAGAAAGCATAATGAAACGTATCATAATGAAGGAGCATTTAATGCAACTGTTTTTAATATTGTTTCAGGCCCAAATTCAGGAAAAATAGTATGGATGATGGGGCCAATGCAATTTAAGCATAACGATAGTAGACCGTCTGATGACGCTCATGATAATGACTGGCGTGACAATGTAATGCCATACGTAAAAAAAATGCATTCAATTGAATATTGGTCTCAAGATGATAAACTATCTAATACTGGTATGTTAGATGGTGATGCTTCAAAATATCCATTGCTTTTTGTTAGATATCATGAAGTAGAGGATGGAGCATATTCAGTCAATGATTTCTTTACGAAAGTAAGTAGCACTATAAAAGAAATGGAAGGTGATAATCCTTGGGGACTTTATTACAATGAGTTTAGACAAGGTGATTTAGGAAGACATATTGCTAGTGTGGGTTTCTTTAAAAATTGGACAGAATTTGATGATGATAATAACTTTAAAGAAACATTCTTAAAATTACATGGGGAAAACTCATGGGATAATTTTTTAAGAATGGGTGAATCGACATTCTCTAATTCATGGGATGAAATATGGAACTATAATAAACACTTAAGCGGAGACTAAATATTTAAATACTGACCTAAGAGATATTTTAGAATAATAAAACAAAAAACCCGAATATTAAATTCGGGTTTTTTATTGCGGAGAAAGAGGGATTCGAACCCCCGGAGGTGTGACCCTCAACAGTTTTCAAGACTGCCGCATTCGACCACTCTGCCATTTCTCCTTGAGTGCCTCATTAGGTATTCCCTAAATGCGGATGCAAATATAGAACCCTTTTTCGTTTCTTTCAAATAAAAACTAAAATTTTTAACCAAAGTTTTTTTGAAAACTACAATTAATATAAAATCTATTGGTTGATGCCAAACAGGATTAGTACTTTTGTATGACAAATTAAAAGATATGGGTGTTATAAATAAGTTGCAATGGCGCTATGCTACAAAATCCTTTAATCCAGAAGCAGTGGTGAATGATGAAAAGCTTCAAATAATTAAGGAGTCTTTTAATTTGACTGCTACATCCTATGGTTTGCAACCCATAAAGCTTATTGTTTTTAACAATAAAAAACTTCAAACAGATTTGATTCCACATACCATGAATCAAAAACAAATTGCTGAAGCATCCCATGTGTTGGTGTTTTGCATTGAAACTGTAATTGATGAAGAATTTGTTTTGGAGTATTTTAACCGCGTCCATGCTATTCGAAATACTCCAAAAAGTATACTGAAACCTTTTCAGGATTTTTTGATTTCAGATTTTGAGAAAAAACCTCAAGAGTTAATTGAAGAATGGGCAACTAATCAGGCCTATTTGGCAATGGGCAACATATTAACCGTTTGTGCTTTGGAAGGTATTGATTCTTGCCCTATGGAAGGTTTTGATGCTAATAAATATGATGAGATTTTAGGGTTGAAAAAACACGGATTAAAATCTGTACTTTTATTGCCAATTGGCTATCGATCGGATGACGATATGTTTGCCGGTTTTAAGAAAGTAAGAAAGCAACTTAAAGATTCTGTAATAACCCTGTAAAAATTAAATTATGCCAGGATTTGAATTGTTTGGAGATAAGGAACGAAAGGAACTACATGATGTTTTAGACAATGGCGTTCTCATGCGCTACGGATTTGACGGGATGCGCAATGGCCATTGGAAGTCCAAGGAATTGGAACAAGCTCTAGAGGAAGAACTACAAGTTAAGCACGCGCAATTAGTATCTAGTGGTACTGCAGCAGTATCTGTGGCTTTAGCATCTGCTGGAATTGGAGCAGGAGACGAGGTCATTATGCCAACGTTCACTTTTGTGGCGAGCTTTGAAGCCATTATGATGTTGGGAGCTATTCCTATCTTGGTAGATGTAGATGATACGCTCACGGTAGATCCTAAAGCTGTCATCAAAGCAATAACACCTAAAACGAAAGCTATTATGCCAGTGCATATGTGTGGTAGTATGGCTAATATGGGTGCTTTGCAAACCATTTGTAAAGAGCATGACTTATTGCTAATAGAAGATTCCTCACAAGCTACAGGCGCAACATATAAAGGGAAACCGCTAGGCAGTATAGGTGATTTAGGGTGCTTATCGCTCGATTTTGTAAAAATAATTACTGCTGGTGAGGGCGGCGCTATTTTAACCAATAACGAAAAATTTTACAGGCATGCCGACCATTACTCCGATCATGGGCATGACCATATAGGTAACGACAGAGGTGCAGAAACCCATCCGTTTTTGGGATATAACTTCAGAATATCCGAACTGCATGCAGCTGTTGGCTTGGCGCAATTAAGACGCCTGGATGAGTTTGTTGCTATTCAAAAGAAAAATTACAGCATCATTAGAGAAGCCTTATCTCAAATTCCCGAAGTGACTTTTAGACGGGTTCCTGAAGGTGGTGAGGAGAGTTACTCATTCTTAAGTTTCTTTTTATCCGATTTAGAAACATCTAGAAAGGTTATTCAGGCTTTTAAAGAAAATGGTATTGATGCTTGTTGGAATTACTACGATAACAACTGGCATTATATTAGAAAGTGGAATCATCTGAAAGAATTAAAAACACTTTATCCGTTGTCAGCTGAAGTAAAAGAAGGTCTCAAATACCTTGAAACTAAAACCTTTGAACAATCTGACTATTATATTGGTCGAAACATTTCCTGTTTAATTAAATTGTCTTGGACGGAAGAAGAGCTGAAGATTAGAGCTAACAAGATGTTAGATGCTATTAAGACTTCATTATAGTTAGTATTATTTTTTATAAACCTATTCATAATTTGATTTTATTGTTGAAAAATATTATATTTATTTGATAACCAACAATATAAATCATGAAATCAAAATCTTTACAACTATTATTGTTCTCATTTTTATTAATCAATTTTTGGGCTTGCAATAATGATAATAGAAAAACAGAACCAGCTTCAGAGGACATAGTAGAAGTTGAAGAAACCATTCAAAAGCCAAAAAATGTTATAGACATTGTAACACGAAGTATGGAATTTATTTGTGCAGATACCATTCCTTCGGGTTGGAATACATTTCGATACGATAATAAATCCAATGAAACCCACTTCTTTTTATTGGATAAATACCCCGAAGGTAAAACTGTTGAAAATGCCATTACTGATGTAGCACCTGTTTTTGAGGAAGGTATGGGTTTAATTAATGCTGGAAAGGCTGAAGAGGGCTTTGCAGCTTTTGGAAAACTGCCGGAATGGTTTGGAGAGGTTATTTTTTCAGGTGGATCGGGACTCATAGCTCCAAAACACACAGGTATGACCACCGTAAAACTTTTACCAGGTTACTATATTATGGAATGTTATGTGAAAATGCCCAATGGAAAATTTCACACATCAATGGGAATGGCAAAACCTATAATAGTTGTTGAAAAGGATAGTGGAAACCAACCTCCCGAACCAACCATTAATATTACGTTGTCTGGAGAGGAAGGCATTAGTTATGACCAAGGCATTACTAAGGGTAAACAAATTTTCTCCGTATTTTTTAAGGACCAAAAGCAGCACGAGAACTTTGTTTGGCACGATATCAATTTAGTTAAACTAGAATCACACGCTAGCGAAGACGCATTAGAAGCTTGGATGAATTGGTCAGATCCTAAAGGATTAATAACACCAGTTCCAAATGGTATTACCTTTTTAGGCGGTGTCAATGATATGCCAGCTGGAAATACAGGGTATTTTTATGCGGATTTAAAACCTGGAAAGTATGCCTTTATTTCTGAAGTACCGAATACTAAAAGTAAAGGTCTGTTTAAGGCTTTTGAAGTAGCAGATTAATAATTTACATACTCAACTATTTCCAATCCATAACCAATCATACCCACACGTTTGGTCTGTTCGCTATTGGAAATTAATCGGAGTTTGTGAATATCTAAATCGTGCAATATTTGAGCACCAATACCAAAATCCTTATTGTCCATCTCTATCCGAGGTGCTTTGGTGACTTCACCAGGAACTTGAGAATTTTTTAGAGCATTTAAACGCTTTAAAAGATTCATAGATTGCGATTGCTGATTAATAAAGATAATGGCACCTTTTTCTGCATTATTAATTACACGGAACATATCGTCTAATTTTTGTTCAGCATTATTGGTAAGGGTGCCCAATATATCATGATTAACCAAAGTGGCATTAACACGTGTTAAAACAGGTTCGTTGGCAGACCAGCTACCTTTGGTTAATGCAATATGAACTTGGTTGTTGGTAGTTTGTTTGTAAGCTCTTAACCTGTATTTACCAAAACGAGTCTCCAATTCAAAATCTTCAACTTTTTCAATTAACGAATCGTGTTGCATGCGATAAGCTACTAAATCTTCAATGGACACAATCTTTAAGTCGAATTTTTTGGATACTTCAATAAGTTGTGGTAAACGTGCCATAGTGCCATCTTCATTCATGATCTCTACAATCACACCGGCTGGCTTTAACCCAGCTAAACGGGCAAAATCTATGGCAGCTTCTGTATGTCCTGTTCGCCTTAATACACCACCTTCGCGAGCTACTAATGGAAAAATATGACCAGGACGAGCCAGATCAAATGATTTGGTTTCTGGATCAACAAGCGCTTTAACGGTTTTCGCTCGATCGCTGGCCGAAATTCCAGTAGTTACACCATTTCCACGTAAATCTACAGATATAGTGAAAGCCGTTTCCATAGGATCGGTGTTGTTATTCACCATCATGCCTAATTCTAATGCTTTACAACGTTTTTCTGTTAATGGCGTACAGATTAAGCCTCGACCATGAGTTGCCATAAAATTTATCATTTCTGGTGTAACTTTTTCTGCGGCAGCTAAAAAATCACCTTCGTTCTCGCGGTTTTCATCATCTACTACAATAATGACTTTACCCTGGCGGATGTCGTTTATAGCATCTTCAATTCTATCTAACTTAATAGCGTTTTTCGATTCTGTTTTGGTCGTAGACATAACAATGTAATTGAGTTGCAAAGATATTGCTTATTTTCAACTTTCAGGCAAGACGTCTTTTAATTTATTTCGTCTGAAATAATAAACAACTGGGTAAAAAACCAAGCTTAAAAGTGTTGGAATAACACCTTGAATAAATAATTTAGTTTGAATTAGGTTCAATATTTTTGACATTGCCCAACGTTCCTGAAAAAAATATATAACATATACAATCCAAGAAATGACACTTAATTGAATACTTATTTCTGCAAATTCAGGTAATTTGTTGTTTCTGAAAACAAAAAACAGAATCAATGATATTAAACCAAAACCATAGAATATAATAGTAATCCTACTAATAGATTTGTAGTTTCTGTATAGGGCTATAAAGGTCTTTTTAACTTCTGGTTCTAATTTTAGTTCAGCTGATTGTGTTTCAGAATCACCTTTGCTCTTTACTATTTTTGAACTTACTAGTTTCTTTAAAGGCTCTGTTATATGGTCGAATTCAAATAGTCCTCGGTCGGCAGTTGCTCGTTTTGTCAAATAAATGCCCAATGGCAACATTATTAGCGTTGAGAACCACGCAGCAAATACGGGATTTAAACTACCGTCTTTTGCACTGTTTTTTGCGAAAATTCCAATAAAATGATACGTTAGAAACAGCAGAATGGCAATAACCATTGGTAAACCTATACCGCCTTTTCTAATTAAAGCCCCTAGTGGTGCACCAACAAAAAATAAAATGATACAGGCAAATCCTAAGGCCAACTTTTCATGTAATGCAATAATGTGTTTATTAAGCCAAATACTTTTGTCTAGAAAATGTTTGTCTTTAATCTCAACAATTTGCATAGAACTCTTTGTGGCATTTATAGCCATATCTAGCAATTGCACCTTCTTTCTATTAGAAAATAATGATAGCACATCGCCATTAAATACGGTGTCTTTTTTAGTGTTTACACCAACATTTAGAACTGGTAAGTTTGAACGGTTATATAGGCTTGTTGCAAATTCAGAATATTCGTTATCAAGAGCTATTTCTAGGCTATCAATGGTATAGTTTAAATCTGAAATATTAAGCATATTATATTTGTCAGAAATGTTTTTTTCTTCCAAATCGCCTTGGTTCAATCCCGATAAATCTATATTAATAGTATATTTTTTAAAAAAACTTTTTGTCATTGGATGACGTAAACGTTCTTTAGGATCTTTAGGAGGTGAATCATCATAAAAATAGCCATCATATAGAATAAACTTAAGAACATCTGAATCTTCATTTCCAATTAGTTCACCTGTTTTTGATATTATGGTAGTGTAGTTTCCTATACCGTTTCCAGTTTTTTTATGCATGACTACACTATCTAAAAACTGCCCTCTATCACCATGCTTGTTAGCTACTTTTATGTTGTAATCCATAACTTCGTTAAACTGACCTTCAGCTATGGCCATAGCAGGTTTTAACTTGGCAATATTTTTTCTTAGGTTATAGGAATTAATTTCTGCCCAAGGAATAACATTATTTGAAAAAAAGAACGTTGTAATACCCAATACTACAATAAATATACTTAAACCAGCCATGGAGCGTTGTAGTGAAATTCCAGTTGATTTCATGGCGGCAAACTCATAGTTTTCGGCAAAACTTCCAAATACCATAATGGATGCCAATAGTATGGTAAGCGGTAACACTAAAGGAATTAGCTTTGGTGTAAAGTAAAATAAAAACTTTGCTACAACAATTATATCTAAATCCTTACCGGCTAGCTCTTTTATGTAAAGCCAAATGGTTTGTAAAACAAAAATCAGCATGAGAATTACAAACACGCTGATAAAAGTTTTTAGGTATGTAGATAGTATGTATCGATCTAAAATTTTCAAATGCTACCTAATCTAATTTATTGATATAATAATCTTTGTATTTACTCGCATCAAAAGTAAATAAGGTTTTTGATAACGGTTCGTTTGTTTTAAAAGAATTAACAGTTAAAGTAGTTTTTATACCATCTTTACCTGTTTGAATTAAGTTGTAGATATGGTTTGTTTTGGCATCAATACCTAAAAGAATGTTTTTTATTTCGGAATTAGAGTCAATAGGCGTCAATTTCACATATTGAATTTTTCTGCCTTGTACATTCTGAACAATATCCATATTATAAGTGTACCCTTCTTCATAAAACGATAGCATTTTACTTGGTGTAACATTGGAATCGTCTTCAGAGTTTTCACTCGAAATGGTAACTTCTTCGTCTTCAGGGCTTATACTGTATAGTGTTTTGCCGTCATACATTCTGGTTATACCAAGAATATTCAAAAGATATTTATCGCCTTGAATTATTACATTTCCTCGTGTTTCTTGTCTAACATTTTCAGCTACGTTATTGAGAACATATTTAAAATCGATAGATATGTTGTCATAACTTTTAACTTTTTCTGAAACCTTGTTTAAAAGCGCAATAGCTTCTTGATCTTGTGCAAAAGCAAAACTTGAAAACAATATTATACAAGCCGTAACTAACCTTTTCATTATATTCATTTTTATATTATTGACCTTCATTATCAAGTAATTGATTAAGTGCTGTTAAATCAGGAACTAATACTTGTCGTGCCTTACTACCCTCAAAGCCTCCAACAATTCCAGCAGCTTCCAGTTGATCTATTAACCTGCCCGCTCTGTTGTATCCCAATTTTAATTTTCGTTGTAATAAAGAAGCGGAACCTTGTTGAGCTGTTACAATAATTTCAGCAGCATCTCTAAAGAGTGCGTCTCTATCGTTTATATCAACATCAAGACTTGTGCCACTTTCTTCACCAACATATTCTGGTAACATGTAGGCGTCTGGATAAGCTTTTTGTGCCCCAATAAAGTCGGTTATTTTTTCAACTTCTGGTGTATCTACAAAGGCACATTGTATACGAATCATATCGTTGCCTTGCGTATAAAGCATATCACCTCGACCTATAAGTTGATCAGCTCCAGATCCATCTAAAATAGTTCTTGAGTCAATTTTTGATGTCACTCTAAATGCAATTCGCGCCGGGAAATTTGCTTTAATAATACCCGTAATTACATTTACCGATGGTCTTTGTGTAGCTATAATAAGATGAATCCCAATAGCACGAGCTAATTGAGCAAGTCGAGCAATAGGTGTTTCAACTTCCTTACCAGCGGTCATAATTAAATCGGCAAATTCATCAACAACCAAAACAATGTAAGGTAAAAATTGATGGCCATCATTTGGGTTTAGTTTTCTGGCTTTAAACTTGGCGTTGTATTCGGCTATATTTCTACACAATGCATTTTTAAGCAATTCGTAGCGGTTATCCATTTCAATACACAAGGAGTTAAGTGTATTGATAACTTTAGTATTGTCTGTAATAATGGCATCTTCACTATCTGGCAATTTTGCTAGATAATGACGTTCAATTTTGTTGAAAAGCGTTAATTCTACTTTTTTAGGATCAACTAATACAAACTTTACTTCGGCAGGATGTTTTTTGTAGAGTAAAGACGTTAGAACCGCATTTAATCCAACAGATTTACCTTGACCTGTAGCACCAGCCATTAGCAAGTGTGGCATTTTGGCTAAATCAACAACAAAAGTTTCATTACTAATGGTTTTTCCTAAAGCGATTGGCAGTTGCATTTCAGACTTTTGAAACTTTTGCGATGCAATTACCGAGCGCATAGAAACTATAGTAGAGTTTTTGTTTGGTACTTCTATACCTATAGTTCCTTTTCCTGGAATGGGAGCAATAATACGTATTCCTAAAGCCGAAAGTGATAATGCAATATCGTCTTCAAGGTTCTTGATTTTAGAAATGCGGACACCCGCTTCAGGAATTATTTCATACAAAGTAACCGTTGGACCAATTGTGGCCTTAATATTTGAAATGCCAATTTTGTAATTATTAAGCGTTTCAACAATTCTATTTTTGTTTTCCTCTAACTCTTCTTGATTGATTGTAATACCTTCGGTATCATATTTTTTTAAGAGCTCTAAAGAAGGGAACTGGTAATTGCTTAATTCTAATGTTGGGTCAAACTGTCCAAAGTCTTCAACAAGTTTATTGGCTAAATTATCAGTTTCGGAAATTTCTTCCTCAAACTTTTCAACCTCAATTTCTACTTCAGTTTCTTCTTTTGGTTTTTTGGTTTCTACAGAAATATTAGTTTTCTCAGTGCTTTCTTCTTTAGATTGAGGTTTGTCTATTTCTAGATCAAAAGCAGCTTTAATATCTTCGGCTTCAGCTGTCAAATTATTGTCTAAATTAACAGAGGAGCTAGATTCCATAATATCATCATTATCTTTGGACAATTCTTTGACAGCAGATTTAAAAAACTTTTTAAAACTTTCTGGAGTCATTTTAAAACGGATAGCCAGATATACAATAAATACAAATGCAAGCAGGAAAATAGTCCCAATTTTACCTAAATAGGTTTGAATAAACGCATTAATTTCATAGCCTACTGTGCCACCTAAATCATCGTTAAGTTCATTAAAAAAGCCAAATAATACAGAAAACCATATTACAATTATCGTACCCCAAAACCAATGTCTTCGAAGCTTTATCTTATTGGCATTTGTTAGGGTAAAAACACCGGAAAGGAAAATTAAGCCAGAAAAAATAAAAGCTGAAATACCAAATCCACGATGTATAAAAAAATCGCTCAACCAAGCCCCTGTTTTATTGAGCCAATTTTGAGATTCGACCTGTCTGGAGCTAAATTCATCAAGTGTGCTTTGGTCTATTTTACCAGTAAAAAAGTAAGAAACAAACGATATAAATAGTAGTAGTCCTAGAATAATTAACAAGCTACCAAGAATGAGTCTTTGTTGGCTAGATAATTTAAAGCTGGGTACTTTAAATTTCGATTTGGTTTCTTTTTTACGTTTAGTTTTTTTCTTGGCCATTCAAGCATTGTTAGTTTAGCAAAAATACAAATTACTAACGTTTATCCTAAAGCAAATAGTATTTAAAAAACTTTTGGAAAATATATGATTACACCTACAATTATTGCTGTAATAGCCATAATAAAAACGGCTCCTGCAGAAATATCTTTTATCAATCCAATTTTTGGATGCTTTTCTGGGTGAATAAAATCTGCCACTTCTTCAATAGCTGTGTTAATGCCTTCTATGGCAATAATTAATCCTATGGTCAGGCATTGAATTATCCATTCCATTTTGGTCAGTTCAAAATAAAAACCCACAAAGGTCATAGCGATACCTATAAATACTTGAATCTTAATACTGGCTTCAGTTGTAATTAAAATCCACGCTCCTTTGAAAGCATATATAATACTTTTTAATCGATTGACTAAAAAAGATTCTTTTTTAAGCATTTAAGCATCTAAGCATTTAAGCAATTGACTATTTAAGAGCTTTAAGTGCAGCTTCGTAATCAGGTTCTTGTCCTATTTCTGGAACTTGTTCAGTATAGATTACAGTTCCTTCTTTGTCCAATACAATAACACAACGCGACAGTAGTGCATCAAAAATGCCGTTGTTCATCATTAAACCATAATCTTTTCCAAAAGCACCTGTTTTAAAATCAGAAAGCATAACAACGTTTTCCAAGCCTTCAGCGGCACAAAATTGCTCTTGAGCAAATGGTAGGTCTCTAGATATGCAAAGAACTTTAGAGTTTTCTAAACTACTAGCTTGTTGATTAAAGTTTCTTACTGAAGCTGAACAAACACCGGTATTAACACTTGGAAAAATGTTTAGTATTAATTTGGAACCTAAAAAATCTGATAGTGTTTTGGTTGATAAATCTATTGCCACGAGTTTAAAGTCTTTAGCTTTTGTTCCTACTTGTGGAAGTTCTCCAGATGTTGTAACAGCGTTTCCGCCCAAAGTTATATTTGCCATAATTTGCTTTTAATTTTAAACTATAAAAATAACAATAAAAATGTTGATTAGCTAAACGAATTCTAATCTCATTTCTCTTATAAGTTTTATCAATTTAGATATAACATTTCAAAATGAGCAACAAATTTTTTTTTGAAAGGTAATTGCTAACTTTATGGAATTAGAATATGATTAATCAATAATTAAACAATTAAATAGTATGGACAATTCAACCAAAGGTAAATGCCCTTTTATGCATGGTGCAAATACATCAACTGAAAAAACGGTTACAGAGTGGTGGCCCAATACGCTAAATCTTGATATTTTACATCAACACGATAGTAAAACCAATCCACTTGGAGAAAATTTCAACTATCAAGAAGAATTGAAGAAATTGGATGTTGCTGCATTAAAGAAAGATTTAACGGATTTAATGACTGATAGTCAAGAATGGTGGCCTGCAGATTGGGGACACTATGGAGGTTTGATGATTCGTATGGCATGGCATGCTGCTGGTACATATAGAATTTCCGATGGTCGTGGAGGTGGAGGCACAGGGAACCAACGTTTTGCACCGTTAAACTCTTGGCCAGATAATGTGAGTTTAGACAAGGCTAGACGTTTACTTTGGCCTATCAAGAAAAAATATGGCAATAAAGTAAGCTGGGCAGATTTAATTATTCTCGCTGGTAATATTGCTTATGAGAGCATGGGATTAAAAACCTATGGTTTTGCTTTTGGTCGTGAAGATATTTGGCATCCGGAACAAGATATTTATTGGGGAGCTGAAAAAGAATGGCTGGCTCCAAGTGATGAACGTTATGGTAGCGTTGACAATCCAGAAACTATGGAAAATCCGTTGGCGGCTGTACAAATGGGATTGATTTATGTAAATCCTGAAGGTGTTAACGGAAAGCCAGATCCAATAAAAACAGGAGCACAAGTTCGTGAGACCTTTAAGCGTATGGCTATGAACGATGAGGAAACCGTTGCGTTAACAGCAGGAGGTCACACCGTTGGTAAGATGCACGGAAATGGTGACGCTAGTATTTTAGGTCCAGACCCTGAAGCAGCTGATGTAATAGAACAAGGTTTTGGTTGGTCTAACCCAACTAAAACAGGTGTAGGCCGTGACACGGTGACTAGCGGTATTGAAGGCGCTTGGACAACGCACCCAACTAAATGGGACAATGGTTATTTTGAAATGCTATTTGGTCATGAATGGGAATTAACAAAAAGTCCAGCAGGTGCTTGGCAGTGGGAGCCTGTAAGTATCAAGGAAGAAGATAAGCCGGTTGATGTAGAAGATTTCTCAATTCGTCATAATCCAGCTATGACAGATGCGGATATGGCCATGCGAATGGACCCGGTTTATAGAGATATTTCATTAAGATTTAAAGATGATTTTGAAGGATTTTCAGATGCTTTTGCCCGAGCATGGTTTAAGTTGACGCATCGTGATATGGGACCAAAAGACCGTTGGTTTGGACCAGAAATACCAAGTGAAGATTTAATTTGGCAAGATCCAGTTCCTAAAGGCAAAAAAGATTATGATGTTAACGCTGTAAAAGCAAAAATTGAAGCATCTGGATTATCTATTTCTGAAATGGTATCAACCGCTTGGGATAGCGCTAGAACATTTAGAGGTTCTGATTTTAGAGGTGGTGCCAACGGAGCTCGTATTCGTTTAGCGCCTCAAAAAGATTGGGAAGGTAATGAACCCGCTCGTTTATCTAAAGTGATTTCTGTTCTTGAGCCTATTGCTACCGAATTCGGTATTAGTATCGCTGACACCATTGTATTAGCTGGTAATGTAGGTGTTGAAAAAGCCATTCAAAACGCTGGGATGAATGTAAATGTTCCTTTTTCTCCAGGCAGAGGTGATGCTACTCAAGATATGACTGATGTTGAGTCGTTTGAACCTTTAGAGCCTTTAGCTGACGGCTTTAGAAATTGGCTGAAAAAAGACTATGTTGTTAGTCCAGAGGAAATGTTGCTTGATCGTGCGCAATTAATGGGATTAACTGCTCCAGAAATGACAGTTTTAATTGGTGGTATGCGTGTTATGGGAACTAATCACGGTGGAACAAAACATGGTTTATTTACGAATAATGAAGGAGCCTTGACCAACGATTTCTTTGTTAACTTAACGGATATGTCTAATAAGTGGAACGTAATCAATGGTATTTTTGAAGTATGTGACCGTAAGTCTGGTGAAAGAAAATGGACTGCAACACGTATTGATTTAGTATTTGGTTCTAATTCTATTTTAAGATCTTATGCTGAAGTTTATGCGCAAGATGATAACAAGAAAAAGTTTGTAGAAGATTTTGTAGCAGCTTGGGCTAAAGTAATGAATGCCGATCGATTTGATTTAAAATAATAAAACTAATAAATAAAAAGCCTGCTCAATTGAGCAGGCTTTTTTTATTGTTAAAGTTAACATCAATTAGTTAACATGCTTTTCTAAAAATTCAGCAACGCCTTCGTGTGTAGCTTGCATACCAGTTTTACCTTTATTCCAGTTAGCTGGGCAAACTTCGCCGTTTTCTTCAACAAACTGTAAGGCATCAACCATACGTAATGCTTCATCAACATTTCTTCCTAATGGTAAATCGTTTACAATTTGATGACGTACGATACCTTCTTTATCAATTAAGAATAAACCTCTGTACGCTATTAATTCGCCATCAGCTTGTAACATATCATTTTCATCGTAAAAATAGTCACCAGCTAAAACATCGTAGTTTTTAGAAATGGTTTTATTTGTATCGGCAACTAAAGGATATTTAACACCTTTAATACCACCATTATTTTTGTCTAATTGCAACCAACCCCAATGTGATTGTTCAGTATCTGTAGAGACACCTATTACGGCAGTGTTTCTAGCTTCAAATTCAGCTAATTTTTCTTGGAATGCGTGTAATTCCGTTGGGCAAACAAATGTAAAATCTTTTGGATAAAAGAATAATACAACGTGTTTTTTACCAATGAATTGCTCCAAAGAAAAATCTGATACAAATTCTCCACCATTTACTACTGCTTGTGCGTTAAATTGAGGCGCTTTTTTTCCTACTAATACAGCCATTTTTAATTTATTTTTTTATGTTAAAAATTAATTTTCGGGTGCAAAGATACATATTACGATTTCCTTGACAATGCATTAGTATTTTAAAAATTTATGTAACGATAACTTAAGCCAATTTACCTCTTAATTGTTTGATTTTAATATTGAATGCAGCAAAAATCAAAGTCATAAAAGGACTTAACCAATTAAAAATGGCGAAGAAAAAATAATCTACAACAGGAACACCTAAAACACCACTTTGGTATGCACCACAGGTATTCCAAGGTACTAAAACAGATGTCACAGTCCCTGAATCTTCCAAAGTACGGCTTAAGTTTTCTGGAGCCAAGCCTTTATCTTCATAAGCTTTTTTAAACATTTTACCAGGTACAACTATAGCAAGATATTGATCGGATGCTGTAACATTCAGTGCCAAACAACTGGCTACAGTGCTCGCAAATAAGCCAAATGTGGAAGAGGCTAAACTTAACAAGGCAGCACTAATTCTAGATAAAGCACCAATAGCATCCATAACACCGCCAAAAACCATGGCGCAGATAATAAGCCATATAGTTCCCAACATGCCAGACATACCACCAGCAGTAAACAAATCATTCAATTCGGCACTGCTTGTTTCAACTGCTGTATCAACTGTCATGGCATCCATAACACCACGATAAGCGGATTGAAAAGTCAGTGAATCTGCTCCAGCAATTTTCAAAACGATATCGGGCTGTGCTATAATGGCAGCAATTCCACCAAGAAGCGTACCTATTAATAAAGCAATTAGTGGTGATGTTTTCTTGATTATCATTAATATGACAACTACTGGAACTAAAAACAACCAAGGTGAAATATTGAATGCAGACTTGATGGCGACCAATTTGTCTGAAATATCAGGAGTTCCTGTGGTATCAATATTTAAGCCAATTATAATAAATACAATTAGCGTAACTGTTATTGTTGGAATAGTAGTGTAAGCCATATACTTTATGTGGTCAAATAGCTCGCCACCAGCCATAGCAGGAGCCAAGTTAGTGGTATCACTTAAAGGGGACATTTTGTCTCCAAAATACGCTCCAGATAATACAGCACCAGCAGTCATTCCTAAAGAAATGCCTAAAGTTTCACCAATACCAATAAGGGCAATACCAACGGTTGCAGATGTGGTCCAGCTACTTCCCGTAGCAATAGAAATAATGGCACAAATAATAACACATGCTGCTAAAAAAATGGTTGGATTTAAAATTTGTAGACCATAATAAATCATAGTGGGAATAATACCGCTTATCAGCCAAGTTCCGGCTAAAGCTCCAACCATAAGTAATATGAGTAAAGCACCCGTAGTAGATTTTACATTTTCGGCAACTTCATCTAGCATTTGCTTGTAAGATACTTTATTGAAAAAGCCAACTACTGCTGCAACTGCTGCACCTAGTAGTAATATAAACTGATTACTACCGCTTAAGGCATCGTCTCCATAAACAAAAAACACATTAAAAAACAGCATAGCTATCAAAGCAAATACTGGAATTAATGCTTCCCAAATATTTAATTCTCTATTTTCAACTATAATTTCATCTTGTGGTTCTCTAGGTTTGATGTCTTGACTTTCCATAAAGGATTATTTGGTTTATTTTTGTGAATTGTAATGTTACGATTTTCATATAAAGTATGCAAATGCGGTTAATTATAGCATTATTAGGATTTTATGGATTCACTTACCCAAATTGTATTAGGTGCTGCGTGTGGAGAAGCAGCTTTAGGAAAGAAAATTGGTAACAAAGCATTGTTATTTGGTGCTATTGGTGGCACTATACCTGACTTGGATGTATTTGTTGGTAGTTGGCTTTTTGGAAACAAAATAGACGCCATGCTTTATCATAGAGGATTTATGCATTCTATTTTGTTTTCGGTATTGGGAGCTTTTCTTTTTGGGTGGCTTTTTTACAAGATGTACAATACAGGGAAACGGAAACATACCACAATTTTAAAAGATTGGATTTGGTTGTTTTTCTTGTCATTATTTACGCATCCTATTTTAGATGCATTTACACCCTATGGAACACAGCTTTTTACGCCTTTTAGCGACCATAGAATAGCGTTCAACAATATTGCTGTGGTCGACCCTATTTATACTATTCCTTTTCTGCTATGTATACTAGTAATGATGTTTTTTAAACGAAACTCTAAAGTAAGGAAATTATGGTTGAAACTTGGTTTAGGTATTAGTTCCGTATATATGTTGTTTACGTTACTGAATAAAATTTATATCGATTCAATATTTAGATCGTCATTACAAGAGCACGGGATTACTTATAATAGATACTATACACAACCTACAATTTTTAACAATGTTTTGTGGTATGGCACTGTTGAAAAAGAGGATTATTATTTAGCAGGATATTATTCTTTGCTGGATGAAGGGAATCGCTTTTCAGACTGGGTAAAAATACCAAAGATAAGAGATTTGACACCTGAAGATTATCAGCGTGTTGAGAGGTTGGCTTGGTTTAGTAATAACTATTACAGTATCTATAAATTGGAAGACAACTTGTATAGATATAATGATTTGCGTTATCCATTGGCAGATAAGAATAACCCTAATTCATCAGTATTTAGTTTTCAACTTTATGATAAAGAGGGAGAGTTAAGCATGAAGCCTTTTGAGCGCAGTGAGGAAAAAGTGTCTGAAGCACTTTCAGAACTATGGGAACGCCTTAAGGGTAAAACAAATAACGCTTTAGGTAAGGACTAAAGCGTTATTATAAATTATGTAAACGTCTGTATTTAAATTAATTCAGCTTGCTTTTTATCATCTAAAATGGATAATTCTACCATACAGGCTTTCATCATTTCAAATGTACGTTCAATATCAGCATCTAAACCAATTGAGAAGCGAATAAGGCCATCACTTAATCCCATTTCAGCTTGTTCGTCTTCTGGAATTTCTGAAGAGGTAGAACTTCCTGGAGCACTAAACAATGTTTTATAGAACCCAAGGCTTACGGCTAAATAACCAAGATTTTTTTCTTGCATAAGCTCCATTAAAGCATTGGCTTTATCCAAAGAACCAACGTCTATTGTTAACATACCTCCGAATCCGTATTGTGGATTCATCATAGATTTAAACAACTCATGAGAAGGATGTGATTGTAATCCAGGATATACTGTTTTTAAGCCCATGTTCTCAAATTTTTCGGCTAAATACATACCGTTTTTACTGTGTTGTTGCATACGAATATGAAGGGTTCTTAAGTTTTTTAAAACAGATGCTGCTCTTAAACTATCCATGGTTGAACCCAATAACATGCAAGCACCATCATTAACATTTCGTAAATCGTTAATAAACTCTTGAGTACCACAAATAACACCTCCAACGGTATCAGACGATCCATTAATAAATTTGGTTAAACTGTGTATCACGATATCTGCTCCTAATTGAACCGGTGAAATTGATAAAGGAGAAAACGTATTGTCTACAACTAATTTCAAATTATATTTTTTGGCTAATTCAGATAAGCCTTTAATGTCTGCAACCTCTAATAGCGGATTACTGACCGATTCGCAGTATAATATTTTGGTGTTCTTTGTAATTGCAGCTTCCACCACATCTAACTTGGTAATATCTACAAAGCTGGTTTCAATATTAAAACGAGGTGTGAAATTTTTAAGAAACGCATACGTACCACCATAAATAGTCCTACTGGAAACAATATGGTCACCAGCTCCACAAAGTTGCAAGATAACTGGTGCTATGGCTCCCATTCCAGATGCCGTTACATGAGCTGTTTCGGTGCCTTCCATAGCAGCTAAAGCTTCGCCTAAATATAAATTGGAAGGTGAGGAGTGACGTGAATACAAATAACACCCATCTGCATTACCTTCAAAAGTATCGAACATGGTTTTGGCCGATAAAAAGGTGTATGTAGATGAATCGGAAATAGAGGGATTAACACCTCCAAATTCTCCAAAATATTGTAAGTCTTGTATGTTGTTTGCGGGTTTAAATGCCATGATTTACTGTGTTTTAGTTATAATTGATGTAAAAATCGTTAATTTTAGATAATTAATCAATAGTATTGTATATTTTTAGAAAATAAAACTACAATTAGTTCTAAATATAGTTTTAAAGTAATATATTTGATTGTAGCCTCAGTTTATAACGAAAAATTTTCAATTCATGCATTTAGATCAAACAGACATGAAGTTATTGGGTTTCCTTCAAGGCGATTCCAAACAAACCAATAAAGAATTATCAATCAAGTTAAATCTTTCTGTTACAGCGGTTTATGAACGTATAAAAAAACTAGAACGTGAAGGTGTGATTTCGGGTTATGTGGCTTTAGTTGATAAAGCTGTTGTTAATAAGGATTTTGTTGCTTTTTGCCATATAAAATTGGTTAAGCACTCTCAAGAGTATGTTGTTAAATTTGAACAAGAAGTAGCTAACTTAATGGAAGTTGTGGAATGTTATCATATTAGTGGTGACTATGATTACTTATTGAAAGTTTTAGTTAGTGATATGGAAGCTTTTAGAGAGTTTATGGTTAATAAACTAACATCCATAAATCATATTGGTAGTACCCATAGTATGTTTGTCATTAACGAAGTTAAGCATACTACAGCAATAAATATTTAGACATGAAAAGTTCAAATTACAAACTCGGTGAATTATTTATAGTTTTTGTTTTGTTTCCCATTAGCTTGGTGTTGGATTACGCTATTTGGATAAAGTTTATTTTAGGAATTCTTGGGTTTGCTTATGTTGTATTTATTTTAATTCGAGTAGAGAAGAGTTCCTTAAAAATTAGAAAGGATATTAACTGGAAGTTATTTTGGCAAAGAACTCTAGTTAAGTTCATGCTAATTATGGTATTAACAACTGCTTTTGTTTGGTTTACAGATAAAGAAAACCTGTTTGTAGTAGTAAGGACAAAACCTCAATTTTGGGTATTCATACTTTTTATTTATAGCTTGTTTTCAGTATATCCACAAGAGGTATTGTATCGCACATTTTTCTTTCAACGCTATGAAAGTTTGTTTACCAATAATAGGTTATTTCTTTTTGTAAATGCCATTGTCTTTTCATTAGGGCATTTATTTTTTAAAAACACTTTGGTTCTTGTAATTACCTTTCTTGGCGGACTACTTTTTGCATTGACATTTAAAAAAACACGTTCCACATTTTTAGTGTCTGTAGAACATGCCATTTATGGTTGTTGGCTGTTTACGGTTGGTATGGGTGAAATGTTAGGATTCCCGTCTTAAGTATTCACAAAAAATTCACACAATCTCATTCGTAAATCATAAATCATTATCGTACTTTTGTACTCGTTTTAATAATTTCAGAATAAAAACAATCATATGAATTCTTACGATGTAGCCATTATTGGCTCTGGACCTGGAGGTTATGTAGCAGCTATACGTTGTGCGCAACTAGGTATGAAAACCGCAATAATCGAAAAATATGCAACACTTGGTGGCACTTGCCTTAATGTAGGCTGTATTCCTAGTAAAGCCCTTTTAGATTCGTCGCACCATTACGAAGATGCTGTAAAACATTTTGAAGAGCATGGTATTGAAGTTCCAGGCGATATTAAAGTGAATTTAGAAAAAATGATTGCAAGAAAGCAAGCCGTAGTCGATCAAACTACTGGTGGAATTGATTTCTTAATGAAGAAGAATAATATTGATGTTTATCAAGGTTTAGGCAGTTTTAAAGATGCCACGCATATTACAATTTCTGGTGATGAAACAACTGAAATTGAAGCCAAAAACACCATTATTGCTACAGGCTCAAAACCGTCAAATTTATCGTTTATCAATATCGATAAAGACCGTATCATTACATCAACCGAAGCTTTGAAACTAAAAGAAATTCCAAAACACTTAATCGTTATTGGTGGTGGTGTTATTGGTTTAGAGTTAGGTCAGGTTTACAGACGATTAGGTGCTGAAGTTACGGTTGTAGAATATATGGACCGTATTATTCCAACAATGGATTCAGGATTGTCTAAAGAGCTTAACAAAGTCTTTAAGAAAGCAAAATTTACCATGAACGTGTCTCACAAAGTGAAGTCGGTTGAGCGTGTAGGAGATGAGGTAGTTGTTAAAGCCGATAACAAAAAAGGAGAAGAAGTTGAAATAAAAGGTGATTACTGTTTAGTATCTGTTGGGCGTCGTCCATATACAGATGGTTTAAATGCTGAAGCAGCTGGTGTAAAATTAAACGATAGAGGACAAGTTGAGGTTAATGAGAATTTACAAACATCAGCCAGTAATATTTACGCTATTGGTGATGTAGTAAAAGGTGCCATGCTAGCACATAAAGCTGAAGAAGAAGGGGTTTTTGTAGCTGAAACTATTGCAGGGCAAAAACCACATATCGATTATAATTTAATTCCAGGCGTGGTTTATACGTGGCCAGAAGTAGCTGCTGTTGGTAAAACTGAAGAGCAACTTAAAGAAGCTGGTGTAGATTATAAAGTAGGTCAATTTCCAATGCGTGCATTAGGACGTAGTAGAGCGAGTATGGACTTGGATGGTTTTGTAAAAATCCTTGCCGATAAAAATACAGATGAAATTTTAGGTGTTCACATGATAGGTGCACGTGCTGCCGATATGATTGCTGAAGCTGTAGTGGCTATGGAATACAGAGCCTCTGCTGAAGATGTTTCCAGAATGTCTCATGCGCATCCAACATTTACAGAGGCTATCAAAGAAGCGGCTTTAGCTGCTACCGATGATCGTGCATTGCATATTTAGTCAAAAAAGGATTGTCACCTCGAGCGGAGTCGAGAGGTCTTAATAATAAAAGCGAACCAAATGGTTCGCTTTTTTTGTTTTTAACTGTTTATAGCTTGAACACGAATTCTTTAAATAAAATTTTAACTTTCGTTAGCAAAAATTATAAAATCAAATGGCAAAAACTGTAACAAAATATTCAATTTTTATTGCTTCACCTTCTGATTTAGAAGAAGAAAGAATTGCCATTGAAGAGGTGACAAAAGAATTAAATTTGACATTCTGAGTTAAACAGAATATAATAATTGATTTAATTAAATGGGAAACTCATTCAGCACCTGGAATTTCTGAAATTCATCCACAAGAGCTTATAAATAAGGATGTAGGAGATGATTATATGAGAGTGTGGAATCTCTTCCAAGAATTCAAAAAGATTTAAATATAGCCAAGAAAAAATTACTAAACCAACTAGAAGATTTAATTGACAAGTTAAGGAAATCAATAAGTTTAACGACTGAATTTTCTAATGAAATTGGAAATAAAATTGATGATTTGAACATTCAATCTAAAAAATAACTCATGCTAACAAAAACCATCAGTAATTTTTTGTCATAACTTAATTTTGACAAGATCACTATAAACAAAACTTGCTTTTCTTCTTAATACCGCTCCAAAACCTTTAACACCTCTTTTTTATAACTCCTGCTAATGGTTAAGGCTTGGTTGCCAACTACAACATGCTCGTTGGTAAACGACGAAATATTGGCAATAGAAACAATAAACGAGCGGTGAATACGTAAGAAATCGGTTGTGGGTAATTTGGCCTCAATGGCTGTTATGGTTTCTCGCGTAACTATGGTTTCCTTTGGTAAGTGTATTTTAATATAGTCGCTGTAGCTTTCAATATAAACAATGGCATTAAAGTCAATTTTAATCATACGTCTATCAGATCGTACAAACATAAACGCATTGGTTTCTTGTGGTTTTAAGCTTTCTTGTTGCGTGTTTTTATACACTTCAAAATAGGTGTTTACAGCTTTTAGCAGTCGCTCAAACGAAATGGGTTTCAATAAATAATCAACCGCTTGTAGCTCAAATCCTTCCACAGCATAATCGCGATAGGCTGTTGTAAAAATAATCTTGATATCACTGTTTATGGATTTAGCAAAAGAGATGCCGCTAATATCAGGCATGTTAATATCTAAAAACACCAAGTCAATGTCGTGGCTGCGAATAATATTAAAGGCTTCCATAGCATGACTGCAACTGGCAACGATTTTTATGTTATCAATTTTTGATACATGCGAGCTAATAACTTCGCGTGCTATAGCCTCGTCATCTACAATTAAACAGTTTATATTCTTATGGGTTGACACTTATTTGGTTTTTAAATGTAGTTCTACTTTAAACGATTTGTCGTTATTAATAATATTTAAATCGTACTTATTTCTGTAAAGCAATTCCAATCGCTTTTCAATGTTTTTTAGTCCGATGCCATGTAATGGTGTATCATCAGTCTTAAAACTAGTGTTTTCAATTAAAAATGAAATCGTATCAGCATGGGAAGTCAGCTTAATTTTTATTGTTAATACACCTTCCATTAAACTACCGTGTTTAAAACTGTTTTCAACAAAGGGTAACAACAACATAGGCGCAATTGTGGTGGTGTCGTTAACGTTTTCATAATCAAAGATAATATTTAAGGTGTTGTTGAAGCGCATTTTTTCAAGCTCGATATAATCTTCAATATGTTGAATTTCGTCAGTTAATAATACAAATGGTTTATTGGCCTGATAGAGTAGGTAGTCGAGCAGATTTGATAGCTTTAAAATCATCTCTGGTGTTTCATCGGCTTTTTTAAGGGCAAAGCCATACATGGTATTGAGTGTGTTGAACAGAAAATGCGGATGTATTTGCATTTTTAAATAGTTCAGTTCTTGTTCTTTAAGCTTTAGTTGGGTTTCCAGAATTTTAGTTTCAAGAGCCTTGGTTTTTTTAGCGTGGCTTAAATTTATTCGCATTAGTTTAAAGGCACTTACTATTACCACAATTAAATACACACCCGAAGCTACTATAATGATATTTTGAGTAAGCGGATTCATATTGGAGTATTCAAAACCAGCTAGGTAAATCAGACTAAAAAAAACGGAAACCACTATTAAATATGTAGATACTATTAAGGTGTAAACACTATAAATTGCAAAAAGCCAATAGCGTTTTTTAACTAAATAGTCAGGTATGAGTTTATAGATGGAAACATAGGTTGTTGCCATTGTAATGGGCATTAAAAACAATGAAAACAGTAAAGTGTCTTGATAATTTGACGTATTTGAATCGAAGAAATACGTAAAAAACAGCAACACACAGCACCAAAACAGCGTGTGCAATACTCCTTTAAAAACTAATTTCTTGATTAATTGTTTTAACATCATGATAGACTGTTTACAAGTATACAACGAATTTTCGCTAGAATGTTAATTTTATAGACAGATAACAAGATTAGGTCTGGTTTCTGCATTTTTGTTTTCTACAGTGCTAAATAGGTTAACTATCGCAAAACCATAATTTTATTTTCAAAAACGCCATAAGTTTGAATACATTAACAAAAAAACAAAAATTATGACTTTTCTATTTCCGTTTTTATTTAGTCCATTTACAGATGGAGGTCCTGTAATGATGTCTCTAATTACAATATGTTTAATCTTGTCTGTAGTCTTTTTAATAAAAGGTTTTACAAGTTTAAAATCAAATGCTGGACAATCTAAAAAAATGCTCCGTCTAGCTATAGACAGCAGTTTGTTAGGTTTAGTAATTGGTTTTTTTGCATCTATTTTAGGGCTAATTACGGCTTTTGATACGGTTGAAGCCATGGGTGATCCTGACCCATCAATATTTGCTGCCGGACTGAAGGTTTCCTTAATTACAGCAACTTATGGTTTACTAACGTTTATTATAGCAAGAGTTGGTATTCTAATTTTAAAAGGCTTACAAAAAGATTAATCAACAAAATTAAATATATCAAAATGCGAACAGTTTTATATGTAATTATTGGCTTTGTTTTACAACACACTATCTGCGCCCAATCGGACTATTTGTATCAAATAGGAAAAAAAGATAGCGTCTATTCTAATATTCTTAATGAATCTAGAGATGTTTATGTTCAACTGCCCTATAGTTATAATGCAAATTCAAAAGAAAAGTACCCTGTTATTTATATTTTAGATGGCGATGTACTGTTACCAACGGTCGTTAATGTTCACGATTATTATAGTGGTGGTTTTATGCCAGAAATGATTATTGTAGGTATTTCTAATGCCGAAAACAGAACTAGAGATTTAACGACTTCAAAAATCACATCAAGACGCGGAATGCCTTATAATGAAGAAAATGGTGAGGCAAAACATTTCTTGTCCTTTATAAAAACAGAGCTCATTCCGTACATAGAAGACAAATACCCAGTAACCAATTACAGAACGTTAATTGGGCACTCGTATGCTGGATTATTTACTATATATACCATGTTAAATCAACCAGATTTGTTTGCAAATTATATAAGTATCGATCCGAGTTTAGATTGGGATGATCAAAAAATTATGAAACAAGCTAAATCAGATTTTCTGAATAAGAATTTCACCGGAAAGGGTTTATTTATGTCTTTAGGTGGACAATTGCACATGCAGGATTCTAATATAACTATAGATAACGTTATGCAAGATACTTCTGATTATACTTTGTTTGCACGTTCTAATATTGAATTGTCCCAATTTATTAACACAAATGAATCAATCGGACTTAATTACGAATGGCAATTTTATCCTAATGATTTACATGGCACTATTCCACAACCGTCTATTAAAGATGGTTTGATATCACTTTTTCAGTGGTACCAAATGGAAAATACGGATGCAATAAATAATCCTGAAACTGAATTAGCTGAATTGCAACGTATTATTGAGCATCGTGCAGAGAAACTGGAAAGGCACTTTGGCTATGTGGTGCCACCTTATCCTGAAGATCTTTTAAATATGTGTGGATATATGAATATGGAAATGAAACAGCAGGATAAATCTAAACTATATTTTGAAAAAGCTATAGCGTATTACCCTAATAGTGCCAATGCCTACGATTCCATGGCAGATTATTATGAAACGCAAGAGGACTTCGCAAAAGCCTTAATATATGCTAAAAGTGCTTATGAAATTAGTGGTAATGACTACCATAAGGCTAAAATTGAGAAGTATGAGAATAGGTAGTAAAAACGTTTAGCTATAAAATTAAAAGCGATCAAGAGGTCGCTTTTTTTATGCAATTAACTGAAAATGATGTTAATGGAATTGTTTAAATCTTTTCTAAAAACGTTAAATGTAAAGTTGTGTAATACATAAAATTTAAAGATATTACACCTTGATTAATAGTGTAATGCAGATAATCAATTTGACTTTCAGAGCGAACTTATGTATGGTAATAAGTTATTGTTAGGAAGGTTTTGAAGACTAATGCGATTATTTGCGAATCCCTTGCCAGTGGGCAGGGGATTTTTTTGGTTAACTTTATAGGTCAAAAAAAGCATTAACTTGATTTTGAAAACTAATTTTAAGAACTTCGCCTGTCACTCTAATAAAATACATAATGTGAATATAATGCGATTAATCATATTCTTTATTGTATCAGCTATTATTGCCGGATGTAATCAAAATGAAAACAAGTTTAAACCCTCACAGTTGTCCTCACTAGCAACAAAAGAGGTGATGATCTTGGGAGTCTATCATTTTAATAACCCTGGAATGGACACTTACAACCTGGAAATTGATGATTATTTTACAAAAAGGCGACAGGCCGAAATTCGGGAGGTTGTTGATTTGTTGGTTCAATATAAACCAACTAAAATTTTTGTAGAATTTTCACCTTCCCAACAAGCTAAACTAGACAGTCTGTTTAGTCTGTACATAAATAACCGCTTGTCACTAAAAGACATTAAAGATGGGCAAAACGAAGTTTATCAAATAGGATTTAAGTTAGCTAAACTACTAAAGATTAAAGAAATCATAGCAGTAGACCGTCATGGAGCATATTTAGCTCCTTATGCAGATTATATTGCAGACACGCTTTCAATAAAATCGTATCAAGAATACAATACAGATTACAAAATTCAAATGGATAAGCGACAAAAAAACTTCATTAAGAATACAGTAAGAGAAAATCTTGTTTATCTGAATGATTGGCAGCAAATCTTGAATAATCACAATTACTACAACAACGTAGCTATTTCTGTAAAAGATACTTCAGATGTGTTGTTTAGTTATAAAGAGATTGAAAAGGAAATTGATGGACTTCCGTATAAAATGCGCTCTTTTGATTTTAATAACATTGGCGTAGAAGTAGCAGCTGAATGGTACAAGCGAAATTTATTCATTTATCGTAACATTCTTGAACATACAAAAGAAGGTGATAGAGCTTTAATCATTTTTGGCAGCGGACATGTTAGACATTTGAAGCAATTCTTTGAAGATAACCCAGAGTTTAATCTTTACGAAGTAAATAACCTTTTAAATAATTAAGAGTACAAGGCTTGGATTTTAAAGCTGGAAAAAGCGAACTTCGTTTATCATGAGATATTAGCCAAATGCGCTTACTTGTTTTATATTATAACGATATCATAACAAGTCGTTGTAAGCAATAAATCTAGAACCGTTTAACTATCTATGGAGATTTATCTTGACATCACAAAAAATATAATAGAACAATTCGATCGTTACTTTAACTTCACAAAGACAGATAATGGACTAAAGCCAAATCCTGCGATCATTGAGGGTGATGTTGTCAAGTACATTCAGTTTCCTGGAGAGCTTGAATTTCATCATTTTGGCAATGCACCGTTCAAAGTTCCTATTTCGATGACCTCGGTTAATCCTATCGACACTAAATGGTATGTTATCCATATCAACCTATCAAGAATAAAGCAAGAGAAAAAGGTTGGCGGTAAAGTCATTCATTTTCAAAAGCACCTCCCAATCGGTATTTTGCTATATGGGCCAGACCTTAAAATAGAAACTCAAATACCACCTCATGTAGAATCTGAGGTAGCCACTATCCGTTTTAGCGACACTTTCTTAAGTTCTTACTTTGAGGATTGGAAGGATTTAATTGATCGAGATAAAAGTCTAATCTACGAAGATTTAGATCCTGTTTTAGACAAGAAGCTTTCATTAGCGTTAGCTGCCATGGATAATAAAATTAAATGCCATAGACTCGTTCTCGATTTCGTACAGCAGTTCTTTAAAAAATTGAAAAGTCATAAAAAAGGTATAAACCCGGGAAAACTGCACCCAGAAGACCTTAAAAACCTATTCAAAATTTCGACAATTCTCAGGAACCCTACCAATAATCAAATCCCTGCCATTTCTGATTTGGCCAAAATGGCGCATATGGGACCTTCCAAGTTCAAGAATGCATTTAAACAAGTTTTTGGTTTACCGCCTTTTGAATACAGAAACAGGGTACGCATGGAATTTGCTATGGAGGAAATTCAACATAATGCTAAAAGCCCTACTGAAGTGAGCTATTTATTGGGTTATTCGCATCCATCTAGTTTCACCAAGGCCTACAAGAAATATTTCGGACGTCTACCTTCTTGTAAAAATTAATTTTTGGCTGACAGCACTATTAAAGTGGCTTTTAGCATTAAATCTCATTTGTTATCATGGTTTAGCTTGCATTAAAATTTTAAATCATGAAGCATTTAATTATCATTTATGCAGTTTTGGTAGTTCCCATTACCGCTCATTCGCAACAGGTCAATCTTTCAACAACAAACCTTGAAGAAAGAAATAAAAGAATTGCTCGTAATTTTTATCAGGATCTTTGGTTCACTAATAATACGGACAAATATGCCAAATACGTGGCAAGTGAATATGTTGTTCATGACATAGGAGACCGTAAGGGTGTCACTGAACCTGCTATAGAGCAAAAGTATATTGCTGATTTCTTTTGGAAAAACGTAGAACTTGGAGGTCAAATCAATTATCAAGTCGCAGAGGGCGACCTAGTTGCTACACATTGGACAGCTACAACGGAAAGCACCAAAACAATTCTAGGGAGATTTATTGCCGCAGAACCTTTTTATATAATTAATGTAATGAGGTTTAATGAAGAAGGTAAAATAGTTGAGTTTTGGAATCAGCGTCATGACATCGACACACCACAAACGTTGAAATTTACATTAAAGGGATTAATGATTGGATTGTTAATCGCATTAATTCCAACATTTATAGCCATTAGAATGAAACGAAAATTAAAAGTGATTCAAAAACAGTAAAAACTACCCATATTAATGTGCACAAACAATATCGGATTACGTTCAGATGTAAACCGATTTTGCTTTTATATAAGGCCCTGTAATATGCCGATGTGCAAGTGATTCCGTTACTGCTCAAACACGAACCGATAAACAAAACCAAAAAATCACTTGCGTTTATTCCGCTTATTGTCATTCCTGCGTAGGCAGGAATCCAGTTTTTATATCAATCAATTAAATAAGACCAATCTTTTGATAAATCATCCCAATCAGGATTATCTACTTCAATTAAATTTATTTTCCATTGGCGCTTCCATTTTTTCATATTCTTTTCACGTTTAATGGCGTCGTTAACATATTGAAAGGACTCAAAATACATCAATTTGTTTAATCCATATTTTTTGGTAAAACCTTCTACTAGTTTGTTTTTGTGCTCAAACACACGTCGCTCTAAATCATTTGTAACGCCAATGTATATTGTGCCTTTGTATTTGTTTGAAAGTATATATAGGTAGTATTGGTGAATGTTTTTATGCATTCTTCTAAATTAGTAATTTTCTGAAAATGGATTCCTGCTGGAATTTATCCTGAGCGTAAGTCGAAAAGTAGGAATGACAAAGTAATGTCTTGTTGTCTTCACAAGAATGACATGAGGTTAGTGTTGTTGAGTGCCTAATATTTGTTGATTAACTCTGTTAAATCTCTGGATTCCTGCCTACGCAGGAATGACAAAACCTTGAGTGTTATTGACTTCGTAGGAATGACAGCAGTATTATTTTCTTTTATTCCGTTTATTATAATTCTTATCACCTCTAGTTTTAGGCTTTTTATACTTTTTGGCAATTTCTCGTTTGTATGAGCCACCTAGATTAACCTTTTTATTTTTATCCTTCTTTTCATGAAAGGCTGGACCAACTTCGTCGTCAAGCTTTCGTTTTAACGGATTGTTGCGTTCCTTTATTTGAGGCCGTTCTTCTTCAATCAATTCGGTTGAAATAGTAACTTCATCAGGAAAAGGAATTTCTGGAATAGTCATGTTCATCAACGACTCAATACGCTCTACAGCTTCAGTTTCCTTTTCGGTATGGAATAACAGAGCGTTACCTTTTCTTTCGGCACGACCCGTTCTACCAATTCTGTGCATATAGTTTTCTGGGAAGTTTGGCGTATCAAAATTAATAACATGCGAGATGTTGTCAATATCCAAACCACGTGCCATAACATCGGTTGCTACCAAGATGCGATGCTCGCCTTCCTGAAATTGCTCTATGCTGCGTAAACGATAGTTTTGCGTTTTGTTGGAGTGTATTACACAGGTTTCATTGTGAAACTGTTCTTCAAGCGCATCAAATAAACGGTCAGCCATTTTTTTATAGGCTACAAACACCAAAACTTTATTATAAGTCTCGTTATCTTTCAGTAAATGAACCAATAAATTAAGCTTGGTGTAAAAATTAGGAACGGTATATTTAGTTTGAGCAATATTCTCTAAAGGTGTTCCAGAAACTGCAATAGAAACCCGTTCTGGAGCAATAAAAAAATCGGTAATTAAATCATCAACATCTTCAGTCATGGTTGCCGAAAACATGATGTTCTGCCTTCGCTCTGGTAGAATATCAAAAATATTGATGAGCTGGTGTCTAAAACCTAAATCTAGCATAACATCAACTTCATCAATCACTAATTTCTGAATAGACTTTAGTTGTAATACGCGACTTACAGCTAAATCATATAAACGTCCAGGTGTTGCAACAATAATATCCAAACCTTGGGCAACTGCTTGCTTTTGGGTGTTGATGTTAACACCTCCATAAACACCCAAGACACGAACATTAATATATTTAGCTAGTTTTTCAATTTCTTCAACAACTTGAACAACCAACTCTCGTGTTGGAACCAATACCAAAACACGCGGATTGTCTTGCTTTGAAAATTTTAAATTTCGAAGTATAGGCAGCATATAGGCAAAGGTCTTTCCAGTTCCGGTTTGTGCTATACCAACAACATCTTTTCCAGACGCCACCACATTAAATGCTTGTTCTTGAATAGGAGTAGGTGTTACAAAACCTAAATCATCCAACGCATTGTATAATGGTGTGTTTAATTTTAAATCGTGAAAAGTAGTTTTCTGTTCCATAGTGCAAAGGTAATTTTTTATAATAGAGTTTTAGGCTTGTTAATGCCTACAATTATTCAGTAATTTGTGATGAACAATAATTAGTGAGAAAAAGCCAAACATATCAGGTTGAAAATCTTGAAGCATTCAAGATTCAAGTTTTGCAATGGAGTCAACAATTTCGGGAAGTTGTCTGGATGGATTCTAACCATTACGAGCAAAAATATTCTAGCTTCGATGCTATTTTGGCGGTAGATGCCTTTACCAGTATTCAAACCGATTATGTGGAGACTTTTGAAAAGTTAAAAGACTATCAAAGTGCTACAACCGATTGGATTTTTGGCTACTTAACGTACGATTTAAAAAACGCTACTGAAAATCTGGAGTCTAATAATTTTGATGGATTACAGTTCCCAGATTTGTTTTTTTTTCAACCACAAAAACTATTTTTAATTAAGGATAACAAAATAACCATGTCTTACCTGAATGTGGTAGCTGATGAAATAGAAACAGATTTTAAAACTATTACAAATTTTAATGCTAGTGTTCATGATGAAAAAAGTTCAGTAAAAATAAAACTGCGGATGCATCGTGATGAGTATTTTAAGAAGTTGAACACGATGTTGGAACATATTCATCGAGGTGATATTTATGAGGCTAATTTTTGTCAAGAGTTTTATGCGGAAGACACACAAATTAATCCACTAGACACGTATTTGAAACTTAATAACATTTCAAAACCTCCTTTTGCCACCTTTTTAAAACTGGATGATAAATATGCTTTGTCAGCTTCACCAGAACGGTATTTAAAAAAAACAGGAAATAGTATAATATCGCAACCTATAAAGGGCACGGCAAAGCGTTCGGATAATTTAGAAGAGGACAATAAGCTTAAAGCGGTATTGTTTCAAGATGAAAAGGAACGTTCAGAAAATATTATGATTGTAGATTTGGTACGAAACGATTTATCAAAAACAGCATTAAAAGGAAGTGTTCAAGTAAGTGAGTTGTGCAAGGTGTACACGTTTAAGCAAGTCCATCAGATGATTTCTACCATAACTTCTGAAATTGATAGTAAAACGCACCCTGTTGATGTTTTAAAAACTACATTCCCTATGGGTAGTATGACAGGCGCACCTAAAGTTTCAGCTATGAAAATTATTGAAGAGCTTGAAGAAACGAAACGTGGGTTATACTCGGGAGCAATGGGTTATTTTTCGCCCCAAGGTGATTTTGATTTTAATGTAGTTATAAGAAGTATACTCTATAACGATACCAACAAATATGTTAGTTATTCTGTTGGAGGAGCAATTACAGCTAAAAGTGATATATTAAGCGAATACGAAGAGTGTTTAGTGAAAGCAAGAGCTATGAGAGAGGTTTTAGAAAATTAAAGCTTATTTTTGAGCATGTTTAATCGGTTTACTGAACATATAGAAAGTAATTTTCCATTTCTAAAAAAAGGAAAACTTCTAATAGCTATTTCTGGCGGACTGGATAGTGTGGGGCTTACACATTTATGTCATCAGTTGAAGCTGAAAATCAGTTTGGCCCATTGTAATTTTAACTTAAGGGGAGCTGAAAGTGACGCTGATGAAGAATTTGTTTTGAATTTAGCTGAAAATTTGGATGTAGAAGTTTTTGTTGAAAGTTTTGATACGGAAAGCTATGCTAAAGATCGTAAGTTATCTATTCAAATGGCTGCACGTGAATTGCGCTACAAATGGTTTACTGAATTAGCCGAGCAATTGCATTACGACTATATTCTTACAGCACACCATGCCGATGATAATCTGGAAACCTTCCTTATTAATTTATCACGTGGGACGGGTTTGGATGGATTAGTAGGAATTCCTGAACTCAATGATAGTATTGCTCGGCCATTAATGCCATTTTCGCGAGATGATATTTTACATTACGCACAACAGCATAAAATAAAATGGCGAGAGGATAGTAGTAATGCTTCAACTAAATATTTGCGGAATAAATTGCGGCACGATGTTATTCCAGTTTTAAAGGAATTAAATCCAAAGTTGCTCCAAAATTTTAATAAAACCCAAAACCATCTTCAAGATTCAAAAACGATATTAGAAGATGCTATTTTGCGATTTCAAAAAAAAGTAGTTACAATTGATGGTGAGCATATTGTATTGGATATTAAAAAAATCAAAAAGTTTTCTGAACCGAAAGCCTATCTCTATGAATTGCTAAAAGATTTTGGTTTTACCGAGTGGGATGATGTTTATAATTTACTCGATGCACAATCTGGTAAATTTGTGAAATCAGAATTATACAGATTAATTAAGGATAGACAATGCTTAATATTAACGCCTTTAAATGCTGATGAGTTTTTTAAGCCTATTTTGGTTTCAAATAACGATGTATTAGTTTTAACAAGTTTGGGCAAGTTATCACTTCAAGAGGTGGACGTCGAGAATTCAATGAATTCTTCTGCAATTTTTGTTGATAAAGATTTGTTAAAATATCCGTTAACAGTAAGAAAATGGAAAAAAGGCGACTATTTTTACCCATTTGGAATGACAGGGAAAAAGAAGTTAAGTAAGTTTTTCAAGGATGAAAAATGGTCGTTGCCAGAAAAAGAAGAGGCTTTGCTGTTAGTTTCAAATAACGATGAAATTATTTGGATTCTAAATAGCCGCATGGATAACAGATTTAAACTAACTAACAATACAAAAACGATATTAAAAATAGAACTAACCCAATGAAGCATTTAATTACCTTATGTGTCGCTTTTTTATTTTTCAATTCACTTTCAGCACAACTGCAGCCTGTAAAATGGACAGCCGAAGCTGAAAAAATATCCGATACCGAATACAACATAGTATATAGTGCTATTATTGATGACCATTGGCATTTATATTCGCAGCACTTGCCAGAAGGAGGCGCAATTCCAACCGAGTTTACATACGATGAAGATGTTTTAGGAAAAGATTTTAAACTTGTAGGAGAGGCAGAAGAAAGTGAGAGTATTACCAAGTTTGATAAGGTTTTTGAAATGGATTTAACCTTTTTTGATTATTCGGCTACGTTTACTCAAAAAATTGAAGTGCTAAATCCTGAATTATCAACTATTACTAGTGAAGTTGATTTTCAAGCATGCGATGATAAACAATGTATTTTTGATAGTCAGATTTTTAATATTCAATTGCCAAATGCTGTCCAAGATAATTCAAATAAAGATTCGCAAATATTTGAGCCTGTTACGTGGACTTCAAAAGCCAAGAAATTATCAGACGACGAATACGAAGTGGAGTATATTGCAAGTATTGAGCCAGGTTGGCACTTGTATTCACAATATTTAGAACGTGAAGATGGACCTATAGCAACAGCGTTTAGTTTCAACGAAAAAGTTGGTTATACTGTAATAGGGAAAACAACCGAACCAGAAACAAAGGCTATATTCGACCCTGTGTTTGATATGAATATCAAGTACTTTTCCAATGAAGCTAGGTTTGTTCAAAAAATCAAATTAACCGACACGGATTTAAAAACCATTCCAGCTGAAGTGTTTTTTATGGTTTGTGATGATTCCAGGTGTTTGCCTCCAAATACCGTAACGTTTTATACGCCAATAGATGGTAGTTTAAGCACCTTGAAAACAGACGTTGTTGTTGATGAAAAAAGTCAAGCGCTTTCTGAAGCCCTAAACTTAAATGTAACGGGTTGGGATAATTTTGAAGCCGAAGAAGTTAAGGAAAAAAGTAACTTTATGATTTTTCTGTTAGGCTTTTTAGGCGGTTTAATTGCCTTGTTAACACCTTGTGTGTTTCCTATGATTCCGCTTACGGTATCATTTTTTACTAAAAGTTCGGGTGACGGTAAAAAGGGATTGGCAAATGCCATGCTTTATGGATTCTTTATTTTTCTAATTTACTTTTTATTGAGTTTGCCATTTCATGTGTTAGATTCTTTAGACCCTGAAATTCTAAACAACGTATCTACAAATGTTACCCTAAACATTATTTTCTTTGTAATTTTCATTGCTTTTGCTTTTTCGTTCTTTGGGTATTACGAGCTAACCTTACCAGCATCATGGAGTAATGCACTGGATTCGAAAGCTAATAAAATTGGTGGTTGGATTGGTGTCTTTTTTATGGCTTTAACCTTGGCAATTGTCTCGTTTTCGTGTACGGGTCCAATACTGGGAACACTTTTAGGAAGCTCATTGTCCAGCGATGGTGGCGCAACGCAACTAACACTTGGTATGAGTGGATTTGGACTTGCTTTGGCTTTACCTTTTACTTTGTTTGCTATGTTTCCAAAATGGTTGAATTCGTTACCAAAATCGGGAGGATGGTTAAATACCGTAAAAGTAGTTTTAGGATTTATTGAATTAGCATTGGCCTTAAAATTCCTATCTAATGCCGATTTAGTAGAGCATTGGGGATTATTGAAACGTGAAGTGTTTATTGGTCTGTGGATTATTATAGGAATTGGCTTATTACTGTATTTGTTAGGGAAGATTAGATTTCCACACGATGGTCCTTTCCAGAAAATAAGTTTTAGTAAATGGAGTTTTATAGTTTTGGTATTTGCCTTTGTGGTGTATTTATTACCAGGTCTAACAAACACCAAATATGCTAATTTAGAGTTGTTGAGTGGTTTTCCACCACCAATGTTCTATAGTCTTTACGAAAAGGAATCAGAATGTCCTTTAGGATTAAATTGCTACAAGGATTTAGAATCGGGTATCGAAGCAGCCAAAGCAGAAAACAAGCCTATTATGTTAGATTTTACAGGTTGGGCCTGTGTGAATTGTCGTAAAATGGAAGAGCAGGTCTGGAGTCAAGATAGAGTGTACGATATTTTAAATGAAGACTACATAATCATCTCATTATATGTAGATGACAGAAAATTGTTGCCTGAAGACGAACAGTTTAAGTTTAAGAAAGCCAATGGAACTTTAAAAAGTATAAAAACTATTGGAGACAAGTGGGCAACCTTGCAAACTTTAAATTTTAAGAACAACTCGCAACCATATTATGTGCTTCTTAACCATGACATGGAATTATTAAACCGTACAACAGCTTACACACCTGATGCAGATGAATACTACGAATGGTTGATTAAAGGTTTGGAACGATTTGAAGAATAGCTTTTGGAGATATTAGGACAAATAGTTGATATTCCTAATCGCAGAATATACTCTGGCGAGCTTACTATTGCTAATGGTAAGATTTCTGAAATTAAAGAGAAATCACATAATGTCAAAAACTTTATTCTACCTGGTTTTGTAGATGCCCATATTCACATAGAAAGTTCTATGTTAGTGCCAAGTGAGTTTGCTAGAATAGCTGTAAAGCATGGTACGGTAGCTACGGTTTCAGACCCTCATGAAATAGCCAATGTTTTAGGAGTTGAAGGCGTGGAGTTTATGATTAAGAATGGTAAACAAACCCCTTTTAAATTTAATTTTGGAGCGCCTTCTTGCGTTCCTGCTACCAGTTTTGAATCTGCTGGTGCAGTTATAGATTCAGACGGCATTAAAACCCTTATGGCAAATCCAGATATTAAATATCTAGCCGAAATGATGAATTATCCAGGAGTTATTTATGGTGACCAGGAAGTTTTTAAAAAAATAGCTTGGGCAAAACATTATAATAAACCCATTGATGGACATGCACCTGGACTACGTGGTAACGACCTAACAAAATATATTCAAGCAGGTATCTCCACAGATCATGAATGCTTTACCTACGATGAAGGTTTGGAAAAACTTCAAAAAGGTATGAAGGTGTTGATTCGAGAGGGTAGTGCAGCTAAAAATTTTGAAGCCTTAATTGATTTGTTGCCAGAGTACTCTGGCAATATGATGTTTTGTAGTGATGATAAACATCCAGACGATTTATTATTAGGTCATATTAATCAATTATGTGCAAGGGCAGTGGACAAAGGCATAGATGTTTTTAAGGTACTTCAAGCAGCTTGTGTCAATCCAGTTGAACATTACAAATTGGATGTTGGGCAACTAAAGGTTGGTGATCTAGCTGATTGTATTGTAGTTGAAGATTTAAAGAACTTTAAAACGCTACAAACCTATATTAATGGTGAATTGGTTTTTGATGAGGGTGAATCCAAAATATCGTCAACCCCTTTTGAGATTCTTAATAATTTCAATACGAACAAAAAGCAAGTTTCAGATTTCAGAATTGAATCTTCTATTGAAAGAATACGAGTTATTGAAGCTCTAGAGGGACAACTCATTACAAACGAAATTATAGCAAGTGCTCTAGTACTAGACGGAAATTTAATTTCCGATATTGAAAACGATATTTTAAAAATGACCGTTGTTAATCGTTATAACAACGAACCTCCAGCATTAGCTTTTATCAAGAATTTTGGTTTAAAAGAAGGCGCAATTGCCAGTTCGGTTGGGCATGACTCACATAACATAATAGCTGTTGGTGTTTCTGATGAGGCTATTTGTAAAGCTGTTAATATAATTATAGAACATAAAGGAGGCATCTGTGCGGTTTCCGATAATCAAACGGAAATAGTTCCATTGCCTGTAGCAGGTATAATAAGTGACCAAGATGCTGAAACTATAGGAAAGCGATATGCAGAATTAGACCGTATGGCAAAACAATTGGGAAGTACTTTGAAAGCTCCGTATATGACCTTAAGCTTTATGGCTTTATTGGTTATTCCGTCCTTGAAATTGAGTGATAAAGGATTGTTTGATGGTAATGTATTTCAATTTACACCATTAGAAGTTTAAATATGCCGATAGTTCAATCAGACTATAAAACACCTATGTTTTTTAGAAACGGTTTTGTTTCTACTGTCTATTCAGGATTAATAAGACGTGTAAATGGCATCATACAAAAACGTGAACGTATAACACTTCCCGATGGTGATTTTTTAGATTTGGATTGGAGTTTTGCTGAAGAACAAACGACATCTAGGTTAATTATAGTGCTTCACGGACTGGAAGGTAATGCCCAAAGACCTTACATGACCGGAACGGCCAAATTATTCAACAAAAACGGTTTTGATGCTGTTTGTGTAAATTTTAGAGGTTGTAGTGGTGAACCTAATTTAAAATATCGTTCTTATCATTCTGGTGCAACGGAAGATTTAGAGGCAATAGTCAATTATATTTTAGAAACCCAAAAGTATTCAGAAATTTATTTAAAAGGGTTTAGTCTTGGTGGCAATATGCTATTAAAATATTTGGGAGAGCGAGACAACGTTCCAAATGAAGTTAAAGCCGGAATTGCTGTTTCTGTACCCTGTGATTTGCACGGCTCGTGTAAAGAACTGCATACCCTAAAAAATAAGCCATATCATGATAGGTTTAAGGCACATCTTGTTAGTAGATTAAAAACCAAACAAAAGCAACACGCTGATATACTGAAAATTGAAGACATAAAGTCAATTAAAACTTTAATAGATTTTGACCACGTTTACACATCAAGAGCACATGGTTTTATAGACGCTTTCGATTATTATAAGCAATCAAGTAGCCTTCAATTTTTATCAAACATTAAAACAAAAACTTTAATTATAAATGCCTTAAACGATTCTTTTTTATCACCAGAATGTTATCCTGTAAAAGAGGCAAAAAACAATGAAAATCTATTTTTAGAAATGCCAAAGCATGGTGGTCATGTAGGTTTTCATTTGTTTGGTGAGTATTATTACAATGAAAAGCGAGCCTTGCAATTCTTTACCAATTCGTAATGAAATTGATTTCATCAATAGAATAAAAAGCAGTATATTTCATACTGTTTTTAAATTAACTTAACTAACTATTTAACCAATGACAGATCAAGAAATAGCTAAAGACATTCAGCTAGAACATATTAGTAAAATTGCCGAAAAATTAGGTTTAAATGTTGATGATATTGACATGTACGGAAAGTACAAAGCCAAATTACCACAATCAATTATTGATAATGAAAAAGTAAAACAAAGCAATCTTGTTTTGGTTACTGCCATTTCGCCAACACCTGCTGGAGAAGGTAAGACAACCATGTCTATTGGTCTATCTGAAGGGTTAAATCAATTAGGTAAACAAACTACTGTGGTTTTAAGAGAACCATCTCTTGGGCCAGTTTTCGGAATTAAAGGAGGGGCAACAGGTGGTGGTTATTCGCAAGTACTACCAATGGAAGACATTAATCTGCATTTTACTGGTGACTTTTCAGCTATAGAGAAAGCTCACAATTTATTATCAGCTGTAATTGATAATAATATTCAAAGTAAAACCAATTCTGTTGGATTAGATCCAAGAACGGTTACATGGAAACGTGTTATGGATATGAACGATCGTTCACTGCGAAATATTGTTATTGGATTAGGAGGAACAACTTCTGGTGTTCCTAGAGAAACAGGTTTTGACATTACAGCAGCTTCTGAAATCATGGCCATTCTGTGTCTTTCAGATGATTTGGAAAATTTAAAGGAACGATTAGGAAATATATTTATTGGTTACACTAAAGACCGTGAACCTATTTATTGTAAAGACCTCAAGGTACAAGGTGCTATGGCAGCTCTTTTAAAAGAAGCTATCAAACCTAACTTGGTTCAAACCATAGAAGGTAATCCCGCTATTATTCATGGTGGTCCGTTTGCTAATATAGCACAAGGAACAAATTCTGTAATAGCTACTAGAATGGGAATGTCCCTTTCTGATTATACCGTTACTGAAGCTGGTTTCGGTGCCGATTTAGGTGCTGAAAAGTTTTTAGATATTAAATGCCAAAGCGCAGGCTTATCACCAAAAGCAGTAGTATTAACCACAACAATTCGAGCACTTAAATATCATGGTGGAGCCGATTTAAAAAATCTTACCGAAGAAAATGTAGAAGCTTTAAAAAATGGTTTACCCAACCTTGAAAAGCACATTGAAAATGTGAAACAATTTGGAATTACACCTGTTATTGCTATTAATAAATTTGTTTCTGATACAGATGCTGAAATAACCGTTATTCAAGAGTTTGCTAAATCACAGAGTATTAGAGTGGCTGTTGCCGAAGTTTGGGCAAAAGGTGGCAAAGGAGCATTAGATTTGGCACAACATGTTGTTGATATTGTTGAAGAAGGTTCTTCTCAATTTAAACCATTATACAATTGGGATATGTCTGTAGAAGATAAAATTAATACCATTGCTACAAAAATTTATGGAGCTGATGATGTTGAGTATGCAGCATTAGCCAAGAGAAACTTAAGAACTATAGCCAATTTAGGTCTTGAAAAATTGCCAATTTGTATGGCAAAAACCCAGAAATCACTTTCTGATGACCCCAAGCTTTTAGGACGACCAAAAGGTTTTACCATAACAGTTAGAGAAATTGAGATTGCAAGAGGTGCTGGATTTTTAATACCTATTACTGGAGATATGATGCGTATGCCTGGACTTCCTGCTCACCCAGCATCAGAGAAAATTAGTATAGATAACGACGGTAATATTTCAGGATTATTCTAAATCCTCAATTTCAAAAAAGGCTTTAACACAATCATGATGTCTTTTTCGTTAACTTTATATAATTTACGAACTATAGGTTTATAAGCATGGCTACACGCAAATACGAAGGTAAAAAGTTTGATAAAGTATCTGTAGACAAAACTATAGATAGTCTTACTGTTGAAGAAGCTTTACAAATTAATATTAATAATGAACCTTTTACGGTATCTATGCGCACGCCAGGTGATGATGCCAGTTTAGTACGTGGTCTACTGCATTCTGAAGATTTAATTACAGATGTAGCTTATAGTCCTGAATTAATTTTGAAAAAAGAAAACGATAACGGTGTTGTTACCATTGTTAATTTAGATATACCTAAAGACAAATTAGGGGATGGCTATGCTAATAGCAGAAGTTTGTTGTCGGTATCTTCATGTGGAATTTGTGGAAAAACCGAATTAAACGATTTGGCATTTATAGGTAAAACCATAGACGACAATAAAAAGATAGATATCTCCATAATCCATCAACTTTTTGATAAAATGAAAGTTAAACAGCATGCTTTCAACAAGTCTGGAGGTACGCACGCAGCAGCAGCTTTTACTATTGAAGGTGAATTATTATGCTCTATGGAAGACATTGGCAGGCATAATGCTGTTGACAAAATAGTTGGAAAACTAATAAATTCCAATCAATTAAAAGAAGCTAAAATCATGACAGTTAGTGGTCGAATTTCATATGAGATTATTATTAAATGTTTTAAAGCTAGAATACCTTTTTTAGCCGCAGTATCTGCGCCTTCTTCGTTAGCTGTAGATTATGCTAAAGAGTTGGGTATAACCTTATTTGCATTTTGTAGGGATGAACGTGCCACATGTTATTCGCATCCTGAACGTACCAAGAATTATACAACAAAAACTAAAGTGAGTTAAAAATATATGTCAGATAATTTAAGTGAATTATTAGGAAGAAAAGGTGTAAATGAAAGCCTGTTTGATAAGTTGGGCAATTTAGCCAAACCCGAAGGTGCGCCAAGTGAAGAAGCTATGGCCAAATTGGCTGATGACTTTCTTATAGGTAAAGCTAATGCTTTTGGAACGGCAAGTTTTTACGATTTCTTGAAACCAGAAAACAAAGACAAAAAAGCTTATGTCTGTAACGGTACGGCTTGTGTTTGCGCTGGCACTCAAGAGCAAGTTATTGATTCGCTTAAAAATCATTTTGAAGCTGATGAAATAGGCCACATGACTTGCTTAGGACGTTGTCATGAGAATTCAGCGTTTCATTATAATGGAAAAAATTATTCTGGCGATGCTTTAAATAAGCTGGATAAAATTTTAGATTCTGATTCAAACTTAAATCAAGATAATTATATCGTCAAGGCAAGTGGGAAACAAATATTAACCAAGCCGTTTACCAATGTTAATGATTATTATCAGCCATTTTTAGAAGCACTTAGGCAAGATTCTGCTGATGTTTTAGAAGAAATCAAAACCTCAAATGTTCGTGGTCGTGGCGGAGCAGGATTTCCAATGGGAATGAAATTACAGTTTTGCCGTAATGTAGAAAACGATACTAAATTTATAATTTGTAATGCAGACGAAGGTGATCCAGGAGCATATTCCGATCGTTATTTATTGGAACACCAACCACACTCGGTGTTATTTGGAATGCTAATTTCTGGCTATGTTACACACGCTAATTACGGTATTCTATACATCAGAGCAGAATATCCAGAATCGGTAGAAATTGTTCAAAAGGCTATCGATGCAATTCAAGAAGCTGGACTTATAGGTGAAAATATTCAAGGTAGTGGCTTTAATTTTCAGTTTAAAATTATTCAAGCTCAAGGCTCATACATTTGTGGAGAGGAAACTGCATTAATCAATTCCATTGAAGGTCAACGTCCTGAAGTGCGAGTAAGACCACCATTTCCAGCACAAAAAGGACTGTTCAACAAGCCAACAACAGTAAATAATGTTGAGACTTTGGCTGCTTTGCATTATATTATTTCAAACGGTGGTCAAGCATGGAAAGACATTGGTACCGAGCGTTCATCTGGAACAAAATTGGTATCGCTTGATAGCTTTTTTAATAATCCTGGAATGTACGAAGTTGAAATGGGTACACCTCTATCTACAGTTGTTAATGACCTAGGAGGAGGATTTAAAACGGATATTAAAGCGTTACAAATTGGTGGTCCTTTAGGTGGATTAGTTCCTATTTCAAAAATTAAGGATTTAACTCTCGATTTTGAATCCTTTTCAAAAGAAGGATTTTTGCTCGGTCATGCTTCTGTTGTTTCTGTTCCAACTGACTACCCAATAATGAAATTCATTGAGCATTTATTTGATTTTGCAGCTTATGAAAGTTGTGGTAAGTGTTTCCCTTGTCGATTAGGTACAAAACGAGGTCATGAACTAGCCGAAAAAGCCTTGAAAACAGATTATAAAATTGATAAAAAACTGTTTGCAGATTTGTTAACGACTCTAGAGGAAGGATCGTTGTGTGCTCATGGTGGTGGTATTCCTTTGCCAGTTAGAAATGCTTTGCAATATTTTGAAGATGAATTAAAACCGTATTTTAATTAGACGATTATGAATAAAATAGCCTATATAGATAATCAGGAATTTGAAATCGTAGAAGGTGAGACCATGCTGTCCTTCATACGTCGTTATAAAGAAAAACATGTAGTTCCAACACTTTGTGATGCACCTAATTTAGATCCTTTTGGGTCTTGTCGTGTTTGTAGTGTAGAAGTGGCTTTGGAAGAAAATGGACCAGTAAAAACCATGGCTTCCTGTCATTCACCTGTTGTTGAAGGTCAATATATTTATACCAGCACAGAAGCGGTAAAAGCACTTCGCAAAAATATTATTGAATTGGTTTTAACCGATCATCCCTTAGACTGTTTAACCTGTGAAGTTAATGGTAATTGCGAATTACAAACAGTTGCAGCACAAGTTGGTATTAGAAAAGTACGTTACCCTGAAGGTGATAATCATTTATCTAGAGAAAAAGATTTAAGTCATCCTTACATGACTTCAGATTTATCCAAATGTATTAATTGTTACCGTTGTGTTCGCGCTTGTGATGAAGTTCAAGGTGAGTTTGTTTTAAGCATGTCAGGACGTGGTTTCGATTCCAAAATTATTAAGGGATTTGATGATTCGTTTATGGATTCAGACTGCGTGAGTTGTGGCGCATGTTCACAAGCATGTCCAACATCTGCAATTTCAGATGTATTTCAGTCGAAAGCTATTTGGGCTACTGACACGACTCGTACTATTTGCACGTATTGTGGTGTGGGTTGTAATTTGGAAGTTTCAACTCATAATGGAGAAATTTTGAGTATTCAAGCACCTTATGACGCTGAAGTCAATCAAGGTCATACCTGTTTAAAAGGACGTTATGCATTTAAATTTTACGATCATCCAGAACGCCTTAATTCTCCTATGATTAAACGAAATGGTGAATTTGAAAAGGTGTCGTGGGATGAAGTTTACGATTACATAGCTGAAAAATTAACTGGTTTCAAAGAAGAGTTTGGACCAGATTCCATGGCTGGAATTTCGTCTTCACGTTGCACAAACGAAGAAAATTATTTAATGCAGAAGTTTTTCCGCGCTGTTATTAATACGAATAATATTGATGGTTGTGCACGAGTATGTCACTCACCAACAGCTTTGGGTATGCAACGTACGTTTGGCACAGGGGCTGCAACTAATTCCATTGACGATTTAAAAGATACCAATTGTATTATGGTTATTGGAGCCAATCCAACAGACGCGCATCCTGTTACTGGAGCTAAATTAAAGCAGTTCGCCATGAAATCGGATAATGTAACTATTGTTTTAGATCCAAGACGAACAGAATTAGCCAGATATGCAGACCATTACATCGCATTAAGACCAGGAACTAACGTTGCTGTCTTGAATATGATGATGTACTACATTATAACAGAAAACCTTGTTGATACTAGTTTTATTGAAAATAGAACTGAAGGTTTTGAAGATTTTAAGAAGGAATTATTAGCTATAGATTTAGATAAAATTGAAGAAGTTTCAGGAGTGACTAGAGAGGAGGTTAGAGCGGCTGCAATAGCTTATGCTTCGGCACCAAATGCTATGTCGTTTCATGGATTAGGAGTTACCGAACATTCGCAAGGTACATTTACAGTTATGCAAATAGCTGACTTGGCCTTAATGACAGGAAATATTGGTAGACGTGGAGTAGGAGTAAATCCTTTACGTGGTCAAAACAATGTTCAAGGTTCTGCAGATATGGGTGTACAACCACATCAAGGAGCTGGATATCTAGACGTCACTAATGATGAAGTTAACAAAAAGTACAATCAATTTTACGGTGTTGATGTGCCAAAACACATTGGTTATAAAATTCCTGAAATGTTCGATGCGGCCCTTGACGGTAAACTAAAAGCTATATGGATAATAGGTGAAGATGTTGTACAAACCGATCCTAATACACAAAAAGTAATTAAGGCATTGCAATCAACAGATTTAGTAATAGTACAAGAATTATTCATGACAGAAACGGCCAAATATGCCGATGTTATTTTGCCAGGAGCATCATTCCTAGAAAAATCAGGAACCTTCACCAATGGTGAGCGTCGTGTGCAAGCTGTTCGTCAAGTAGTTGAGCCTATTGAAGGTTCAAAACCAGATGGGCAAATAATTGTTGATATTATGAATAGAATGGGTTATGCACAACCAAATTATACTCCAGATGGTATGCTAGAAGAAATATCTCAAATAGTGCCTTTCTTTGCAGGTATTAAATGGGAGCGATTAGGAAAGAATGGATTGCAATGGCCTGTTGCTCCAGATGGAACAGATACACAAATTTTGCACCAAACAGAATTCAAGAGAGGTTTAGGTAAATTTGAATTCAATCCTTGGGAAGAAACGGTTGAATTAAAAGAACACGCTAAAGATTATCCATACATCCTAACCACAAATAGAGAACTAGAGCATTATAATTGTGGTGCCATGACCAGACGTACAGCCAATGAACAAATCCTTCAAGACGATTATTTGATGATACATCCTAACGATGCCAATACCCATTTAATTAATGAAGGAGACTATGTCTGTTTAGAATCACCTCGTGGTAAGGTGGATGTTAAGGCTCGAATCACAGATGAGGTAAAACCAGGCATTTTAAGTACAACGTTCCATTTCCCAGATATTATGATTAATAATATTACGGGAGATGTCCATGATAGCGAGGCTATGTGTCCAGAATATAAAGTGGTCGCTGTTCGTATTAGAAAGAGTAAAGGCAAATATAAAAAGGAACTAATATAGAACTCACTAATTATAATTATTCGTTAAAAAAAATATTGGGTTTATAATTTTCGTATCTTGAAGAGATTCCAAATCAAACGTTGAATTTCTTACGAATTAAACTCATATTTTATGCCAACATATAATCTTAAAGTTAACGGTAAACTTCATACCGTTGAAGTAGAATCTGATACACCACTACTATGGGTTTTACGAGACCATATAAACCTTGTTGGGACCAAATTTGGATGCGGAATTGCACAATGTGGTGCTTGTACTGTTCATATTGATGGTGTTGCCACAAGAAGCTGCGTAACGACAGTTTCACGCTTACAAAATTCAGAAATAGTGACTATCGAAGGTCTTTCAGAAAATGGTGATCATCCTGTGCAAGAAGCTTGGAAAGAAATTGATGTACCGCAATGTGGTTATTGTCAAGCTGGACAAATTATGACAGCTTCAGCATTTCTAGAAAGTAATCCAAACCCAAATAAATCTGAAATTAGAAGCGCCATGCAAGGTAATTTATGTAGATGTGCCTCTTACAACAGTATAGAAAAGGCCATTGAAGTAGCGGCTAATAAAATTAAATAAATTACATCCACATGAAAAAATCAAACCAAATACAATTTAGTAGAAGAGCGTTTATTAGAACTTCAGCGCTAGCCAGTGGTGGTATGCTTATTGGATTCAATTTATTTACAGCTTGTAAAGATGATGTGGCACCTCCTAAAGACTTAATAGATTTGAGCCAACTTAATTACAATGATTTTAATGCTTTTATAAGAATTTCAGATGAAGGCAAAGTAACCATTTACGCACCAAATCCTGAAATTGGTCAAGGCGTAAAAACATCTATGCCAATGCTTATTGCAGAAGAATTAGAAGTAGCATGGGAAGATGTACATGTGGTTCAAGCATCTTTAGACACTAAAAACTTTACACGTCAACTAGCAGGAGGTAGTCAGTCTTTAAGACAAGGCTGGAAACCATTACGAGAAACTGGAGCTACAGCAAAACAGATGTTAGTTAATGCAGCCGCAGCTAAATGGGGAATTGACGTTTCTGAATGTTCGGTAAAAAATGGTGTAATCTCCAATCCAAATGGAGAGACTTTGCATTATGGACAAGTTGTTAATGAGGCAGCTTTATTGGAAGTTCCCGAAAAAGTAACATTAAAAGACCCTAAAGATTTTAATATTATTGGTCAAGGTAAAAGCAACGTCGATATTGATGAGATTATTACTGGAAAACCGTTGTTTGGTTTAGACTATAAAGAAGAAGGCATGGTGTATGCCTGTGTATTAAGACCACCAGCTTTTGGTCAAACTTTAAAATCGTTTGATGATTCTGCAACTAAACAAGTTAATGGAGTTATAGATGTAATAACAATAGGTGACAAAGCAAGAAAATATTTAAGCCAAACAGAATTTAATCCTGCATACCATTGGACTGTAAAATTAAGTGATAGTGATAAAGTTGTGGTAATTGCTAATTCTACTTGGGCGGCATTAAAAGGTAAAAGAGCCCTTAAGGCTTCATGGGAAGATACCAGTCAGCTTGAGAGTTCAGAATATCATAGTCAAGAATTAACAAAAGTGATTGAAGGAGAGGAATTCAATACATTACGTGAAGATGGTAATATAAAACAAGCGTTTTCAAGAGCAGACAATATTTTAGAGCGCACTTATGAGTCAACATTTTTGCCTCATAATTGTTTAGAACCAATGAATTTCTTTGCCAATGTAACAGATGAGAAAGTACATTTGGTTGGTCCAATCCAAACACCAGAAGCAGCAGCATACGTTGTGTCTTCTATATTAGAGCGTGATTTAGATGATGTTCATGTAGATATGACACGAATGGGAGGTGGTTTTGGAAGGCGTTTATATGGCGATTTTGTATATGAAGCGGCTGAAATTTCTGATGCTATAAGAAAACCAGTGAAAGTCATTTCTTCTCGTGAAGATGATATGACAACTGGTATTTATCGTCCCCCTACAAAGTATAAGTTTTTAGCATCAATAAAAGATAGTAGAGTAACAGGTTATCATTTAAAGGAAGCTTGTATTAATGGAAATAGTTGGCCTTCCATGTCAAATTTCTTTCCGGCTGGAGCTATTGAGAATTATAAATATGATATAGCACAAGTTACAAGTAATATAACAGCTGGTGCTTGGCGCGCACCAATCACTAATTTTTTAGCTAGTGCTGAACAAAGTTTTTTTGATGAATTAGCTGAGGAACTTAAAATTGACCGTATACAATTACATAAAGACTTATTGAAAAATGTAAAAGGAACAACAGATGAACGCATTCAATACAGCCCAGAACGACTTGAAGGTGTAATTGAGCTTGTAGTTGACAAATCGAACTGGGGAAAAACTCCAGAAGATATTTATCAAGGTTTTGCGGTTTATTATTGCCATAACACACATGTGGCTGAAGTTGCAGATATTAAAATGGAAAATGGATATCCTGTTGTTAAAAAGGTCACGGTTGCTGTAGATTGTGGCGTAGTGGTTAATCCACTTGGGGCGCAAAATCAGGTGGTTGGAGGTGTTATTGATGGTTTAGGTCACATGATGTATGGCGAATTAACTTTTAAAGATGGCGTACCGCAATCCAATAATTTTAATTCCTATCAGCTTATTCGAATTAATCAAACACCACATGTTGATGTGCATTTTATTAAGAGTGATATTGCTCCTACAGGATTAGGTGAACCTACATTGCCTCCTGTTGGTGCTGCAGTTGCTAATGCGATATATGCTGCTACAGGTCAAAGACTTTATAAGCAACCATTTATGAAATATTTTAAGCCAGAAGCCTTAAAAGCTTAATAGCATTTTCATTATGACTTTTGAATTTAAACAAATAGTTGAAGCTTATAAGCGTGCAAATAAATCTGGGTTAAAATCCGTTTTAGCTACAGTAGTAGCATTAGATGGTTCATCATATAGAAAACCAGGCGTACGTATGCTTATCCTTGAAAACGGTAAAATGATTGGTGCTGTGAGTGGTGGCTGTGTTGAAAAGGATATTAAACGCGAGGCACAATCTGTTTTTAAAACAGGTCAAGCAAAAATGATGACTTATGATGGTCGTTATCGTTTAGGCTGCGAAGGTATCCTCTACATATTAATTGAACTTTTTCATCCGAGTTTAGAATGTATTGATACTTTAAATAATTTTTTAAAAGGGAGAATTCCTTTCAGTATTCATTCAAATTACAAAAAGGAGGAAGGTGTAATTACTGGTTTAGGTAGTTTTATTCAATTTGAAGATTCTTCCTTTAAATTGTCTAATTTTTCAGAAGTCAATAAAGACCTTCCCATGTTTTCCGAAGAATTACCACCATGTTTTAAACTCATGATTTTTGGCGCGGAACATGATGCTGTAACACTTTGTCAATTGGCTAGTTTTAACGGCTGGGAAGTCACTGTAATTTCTGGACCATTAGAGTCTAAAACAATTACCGATTTTCCTGGTACTACATCATTTTTTTCAGTTTCTCCAGATGCCTTGGAATTGGATTCCATAGATAATGAAACAGCCATCGTTATAATGTCTCATAATTACGCTAATGACCTCAAGTATTTGTTAGAATTGAAAGACACCAAACCAGCTTACATTGGATTGTTGGGGCCTTCAAAACGTCGTGAGAAATTATTGTCTGAATTTTTAGAATACAGTCCTGATTTAGATGGTTCATTTATTGATAATATTCATGGACCTGCTGGGTTAAATATTGGAGCTGAAACACCTCAAGAAATTGCAATTTCTATTATATCAGAAATATTAAGCGTTGTGCGAGGCCAAAAGCCTATGTCTTTGAAAGAAAAACGTTCAGGAATTCACTCTAAAACAATTTAGTTTCGTTTAGGATGCCAAATATTACACATATTATTTTGGCTGCTGGTAGTTCGTCCAGAATGGGAAAACTTAAACAACTGCTTCCGTGGAAAGGAACATTTCTTTTGGATTATGTAATTGATAAGGTAATGAAAACCACTAACAATCGTGTAATTTTAGTACTAGGTTCGAATTATGATCAGATTAAAACAAAATTAGGAAATAAAGCAATTGACATCGTTATAAATGAAGAATGGGACAAAGGTCTGGGAGCTTCAATAGCTAAAGGTGTTTCTGCTGCTTTAAAGGATAATAAACCAGAGGCTATATTGACTTCACTTGTTGATCAACCTTTAATTCCAGAGAATTATTTTACAGAAATGATAAGTGCTTTTAAAGGTACACCTGAACAAATTATAGCATCTGACTATGGTCATGATAAACTAGGAGTTCCAGCACTTTTCGGAGCCAATTATTTTAATGATTTAATGACATTACAAACTGATAAAGGTGCTAAATCTATTATTCTAAAAAACAGAATACATGTTGACACCATTAACGCAAAAGAGTTTTTATCTGACCTCGATACAACAGAAGATTATCAAAAATTATATGCTGCTAACCACCAATAGTAATCATACTTCGGTTTTGATTATGTAAATCGGGTTTTTCTAACTTTTCTAAAGTATCCATACCACCACGAACTTTAAATTTTGTCTGAATGGCTTTTTGAATTAGGGGTTCTATAGATTTTCCTTCGCGTAAAGGCGTTAATAAATCGGATTCTGAAGAAGAGAACAGACAGTTTTTCAAGCGTCCGTTGGCTGTTAAACGAATACGATTACAACTATCGCAAAACGGATTAGTTACTGAACTAATAATGGCAAAAGATCCTTTATAATCTTTAATAGTATAATTTTTAGACGTATCGTTTGGCGCATCTTGTATTCTTATAACTTGTTTTTCGTTGAAATTTGAATGGACTATCTCCATAATTTTTGCGTACGATACCATTTTGGCTTTATCCCATTTGTTACCATCAAAAGGCATAAACTCTATAAAACGAACTGAAATGGGCAGTTCTTTAGTGAGTCCAATGAAATCAATAATTTCATTATCATTGAATCCTTTAATTAAAACTGCATTAAGCTTCACATTAAAGCCTTCTTTAATTAAAAGCATAATATTACCATAGACCTTATCAAAATCGTTTCGTCTTGTAATGGTTTTAAACTTTTCAGCATTTAAAGAATCTAAACTTACATTGATGTTTTTAATGTTACATGACTTTAGTATCTCAATAAAACGGTCTATAATTACAGCATTGGAAGTCATTGATAATTCAACAGGAAGTGATGCTAATTTTTTAAGTATAACGTCAATATCTCTTCTTACTAAAGGTTCACCACCTGTTAGTCGAATTTTTGTCACACCATTATCTACAAACGTTTTGGCAATTTCATAGACTTCGTCATAACTCATAATATGACTCTTTGGTGACAATTGAATACCTTCAGCAGGCATACAATAGGTGCATCGTAAATTGCAGAGTTCTGTGAGTGAAATCCTTAAATAGGTATGGTTTCTACCAAATGTATCTTGTAATATGTTTTTGTTTGTATCCATTAATTATGTCTAGCACCTTTTAAAATTCCAAACACATGCAATACAGCTGGAAATATGGCATCCATAGATTCTTTGGCTCCATTTGTTGAACCTGGTAGCGCTAATACTAAAGTGTTGTTTATTGTTCCTGCAACACTTCGCGATAGCATGGAATACGGTGTTCTATTTTGCCCATAACTGCGAATAGCTTCTTCAATTCCTGGAATTTTACGTTCTATTAATCCTTCTAAAGCTTCTGGTGTTACATCTCGTGAAGATAAACCAGTACCTCCTGTAAATATAATGAGATTAATGCCTTGGCTTTCGTACTGCTTAACCTTTTCTTGAATGGCATCTTTTTCATCTGGTATAATAGTATAATCTGATATGTTAACGTTACAATTTTCTAACTTATAAATGATAGCTTTTCCGGCTTTATCTTCTTTTTGACCAGCTGAAATCGTATCTGAACATACAACTACTGCAGCAGTAAGTTCATTCCTAAATCGATCTTTAAAATCGGATTTGCCACCTTTTTTGTTAAGTAGTTTTATATGATGGATTTCAACACCTTTATCTATAGGCTTCAGCATATCATACATATTTAAAGCAACAACTGATGCACCATGCATAGCTTCAACTTCAACACCTGTTTTATAAATGGTTTTAATAGTACAAGAAATGGTAATTTCTAAACCATTAATTTCATATTCAATTCCAGTAAATTCAATAGGTAAAGGATGACAATCTGGTAAAATGTCAGGCGTTTTTTTTACACCAAGTAAACCAGCAGCTTTACTCATAGCAAATACATTACCCTTTGGAACTGTATCATTTTCGATAGCCTGAATGGTTTCAGGTTTACTGACTTTTACCACAGCTTGAGCTGTAGCTATTCTTAATGTGTTTATTTTATGGGTGATGTCTACCATTTATATTTAATTTCTGATTTCTGAATCGATTTATGAGTTTACTTTCCATTGATGTGTTTCATCTTCAAATATTTCTTTTCCAAATACAGGAGCTTTTGCCTTAATTTCTTCTACTACATATTCCAAAGCTTTGAATACTTCTTTTCGTCTAGGTGAAGACACAAACACAAACAAGCAAATTTCACCTGCTTTTACCTTACCCAAACTGTGATAAATATGCATACAGGTTAAGTTGAATTTCTCGAAAGTAGCTTCTCTGATTTCATGGAATTTTTCATTTGCCATATCTTCATATGCCGTGTATTCAATAGCTGAAACTGTTTTGCCATCAATTTCATCTGCACGAACTTGACCTAAAAAAATGTTATGTGCACCAATACTTGTCTTTGTTTGGTGTTTCGCGATAGATTCTCCAATAAATTCTGAAGAAATAGCACCTTCTTTAAATACGTTTTTTATTTTTTTATCTTTCATATCGATTGTTTTTCAAATAAACTCATAACGCCACCTTTAAGGCTGTAGCAATTGGTAACACCTTGATTTAATAATATTTCAACTGCTTTTTTGCTTCTAATTCCAGACTGACAAAAAGCTACAATTGTTTGAGATGTATCGATTTGGTTTATATTTTCTTCAAGTTCTCTTAATGGAATTTGAAGGCAGTTTGATAATTCAATTTTAGGTTCTTCATGAAACTCCCTTACATCAACAAACTGAATATTTTTTTTGAAGTTGAGCTTATCATTGGTAATCTCTTTTACAGCAGTACAATTGTCTTCTATTGATAAATAGGATAAATCTGGTTGACTTTTTATTTTATCAATTTCAACTGGATTACGTTTAATTTTTAATGTTGATACTTCTGAAGTTTTAGAATTGTAACACAATAATTTACCAGATAATACACCATCAAAATTTAAAACGATTTTAATCACTTCATTAGCCATCATAGTACCAATAATACCTGGTAACACACCTAAAACACCAACTTCGGAACAATTAGCAATAGAGCCTTCTTTTGGTGGAATAGGGAATAGGCAACGATAGCTTGGGCCATGGTTGTAATTAAAAACAGAAACTTGCCCTTCAAATTTATAAATAGCGCCATAAACTACAGGTTTATTTAATTGTAAAGCGACATCGTTTATTAAATAGCGTGTGCTAAAATTATCGGTACCATCTACAATAATATCATAGTCCTTAAATATTTGAAGCACATTTTTTATTGTTAACTGTTCAGGGATGGCATAAATATTTATGGTTTCATTTAAATCTTCTAATCGTTTTTTGGCTGCAATGGCTTTGTTCATTCCTACTGATGATGTTCCAAACAACACTTGTCTTTGCAGGTTGCTAATATCCACTTTATCAAAATCTACAATGCCGACTTGACCAACACCTGAGGCTACAATATATTGTAGAACAGGACAACCTAAACCACCAGCTCCAATAACGAGTACTTTAGCCGAATTCAGTTTGTCTTGGCCTTTTTGACCAACTTCTGATAAAATGATATGTCTGCTATATCTACTCATAAATCATCCTCCAGAGAAAGGTGGTAACAATGCAATATCGCCACCTGTAATTTTAGAATCATTTGAAACGATTTCACGATTTTGAGCCACTTGAAAATCTTTTGTTTTTAAATCAGGATATTTTTCAAACAACTTTTCTAACACTTCCTCGATTTTTGTTCCTTGGAATTCTAATTGTTCTTCACCACATGAGGTAAGTTCTGCAATTAGTCCAAAATATTTAATGTTTAACTGCATATTCTATCTCTTTTAAATCGTCTATTGTATTTATATTCTTTACAAAATCTTCCCATTGAGAATTAATAATTATTGATTTAGTATTTAATTGTTTAACAGCCACGCGAAGTCTTCGTTCTCCTTCGTCGAGAAGTGCTTTGCATTTAACAGAACAGCGTTTATGATATAATGCTATTAATGGCATGGTTTTCTCTCCACTTTGTATTTGAACGACATCGTAATTCGTGTAGTCTGAATGTACTAAAACCTCTAAAATTTCCGTCTTAATAAGTGGAATATCACAGCTTAAAACTAGATTATAATCGGTTGGTGATTGACTTAATCCAGAATGAATACCAGCTAAAGGCCCTGAATCTTTTATAATATCTTCCACACGTTTATAGCCAAATTTATCATGAGTATTACTGTTGCTAACAATTATAATATCTTCAACTAAAGGCTTCATAGCATTTAAAACATGCTGAATAAATGATACCTTATTATAAGTTAGCAAACTTTTATCTGAACCCATTCTAGAGCTTTTGCCTCCAGCTAAAATAATTCCGGTTATATTTTCTTTTTTCTGCATCTAGACAAAAATTAATTTTATCGAAGCTATAATCAAAACAAAAGCTAAAAGCTGTCTTAAAATTTTATTGTTAAACTTTTTACTACCATAATAACTGCCTAAAAACCCACCGATTAACACTATTCCTACCAGAATAAAAGACTGCGATGAAATTTCAACACCACTCGAGAACTGACCAATTAATCCTGCAGCTGAATTTACCCAAATAAATAAAGCCGAAACAGCAGCCGCTTCTTTCATATTTCCCCAATGCAACAATAAAATTATAGGTGTTAATATAATGCCGCCACCAATACCAATTAGGCCTGAAAAGAAACCAATTATAGCACCTACAATTAAACCTTGCCAAAGTTTTACGTGATTTATTTTTTCACTTTCTTTTCCAAATACATTTAACATTTTTAAAATGGTGAAAATCAACAACACTGCTAAAATTCTTTTGTAAATGGTTGCTTCAATATCAATCATACCACCTACAAAAGCTAATGGAATCGAGCTTATGGCAAATGACCAAAATAATCTTTTATTAAAAAAACCAGCTTTATTATAATGTAAGAAAGCAATACCTGCTACAAACAAGTTAAGTAAAAGCGCTGTTGGTTTCATAGTTTCAGGGGTAAAGGAAAACATAGCCATTAAAGCTAAATACCCACTTGCTCCACCATGACCAACACTTGCGTATAAAAAGGCAACTATTGGAAGCAATAATAAAAAAGGCCAGATATAATCTATATCCAAAATCATTTAAGTTTTGACTGTTTTATTTGATGGTCTAAAAATTTCCAACAGTTTTCATTAATGGTTTCAAAAGTTTCAACTAAAGATTTTCCGTATTCAGTGAGCTCGGCGCCACCACCACCTTTGCCACCAATACTGGATGATGTAACTGGTTTTTCGGCACGTTTATTTACAGCATCTATCAACGACCAGGCTTTTTTATAAGACATACCAATAGATTTCGCAGCTTTAGAAAGCGAACCCGTTTCATCTATTGCTTTTAGTAAGCTTACACGGCCTTCACCCAGTAAAATTTCTCCATCAGCTTCAATCCAAATTCGACTTTTTATTTTATAGTCCATAATGTTTAATGTATTGGTAAAAGAATAGTTTCAACTTTATCACCCTTGATAATTTGTGTTATATCTTCATCTAAAAACACCAAAGCATTTGCAATTGCAAAGGTGTGTAGCATGGATGAATTTTGGCCTTCTAAAATTTCAACAGAGTCATTACTATATACAGCCTTTAAAAATTGTGCACGATTACCCTTTTTGATGAAATTAGACTGCGATACAGCATTAATTTTGTGTAATGAAAAATCTGAATTTCCATTTAATCTTTCTAGAGCAGTTAAAACGTATATGTAAAAACAAGTCAATGCTGCAGCCGGATTTCCGGGTAAGGCAAAAACGTATTTTTCATCTTTTTGACCAAAAAACAACGGTTTACCTGGTTTCTGTTTTACTTTATAGAAATGTTCAGTAACACCAAGCTCTTTTAAGGCGCTTCCAACAAAATCATAATCACCTACAGAAATCCCACCAGAAACAAGAAGAACATCATTTAAGTGTAAGACTTCTTTTAAAGTTTTTAGCGTTTTTTCATAGTTATCTGCAACTTGATGAATAGTAACATTATCATAACCAGATTTTTTTAAAGCAGACTCTAACATAGCAGCATTACTCTCAAAGATTTGTCCGTATTGTAATGGTTCGCCAGCTTGAGCTAATTCGTTACCTGTAACGACGATAGCAATTTTTGGTTTTTTATAAACTTTGACTTCGGTAATACCCAATGAGGTTAAATATGCTATTGCAGCTGAATTTAGTTTGGCACCTTTTTTAAGTGCTACATCGCCTTTAAGAACTTGTTCTCCAAGAGGTCTAATGTTAGTGTCTGGTTTAACCGATTCAGTTAAATACAATACTTCATTTTTAATAGTCGTTTTCTCTTGCATCATAACAGCATTGGCAGAGTCAGGAACTGGTGCACCAGTGAATATGCGAACCGCTTCTCCAGGTTTTAACAAGGGATTAATGTTGTCACCTGCTTTTATTTCGCCTTTTAACTCATAGTTTAAATTACTATGAATATTTAGAGCATAACCATCCATTGCAGATTGCCGAAATGGAGGCATATTAATTGGAGATAAAATATCAGAAGATATAACACAATTAATTGCATTATTGATGTTAATGGTCTCTGAATGAATGGTGATTTCACATGATTTTTTGATGGACACTAATGCTTTTTTAACTGAAATCATAATCTTCGTTATGTGTTGTCAAATATAGCGATTTTATTAATTAAAAGAAACAGAGAATGTTAGTTTACTATTTAGAATATTTGTAAATAAACATTTATAGTGCATTGCATTTTTTTTATTCTTAAATTAAAGCCTCATTAAAATCCACTAAAGATATGCCTATAAAAAGCTATTTGGCTCATCCGTTTGAAGGTAAAAAAGCAGAATTAGTTAAGGCCATTTCAGTCATAAAACAATGCGAAGTCATTCCAGCTGAAAATAGAGATGTTCTAGTCGTAGTTACAGAAACATACAGTCGAGAAGAAGAAGACCTATTAAAAGAGCAGCTAGAAGCCATTTCCAGTTTAAAGCTTTTGGCAATGGTTTCAGGATTTAATACCCCACAAAAACATTAAACTATGTATACTTCAATTACTAGCAGAAGAAGTTTTATAAAGAAGATGGCAACGCTTTCTGCCATAACAGCAGCAGCAACCATGTTTCCAGGAATTTTATTTGCAGACGAACAGGAAAGAGGACTGCCGACTAATGGAAATCTAGATTGGAAAAAAGCTCCATGTAGATTTTGTGGTGTTGGTTGCGGTGTGCTTGTTGGGATAGAAGATGGCAAAGCTGTTGCCGTAAAAGGAGATCCAAAATCATCGGTCAATAAAGGGCTTTGTTGCGTTAAAGGTTACCATTCTGTTATGGCTATGTACGGCACAGATCGTTTAACCAAACCATTGGTGAAAAAGAACGGTACTTATGTTGAGACCTCCATGAAAGAAGCCTTGGATTTAATTGCCTCTAAAATGAAAGAGACCATAGATGCCCATGGGAAGGATGCTGTCTCTATTTATGGTTCTGGACAATGGACTATTCCAGATGGATATGTGGCTTCTAAATTGTTTAAGGGTTGTATAGGTACTAATAATGTTGAAGCTAATGCCAGATTGTGTATGGCAAGTGCAGTGACAGGATTTATGACTTCCTTTGGGATAGATGAACCAATGGGATGTTATGATGATATTGATCACGCGGATGTCTTTTTCCTTTGGGGAAATAATATGGCAGAAATGCACCCTGTTTTATTTTCACGAATATTAGACCAACGATTAAAACGAGGAGTAAAGATTATTGATTTTGCAACACGAACTACTCGGACAAGTATGGCTGCAGATAAATCCATTTTATTTCGTCCTCAAACAGATTTAGCTGTGGCAAACGCTATTTGTTATGAGATTATTAATAATGGTTGGGTAAACCAATCTTTTGTTGAAAAGCATTGTAATTTTAATAAGGGATTAACCAACATGGGATATGGATTAGAGGATAACTATTCGTTTACCGATAAACCAGAAAAAATAAGTTTTGAAGATTATAAAAATTTCTTGGAAGATTACACACCTGAAAAGGTGGAAAAAATATCAGGTGTGTCTGCCAAGGACATAAAATATATGGCTTCTTTCTATGGTGATCCAAATAAAAAAGTTATGTCCGTTTGGTGTATGGGAATGAACCAACACTCACGTGGTACTTGGATTAATAATTTAGTATATAACATCCATTTGTTAACGGGAAAAATTTCAACACCTGGTAATAGCCCATTTTCATTAACAGGACAACCTTCGGCTTGTGGAACTGTACGAGAAGTAGGAACGCTTACCCATAAATTACCACATGGAGTGGTTATGAATGAAGAGCACCGAAAGTTTGCAGCAGAAATTTGGGATGTCCCAGTAGAAAATATTCCATCAAAACCAACTTACCATACAGTTGAAATGTTTCGGGCATTAGATCGTGGCGACATCCGATTTATGTGGATACAAGTTACAAATCCTATGGTAACCATGCCAAAATTAAAACGCTATCGAGATGCGACAAAAAAGGAAGGACGTTTTATAGTTGTATCTGATATATACCCAACACCAACTACCGACATAGCAGATGTTATTCTACCTTCGGCCATGTGGATAGAACGCGAAGGTATGTATGGCAATTCAGAACGACGCACACAGTATTTTGAGCAAATGGTAGAACCACCTGGTGAAGCTATGAGTGATACATGGCAATTAGTAGAAGTGGCAAAGCGTCTCGGTTTTGAAAAACAGTTCTATTATAATGAAGAAACACATATTGAAGAGATTTATAATGAGTATCGTCGACACCATGATAATAAAAAGCATAACATGGCACCATTGGAAGTCTTAAAAGAAGAATCTGGCGTGCTATGGCCTTATGTAGATGGAAAATCTACCAAATGGCGATTTAATGCAAAATACGATCCAGCATGCAGTAATGGTGAAGACTTTCATTTTTACGGAAAACCAGATGGTAAAGCAGTTATTTGGCAACGTCCTTACGAACCTGCTGCCGAAGAGCCTGACGATGAGTATCCATTCTGGTTAAATACGGGACGTGTTGTAGAACATTGGCATACAGGTTCTATGACTAGACGTATTCCTGTGTTACATAAAGCTATGCCTCATGCTTATGTGGAATTAAATCCAGGCGATGCAGAACGCTTACAAATAAAAACAGGAGACAATGTATTACTCACAACAAGACGCGGTAAAATTACACTTCCAGCCTCTGTAAACGAAAGAGGTGTGCCAACACCAAATCAAGTGTTTGTACCTTTTTTTGATGAGAATATGTTAATTAATGATATTACTTTAGATTCATTTTGTCCGATTTCCAAAGAGCCGGATTATAAGAAGTGTGCAGTTAAGGTAGAAAAGGCCTAGTTATGAAAAAACGTTTAGGTATTATATCATTATTTGTAATTCTATTTGCAGCATTTATTGCAGTATGGAATTATAGTTATTATGAAGGGTTAGAAGAAGCCTATATTCCTATTGAAAACAATAATCCAACTCCAATGATTCCATCAGAAACAGGTGTTTTTGAACGTTCTGATTTAGGTTTAGAATATGCCAATATGCCTATTGATGAAAACCATCAACGAAGCTTAGATGGGTATTATGATAATAGGGCCTATCATGGTGCACCACCAAGTATTCCTCATCCAGTAAAAGAGGAACGAAGTATGGGAGGAAAAACGTGTTTACAATGTCATGAAAATGGAGGTTTCACAGAGAAGTTTAATGCTTACGCACCTGTGACACCACATCCAGAAATGGTGAATTGTAGACAATGTCATGTGCCATTAAAAACACAAAGTTTATTCAAAGGCACTAATTTTCCAGAGCTAGAAGCGCCAGCAGTTGGTGTAAACAATGCGTTGATAGGTAGTCCACCTGTGATTCCCCATCAAATTCAAATGCGAGAAAATTGCTTGTCTTGTCATGCTGGCCCGAGTGCTCCTAAAGAGATACGGGTTACGCATCCAGAACGTATTAATTGCAGGCAATGTCATGTTCTGAATAATAAAGAAATTAGAGATATCGGTAATTTTTCAAGGCAACATAGTTATGAATAAACATACAGTCGCTATCCAATTTATTGTAATTACGGTATTAGCGTTAAGCATATACTCATGTAAACATAAAGAAGATGAATATCATAATGTAATTGAAAAAATTGAAGCTAAAAGTAAAGAATATAAAGGAGTAACGGTTTCATCAGAATCTTATTTTGATAATATTGAACTGATAGAGATTTCAGAAGATGGCACATCTTTTTTAATACCAGATAGGAAAAATCAAATTCAGTCTTATGCTTGTACAGAATGCCATTCAAAACCATTGCAAGATATGGAAAACACAGATTTGAAAAAGGCACACTGGGATATTGAGATTGTACACGCGAACGAAAACACTATGAATTGTACAACTTGTCACAATCCAGAAAACATGGATAACTTAAAAAGTTTGACTAGTAACCATATCGATTTTAATGCAAGTTATCAATTGTGCAGCCAATGTCACACCAAACAGTTTGAAGATTGGAAAGGAGGTGCGCATGGTAAAGAAATAGGCGGTTGGGCACCACCAAGGGCTTCACTAACCTGTGTAAATTGCCATAATCCTCACAATCCTGCGTTTGGAACAAAATGGCCAGCTCGATTTAATACACAAAAAATAAAAGAAAGAAAATAATTAGGTATGAGCAATAACAACAAAAAATGGTTTTCTCTAAACCTAAACAGTAGAAAAAAAGAATCCAATACTTGTGGTTGTGGAAACGCGTCTGGTGGATGCCATTCAAATGCTCCTAAACAAGAGTTGAGTGAGAAAGAGTTTTTCGATGCAGCAGTAAATGCCTCAATTGGAGAAGAAAGAACCAGAGATGGTTTTGACCAAGTTTTCGATGTGAAAATGGATAGACGTTCGGCATTTAAAAAGTTAACAGCAAGTTTATTAATAGGAGCTGGAGCTGTTTCTACATCATGTAGCGTGATTACAGATGACGAAACCAAGGAAAAGGCACAGATAGATTGGGAAGAGCAATTTAAAGGTAATTATAAATTGATGTCTGACGATGAGAAGAAAGCAACGGTGGATAGATTGGTGCGTTCGTATCAATTACGTACTGGAAAAACCATAAGCATGTCTTCAAAAAACGCAGAAGCCGATGTGCTGTTTGGTTATGCATTTAATATTTCAAAATGTCAAGGCTATATGGATTGTGTAAGTGCCTGTGTTAAGGAAAATAATCAAGATAGGAGTTCACAAATGCAATATATTCGCATTCATGAAATGAAAGATGGTAAAGGTTTATCGTTTGATGAAGCTGATGATAACTACTACCATGAAGTTCCAGCGGAAGGACACTTTTATTTGGGTACGCAATGTTTTCATTGTGATAATCCTCCTTGTGTTGAAGTTTGTCCTGTACAAGCGACATGGCGTGAAGATGATGGTTTGGTTGTCGTTGATTACGATTGGTGTGTTGGTTGTAGATACTGTATGGCAGCTTGCCCTTATGACGGCCGTCGATTTAATTGGAGTAAGCCGGAAGTTCCTGAAAACGAAGTAAACCATAACCAACATTATTTAGGAAACCGCATGCGGAAAAAGGGGGTTATGGAAAAATGTACATTTTGTGTACAACGTTCTAGGTCTGGTAAAAACCCTGCATGTGTTGAAGCTTGTCCAACAGGAGCACGAGTATTTGGGAATTTATTAGACCCTAATAGTACTATTCGTTGGGTATTAGAGAATAAAAAAGTATTTAGGCTAAAAGAAGATTTGGGAACAGAACCTAAATTCTGGTACTACATGGATTAATATTTAGAATGGCAAAACCGATTTTATGAGACAACTTAAAGTTTTTTCAAGTTTAGTTAAGGACAGTTTAGATACCATTACTCACGGTTCAAAAAAGTACCATATTTGGATGGCATTTTTAACCTTTATCATGCTTGTGGGTATGTATTGTTATTCTATTCAATTAGATGAAGGTTTACAAGTTACCGGAATGACAGATCGTGTAAGTTGGGGATTGTATATATCCAATTTTACCTTTTTAGTGGGTGTGGCAGCAGCAGCAGTAATGTTAGTTATGCCAACATACGTATTAAAAGATATAGATTTTAAACAAGCTGTTTTAATTGGTGAAGGATTGGCAGTTGCCGCTTTAATTATGTGTTTAGCCTTTGTTGTTGCCGATATGGGAGGTCCTTCAGTACTTTGGCATATGATTCCTGGAATAGGAGTGTTTAATTTTCCAAACTCCATGTTAACTTGGGATGTTTTGGTTTTAAATGGCTATTTATTTTTAAATATTACGATTCCGTTTTACATACTCTTCAGACATTATCAAGGAAAGGATTCCAATCCTAAAGTTTATGTTCCCGGAGCTATATTGTCTGTTTTTTGGGCTGTTGCGATACATTTAGTCACGGCATTCTTGTATCAAGGTTTACAAGCACGTCCATTTTGGAATAATGCATTATTAGGACCGCGTTTTTTGGCATCAGCGTTTGCTGCTGGACCTGCATTAATTATATTAGTTTTGGCCATTATCAGAACGTTTACCGAATTTAATATTAAAGACAAGACGATAAAGAAAATCGCATTAGTGGTTACTGTGGCAGCTCAAATTAATTTAATTATGTTGTTTTCTGAGTTGTTTAAAGAATTCTATGCTCCAACCCATCATAGTGAAAGTGCCTATTATTTGTTTTTTGGATTACATGGTAAAGGCGCTCTTTTACCTTGGATTTGGACTGCAATTCCACTAAATATTTTAGCAACGGTACTACTAACATTCCATAAATTAAGAAACAATCTAAAGGTGCTCTATTTCTGTTGTTTTATCTTATTCGTTGCCATTTGGATTGAGAAAGGATTCGGATTAATTGTTCCTGGATTTATTCCTGGGCCTTATGGTAAAATAGCTGAATATACACCAACTGGAATCGAGATTGGTGTTACGTTAGGTATCTGGGCATTAGGCGCTATGGTTTTTACAGTTCTTGCCAAAACAGCCATTAAAATTGAAACAGGAAAATTACGTTATAAGAATAGTCAATAATTAGTAATTCAAATACTTTTCTTACATTTATTGGAAAGATTCTCAAATGCTTAAAAAAGTTTTTGCTAGTGCCGTGTTTGGTGTGGAAGCCTCAACAGTAGTAGTTGAAGTAAATGTAGATAAGGGCATAGGATATCACCTTGTTGGGTTACCAGATAATGCCATAAAAGAAAGTAACTATCGTATAGCTGCAGCACTGCAAAACAATGGTTATAAAATTCCGGGAAAGAAGATTATCATTAATATGTCCCCAGCTGATTTAAGGAAGGAGGGAAGTGCATACGATTTAACTTTGGCTATTGGAATTTTAGCGGCATCCAATCAAATACAGGCAGAACATTTAGAAGATTATCTTATTATGGGAGAGCTGTCATTGGATGGTTCTTTGCAACCTATAAAAGGTGCTTTACCTATTGCCATAAAGGCACGAGAGGAAGGATTTAAGGGGTTTATTCTCCCAATTCAAAATGCAAAAGAGGCAGCTATAGTAAATGACCTTGAAGTTTTTGGTGTGGAAAACATTGAGCAAGTCATAAACTTCTTTGATAAAGGCGAGAAGTTAGAACAAACCATAATTGATACACGAGCAGAATTCGAAAAGCAACTTAATTTCCCAGAATTTGATTTTTCTGATGTAAAAGGTCAAGAAGGTATTAAGCGTTGTATGGAAATAGCTGCTGCTGGTGGACATAATATTATTTTAATTGGTCCGCCAGGTGCTGGTAAAACCATGCTTGCAAAGCGTTTGCCAAGTATTTTACCACCAATGACATTAAGTGAAGCCTTAGAAACCACTAAAATACATTCAGTTGTTGGGCGTGTTAAAGAAAATACAGGATTAATGTCGCAACGTCCTTTTAGAAGTCCACATCATACTATTTCTAATGTCGCATTAGTAGGTGGTGGTAGTTACCCACAACCAGGTGAAATTTCCCTATCCCATAATGGTGTTTTGTTTCTTGACGAATTACCAGAATTTAAAAGAGAGGTTTTAGAAGTCATGCGTCAACCTTTAGAAGATAGAGAAGTAACAATCTCTCGAGCCAAATTTACGGTGACTTATCCGTCATCATTTATGTTAGTTGCTAGTATGAATCCGAGTCCAGGTGGTTATTTTAATGACCCAGATGCACCTGTTACCTCGTCACCTGCCGAAATGCAACGTTATTTGAGTAAGATTTCAGGACCATTGTTAGATAGGATAGACATTCATATTGAAGTTACTCCTGTGCCTTTTGAAAAACTGTCAGATGATAGAAAAGCAGAGTCATCAGTAGATATAAGAAAACGTGTTACTGCTGCTAGAGAAATTCAAACCAAGCGTTTTAAAGAATCTAATAAAGTGCATTATAATGCCCAAATGAACACCAAGCAGATAAGAAAGCACTGTAAGTTGGATGATGACTCTATGCAATTATTAAAAACAGCAATGGAACGATTGAATTTATCCGCTCGTGCATACGATCGTATTTTAAAAGTAGCAAGAACTATTGCTGACTTGGAACACTCTGATTGTATAAATGGCTCACATATAAGTGAAGCTATTCAATATAGAAGTTTAGACAGGGAAGGTTGGCTAGGCTAATTTTTTTGTTAACTTTAAAACTAAATATTAACCAAACATACTAATTATGAAAAAACTTACACCACTTATTTTAGGTCTTATTATTGGAGCATTAGCAACATATTACTTTTGTCCAAATTGCGAAGGGTCTCCTCATGTAGACGATATGGCAATAACAAAACCATCAGGATTAATTACTCCAAAACAAGCCAAAGTATTAGATGAAGCTTATAATTCAAGATATAATTTAATTAGCGATTCAATTGTAACTCGTAGCGGTGGAGATAATCGTTCGGTTTGGTTTTCAAAGGTTGATGTTGAAAATTATTTAAAGTATGCCGATAGTCAATCTACTGCATTAGGTTATAATATGGATGGTATTCGTATTTATATGGCAGCCTATCCTGATGATCCTAAATTAGGAGCTGGTTACACGACTGTATTTATGGTGCCAACAGGTAGTGAGTCATTATCTGAAGGAAGCAGTACTTTATTGAATTTTAAACGTGTTGGTGGCGATATTCCCGGTGGTGATGGCATGAATGATGGACAAGGTGGTTACCCACCTTCAGCTAATTATCCACAATAATTTAAGGACTATTGTTTGACTTCTTAACTAAACACAGCACATTTGTTTATTTTGTGCTAGAGCTTTTAGCTGCGATAACTGGGTTAATCCTTTTTAAAAAGTACAGACGAACTAATGCTAAATATTTTATATATTTTTTAGTTTATATAGTGATTATTGTCTTTTTGGGAAAATATGCTTCTTATGTTAGGGATGACGGTTTTTTGAATTTTTTGGAAGGCACTTTACTTGAAAAAAATTATTGGTGGTTTACCATTTTCTGGAGTATTGGTGGTACAGTTTTTTTTGCCTGGTACTTTCAGAAAATTTTAAATAGTAAAATATCTAAACGAATATTAAAAATATCACTAGTTATGTTTTTAATTATTTCCGTTTTAGAAATTGTTTTTACATTCCCAAAGTTTTTTAATACTTCATTACCATTTAATAAGATAGCCAGCTTAATGATAATTTTGAAATGTGTTTTTTTCTATTTTTTGGAGGTTTTGCAAAGCGATAGAATCCTGAATTTTTACAAAGCGTTAGGGTTTTATATCAGTTGTGCTATATTGATTTTATGGTTAATTCAAACTCCGCTGGTATTCTTTGAGCATTATTTTAATTTAGAGGATGCCGATTATGTTAATTTACGAAACCGTATAAATTTAATAGCGATTTCATTTATGTATATAACCTATACAGTTGGTCTAATAGTTTCACATCCCGATTATGATTAATCAATTATTAGTTTTTTTTGAACTGCAAAAGCCAGTTTCTACTTCAGCAGAACGTAATTTGTTGATTTATATGGTTGGTGTTTTGTTAGTATTGTGTGCTTTAATTATAGTGTTTTTTGTAGTTTTTCAAAAAAGAAAAAACAAACTCATCCGAGATAAAATACAGCAGCAGCAGGCTTTTGAAGAAGAACTTTCTAATACACAAATAGAAATTCAAGAAGAAACTTTAAAGAACATTGGGCAAGAGTTACATGATAATATTGGGCAATTGCTTTCTGTTGCTAATATGCAGTTAAGTATTATGGCGACTTCGGTTGATGATACCATCAAAAACCAGTTTACAGAAACCAAAGATGTTGTAAAGGATAGTTTACGGGAAGTAAGAGCATTGTCCAAATCTTTGAATAGCGACGTAATTGCTAATCGTGGTTTTTTGGAATCTATTAAAAATGAAGTTGAAAGGCTGAATAGATTACAACTTATTAGAGCAGAATTAAAAGTTGAAGGCGATAACACTATGCTTCGAAACAATAAAGATAGTATCATACTGTTTAGAATTTTTCAGGAGTTTTTATCTAACACAGTTAAATATGCTTCAGCTGAAAGTTTTATAGTTGCTCTTCAATATTTAGAAGACAAACTTGTTATACAAGCTGAAGATAATGGCAAGGGCTTTGATGTTAATACTATAGAAAATGGGGCCGGTTTATTGAACATGGATAATAGGGCTAAATTGGTTAAAGCAAGCTTCAAGTTGGAATCGACTCCTGGAAAAGGAACCTCTATGATAATTGACTATCCTTATAGAGTAGCTGAAACATTAAAACTATAGACATGCGTTCCAAACCGGATCGTCAGGTAAAGGAGCGGTTACGAATATGTTTTCTTTTGAAACTGGATGGGTAAATTCAAGTTGTCGTGCATGAAGGCTAATGCTAGCATCTTTATTACTTCTGTTAAAACCATATTTTAAATCACCTTTTATAGGGCAACCAATACTAGATAGTTGTGAGCGTATTTGATGATGTCTTCCAGTTTCTAAAGCAATTTCTAATAGATAAAAGTTATCTAGCTTTTTTAATGTATTGTAATGAAGTATTGCCTTTTTACTGTCCGTAGTTTCTTTAATATATGCAGTAGATTTATTGTTTTTGGGATTCTTTTTCAACCAGTGAACAAGTGTGTCTTTTATTTTCGGCGGTTTGTTTTTAACCAAAGCCCAATATGTTTTTTTTGCTTTTTTTTCTGAAAATAATTTATTTAATCTAGGTAGAGCCTTACTGGTTTTAGAGAATAGAACAATACCTGTTGTAGGCCTGTCTAAACGGTGTACGACTCCTAAATACACATTACCAGGTTTGTTGTACTTTTCCTTTAAGTAATTTTTTACAACTTCACTTAAAGGCTTATCACCAGTTTTGTCACCTTGAACAATATCGCCTGCACGCTTGTTTACAATGATAATATGGTTGTCCTCATAAAGAACTTGGAGATTATCTTTGTTTGAAAGTACTTTATTCACTAATACTGCTCGTTATCATTTGGGAAATCCATAGATTTTACATCATCTACATATTGCGATATTGAATTGGTCATGTCTTCATATAAACTCATGTATCGACGAAGAAAACGTGGATTAAATTCATGAGTCATTCCAATCATATCATGAAGCACTAAAACTTGACCATCAACACCATTTCCAGCTCCTATGCCAATAACAGGAATAGAAATACTTTCGGCAACTTCTTTAGCCAATTTTGCAGGGATTTTTTCTAGTACAATAGCGAAGCAGCCCGCTTTTTCCAACATTAAGGCATCTTCTTTTAATTGTTTGGCTTCTTGTTCTTCTTTGGCTCTAACCGTATAGGTTCCAAATTTATATATAGATTGCGGTGTTAAACCTAAATGACCCATTACTGGAATTCCTGCGTTTAAAATACGTTTTATAGAGTCCTTAATTTCTTTACCTCCTTCTAGTTTAACAGCATGTCCGCCAGATTCTTTCATGATGCGAATGGCTGATCTTAAAGCTTCTTTAGGATCACTCTGGTACGTTCCAAATGGTAAATCAACTACTACCAATGCACGATCTATGGCTCTAACTACAGACGAAGCATGATAAATCATTTGATCTAAGGTTATGGGTAGTGTAGTTTCATGTCCAGCCATTACATTACTGGCAGAATCTCCAACAAGAATAACATCAACACCGGCACCATCAACAATTTTTGCCATGGTATAGTCGTAAGCCGTGAGCATTGAAATTTTTTCTCCATTAGCCTTCATATCAACCAATGTTTTTACAGTAATTCTTTTGTAATCGTTTTTTGCAACTGACATACTTATAATTTTAAGGTGGCTGTAAAAGTACTAAATTAAGTGATTAGTGTTAAAATTTTCTTTAATGGGCATTCACTTCAAAGTCGATAGATTAAATTAGAAACAAAATTAAAATTATGACACGAATATTACTTTTAGTAGCTATTATTATTTCTTCTACAGCTATTGGTCAAACCGATGAAACCAAAAATGTACAAGCAGCAATTGATACATTTTTTGAAGGGTTTCATAAAGGCGATACTGTCTTGATGAAAACGGTTATGATGGGGAAATTTCCAACCCAATCAACGTATAGAAATAAAGAAGGTAAAGATATTATACAAACTGGTGATTCCAATGATTTACTTCAAGCCATTGCCAAACGTACTGCAGATCAGAAATGGGACGAACGCTTATTGGATTATGTTATTAAAGTAGATGGAAATATGGCCAGTGCTTGGACACCTTATGAGTTTTGGTTCAATGGGAATTTTAGCCATTGTGGTGTAAATTCATTCCAATTATTTCATGATAACGGTCAGTGGAAAATAGTATACTTAATAGATTCCAGAAGACGCAGTGATTGCGAAGCCAATAAAGGTTAAATAGTTAACAATCTGTTAGGTTAACACCAACCGCTAAACCACCTTCAGAGGTTTCTTTATATTTGGAGTTCATGTCTTTGGCTGTCTCCCACATGGTATTGACAACCTTGTCTAAAGGTACTTTCATGTGATGTGGATCACTATCTAAAGCTAATTCTGAGGCGTTTATGGCTTTTATGGCACCCATGGCATTGCGTTCTATACAAGGAATTTGCACCAATCCACCTATTGGGTCGCAAGTCATACCTAAATGATGTTCCATAGCAATTTCGGCAGCTACTAAAACCTGTTCGGGTGTACCGCCTTGAAGTTCACACAAAGCTCCAGCAGCCATGGCAGATGACACACCAATTTCGGCTTGACAACCACCCATTGCGGCACTTATAGTGGCGCCTTTTTTAAATATACTTCCTATTTCACTGGCAACTAAAAGAAAACGTTTTATATCCTCAAAATTGCCATCGTGATTTTCAATTACCAAGTAGTACATTAAAACTGCAGGAATAACGCCAGCACTACCGTTAGTTGGAGCTGTTACCACACGTCCTAGTGATGCGTTAACTTCATTTACAGACAAAGCAAAACAGCTCACCCATTTAATAATTTGACGAAACTTAACTTCGGTATTTCGTATGGCAGCAATCCATTCTACAGGGTCATTATACGGTATATCTCCGATTAATCTTTGGTGCATGTCAAAAGCACGGCGTTTTACATTTAAACCACCAGGTAAAACACCTTCAGAATGGCAACCAACATACATGCACTCGAGCATGGTATTCCAAATACGTTGCAACTCAAAATCAATAGTTTCAATTGGTCTAATCGATTTTTCGTTTTCCAACACAACTTCAGAAATAGACATGTTTAAATTTGAACAAAATTGTAGCAGCTCTGTCCCTTTGGCTATGGGATAGGGAAATGTATTTTGAAAAATGGTTTTATTCTTCTTGGAATTTTTGCGTTCTTCTTTAACTACAAATCCACCACCAATAGAATAAAATGTAGAACTACGCTTTCTGCCATTGACGGTCGCAGAAAATTTTAAACCATTGGAATGAAAGGGCAGAAAGTTTTTGTTAAAGGTAATATCCTTATCAGGGTCGAAATCCAATGGGAGTTCATTATTAAAAAGAATAGTTTTAGAATTCTCAATAGACTTAATAATAACATCAATAGATTCAACAGGAACCAATTCAGGGTCAGCACCGCTTAAACCAAGCATTACGGCAAGATCTGTAGCATGGCCTTTTCCTGTTAATGATAAAGAACCATATAAATCAACCGATATTTTTTCAACTTTATTAAAGGTATTATTAGCTTTCAATTCTTCAATCCATCGTTCAGCAGCACGCCATGGCCCTAATGTATGCGAACTTGAAGGGCCAACACCAATTTTGAGCATGTCAAAAACTGAAATACATTCCATAAAACATCAGTTAAAATTGGCCACAAATATACATTTAGTTCTTAATGACAGAACAAAAAAATGAAAAGTTTAAAACCGATTAGCGTTTTTCAAAACTTTTGATATTGTAGGCATCCATAACCACATTAATGTCAGAATAGTTTTGTCTGCCAACATTATCAGCAGGAACAACAACTACTCTAAAAACTTGGTTTTGCGTCCATGAAGGATCTAATGTGTTAAAATCAGTTGTGCCATCTAAAAAGAAGCGCACATCATCTCGAGTAAAATCGTAGTTATATACTAACGTACCATCACTAAACTCAACAGTTTGCGGTAATAAGCGCCAAATATCTTGACCATTTACAGTTTCCCACAGTATGTAAACTAGGGTCATATCAAAAGGATAAATTTCAAAACCATAGGGTTCAAAATATTCGTAGTTGTTTCCTGGAGTAAAATCTATTTCAATTTCAAAAGCTGGGGCAACTATAAGACCACCATCTTGACCTTGCGGACCAGGAGGTCCAGATGGGCCTTCACAAGATGTAATAACTAGACTGAAAATAGTAATAAATAAGATTGCAATTTTTTTCATGATAAATACGATTTGTTTCTGAATCTAAAATAAGAATAATTGAAGAGATGTCTTATGTTTTAACGTATTAATATTAAAATGTGACAAGCTGTCATATTTTTTGACATGGCACAATCATTGACTTATACAAACCGAATTAAAAATGAACACAACTTTTTCGTTTAGAACGAAAATCTATAAAAAGTAACATAGTATTATGAGTAAAATTATTGGAATCGATTTAGGAACAACAAATTCATGCGTATCTGTAATGGAAGGTAACGAACCCGTTGTTATTCCTAATGCAGAAGGTAAGCGCACAACACCTTCAGTAATCGCTTTCGTAGAAGGTGGTGAAATAAAAGTTGGCGATCCAGCGAAGCGTCAGGCTGTAACTAATCCAACAAAAACTGTTTATTCAATTAAGCGTTTTATGGGGAACAAGTATTCTGAATCTCAAAAAGAAGCAGAACGTGTACCATATAAAGTAGTAAAAGGTGATAACGATACACCTAGAGTTGATATAGACGGTCGTTTATATACACCTCAAGAATTATCAGCTATGATTCTTCAAAAAATGAAGAAAACAGCTGAAGATTATTTAGGCCAAGATGTAAGCGAAGCAGTTATTACAGTTCCTGCTTATTTTAATGATAGTCAGCGTCAAGCTACTAAAGAAGCTGGAGAAATTGCAGGATTAAAAGTTAGAAGAATTATTAACGAACCAACTGCAGCCGCATTAGCTTATGGTTTAGATAAAAAAGGAACAGACCAAAAAATTGTTGTATTTGATTTTGGTGGTGGTACGCACGACGTTTCTATTTTAGAATTAGGTGATGGTGTATTTGAGGTATTATCAACAGATGGAGATACACATTTAGGAGGTGATGACGTAGATGAAAAGATCATCAATTGGTTAGCAGATGAGTTTAAGGCTGAAGAAGATATGGATTTGCGTAAAGACCCAATGGCTTTACAGCGTTTAAAGGAAGCTGCAGAAAAAGCAAAAATTGAATTGTCATCTTCTGCTCAAACCGAAATCAATTTACCTTACGTTACGGCTACCGCTAGCGGACCAAAGCACTTGGTGCGTACTTTAACACGTTCTAAATTTGAACAATTAATTGACGATTTGGTTAAGCGTACTATTGAGCCTTGTGAGTCTGCATTAAAAGCAGCAGGTTTATCAAAAAGTGATATTGACGAGATTATTCTTGTTGGTGGTTCTACACGTATTCCTGCAGTACAAGAAGCTGTAGAAAAATTCTTCGGTAAAAAACCAAGTAAAGGTGTAAATCCAGATGAGGTAGTTTCTTTGGGAGCTGGAATTCAGGGTGGTGTATTAACAGGTGATGTAAAAGATGTATTGTTATTAGATGTAACACCATTGTCATTAGGAATTGAGACAATGGGTAACGTAATGACCAAGTTAATTGAAGCCAATACAACCATACCTACAAAAAAGAGTCAGGTATTCTCAACAGCAGCAGATAATCAACCATCGGTAGAGATTCACGTTTTACAAGGTGAAAGGCCAATGGCAGCAGATAATAAAACTATTGGACGTTTTCATTTAGATGGTATTCCACCGGCAAGAAGAGGTACACCTCAAATTGAAGTAACATTTGATATTGATGCCAATGGTATTATTAAAGTGTCTGCTGAAGATAAAGCGACTGGTAAAAAACAAGATATCAGAATTGAAGCATCTTCAGGATTAACCGAAGAGGAAATACAAAAAATGAAAGCTGATGCAGAAGCCAATGCAGAAGCTGATGCTAAAGCAAAAGAAACAGCTGATAAGTTGAATCAAGCCGATGCTATGATTTTCCAAACAGAAAGTCAATTAAAAGAATTTGGTGATAAATTATCTGATGATAAAAAGAAACCAATTGAAGAAGCGCTTGAAGAGTTAAAGAAAGCTTACGAAACAAAAGATTTAGCTGTTATTGATCCTGCTTTAGAGAAAATTAATGAAGCATGGAAAGTAGCTAGCGAAGAGATGTACAAGGCACAAGCTGAAGCTCAACAAGGTGGAGCAGAGGCACAACCAGAAGGTGATGCAGGAGCATCAAACGAAGGAAGTGATGTAGAAGACGTAGACTTCGAAGAAGTCAAGTAGCCTGTCTTGAGCGGAGTCGAAAGGTAGACTTCGAAGAAGTAAAATAAATTGTCATTCCGAACATAGTCGAGGAATCTCAAGAATATTTTTATATAATATTTAGAAAAAAACGCAATCAAAAATGGTTGCGTTTTTGTTTTATTAATATAGGATTTGGATTACAAAAAATCTATAATTCTTACAAATAATTTGCGTTTTATCGAAAAAATCATACACTTTAAAGACAAAATAACTGATTTAAATACATTTATTCCATCAATATTAATAGCAAAAGTTATGAAACGAAATTTACTTTTACACCTTACTGTGTTTATGGTAATTATGGGGACAATTACAGCCCAAACAACTATTTGGTCTTCAGATTGTGAAGATTTAACAGGATGGTCAGGTGAAGATTTAGACGGAGATGGTTCAAACTGGTTTTATTATTCAGGGGGAGAAACCTTTGGTTTTGAATCAGGTAGATTTTATGGGTCACCTTCTAGCTCACTGACACCTGATAATGCCCTTTTTACACCAGCTTTTTTTATTCCTGATGAAGCTAATGACATTAAGCTTACAATACGTGTAGCTTCTTCAAGTGCTACTAATTACCTTGAATCGTATACAGTATATATTCAGGAAGTTGGAGTAGGTAGCCCATATGACAATGTGCTGTTTCAGCAAACATTAACACAAGGTGGTGCTGCATCAGCAACAGATATTGAAATAGATATTCCTAATACTTATGCCAATAAATCTGTTAAATTAATTTTTAGACACTTTAATTGTAGCAATCAAGATTATCTTTTGTTAGATGATTTTAGAGTGCAATACACGAACACTTTATCTACAGTAGATAATGAATTTAGTGGTTTTTCAATCTTTCCAAACCCAGTTATCAACGAACTTTCGTTTAAAACCAATCAACCAATTTCAAATATTGAAGTATATAATGTGCTTGGAGAACGGGTTTTAAAGGTAGACGGAAAGAGTATTATTAATAACCAAATTGATGTTTCAAATTTAAAACCTAGTAGTTACTTAATTAAATTAGAAATTAATAACACGTCAAAAGCCTATAAATTTATAAAGAAATAATAGGTTTTAGTAATAAACTTTTTTGAAAGCACTTAAAAAAAAGACCCAAAATATTTTGGGTCTTTTTTTATTTTCAGCAATTTTCTTTTTGATGTTTAATGTTGGTGTAATTAATTGTTTTTTAGTGTATTGCGTGTGTTTTTTTTGTTAATTAAAAATAAATAGCTTATATTTATGACTCCTCAATAGAATATTTAATAGCAATATATTGGTTGTAGCAAACTTAAATTGAATACGCGCTAGTGTATTCAGGCTATATTGCTCCATTTTTTCTTTTTTACACATAGCTTACTTGTTTATGCAACGAGGGTATTAATTAAATATGTAAGTTATGATGAATTACAAAATTACTTCATTTAAGGATTGGCGAGTAAAGCAAAGTCCTTTAAAAATGCTATTGTTCTGTTGTTTGTTTTTAGGCTTTATGCTCAATTCAAACAATAGTGTTCAAGCGCAATCAGTTCCGTTAGGGTCATCTATACACGTAAATTTTGGTGTAGATGCCGATGTTTATTCTGGGCTGTTTTCATTTAGTCCAGATTCTGGAATGGGAACAGACGATTGGGTTCAAGGCGCAACTGGTCTGGGAGTTATCGATGAAACTAATGCAGCTGACATAGCTGAATTAGCTTCTGGTGCCAATGTTTCAAAAGAATTTAGAATGTCAGTTCCTGTTTACACTGTTGTAAATGGTGATACATGGATTGATGCTGTGTACATTCGAGACCAAAATACCAATGGTGGTAATATGGACTCTAATGTATTTGGTGCCGGTGATGACAAGAATTTTGATGATCCATCAACGTGGACCATTAAAGAGGGAGACGTACCTCAAAAGAATGATATTATTGACATTTATGCTCATTTGAGACGTGATTCAGATGCCGTTTTTCCAAATAATGATGATGAATGGGCATTTGCTGCTGCTTCTACTAGAAGTGATAATGGAACAAGTTACATTGACTTTGAGTATTTTAGAGAAAAGGTAACGTATATACCAGATGAAGACGAAGTTCCGGCTGATAACAACAATAATGGTACAATAGTTACAGGCGGTACCGATTGCGGTCATACATCCTATGAATTTGACTTAGCAAGTGGAGCAGTGATTACTCACGGTGATGTGATATTATCGGCTAATTATACCAATGGCGGATCGGTAGCAGACGTCAGATTATATGCTTGGATAGATAGTGATGATTTTCCTGGTGGAAATGCATCATTTACAGCATTTAATTCATTGGCATTTAGACCATTTAACTTTGGAGACGAAAATGGTAATTTTGAATTTTACAATTGTAATAATGATAATAATATCCCTTATGGGTATGCAAGAATTTCTTTAAGGTCTGATATTACAGGAGAAGCAGCTATTTTTGCACAAGTAAATACATCTGCAAACGTAGCAGCACCTTCTTGGGGAACTATTGATCCTGGCGGAAGCTTTACCAATGAATATATTTCTCCAACTTTGGCAGAGTTTGGTATTAACGCAACACTTTTAGGTTTAGATACCAGAAGTACAGGCGGTGAATGTCAAGCACCATTAGGAAGCGTAATTGTTAAAACACGTTCATCAGATTCCTTTACGGCTGAACTTAAAGATATGGCAGGACCATTTGATTTGGGTGATACGCCAGAATATACGGTTACACTTGCTGGTGGAGATTTAGATTGTTTTATGACTGAAGTCATTTTAACGGCAACAGCTCAACCACCCGGGACTTATACCTATGAATGGTATAAAGATGGCGTCTTGATTCCGGGAACAGACCCTAACTCCAATACATATGCAGCAACAGAACCTGGTGTTTATAAAGTGTTTGCAACAGTTATGCTAGCAGGTTTCCCAGGTTGTACTGCCGAAAGTGAAGAGTTTACTGTTAATAGTATTAACACAGCGGAAACATTAATTCCTGATTGTCCAGATACGGATGCTGTTAGTTGTACCGATGATATAGATACTAGGTTTAATGATTGGAAAAACCCAACTGGCTTTACTTATGAAGGCGGTGGAGGTACTGTTATTGAAGCCTTTACGTATTATATAGATGATGAAGAAGTAACATTAGAAAACTTTACGGCTCCTAGTGTTTGTGGTGGAGGCGTAGCAAAAATAAGATATGCTGTAAGCGATGATTGTGAACAAGAAGAATTTTGTGAAACCACATTTACAGTAGCTGCTGATGATGTTGATCCAGAGATCGTAGACGTACCCGATTACCAATTGGCAAACTGTAACGATGATTGGCCAGCGTTCTTGACGACGGATTGGACAGACAACTGTTCGGCAGGAGGTCAGGGCATCCAGTCAGATGGCGGTGTAGATGATGGCGAGAGTGAAGATGGCTGTATCCAGTACAGACTTTATACGTTCACCATTACGGATGATTGTGGCAATGATGATACCGAGACCACGCGGGTAGCCAGAGAGTACGATATGACCGATCCAGAGATCGTAGACGTACCCGATTACCAATTGGCAAACTGTAACGATGATTGGCCAGCGTTCTTGACGACGGATTGGACAGACAACTGTTCGGCAGGAGGTCAGGGCATCCAGTCAGATGGCGGTGTAGATGATGGCGAGAGTGAAGATGGCTGTATCCAGTACAGACTTTATACGTTCACCATTACGGATGATTGTGGCAATGATGATACCGAGACCACGCGAGTATCACGAGAGTACGATATGATCGATCCAGTTATTACGTGTCCAGAAGATTTACCAACATTGTGTAATGATGAATTCCCATCATTATCAGCAAAATGGACTGACAACTGTTCAGCAGGTGGCACATTAACGCTTGATGGTCCAACACGAATTGTATTATCTGAAGATGGATGTTCGCAAATTGGCTATTATGACTTTGAGGTGTATGATGATTGTGGTAATTTAGGTACAGAAACCTGTACTATAATCAGAGAGTTTGATCTGGTTGATAATTGTGAAACTGCTTTTGCAAAAGCAGATTCTGGAGACCAATGCTTCATTCCTGATTTTAGACGTTGGGGTTGGACTAATTATTTACCAAATTATGGTGTGTATAAAATGGATTTATGGGCTGGAGCAGCACATTGTGATACCAATAGAGGTGAATTAGTAGGTGTTGTTCATGTAACATATACTGAATCACAAGTAGAAATTACTTATGAGATTTTTGAGGGCTTCACAATGAATGAAGCACATGTATATGTGGGTTGCGATCCGTATCCAGAAAATCGCGGAAGACCAACAGTAGCACCAGGACAATATCCATTCAATCCATCATTTTCAGGAAACGTGTATAGCTATACGGTTGTTATAGACAACGAAATGGCAGATAATTCAGAAGGTATATATGTTATAGCTCATGCAGTAACCTGTGAAATAGTTTGCATGTGCAGTCCAGAAAAAGAGGACATATATTCTGATGATAGTGGAGAAACTGAATTTATGGATGCTTTTGAATGTGAGGAAGGAAACGAAACAATATCTGGAATTGTTAACAGTTTCAAAGCTTATCCAGTACCTTTTGATAAGGAAGTGAATATTGCTTACAATATACCTTATGAAACCGATGTAACTTTAGAAATATTTGATATTAAAGGGGCATTGATTAGAAAGGTGGAAAATGTTAGTTATATTAAAGGAACTGAAGCAGTTACTACAATAGACATGACGAATACTGATAATCAGCTGTTTTTAGTACGATTAACTACTAAAAAAGGCGTAATGATTAAGAAAATAGTTTCTTTTAAGCCTAGAAAATAAACTTTATTAATATTAATCAAAAGTTAAAGCCCAGCTAATTAGCTGGGCTTTTTAGTGTAAAATTTATTGTCAAGTGAATATGTTTTGTTATTAGAATGATACCTGCTATAAGGTTATAATTTATTTACGCAATATACTATGCGCGCATAATAAATTAGCTATATTTGTAGGAAACATAATCCAATATGCAAACAAAACTTACTCAACTGCTTAATATAAATCATCCCATTATTCAAGCGCCTATGTTTTTGGTTTCAAATACCAGTATGGTTACTGAAGCCATGAAATCTGGAATAGCGGGATGCATTCCTGCATTAAACTACAGAACTTTATCAGAATTGCGTGATGCGATTAAAGAGCTTAAAAAAGCAAAGGTTGAGGGTGGCTCTTTTGGATTTAATTTGATAGTAAATAAATCTAATGTTAAATATAAAGAGCAATTACGAGTATTGTGTGAGGAAGGTTGTGATTTTATAATAACATCACTTGGTAGTCCTGAAGAAACCATACGGGAAGCTCATGCAGTAGGCATAAAGGTCTTTTGTGATGTAACCGATTTGCATTTTGCAAAAAAAGTAGAAAGGCTAGGAGCAGATGCAGTTATTGCTGTAAACAATGAAGCAGGTGGACATCGAGGAAACTTATCACCAAAAGAAATTATTTCATTATTAAAAGAAAATGTGTCAATCCCAATAATTTCAGCAGGTGGTGTTGGCTGTAAAGCCGATATTGAAGAGATATTGGGTTATGGAGCCGAAGGTGTTTCGGTTGGCAGCCCGTTTATAGCTTCAGAAGAAGCAGGAGTGACACAAGAATATAAACAGGCTTGTGTAGATTATGGTTCAAAAGATATTGTTGTAACCGAGCGAATATCGGGTACGCCATGTACGGTGATTAATACGCCTTATGTAAAAAAAATAGGAACGAAATCACCTTGGCTAGAAAGAACCTTAAATAAAAATCGAAAGCTTAAGAAATGGGTCAAAATGTTACGCTTTTATATCGGAATGAAGGCTACAGAAAAAGCCGCGCTGAAAGCAACCTACAAAACGGTTTGGGTTGCAGGACCAAGTATAGAGCATACTAATGCCATTTTGCCTGTAAAGGATATAGTAAATAAATTAGTGATATGAATCAAAACCCTGAAATCTCAACTCTTTTATACCTGGCCACTCATCCTTTAAAATACCATAGCAACAGGTACTACGCCTAAAACCATCGAGCATTAAGGTGTCTTTGCGTAAAACACCCTCTAATGTAGCACCCAGTTTTTCTACGGCTTTTCTAGAACGAATATTGCGTTCATCAATTCTGAATTCTACTTTTTCAAATTGTAATTCCTCAAAGGCATACTGAAGCATCAAGAATTTAACATGTTTGTTTAAACCTGTTCCTTGAAATGCTTTACCAATCCACGTCCAACCAATATGTAAGGTTTTGTTTTTCCAATTGATTAATCCAAATCGTGTTGTTCCCGCATATGCTTGTTTTTGCTTATCAAATATTAAATACGGTATAGTAGTTTTAAGATAATAACCATCAACAGCTGTTTGAACATACTCTTTAAGGTTTTCTGGAGTTGAAATATCTGAAGGAGAATAATAAATAAGGTTTTCTTCTTTAGAAATCTTATTTAACACAGAATAATTGGTTAGGTCTAATACCGATAATTTTACAAATGGGTTTTCTATTAATACAGAAAGCATATTTAATAAAGCCTTTAATTGTTATTATGTTATAAAATTAATGTATTTATTGAATAGTATTTACCGTTCGTCTGTAAATATCTGTAATACAACTATATATAACATCAAAAGTTTGGTGGTTTAAATAAAAATTATATTTTTGGTTATTCTCTTTAAGCATACAGAAATCAATTCTCAAAAATTGATTTTTTCTTAATTAATAGCAAAAAGGTTGATTAATAGCATATGTCAGCCTCATTTTTGCATATTCTGTGACTCATTTATGTTTGGTTTTTATTAACAAAAATCAACCATTATGAAGCGTTTTACCATTTCACTCCTCAAAAATCTTTCAGAGAAAAAAATGCTATTGTTTTTAGCTTTATTGTTTTTCTCAACACAAATGCAATCACAAACCTTTTGTCCCGATGATGTGGGAGACAATTGTAATGATTGCCCTAATTACTCTGTAACGGCTAATCCAGATTTATCGGTTAGTTGCCAAGGTAGTATTAACGTTATATTAGTAATTGATGAATCCAATTCTATTGGTAATGCTAATGCTGAACAAGATGTTGAAAATGGTGTTAACGCCTTTCTGCAGGAATTAGAGTGTACACCAGTTAATGTTGCGGTCATTGAGTTTGGTTCTGTGGCTAATTATGTTGTCAACTCCTATACACCAGTTGCAAATGTAATAACCGGTATGAATAACTATTTTGATGGAATAGCCTATAATGGGCAAACTTATAATCCAGATCAAGGCGATTTAGGAGGAACTAATTGGCAAGCTGGTTTAATGCTGGCAGACGCTTTAGCTGCTCCAGACTTATTGCTAGTTTTTACAGATGGTGTACCAACTGCTTGGACACCAGACACCAATAATATTAGTTCCAGTTATGATTTTTGTGGTGATGGTTCAGATACTGAAGAAGCGGAAATTTACAATGCCGTTCAAGTAGCAAATCAAATAAAGAGTGAAGGAACACACATGTTCATTTTGGGAGTAGGTGGTGTAAATGCTGGCTTAATGGAAGATATTTCAGATGATGATATTTATGGGAGTCCATCTGGACAAACTATTGCCACTGCAGATATGTACATTGACCAAGGATTTAATACATTAGCAGAGTGTTTTGCTAGTTTAGCTAATAGCCTTTGTCCAATAGCAGCAAATGTTCAAGGTTCTACAATTTGCGATGGAGATTCTAATGGTACCATTACAATAAATATTAGTAATGGTGTTCCTGCACCTTATACAATTACTGTAAACAATGGAACACCATTGGTAACATCTGATAACCCAGTTATAATTACTGGATTACAATCTGGAAATTATGATGTAAAGGTAGAAGCATCAGGAACATGTTTTGGTGAAGGAAATTATAATATTGATGTTTTATCATACCCAGTTACACCAGATGACAGCGATACCGTTCAGGTCTGTTCAGGTGACACCTATACCTATGAAGGTCAGGAATATGCAGCAGGTTCGCACGATT
>NZ_JALJCW010000005.1 GCF_023634025.1 Hanstruepera flava | reverse complement strand
GCCAGGAATATGCAGCAGGTTCGCACGATTTCCCAATGGAGGACAACAACGGCTGTCCGTACACTTTTACGTTGATAGTAGAGGAATATCCGGTTACACCAGATGATAGCGATACCGTTCAGGTCTGTTCAGGCGACACTTATACCTATGAAGGTCAGGAATATGCAGCAGGTTCGCACGATTTCCCAATGGAGGACAACAACGGCTGTCCGTACACCTTTACGTTGATAGTAGAGGAATATCCAGTTACACCGGATGATGAAGCATCAGGAAATGTTTGTGAAGGAGGCGATACATTTATTTATGAAGGCATAGAGTATGCTCCTGGTGTTTATGACATTCCACGAGTGGATGTTAACGGCTGTCCATATAAAACGGTTCTGACCGTAACAGCTTATCCAGTTACACCAGATGACAGCGATACCGTTCAGGTCTGTTCAGGCGACACCTATACCTATGAAGGCCAGGAATATGCAGCAGGCTCGCACGATTTCCCAATGGAGGACAACAACGGCTGTCCGTACACTTTTACGTTGATAGTAGAGGAATATCCGGTTACACCAGATGATAGCGATACCGTTCAGGTCTGTTCAGGCGACACTTATACCTATGAAGGCCAGGAATATGCAGCAGGTTCGCACGATTTCCCAATGGAGGACAACAACGGCTGTCCGTACACTTTTACGTTGATAGTAGAGGAATATCCAGTTACACCAGATGACAGCGATACCGTTCAGGTCTGTTCAGGCGACACCTATACCTATGAAGGTCAGGAATATGCAGCAGGTTCGCACGATTTCCCAATGGAGGACAACAACGGCTGTCCATATACCTTTACGTTGATAGTAGAGGAGTATCCGGTTACACCAGATGACAGCGATACCGTTCAGGTCTGTTCAGGTGACACCTATACCTATGAAGGTCAGGAATATGCAGCAGGTTCGCACGATTTCCCAATGGAGGACAACAACGGCTGTCCGTACACTTTTACGTTGATAGTAGAGGAGTATCCGGTTACACCAGATGACAGCGATACCGTTCAGGTCTGTTCTGGCGACACCTATACCTATGAAGGTCAGGAATATGCAGCAGGTTCGCACGATTTCCCAATGGAGGACAATAACGGCTGTCCGTACACCTTTACGTTGATAGTAGAGGAATATCCAGTTACACCAGATGACAGCGATACCGTTCAGGTCTGTTCTGGCGACACCTACACCTATGAAGGTCAGGAGTATGCAGCAGGTTCGCACGATTTCCCAATGGAGGACAATAACGGCTGTCCGTACACCTTTACGTTGATAGTGGAAGAATATCCTTTGCCTGATGTAGATGCTGGACCAGGAGCCGAATTAGATTGTGCAATTTCCGAGGTTCAACTTAATGGGTCTTCAAATGTTGTAAATGCGGCGTACTTATGGACTACAGGTGACGGTAATATTGTAAGTGGTGAAGATACACTAATGCCAATAGTTGATGCTATAGGAACCTATACATTGACGGTTACAGATTTAGATACCAATTGTTCGGCATCAGATAATGTAGAGGTAGTAACTGGACCTGGAGTGTTTGACTTTGAAATAGTATGTGTGCCAAAAATAAATATATCCTGTCCACAGGATTTACCAGAACCAGATATTTCATCAGTTGGAGTTCCAGATGATGGTAATATTTATATAGTTGAATTCATTGAAGATGTTTATATAATTGGAGAGCCAGGATGTGGTGAAGCTGCTATAAAGCGATTCTATGAGGTAAAAGGACCATGTGAAAACGTTATGGTATGTGAGCAGGTTATTTTAATAGATTATGAAGCAGGATTAGTTGCTCCACCCAATGGAATGTTGACAGTTAATTGTCCTGAAGATGTTGTAACACCTGAGCCACCCGTAATCGTGGATTCTTGTGATGTAGAAATTCAAGCTGAATTAATAGATACAATTTCTCAATTAGAAGGGTGTGACGGTACGGTAGAATACGTTTATAGATATACAAATTGTGATGGTAGTTTTGTTGATTGGTCGTTTACATATATAATAGAAACACAAGCTCCTGAAATATCAGAAGCGTCAGATGGTTCTGCAGAATGTGGAACTGGAGGAGGATCTTCGGTATGTACATATTATATCCAATTATTTGATAGTCTCAATGATGGATGGCAAGGCGATACTGTAGATGTGCTGGTCAATGGAAGTGTTGTTTTGGAAGATCAAACATTAGCTGACTTATTTGGTGGTGAAGATCCAATTCCTGGAGAAAATGATCCTAGACCTTTTGAGGTGGCAACTGGTGATGCAGTTATCACAGTTTATCACGAAGGTGATTACCCCAATGAAGTAAGTTGGGTGATAACAGATTCTGAAGGTGCTTTTGTAGCTGAAGGGAATGCTAGTAATTCAATTGAAATTGTAGCAGATTGCTTAAATCAGACACCTGAAGAAGTATTTGAGGCTTGGTTGGCAAGCAACGGTGGTGCCATGGTTATTGACTCATGCGGTCCAGTTACATGGACTAATGATTCAGATGGACTATCTGATGGATGTGGAAATACAGGAGAGGAAACTGTTACCTTCACGGCAACAGACGACTGTGGTAATTCAACAAGTACAACTGCAACGTTTAGAATTGAAGATACAACCCCTCCAGAATTCACTTTTGTTCCTGACACTGCAAATTTAGAATGTGATGCAGACGATCCAACAGATATGGCAACAGCAACAGATAGTTGTAGTGATGAGACTGTAGTAGTTACATACGAAGATTATTATGAGCACACACCTTGGACATCAGGAGTTTTTGGTGGAGGAAACGGAACAGTAGATTTTTCAAATTTACCAAACGGATTTACTGTAACGGGATCAAATGAAGGAAACTTCGGAGTAGAGTATCTCACAATTGGTTTAACTACAGCTAAAAATGTTATACTGACTTTTGACTGGGTATATACTAATGATGGAGATACGGCACAATGGGATACTTTAGTTTATTATTTAAATGACCAGTTGTTCACAATATTAGGTTCTGGATCAGAAGGCTCTGACAGTTTTAGTATAGAATTATCGGCTGGAGATAGATTTGGACTTGGCATTTATAATCCAAGTGATGACTGTTGTGGACCAGGAGTGGTTGAAGTTTCAAATATTAACTGGGAAATTAATAATGAGTGCCCAGTTACTAAATGCTTCATTAGAGAGTTTACAGCTACTGACGCTTGCGGAAACACAAGTACTGCTAGACAAAATGTAGTATTTAGAGATACGGTTGCTCCAATAATTTCGACTGATGATGAAAACGCAGATTTAGGCTGTAATCCTGAAATTACAGAACCTACATTTACTGCAACAGATAATTGTGGAGAAGTTGAACCAATTGTTACAACAGAAGGGCCAGTGGCTACAGGTGATTGTGGGTATTCACAAACTTGGACAGCAAATGTTGAAGATGCTTGTGGAAATCAAGCAGAATCTGTTAGTATAACATATACGTGGACTGAAGATAATGAGAGCCCTGTGATAGTATCTGATATACAAAGTGGCGATTTAGGTTGTAATCCAGACATAATTATGGCTCCAGTATTTACAGCTAATGATAATTGTTCAGTTGGAGAGGTAAGTGTGTCTACAAACGGACCAGAAGCTACAGATGGTTGTGGAATGTCGCAAACATGGACAGCAAATGTCTCTGATGCCTGTGGCAATCCAGCAGACGAAGTTTCAATTACATTAACTTGGACGCTAGATTCTGAATTACCGGTAATAACATCAAACAGTCAAAATGCAGATTTGGGTTGTAATCCAGAAATTGTAGTTCCATTGTTTAAGGTTGAAGATAACTGTCTGGCAACAGAAATGGATTTAGAACCTACTACAGAAGGCCCTCAATCAACAGATGGTTGTGGAATGACCCAAACATGGACAGCTACATATACAGATAACTGCGGAAATGAGGCTATTCCTTTAAGTGTAACATATAATTGGATAGTGGATACCGAAGTTCCAATAATTCTTACTATTAATGAGAGTCAAGATTTAGGTTGTAATCCAGATGTGATTGAAGCACCTCAATTTAAAGTTTATGATAATTGTTTGGATTCTCAAATGCAGTTGGAACCAGAAACCAATGGTCCAGAAGCCACAGAAGGCTGTGGAATGTCACAAACATGGACAGCTACATATACAGATGCATGTGGCAACCAAGCCGAACCAGTATCAATAACTTATACTTGGGTATTAGATAATGAAGCTCCAGTAATTTCAACAAATGGTAATTCTGGTGATTTAGGTTGTAATCCGGAAATTGAAATACCATTGTTTAAAGCTGATGATAACTGTTCTGGAGAATGGATACCACTAGAACCATATACCGAAGGACCTACGTCTACTAAAGGATGTGGAATGACTCAAACATGGACAGCTACATATACAGACCCTTGCGGTAATGAAGCAATTCCTGTAAGTGTTACCTATACATGGACAGTAGATAATGAAATTCCTATAATAACAACTAATGGAAATTCTGCAGATTTAGGTTGTAATCCAGAAATTGTAGTGCCATTGTTTAAAGCGGAAGATAATTGTTCTGAAGACTGGATACCATTACAACCTTATACAGATGGACCAGTTAGTATTAACGGTTGTGAATATTCCCAAACATGGACAGCAACATATACTGATCCTTGTGGAAATGAGGCTATACCTGTAAGTGTTACATATACGTGGATGATGGAAGGAGAGAGTGTTAATACCAATCAAGTAGAAGCCTTTGCCAGAACAGAAGGGGATAATGGCGTATGTTTTATTCCTGAATTTTCAAGATGGGGATGGTCTAATTACATTAGTGAGGAAAAGGAAAAACCTTATGAGTTAAAGCTATATGCAAACTCTAATGAATGTAGACCAGATTATGCTGCTGAAGCTGGAAAAGTTGAAGTTTTCTATAATAATGGCACGGCTACTGTAGTTTACACCATGTATGATGGTTATGTATTAAACTCTTCAAGTACTTATGTGGGATGTCAAGAATTCCCATTATTGAGTAACGGAAGGGAAACAGTGAGCCCAGAAAGATATAACTTTATTTCGCCAGACGTAGGTGATTTTAATACTTATACGGTTGGACCAATAGATGTCCCAGGAGCGTTCTATGTAATAGCTTGTGCTCGAGTTAGCGAAATAGGATGTTCTTGTTCAGGTTCTGACGAGACAGTTAACGGATTATTTGCTACAGAGGGTAGTGCTCAATGTAGAGGTAGAATAGGAGGTACTTTATCTTCAGGATTCAGTTTTAGAGCTTATCAAGGTCAAGATACTGAAGAGCTAAATGTGAACTTTGAGTTAGATATTGATTCTAGAGTTACGGTAGATGTCATGAACATGAATGGTATACTATTACAAAGTCAAGTTATCAATAATTATGTTAAGGGTACAGATGAAACCATGTTAATTGATACCTCAAAAATTAGAGATCGTGTGCTATTTGTTAGAATAACTACTAACCAAGGTTCAGAAATCAAGAAAATAATATTAAATAGAAAATAAAGAAATATGAATTAAAAATAAAAGGTGGTCATTTTTGACCACCTTTTTTAATTAACCAAATTGTGATATTACCTTTGTGTTTACAATATGTTTCCCTTCAAAAGGAATTATTGCTAGCTGGTCTCCAAATAGATTTTTTGCTTTTTCAATTTCATGCTTTATTCGGTCTTCATTAAGATATTCGTCTTGATTACCGTAAATTAAGGTTACTTTGCCACAATAGTACTTAAAATTATCATGATTTAATTCAACTGGAATACCACCTGAATGAATGATTAAATGATTGCAATTCATTTGCTTTAATGCTAAATATCTCATGGCAATACTGACACCTTGTGAATACCCTAAAATAATTAAGTTTTTATCGTTTGGTAAGTTTTCATTCTGTAAGACACTTTCAACATAATTCATAATATTCTTGGTGTCTTTTTTGGTGTTTTCTTTTGTAAGCCAGCTTGCTCCAACATGTTTGTATTTAGGTCCAATATAATATTTACTTGGTGCCTGCGGAGCAATAAAATAATTTTTATTAGAATTTAAAGATTCAAAGTATCTCAAGAAGTAACGACTTAAATAACCCATACCATGAAAAACAATCCAGACATTTTTTGTTTTATCTGTAAGTTCATTTAATGTAGCGTAAGTATTGGTTGCGGTATAGGATATTTCTTTTTCTGATAGATTCATTTTATAGTTGGGTTTTGTACTTTTACAATTCGATTTAAAAATACAGGAATTTTATGCAATTAACTAAAGAAGAAAAGCTGAAAAAAATTAATGAAGTGGCCAAAAACACCCTATTGGAAACATTAGAAATTTCTATTGTAGATTTCGGCGATGATTTTCTAATTGCGAAAATGCCTGTCAATTCGCGTGTGCACCAACCTGATGGCGTGTTGCATGGAGGAGCAACTGCTGCTTTAGCAGAAAGTGTGGGCAGTTTTGCATCACACCTGTTTTCAAATTTAGAAGAAGTGTTTGTACGTGGCATTGAAATTACCGCAAACCACGTAAAAAGTGTTTCAGAAGGCTATGTATATGCTAAAGCTAGCTTTCTTCATAAAGGTAGAACAACACAATTGTTGGATATTCGTGTAACCGATGATGATGATAATTTAATTTCAATCTGCCGCTTATCAACCATTTCATTGCCAAGAAAAAAATAACATGACTTCAACGTCTTTTTTTAATTCTTTAGAACAACATTTCACTCAAGATTTACCTTTTGTAGTATATCGAAAAAACAACGAGACTATTGTAAAAGGCTTACTTCAAAAAGATAGAGGTGTTAATTACGTTTCCGATTTTAAAGAAAGTGGATTTGTTTTTGCGCCTTTTGATACGTCAAATGACACTGTAATTATTCCTTTGGATGGTTCAGAATATATGGAAGCGGATTATCACCCAAATCGAAGCAGTAATGAGGATTTATCATTTCAATGCGAATCATTTTATGATAATCAAAAACAAAATCATATGCAATTGGTTCATAAAGGTGTTGAAGCAATTAAGGAAGGTCAATTTAAAAAGGTAGTATTGTCTAGAGTTGATGTTCAGGATTTATCAGATAGTAAACCTATAAAACTATTTAAGAGTTTACTTATAAATTATCCTCAAGCTTTTGTGTATTGTTGGTATCATCCAAAGGTTGGTTTGTGGCTTGGCGCAACACCTGAAACTTTAATCAAGGTTGCCAATAATCAGTTTGAAACCATGTCTTTGGCAGGAACTCAACAATCAAGTGTTAGAGAGGCGAATTGGACGGATAAGGAAAAAAACGAACAGCAAATAGTTACAGATTATGTGGTTTCACAATTAAAGGACTTGTCGAAAACGATTCATGTTTCCAAACCAAGAACAGTTCAGGCAGGAAATTTGGTGCATTTACAATCAACTGTTTCTGGGACACTTTATTCCAAAGATTTAAAACCTATAATTAAAGCACTGCATCCAACACCTGCTGTTTGTGGTTTTCCTAAAGAAATGGCAAAGCAATTTATTTTGCAGGAGGAAGGTTATGATAGGTCATTCTACACTGGGTTTTTGGGTGAACTCAATTTTAAAGAACAGATATCGAGAAACAGAAATAGACAAAATGTTGAAAATAATGTTTACGCTGTAGTTAAAAACGTTTCTAATCTTTATGTCAATTTGCGCTGCATGCAATTACAGCAAGATAAAGCATTAATTTATGTAGGAGGTGGTATTACCTTTGATTCAAACCCTGAAGAGGAATGGCAAGAAACCGTCTCAAAATCTATGACTGTAAAAAAGGCGCTGCTCTAGTTTTATTTACTGTTACTTATTAGTAACTTTACAAAGCGAATTTAATGCTGTATGCAATACCCTAAAATCCCTCTTGCCCAAACTGTAATTCAGCTTTGTAAAGCTAAAAACATAAAACATATTGTTATTTCTCCAGGTAGTAGAAATGCACCGCTTACTATAGGGTTTTCAAACGATGACTTTTTTACCTGTTATAGTATTGTTGATGAGCGTTGTGCTGCCTTTTTTGCTTTAGGAATAGCGCAAAAACTTCAACATCCAACAGCATTGGTATGTACTTCGGGTAGTGCGTTGTTGAATTACTATCCAGCAATTGCCGAAGCTTTTTATAGTCAAATTCCTCTAGTTGTACTTTCGGCAGACAGACCAAAACATTTAATAGGAATTGGTGATGGGCAGACCATTAACCAAAAGGATGTTTTTAAGAATCACATTTTATATTCAGCAAATTTAAAATTGCCAATAGACGATTCTATTAGCAATCAAGAAGAAGACGAACCTGCAATCATCAAAAGTTTAGAAAATAAACTCGAGCGATTTTTAGGTATCAAACAAGAGTTACAACAAGAAAATGAAATTGAAATAAATAAAGCGCTTAATAAGGCTATTCAGAAGTCTGGGCCTGTTCATATTAATGTACCTTTTGACGAACCATTGTATGAGGTAGTGGATACCTTGTCGGTTAAGCCAAAAGTTGTACAATTAGATACCAATCCATCAAAAATTGATGATTACATTTTTAACGAATGTTTAGATGAATGGAATAGCTCACCTAAAAAAATGGTTTTGGTTGGTGTGAATTATCCCAACAATATTGAGCAAAAATGGTTGGATGAGTTGGCAAAAGATAATAGCGTGATTGTTTTTACGGAAACCACATCAAATTTGCACCATGAGAATTTTTTCCCGAGTATAGATAAGCTAATTGCGCCATTTGAAGAGGAGGATTTTAAAGCTTTGCAACCCGATATTTTGATAACCTTTGGTGGACTAATAGTTTCCAAAAAGGTAAAAGCCTTTTTGAGGAAATATCAACCCAAACAACATTGGCATATTGGTGCAGGTCAAGCCAATGATACGTTTTTCAAATTAGAAAAACATTTGGAAATACATCCGAATATGTTTTTTGAAAATCTGTTATCTGAAACCACCCACTATGTTAAAAGTGATTATAAACCTTTTTGGGAAAAAGTAAAGATTAAACGCGCTGAAAAACATACTGAATATGTCAAGCAAATTCCGTTTAGCGATTTTAAAGTGTTTGAAACAGTTTTTAAATATCTGCCTAACGATTCAGTATTACAATTAAGTAATAGCTCAACAGTGAGATATGCCCAATTATTCGATTTAAACCCTAAACTTGAGGTGTTTTGTAATCGTGGTACGAGTGGGATAGATGGTAGTACATCTACTGCAGTTGGGTTTTCTGTTGCATCTGAAAAGCAGACAACTTTGATTACTGGTGATTTAAGCTTTTTATATGACAGCAATGCCTTGTGGAATAATTATATTCCTAATAATTTCAGAATCATAGTCATTAACAACCAAGGTGGTGGTATTTTTAGAATATTGCCTGGAAATAAAGACTCCCAAAATTTCGATACCTATTTTGAAACCAAGCATGACCTAACTGCAAAGCATTTGTGTAAGATGTACAATTTTGAGTATGATTCGGCTTCAACCGAAAAACAACTTAAATTACAACTAAAAACGTTCTTTGAAACTTCACAAACTCCAAAATTGCTTGAGGTTTTCACACCAAGAACCGTTAATGATGAGGTGCTATTGGAGTATTTCAATTTTATAAAATAGTGGCGTTTACGAAAATGATTATCCTTACCTTTGCCGCATGATACACATTGGAGAATATAACACGCTTACCATTTTAAGGGACACTGAACCTGGATTATTTTTAGGTGACAATGAGGAAAATGAGGTTTTGTTGCCTAATAGTTATGTGCCAGCATCGTTTGAAATTGGTGATTCATTGGAGGTTTTTGTGTATTTGGATAATGAAGAACGGTTGGTAGCTGTAACTGATAAACCCTATATAAAGCGAGGTGATTTTGCTTTGCTACGTTGTAATGCGGTTACCAAAATGGGAGCTTTTCTAGATTGGGGCATGGTCAAGGAATTATTCTGCCCGTTTAAAGAGCAAGCCTTTAAAATGAAAAAAGGCGGCTGGTATTTGGTGTATTGCTATTTAGATGAAAAGTCAGAACGCTTGGTGGCTTCGAGCAAAACCAATCGGTTTTTAGGTAATAAGGAATTATCGGTTGAACAATTTGAAGAAGTCGATTTAATAGTGTCACATCCTTCGGAAATTGGTATGAATGTTATTGTAAACAAAAAACATTTAGGACTTATCTATAACGACAATATTTTTCAAGACATTAGTGTAGGTGATCGCCTAAAAGGTGTTGTCAAGAAAATACGTCCAGGCAATAAATTGGATATTGCTCTTGGTCAAGTTGGATACCGAAATATTGAGCCCAATGCCGAATTGATTATGAAAGAACTAGAAGATAACAGCGGTTATTTAAATCTTTCTGATAAATCAGATCCCGAAGATATTAAGCGTATACTTCAAATGAGTAAAAAAAGCTTTAAGAAAGCTATTGGTTCTTTATACAAACAAAAACTTATTAAAATAGAAGCTGACGGTATATATTTAAAATAATTAGCAATTGAAACTTTAATTGCGTCTGTTCGAGTGATTTTGAGGTACCAAAAATTGTATCGAGAACTTCATCAATTTTAAAACTCTAGTTTTCGATACTAATTTTATTCATTTTAATCATAAAATTCACTCAAACTGACGAGTTTAATTAAACCAACAATTATAGCTTTAATTTATCTTTTAAGCTTTTAGGAATCGCATCTTTGTGTACCATTACAGAAATGGTTTTTAGCTTCATATATGCTTCACTCATATATACATAACCATCATTGGCCACACGACTGGAGTCGGTTCCCCAAGAATTTTTTACTTTGTAATAAACGGTTCCATTTTGGTCTTTTAATAGTCCAGTAATATGCATTAAATGGTCATCAGTTGTATTGTAATTTTCAAATTCCTGTTGTCTAAAGGCTTGTGTAATATGTTTTTCAGGTCTCACGCTTATTATAGCTTCCGCTTTTTTAGCATCTTCTTCAGGAATAACAGCAACACCATGTTTTGCGGAAAATGTGGTTTCGCTCACATCGCAATCCAATTCAACGGTGTAACCATTTTCAAGGGCATAATTAATAACAGCCATCATCTCATCCAATTTTACATTGTAGAAACTTCCATTCGAAAAATTATCAGGAATATTTAAAATAAAATGTGAATAAAAAGGCTGATGCGTAAATGACGTTATACTTACATAATCAGCAGGATTTATTTTAGTCATCTCTAGAAATGACATCGGTGTGTATGGCACGCCTTCGTAAATAAAAGTTTCAATATTTTCACCTAAATAATTATCAAGAATAGCGTTGACAGTAGATTTCCATTTTGGTGAAAGACTTTTGCCTGGATTATCAATATAAACATCTAATACACCTTTTAAAGCCGATACCATTTCAGAATGGTTGTGTCTGGATGCTTCATCATCCAAGCCGGTGTAAACAACTTGAGGTACAATACCATTTTTGGCAATACTATTAATTACATCGTGTGCCAATCCACCTTGGCTAAATTGAGCCTTGCCCTGGCGCATAATATAGTTTTCAGCTTTTACTGGGTAGGTATTTCTAACGGTGTACATTTCAGAAATATCAATATTTTTTCCAGTGATTCGCATGATTTCACTTTCTAAAAATGACGACGCCGAAAAACTCCAGCAAGTTCCTGTATTGCCTTGGCTAATAACATCTGTAGCTTCTAAATCAATTATAGTTTTAAATTCATAAGACTGTGAAAAACCACATAATGAAAGGAATAATAAAAAGGAAAGTGAGATAATATTTTTCATGGACTGTAGCTGTTAATTTAAAATAATTTATTTTTGACTAAAATATAAAAAATGAATGTAGCAAACTGGAAAACGGCTAAAGAATATGAAGACATTACCTATAAAAAATGTAATGGTGTAGCGCGTATAGCATTTAACAGACCAAATGTTAGAAATGCCTTTAGACCCAAAACCACAAGTGAATTATATGATGCGTTTTATGACGCCAATGAAGATACGAATATTGGAGTTGTTTTGTTATCGGCTGAAGGGCCTTCAACCAAAGACGGTATTTGGAGTTTCTGTTCTGGTGGAGACCAAAAGGCGAGAGGTCATCAAGGCTATGTTGGAGATGATGGTTATCATAGGTTAAACATTTTAGAAGTACAGCGTTTAATTCGGTTTATGCCAAAAGCGGTTATAGCAGTTGTTCCCGGTTGGGCTGTTGGTGGTGGCCACAGTTTACATGTAGTTTGCGATTTAACGCTTGCCAGCAAGGAACACGCCATTTTTAAACAAACAGATGCTGATGTTACCAGTTTTGATGGTGGTTACGGTTCTGCTTATTTAGCTAAAATGGTCGGGCAGAAAAAAGCTCGTGAAATTTTCTTTTTAGGTAGAAATTATTCAGCGCAAGAAGCTTTTGAAATGGGTATGGTAAATGCCGTAATTCCTCACGACCAACTTGAAAACACGGCTTATGAATGGGCTCAAGAGATATTGGCTAAATCGCCAACATCTATAAAAATGTTGAAATTCGCCATGAACCTGACTGATGATGGTATGGTTGGTCAACAAGTATTTGCAGGCGAAGCTACACGCTTGGCTTATATGACAGATGAAGCCAAAGAAGGTCGTGATGCCTTTTTGGAAAAACGTAAGCCAAACTTTCCTAAAAAGTGGATCCCTTAAATTGGTTATATGAGTAGTATAAAACATTGGGTTGAAGCAGCGCGATTGCGAACCTTACCACTATCTGTTTCAGGAATTATATTAGCAGGTTGTTTTGCCGATTACAATGGGTTTTTTAAATGGTCAGTTTTTTTATTGGCTATATTAACAACCATTGCTCTACAGGTGCTTTCCAATTTCGCCAATGATTATGGCGATGGTGTAAAAGGCACAGACAACAACCAGCGTATTGGACCTGAACGCGGTATACAAAGTGGTAAACTTACACCAAATCAAATGTTACGAGCCATAAGAACTAATATTCTAATTATAATTGCTCTAGTATTTCTTATGTTACTGGCTGCATTTGGAGTACGTTATATTCTGTATACTATAATTTTCTTTGTTTTAGCTGGGATATCCATTTACGCTTCAATTAAATATACAGTGGGCGATAATGCTTATGGTTATAGGGGTTTAGGCGATTTATTTGTTTTTGTGTTTTTTGGATTAGTAAGTGTTATTGGATGTTATTTTTTATTTGCAAGACAAATTGACCACGTAGTGTTTCTACCAGCTTGTGCTATTGGGTTGTTAAGTGTTGCCGTTTTGAATTTGAATAACATGCGCGATATTGATTCAGATAGAGAAACAAACAAAAATACTTTGGTGGTTAAAATGGGATTACAGAAAGCCAAAATATATCATTTTGTTTTGGTAATTGGAGCCCTGTTTTTAACTACATTGTTTGCATTACTGTATTATTGGTCTCCTTTTAATTTAATTTTTCTAGTTATTTTTATTCCGTTAATAAAGCATTTAAAACGTGTAAAAAACATCAATCAAGCTAAAGAATTTGATCCTGAACTCAAGATTGTTGCATTATCTACATTTGCTTTATCGGTATTGCTTGGTGTTGGTTATTTATTGTAACAGCAGTAGCTGATAACTTTTGCAATTTAATTTGATTTTCAACAAACTATTGATTAATTTTATTAAGTTAATGCAAGTTGTTGACAAAATGAAGCTATTATAGTTTCAAAACAGGGATTGAAGACTCAAGTAGTTTTTAAAAAATTACTTGAGTTTTTATATTTTTAAGGTTAAAATATATTCTCATGAAAATTACATTTTACGGTCACGCAAGTTTAGGAATCACAATTAATGATGTAAATATTTTAGTAGATCCATTTATTTCTGCTAATGAAAAAGCTTCACACATCAATGTTGACACCTTAAAAGCCGATTATATTTTATTGACACATGCACATCAAGATCATATTTTAGATGTTGAAGCAATTGCCAAGCGTACTAATGCCGTAGTTATTTCTAATTTTGAAATTGTATCGCATTTCCAAAATAAAGGACTGGAAGGTCACCCTATGAACCATGGCGGTTCTTGGGACTTTGAATTTGGAATGGTTAAATATGTGAATGCCATCCATACATCTTCGTTTCCAGATGGAAGTTATGGTGGGCAACCAGGAGGTTTTGTAATTGAAGGCGAGCATAAAAACATATATATAGCAGGAGATACTGCTTTAACTATGGATATGAAGCTTATTCCTATGCAGACCAAGTTAGATTTAGCCATTTTGCCAATTGGTGATAATTTTACAATGGGAATTGACGACGCTATTTTAGCGAGTGACTTTGTTGAATGTGATAAAGTCCTAGGATACCATTTTGATACATTTGGTTATATTGAAATAAACCATGAAGAGGCTAAACGAAAATTCTTCGATAAGGATAAAGATTTGATGCTTCTTGATATTGGAGAAAGTTTAGAACTTTAATTCTGCAACTATGAAATTTACCTGTACTATTGAAATCCATAAACCTAAATCTCTTGTGGCAGAGTTATTTGCCGACCCCAAATACTTAAAAGAATACCAAGATAATTTTATAAGTAAGGAGTTGTTATCTGGTAAAGGAGGAGAAGATGGTGCTGTTTCCAAAATGTTATACAAAATGGGTAAAGGTGAAATGGAATTAACCGAGACTATTATTGAAAATAAATTACCAGATTCCTTTTATGCTGAATACCACCATAAGCATATGGACAATACTATGTTATGCACCTTTGAAGCTTTGAATGAAAATACCACGAGATATAATTCCGAAATTCATTATACTGTTTTTAGAGGTTTTGTGCCAAAACTTATGGCTTTCCTATTTCCAGGAATGTTTAAAAAACAGGTCGATAAATGGTTGGTGAATTTTAAGGACTTTGTAGAGAAAAATTAACTTTTTTTACTTCACCTTGCTTCTTAAAACCAATTTGTGCAATAGTTTTGGAGATAATCTTTTTATAAAAACACCAAACTTTTCAAATTTCCCAATATAAGCTTCAAATTTTTCTTTTTCTATTGCTTTAACCATTCGTTTAACAAACACATCGACTGGTAAACCATTTTCCGTCATTTTATCCTGATATCCCTGTTTGCTACCGTCTGCCGTGAGCGCATTTCTAGCCACATTGGTATTTACAAATCCCGGACAAATCATAGTAACCTTAACATTGTCCTTGTCATGTTCAAGTCTAAGAGCATCAAAAAAACCATGTAAGGCGTGTTTGGCGCCACAGTAAGCAGATCTAAAAGGAGAACTAAACTTACCCATAAGACTGGATACGACAACGTAGTGTCCAAATTGGTTTTCGATGTAATGAGGAAGTAGAGCTTTAGATAATGCCACTGTTCCTAAATAGTCTATCTCCATGAGTTTTTTGTCGACTTCAATAGTAGTATTTATAATGGGAGATCGTTGGCTGATACCACCATTATTTATTAAAACATCTATTCTCCCGAAAGCCTTTAGCGCATCGTCAACAATGGTTTTCATATTAGCATAATGATATAAATCAAAAGGTAAAACCATGATATTTTCGGGATTGTAGCATGACGATCGTACGTGTTCCAATTCCTCTTGTCGTCTTGATGAAAGAATCAACTTGCAATTAGTTTTTGAAAGTGTCAAAGCTAATTGCTTTCCAATTCCACTGCTAGCACCAGTGATCCAGACAACTTTATTATTAAATTTCATGATGTTGTTGTTTTAACCACTCATTACGCAAATCATCACTTACTTTACCAGTACCATCATGCTTCCAACCAGGTGGTTTTATTAAATAAAGAAATCTATTTTTTATAGATTTCTTTCCAGAAAAAGTATCTTTTAACATGTTGTACCATTCAATAAATGCAATTTTAATAGGATTGTAAGTATTTATATTGGTTACTAAACCATACTGTACTTTCTCTCCATCGAGCTCGGGTTGAAAAGTGCCAAAAAGCTTATCCCAAATAATTAATATACCAGCGTGATTTCTATCTAAATAAATTGGGTTACTACCATGGTGTACTCTGTGGTGCGAAGGCGTATTCATAACTGCCTCAAACCATTTGGGCATTTTGTTAATGGTTTCGGTATGTATCCAAAATTGGTAGAGTAGGCTTATGGACATTTGTAATAAAATCATGACTGGATGAAAACCAACCAATGGCAACCATAACCAAAAAATAAACGAATAAAATCCACCAGACCATGTTTGGCGTAAAGCAGTACTTAAATTATAATGTTGTGAGGAATGATGCACCACATGTGAAGCCCAAAACAATCGACACTCATGTGATATTCTATGAAACCAATAATATGATAAGTCGTCCGCAAAGAAAATTAATATAAAACTCCACCAGGCAACAGGAATCGTAAAGATTCTAAAGTTTTCATAAATCAAAACAAAAGCCCAAAGAACTATCACCTTACTTAAAAAACCTAAAAAAACATTACCAAGACCCATGGCAATAGATGCAAAGGCGTCTTTGGCTTCATAACCTTTAGTTTCTTTATATTTTTCACGAGTTGTTACGTACAATTCCAATAACATAGACAGAATAAAAAACGGAATAGCAAAGTGAATGATATTTGGAAATTCAGGCATTAAATAGGATATTTGTGATTTTAAAAATAATGCTTTTTTTCAAAATCTAAAGTCTAGATTTAAATCATTCAAAAGAAATTTTCAACGATGACAAAAACTTCACGTTTCGTATTAATATTCAGTTTTTTTTCAATTTTTTGTTTGCAGACACTTAAAGCACAAAACCCTAATCAAATGGGAGCTTGGTACATGTACTTTTTTGATACTAAATTTGGAGAAAGCCAATTTGGAATTCAAGGAGATGTGCAATATAGAAACTGGAATATTATGGGAGATTTGGAACAGTTGTTATTACGTTCGGGTTTTACTTATAGGCCAAAAAACACGACAATAAAATTAACACTCGGTTATGCCCATATTATTTCAGGAGCGTTGGGAGAAAGTAACGATACATCAGTTGAAAGTAGAATTTACCAAGAAGCACTTTTGCCCCAAAAAATAGGCAAACGTATATATCTTACACATAGATTTCGCTATGAACAACGTTTTGTAGAGAATCAGGATTTTAGAACACGTTACCGCTATAATTTGTTTATGAATATTCCGTTTAACAAAGAAGCCACGTTCCAAAAGAACACCATTTACGCGGCATTGTACAATGAGTTGTTTATAAATGGACAGCAAGATATTGGAGACGGCAGAACCGTTGAATTTTTTGATAGAAACCGAACTTATTTAGGTTTGGGTTATGTGTTGAATCCAAAAATTAAATTTCAATTGGGATGGATGAACCAAAAGACCAATGCACAAGGAAAAGGTCAGTTACAAGTAAGTATGCACCATAATTTCTAAAAAAAAAAATCATTTGTCATGCTGAACTTGTTTCAGCATCCCATTATCTGTTTTAACAATCATATGAAAGCCAAATACCACAAATACATTCTAAATTTTAAGCAACCAAGTGGTACTTCAAGAGGTGTTCTGAAAACAAAAGAAACCTGGTTTATAATTTTAGAAGAGAATGATAAAAAAGGTATTGGCGAATGTGGTATCTTACGAGGTTTAAGCGCAGATGATAGGCCGGATTACGAAGAAAAGTTAAAGTGGACTTGCGACAATATTCATTTAGGCTTGGAAACACTCTATTCTGAAAACACAGAATTTCCAAGTATTCAATTTGGATTGGAAATGGCTTTTAAGTCATTAGAAAGTAACAATCCTTTTAAATTGTTTCCTTCAAAGTTTACGAAAGGTAATGATGCCATAAACATCAATGGATTGATTTGGATGGGAGATGAACGTTTTATGAAATCTCAAATACAAGAGAAAATTGAATCAGGTTTTGGCTGTATTAAGATGAAGATTGGAGCCATTGATTTTCAAACGGAATTAGATTTGTTAAAATCAATTAGAAATGAATTCTCTCCAGATGATATTGAATTACGGGTTGATGCCAATGGTGCTTTCATGGCAAATGAAGCTTTGGAGAAGTTGAAGCGATTATCTGAATTGGGTTTACACTCTATTGAGCAACCTATTAAACAAGGACAAATACATGAAATGGCTCAACTTTGTGAAAGCACACCATTACCCATTGCTTTGGATGAAGAATTAATAGGCGTTTTTAATGTAACAAATAAGGCTAAACTGATACAAACTATAAACCCACAGTTTATTATTTTAAAGCCAAGTTTTATTGGTGGTTGGAAAGGAAGTCAAGAATGGATAGATTTAGCAAATACTAATAATGTGGGTTGGTGGGTAACCAGTGCATTGGAGAGTAATGTAGGTTTAAATGCTATTGCTCAATGGACATATACTCTCAATAATGATATGGCACAAGGTTTAGGGACAGGAAGTTTGTTTACTAACAACTTTGATAGTCCTTTACAAGTTAAAAGTGGTACTTTGCACTATGAAAATAATTTAAATTGGAATTTTAATATTTAATATGAACTATATACAACAAGCATATAAAAGTGAATTTGCATTTTGGAAATATTTAATAATTCCTCTTGGTTTTTTTGCACTGATGATATTGAATTATTTGGTAATTGAATTTTTTAATATTGATGTTGATACCCTTATTAAAGATGAAATTGAAAAGAAAGGTGAGAATAGGTTTTTAATAGAAACTTTAGCACCTCTGGCAGCTGGATTAGTACTTTTGTTGCTTTGGGTAAAATACATACATAAACAGTCCATTAGGTCATTGACAACCTCAAGGAAAAAGGTGGATTGGAATCGTATATGGTTTGCTTTTTTTCTATGGGGAATTATTTCTTCAGGATTTATTTTTTTAGACTATTATTTCGCACCAGAAGATTATGTACTTAACTTTAAATTGGGGCCTTTTCTTATTTTATGCCTAATCGCCATAGTTTTAGTGCCTTTGCAAACCAGTTTTGAGGAGTACTTGTTTAGAGGCTATTTAATGCAGGGGATAGGCGTGGTAACTAAAAGCAAATGGATTCCATTAATATCTACTTCTGTAGTATTTGGGTTACTGCATATCGCCAACCCAGAAGTAGAAAAATTGGGATACATCATCATGGTATACTATATAGGCACTGGGCTATTCCTTGGTATAATTACCCTTATGGATGAAGGGTTGGAGTTAGCTTTAGGTTTTCATGCCGCTAATAATCTGTTTACAGCGCTTTTAGTTACTGCAGATTGGACCGCATTTCAAACCCATTCGGTTTTTAAAGATATTTCTGACCCAAAAGCTGCAGAATTTATTGATATATTTATGCCAGTTTTTATTGTGTTTCCAATATTGCTATTTGTTTTTTCAAAAAAGTATAAATGGACCGATTGGAACAATAAATTGTTTGGAAAAGTAATTAAACCTGTAGAGGTTGAACCTTTAAAAGAAGAGCTTACCAGTGACACCGAAATTTGATAAAGTACACAGACGATTTAAATTAAACGGAAATAGTTATAACCACGATGCCTTAAAGGAAGTTGCATATAGTTATATTAAGGAAGGTGAACCTTTTGAGAGAGTTATTGGGAATTTTGTTGCTGATTGGTTAGACCACAACGATTTTATTAGGACAAATACATCGGGTTCAACTGGAAAACCAAAAACAATAGAGGTAAAAAAACAAGCTATGGTGAATTCTGCTATAGCAACAGGCGATTATTTTAATATCAGCCCTGGTGATAAAGCCTTACTTTGTTTACCTTTAGAGTCTATTGCAGGAAAAATGATGCTTGTGCGTGCCATGATGCTCGGTTTGGAGTTAGATATAGTAAGCCCTTCAAAATTTCCAAGTTTTGATAATTACAAAACTTACGATTTTTCTGCAATGATACCTACCCAACTCTATAACTCTATTGAAAGAGTTAGTAATATAAAAACAATTATTGTTGGTGGCGCACCTGTTCCAATCCATCTGTTAAAGCGTATTCAAAATATTGAAGCAACAGTCTACGAAACATTCGGTATGACTGAAACTGTAAGCCATATTGCTGTCAGGAAATTAAATCACTTAAAAGATGGTGAGCAATCCAATGTGTTTAAGCTTTTGCCAAACATTAAAATAAGTCAAGATGATAGAGGTTGTCTGGTAATTAATGCACCAAGGCTTAATAGCGAAACTATTGTGACTAATGATGTTGTAAATATTATTGGTAAAAGTGAGTTTGAATGGTTAGGGCGTTATGATAATGTCATAAATTCGGGTGGCGTAAAGTTATATCCAGAAACAATAGAGGCCAAACTGCAACCCGAAATTAATCAACGCTTTTTAGTAGCCTCTAAAACCGATAAAGAATTGGGAGAAAAACTAATTATGGTTTTAGAAGGAGAGCGTTTTGATATTCCAGAAACTGTTTTTCAAGGCTTGGATAAATATGAAAAGCCCAAAGAAATGTTGTTCATCCCCAAGTTTGTTGAAACCGTTTCAGGTAAAGTTCAACGAGAAAAAACACTGGATTTACTGTAATTTCTACTTTACGCATTAAAAAAGCATCTTTACTCATTGAAAAGGTGCTTTAACTCATTATTAATATTTTTAGGAAGCCTTTTTCGTATCTTTATAGTACAAGAAACAATCGAAAAACTCTTGTTATTGTTAAGCTAACTGTTTAATTAAAACTAAAAGAAAATGAAAAATTTACTACTATTATTATCAATTGTTTTGATAATTCCGGCATCTTGGGCTCAAGAGAAAGAAGAACAAAAAGAAAAACAAATTACAGGTGTTGTTTACGCTACTGGTAATAAACCATTTCCAGGTGTTGATATTGCCAAAATAGGCAATTATCCATCCGTTAAAACAGATGAGAATGGTGAATATACCATTTTAGCTAAATCTACTGATACACTGGTGTTTACATATGAAGGCTATTATCCAAGTTTAGCACTCGTATCAAATAATAGTGCTATTGCTGTTTATTTACAAGAAGAGCTATCGCAAAAAAGAACCAAAGCTATTGAAGGTGCGTTGGGTATAAAAAAAGACCCTATGTCTATTACCTATTCAGAGGATGTTGTAGAACAAACCGAACTTTTAAGAGGTCGTAATCCAAATACTATTGAAGCTTTAAATGGTAAGGTTAGCGGGCTAACAGTACGTTATGATGCAGCTGGAAACCCAAATTCTATTAATATTCGTGGAAATAGAACCATAAGAGGTGGTAACGATGCCCTTATTGTTATCGACGGTGTAATATCTAACTATCAAGTTTTATCTACTTTAGATAACAATATAATTGAATCCATAACGGTTAATAAAGGTGCTAGTGGAGCTGCACTATATGGTAGTCAAGGGTCAAATGGTGTAATCTTGGTGAAAACTAAAAAATCGGCTAAATCTAAATCGCTACTTAACTCACAAACTTATAATAATGAACTCGTACCTCGATATAGTAAACGACTTAAAGTAAACTATAAAGAAAGAACTCCAGATTATATTGAAGACTTAACATCAGTTGAAGACGCATTTGCTCAATACCAAGCAAATAAAAACAACTATTGGGGGCACTCGGCATATTTTGTAGATATGTATCAGTATTTTAACGAAAATGGTAAAAGTGGCTACAGTCAACAGGTGTTTGACGATGTAATAAATTCAGATAAGGCAGATTATGCTACATTACGATCTTTAGCATATTATTTAGAAAGTGAAGGTAATTTTGTTCATGCCAATATTGCTTATAACAAAGTGCTGAATTTTAAATCTGATGACGCAAAATCTTATAGACATATGGCATTAATTAATCAGGAATTAGGTAAAAACCAAATTGCTTTTAATACGCTTAATGTTGTTGTAGACAATAATTACATGTACAATCAAGGTATTTACAATGCTTCAAAAATTAAAAATATTGCTTTGCATGAGTTAAATAATTTATTGCAGACAGATACAGCTGTAAATACAGAAGAGCTTGTTGGCGTAAACGAAATCAATACAACATTCGATTTGAGAATAGTTGTAGATGCCAATAGAGACGATGTTAATCTAAATATTAAAGTTGTAGAGCCTTATCTGGAAATTTCGTCGGTAGAAAACGAAACGACACGAATTGGAGGCGAAATGAATGTGCTTGATGGTCTTTCTGAATACAGTTTAAGAAATGCTAGAAAAGGTTCTTATTATGTTATTGCAGATTACACCCAAAATCCAGATGAGGTAGTAACTTTTGTAAAAGTAACAGTTTACAAAAATTATGGTAAGCCAAACGCTACTAAAGAGGTTAAAATGATTAGATTAACAAATAACAAAAAGGAACAAATTATTGAAAAAATAGAGTTTTAATGACTTTATATACACGTTTTTAAAGCTAAAAAGGTTAAACAATTGTTTAACCTTTTTTTTATTAATAATAGACTCAACAAATACGCGACTTTACTCATTTAAGGTTTTTTTCTCTACAGTTTTGTTATAGGTTTATTATAAACTTAAAACAAAATACTATGAGAACACTAATCACTATTTTACTGGTTGCATTTACAATACATACTAGTTTATCACAGGAAAAATCAATAGAAACAAAATCAGTATTGTTAAATGATTTTGTATCATTTATTGCAGAAAATTATTCAATTTCCAATATTGAAGAGGAAACCGACGAAGATGAGGAAGTAAAACCTAAAAGCATTACTTTTTTGATTGAAACACCAAGAAGAAACCTTTCACATGAAGATATTATTTCACTTAAACAATCCTTTAGGTTTTTATCTAAACGATTATCAGAAACCGATAATATTTCAATAGTTGCCTATTCTGGAATAAATGGGTTGGTACTTGCTAAAACTTCGCCTAAAAGTATTAAAGAAATATTATATGCTTTGGATAATTTTAAAAGACAAATAGATAAAGAATGTCAAGACGGTATTACTTATGCCTATGAATATGCCAATAAAACCCATGATGATTTAGCAGAAAATTATGTAGTAATGGTTCGTAATCCAAACCCAAATTATAAAAACTACAAGTCTGTGAACTCAACATCAAATTTAACACAGGATGAACCAAATTCTAAAAAAAATGGAGGCGCAATTATTTTAACCGCTATAACTTTGTTGCCGGAAATCATTGCTGTAATAAAAGATTGATTAACTAAAAAAATGAAACTCATAATATGTATATTTGAGGCCAATAATTATTAATCTTACATATAAATATTTAGTAGAATGCAAAAGCAACTTATTGAGTGCGTACCTAACATTAGTGAAGGTCGTGATATTAATAAAATTAATGAAATTGCGAATATTGTAGAAACCATCGAAGGTGTTAAATTACTCGATATAGATCCTGGTGCGGCAACTAATAGAACGGTTATTACGTTTGTTGGCGAACCCGAGCAAGTTATAGATGCCGCTTTCCTATTAATAAAAAAAGCCTCTCAATTAATCGATATGAGCAAGCATTCTGGTGAGCACCCTCGATTTGGAGCTACCGATGTTTGTCCTCTGGTTCCAATATCTGGAATTACATTAGAAGAAACAGCAAAGTATGCTCATAAACTTGGAGAACGTGTTGGGCAAGAGTTGGACATTCCTGTATATTTATACGAAAAAGCAGCGCAAGAAGATAAACGAAAGAATCTAGCTAATTGTAGGTCAGGTGAATACGAAGGCTTACCAAAAAAATTGTCAGATCCTAACTGGAAACCCGATTTTGGACCTGCTGAATTTAACAATAAAGTTGCAAAAACTGGAGCGACAGCCATTTCTGCTCGTGATTTTTTGGTAGCCTATAACGTAAATTTAAACACGACTTCTACAAGACGTGCAAATGCCATAGCTTTTGATATTCGCGAAGCTGGCCGTGTTAAGCGCGAGGGTAATCCTATTACGGGTAAAAAAGTTCTTGATGAAAATGGAGAGCCTGTAAGAATACCTGGTAAATTGAAAGCTGTAAAAGGTATAGGATGGTATATCGAAGAATATGGTATTGCTCAAATATCTTATAACCTAACAAATATTAGCATTACGTCAATGCATGAAGCTTTTGATGAATCTTGTAAAGCAGCTGAATCTAGAGGGATTCGCGTTACAGGTTCAGAGCTTATAGGTTTAATTCCTTTAAAAGCTATGTTGGATGCCGCAGATTATTTTCTTGTTAAACAACAACGTTCTTTAGGAATTTCAGAATCCGAAAAAATAAAAATAGCCGTTAAGTCTTTAGGATTAGACGATTTAAAACCATTTAACCCTGACGAAAAGATTATTGAATATGTTTTAAAGAATAAGGATTCTAAACAACTTATAGACTTAACCCTAACTGATTTTGCCGATGAAACTGCAGGAGAATCTATGGCTCCAGGAGGAGGTTCAATATCAGCGTATGTTGGAACATTAGGTGTATCATTGGGAACTATGGTTGCTAACTTATCTGCACACAAACCAGGATGGGATGACAGATGGGAAGAATTCTCTATTTGGGCAGAAAAAGGCCAAGCTTATAAAGACAAATTATTGGCATTGGTAGATGAAGATACTAATGCATTCAATAAAATTATAGAAGGGTTTAGAATGCCAAAGTCGACTGAAAAAGAAAAAGCAGATAGAGCAGAGGCTATAGAGCAAGCTACTATTTATGCAACAGAAGTTCCTTTGTTGGTTATGGAAACGGCTTACCAATCTATGGAGGTTATGGAAGCTATGGCCAAAATTGGTCTGCAAAATTCCTTGTCTGATGCTGGAGTAGGAGCTTTATGTGCCAGAACAGCGGTTTATGGAGCTTATTTTAATGTTAGAATTAATGCCAAGGATATAAAGAATAGAGAAACAGCTGAAACGCTTTTAGATAAAGCCAAATCAATATTTAATAAAACACTTTCTCTAGAATCTGAAATAATAGATTACATTAACGAGAAGATATAATAAATAAGTGCTCATTATTGATTAAAGGCTAAACTTTTGTTTAGCCTTTTTTTTGTTGTTAACTCATTCAAGTTGCAACTTTACTCATTGCTTATTTTATAAAAGTAGTGTTAGTTATAGGTTTACAGTGAATATAAAAACACGTAATCATGAAAAAGATAACACTAACCTTATTTGTAATGTTGTTTAGCTTGCAAATATTTTCACAAGAAAAAATAATATCTGGAACTATTTCAGATGAAAACGGATTACCATTACCAGGAGTAAACATCATTGTTAAAGGTACTACTAATGGTACACAAACTGATTTTGAAGGTAATTATGAAATTAATGCTATTGTTGGTGATGTATTAAGTTATTCATTTTTAGGATATAAAACGGTTGAAAAAACTGTTGGAGCAGCTAGTAGTATAAGTTTTGCTATGGTTGCAGATTCTGATGCTTTAGAGGAAGTTGTAGTTACAGCATTAGGCATACAGCGGAAACCTTCCAATTTAGCGTTTTCGAGCCATTCTGTAAAGATGAATTCAAATACCTCTAATTATAGTAGAGGCTATAGTAAAAGAAGTAATCGAAAATCAAAAAAGAAAAATAATAATCCAAATATCGTTCAAGCTTTATCGGGTAAGGTATCTGGTTTACAAGTTAACTCATCTAATGGTAGAGTAAATCAATCAACTCGAATTCAATTACGCGGGTCAAGAGGTATAACTCAAAATAATCAAGCGCTAATAGTTATTGACGGTAAAATAGCAACGTCAGAAGAATTGGCCAAATTAAATCCAAAAAAAATAAAAGGTGTTAATGTAGTTAAAGGAGCTAACGGAGCTGCTTTATATGGAAGTCAAGGTGCTAATGGAGCCATAATAGTACAAACCAAATCTGGTAAATGGAAACTGCCAAAAGAATTAAAAAAAGTTATTAATTCGCAGCAAACAAACCAGGTTGTTAATCTGGAAAACAACAATGAAGAATATGAGGAAATTGAAGAGAATCAGTTTGAAAATGTACGTGTAAGTCCACTGTCAACATTCTCAATAGATGTCGATAAAGCGTCCTACAGTAACATTAGGCGCATGATAAATAATGGGCAACCTATACCGCCAAATGCTGTTAAAATTGAAGAAATGATTAATTATTTTAAGTATGACTATCCACAACCAACAAATGACCATCCTTTTTCCATTAATACCGAATTAGTAGGGACACCGTGGAATAAGGAAACGCAATTGGTTAGAATTGGACTACAGGGAAAAACCTATTTAAATGAAGAATTACCAGCATCAAATTTAACCTTTTTGATTGATGTTTCTGGCTCAATGAGTTCGGCTAACAAATTACCACTTTTAAAATCAGCATTTAAGTTATTGGTAAATCAATTGCGAGAGCAAGATCACGTGTCTATAGTAGTTTATGCAGGTGCGGCAGGAGTTGTTTTAAAACCAACTTCTGGTAATAATAAAGATAAAATTATTGCAGCTTTAGATAAGTTACAATCAGGTGGTTCGACAGCAGGAGGAGCTGGGATTAATTTGGCCTATAAATTAGCAGAGGCTAATTTTAAAAAGAACGGAAATAATAGAGTAATCCTTGCTACTGACGGTGATTTCAATGTTGGCGCGTCAAGTGATAAAGCCATGCAAGAATTAATTGAAGAAAAACGTAAATCTGGTGTATTTCTATCTGTTTTAGGGTTTGGTTATGGCAATTATAAAGACTCAAAATTAGAAACTTTGGCAGATAAAGGCAATGGTAATCATGCTTATATTGATACCATGCAAGAAGCACAAAAGGTATTTGGTAAGGAATTTGGTGGAACTTTATACACTATTGCTAAAGATGTAAAAATTCAAATTGAATTTAATCCTACAAAAGTTGAAGCATACAGATTGATTGGTTATGAAAACAGATTGTTGGCTGATGAAGATTTTGTAGACGATACCAAAGATGCAGGTGAGTTAGGAAGTGGCCATACCGTAACGGCATTATATGAAGTTATTCCAGTTGATACTAAAAGTGATTATTTAAAATCAATACCAGATTTAAAATATACTAAAACTCAAATTTCAACTGACTATGAAGATGAGCTGTTTACGGTTAAATTTAGATACAAAAAGCCAGATGGCAATAAAAGCATTGAAATGGTTCATGTTCAAACCGATAAGGTTAGTAAAGCTTCAGTAGATATGTACTTTGCGTCAGCGGTGACCTTGTATGGTATGCAATTGCGAAATTCTGAATTTTGCAATTCAACAAATTATTCTACTGTGCTAGAACTGGCTGAAAAGGGAAGAGGTAATGATTCTAGTGGATATAGATCTGAATTTATACGTTTGGTATCTTCCTATAATAATCTATAATAAAAAAAATAGCGACACTAGGGTGTCGCTATTTTTTTATTGTTGCATTTTAAAGTAGTAATCGCATGAATGTTTTCCAGAGCCATAGAATAAAAAAAACAGGCAAACTAAAAAAGTAATTGTAGCCATAATTAAACTGGCAAGGTCCATTTCACCTACAAAGTTTATTATTATAGCACCAATAAGAATGGGTAGTTGTGCTACTATTGCCCAACGCGTTAATAAACCAAATGCAATTAAAATACCTCCTATAAAATGTGCAGGAGCTACATAGTGAATGGTAATCATTCCGCCTGCCATATTTTGTATTGGAGAAAAAAGATCAATTAATATCTGACTGTTGGCCATAAAGTGAATGCCTTTAATAAATAAAAACACACCAAGCGCAACACGTAACAAATCTAATGGGTAATACGTATGTGCATTTGCCCATTTGTTGAGTGATTTAATAGTTCCCATGATTTAAATGTTTGATATTCAAACAATAAGATACGAAAAAAACCTCAAATAAAGACTACACTTGTAAAACTCCCAAATTAAAAGGTTTTTCAATAGGAGTGTGGTTGGCTGCTTCAATACCCATACTAATCCAAGTCCTAGTGTCTAAAGGGTCAATTATGGCGTCTGTCCATAACCTTGCGGCAGAATAATAAGGCGAGACTTGCTTGTCGTACCTATCTTTTATTTTGTTGAATAATTCTTCTTCCTTTTCCTTTGTTATTGTTTCACCTTTCTTTTTTAGTGAAGCAGTTTCAATTTGCAATAACACTTTTGCTGCCGAATTACCACTCATAACAGCCAGTTCAGCACTTGGCCATGCAAAAATTAATCTAGGGTCATAAGCCTTACCACACATAGCATAATTTCCGGCACCATAGCTATTGCCAATTACAACAGTAAACTTTGGGACAACAGAGTTACTAACCGCATTTACCATTTTAGCACCATCTTTAATAATGCCACCATGTTCAGATTTGCTGCCAACCATAAAACCAGTTACATCTTGCAAGAAGACTAAAGGAATTTTTTTCTGATTACAATTGGCTATAAATCGTGTGGCTTTGTCTGCACTATCATTATAGATTACACCTCCAAACTGCATTTCAGCAGGTTTGGTTTTGGCTCCTTTGGTTTTCACTATATGCCGTTGGTTAGCTACAATTCCCACTGCCCAACCATCAATTCTAGCGTAACAGGTTATAATCGTTTTTCCATAACCTGCTTTGTATTCATCATATTCGCTGTTGTCTACCAGTCGCTTAATAATTTCATACATATCGTATTGGTCAGCTCGAGATTTCGGGATAATTCCGTAAATATCTTCAGGATTTTCTTTAGGCTTTTTTGAAGTTGTTCTATTAAATCCAGCTTGGTCGTAGTCACCAATTTTGTCAATAATATTTTTTATGGTGTTTAAGGCATCTTTATCATCTTTGGCTTTATAATCGGTAACACCAGAGATTTCACAATGTGTAGTTGCGCCACCTAATGTTTCATTGTCTATGCTTTCTCCTATAGCAGCTTTAACCAAATAACTGCCGGCTAAAAATATACTACCTGTTTTATCAACAATTAGAGCTTCATCACTCATTATAGGCAAATAGGCACCACCAGCAACACAACTACCCATAACTGCTGCAATTTGAGTAATACCTATACTGCTCATAATGGCGTTGTTCCTAAAAATTCGTCCAAAGTGTTCTTTGTCAGGAAAAATTTCATCCTGCATAGGCAGATAAACACCTGCACTGTCAACTAAATAAATTATAGGTAATCTATTTTCTATGGCTATCTCTTGGGCTCTTAAATTTTTCTTACCTGTAATGGGGAACCAAGCACCTGCTTTAACTGTTGCATCGTTGGCAACAACAATACATTGTTTTCCTTTTACGTAGCCAATTTTTACTACTACACCACCAGAAGGACAGCCACCATGTTCTTCATACATATCTTCACCAGCAAAAGCCCCAATTTCAATAGATTTAGATTTAGGATCAAGAAGATAATCAATTCGTTCTCTAGCAGTCATTTTGCCTTTACCATGGTGCTTTTCAATACTTTTTTCGCCACCACCTAATTTTACTTTGGCTAAACGTTTTTTAAGTTCCGAAACTAATAGTTTATTGTGATCTTCGTTTTTGTTGAAGTTTAAGTCCATAGATTTTTGTTTGCAACGAATTTACAAAAGTGTACCGTCTTTAAAAAGTGAATATTTTGTTAAATAACAATACAAGGAAATATATTCCTAGGTAAATAAATATTTTTATCGTAGATTTGTATCAGAATTAAAAACAATAAATAATGAAACGTAATAAAATTATCTTTTATATCGCTACTGGTTTATTAACAGCTTTAATGTTATTTTCAGTACAAATGTATTTTTTCAATTACGATGAAGTAGCTTCAATGTTTACAAGTTTTGGATATCCAACTTATATAATTTACCCATATGCTATAGCCAAACTATTAGGATTATTTGCAATTTGGAATCCTAACTTCGAAACCATCAAAGAGTGGGCCTATGCAGGATTTTTCTTTGCATTCATTCTTGCTTTTTTCGCACACTATATGATTGGTGATGGTGAACAAACAGGAGCATTGGTAGCATTAATACTATTAATTACTTCATATATTTTTAATAAAAAAGCAAATAATTAAAATGAAACAGATTATAGCATTAGCTGGTAGCAACAGCAAAAACTCAATAAACAAGCAACTTGTAGAATATGCATCGTCATTAGTGGATAATGTTGAAGTCAATCTTTTAGATTTAAACGATTTTGAATTGCCTCTTTATGGAATAGATTTTGAAAACGAAAAAGGTATTCCAGAAAATGCACATAAGTTTTTAGACTTGATTAAAAATTCAGATGGCATTATGTTATCACTTGCCGAACATAATGGTGCATACACAGTGGCTTTTAAAAATATTTTCGATTGGATGTCACGAATTGAAGGCAAAACGTTTTATGGAAAACCCATGTTGTTAATGGCGACATCACCAGGAGGAAGAGGAGGAGCTTCGGTTTTGCAAATCGCTTTAGATAGATTTCCAAGACACGATGCACAAATAATAGCGCATTTTTCATTGCCATCATTTGGTAGTAATTTTTCAGAGGGTAAAATTATAAATGAAGAATTAAACAATGATTTAAAAGCAAAAGTAAAACAACTTCAAAAAGCATTGTAGGATGGAAGTAAAACACACAAACAATAATCAAAAAGGTACTTTTTTCGTTGAAATAGACAATAGTAGACTAGCCGAGATGACCTACTCAAAAGCTGGATATGATAAGATTATAATTGATCATACAGAAGTAGACGAATCTTTAAAGGGTCAAGGAGTAGGAAAGCAGTTAGTTAAAGCAGCGGTTGAGTATGCTAGAGAAAAGCAAATTAAAATTTTACCGCTATGCCCTTTTGCTGCAGCAGTATTTAAAAAGCAAAGCGAATACAATGATGTTTTATTTTAATTAAAGAATTATGGGTGATTTTTCAAAAGATATAAATTCAAAGTTTCCAAATAATAAGGTAAAGGCAACTTTAAATATTATTTACACGGCTAATTGGATTAGTAGTCATCAAAATCAGTTTTTTAAACCGTATGATATTTCACCACAGCAATACAATGTTTTACGAATTTTAAAAGGAGCAAAAAAAGCCTTAAAGGTTCAAACCATAAAGGAGCGCATGATAGAACGTTCACCAAACGCAACGCGATTAATGGATAAGTTGTGCGCTAAAGGTTTGATTGAGCGTGAGCATTGCCCTGATGATAGACGTGTAGTATATATTTCAATTACCGAAAAAGGATTGAAACTAGTTAACGAAATATCTAAAAATCTAAAGAACGATTTGTTAGAGAATTTAACTGAGAAAGAGGCAAAATTGTTAAGTGATTTATTAGATAAAATAAGATAATAATTAAAGACGAAAGGATTTTTTAAAATGAAAACAATAATTCATAAAGCAGAAGACAGAGGGTTTGCCAATCATGGTTGGTTGCAAGCTAATCATTCATTTAGTTTTGCAAGTTGGTTTAACCCAGAAAAAGTACATTTTGGTGCCTTGAGAGTATTGAATGATGATGTCATAGCACCGAAAATGGGTTTTGGCACACATCCTCATGATAATATGGAAATTATAACAATACCATTAAAAGGTGTATTGAAACACAGAGATAATATGCACGATGAATGGCAGCCTGTCTTGCCTGGCGAAGTACAGGTAATGTCTGCTGGAACTGGCGTGCAGCATTCTGAAATTAACGGTTCAATTGATGAGCATTTAAGTTTGTTTCAAATTTGGATTATTCCTAATAAACAACAGGTATCACCGCGTTACGACCAAAAGAAGTTTAAAGTTGAGGATAGAGAGAATAAGTTACAAACTTTGGTGACTTCGATGGATAGCAACCACGATGGATCATTAAAAATTCATCAAGATGCTGTGATTTCTAGAATTAGTTTAGATAAAGGTAAAAACTTTGATTATCAGTTAAAATCTTCAAAACATGGTGTTTATGTGATGAATATTCATGGAAACGTGAAGATTGAGGATGTAGAAATGGAAACTAGAGATGCCGTGGGCATTTCCGAAATCAAAAGTTTTCAACTAAACGCTCATGAAGATTCTGAAATACTATTTATAGAAGTTCCAATGATAGAATTATAAGAGGTTTACAAAAACCAATATAAAAGCATCAGAAGTCTGATGCTTTTTTTGTTTAAAAACACGATATTTGTATTTCGACTAACTATCAAAAAATATAAAAACAAGATTATGGCGATGAATAAAAACACTGTGTTAGCTTGGGCTACATGGATTATGATTTTTGTAGGATTAGGTTTAATAGCTTTAGGAGCATTTAGATACGACGAGGTTGCAGGCTGGGGGTTTGCAGCAGTAGGTTTAGGCTTTTTCTCTATAGCTTGGGTGTTTAACGCATTAAAAGGGCGAGTGTAATAATAACCCAAGCAATGGGTAACTTATAAATTCAAAATAAATAACTTGTACCACAAGTATTTTGAATTATAAGTTGTAAAAAATATAAATAAAAGAACGAGTATAATGAGTGACGATAAGAAAGTAATATTTTCAATGTCTGGAGTTACCAAGACATTTCAAAGTGCCAATACACCAGTTTTAAAAAACATTTATTTAAGTTTTTTCTATGGTGCTAAAATTGGAATTCTTGGTCTAAATGGTTCTGGTAAATCTACATTGCTTAAAATTATTGCAGGTGTAGATAAAAACTATCAAGGTGATGTTGTGTTTTCACCAGGTTATTCTGTAGGGTATTTAGAACAAGAACCTCATTTGGATGATGAAAAAACAGTCATGGATGTCGTTCGTGAAGGTGCTGCAGAAACAGTAGCTATACTAGATGAATACAATAAAATTAACGATATGTTTGGTTTGGAAGAGGTATATTCTAATCCGGACAAAATGGAAAAATTAATGAACCGTCAGGCAGAGCTGCAAGATCAGATTGATGCAGCTAATGCATGGGAATTGGATACCAAGCTTGAGATTGCAATGGATGCCTTGAGAACTCCTGAAGGTGATAAGAAAATAGGTGTTTTATCAGGAGGAGAGCGAAGACGTGTTGCTTTATGTCGTTTACTGTTGCAAGAACCAGATGTATTATTATTAGATGAGCCCACAAACCATTTGGATGCAGAATCGGTACATTGGTTAGAACATCATTTGGCACAATATAAAGGAACTGTTATAGCAGTAACGCATGACAGATACTTTTTAGATAATGTTGCTGGTTGGATTTTAGAGTTAGATAGAGGAGAAGGTATACCATGGAAAGGAAACTATTCATCATGGTTAGACCAGAAATCTAAACGCATGGCTCAAGAGGGTAAAGCAGCTTCTAAACGTCAAAAAACTTTAGAACGAGAGTTGGAATGGGTAAGACAAGGTGCTAAAGGTCGTCAAACTAAACAAAAAGCACGTTTGAAAAATTATGACAAGCTCATGAGTCAAGACCAAAAACAACTGGATGAAAAGCTTGAAGTATATATTCCAAACGGCCCACGATTAGGTACCAATGTTATTGAGGCAAAAGGTGTTTCTAAAGGTTATGATGATAAGTTATTATATGATGATTTAAATTTCAACCTTCCTCAAGCTGGAATAGTTGGTATTATTGGGCCAAATGGTGCTGGTAAAACAACTATTTTTAGAATGATTATGGGAGAGGAACAACCTGATAAAGGCGAGTTTATTGTTGGTGAAACAGCTAAAATCGCTTATGTCGATCAAAGTCATTCAAATATTGACCCTAACAAAACCATTTGGCAAAATTTTAGTGACGAGCAAGAGTTAATCATGATGGGCGGAAGGCAAGTTAATTCTCGTGCCTATTTAAGCCGTTTTAACTTCTCTGGAAGTGAACAAAACAAGAAGGTAGATTTATTGTCTGGTGGTGAACGTAACCGATTACACCTGGCTATGACACTAAAAGAGGAAGGTAATGTATTACTTTTAGATGAACCTACTAATGATCTTGATGTCAATACATTAAGAGCGTTAGAGGAAGGTCTTGAAAACTTCGCCGGCTGTGCTGTTATTATTTCCCACGATAGATGGTTTTTAGATCGTATTTGTACACACATATTAGCTTTTGAAGGAGATTCTCAAGTCTATTTCTTTGAAGGAAGTTTTAGTGATTATGAAGAGAATAAAAAGAAACGCCTTGGTGGTGATTTAATGCCAAAGCGTATTAAGTATAAAAAATTAGTGAGATAAAAAAAGCCTGCAATTGCAGGCTTTTTCTTTATTTATTAGTGTTGTCGTATAAATGTCCCTCGGTAAAATCGGTATAAGGTTTTTCTTCTTCATCTAAAAGACTTGTGCTTAATTCATTTAAGCGTTCGTTTTCTTTTTTTAGTTTATAGGATTTTCTAATTCCGAGAATTAATAAAATCAAGAAAAAAACTACAGTAATGGCAAGCATCTTTACAATGCTCAACTGTTCTAGAAGTACAAAAAGAGGGTAAACCGATATACGAATTATATGAATCATTGTAGGTGCAAATTGGGGTTATAGCGTATCAAATATAAACAAAAAATTATTAATCAACTATAAATCATGCAATTAAGCTAGTCATACCAGTTTAATTGAATAACTTTAATATTTCTATTTTTTGAATTCACTAAACGTTTGAATTTTTTTACGTCACTTAAACCATTAGTGCCTCGATAGTGGTAAGGCAATACTTTTTTAGGTTTAAAAGCTAATACGGCATCTGCAGCACTTGAAACAGGCATGGTGTAAGGTAAGTTCATGCAAACTAAAGCGATATCAATATTTTTAAGTTGGCGCATTTCAAAAGTATCCTCTGTATCTCCAGATATGTAAATACGTTTGTTGTTCAAGGTAAGAATATAACCAAGTCCACGTCCTTTGGGATGGAATTGTTTAGCCTCTTCACGAATATTATACATGGCTACGCCTTCAACATCTAAAGCCATTTTTGATGTTGTAAACCCTCGACTCAATCCACTAAATAATGTGGTAAAGTTCTTTTGAAGCAATTGAGGTAGTTTTTCCTTAACGGCTTTAGGTCCAATAATTATAGTATTGGGTGTATTAATAGCGTTTAAAGTTTCTACATTTAAATGATCACCATGTATATCCGTTATTAAAATAAAATTGGGAGACTTATGGTTGGCAAAAGCATCTTTACCGCCTACTGGATCTACATAAATAACAGCTCCATTATATTCAATTACTAGGGTGCCATGATTGATAGGAGTAATGGTGATATCAGATTCTACAAGGTAATTTTTAAACGGCTCTATAGGTTTTTGTAATACTTCTTTAGGTTTTTTAACTTTTTTTTCAACTTCAATTATTGAGTCTATTCTTGGTTCTTCAATGGATTCTTCAACTATCAGCGTATCAGCAACTATTTCTTCTACAGGTTCAATAACGTCATGCTTTTTATCAGTTTTACAGCTAAAAAACATAAATAATGTAACTAATGAATAAATATATTTTTTCATAATCCTTAATACTTAGTCTTTTGTAAAGCTAGTTAAATTTTAAAATCATTTTAATATTACTGCGCTCATATGGAGAGTTCTCTTCCACTGGAACTTCAATAAAACCATATTTTCTATAAATATAAATAGCGTTTTCTAATTTTGTGTTAGAGTATAACATTAGTGCTTTAAAGTTATTTTTTTTTGCAAAATCTATACAATGATTCATAAGCTTCTGTCCAATTTTTAATCCTCTTAACTTTGGTAAAACTGCCATTTTCGTGAGTTCAAAAATTTTGGAATCATTTGTGGGCATTAAAGCAACAGTTCCAAGAATTTCATCTTCAGATATAGCAAAAAAGATATGCCCACCCTTGTTAATGATATGGGTTTCAGGATTGCTTAACACTTCTTCATCAAACGGTTCAACATAAAAATAGGTTTTTAACCATTCAATATTAAGATCATAAAAGTCTTTAGCATAAATTAATCTAAAAGGAATTATATTAATCTCCATAGGGTAATCTATTGTTTTTCATGTTTAACAAAACTTTAAGTGTTGTGACTCAATCTTTTTAAACATTAGTTTTTATAGTGTTTACTAATACTGTAAAAGCATTTTAATACCCAAAATAATACTGTAAACATCCAAAAATTTAAGTTGCACGTATATACTTGTAAGTTTGGATAACAATTTTGATTTGTTCCCTAAAATATAATTTCAGACCGAACAGGTTTTTAATGCGTTAGAAAACGAAAAAGTAAAAGTATGCAAAAAATACTTTTAAAATAATTTAACATTAAAAAAACTAAATCTAAAAACAAGTTAACATGGAGAATAACAGTAAAAACAGCACAGGATTAAAAGTAGCATTAGGAATTGCTTTGGTACTATTTATAGCTACCGGGTTCTATACTTCTAAATTGTACAAGGAAAAAAAGGAAAATGAAGCACAACTGCAACAGGAAAAGGAATTGGTCATGCAGGATTTAAGCAATATGGCCAAGCAATATGATATTGTAATAGGCGAGAATGAGATTGCTAACAATAAGTTGGTAGAAGCTAAAGACCGTATTCAAGGACTTATAGATTCTTTAAAAGTATCTGAAACTAACGTTAAGAGTTTGTACCGTTACAAGTCTAAATATTTAGCTCTACAAAAGGAAATGGATGTTCTTTTAACTGAAAACGATCGTTTAAAAATTGAAAACGAATTACTTGCTGTTTCTTTAGACAGTACAAAAATACGTCTTGAAGAGCGTACAATGTTTACTGATTCGTTATTGGTTCAAAATACGGCTTTAGCCGAAGTAGTTGAAAATGCTTCTGTTCTTGGTGCCGTTAATTTAACAGGAGAAGGTGTTATTGAGCGTACATCTGGTAAATTAATACCTACAGAGCGTGCAAAACGTTCAGATAAAATTAGAGTATGCTTTACAGTACCAAAAAACACTTTGGTTGAATCTGGTGAGCAGGAATTATATGTTCAAGTTATAGACCCTAAGAACAATACATTGGGAGTTAATGAGCAAGTGCAGTTTGAAGAAAAAACACTTAATTATAGTTTGGTAAGTAAGTTTAATTACGAAAACACAAGCTTAAAGGTATGTGAGTATGTTATGAGCAGAGGAGACGAAAAGTTTGAAAAAGGACGTTATGTTGTTAACGTATTCAACCAAAAAGATTTGGTGTCTACAACCGAATTTACATTGCGATAATACCACATTTTAATTAGTTAATATCCATAGATTAGTTATTATGAAAAGCCCGAAAGCAATCAAGTTTTCGGGCTTTTGTATGGATTCTAATTACGATAGTAATTGACCATTTATTATAACTTGATCTATATGATTATCACCAAAAGCATAAGGCAAGTAGTTATAGCTTGGAACTTCTTTTGTAATTATTAAGTTAGCCTTTTTTCCTTTTGTTATACTACCATATCTATGGCTTATTCCCATGGCATAGGCACCATTAATTGTAGCAGCATTAATGGCTTCTTCAGGAGTCATTTTCATTTTTATGCAAGCTGTACTTAAAACAAAATTCATGTTTCCACTAGGTGTAGAACCAGGATTGTAATCTGTAGCAAGAGCTAATGGTAATCCCGAATCTATAATTCTTCTGGCAGGTGTATAGGGAATACTTAAAAAATAAGAACATGAGGGCAATGCTACTGGCATTGTATCGGAATCAAGAAGAACATTAATATCTTCATCATTCAATTCCTCTAAATGATCTACTGATAAAGCGTCATGCTTTACACCCATTGCAACTCCTCCAAAGGCATTAAATTGATTAACATGGATTTTTGGAATTAAACCATATTTCGCTCCTGCTTCTAATATCCTATCGGTATCTTCCAAATCAAAATAACCTTTCTCACAGAAAACATCAACATATTTTGCTAATCCTTTGTTGGCTACTTCAGGGATCATGTTGTCAACAACCAAGTTAACAAACCCTTCTTTATTGTTTTTATATTCCTTTGGGACTGCATGCGCTGCTAAAAGCGTGGCTCTAATCTTTAAATTATAGTGTTGTTTTAAACGCTTAATTACACGTAACATTTTAAGCTCGGCTTCAATGGTTAAACCATAACCTGATTTAATTTCAATGGCTCCAGTTCCTAACTTCATGACTTGTTCCAATCGTTTAGCAGATTGGTAATACAGGTCTTCCTCGCTTATGTTTTGCAGTTTTTCGGCTGAATTTAATATTCCTCCACCACGGTTGGCAATTTCCTCATAACTTAAACCATTTATTCTATCAACAAATTCTTGCTCTCTATTGCCAGCATAGACAATATGTGTGTGTGAATCGCACCAGGTTGGTAAAACCATCTTTCCTTTAGCATCAATTATGGTGTCGGCTTCAATTCCATTGCATTCATCCATAGCCCCATATTGAACAATAGTATCATCATCAATTAATAAATAAGCGTTTTTTAAAGTAGGTAAGATTTTCATGTCTTCACCTTTAACAAGTGAAATGTTCGATTCTCTAACCTGAAGTAGTTCTTTTATGTTGATTATTAATGTGGTCACGTAAATATTTTTTTCAAAGTTGATTAATTTTTAGGTAATAAAAAAACGCCTTCAAGTTTTTGGAAGGCGTTTTAAAATTTATGATAAAGACTTTTAGTTTTTTATGAATTTAATAACTTCGTTAGTATTGTTCAATCGAATGGTATATACTCCACTAGAAAGTTCTGAAACATCTAAAGCCGTATTATTGTCAATGTTTTTTGATAGCACAACTTGACCTAGTAAATTGTAAATGGACAAGTTTAATGGCTCATTAAATGAGCTTCTAAAATTCAGGATATTATTTGTGGGGTTAGGGTAAATGCTGATGTTTGAAACAGAATTTTCTTCAACACTTAAAGAAATTAGTTCATTTTCATACCAACCTAAAGTATCATTTCCATTTCCGAGAAAAGCGATATCTAAATCGGTATCACCATCATAATCATCTACAGTTATTGCAAAATTCTGATAATTATTGTCCTCAATTAAGGTAGGAGTTGCACTTGGACTGGCATTATTGGCTCCTTTAAACCAAATAATAGCATCATCACCAGCTCCAGAATCTGTTATTATAACATCGTTATAGGTATCTCCATCTATATCAGCAACAGCTATAGCTCCCGGTCTATCTATAATGGCTGAAGTTGAAATGGTATTAGGCGTAGAGGCACCATTTTTAATTTTGTTGAACCATTCCACTTCTCCTGTAGAATTATCTACCTTTACAACATCCAATGTTCCATCATTATTAACATCAGCAAATTTTGTTGCCAAAAAGTATAAGTTACCAGAATCTACTGTAACAGCATCCTTAACCCAAGACACGGTGCTTGTGCCACTTTCTATATACTGGTTGTAATATATTTCAATATTTCCAGTATTGTAAAACCCAATTACAACATCCATGTCCATATCACCATCAAAATCGTCTAATTCTATAGTAAATGGACCATCGGTGCTACCACTTTCAATAGTTTGTTCTGTTCCAAAATTTCCTGCTCCGTCACCTGCAAACCAAATAGATTTATTGTCGTCATAGGATACAGTAGCTAAATCTGTATGACCATCATTATTGATATCAGCTGCAAAAACTTGTCCAGCACCAGTAACGGTGTTGCTTACAACAACTTCAGATCCAAAACCGCCAGAACCATCACTTAAGTAGTATACAAGCGTATTTTGAACTGCGGAAGTAGCTACAATATCAAGACCAAACTGATTATCTATATTGGCAACTGTAAGCCCGTCGACGTAACGAATAGTCGAAGAAACAATTGATGATGTTGGAATCGAAAAATTACCGGAACCATCATTTTCATACCATTTAATATAATCTTGGGTTGGCGTTCCAAATCCAGTAAACCAATATGTGGCCATCACCAGGTCAATATCACCATCATTATCTAAATCACCAGAAGCAAGTTCGTAAGGTTCTTCACCTGTATTCGGATCTATATTCTGAATTGGAGTTACAAATGTGGTTTGCGAAATCACAAGATTAGTAAAGATCAAAAAGAGAAATAAAGTAAGTAAAGTTTTTTTCATAATTTATTTGGTTTAATGCATCTAATATACTGATTTAAATTTACTTAAGGCTACCAACCATATCTTCAGGTTTTACCCATTCGTCATATTCTTCAGCTGTTACATAACCAAGGTTTATAGCTTCTTCTTTTAATGTAGTTCCATTTTTATGAGCCGTATTAGCAATTTCAGCAGCTTTGTAATAACCAATTTTAGTGTTTAATGCAGTTACAAGCATTAAAGAGTTGTTTAACAACTGCTTTATAACGCCATGGTTTGGTTCGATGCCAGAAGCACAATGTTCATCAAAACTTACGCAAGCATCACCTAATAATTGTGCTGAATGCAATACATTGGCAGCCATAACGGGTTTAAAGACATTTAATTCGTAGTGTCCTTGGGTACCTCCAACGGTAATGGCAACGTCATTACCCATCACTTGTGCACATACCATAGTTAATGCTTCGCATTGTGTTGGGTTTACTTTTCCGGGCATAATAGAACTTCCAGGTTCATTTGCTGGTATAATTATTTCACCAATACCTGACCGAGGTCCAGAAGCCATCATACGAATATCATTGGCAATTTTATTTAAAGAAACAGCTAACTGTTTTAAAGCGCCATGTGTTTCAACCAATGCGTCATGAGCAGCAAGAGCCTCAAACTTATTCTTGGCGGTTATAAATGGTAGGTCTGTAAACTCTGCAATATACTTTGCAACCAGTTCGGCATAACCATCTGGAGTATTTAGTCCTGTTCCTACGGCAGTACCGCCTAAAGCCAATTCAGATAGGTGGTGCATGGTGTTTTCTAATGCTTTTAAACCATGATCTAATTGCGATACGTAACCTGAAAACTCTTGCCCAAGTGTTAATGGAGTGGCATCCATTAAATGGGTTCGCCCAATCTTAACCACATCTTTAAATTCAATGGATTTATTGTGTAAGGTGTTACGTAGTTGAATAATTCCAGGTATAGTTACTTCAACTACTTTTTTATAAGCAGCAATGTGCATACCTGTTGGAAATGTATCGTTTGAAGATTGCGATTTATTGACATCGTCGTTAGGTTGAATGGTTTTTTCACCTTCTCCTATAACATGTCCTGCAATTTGGTGCGCTCTATTGGCAATAACCTCATTGACATTCATGTTACTTTGTGTTCCAGAACCAGTTTGCCAAATAACAAGCGGAAACTGGTCATCATGCTTGCCTTCTAAAATTTCATCACATACTTGAGCAATTAAATCACGTTTGTCTTCAGATAAAACACCAAGTTCACAATTAGTATACGCAGCGGCCTTTTTTAAATAGGCAAAACCGTATATAATTTCTAATGGCATAGATGCAGGTGCACCAATCTTAAAATTATTTCTCGAGCGTTCGGTTTGTGCTCCCCATAGTTTATCCGCAGGAACTTTAACGTCTCCCATGGTGTCTTTTTCAATTCTAAAAGTCATGATTTTAAATATAATAAGTTGTTTCGCAAAATTACGATTTTGATACTAAATTCAGCTTGAGATGATAAGATATTTGCATTAAATTAATTTTAAATAATGAAGTTGAAATAAATGTTGATAAAATAGTTTTTACTGTTGTGAAACAAACGACTTTGTTTTATCTTTGCGCTAAATTATAAAAATAGCCACCATGTTTGATTTTGACCAATATTTAGGATTTTTAGCATTTTTAACCATATTAACTATAGGTTTTTGGTTAATGATATTCTTAATCACTTTTGTTATTCCTTATTGGATTGGCGGGGCTTTATTAGAACGTATGAAGGAAATTCGTGAGGAAAAGAAAGCTAAAAGACAAGCTTAGTATTTATTATAAGATATAAAAAAACGTCTAAATTATTTAGACGTTTTTTTTATGCTTTAAAATATGGATAATACTATAGTAATTATCCTTCAAAATCAAAATCGCCGCCACCATTATCGCCTCGGTTTCTGTCTTGACGCTGCTTTTGTTGATTGAAACGATACGTGAAAGATAACATTAAGCTACGTTCACGCCATTGAAATTCAGATTCACTTGTAAATGTAGGTGTATTGGTTTTTGAAATACGTTTTCTACTGTTTAAAAGATCACTTATGTTCAGTGCTATCGATGCATTATCGTTAAATAAGTCTTTACTAAAAGCCATATTGGAAGAGAAAACACCTTCGCGTTTATTTTGAGCATCTGCTGAAGGCCCTCGGTAGTTTAAGCTGGTTTGCCATTCTATGTTCCATGGCAATGTATATTTGTTGTTAATTCTAGCAAACCAACTGGTGTTATCGTTATCCAACGACAAGCCGTTAGGTGTGGTGCCTCTGGTGGATTGTTGAAAAATGTTGAAATTAGCATTAATATTCCACTTACGAGATTGGTTGTAGGTCACGGTAAACTCAAAACCATAACGGTCTTCTTCAGCAAGATTTATTGGCGATCGTTCAATTATGGGTAATATTTGTCCACCTACATTAACGGTCTCACCAGTATCATAACTTACAAAGCTAAAAGCATCAGTAGCGTGCTGGTAGTAAGCAGAGGTGTTAAGTGATACCTTACCAAACTTTTTATAATATCCCACATCAAATAATCCTGAATAACTAGGAGCTAGGTTAGGGTTCCCCCTAAAAATACTCGTTACACTAGAACGCGATGGAAACGGATTAATAAACCATGAGCGCGGCCTACGAATACGTCTGCTATAGCCGAGGGTTACATTTTCATTTTCGCTAACTTCATAGCTTAAGTTTACTGTAGGAAATAAACCTAAATAGTTGTTGCGATTAAAATCACCGCTTGTGGGTTGGTCAATAGTAATACGGGTTTCTTCAAGGCGTAAACCTAATAGATACGAGAACTTTTCACCTATTTTGCTGCCAAACTGCGTGTAAGCAGCATTAATATATTCTCTATAATTTAAAAAATTTGATAAACCTGTACTTAATTCAAATTCGTTGCTGTTTTGGTCTAAAAACCATACTTTATAGTCTGCGCTTTGATCATTAAAATTTCCACGATAACCCAATTCAAATTGACTTCTTTCTCCTATGGGTAAAACGTAATCTGCTTGCAGCAAGATACGTTGTTGGTCTTCTAAAGTTGAAACACGTTCCGTGTTGACACCTTCTAAAAGTACTTCGGAGTACTCATCTTCAGAATTGTCCTCATATTGAAAGTCCATGGTTAGCTTATGGCCACTAGTATCAAAATCTTTTTGAAAGTTTAGGGAATATTGAATAACCTTGTCTTCTTCCTGTTCAGGATCAAAGCGGTTACTTTCAGACTCAAAATTGCCATTTTCATCATACTGTGTCAAAATGTTTGTTGTATTACTTTCATTATTGCCATCTCTATATGAAATAGCACCTGTTAACGAAGCGGAATCTGTAATATACCATTCCACACCAAAGTTAGTGTTAAGCCCTTTTCTTACACGATCGTAATCATTGGTTTCATTGGCATAGGTGTCTGGATTGTCAGCTATTTCATTGCCATTTTCATCAAATTCCTTATTGAAGTACTGCGTATAAGACGATGAATTTCCAGGAACTTCACGATAATTATAACTGGTTGTATTGAAAATATTGATATCACCCGTTCTGTAATTAATATTACCAGAAATACCAGCTGCTCTAGGGTATCCTGCACTTGCTGTTACAGCACCATTAAATCCTTGTAATTTACTCCTTCTAAGAATGATGTTTAAAATACCAGCTGTTCCTTCGGCATCATATCTTGCTGATGGTGAGGTTATAACTTCCACACGCTCAATGGATTCGGCAGGTAATTGTCGTAAGGCATCCGTGCTATTCAACCCAACTAATCCTGATGGTTTGCCATTTATTAGTATCCTAACATTTTCATTTCCACGTAAAGATACATTACCCTCTACGTCTACGGCTACAGATGGTACATTGTCTAATACATCACTAACTGTTCCACCTCGAACAGTTAAGTCTTTACCTACATTGTATATCTTTTTGTCAAGTTTAATCTCAACAGTTGTAGTTTCCGCTATTATTTCAACTTCTTCTAAAGCTTCAGCTCCTTCAGCCAAACCAATTTTGCCTAAACTTCTATCTGCAGTCAACTCTTGATTGGGAATGGTGAGCTTTTCAAAACCAATAAATTCAATAGTTATATCATAAGTTCCACTTTGAACAGGTATACTAAAAGCACCTTCAGCATCGGTTATACTACCTGTTTCTAAACGATTTTCGGCTGTGTTAAAAAAAGCTACTGTAGCATATTCTAATGGCTGATTGGTAGTTTTATCATATACATTCCCTGTAATGGTGACTTCATTCGATTTTTGAGAATAAGAAAAAAAAGTTGTTCCTATAAAAAATAGGGTTAAAAAAAATCTGTACATATAAAAGGGTTTCGCAATTTGACCGCAAAAATAGCCTTTGGTTTAAACCGCTTTGGTTAAAACTATGTTAAATAAAAAAGCTTCAATTTTGAAGTATTGAAGCTTAATGGATTAAATAATTTCTAATATCTTTTCAGGAGGCCTGCCTAATACAGCTTTATTACCATTAATAACTATTGGTCTTTCAATAAGTTTGGGGTTTTCAATCATAGCATCAATAATTTGACCGTCTGATAGTGTCTTGTTTTTATACTGCTCTTTCCAAACAGCCTCGTTTTTTCTAACCAGCTCCATAGGTTTTATTCCAAGCATGGTAATAATATTCTTAAGTTCTTGCTTTGAAGGTATGTCTTCAAGATATTTTTTTATAGTAAAGGGTTTGCCTGATTCCTCTAAAAGAGCCAAGCCTTGTCTAGATTTGCTACAACGGTTATTGTGATATATTGTGATCATAATTTAATTTATAAAGTTTCAGATTCCGATTCCTTTTGTCCCATCATCATAAGGTATGCCTTTAAAAATGGTTGAATGTTGCCATCCATTACAGCATCTACATTTCCCGTTTCATGACTCGTTCTTACGTCTTTAACTAGTTTGTAAGGGTGCATAACATAATTTCTAATTTGGCTTCCCCATTCAATTTTCATTTTTTCAGCTTCAATATCATCGCGCTGCGCCATTTGTTTTTGCAATTCAATTTCATACAATTGCGATTTCAACATTTGTAAGGCACGTGCTCTGTTATCGTGTTGTGAACGCGTTTCAGAACACTGTATTTGAATGCCAGAAGGTTTATGTAAGAGTTGGACCTTGGTTTCAACTTTATTCACATTTTGTCCACCTGCACCACTGGAACGAGCAGTTGTAATTTCAATATCTGCAGGATTGATTTCTATCTCTATAGAGTCATCAACCAACGGATATACATATACCGAAGCAAAACTGGTATGACGCTTGGCATTACTGTCAAAGGGAGAAATACGAACGAGTCTGTGAACACCATTTTCACCTTTTAGCCATCCAAAAGCAAACTCACCTTCAATTTCTAAAGTAACGGTTTTAATTCCAGCAACATCACCGTCCTGAAGGTTTAATTCTTTGACCTTAAAGCCACTTTTTTCGGCATACATTAAATACATACGCATGAGCATGCTGGCCCAATCGCAGCTTTCTGTACCGCCAGCACCAGCAGTAATTTGAAGTACAGCACTTAAACTGTCACCTTCATCAGAGAGCATATTTTTAAACTCTAAATCTTCAATAAGGTTTTGAGCTTTTTCAAAACGATTTTCAACATCTTCAGCTGTAGATTCACCTTCTTTAAAGAATTCGTAAATAACTTCTAAATCCTCAACTAATACCTTGGCTTCATTATAGTCTTCTACCCATTTCTTTTTGCTTCGTAATGACTGCATAACAGATTCCGCTGCTTTGGAATCATTCCAAAAGTTGGGATCAAAAGTTTGTTCTTCTTCGTTTTGAATTTCTATCAATTTGGCATCTATGTCAAAGATAGTGCCTTAGCTTGACTAGGCGTGTGTTAAGATCTTTAATTTGATCTGAAGTAATCATAGAATTAATTTTAAACAAAAATAAAATTATTATCAGTCTCATAAAATTTAACGTAATATATTTTATAGTTTTATGTTTTAAAATAGTATCATGATTATAGATTTACGAAGCGATACCGTTACAAGGCCATCTCAAGGGATGTTGGAAGCAATGCTAAATGCTCAAGTTGGAGATGATGTTTTTGATGAAGACCCAACAGTTAAAGTATTGGAAGAACGTTTGGCTAAGATGTTTGGTAAGCCTAGGGCTTTATTTTTTCCTAGTGGTAGTATGGCCAATCAAACAGCATTGAAGTTGCACACCAACCCAGGGGAACAGGTAATTTGCGATAGGTTTGCCCATATTTATAATTATGAAGCTGGAGGCGCATCGTTTAACAGTGGTATTTCCTGTAAATTGATTGATGGTAATAGAGGTATGTTTACTGCCAGTCAGGTTAAAGAGGCCATTAACCCTGATGCATTTTATTATGCTAAAACCACCTTAGTTGAAGTTGAAAACACAGCTAATAGAGGTGGTGGTTCTCTTTGGGATTTTGATGAACTTAAAAAAATAAAATCTATTTGTAATGAACATGGTTTGGGTTACCATTTAGATGGTGCCCGTATTTGGAATGCCCTGGTTGAAAAAAGTGAAACGCCTAAACAGTACGGTGAACTTTTTGATACCATTTCGGTGTGTTTAAGTAAAGGTTTAGGTTGCCCAATTGGGTCTGTGTTAATTGGCGATGAAGCTATTATGGAAGATGCCGTTAGGATTCGTAAAGTGTTTGGCGGCAATATGCGTCAAGTTGGTTATTTGGCAGCAGCTGGTTTATATGCATTGGAAAACAATTTGGAGCGCTTGGCAGAAGATCATAAACGTGCTAAAGAAATAGGTGAGGTTTTGGGTCGTCTATCCTATATTAAATCGGTTGAGCCTATAGAAACCAACATCATTATTTTTGAATTAAACAATGATGTAGATGAAACACATTTCATTCAGTCTTTAGATAAAGAGGGTATAAAAATGATTGGCATGGGAAGTGGTAAGTTGCGTTTGGTTACGCACTTGGATTATACAGATACCATGCAGGATAAGTTTTTATCGAGCTTACAACATTTAAAACTTTAATATAAAAAAGCATCAGAAATTCTGATGCTTTTGCTCTTGTTCTTCTAAATAGTGCTAATTAAGCTGTTTTATCAACTACTTCAGCTCCTGGAGCATTGGTTTTTACAGATTCTATACCGTTTTCCATTCCAGATTCGCCAGCATACATTTGGCTACTACCTATAATTTGACCGTTACCGGCTTTAATATTGAAATGAAATTTACCATTTGAAGCTGTTTTGCGCTCAAACTTGCTGTCGTCACTACAGTTGGTCTTAACCGATTCAATACCGTTTTTAGCACCAGATTTATCGGCATAGCCTTGACTAGATAAAATAATTTGACCGTTTTTGGCCTTTAAATTGAAATAGAACTTTTGATTGTTTTCGCTTTGAAATAATTCGAACATAATTTTAAAAATTTGGTTAATTCATCAACCCTTAAAATACAAAATATTTGCTTGGGCTTTTATTATTATTAAATCAAATTTTTGTTAATTTTTCTAATTATTTAAACATATCCATACCAGGTATATTAGGCATACCATCTTTGGCTACAGCTGCAATTTCAGTTTCATGAACTTGTGTTGCACGCTCTATAGCCTTATTAAGTGTAAGAATTAAGTAGTCCTCTAACTGTTCTTTGTCTTCCAATAATTCGTCATTAATAGCTATGTCTTTAATTGCTCTATTAGCAGTAATCGTAACCTTTAGTTTATTATCGCTACTAATCTCATCGAGAAGAACGGTGTCTAAACGCTTTTTAGTGTCTTCTACTTTTTTCTGGGTTTCTTTTAATTTACCCATCATTCCCATTAAATCTCCAAACATGATATTATCGTTTTAATTACAGTGCAAAGCTATTTAATTTTTATATTTTTGGACCTTGATTAATACGCATTTTTTTGAAAAAAACACTTAAACCACCACGTGCAAAAAAAGTCCCTCATGCGCTGATTATACATGATGATGAACGAGTAGATAATTACTTTTGGCTCAATAATAGGGAAAACCACGAGGTTATAGATTATTTAAACGCTGAAAACAACTACACGTCGCAGATCATGGCTCATACCGAAGACCTGCAGAAATCATTATTTGAGGAAATGAAAGCTAGAATTAAGGAAGACGATACGTCTGTTCCTTATTTTTATAATGGATACTGGTATATAACACGCTATGAAGTTGGTAAGGATTATCCCGTTTATACCCGAAAAAAAGAGAGCCTAGATGCGCCAGAAGAAGTAATGTTTGATTGTAATGCAATGGCAGAGGGTCATGCATATTTTAAACTAGGAGGTATTTCTGTAAGCCCAGATAATACATTGGCAGCCTTTTCTGTTGATACAGTTAGTAGAAGGCAGTATACCATCCGAATTAAAAATTTACAGACCAATGAGGTGTATTCAGATGAAATTAAGAACACATCTGGAAGTTGTACATGGGCAAATGACAATAGTACATTGTTTTATTCAAGAAAAGACGCTGTTACCTTACGCGCCTTTAAAATATTCAAGCACCAATTAAAAACAGACGCTGAAAATGATATTGAAGTCTATCATGAAACCGATGATACCTTTAATACCTTTGTTTATAAAACCAAGTCAAGGAAGTATATAGTAATTGGAGCTTCAAGTACTTTAACATCAGAATACAGAATATTACCTGCAGATAATCCCAATCAAGATTTTAAAATTTTTAGTAAGCGTGAACGTGGTATTGAATACGGAATCTCACATTATAACGATACGTTTTACATTATAACCAATCGGGATAAAGCAACCAATTTTAAATTACAAAAAACTCATGAAAACCATACAAACAAGCAGTTCTGGGAAGATGTAATTCCGCATAGAAAGCACGTATTGTTGGAAGATATTGAAATATTTAAGGATTATTTGGTGGTTAGTGAGCGTGAAAACGGACTAAATAAACTGCGAATAATCAGTTGGAATGGTCAGGAAGATTACTATTTGCCCTTTGATGACGAGACTTACACGGTTTACACAGGGAATAATCCCGAATTTAATAGTACGGTTTTAAGATATAGCTATAATTCGTTAACCACACCGAGTTCTGTGATAGATTACGATTTTAAAACTAAATCTAAAACGGTTAAAAAAGAACAAGCTGTATTGGGTGATTTTGACAAACGAGATTACGAATCAAAACGTTTATGGGCAACAGCAGCCGATGGAACAAAAATACCAATGTCCATGGTTTATAGAAAAGGCATGGAGTTAAATGGTAAAAATCCTTTACTGCTGTATGCTTATGGCTCTTATGGTTCTACAATAGATCCTTACTTTTCAAGTATCCGATTGAGTTTGTTAAATCGCGGATTCATCTATGTTATTGCTCATGTTCGTGGCGGAGAATATTTAGGAAGAAACTGGTACGAATCGGGTAAGCTATTACAAAAGAAAAATACGTTTTCAGATTTTATAGATTGTTCCAAATTTTTAATTCAAGAAAATTACACCTCAAAAGACCATCTATATGCGTATGGTGGCTCTGCTGGTGGATTATTAATGGGAGCTGTAGTAAACAGCGAACCACATTTATATAAGGGCGTTATAGCAGCGGTTCCGTTTGTAGATGTTGTAACTACTATGTTAGATGATTCAATTCCACTAACAACTGGTGAATATGATGAATGGGGAAACCCTAATGAAAAGGAATATTACGATTATATGAAATCGTATTCGCCTTACGATAATGTTACAGCCCAAGATTACCCCAATATTTTGGTTACAACTGGAATACACGATTCTCAAGTACAATATTGGGAACCCGCAAAGTGGGTTGCCAAGCTCCGTGAATTGAAAACAGATTCCAATTTATTGCTATTGCATACCGATATGGATACTGGTCATGGTGGTGCTTCTGGACGTTTTGAAAGCCTTAAGGAAGTGGCTCTAGAATACGCCTTTTTGTTAGATTTGGAAGGAATAAAGCACTAGTCAAAAAAAAATGTTGTATTTTTGCCAAGTTTTGGACTACGATTTCAATCAGCTAACATCGTAGCTATTTAATAAGCATTTATGAAAAAAGACAACCAAGTTTTTGATAATGTTTTAGATTTAATAGGTAATACGCCATTAATAAAGCTTAATACAATTACTGAATCGCTTAAGGGTAAGTATTTCGCTAAAGTAGAAGCCTTCAATCCAGGTCATTCATCAAAAGACAGAATCGCTCTATATATTATTGAACAAGCCGAGAAAAAAGGTATTTTAAAACCAGGCGACACAATTATCGAAACCACTTCTGGTAACACAGGTTTTAGTATTGCCATGGTGAGTATCATAAAAGGTTATAATTGTATTCTTGCGGTTAGTTCAAAATCATCTGCAGACAAGATTGATATGCTAAAAACCATGGGTGCCAAAGTTTATGTATGCCCTGCACATGTAAGTGCAGACGACCCAAGGTCATATTACCAAGTTGCTAAACGTTTACACGAAGAAATAAAAGGTTCCGTTTATATTAATCAATATTTTAACGAATTAAATATTGATGCACATTATAGCTCTACAGGGCCCGAAATTTGGAATCAAACCGAAGGTAAAATCACACATTTGGTAGCTTGTAGCGGAACAGGTGGAACAATTTCTGGAACTGCTAAATATTTAAAAGAGCAAAACCCAAATATTAAAATAATAGGTGTTGATGCTTACGGGTCGGTTTTAAAAAAATATCATGAAACCAGAGAGTTTGATGAAAAAGAAATCTATCCTTACCGTATTGAAGGCCTAGGTAAAAATTTAATTCCTTCGGCCACAGAGTTTGATGTTATTGATGAGTTTGTAAAGGTAACCGATGAAGAAAGTGCGCATACGGCTAGGGAAATAGCTAAAACCGAAGGGCTTTTTGTAGGATATACCTCTGGTGCTGCCATGCAAGCTGTTAAACAACTAAATGACGATGAGGTTTTTGGACCTAACGATGTTGTAGTTGTTATTTTCCCTGACCATGGTTCAAGGTATATGAGCAAGATTTATAGTGATAAATGGATGAATGAGCAAGGCTTTTTTGATAGTATTCATGAAGAAGCTGCAGAAAGTATTGAGCATATAAAGTAGTGTTAATTCAAAAATATGGAGACAGCTAGCTTTTTTGTTAAAAAGTTGGCTGTCTTTCTTAATAATATGGCGGTAAATAATTATGCTAAAACTGTATAAATATTTAATTTTGCCTCAACTAACCAGATTAATAGCTGTGTATGAAAGATTTATTTGAAAAGATATATAGAGACAAAGGGCCTCTAGGAAAGTGGGCTTCACAAGCAGAAGGTTATTTTGTGTTTCCAAAATTGGAAGGTGAAATCTCAAATAGAATGAAATTCCAAGGTAAGGAAGTAATTACTTGGAGTATTAATGATTATTTAGGTTTGGCCAACCATCCAGAAGTGAGAAAGGTAGATGCCGAAGCTGGCGCAAAATATGGTTCGGCATATCCAATGGGAGCTAGAATGATGTCGGGACACACCGAATTGCATGAACAACTTCAAAATGAATTGGCCGCTTTTGTGAATAAAGAAGCAGCTTATCTATTAAACTTTGGTTATCAAGGTATGGTGTCAACAATTGATGCTTTAGTATCTAAAGATGATATTATTGTGTACGACGTTGATGCACACGCTTGTATAATTGATGGTGTACGCCTACACATGGGTAAGCGTTTTACGTATAAGCACAATGATGTTGAAAGTTTAGAAAAGAACCTAGAACGTGCTACCAAAATGGCCGAACAAACCGGAGGTGGTATTTTAGTAATCTCTGAAGGTGTGTTTGGTATGCGTGGCGAACAAGGACGTTTAAAGGAAATTGTTGCGCTAAAAGAAAAGTATAATTTCCGCTTTTTTGTTGATGATGCTCATGGTTTTGGTACATTAGGTGCTACAGGAGCTGGAGCAGGCGAGGAGCAAGGTGTTCAAGATGGTATTGACGTGTATTTTGCAACATTTGCAAAGTCTATGGCTAGTACAGGTGCCTTTATCGCTGCAGACCAAGAGATAATAGACTATTTAAAATATAACTTACGTTCGCAAATGTTTGCTAAATCATTGCAAATGCAATTGGTTGTCGGTGCATTAAAACGTTTGGATATGTTACGCACCATGCCAGAACTTAAGCAAAATTTATGGACTATTGTTAATGCCTTGCAATCGGGTTTAAAAGAACGCGGATTCGACATTGGCACCACGCAAAGTTGTGTAACGCCTGTATATTTACAAGGTAGTATTCCTGAAGCTATGGCCTTGGTAAAAGATTTACGCGAAAACTACGGAATATTCTGTTCTATAGTGGTGTATCCTGTAATTCCTAAAGGATTAATCTTGTTACGTATGATACCAACAGCAACACATACATTAGACGATGTAAAAGAAACATTGGATGCTTTTGATGCCATACGCTCACGATTGGAAAACGGGACATATAAGCGTTTATCGGCAGCAGTTGCAGCTGCAATGGATAAGTAAGCAAAAAACTATATAAATTAAAAACCTCTCCTATCGAGAGGTTTTTTTATTTCTGAATTTAAAATGTGTAAGAAAGTTATTCGTCGAAAAGTTAATAAATACGTACAGGTACGTATTTGCTACTTGTAAAATACATTTTAACTTTAAAACAAAAAATGAAGAAAAAAGAAAATAACTTTAAAAAACACATTCTAGGTAAGAATATTATCATACTGTTCCTATTGGCATTAACATTAAGTTGTTGTAACAATGATGACGACAATAATTCTGGCAGTTCACTACCTCCAGCTACACAAACGGGTGCCAATACGGTTGGCTGCTTGGTTAATGGAGAGGTTTTTTTGCCTCATGCCGAAGGTATAAACCCATCTGTTAATTGCTTCTACCAATTTGTAGGAGGTGAATGGTATTTCTCTATGAGTTTTGCTGATTTAAGAGGTGCAACTAATGAGAGGGTTACGGTTCAATCTGGTAAAGTTGAATTGCAAGAAGGGGAAACATATGTTTTAAGCAAAAATTTTAATGATGATGGAGATTTTACAGGTGGTGGTGGAACTTACAGTCTTTCTGCATCAAATAGATATTTTACAACTACACAAGAGTCAGGAGAATTAACCATTACAAGGCTAGATTTATCCAACTCTATTATTTCAGGTACATTTTGGTTTGATGCCGTAAACGGCAATGGTGAGGTTGTAGAAATTAGAGATGGCCGTTTTGATTGGGATTATTAAAAACAATTAACTTAAATCAATTTCTTAAATGTCTTTCGCCTTTTTATTATTTCAGAATTAAAATCTTTCCAAATTTGCTGCTCGGCTAAATTATCTTCCAATTCTGGCAATCGTATACAGGTTTCAATATTTTTTTTCACGAACACATCGTAAATATCTTTAAAAATAATAGCAGTTACACCCTTGCTTTGGTAAGTTGGGTCAACGCCAATTAAATACAACAAAGCGGTTTTATTGTGTTTTTTGGCCTTTAACAATTTTAAAAACCCAAAGGGAAACAACTTACCCTTTATTTGTTGGAGAGCTTCTGAAAACGAAGGTAAAACAATGGCAAAGGCAATCATGTTATTGTCTTTGTCAAAAACAAACTTAATATATTCTGGATCTATAAAGTTTATAAACTTTTTCTTAAAATAGGCTTGCTGTTTTTTGGTAATCGGTACGTAGGTAGGCAGTTCTTTGTATGATTCATTAAACAAGGCAAACATGTCATCTACATGGGGAATAACTTCAGAAGTTTTTGTAAAATTACTGGACCAAAGATTAAACCGTTTTTTTACAATGTCTGCAACTCGGGTAAAACGCTCTGTTGGTACTTCATCTACCTTAAATTTACTTTCTATATAAACCTTTTCCGGGCTATAACCCAATGTTTTAAAGTGCTCAATATAATAAGGATGATTGTACCAGGTTGCCATGGTTCCAATATGGTCGAAACCTTCCGTAAGCGCACCATTTTTATCTAAATTAGAGAACCCTACAGGTCCCTCTACAAATTCTAGTTGGTGTTCTTTACCAATGTCTTCAACTTTATTGAGCAAGGCTTTAGACACATTAATGTCATCAATGGCATCAAACCAACCAAAGCGCATTTTCTTGACCTGTTGTTCGTTTATTTCAATAGTATTAATAATGGCCGCAACACGACCAACCATGTTTTGATTTTTAAAAGCTATAAAAAATCGAGCTTCAGCCGATTCGAAAGCAGGATTTTTATCGGCACTTAAGGTTTCCATTTCATCAGAAATGATAGGAGGTACCCAATACTTTGAATTTTTATATAATTGAAAAGGGAAAGTTACAAATGCCTTTAATTCTTTTTTGGTTTTGACTTCTTGTAATTCTATCATAAATCGTATCGCTTGGGCTTAAATGCCATCGTCATCAAAATTGGTATCTTCTTTTTGGCGCTTATTCTTGCTTTTGCCACGCGCTTTATTTTCGCGTCGTTCTAATTCTTCCTCAGCCGATGTGCCGTCTTTTTCCTCTTTATCCTTATGGAAATCCAAACGGTACGATGCACCTAAGGTAACGCCAAATACAGCAGGTGTATCTTTGGTGTTGAAAGTAAGGGCGGTATCGAGTTGGAAATTTCTGGTCCATAAATAGGCACCACCAAATCGAATTAAATTATCGGCATAAAAATCGCTACTTATACCTTGGAATTCGCCAAAAACGGCCCACTGATCAAAAATAGATTTGGTTAAGGTTAAAACATATGAAAAATCTTGCTGATCGGTTCCAATGCGGTCCAACATAAAATTCATAACATAAACCCAACCGCTAGAAAAGTTGTTTTGCGATGCGATTAAAACACGCGGACTAATACCTTCAACGCCTGCAGCTGTATAAGGATTGTCTGATGTATCGTAGTTAATACCTGCATACACAGATACAGCTGGAATTAAGTGTTTCCATTTAAAACTATGATTGGCTTTCCAGCTATAAAGACTTGGCTGTTCTTCTCCAGAATTTTTATAAGGATCGTAAACAAGATACTTAACACCAGCGGTAAGCGACTTAAAGTTGCTATAGGTTTCTTCGCTATTAGGAATATTAGTGTAATTGCGTTTTGTGGATTGAAATGCGCCACCTACACTAACTTCCAATTGCGGAAATAAAAAACCATAACGAACGGCAAAATCAACACCGTAACTTTTGTCTTCACGATTAAGCGGATTGTGATTTTCATTTAGCAAATAGGGGCCAACTTCAAACTGAACCACATTTGTACCTACAGAGAATGCACTTAAAGATACACCTGGGCGATTAGAGTTAATAACTTCAGTATACTGCGAGAAGCTATAAAACGATGACAATAAAGAGAATGCCAGTAAATAGGTTTTGATAGATTTCATGAGTTCTTGTTTAATGCCAAATATATAGATATTATATTTTTTTTAAGTATTTAAAACAGATTTTAAGCGTTTAGAATTGTATTTTTGTTTAAAATTTTACCTCATGTTACAATACGCATCTTTAACAGGCGTGATGAAAACCATTCTTATTATTCTATTGGTCTATTACGGAATAAAAATTCTTTCTAGACTATTTGCTCCTGCGTTATTGCGATATGTTACCAAAAAAGCCGAAAAGCAATTTGGTCAACAATTTAATCAGTATAATAGCAGACAAGAGCAAACCAAAAAGGAAGGTGAAGTCTCAATTGATAAAATGCCGAATTCAAAATCTTCAAATAAAACGGTAGGTGAATATGTAGATTACGAAGAAATTGATTAATTTTCGCATTCATTCATTAATACATATTCATGCAATTTTCTCTAAAGAAAAGTATTCCACATATTTTAGTGCTAATTGGTTTTGTAGTTGTTTCACTAGCCTATTTTAGTCCGGTATTAAAAGGTAAAGCGATATTTCAAAGTGACATTATGCACTATATTGGAATGTCTAAACAGCAAAATGACTATCGTGCAAATACTGGTGAGGAAACCTATTGGACCAACAGTGCATTTGGCGGCATGCCTACCTACCAGTTAGGGGCTAAATACCCACATAATTATATTAAAAAACTAGATTTAACCCTACGTTTTTTACCACGTCCAGCCGATTATCTCTTTTTGTATTTAATGGGGTTTTATGTGCTGCTTCTGGTTATGAAAGTCGATTTTAAATTGGCGGCATTGGGAGCATTGGCATTTGGGTTTTCTACGTATCTCATTATTATTTTGGGTGTTGGACATAATGCTAAAGCGCATGCAATTGCTTATATGCCCTTGGTTTTAAGTGGCATTCTTCTCGTATTTAGACAACAATATGTTTACGGATTTTTGTTAACAGCTGTAGCTATGGCATTGGAGTTGGTGGCTAACCATTTTCAAATGACCTATTATTTAATGCTATTGGTTATTGTTTTGGGCATTGTGTATGCAATTGATGCTTATAAAAAACAGTGTTTACCGCATTATTTTAAGTCGGTTGGAATATTAGCTTTGGCAGTAGTTTTAGCTTTGGGTTTAAATGCTACAAACGTATTGGCCACTAAAGAATATGCTAGCGAAAGTACACGTAGTCAAAGTGAGTTAACCATTAACCCAGATGGTTCGCCAAAAGAAATCACTTCGGGTCTGGATAGAGATTATATTACGGAATATAGCTATGGTTTATTGGAAACCTTTAATTTATATATACCGCGTTTTATGGGTGGAGGAAGCTATGAAGATGTTGGAAAGGAATCAGCTTCTTACGATTTCTTTTTAAGTATTGGAGCCACGCCGCTTCAAGCTTTGGAGCAAACCAAGCAAATGCCTACATATTGGGGAGAACAAACCATAGTAGAAGCACCAGCTTATATTGGTGCTGTTGTACTGTTTTTATTTGTTTTGGCTTTGTTTTTAGTGAAGGGACGATTAAAATGGTGGCTAGTTAGTGGAAGCATCATGGCTTTAGTTCTGTCTTATGGCGATAGCGAACCTTTTGCGTTTATAACCAATTTCTTTATAGACTATGTGCCTTTGTATAATAAATTCAGGGCAGTGAGTTCCATTCAGGTTATATTGGAATTATGCGTACCTATTTTAGCTGTTTTTGGATTGGTACGTGTATTTAACGATTTTGATGATAAAGAAGACAAGATAAAGGCGCTTAAAGTAACCGTTATCATTAGTGCTGGATTGGCATTGGTGTTTTTGTTGTTTAAATCGTCTTTGTTCAATTTTGTTGGTGCAAACGATGGATTATACCGTCAGAATTACGGACCTCAATTCATTGATGCCATTATTAAAGACCGTAAAATGTTGTTTACCCAAGATACTATTAGGACTTTTGTATTGGTTTTGTTAACAGCAGGAGTTGTGTTTCTTTATTTGAAAGAGAAATTATCACAGACTAAAGCAATTATAGTAATAGGTCTTTTGCTAGTCTTTGATTTGGTGGGAGTAGATAGGCGTTATGTAAATAGCGATAATTTTGTTTCTGCTTTAAAAGTAAATAAACCTTACAATGCCAATCAGGCCGATTTACGCATTCAAAAAGACCCTGAACACTTTAGGGTTTTAGATGTAACTTCAGGAGGCGCCAGAGCAGCTTATTTCCATAATTCATTAGGTGGATATCATGCGGCAAAACTAAAACGCTATAACGATTTATATGAATTTCACGTATTACGAAACAACTTAAATGTATTGAGTATGCTAAATACCAAATACATTATTGCCGAAGATGATGAAGGAAATATATTTCCATATACCAATACAGAGACAAATGGTAATGCGTGGTTCGTTGAAGAAGTTAAGCAGGTCTCATCTGCTAATGAAGAAATTCAGTTGTTGGATAGTTTAAACACAAAACGCGTGGCTATAACGACCATGCCTGATGTTCCTAGTAAAACATTCAGGGTTGACTCGTTGGCAAGTATTGTAGTAGAAGACTATAAGCCTAATTATATTAGATACAAATCAAATTCAAGTTCTGATGGTTTTGCAGTATTTTCAGAAGTGTTCTATGATAAAGGATGGAATGCCTATTTAGATGGCAATTTGGTGCCGCATACACGAGTTAATTATGTTTTGCGCGCCATGCCAATTCCTTCTGGAAATCATACCATTGAGTTTAAGTTTGAACCTCAAGTTATTAAAACGGGAAGTAGCATTGCTTTGGCAAGCTCAGCTGTTTTGGTTTTACTAATTATTGGTGGCCTATGGTATCAATTTAAATCTAACACAAAAGAAAGTGCGTAAAGAGGCGCTTATTATTACGTATTATTGGCCGCCAGCTGGTGGTCCAGGTGTTCAACGTTGGTTGAAATTTGTAAAGTATTTACCCGATTATGGCGTAAAACCAATAGTGTATATACCGTCAAACCCCAATTACCCTATAATAGACGAGAGTTTAGAGCAAGAGGTTCCTACCGATGTGGCCATCATTAAGCAGCCTATAAAAGAACCTTATAAGTTTGCTGGCTTATTGTCAAGAAAAAAATCAAAATCCATAAGTAAAGGTATTATCCCAAATAAATCATCGCAAACACTGGTTGATAGGTTGTTGCTTTTTGTTCGAGGAAATTTGTTCATTCCCGATGCAAGAAAAAAATGGGTAAGGCCTTCGGTTCAGTATTTGAGCACCTATATCCGTGACTTTAATATTGAAACAGTAATAACAACGGGTCCTCCGCATAGTTTGCATTTAATTGGTTTGGAACTGCAAAAAAGCGAGGATATAAAATGGATTGCAGATTTTAGAGACCCTTGGACAACTATTGGTTATCATAAGCAACTAAAACTTACAAAGCGCTCAAAAAACAAACATAAACTGTTGGAGAAGGCTGTGTTACAAGCTGCAGATCAAATTGTGGTTACAAGTCAAGTTACGAAACAAGAATTTTCAGAAATCACAAGCAGACCTATACATGTTATAACAAATGGTTATGATGTGTTACCGCTTAACGAGAAAACATTAGATGCTAAATTTTCCTTGGCTCATATTGGTTCATTATTGTCTGAAAGAAACCCTAAAGTGTTATGGGAAGTTCTTAAGGATTTAATTGATACACATCCAGGTTTTGCTGATGATTTTCAATTAAAACTAGTGGGTTATGTGAGCGAAGAAGTCCTAAAATCCTTAAGTAATTATGATTTAATTGATTATTTAATTAATCTAGGTTATGTAACACATAAACAAGCTGTTAAAAATCAAAAACAATCACAAGTATTATTGCTAATAGAAATCGATTCACCAGATACAGTAAGTATAATTCCAGGAAAACTATTTGAGTACATGGTTTCCGGAAGACCTATTCTGGCTATTGGCCCAAAAGGTTCTGATGTTGAAGGTATTTTAAAAGAAACCAATACAGGCTCGTATTTCTATTATGATGATTACAAGGCTATTAAAGATATAATTTTAAAGTATTATTTAAGTTATAAAGACGGTAACTTACAATCGCATGGTATTGGCCTTCAAAAATATAGTCGAAAGGCATTAACCAAAACTTTAGCAGAACTCATATAAATGGGAATAGTTATAAATCAATCCATTAAAAACACCATCACAACCTATTTGGGTTTTGGTATAGGTGCTATTAATGTATTGTTTCTATTTACACAGTTCATGAGCGATGAGTATTTTGGACTGGTAACCTATATTCTCTCTACGGCTAATGTATTGATGCCCATTTTTGCTTTTGGAGTACATAATACCATAATTAAGTTTTATTCATCTTATAAAACTCGGCAAGCACAAAACAGTTTTTTAGTATTAATGTTGTTTTTACCTTTGGTGATTATTGTACCATCAGCTCTTGTTCTTTTGATAGCTTTTGATGCTATTAGCCATTGGCTGGCGGGATCAAATACCATTGTAGAGGATTATGTTTGGGTCATTTTTATAACGGCTATTTGTTTCTCGTATTTCGAAGTGTTTTATGCCTGGTCTCGCGTACAAATGCAGAGTGTTTTCGGGAACTTCATGAAAGAAGTCTTTCATAGAATTTGTATAACGGGTTTATTGTTTGCCTTGCATTATGAAATGTTAACAGTGCAAGAATTAATATATAGCATTATGATGGTGTACATATTGCGTACACTAATAATGAAATTATATGCTTATAGCTTGCGGTTTCCAAGTTTTAAGGTATCCAAAATAAGTAACTTGTCATCTATTCTAAAGTACACATCGTTAATAATAATTGCAGGATCGGTAGCTAATGTTATTTTAGAGATTGATAAGTTTATGCTTAACCGTTATATAGCCATAGAAAACATAGCGTATTATGGCGTTGCTATTTACATAGCTAGTGTTATTAGCGTACCATCACGCTCTATGCATCAAATTGTGAGTCCATTAACCGCAAAGTATTTAAACGAGAAGAATAAGTTTGAACTAAAAACTTTATATAAAAAAAGCTCCTTAAACTTATTTATAATCAGCGGATTTATTTTTTTACTCATTATTTCAAATATTAATGAGATGTATAAGCTAATTGATGATAATTATGCCAATGGATTGGTAATTGTTTTCATTATTAGTTTTTCTAAACTATTGGATAGTTTGCTAGGTAATAACAATGCTATTTTATTTAATAGCGATTATTATAGAATGGTATTGCTACTTGGTGTTTTTTTAGCAGTTTTAACGGTTGTTTTAAATATAATTTTTATACCTATGTATGGTATTAATGGAGCTGCCTTTGCGACATTTGTTGCTGTTTTCCTTTATGATTTATCCAAAATTATTTTTGTCAACTATAAATTTAAAATGTTGCCATTTAGCAACCATACAGGTAAAGTATTCATGCTTATTTTGGTAAGTATTGGTGTGTTTTATTTTTGGGACTTTGCGTTTCACCCCATTCTAAATATTGCATTAAAAACAATTTTGGTAAGCTTGTTTTACGGTTTGGTCGTTTATGTTTTTAATTTTTCTGAAGATATCACAGCTATACTCAATAAAGTGTTAAAGCGTTAAATGAGAAAATCCCACGAATGTGCTTTGAGGCGCATACTATTCGCAGGACTTTCTAACTAACCAACCAAAACGTTTATATTATCTACCAGAGCGACCTTTAGAGTTATTTCTGGTATTTCTATTTCTGTCTTTACTATATGTACGAGAATTTTGCGCTTTTGGTTTTTCATAGCGCTTATTATTTTTCATGTTTTGTGTTCTACCAGCTCTATCAACGGAAGCTACTCTTCTTGACGAGTTATTAGGACGCTTTGTTACTTGCGATCGCGTTCTAGAATTGCTTTTAATGGTACGTCTCTCATTTCTTGAATTTTCTTTTACTGCTGATCTTGAATGACGTTCAGATCGGGTAGATTGTTCTACTGAACGTCTATTGGTCGCACGGTTATTCACTTGAGACCTTCCAGTATTGGTAGTAGCTTGGCGTCTGCTAGGTGTACTGTTACGGGCTACAGTATTACGTCTACTAGTATTGGAATAGTTTCTCGTGGCCAAATCCCTGTTTCTTTGAACTGTTGTGCCACGTCTACTAGCTACAGCAGTTGTACGTCTGTAATTGTTTCTGTAGGGTGTCGTGTAGGTATATCTTACAGGCTTATAATATTGTCTGTACGGTCTGTTATAAACCACACAATGGTTATAGGCAGGAACACGGTAATATCGGTGCCAAGGCCTAAACACATAAACTCTGTTAAATGGGTTTATAAAGCCAGTACAATATGAAAAACGATTTAAGCTGTTGTAATAAACATATAGCCCGCCAACACGTGAAACATAGCCTATACGATTATAATTTATAAAAATACCCCCAACTTGTCGTACACGACCATAAAAGTCATAATAAATAGGAACATTTTCAATTTGAATGACTGCACCAAACTCGTCATACTGCACATATGGATTATAATTACAACCAGAGTTAAAACTAATGCTAACACCAGGTGTGTTTACGGCAACATTAACATTTGGACCGTAATTGGGCATATAAAAATCAAACTGGCCATCAGGAAAAACCGAAAATTCAATTCCTGCCTCTACAAATATGAACGAGTTACCATAACCAGATACATAATTTGAAGCTGAATTGTCATTTATTTTGGTGGTTGTGGCTGCATTTACAGCTAAACTAGATGTTAATATAACTGTAAAAAATAATAGAATACGTTTCATAATCGTAGAATTAAAGTTTAATATTTAAAGACGTTTCAAACAACGTGCCAAAAATGGTAACAAGAGTAAGAATGAACTGTTTTTTTAGTGTAGATGTGTGAGTAAGCGTCTGAAAAACAAACTATTATTGTAAGCCTTGCATAATTTGGTTGCTTAAATCAATTTGCCCTTGTGCTTTAAAAATCAGTGCTAGCAAATATTGGTAGTCTCTGTTTGCTGGATAAATAGCAATGGCCTTTCGAGCAAACTCTTCGGCTTTAGTATAATCTTGATTCTGATAATAATACGTGGCTATATTATAAAGCGACTGTGCATCATTAGGATTTAACTTTACGGCTTGCTTCAAATCTAATAGCGCTTGCTTGGGATTGTTTAATTCAAAGTAAAGAAGTCCTCTTAAATAATAGGCACGACTCATATCTGGAGCATTATTGATTAAAAGGTTAAGTGTTTCCAGTGCTTTTTGTGTATTGCCAACTATACTATAGCTAGTAGCCAAATTAGGGTAGGCCATAAGCAGTAAACTATCCTTTTTAATACTTTCGCTATATTGATGAATAGCATCGTTATATTGGTTTTTCTTAAAATAATAATCGCCTAACTGTAATCGTCCTGTAGAAAAGTCGGCATTGGTACGCAACATGGTTTCTAATTCAGATTGTGCTGTATTTAAATCTGATTGATTAATTGTAGAAAGCAAACTAGCATCTACGTCGGTTAGTAATTGTACGGCTCCAATGCGAACCATTCTGGTAGTGTCAGAAAGGTGTTTCGATGCGATTTGAACACGCAATTCTGGAGGAGCTGTACTGAATTTATTCAAGGCATTATATCGAACTAACGGCGAAGGGTCATCCAAACGTTTTAAAATCGTCTCGTATTGACTCTCATTGGAAATCTCAATATTGTTTATGGCCGTTGCTCGGGCAATTGCAGGATAATTCAAATCATTAATAAAAGCATTAACCAGTTCAATTTCATGAGCTGTTAACCTAGAATTGTTGGTTAATATTAAATAATCTGAAAAGTGATTTTTCCGTTCGCTACCATACCATTTCTCAATGGCTTTAGCTGCCCAGGAATTACTTTTTTCAGTATGGCATTGATTACAGGCATTGGGTGTGCCTGCACTAATACTCTGGTCGGGTCTGGGAATTCTAAAACTGTGGTCGCGTCTAAAATCATTGCCCATATAGGTTTTTCCAGTCATGTGGCAATTAATACACTGCGCACTTTCTGTATCATTCTGATGAAAATGGTGACTTGGTGAATTGTATTCTGGCTCATGGCATTGCATACATAAGTTGTTGCCCTTCATTTTTAGCTCAAGGGTATGGGCATTATGGCAATCGGTACAAGTAACACCTTTATGGTACATTTCAGACTGTAAAAAAGAGCCATATACATAATCTTCTTCTAAAATTTGACCGTCTGCATGATAGAAAGGCGTAGAAATAGTTTGTACAATATATTGATCTTCAAAATTCAAATTCGATTCAAGGGTTTGTGTCAATTTGGTACGCCTAGCATGGCATGGTGCACAACTATTCATTTGGTTTAGTTGCGTATCAAGAGTTTTTAAGTATGTATCTGTATCAGATGAATGACCGGACTTGGCCCAATCGACATGGTTTTTTGCAGGACCGTGACAAGATTCGCAGCTAACATTAACAGACGAAAAAGTGGTGTTATAACTATTGGCCTCTACGTTATAATTTTTTTCTAAATGGGTAGAATGGCACTCGGCACACATGGTATTCCAGTTTTGTGAACCACGGGTCCAATGCATCCAGTCATGCGGATTAATGGTATCTCCTGAATATTGATGATACCATGTCTTTTCAATAGTATCCCAAGTTACACGAAGCACCTGTTTTTTGCCATCTTCAAAATCAACTAAATACTGCTGTAGCGGTTCTACACCAAAGGTGTAACTAATTATATAGGTGTTTTCAGAACCATCAATTTCTTTAGTTTTCACTATAAAATCTGATCCTTCTCGAGTAAATAAATAATTTACCCCATCTATGGTTTTATTAACGTTATTAAAATCGCCCAAAACATTAGAGTCGTTAGCAACTTGCATGGCGAGATCATGATGTGAACCTTCCCAAGCTTTGTATTCTGAAGCATGACATGAAATACACTGCTCGTCTCCTATATAACCATTTGCTAGCGTGGAATTATGGGCAAATTCGCCTTGATTGGGTTTGTCTACAGTTTTATCGTCCTTACATGCAAAACTTAAAATAAAAAGAAGGAGTAAGGTGTATTTTTGCATGTTACAGTCTTGATAGTATAAACTTTTGGTTAAAAACAAAAGTAATAATTTTTTAATCTTTTATGCTGCTACTATAGAGTTTTAATACGCATTTTAGGCTTACAGAATTGTTGGTAAGAATAAGTATAGTTTAATTATTTTTGTGACATGGTTGATAATTTTACAAACGAATTTTTTGGCATAGGCATCCAAAATGGGAAAACACCTGAAAATCTAGGAGTGCTCTGGCGTTCTGCTCAAAATTTAGGGGCTAGTTTTATATTTACAATTGGCAATCGTTATGCTAAACAAGCTTGCGATACACACAATGCTGTAAAAGCCATGCCGTATTTTCATTACGACACCTTTGATGATTTTTTTAACAATCTACCTAAAGGTGCTAGGATAGTGGGAGTGGAACTAACCCATGAAGCCCAAAATTTAGAAACCTTTCATCATCCAAGACGCTGTGTGTATTTATTGGGAGCCGAAGACCATGGCTTATCAAAACAGGCTATAGAAAAAAGCCATTATTTGGTTAAGTTTAAGTCGGAGTTAAGTTTAAATGTTTCGGTTGCAGGAAGTATTGTAATGTATGATAGAAATCTGGATAAGCCACGTTCATGATACGAAAAAATGAAATATTAAGCAGAGAAGAAAGGAAACCTATAGTTTGGGATGCTTTTTTTAATCAAAATAGCCAAAAAAAACCTTTGGTTATATTTTGTCACGGCTACAAAGGGTTTAAAGATTGGGGAGCTTGGAATTTGGTAGCCAAAGAATTTGTAAAGGCCAATATGGTTTTCGTTAAATTCAACTTCTCTCATAATGGCGGAACCGTTGATAACCCTATAGACTTCCCAGATTTAGATGCTTTTGCAGAAAACAATTATTCTAAAGAACTGGAGGATTTAGATGCCATGCTTAACCATTTGCTGGCTGCAAACAACCCGTTTCGTAATGAAATTGATGCTAGAGATATAACAGTTATAGGGCATTCTAGAGGTGGAGGCATAGCCATTATTAAAGCCAGTGAAGATAATCGTATAACCAAACTGATTACCTGGGCAAGTATTTGCGATTTTGGAAAAAGGACCGCTACTGTTGGTGATTTGGAGCAATGGAAAAAAGATGGTGTAAAATATGTTCTAAATGGTAGAACCAAACAACAAATGCCTCATAATTATCAATTTTATGAAGATTATATGGCAAATAAAGAGCGTTTAAATATTAAAAAGGCCATTAAAAGCTTAACCATACCTGTTTTAATTGTTCATGGAACGGATGACCCTTCTGTGTTCTTTTCAGAGGCTGAAAGTTTACATGCCTGGAATAGTAGCACAAATCTTTTTGCCATGGCTAACGCAAACCACGTGTTCAACTCCAAACACCCTTGGGAAGAAAACAAGCTGCCTGACGCCTTACAACAGGTTGTGGATAAAAGCATTGACTTTATAAAATAATGCCTTTTAATTTGGTATAAAGCCTATTATAAATTAGCGGTTTGTTTAATTATTTTTAATAAGCTTATCTATAACCTCTTCGGTTAGTTCGTGCCCTTCCAGGTGAGGCCAGCCTTCCCAAACAACAATCCCTTCAGGGTTTATTATAACACAATGCGGTATACCTTGAACCTCATAAATACGATTTAAGCGTTTTTGGGTGTCTATAGCACTGTAATAATTCATTTTAGGGCTTTTCATGCTCTTAACTTTTGAACTCGGCTCGTCACTAATTCCAATAACAACCAAGTTGTCTTTAAATTTCGCATGAAATGCATTCAACTCCGGAATAGCTTTTTTACAAGGGCCGCACCATGTGGCCCAAAAGTCAATTAAAATAAATTTACCTTCGGTATCAGGCTTATCGGTTAACCAGGTTTCAACCACCAGTTCAGGAGCTTCTTGGTTTATAAACGATTTTGCCCAAATTTTTTTGTCTTGGGCATTAATATGGCATAAGGAAAGTAGAGCAATAAGTAGAAAAAATGGTCTCATGTTTTAAAGGGAAAAATGTAGTGTAGTTTGTTGGTTAAAGTGCTAAAGTAATAATTATAAGTTTATAATAGAATTCTATTTACAGTTCCTATTCGCTTAAATCTACAAGCGGTTTAAATCCGCCATATACCATTCTGCTGGCATCAAAAATTAGCTGTTTTGGGTTAACCAAAGGTGCTACTAGTTCAGCCATTCTAGGATCTAAAGGTACTTTTTTGTTGGCCATATCACGCACGTATTTCGATGGAAAAATAACCCAGCCAAATATAATGACTTCATCTTTCGTAGCACCAATAGTTTCTGCGAAAGATTTTGTGCCTTCCAAAGTCAAATCATCACCTACATACTCAAAGTAGGCAATAGCACCATATTCTTTCCAAATTTTGGCTACGTGCTCTGCTACTTTTTTATATTCTTTTAAATAAATTTTTGGAATAGGGTGTACAAAGCCATCAATGTAGTTTTTCATAGTATTGTTTTTTAAATATAGTATTCATAATCTGTGGTACGAATTGCTATGCAGTTAATATACCTAAATGGTTCTCTTTAGAAGCCCTATTTAGCTAGTTTTTTTCTCAACTTTTTTATAAACCCATTCAATAATAAAGCATAGTAGAATAATACCCATTGAAACCAGTATGCCAGTTAAATTATCACTAACCTGTTGTTTGACAAGAGTAATCAAAGCCAAGCTACATAATAGAACTCCAAATAAGGGAATTATTTTTTTGGTTTGCATTTTAGCAGCCAGTTTATAACCTACATAATTAACAATGCCAAAAATAATTATGAATCCAATGCTGCCTGCTGTTGAGATGCTTTCCAGGTTAAGTAAATTAACCAAAATAAGAGTAGCTACTGCGGTTATCATAAGACCAATGGGTTGATTCCAAAGCTTGGCGACAAAGTGATGGGGTAGCTCATCGTCTTCAGCAATTTCAAAATTGACTTTGCTTCCTCCATATAACGACGCGTTAATAGCAGAAAATGTAGAAATTAAAGCCGCTAGGGTTATTATGGTAAAACCAATTTGCCCTAACATAGGTTTTGCGGCTTCAGCTAACACATAATCTTTTGCCTTTGCAATTTGCTCAAAAGGCAAAGAACCAACAGTAACCAATGCTATTATGATATATAATAGAATTACAAAAATGACAGAATAATAATAGGCCTTCGGTATGTTTTCTTCCGGATTGTCAATATCAGGCGCAGCATTGGCAATCAATTCAAAACCTTCATAGGCAACAAAAATTACCATTCCGCCTGCAAATAATTTTAAAGGACTTTCCCAATTGGAAATGGCTAATTGACCAACATTGGGATTCCCAATTAATCCGTATGCACCAATACCAATAAACCCAATGAGAATAATTAATTTTATAAGAACAGCATACGCTTCAATTTTACCAACCACAGAAATACTATAATAGTTTATAGCAGTAGCAAGTAATATTATGGCACTGGCATAAATATGAAAGTCTATGGTTTTATCGTGGGTTATTTCCCAAAGGTTGGGAGCATAAGAACCAAAAGCCGAGGCATAAAGCGATAACATAACAATATAGCTTACCCATAACAAATTGTTAATAGCACCACTAAAAATAGTTTTTCCAAAACCTTGATTAATAAATTTAACCGTTCCGCCACGATCTGGAAATTTTTTTGAAAGATTTATATAACTGTAGGACGTAATAAGAGCCAGAATACCAGCAAATAAAAAGGCCAGAGGTGTACCACCTTTAGCTAATGAAACTGCTAAACCCAAAACGGCAAATATACCACCGCCAACCATACCACCAATTCCGATAGATATGGCATCTTTTAGACTTATTTTTTTCGATTTTATCACTGTCTTCAGGATTAAAAAAATGGTTCTTAATAGAGATTAAATACTTAATATAATAAAGCAGTTTTTTTATCCTTTATGATTTCATGACGAATATGTCTTAAGAACTTTATCAACATAACTACTTTTAATTGTTGCGTTAAGGAGTATTATACCATAGGATTCGTAGCTAGAATAACATAAAATACTAACCCTCAACTATTTTTTTAAGCGTGTTTAAGGCTTTTGGCCATAAGTTATTAAAATAGTCAATATAATCATCAGCAGTATCCATTTCAACTGTTACCGTTGTAATACCATTGTGTTCTTGAAATGAGTAGTTTTCCAAGCCTCCTGCCCAGCTGTCAACGTGTTCACCAGAGGTTATTTCAGTATCACCATCAAGTATGCCGTAGTGTCTTATGGATACGTATTCAAATGGGATGTTTTCTGCAATTTCAGAAACCATTCCACCACGCTTGCCATTTTCATCGGTTCCAATAAAGTACATTTTAGCGCCTTTGTTCCAACTGCCTTCATAAGTAGAAGTGGGATTAAATTCAGCAGTCCATTGTTCATATGTAGTGATATCATTTAAACCTAGCATAGTTTCATATACTGTTTTACAAGAGGCTTTTATGTGTTCTTTAAATTCTATTTTTTTCATGAGTTCATAATTCAATTAGTGTAGCTATATGTATGGTTTAATAAAAGACCATTGTGGTTCCAACATAATTACCCGTGTTATTCTTTTATTCTGTTGTATTGTTTTAGGGTTTCTATAAGTAAATCGTGAGGTAGGGCATAGGCCTTGTTTCCATTAATGCCTTCCATATCTTCTGCCGCTACCATGGCATTTATAATGGCCTCTTCAACAGCTTGTACGGTGGCTTCAAAAACAGGCATCAGTAAATCGTTAGACATGGTTTCCACGGTTCTCATGTCATCACGACTAAACGCATTCTCATTGGCTGTTGAAAATGCCAAGAAGATATCTCCAGAGCCATTACTACCACGACCGCCAACAATCCCCACACCTAAAGGAATTCTCTGTGCAACTCTTTTTAATTGGTGTGGTAATAAGGGCACATCTGTGGCGATTATTACTATAATAGAACCGTCTCCTTCTTGTCTTCTTGATTGTGGTGGTGCTTTATACTCGTAGCCTAAAGTATCTTTTAATGCTATACCCACTGGAACACCGGCTATCGATAGGTTTCTTTTAGCTCCAAAATTAGACTGCACCAGAGCTCCAATCGTATAATCCGTACCTTTTATTTTAAAAACGCGTGACGATGTTCCGGTACCACCTTTAAAACCCAAACACATCATACCAGTTCCGCCTCCAATATTGCCTTCAGCTAGTTTTCCACTTGATGCATTGTCAATGGCTTCCAGTACATGTTCCTCCTTAACATGAAACCCGTAAATATCATTTAAAAAGCCATCATAAGTTTCAGCTACAACAGGATACGTATACCACCAATCTTCACCATTGTACCAATCGGTGTCAACATACCATTTCAATACAGCTTGTCTCACCTCTCCAACACTATTGGTATTGGTTATCATTATTGGGGTTTCCAGAAAACCTGACTCGGTTACCCAAGTTGTGCCCGTCATTTCGCCGTTGCCATTTAAACTATACCAATTGGCATAAACAGGACTAAATTTTTTAGCTTTTCCTCTCGGGAAAATGGCCGTAACTCCAGTTCTAATAGGGCCTTCACCTACAATGTTTTTGCCTTCGCCAGAAATAATAGTACTATACCCAACCTCAACACCCTTTACATCAGTAATGGCATTAAAAGTTCCTGTTGTTCCCACAAAAGGAACGCCTAAATCCCTAGCTCTCGGTTTTTGACTATACAATTGCGAGCAAAAAAATATGACTACAAAAAAAAGAATTGTGTTTTTCATGTGGGTTGGTTTTAAGGTTTTGTTAAGGTGATGGAAATCTAAAGATAGCAAATTGCCTTGACAAATATCATAACTTAAAGATTTGTACGAAGTATGAGCTGATAAAGAATTTAATAAACTTTGCTGAATGCTCATGTCATGTTTTTCTATGTCAAACGCCCTTTTTTAAGAATCTTGAAATCCACGAAAAGAATAAAACCAACATACTTCCAATACCAATACCATAACTTAATCGCCAAAACCATCTCATGGCTACTTGACCGCCCTGAAAAGTTTCTCTTTCAGTAAATGTGAATGAAAGGTTACCTGCTAGTAAATAGGATATAGGAACCCATAGAACTCAAAGTAGGATAATGATTTTCAATAACCCAGCAAGAATGTGATGCACCGTTAGTGAAGGTTTTCTCATTTCCTTTATACCCCAATATACTGTTAAGGGTAAGGCAATCATGCCTATCCAGGTTATTATGGTTCCTAACGGAATTACCTCGTTATTATCTATTGATACTGTCAATAACGAAGAACCTGTTGCCAATAGTGTGGCGACAGTCAGGGTTAGAATCAGACAACTGTAAAAGTAGATGTTTGGTTTCGTCATGTTTTCAATTATTTTCAAAGTAAAACATAAAGGGCATTTAAATGCCCTTTACAGTTACAGTATATGGTTATTGGTTGTTTCTGCTGAAATAGCAAAACTTCAAAAATTAATTCATCCCGATATCAACGGTCACTCGTTTTATTTTTCCGGTAAACTTATTGTCTCCTTCTTTGTAGTCATCAGTAACATTGGTTTCATTGTCTATACCCACATCTACACCTTCGTCACCAGAGTAGGCAAAGGGTTGGGTTTTGGGTATATAACCTTCGGCCACTTTTTTGTCATCAATATATAAAGCGCATTTACCACCAGTTCCTGGTTTAGGTTCATCTACCAAAAACTCATATTTAATTTTGTGTTTTCCGGCATCAAGGTTTGATGATGATGCAATATTAGTATGGTCAAGTCCAAAATAATTGTAATCATGATGTACTTTACCATTTTTCATATATAATGACCAACCACCAAATCTACCAGCCTGACTGATAATAACTCCGTCCGTATTTGTGTCTTTTAAATCTACCTCGGCAACAATGGTGTAATTCTTACTCTTATTATTTATGAAAACATTTTCCATAATGCCAGTCATACCTTCATAAAGTGTGAGTGATGTACGGTCTCCAATAATATCACCTCTTCCTGCTATTTCTGCATTAAAGCGTTCAGCTCTTCTATCATCAATAGGATAAACATGATTGGCTATGGCTTCTTTTTCAAAAAGTTCTTGTAATTCTTTCAACTTTTCTGGGTTTTCGTCTGCAAGATTATTGGCTTGTGAAAAGTCTTCATCAACATGGTACAGTTCCCACACATCGCTTTCCAAGGGTGGTAATTCTTGTGCCATTAACCAAGGCACAGAATGCCGTGTAGAAGCGGTCCAACCGTTGTGATAAATACCTCGGTTACCAAACATTTCAAAATATTGCGTGGTATGTGTTTCGGGTGCATTGGCATCTTCAAAAGAGAACATAAAAGAAGTGCCGGCAAATGGTGTTTGTTCAGTTCCATTTACCGAGGTAGGAAAAGGTAATCCAGCAGCTTCTAAAACGGTTGGCGCCACATCGGTTACATGGGTAAATTGTGAGCGTATACCACCTTTAGATTTAATACCATTAGGCCAATGTACAACCATACCGTTACGCGTACCGCCAAAGTGCGAGGCAACCTGTTTAGTCCACTGAAAAGGAGCATTGGTAGCATGTGCCCATCCAATGGCAAAATGAGGGAATGTACTAGGGCCACCCCAATTATCTATATGGTCCATCATTTGCGACGCTTCTCCAACAATACCATTCAACGCCATTAGCTCATTGTACGAACCTTCAGGGCCTCCTTCTGCACTCGAGCCATTATCGCCAATAACATAAAGAAACAGGGTATTGTCTAATTCACCTATTTCCTCTAAAGCGTTTACCAATCTCCCAACTTCATGATCAGTGTGTTCTGCAAAAGCAGCAAACACTTCCATTTGTCGTGCAAACAAACGTTTTTGTTCAGGTGTTTGGCTATCCCAAGATGGTATTTCTGCAGGTCTTTCTGTAAGCTGAGTATTTTCTGGAACAATACCCATAGCCTTCTGGCGGGCTAGGGTTTCTTCTCTCAATTTGTCCCATCCCTGATCAAACTGACCTTTGTATTTATCAATGTATTCTTGCGGCACATGGTGCGGAGCATGCGTTGCTCCTGTAGCATAGTAAATGTAAAATGGCTTATCGGGAGTTAGTGCTTGTTGCGCACTTACCCAGTTAATAGCCTGATTAGTCATATCAGTAGTAAAGTGATAATCCGGACTTCTTTCAACTTCTACACGCACAGTACCATCATAAACTGCAGGTGCCCATTGGTTGGTTTCACCACCAATAAACCCATAAAATTTATCGAAACCAGAGCGCGTTGGCCATCTATCAAACGGTCCTGAAAGCGAAGCTTCCCAAGGCGGAGTTTCATGATATTTACCAAACATAGCAGTACTATACCCGTTTAATCGCAGCATCTCTGCAAGTGGCGCAACACTGTTTGGCCGTATACCAGTGTTTCCTGGGAAACCTGTTGCCAATTCCATAATGGCTCCTGCATTATTTTGATGGTGATTTCTTCCGGTTAATATGGCAGTACGTGTAGGCGAACAAAGTGCTGTAGTGTGAAAACGATTGTATCGTAGTCCTTCATTAGCAAGTCTATCAGCGGTTGGCTCGTTTATTGGGCCACCAAAAGTACTTGCTGCACCAAATCCTTGGTCATCAATTAATACAATAACGACATTGGGTGCGTTTTCTGGCGCTTTCACATCAAAACGAGGTGGTGCTGTGGCATTGCGGGCGTCTAGTTCAGTAATTGCGGCATAAGTTGGTTCTTTAATGGGGAGAACGGTTCTATCTAAACGGTTATCGTTTGCCGCTACAGGTTCAGCCTTTTCAGCTGGTTGTTGGCAAGCCACTGCAAAAAGCACGGTGCCTACAAGCAATAAAATACCTAATTTTTTCATCATTTAAGATTTTTGGTGGGTTATTTAAAAACAATTTTGCTTTTATTATCAGGGAGTTACACTGCTAAAGATAGACAAAATTTGTATAAAATCAGAGAGTTTTTGTTCCGTTTTACATATAGTGTAATGCCCAAAGATTAGATTGTAACTTATTAGCTAGTGTTTTTTGGTTCAAGGATTACCATTAACCGTAAGGGAAACTAATATTTATTCACTATCATTTAGCTTAACCCATTTTAGGCGAATTTTTGGATAGGTGTTGGTTAGCGGATTTAGAATTAAGGTGTCTCCTAAAAACTGATATTTCCGTTTCGCTATTGTTCCCCACAGGTTTTGAAAATTAACCGATTCTATATGATGTTCAATTAGGCCTAGACTGTCATTCACTTTATATTTTCCAAAATATACAAAGTTATCAGCCAAATGTCTTAAGTCCTTTAATGTTAAACTATCAAGCCCACCGCTTCCTTCAAATGCATAGTTTTCATAATTTTCAGTTACATGATGCACACCCATTCCACCTTTGCCATCGTAAATAATAAACCCTTTTCGGTTTTTGTAATGGTCTTGTCTAGGTTTCCATGCAGAAATGGAGTCCGCTTGAATTTCTACTATATGTAGTGCCCACCTTCCTGTAAACTTATTAAAATCAGACGGTTCATTTCCTTTACAGCATACAAGAAGTAAAGTCAGTATAAGTATGGTTTTCAGGTTTTTCAACTCAAAGCTTTTAATTAAAACATGGGTTTGCGTATGGTTCGTTGCGGAAAACCTACTAGGATTTTACGCCGTAGTCGAAAGATAGCAAATTGCAATGAAAGAATCAATGAACAATAGCCGGAGTTGAGTGCTGCTTTTATTTCAGCTCATATCTTTTTTCATAAATTGATAAAAGCGAAAATCCATCGTCAAAAATAATTCTATTCCCTTCTATTTTTCCATGTCTTATTTTTCTCAAATAATAATTTGTTCTACCTCCGCTAGATGGATAAAATTTTTCTAACTCAATTAAATTGTCAGTTATTTTAAATTTCCCTCCATAGTTTATTGAATTTTTCGAAATGTCATTTGATTTTGGATAAAGCACAGATGTGAATTTAAAGTATCCGTCATTATGAAACATCAAAACCATACGGTTTTTCTTTTCTTGTTCGTTATAAAATCTGCCTTCGAAAATTTGAACATAATATGCTGAAGTATCAATCTTTGTCAAATCTTTTTCGCATGGAATAGACTTGAATTTATATTGAACTTTGTTGTTTAAAATTCGTTCACCGTTTTCATTTTTTGGTATTCTATGATACCCTATACAACCAATTATGGTGGAAAATAAAATCAATAAAAGAAAACATTTTTTTAACATCAATTATTGGTTTTTTTGAGTGTTTTTTCAAATTGTAGATTACGGTTTGTACATGGCTCGTTGCGTGTTTCAGCAACTAATTTAGCAAACATTAACTAACCAGAGGAATTCTGAAGGAATTCTGAACAGACTTACACTAGTTAATTGCTAATAGCCATTGTTGGTATTAGTTTTAATCTTATAAATTGATTGGCCTTCCTTTATTGTTTCAAGTACGTTAATTTCCTTAATTAAATCAGTCTCAATTTTTAAAGGGTTTTGGTCTATAATCACAAAATCCGCTAATAATCCTTGTTTTATCATTCCCTTTCTATTTTCTTCAAACATTTGATAAGCTCCTCCTGTTGTCAAAGCTTGCAACGCTTCATATGCACTTAAATTTTCATTTTGATCTAATTTTAGGCCAGATCTCGTTTCTCTAGTCATTGACGTCCACAAAATAAAAAACGGATCAAGTGGTGTTACATTGAAGTCTGAATGATTGGAAACAACCAAACCAGCATTTATCGCTGACTTCATTGGACTAATAAAGCTTCCTCTTTTTGCGCCTTGATTTGCTGTGTGGTCGTCTCCCCAATAAAAACAATGATTAGTAAAATAAGTAGGGCTGATTCCCAGTTTTGCAAATTTTTCAATTTGATCTTTACGGTGGAATTGTGTATGAATGGAAACAGTTCTTCTATCTTGATCTGCTTTTGCTTCAACACTTTCCATAGCATAAATAAGATCATCACTTGCAGCATCTCCATTAACATGAACAAATACCTGAAGTCCAGAATTCCAGAATTCAGAGAACAACGAAGTAAATTCATCTCTCGTCATAGTGGGTTCGCCAAACCAATCGGGTTCGCCAGCTGGTCCATCTGTTAAATATTCCTCAGACATGTAAGCCGTTTTTCCTTGTGGAGATCCGTCCTGGACAATTTTAACTCCCTGAAACTTGAGATGATTGGAATATTCTTGGTCAAACGTAATTTCGGAATTAGCCCACTTATCTTTTTCAGCAAATAACATGAGTACAGCTAAATCTATATCAAGTTTGCCTTCCTTGGCAGCCTTTTTTAAAAAGATAGCTTCGTGTGTAAAAGTTGCACCATCTTGGGCATGTGTATAACCATTTTCTGCATATTGCCTCACAACATCTTCAACACTATTCATTAATTCCGTTTCGTTTGGTTTAGGTTTTTTTGCCTTAACAGGTAAGTAAGCTGTTTCGAATACCATACCTGCTGGCTCCATGCTTCCTTCCATTCTTGCTATAACACCACCTGCTGGTTGTTCCGTTTTGGCATTAATACCTGCCCATTCAAGGGCTTTAGAGTTAAGAACCGCTCCATGATTTGAAATATGCACTAACATCACTTTGTGATTTGGTAATACTTCATCCAATTCCGCCTTGGTGATGTCTCGATTCTCTTCTAATTGAAATGGGTCATATCCCCAACCAATGACCCATTCACCTTCAGCTATATTTCTTGAATTTTTCAATTCTACCAGTGCATTTTGAATATCATTGAAATTCTTGACTTCACCCATCGGTGGACTACTAAGGTTTGCTTGGTTAACTAAACCTAGTGCGATGCTAAAATGGCTATGAGAATCTATAAATCCGGGCAGCATAGTATTACCATTTAAATCTTTTTTTTGGGCATCTTTAAATTGAGATTCTGCTTCTTTCAGTTTTCCCACAAAAAGAATTTTACCTTCTTGCTCTACAACTGCTTCTGCATATTGAGGCTCATTGCCGTCCATTGTTACAATATCACCGCCAAAATATAATGTAGCGGGTTCTTGCTTTTCAGGATTGTTCTTCTGATCCTTACCGCAAGAAGCAATCAATAAAGGAAGTAAAAGGATAAAGATTGAAATATGTCGTCTCATAGTAAAAGTTTTAATAGTTACCAACGGTACGTATAACAGTCAGTTACGGGATTAAAGTTAATGATTTTCGGTTAAGCACAGACGTTAGCAATTCCGAGTGGATTCCAGCCTGTCCCGAGCGTAGTCGAGGGATAGTCGAATCCGCCGACACGAGCGTAGCGACTGGCGAAGCAATTGCGGTTATACATTGTTGTACGCAGTTTTTATTTTATTTAAACTCTCCATTTGACTTTCAAATCCCTCAAATGAATGTTCTAAATTTTGAGCATATTTGTCGGAAACCCAATCTTTGTATAAATCCAAATATTTTTCCATTTCATTTGTTCCGTTAAGTTGGTCAGTCCATTTTAGTGCGGACATAGCGTCTCTTTGGTCAAAATGTAAATGTTTTTGTGTCAGATAATAATCAAGATATTTTTTTAAATATTCAATTCCATTTTTTGTGTTGAAAGAAGCTAAAGTCAAACAATATCCTGTTGCAGCATAACAAACTTGACTTTTTAAAAGATGAATTCCGATTATATCCTCAACTTCTTTTAAATCCATTATTGTCGAGAAATACGCTCCGACAATTCGTGTTCTCCAATTAAAATCGCCGAGTAAGTTCTTAACAACATCAGTGTTCAAATCGTCTTTTATTGGCTTAAGTTTCTCTATAAATTCATTCGTATTATTTATCTGAAACATATAGAAAGGAACGCACCACTTTTTTATAAAATCAGGTTCGAGTTTTGTTTCGTTAGAGTAATGCACCAATTCCTCAAATGAACTTTTGTGTCTTACTGTTGCTCCAGCAGAATGTAATTCGATTTGTCTTTTTGTGTTTTCGTCCATTTTCGGTTCGGGCAAATTGCGTACAACGGTTTGGCTATGCGCAGTATCCCGAAGGGTATTGCGTATAGGCGTTGTTGGCAGTAGTTTTTAATTTTGCATTGGTGTTACATCTTTAATTTCTTGATTATTGGACATATTATCCTTGATTAGAGTCTCCTTTACTGTTGAAAAATCAATTTCATTCAAGTTGATTTTACGGATATTTCTATTGCCCATGGTATGAAAATAGTAAATTTTGTTTTTCAAATCAGAAGCACTTGTAATTTGAGTTACACTCTCCATATTATTTGGTATTTTATCCGCAGGAACATGAGCTCCTATTGGAATATTGAAATTGTCCAATATTCTAAATGTTTCAAAAACGGCATCTATACTTGTTTCTAAAGGTCTACAGGTTGCAGAAAATGTAGCTGCTCTTACAAACCTTGAGGGAGAGCTAAAGTCACCAGGTAATCCAATCAGACCAGAACCACCGCCAAAGTTCTTTAATATATCTGTTCCAAATATTTTTGATTCGCTAGGAGCGGGCGAAAGTTTAATGTAGTTTGTTAGGTTTATCAAATGCCAATCATAAGTAGGAGCATTTGTTATTACCCCTAAAAATGGGTCATATACTTTAATTTCTCCATTATTAATAATTTCTATGATTTTACTACTACCAGTGGAATCAGCTATTTTCATATGAAAAGGCATTGGGGCACCTCCGTATTCCTTACTGTCTACTTTTACTACCTTTATTTTGTCAAGATTTGTCAGAACTTCTTCAACACTACTGAATGATGAAAGAACCCATTGCATAAATCCTCCTAGACTTAAGGATTTATCAGCATCCTCGACAGTATAGTCAGCATAGTCAGCAAAATTTGGCAGGTAATAGACTCCTACATAAAGACCCTTTTCATTTAGTCCATCTGGGCCAAAATCTTGTCCGTAAGCTGTCATAGTTATAAAGCCATATTTTCCTTTCCATTCTTTGCAACTGATGTTTTCTTGCGGCAAGCCTCTAAATTTCTTATTTCTAGGCACGACTAAAATATCATTCAGATGAGCGTTGCTTAAAGCCCATTCTACTGTACGACCTACAACAATACCTCCATCTTTAGAGCATAATGTAATGCCCGTACAAGCGAATGCTCCATGATTTGTAGTAAGTAAAAAAGTGATGAATATTAAAACTAATTTGTTAATTGAATTCTTCATATAGTTTGTTTTTAATGCGGCATTAAATTACTGCCAACGGTTTTGTGTATGGCTCGTTGCGGAAAAATCCGCAGGATTCTTTCCGCCGTAACCGAAAGATAGCAAATTGCAATGAATTCCGAT
>NZ_JALJCW010000004.1 GCF_023634025.1 Hanstruepera flava | reverse complement strand
GATGCCTGTGGCAACCAAGCCGAGGCAGTAAGTGTAACATACACTTGGACAGTAGATACCGAAGCACCAGTAATCACATCAGACTCACAGAGCGGTGATTTAGGCTGTAATCCAAAAATCACACCACCTTTATTTAAAGCTGACGATAATTGCGCAGGGGAAGTAGATTTAGAGCCTGAAACGGAAGGCCCTACGGCAGATGGTTGTAATTATACCCAAACATGGACAGCTAATTATACAGATCCATGTGGTAATATGGCAGAAGAGTTAAGTGTAACGTATACTTGGACAATGGATAATGAAGCGCCAGTAATTACATCAGATTCAGAAAGTGCTGATTTAGGTTGCAACCCAGAGATCGTACCACCAATGTTTAAAGCTGATGACAATTGTGCTGGAGAAGTGGAGTTAGAACCAGAAACAGAAGGTCCAATAGCAGATGGTTGTAATTATACCCAAACATGGACGGCTAATTACACTGACCCATGTGGTAATATGGCAGAAGAGTTAAGTGTAACGTATACTTGGACAATGGATACTGAAGCGCCAGTAATCACATCAGACTCACAGAGCGGTGATTTAGGCTGTAATCCAAAAATCACACCTCCTTTGTTTAAAGCTGACGATAATTGCGCAGGGGAAGTAGATTTAGAGCCTGAAACGGAAGGCCCTACGGCAGATGGTTGTAATTATACCCAAACATGGACAGCTAATTATACAGATCCATGTGGTAATATGGCAGAAGAGTTAAGTGTAACGTATACTTGGACAATGGATAATGAAGCGCCAGTAATTACATCAGATTCAGAAAGTGCTGATTTAGGCTGTAATCCAAAGATCACACCTCCTTTGTTTAAAGCTGATGACAATTGTGCTGGAGAAGTGGAGTTAGAACCAGAAACAGAAGGTCCAATAGCAGATGGCTGTAATTATACCCAAACATGGACGGCTAATTACACAGATCCATGTGGTAATATGGCAGAAGAATTAAGTGTAACGTACACATGGATAGTAGATAATGATGCTCCTGAGATTGATGTACCAGAAATGGATCCGCTTTGTAACGATTATTTCCCAGAATCAATTGATGCTAACTGGACTGATAATTGTTCTGATGGTGGAATTGTAACAGGTTATATCGGAAACATCGTGTCTTCAGAATGTCAAGAAACAGCAGATTATGTATTTACTGTTACGGATGCATGTGGTAATATTGAAACAGAAACCTTAACGTTAATTCGAGAGTTTGAATCATATGGAGAGTGTGAAACTGCTTTTGGTCGTTATGAAGATGACAATATTTGCTTCATAGGTAATGGATTTAACCGTTGGGGTTGGACAAATTATCTTGAAACTGAAGGCGAGTATACATTGCAAATGTATGCAGGTGCAGCACATTGTGATATTACTAGAGGTGCTTATGCTGGAGATGTTCATATAACATATGAAAATGGACAAGTAAATGTTATGTTCGATATTAATGATGGCTATACAATGAATGAAGCTCATTTATATGTTGGATGTGACATGTATCCTACAGGGAATAATGGTAGCCCAACAGTAGCGCCTGGACAATATAACTTCAACCCAAGTAATCTTGGAGGTGTTTCTAACTATTCCATTGGTCCAATTGATGCAAGTGGTCCTATATATGTTATTGCTCATGCTGTTGTATGTGAAGTAGAGTGCGAGTGCTCTGCTACGGAAAATGAAAACGATGGAGGACAATATATGCCATCAAATCATGACAGTATAAACTGTGGTTCAGAAAGAGAAGCTAATGTTTTAGTTAATGATAAGTTAGATTTTACTGCTTCTCCAGTACCATTTGATGATGAAGTATTTATTAACTATGAATTTAAGTTTGATACGGATGTGAAGATTGAAGTGTTCGATCTAAGAGGTATTGTACTAAAAACCATAACAAATACTAATTATAGTAAAGGTACTAAAGGTAAGACGAGAATAAATATGAATAATGCAAGTGACCAAATTTACGTAGTTAGAGTAACTACAAGTAAAGGTGTCATCACCAAAAATATTATCTCGGCAACTCCAAGAAATTAATTTTAAATAAATAAAAATATAAGGAGCAACTGAAAAGTTGCTCCTTTTTTTATACCATAAATTTAACTAGTGTAAAATGAATGTCTTAAAGTATTATTAACAAAGTGAATTAGCCCAACTAATGGCATCGTCAATACTAGTAAAGGACTTAAAGGGTTTATTTAGAAAAATACTCTCTAATTCTGTATTGTCTAACACTATTTTTTTTCCAGATACTACAGCAAAGCCAACTAGATTTTTAATTTTAGACGTTTTAAAGTAGATATTAGGATCAACAGCATAAGAATTAACTCTGTGAGTGATATAAACAAAGTTTTTATTTGAGAAATATAGTTTAGCAATATCTTCTAAAACACTATTAAGATTCGGGGTAATTGTAACGCCTTCATTCATAACGGCAATTACATAATTGCTGTATATGGTAATCTTGCCAAACGGATATTTTAATTCTTGTGACATAATTAAAGATAAGGATTTAAAAACAAAACATAAAAAACTCCGCAATATTACGGAGTTTTTTTATTCAATATTTATGAGAGTTATCTATGATTCTGTTTTCTTTTTAGGTGTTTCAATTTTAATCTTTAATTCATTGCTTTTAGAATCTAAATCCATAACAATTTTATCACCTTCAGAAATTTTGGAATTGATAATTTCTTCTGCTAAAGCATCTTCAATGTATTTTTGAATGGCACGTTTAAGGGGTCTTGCACCATATTGCTTATCAAAACCTTTATCTGCAATATAGTCTTTTGCAGCCTTACTTAATTTAAGTGTGTAACCTAAATCTTTAATACGCAAGACTAGTTTTTCCAATTCTATATCAATAATCTTATTGATGTCTTCTTTTTCAAGTGCATTAAAGACTACAACGTCATCAATTCGGTTTAAAAATTCTGGTGCAAAAGCTTTTTTCAAAGCATTTTCAATAACACTTCTAGCATTGGCATCTTCCTGTGCTTTTTGAGACGCAGTTCCAAACCCAACACCAGTTCCAAAATCTTTCAATTTTCTTGAACCAATGTTAGAAGTCATGATAATTATAGTATTTCTAAAATCAATTTTACGACCTAAACTATCAGTTAAATAACCGTCGTCTAAAACCTGCAATAGCATATTGAATACATCGGGATGTGCTTTTTCAATTTCATCTAAAAGTACTACAGCATAAGGCTTGCGTCTTACCTTTTCAGTTAGTTGTCCACCTTCTTCATATCCAACATAACCTGGAGGTGCACCTACTAATCTTGAAATGGCAAACTTCTCCATATATTCGCTCATGTCAATTCTAACAAGAGAATCTTCACTATCAAATAATTCTTTAGATAAAACCTTGGCTAACTGTGTTTTACCAACACCTGTTTGACCTAAAAATATAAACGATCCTATTGGCTTGTTCGGATCTTTTAACCCAGCTCTATTTCTTTGTATGGCCTTTACTACTTTAGCTACAGCATCATCTTGACCAATAACTTTACCTTTAATGAGTTCTGGCAATTGTGCTAATTTATTGCTTTCGGTTTGGGCAATTCTATTAACGGGTATACCTGTCATCATAGAAACCACATCGGCAACATTATCTTCAGTAACAATTTCACGATGCTGCTTGGTTTCTTCTTCCCATTTCTCTTGTGCAATAGCCAATTCTTTTTCAAGACGTTTTTCATCGTCACGTAGTTTCGCAGCTTCTTCGTATTTCTGTTTTTTAACGACAGATGATTTGGTTTCTTTTACTGCTTCCAATTGTTTTTCCAAATCAATTATTTGATCTGGAACATTGATATTGGTAATATGAACACGAGAACCTGCTTCATCTAAAGCATCAATGGCTTTATCTGGAAGAAAACGATCTGTCATGTATCTATTCGTTAACTTTACACAAGCTTCAATAGCTTCTGGTGTATAATCAACATTATGATGATTTTCGTACTTTTCTTTTATGTTGTTGAGTATCTCAATGGTTTCTTCAACTGATGTAGGTTCAATAATTACTTTTTGAAAACGACGTTCTAACGCACCATCTTTTTCAATATATTGTCTATATTCATCTAAAGTTGTTGCGCCTACACATTGAATTTCACCTCTAGCCAAGGCTGGTTTAAACATATTGGACGCATCTAAACTTCCTGTTGCACCACCAGCGCCAACAATAGTATGGATTTCGTCAATAAACAAAATAATATCATCATTTTTCTCGAGTTCATTCATCACAGCTTTCATACGCTCTTCAAACTGACCACGATATTTGGTTCCAGCTACAAGACTAGCTAAATCAAGTGTTACAACACGTTTATTAAATAAAATCCTGGATACTTTTCGTTTAACAATTCTATTGGCCAAACCTTCTGCAATGGCAGATTTACCAACACCAGGTTCGCCAATTAGAAGTGGATTGTTTTTTTTGCGACGGCTCAAAATCTGTGAGACGCGCTCTATTTCCTTTTCTCTACCCACTACTGGGTCTAACTTACCTTCTTCGGCTTGAGCGGTTAAATCGCGCCCAAAATTATCTAAAACAGGTGTTTTAGATTTTTTATTAGACTTTCCAGAAGGTGAATTAAATAAATTATCTTTTGACGTGTCATCTTCAGCTGCAGAATCATCATCTTGAAACGATTCGGCTTTTGGCTCTATATAATTATCATCGTTTGTAATCATAAACTTGAATTGTTCTTTTACATTATCATAATCTACCTTTAGCTTATTTAAAAGTTTGGTGGTAGGATCGTTTTCATTTCTTAAAATACATAGTAACAAATGTGCAGTATTAATGAAGTTACTTTGAAACAACTTGGCTTCTAAAAAGGTTGTTTTAAGGGCGCGTTCTGCTTGACGTGTTAGGTGCAAGTTCTTTTTTTCATTAGAAGCTACTGCCACATTTGGATTTGCAGGACTTAAAATTTCAACTTTACGACGTAAATGATTTAAATCTATATCTAGGGCATTTAAAATATTTATAGCTTTTCCGTTGCCATCACGCAAGAGGCCCAGCATTAAATGTTCGGTTCCTATAAAATCATGCCCCAACCTTAAAGCTTCTTCTTTACTGTAGGCAATTACATCTTTAACTCGTGGTGAAAAATTATCGTCCATAAAAAAATCCTTTCTGCATTAAATGTACTAAACATAATTAATAAGGCAAAAACTATACCTTAAATTATACCTTGTTGCTAATAGACAAAAAAAAGTTTATAAAATCAAAATAATTAACAGCATACTTATTAACCATATTGCAATGTAAAATTGTTAATAAAAAAAACGAAAAAACAAAAAGCTAGGTCTTGCTATCACTGATGAAATGGTTATATTAGCACGTTTTGAAAACCTACACAAAAACTAATTTATTTATATATGGCAGAAGGAGAAAAATTGATTCCGATTAACATTGAAGATGAAATGAAATCAGCCTACATTGATTATTCAATGTCGGTCATTGTGTCACGTGCTTTACCAGATGTAAGAGATGGTTTAAAGCCTGTTCATAGGCGTGTACTTTACGGTATGCACGAATTGGGTGTTAGATCTAATTCAGCTCATAAGAAATCAGCTAGAATTGTTGGTGAAGTACTAGGTAAATATCACCCACACGGTGATACTTCAGTTTATGACACAATGGTTCGTATGGCCCAAGAATGGAGTTTACGTTATATGTTGGTTGATGGTCAAGGTAACTTTGGATCAATTGATGGTGATAGCCCTGCAGCAATGCGTTATACAGAGGCAAGAATGCGTAAAATTTCTGAAGATATGCTTGCTGATATTGATAAAGAAACGGTAGATCATAAATTAAATTTTGATGATACACTACAAGAGCCAACAGTATTGCCAACCCGTATTCCAGGGCTATTGGTTAATGGTGCTTCTGGTATTGCAGTAGGTATGGCAACCAATATGCCGCCTCATAATTTATCTGAAGTAGTGGATGGCACTGTTGCTTATATTGATAATAATAACATTGAAATAGATGAATTAATCACTCATGTTAAGGCACCAGATTTTCCAACTGGTGGAACCATTTATGGTTACGATGGTGTAATTGAAGCTTTTAAAACAGGGCGTGGACGTATTGTCATGCGCGGTAAGGCTAATATTGAAGAAGTTCAAGGTCGTGAGTGCATTGTTGTTACTGAAATTCCTTATCAAGTTAACAAGGCAGACATGATTAAAAAGACTGCCGATTTAGTTAACGATAAGAAACTTGAAGGTATATCTACTATTCGTGATGAATCTGATAGAAATGGTATGCGTATTGTTTATGTATTGAAGCGTGATGCTATTCCTAACATTGTATTAAATAAGCTTTTTAAATATACAGCTCTACAATCTTCATTTAGTGTCAATAATATTGCACTTGTAAATGGAAGACCTCAATTATTGAATCTGAAAGATTTAATCTATCATTTTGTTGAGCATAGACATGATGTAGTTGTAAGACGTACAACTTACGAATTACGTAAGGCAGAAGAGCGCGCTCATATTTTAGAAGGTTTAATTATTGCTTCAGATAATATTGATGAAGTTATTGCTTTAATTCGTGCGTCCTCTAATGCAGAAGAAGCTCGTGAAAAGTTAATTGAACGTTTTAAGCTTTCAGAAATTCAAGCGAAAGCAATCGTAGAAATGCGATTACGTCAATTAACCGGACTGGAACAAGATAAGTTGCGTTCGGAATATGAAGAGTTGATGAAGACCATAGAAGACTTAAAAGATATCCTAGATAAAAAGGAACGTCGTATGGATATCATTAAAGAAGAGCTTCTTGAAGTTAAGGAGAAGTATGGCGATGAGCGTCGTTCTCAAATTGAATATGCAGGTGGTGATTTAAGTATTGAAGATATGATTCCAGACGAACAAGTGGTAATCACTATTTCACATGCTGGATATATTAAAAGAACATCGCTAACCGAATATAAGACACAAAATAGAGGTGGGGTAGGACAAAAAGCTTCAACTACTCGAAATGAAGACTTCCTTGAGCATTTATTTGTGGGTACAAACCATCAATACATGTTATTCTTCACTCAAAAAGGAAAATGTTTCTGGATGCGTGTATATGAAATTCCTGAAGGTAGCAAAACATCAAAAGGACGTGCCATTCAGAATTTAATTAATATTGAACAAGATGATAAGGTTATGGCCTTCATTTGTACACAGGACCTTAAGGATGAAGATTATATTAACAGCCATTATGTAATTATGGCGACCAAAAATGGTCAAGTAAAGAAAACATCACTTGAACAATATTCTAGACCTAGGACCAATGGTATAAACGCTATCACTATTAAAGATGGTGATGAGCTTTTAGAGGCAAAATTAACAACAGGTAACAGTCAAGTTATGTTGGCATTAAAGTCGGGTAAGGCTATTCGTTTTGAAGAAGCGAAAACAAGACCAATGGGTAGAAATGCTTCTGGTGTTCGTGGAATAACACTTGCTAATGACCAAGATGAAGTAATTGGAATGATTGCCATTGAAAATCCACAAGAAGAATCTGTTTTAGTAGTTTCTGAAAAAGGATATGGTAAACGGACTTATATAGATGATCCAGAAGATGGCGAAGCAGTTTACCGTATTACCAATCGTGGAGGTAAAGGTGTTAAAACTATATCAATTACCGAAAAAACAGGTCATTTAGTAGCTATTAAATCGGTGACAGATGATGACGATTTAATGATTATAAACAAATCAGGGATTGCCATTCGTATGCAAGTAAATGATTTGCGTGTCATGGGTCGTGCTACTCAAGGTGTTAAATTAATTAACCTAAAGGGCAACGATTCCATAGCCGCTGTTGCTAAAGTAATGAAAGATGAAGAAGAAGGTATTAATGAAGAAGTAATTGATTTAACAGCCGAAAATGAAAATGGCACAGCAATTGATAATGAAGCAGAGAATGAAAACAATAACAACGAAAATTAAAATAAAAAAAATGAATAAATCAGTATTATTTGCTTTAGCAGTATTGATTAGCACACTGTCTTTTGCACAAAAAAAAGAACTTAAAGCAGCTGATAAGGCAATAAAAAATAGTAACTATGCTGAAGCTAATGCAGCATTAAATCAAGCTGAATCAATGATGTCGGCAATGGATGATAAGCAAAAGGCTCAATACAACTTATTACGTGCCAAAGCATTATTTGCTAATGGCACAGGAAATGATAATGATGTTGACAGTGCTATAGAGCATCTTAACAAATCAAATAAGAATGATTCTGATGTTGCTGAATTTCAATCGGTAATAGAAAATTCATTATTAACCAAAGCAAATGATTTGTACCAAGGTAAAAATTATGATTCTGCTGCTAGAAAATTTAGTCAATTATATCAAACGGTTCCTTCAGACACGACATATTTGTATTATGCTGCAGTTAGTGCCGTAACAGGACAGGATTATGAAACAGCTTTAGATTATTATTTAGAGTTAGACAAATTAGGTTACAAAGGACAGCAAACAGAGTATTTCGCAACCAATAAGGAAACCGGTGTAGAGGAAGTAATGGATAAGCAGACTCGTGATCTATATTTAAAATCTGGAGAATATATAAAAGCAGGTGAGCGCTTAACTGAATCTAAATCTGGTGAAATAACCAAAAACATTGCATTGATATATGTACAGTTGGATAAAAAAGACGAAGCTATTGCTGCTATTAAGAAAGCTAGAAAAAATGAACCAGATAATATTAGTTTAATATTAACAGAAGCAGACCTGTATTACAAACTAGGAGATATCGACAGTTATAAAGGTTTAGTTGAAGAAGCAGTGGCCTTAAATCCTAATGATGTAGATTTACTTTATAATTTAGGCGTAATTTCTTCGCAAATTGGAGATAATGAAGCTGCTAAAAATTACTATTCCAAAGTTATAGAGTTAGACCCATCTTATGTTAATGCACAAACCAACATGGCTGCTATGATATTAGAAGGAGAGCAAGCCTTAATTGAGGAAATGAACAGCCTAGGTAGTTCTGCTGCTGATAACAAGCGTTATGATGAATTAAAAGAAGAACGTATGCAGCTTTATAATGATGCAATTCCTTATTTAGAGAATGTTTTAAAAGAAGAGCCTAACAATCTTCAAGCTTCCAAAACGCTGATGAATATCTATAGTGCCATTGGAAATACAAACAATTACAAAGCTATGAAAGCGAAAGTTGAGGAGTTATCAGGAAATTAAATATCAACTAAAATGAACAAAAAAATCCACTAATTAATTAGTGGATTTTTTTGTTACAATATTTTTTTTATCACTCGAAGTTTATGGGTATGAATTCCTCTTTCCATATTATAAATTCCAGAATGGTCCAACCTATCAATGCGTACTTTGCCATGCGCATGAATTATAAAATTATCTTTCATAATTATACCTACATGTACTATATGCCCTTCATTATTATCGAAAAAGGCTAAATCTCCAGGATCACTTTCTTCAATAAAACTTAAAGCTTCACCCTGTGTAGCTTGTTGTGATGCATCACGCAACAATTTATATCCATTCAATTTGTAAACCATTTGTGTAAAACCCGAGCAGTCTATACCAAATGGAGTTTTACCGCCCCAAAGGTACGGTGCATTTAAATATAAGAAAGCAGTCTTAACTATATGATCTTTTGCATATTGTTCTTGAATATAATTACCATCAAAAGTATGTTTAACAATATCTAAACCATTTAAGGCAGAACCTAAAGGAATTGGATAAAGCTGTTCATCTGAATCTTGAACAAATTCTACTAAATCTGTTGATAGTTTAGGCGTTTCCTCTTTTAGGCTATCGTAATCTTCTTTTGATATTTCAAGGTATTGCTTATTATCAATCCATCCTTCGTATTTATCAAAACCTAACCTGATTTTACTCCAAGATTTTCGCTTTTCTAGAACTTTAAAATAGTCGCCATACAGTACTTGCGAAACCAATTCAGATGTATCTGAAGGTTCTAGCCTTAAGGGAACAATGCTTAGATTGCAAATACCGTATTGCATGGATTATTTAGTTTCTTTCAATTACAACAGCAGAAGCGCCACCACCTCCATTACAAATAGCTGCAGCACCAATTTTAGCGTTGTTTTGTTCAAGAACATTTAGTAAAGTAATTAAGATTCTAACACCTGAACAACCTAGCGGATGTCCTAAAGAAACTGCTCCTCCATTGACATTGACGTTTGAGTCATTTAACCCTAGAATTTTCATATTTGCCAAGCCTACAACAGAAAAGGCTTCGTTAAATTCAAAGAAGTCTACATCTTCAATTTTTATACCTGCTTTGTTTAAAGCTTTAGGCAAAGCTTTTGCTGGTGCAGTAGTAAACCACTCTGGTTCATGTGCGGCATCTGCATAACCTGTAATAGTTGCTAAAGCTTTCAAACCAAGTTCATCAGCTTTTTCTTTACTCATTAAAACCATGGCGCCAGCACCATCATTAATTGTAGAAGCATTTGCTGCTGTTACAGTTCCATCTTTTGTAAACGCAGGACGTAAAGCTGGAATTTTTTCCATTTTAACATTAGTAAACTCTTCATCTTTTGAGATTACTAATGGCTCACCACGTCTTTGTGGTACTTCAACAGGTACAATTTCATTATCAAACTTACCAGATTCCCAGGCTTCAGCTGAACGCATATAAGATTGAATGGCAAAAGCATCTTGATCTTCTCTTGAGAAATTATACTCTGTAGCACAAGCATCTGCACAAACACCCATAGCGTTTTGATCGTAAGCATCAACCAATCCATCTTTTTGCATGCCATCTACTAAAGTAGTAGGGCCAAACTTGGTTCCCGTTCTGGCATGTAGATAATGCGGTATTAAACTCATGTTTTCCATACCTCCAGCTACAATTATATCGGCATCTCCAAGGGCAATAGATTGCGCAGCCTGCATAACAGATTTCATTCCAGATGCACAAACTTTATTTATGGTAGTACAAGGTACAGTATTTGGTATTCCAGCATAAATAGCCGCTTGTCTTGCAGGAGCTTGACCCGTTCCAGCTTGTACCACATTACCCATAAGCACCTCTTGTACCATTTCTGGTTTCAAGTTTATTTTGTTTAATGCGCCTTTTATAGCAATGGCTCCTAATTTAGGCGCAGGGATGGTGGATAAGGATCCTAAAAAACTTCCTATTGGAGTTCTAGCTGCAGAAACAATAACGACTTCTTTACTCATTTTATTTGTTTTTAATTTTTGAAGCTGTAAAATTAATCAATTTTTGGTAGAATTTAGAATGATTAGCATTTTATAGCAACTCATTTAAGACTATATTTTTATTACATTTGACAATATAAACGCAATACATGAAAGACCTTATAAATTATTTATACAGAAACCATTCTTTAGGTTATAAATTATTGTTGTTTTTATCTACCACATTTTTAATAGTTTACCTATTTCCAAAAAGCGGAAAGTTTAAGTATGATTTTGAAAAGGGCAAGCCTTGGCAATCTGAAAATTTGTATGCGCCGTTTAATTTCGCCATCAAGAAAACTGATGCTGAAATACAAGAGGAGAGAAAACAGATAGAAGAAAATAGCATATTGTATTTTGATTTAGACGAGCAAATTTTTAATACCATAAAAGATAATTATGATGATGCGTTTAAGAAAGTGTTTCCAGATTCAATTGCTTTATCAAATCGTTTAGAAATATATAACACTGGGAATCAAATTTTAAATACACTTTATGAGTTTGGAGTGTTAGGTGAAGATTATGATTTTCCACCTAATCAAACAATAGCTGTTTTGAACAATAGAATTGAAACAGCACAGACGCAATTTTCTTCATTGATAAATCAAGCTGAAGTTACACAGGTAATTAGGAGGCATTTATCTCGAAATGCGTTGCTTGATTATGAAAAAGAATATACTTCACTTTTCTTTGATATTGTAAATCCCAATTTAAGCTACAACAAAGAATTGACAGACAAAGCTCTGCAGGACGAACTGAATAAGATATCATTTGCGCGCGGTATTGTTGAAAGAGAAACACTAATAATTTCTAAAGGGGAAGTTGTAGAAGGCGATAAGCTTCAAATATTAAAATCGTTAGAGGCAGAGTATGAATCACAGGTTTGGAGTAAATCAAATTATATATGGGTTGTAGTAGCCTACACTGTATTGGTTGCACTGGCCTTACTTATGTTGTTATTATTTCTCCGAAAATACAGACGGGAAGTTTTTGATAACAATACCAAAGTAACCTTTATTTTCTTTAATATTTTATTGATGATTCTTATTACGACATTAGTAGTAGGGTATAATTCTCAATATATATATATAGTTCCCATTTGTATTTTACCACTTGTATTAAAGGCGTTTTTTGATGCACGATTAGGGTTGTTTGCACACGTTATCACTGTTCTGTTACTCGGGTTTATAGTTTCGAATAGTTATGAGTATATGTTTTTACAGATTATAGCTGGTATAGTGACAATTTTAACTGTATCTGAATTATACAAACGAGCAAACTTATTCATTTCAGTAGGACAGATAACTTTAATTTATATTGTAGCCTATTTCGCTTTCTTTGTTATTCATGAAGGTAGTATAGAAACTCTAAAATGGGAAACTTTTGGTTTGTTTGTATTGTGCGGCTTGGCAACGTTATTTGTACAGCCTTTAATTTATGCTTACGAAAAGTTGTTTGGATTGGTTTCAGATGTTTCCTTGTTAGAACTTTCAGATACCAACACAAAGCTACTTAAAGAACTATCAAACAAAGCACCAGGTACGTTTCACCATTCGCTTAATGTAGCCAACTTGGCAGAAGCTGCAGCTAACGAAATAGGCGCAAATGCTATGTTGGTTAGAGTGGGCGCATTATATCATGACATCGGTAAAATGAAAAACCCAACATACTTCACCGAAAACCAATCTACTGGAATAAATCCTCATGATGAATTATCGGCAAAGGAAAGTGCTTCCATAATAATTGACCATGTTATTAATGGTATAGAAATAGCAAGAAAAAATAATCTCCCTGATCGGGTTATAGATTTTATTAGAACACACCATGGAACTAGTGTTGTATATTATTTTTATATGAAAGAAAAGGAACGTTTTGAGGATACCGATTTATCTTCGTTTAAGTATCCAGGACCAAAGCCTTTTAGCAAAGAAACAGCAATACTTATGATGTGCGATAGTGTTGAGGCAGCATCAAAAAGCTTAAAAGAGCCAACATCAAGTAAAATTGATGATTTTGTTGAGTCTATTATTACCAAACAAATGGAAAACGAACAATTTTTAAACGCAAACATTACGTTTAAAGAGATTCAGTCAATCAAAAAAGTATTGAAGCATAAATTGGCCAATATTTACCATTTACGAATCGAATACCCAGAATAAACAAAAAAGCCTCAACTATTATGTTAAGGCTTTAAGTGATCGCGACAGGATTCGAACCTGTGACCGTCTGCTTAGAAGGCAGATGCTCTATCCAGCTGAGCTACGCGACCAAAAGAAGTTTAGTAAATAAATAAAAAGTCGGGGTGGCAGGATTCGAACCTGCGACCTCCGCGTCCCAAACGCGGCGCGATAACCGGGCTACGCTACACCCCGAATAGTTTTATTATACTGTTTGCGGAGAGACCGGGATTCGAACCCGGGCAACACTTACGCGTTGACAGATTAGCAATCTGCTCCATTACCACTCTGGCACCTCTCCAATAAAATTATAAAAGAACGTTCTTTTAATGCGGATGCAAATGTAACTTTATATAGCAAAGAACGCAACTATTTTTTTGTTTTTTTATTCTATTTTAATGAGAATTATATTTGTTTAATTAAAATAAAATGTAAATACTTAATTTTTAGATTGTAATAATTTTGAAGCATTTGGGTAATCTATTTCCTTAAAATCTGAAATAACCTTATTTGCTAAACTATAATTTTGATTTTTTGAATGTAAACTTTTGTAGCCTACACAATATATTCCGGCGGAATGTGCTGCTTTTATACCATTTGTTGAGTCTTCGATAACTATGCAGTTTTCTTTTTTGTATCCTGAAGCTTCGGTAGCGTTTATGAAAATCTCGGGATGTGGTTTAGAGGCTTTCAAATCGGCACCGCTTAATTTTGCTTTAAAAAAAGGGTTTAACTCAAATCTTGAAAATACATTATCAATTGTAAACATCGAAGCCGATGACGCTAAAATTAAAGTTAAATTATTATTGTAGTAATCTTCTATCAAATCGCGAACACCATCAATAAGTTGCAAATCAGGATCGTTAAAAAACAAATGTGTAAACGCTTTTCGTTTTATTTGAACAAGCTCTTCTGGCAATTTATTTAAATTAAAATGATGACACAGATATTTACAGATATTCATTGTAGACTGACCAGTAAACGATTGATATAATTCTTCGGAAACATCAATTTTCACATTTTCAAACATGTTAAAATAGGCTTTATGGTGTAAAGGTTCTGTATCTACAATTACACCATCCATATCAAAAATTACAGCTTTTAGCATAAATCTATTTTTAGTTAAGTTTTTTACATTCAATCACAATTCGTTTTTCATTTAAGTCTGTTGTGAAAAACAAGTATAAATTGCTGCCATCTTTAATCTTATGTTTTGTTCGTAATGACTTAACAGATCCAGGGAAATTACGAATACTAACGTTTGCTTTTAAGTTTTTAAACCGTTTCATAGTTTCTTTATTGTACGGAAAATAAGCTCTAATAGCAAACACTCTACCGGGAAACTTAATTTGGTTTTTAGATGTATATAAATGTGAATGCTGGTGAAGCTTGTTAAGGATTAATTCAGTACTTATCAAATTAAAAGCACCAGATTTTAAAATAGCTGAATTGGGTTCGTACAAATAATTTTGTGGTAATGAATAATTTGGTACTGATTCCTTTTCTTTTGATAAATTAAAATCAAATAACTGATTTTTGGTTTTTGAATAGTTTATAGTTTTTATCGCTACACCTCCTGAATAATCTTTTTGCAAAACCCAAAGGAGCTCCTTAACGTCATTATCAATGGCAACTATATGAATTTCCTTTACATGTTTTAATTCGTTTAGCCCTACAGATAAATCTAATAGAGGCGATGTTTTGATAAGTATGTTAGAACATTTGTTGAATATTTCTTCCAGGTTTTCAGGTACATTGGGCAAACAATCGTTTAGAAAAAAAACCTTGCCTTTGTCATCATGTCGTCTGGAAGGATCAATATAAACCCAGTCGAAAGCTACATCATTTTTTTCTAGGAATTTCAGTCCGTCTCCAGATACAGTTTTAATATTTTCGGCTTGTAATTCCTTAAAATTGTGAGCTACAATTTCAGATAAGGACTTTGATATTTCACAATGAATAACCTGATCTATAACTTTTGAAAAATAAAAAGCATCTACGCCAAAACCTCCCGTTATATCAATTAACCGTTTTCCAGATACTAACTGACTTTTGTATTTAGCAGTAGTTTCAGATGAGGTCTGTTCAATATTGAGCTTATTGGGAAAATATATGTTTTTTGAATTAAACCAAGTAGGTAATTTTTTTTTACACTTCTTTTTAGATTCAATTTGAAGGATTAAATCTTTAAAATCAAAAGGAGGGTTTATTTTTGGGTTTAAAATTAAACTTTGAATGTCAGTGCTTAAATTCGCATTAATGTAGGCCTGATACTCTTTATTTAATAAAGCTTCGTTCAATTTTTAACTTAAAGATTTTTAGTGAGTTTTTGAACAATTTTATTTTCTGATAAAAACTCTTTTAAGATAACTTTTATAGCCGTATAGGTTGGTACTGCTATAACCATGCCTATAATTCCAAATAGAATACCACCAATTATGATGACAAGAAAAATTTCTAATGGGTGCGATTTGACGCTTTTTGAAAAAATTACGGGTTGGCTTATAAAATTGTCGAACAATTGACCAACAACAATAACACTTAAAACTTTTAATGTTGTAGGTAGTATTACTAAACTAAAGCTATTACCTAAATTACTTGTCATCGTTAAGAATATCATAAGCACACCTCCAATAAGTGGGCCTATGTATGGTATTAAATTAATTAATGCACATAGAAAAGCAATTACCACAGCATTGTCAACACCTATAATTAGTAGACCAATAGTATAAATTATAAATAAAACAGTGATTTGTAATATTAGTCCAACAAAATAACGAGATAACAAATCTTTAATTTTATAAAAAGATTTTTTTATCCGTTCTTCTTTGTTATCTGGAAATAGTGTTAAAACACTACTTTCTAATAGCTTACTGTCCTTTAAAAAGAAGAATGATATAAACAACACAGAAAATAAACCTATGCTAAAATTCCCAAGGCCACTTAAAAAAGTATTGAGGAAATTTGGAATTATGCTGTAATCGATTCTGGATAGAATATGGCTTTCTTTTAGAGATTCTTCAACCTCCATAGTTGTTACGCCAAAATGTTTGGTTGCCTCTATGTATAAATTTTTAACGTTAAGCTCTAACTGCTCAATATTTAACAGGGATAAATTTTGACCTTGTTCTGCCACCAAAGGGATAAATAGTCCTATTAGACCTAGCACTAACCCTAAAAGTAGTACCATAGTGATAGCTACAGCAAAAACAGTTTTAAGCTTTAATTTATTGGTTAAAAAAAACACAATTGGTCGCCCTATTAACGAAATAACTGCCGCTAAAACAATATAGACGATTACAGATTGTATTTTATATAAAAAAAAACAAATAATAAATAGTCCAAAGACTACGGCTAAAGCTCTAAGTATTCCGTTGGCAATAATTTTAGAATTCATAAAGTAAATATACGTATTACTCTTTAATGAGATTACTATTTGTATTTAATTGTTTCGTTATTTCATAAAGTGCAATATTTGTTGCTTGCACAACATTCATACTGCTATTTTTTCCAAACATTTCAATGTGGACAATCTTATCAGATAATTTTAGGACATTTTCAGAAACACCAAAGTTTTCATCACCTATTATAAGAGCAATGTGTTGGTTGTTAGGGAATAATAAACCTCCTATGGGAATACTGTTATCTGTGATTTCTAAAGCAATAATTAGATAGCCCTTCTCTTTTAATTTAGTTACTTCTGTAAAAGCTGAATCTTGAACTTGATAATTAACATATTGTTCTGTTGCCCTTGATGTCTTGGTCATTTTGCGCCCCATGGTAATATTGTTGCCGCAAAATATAATTTTTTCTACACCAAATGCATCAGCCATACGAAATAAACTACCAATATTTGGAGCATTAGAAATATTGTCACAAATTATGGTTATTGGAAATTCTCGTTCTTTGAATTTGGAATTGTAGTGGGTTAATTGCAAAACAGAATTTACTTTACACGCGATTTATTAAAAATACTTGTTTTTTTGTTTTGGTCCATCCAAACTGCTATTGGAATAGTACCGCTTAAAATACTTACAAACCCATAATTCCAAAGTAGTAACGTTCCTAAAGCAGCTACAATAAGACTGCCTATTATTATTTTATAATTAGGTTCAGCATGTAAACGATTTATATGTTTGGTTGTTGTTTTGTTACAATTTGAACAGGTGTTTTCAATTTCATTGGTGCCTAATTCCAACAATAAACCATGCCTATCATGCGACTTTGTTTTAAGATAATTTTCCTTTCTGCAATAATTGCAATAGTAGCTTAATTTCATTATCTAATTTTCAAAAGCATATTTAACAATATTCGCACCCATTTTTAAGGCTTTTTCTCTCACATCAGGTGGGTCGTTGTGTACACTTTGGTCTTCCCAGCCATCACCCAAATCACTTTCAACTGTAAACAGTAGGACTAACCTGCCTTCATAAAAAATGCCTAATGCTTGAGGCCGTTTGCCATCGTGCTCATGAATCTTGGGCAGCCCATTAGGAAAATTATAAGCTGTATTGAAAATAGGATGTGTTACAGGAAGTTCAACCAAATCAGTATTTGGGAATACTTTCTTGAGCTCTTCAACAACATAGGGTTTCATACCATAGTTGTCATCTATATGCAAAAAGCCGCCAGAAATAAGATAATTTCTTAAATTATTGACATCATCATCATTAAAAAACACATTACCATGTCCTGTCATGTGCAAAAAGGGGTATTGAAAAATATCGATACTATTAGCCTCTACAGTTTCAGGTTTTGGATTTATTTTAGTGTTAATACTGTTGTTACAATACGTAATAAGGTTAGGAACTGCAGTTGGGTTGCTGTACCAATCGCCTCCTCCTTTATATTTTAGAATAGCAATTTCTTGCGAATAGGTAAGACCATACAGCAAAAAAATTAAAACAATATATAGATATTTCATAGATTATTCATTAACAAAAGCCACACTATGGCAAGCAACAATAGCAGCTGTTTCAGTTCGCAAACGTGTTTCTCCCAAAGTTACAGGAATAAAATTATTTTCTGTTGCAGTTTCAATTTCTTTAACACTAAAATCACCTTCAGGTCCAATTAAAATGGTTATATCTTTTTTTTGTTGAATAAGCTGCTTTAGTGATTGCTTTTTAGTTTCCTCACAGTGTGCAATAAATAATTGACCGGTATGTTTTTGATGGATAAAATCGTTAAAATTAACTGTAGGGTTTAGCTTTGGTATATAGCACTGTAATGATTGCTTTAATGCCGATTGAACTATACGCTCAAAGCGATCATGCTTTATTACTTTACGCTCGCTATGATCACAAATTATTGGTGTGATTTCAGAAACACCAATTTCGGTTGCTTTTTCTAGAAACCACTCATAGCGATCGTTCATTTTAGTTGGGGCAACAGCAAGATGGAGATTATATTTTGGTTTAATTTTAGTATCAACACTTACTACTTGGGCTATACATTGCTTAATATGGTTTTCTAAAATAGATGCAGTAAAGAGAAGGCCTTTTCCGTTGGTAATATGTAGCTCATCATTGATATTCTTTCTTAAGACTTTTGCTATGTGTCTGCTTTCATCTTTATCAAAAATAATTTGATGGGATTCTTTAGTTAAGTTTGGATTATAAAATAACTGCATTAACTTTTTGGCGTTACTATTTTTAATGCTTTAACCTCTCTAATTTCTTTCATATCATATGTTATGAGTATGACGTAATGCCAATTTTTTTCATCAATGTCTAATGTAAAAATATCATTTAATTGATGATTGCCATTAGTAATAGAATATTCAAAATCGGGATAGTAAGTCCCTTTTGTAAACCACCCTAAATCACCACCTTTATTGGCATTGCCATCCATTGAATACTGTAAAGCCAGTTGGCTGAAAGGAATACCCTCTTTATATTTTTTGATAATTCTATTTCGAGTTGTATTAATTTCAGAATCGCTCATTTTTGAACCATCTAAATAAATATAGCTTGCACGATAATGCGGAATAGAATTGCGTTCTACAACTTTGTAGTGTGTATTGTAAGTTCCAGATTCAACAGTTACACGACCTCTACTAAAAAGATCACGAACCATATTGGTTTGATGGTTTTCTTCATTAAACGTTATAATTTCATTGCCCTTTTTAGGGTTCATTTCTAAAAACCGTTCAGCCTGGTTTAAGTTTAAAATGGAATCTAATTCCTGTTCAGTGAAATCTTCTTGAGCAAAAACGTTGAATAAGGGTAGTAAAATAAAGACTAAAAGTTGAAGCTTCTTCATAAGATGTAATTAATAACACTTTAAAAATACAATACTAAAGATATTTTATGCAATTTTATGCCCTAAATTTTTAGTCTTGCCGAAGCAGTTACATCACTTTCAGAAAAAGTGCCTTCTAAATATTTTAAATAGCCAACAATTGCAATCATGGCCGCATTATCTGTAGTGAATTCAAATTTTGGAATGTAGGTAGTCCATCCAAATTTTTGCTCACCCATTTTTAAGGCTTTTCGTATACCAGAATTCGCAGAAACACCACCGCCAATTGCTATGTGCTTAATTCCGGTTTCTTTAACGGCAAGTTTTAATTTATCCATTAAAATGCCAATTATGGTATATTGAATGGACGCACAAATATCATTTAAATTTTCTGCTATAAAATTTGGATTGTTTTTCGTTTCCCTTTGAATGAAATACATAATGGCTGTTTTTAAGCCTGAAAAGCTAAAGTTTAAACCGCCTACTTTAGGTTTGGTAAACGAAAATGCTTTAGGATTTCCCAATTGAGCTCGTTTATCTATTTCAGGTCCTGCAGGGTAACCCAAACCTAAAATCTTACCACTTTTATCATAAGCCTCGCCAACAGCATCATCAATAGTTTCTCCTATTACCTCCATATCAAAATAACCAGAAACTTTAACGATTTGTGTATGACCTCCAGAGATTGTCATAGCCAAAAAAGGAAAGGGTGGTTTATTAAAACCATCTTCTTCAATAAAATGTGCCAAGATATGACCTTGCATGTGATTGACCTCGATTAGCGGGATATCTAGACCAAAGGCTAACGATTTGGCAAAAGAAGTTCCGACTAAAAGAGAACCCATTAATCCAGGCCCTCTGGTAAATGCTATAGCATGAAGTTGGTCTTTAGATATCCCAGCCTTTTTTAAGGCTTCATGTACTACTGGAACAATATTTTGTTGATGCGCTCTAGATGCCAATTCAGGAACCACACCACCATATTCTTCATGTATTTTTTGATTGGCTACAACATTGCTTAAAACCTTTCCGTTGTTAATTATTGAAGCCGCGGTATCATCGCATGACGATTCAATTCCTAAGATGTAAATATTTTCTGAAGCCATTACTGAAAATTGGGCATAATTATTGTTAATTTTGGTTTCAAAGTTATAACTTTAATACGTATCAAAAAATTTTTAAAAATACTACGAAGAATTGTAGCAACAGTCTTGATGCTGTTCATTATTTTAGTTTTGATACTATCATTACCATTCGTGCAATCTGGTATTGGAAACTACGTTACAAAACGCCTTAACGAAGATTTTAAAACCAACATAAACATTGAAAAAATTGGGTTGCAATTTAATGGCGATGTAGAACTTAAAGGTGTTCATATAAAAGATTATAAAAAGAACACGCTAATACAAGCAACAGAAATAAACACGTCAATCTTAAATTTCAGGAATTTATATCAAGGCAATCTGGTTTTTGGAGATATTGATTTATATGGGCTAGTCTTTAATATTGTTACTTACAAAGGTGAAACAGATACTAATTTAGATGTTTTTGTTGCACGTTTTGACGAAGATCAACCAAAACAAGATCCTAGTGATTTTTTATTATCGTCTAGCGATGTTACCATTTCAGATGGGACTTTTAGGCTTATTGACTACAATAAGGAAAAACCTTTAATTCTGGAGTTTACAGAATTGTTTACCAATACAACCAATTTGTTGATTAATGGACCCAATGTAAGCACAAGGGTTAATACGTTGGCTTTTCAGGATAGCCGTGGTTTACAAATGAAAAATTTAGTTACAGATTTTTCATATACACGAGAACAGATATTTTTAGATAATCTTAAAATTAATACAGCCCAATCTAAACTAGAGGGTTCGGTTAAGTTTAATTATAAGCGTGAAGACTTACAATACTTTACAGATAAAGTTCAGGTAGAAGCCAATTTTACTGATGCCTATATAGCGCTTAATGAATTAAATACATTCTATGATGAGTTTGGTGTTAATCAACACGCGGAGCTTTCAGCAAGCATTACAGGAACATTAAACGATATGCATGTTAATGACTTAAAACTCAACACGAGTTCCAATAGTAAAATTTATGGTGATATAAATTTTGTAAACCTATTCAATGCAGAAGACGATAATTTTTACATGAACGGTCAGTTTCAAAATTTATCTTCAAATTATAGAGATTTAAAGGCTTTATTGCCTAATGTTCTAGGTGAATCTATACCAAGTGCCTTTGATAAACTAGGTGAATTTACCATAGTTGGTAATTCAGAAATTACAACTACCAATATAAAGGCCAATATAGATATTAATACCGAATTAGGTTTTATTAATTCTAATTTAGAGTTAGATAAAATTAATGAAATCGATAATGCGTCTTATGTTGGTAATATTGTTTTTGTCGATTTCAATTTGGGGGAGTTTATGGATAATCCAAAATGGGGTTTGACATCTTTAGATTTAGATGTAGATGGTAAAGGATTTTCGGTAAAAAGTTTGGATACAAAATTGTTAGGCGATGTGCATAAAATAACATATAGAGGTTATGAGTATAATGATTTGACGTTATCAGGTAATTTAGGAGACAATGTTTACGATGGCAAGTTAGTATCAAATGATGAAAACTTTAAGTTTAGTTTTGATGGTTTGGCAGATTTCTCGAATGAAGTTAATGAAGTAGATTTTATAGCTGATATAGAATACGCCAATTTAAAAGCTATGAAGTTTGTTAAAAATGATAGCTTGGCAACATTTAGAGGTATTGTAACCACAAAAATGAAAGGAAAAACTATTAACGATGCTATAGGTTTTATCAATTTTGAAAACACCTTGTACAAAAATGAATATGATGATTACTATTTTGAGGATTTTCAAATAACATCGTCGTTTAGAGATGAGGTCAGGCATGTTCATGTAAATTCACCAGATATAATTACTGGTAAATTAAGCGGAGTTTTTCTTTTTGAAGACATAGAAAAATTGTTCGAGAATGCACTAGGTAATATATATACCAATTACATTCCGCATAAGGTAGCAGAGAACGAATATATAGACTTTAACTTTACTATACATAACAAAATTGTTGAAATATTTGTACCCGATATTCAATTGGGGAAGAATACTTATATACGTGGTAGGGTAGAGTCTGATGAAAAGGAGTTTAAGCTTACCTTTAAATCGCCTAAAATAAAGCTGTTCGATTATTTTGCAGACCAAATTACATTGCAACTGGATAATAATAATCCGTTATATAATACTTACGTAGAAGTAGATAGCTTAAATACTAATTTCTACAACTTATCAGAATTAAAACTAATTAATGTTACATTAAACGATACCTTGTTTATGCGTTCTGAATTTCGTGGAGGAAAGAACAATAATGATAATTTCGATTTAAGTTTATACCACACAATTAATGACGATAATAAAAGTGTTGTAGGTTTTAAACGATCTGATGCCACATTTAAGGGGAATAAATGGGTTATTAACGAAAGACGTGATTTTAATAACAAAATAGTATTTGACAAGGGATTAAAAAATATGAAAATTGATTCATTTAGGATGAATCATCATAATGAGGAAATCAAGCTTTCAGGTGTTTTGCGAGACTCTACTTATAAAGATATTAACTTGAGTTTTAAGGATGTTGATTTGGCGAAAATCACCCCTTCAATAGACAGTTTAGATTTAGCTGGGAATGTTAACGGTAAACTTGTAATTACGCAACGTAAAGGACAATACTTACCCGATTCAGAGATAACCATAGACGATTTAAAAGTTAACCATCTTGCATTGGGCTCATTTGAAGCTAATATTATTGGCGATGAATCCTTAACAAATTATCAGGTAAATGCTAAAATAAAAGATGATGTTTCTGAATCCTTCAGTGCAGTTGGTAATATTAATGTGGCTTCAAATACATCGTCAATTGATGTAGACTTGAGTTTTAATAAGTTTAGTATAGAGCCCCTAAACCCATTTCTTGCTGATGTTCTTTCTAATATACGCGGTTATGTTGATGGTGTGGCAAAAGTTCAAGGTAGTTTGAGGAAACCTGAAATCAATGGAGATTTGGTTCTAAACAACGCAGGATTGATGATACCTTATCTAAATGTAGATTTTGATTTTGATCCACGTTCTTCAGTTACGTTAAAAAACCAAAGTTTTATATTTAACAACATACAAATTACAGATACAGCATTCAATACTAAAGGTCAGTTAGACGGATCTATTAACCATGTTAATTTTTCTGATTGGAGTTTAGACTTAAGCCTTTCTACAAATAGGTTGTTAGTCCTTAATACTGAAGAAGAAACCGAAGATGCTCCTTATTATGGAACAGGTTTTATTGGCGGTGTGGCAACAATTAGTGGGCCAGCGGATGAGCTGGTTATTAATGTGGTTGGTGAAACCCAAAAAGGAACCAATTTTGTTATTCCATTAACTGATGCCGAAACTTTTGGTGATAATTCATTTATTCATTTTTTAACTCCAGAAGAAAAAAGAGCAAAGCTTGCAGGAACTGAAGTAGAAACCAAAAAGGTATCTGGGCTTGAGCTTGATTTTGAATTGGATATTACTCGAGATGCCAATATAAAAATTGTTATAGATAAGGTTTCAGGTAGTACCATTGAAGGTAATGGTGTTGGAAACTTGCTTATAGATATAAACACTAATGGTAAATTTAATATTTACGGTGACTTTTCAGTATTCGAAGGTGTTTATAATTTCTTGTATGGTGGTATTGTTCAAAAGGAATTTACTGTTCAACCTGGTGGTACTTTGGCATGGGAAGGCGACCCGTTTAATGCGCAGTTAGAAATACGAGCCATTTATAAAACCCAAGCAAACCCTTCACCTTTATTAGATAATCCAATAAACAGAAGCATTCCTGTTTTGGTAGAAACCAGTTTAAGTGGGCCATTAGAAAAACCCGAAATTGATTTTAATTTTGAGTTTCCGTCTGTTAATTCTACTATACGATCGGAATTAGCATATAGACTAGACTCTAAAGAAGATAGAGATAACCAAGCTTTATATTTGTTGGCCACAGGAGCTTTTTCGAGCCAATTGAATAATATTAGTTTTACGGGTACAATTACTGAACGTCTAAATGGTATTATTAATGGATTATTTGCATCTAGTGATAATAAGGTAAATATTGGTCTAAATTTTGAAGCAGGTGAAAATACACCAGAATACAATACTGATGATAGATTAGGTGTTACCCTCCAAACTAATATTAGCGATCGTATATTAATTAACGGGAAAGTAGGCGTACCTGTTGGTGGTGTTAGTGAAACTGTAATAGCAGGTGATGTTCAAATAGACTTTTTGTTGAACGAAGAAGGCACTTTAACGGCTAAAGTTTTTAATAGAGAAAACAGTATTCGAAATTTTGGAGAGGAAATAGGGTACACCCAAGGAGTTGGTATTGCTTGGAATGTAGATTTTGATAGGTTTGGAGAATTAATAGATATTATATTTAAAGGCAAAAAAAGAAAGCAGGAAGCACCAGAAGAAGAAGAAGAAGAAACAGATAATTCCGATAATTTGTATCCTGAATATGTAGGCTTCAAAAAGAAAAAAGAAGATTGATTTTTATGCTTTTTTGAGCTATTCCTTTCCTTTTTTCAATTTATTTATTAACGAAAACGTTTGAGTTTTTGTTCAACTCATAAAATATCCTAAATACCTTGTTTTATATTGTTTTTCTTTAGTAGCTTTACTTTGCTAAAGTAAATTAATATGGCAAAAATTATAAAAAAAATAGGTGTTTTAACTTCGGGTGGAGATGCTCCTGGAATGAATGCAGCTATTCGTTCTGTGGTTCGAACCTGTGCTTTTCATAATATAGAGTGTATAGGCGTTTATCGTGGTTATGAAGGGCTAATTGAAGGTGATTTTAAAATTTTGTCCGCACGAAGTGTAAATAATATTATACATACAGGAGGCACCATTTTAAAATCAGCACGATCTGAAGCGTTTAAAACCAAAGAAGGTAGACAAGAAGCGTATTTACAGTTAAAAAGTGTAGGTATTGATGCATTGGTAGTAATTGGAGGTGATGGAACGTTTACAGGAGGAATGTTTTTTAATGAAGAGTTTAATTTTCCTGTAATAGGAATTCCTGGAACTATTGATAATGACATTTTTGGCACAAATTTTACTTTAGGTTACGATACAGCATTAAATACAGTAGTTGATGCAATAGATAAAATTAGAGATACAGCGAGCTCACACAAAAGATTGTTTTTTGTTGAGGTAATGGGGCGTGATGTAGGTCATATTGCTTTGAATGCTGGAGTTGGAGCAGGTGCTGAAGAAATATTAATCCCTGAAGAAGATCTAGGCCTCGATAGGTTATTGGAATCCTTACGTAGAAGTAAGCAATCTGGAAAATCATCAAGCATTGTAGTTGTTGCCGAAGGTGATAAAATTGGAAAAAATGTATTTGAATTAAAGGACTATGTTGAAGAAAACATGTCGGAATACGAAGTTCGTGTTTCAGTTTTAGGTCATATGCAACGTGGTGGCTCACCTTCCTGTTTTGATCGTGTTTTGGCATCCAGAATGGGTGTAAAGGCTGTTGAAGCGTTATTGGATGGTAAAACCAATTATATGGTTGGTATTTTAGACAACAAAATGGAATTAACGCCTTTAGATCAAGCCGTAAAAGGAAAAACAGAAATAAATAAAGAATTATTACGAGTGTCAGATATCATGACAACTTAAATCAATAAATTAAATTAACGAAGAATATATGTCAAATTTAAAATTAGGAATAAACGGATTCGGTAGAATAGGAAGATTGGTTTTTAGAGAATCTGTTAAACGATCAGATGTTGAGGTTGTTGGAATTAATGATTTGTTAGATGTAGAGCATTTGGCTTACATGTTAAAATACGATTCTGTTCATGGTCGTTTTGATGGCACAGTAGAGGTAAATGATGGACACCTTATTGTTAATGGAAAACATATAAGGATTACAGCCGAAAGGGATCCTAAAAATCTTAAATGGGATGCAATTAATACAGATGTGGTAGCCGATTGTACTGGTATTTTTAAAACATTGGAAACAGCTCAATATCATATAGATGCTGGAGCTAAAAAAGTTGTGATTTCTGCTCCAAGTAATGACGCACCCATGTTTGTTATGGGTGTTAACCATACCGAAGTAAAACCAAGCGACACTATTGTGTCAAATGCTTCGTGTACTACCAATTGTTTGGCACCTATTGCTAAAGTGATGGATGATAATTTTGGTATTGAAGAAGCTTTAATGACTACAGTTCATGCTACTACGGCAACACAATTAACAGTCGATGGACCTTCGAGAAAAGATTATAGAGGAGGTAGAAGTGCTCTTATAAACATTATTCCAGCTTCAACAGGAGCAGCAAAAGCTGTAGGTAAGGTAATCCCGCATTTAAATGGCAAGTTAACCGGAATGGCTTTCCGAGTGCCTACTGCTGATGTTTCAGTTGTAGATTTAACTGTTCGAACAAAAAACGAAACATCATTGGAAGAAATTAAAAAAGCGTTTAAAGCAGCTTCAGAAACGTCAATGAAAGGAGTGCTTGGTTATACAGAAGAGTTGGTTGTATCTCAAGATTTTGTAGGTAGTACTTATGCTTCAATTTTTGATGCTGATGCTGCAATCGAACTAAACTCAAGATTTTTTAAAGTGGTATCTTGGTATGATAATGAGTATGGTTACTCCAGTAAATTAGTAGACCTAGCTGTACACATTAATACGTTATAATGATTTAAAAATTAAATATAAATCCGTAGTTTCCCATTTTAATTAAACTACGGATTTTTTTATTAGTATATATGATTTTAATTGTTGATAGTGGTTCTACAAAGTGTGATTGGATTTCAGTAGACGAAAATGGAAACCAGCTTTTGGATAAGATAAGAACAGATGGTCTTAACCCGGCTATATTAGATGAAGGTAAGTTGTTCGAAATTATTAATAGCCATAAAGATCTTAATATGCACAAAGAGGACGTCAAAAAGGTTTACTTTTATGGAGCCGGTTGTGGTACCGAGAAACCGCGATTAATGCTGAAAGGTGTTTTAGAATCAATTTTCATAAATGCCGAATGTGAAGTCCAAGAGGACACCTTTGCTGCTGTTAGAGCTACGCTAAACCACCCAGAGGAGGCAGCAGTTGTTTGTATTCTTGGCACAGGGTCAAATTGTAGTTATTTTGATGGTCAAAATTTACACCAGCGTGTGTTTTCATTGGGATATACGTTAATGGATGATGCTTCTGGAAACTATTACGGTAAACAATTAATTCGGGATTACTATTTTAATCATATGCCAGAAAGCATACATGTAGCATTTGCCCATAAATATAATTTAGAGGCAGACTTTATAAAACAAAACCTATACAAAAAACCAAACCCCAATGCCTATCTGGCTTCTTTTGCAGAGTTTATGTTTTTAAATAAGGATTCAAAATATATTAGAGAGCTTATTAAAAAGGGGTTACGTTTATTTACCCAAAACATGATACTTCAGTTTAAATCTGAAATTAAGTCTGTTCCCGTTCACTTTGCAGGGTCTATTGCTTATTTTTCGCGTGAAGAAATTGAGGAGGTTTCACGAGAATTTAATTTTACTGTTGGTAATATTGTTCGTCGCCCTATAGAAGGTTTAGTAAATTATCACACAAATTCTTAATAATGGAGATAGCTATAATAGCGCATGATGGAAAAAAAGCCGAAATGGTTCAGTTTTTAAATGAGCATAAAGAAATTTTATTACAAAAGAAGATAACGTTGGTTTCAACGGGAACTACTGGTAAAAAAGTAAAAAAGGCTGGCTTTGAAGTATTACGATTATTATCCGGGCCACTTGGAGGTGACGCCCAAATTGCAGCTAGGGTGGCAGAGGGACAGTGTAATATGGTATTATTTTTTAGAGATCCACTAGAAAAACACCCTCACGAACCTGATGTTTTAATGCTTATGCGTTTATGTGATGTACACGATGTGCCTTTAGCTACGAATCCTGCCACAGCCGAATTACTTATGAAAGCACTTTAGTTTTCATTATTCCTTGTAAATTTTATTTTCTTGCTCTTCTACGCGTATAAAGGTAGTTCGTTTTGTTAACTCTTTCAAACGTTGTGCTCCTACATACGTGCAAGTACTTCTTAATCCACCTAGAATGTCCTGTATTGTATTTTCAACAGGGCCTTTATAAGGCACTTCAACTGTTTTCCCTTCACTTGCTCTATATTCAGCAACACCTCCAACATACTTTTCCATGGCAGTTTCAGAGCTCATACCATAAAACTTTTTGAAGGTTTTTCCGTTACGTTCAATTAATTCTCCATCACTTTCCTCATGGCCAGAAAACATACCGCCAAGCATCACAAAATCTGCTCCAGCTCCAAATGCTTTTGCAACATCACCAGGAGTTGTACAGCCGCCGTCGCTTATAATTTGCCCTCCCAAACCATGAGCTGCATCTGCACATTCAATAATTGCCGATAATTGCGGATAACCAACCCCTGTTTTTACACGCGTAGTGCATACGCTGCCAGGACCAATACCAACTTTTATAATGTCGGCTCCAGCTAGAAGCAATTCTTCAACCATTTCACCAGTTACTACATTTCCTGCAATGATTACCTTATTCGGGTATTGCTCACGTGTTTTCTTTACAAAGGCCACAAAATGTTCAGAATAACCGTTGGCAACATCTATACAAATGAAGTTGAGTTGTGGACAAGCCAAAAAGACCTCACGTAATTTTTTTGCATCTTGTGAACTAGTTCCTGTACTAACGGCTATAAAATTAGCTATATCATTTGGTGAAGTGTTAAAAAAGTCTTTCCATTCTTCAACAGCATAATGTTTATGGATGGTCGTGAATAAATTATGGCGGTATAGTGCTTGAGCCATTTTAAAAGTACCTACCGTATCCATATTTGCAGCCATTATTGGTATGCCTTTCCATTTAAACGTGCTATGCATAAAATTAAAATCGCGTTCCAAATTCACTTGAGATCGACTTTTTAAAGTTGATCGTTTTGGGCGAATCATAACATTCTTAAAACCTAATTTTATATCGTATTCTATGCGCATAGCTTTTTGTTTAGTCTTCGATACTCAAATATACGTTTTTCATAGGTTTATTTTATGATAAGATTATAATACTACAGCTTATTTACTAACAGAGAAGGGCATACAATTTTTCATTACATTTGTTTTAAATACTTGTTTTCAATATGATTAGTTATAAGTGTTTAGCTTCTAAATCCTATAGTTTATTAGTAATATTTACTTTTTTATTTAGTTGTCTTACAAGATTAAATGCTCAAGACATAGAACCACGTCGATGGACGCCTTTACCATTAGGGGTTCACGTAGTTGGAGGTGGTTATGTTCATACATTTGGCGATTTGATTTTTGACCCTGTACTTCAGGCCGAAGATGTAACCATAACAGTACATGCTGCTGCATTGTCTTATGTACAGCCCTTAAAAGTTGGAAATAAATTAGGACGAATTGATGTGTTATTGCCTTATGCAGATGCAAAATGGAATGGATTATTACGTGGTGTTCCAACCACGGTTACACGAACAGGTTTTAGTGATCCAAGGGTACGTTTTTCTATTAATTTGATTGGACCACAAGCATTAGACACAAAAGGTATGCTTAATTATTATAAAGAGAATCCTAAAAGTACTATGTTGGGCGCATCGGTTTCGGTTACATTTCCTTTAGGTCAATATGCAGAAGACAGATTGTTGAATTTAGGTCAGAATAGATTTGTAATTAGGCCGCAAATTGGATTTGTTCATAATTGGGGTTTATGGTCTTACGAGCTTACGGCTTCTGTTTTTTTCTACACTGTAAATTCAGACTTCTTTAATAATCAAGAAAGAAGACAAGATCCTACATTTGCAATTCAAACCCATTTGATTAAGCGTTTTAAAAACAGAATGTGGGCTTCGGTTAGTGCAGGATATGGACTAGGAGGTCAGTCCATTGTTAATAGTCAACCCAATAATGATGAACGAGGCGATTTTTTATCATCTTTAGCTTTGGGAGTGCCCATAACAAAAAAACAAAGTATTAAGGTTTTTTATTTGCATTCAGAATCTGTTAAATCAATTGGTTCTGATACAAATTCTATAGGCTTTGGCTATTCAGTATTGTTTTAAATTCAATTATTTTACAGCTATCATGCTGATTTCAACATTAACAAATTTTGGCAAGTTTGCTACTTCTACGGTTTCTCGTGCTGGTGCAGTTTCTTCATTAAAATATGCTGCATAAACTTCATTGATTTGCGAAAAGTTATGCATATCACTTATAAAAATAGACGTTTTTATAACATGGTCAAACGTCATGTTGGCAGCCTCTAAAACGGCTTTCATATTTTCCATAACTTGTTTGGTTTCAGATTTAATGTCATCTATTACCAACTCGCCAGTTTCAGGGTTTATAGCTATTTGTCCAGATGTGTACAAGGTATTGCCACTTAAAACAGCTTGATTGTATGGCCCTATTGGTGCTGGAGCTTTCGGTGTTTGTATAATTTTTTTCATAAACCATCTGTTTTTAATTATAACTGTTGATCGGGTTGTCTACGCTTATCATACTTAATGTCTTTTAGGATGTTTGATTTTATTCCTATAAAGAAATACCATGATGTACGCGAACTAAAAGGTACCCAACTAAAACTCATTCGCCAACTTAATAAATCACGTTCAAATCGTAATTGGGTATAAGTAAACCCTTTATTTTTAAAATCGTAACCAGATGAAGCACCAACTGTCCATCGTGGAGAAAATTCAATATCACCAGAAAACATTAAAGAATGAGATGAAATTTCATTTTCTCGAGCAATGTTGGTATAATTAACAGCATAGGCCAGTTTTAAATTCCAAGGAATTTTGGATGTGTATAATGGGCTAGGACTTGTCTGTTCTTCTTTTTCAGAATCTTCATTAAATCGTGGGTCTGAAAAATCCTGTGCTCGACCAAATAGATCATCAGCACGGCCACCACTTTGTAATGTTTCTTGTCTACTGGTTTCACTAGCTTTATCACTAAAAATATCACTATTAATGGTGTAGTTCATTGTAACATTGGCGCTGGTTAGTCTAAATAAACTTCCTCCATTATCAATATTAAACATATCAATTTTTCTGTTTTCATTATCAAGGGCATAAGGGTCTAACGTCATACCAAAATTGATATTCATTTTATTTTGCAGTATTTGTGTATTACCACTTACACGCAGTGAGCTCCAATTTAAAGAGTCGGCAGCAAAATTATATGAAGTTGCAAAATTTAAATTGTCTAGCAGCTTTATGGTTTTAGCTTCTGTTTTTGTTGAATCACGATCCCTAACTTTTGCTTCAATATTATTTGAAATAGCAATGCCCATTGAACTTGAATAGCGGTTGTTTGGAGCACCATAGATGCTAGATTCAAATCGGGTATATTCAACTTCTTGGGTGTTACCATCCGCATCGATAACATTATAGGTTTCATAATAATTATTGAATGAAGGATTGATACTGTAGCTAATAGAAGGCCTCATAATATGCCTGATACGTTGAATTTTTGGGTCTTTTCCTTCTTTTCTAAAATCAAACATACCATATAAAGTAGTACCTAAATTGGTATTAAAGTTGTAAGTTCTAAAAGCATCAAAACCTTTTACAGGATCGGTTACCACAATGTCTTCTTCAATGTCATAATACTTGTTAACGGTTTCAAAAACCCAAGTTTCATCGTAAGCAGCATTAGCACTTAAACTTAAATATTTTAAAAGTTTAAAGTTTGTTGCTATTGGGATGCTGTGTCTTATACCATTTTCGGCATCATCCCACATTTCTTTTTTAAAGAAAAGCGAATCTGTGGTCTGGATTCTGTTTTCAGCTCTTACATTATACTGAAAATTTATATTCTGTATTATGCCTTTTTTTATACCAGATTTGGGCTCAAAAGGGAATATACGATTTACACTTGCCTGAATAGTTGGCAAGGTCATGTTTATGACTTCGGTATTGGTGTTTTGAGAGTGAGTAGCCGCAACACTTAGGTTGACTTCAGGTTCACCAGAAAATGTTTTTGAATACGATATAGAGGACGCTAACGTGTTATTTAAAAAATTAGGTGTGTTTACTTGATTAACCGATTGCTGATAGTATCTACTACTTCCCAAGTTAACAGAAGCAGTAAACCTAGAACTGGGATTTGCTTTGGCATCTTGAGTGTGCGACCATCTTATATTATAAATTGTAGACCTGCTATAATCTGGAAAACCACGCTCGCTATTAATTAGATTTTCATATCTAAAGCCTGCATTACCGCTAAAACGATAACGTTTGGCATAAGAACTTTCAAAGCGGAGTCCATAACTACCATTCGTATAGTAATCGCCTAATACGGCAAGATCAAAATAATCACTTAAAGCAAAGTAATAACCGCCATTTTGAATAAAATAACCACGATTGTTATCTTCTCCAAAAGTTGGAATAATAACACCAGACGTTTGTTTGTCCGTTAGTGGGAAAAAACCAAAAGGTAAACCAATAATAGTAGGCACATCCTGGATAACCATATTGGTAGGTCCAACTACAATTTTTTCACCCGGCACAACTTTTATTTTATTGGCCTTAAAATAGTATTCAGGATCTTCAATATCTTTTGATGTGGTAAAACGTCCTTTATATAAGAAAACAGTGGAATCGTTAATTTTTTTGGTAACTGGTGCAAAAATTTGCATGCCTGCCTGCTCTGTTTTAGAATTGAAAACCAAGGCTTTTTGGTTATCGTAATTAAACTTAATAGAATCTGGTTCAACCACATTATTTGCTTGCTTAAAAATAGGGGCTTGTGTGTAAACTCCAGAAGTATCTACAATTCCTGTGGCAAAAACCGTTTGCGTATTGTAATCTATTATAATTACTCCAGCTTTAATTTCCATGTCTTCATAATACACTTCAGCTTCATTATATAAATACAGTTTTTGCTCTTTATTATTGAAGGAAGTATAATCTGTAGCCTTGTAAGTTACTGGACCTGTTAGGGTTTCTTTTATTGGTTTAACCGAATCGGTTAAAATGGAGTCCTGACCCTTTTCAGATATTTCAGGTTTGATTAAGTCGTTTGCATTTAAGCTTGTAGAGTCATTTTCCTTTTCAGGATTAACAGTCCCACCTTGTTTTGGAACATCTTGAGCGAAGCCAAAAGTGTTGATAAACACTGTAAAACTTAAGATAAAAAGTATGTGGAAGTTGTTTGTACGCAACGCTTTTAAATGTATTTTTGTAAAAGTATGGCTCGGTTTTTGAATTGCCAAAATTACATATATTTTTTGTGATTAATTTAATAAAGGCAAAAATTTGAAATTTAAAATAAACCCTCGAAAAAGTTGTTATACATTTATATGAAAACGAACCAAATATTACTTTTCTTTTGCTTTACGATACTTTTAACATTTGTGTCCCCAAATAGCCTTTTAGCTCAAGGCTCATCAAATAAATTTGTTGTGGTTTTAGATGCTGGTCATGGTGGACACGACCCTGGTAATTTGGGGAACGGTTATAAAGAAAAAAGCATTGCCCTAAATATTGTTTTGGATGTAGGCAAGGAGCTTGAAAAAAATAAAGATATTAAAGTTATTTACACGCGTAAGACAGATGTATTTTTAGAACTACATGAGCGAGCGGCTATTGCTAATAAAGCTGATGCAGATTTATTTGTGTCTGTACATTGTAATTCGTTTACGAACAACGCTCATGGAACAGAAACTTTTGTGTTAGGTTTACATGCTAATGAACGTAATTTTAATATTGCAAAAAAAGAAAATGAGGTTATTTATTTAGAGGATGATTATGAAAAGCATTACGAGGGATTTGACCCCAACTCTCCCGAGTCTATGATTGGTTTGACATTAATGCAAGAGGAATTTCTAGACCAAAGTATTCAGTTGGCCGGTTTAATAGAAAACAACTTCACAAATAAATTAAAGCGTAAGAGCCGTGGTGTAAAGCAAGCTGGATTTTGGGTTTTGCACAATACCTATATGCCTAGTGTGTTAATTGAAACAGGATTTTTAACCTATAAACCCGAAGGTTCGTATTTAAACTCAAATAAAGGGCAGAATGAAATGGCTAATGCAATTACAAATGCTATTTTAAATTATAAAAGTAATTTAGATCAGAACATAGGTAATATTGTTATAACAAATAATGAAGTTTCAGATAATGATAGAATTGTAGAATCGGTGTCGTCAAATGAACCTGAAATATATAAAGACATTACATTTAAAGTGCAAATAGCAGCAAGCTCAAGAAAATTACAGCCAAAACCTTATAACTTTAAGGGACTAGATAATATATCTAGAGAGCAGTTTGATAACCTTTATAAGTACTATTACGGAAGCACATCAGATTATGCCAAAATTAAACAAATGCAAGAGCAGGCCAAAGCCAAAGGTTATAGTAGTTGCTTTATTGTGGCTTTTAAAGGGGGTAGGCAGGTAACCCTAGATGAAGCATTGAAATCTACCGCAAATTAAAGTTATTCTTAATAAATTTATTTCTAATTTTGTTTAGTAACCAAAAAAAAGGCTTTTGAAAGTATCTAACGAAGTAAAAACTGCAATTTTAGTCATTTTAGGAATTGTCTTTCTAATTTATGGTATCAACTATTTAAAGGGCATCGATCTATTAGATTCAAATAGTACCTATTACACCGAATTTGATTATAACGCTCTAACTGAAGCATCTCCCGTTACAATTAAGGGTAATTCTGTTGGTAAAATTAAAGAAATTAAATACGATTTTAATACTGGAAAAACGCGTGTATCATTTACTGTAGACAATAAACTGAAATTTTCAAAAAACAGTAAGATTAGGCTATACGAAACGAGTTTAATGGGAGGCAACGGTTTGGCTATTATTCCTGCAAACGATAATGAGATAGCGAAAAGCGGCGATGTTTTAGAGTCTGAAGTTGAAACAGGTTTGGTAAATAGCCTAACCAGCAACTTTTCAGGTTTAAGTACTGGTTTGGATACAACACTTAAATCAGCCGATTCGCTATTGCTTAATCTGAATAGTTTGGTTGAAGATGAATCAGAAAAAGGACTCAAGCAAGCCATAGCCGAACTTAACAAAACATTAATCTCATTTAGGTCGATGTCTAATTCTGTAACTAATTTAGTGGCTAAAAATCAAGAAGGGTTAACAGCGGTAATCAATAATTTTGATTCTATAAGTGCAGATTTAGCAAGCTTGTCCAAAGATTTAAAGGAAGCTGAAATCGCTAAAACCATAAACGATTTAGATCAAACCTTGTTAAGTGTTAATGCTTTACTCGACGATTTAGAAAATGGAGAAGGAACATTAGGTTTGCTTTTAAAAGACGAAAAATTATATAACAATTTAGAGGTTGCAAGTCATCAATTAAAAGAATTGCTTCAGGACTTTAAGTTGAATCCAAGCCGTTATGTAAAAGTTTCCGTTTTTGGTGGAAAAAATAAAGATGACTACCAAAAGCCTGAAGACGAACGCCAATAAAACCAACTAATCATGAATTTCATTCCAAATATTGTTTTTGCAACAGCCTTAATTTTAGGTGTAGGTTATTTTGCTAAAAATGTAAAGAAGCTTATCCGAAATATTAAGTTGGGTAGAGACAAAGACGTTAGTGACAATAAAGCCCAACGTTGGAAAAATATGACTATGATTGCTTTAGGGCAAAGTAAAATGGTTAAAAGACCAATTGCCGGAATTTTGCATGTTATAGTTTATGTTGGGTTTGTTGTAATTAATATTGAGGTTTTAGAAATAATTATAGATGGTCTCTTTGGTACACATCGTGTATTTTCTTCTATGGGTTCACTATATGGCATTTTAATAGGCTCTTTTGAAATACTTGCTGCATTAGTTTTTGTTTCGGTAATAATTTTCTGGATAAGAAGAAATGTAATCAAACTCAAACGATTTTGGAATTCAGAGATGACAAGTTGGCCAAAAAATGATGCCAACTATATTTTGTATTTCGAAATGGTTTTAATGACCTTATTTTTGGTAATGAATGCAACAGATGTTCATTTTCAAGCCATGGATTCAGGAAATCTAATTAGCCAGTATTTAGTGCCATTATTCAATGGTTTATCAGATTCTACCTTGCATATTATTGAAAGAAGTGCTTGGTGGTTGCATATATTGGGTATATTGGTGTTTTTAAACTATTTATATTTTTCAAAGCATTTGCATATTCTGTTGGCATTTCCAAATACATATTATGGTCGTGTCAACCCAAAAGGAGAATTTGATAATCTTGAGGCGGTAACAAACGAAGTTAAAATGATGATGGATCCCAATGTAGATCCCTTTGCCGCACCAGCTGAAGGAGCGGAAAATACCATGCCAGAAAAGTTTGGAGCCAGTGATGTTAAAGATTTAAACTGGGTTCAATTGTTAAATGCCTACACCTGTACAGAATGTGGACGTTGTACTAGTGAATGTCCAGCAAACCAAACCGGAAAAAAATTGTCACCACGAAAAATCATGATGGATACTCGTGATAGGTTAGAAGAAGTAGGAAAAAATATAGACGCTAATAAAGGTGAATTTATAGAAGATGGCAAACAACTTTTAGACAATTATATCACGCGTGAGGAATTATGGGCTTGTACATCATGCAACGCGTGTGTAGAGGCTTGTCCAGTTAGCATAGATCCTTTGTCTATTATCATGGATATGCGTCGTTATTTGGTTATGGAGCAATCTGCCGCACCTGTTGAATTAAACAATATGATGACAAATATTGAAAATAATGGTGCGCCTTGGCCTTACAATCAAATGGATAGATTGAACTGGAAGAATGAGTAGATTTGGTTTGACATATCTGTTTTTTATGTTTTTATGTTTTGGGCTTAATACTATTGAAGCGCAAACTTATAATACGGGTTACAGTAAAGATTCTTTACAAATAAAAGTGTATACCGAAATAGATTATGTGAATCGCGAGGCTAAAGATATTAGATTACTTAAAGTTTTTTGCGATTACTGTACAGATGCGCAAATAAGCAAAATTGGATATGGCGCTTTAAGGCGTGCACATGCAGAACGTTATGACCCCAAAAATGTACTAGAAAACGGGACAAAAAAGTTGGCTATTATTATCCGTATTTCTAAAGAAGATTTTAAAGAAATAAAAAACGATTCAATATAAGTTATTTAACACAGGTATTATGAAAAGAGAAGACGCAGATAAATTATTACATGAAAAAGTAGAGGCTGGAGAAAAAGTTAGTCCTATTTTGCCAAAAGGTGTTAAAAACTATTTAATTGATATTGATGGTACAATAACAGATGATATACCTAACGAAGAGCCAGAACGTATGGCAACTTGCGAGCCATATCCGGATGCATTGGCTACATGCAATAAATGGTATGAGGAAGGCCATTTAATATGTTATTTTACTTCTAGAACAGAGGAACACAGAGCAGTAACCGAAAATTGGTTAAATAAGCATGGCTTTAAATTCCACAGCTTACTAATGGGGAAGCCTCGTGGCGGAAACTACCATTGGATTGATAATCACTTGGTTAAAGCTACAAGGTATAAAGGAAAATTTACAGATTTAGTTGATAAAAACGTAACCATCCAAGTATTTGATGATGGTCAACATGATTAAAAAGATATGAGCGAAGTATTAAAAGTGCCAACAATGGCAGAATATATGGCTGAAGGCAAACAACCTGAAGTGTTATTCTGGGTTGGTTGTGCAGGAAGTTTTGATGATAGGGCAAAAAAAATAACGAAAGCTTTTGTAAAGTTATTAAATAAAGCCAATGTTGATTTTGCAGTTCTGGGAACTGAAGAAAGTTGTACGGGTGATCCTGCAAAGCGTGCTGGTAATGAATTTTTATTTCAAATGCAGGCTGTAACTAATATTGAGGTTCTTAATGCTTACGAAATAAAGAAGATAGTTACTACGTGTCCGCATTGCTTTAATACTATAAAAAATGAATATCCAGGACTTGGTGGTCAATACGAAGTCATGCACCATACACAATTCCTAAAATCATTGCTGTCTGATGGTAGATTAACTATTGAAGGAGGCCAGTTTAAAGGTAAGCGAATTACATTTCACGACCCCTGTTATTTAGGTCGAGCCAATAATGTGTATGAAGCACCACGCGATTTAATTAGAAAGTTGGATGCCGAATTAGTAGAAATGAAAAGTTGTAAAAGTCGCGGTTTATGTTGCGGAGCAGGAGGTGCCCAAATGTTTAAAGAACCAGAGAAAGGAGATAAAGATATAAATGTAGAGCGCACAGAACAGGCTTTAGATACACAGCCAGAAATAATAGCCGCGGGATGCCCATTTTGTAACACTATGATGACAGATGGTGTAAAAGCGAAAGAAAAAGAAGCTAGCGTTCAAGTTATGGATATAGCTGAACTTATTGCTAATGCTGAAGATTTATAAATGAAAAAAGAGAAGTTGCTATTGAAGACACGTATTAAGCAAGGGGCAATACAAGGTTTGTTTTTTGCCATTGCTATGGAAGTCTGGTATTATTTTGATGGAGATTCATTTTCAATATGGCGCTTTTTATTTCATGGTACTTTTTTTGGTTTTTTTATGGCTTTAACATTTAGGTATAAAGTAAGAAAAGAAAAAAAGTGAATTATAGGCGAGAGAAAATACCTCTAAAAACTAGAATTATTGTCGGAATTATTCAAACCATTGTTTTAGCTGTTGGTATAGGGCTTTGGGATTACTTTAAAGGAGACGATTTACAATATTGGAGGTATGCTTTTCAAGGGATTGGATTTTCTCTTTTAATGTCTTGGATGTTTAGATATGAAGTTGTTAAAGAAAAGAAATAATGTTAGTAGATTTTAAAGATTTACCCGAAGAATCACGTGTTTGGATATATCAAGCCAACCGTACATTTACCGATGATGAAATTTCGGAAATTGAGGATAAGTTAAATATATTCATTGGTAACTGGACAGCACACGGCAGCGATTTACAATCAGGATATACCATTAAATATAAGCGTTTTATAATCATTGGATTAAACCAAAACTTAAATAAGGCAACAGGCTGTTCAATTGATGCGTCAGTGCATTTTATTCAACAATTGGAGAAAGATTACAATGTTGATTTAATGGATAAAATGAATGTGTCTTACAAACAAGGTGAATATGTAGCCTATAAGTCATTATCAGACTTCAGACAAATGGCAAAAGACCGAGCCGTTTCAAAAAACACTATTGTGTTTAATAATTTAGTGGCCAACAAAGCTGAATTTGAAGAACATTGGGAAGTTCCGGCAAGCGAAAGTTGGCATTCGCGATTCATAAAGTAAATTGTTAATTACCTTCTTTATAAATCTATCTTAAAGTTTAGTATTCTGTCTGCAAAATGCTTTAAATTGGTAACGTTATTTAACTTTAAAAATTCAGCCCTTAATTTATGCGCAAGATATTAGTCCTTTTGACGATTATCCTACCCTTTAATTTTATTATTGCTCAAAATACCACTAGTCCATTGTTGGCTGCTGATGTCGTTAAACAAGAACAATGGGTAGATAGTGTGTATAATAGCATGTCTGTTGACGAAAAAATTGGGCAACTTTTCATGGTTAGAGCATTTTCCAATCAAGGTTTAAAGCATGAAAATATTATTAGTCAGCTTATAATGAATCAGCATATTGGAGGGATTATTTATTCTACAGGTGGTCCAGTCGCGCAGGCAAAATTAAACAATAGATTACAGGAGTTATCTAAAACACCATTATTGATAGGGATGGATGCAGAATGGGGTTTAAACATGCGTTTAGATTCTACTTTTGCTTTTCCTTGGAATATGACTTTAGGGGCTATTAAAGACAATAAAATAGTTGAGCAAGTAGGTTATCATATTGGTGAACATTGTAAACGAATAGGCGTGCATTTCAATTTTGCTCCAGTGGTTGATATCAATACCAATCCATTAAATCCAATAATTGGTAATCGATCTTTTGGCGAAGATAAAGACAATGTAACAGAAAAAGCGTTGGCTTTTATGAAAGGTATGCAAGATGCTGGAGTTTTGGCAAATGCAAAGCATTTTCCTGGACATGGAGATACCGAAACCGATTCGCATAAAACATTGCCTACAATCAATTTTGATGAAAAACGTATTGACTCTGTAGAGCTATATCCTTATCGTGAGCTTATTAAGCATGGTTTGTCTAGTGTTATGGTTGCACATTTAAATGTTCCTGCCTTAGAATCGCGTTCTGGATTCCCATCGTCAATTTCTAAACACATTGTTACAGATATTTTAAAAGACAGCCTTGGCTTTAAAGGACTTATCTATACCGATGCTTTGGAAATGAAAGGCGTTTCAGAATTCAGTGAGCCAGGAAATATTGATTTGGCGGCTTTTTTAGCTGGAAATGATGTATTGTTAATTTCAGAAGATGTGCCAAAAGCGATTCAAAAAATTAAGGAAGCTTATGAAACCGAAGTTATAACTGAAGAGCGATTGGCGCATTCAGTAAAAAAAATACTGATGGCAAAATTCAAAGTAGGCTTGCATGACTTTAAGCCTATTGAAACAGAAAACCTAGTTGAAGATTTAAATCGTATTTCGGATCAGTTATTGTATGAAACCGCTATTGAAAATGCGATTACTGTTGTTAAAAACAAAAATAGTATCCTTCCTATTAGAAAACTAGAATCTAAAAAAGTTGCTTATGTGAAATTGGGCGATGATGATGGTTCGCCTTTTTTTAAAGAACTTCAAAAATATACTAAAGTACATGAGGTATCAGCAGAGAATCTTGATGAGCTAATAACAAAGCTAAAAGCTTACAATACTGTTGTTGTAGGATTTCATCGTTCTAACGACCACCCTTGGAAAGACTATAAGTTTACGGATATAGAATTGGTATGGTTGTACGAAATTGCCCGAAATAACACGGTTATTTTGGATGCCTTTGTTAAACCTTATGCGCTTATTGATATTGATACGTTTGAAAATATAGATGGGTTAGTGGTTAGTTATCAAAACAGTAAGACAGCGCAAGAAAAATCAGCACAGATTATTTTTGGATCAGTTCCAGCCAAAGGCGTATTGCCAGTTTCCATACAAGATGCATATAAATTTGGAGATGGAATATCATATAATACGCTGTCAAATTTAAGTTATAGCATTCCGGAGCGTGTAGGAATGGATTCTAAACGATTGAGCAAAATAGATTCTGTTGCTCAATATGCTGTAGATCAAGAAATGACTCCTGGCATTCAATTGCTTGTAGCTAGAAAGGGTAAAGTTATATATAATAAGAACTTTGGACGACATACTTATGGTAAAGATGCAGAACCAGTAAAGTTTAATGATATTTATGATGTAGCTTCACTAACAAAAATTTTGGCAACATTACCTTTATTGATGGAAATGGAAGAAAAAGGTGTTGTAAGTTTAGATACCAAGTTATCAGAAATTTTACCAGATTATGAAAACTCAAACAAAGCCAATGTTACTCTAAAAGAAATGCTGTCGCATTATGCCAAGTTAAAACCTTGGATTCCATTTTATTTTGCCACGCTTGACTCAACAAAGCATCCTAGTATTAAGTATTATAGAAAAGCACCAACTGCTGATTTTAACATAAAAGTAGCCGATGAGTTGTATTTACGTAAGGACTATGTAGACAGTATGCAAGTTATTATTAGAGATTCAGAATTATTAAGTCGTTTGCGTTATCGTTACAGTGATTTGCCTTACTACATTTTAAAGAAGTATATTGAAGGATATTACAATAAATCGTTAAGTGAGTTGGTTCAGGATCATTTTTACAAGTCTTTAGGAGCTAATTATACCACTTACAACCCAAGCAGTAAGTTTAGTAATAAGAATATTGTGCCTTCTGAAGATGATAGATATTACCGATACCAAATAGTACAGGGTTATGTTCATGATATGGGAGCTGCAATGCAAGGCGGTGTTGGTGGTCATGCAGGAGTTTTTAGCAATGCTAACGATGTTGCTAAAATCATGCAAATGTATTTACAAAAGGGTTATTATGGTGGCAAACGTTATTTTAAAACAGAAACTTTAGATAAGTTTAATACCTGCTATTATTGTGACAACGACAATAGGAGAGGTATTGGGTTTGACAAACCTCAATTAGGTGATTCTGGCCCAACCTGTGGCTGTTTATCCATGACCAGTTTTGGTCATTCTGGATTTACTGGCACTTATGCTTGGGCTGATCCTGATGAAGAAATTGTTTATGTGTTTTTGGCCAATAGAACATTTCCAAGTTCTGATACCAATACATTGCTTAAAGAAAATATTAGGACTGAAATACAACGACTTATCTACGAGTCGATTATTGATTAAAAAAAGAAATATAACTTTATGTACGGAAATGTTATTTCTTACGACCAAGAATAGTAAATTTAATTAAATGAAAATAGGTATTGTTTGTTATCCAACCTTTGGAGGTAGTGGCGTGGTGGCTACAGAATTAGGTATTGAATTGTCCAAACGTGGTCATGAAGTACATTTTATAACATACAAGCAACCTGTTAGATTGGAACTACTTGGAAGCAATGTACATTTTCACGAAGTAGTAGTTCAAGAGTATCCTTTATTTCATTATCAACCATACGAACTGGCACTTTCCAGTAAGTTAGTAGATATGGTTAAGTTGCATCAAATAGAAATTGTGCATGTGCATTACGCTATTCCGCATGCCTATGCAGCATATATGGCAAAGAAAATGCTTCATGAAGCTGGTGTGTATTTGCCAGTTGTTACAACGCTTCATGGTACCGATATTACATTAGTTGGTAGTCATCCATTTTATAAAACAGCAGTTGAGTTTAGTATTAATAAATCGGATGCTGTAACATCGGTTTCCGAAAGTTTGAAACAGGACACCTTACGATTATTTGATATTACAAACGATATTCATGTTGTTACAAACTTCATAGATTTAGATAAGCATAACTATGGTTTTACAGATTGCCAACGTTCCATGATGGCTAACGACGATGAAAGAATTATAACCCATATTAGTAATTTTAGGCCTGTAAAGCGTATACAAGATGTTATAAATGTGTTTTATAATGTTCAAAAAGAAATTCCAGCTAAACTCATGATGGTTGGTGAAGGTCCTGAAAAGGAAGCTGCAGAAGAGCTCTGTGCTAATTTAGGCATTGAAGAAAAAGTTGTGTTTTTTGGTAACAGCAATGAAATTGATCGAATTTTATGCTTTTCTGATTTATTTATACTGCCATCTGAAACTGAAAGTTTCGGTTTGGCTGCATTAGAGGCTATGGCATCTGGAGTACCAGTTATATCAAGTAATTCTGGTGGAATACCAGAAGTTAATACGCATGGCTTTTCAGGTTATTTAAGTCCGGTTGGAGATGTGGACGATATGAGTAAAAATGCAATTTCTATATTAAGTGAAGAGGCAGTTTTAAGGCAATTTAAGGAACAGGCTAAGCAGCAAGCCCAAAAGTTTAATATTCATAATATTGTTCCTAAATACGAAGCTATTTATGAAAACACATTGTCAAAATGTATGCAATTGTAAATTTAGACTACTTTTGAACTTTGTTTTCTAAAACAAATATTATGTTTTTCGCATTTTCTTCATCTATACGGTTTGGTTGGTGCTGAAATCCTACTTTTTTTAAAAGATAAACAGAGCTTAAATTATCTTGTTGGGTATAGGCTTCAATAGTATTCAGATTAAGCGTTTTAAATCCATAATTGACAACAGTAGCAAGGGCTTCACTCATGATGCCTTGACCATGTAAGTCAGGATGTAAATCATAACCCACTTCAGCAGTTTTTAAATCTTTAGAGAAATTCCAGAGGCAAATAGTGCCTTTAAGTTCTGGGTTGTTTTTCAAACTAATGCACCAATAATGTACCTCTTGTTTTGAAACTGATGAGCGTATACGTTTTATAAAATTTAAAGCATCCTTAATGGTTTCTGTTTTTTGACGCTTTACATATTGATTAACAATGGCATTAGATCTCAAAAACTGAATTTGTGGAGCATCTTCAATTGTTAATGGTCGCAGTTGTAATCTAGCAGTATTTAAGATTTCTAAATTCATTACGGAAAGATAATAGAATAAGTTTAATAGGTATATATTTAATGCTTGAAAACTAGTAATACACAAAAAAACCACCAACGCGTGGTGGCTTGTAATTTATTCTAAAATGGTTTAGAATTGGTATCTAACGCCTAATCCAACATCAAAATCTAAATCGTTATTATCGTAAACATCATCACCAAATCCCAATTCAGGCCTTACATCTAATGATAGTAGTAAAGGAAAGTCAAAACTATATTCTATGCCAATTGTTCCGGTTAGAATAGGAAAGGCATCTCTATTTTCTTCATAATAGTAATAATTCTGACCAGGAACGTATCTTTCGTACTCATGTCTAAATGCAGCAAATCCCGCACCAGGTCCAGCATACCAATTGAAACCACCTTCAATGTTCCATACCCATTGGTATAGTCCAATTAATTTTATACCATCGTAATTTTTGCCATCTCGCCATCCAAAATCAAACTCCAATCGATTGTTGCTTTGTCCAACAGCTCGTTGATAGGATATTTCAACTCCAAATCCATCACTGTCTCCTAAACGTAAACCAATAGCGTTTTTACTAATGTCTTGTGCATTTGTTAATGTAATAAAACCCAACCCGGCAATCACAGATAAGATTATTTTCTTCATACTTATTAGTTTTTTTGATTTCATGTTATATACGTAAATTCATCTGTCATTAGATTATAGTAATAACAAATTAATTGAAGATACTTAAAAGTAATAACGTTATTAATATTACTTTTATTTTTTTAATGCATGAGCGTTTTTAAGGTAATATGGAATTAAAATACTTAAATAAACTGAATGAATTATTGGAAGGTGAGCTTCATTTTGATGATTTAATGAAAACACTTTATGCCACAGACGCATCAGTTTATAGAATGTTACCGTTAGCTGTTGCTGTTCCAAAAAACGAAAACGACTTAAAGTGCCTTATTGATTTTGCGAATCAGCACAAAACGTCTTTAATTCCCAGAACAGCAGGAACGTCATTGGCTGGCCAATGTGTAGGCAAAGGCATTGTTGTAGATGTTTCAAAACACTTCAATGCTATTTTAGATTTTAACAAAACCAATAAAACCATAACTGTACAGCCAGGTGTTGTTCGTGATGAACTCAATAATTTTTTAAAACCTCACGGACTGTTTTTTGGCCCGAACACGTCCACTTCTAACCGTTGTATGATTGGTGGGATGATAGGTAATAATTCGTCAGGAACAACATCTATTAAGTACGGTGTGACACGTGATAAAGTTTTGGCTTTAAAAACTTTGTTGTCTGATGGAAGTCCGGTTACTTTTAGTAATATCACTGAATCTGAATTTCAAGATAAACTAAAATTGAAAAATTTAGAGGGTAGTATATACCGAACACTTAATCAGGAATTACATTCAGAACGTGTTCAAGAAGAAATCCGAACCCAATTTCCAAAAGAAACCATTCATAGACGTAATACAGGATATGCTGTCGATGAAATTATTAAAACTGAACCATTTTCAGGTTCTGACATACCTTTAAACCTGTGTAAACTCTTATCAGGCAGTGAAGGAACTCTGGCTTTTACAACCGCGATCACTTTAAAGTTAGATAGTTTGCCTCCTGAAAACAGTATTATGGTTGCGGCTCACTTTTCAAGTATTGATGATTGTTTAACTACTGTTCAACCAGTTATGCAGCACGATTTGTTTACTTGTGAAATGATGGACAAAACCATTTTGGACCTTACTAAACACAATAAAACGCAAGAGGCTAATCGACAGTTTATACAAGGCGATCCTGTGGCCATTTTAATGTGTGAAGTTCGAGATGCAAATTTAGATACTGCCCATGCAAAGGCCATTGCTTTGGTGGAAACATTACAATCTGTAGGGTTGAGTTATGCTAATCCATTATTGATAGGTGAAGATATAGACAAGGCTATGAATTTGCGAAAAGCGGGATTGGGCCTATTGGGTAATATTATTGGCGATAAAAAAACAGCCCCTTGTATTGAAGACACTGCTGTTGCAATACCCGATTTAAACCATTACATCAGGGACTTTACTGCAATAATGGATGGATACCAACAACAAGCCGTTTATTACGCTCATGCTGGAGCAGGCGAGTTGCACTTACGACCAATCTTGAATTTAAAAAAGAAAGCTGATGTTGCATTATTTCGAAAAATAACTACCGATGTTGCACATTTAGTTAAAAAATATGGTGGCTCTATGAGTGGTGAACATGGTGATGGCATTGTGCGAGCAGAATTTATTCCGTTGATGATTGGTGAAAAGAATTATGAGATTATTAAGCAGATAAAGAAAGCTTTCGACCCAAACAATATTTTTAATCCAGGAAAGATTGTAGATGCGTTTCCTATGGATGAATCCTTACGTTATGTACCAGGTCGAGTAGAACCTGGAATAGAAACGCTTTTAGATTTTTCAGAGTCATTAGGTGTTTTGCGTGAAGCAGAAAAATGCAATGGTTCAGGAGATTGTAGGAAACTACCAGAGTTTGGTGGAACCATGTGCCCAAGCTATCGTGCTACTAGGAGTGAAAAGGATACAACGCGAGCGAGGGCAAATGCACTTCGGGAATTTTTAACCCAATCTGATGAAGTTAACAAATTCAACCATCAAGAATTAGTTGAAGTTTTTGATTTGTGCTTAAGTTGTAAAGCTTGTGCTAGTGAATGTCCAAGTAGTGTTAACGTTGCAGCATTAAAAGCAGAATTTGAGTATCAATATCAAAAAGTAAATGGTTCGAGTTTGCGTGCTAAAGTATTCGCGTATAACAATAAGCTAAATGCTATTGGAAGTACTTTTTCGGGTTTTATCAATTTTATGTTTTCTAATCAAGTTTCCGGTTTTCTTTTAAAAAAATCATTGGGTATAGCTCCAAATCGGACTATTCCAAACATTTATAGTGTTAGTTTATATAATTGGTTTAAAAACAAAGAAAAAGAGGATATTAGTAATAATTATATTAAAGAAGTTTATTTTTTTGTTGATGAGTTTACCAACTATCTAGATACCATTATTGGTCAGGATGCTATTAATCTTCTAGAGCAACTAAATTATAAGGTGAATATATTGCCTAATAAGGAGTCTGGTCGCGCGTTTTTATCTAAAGGTTTTCTGGAACAAGCCAAACAGGTGGCTAATGAAAATGTTCGACTTTATAAGAATTTATTATCAAAAGAAACACCATTAATAGGTATTGAGCCTTCAGCAATTTTAACTTTTAAAGATGAATATTTAAAATTAGCAGATGATAGGACCAATGCAAAGATAATAGCTTCAAATACCTATCTAATTGAGGAGTTTCTTCAAAACGAAATAGTATTGGGAAATATTCGTACTGAACAATTTACTTCAGAATTTAAAACCATCAAATTTCATGGGCATTGTCATCAAAAAGCTTTAAGTAATCAAAAATCAACTTTTGACGTTTTGAATTTACCTAAAAACTATAGGGTAACCATTATACCAAGTGGTTGTTGTGGTATGGCTGGAAGTTTTGGTTATGAAAAAGAACACTATGATGTAAGTATGGCTATAGGGGAACAGACTTTATTTCCAGCTGTTAGAAAATCTGGTGATGAAGTTGTTATTGCTGCCAATGGAACCAGTTGTAGACATCAAATAAAAGATGGGACTGGACGCAATGCAAAACACCCAATTACTATTTTAAAAGAAGCTTTACTTTGAGGTTTTTGGATCAACAATAGTAATGGCTGCTATTAGATCTTTTATTTCCATTTCCTTAATATCTTCATCTGCAAAAAATGGAGAGAGTTTGTCTTCACTATAGCGGTATAATTTCCAACGTTTAAATTGATATTCTAAAGCTGTAAAATTTTCAACCCAATCTCCCGAATTCAAATATTGGGTTTCACCATACTTATTTGATTTTATAAGCATTTTTGGTTGATGTATATGCCCACAAACCACATAGTCATAGCCATTTTCAATGGCTAAATCTGTTATAACATTTTCAAAATCACTAATGTATTTAACTGCGCCTTTAACACGGTTTTTAATGCGTTTGGCTAACGAGTAACGCTCGCGTCCTAATTTTTCTAAACACCAATTAACCATTCGGTTTAAAAGAATAAGCGTGTCGTAACCATAACCACCTAATTTAGCCAGCCATTTGGCGTTTTGTATAGATAAATCAAAAACATCACCATGGAAAAACCAGGCACGTTTACCGTCTAATTCAATTATGGCTTTATCTACTATTGAAATATTTCCAATATAAGTACCGCTAAATTTTCGAAGCATTTCATCATGGTTTCCAGTAATATAAATAACTTCAACGCCATTAGAAGCCATATCCATGATGCGCTTAATAACTTTCATGTGCGATTTAGGAAAATACCGTTTGCTAAATTGCCAGATGTCAATTATATCTCCATTTAAAATCAGTTTTTTTGGCTGAATACTATTTAAGTAGGTCAATAAAGGTTTGGCGTGGCAACCGTAGGTTCCTAAATGTACGTCTGAGATTACAGCTATCTCTATTTTTCTTTTGTTTTTCAAATAAGACATAATTTAACGCTACAAAAATCGCTTACCAATGTTATTTGAATATTAAGGACTAATTAATTAACTGTGAGGAGTTTGTTAATTAATTGTTACTTGGAATATTGATAAATAGTGTGAGTTGAAAGAATTCTATTTTTGTTTCTGTAATATTACAATTACATTAGCATTAAAATCGTAAGTATGGCTGGAAATAGCTTTGGAAATATATTAAAACTAACCACTTTTGGAGAATCGCATGGTGTAGCTATAGGAGGTGTAATAGATGGATGCCCATCAGGAATCAGTTTAGATTTTGAAGCTATTCAAAACGAACTCAATAGGCGTAAACCTGGTCAGTCTGAAATTGTAACACAACGTAAAGAACCAGATACAGTTGAATTTTTATCTGGTGTTTTTGAGGGCATTACCACAGGAACTTCGATAGGATTTATAATTAAAAATACAAATCAGAAATCCAAAGACTATTCACATATTAAAGATGTTTTTAGGCCAAGTCATGCCGATTATACTTATGAAAAAAAATATGGTATTCGCGATTATACAGGTGGTGGTCGTAGTTCAGCACGTGAGACAGCTTGCCGCGTAGTTGCTGGAGCATTAGCCAAGCAAATAATTTCTGAAATTAAGATAAATGCCTATACGTCTTCTGTTGGAGATATTTTTTTAGAAAAACCGTATCAAGATTTAGATTTTTCTAAAACTGAATCAAACGCAGTGCGTTGTCCTGATGCTGAAGTAGCAGATAAAATGATAAAACGCATAAAGGAGATTCGTAAAGCTGGAGATACAATTGGAGGAACAGTTACTTGTGTTCTTCAAAATGTACCAATAGGGCTTGGAGAACCTGTTTTTAATAAGCTGCATGCCGAATTAGGAAAAGCGATGTTGTCCATAAATGCAGTAAAAGGTTTTGAATATGGCAGTGGATTCTGTGGGGCAAAAATGAAAGGAAGTGATCATAACGATTTGTTTAATAATGACGGTAGTACCAAAACCAATTTATCAGGTGGTATTCAAGGAGGCATAAGCAATGGCATGGATATTTACTTTCGAGTGGCTTTTAAACCAGTTGCAACTGTTATTCAAAAACAAGATGCATTGGATAAATCTGGAAATATTGTTGAAATGCAAGGAAAAGGACGACATGACCCTTGTGTGGTTCCAAGAGCTATTCCAATAGTTGAAGCTATGGCGGCATTGGTTATGGCTGACTTTTATCTTTTAAATAAATTATATCAATAAATTCAAAATAGATTTATAGTATTAAATATGAAAAAACTCGCATTACATTGGCAAATATTGATAGGCATGGTTTTAGGTCTAGTTTTTGGATTTATCATGCTTCAGGTTGGAGGAAAAGATTTTACTGTTGATTGGATAAAACCCATTGGAAGTATTTTTGTGAAACTCTTGAAGTTGATTGCCATTCCTTTAATTCTTGCATCCTTAATTAAGGGAATTTCAGATTTAAAAGACATTTCTAAATTTAAGAATATTGGCTTGAGAACCATAGTTACTTATGTCTTTACCACTGTAATAGCCATAAGTATAGGCCTATTATTAGTAAACACTTTTAATCCTGGTAATGGTGTTTCTGATGAGACAATAGAGAAATTAACACAAACGTACTCAACAAATAGCAGTGTTCAAGGCAAAATAGCAGAAGCCTCTAAACAAAAAGAGAGTGGGCCATTACAGTTTTTAGAGGATATGGTTCCAGATAATGCATTTAGCGCATTGAGTGATAATGGTTTGATGCTTCAGGTTATTTTCTTTTCAATATTTCTAGGTATTTCTATGCTATTGATAGGAGAGGACAGATCAAAACCATTAAAGGACATATTTGATTCCCTTAATGATGTCGTACTCAAGATGGTTGATTTAATTATGCTTACAGCACCAGTGGCTGTTTTTGCGCTTTTAGCTAATGTTGTTGTGAGTTCAGATGATCCAGATATTTTGTTGGCTTTAATAAAATATGCAGGTGTGGTGTTGTTAGGTTTAGCTTTGATGATAGTTTTCTATTCTATTTTGGTCGGTACCATGACAAAGAAGAATCCATTTTGGTTTTTACAGCAAATCAGTCCAGCACAGTTGCTAGCTTTTTCTACAAGTAGTAGTGCTGCTACGTTACCAGTAACGATGGAACGTGTTGAAGAACATATTGGTGTTGATAAAGAAGTTTCAAGTTTTGTTTTACCCGTTGGTGCCACCATAAATATGGATGGTACTAGCTTATATCAAGCTGTAGCGGCTGTTTTTATTTTTCAAGCTTTGGGATTAGAGTTGACTTTTGCCGACCAAATTACCATTGTTTTAACCGCATTGTTGGCTTCAATAGGTAGTGCAGCAGTACCTGGTGCAGGAATGGTTATGTTGGTTATAGTGCTTGAGTCTGTTGGGATGCCCGCAGAATTATTGCCCATTGGTTTAGCTTTGATTTTCGCAGTAGATAGACCTTTAGATATGTGTAGAACTGTTGTTAATGTAACGGGAGATGCTACAGTATCTATGTTAGTAGCCAAATCTGTAGGGAAGTTGGGTGCTCCAAAAGTTAAGAATTGGGATGACCATTACGATGAAGTCAAATAAAATAATTACTTTTATTAGTATAGTAACCTTCCAAAAAAATAAAGTATGAATGTTTGTTTTTTAATGTACCCTTGGGAGCATATTGATCCTGATAACGATACAAGTTTAGCGCTAATAAAAGAGTGTGTTAAAAGAGGGCATGGAGTAGCCATTTGCACACCAGCAAATCTAACCATAAGGGATAGTGTAACCAACGCGTTTTGTACTGTCATAGGGCGCATGGAAAAAGTACCTTCTTCATTAAAAGCATTCTATAAAAAAGCACAATTACGAGAAGAAATGTTGCCTTTGGCTGGTTTTGATGCTATTTTTTTTAGAGCCAATCCACCTTTAGATCCCTTGATGCTTAATTTTTTGGATTCCGTAAAAGATGATGTGTTTATTATAAATTCTTTGCAAGGTATGCGTGAGGCAAACAATAAGCTCTATACTGCAGCTTTTGGTGATGCCCATAGTAATATTATCCCTAACACACATGTGTCTAAAAACAAGAATTACCTTATTAGGCAGATAAAAGAATCTAAAGCGGATAAAATGATACTGAAACCTTTAAATGGTTTTGGTGGTTCTGGCGTTATTTTGATTGAAAAATCTGCGATGAGTAATATTAACTCCTTATTGGATTTCTATATTAACAGTGGTGACGGAACATCGAACTATGTTATTTTACAAGATTATATTGAAGGGGCAGACGAAGGCGATGTTAGAATTTTAATGCTTAACGGCGAACCAATTGGAGCTATGAAACGTGTTCCAGGTAATGATGACCATCGTTCTAATGTTTCAGCAGGAGGATCGGTGCAGAAACATTCACTTACAAAAGCCGAAAAAGCCCTTTGTAAACAAATTGGTCCAAAACTAGTAAAAGACGGATTATACTTTGTAGGTATTGATGTTATTGGTGGTAAACTTGTAGAAGTAAACGTTATGTCACCTGGCGGTATAACCTATATTAATAAGGTTTACAAAAACAAGTATAGAGTAGAAGAACGAGTTATCGATTTTCTTGAAAGTAAGGTTTTAGATAATTTAGAAGCTTTTAATAGACGTTCTAGATTGCGTAAAGCTGTTGAAGATGCCTAATTAGAGACGAGCTATGGTGATAACAAAATTCCATAAGCCCATTGTTTCTGTGGAGTGGTTAAAGAGAAATTTAGACGCAACCAATTTAATTGTTCTTGATGCTTCTATTCCAAAAGTCACAGAAGGCGATAGTGTAACAAACAATTTTTGTATTCCACAAGCCCGTTTTTTTGATATAAAAAATAAGTTTAGTAATACATCTGCACAATTCCCTAATACCTTTCCATCTAAAGAACAGTTTGAAACAGAAGCTAAAAATTTAGGTATTAACAATGATAGCTTTATTGTTGTTTATGATGATAAGGGTATTTATTCAAGTCCAAGAGCTTGGTGGTTGTTCAAGTCGTTTGGTTTTAATAGTATTGCGGTTTTAGATGGAGGTTTGCCAGCATGGATTGAAGCGTTTTTTCCAGTAAGTCAAAAGGAAAGTTATAATGGTGAAAAAGGAAACTTTTTAGCTTTAGAAAGACAGGGGAATATGCTCTTTTTTGATGATATGCAAAAAGCCGTCATAAATGAATCCCATCAAATTATAGATGCGCGTTCCGAATCCCGTTTCAAGGGTTTGGAAGCAGAACCACGTGAGGGGTTGCGTAGTGGAAACATTCCTAATTCAATAAACCTGCCGTTCCAATATTTATTGAATGATGGGAAAATGAAATCTGAAAATGAAATACGAGATATTTTTCAAGACTTTCAAACCGTTAAAAAGCCAATGGTTTTTTCGTGTGGTTCTGGAATTACAGCTTGTGTTTTAGCATTGGGAGCAGAATTAATAGGAGAGAATAATGTGTCTGTCTATGATGGTTCGTGGACAGAATATGGCACTTTAACTTAAAGAAAAGATATGGATAGTGTTCAAAATTGGTCGAAAAAGGAATTGGTAGCATATATATTGTTTTATGCTGCAAATTCAAATTTATCAGAAACAAATAAGGAACGTAATGTTATTTTATCTAAAGTAGATATGAATACGTATCAAATGGTCTATGATGAGTTTAAAAATGATAATGATTATCAATGTATCCAAAAGATTGTAAAAGGTCTGGAAACACATGATTATTCAAAATCAGATTTAAAACAATTGTTTTTAGATATGAAAATTCTATTTTTTGCCGATGGAGAATTCGACCAAGTGGAACATGTTGTATTCAATTGGTTAAAACGAATTATAAATGATGCAGCATGATAAAGCTATCGGTTAGTCAAATTATTAGAAAAATAGAGGCAGAAGAAACTTTTCATGCTGTTTCAGATGATTACAGCTTTACATTAAAAATTGATAATTATGTGCATTATGTTTGTGGAGCAGTACATGACGGTCATCAATTTCGAAAAGAACTATGGGATAATTGCTTGCATACTGAATATGATAGATGGTATGAAGAAGATCCAGAAACCAAAAAGATGATATGGTCCCATCCCATTGTAATTGCTGGCTGTGATTCCCGTTTTGAGTACGATTTAAACCGTTTCCCTGAAGATGCTATTTTTGATACTGCTTGGGGAAAACAATTATGGAAAGAATCATTAACAGAAGAACAAAAACAAAAGAGCCTAAAAAAGCATACTAATTTTTATAAGGTTGTTAACGCATTGATTTCTAAAATTGAAGAAAAGTTTGGAGTGTGTATTGTTTATGACATGCACAGCTATAACTGGCAACGCTGGGAAAGGGAAGTCCCAACTTGGAATTTAGGCACGAGCAACGTTGACAACGAGCGGTTTGGAGGCATTATTGAGTCTTGGAGGCATAGTCTTGGAGAGATTAAATTACCTAATGGTATTAAATCTACCGCAAAAATAAACGATACGTTCTATGGCAACGGATATTTTTTAAGATATATAACCAATAACTTTAAAAATACTTTAGTTTTGGCAACAGAAATTGCTAAAGTTTACTGTGATGAATACAAGCAAATTATATACCCGGAAGTAGTTGCTTCTGTTGAATGTGAGCTAAAAGAGCGATTGCCTCAACACGCAGAAACGTTTTATAATACATTTCAAGGTAAATGATTTCAGAAAAGTTAACAAGTAAGTATCAAGACCTATTTGATATCGATGCCAATCTAAACCGGTTGGTAAAAAAAATAGAATTGCTTAATTATATTAATCCACTTAATATAGAAAGTGAAAAAAAACAATTCTACGCCTCAAAGTTTAATTACGAGCCTAATTTTCACTATCCAAAATTAAAGTTCAACGGTTATAAATTACATAGGCTATTTTTTTCTCAACGTCTTGAGCGTATTGAAGATGAGGATATTCGAAATTTATATGAAGATATAATTTATGAATATTCTGGGTTGATTGAATGTATTGAAACCATTAACCAAGGGCGTAAATTTTATTATAATAGTCTAAAAAGCTTTGGTACTCCCACAGAAAAAAGTCTAGACAATGCCAAATTTGTTTTGCGCTTTGATGATAGCGATTTTAATCAAGATATGTTGCCGCTATATAATGCTCAAGATGCTAAAACGTATTTTGAAGACTTTTCAAAGCGTTATGATTTTGAATATCATATTAAATTTTCAACCAATATTTCTGCAGCAGCAATGGTGCAAAACCATGCCAAAACTTTGGTTTTAAGAAAGAATCATAAATTCAGTAAAAATCAATTACAAGTTCTTGCTAATCATGAAATAGGTGTGCATTTGGTCACAACTTTTAATGCTGTAAAGCAACCGTTGCATATTTTTTCTAATGGTTTTCCAAATAATGTAGAGACTCAAGAGGGTTTAGCGGTTTATTCTGAATATATGTCGGGTTGTTTAACCTTATCGCGTTTAAAAGAATTATCATACCGGGTTATAGCTGTAGATAGCTTGATAAAAGGATATACGTTTTCAGATACGTTTGATTTATTATACAGCCAGTATAAATTAGATCGTGATAAAGCATTTGCTATAACTTTACGTGTGCACAGGGGAGGCGGATTTACAAAAGACCATTTGTATCTATCAGGTTTAAAGAAGGTATATAAATATGCTAAAAAAGGCAAAGATTTAAATCCGTTGTTAACTGGGAAAGTGTCTTTAGAGTATTTGAAAACTATTGACAAGCTTCAAAATTTAGGACTGGCAAATTCTTCAAAATACTTTACGGATTCTTATCTTAATGATACTAACATTAATAAGAATTTAGATTTTATACTAAAGAGCTTGAAGTGATCATACTAATTTATCTTGTAATCTATTCAATATGAGGTAATTATGCATTTCATAGATTTTTTTTACAAAAATTAATAGGTTAACAATTAATTTTACCAGTTTGTCGATTAAAAGATGCTTGATTAATTAGTATTCCTAAATTTAAATATCAAAATGAAGTGCTAAATGCTTAAATATCAGCACAAATTTTGTTTGTTTAATTTTTTTGGTTAGTTAAGTTATGAAAAAAGGTCTTGAAAATATCAAGACCTTTTTTTTAAAATATGAGTGTTGTATTTTTATTCGGTTAAAGCTTTTGTAACCTTTTGTGTATATTCTGCTGCATTTTTTGTAACATCTTGAGGATCTTCAATTTGTGTTGTTACTACAGCTGCTAATTGTTGTTTTTCATCTTTAGTTAAATCGTAAATAACTGTCTCAAGAATAAATGTTTTTACAGTTCGCGTTGTAGTTGATGAAGGTACATAGCTTCCGTACGTTGAATACGATAGAGGATGGTAATAATAGCCATAAAACCCACCATAGTATCCAGGGTAGTAAGCCGGCATATAGGTGGCTCCTGCATAATAACCGCCATCTTGAGTTGTTTCAGTACGTTCTTGATAATCTTTGAGCACTGTTAGAATTATACCATTGTAACCTTCATTCTTTAAAAAATCTTGAAAATTTTTCTTTTGTTGCTCGGTTATCTCTTTATTGTCATGATTAAATTCTGGGAGTTCTCTAAAACTTTCAGTGGCTTTAACACCGTTAGCTCGCAATTGTTCTGATATTTGTTGTTCGAATGCAATTCTAGCTTGCTTATTTTCTGTTCTAGCAATAACCAAAATGTTATTATCTTTTATATCTGCTAGATTGTCAGATTTCCATGAATCCAATACTTTAACACCAGAACAACCAAATGTAAATAGTGCTACGAATAATAAAGTAAATATTCTAAAAGTTTTTTTCATAATTAATTTTTTATTGTTGTTTATTGATTAAAAAGTGTATCCTACAGCTATACCATATCTAAATGAAAAGGTATTAAAATTGGATTTATTATTTACATTAGAGAATCTGAAATCTCCATTTATAAAGTCTAATAAATCATAATCCTCCAATGCCTCATTTAAGTCATCATAGAATTCATCTGGTAAATCTTTTTTATTGACAATTTTGAATTTATAATCACCACTTCCAGGCCCAGCAATCATAAAATCTATAGTAAATCGTTTAGTAATGGCTAATTTATATCCAATAAGCAAGCCAACAGAAGATATGTCTAAATCCATATCAAAAGCCAAGTCGTAATTGGTATTGTCTGAAGCGATATACCTACCTGTTAATTCAGATGTATAACTCGAATATTTGTAATAGAGACCTAAATAAAACCCATTAAGTTTTTGGTTAAACTTATTGGTTCCATTTATATAATAGCGAATTTCTGGTACAATTTGAAAGCCTGTATAGTAAATATCACCAGTTTTTATTTTTTCTCCATCAATTCCTGAAAGTTTTATCAACCCTTCTTTTCCTTTATATCCAAGTGCAATTGCGGCAGAAAAATTATTCCAAATATGGCGTTCGTATGAAACTTGATAAACACCATTAACTATTTGTAAAAGCTCAAAAGAAAATTCATTTTTTACATTTCGAGTTGTATTATCATCTTCTAATTCCTGTCCAAAAGATGAAAAGGACATGAATAAAACAAGAACGAATAACAATTGGTTGATTGTAGTTTTCATATATATTCAAATGTAGTATAAAAATAAGAAATATTTTCAGGGCTAGTTCAAAAATTTCGATTTTAATTCAGGTGTGGGTATCATGCATTCATCTTTTTTCCCATACCATTTGTAGCGGTTCTTGGCTATAAAATCGTATACCCAGTTTCTAATAAAGGGAGGCACAATAAAAAATATTGAGAGCATATTAATTGGAAAACCTAATTTTGAAGCTATTTTAAGCGCTGCTGTCGACTTATAAGAAATTCCCTTTTCTTCAGAATAAACCAGGATAGAATCAACTTTAGAAGTGTCAATATTATAATGGTTTATTATATTTTGTCCAATCTCACTTTGTAGTGGTGCGAATAGAAAATGGTCTTTTTTATCATGCTTTATAACATACTGAATGCTAGAGTTGCATAAATTGCAAACACCATCAAATAGAATAAGATTTTTTTCTGTTGGTATAAGGTTTAGCATACAACAAAAATAAGCTATAAACTTTTATGGAATTTAAAAATTGCGTTAAAAGGCAATTTACTTTTTTGCTTCAACCAGTTCTAACTGTTCTAAACTTACATTTGTGGTAAACAAGCCATAGTTAACTGTGGCTTTGTTTTTCTCAATTTTGTCAATACTACCAATGGCTCGGCCATCTTCAAGACGTACGCGGTCTCCAATTTTAAGTACTGGTTTTGGTGAAGGAGGTTTTAAGGCTTCTTTTTTCTTGGCTTCTTTTTTCTTTTTTCTAATAACTTCAACCTTTTTTTCTGCTTCTTGTTTAACCAGCTTTGCTTTAGCTTTCTCTACTTTTTGCTGTTTTACAGAAACCTTTTTGCGTTTTGAATTTTCAATTTGAACTAATTTAAAAAGTTCGTTCAGTAACTCACGCTTCTGTTTATTATTATAATATTTTTCGGCTAAATCGTTTACTTTTTGCCCTAAATAAATTAATCGTTGATTGTTATCATATAATTCTTGGTAGCTTTCAAGCTTTTTTTGAATTTTGTTGTTAATCTCTTCAAGTTTTTCGGCTTCATCTTGTTTTTTTCGCTCATTGAGTTTTAATGATTGCTCTGTTTTTTCAAGTTTTGAGCGTTCTTTTTGGAGCTTGGCAATTGTTCTGTCAAAACGCACTTTTCCGCGTTCAATTTTCTTTTTAGCACGATTAATTAAGCTGTAGGGAATACCGTTTTTTTGTGCTACTTCAAAAGTGAAAGAGCTACCTGCTTGGCCTAAAGCCAGTTTATACATGGGCTCTAATGTTTTTTCATCAAACATCATGTTGGCATTTTGCATAAATGGCAACTCATTAGCCAAAATCTTAAGATTGGAGTAGTGTGTGGTTATGATGCCAAATGCCTCTCTGTGGTAAAATTCTTCAAGAAATGTTTCAGCTAAAGCGCCACCCAATTCTGGGTCACTTCCAGTTCCAAATTCATCAATTAGGAATAAGGTGTTTTTATTACATTTTTTTAAGAAATAATTCATTTGTTTTAAACGATAGCTATATGTACTCAAATGATTTTCAATTGATTGATTATCTCCAATATCAGAAATAACTCTATCAAATAAAAACACTTTACTGCGCTCATGAACCGGTATTAACAAGCCGGCTTGCAGCATAAGTTGCAACAAACCAACAGTTTTTAATGTAATACTTTTTCCTCCAGCATTGGGTCCGGAAATAACAATAATTCTATTGTCCTGGTTAAGTTCTATGGTTTGAGGATATGTTTTTTCTTTTTTCTTTTGATTGCTTAATAACAACAGCGGATGAAAGGCATCTCGCAAATACATAGATCTATCGTCGGTTAATTCAGGTAATACAGCATTAAGAGCCTTTGCGTATTTAGCTTTTGCTGAAATGACATCCAGTTCAGTTAAAAAATCCTGATATTGTATCAGTAATTCACGATATGGACGAATAAAATTAGTAACCTCTTTAAGTATTCTGATAACTTCTTCATGCTCTTCGTACTCCAAATTGTTAAGCTCTCGAGTATGTTGTAATGTAGTTTCAGGTTCAATATAAACAATACTGCCTGTTTTGCTACCACCCATAATAGCACCTTTAACCTTACGCCTATACATGGCTTTTACAGCCAAAACACGCTTGTTGTCTACAACAGACTCCCGAATATCATCTAAATATTCTAGACCATGATACAAATTCAATGCTGTGGCAAAGCTTTGGTTAATTTTTCCTTTAAGCTTGTTTATTTGTTGGCGCAATTCTGCAAGCAATACAGATGATTCATCCTTTACATCGCCAAACCTATCCACTATACTGTCAATTTTTTCAATGATGACTTTGGTGTAATCTACTGTTTCAGAATAAGCTTGTAATTTTGGGTAGTATTCTTTAAACTTCTTAAAAAACAGAAGGATTTCGTTTACGGTCAAAGAAGTTGAAGCAATTTTTTTAAGACTATGGGTTTCTAAAAATGTGTTTTCTATTTTTAAAAGTTGTAATTCCTTGGCAATGCTTTCAAAACCATGATTTGGTATTCGGTTGTCATTAAAAAAAGAGGAGACGTATTCATTGGTTAAGCTCAAAGCATCTATAACCTCATGTCTAGATTTATAAGGTGTTATTAGTAGTGCTTTTTCATGACCAAGATTTGTAATGCAAAGCTCGCTTACTTGTTCCAAAACAGTAGCGAATTCTAAATCTTGCAATGTTTTTTTATGAATATTTATCATGCATTGTCTCTTAATGACGTGCAAATTTAAGTATAAAACTTAAAGTAAAATTGTTTTGGTGTTTTTATAATTGTGTAGATTTGAAATTATATAAATTAAATTATGAAGCTATATAAATTAGTATTTTTTGTTTTGCTAATTGTTGCCTTGGTTAGTTGTAAAAATGATTATTCAAAATACACCAAAGTACCGGAATACGTTAACAATTTACAGCCTGCAAACCAAAAATATTTTGATGCTTATGATAAAACCCTTGAATTGTGGGATGTTGATTATCAAGAACTATATATCCCAACACAATATGGAACAGCACATGTTATAGCTAGTGGTTTGGGAAATTCAGAATCACTGGTATTGTTGCATGGTATGAATGCTAGTAGCACTATGTGGTATCCAAATATAAAAGCGCTATCTGAAGATTTTCAGGTATTTGCCATAGACTTTCTGTTAGAGCCAGGGAAATCGTATAAAGAAGCAGAAATTAATGAAATAGAGCAGGTTTCTGCTTGGTATTTTGAAGTTATTGAAAAATTAAAGCTTAAAGAGTATAGTATTATTGGTGCATCAAAAGGCGGGTGGATGGCTGTTAATTTAGCTTTATACAATCAGGATAAGATTAAAAAAATGGTATTATTAAGTCCTGCCCAAACGTTTATTTGGATTAGGCCTAGCGCCAATTTATTTGAAAATATTGTGAGTTTGTTTTCTTCAGATGACAAACAATTTGAAACCAGTTTGAAAACAATGTCTATAAACCCAGCCAATATTGAAAAAAAATATCTGGATCAATACTATCTAGCAACTAAACGAGACTCTTTAAACGAATTTACTTTAGACATGACGCCATTTAGCAAAAACGATTTAAAGTCTTTAAAAATGCCGGTTTTGGTTTTAATTGGCGATGATGATATGATTAATAATGATAAATCAATACGGTTGACAAAAGAACTTATTGGAAGTGGGCAAGCTGAAGTGATCTCTAATGCTGGCCATTTTCTTTCAATAGACCAAGCAGATGCAGTAAATGCCAAAATGATAGAATTTCTAAAGAACTAGCTCTAGCTATTTTTGTTTTCTGGTTATTCTATAATTTAAAAATTCAACAAATAGTGAAAATGCTATTGCAAAGTATAAATATCCTTTTGGAATAGCGCCTACAGATTTACCAAATAATTCAGTTTCAGATAAGTGCGCAGCCTCTGTAACTAGCATAAAGCCAATAAGAATTAAAAACGCCAAGCCAAGCATTTGAATGCTGGGGTGTGTATCAATAAATTTCCGTATTGGGTTAGCAAAACCAATCATAATCGCAATAGATATTACCACGGCTATTATCATAAGCACTAGGTTGTAGTTGTGGTTTTCATGCAAACCATTTGTCATACCAACAGCAGTTAAAATTGAGTCTATTGAAAAAATAAAATCGATAATAAGAATTTGAGTAATGGCTTGAGAAAACGATTTTATTTTTTTCTGTTTTACTGAATCTTCATCATGTTTTGGCTCTTCAACTTTTTCACGAATTTCTGAAGTGCTTTTGTAAATTAAAAACAAACCACCACAAAACAGTATTAAAGCCTGCCAGCTAATACCAACATAAAGCCATTCTGTTTCAATAGTATAAAAAGGATCCTTTAGGCTTATTAAAAACGATACAAAAAATAATAATATAATGCGCTGCACCATTGCTAATAATAAACCAATATTGGTAGCTTTGCTGCGTTGGGATTCGGGAAGTTTGTTGGCTGCAATAGATATAAACACAATATTGTCAATCCCTAAAATTATTTCAAGAAAAGTTAATGTTAGCAATGCCATTATTGCGTCGCTAGTAAGTAAAAAATCTAGCATGTTAATCTATTTTTTTAGCAATACCTTTTTGTTTTGTTTTATCGCCTACATACGAGTATTCAAAGGTATAAGATGAATCTGTGGTAGTTAAAATTTTTAAGTGAATATCTTTTCTTTCTATTCTGTTTTTAGGATTTATGGTTTTAAATACAACTTCACAATCGTTTATCCATCGTACTTCAGAACTATCTACTTTATTATTGTAGGTTTCTATTTGAAGGTTATTAGTTCTAATAAATTCTGATGTGTATATGGAATCATTAATTTTTATTTCGCTTTTAAATGTTCCTATCTGATAGTCTTTACAATTACGCTCAACTTCATAACAGCTCACAAACATGAACAAAACAATACACAAGAAAATAGATCTCATTAAATTATTTTTTTTACAAAATTAATAAACTAAAAACTCTAACATGTGATTGTTATCAGGATATTTTGCCCAAAAACTATGACTCGTCATAATTTTTAAAAGTACCATCCTTATAGAAAATGACAATCCTGTCAATCTCCTTATTTACAGAAGTTCTTTTTGGAATATCTGGAATAGTAGGTTGAGGATTATTGATCTTTACGGTTTCCTTTTGTTTCGGAAAAGTTCCTTTGCCATTCAGCAACCAATATAATTCGACTTCAGGGTAGGATGAAAGCACCTTTAAAACAAAATCTAAACTGGGCTTATTTCTTCCAGAAAGAATATGAGAAATACTAGAGCGTTGCACACCAATTTTTTCTGCAAAAGATGCAGCCGATTCATCGTAGAATTTAATCACTTTTTGGAGGCGTTTCGAAAAATCATCAGTGTTTATCATTGTGAACTTTAAAGTGGGCTATAATAATGTTACAAATGTAAATAAAATATATGATTAAATATAAATCTCACTATTATTTGTATTTTAAATTTAAATTTAAAGTTCATATCATATAATATAAAATACTGAAAAACAATTAAATAATAAATTTAAAATTAAATGCTAGTTATTTTCTAATTTTTGATGCCGTCTTTTAAGCCTTATTGTATACAATTGTATATTGTGGATTTAAATTACGTGTTTACATTTGTAAATATTGATTTGTTTACCTTTGTAATTGCAAACGTAAACTATGGCATTTTCAACGCTTTTTTCAACCTATAAAAATTATAAGGAATCACAATTATTTCACAGGTATATTCATAATGAAATGATAATGCCGTTATTAAAAAAACTACCAGAAAGCTTTAGTCTTAATGTTGTGGGTAAGTCAGTATTGGATAGACCAATTTATGCGGTTAAAATCGGAAATGGTAATAAGCGCATTTTGTTGTGGTCTCAAATGCATGGAAACGAATCGACAACAACAAAAGCTATTTTTGATATTTTTAATGCATTTCAGAGTTCAGATAGTGTTTGTTTAGAAATATTAAGCACATGTACATTGTTGTTTATTCCTATTTTAAATCCTGACGGCGCTCAAGCCTATACGCGACCTAATGCCAATTCGGTTGATTTAAATCGAGATGCAAAGGCATTGTCGCAACCCGAAAGTGTTGTATTACGTAAGTTATTTGATGATTTTAAGCCGCATTTCTGCTTTAATTTGCATGGACAACGTACCATATTTTCTGCAGGTAATACAGATAGCGCGGCTACGTTGTCATTTTTATCTCCTGCAGAAGAATCATCTAGATTGGTTACTAATACGCGTAAAAAAGCCATGGAAGTCATTTCTGCAGTAAACAATTGTATGCAACAAGTTATTCCAAATCAAATAGGGAGATACGACGATACTTATAATGAAAATTGTGTTGGTGACACCTTCCAGAGTCTTGGTGTGCCAACGATTCTTTATGAGGCTGGGCATTTTTCAAAAGATTATGCAAGGGAACAAACTCGTGAGTTTATTTATCAATCTTTACTGATTGCTTTACATTACATAGCAACTAAAGAGGTAAGTGGGGAGAATTACGAGCCTTATTTTGACATTCCCCAAAATGAAAAATGCTTTTTTGATATTATAATTAGGAATGCTAAAGTTGGTAAAAGTGGGTTTGTTACGGATTTAGCCTTTCAATATCAAGAGCAATTGGTTGATAATCACATAAAATTCAAGCCTATTTTAGAAAAAAATGAAAATTTAGATAAATTTTTTGGACATAGGGAATACAATGCCAATGGTAGCCTTGTTTCAGCACCAAACTTCCAAGAAATACAGGTAGGCTTCGCAAACGATTTCGTTTTGATAAATAATGAAGAATATTCACTTTTATTAAGTGAATCTTGATTTTAGATAGAGATAATTCAACAAAATTGTATTATTTTTGATTTTTATCTAAACAAAATTAACAAATGGGAAAGTTTAAATTAGACGAAATTGATCATCAAATACTTGATATGCTGATCGATAATACAAGAGTTCCGTTTACGGATATAGCTAAAAAGTTGGTAATTTCTGCTGGTACAGTACATGTAAGAGTGAAAAAAATGGAAGAAGCTGGAATAATAAAGGGCTCTTCTTTAACTTTAGACTATAAAAAATTAGGATATTCTTTTATTGCATATGTAGGTGTGTTTTTAAATAAAACTTCCCAAACTAAATTTGTAATAGAGAGAATTAACGAAATTCCATTTGTTACTGTTGCTCATATAACTACTGGTAAATTTAATGTGTTTTGTAAAATAAGAGCTCGAAATACAGAGCATGCTAAAGATGTGATTTTTATGATAGATGATATTGAAGGTGTTTATAGAACCGAAACCATGATTTCGTTGGAGGAAAGTATTAATGATAAGAAGCGTTTGATGCATTCCATATTTAACAATATGTAATTAAAAACACAAAACAGCCTTAAGTAATTAAGGCTTTTTTTATACTGAAATGTTTTAAATATGATAGTTTCTGAATTAAAATATAATGAATTTGCAGACTTCTACAGTGGTTATATTAATAAAGCCAGTGGTTTGGATCTGCTTACCGGGTTAAAACAAAGCGGAAGCGATACCTTAACATTTTTTGAGGCCATTCCACAAGAAAAACAGGAGTATGCCTATTTAAAAGGTAAGTGGACTATTAAAGAGCTTTTACTTCATATCATTGATGCAGAACGTGTTTTTGCTTACAGGGCATTACGTTTTGCGCGTCAAGATCCTACAGCACTTCCTGGCTTTGAAGAAAATGATTATGTTCGTTATAGTAATGCTAATAGCCTTGATATGGAAGCATTGCTAGAATCTTATAAATTATTAAGAGCATCAACGGTGAGTTTGTTTGAGAGTTTTACAACTGATATGCTATTGCAAATAGGGAAGGCTAGTGGTTCTAATATGTCAGTAAGAGCAATTGGATTTGTAATTATTGGGCATGAAAAACATCATATTGAAATTGTTAAAGAGCGTTATCTGTAACTATTCTTCTTCATCTGTCAGTTTTTCATTTCTTATATCTTCATTTACAACAATATGGCCAAGGTCGTTTAGTTCTAAATCATCATTAACATCAAAATTAGCCATAGTATAATGTAATTTGCTGCTTACCTTAACTAAATAGATGGTTTCATCTGTTTTAATTTCAACAGCTTCAATAGTTTCATTTTTATGATTGTCAAAAACAATTATATCATCATCTCCATAACCATCAGGATATTTTTCTGTAAGTAGCTGTAACAGGTTAGGAGTTAGTTTTTTATAGTCAACTATAACGCGTTTCATGATTCATAATTATTTGAATTGTATTAATCCCTTAATTATTTCCTTTCATGCAATGTCTTAAAGTTACAAATTAATTCTTAATTTAATTTATGCTTTATAATAATTAAAAGCCTCAATTATAATGTCGTTAGATACCTTGCAATCAACCTTTGGTTTACCAATATCTTCAAGTAAAACAAAGTTTATATTGCCATGTTCGTTTTTCTTGTCGAATTTTAAAAGTTCAATTATTGGCAAGTAATCAGAATCCTGAATAGTTTCTTTAGGAAAGTAGTTTAAGATGGTTTGTTTGATATTTTCACACTGTTCCATTGAAAATCCACTTACTTTAATTGAAATATATGTGGCTAAAATCATGCCAATAGCAATAGCTTCACCATGCAACAAACTGTCTTTGTTTGAATGAGATAGAAAATAAGATTCTATAGCATGTCCTAAAGTGTGTCCATAATTAAGTGTTTTTCGTAGGCCATTTTCATTAGGGTCTTTTTCTACTATATTTTTTTTGATTAAAACAGAATCATAGATTAATGAATCTAAGTCATTGACATTTAGTTTACTTGGGTTTTCAAACACATCCCAGTAAGCTCTATCTGCTATAAGTCCATGTTTTAGCATTTCTGCCATTCCAGAGCGCAGTTGGTTTTGTGGAAGTGTTTGTAAATAGGCAGTATCAATCAATACCATTTCACTAGTGTTTATTACACCAATTTGATTTTTTAAATGACCTAAATCTACTCCGGTTTTACCTCCAACAGAGGCATCAACCATGGCTAATAATGATGTTGGAACATTAATGTAATTAATTCCGCGTTTAAAAGTAGAAGCTATAAACCCTCCAATATCAGTTATCACACCACCTCCTAGATTAATTAGTAAGCTTTTTCTATCAGCACCTAATTCAGATAATGCATTCCAAACACCAACACAGGTGTCGATGGTTTTGTGCTGTTCACCCGGTTCAATTTCAATTATCTCTATTTGACAAGTTGTTTCTACTTGACGTAAGAAATTGGAAAGACAATAGTTATGTGTGTTTGCATCAACTAAAACAAAAATAATAGAGTAGTTGTGTTCAGCTAAATGAGCATTTAACTTATTATAGCAAGTAGAATTAAAATGGATGAAGTAATCTGAAGTCTGTATGGAGTCCATGTAATATTTTGAATAGCGATGTAAAAATAAGAGGTTTTTTTTATAAAAAAGTAACTGAATCATAATTATATTTGTCATAATAAACCTAGCGCTTATGGCAAGTGAAAAAATATTTGATAATACTGAAATCGCCTTTGAGTTAAAAAGCGATACCGAGTTAGAAAGAGCTCATTTTTTATTCAAAATGATTTCAATAGAACCACTTGTCCGTATAGGGACAGCGGTTACTAATTTTGCAATTAAAGCTAGTTTGCCAGTTGAAGGGCTTATTCGTTCTACTGTTTTCGACCACTTTTGTGGTGGTGTAAATGAAGAAGATTGTTTGGATGTTATAGATGCCATGTATTCTAAAGGCGTGAGTTCTGTATTAGATTTTTCAGTAGAAGGTAAGGAAACGGAATCGCACTTTGATGCTGCATTAGAAACGACTTTAAAAATTATTCGTTTTGCTGCAGAAAAAGAAGCCATGCCAATTGCTGTGTTTAAGCCTACTGGTTTTGGGCGGTTTTATTTGTATCAGAAAAAAGGAGAGGGGAAATCTTTTAATGAATCCGAACAAGCCGAATGGGATAGAGTAGTAGCGCGTTATGATGCTGTTTGCAAATTGGCTAAAGAAAAAGATGTCGAAATTTTGATTGATGCGGAAGAAAGCTGGATGCAAGACGCGGCAGATGAGCTGGTTACAGATATGATGAGAAAGTATAATACAGAACAAACCATAGTATATAATACGCTTCAAATGTATAGGCACGATCGTATGGATTTTTTAAAAGCACAGCATAAGCTAGCCAAGAAAGAAGGTTTTTCATTAGGCTATAAAATTGTTAGAGGTGCCTACATGGAGAAGGAAAATGATAGAGCATTGGAAAACGGCTACCAAACCCCAATTTGTGAATCCAAACAGGCTACAGATATAAACTTTAATGCTGCCGCTAAATATATTTTAGACCATTTAGATACTATTTCACTTTTTGCAGGCACACATAATGAAGAAAGTAGCTATCTTATAATGGATATGATGGCTGAAAAAGGAATTGAAAAAAATGACAATCGTGTTTGGTTTGGGCAATTATTTGGTATGAGTGATAATATTAGTTTCAATTTAGCGCATTACGGTTATAATGTTGCCAAGTATGTGCCTTTTGGTCCTGTAAAAGATGTTATGCCTTATTTAATTCGAAGAGCTGAAGAAAACACTTCTGTGGCTGGACAAACAGGAAGAGAACTGGCTTTAATTAAAAGAGAAAAAGAAAGGCGTAAGCTTAAGTAATTTTAAGAAAATTTCCACCATTTTCTTTTATTTGGATTCTTTCCATAGCCGTAACCATAGCCATTTCCTTTTTTCTGATTAACTGCATTCAGCAATATGGTCATATTCGGAAGGCGCTTTTCGTTATAGATGCTTTCAGCTAAATGCAATTGGCGTTTGTCAATATAATTGGCGCGAACTACATAAATAAATAAATCGGCATGATGACCAATAAGCATAGTGTCTGTTACTAAACCAACAGCTGCCGTATCTACAATAATATAGTCGTATTTGTTCTTAATGTCATCAAATAATTCCTGCATGCGGTCACTCATAAGTAGTTCCGCTGGGTTAGGTGGGATAACACCAGATGGAATAACATCAAGAAATTCGTTGCCTTCAAGGTTCTTTATAACATCTTTTAGAGTTAAATGAGGGTCGCTAATATAATTAGTTAAACCAATTTCATTTTTTACATTTAAGTAGTTTGTAGCTTTTGGCACTCTAATATCTGTTTCAATCAATAAAACTTTCTTTTCTGAAAAAGATAATGACAGGGCTAGATTTATTGAAGTATGGGATTTTCCTTCTTTACTAGTAGTAGATGTTACAAATATAGTTTTTGCTCTATTGTCTATACTTTTAAGCATGAAGTCGATATTCGTACGAACCATTCTAAAGGCTTCCGCTTTTGGCGAATAATCAACTTTATTTATTAATTGTGCTCGTTTGTTAGAACGTGGTATATCACCAATAAACGGCACGTCTATTTCTTTCTTGACATCTTTTGCAGTATGGACTTTTGTATCTAATAAATTCATTAGGTATATCAAACCTATAGGTGCGGAAAACCCAAGTATCAATGCAGCTAATATTATAATAACCTTTTTTGGTGAAACAGGCTTGCTTGAGGCAAATGCCTTATCTACAATTTTAGCATTTGGAGACGATACACCATGTGTAATTGCAGATTCTTCACGTTTTTCTAATAAATAAAGATAAAGAGACTCTTTAATATCTTGCTGGCGTTTAATGTCTCTAAACTCACGTTGCTTTTCAGGTGCTGAATAGATTTGTGAGCTAATTCTTGCGTTTTCTGATAGTAGATTATTGTACGTTATTTCATTTGATGAACGAATACTACTTAAGCTTTGTGAAAGATTGGTTTTTAACTGATTAATCTGATTGGTTAAATTAACAACAGTTGGATTTTTTTCACTTGAATATTTAAGCAATCGGTTGCGTTCTTGAACAAGCTCGTTATGACGTTTAGTTACTTGAGCTATATTGTCATCGCCTATACCAATGTTTGCAGGTAATAAATCGCTTGCATCTATACTTTCAGATAAGTGATCGTTCATATAATCAATCAATTGAATTTGATTGGCTACTTCAATTATCTTACTTTCGTTTTCTCGCTCATTTCGAAGCATCAAATTCGATTGCGTAGCTAAATCGGTCAATTTTTTCTCTTGTTGAATATCTTCTGCAGTTAAATCGACCTGACCCAATTCTCGAGAAACAATTTCAAGACGATTATTTATAAAATCTGAAGTAGTTTTAACAACCATTTCTTTATCGTTTACCACATCTTCGTTATACTTTTCAATAAGTTTATCTAAAAACAGTTCACCTTTTTGCCTTACATTGTCATTAATAGAAAGCTTAATAATACTAGACAATTCATTGGTTTCAATTTGTAACTTGTTTTTATAATGACTTGTAATACCGTTTAATGGTGATACTTTAATTTTAATTTTAGAACCAATTTTCGTGGCATATTGACCTATGTTTGGGGTAATGATAATATCTCCGAAAGTAGTTGGAACACTCTCGCCAAAATCATAAAGTGCGCCATCATTATCAGTTTCCTCATCTAATCCTTTAATATAAAAATCTTTTGACGAGTTTATTTTAATATTAAAGGTTGTGTCAATCTTGTGTAGTATCGAATCTGTTATACTAAAATTGATGTTTAATGGCTTGTTAACATAAACTTCGTGAGCTTGTACACGACCCTCAACAAACATTTGAACATTAAATTTGAGATCTTTAACAACACTCTTTATTAAATTTCTGGATTTTATTATTTCTATTTCATCAAGTACGTTGTTTTTATCATTACTAAAGAGCCCATAATTCTGTAACGATGAAATTTCTGGTAATTTATTTTGAGACTTATCGTCTTTTATTTTGATAGTTGCCTTTGCATGGTATTCGTAATTGGCATAGCGTAGATATAAGAATGAGAGTGCTAACGCACTAATTACACAAAGCAGAATAAACTTCCACTTTCTTGTATAGGGTTCAATTAAATCGCTAAAATGGTCGGTATCTTTCATTTAATTTAGGTTATTGAACTAAAAATATAGCTAAAATAGTCGCTAATGTCCCAACTGCTGAAATTATTATACCATTGTTTTGGTTGTAGGAAGCCGACCTAACTTTTGCTTTATTTGGTTGTACGTAGAGCACATCATTTTGTTGAAGATAATAATTAGGAGAATTCACGACATTAACAGATGTTAAATCGAATTGTGTAAATTGCTTTTTACCATCGTTCTCACGAATTAAGAAAACATTTTCACGCTTGCCATGTATGGTCAAATCTCCAGCCATGCCCAAGGCCTCTGTTAAGGAAATACGTTCGTCTTCAATTGTAAATGTACCAGGCGAGTTAACTTCACCTAAAACTGTAACTGTAAAATTTATCAACCTAATGTTCACTATTGGGTCCTTGACATATTCAGACAGCTTATTCTTTAATAAAGCTGTAGCCTGCATTCGTGTTAAACCACCTAATTTAATTGTGCCTAAAACAGGATATTCAATATTTCCATTGTTATCAATTAGGTATGTTGGCATTTTTAATTCGCCGTTAGCGTTTAAATCTGATGCGCTATATGAAATGGCTGGAAGATTAAATGGTGCAACAGCATCTTTGTCACCACCTACACTTATAAATAGTAAATCATTTGGCTTATAGGCTATTGAAGGGTTTACATCCATTTGATTTGACTTTGTAACTGGTTCATCTTGAAAGTATATTATTTCCTTACTTGTTACACAAGATGAAACCATTACTAATAAAGCAAATGAGGTTAATAACTTAATGGTTATATGTTGTTGGATATTCGTTTTCATATTAATACTATGTTAGTTTAAAACGTCGTATGTTGAGTTATTTGGGTTGTATTCTTCTACTATGTTTTTAATTTTTGATACAATTTCTATATTTTGAGTGTTAGAACCAAGTAAACATAATTCTTTTATATTTCTTTCAACGTTTTCTATATCAATAGGTTTGCATTTGGCTATCATGATTTTCTCGTTATAAGTAGGCTTGGTATTTTCACCATCAATCAATAATTCCTCATAGATTTTTTCACCTGGTCGTAGACCAATAATTTTAATATCTATATCCTCTGGATACTTAAGACCCGAAAGCGTAATCATGTTTAAAGCGAGATCAAAAATTTTAATGGGCTTGCCCATATCAAACACAAATATTTCGTGTCCTAATCCCATGGCAGCTGCTTCTAAAACTAAAAGACTTGCTTCTGGTATGGTCATAAAATATCGAATAATATCTTTATGCGTTACAGTTATAGGGCCACCAGATTCAATTTGACTTTTAAATAATGGTATTACCGAACCATTTGAGCCTAGAACATTTCCAAAACGAGTTATTATAAATTTCGTTTTTACATTATTTAAATTCTTTTGGCAGCAAACAATCATTTCAGCAATGCGTTTTGTTGCTCCCATTACATTTGTTGGGTTTACAGCTTTGTCAGTTGAAATAAGAATAAATTTATCTGAACCATATTTAACTGAAAGGTTGACAATATTTTTTGTGCCTCTTACATTAACGCTAACAGCTTCAAAGGGGTTTTGTTCCATTAATGGAACGTGTTTATATGCAGCTGCATGAAAAATTATTTGAGGTTTGTATGTGTTAAAAATATTATCCAATCGCACGTTGTTTCTAATATCACTAACAATGGCAGTTACATTTTTAATGTTGTTTCTAATTAATTCTTGTTGAATATTGTACAGTGGCGATTCAGCATTGTCTATTAATATTAATTTTTTAAAATTAAAAAAGCTTAATTTTCTAACCAATTCGCTACCAATAGAACCTGCAGCACCTGTAACTAATATGGTTTTTCCATTATACTCATCACTTAAAATTGGATTTTCAATGTTAATAGGTTCTCTTCCTAGTAAGTCTTCAATTTTAATGTCTTTAATCTGCCCAACACTCAAGTCGCCATCAATCCATTCTTGAACTGCTGGTACAATTTTCACTTTTAGTCCTAAAGCAAAAAGACTACTTGTTATCTGCAATAATCTGTTAGAGTTGATGTTTTGAATTGATATAATAACATCATCAATGCCATGTTTTTTTATGAATTCATTTGTGATTTTCGATGGATGATAAACGTTTAATAAGTTGATTTTTTTACCAACTTTTCTTTCGTTATCATCTATAAAACCAAAAACTTCAGCGGTGCTTTTAGCATCATTTACTAATGCATTATAAGTAATCATTCCCGAATCACCAGCACCATATATAAGAACAGTGCTTTTTATGTTATAATCAGTTACTAGACTTCTGTAAATTGATTTGATAAAGAATTTAGAACCAATTAAAAAGAAAATATTCAATAACAAATGAATATATATAATGGATCCAGGTATATCAAAAACGTTATTGAATTGAAACTTTCGACTCATAAAAGTCGAAATAATTAATATGGTTGCCAATATGTTTACGCCAATAATTAAATTAACAACATCTTTGAACCCTGTAAAACGAACAACTCCTTTATGGGAACTAACAATAAGAAAACTAACCACCGTTGCTATTAAAACAAATGGAATTTGCTTTAAAAACATGAAGAAATCAAAATTAATTTGAAAGTTGTACCGTATTAAATAGGCTAAAAAGAAAGTGAAAGCTACAATGCATGAATCGAAAAGCAGTACGAGCCATTTAGACGCATAGCGATTAGATAACTTTCTTAATATGGTATATAGCCTATCCAAAATAACTTTTTATTATAGATGTTATACGCTCTAAATCGGTTTCAGTTAAACCAGAACCACTTGGTAAACAAAGTCCTTTTTTATACAATTCTTCAGAAACACCATTTATATAACTAGGATGGTTATTGTAAATTTCTTGTAAATGCATAGGTTTCCAAGAGGGTCTAGACTCTATATTATTCTCGTTCAGAATATTCATAATGTCATTTCGCATAGTTTCAGTTTCTAAAAGAATACAGCTTAACCATCTATTGGAAAAATAATCTTCCGGCTCTTGTAAAAATGATATAGAGTTGATATGCTTTAGTTGTTGGTAATAATAATTGTAAATTTTGCGCCTGGCACTAATACGTTTATTCAATACTTTCATTTGGCCTCTACCAATTCCAGCAATAATATTTGACATGCGATAATTATACCCAATGGTTTTATGACTATAATCAAGACCGCTTTCTTTAGCTTGAGTAGCAAGAAAAATGGCTTTTTCCTTATTGGTTTGGTCTCTAGATATTAAGGCACCGCCACCTGAAGTAGTAATTATCTTGTTTCCATTAAAAGATAAAACCGAATAATCCCCAAAAGTACCACATGGCTGATTGTTATATGAACTACCTAAAGCTTCAGCACTATCCTCTATAACAGGAATGTTATAGTCTTTAGCAATAGTGTGTATGCGTTTAACATTGTATGGCATGCCATATAAATTAATAGCAATAATAGCTTTTGGTTTCTTACCTTGTTTTATTCGGTCTTGTAATGCTTTTTCCAACAAATCAGGACACATATTCCATGTTTCAGTCTCACTATCAATAAAAATTGGTTTAGCTCCTACGTAATTAACTGGATTTACAGAAGCTACAAACGTTTTTGTTTGACAGATAACCTCATCGTTCTTACCAACATCGAGCAAAACTAAAGCCAAATGTATGGCAGCTGTCCCAGAGCTTAACGCGGTGGCATAAGAACTTGATTTTAAATAGTTTTCCAAATCACTTTCAAACCCATTAACATTAGGACCTACAGGAGCTACCCAATTGGTTTTAAAAGCTTCGTTTATGAATTCTTGCTCATATCCACTCATGTGCGGAGCAGACAAATATATTTTTGAATTCATGTTTGAAGCCTGTTTTGCCATAGTAAATATCAAAGTTTAAATAGTCTTGTTCAAATAAATACGATAAATAACTAATTTCTACGTTTTTTGATTTTCAATGTTTAAATGTATTGATTTAATCGTTTTTTATACACATTTAATCGTTCAAAATTAAATTCTAAATCGTGATAAAAAGCTATTATTAGCTGATATTTCTATTATTAAGGGAAGTAAAATGTTTTAACCGAATACAATAAGTAAATATACAAAAAAGAAATATTGCAGAAATGTATCTTAAAACTGACCGTTCATATTGTTTTTTTTTACATACAACTAAAAAAATATATTCCTCTAAAATATGTTGTTTTAAAAGACTAATTTTAACAATAAAATGCTAAAAAATGATTCAAAATCCATTTGCCACACCATCTTTTGAGAAGATATGGTCAAAGCATTTTAACCAATCAAAGAAAGCCTTGAAATTTGATTTTTTAAATCAAATTTTATTTGCTAAGCATAATACATTGCCAATTTATTATAATGTAGGCAACAAGCTTACCAATGGTAATTTTTATAGTTTGTCAGATAGAGCTATTGATTATAGAAACAAAACACTCTTAATACGTGATGTGCCTTCGTATCATAAGATTGAAGATTTAGGGTTAGGGAATTTAAGACTTAAGCCAATATTTCAGTATAAGGGTTATACAACAAAAATTAGTGATTATAATTCTTTGGATGAGTATTTACGAACCATATACAAATCCAATACCAGATCCAAATTAAGAAGAAACGTTAATAGATTAGAGGCCTGTTTTAATGTAGAATATGTTATGTACTATGGTGATATTTCAGAACCTGTTTACCATTCTGTTTTTACGACCTTTTACAAGCTATTCGAAAAACGCTACACAGATAAAGGGGAGCCATGTGGAGAATTAGACCCAAAGGTTTGGTCATATTATACAGAACTAGGCCTTACCTTGATTAACGAAAAAAAAGCTTCACTATTTGTTATTTATTGTAATCAAGTACCTGTTGGTATTACATTTAGTTATCACATAGGTGATATTTTAATTGAAGCGCTTACGGTCTTTGATATTGATTTTTACAGGTTTAATATAGGTCATACCACTATTTTAAAAATGCTGGAGTGGAGTTTTGAAAACAATATTAGATTGTTTGATTATACCCAAGGTAATTTTGAATACAAAAAGCGTTGGAGTGATAGTGAGTATGACACGTATTATCACTTACTGTATGATTCTAAATCTTTAAAAAGTAGAGCTTTAACCAATAGTATGGTTGTTTATTTTAATAGTAAGAGAAAGTTTAGGGAATGGAAGATTAATGCAAAATATCATAGTTTGATGCATAAAATTTTTGGAGATAAAACTAATGCCAGTTCAGATAAATCTATATTTCAAATTGAAAAGCTTAAAAATAAAGATATGGAAACCGATACTTTAAGTCATATTGATATTAATGGAAATGGTCTTGATAACTTGAGAAGAACTTTGTATGACTATCTATATATGAACCCAGAAAAAGTCAGCAATTTTAAATTTTACGAATTAAATGACAGCACTTATTTTGCTGAGAGTGAAACGAGCTTGTTAAAAATAACTAAAGATGATAAATAATCCATTTACATCTAAAATATATGAATTAACGTGGTTAAAACACTTTTCAAGGCATAAAGAAGGTGTTGCCTTTAACTATGTTGATGGATTAAAGTTCTATAAGCATTCTTTTTTACCATATTTTATAAATGTTGGGAGGAATTCTACTAATGGAATAACATATGCCCTCGATCATGATGCCAGAGACTTTAAGAATAAAACATTATTAATTTATGATGTTCCTAGTTATTTTAAAATTGAGCCTCCAATTGAGGGCAGTCCAATTGAACTATATGAAATACAGCAATATAAAGGATATTTAGCCGATTTTGAGGGTGTTGAAAATCTAGAAAGCTATTTATTAAAAGAACTCAATACTAAATCTCGAAACAAGTTTAGAAGTGCCTTAAGAAAATTTGAAGCGTGTTTTGATGTTGAATATAATATTTACAAAGATTTTATTTCAAAAGAAGATTACAGTAATGTAATGAAAGACTTTAAGGACATCATAACAAGACGCTTTGAAACCCTAAAGTTAGATACCAATTTAATTACTGAATGGCCTTTTTACACCGAATTGATATATAATATGATACTTGACGAAAAAGCCATTTTAGTTTCCATAAAAGCTAACGGCAAACCTGTTTCTATGTCATTGGCATTTTTAGGAAGCGTGTCATTAGTGGGAGCTATTAAAGCTTTTGATTCAGATTTTTATAAGTTCAATGTTGGCCATATTGAGATTAGTAAATTAATTGAGTTTTGTTTACAAAACAATTTAAGATATTTTGATTTTTCTAAAGGAACATATAAATACAAGGATAGATGGACTAATAGCGAGTACAACTATAATTGCCATATTTTATACGATAGTTCAAGTTTCACCAGCCGTATGACGGCCAAATTGTTGGCTTGCTTTTTTAATTTTAAACAGTATTTAAGGGATAAGAATTTTAATTTGTTTTTAGTTAAATTGAAGTTTAAGCTTAAGCATCTAATAGTTTGCCCAAGCAATAAGCGACAGTTTGAGCTAAAGTCTATTAATAACCTAGATGGTATTGATAATTTATTGCAGGTTAATATAGAAGAAGAATGTATTAAGTATCCTTTTCTTAATCGAATAATTTATGACGGCCTTTTTAAAAAACCAGAGCCTTTTAAAAATTTAAAGGTTTACAAGTTGGGAGATAGTGAACCAACTTATTATGTGGTTGGAAAAGCTTCTAGTTATGCTATAGAGATTATTTAGTATTAACAATCGATGCTAATTCAGACATGGTTAGACTATTAAAACGGTAATCTTTTTTTAAGGTCATAAAGTGTTTGAAAATGGCTTCTAAATTATTGAAGTTTTCTTCAATGTTAGCTCCAAAATTATGTGGATGCCACCACATATGATATATTTCGTTATGTTTTGCGGCATACGTTAAGCCTTTTTTTACTCTATTAATTCTTCGTGGCTCTAGAACTTTTAATGGCTTGGAATACGGTCTGAAAAATTTGCTTGATGGGATGTTTAAAACACCGTGTATGTATTTTATACTTGACAAAGGGTAGGTGTTGTAACCCGATAAATTAAAATAAGCATCCATCAAACGAAACATTTTATGGGATGGACGCTCAAGCCTATTTGTATCTGTCGTATCAAACATCCAATGATTTTCTGTTCCCCTGTAATTGGTTATACCATGTTTAAAGCAAACACTTAAGTAATCTTCATTAATTTGATTTCTTGGAAATACAATACTTTTAAATGTAATGTCTTTTTGTTTTGCAATAGCTATTGCCGCCAATAAATCACTTTCAAATTGCTCGATGGTTTGTCCAGTTTCATTAACGTAAAAATGGCTAAAAGTATGTGTGGCTATTTCGTGGTTTTTATTGGAGTTAATTAAATCTATTAAGTTGGGAGCATAGTGGTATTGTTTAAAATTTTCTTCCTCTTCAAAGCTTTCAATATAACTGTATGGATTAAAAATGGTGTTTTGATAGGTAGGCTTAAGACTAGGAGCAAAGCTTAATAGCTCCGCTTTATTCTTGGCGAACAAAAAACCAATTGTTGCAAAACTTAATTTTACATCATATTTATCAGCTAATTCTAAAAGCCTTGGAATAACTTTTTGAACATTTAATAAATTTTCTTTGTAAACAGATTTTGTTTTAACATCTCTTACTCCCCAAAATAATTCGAAGTCTAAAGAAATTAATAAATATCCATTTTCGGTGGGCATTAACTAATAATTGTTTTAATGGTTTTAAAAATAATTCTAATATCTACTAGAATACTATGATTATCTATATACTGCTTATTCAAGGCTATCTTTCTTGGCATTATTTCATTAATATATAATTCTTCAGGTTTTTTAGCTGTTTTCAATAATTCGGCTTCGTCTCTAAAAACAATAGATGCATAATCCGTAATGCCAGGTTTTACAGTTAGTATTTCTAAATCAGATTTAGAATATAAACTCACGTATTTCCTTACTTCTGGTCTAGGTCCAACAAAACTCATATTCCCAATAATAACATTTATTAACTGTGGAAGTTCATCTAGCTTGTATTTTCTTAAAAAATAGCCTGTTTTTGTAACTCTGGGATCTCTATCTCCAACAGTCAACAAGCCTTTCTTGTCTGAACCTACAAACATGGTTCTAAACTTAAATATTTTAAAATCTGTGCTATTATGCCCAACTCGAACTTGTTTGTAGAAAACAGGCCCTTTGGATTCTAATTTTAGGAGAATTGCTATTAGCAGGAGTAAAGGTAATAATAATATTAAACCTAAAGCAGAAAAAATGATATCAAATAAACGTTTTATCATAATTGAGCTAATACTGCACTTTCAATAGTGTCTACTATATAGTGTAACTCATCATCAGTTAGTTGTGGATAAATAGGTAGTGATATTTCGCATTTGTAATTTTTATACGCATTGGGATAATCGGTTATAGAAAAGCCCATATCCTTAAAAAGACTCAAAAGTGGTAAGGGTTGGAAATGAACATTTACAGCTACGCCTTTTTGAGAAACCGTATTAATTATACTATCACGTTGCTCTTCAGTAATTCCGTTAATTCGTAAAGCATATAAATGACAAGATGAAAGTTTATCTTGGTTTTTATAAGGTGGAATAATGGCCCAAGCTTTTGATTCAAAGAAAGTTTGATAAAACGTATAAATTTTAGCGCGCTTTTTTAGAATAAATTCAAAATAGTCCGGTAGCTGTGCCAAGCCAATAGCCGCCAAAACATCAGGCATATTAATTTTTAATCCAGGATAAATAATATCGTATTTCCAACCACCAGCTTTAGATTTTGTAAAAGCATCTTTGGTTTGCCCATTTAATGCATAACAACGCAAATAGGCATACTCATCATTGTTGCTGAAAGCATCCTTTGGCAGATTTAAGCATACAACACCGCCTTCTGCAGTTGTTACATTTTTTACCGCATGAAATGAAAATACGCATATATCTGAAGTTGTTCCAACATATTTTTCTTTATATTTTGCTCCTATAGCATGTGCAGAATCTGATAAAACCAATATTCTATTTAGCTTTTTTTGGTTATTATTTTGCGGAGTAAAAAGATTACTTTTTTGTTTCGCTAGTGCGATAATGTCATCGTAATCACAAGGCCACCCAGCAATGTCAACTGGAATAATAGCTTTGGTTTTTTTAGTAATAGCATTTTCAATTGCTGAAACCGAAATATTAAAATCATCATTAACATCAACCATGACAGGTGTAGCGCCAACATGAACAACTGCAAGTGCTGTAGCTGCATAGGTATATGCGGGAATAATAACTTCATCACCAGGTCCAATACCATACCACTTTAAAGCTAAAATTAATCCGGAAGTAGCAGAGTTTACACATAATGAATTTGGAACTCCAATATATTCGCAAACTAGCTCCTCAAGTCTTTTTACTTTAGGGCCAGTTGTGATCCATCCTGACTTTAAAGCATCAGTCACTTCGTTAATTACAGCATCATTTATATAGGGAGGCGAAAAAGGAATTTTCATTTTTTTATCTAATTAATAGCATCATCAAAGATAGCTATATATTGTTTAGATACATTCTCGATACTATACGTTTCAACCTTTTTTAATGCATTTTCAACTAATTGTTCAGATAATATCGCATTAGTTGCAATTTCAATCATGCATTCTGCAAGAGCTTGAGAATCTTGTGCTTCGACTAAAAGCGCATCTTTTTGATGTGTAACAAAGTCTCTTACACCAGTTACATTTGTCGATACAATAGGAAGCCCAACAGCTGCAGCTTCAAGAAGTACTCTAGAAAAGCCTTCTCGAAAGGTAGGTAATACAAAGGCATCAGATTTTAGAAGTAATTCTACAATATCAGTTCGGGCTCCTAAAACACTAACAATATCGTTGTATGAATCTAATATCTGTTTATTTAATTTTTTAGAATCTTCTTCTAAAGGTCCTACTAATAGAAATTTGAAATCAAAATTTTTGTCAATACAAATTTTTGCAGCTTCAAGATAATTTATTATGCCTTTTTCGTAAACCAATCTGGCTACACATATAAAAGTAAAGGGGTTTTGCTTTCTTATTGCCTTAACTTTAAATTTAGTTAAATCTATGCCACTGCTATAAATTAATTCGCAGTTTTCCTTTTTTACAAGGTTGTTTTTTAAATATAACTCATGATCATCTAAATTTTGAAAAACAGTTTTAAAAACACGGTTTTTTACTTTTTTGTGAAGTAATTTATACACAAGTCTTAATACGGAACTCGATAGACTGTTAGACATAAACAATGTTCCTAATCCAGTAATGGTTCTAGTTATGGGTACATTATTATTTTTAAGTGCTAAAGGCACTAAAAAGGCTGGTTTAGTGTCAAAAGTATGAATGATGTCAAACGGATTTTTATTAAAATAATTTTGCAACCATTTTATGGTTTTATAATCTGAAATAGGAGAGAAGTGCCTAACTAAATTATAAGTGCAATAAGTAATAGATGATGGGAATTGCTCGATGCTGGTTCCAATTATGGTTACCTGATACCCTGCCTGAATCAAATGTTTTGATAAGGGTATGCGTTTGTGTACATCTTCACCACCAACAAAACAAATTTTTTTAGCCATAAATAAAATTTAGACTAATATATTATAAGTTAAGCGTTTTATGAAAATTTGTTTTAATTTACAATCAGTTAAATTATTAAAGAATGCTGAAGGTAGTTAAGTATTTATACCGTAATACTTCTCTTGGAAAAACAATCATTAATGCTTTTTTTGAAATGCGAAAGTATTTTAAAATCCATTTCATGGATGAAAAAAAGTATGTAATTAACCAGTATAAAGCTAGTTTTAAAAGATTACCAGATTTAGATAACCCTAAAACATTAAATGAAAAAATACTTTGGTTAAAACTGCATGATCGTACAGATTTGCATACAAAATGCGCAGATAAATTACTGGTTAGAAGTTATGTAGAGCGTGTTATTGGTTCTAAATATTTAATTCCGCTTTATTACCACAGCTCTAATATTAATAACCTAAAACCAGAAAATTTTCCCAACGACAAACCTTATATTATAAAAACCAATCACAATAGTTCAGGAGGTTTTATAGTTTTAGATTCGCAGTCAGTTGATTGGAATTTGATTAGAAAAAAAATAAAAAAACTACTAAAGCAAAATTATTATTTAGAGAGTAAAGAGTGGCAGTACAAAAATATTGTTCCAGCTTTTTTAGCAGAAAAATTGCTGAAAGACGAAAAAGGCGAGTTGCCATTTGATTATAAATTTCATTGTTTTAATGGTAGGGTAGAAACCATTCAAGTTGATTTAGATAGGTTTTCTGACCATAGGCGTAATTTTTATGACCGTAACTGGAATTTAATGCCATTTACGTGGTCGCAATGGAAAAATAACAAGCCGCTTTGGCCAAATGGCTCTGATATTGATAAGCCAGCAAATTTTCAGTTAATGATGGAATTGGCTGAACAATTGGCCAAGCCATTTGAATATGTTAGAATCGACTTGTATAATGTTGATGGAGCCATCTATTTTGGTGAAATTACATTCCACCATGGTGGTGGTTGTGAGCGTATCTATCCCGAATCTTGGGATTTGGAGCTAGGCTCCAAAATAGATTTAAGTAAACTTATTCGTTAAGATACGTATTTTTATACCACTTTTGGAATGTGAAGAATGTCCATACTTTATAACTGTTATCTAATTTCCCAGTTATATGTTCATTAACTATTTTCTGAATATAATCTGTATTGAAAATGCCTTGCAATTCTAAAAAAACCGTTTCTGTGTAACTTTGTAGTTCTTTTTTTAATATTGAGCGAAGCCAGTCGCCAACTGGAACAATGAATCCTTTTTTAGATTTATCAAGAAAACCTTCAGGGAATTCATGTTTAAAAGCTTCCTTTAAAAGATGTTTTTTGCTCCAGCCATTTAGCAAAAACGATTCGGGTAAACTATTTGAAAATTCCCATAATGATTTGTTTAAAAAAGGAGCACGACACTCCAACGAGTTAAGCATGCTCGTTCTGTCTACTTTAACAAGCATATCGCCTTCTAGGCTAATATGCCTATCAATTTCACGAAAATCATGTAAAGTTATGGCTTTAGGCAAGTTTGACTTAAAGTATTGAAACGGGTTATTAATATGAAATTTAGAATTAATAAGTTGAGACAATTCACCGTCAAATCCCAACGATATAATGTTCCAATAATTATCGCCTTTATAATCTATGGCATTAATAAACTTTTTAGCTTTAAAGCGCTTGCCACGGTTGTCATCATGTGTCACTAACAATGAATTGGCTAACGGCTTAAAGGCTTTATGCACAAATTCAGGGACCCATTTGGTATAACTCGTATTAAGTTTACCCATATAATATTTATTATAACCACCAAACACTTCGTCACCACCATCACCAGTTAAAGCTACTTTAACAAAATCGCTAGTTTTTTTAGAAACCAAATAAGTAGGTAATGCCGATGAATCAGCAAATGGTTCATCAAAGTTTAGAAGTATATCTGTAATATGTGATTCAATATCTTTTTCTGATATAATAAATTCATGATGGTTGCTTCCAATAAGATTGGCCACTAACTTGGATTTATCGGTTTCATCAAATGATTTTTTATTAAAGCCAATAGAGAAGGTGTCAATTTTTTGAGACGATAATTTCGAAAGACCAAGACTTACTATAGATGAATCGACTCCTCCAGAGAGGAAAGTTCCAATAGGTACATCACTTACAGACCGGCTTTCTATACTGTTTAAAACAAGCTTGTTTAGTTTAGATTTAGCAGCATCAAATGTCATATCTGATGATTCCGATTGTAGCTTGTGAATTTCAGATGTTTTGTAATAATGCGAATTTAAATCGAATGAAATAAAATGATTGGCTTCTAACTTGTAAATATTATCATATATCGTATAAGGCGCTGGTATGTATGTTAGTTTGAAGAATAAGTTTAAACCTGTTATGGATATTTTAGGTTTATAATTTAAGCCTTGAATAATTGATTTTAATTCAGAAGCCCAATAAAATTCATCGTTCTTTGAATAATAGTATAAGGGTTTTTCACCAAAAAAATCTCGAGCAATAAATACCTTATTTATATTTGTATCCAGTATACTAAAGGCATACATGCCATCTAGTAATCTAAATGATTCTGTACCATGTTTTATATAGAGCTTCAGAATAACTTCGGTATCACTTTGGGTTTTAAATTGCACGCCTTCATTCATCAATTGATTGCGTAGTTCTTTGTAGTTGTAAATTTCACCATTAAATACTATTACAATAGATTTATCGTCATTATAAATAGGCTGTTTACCCGAGTTTAAATCAATTATAGATAGTCGTCGCATTGCCATGCCGATTGTACTATTATTTTGTACATGGGTAACCATACCATCATCATCTGGACCACGATGAATAATTAAATCATTCATTTTGGTTAGCGAAGTCGCAATATTTTGCTTATCCTGATTTTGACTTATTATGCCATTAATACCACACATAGAATTTATAAACTATCTATTAGGTTTTTAACATGAATACCAATATTCGATACATCGTAGGTTTTAGCTCTTTCAAAACTCAACTTGCTATACATGTTACGTTCTTCAATATTATTTTGCATATATTTTATGGCTTGAGATAAACCAACCGTATCATCAACATTTACGAGAAGCCCGTATTTAGCTTTTACAAATGAACCAGATAGGATGTTTACTTTTTCATTATCGTTAAGCAATTCCAAAGGTCCGGACATGCAATTGGTACAAATAACTGGTAAACCAACAGACATAGCTTCTAATACTACATTAGGAAAACCTTCAGTAATTGAACTCAATACAAAGCAATGCTTTTCAACTATATGGGATTTCACATTATTAACATTACCGTTAAAATGAATGCGGTCTTGAATGTCTAACTCTTTAGATAACAAATTTAAATCATCATGCAACTCACCATCTCCATAAATATCTAGAACAAAATTACTTGGGAGTAATTTAATAGCTTCAATGATACTCTTTTGGTTTTTGACTGGAATTAATCGACCAACGGTAACCACATTAAAAACGTCTTCCAAATTTTTATACGATTTTAATTTTGGTTTTCTGTTTTTGGTTAAAATGGGATTATATATTACCGATGTATCTATCTTGATGTTATAATTGGAAATCAAATCGTTATTTATGTAGATTGAGTTCGAAAACAATTTATCATTTTTATTATAAAAGAAGGGTATAAGTAATTTTGTTAAAAATGACGTTGCTTTTTGGTCGCTATACATTATTGAAGGAAAACAGCGTTCACTAATAATGGTCTTCAACTTTTTGTTGTTCATTTTAGCAATACCATTCATAATATTCTGTCTGACTAAAAAAGAAACAGCCACTTCAATATTGTGTTCTTTTAGAGCCTTTTGATATTTGAAAATAAACTTAAAGTTATCATATAGTCGTGCAAAAATATTCGTTTTAAATGTGCTTCCTGGTTTTGATAAAATTACGATTTTGGCATTTTTGTTTAGGGGTAATTTAATTTCATCATAAAGCAGAATTAGAGTTACATCAAAGTATTTTGTAAGCTCATCCAACAATAGGCTAACCACTTTTTCTGCACCTCCAAACCCAATGGCTGATACAAATAGAGCTATTTTTCTTTTTTGAGACATTAATTCTGTTTGGTTAAATTTAAAAATAAATTAGTGTATTCAGCCATGATTTTTGAACTACTGAATTTGCTTTTAACCACTTGACTCACTATAAGTGGGTTAAAGGGGAAATCATCATGGATAGCATTTAGATAACTTACAAACTCTTCAAGCGAATTAGCGATATATCCGTTTTTGCCAACCTCAATAATCTCATCCAATCCACCAACACCATCATAGGCTAAAATTGGAGTGCCAATTACAGAACTCTCAATTAGTACATTTGGAAAGCCTTCAGAATACGAACCTTGTAAAAACAAATCACTATCAGCTAGATAGTGCTCAACCTCATTTGTATATTCTATATATTGAATGGAATCAATCAGTTTTTTCTGATTGATATAATCAAAAATGGCTTCTTTTTCAGGTCCCTTCCCGATAATTGTATACTGAAACGGGTAATTCAGTTTTGATAATGCATCAATTATTCTAATATGTCCTTTTTCCTTGCTTAATCTACCAATGGTAATAAATTTGATGGGACTTGTTTTTTCTTGACTTTCAGATTTAGTTTTAAATGAGTTTGTAATGGGATTGTTGATTAATACTGTTTTAGATGCTTTAACGCTATAATTATTAATCATATCATCTCTCATATCTTTAGATTGACAAATAATACAATCAACAAGTTTATATGCGAGCACTATCATAAACTTTGGGAAAATAGATTTTGTATATGGATTGTGCTTATTTAAAACGCTTAAGACATTAGCTTCTCTGGCTACAAATTTTGTGTTCCAAAAAAGAGGAGACATAAAGGCCATCATGGTGTTTAAGTGCACTATTGAACTCACAACAATATCTGGTTTTTCTTTCTTTAAATAATTGAACAAACTTCCAAATGCCTTTAAAACTCTAGGTTTATTTAAGTACACAACATTTAGGTTCTCAACTGAATACACAGTGTCCTTTTCATAACCAGTAATTACTAGGGTGGCATTAAAAATTGATTGGTCTAGATGTGAAGCAACATACGATAATATACGTTCAGCTCCGCCAGCAGCCAAAGAAGGTAAAACAAAAACAATATGGACCTGTCTACTATGCATTATTTGATAACATATTCTTTGCCATTTTTATTTAACCATTGCTTTAAAACAAGTAATTTCCAAATTAATGGATAGCGATTCCAGCTACCATCCATGTGCTGTTTAATACGAAGTTTTACTTCATCTACATTGATGTTTGGAATTTGATTTAAACTTGAATCATTGAGTTCATCCAATACTAAATCCTTTAATTCATTTCTAAACCAATCTGAAAACGGCATGGTAAAGCCTGCTTTCGGTCGGTTAAAAAACTCTTTTGGTACAAAGTCATAAAGAATATCTTTAAGAATACGCTTTTGATTGTTTCCAGAGTATTTATAACGGGTTGGTAGTGCTCTTGCAAACTCGACAACACGATAATCCATAAGTGGAGCTCTTGCTTCTAGGGAAAAAGCCATAGATGCTCTATCAACTTTAGTGTTTATGTCACAATTTAAATAGGTTTTTAAATCAAAATCGGACATTCTTTCGTAGACGTTTTTGTTATTGTGGTTCAAATACTTGAGTTCCTTTATATTTAGAGAATCATGTTTGGTGTTAAGCCATGATAAATCTACTCCAGTTACGGAAGCTAAGTATAAACGTTCCAATGATTCATATTGTAAGCCTTTTGCAATGGTTTTAAGCTTATAATATGGCATTTTACTTAATACACTTGATCCAATATTCCGCAATGCGGAAGGCATTTTATAAATAGGACTCACTTGTTTCATCCAATGGTAACGATGATAGCCTATAAAGCTTTCATCACCAGCATCGCCGGACAGAGCAACAGTTACTTTCTCTCTTGTATATTTTGAAAGCAACATAGATGGAATAGCAGACGAATCAGCAAAAGGCTCATCGTAGTAATAATCAAAATTTTCAATTAAATCTAAACCTTCATCATAATTACACTGAATGACATGATGGTCAGTTTTTAAATGGTCTGCTACCTTTTGGGCATAAACACTTTCGTCAAACCCTTTTTCATTAAACTTAACGGAAAAAGTTTTTACTTTACTTTCTGTTGCTTTTGTTGCTAATGCAGCGACTAATGAGGAATCAATACCGCCTGACAGAAACACACCTACAGGAACATCTGCAAATAAACGCTTTGAAACGGAATCTTTTAAAATTTCGGTTAATTCAGTTTTAGCTTCTTTATAGGTGCCGTTAAATACATTCCGTCCGTTATAATCAATATCCCAATATTGGTTTATTTCTAACTTTTTTTTAGATAAATCAAATCGAAGTGAATTACCAGGTTCAAGCTTGCTTACTTCGTTAAAAATAGAATAGGGATCAGGTACAAATCCCCAAGTCAAATAATAGCTTATGGCCTTACTTGATATTGATAGGTTAGTATTGAATAATTGAATAGAGGATAGTTGACTGGCAAATTCAAACGATTCACCATTATAGTGGTAGTAAAATGGTTTTTGCCCCATTCTGTCACGTGCAGCAAATAGTAAGTCTTTGGCTTGGTCATAAATAACAAAGGCAAACATGCCATTGAGTTTGCTTACAAAAGCTTCACCATACTCTAAATATGCAGCGCATATTACTTCGGTATCACTGGTTGTTCTAAAAGTATAACCTTTTTGTTCTAATTCAGATTTTAAAATTTTGAAATTATATATTTCACCGTTAAAAACAATATTTATTCGATTGTCATAGGTAAACGGCTGGTTTGATCGTTCATCTAAATCTATAATAGAAAGTCTATTATGCCCTAGAACAATATGGTTATTCTCTCCTAAAAATTTATAATCAAGCTTGTCTGGTCCTCGAAATTTAGTACGTTCGAGTTTTAATTGAATTTGATTTTCAGTGTATTTATTTAATGTTACGCCGTATATGCCACACATAGTTTAAATTGTAATGTTGTTTTGATTGATCGTGTCTTTACCTGGTACGGTTACAGAGCTATAAAGCCAAATAGATAAAAACAAAACTATATAATTGTCAAAATAATTATGCGATACTAGTAAAAAGGTAGCTAAAGTAAATGCCATATAAGCTAATTCCTGTTGTGTTGTTATAAACCACTTACTTTTTACAAGTAAAGACAAATAAAATATTATAAGAATTATAAAAGGAATTATTCCTGATTCCCCCAAAACCATTAAGTATGTGTTGTGAACACCAGATTTAATTGAAACTTTCTGACTTTTTTTTCCTTGCATTTCTCTATACCCAACTCCAATAAGTGGATTGTTTACAAGAATATCATGGTATAATGCCCAAGTTTCATCGCGAGATGCTTTTGTAATGGTTTCTACTTCAGCATTACCACTAAATATACTTTTTAGGGCTCTAAATCTATCGGTATTTAATTGTAATGAAGACGTTCCAATAATAATTAAAAAAGCTACTGCACCTGCGAGTAGTCCTACAGAATTTTTCTTGTTTACAAAAACCGAAACAACATTTATGATTACCAATACAAGTATAAAATATCGTGACAATGTCATTATTCCTGCAATTGTAAGTACAAATTGAAAAAATAGCCGAAGATATGTTTTGTTAATAGTATAAGTAAGCACAAATCCAATTAAACATACTAAACCTGCCCTGTTAGGATTGAGGTAAAGTCCACTATAGCGTCCATAAGAATTTGGAAAAACCAGAGCATTTATTAAAACACTTGCTCCACCAATTATGAATAAAATAAGTAAGGTCCTTCTATCTGTGTTTTTGGCTAAACTAGTAGCTCCAATGATAAACACAAAATAACGAATAGCATCTTTTATAAATTCCTCGGTAATACCTGTGTAGTTAAAGCCAGAAATTGAAAAATATGTTATTCCAAGAATGAATAAAGGAATGATTAATTTATATTTTTTCTCCATAAAAAAATATACAATCAATCCTATAAACATCATTGAATTAGTAAGCGCGCCAGCAGTAGCTCCAAACACTGCCAAACTAAACGTAGGGACATTTAAAATAATTAATCCAAGTAATATGTATCTAAAAACTTTCACTAGAACGAATTAATTAATTTATGTTGCTTTCTAGTATAATTAAATAAAACCAAACTTCTCAATATTTGAAGAATTGCAGTACACAAAGCTATTCCCATTATACCGTACCACTTCATTAATATCCAATCTAAAATAACATTTAAAATAATACTTACTAGAGATACGTAGGCCATGTAGGTATTTTTATTAATACTGGTCAGAAAACGAACGACAATATTTCCACATATTGTAAATGGTAAACCAATTAAAAACATCTTTTGGACATTGGAAACAATATTAGTATCAGATTCGGAAAAATTATTGCGTTCAAAAACCAATTCAATAATGTCATTTGAAAAGATAATAAGAATGAAGGTGAGAGAAATAAGCAATATAAATAACCATTTAAGCAGTTGATATAATTTCCTATATGCTTGGTCTATATTGTCAACTGATAACTTTGAAAAATAGGGAAGTAGCACATTACCCAATGCCAACAGCAATATAGTGGTTATAAAGGCAGGTATTTTTAAGCCATAATTTAGTGCAGCAATCGAGCCTATAACCAATTGCGCAGCAAAAAACTGATCTGCAACAGGAATTAATCCGGTTAAAAATCCTGAAGATACCTTTGCGGGCACTTGTTTAAACATGGTTATTGCATTCTTGTTTTTAAAATCTGGTATGCCTAACGTTATTATGCTTTTTTTAACGGAAACAATAAGCAGAAACAAAAACTGACTAATGGCACCAATTAACATCCCAACTGCAAGAACATCCTCTTTTAGTTCATTTTGAAAACCAAACAAACAAACAAGCATGGCTATTGATGTTAAAACAGGATAGATTGTAGAATATCTGAATTCATCATATATATTAAGTAGACCGTTTAAAAAAGAGGTTAAACCCCAAAATAGGATGCATGGTAGTAAATAATAGAATTGTGACTTGATTAAATCATAATATTCAGCTGTGTGACCGCTAAAAAAAACATTTAAATACACATCAGTAAATAGAAAGGCAATAAACATGAAAACCAAAGAACTACAAATAGTGATAATAAAGCTTGTAGACTGAAAAGGACCAATGGCTTTTTGAGTCTTCTCTTCGGCAATATAATTTGGTATAAAAACCGTGTTGAAAGCATTTATAAAAACTTCATTTATGAAACCTGGCACTAACAAGGCAATATAAAAAGTATCCAATAGTTCAGATAGTCCAAATTCTCCAGCTATTACAATTTCTTTAAAAAAGCCAAAACCCTTTACAAAAATGGATAAAGCACCTACTGTTATAATATTTATAATCGTAGGATTCTTTTTTAAAGAATTAAAAGTTGATATGAGTTTTTGTCCTTTCACTTTGGTTAATTTTACTAGAACAATTTTTTAAATGGCCAACCCATTAAAAAAACGAGTTTCAATGTCTTATTTTCTATTGCATTTAAATAATCTTTTAAACTAAATTCTAAATATTGTGCAGCACGAAGTAGTGTATAACATCGTTTAATAAACAATTTTGGCGTTTTAAATAAATAGTCGTTTTGAAACCAGTTCAGTATGGATAATGAATAAACAGCCATTCCAAATGCATCTTTTTCATGGTTTTGAATTGAAATTCTATTTTCGGTGTCTAAATAATATATTCTTAAAATTTCATTAATGTATTTTGTGGTAAAACCTTCTTTAGATATTAGTTCCCAAATAATACCTTCGGGTATGTAGCCTCTAGAAAAAATATTCTTATTAACTTCAATACCTTTTAGGATATCAGTTCGTGTAAACCCCCATTTTTCTGATGTAAGTGGCGATTCGATATTCTGTTTAAACGTGTTACTGTAGTATGGACTTTTTGGAAATTTTTGACCAATTAACTTTCCATTTTGATCCTTGCACAAACAAGTTACACCGCTTATCTTTTCTTTTTTGTCAATTGGAATAGCGTTGTACTGCTCTTTAAATACTTGTAATGCACTTGGCAAGCATTCGTCATCTGAATCAAAAGGTAAAATAAACTTCCCTCTAGCCATTTCAATGGCTTGAAAAAAACAAGCCATCTTATGCTGATTTTTTGGATTGTTAACGTATTGAATGGGGAAATCAGCAGTTTTTATTAATTCTTGAGCAACCTTGTGAGAGTTATCTGTTGAGCCGTCGTTAATAAGTACGAGTTCAAAGTCTCTAAATGTTTGATTGTTTAAGGAAGTAAAAACACGTTCCAAGGTGTCAGCACGATTGTAAACAGGTGTAAAAATTGTGAACGTATAGTGTGACTCAAAATTTACTATACCTGTAAAAGTTGGTATTAATTCGGTTAAAGTCATGCTGATAATAAATTTTGTATTAGTAATTCCCATTGATCAGCAATTACATTATGTTCAAATTTTTGAGTGTCTAATTGAGCGTTTAAACTTAAATTAGTTCTTAACTCCTCGTTATCCATTAATAATTGCAACTTAACTTCTAATGAGGTTTGGTCTTCAACAGGTATTAAAATTCCATTTTTGTTGTCAAATATTAGTTCGGAAGGGCCAGAGGGACAATCAGTAGAAACACAAGCTAGCCCAAATGCCATAGCTTCGGTTAAAGCATTTGGGAATCCTTCGTATCGTGATGTGAACGCAAATATTTTTGCTGAATTATAATAATGGGATAAATCATCTATATTTCCTAGTAATTCTACTGAATTAGTTAGATTTAATTCGTCAATTAATTTCAAGTAGTTGTTTTTTTGTGAACCGTCACCAGCAATAAATAGCTTCCAATCTTTTCGTTCAATATTGGAGAACGCTCTAATAAGCATATCTTGATTTTTTTGGTAATCTAATCGTCCAACATTTAATATTACATTTTCTCGCTTATTATCAGATTGTATCTTATTTAGTAGTTCTGGATTTAAAGGATTTAAAATGATTTTAATCTTTTCAACTTTTATGAAACTTGAAAAATAGTCAGCAATTTCTTGGGTCTGTATCACCATATAGTCCGTGAAGGGATATATCTTTTTTCTAATCAAGCCCCAAAATTTAGATGCTTGAATATGATTTGGATGTACACGCTCACTGATTATGCAACGCACTTTTGCTATTTTCGATGCTATAACAGCATAAACATTTGGGGTAGTCATAAATCCAATCATAACTTCAATTTTATTTTGTTTTACGATTGAATATATGCCCTTAATTAGCTTAAAATGATTAAGAACTCTCGTTATAGGATTAGTATTGAATTTATAAGTACCAGAGCAAAATTTAACCGTAACGTTTGGGTTTAAAGCGTAAAATATTTCACTACTATACAAGGCAATAATTGTAACGTCAAAACGTGTAGATAACGAGTTGGATAAGGTTACTACAACACGTTCGGCACCACCAGTTTGAAGACTTGGAATTATAAATGCTATTTTTCGTTTCTTCAATAGATATTATATAATCTGTGTTGTTAAACACTAAAGTTTTTTTAAAAGTATATATTTTTTTAAATCTTTAGGATATGAGTGCGCTTATATTAGATAAACGACGGTTTTATAATGCGAACTGCATCATTGTCAATGTGTTTTGTTGAATACATGTGGATAAGTTGTATAAAATCACAGGTCTACTATAATCCAAAACCCTTCTTTAAACCGTATATTTGCAAACCACTCATTAGAACAGTTTTCTAAAAAAACACAAGAACATCGATTAAAAGTGCAAAAAATACTACAAAATGCATTTTTAGTAATCAATAACTTACAAAAATTGTGTATTTCATCGAATATTTGCCTTAAATGTTTTAGCAACTTTAAATGAAATTATAGTTTAGCACCGATTAATAGCAAAATCGCCCCAAATGGAGAATTTTTATTTTATAAAAATCCTTAATTCAAGGATTTTTTCAAACTTATTATTGTTTTTCTGTTTTATTTTATCGGTAAACGGTCAAAATTATCCGCCACAAGTATCATTGTCTGATGTGGAATATCAGAACTATCAATTACCAACAGGTGGATTACCAGAATATTTAGAGCCTATTACAGAGTCACTTTCTGGTAGTAACATAACTCGAATTAGTGATAGGGATGTATTTGGCACTACTTCACAGCGCTTAAGACATAATTATGCATTAGACCAAACATGGAATAGTGATGGAACACTAATAAAGCTAGCAGGTTATCCAGCTGCAATTTTAGATGCAGAAACTTTCGAATTTTTATATTGGAGTAATATTCCAAGCTATGGAAGATGGTCCAATACACAGCCCAATATTATTTATGGAACTTCTGTGGATAAATTTGTGGCTCATGATGTTAATACCAATTCCAGAACGACATTAAGAACATTTAGTGACTATCAAAGAGTTGATTTTGGATTTGGAAAAAGCACACAAGATAATAATGACAGATATGTAGGACTCATCGGTATTTTAAGTAATGGCGATAGAGTTCTCATTGTTTATGATATATTGAATGATAATATTGTAGGAACTAAAAATGTTGGCTCTCAAGGTGATTTGGCTTGGTTTTCGGTATCGCAGCTTGGTCAATATGCTGTTATTTCATGGAGAAATAACGGTTCTGGTCCAACACAAGGTATCAAGAGTTATAATTTAGATTTTACAAACGAACAACACCTTTATAATACTACAGAGCATGGCGATTTAGGCGTTGACCAAAATGGAAATGAAGTGTTTGTAAGTTATGGAGGACAAAGTCAATGGGATGCCGATTATAGTCTTTTTATGGTGAGATTAGATGGAGGAGGCGTTACTAACTTATTTCCCTATGTAAACAACAGAGGTATTTGGGGAGGGCATATTAGTTGTAGAAATATTAATAGACCAGGATGGGCTTATGTAAGTGAACAATGCTGTACAACAAATCCAGTAGCACCTAGAGAAATATTTGCTATTAAGTTGGATGATTCTGGAACAGTTGAACGCTATGCTAAACATCATAACGACGTTTCTCCTGGTGGATTAGGGCATTCTGCACAAGCTGTCCCAAATAGAAATGGAACAAAAATATTATTTGCTAGTAATTGGAACGATAGTTCTATTATGAACGATCCTAATCCACCAGCTTATGTATTAGAATATCCGCAAGGTAATGTAGGTATGACAGTAAATGCTGGAAATGATAGACAAATTTGTAATGGTAATACTATTACTTTAACAGCTACTGGAACTGGAGGAACAAATTATACTTGGAGTACAGGTCAAACCGGTCAAAGTATAACAGTATCTCCTAATGCTACTGAAACATATACAGTAACCTTATCTGATAATTCAGGAAATACCGTTTCTGACGATGTTACTGTAACCGTTAATCCTATTCCAATTGCGAATGCAGGAACAGATATAACTATTAACGAAGGTGAGTCTGTTAATTTAACTGCAACTGGCGGAAGTAGCTTTTTATGGAGTACAGGCGAAATGTCACAAAGCATAACTGTAAGTCCAACAGAAACAACAACATATTCTGTAACCGTTTCAGATAATGGGTGTACAAGTGAACCAGATGAAGTCACAGTGACTGTAATACCCACTCCCATAGAAGCCGATGCTGGTGCAGATGTTGCCATTTGTTTTGGTGAAAGCACTACTTTAACGGCATCGGGAGGATCAGATTATGTGTGGAGTACAGGTGAAACTTCACAAAGCATAACGGTTAATCCACAGACAACTACTACATATACGGTAACAGTTTCTGAAGGAAACGTTTCAGATAGCGATTCTGTTATCGTTACCGTAAATCCAACACCAACAGCAAATGCTGGAAGCGATGTTACCATAAACGAAGGAGAAAGTACAACGCTAATAGCTTCTGGAGGTACAAGTTTTTCTTGGAATACAGGAGAAACCACACAGAGTATAACGGTAAATCCAACTGAAACAACAACATATTCTGTAACGGTTTCTGATAATGGGTGTACAAGCCAACCAGACGAAGTTACAGTTACTGTAATCCCTAATAATACAACTGTTGTTGCCAATGCTGGAGAAGATGTTTCAATATGCCAAGGGGATAGTGTTATTTTAACGGCATCTGGAGGAACAAATTATGTGTGGAGTACAGGTGAAACTTCACAAAGTATAACGGTTAATCCACAGGCAACTACAACATATACGGTAACAGTTTCTGAAGGAAACGTTTCAGATAGTGATTCTGTTATTGTTACCGTAAATCCAACACCAACAGCAAATGCTGGAAGCGATGTTACCATAAACGAAGGAGAAAGTACAACGCTAATAGCTTCAGGAGGTGCAAGTTTTTCTTGGAATACAGGAGAAACCACACGGAGTATAACGGTAAGTCCAACTGAAACAACAACATATTCTGTAACGGTTTCTGATAATGGGTGTATAAGCCAACCAGACGAAGTTACAGTTACTGTAATTCCTAATAATACAACTGTTGTTGCTAACGCTGGTGAAGACGTTACAATATGTCAATACGATTATGTAACTCTTACAGCTACAGGCGGTACTGATTATGTGTGGAACACAGGTGAAACCACACAAAGTATATCGGTTAGCCCACTAACTACAACAACGTATTCGGTAACCGTTTCAAATGGACAAAGCTCTGATACAGATAGTGTAACTGTTACGGTTAATCCATTAGCTGTTGCGTATGCTGGTGAAGACGAAACCATTGAATTAGGTGAGTCAATAACATTAACAGCAGAAGGAGGTAATAGCTTTTTGTGGAGTAATGGTGCTACTACACAACAAATTACAGTTAGCCCAACAGAAACGACAAGCTACTCGGTAACTGTTTATATTGGAGAATGTAGTGATTCTGATAGTGTTCAAGTTACGGTTTTAGAACCACTAAATGCATCAGCGGGTGAAGATGTTGAAATCTGTAATGGCGAATCCATTACCCTTAATGCTTCTGGAGGAACTACCTACTTGTGGAGTACAGGTGAAACTTCAGCTAGTATAACAGTAAATCCAGAAACAACAACAGAATATAATGTGCAAGTTTCTAATGGAAGTCAAACAGCCACGGCATCTGTATGGGTTACTGTTAATGTCTGTGATACGGAAACAGAGCAGAATGAAGTTTTGGATTCTGAAATAAGTGTATATCCAATTCCCGCAACCTCTGAAATCAATGTAAAAGTCACTGGCTATTTGTCTGACACTAGTGTTAAAATCTATGATTTACAAGGTAGGCAATTATATGCTGAAGGAATTTCAAATGGTAATACAGAAATAATGACAAAAACTATTAATGTATCTAATTTGCCACGTGGAATATTTGTTTTAACCATTAATAAAAACGGGGAAGCCTTTTCCAAACGAATAATACTAAACTAACAATTTGAGTAAAATAAATTATTAAAGCCTAGTTTTTAACTGGGCTTTTTATTTAAATTCAACTTGTTTTACGGTTGCAATACTATCGCAATTTTCAATAGTAAATTGTACCAATTGTTCAGAAATCAAACCTTCAATTTTATAGAAGCCACAAGGTTTTTTTCTAGATTCACTGTTTATTGTAAGCTCGCCATAACGCAGAACTTGCCTAGCTCCAAATGTGTCGAGTTGTATATTTTTAAAGGCTTGTAGAACAGCCTCATCATAAATTAATTCTTTAGAATTAATATTTTTCAAAACGCGGGCTTCAGGACCATAATCACAAGAAACTTTTTTGCCATTTAAGAAAAAGGCCAATATAATAAGCCCAATAGAAAAGCCACCTAAATAGTAGCCAATACGATTAATTAATTTCAAAATTTAAAAAATAAGTAAGTTTATATCACTGTGTTTTAAGTCGAACCATTCACCAACAGATTTGCTGGTTAAAATTCCGTGATAAATGTACAAACCATTTTTCAATCCTTTATCAAAACGTAGTGAATTTTCTAAACCACCATCGTCTGCAATTTTTAAGAGATACGGTGTAAAAATGTTACTAATTGAAATTGAAGCCGATCGTGAATATCGCGCAGGAATATTGGGCACACAATAATGTGTAACACCATGTTTTACAAATGTAGGCTGTTTGTGCGATGTAACTTCACTGGTTTCAAAACAACCACCCATATCAATACTCACATCAATAATTACCGAACCATTTTTCATGTTTTCAACCATAGATTCGCGTACCAAAACAGGCGATCTGTTTTTACCACGAACAGCACCAATAGCCACATCACAGCGTTTTAATGCTTTCGATAAGTTTTTAGGCTGCAAAGTAGATGTAAAAACAGTTCTTCCTAAATTGGACTGAATACAACGTAGTTTGGTTATGGAATTATCAAAAACCTTAATATTGGCTCCAAGTCCTAGTGCGCTTCTTGCCGCAAACTCGCCTACTGTTCCAGCACCAAGAATAACCACTTCAACTGGAGGAACACCACTAATGTTACCGAACATGAGCCCATTGCCATCATTAACGTTACTTAACAATTCCGAAGCAATTAAAACGGAAGCTGTTCCGGCAATTTCACTTAACGATCGTACAGCTGGATAAGCTCCATCTTCATCTCTAATAAATTCAAAAGCCAAAGCTGTAATGCGTTTTGCGGCTAATGTTTCAAAGTATTTTTTTGATTGTGTTTTAAGCTGTAATGCCGAAATTAAAATAGTTTGTGGATTAATTAGTTTTATTTGATCTAGGGTAGGAGGTTCTACTTTTAAAATCATTGGGCAAGCATAAACCTTGGCAGTATCTTTTGTTATTTCTGCTCCAGCTTCACTATAATCCTTATCACTAAAATTAGCGCCTCTTCCCGCACCAGATTCCATTAAAATACGATGTCCATTGCTTGTTAGTGCAGAAACGGCATCTGGAGTTAAACAAACACGCTTTTCTTGAAAGGCGGTTTCTTTAGGAATACCTATAAATAATTCGCTTTTGTTTTTTAAAATTTCAAGGGTTTCTTCTTGCGGCAACAGCTGTTGCTTTGTAAAAGGCGATAAAGATTTAGACATAGTTGACTAGTTAAAAACAGATAGTCAAATTACGAATTAATTTTGTAAAGAATAATATGAAAATTAAAAATACTGCTTCACTTTTTCCCAAAAAGTAGTTGGTTTTATTTTGAATTCTTCCTCAAGCTCTTCAAGTGTTTTATTAGCAGTGTTCAATTTATTAAACATGCGTGCTCTAATAAGATAAATTGATGGTACAACTATAGCCATAACAGGAACTAAATAAAGTAATTGAAATTCGTCAAAGATCCCAGTGTCTGATGTTATAAATGAAATGGTTTGATAAGTATACATTACTATTGGTACTAATAAAACATGGTACCACCAATGACGACAAGTGAAAAACCAGATTAACAATAATAATAATGGAATTAATTTACCAGAAAGTGTCCAAGCTACCACATGGGCACTTTCGTAGACTTTACTTTCATAAGTAAATAAAAAAGTGTTCCAAACTTTAGTATCTGGAACACTTTCATATAAATAAAATAAATAAGGAGTTAAAGCTATAAAAGTTGCTATTAGGCTACCTTTCAGTATAACTTTATTATTTTTTTTATCCGTTTGTCGGAACTTTAATTTTCCTTCCGTCGATTTTTGTTGTTTGATTTCCATCAGTGTCAATCATGTTAGCTGCTTGAGCCGTAAACAACATACCGCCAAAAATTGCGATTGCTAATACATACTTTTTTGTTTTCATTTTATTAAGGGATTAATTAATTAATAATCCAAAAGTATGTAGGATGTTACTTTGAAATTGGGTCGAAATGTTAAAATTATGTTAAAATCAACGTTTTTCGATTTTTCCGTTACGGTTTTTCCGTAAAAGCAATCAATTTGGGGCAATTTGTTGTTTCTAATCTTATAAAAACTCGTTATTTCAGCGTTAAAATTCGTTTATTATTATCGTTAATTTTTAATGTTATTACCGAATAATCATCATCTAAATCCTCAATTATTAAATCTGGCCATTCTATAAATTTCCAGTGTGTTGTATCTAAATAGTCTTCAATTCCAAAATCGTAGGCTTCTTCTATACTATTTATACGATACAAGTCGAAATGATAGATAACATCATTGTCTGCTACATATTCATTTACTATTGAAAAGGTTGGACTGCTTACATCATCATCACTTCCCAATTGTTCTACCAAAGCTTTGATTAATGTTGTTTTTCCAGATCCCATTTCGCCATTAAACAAAATGGTTTTACTTTTTACCAATGTAATAATCTGGTCTGCAACAGTTTTTACATCATTTAAGCTATATTCAATAGTCACGTTCTGTAATCTTTCCATGCAATTATACATATTAAAATTGAGAAAAACTAGAAAAAAGTGTATTTCATCGGATTTTTTTGCGTTACGTGGAGTTATTTTGGGTTTAAAACCACAAAAGGAATAATCATTTCTTCTAATGAAACACCACCATGTTGATAGGTGTTTCTATAATAACTTACATAGTGATTATAGTTGTTTGGATAGGCAAAAAACAAATCGTTTTTAGCAAACACAAACGAACTACTCATGGTTATTGCTGGTAGATGTATCTTTTTTGGGTCTTTAGCAACCAAAACATCCTTGTCTTCATAAGTTAACGAGCGACCCGTTTTATAGCGTAAGTTTAAACTAGTATCCTTATCACCAATAATTTTAGAAGGATTTTTAACATTTATTGTGCCATGGTCTGTTGTAAGAATTAATTTAAAGCCCAGTTGTTGTGCTTGTTGAATCATCTCTAAAAGCGGTGAGTTTTTAAACCAACTAACGGTTAGTGAGCGATAGGCTTTGTCATTTGAAGCGAGTTCTTTTACAACATCCATTTCGGTTTTGGAATGCGAAAGCATATCAACAAAATTGTAAACAACTACGGTTAAATCATTGTCTTTTAATCCTTTAAAATTATCAACTAACTTTTTTCCGTTTTTAAGATTGGTGATTTTATAATATTCATGCTTAAGGTGGTTTAATCCCAATCGCTTCATTTGAGCCTCTAAAAATTCAGCTTCATGTAAGTTTTTTCCACCTTCGTCAGTATCATTTTTCCAAAGATCGGGATGCATTTTTTCCATATCTGCTGGCATTAAACCAGAAAAAATAGCATTTCTAGCATATTGAGTTGCAGTTGGTAAAATACTATAAAATGGTGCTTCCTGTTCTTTTTTATAGTAATTGTTTACTATAGGTTCGAAAGCTTTCCATTGGTCATAGCGCAAATTGTCTATTACTACCAATAGTGTTGGTTGCTCTTTACTTAATTCGGGAACCACTCTGTTTTTAAACAAATTATGCGACATGGTAGGCGCATCTACATGAGGTTCAAACCAACTCGGGTAGTTTTTGTCAATAAACTTTCCGAACTGCGTATTGGCCTCCGTTTTTTGAGATTCTAAAATTTCAAACATCCCTGTATCTTCAATGTCCTCTAACTGCATTTCCCAATAAATCAGTTTTTGGTAGAGGTTGGCCCATTCTTCAAAACTATTTACCATAGTTAAATCCATGGCAATTTTTCTGAACTCTTGCTGATAATTAGAAGTTGTTTTTTCGGAAACTAATCTAGAGTGGTCTAAATTCTTTTTTAAACTCAATAAAATTTGATTTGGATTTACAGGTTTAATAAGATAATCAGCTATTTTGTTTCCAATAGCTTCTTCCATAATATATTCTTCTTCACTCTTTGTAATCATAACAACTGGAAGCGTATCGCGCTTGGCTTTAATTTCGTTCAAGGTTTCAAGACCAGTTAATCCAGGCATATTTTCATCTAGGAAAACAATATCAAATGTTTTATCGTCTAAAACTTCAATGGCTTCGGTTCCACTTTTGCATGTTGTAACATTGTAGTTTTTTTGTTGTAGAAAAATAATATGGGGCTTTAATAAATCAATTTCATCGTCTACCCAGAGAATATTTATATTGTTCATGTATATTTGTTTATATAATTATAGAATTTAAAAGACTTGCTTAAAACTAACAAACTTAAAATATTTAACGACCCAATTTACGGTTTTATTACCATTCCCAATTCGGTAATTTTTAATTTAATTGAGCATAATTATTTTCAACGTCTACGACGGATTTCACAAATGGGTATGTCTTATTTAGTATACCCTGGAGCGCATCATACCCGTTTTCACCATGCAATTGGTTGCATGCATCTTATGCAAAAGGCTGTGCAGACACTTCGTTTTAAAGGCGTTAGCATTTCTAATGAAGAAGAAAATGCCTTATACATTGCTATTTTATTGCACGATATAGGTCACGGTCCTTTTTCACACGCCATGGAGCACAGTATAGTAAATGGCATTTCACACGAGCAGATTTCGTTGTTGTTTATGGAAGATTTGAACAGTGAATTTAACGAAAGTTTAACGCTGGCCATAACTATTTTCAAGGGCGATTATCATCGCAAATTTCTGTGTCAACTAATATCGAGTCAGTTGGATATGGATCGAGCCGATTATTTAAAGCGTGATAGTTTTTATACAGGTGTGTCTGAAGGCAATATAAATAGTGAACGTTTGATAACCATGCTTAATGTGGTTGATGATGCCTTGGTGATAGAGGAAAAAGGTATTTATAGCGTAGAAAAATTTTTAGTAGCTCGCAGATTGATGTATTGGCAGGTTTACTTGCACAAAACAGGTTTGGTGACCGAACAATTATTAACACGCATGTTGCAACGAGCCAAGGAATTAACAAAACAAGGTGTGGAATTGGAATCTAGTGAACCATTGGCATATTTTTTAAAACATGATGTGTCATTCGATGATTTTAAGTCTGATGAACTTAAAATGTTTGCCAGACTTGATGATTATGATATTGTATCGGCTATGAAAGCTTGGCAGCACCATCCCGATTTTGTTTTGAGTAATTTATGCGAAATGATAATCAATAGGCATCTACTGAAAATTAAGATTAAAAAGAACGTTATAAAACCTAAACAACTCTCAAAACATATAGAGAATCTAAAAACTGAATACGGAATTTCAGATTTTGAAGCTAGCTATTTTGTTTTTTCAGGCTCAATTTCCAACCAGGCTTATGAGCAAGGTACACAGGATATAAATATATTGTATAAATCTGGTAAAATTGTTGATATTGTTAAGGCTTCAGATCAATTAAACTTAAAAGCACTAACAAAACCAGTTACTAAATATTTTATATGCTACCCTAAAGATAAAATGTGATACATTTTTTCTATTTTTGCTCCTAATGAAATTCACAGCAGAACAAATAGCAGGTATTTTAGAAGGCGACATTGTAGGCAATGCTCAAGTTGAAGTCTCAAGACTTTCTAAAATAGAAGAAGGAACAGAAGGTTCACTAACCTTTTTAGCCAACCCAAAATACACACAATATATATACACAACTAAAGCATCTATTGCCATTGTAAATAAAAGCTTTGAGCCAGAGCATACCGTGAATTCTACATTGATAAAAGTAGATGATGCTTACAAATCATTTTCCAAGTTACTAGAATATTACAACCAGATTAAATTAAATAAATCTGGAATAGATCAACCAACCTCTGTTTCAGAGTCAGCCCAATTAGGAGAAAACATATATTTAGGCGCATTTACATATGTTGGTGATAATGCAAAAATTGGCGATAACGTTAAAATTTTTCCAAACTGCTATATAGGTGACAATGTTACAATCAAAGATAATACTGTAGTGTTTTCCGGAGCTAAAATTTATTCAGAATGTGTTGTGGGAAGTAATTGTGTTATTAATTCTGGAGCGATAATTGGTGCTGACGGATTTGGATTTACACCAAATGATAAAGGTGAATATAGTAAGGTTCCTCAAATAGGGAATGTCATTCTTGAAGATTTTGTTGATATTGGTGCAGCAACAACAATAGATCGTGCAACTCTGGGTTCAACTATTATTAGACGAGGAGTGAAATTAGACAATCAAATCCAAATAGCCCATAATGTTGAAATTGGTAAGAATACCGTTATAGCTGCCCAAACTGGAATTGCAGGTTCAACAAAAATTGGCGAAAATTGTCAAATAGGGGGTCAAGTAGGTATTGTAGGCCATATTACTATTGGCAATAATGTAAAAATACAGGCGCAATCTGGAATTGGTAGAAATGTAGCAGATAATGAGGTTTTACAAGGCTCTCCAGCTCTTGGCTATGGAGACTATAATAAATCTTATGTGTATTTCAAAAACCTACCACGATTGGCAAAAACTATAAATGATATTGAAAAAAAAGTAAATGGGAATAATTAATACTGATATTAAGCAGAAGACCATCAAAAACGATGTGTCGCTTAAAGGCGTAGGATTGCATACAGGTAAAGATGTAGTGTTAACATTTAAACCCGCTCCAGAAAATTCAGGATTTGCTTTTAAACGTATTGATTTAGAAGGTAGTCCAATAATTGAGGCAGATGCCAATTATGTTACTAACACACAACGCGGTACATGTTTAGAAAAAAATGGTGTTACCATTCAAACGTGCGAACATGTTTTAGCTGCTTTAGTTGGCTTGGATATTGATAATGCTATTTTAGAACTTGACGCCTCTGAACCACCAATAATGGATGGCTCTTCAAAGTTCTTTGTTGAAGCTTTAGAAAAAGCAGGCGTTGTAGAACAAGATGCCAAACGTGAAGTTTACGAAGTTACCGATGTTATTTCATACACAGATGAAGAAACAGGAAGTGAAATCTTGGTCATGCCTTCTAGTGAATATCAAGTGACTACTATGGTTGATTTTGGCACCAAAGTCTTAGGCACCCAAAATGCGTCCATAAAACATATTTCAGAATTTAAAGATGAAATTTCAGATTCTAGAACATTTAGTTTTTTGCATGAAATTGAAATGCTGTTGGAGCACGGATTAATTAAAGGTGGCGATTTGAACAATGCTATAGTTTATGTGGATAAAGAATTATCGCCCGAAACTATGGATAAATTACGTGTAGCTTTCAAAAAAGACAACATTGCAGTAAAACCAAACGGAATACTTGATAATTTAACGTTGCATCACCCTAATGAAGCGGCCAGGCACAAACTTTTAGATGTTATTGGTGATTTGGCATTAATTGGTACACCTATAAAAGGAAAGGTTATAGCAAATAAGCCTGGACATTTTGTTAATACACAATTTGCAAAAAAGATGTCCAAAATCATTAAAAACGATAGGCGCAACCATGTTCCAAATATCGATTTAAATCAAGAGCCATTAAAAGACGTGAACGAAATAATGGCTATGTTGCCGCATCGTCAACCTTTTTTATTAATCGACAAAATTTTTGAGTTAAGTGAATCTCATGTCATCGGTACTAAAAACGTAACGATGAACGAACCCTTTTTTGCAGGACATTTTCCAGGTGCGCCAGTAATGCCAGGTGTATTAATAGTTGAGGCCATGGCGCAAACAGGTGGGATTTTAGTATTAAGTACAGTTCCAGATCCAGAAAATTACTTAACATTTTTCATGAAAATTGATAATGTTAAGTTTAAACAAAAAGTTGTTCCTGGAGACACATTAATTTTTAAGTGCGATTTAATTACACCTATTAGACGTGGCATTTGCCATATGCAAGGCTATGCATACGCTAATGGTAAACTGTGTGCCGAGGCAGAATTGATGGCACAAATTTCAAAAGTAAAATAAGTAAAGAAATGAATAGAACCAACGTGAAATTTTGTGTTAGTTCTAAAAAACTAATAGGCGAACACATTATCTCCTATTTATCAATCATAAAATAACGAAAATGAATCAACCTTTAGCATACGTACACCCAGGAGCAAAAATTGCCAAAAATGTCGTTATTGAACCTTTTGCAACTATACATAATAATGTTGTAATTGGTGAAGGAACATGGATTGGTAGTAATGTCACTATCATGGAAGGTGCACGAATAGGTAAAAACTGTAACATTTTTCCAGGTGCTGTTATTTCTGCGGTTCCTCAAGACCTTAAATATAATGACGAAGACACAACTGTTGAAATAGGAGATAATGTAACTATTCGAGAGTGTGTAACTATCAATAGAGGTACTACCGATAAAATGAAAACGGTAATTGGTAATAATTGTTTAATAATGGCTTACTGCCACGTGGCTCATGATTGTATTGTTGGAAACAATTGTATTTTTTCAAACAATAGTACTTTAGCTGGTCATATTAATGTAGGCGATTATGTTGTGCTTGCCGGCATGACAGCAGTACACCAGTTTTGCTCAATTGGTAACCATGCCTTTGTAACAGGAGGTTCGTTAGTAAGAAAGGATGTGCCGCCATTTGTTAAGGCTGCGCGTGAGCCATTATCTTATGTAGGTATTAATTCTGTAGGATTACGAAGACGTGGTTTTTCAACAGAAAAAATTAGAGAAATTCAGGATATATATAGAATACTTTATCAAAAAAATTATAATAATACTCAAGCTGCAGAAATTATTGAAGCCGAAATGGAAGCAACTCCAGAGCGCGATGAAATTCTACAATTTATTAAAGATTCCCAGCGAGGTATTATGAAAGGATATTTTAAATCAAATTAAATTTATGGCCAATACATCAGATATTAGAAATGGATTATGCATCAGGTATAATCATGATATTTATAAAATTATAGAGTTTTTACATGTAAAACCTGGTAAAGGTCCAGCATTCGTAAGAACAAAATTGAAAAGTGTAACAACAGGAAAAGTTATTGATAATACCTTTTCAGCAGGACATAAAATTGATGATGTTCGAGTGGAAACACATAAATTTCAATTTTTATACCATGATGGTGAGTTTTACCATTTCATGAATCAGGAAGATTACACGCAAATCAGGTTACTAGAAGCTGCGCTGGATAGACCTGATTTAATGAAAGAAGGTGAGGTAGTTACCATTTTAATCAATTCGGAAGATAACATGCCACTCTCTGTTGAGATGCCAGCAAGTGTAATTCTTGAAGTAACCCACACAGAGCCTGGTGTAAAAGGTAATACAGCTACAAATGCGACCAAGCCAGCAACTGTTGAAACTGGAGCAGAGGTTAATGTGCCTTTATTTATAAATGAAGGGGATAAAATAAAAATAGAGACCGAAAAAGGTACGTATAAGGAACGTATTAAGGAATAACATTGATGAAGAAAGCCAATATAGGTATTGTAATTATCTGTTTAATTTTCCTAACAAGTTGTTTAGAAATGATAGATAAGGCTGCTAAAAATGTTGCAGTTCAAGATTCAGAATCTTTATCCGCAAAGGATTATAAAACAATTTATGTTGATTCTTTATATAGTTTAGATGTGCCTAATTACATGAAAGAGTTGAAAAGTCTTCACCCTGAAGCTTCTCTAGAATATGCTAACATTTATAAAGAAGCTTATACAGTTGTAATACATGAAAATAAGCAAGAGTTTATTTCAATTTTCACTGAACTTGAAGAGTATAATTCAGACCTTTCACCAATAAATAATTATTCAATTATTCAGAAAAAAATGTTTAATGAAACTATTGAGCAATTTAAGTTTCAAGACTATGGGCTAAAGGATATTAATGGTTATCCAGCCAAACAAATGAAAATTACTGGTATAATTGATGGTATAGATTTTGTTTATGTAGTCGCTTTTGTTGAAGGTGAAGAATACATTTATATGTTAATGAATTGGACAGATAGTAGTCGTTTTGATAAACTGGAGAATACTTTTGAATATATCAATGGGACTTTCAAAATAATCTAATTAATGAAGTTCCCAAAAGCACATACTTTACAAGAAATAGCCAATCTAATTAGTGTTGATTTTATTGGTGATAAAGATTTTCCAGTTCTTGGAATGAATGAAATTCATGTAGTAGAGCCAGGAGATATAGTTTTTGTTGATCACCCAAAGTATTATGACAAAGCATTGCAATCTGCAGCAACAATTGTTCTAATTAATAAGGAGGTAGATTGCCCTGAAGGAAAAGCTTTATTGATTAGTGACGATCCTTTTCGCGACTTTAACAAGCTTACCACATACTTTAAACCATTTCAATCATCAAACTCTGCTATTTCCAGTTCAGCAAAAATAGGAGAAGGAACAGTTGTTCAGCCTAATTGCTTTATAGGAAATAATGTTACAATTGGTGATAACTGTATTATACATTCCAATGTCAGTATTTATGATAACACGGTTATAGGTAATAATGTCGTAATTCATGCTGGAACGGTTTTGGGAGCGAGTGCTTTTTATTACAAAAATCGTCCAGAAGGATTTGATCAACTGTTGTCTGGAGGACGTGTAATAATTCAAGATAATGTTCATATTGGCGCTGCTTGCACAATAGATAAAGGGGTGACTGGCGATACCACAATTGGCGAAGGTTCTAAACTGGATAATCAAATTCAAGTAGGACATGATACAATAATTGGAAAAAAATGTCTTATTGCTTCTCAAGTTGGAATTGCTGGCTGCGTTGTTATAGAAGACGAAGTAACCATTTGGGGGCAAGTTGGTATGACCAGTGGTATTACAATTGGAGCAAAGGCTGTTATTTCTGCGCAATCAGGCGTTAGTAAATCTTTAGAAGGGGGTAAGAGTTATTTTGGAACTCCAGCAGATGATTTCAGATCAAAATATAAAGAAATCGCATCAATTAAAAAGATTCCTGAAATATTAGAAATATTAAAGAAAAATAAATGAGCCCTAAAAAATTAATACAAACTTTCTACGAATCCGATTTAGCAAATGACTTAAGCTTAATAGAAAAGTTTTATCACCAAGACTGTAAGGTGTATTGGAATAGCAGTCTGGGTTTTAGAGAACGAGACTTTACAGGTGTTTATAATTTCTTTAAGGGCATTACCGAGTCTTATAATAATTTAAGATTCCAATTAAGTCATCTGTTGTCTGATGGTAATCAGGTTACAACCAGATACACTTTATATGCAAAGACTATAGAGTCTACAGAAGAAGAAATTCCATTGGCTCATTATATGTCTATTATTGAAATTAAAGATGATAAAATTTATCGTGTTTACGAAATGAGTCAACCTGCAGATCACGACACACTTAATTCAAATGCCTTTAATAAAATAAATTCGTAAAATACTTTTACAAATAGTATGCAAAAGATTACTTTTGTAATCGATTAAAAAACAACAAAAATCAAACTTAAATGAGCGTTTTAGTTAACAAAGATTCAAAAATAATAGTTCAAGGGTTTACTGGTAGCGAAGGTACTTTTCACGCTGGTCAAATGATTGAATATGGTACAAATGTAGTAGGAGGCGTTACACCAGGTAAAGGTGGACAAACCCATTTAGATAAGCCCGTTTTTAATACAGTTCAAGAAGCTGTGGAAAAAGTTGGTGCTGATACAACCATAATATTTGTTCCGCCTGCTTTTGCAGCCGATGCTATTATGGAAGCTGCTGATGCTGGAATTAAAGTTATTATTACGATTACAGAAGGTATTCCTGTTGCAGATATGATTATTGCTTCTTATTATATAAAAGATAAAGACTGTCGTTTAATTGGGCCTAACTGCCCAGGTGTAATTACACCAGAGGAAGCAAAAGTTGGTATCATGCCTGGTTTTGTATTCAAGAAAGGAAAAGTAGGTATTGTCTCTAAATCAGGTACATTAACTTACGAAGCAGCAGACCAAGTTGTAAAGCAAGGCTTGGGTATAACTACAGCAATAGGTATTGGTGGTGATCCAATAATAGGAACTACAACCAAGCAAGCTCTTGAGTTGTTGATTAATGATCCAGAAACTGAAGCAGTAGTTATGATTGGTGAAATTGGAGGTCAATTAGAAGCCGATGCTGCTAATTGGTATAAAGAAAGCGGAAGTAAAAAACCGGTAGTTGGTTTTATTGCTGGAGAAACAGCTCCTGCTGGTCGAACAATGGGACACGCTGGCGCTATAGTTGGAGGAAGTGATGATACAGCTCAAGCGAAAAAGAAAATCATGAGAGCTTGTGGTATACATGTAGTTGATTCTCCTGCTGAAATAGGCAAAAAAGTAGCTGAAGTTTTGGCTTAAAAGTTTAATAATATTCTGTTAAAAACCTTACAAAATCTTGTAAGGTTTTTTTATTTGATGCATCTTGTATTTATTATATTTGAAAAACAACCAATCACAATATTCAAACATGAAATTATTAGACGGGAAAACAGCCATAATAACTGGAGCTAGTAGAGGAATAGGCAGAGGTATAGCTCAAGTTTTTGCACAACAAGGTGCTAATGTAGCATTTACGTATAGCTCTTCTGTTGAAGCAGCAAATGAGTTAGAAAAAGAATTAAACGCATTAGGCGTTAAAGCAAAAGGATATAAGAGTAATGCTGCTAGTTTTCAGGAAGCTCAAGAGTTAGCTGATGCAGTTGTAGCTGAATTTGGAAGCATTGATGTACTTGTTAATAATGCTGGAATTACAAAAGACAATTTACTTATGCGTATAAGTGAAGAAGATTTTGATACAGTTATTGAAGTTAATTTAAAGTCAGTTTTTAATATGACGAAAGCCGTTCAGCGTACCATGTTAAAGCAACGTAAAGGCTCCATTATAAACATGAGTTCTGTAGTTGGTGTTAAAGGGAATGCTGGGCAAACCAATTATGCAGCTTCAAAAGCTGGTATTATTGGATTCTCTAAATCAGTTGCTTTAGAATTAGGCTCGAGAAACATTAGAAGTAATGTGATTGCTCCAGGTTTTATTGAAACTGAAATGACTGCAAAATTAGATGAAGATACTGTAAAAGGTTGGCGAGAAGCAATCCCTTTAAAACGAGGTGGAACACCAGAGGATATAGCCAATGCCTGCGTATTCTTGGCAAGTGATATGTCTACTTATGTTACAGGTCAAACTTTAAATGTAGATGGAGGTATGCTAACATAACATGTCGAGTACAATAATCTTATATATTATTATATCTGGAATTATAGCGCTATTAGTAGCGCTTTTTCAGTATAAATATAAGGTGAAACATAAACTATCGGTAAACAATTATTTGTTAGCACTACGGTTTATTACTGTATTCGCCATAGTTCTATTATTAATAAACCCCAAAATAGAACGACAATCTACTTTTTACGAAAAGCCTAGCTTGGTTGTAGCGGTAGATAATTCAAATTCTATTTCGTTTTTAAAACAAGATTCTTTAGTTGAAAGTATAGTTGGTAACATACGAAACCATCAAGAACTAAATGAAAAATTTAATATTGATTATTATGCTTTTGGGAACGATTTGAAACTTTCTGACAGCTTATCATTTCAAGATAAACAAACTAATTTTGATAACTTATTTGGCGGCTTAAATGATGTTTACAAACAAACAGTTGCGCCAACTATTATTCTGTCTGATGGAAATCAAACTTATGGCAGCGACTACAGTTTTGCCACAAGAACATATAAACAACCTATATTTCCTATTATTTTAGGAGATACTGTAACGCATGTTGATATAAAGATAGAGCAATTGAACGTCAATAAATATGCGTTTTTAAAGAACAAATTCCCTTTAGAGGCTATTATTGTTTATAATGGTGATGAAGTTGTTAATCCGAAGTTTACAGTGAAAAGCGGCGGTTCAACTGTTTATTCGTCAGTGCTGAAACTTGATAAGAATAGCAATTCAGCTGTTGTGAATTTTACATTACCAGCCAATAGCGTTGGAACGTTTTCTTATCAAGTTAATATAGAGCCTATAGCGAGTGAATTAAATACACGAAACAATGTTAAAAACTTTGCTATTGAAGTTGTTGATGAGAAATCTAAAATAGCAATTGTAAGCGATTGGCTCCATCCAGATATTGGTGCTTTAAAAAAGAGCATAGAAAGTAATGAGCAACGAACAGTGAGTATTTTAACTACTAAAGAATATGAAAACAAAATAAATGATTTTCAATTAGTTATATTATACCAACCTAACAATCGCTTTAAATCAATTTATGAAAAATTAGATGCTTCAAAAAGTAATAAATTGGTCATTACAGGCACAAAAACAGATTGGAATTTCTTAAATCAAGTAAATTCATTTTATACACAAAAGAATTCTGCTCAAACAGAAAATTATTTGGCTTTTCCAAATAAAAATTATAATGTGTTTATTATTAGTGATTTAGATTTTGAATCCTTTCCGCCTTTAAAATCAAAATTTGGTAATGTTGAATTTACCATTCCTTTTGAAACCGTATTGTATAAGAAGATAAGAAGCACAACAACTGATAATCCACTAATGGCAAGTTTTGAGGTAAATGGTAGGAGAGAAGCCGTAATTTTTGGAGAAAATATATGGCAGTGGCGTGCTCAATCATTTTTAAATACTAAATCGTTCAATGCCTTTGATAACTTTACAGGGAAATTAGTTCAATATTTATCAACAAATAAGCGTAAGGAACGATTGACTTTGGATTATAGTTCTTTTTACGAAGGCAACTCAAACGTTATTGTTAAAGCACAGTATTACAATAAAAATTATGAGTTTGACAGCCGTGAAAGTTTGATAATCTCTGTAATAAACGATAGCACAAAGGTTGTTAGAGATTTTCCGTTTGTGTTACGAAATAATAATTTTGAAGTCGATTTAAGTAGTTTGCCTCCTTCAGATTATAGTTTTACTGTAAAAACCGAAACAGATAATTTGAGCAAATCAGGGAAATTCAAAATCCTGGAATATAATATTGAAGAGCAATTTTTAAATGCCGATGTAACAAAAATGCAGGCATTAGCTACCAATAGTTCAGGAAATGCTTATTTTCCCAATACTTCTCAAGATTTGATTAACGATTTATTAAACGATAATCGCTTTGTAACTATTGAGAAAAGCACAAAAAATACAGTACCTTTGATAGACTGGAAATATTTACTTGCCTTAATGGCTATTTGTTTAGCTTCTGAATGGTTTATTAGAAAATATAACGGACTTATTTAATTTAAAATTTTAAAAATGGAAAGATTACCGAAAATTGGTTTGCCAATTATTATTGCAATTATAGTGTTGTTTGTTCTTGTTACAAAGTCTATTGTAACAATTGATTCAGGTTATGCAGGAGTTTTATATCAGTTGGGTGGAGGAGTAGACCCAGATAGCGATCCTCTCGGCGAGGGTATTAATTTTGTAGCGCCTTGGAATAGTGTTATAGAATATGAAGTGAGACAACAGGAGATACCAGAAAAAATGTCGGTTTTATCCTCAAATGGATTGGATATTAAATTAGATGCTTCTGTATTATATCAGCCAAAATATTCAGATTTACCAAGACTACATAAAGAAAAAGGTAAAGATTATCTACAACGGGTTTTACAACCAGCCGTTCGTTCGGCTGCAAGAAGTGTAGTAGGTCGTTATACACCAGAACAGTTGTATTCTACAAAACGTGATGCCATTCAAGCTGAAATTTATGAAGAGACTAAAAAAATTGTGGAAGACCAATATATTCAATTAAACAGCATTTTAATTAGAGATGTTACACTACCGCCAACTATTAAAGATGCTATTGAACGTAAATTAAAGCAAGAACAGGAATCTTTAGAATACGAATTTAGATTGGTTACTGCACAAAAAGAAGCCGAGCGCCAACGTATCGAAGCCAAAGGTAAAGCAGATGCTAACAAGATCTTGAGCGCCTCTTTAACCGATAAAATTTTACAGGATAAAGGTATTGAAGCCACTATTAAATTATCAGAATCACCTAATTCCAAAGTCATTGTAATTGGTTCTGGAGACTCTGGAATGCCTATTATACTTGGTAATCAATAATTTTTTTAAAAACTATTTGGATTTGTAATTATTTTTTTTGAAAATTTGTTCAGTAAAATAAACAACATGAATTTTATTCAATTACATCATCATTTTCATACTTGCACTCAAGCGAGCTGAAAATGTATTGAATAAATCTAAATATATTTTAAACCCGTTTGAGTAAATCAAGCGGGTTTATTTTTTATTAAAAAACACTCCTAAAGGTTTACTCAAACACAAACAAAAGATTCCCGCTTTCTCGGGATTTAGTATGAGTAAATTAAAAATAGCGGTTCAAAAATCAGGAAGACTTCATGACGATTCTATGAAAATCCTAAAAGATGTAGGTATTTCAATAGATAATGGTAAAGATCAACTCAAAGCTTCAGCTAGGAACTTTCCTTTAGAAGTTTTTTATTTACGTAATGGTGACATTCCACAATACTTGCGTGATGGTGTTGTAGATGCGGCAATAATTGGTGAAAATGTTCTTATTGAAAAAGGGCAGGATATAGCTATTATTGAAAAGCTAGGTTTCTCAACTTGTAAAGTATCAGTTGCTGTTCCTAAATCTTTTAAATACGAAAACATTAGTGACCTACAAGGAAAGCGCATTGCTACATCTTATCCTAATACAGTTAATCAATTTTTAAAGTCAAATAAGGTAGAAGCCAATCTTCATATCATAAACGGCTCTGTTGAAATAGCTCCTAATATCGGACTAGCCGATGCTATTGTAGATATTGTTTCTAGTGGTAGTACACTCTTTAAGAACAACTTAAAAGAAGTTGAAGTCATTTTAAAATCTGAAGCTGTTTTGGCTGCTTCACCATTAATTTCTGAAGAAAATCAAGCTATTCTAGACAGATTACAATTTCGATTTCAATCGGTTTTAAAGGGGAGACAATCAAAGTATGTGTTACTAAATGCTCCTGATGAAAAACTTAATGATATAATAAAAATATTACCAGGTATGAAAAGCCCAACGGTTTTACCTTTAGCAGAAAAGGGTTGGAGCTCAATACACTCGGTAATTAATAAAAATGAATTTTGGGAAATTATAGATGAGCTTAAAGCTAACGGAGCTCAAGGAATTCTTGTTTGTCCAATTGATAATATGGTAATTTAATATGAAAACACTTAAAAACCCTAAAAGAGAAAATTGGTCTAACATATTACAAAGACCAACTCAAACAGTTGAAAACATTGAAAATACTGTAAATCAAATTTTTATTGATGTTAAGCGAAATGGTGACAAAGCTATATCAAAATATACAGCACTATTTGACGGTGTTAAACTAACTAATAGTGTGGTTACTACAGATGAAATTAATACAGCTTGCAGTCAAATTTCAAACGAATTAAAGTTAGCCATTTCAACAGCAAAACAGAATATTGAAAGCTTTCACACTGCTCAAAAAACAAGTAAAATTCAAATAGAAACAACACCAGGTGTTAATTGTTGGCAAGAAAAACGTCCCATTCAAAAAGTTGGTTTGTATATTCCAGGTGGAACAGCGCCTTTGTTTTCAACCGTATTAATGCTTGCTGTTCCTGCCCAAATTGCAGGTTGTAAAGACATTGTTTTATGTTCGCCGCCAAATAAAGAAGGGCAGATTGCTAACGAAATATTATATGCCGCACAACTTTGTGGAGTCACAAAAATTATAAAGGTTGGTGGTATTCAAGCCATAGCAGGTTTAACCTTTGGAACAGAAACCATTCCTAAAGTATATAAAATTTTCGGTCCTGGAAATCAGTTTGTAACCGTTGCAAAGCAGCTAGCAACCAAATTTAATGTCGCTATTGATATGCCTGCCGGACCAAGCGAACTTTTAGTTTTTGCGGATAATTCTGCCAATGCAAGTTATGTAGCTTCTGATTTATTAAGTCAAGCAGAGCATGGTACAGATAGCCAAGTTGTTTTAGTTTCTACGTCAAAAACGCTTATTACAAACGTTGAAACCGAAATAGAAAAGCAAAAACGTGAATTACCAAGACTAGACATAGCCAAGCAAGCCATTGCTAACTCTAAATTAATTTACGTTGATTCAGATGCTGTTGCGCTTGATTTAATTAATGATTATGCTCCTGAACACTTTATTATTTGTTCTAAAAATGAAACGTATTTTATTGATGGTATTCAAAATGCAGGTTCTGTTTTTATAGGGAATTACACACCAGAAAGTGCGGGCGATTATGCTTCAGGAACCAATCACACATTACCTACAAACGGCTTTAGTAAAGCCTATTCTGGTGTCAATTTAGATAGTTTTACAAAGAGTATTACTTTTCAAAAAATAACCTCTGAAGGCTTAAAAAACATAGGAAATACTATTGAACTTATGGCCGAAGCTGAAGGGCTTCAAGCGCACAAAAACGCCGTATCAATTAGATTAAAAGACTTGAAATAATATGAATGCACTTTTTGATATAAACAAGTTGGTAAGATCTAATATTAAAACCATTAAGCCATATGCGTCAGCTAGAGATGAATACAATGATTTACGTTCTGATATGATGTTTCTAGATGCCAATGAAAACCCATTTGAAAATGGTGTAAATAGATATCCAGATCCGCAACAAACGGCTTTAAAACAGCGTTTGGCAGACATAAAGAAAATACCACAGTCGCAAATTCTATTAGGAAATGGAAGCGATGAAGTGTTAGATTTAATTTTTAGAGCATTTTGCGAACCCAATTGTGATAAAATTATCACATTGCCACCAACGTACGGAATGTATAGTGTTTTAGCAGATATTAATGCTGTTGAAAATATAGAAGTGCCGCTAAACACACTTGATTTTCAACCAAAAGTTGATGACGTTTTACGAGCGTCAAATGAGCAAACCAAACTATTGTTTTTATGTTCACCTAACAATCCGACTGCTAATAGTTTAGAATCTTCTAAAATTGAAAAACTAATAAGTAATTTCAAAGGCATTGTTGTGATTGATGAAGCATATATTGACTTTTCTAAAAATGAAAGTTGGTTGAATAGAATAAATGAATTTCCAAATTTAATAGTAACACAAACACTATCAAAAGCTTACGGTTTAGCTGGAATTAGGCTTGGAGTTTGCTATGCTTCAGTTGAGATTATTTCGGCTTTAAATAAAATTAAGCCACCTTATAATGTTAATGAACTAACGCAAGAGCGCGCTTTAAAACACCTCAATAATTTAAACGAAGTTAATGAACAAATTCAAACGTTATTAGAATCAAGAGTACGAATAATAGAAACATTAAAATCGATTAGTTTTATTGATAAAACCTATCCATCTGATGCTAATTTCATCTTAATCAAGGTAGATAATGCAACAGCACGTTATAATCAGTTAATAAAAACAGGGATTGTTGTTCGTAACAGAACAAATCAATTAGGATGTGAAAACTGCTTACGAATTACAGTTGGCACAAAAGAAGAAAACAACAAGCTTATACAAGCATTAAAATCCATAGCATGAGTAAAAAAGTATTATTTATAGATCGCGATGGCACACTTATAAAAGAACCTGCTGATGAACAAATAGATGCATTTAGCAAACTTATTTTTTATCCTAAAATATTTCAGTTTTTAAGCAAAATCGCCAAAGAGTTAGATTATGAAATCGTCATGATTACAAATCAAGATGGTTTAGGAACTGCCTCTTTTCCTGAAGAAACTTTTTGGCCTGTTCATAATTTCATTGTTGAAACATTTAAAAACGAAGGCATAACGTTTGATGAGCAGTTTATTGATAAAACGTTTGCTAAAGATAATGCACCAACAAGAAAGCCAAATACAGGTTTGTTAACCAAGTATTTCTCTAAAGATTACGATTTAGAAAACTCTTTTGTTATAGGCGATCGCTTAACTGATGTAGAATTAGCGAAAAATTTAGGAGCAAAAGGTATTTACATAAATGATAATACGTTTTTAGGAACGGATGAAATTACTGTAAACCAAAACGATTTAAACAATTTCATTGCATTGGAAACTAACGATTGGGAAAAAATATACGCGTTCTTAAAAGCCGCAGATAGGACAGCGAGCATAGAAAGAAGCACCAATGAAACTCAAATAAAAATAGCTCTTAATCTTGATGGTACAGGAAAAAGTGCAATAGATACAGGTATTGCGTTTTTTGACCACATGCTTGACCAAATTGCGCGTCATGGTCAACTTGATTTAGATATTTATGTAAAAGGCGATTTAGAAGTTGATGAACACCACACTATAGAAGACACAGCCATAGCTTTAGGTGAGGTTTTTAATAAGGCATTAGCAAATAAATTAGGTATAGAACGTTATGGGTTTTGCTTACCAATGGACGACTGCTATGCACAAGCAGCTATTGACTTTGGCGGAAGAAATTGGCTTGTTTGGGAAGCTGATTTTAAACGTGAAATGATAGGAAAGATGCCAACGGAAATGTTTTATCACTTTTTTAAATCATTTACTGATGGCGCCAAATGTAATTTAAATATAAAAGCAGAAGGAACCAACGAGCATCACAAAATTGAAGCGATTTTCAAGGCTTTTGCTAAAGCAATTAAAATGGCTGTAAAACGCGATGTTGAGAAAATGATTTTACCATCAACAAAAGGAATGCTTTAAGAATAATTTTATGAAAGTAGTAATAATAGATTATGGCGCAGGAAACATAAAAAGTGTTCAGTTTGCTTTCAAGCGTATTGGGTTAGATGCTGCGTTATCAAAAGACTCTGGAACCATACAACAAGCAGATAAGCTTGTTTTTCCTGGAGTTGGTGAAGCCAGCAGTGCTATGAAAAAATTAAAAGAATCTCAACTTGATTTGATAATCCCCAAGTTAAAACAACCTGTATTAGGTATTTGTTTAGGTATGCAACTTATGTGCAATAAAACAGAAGAAGGTAACACCAAAGGTTTAGGGATTTTTGACGTATCTGTAAAAAAGTTTTCAAATCAACTTAATAAAGTTCCTCAAATGGGTTGGAATAATGTGTTTGATTTAAAATCAAAATTGTTCTCAAACATAAACGAACAAGAATATATGTATTTAGTGCACAGCTACTATGTGGAGCAATGCGAATATGAAATTGCAAGCACCAATTATGGTGTCAACTATGCCTCTGCATTACAAAAAGATAATTTTTATGGTGTGCAATTTCATCCAGAGAAGAGTAGTGCGGCAGGAGAGAAAATATTAAAAAACTTTATTGAATTATAATTATGAGAATTATTCCGGCAATAGATATTATAGATGGTAAATGTGTGCGATTGACAAAAGGTGATTACAGCACAAAAAAAATATACAATGAAAACCCTATTGAGGTTGCTAAACAGTTTGAAGGAGCTGGTATTGAGTATTTGCATTTGGTAGATTTAGACGGAGCTAAGGCAAAGCATATAGTAAATTATAGGGTGTTAGAGCAAATAACATCTAAAACTAGTTTGAAAGTTGATTTTGGAGGAGGTTTGAAGTCTAACGAAGATTTACACATAGCATTTAATTCTGGAGCCAAACAAGTAACAGGTGGAAGTATTGCAGTAACCAATACAGAATTGTTTGAGAGTTGGATAGTGAATTATGGCAGTTCAAGAATTATTTTGGGTGCAGACTGTAACAATTACAAGGTCGCTGTTAACGGTTGGCAAAAGAGTAGCCAATTAGAAGTTCTTCCATTTATTAAGGATTATCAAAAAAAGGGAATACGCTATGTAATTTGTACTGACATAGCTAAAGACGGCATGCTACAAGGACCTTCATATGATTTATATAATGATATCATACAGAACTGCTCCAGTAGTAATGGCCAGTCCGTGAAATTAATAGCATCAGGTGGTGTAACATCTTTAGATGACTTGAATAGGTTAGAACGTTTAGGTTGTGAGGCAGTTATCATTGGAAAGGCTATATATGAAGGTCATATTCAGTTAAGGGATTTAGAAAAGCAATATTGACCATGCTTACAAAGAGAATTATACCATGTTTAGATATAAAAAATGGCCGCACAGTTAAAGGTGTAAATTTTGTTAACCTTCGTGATGCTGGTGATCCTGTTGTTTTAGCAAAACAATATGCTCGTAATGGTGCTGACGAATTGGTGTTTTTAGACATATCTGCTACGCAAGAAGCCCGAAAAACTACAAGAGATATGGTTTTAAAAGTTGCAGAGCAAGTCAATATACCATTTACTGTTGGTGGTGGTATTTCATCCGTTGAAGATGTAGATATATTACTTAAGAATGGTGCAGATAAAGTATCTGTAAACTCATCAGCGATAAAACGTCCAGACTTAATAAACGAATTGGCAAACAAATTCGGAAGCCAATGTGTTGTTGTTGCCATTGATGCTAAACAACTTGAAGGTAAATGGAAAGTCCATTTAGCTGGTGGAAGCATTCCTACAAATCTTGATTTATTTGAGTGGGCAAGGGAGGTAGAACAACGAGGCGCAGGAGAGATTTTGTTTACCTCAATGAACCATGATGGCACAAAAAACGGATTTGCCAATGAAGCACTTTCAAACTTATCTCAAGAATTACGCATTCCTATAATTGCTTCCGGTGGCGCAGGCTCTAAACAACACTTCGTTGATGCATTTAAAAAGGGTAAGGCAGATGCAGCTTTAGCAGCTAGCGTATTTCATTTTGGAGATATCCCAATTAAAGATTTAAAACAAGAATTAAAAAATAACAATATAGAAGTTAGATTATAATGACAATTAATTTTGATAAGAATAAAGACGGACTTGTTCCAGCTATCATACAAGATGTTGAAACAAAAACAGTTTTAATGTTAGGTTATATGAATGATGAAGCCTATAAAAAAACACTAAAAACCGGATTAGTAACATTTTATAGCAGAACAAAACAACGATTATGGACAAAAGGAGAAGAAAGTGGTAATGTATTACAATTAGAAAATATTACAATAGATTGTGATAATGACACCTTATTAGTTCAAGTAAAACCATCTGGACCAACATGTCATACAGGGAGCGATACCTGTTGGAATGAAGAAAATATATCGTCATTTGGTTTTATTTCAAAGTTAGAAGCAACTATAAAAGACCGAAAAGAAAATTTCAGTTCTAATGAATCTTATGTAGCATCATTATTTAAAAAAGGCATTAATAAAATTGCCCAAAAGGTAGGAGAGGAAGCGGTAGAAGTTGTTATTGAGGCAAAAGACACTAATGATACGTTGTTTTTAAATGAAAGCGCAGACTTACTATTTCACTATTTAATTTTGCTACAAGCAAAAGGTTTTTCGTTGTCAGATGTGATAAAGGAACTAAAAAAAAGACATTAGATTTCTAATGCCTTTTTTGGATTTAGTGTTTGTTCTTTTATGAAAGCCAACCTTTAGATGCAGATTTTTTTGAAAACCAAATCAAGAATACACAAAAGATAATAATCATTATTGGCATGATTGTTCCAGAAAATTGATCCATTAATGCAGGTCCTTCAGATGTAAACCACCAGATTTGCTGGATAGTTGCTGCTAAAAAGGATAAAATTAGAACTGGGGTAGCTAGTTTCTTTTTCAGTAAGAGCAATAAACATCCTAGTGCTCCAGCAAAAACAGCGATGGCAAATAATGCCGTTACCCATGCTGGTCTAGCATCAAGTAAAGCAATTTGTTCAGGAGTCATTTGAGACATAACAGCTTCCGTTCGATAAGCCTGTTGAATATAGGCATTAACACCCATTAAATTCCATAATAAAGCAATAATGCTTACAATCCAAAACCAGATTGCAGGTTTGTTTGATTCAGTCATTTTTTAAGTATTTAGTTAGTTTCTATATTACAATTTATAAAAAATTTGTTAGATACTTAAAATACAGTATTTTCGAACGGTTTTAAAAATTCAATAACGTGTTTGAGCAAAAACGTTTCTATTATCTTGTTAAATGCCAGTATTTAGGTTACAGATTTCATGGTTGGCAAAAGCAACCTAGCTTAAAAACGTTGCACTTAATGATAGATAAAACCTTAAATTATATACTAGAAGGCAAGCGGTTTAAAACATTAACTTCCGGTAGAACAGATGCTATGGTTTCTGCAAACGAAGCAGCTTTCGAATTGTTCCTATATCATGAAATAGAAGAATTAGATGACTTTTTAAAGTTGTTTAATTATAATCTACCTCAAGACATTCGTGCTTTAAGTATTGAACCTGTTACGGAAAGCTTTAATATTATTCAAGATTCTAAAGTTAAAGAATATCTTTATGTTTTTGCATGTGGTGGTAAGTTCCATCCATTTTGCGCACCTATTATGACAACCATTTTAGATGAGCTAGATGTTGAGCAGATGAAAACCGCAGCAAAACTGTTTGAAGGGAAGCACTATTTAAAATCGTACTGCTATAAAGCTACAGACAAAGGTGTTTATGAGAGAGAAATTGATGTATGCGAAATAACAGAAAACAAAACATTCACCGCTAATTTTTTTCCTAAAAAATCCTATCTACTGCGTGTAAAAGGAAATGGCTTTATGCGTAATCAAATAAGGCTCATGATGGGAGCTCTTATACAAGTAGGCAAAGGTGAATTATCACTACAGGATATAGAAAACAGCCTACATCCAAACCATAACATTTCAATAAATTATATTGCTCCAGCTTCAGGGTTAATCCTCAATAAAGTTGATTTTTTGTAGGAAAAAGCGATATAAAATTTGTTAATTCCTTTAAGAAGCCGGCCCGTTCTTTAACTTAAATTTTTGTTAATAGAAACTTAATACCGTTAAAGCCTGTTAAACCACTTGACATTTTTAATCTAGCCCATAGTTTATAATCGTAATTAATTTAAAACCAAAAAAATACGATTATGAGTTATTTGAACATGAAAGATGAAAATTTATTACCAGTTGTTGAAGAATTAAATACACTTCTTGCAGATTACCATATTTACTATCAAAAGTTAAGAAGTAACCATTGGAACATTTTGGGTAAAAACTTTTTTGACTTACACATGAAATTTGAAGAAATGTATAATGATGCAAAAGTAAAAATAGATGAAATTGCTGAGCGCATCTTAACCTTAAGGTTTCATCCAATGAGTACGTTTAAAGATTATTTTAAAGTCTCTGCTATTACAGAGAAAGATAATCTAGTTACTGATAAGGATATGGTTCAAGAAACTTTAAATGACCATAAAATTCTTCTTAAGCAAATGAGTCAAGTTATTGAAAAAGCTGAAGCCATTTCAGATGAAGGGACTATTGACTTAATAGGTGCTTACATAAGAGAACTGGAAAAGACAAGCTGGATGTTAAATGCTTGGTTAAAGGACACAAAAGATTCTTTAAAAAAATCGCCTATGGAAGTCTAGCTTGAACCAAACAGAATTATTAATTACTAAAAGCATGATATTATGAAAGAGCAATTAGCAGAAGCATTTAGCAATTTAATAAGCAAATTAAAAGGTTGGTTTAATACAGTTATTGAATATCTTCCAAATTTTATATTAGCATTATTAGTCTTATCAGCTGCTTATTTTATAGCTAAATACGTAAACAAAATCACCAAAAAAATTGTTGATAAGCGAGTAAAAGACGAAGCAGTGAGCAGTATGGTTTCCAGAATAACTGCCGTAGTAGTTGTTCTAGCTGGATTATTTTTGGCTTTAGGAATCATGAATTTAAATAAAGCACTCACTTCATTATTAGCAGGTGCTGGTGTTGCAGGTTTAGCTATTGGTTTAGCCTTACAAGGTACTTTAGCAAATACTATTTCTGGAATTATTTTATCGTTTAGAAAGAAAATTCAAATTGGTAATTGGGTTGAAACTAATGGGTATTCTGGTGAGGTAATCGATATCAATATGAAAGATTTTACTCTAAAAGAAGCCGATAACAATATAGTGGTCATTCCTAATAAAATGATTCTTGAAAACCCACTCAAAAACTATTCATTAACAACTAAAATGCGCGTGTTTTTAGAATGTGGTGTGAGTTACGATTCCAATCTTGAAAAAGTAGAATCTTTAACCAAGAAAGTTATAGCAAATACTTTTGATCAAGTTGAAAGCCCTGAAGATGTTGAATTTTACTTTACCGAATTTGGAGATAGCTCTATAAACTACTTATGCCGTTTTTGGATAGATGCTGAAAGCATGTTAGAAAAAATGCGTGCTAAAACACAAGCCATTATCGCAATCAAAAAAGCTTACGATAAAGAAGGTATCACAATACCATTCCCAATTCGAACTTTACAATTTGACAATAAACTAAAGTTTGACAACCCTGTCAAATTTCAAGAAGAATTCTCTAATAACTAGAGTGGGCTAATAACAATTAAGCCTTAATACTAATTTAAAAAACAAAATTATGTTACGTTGGACAATCACATTTGTAATAATTGCAATTATAGCTGGAATACTTGGTTTTGGCGGAATAGCCGGAGCATCAGCAGGAATAGCTAAAATATGTTTCTTTATTTTTTTAGTACTATTTGTTGCATCCTTATTAAAAGGCTTGTTAAGTACTAAATAGAAACAAGAATAGAAACAAAAGAACATTAACCATTAAAATTCAATACGATGAAAAAATTATTAGTAGCATTTGTTTTCTTATTTACTTTATCAACTGTGTTTACAGGATGTAGAGATGAAAAGGGACCAAGTGAAAAAATTGAAGAAACAGCAGAGGAAGTTGGAGATAATGTAGAGGAAGCTGCTGATGAAGTTGGAGATGCAGTAGAAGATGTTGTAGATGATTAATCCATACTTCACAATTAAAATTTAATAATAACCTTAAAAACTATATAGCAATGAAAAATTTAATTTATATATCGATATTCTTATTTTCTGGAGCCTTATTTGCTCAAGATAAACCAAGAAGTATGTCAGAAACTACAGAAGTAAAAACCGTTAAGATTAACAATGGTGAGAAGGTTGTAGAAAACAAAATTAAAGTAACGACCAAAGAGGAAAAAGAAATAAAACTAGATAAGGCTGACGCTGGAAAAGTAAATCAAGATATGGTTATACACGATGATAAAACAGTTACCAAAACCATTGCAATTGATAATGATAATGACCCGTTTTACGATTCTGAAATTGAACTTGTAACCTATGTTAGAGATGGGAAACAGTATGACTTTGTCAAGAAATCTAACGGATTTTCGGTAACTAGCAATAATACTAAAAGTGTGTTTGGTAACGCATTGAAAACAAGTTTAGATGACAGATATTATATCTTTAACAACAAGGACTATTCAGGTATTGGATATTTTACAGATGAAGGCAATTTCGTTATAGAGTATTATGATACAGAATCTAATTCCTTAATGACAACTAAATTTATGACTATAAAGTCTAATAAATAATAGACCGTTATAGATTAATAAAAATGCCTCAATAAACTGAGGCATTTTTTTATAACTTTATAAAAATTATTACGATATGAAAACGCTTTCCAACGACGTCTTAAATTTTTTAAAGAAATTAGAAAAAAACAATAATCGTGATTGGTTTAATGAAAACAAAAAAGAGTTTAAAGTACTTGAAAATCAAGTGAAAGCTTTTTACAGTGAGTTGTTTACTATGTTAAAGACTCACGATGATGTTGATAGTTCCAAAATTTTTAGAATTTATCGTGACGTTCGCTTTTCAAAAAATAAACAGCCTTATAAAACACATTTTGGTGGTTCATTTCACAGAAAAAAACCACAGCTTAGAGGCGGATATTATTTACATATAGCACCTAACAATGAATCGTTTATTGCCACGGGTTTTTGGGAACCCAATAAGGATGACTTATTAAGAATTCGTAAAGAGTTTGAAATGGATGCTGCTGAAATGAGGGATATTATGAATAAGCCTTCTTTTAAAAATATTTGGGGAAATTTGGTGGGCGACGAACTAAAATCGGCACCCAGAGATTTTGATAAAAACCACCCTGATATTGATTTAATTAGAAAGAAGCAATACATCTTCACTAAAAAATATAAAGATTCGGAGGTCTTATCCAACAATTTTTTGGACGAAGTCAATAATTCATTTAAAGCCGTAAGACCATTTTTTGATTATATGAGCGATGTACTAACTACAAATCTAAATGGTGAATCACTAATTAAATAGCCTCTAAAACTGTGTCTTTTTGAAATAATTGAATATCGCTAATAAAACGTTCCTTAACAATATTCATCATACGCTTATTTAATGCAGATGAGTTTGAAATGTAGAAACTATATTCTTCTACAGTAAATTGGCCAATAATCATTCCTTTTAGAGAATTCCTAAATTTCATGTCCTTATGTATGGCATTTTCAATATAGTGAATCTGTTTTTCAACAGACAAACCATAAAAAACATTTTTGTGTTTAGCAACGTAGTTTTTAAATACAGCCACAAACAAATCACTTTGCATTTTAATAATGGGACGTAAAGTCTTGTTTTGAAAGCGTTCATCAGGACTCATGGTGTCAAAAAATAATGCCGAAGAAATTTCTGGTCGACATTGTAATAGGCTTGTAGATCGGTTCATGATTTTAGTTTTACTAAAAATATAAATTCAAATAGCTTATATAGGTCGACTTCAATTTCAATATTAACAGCGTTATCAACAATGGGTTTTATGCATTTTAAAATTAGGCTTAATTATTAAAGTATTTTATTTTACTAATCGTAACCATTATCTTTGATTAAAACCGAAAAAAATGAAATTTGGAAGCGTTGACAATCCAGAAAATATAGATTTTACTTTAAAACCTGATCATATAGATACAGCACGAGTACTCAATAAAGTGAAAGATGACAATGTTCCTGAAATATATGTAGGCTGTGCCAAATGGAACAAAGCCGATTTAAAAGGTTTTTATCCTAGAGGAACAAAAGATGAATTAAGTTATTATTCCAGACAGTTTAATGCTATAGAATTGAATGCTACGTTTTACAGAATTTTCCCTGCAGAACAATTTGCGACATGGTATGAAAAAACACCAGAGGGTTTTAAGTTTTTTCCTAAACTCAATCAGGAAATTAGCCATTGGAAAAGGCTAAACGATGTACAAGCTGTTGTTGAAAATTACCTTTATAATGCATCTAATCTAAAAGAAAAGTTGGGGACAATATTTTTACAGATGCACAATAATTTTGCACCAAAAGATTTTGATAGAGTAGTCCACTTTGTTGAAAATTGGCCAAAGGAGTTGCCATTGGCCATTGAGTTTAGGCATACAGATTGGTATAACGATGAAGCAGTTTCAAATCAATTGTACGATTTATTGGAATCCAATAATATTTCAAATGTTATTGTTGATACTGCTGGAAGAAGAGATTTAATGCATATGCGATTAACTAACCCTACAGCTTTTGTTCGCTATGTTGGTGCTAATCACCCAAGCGATTATACACGTTTGGATGATTGGGTTATTAGACTGAAAGAATGGCAAGAACAAGGCATTAAGGAAATAGATTTTTTTATACATCAAAACATAGAAAAAGAATCACCATTACTGTCTGCCTATTTTATTAAAAAATTAAATGAAGAATTAGGGTGCGATTTGAAAATCCCGAACGATGATTCCCAGCAAACATTATTATAATTTATGAGATTTCACACGCGAAAATGGGTAAAACCCGAAGACTTAAATCCTAATGGTACGTTATTTGGAGGCCGATTATTGGCTTGGATAGATGAAGAAGCTGCTTTATACACTTTAATTCAGCTTGAAAACAAACGTATTGTTACCAAATTTGTATCTGAAATTAATTTTATGAGCTCGGCTAAACAAGGAGATATTGTTGAGTTGGGAATGGAGGTTGTTAAATTTGGCAAATCTTCAATCACTTTACGTTGTGAGGCTAGAAATAAAATGACTCGTGAAACCATATTGACAATAGATAAAATTATAATGGTTAATCTTGGTGAAAATGGTAAGCCTAAACCTCATGGCAAAACCCAAGTAGAGTTCGTTAGCGATAGGTTGAAGTCAGATTAGTTTACCTTACCAGAAATATCCTCAAAAACTTCAAGTTTAAAGTAGGGAACTGCGGCAAGTAAATGATCAAAAATATCAGCCATAATGTATTCGTAGTTTGCCCAACGTTTATCACTGCTAAAAGCATAAATTTCTAAAGGAATACCTTTAGAATTCGGTGCAAGCTGCCTAATCATAATGGTCATATCTTTATTAATGGCAGAATGATTAGTTACATATTCTTGTGCATATTTTCTAAATACACCAAGGTTAGTTAGGTTTCTACCATTTATCAGCAAATCTTTATTGGCACCAATTCTTTCGTTATACGAATTAATGTCCTCTTGTCTGGATACTAAATAATCTGTTATTAAATCTATTGTTTTAAGGGCTTGAATATCATCATTTGTTAAATACTTAATGCTAGTAGCTTTGAGTATTAATGCCCTTTTAATTCGTCGCCCACCAGATTCTTCCATACCACGCCAATTTGTGTATGCTTCACTTATAAAAGCATAAGTAGGTATAATCGTTACGGTTTTATCAAAATTTTGAACTTGTACACTGTTTAAATTAATAGCAATAACATCACCATCTGCTCCATATTTTGTCATGGTTATCCAATCGCCAATCCTAATTGTATCGTTAACAGCAAACTGAATACTGGCAACAAACCCCAAAATGGTATCTTTAAAAATAAGTAGCATAACTGCAGAAGCAGCTCCAAGAGTGGTGAAAAATTTTATAATGGAAATATCTGTAACAATTACTACAGCTACTGCAAAGCCCAATACCCAAAGGGCAATCATTACAACCTGTATATAACTAGCAATAGGCTTGTCCTTTAAACGTTTAATACTTTGAAAATATGACTCGAATGTTTTTAAAACACTTCTAATAATCCATATAATTAAGAAAACTGTGTAAAGCTTTAAAATAGTTTCAATGGGTTGTTCAAAATGCGGATAGTCATAAAATACAATAGGAAAGAACTTAATCGTTATAAGAAGCGGGACAACATGGGCAATATTCCTAGGCGCTTTGTGTTTAACCAATAAGTTGTCAAAATTAGTTGAACTTCTTGATGCAAAATTATTAAACGCTTGCACCAATACCTTTCTGGTGATAAAATCTGTAACCCACAGCACCACCAGTAGTATAACTAAAAGTATGGCCATGTTCAAGAATTCCGCAGTGGATTTAGATACATTGGAACTTATAAAATAATCGTAAAAAAAACGTGAATATTCAGTCATACTGTTATTGTTTTAAATATACTCTATCAACATAGAAAGTGCCAAAAGGAATAATTGAAGCCAATAAAACTATACGCATTGTTTTTTTATCCCACTTTAAATTAGCTCCAATTATCACTGCCAATACTATATAGGCAATAAATAACAAACCATGTGGCATGCCAAGCCATTTTACATATTTTGGTTCATTTAGAAAATATTTTATTGGTGTTGCAATAAATAGCAATAATATATATGATATGCCTTCAAAAAGTGCAATAACTCGAAACAATTGTAACATAAATTGAATTTTATAGGTGCAAAAATACGATTCCTATATCTACAATTCTACAATTTTATGAATAAGTGTTTTTATTCTGCAAAAATCACTTAATCAAGTAGCTTACCGATTAAAACTTACGAATAACGAATATAATCGTTACAACAAATTGTAACACATATTTTTAATCCCAAGAAAAGAATATATTTAGAATTGGCCTCAAAACTAATAATATTAATGTCTAATTATATTATAGCAATTTTATGTGTTATAATATTTCCTTCTACGTCTTTTTCTCAAACAACCTTAATTCCCGATCCAAGTTTTGAGCAAGCGTTAATTGAAGCAAATATTGACACAAATGGTCTTAATGGAAATATATTAAATAGTGATGCTGAAGGTGTAATTACACTAAATATCTTTAATAAAAACATTACAAGTTTAGAAGGTATTGAAGCTTTTGTAGATTTAAAATATTTGTACTGCTATTTTAATAACATTCAGTATTTAGATGTCCAGAATAATTTGGAATTAGAAGTTTTGGACATAGAAGATAATAGCATTGAAGAGTTAGACATTTCTAATAATATAAACTTAAAGCAAGTATACATTAGCAATAATCTATTAGATGAGCTTGACATTACTAATAATGTTGAGTTAGAGCTGTTATCGTGCAACTTGAACAACATTTCAGAGCTTGATGTTTCTAATAATCTAAATTTAGAAGTGCTTTGGTGTTACTCAAATAATCTTTCTGAATTGAATTTCACTAACAATGTATTGTTGGAATCGCTGTTTTGCGGAGAAAATAACATCACAAATTTAGATATAAGTAATAACAGCTTGTTACAATCTATTTCTTGTGCAGGTAATAATCTTCAAACATTAAATGTTTCAAATTGTTTGGATTTAAAATATTTAGATGCCAGTGGTAATAATCTAAATACACTTGATATAAGCTCTAATTGGTTTTTAAAACGATTATTGTGTAATAACAATAATATTTCAGATTTAGAATTAAGCACAGCTGAAGATTTGTTGTTATTTTATGCTAGCGGTAACCTATTAACCGAGATTGACTTGTCTAACAATCCTGAATTAAAGTATGTTCATTTAGATGGCAACAATTTAACTTCAGTTGATATGCGTAATGCAGAAAATTCTGAAATTTCTGATTTTAACGCAACAAGTAATCCAAACATGACTTGCCTGTTTGTTGATGATATGGAAGCCGATTTTTTAAGTGAATGGGAAATAGATGCAGCTACTACTTTTGTTGAAACTAATGAACAGTGTAATGCATTGAATGTTAAAGAAGAGGTTGAAGTTCCTGTAATAGCTTTTAATATGTATCCTAACCCAGCAACCAACTTGCTGAATATTGGTATTGGGAATAATGCAGGAAATTTTGAAATTTACAATACAAACGGTCAATCTGTAATAACTAAAAGCTTGAACAAGGGCCTTAATGAAATAGATATAAGTTCAATGAGTTCTGGTATTTACGTGATTAAAGTTCAATTTGATAATCAGATTATTGTTAAAAAACTAATAGTAAACTAATTATTAGTTTTTCACTACCTTTTTAATACTTACAATTTCATTTTTTGAATTACTTAATCTCACAAAATAAATACCTTTCTGTACCGAAGCAATTGACATTTTTTGGCTGTTAGTTAATATTGTATCAGTTTTTATAATCTTACCATCAATGCTATAAACTTCAATTTTAAGAGGTTCATTCAAATTATGTTTTACAGTAAATTCGTTTTCAAATGGTACAGGATATATAGATACGGTATCATTAATTAAACTGAAGTTATCAGTACTTAAAGTACCATTAAAATATTCAAGGGCTAAATTGAAAGCTTCAATCCCTATCTTTTCACCAATTATTCGGCCACGAATATCATCAATAGGAGGATGGATACCACCCCAAATTCTAGATAAACTAGTTTGATCTGAAGCATCACGATAAGTAGCCCATTGTAATGTCATGTCAGCAGATGGTCCAGGTTCGAAAACCAAAAAGTTGTTGGCTTGTATATCAAAAGTACCCATACCTCCAGGAAAAAATGGATCACCTGTAATTAAAGTTAATACTTCTGCGGCAGCTCTTGAGAACGTTGAATGTCCAGATAAATAACCCGCAAAAGGCGGTGTAACAAAAGTGGCACGTTGATATGGCCACCATTTTTCACCTAAAATCCAATCTACACCAGCAATGTCGGTAGTTGGATCCGTAATATAGTCTGGTCCTTTCCATGCGTAAATTTGAACTTTTCCAATGTTCGCTGGATCTTCAATTGCTAATGGGTCTCCGGTTTCAACCAATTCAATATAGCCTGGAACTAAAGGAATTCCATGTGGATCGTAATTAGGTAGTGAGGCGTCGGTACTTTGCCCTTTTCCTGCCATATATCTAATAGCTGAAATAGGTCTAATATAATCATAATATCCTTTTATTCCCCATGCATTTATAGCGCAATCATGCATGGCTCCACCAAGGGTTAAATAGCTTTTAACATCCCATTCTAAATCACTTAAAACAGGCCCTTGACCATTGAAACGCTTTACGGTTAATGGATGATCATTTACATAATTTAAAATAGTAAACCAATGTCCTGGAGGCGTTTCAGAATCAGGGCCATCAGCCCAAAATTCTGCTAGTACTCGCGCATAATCAGCTCGTTTTACAAGTTGAGGTGCATATGGTGCATTGGTGTAAGGATTTATAGCGTGACCAGTACTGGCATCACCGCCAAAACCAAAGTCATAAAAAGCTTGATACTCTGCAAAAGTCTCTGGAAAATTTTGAGGATCAAAATTACCAATAGCACCTGGAGAAATATCAATCATGGTATTATCAGCTGGATCTAAATGGGAAGACCAAGCAGCTACAAGCGCAAAATGCCATTTATATGGGTCGTCTATGCCATCCTCGTTAGAGTTTTGAATAAAAACCGGAGGACCTGGATCGTTATAAACATAACAATCAAAAGTACCATTGTTATATACGTTTAAATCTTGAGGTTTTAGACAAAACGGAGTAACTTCTCCCCATTCTGGACTTAAAAAATCTGGTGTATTAAGTGGGTAAGCGTTTCCGCTTTGGTCTACAAAAACATCAAATGCCAAAGGCTGCCATCTATTAGGGTTGATAGCGGTATTGTCTTCATACAATTCTAATATTAAAGGGTCGTTAACAGGAGAATAGTATAGGTTATTATATCCGTTTTCTTCATTTGAATGGTCTTGGTTTCCAAATTCTATTATTTTACTTGCTAAATAGTTTCCTAATGCAGCATACGAACCTGTTGAGTAATCCGTAGATGTAAAATTGTCATTATAACCATAATCACCAAATAGCGTATGTATAGATGGTGAAATTTCACTATTATAGGCTGGTGCATTTTGAAAACGATGCTTAATTAAAGTAAATAAAGCATAACTTATAATTTCGTGCCTTGCTGCTTCAATATCACTTGGAGTTGCTATGCCATCAAATGAACAATTGAAGCCTCCAAAATTTTTACCTAAAAAAATTGTTTCAGCTTGACTATCAAATAAAGCCCAAGCATCATACATTATAATGGAGCTATGAAATAAATTCCTGGCATGAACAGTAGGTCTAGCAAAGTCCCCTCTAATAGCGTCTAGAATTTCTTCATTCCAATCTCTCGCCACCGAATGTTGCGCAAAACTAAAATGATTGATAACCAAAAATATACCAAGTAGGAATGTAATTTTTTTCATAAAATGAAATTTTTCTAAAAGTATAAAAAAATGTTAATTACACTCTCTTTTTAGGAAATCTATCGTTAAAAGTCAGACATTTATAGATTAACTTTTAATAACGACCAAAATTTATCGATTATGCGCATTATTAAACTATCTTTTTTAGCTGTTTTGCTTGTTGTTTTTTCTTGCAAGAAAAATGAGGACACTGCATTGGTAGCTGAAACTGAAAAAGAATTTACAATTGATTATGAGAAATTCACATTAGATAATGGTCTTGAAGTCATTATGCATCAAGATACGAGTGACCCTATTGTTGCCGTTGCTACTATTATGCACGTAGGCTCAAACCGTGAAAAACCAGGCAAAACGGGTTTTGCACACTTTTTTGAGCATATGAGTTTCAATGATTCTGAAAATGTACCTGTTGGTGCCAACCGAAAAATGATTCCAGAATGGGGTGGAAGCCGTAATGGCGGTACTTCAAATGATTACACGGTTTATTACGAAGTGGTACCAAAAGATGCCTTTGAGAAAATTATGTGGATAGACTCCGATCGTTTTGGATATATGATCAATACAGTAACAGAGGCTGCTCTTGAACGCGAAAAACAAGTAGTAAAAAACGAAAAGCGCCAACGTGTAGACAATGCACCTTATGGCTATACCGATGAAATTATAAGATCTAATTTATATCCTGAAGGACACCCTTACAATTGGACGGTAATTGGATCGTTACCGGATTTACAGGCTGCTACAATTGATGATGTCAAGGAGTTTTACCATAAATATTATGGCGCAGCCAATGCTACATTGGTTATTGCAGGTGATATTAATTTTGATGAAACCAAAAAACAAGTCGAAAAGTGGTTTGGAGAAATACCTAGTGGTCCAGAAGTTGAAAAGCAAAACCCAATGCCAGTAACTTTAAACAAGACGAAGTCCTTGTATTTTGAAGATAATTTTGCCAAGTTGCCCGAACTTCGAATGGTTTATCCAACTGTTGAAGAGTATCACAAAGATTCTTATGCTTTACAAATTTTGGGTCAATTGTTGAGTGGTAGTAAAAAATCACCATTGTATAAAACGGTTGTTGAAGAACAAAAATTAGCACCTAATATTGGAACTTATCAATACAGTAGTGAGTTAGCAGGAGAGTTTATATTCCGTGTTCGTGCTAACGCAGGCACCGATTTAGATGCAGTACAATCTGCTATCAACAGTGGGTTACAGAAATTTGAAACTGAAGGTGTAAATGAACGTGACTTAAAACGTATAAAAGCGGAATTGGAAACTAACTTGTATCAAGGAATAAGCACGGTATTGAATAAAGCTTTTCAGTTAGGTCAAGACAATGAGTTTGGAGGAGATCCAAGTTACATTACTAAAACAGCTAAACTGACCAATGCAGTAACGGCTAAAGATGTTATGCGTGTATACAATCAATACATAAAAGGTAAAAGCTATGTCATGACAAGTGTGGTCCCAAAAGGCCAATTGGATTTAGCTGTTACAGATTCCAAAGAAGCTACCGTTTGGATTGAAGAAGTTAAGCAAAATGTTGCAAACGAAGAGGTTAGTCAAGGTGAAGAAGCCGAGTACGAAAAGACACCAAGTAAGTACGATAGAAGCGAACCACCATTTGGCGAATTACCAAAATTCAAGATGCCAGATATATGGACAGCTCAATTGGAAAACGGCATGGAATTATATGGCATTGAAAATAATGAAATACCATTAGTACAATTTGATATTACAATCCCTGGAGGTCACTTATTAGATCCAAAAGGTAAGGCTGGAGTAGCAAATTTATTAAGTGATTTAATGATGGAGGGGACTGCTAATAAAACACCAGCTGAATTGGAAGAAGCTTTTGGCTTATTAGGAGCAAGTATTGGTATGTATAGTGCCAACGAAGATTTTCATATTACGGGTTCTTGCTTAACTAAAAACTTTAAAGAGACAATAGCATTAGTAAAAGAGATTCTTTTAGAACCTCGTTGGGACGAAAGCGAATATACGCGATTAAAAAAAGCTTTAGAAACTGGATTGAAGGATCGTGAAGCCAACCCAAATGCAATTGCTAGCTTGGCCTACAACAAATTATTGTATGGAGATGGTCATCCGTTTGCAGTGCCAGGAAGTGGTATGTTGAATACCGTCGAAAATATTACATTGGACGATTTAAAAACCTATTATAAAAACTTGGTTCCGGCCAATGCTTCATTCCACATAGCAGGAGCCATTACTCCTGAAAATACTAAGACTATTTTAGCAACTTTAAACGATTGGGTAGGAGAAGCACCAGAAATTGCAGATTATTCAATTTCTGGAAACAATAAACAAGATTTATTATTCTTTATAGATGTGCCAGATTCTAAACAATCGGTTTTAAATATTGGTAAATTGGCTTTATCGGCTAAAAATGCTGATGCCAATAATCTGGATTTCGCTAACGAAATCATAGGTGGTGGTTCAAGTGGCCGCTTGTTTCAAACCTTACGAATTGAAAAAGGCTATACTTATGGTGCATATTCTGGTGTAGGTAATAGTTTAGAAATAGCACCATATACCGTTCGCTCTAGTGTTCGTGCTAATGCAACGTTGAAATCACTTGAGATAATTGAAGATATGTTAGCGACTTATGCTGAGAGTTTTGGTGAAGAAGAAGTAGAACTTACCAAAAACAAGTTATTGAAGGCAAATACAAGAGCTTATGAAAGTTTAGGAGCAAAATTAGCTCTACTTCGCAACATTAGTAAGTATGGTTATGCTATGAATTATATAGAAAAAGATCAAGAGGAGCTTATTGCTATGACTGTTGATGACTATAAAAATATTATCGATGAGTATTTAGTTGAAGACGATATGATTTATGTGGTTGTTGGAGATAAAGCCACGCAATGGGATGAAGTTCAAAAACTGGGCAAAACCGTTATAGAATTGGATATTTTTGGAAATCCAGTAGTTTCTCAATAACTAAAATTTAAATAATATAAATGCACAGTGATTTAGTTGCTGTGCATTTTTTATTTTTACATCCTTATGAAAAAAATAGTTTTAAACCTTTTTCTTGCTTTCGTTTTTGTTAATGGGCTGTCACAAACCAACAGTTTTATTTATCCTGATTTCATAGGAGAAACTTTTGAGTCAATAAATAATAATTTAGATTGGAAAATTCTTGTAAACGCTAAAGGCGATTTGAATAATGATAACCTTGAAGACTTGGCATTGGTGCTTGAATCAAAAGATAGCGTTCTAGAAAAAAGGTGTACTGGCTGTAAAATCTTAAAACAAAAACCAAGAGTAATCTTGGTTTTAATCAATGAAGATAATACACCAAAAGTAATTGTTCAAAACAATAAGTTTATCGCTAGAGGTGATGAAGGAGGTATGGCCACTTACATTGAACCTGAACTGTCAATAGAAGATGGGCTATTGACTATATTTTATGAATATACACGTTCCAATCAGTCTTATACTTTTAAAAAGGTCAAAAATAATTTCAAAATAGTTAGTGCAAAAAGCATGTATGTTCATGCGGCCAGTGGAAATTACGAAAATGATGAATTTGATTTCTTGAACAATAAGATTATTTCAAAAACTGGGAATATCTCGTTGGAAGGAGAAAAAATTGAGGTTTTAGAAATTAAAGTCAAACCGAAAGGACTTTCTGAATTTGGAGAAATGTATGAATGGGAGGTTGTAGAAAACAAGTATTTATAAATTCAAAATATATTGGAATTGTCAAATCAACTAAACATCCCAGAATACAATAAACTCATTTCACGACTAGCAATTAAATTAAATGCTAATGGCGAACGCAGTGTATTGCAAGGTCATCCTTGGGTTTTTGAAAGCAGTATTGTTAAACAGAACAAGGAAGGACAAACAGGCGATATTTGTATCATCTTTAGAAAACGTGATGATTCGGTTATTGGTATTGGTTTACATGATAAATCGTCACCCATTCGTATAAAAATGCTGCATCATGGCGGCTCGCAAAAAATTGATGATGCCTTTTTTAACAAGGCTATTCAAAGTGCATTTAAAAAAAGGGAAGCCCTTTTAAAAACCAATACCAATAGTTATCGTTTACTCTTTGGAGAAAATGATGGATTCCCTGGACTCATAGCCGATGTTTATGCCAATGTACTGGTTGTAAAGTTATATTCAGCTATTTGGTTTCCTTATTTAAAGCCAATTATTAAAAGTTTAATCGATATCTCTAAAGCAGAAACTGTTGTACTACGGTTAAGCAGAAATCTTCAACAATCCAATATAGATTATTCAGATGGTCAAGTCATTTACGGTGAATTGGAAAATGAGACTGTTCAGTTTGTGGAGCATAGTGTTCATTTTTCAGCTAATGTCATTAAAGGTCATAAAACGGGTTATTTTTTAGATCATAGACACAATAGAAAACGAGTAGGCGAATGGAGCAAAGGCAAAACTGTTTTAGATGTGTTTTCGTATGCAGGCGGTTTTTCGGTTCATGCCTTGGCCAATCAAGCGAAAGAAGTCACAAGTTTGGATATTAGTAAACAGGCTCTGGAGATTGCAGTAGAAAATGGAAAACTCAATGACTATTCCGGAAAACATACTACTATAGCTGGTGATGCGTTTGAAGAAATGGAAAAACTTATTCAATTAAAGCAGACTTTTGATGTGGTTGTGATTGATCCACCAAGTTTTGCCAAGCAACAGTCTGAAATCCATTTAGCCAAAAAGAAATACGCACAATTAGCTAAACTAGGAGAGAAGCTCACTGCAAAAAAAGGGCTTTTGGTTTTAGCGTCTTGTTCGTCTCGTGTTTTAGCTGATTCGTTTTTTGATATCAATCAACAGGTTTTAAAAGCTACAAACCGACCCTTTAAAGTCAATTTAAAAACCCAACATGATTCGGATCATCCTATTGGTTTTCCTGAAGGAGCTTATTTAAAATGTGGATATTATAAATTCGATTGATCTTCAAAACGCCAGGCTAAAATCCGTGATTGTTTTTGACCTTGAGTCATATCAATAACTTTATAAGCTGCTTTTAGTTTATGTAATTGTTTTTGAAGTTTTGGTAAATGCGCACCTTTTGAAACTAACGTTGTAAACCAACCAACCTGTGCTTTAAACTGTACACTTTCCTTTATCATACGCTTAATAAATAGTGCTTCGCCACCATTGCACCATAATTCATGAGCTTGCCCACCAAAATTTAATTCAGAATTAGATTCACCCGTTAAATTACTCCATTTACGTTGCGTGCCTTTTAAAGCTTCCTTTTCCGATGCATGAAAAGGTGGATTGCACATGGTAAAATGATAATACTCACCAAACCTAATAATATTTCTAAAAATATAAGCAGGATTATCTTGGTGACGAATTTCAATATAATCTGAAAGAGCTTCTGTTAAATTCAAATTATGGTGAGCAATATTCACAGCATCACGATTAATATCGCTACCAACCATTTTCCAACCGTAAATCTGGGCAGCTAGAATAGGATAGATGCAATTAGCACCAACACCAATATCCAATCCAACTATTGGTGTATCATTTGTTTGCAATAAATCTGTTAAATGATGAATATAATCTGCTCTTCCAGGAATGGGTGGACATAAATAACCTTCTGGCAGTTGGTAATCCGTTAAGTTATAATGTAAAATCAACAAAGCTTTGTTAAGTTCATAAACAGCATGTGAATTCGAAAAGTCAATAGTTGTATTCTTGTAATTGTTAGTAAACATATGTTTCTTTAATTCAGGATTTATCATCATTAAATTATCAAAATCATATGGCTTGTTATGGATATTGTTTTTGTGCATGTCGATTTACGCTGTATAAAAGCAAATATAATTGAAATACAATAGAGCCATGCTTATAAATAACTATACCTTTGCATTTCAATTTTAAGATTATGAGTTCATTTACAGAATTAGGTGTGGAAAAAGAGTTTATAAAGGCTTTAAAGGAGCTTAATATTAAAACGCCAACACAAATACAAGAAGAAACAATTCCTACTTTATTAACTACTGAAACCGATTTTATTGGTTTGGCTCAAACCGGTACCGGGAAAACGGCTGCTTATGGATTGCCTGTTCTTCATCAAATTGATCCTGATAACACCAACATTCAGGCTTTAATCTTGGCGCCAACTAGAGAATTGGTACAACAAATACAAAAACAGTTATTTAAATTTACCAAATACTGTGATTTGAAAATTTTTGCTGAAGGTGTTTATGGTGGCGAAAGGATGGATAGACAAATTAAAAGATTGCAGCGTACAACCCATATTGTTGTGGCCACACCTGGTAGGTTGCTAGATTTTATTGAACGAGGCGAAATTGATATAAAGAATATTAAAACTTTGGTGTTAGATGAAGCCGATGAAATGTTAAGTATGGGTTTTAAACACGATTTGAATAAAATTTTAAAGTATACCTCTGGAAAGCGTTACACATGGTTGTTTTCTGCTACTATGCCTGAAGACATTCAGCGTATAATTAAGACTTATATGTCACCCAAAGCAATAAAGGTTGAAGTCAATAAAAACAGTTTGGTAAATGCCAATATTACGCATCAATTCATAAAAACATCTATAAAGGATAAAACAAGTGTTCTAACGGGTTTGTTAGATCGATTTGATGAACAACGCGGCATCATTTTTTGTCGTACAAAAGCAGGTGCCAAAAACTTAACAGAAACCTTGCACAATGAAGGTTTTGCAGTTGATGTTTTGGAAGGAGATATGCAACAAAAAGAACGTGATAAAGTGATGCGTGCTTTTAAAAATGAGTCACTAAAGATATTGGTTTCCACAGATGTTTCAGCACGTGGAATTGATGTCACAAACTTGGCTTTTGTAATTCACCATCAATTACCAGAACAAATGGAATACTATACACATAGAAGTGGCCGTACCGCTCGCGCAGGTAAAACAGGACGATCAATAGCACTTGTAGTCCCCAATGAGTTACAGAAAGTACACGATATACAAAAGGCTTTGGATATACAGTTTAAAGAGCTTACAGTTTAATCTGAATCCGTGTCATTTTCAGGAGTATTCTTTTTGCCTCCCATCATAAAGTTTACAAGTACTCCAATTAAAACAAGACATACTAGGGCAAAAATGGCAATCATGATTACGCCATTATTCCAATTAGACATTGCAAGAAATTGATTAATCATATCGATAGATTTTGTAATTAACTGACTGTAAATTTACAACGTGAGTCTTGTCATAAAAATGACATTTATCACATTTTACTTTATGGGTTTAGAAATTATATCGTAGACCAATTCTTTGGTTAGCTTTTTTCCATTGGCAAACTGCTTAATGGTCTCAAAAGAAAAAACAAAATCACAACCCATGTTATATTCAGAACAACCATAGGCTGTTTTGCCTTTTATAACAGTGCCTTTTTTACATTTTGGACAGGAGATTTTATCAGGTATACGGTGTTCTGCCTTTTTGAGCTCTAGCTTTAAGTTGAAATTATCATCAAAACGCAATAAGCCTTCAACGGCTCCTGAATCTGTTTTAAAGCCTTTAAGGTTTACAGTAGATCCTTTATCCAATAATCTAATAAATTGTTTTTCAGATATGCGTTTTTCTTTATATTTAAATGGAAGTACAAAGTTACAGCCCGTTTTATATGCTGAACAGCCATAAGCCTTTTTCCCTTTTAAAATAATACCTTGTTTACATTTTGGGCAGGATTTTCCAGCTAATTCTTTTGTGGTTTTTTGAGTTGATTTTGAATTGGAGATTTTAGCCTTATTATTAATATGCGTAATATTGGCGCGTTTGGTTTCACTACGAACTTCATAGACCAAATCGTCAACCATTTGCTTCATGTTTCTAATAAATTCACTGGCGCTATAGGTCCCTTTTTCTATATCCTTTAATTGCTTTTCCCAAGTTCCTGTTAGTTCAGCAGATTTTAAAAGGTCATTTTGTATGGTGTCAATTAACTGAATGCCTGTTACCGTTGGCAAGATTTGTTTTTTATTCCTCTTGATATATTTTCGCCTGAATAGGGTTTCAATAATATTGGCTCGTGTTGATGGTCGTCCAATACCATTTTCTTTCATTAAATCACGAAGTTCATCATCATCAACTTGTTTACCTGCCGTTTCCATGGCACGTAGGAGAGAGGCTTCCGTAAATTGATTTGGTGGTTTGGTTTGCTTTTCTAGAAACGAAGGCTCATGTGGGCCTTCTTCACCTTTGATAAATGTAGGTAGAATCCCAGATTCTTTTTTTGTTGTGTTTTCAGTTTCAAAAACAATGCGCCATCCTTTTTCAAGTATTTCCTTTCCAGTTGCTTTAAAATTTACGTCGGCAGCTTTTCCAATTACTGTTGTATTGGAAACCGAACAGTCATCGTAAAATACAGCAATTAAACGTTTTACAATAATATCATACACCTGTTGCTGATTGTATTGCAAACTGGTTTGCATACCAGTAGGGATAATGGCATGGTGATCGGTTACTTTTTTATCGTTAAAGACTTTGCTGGACTTCTTGATTTTTTTACCCAAAAGTGGTTGAATCAAATTACTATAATGAGTTAGCTTCTGTAAAATACCTGGGACTTTTGGATATATGTCATTAGGTAAAAATGTGGTATCAACCCTTGGATAGGTAACCACTTTCATTTCATATAAACGTTGAACTATCTTTAAGGTCTCTTCAGCTGAAAACCCAAACTTGGTATTACAATAAACTTGTAATCCTGTTAAATCGAATAATTTTGGAGCATATTCCTTACCTTTCTTTTTGGTTATAGATATAATTTCGAAATTTTCTTCCTTGACTTTATCAGCTAAAGTTTGACCTTCTTCCATTTTAGTAAATCGCCCATCTTCATACGCAAATAAAGTATCACGATACAATGTCTGTAACTCCCAATAGGGTTGTGGCGTAAAATTTTCAATGTCCTTAAACCGATTCACCACCATAGCCAAGGTTGGTGTTTGTACACGTCCAATGGATAATACTTGTTTGTAGCCACCATGTTTAAGCGTATATAATCGTGTGGCATTCATACCTAACAGCCAATCTCCAATGGCACGAGAGAATCCAGCATAATATAGATTGTTGTAGTTTTCAGAAGATTTTAAATTATCAAAACCTTCTTTTATGGCTTCAGTAGTTAAAGATGAAATCCACAAGCGCTGCACCTTTCCCTTATAATTGGCTTGGTTAAGTACCCAACGCTGTATAAGTTCTCCTTCTTGGCCAGCATCACCACAATTAATGACAACATCGGCTTTTTCGAAGAGTGATTTTACTATGTTAAACTGTTTTTTTATTCCAGAATCACCTGCAATTTTAGTTTCAAATTTTTCAGGCAACATGGGTAAGTTGTTCAAATCCCAACGCTTCCAATGTGGTTTGTAGTCATTAGGTTCTTTAAGCGTACATAAATGTCCAAAAGTGTATGTTACTGCGTAGCCATTACCTTCAAAATAACCATCGTATTTAGTTTTTGCTCCTAAAACATTGGCAATTTCTCTGGCCACACTAGGCTTTTCTGCTATACAAACTTTCATTAAAAAGATTAGATTCTGAAAGCTGCAAAATAACAGTTTTTACTAAAATAACAGATGTATAACAACTACTTTTTTAGAAGGGCAAAGTCGATAGCACGTTAAATAATTTGGCTTTAGTTTCAAAGAATTTATATTCCAAATTTATGGCTTTCAATTTGGCATCAATTAATTTAGATTCACGGCTATTAACGAGGAAAATGGAGCTTTCACCTAAAAAGAATTTGCGCTCTTCTGCAGAAAGTAGTTTTTCATAATCGGTAACTATATCATTATTATATACATTTTGCACTTGAAATGAATCAAGTTCCTGATCTATGGCTGAAATTTTATTTTTAAGCGTCACTTTAGTAGCTTCAATTTCAAATTCAGTATCCTGCATTTTAAGATTTGCAAGTTTTATAGCGGCACGTTCCTTTCTCAAAAACAATGGCATACTAATATTTAAACCGCTTTTATAATTTGCTGTGTTAAAGGAATTAATAATCTCTGGTGTTTCAGATAAAAAATTGTATTCAAGATTCACTCTAGGTAATAAATTATTGGAAGCAAAGCGTCTCTCAATATCCAAACCTTCATATTTATAGTTTAATGATAACATTTTAGGATGTGTGTCAATATTAAATGTAGCCATATCAAACTCCGAAGTGCTTAATACAGCATCAATTTGCACACGTGTATTTACATCAGGTGTAATATTATCCTGTAATTCAATAGGTACATTGTTGTCCAGCCAAAGGTAGTTTGATAAATCAAGGCTTGCTTTTATGTAATTGATGCGTGCTTTTTCAAGATTTAGGCGCCTATCGTTAAGTGCTATTCTAGCTTCGGTTGTATCTATGGCAGCACGCTCACCAACCTCATAGCTTTTTTTAACGCCATTAAATCGAAACGAAGCGTTTTCAACAAAGTCATCAAAAACTTGTTTTTCGTTATAAGCTTTTAACCAATTGAAATATGTTACAGATGCTTGAAATAGTATATCATTGACCAGTAATTGCCTATCCATTTCGGCTTGTTTAACAAACAATTTCGCCTGCTTAAGCATATTCATGCGTTCATTCATTATCAACCCTTTGGCAATATCTATGGAAACACCAACACTATATAGTCCATCATCTGGTAATGTAGCTTCAGGGTTTAAATAAACACCTTCATTTTCTTCAAAATTTCCTTTGAATTCTACACCATACCACGTAGGAATCTTAAAAGTGGCGTTCAGTTTATCATAATACTCTGTATTCTTAAATTTCTTCCGATCATAATCTACTTCAATTTTGGGGTCGAAGGCTCCACGAGACTTTAATAGTTTTAATTCACTTTCGTTTACAATTAAATTGGCTTGCTTTACGATAGGATGAAAAGCTTTTACATAACCCAAATATTCTGACAATGTCAATATCGAATCAACGGGCTGTTGTGCAGATATATTCAAACTAAAACATAAGAAAATACTAAATACAATCTGTTTCATGGATTTATTTCTTTTTGTCTTTAGATTCTTTTATTTGGGGAGAGTAATAGTCAGGAGGGAAGCTGTTTAGCTGTCTCCAAACCTCATACCAAATAGGAACATCATTCAATAATGCAATAGTTCTAGCACCTGAACCAACGCGAATGGCTTCAGGCCACTCGTAATCTGTCTCATCTGGAGCTAATAACACGCGGTAACGACCATTATCGCTAATAAAATTTTCAATAGCCACAACTTTAGCACCATAGGTTCCATAGGAAACATTCGGCCAACCGCTAAACACAATGGCTGGCCAACCGTCAAATTGCACCCGAACTTTTTCACCTATATGTAGTAAAGGTAAATCTATAGGTCTAACATAAGTTTCAACTGCTAGTTCAAATTGTGAAGGCATAATGCCAACCAAGGCTTCACCTTCCTTGAAGGTTACACCAATACCACCTTGCAGCGCTTTATTAATAAAACCACTTTGAGGCGCAGTTACAAAGCGTAAATTATTTCGTTTCTGATAATTGGTATATTCGTTTTCCAGCTTTGTTACTTGAGCAGTTGCATCAAATTGATTGGATTGAGCCGTATACATATCACTTTGTGCTTTCGAGATTTTATCGGAATATTCAGCACGAATACGACCTATTTCTACTTCGGCATTAATAACTTCGTTAATACTGGCCAATAATTTATTTTCTTGTGAAATCAGCTTCGCTTGATTCTCTTGAAGCTTCAATCGTTTTTCTTCAACATCTTTAACAGCTTTCAATCCTTCTTCTTGAAGCGTGACGGTACGGTTGTATTGCCGTTCTGCAATGTCTATATTGGTTTTAGCCGCTTCAAAGTCTATACTGTCACTTTTTACCTTGAGTCTGGATTGTAAAAGCTTGTTTTCGGCTTGTTTAAGTTTTAATTGGCGTTCTTGCTGTAAAGCGATAATTTGATTGTTTAAAGCTTCCACCTTTCCTTTGTAGGCAGAAACAGACGACGTTTTGGCCGTAATTTGGTCACCTGTTCGCTCTACCAATTGGTCATCAAAATACTCACTTTTAATTTCAGAGATTCTCAAAATGGTATCACCTTTATTAACGAAATCACCCTCTTGTACAAACCATTCCTCAATTCTACCAGGTATTTGCGATTGAATGGTTTGTGGTCGTTGATTGGGTTTTAAAGTGGTAACTTGCCCCTGACCAGTTATGTTTTGGGTCCAAGGCAAAAAGAGGATGATAATGATGATTATTGCAAATGCCAATAAAAACTTATTGAGCACCTTATAATAGCTCTTGTTAAATACCATTTTGCCAGATTTAAAATCTGTTAGTGGAATTATTTTGTGCAGTTTATTATTAGAAATGTTTAGCATAACACGTTGTTATTATTTTTTAATTTCACCATTAACAAGTTCTATAGACTTGTGACATTTAGTTTCCCATTCTCTATTTCTACTCACCACAATCAAGGTCCAAGGATGTTGGTCACTAGTTAAATAGTTAATAATTTTTGTAGTTTCTTCAACACTAAATTGGTCTAACGGATCTTCCAAAATTAGAACCTGTGGTTGCATGACTATAGCTCTAGCCAGTATTATTTTCTTGGAAGTGGTGTATGACATTTGTCTACCTTCTGGGTGCAAAATGGTTTGCAATCCATCCTCTTGTTCCTTTATAAATTCAGAAAGCCCAACATTCTCTAGCGCTTGGTAAATAGCATCATCAGAAATATTAGGGTTTCCAAAAGTGATGTTTTCTCTTATAGTACCAATGAAAGGGGTTTCTTCAGAAAGCGACATGCCTAAATGCGATCGATAATGATTGAGGTTGATGCTTTTTAGTGCATGGTTATTAACAATAACTTGTCCGCTTGTTGGTTTAATAACTCCAGAAATTAATCGTAACAAACTAGATTTACCAGAGCTACTTTCGCCTCTAACTACAATTCTGCTCTTACTCGGTATATGTAAACTAATATTTTTTAAAATAGCCTTTTCACGGTTTTTAACACTATATGTTACATCATTAAGTTCGATATCCAATTTATTATTGAAATCTGGCATTTCACCGTCTTGAGATTCTAATTTCTTGTCTACAACTTGCCCTAATTTCTCAATAGATGTAAGGATATCGTAAAAAGGTTCAAGTCCTAATATTAATTTTTCAACAGAAGCTATTACCAAAAGAATAATAATTTCTGCTGCAACAAACTGACCGATGTTCATTTCCTGATTCAAAACCAAAGCACCACCAATTAGCAAGAGACCTGCAGTAATAACCACCTTAAAACTTATCATTTGTAAAAACTGAATAATCAATATCCTAAAATGACTTTCTCGAGCTTTTAAATAATCAGAAACGTAAGCATCGTTTTTAGTAACAGCCAAATTGGTATTGCCAGAAAGTTTGAAACTTACAATAGTTCGTGCGACTTCCTGTATCCAATGCGCAACCATGTATTTGTGTCGTGATTCTTCCAAACTGGTTTCCAAACCACGTCTGGCAGTAAACTTAAATACGACATAAACAAGCAATAGTAAAGCCAATCCAAAGACAATGAAAAATGGGTGGTAAAATGATAACAGTATTAAAGCAAAAACTATTTGCAATAGAGCAGTAGGGACATCTATTAATATTTTGGACAACCCCTTTTGAATGGTTAACGTATCAAAAAACCGATTGGCGAGCTCTGGCGGATAATAATTTCGAAGTTCACTCATTCTAATCTTTGGAAACCGATAGCTAAACTCAAAGGAAGCTCGAGTAAAAATACGCTGCTGAACGGTTTCAATTATGCGCAGTTGCATAACCTGAAGTGCTCCTGAAAAAACCACGCCCAGAGTGACTAATATGACCAAAACAATCCATGAGGTAGACACTTGGGCACCTTGTATAAGATTAATAATAGCCTGAATTCCCAATGGAAGGGAAAGTGACACTATTCCAGAAAAAATAGCATAGTAAAATATTTGAAAAATATCTTTTTTCTCGAGTTGTAATAAACCCAAAAAACGATGCCAAGGTGTTAATTTATCATTGCTCATAACTATTTTTGTAAGGTGTCTAAAATAAGTTTGGTAAAAAAGGTTGTAGGTGTTCTTTGATCATTACAATTTGTCAAAGTCTTAAAATGATCTTTTAAAAAATGCTGATGTAGAGCACCTTCGGTAATAGTACTAGCTAAACTTAATGAATATTCATAGTTAGGATTAATCTCTAAAATAATATCATTAAGCCTACTAATTACGCGCTTGTAAACAATAAAGTAACCATCCTTGTTTTCCTGATCAACTTCCTTCGTTAAAAACGATTTTGAGTTTTCATTTACAATAATTCTGTGTAATGTAACTTCATTTATATGGGTATAGTTAGAATCTTCACTAACACTTCTGGTTACTATTTCTATTGCTTTTTCTAGTTTTTCTTTTAGGTCTGTAATATTATGGGTTTCAAATGCTAATTGGTATTCTATCCAAGCCCAATACCATGACGATAAATAGAGTAGGAGTTTATGCTTACTTTCAAAGTAACGATAAATTGAACTTTCATTGGATTTAATTTCTACTCCTAATTTCTTGAACGTAAAATGATCAAAACCAACTTCATCTATTAATTTAATACTATATTCAATTATGCGCTTACCTAGGTCAGATGTTTCTGGATCCTTAATATAGATCTTTTCTGGAACGACAATTTTAATATTTGATAATAAATTTTTCATATAAAATAACATATGGTGCAAATATAATAGTAATACTATTAATAAAGAAATTTTAACTTTTATTTATTATTTCTAATAATATTCTTTGAAGATATTAAATTATAATCGTAATATTGCAATAAATAAATTAAAGATGGGTATTACTAAGAAAGAAATATTTACAGAACAACAAAACAGGATAGCGTCATTGGCAAAAGCCATTGGGCATCCTGCTAGGGTAGCCATACTGCAACAGTTGTTTAAGTCTAACACCTGTATTTGTGGTGATTTGGTAAACGAAATTGGTTTAGCTCAACCTACTATTTCACAGCACTTGAAAGAGTTGAAAAATATGAAAATCATTAAGGGCAACATCGAAGGAACAAGTGTTTGTTATTGTATAGACCAAGAAACTTGGTCAGAAATTGAAACACTATTCCAAGCCTTTTTTACTCAAAAAGTAAATAGAGCAGGTGACTGCTGTTAAACACATATAAAATTATTATTATGAAACTATCAGAAATTAAAAATCATTTAAAAGATTTAAAAACCATTGGTTTTCAATTGCCAAATGGTGAATTGGTGGCGAGTCATTTTCACGTTACTGAAATAGGCAAAATAGATAAGAACTTTATTGATTGTGGTGGAACGGTTAGAAAAGAAGAGGTCATAAGTTTTCAATTGTGGGAAGCCAATGATTATAATCACAGACTACATCCTGAAAAACTAATACATATTATAGAACTTTCAGAGCGCGTATTGGAATTACCAGATTTAGAAATAGAAGTAGAGTATCAAGGCGATACCATTGGAAAATACGGATTGGATTTTGATGGGATTAATTTCTTGTTGACAACAAAAAAAACCGATTGTCTGGCAAAAGATAACTGCGGTATTCCGGTTTCTAAAGCAAAAGTTGCTCTGTCAGATTTAAAACAAGAAGTTGAAAGCTGTTGCACACCAGATTCAGGTTGCTCCTAATTGGAAAGCATGACATTTTCAATTATCAATAAAGAAAATTACCCTGAAGTCGCTCAAATTTATGAGTATGGCATTAATACTGGTTTAGCTACTTTTGAAACACAAATTCCTAATTGGTTTCAGTGGGACTCCAAATATTTACCCTTTGCTCGATTAGCTCTAGTAGCTCAAGGCCATATTGCTGGCTGGGCCGCTTTAAGTGCTGTTTCAAAACGAAAAGTTTATTCTGGGGTAGCAGAAGTTAGTGTTTATGTGTCTGAAAACTTTCAACAAAAAGGTGTTGGAACTATGCTTCTTAAAAAATTAATTCATGAAAGTGAATTAAACGGAATTTGGACGCTTCAATCTGGCATATTTAGTGATAATACTGCAAGTATTAAGATGCATGAAAAGTGTGGCTTTCGTACCATAGGTTACCGTCAGCGCATAGGACAATTGCGTGGCATTTGGTATGACAATATTATAATGGAAAAACGTAGTCAAGTAGTAGGAATTTAAAGAAAACAAAAATGATATATCAAAAAATTAAAGATAATATAGAGCGTTTAGATCTGTCAACCATGCGCTCCAATAGAACAGATGTACATAACCAACTCATTACATATATTCAAACAAAGGTTGATAATAATGAAGAGGTAAACCTTAACTTTATATGTACTCACAATTCAAGGCGTAGTCACTTGTCACAAATATGGGCTCAAACCATGGCTTCGTATTTCGGTATCCCAAATGTTAATTGCTATTCAGGAGGTACAGAGGCTACTGCCATGTTTCCTATGACAGCCCAAACTTTGCAAGATCAAGGGTTCATTTTTCAAACACTTACTGAAGGAGCAAACCCTGTTTATGCTATTAAATACAGTCCCAATAGGCAGCCAATTATTGGGTTTTCAAAAACATATTTTGATGACTTTAATCCATCATCAGATTTTGCAGCAGTTTTAACCTGTTCTGAAGCAGATGCCGACTGTCCGTTTATTCCAACTGCCGATGTTAGAATACCATTGACATTTGATGATCCAAAACTATTTGATGGAACACCGGAACAAGTAGAAAAATATAAAGAACGTAGTTTGCAAATAGCAACCGAATTGCATGCCATATTCTCTAAAATAAAAATGAAATGACACAGCAAAAAAGATTAGGATTTCTAAACCAATATTTAACGCTTTGGATTTTTCTTGCTATGGCTTTTGGAGTTGGTTTGGGTTATTTTATGCCCTCAATCCCAAACAAGATTAATGCTTTAAGCAGTGGAGCAACCAATATTCCCATTGCCATTGGCTTAATTTTAATGATGTATCCACCTCTGGCTAAAGTCAATTACGCTTTATTACCTAAAGTATTTTCTGATACCAAAACATTATCCATTTCTTTGATATTAAACTGGATTATTGGCCCTGTGCTTATGTTTGTTTTAGCCTTAATATTTTTGCAGGATTATCCAGAATACATGGTTGGGTTAATTTTAATAGGCTTGGCCAGATGTATTGCAATGGTTTTAGTTTGGAATGATCTTGCAGAAGGTAGTAGTGAATATGGAGCGGGTTTAGTGGCCTTAAATAGCATTTTTCAAGTATTTGCTTATAGTTTTTATGCTTGGCTATTTATAACGGTATTACCTCCTTACTTTGGGTTTGACGGAGCTATTGTAGATATTTCAATTACTACAGTTGCTGAAAGTGTGGCCATTTATTTGGGAATACCATTTTTGATGGGCATTTTAAGTAGATTGATTTTAGTTCGTGTAAAAGGAGAGCAGTGGTATACTGAAACTTTTATACCAACCATTTCGCCACTGACCTTGGTAGCCTTATTATTTACTATAATCGTTATGTTTTCACTTAAGGGTGAACTAATTGTAGGGATTCCAATGGATATCGTCATTATAGCAATACCACTGATTATTTATTTTGTTATTATGTTTTTAATTGGCTTTGGAGTTAGTAAAGCAATGGGTGCACCTTACGATAAAAATGCAGCTATCGCTTTTACAGCAGCCGGTAATAACTTTGAATTAGCCATTGCTGTTGCTATTGCTGTTTTTGGTTTAAACTCGGGGCAAGCATTTGCAGGAGTGGTAGGACCATTAATTGAAGTTCCCGCTTTAATCTTGTTAGTACGTGTGGCCTTTTGGTTACGTAAAAAATACTATTAAAACAACTAAAGTGTTTTTTCAATAACCAACTTTTGCCCAATACGTAATGTAGAATTTCTACGAATGTGGTTTGATTTGCATAGAGCAGCGATACTCACATTATTTCGTGCAGATATTCTAGATAACGTATCACCTTTGCGTACAACATAAACTTCTGTAGGCTTTTCAAGGTAGGCTTCCAGTTCTTCTTCGGTAGTCAACAGTTCCAGTTTACTTTGGCGACGACTACTGTGTAATTCTGGACGTGTCCATTTTTTGGTTACCCATAATTCTGATGCATTGACATCGTTATTGTTATCAAACTTTAAGAGGTATTCCGGATTGATATGAACACCATTGTAGGTCATCTCTAAATGCAAATGGCTACCACGAGCATTACCCGAACGACCACCTTTACCCAGAAAATCACCTGCCTTTACAGTATCGTTAGCTTTTACGCCATAACTAGATAAATGCGCATATAGGGTTTCAACACCATTGTAATGTCTTACAACAACAGTGCGTCCATGTCCTGAACTATAGTTGGCAAAGCGTACAATACCATCAAACATAGCAAAAAGACTGTCGCCTGTTATCAAGTCAATATCAATACCTCTGTGTGCGCGACCCCAACGCCAACCAAAGCGAGAGGTAATAACTTTGTCTCTTCCAATAGGTGAAACATAATTAGAGTCTTGGAAAGTAATCTGTAAAGGGAACGTTGCTTTAGTATCGTAATCAATCTTTACGTGTTCAGTATCCCAGTTTTTAGCAGTAATGTCAAATGCTGATAACTGATCTTCGGATTGTACTTCTTGAGAAAATTGCTGATTTTCAATATCCTCAAAAAGTTCTAATAATTTATCTGCTTTTTTAAACTCAGGGCTACTTTGGGCAAAACTTGTTAGTACTGAACCAACTATAAGTAGGCTAAAAAAAAGTGATTTCATTTGCTATTAATCTTATTCTATATTGATTGATGATGTGTCGATTTTTAAATTTTCAATCGACGAAATTAAAAAAATAAACGATAAAGTGTGTTAATGTATTGTTAGAATAGTAAAAATTAACATTTTAACACCTTCTTCCTAGTTTAAATTATTGGTTTACTTTAAATTATAATAGTCATTCATCGAAGATTTTTACAACTAAATTCCTTTTGTCGTAATATTTTTAAGTTCACATGATTTTTTAGGTTCAAACCTATTGAAGCGCTTAATTTTGAGGGAATTATAAAAGTTAAGCTCCATGAAAAAAATAATCCTACTTTTAGTCTGCCTGTTTGTTTCAATAGTTTTTCATCAGTTGAGTGCACAAGATGCAGCTTCTAATGTTTTAGAAGAAGTGCCTTTCGATTATTTACATAGAAGCCCAATCTATGATTATGATGTCACTACATTAAGCAATGTAGATACCATACCTACTTACGAAACGCAGGAAAACAAACTTAAAATAACGGGAACCATTTATAAAAGTGATGGTCTAACACCTGCAAAAGATGTTATTCTGTTTATTTGGCATCAAGACCAAGATGGTTATTTTGATATGAAAACCAAAGACGATAAACGCTATGTTTATAATAGAGGTTGGATTAAAACAGATGCAGACGGCAAGTATACCTTCTACACATTTGTACCTGGTTCTTATCCCCATAGTCGCGAAAAGCGTATAATTCATGCTGAAATTAAGGAAGCTGGTAAACCAGAATACGCATTAAACGCATGGTTATTTGATGATGATCCCTTTTTAACAAAGGCTTGTCGTAAAAAATTAAATAAAAAAGGCATAAACAACATCCTTAAAACACCCAAAAAAGGAGATATTTATGTAGCTGAATACGATATTGTTTTACCGAATTTAACTTCAGAAAGTAAATAGGTTTTAGTTGTAGTTTTTTTAAAGGGCTGATTATTAATTAAATATAATCAGCCCTTTTTGCATTTAAAAAATAAAAAACCTAACTTATGTCATGTTTTATGGTTCAGACAATCAATATCTTTATTACCATTAAAACTACACACCAATTTTCTTAATTAAAACATACAACTTATGAAAGTATTTGACGATAAGCACATCAAAAATGTGGCCTTCGTAGGTACACATCGCTCAGGAAAAACAACCCTGTCTGAAACCATGCTCTTTGAGGCTGGTCTAATAAACAGAAGAGGCACTGTAGAGCAGCAAAACACAGTTTCCGATTACCATGAATTTGAGCACCAACGCGGTGCTTCTATTTTTGCTACCCCTTTGCATACAGAATGGCGCAACTATAAAATCAATATTATAGATACACCAGGCCTAGACGATTTTATTGGAGAAATTATGTCTTCCATTCGTGTGGCAGATACCATTGTTACAGTTATTAATGCAAAGCATGGTGCAGACATTGGTACAGAAATAATTTGGAACTATGTAGATCGCTACCACAAACCTACATTATTTGTTATTAATAAAATTGATAGTGAAAAGGCCGATTACGACATGAGCGTTAATAGCTTAAAAGAACTCGTGGGAAATAATGCTGTGCTCATTCAATACCCAATTAAGATAGATGGCGCACAATGCATTATTGATGTTCTTAAGATGAAATGCTATAAGTTTAAACCCGAAGGAGGGAAGCCCGAAAAATTAGCTATTCCAGAAGATCAATTAGACTATGCCAATAAATTGCATAACGAATTGGTTGAAAAAGCAGCTGAAAACGATGAGGAACTTATGGAGCTGTATTTTGATAAGGGAACTCTTAATGAAGATGAACTGCGTAAAGGCATTAAGTTAGGAATGCTTAACCACGACGTATTCCCAGTATTTTGCGTTTCGGCATTAAACGACATGGGAACAGGTCGTTTAATGGGCTTTATTGATAATGTAGCTCCTGCTGCAGCCGATTTAAAACCCGAACAGACACGAGATGGAAAAATATTAAACCCTACAAAAGAAGCTGAAACAGCATTGTTTGTTTTTAAAACCGTTTATCAGCCTAATTTAGGCCAAATTACATTTTTTAAAGTCATGTCTGGCGAGATAAACGTTAACGATAAGTTGTATAATGCACGGACAGGCGATTTAGAAACGCTTAATCAATTATATATCATGGATGGCAAGCAAAAGCATGCCGTTCAAAAACTAACCGTTGGAGATATTGGTGCAACTACTAAATTAAAGTTCACTAATACCAATGATACATTAGCCCAATCTGAAAGTGCAGGTATTATTAGACCAATTAAATTTCCGCAACCACGTTTGGTAAAGGCTGTGTTTGCAGAGAGTAATACCGAAGACGAAAAGTTAAGTGATGCCTTAAAACGCATTCATAGTCAGGATTTAACAGTAGATGTCAAGTACAATAAGGAAACACACCAAACATTAGTCGGTACTCAAGGTGAATTACATTTAGCTACACTAATCTGGATTTTAGAAAATATATACGATGTGAAAGCCCGATTCGAAACACCTAAAATATCTTACAGAGAAACTATTCAGCGTAGTGCCACAGCTAATTATAGACACAAAAAGCAAAGCGGTGGTTCTGGTCAATTTGGTCAGGTTCATTTAAAGATAGACCCGTATTATGAAGGTATGCCAGACCCTGAAGGGTTTTCGCTGCGTGGTAAGGAAGAAGTAAACTTACCATGGGGTGGAAAGCTGGTGTTTTACAACTGTATAGTGGGTGGTGTTATAGATCAAAGGTATTTACCATCTATTATGAAAGGTATTTTAGAGGTCATGGAATCTGGACCATTAACTGATTCATTTATTAGAGACGTGCGTGTTATGGTCTACGACGGCAAGATGCATCCAGTAGATTCAAATGATATATCGTTTAAAATAGCTGGTTCCCATGCATTTAAGGAAGCCTTTTTAAATGCCAAACCAAAATTATTGGAGCCTATTGAAAAAATGACCTTACGCGTTCCTGAAGAAATGATTGGTAACGTTATGACCGAACTACAAAGCAGACGCGCAATTATTCAAGGCATAGAATCTGAAGCACATTACCAGCAGTTAAAATGTAATATCCCAAGTGCAGAATTAACTGATTTCTCATCTCAATTACGTTCATTAACGCAAGGTAGGGCAACTTACACGTCAGAATTTGAAAATTATAGTGCTGTGCCTGTTCATGTGCAAAAAGAAATAGTCAAACAAGAAGTAATAACCTCATAAAACATATTATCATGCAAGAAAAAATAATGTATTTAAGCGACTTGAAGTTTAATATTGAAACTTGGAGACGTGAGTTAAGATTTCATTTTACTGAAATGGATACCTTTCAGGAAAAGCTTGAAGAAGTGGTTCAATATAAGCAAGATCCAATTGCACTTAAAAAATTAGAAGTGTTTCAAAACCGTATTATGATTGAAAAAGATGCCATCTCCAAGTTACTGCATCGTTGTCGCAACAAAATGGTAGCTATCAATAATGCTGATATTGGTGAAACTATTGATGGTCGTTTATCTAATGAACAGCGTCCATTACGCGAAGATATGCGCACATATATAAAATTGCATTACGATCTTAAGGAAGAAATGATGGACTTCTTTAGAGAAGTACTATAGCGTAATCGTTCAATAGATAAAAAGCCACCTTAAATAAGGTGGCTTTTTTTTATTATACTTATTCTTTCTGTAGCTTTTTAAGCATAGCTTCAGCATTGTGGTTATTGGGGTTTAGTTTTAACGATTTTTTATAGTTTTTAATAGCATCTTCGTTTCGCCCTAAAGCCATTAAAGCTTCAGCATAACTGTCATAGGGATTATCCTTATCAGGAAAAACGTCTATACTCAATTTAAATATATCAGCCGCATATTGAGCATTTCCAGCTTGCAAATATTTATAGCCTGCAACAATAAGTTCTTGTTCACTTATATAATAATCCGGATGGTCTTGATGCGTTTTATAAAATGAAATCCCAGCTTCAATACCATCGTTATCAATAGCTTGAGACATAAACTTGGCCAAAGGCATTTTTGGAAAATCATAGGTTTCATCATACAAAATACCTGTAATTGCAGTGGTCATAGTATTTAAAAAGGCACGTCGTGTGTTATTCAAAAAAATAATTGTTGAATTACTAGAGGGAATTATAGTGTATAATGCACAAAAACCATCAATTGCTCCGCTGTGCCCATAAGTTTCTATCATTTTTTCAGAATTACCAATAGGTTTTTCCAATACTTCAAAACCGTAACCATAATAGCCACCATATCCGGGATCAGCAATATGTTCTTTTTTCATTAGATCGCAATAGGCTTTTGGTAGTATTTTATTAGTATTAAGGGCTTGATTAAATATATAAAGATCCTCAACTGTTGAATAAATACCTCCTGAAGCATAAGCCAAAGATTTATAATTCCGCTCAATATTAAAGTAATCTCCAAAACCTTTATAGTAACCCGATGCCATTTGTTTAATAATAGTTCTATTATGGAATAGTCCAGAGTTTTTCATACCAAGTGGTTCAAAAATTCGGTCTTCTAATGCGTCTTCATAGGACATGCCTGTTTGGGTTTCTATTAAATAGCCTAAAAGATTATAGCCTGAATTGCTATATTTAAACGCTTCACCTGCAGCAAATTCTAATGGCATAGTTGCAATATCAACCATCATTTCTTTAGGGTTATTCCCTTGCTGGGTGCTAGTAAAACTTCTTGATAAACCAGATGAATGAGTAAGAAGGTGATGAACAGTTATACTATCGCCACTTGTATTGGGATATAACGGCAAGTAGGTTGAAATAGGTTCATGCAGATCTATCGAGCCCTCAGACGCCAACTGCATTATTAAAAACGACGTAAATGGCTTTGTAACCGATGCTATTTGAAACTTGGTATCAGCAGCATTGGGAATATCCCATTCCTTGTTCGCAAAACCATACCCTTTTTTTAAAATAACCTTACCTTCATGAGCAACCAGAACAGATCCATTAAAGCCTTCATAATCGGCATACAAGCTAATTAATGAATCTATTTTATGGGCTTTATCATCTGTCGATGGGGCACTCGTTGTCTCTTGACTACAGGAAGAGCCCATAACAAGTAGGTTTAATGTGATAATTAATACAGTAAGTCTCTTCATGTTAATCTTCAGTTTTTCTATGGTAGATTTAGAAATTAACATCCAAAAAATTCAAATTGTAAAGCATCATCAACTTGTTTGATAACAAATGGTACTTTTTCTAACGTGCAGGCAGGCTCAATAGTAAATTGAATATAGCCCATAACCTCAAAAGCATCGCTATTGTTTAATCGTATTTGTTGGGTATATGTTGTGTTTTCTCTTACCCAATTTACTGTACCATTTATAAATGGATGTAAATCGATTTCTTCTACAGAAAGTGGCGACTCAATAAGATTCCCTACTAAATTAAAATCAGAGTTCTTATCTATTACCACAGTGAATTTACCTTTAAAGTCCCTTTTTGCGTTAGGTGATACAAAATGGCCACCAGTTTTCAATCGCATATCTATAATTAAATCATGTAAATCATTACCATGGGAAAGTGTAGTGAATTTCACGGCGTATAATTCATTTTCAAAGTCAGGCTTATTGAAAACAGAATACAAAAGCGGATTGTTTTCTGCGCTAATATCGTCGGTATGTTTTACTACTATTGCAAGCTCTTCGAGCTTTTCGGTTTTGGTTGTACAACTAGTTACAAGTACAAGTACGAGAATAAAAAGATATTTGTTCATAATATTACTATTTTTAAATTCATTCGTAAAACTAGCTGTAACAAGTGTTTAAAGTGTCAAAAAAATGTAAAAGAAGTGTCAAGAGTTGTAAAAAGTCCTATAATTGTCTGTAATTTACCAGTGTTATGAGTAAAAAAGGTATTTATATTAGTATAGGCTTGATTGCCATTGTTTTATCGGTTTACAATTTATCAAGCCTTGAAACAAATCCAGTAACATTTTCTGAAAAAGTAAAATTGGCATTACGCGATGCAGGTAATCAATTATTATTAAATCATCAAGATTCAACATCGGTAGTATTGCCCATTAAGGAACTGCAACCGTTAAAATATGAACTGTCGTTTGAAAAGTCCTTGATTATTGAACCCGATAGTTTAGTTGATATTTTAGATAGGAGCATTAAAAAAGCCCAACTTCCTGATGAATATCTAACAGAGGTTTTACAATGTGTAGACCAAGAAGTCGCCTATAGTTTTGACATGAAAAAAAGTGTGGATACCGATATTATACCCTGTGGCACTCGGGATCTACCCAAAAACTGCTACACCATAACGGTTCGCTTTACGGGTAATCCAGAAGAATTAAGTAATAATACAATTTGGTGGTACTTCTTGCTTATTTTAGGGTTTGTACTTATAGCTTTAGGTTTTATTAAAGGAAGGTCTAAAACAGTAGAAACTGTTGAAAATAATAACCATATAACCATTGGCAGTTTCTATTTTTATCCTGAACAAAACAAGTTGGTAAAGCAAGCCACAGAAATAAGCCTCTCTAAAAAGGAGTGTGAAATATTGGCCATGTTTGTTGAGCGTCCTAACGAAATTATCAAGCGTGATGAGCTTACCAAAGCGGTATGGGAAGATAATGGCGTTTTTGTAGGACGCAGTTTGGATACCTACATTTCTAAATTGCGTAAAAAACTTAAAGACGATAAAAGCATTAAATTAACTAATGTACATGGCGTAGGTTATAAACTAGAAGTTAATTAATCATTTAGGTTCCTAAAATTGTTTGTACATTAGTGTTTATGAAAAGAGTATTTCTAATTATTGTCCTTCTATGTGTTCAAATAGTAATTGGACAAACCGAAACTAAACATTTCAACATTATTCATGATGGTAAGTCCCTAGGTACTTTAGATGCTTCAAAAACTACCAATGGTGATATTACAATCTATGAAAGTGACACGAAAATAAAATATCATTTAGTCGTTGCTATAGACATTGTTTATGGCTATTATGTGTCCTTTAATGATGGTAATTTACGTGAAGCTAAAGCTAATATAACCGTAAAAGGAAACCCAAAAACCAATACTAAAACTATTGTAACCAATACAGGTTATAACTTTTATTCAGATAATGAGCTACAACGACACATTCCAGAAACAAGTATTAACCATAGTATCGTACAATTGCTTTTTGAAGAACCTGTTGGTTTAAGCAGAATCTATTCAGAAGAACATGGTACATTTCATACCATAAAAAAAATTAAGGACAATACGTATGTAAAAACAACTAGCAATGGTCACAAAAGTACCTATCATTACAAAAATGGTCAGTTGCAACGTACCGATACCGATGCTGGTATTATTAAGTTTTCTATTGTATTGGTCAAATAATACTTTTATATAGGCATTGCTTAATTAGTAGTATAGCCATTAATTTCAAATAACAAAGCTCATGAAAAACAGCATTTATATTTTTCTTTTCATGCTTACACTATGTGCATGCAAAACCGATAAATCCAACGATACCGAAATTGCCGACAATAAACCCAGTCCAGTTGTTTTTGATGGTATTGATCCTTCAATAAAACCAGGGGATGACTTTTTCAACCATGTAAATAAAACCTGGTACGATAAGGCCGTTATTGCAGAAGATCAGGTAGGGGTTGGTTCTTATAGGTTTTTAAATATTCCACAACAAAAACTATTGTTAAATATTTTGGAAGAGGTATCACAAGGGAAACATGAAATGGGCAGTGTAGAACAAATGGTGGGTGATTTTTATGCTTCTGGTATGGATACCGTTAGCATTAACAAGCGTGGTATAAAACCTATTCAGCCTATTTTAAATCGAATCGACGCCATTACAGATATTGCTGCATTAATGGATTTTGTGGCCACGCAAATACCTAATGGCGATTATTCCATATTGTATCCTTACATAGCTGCAGATCAAGAAAACAGTTCCAATACCATACTTCATTTTGTGCAAACAGGCTTGGGGCTTCCAGACCGTGATTATTATTTTAAAAATGACGCTTCGGTTAAAGCCATTCAAGAAGCCTATAAAACCTATTTAGCAACATTGTTCCAATTGGTTGGAGATACACAACCCCAAGAACAAGCCCATATTGTCTATAACATAGAAAAACAATTGGCAGAATCGCATAAAACACGTATTGAACGCCGAGATATAAAAGCTAATTATAACAAATTGGCTGTATCAGATTTAGATAACAAGCATAATAACATAAACTGGCAGACCATTTTAAACACATTAGGAGCTGACGTTGATTCTATAGATGTTGGTCAACCAGCCTATTATGATACCCTGGATTCTATGCTTAAAACAGTTTCATTGGAAGATTGGAAATTGTATCTAAAAGCCAATTCCATAGCAACGCATGATAATATTTTAAGTCAACCCTTTCAGGATGCTGCTTTTGCATATTCAAAGGTTATATCAGGGCAATCTGTGCAACAATCACGTGCCAAACAAATGGTACGACGTGTAGATGGGCAAATAGGTTTTGCTTTGGGACAATTATATGTAAAGCGCTATTTTAACGAAAAAGCCAAGGAGCGCGCATTAGATTTGGTTAACAACTTTCAAATAGCATTAGAACAGCGTATTAAAAATTTAGATTGGATGAGCGATAGCACCAAAGTAAAGGCTATCGACAAACTGTATGCCATCAATAAGAAAATAGGTTATCCAGATGTATGGCGACAATACGATGTTAGTATCGATAGAAATCAATTTTTTGAAAATGTTGTGGCATTGCGCAAAGATGCCTTTTATTATGAACTCAACCAGTTAAACAAACCACCAAATCGCGATAGATGGGGCACAACGCCTTCTACCGTTACGGCATACTATAACCCGTCATTAAACGAAATAGTATTTCCAGCAGGTATTCTGCAACCACCATATTTCGATTTATATGCCGATGATGCGGTTAATTATGGTGGTATAGGAATGGTAATCGGTCATGAGTTTACTCATGCTTTTGACGACCAAGGCGCGCAGTATGATAAAGAGGGTAACGTAAAAAATTGGTGGACCGAAACTGATTACAAAAAGTTTAAATCTAAAACCCAACAAATAGTCGAACAGTATAATGCTTTTACAGTACTCGATAGTGTACACTTAAAAGGCGCCTTAACCGTTGGAGAAAACACTGCTGATAATGCAGGAATTGCCATCGCTTACGATGCTTTTAAAATGACAGAACAAGGCCAGGACACTACTAAAATAGGAGGCTATACTCCAGACCAACGCTTCTTTTTATCCATAGCACGTATTTGGCGTGTTAAAACCAGAGACGAATATTTACGCAATTATGTGGCAACAGATCCACATTCGCCACCAATTTGGCGCGTTAATGGTCCGTTAATGAACTTTACACCGTTTTACGAAGCATTTAATGTGCAACCTGGAGACAAAAACTATAAAGCAGAAACAGACAGAATTAAGGTTTGGTAAAAACACAGACGAAATATCTAGAGGAGGTTAATAGTATTTAAATATTCACTACCTTTAGGTTCCTCATGCTAAAAACGGCCTACATCTGTGTTATTAATTACAAACCATTAAAGCACTATCATCATGTCAGTTAAACACGTAAAAGCCTATGGAACAGAGTCTCCAGAAGCTGATTTAAAACAATTACAAATAGACCGTCGTACCGTTCTGCCAAAGGACGTAGAAATAGATATCCTATACTGTGGCGTTTGCCATTCTGATTTGCACTTTGCCCGAAACGATTGGGGCATGACCGAATATCCTGTTGTTCCAGGACACGAAATTGTTGGGCGCGTTACCCATGTAGGAGGTGAGGTTTCCAAATACAAAGTAGGCGACTTGGTCGCTGTGGGTTGTTTGGTAGATTCGTGTAGAACTTGTAGTAATTGTGAGGCCGATTTAGAACAATACTGTACAGGTGGATGGGTTGGTACTTATGGCGGTTACGACAAACATTTAGACACCAACACCCACGGTGGGTATTCTGAAACCATTGTGGTAGACCAAGACTTTGTATTGCGTGTTCCTGATAATCTAGATAAAGCAGGTATTGCTCCGGTACTATGTGCCGGTATTACCACATGGTCGCCATTACGCCATTGGAATGTAGATAAAGATAGCAAGGTAGCTGTTGTAGGACTAGGTGGTTTAGGCCATATGGCTATTAAATTAGCATCAGCTTTGGGTGCGCATGTCACCTTATTTTCACGTTCAACCAACAAAATAGATGATGCCAAACAACTCGGTGCAAATGAGGTGGTTATATCAACAGATCCTGCGGCAATGGAAGCTGCTGCTGGTCGCTTCGATGTTATTTTGGATACCGTACCCTATGCACATGATTTCAATCCTTACATCAATACCTTAAGTACAAACGGAACTTTAGTGGTATTGGGGTATTTAGGACCTTTAGATCCAGCATTAATTACCGTACCTATGATTATGGGGCGTAAAACCGTAGCGGGTTCTCTAATTGGTGGTATTGCAGAAACCCAAGAGCTATTGGACTTCTGCGGTAAGCATAACATCACATCCGATATAGAGGTAATCAATATGCAAGACATCAATACAGCTTATGAACGGATGCTGAAAAGCGATGTTAAGTACCGTTTTGTAATTGATATGAAGTCTTTAAAGAGCTAGTTTACAACAACCATTCAGCCAATTATGTATAAGAGTATAACCGGTCTCATGCGCTTAGTGGGGCGAATTAAAGAGTAGGGTTCCACCCTAAAACTTGTCCAGAATATAATTGCGGTTACCTGTTAAAGGGTCATCGTTCAGTATAAACTTGTGACCCATATAATACGACATTGCTTGGTTATAAACGGAAAGTATTCATCCAATTAATCGGGCTGTGTAAAGGCCATAACGAAATAAAAGCAACCTAACCAAAAACATGCCATTATGCTAACACGTAGAAATTTTTCCGTTAGGGAAATGCTGGGATGGACCAGACGCTATATCCTTATTTTTGTAATTCTTTCGGTAATTCCGGTAATATTGTATTCGGTATTTAGATGGTACTGGCTACATTTGCCCTGGCTACCCATTGGTTTGGTAGGTACCGCTCTTGCTTTCATCATTTCTTTTAAGAACAATGCCTCCTATGGTAGGCTATGGGAAGCCCGAAAAATTTGGGGCGGTATTGTTAATGCCTCACGCTCGTTTGCTATTATGGTCAACGATTTTATTACCAACGAGCATGCGACCAAAACCTATTCCGATCAAGAACTGTTTCGTATTAAAAAACAACTTATCATGCGCCATGTGGCTTGGATGACCTCCCTACGCCATGCTTTACGCGCACCCAAGACCTGGGAGCTTTCACACGTTAACAAATCTGATAAGGAGTATATGCGTAATATTAAAATTAACGAACGTAGGTACAGTCTGGAAGAAGAACTGGAAGGCTATGTTACCGAAGAAGACAAACAGTACATTTTAAGCAAAACCAACAAGCAAACGGCCTGTATTAATTTACAGTCCAAGCAACTGCGTGACCTCAAGGAGAGTAAGCATATTTGGGAATTTTCCTTTTTGGAAATGGAACAGATGATGGTAGAACTCTTCACCTTACAAGGTCAGGCAGAACGTATAAAAAACTTTCCGTACCCCAGACAGTTTGCCACCCTAAACCGTTTTTTCATTTGGATATTTGTAGCCCTGTTGCCCTTTGGTATGATGCATGAGTTTGATAAAATAGGGCAGGAAGTGGTTGCCTTGGCACAAAGCTGGAAACCCTATCCGGTAGGTGGTTACCACCATCTTATAGAACTAATAGGCCAGAACTTTGTATGGTTTACGGTACCCTTCAGCATTATTATTTCGTGGATATTTCATACTATGGAACGTATAGGGGAAGTATCGGAAAACCCGTTTGAGGGTATTGCTAACGATGTACCGATTACCACAATGGCTCGTGGTATTGAAATAGACATACGCCAAATGATTGGTGATAACGACGCCGAGATTCCGAAGCCCATAGCCGAACAAAAAGGAATTCAGATGTAAAAAACACTTAGTCTTTTCAGGATTTTTAAATATTGAGTTGTTATATAGGTATAAACCAAAAATCAATGACATGAAAAAGTTACTCTTGATGCTTGGGGCAGTAGCATTGTTCAACTGCTCAACCGATGATAACAACAGCCAAATAGAACCTACTATAGACCTCGCACAATACAACCCCAATCTCACCATTGTTGAGAATCTGGATAATGGGGTAGCGGTATTGGATATTACAGCAGAGCTAGGCATAGAAGCGCTATATGGCATTGAATATGGAGGCGGCTATATTTTCCATGTTAACGAAACCGACGGTAAACTATTTGTTGCTACCGATTATTCCACAATTGGGCAAACTTCTTGGGGCGATCATTTCGATTTAACCAATAGTGCAGAAATTGGAGCCGGTCGCGAAAACACCCAACAAATAGTGGATGGCAACCTAAACGATAATAGCGATGTACCAAACGGACTCGAGTTTGGTAATGACGATTATGCTTTTAAAATAGTATGGGATTTGGAATATGCTGGATATGACGATTGGTTTGTACCAAGCAAAGGCGCTATGGAAGCCATTTTTAATAATCTACATGCCCAGGGTATGGGTAATTTTGATGAAACCCAATTTTATTGGACATCAACTAAAGAGGGCTACCAGCCTTATGTTATGAGTTTTAACCCAAGTATGTTTGGTGGTTCAGCATTTTTAGGCACCTGCTTTGCCAGTAATGCGGTGGTTATTGTTAGAAGTTTTTAAATATTAGATTGAAGAAGAAATAGTTAATTGATTAGTAAGCCTAAAATGGTGCTTGAGCAGTTTGTTTAAGCACCATTTTTTATTTGTTAAATGTTTGTCATGCTGAAAATAACAGTCACTTCGAGTATTCCGACCGTAATGTCGGAATGTATCGAGAACCAAAACTCAATCCCTGCGAAGCAGGAAGAAAACGACCTACTAAATCTAGTCGTTAGGAATGTTCTAGTAAGAAACCTTTAAGTTCTTTTTGGGTCGAGAGAGCGTGACAACAACTTCCCAATTTAAGACAACTTTATGACAAATCCTTTTACTAACAAAACAGAGCTTATTATCTTTAGCTTATAACCTTAAAATTAAAATCACATGAAAACATTATATGAAGCAACCACAACAGCGGTTGGAGGGCGAAAAGGCCACGTAAAATCAAAAAACAGTCCTATTGATTTTAACTTGTCTGTACCAAAATCTATGGGAGGCGATGGCGGTAACGGAGCCAATCCTGAACAATTGTTTGGTGCAGCCTATGCCGCCTGTTTTGGTGGTGCCCTGCAAGCAATAGCCCAACAGCAAGACCTGGATATTGATGATGAAGCCTTAAGTGTCACAGCCATTATTGGGTTCTGTAAAGATGAAGACGGCTTTTTCTTGGAAGCCACGTTAGACTGCTATATCCCTGGTGTGGATCTGGAAACCGGTGAGGATCTGGTGGCCAAAGCCCATGAAACCTGCCCATTTAGTAAGGCTACCCGCGATAATATTACCGCAACCTTAAACTTGTTGTTGGACGAGTAACTCACAAACTTTGTCATGCTGTCCCGGCCCTTAGCGTCGGGAGTTTCAGCATCTAAAAATACGTACATGTACGTATTTTTTTTTTAAGCAAATTCTAATAATTTTAGAATGTTGTTTTTGAGGGAGAACAACTTTATAAATTTATCTGTTGTTTATTTAATAAGTTACATACAAATAAGAAGTAGGTAACTAAAGATTTTGTGATAAAAATATGTCACATAAATCTTCTGTTTGAAATAAGTGGCAACGATGAATTTAGGATACCTGATAAAGAAAATTAGAGAGTCAAAACGTTTTTCACAACAAGAAGTTGCAGACTCTTTAGGTATCTCTCAAAAAAAGTATTCTAATTTTGAAAGCTGTAAAACAAAACTATCCATTGATCAGTTATTAGCTTTAAGTAAACTTTTAAGCTTTAATCTATACGATATTATTAAAGATTTGGATACGGTAACACCTAACGGGTTGTCTTCCGTAAATAACAGCGAGCGATCTACAAAAATCACAAGTAAAGACGCCCTAATTGAGAAGTATGAAATAATCATTAAAGACAAAGAAGAAATTATTTCACTTCTAAAAGAAAAAATAAAAAACTTCACTTCTTAAGTCAGTAACATTTTACTGAAATTTAGTATCAAACCGATTTGGGTTTAGTAATAATTGCGGCGAACCTTCCTTTTCTATTGATGAATTTTATACAAACAATTTAAATAGGTAACACCTTAATAAGTTGTATCCAAAAATCAATATAAATTTTAAAATTAATACATCATGAATTTAGGTAATGACGGATTAGCAACTATGAAACCAGCAGAGAAATACTTTGTTTTTAATGAAACGGGAAATATAATGATAATGTGGTCTGGGCAAGAGTCAGACAACTTTCCAGCTTCCGTAAACGAACTTTTTAAGAAAGTGGCAACATTTTATACCAAATTAATTACAGATATTTCAAATGAAACCAATCCCCATACCAATAAACCATATTCTATTTATAACTACGAGGCCATAGATAATTATATCAATGCTTCTAAAAAGTTTATAAAAGTAACCCACGAAGACATTAAATATGTTTCAACCGCATTTGGAAACAACTATAGCTGCGATTTAATTAATCGTGCATTGGGTATATCAGCTAATGCATCGGCATTACCTTTTGCAGAGGCTATGGCTACTAATATACGCAATGAAGGTCTTAAGTTAATGGGAGAGGCCGCCAACTATCAAAAAGCCGTCGGAAACATCTTTTTTGTTTGTGAATATTTATTGGGTGCACCAATCATAAGTGCCATTGTAGTGTATTGCGATCCTATGGCTAACAAACAAACATTCCAGATTGGGCCCTGTTTAAAAGAATCCTCAACATCAACAACACTTTCATTTTCCAAAGATGTTTACACCTTTACGCCTTAAAAAAACGCATTTAAATAGTATCTATTAATCAATAAAACCAAAAATTTATGTCAGATTCTAAAACTGTAAAGTTACAAATCCCACCCCCAAACCCCTACAACATCCAAGCTGTTAAAAGCTATATATTTAATGAAACAGGTAACATTATGTTGGCTTCTACAGAATTAAATGGAGGACAAGTGCCCGATCAAGTTCGTGATGTATTTTCAGAAGTTGCTGTGTTTTTTGCAGCCATGACCAAAGCAATTAGTACAACGATTAACCCCAAGACAAAAAAGCCTTATTCCCTATATAATTACAATGCTTTACAAAATGTTATAGATGGATCGGGATTGTTTATACACGTAACCGAGGAAGATATAGAGCATACCACCACTTCATTTGGTGCTACATTCAGCAAAGAGCTTATTGAAGGGCTTTTAGGACTAGCAACTGGTGCGGGCGAATTGTCCTTTGCAGAAGCTATGATTGCATCTATGGGTAGTGAAGGACTAAAAATAGGAGGTAGCGTTAGCTCTGATGAAAGCAAAATAGCTAACATAATATTTATATGTGAATACCTATTGGGAATGCCTATAATAAGTGCCATGGTAGTGTATTGCGATACAAAGGTTAACAAACAAACATTTAGTATCGGACCTTGTTTCAAAGAATCTTCTACATCAACATCTTTAACCATGCATAAGGATACTTACATGTTTGTTACGCCAAAGTTTATAAAGAATTATGCAGGCGACCTAGAGTCTGTTACAAAAGACCAAGAGTTTCTGGAGTTTGTAGACTATTTGCAAGCCTTAGTGTTGGGGTCACCAATTATTACAGCTGTTCAAGAACTAGGTGATGCCAGTGAAGCATCGGCGCCTTCACAATTATCACTTAACAAAACCTATGCTATTCTTGGTGCTTATCTAAATAATAAGGGCAAGAAGGATAGTGTTAAAGTGGCTTGGTTAGGTCCAGATGACAATACTCCTGGTGCACCTGTAGCCAATGCACAAATACAAAGCAACATTGTATCGTTTGCACCAACGCCAATAAGCGAGCCTACAGCTATAGGCATATACTTTAATAAAGGTACTTCGGCAAGTCCTAAATGGGAATTAGCTGTAGCAACACCATTGGTATATACAACCTTAAATCCAACGGCCTCGTTTAGTCCATTTACCGTATCAATTGATAAAAATGCTTCAGGTGGCTCTGCCACACAACCAACAACAGCAACTATTGAAAATGGTACAGGATATACAATAACAGGTATAAAAGGGACTCCAACAGTTACAGGTTCTGCTAAAAGCACTCTATCTTTTACAAGTGGATCTAGTAAAGATATTGTTAATGTAAAATATACCAAACCAGCTTCTCCAAAAGCAGGAAAAGCAACTGTAACCGTTACGTTTACATCAAAACAAGGTAGCAATGCCGGACCTGATATTACAGGCACATTTGATGTTGATATTACTTAATAACACATGCATGAAAAAGGGAGGATATTTACTCCCTTTTTATTGTCTAAATACTTTAAATCATGACAACACAAACCCTTTCAAAACCAGAAAAAAAGAACACTTCTAATATTTATATAGAAAACCTTACACCCCTTAACAATCTATTGCTTACAGAACAAAACAAGTTGCTAGAACGGTATCCAAATTTAGTCCTACAGCAAGACCCTATCCCGGTGGCATTTCAAATTAAAACGGACCAAGACATACAATTTCATTTATCACTTTCAGAATGGTCACCAAACCAAAAAAATTATACAATACAAGGTTTAAGCAGTAATGGTGTTGTGTTATTTGAAGGTGCTTTAACCACATCCAAAACAGTACCCATCAAGCGTAATGCCTCACCTCATGTATTTGCATATTTAGAGGACGATTTAATTCAGTGGCAGCTATACAATCAAACCGACAATACAACAATAGCCATAGGCGATACAGCCATAGAACTGTATTGGGTGGCTCTAAATAATGATATGCCAAATCTTTATCGCAAAGGTATTCCTGTAGAAGGATTACGGGTAATGGCCAAAGCCAATTTAGAGGCACGCTTTCCAAAAATTGATGGCTCTGGAAATATTGTGGTTGGTGTAGTATCGGCAGCAACCATCATTAATAGTGCCTTTAATTATGTGGCACCACGTTATGATATATGGCATGGGGCACCGCATTTTGTTACTATAAATTCTTGGAACAATATCACCTTACACTGGCAAGCGTTTATACATGCTCATAATAACTTACCCAACTCCATATTAAACTGTTATGACGAAGCCGCAATAGCCCAATACTGGCTTTATGGCTATAACTATAATGCCATTGCTTATTGTTATATGAATCCCTTTGGATATCTCGCTCAAACCAATTTAATAGGTAGAGGGCAGTGTAATAACCCGTTTTATGGATCGAGTAACACACAGCCCGTTGTTAATCAACAGGATGCTAACCGTACGGCCTTTGGTAATCACGCTTTTATTCGTTTTAATCTAACCTATGGTATCGCAGATTCCTGTGCAGGACCACACACGGGCAACGAATTTATACAGCAATATATCGCTAGTGCTACAGATGCTGTATATCCCAATCCGCCAAGAGTACCACGTGGAAGTGCCGCCAATGTAAGCTATTACACAGGCATTACTAATGTAAATGCCATTAAAAGTGTTAAAAGCCTAAGTATGTTTCCGCACATTAAAACACTTAAAAAACGTATTGCTTACAATGCAAAAAAACTGTCAGACTCCTTTAATAATAAAGTTTCAGGAACATGGCAAGACCCGCTAAAGTTTTCAGCATTTGGTGCATCGTGGACATCCAGTTATCAAGAGCTTGTACCTGGTGAAGACGAGGTTTTAAAAATACAGATGCTTCAAAACGGAAAAGCATCTGTAATGATAAAGCTTTATGTAAGTAATAATAACAATGCCATTAGTGTAAATCGCTTTTTAAGTATGGCATCTCTTTCAGAACGGGAACAACTTCCTTTTGAAGCACTAGATGGTACATCGGCACAGCATGCTCTAATGGCCAATAGTCCGGGTAATGGCCACTATATAGGGCTCTTCCATAATGTGGTTTTAAGCATACATACCACAGATAACGCCATAGATATTGGTGCATTGGCAGATTGGTATTTTACTTGGGCTAAATCTCAACTAAAACCCGTTCAATCCCATAAAGAAGATTTTGAAGGCCTTAAAGGTCATATCACAAATACAGGGCAGTTAAAAGTGGCCTTACCGAAACAAAAACATCTGCTTGTAGAATATATAGACAGTGCAGACAAAGCACAAATTGAAGCCATAGATACTACATATTTAACACTCAATATGCGATCTAAACGCCCACAAAAATTGCAATTTGCTATTATTGATACCAATACGTTATTGGTTACTACTCATATTATGGGATTAAAAAATTTGTAGTAATCACTAACCCTGGCCAATAAATTAATTAATAGCACGCTGCGTAAAACCTGTTTTGTTAGTATTAGCAAAGCAGGTTTATTTATTAATTTTAAATACATATTAACAGATAAAGGCATTATAAACTTAAGAGCAGGAGTTCTTAAAAAAATCCCTACCTTTATACAAACACTACAATCCAGTAGTGTAGTTCCCTACATAGCAATGTTAATAGCGTAAAGCTATACCCATATTGTGGGTTATGGCCAAAATAGTTTCGTAACCTAAAAACTAAATACTATGTGGTACAACGATTTACGCCCAGACAACGAGCTCAAAACAGATCGCTATGCGCTCATCATGTTAGATGAAGAAAACAATTACAAGCGCATGCTCACCCAAGCCGACAAAAAACGAACCCTTTCCAACCTCCTAAAACTACGCGCAGGACTCAAGGAAAAGATTCCACCCAAAACCGTCGATACCAATTTGCTCCTTTGTTCGTGGAACATTAAAAACTTTGGCACATTAAAGGACAGGACGGCAGAGTCCCTCTATTACATTGCAGAGATTATTAATGCGTTCGATATTGTGGCTGTACAAGAAGTGAATACCAACTTAAGCGACTTTAAAAAAGTACTACGCCTGTTAGGTAGCCATTGGAAACACACCCTAACCGATACCACCGAAGGTAACGCGGGTAACGACGAGCGCTTTGGCTTTATTTACGATTCCCGTCGCGTTACCCATTCAGGGCTGTCGGGCGAAATTGTCATCTCTCCAGAGCTTATTCAAAACAACCCTATAGTCAGTCAGTTAAAGCGTACGCCCATCTTTACAGGTTTTGAGAGTGGTTGGCGTAAGTTCTCCATTGTTAGTGTGCATCTCCATCCGGGAGATGGCACCAACGATAAGGCTATCCGTAAGGAAGAAGTACGCCTGCTTATCGAGGTGCTTAAGAAAAAGCTTAAAGTGCCCGAAACCGAATACCGTAACATGATTATCTTGGGCGATACCAACCTCTATGAAGACGATACCGATATTGTAAAAATTATTACCGATACCCAATTTGAAGAAAGTAACGGACTCATAGGCAAGTTCACCAATACCAGTTTGAACCAGATTTACGACCGTATCTTTCTCAATGTAGACGACTACTTTAAAATAGCTACCGACGAGAACGGCACCGAAAAGGGTGGGGTATTCAACCTGTTTGAATATGTATACCAAAACACACCCACTGAAATTGCCCAGTATCACCACCTTATGTTGGAACATAAGGACGATCCTAGCACGCTCACATCAGATGCCAAATTCCAGTCGTATTTTAATGCCTATTGGAAACGTAACCAAATAAGTGACCATTTGCCTGTTTGGCTGGAAATACAAACCGAAAGTAGTGATGAGTTTTTAAGTATTAAACTGAATAAGATGTAATAGTTATTGTCATGCTGAACTTATTTAACTACGTTGAATCTTCGATTTCAGCATCTATTCTTTTGTCATTCAGAGCAAAGCGAAGAATCTATATTTGTCACATTGAGCAAGCCTTTGTTGAACCAGACCCTGAACCAAGTTCAGGGTGACAATTATGATTATGTGGGGTATGTCGTTATATTCTTCTGCTAACGCTTATACCTGAAAACTGACGTCCCTGTACTTTTATTTTTAGTATTAAAAAGTATTTTGTTGCTTTGTTACATCATGGCTACTAGCAACACCCTAAATAACAATAAGACTAAACTATCGTTGTATTGGACCTGCCAGCTCCTGGGATGGAGCCTAGTGTCTATCTATTGGGCCTATACGGTGTATACACGTGATAACTATGGGGCGTTTTACACGCTTATAAACTACGTGCTGGATATTGCCATTGGTATCTTTTTAACGCATGGATACAGACGGTTTGCCTTACATAGACAGTGGAACCAACTGCCGCTGAAGCGTTTGCTGTATCGTGTGGTGCCCAGCATTCTTGTTCTGGCCATGTTGTATGTGTTGCTAAACAATATAAAATGGTACGTGTATTGGACTGCCATTGCCGGCGAAGACAAAGATTTGGGGCAAGCCCTGGTGTATTGGGATCCTATATTGCTTACAGGTTTACGTTTGATGTCTATCTGGATTCTGGCCTACCACCTGTACCATTATTACCAAAAGGAGGTGGCAACGGCCCAAGAAAATGCCCAACTATCTATATTGACCAAACAGATACAGCTGGATAATCTTTCGGCGCAATTGAATCCGCATTTCTTGTTTAATTCATTAAACTCCATTAAGTCCTTAATAGAGGAGAACCCCAGTAAAGCCAGACGGGCTATAGATTTGTTGTCAGATTTATTACGCTCGTCGCTCTATGAAACCAATGCCGAATTAATACCGGTTAAGGACGAGTTGGCCTTGGTGAGCGATTATATAGAATTGGAGAAACTGCGTTTTGAAGAACGCTTATCTTTAGACATTACATTAGACCCTAGTTTGGAGCTTGTTAAAATACCGACCTTAAGTATTCAATTACTGGTAGAGAATGCCATTAAACACGGTATTGATAAGTCGGTTAGAGGTGGGATTGTGCGCTTGGTGATTAGTCAGCGTGATGACAAACTACTCATTAGTGTACAAAACCCTGGAAAGCTGACAGCAACAAACACGAAAGGGGTAGGGCTTAAGAATTTAAAAGAACGCCTTGCCTTGCAATATAAAACTACAGCAGCCTGCACCTTAAAGGCTTTGGATGACCATACCATAGAGGCGCAGCTCATTTTACCATTAAAAACCCATGAAGACATTTAAAACCCTAATTATAGACGATGAGCGTTTGGCCAGAGAAGAGGTAAAGCGTGCTTTAAAGCCACACCAGGAATTTTATGTAGTAGGGGAAGCTTCGCATGTGGATGAGGCTATAAAACTGATAGAAACCGAAGCGCCCGATATTATTTTTCTGGACATTCACATGCCTGAAAAGTCTGGTTTTGATTTATTGGAGGAGCTGGGTACGGTGCCAGAGGTGGTGTTTACCACGGCCTATGACCAGTATGCTGTTAAAGCCTTTGAGTTGAACGCGTTGGATTATTTAGTTAAACCCTTGCGTGAAGAGCGTTTTGCCAAAACCATAGCGAAGGTAAAACAGGAACTGCTCAAGAAACGTCAGGCGACACCCGATGTGTTGCCCATGCACCGCAAGATATTTATTAAGGATGGTGAGGCGTGTTATTTTATTCCGCTGGCTGACATTCGGTATATAGAATCTATGGAGAATTATGTGCGCTTGTATTTTGGCGAGCAGAAGGCCATGATTAAGCGCTCGTTAAATCTTCTGGAGGAAAAACTGGATCCTACGGTGTTCTTTAGAGCGAATAGAAGTCAGATAATCAATACCCATTACATACAAGAGATTCATCCGCATTTTAATAACAGGTTGCAAATTAAACTGACATCGGGCGAAACGATATATGTTTCTAGTCGTCAGTCGGTTAAGTTTCGGAATTGGAATAGTCTGTAAGGATGAAACACCCCAATTATTGACGTTTAATGCCGTTATGTTACGCTCCTGTACTTTTTGTTTTTTGACACGATTAATGGCCTTTACTTTGTGTCATTAATCATTAAAAACTAGAATTATGAAACCTTTTATCGTTCAACATTACATGGCAAAGATTACAGTAACTTTTGCTTTATTATTTTTATCGTTTTGCAAGAGCAATCCCGAAACAACCATGGCTAAACAACCCGTATTGACTGATTATTCGCTAGGCGAGAAGTGGGTGTGGAAATACAAAGGCGTTACTGACGAAGGCGAAGTACGGTCGGATGGAACCGACACCAGATACATTATTGATGTAAATGGCGCATTGGGCATGACCGTAGGCACCGATACCGTAATGGTATCTGACATTGTAAAGCCCGAAACGAGCACCACACCACGCTACAAATGGCCTTTGGAAGTGGGTAAAACATGGACCTATGAAAAGGACTGGACCAGTCAAGATGGTACTACCGGAAAACAAAGTCAGGACGTAGTCGTGCTATCTTATAAAGAAGAAACCGTGGGAGCAGGGACGTTTATGGCTTACACCATAGAATACAAGGGAACTGTTTCCAATTCAAGAGGCTATAGTGCCCAAACGGATGAAGTATGGGTGTATGCTCCAGAAGTCAAGAACTTTATAAGAATGACCCAAGTGCAAGATGGTTTTTCTTATACTGAAGAGTTAATCGAGTATTCAAAATAAAACCAATCCATAACCATGACAGCATTTAAATTATTAAAAGTCGCATTTATTCTACTGTTAGTCGGGTTGGTTTCCTGTAACTCGATACCAGAAGATCAGCAAGAGCCCAGAACCGTGAGTAGAGATGGTAAGGCGTATTTGGTGCAGGATTCTGTGTTAATCACCACCAGGGATGGTGCAAAAGTTTCTGCCATAGTTGTTAGGAGCAAAGCGGAAACAAAACCACAGCCAGCTATACTATTTCATACCATATACACGCGAGCAGAGGACATAAACAGGGCTTATGAAGCAGCCGATAAAGGCTATGTAGGTGTGGTGTCGTACACCCGTGGGAAATATTTAAGTCCGAACGAGATAACGCCTTATGAGTATGAAGGTCAAGATGTGTACGATGTTATTGATTGGATTGCCAAGCAGTCGTGGAGCAATGCTGAAGTGGGGATGTATGGTGGTAGTTACGCTGGTTTTGTACAATGGGCTTCCATGAAGGAAGCTGTACATCCGGCCTTGAAAACGATTGTGCCATCGGTTGCTGCGGCTCCAGGTATTGCAGAACCTATGGAAAATGGGGTTTATTTTAACTTTCATTATCCGTGGTGGCATTATGTGACGAATAACAAAACCCTGGATACTGTGTCGTATTATAATGGTAAACGCTGGAATGATTTGTATGTTGATTGGTATCAAAAAGGCGTGGCGTATAAACAATTGGATAGTTTGGATGGCGTGCCCAATCCGGGATTTAATAAGACACTGGAGCATCCAACATTTGATAGTTATTGGAAACGCATGACACTCTATAACCAGGCGGATTTTTCTAAAATTGATATCTCTATTTTGAGTACTACAGGGTATTATGATGGTGGGCAGTTTGGGACGATGCACTATTTAAAATCACATTATCAATATAATCCTAATGCCGAGCATTATCTTTTGATTGGACCTTATTCACATTTCGGGGCGCAAGAACATCCTGAAAAGCATATTCTGGGTTATGATATTGATCCCGTAGCGCAGATAGATATAAAAGCTATCATCTTTGAATGGTTTGATTACATTTTTAAAGGTACCCAAAAACCCTCATTGTTACAAGATAAAATCAATTGCCAAGTGATGGGTGCCAATACCTGGAAACATGCACCATCACTGGATAACATGGCTACGGACTCGTTGCAGGTATATTTTAGTAAGCAACGTTCTGGAGTGGCGTTTAATTCAACCTTTGATACTGGAAATCTGGGCGTAAACGAACACTTTAGTTTATCCGAAAGTGCTGATGCCACCAATTATTTAGAACAAACCATTGATATGTCTGACCGCAGTCAATTCTCATGGAATTTAAGTGGCGATCGTAGCATTGTATCGGAAACCCTAACGGTTGGTCAAGGGTTTTCGTTTGCTACAGAACCCTTTGATGAAGATGTGGAAATAACTGGAGTCATACGAGGCGTTTTAAACGTGTCTATCAATAAAAAGGATTTTGATTGTCATGTGTTACTCTATGAGCAAACCACAGATGGTACATTCTTTAGTTTGACGTTGCCATTTACAACCAGAGCCAGTATGTCTCAAGATATGGAACACAGAAACTTGCTGACTCCAAATGAAAAGACTGCTATACCCATTAGAAATTTTAGAATGACCAGTAAGAAACTAAAAAAAGGAAGTCGTATAGTTGTTGTTATTAATGGTATTAAGCATCCGTTTTCTCAAATAAACTACGGAACCGGAAAAGCTGTGAGTGATGAAACTATTCAAGATGCTGGAGGACCTTTAGAGATAAAATGGTATGCAGATAGTTTTTTGACGATACCGATTTCGAGGCATTAATGTTTTGATTTTTGAAGAAATGCTGATGCATGAGAATTGCGTAAAAGCATTCATTGTGGATATTTTATCGAATACGCGATTTTTGTAAGAACAGAAAAAGTAGAATTACTTTGACATAATCATGAACGATAAATACTAAAGTATTCGCCATTTCGTTTAATATATAAATGTACTATAATTTATATTATGTAAAATAGAAATATTTAGAATATAGCCTTGCTACCTTAAAGCAATATATATATATACGTTTAGATTCTCCTATTTGGTGTTATGGTTAATAAAATTTCAAATACACAAATTATAAAGCAACAGTATTATGGGTATTGTAAAACACCAAACTTGTGGTTTGCGGATACTGTGTTGGGCTTAAATCAATTTAAAGAAGAAAATGTCTCAAATCCATTATATATAGATGCGCAGAATTTACCAAAACGTTTAGGTAAACGCGTTGAACATTTTGTGTTTCACAATTTAAAACAGAATCCAAATGTAACACTCTTGGCTGAAAATCTTCAAATTCAGCATAACAACCAAACTATTGGTGAATTAGACGCGCTAATAGTAAACAAACATAAGACTATTCATCTAGAAATTATATATAAATTCTACTTGTATGATCCTCATATTGGCAGCACCGAACTGGATCATTGGATTGGACCTAACCAAAAAGATAGTCTGGTCTATAAGCTGGATAAACTCACCAACAAGCAACTACCCTTGCTACACGCTCCAGAAACACAGCCCTATTTAGAACGCCACGGATTGGATTCAGCGTCCATTGACCAACAGGTGTTGTTTTTGGCACAATTGTTTGTACCCAAGTCTTTACAAGTAGCTCCAACCTTTAAACAATTGAATGCACATGCTGTGATGGGAACGTTTCTACGTCCATCTGATTTGGATGCCTATACCGATTGTCATTTTTATATTCCCCAAAAATTGGATTGGTTGATTATGGCACACCATACGGTGAGTTGGCTACCCTATGCCCTATTTCAATTGGAATTACAGAACTTACTTGATGCACAACGATCACCATTGATTTGGATACGGCATCCCGATGGTGAATTGGAACGTTTATTTGTGGTTTGGTGGTAATTTCAATGCTTGTTATCCTTATAAATGTTTACATTAGCCTTTTAATACAAACCAATTATTATGCGATTATTGTTCTTCTTTTTTCTAGGCCTTTTTACGACAACTCTTGCTGCTCAAGATCTTTCGGGAATCTACGATAAGGTTAGTCCAGCGGTGGTAGTCATATACACCTCTGAACAGCAAATAGTTCCAGACTCCAATCATATTTCCCATAAAGTGAGTCAAAACGGATTAGGTTCTGGTTTTATGATATCTGATAGACTTATTGTTACGGCTGCACATGTGGTTACCGTACCCGAAGACATTAAGGTTTTATTTCCTGATGGCGATGTTATTCCTGCCAAAGTGGTTTCTTTTTATAAAAGTGCAGATATTGCTTTAATTAAATTGTTTAGGCCGCGAATAAACCCGGTTACAGTAAGTTTTGGAGATTCTGATGCTTTAAAAATTGGAGAACGCATTTTTGTTATTGGCGCACCTTTTGGACTTGATGCGTCATTATCTTCAGGGTATGTTAGCAGTTTTAGGCGCAGTAACGCAGGTATGAGCAATCCGTTTACCACTACCGACTTTATTCAGACCGATGCAGCAATAAATCAAGGGAATTCTGGCGGCCCCATGTTTAACCTAAAAGGTGAAGTTGTGGGTATTGTTAGTCAAATTATCACACAATCCGGTGGTTCAGATGGAATAGGTTATGCCACTAGCTCAAATTTGGCCGCTCGCCTATTATTAAATGATAATTTACCTTGGGTAGGTGCAGACATGCACACGCTTACGCCTCAAGAAGCTATGCTCCTTAATGTGCCACAAAGCAGTGGTATTCTAGTACAGCGCGTTGTTGAAGAATCCATTTTTGGTAAAATGGGTGTACAAGGTGGCACTGTTGAAGGGCTATTGGGGAATAAAAAACTAATTTTAGGTGGTGATATTATTCTTTCGATAAACGGAATAACATTTAACACAGATGAAAAAACCCTTGAACAATTAGCACAATTAGCGCAAAGTTTAAATGATAATGTAAAATTAACACTTGAAGTTTTACGACAAGGCAAACGCGTTACATTAAAGCAATAGATAGTCTTACACTTTAAAATTTACAATGTACTTAAAACCCTATTATTTATTTGTAATGGCTGTAATTCTTGTTTGACTTTATCGTATGTTTTAAGTTGATTATAAGTTAAAATGGTAGACATTTCATTTATTTCCTTCATTCTTACATGATATAAGGCTGTTAGTAATTCGCGCCCAACTAAATTACTTTCAAGTTGTTTTCTCCTTTTTAAGAATTTATCAATTTTAATTTCAAATATTCTTATTTGATCGTCATTCAAGGACAGTTCCTTATTGTATTCTGTAGCTAAAGCTTTGGCTTCACTATCAATGGTTCGTTCAGTAAATCTACCCAAGTGCTCTTGACCAAATGTTTGGATCGTAAAAAATGTTACAAGTGTTATTAATATTGTTTTCATAGTTGTTATGTTTTCTATTTAAAATACAAATCATAACCCGTATTTACAAGTTTTTTACTATTTTTTAACACTATAAACAACTGTATTACAGTGATTTATAGCGATATAAATTTTATTTATACAAGTCTGATTGGATATTTACACCTTATGCTATTTGGCTTTTGTAACTATTGATGGTAAGATTATATTTTATAGTTAAGAAAAACATCGATAAACGGTAACGAACTGTTTTACAACGAAAAAAATGGTGTTATAACAAACATTTTAGAGATCACTTTATTTCCATTTGTATATTTAATTTATAACAGGGTCCCAAACCTATAAAACTTATGTATTATGGAAGCGAATTTATCTCTCTTTAATCAAATTAACAGTTTATCGTATTGGTTTTTAGTTGAAAGTAATTACAAATGTTCTGTAGTACTTGATGCCGAAAAGGACACATACTATGTTACCATTAAGAAAGGAAAACGCATTCTCTACACACATTTAATTAGCCATTTTAGTAAAAAGAATAGGAATTTTTTAAAGTTTGAATTGATTGCGGTAGTAAATAGCCTTTTACATATAAAGGATACTGTGCTTCATAGGCAAAAATTGCAGAGTGCCTAAACTCCCTATAGGTTTTCTAAATACTGCTTTAAATCTTGAACTACCAAAGGCCAAGCTTCTTTTACGGCATTATAGTACCAATCCCAATCGTTACCGGTTTGATAGCCTTCTTGGCATAAATATAATACGGCACTTTCACCGTTTTGTTTGGCAATTATGGTCAGGGTCATTTCTCCCATGATTTCTTTTTCGGGATTAAAATACGTAAGGTTGTTAATGACCAATTCCCTATTCGGTTGATACCGTCTAATATTACCAAGCGTAACATATTTAAATCCGTTTGCAGTAGTCTGCCAAGTAATGGCGTACACACCTCCTACTTCGGTGTTAATAAAAGTACGATCGACTTTCCACCAAGCTTTTAGCATATCGGGATCTATAAAAGCCGCTATTATGGTTTCTGGCTTGGATTTGATGGTAACGGTTACTTCTACTTTTTTCATGATTTGAAAGATGTAAAGGTTTATAAATATATGCAAACTTACCGTGACCTCATATAATTGTTAAAAAAAATATAAAAGATGTATTTCAACGTCTAAAAGATGGTTTTCAGCGTAAATACCTAAAACCATTAAAAACTAAATAAACAATTATGAAGAAAATTTCAATTCTTGTACTAACCGGACTGTTTGTAATGTCATGTGTATCTAAAAAGAAGTATGTGGCTTTACAGCAGGAAAACGGTGAGATAAAAAGCGAATTAACCAAAACACGTGTTGAAAAAGAAGATTTAGAGGCCAAGTTTGCCGAGATTCAAGCACGCATTGATACTTACAATGCTAAAATCAATTCCCTTACAGAAGAAAACGATGCCCAATTAGTAACTGTTGGTGACGATTTAGTTATCTCTAACGATGTGCGTGATAAAATGAATGAAACCTTAAAGCATGTGGATCCTGCTGCATTAGCTGAAGCCAAAACCTTAAAGGATTCCATGAATTTAGCTGTTGGTTACAACTTGCGTAAATCTATGGATACCAGTGACATGAACGAAGATGAAGATATTGCCATTAACATTGACGAAACGGTCGTGATGATCTCTATATCTGATAAGATGCTATTTAACTCTGGTAGCTACCGTGTGAGTAATAAAGCTGATGGTATCTTACAGAAATTAGCAGACGTTATTAACTCTGAAGAAAGCCTTGAGGTTATGGTTGAAGGTCACACCGATAACAAAACCATGGTACCTGGCGCTGCTGTAAAAGACAACTGGGATTTGAGTGTACTACGTGCCACTTCGGTTGTAAAGAAATTACAGGACGATTTTAATGTAGCTCCTGAAAAACTGATTGCTGCAGGTAGAAGTTTTTATCAGCCATTGGTTGATAACGATACTAAAGAAAATCGTTCTAGAAACAGACGTACAAGAATTATCATATTGCCAAACATCAACAAGTTTTTTGCCTTGATGGAAAGCAATAACCCATAATACGCTATTATATATTATTTTAATTAGTCCCTCAAAAAAAACGCTCCAACAGATATTGTTGGAGCGTTATTTGTTGTTTCTCATAGTTCTAAAATGATCTTTGATCAAAGACAATTAAAGGGACATCGAGGTTATGGCTAATGGCTTTACTATGACTTCGGGTTGTTAGTTTTTCGAAAAAGCTTCTCTTTTTGGTGATAAGTACCAGCATATCTAGCTTTCTACTCTCTGCAAAAACATGAATACCTTGCTCTACAGGCACATCGGTTAAGGTATAATAATCAATATCTATTGGTTCTAATGCCTTTTCCAATATGGCTTGCTTGGCTTTTAAATTAGGAATAGTTCCTGTACCTTTGTTAACCACATTTACTACAGCTAGTTTTGCCTGATTGGAGACTGTAATTTCTTTCAGTAAATTGAGTCCGTTACCATAATCATCAATTGAGTAATCTGTAGCAAAGCCTATTTCTGATATATTGGCATTTGCTGTTTCTGGAACAGCAATAATAGGACAAGTTAACTTCAGAATTAACTGCGCTGCATTACTGCCAAAGGTGGCTTTTTGTATGGCACTAGCTCCTTTGTTCCCAACAACAACCAACTCCACATCATTTTCTTCTGCAAACCCTTGAACAGAACTTATAAGAGAACCATAGGCCAGTTTGGTTTCGAAAGTATGTTTTGGATTATTGGAGTATTCCTGTACTTGTTGTAAAACCTTGTCTAAACCTTCTTGTGAGGATTTTGCTCTAGATTCATGAATGGCTTGGTAAGCCCGTTTTGATGTTATACCAGTAGAAGGAGCCGAAGCTTGTGGCTCAAATACATGCATGATGTAAAATTTACAGTCATTATTTTTAAACAACTGTAATGCATATTGAATCGCGCTCCATGCGTTTTCAGAAAAATCAGTTGGGAGTAGAATGGTTTTCATGAATTTAGTTTTATTCTTAAATTTTTTATTGTGTACAAGTTAGTTTAAAATTATCATTTATCAATAACCTTTAAGAGTAGTTTACCTAATTTTTCTCCAGTAAATAAGCGCTTAAAAGTTTCCTGGAAGTTCTCTATACCTTCATAAATACTCTCGTTACTTTTTAGCTTGCCTTCCATTATCCAACCGCCCATTTCTTGCATGGCTTTGGGGTATTGGTTGGCATAGTCCATAACCACCATTCCTTGCATGGTAGCCCGATTGACCAATAGCGACATGTAATTACGAGGTCCTTTCATGTCATCAATATTATTGTATTGCGAAATAGCACCACAAATAACAATTCGAGCATGTTTTCGTAATCGTGATAAGGCTGCTTCGAGTATCTCCCCTCCTACATTATCGAAATAGACGTCTAGGCCTTTTGGGCAAGTTTCTTTAATGGCATCGAAGATATTTTGAGATCTATAATCAATAGCTGCGTCAAAACCCAATTGATTGGTTATATACTTACATTTTTCCTCTCCACCAGCAATACCTACCACATAGCACCCTTTAATTTTAGCAATTTGCCCTACTACACTACCAACAGCACCAGCAGCTCCAGAAACGACCACAACATCGCCTTCTTTAATTTTACCAACCTGTAGTATACCAAAGTAGGCTGTCATGCCAGGCATTCCCAGTACACCTAAAAACTTTTGCATAGGTAGCTGGCTATCATCAACAGGATATAGGCCTTCTCCGTTTGAAACGGTATATTGCTGTACACCAGACCAACCCATTACCGTCTGTCCAACTTGAAAGTTTTTATTATTGGATTGCAAGACCTTACCTATGGTTCCAGCACGCATTAGGTCACCTAATTGAACAGGTTCTATATACGATTTGGAATCATTCATCCAACCTCGCATAGCAGGATCTAACGAGATAAAATGGTTTTGTATAAGTAATTCACCGTCTTTAATATCTGGAATGGGAGACTCTAGTAATTTCCATGTATTACTGTCTGGCATTCCTTTAGGACGCTCGTTTAGGATAAGTTGTTTATTCATACCCTAAATTTACAACATAAAATGGAATTTTACTCTGCAGGTCTGCCGTGAATTTCTAAAAACACGTCATCAAAGTTTGAGCGTAAATAGGCACGTAGTTTTTTGCGGTAATCGTCTTTTAACCACTCAACAAAATTAAAGGTGCTCTTACTAATGCATTTGGTATAGCGCTGAATACGATAATCGATATCTTCACCTAATTGCTTGGCAAGATCTAGCGCATCATAAACATCTTCGCTATTTTCGATACATATTTTGGCGTGGTGTGCTATAGAACGTTCCAATACAACTTTAGAGGACTCTCCAGCCCTTACGGCATCGATATAGGTTTTTTTAATATCGAAATATACGTCTTCTGAATTTGCAAAAGATTGTCGTAATTCATCAGGCATAACATAACGGAAATTTTCCTCAATTTCTTCGTCGCTTAAAATGCCATCTAAATAGAAATTAGGTGTTCTAAAAATACGGTGCCAATCTAAATCAGCTCCCCAAGGCCCAAATCGGTGAAGGTTGTTTCCTAAATCAATGACTGAAAAAGTGTCTTTATTTTTTAGGATACGCGAGCCTCTACCAATCATTTGGTAATATAGGGTTAATGATTTTGTAGCGCGATTAAGGATAATGGATTCCACCGTAGGTTCATCAAACCCAGTTGTTAAGATACTTACTGAAGTTAAAATGGCATCTGGAGTTTCTTTAAACCATTTTAGTATTTTTTTACGCTCTTTTTTAGAATTGGTATTATCTAAATGTGCAATAGGATATCCAGCTCGTCTAAATGCATCGTATACATGCAAGGATGTGTTAATACCATTATTGAATATGAGTGTCTTTTTCCCTTTTGAACGCTCTTCATAAGCTATAATAAGCTTGGAAAGCATATCGGTATTGGTATATAAATCTTCAGATGACTTTACGGTATAATCGCCATTGGCACCAACCACCAGAGAGGTTAAGCCCACATTGTACGAATAAATATCTGCTTTAGCCAAGAATCTGTTTTTAATTAACGACTCTATGCTTTCGCCTACAATAAGTTCATCATAATTATCCTTCATGGGCAATTTAATATTTGAACTCAATGGCGTTGCAGTTACACCAAGAATGAATGACTTTTCAAAAAACTTAAACAGTTTGGTAAATGAATTGTAATGTGCTTCGTCAATAATTACCAAACCAATATCTGAAATATCCAGTTTGTCTTCATTCAATCGGTTATTTAGAGTCTCAACCATAGCCACAAAGCAACTATACTGATCTTGGTCATCCAGATTGGCCTTACTATTAACTACTTTATTCTCTACACCAAATTCAGTTAGCATACCTGAAGTTTGACGACACAACTCAATACGGTGTGTCATTACCAAAACTTTCTTTTTATGGTGCTTTAAATACTGGCGTACAATTTCGGAGAAAATAACCGTTTTACCACCACCTGTTGGGAGTTGATATAGTAAATGGTAATCTTCAGGAGCTTCTTCAAAACTCTTGAATATCTTGTTAATGGCTCCTTTTTGATAACTATAGAGGTCCTTCCCTACCTTTCTATCTTCTAACTCTAATGTTGAAATGTGTTGACTCATAAATTTTTCCGATGTGCAAAAATAAGTTCTTTTGTAAGTTTTTGCAGCATATTTTTCAATTAAAATGTAGACTTTTTCAACAGTTACCGTTTAAAACTTAATTTTGCCAAGCAGGATATATTACTTATTTTATGGAAACCCTTCATAATCAAAACCATAGACACTTTATGCTTTACAAACCTTATGGTTACATTAGTCAGTTTGTGATTAATGGAAAACAAAAGCGTAAGAAGAAATTATTGGGAGAATTGTTTGATTTTCCAAAAGGGACTATGGCTATTGGTCGTTTGGATGAAAAATCAGAAGGGCTATTATTACTTACCACAAACGGAAAGGTTAGCACAAAAATTACCAGTGGAGCCTATGAAAAGGAATACTATGCTCTAGTAGATGGCGCTATTACAGACAACGCCATCGATACTTTGAGAAAAGGTGTTGAAATTGGTTTTGATGGCAAGAAGTATATGACCAAGCCTTGCGAAGTATATAGATTAGACACGGCTCCTAACCTACCAGAACGAAGCAAAAAAATACGCGATGCCAGGCATGGCCCTACTACTTGGATACGTATAACTTTAACAGAAGGTAAGTTTAGGCAAGTAAGAAAAATGACATCGGCAGTTGGTTTTCCAACATTACGATTAGTAAGAGTACGAATTGGTAGAATAACGTTACAAAACCTAGAAGCTGGAGCTGTAAAAGAATTGGGGGTTATTCTTTAACTAAAATAATTGTAGCCTTTACACCAGTTGCCAAAGCCCAATACTCTGAAGCTAATATATTTCCATCTTCATCAAGCACTAACAATTCTGCGGTGTTTGGACCTACCTCACCTTGATTTAAAGCCTTAAAGTCGATTTTATTAAAACCTGTAACTAAATCCAGCTTAAAAGAACTAAATGTTCCACCAAGTAATACGTTAGGTTTTACAATATCACCTTCAACGAAAACCCGAATACGATCTCCATCAACTCCTCCATAATCTCGATAGGCTACAGTTACTGAATTTGATTTGGTTTTAAAGTCTCCCAAATATTGATCGGTTGTTTTTCCGCTTACTCTTTCATCAGGCCGCTTTTCCAAATCTTTAGAAACCCTAGCCATTCGCTTTTCATAAATTTCACCGGGATTACCATAGTTTTCCTTTTCAAACATAGAAAACTCACTATTGGAATTTGATGATGAATTAGGTACAGACATACCGTTAATTCTACCAGAATTTGAATTTGACAAACTGGGTTTTTCCAAAGGTTTTATGTCTAATGGTGTTTCGTTGTTTTCTCCATCAGAATTCGACGCAGCTGGTATAGAGAAAGAAGTTGTGTTACTATCAGTAACTTGGGCAAAAACAGGTATTACACCTACAAGAAGGACAAATGTGTATGTAAACAAAGACTTTTGCAATGTATTGTATTTTTAGATTAGATAATACTTCAAAAACTATACCTAACTGCTGGTAAATATAAATTAAAAAAGAGAAACTTATTGAGCTTCTCTTTTTTTTTAAGATAACATTATAAAATGGCTCTGTTTAAGAAACATCTATGCGTTTCGCAGGTTTTCTTTTAGCCTCTTCACGTTTTGGAATATGGATATTTAAAATACCATTTTCGTACTTGGCGTTAATTTTTTCTGTATCAACAGTATCTGGTAATGTAAACGTTCTTTTAAATGACGAATACCCAAACTCACGTCTTGTGTAATTTTCGTTATCTATTTTGTCTTCCGTTTGTTTTTCAACACCTATAGATAGTATTTCGTTATCTAACTCTAGATTAAAGTCTTCCTTGTTCATGCCAGGAACAGCCAATTCCAAATTATAATTATCGTTGTCTTCTTTAATATTAACTGCCGGCAACGTTAAACCATGATTAAAGTTAGATAATAAACCGGTTTCTAAATCAGTATCAAAAAAGTTGTCTATCCAAGATGAAAAACTTGGCAAACCGGCAACATTTCTTTGTTCTTGTTTTGTACCATTTTTTGGTACAGTTACTAATGCTCTCATGTCTATCAAATTTTTAGTTAAACATTTTTAATACTTAATAATCAAAATAAATGCCAAGCAAAATTTAAGGCTTAAAACTGTCATAATTTCAATACTATCGTCAAAATGTCATTTTCACCTCTCCTCTAACGTATTGATAATTAATACTAAAAGTGTTAAAATATGTTAAATTACTACTTTGCAATGCATAGTACTGTAACAATTGTAATTTTTGGTCGTCTATAAAGTATAACATCAATCAAATAAAACATAAAAATCATGAGAACTTTAGACAGCAATCAATTAACAAGTAGATTAAGCAATACAAAAAGTAATACTTGGAACAGTAAAAGACGTTTTAGATAAACATCTTAAAAAATTAATCAATCAAAAAACACAGTATCATGCAAGCGTTAGTTAAAATATCAAGAGACTCCAATGATTTTATAAATCACGCTCTTAAACACAAAATAAAAGTGAGCACAATTAACCGGTGTGATACTGTTTGGACAGGAATTAAAAGACATATCCATTAATGATATAGTTTGAGTTAGTTAGTTAAAGTGAAGAATGCCAGCTGTTTATGCTGGCATTTTTTTTGCTTTATAAAGTATGGTATCGTTTTTGAATATTTTTAATTATTCGTTAACCTAAAACATACTATTATGAAAAACTATCGCACTCCAGAAAAAGTAAATGCAGGATCTATGGCAGATATTGCATTTTTATTGCTTATTTTCTTTTTGGTTACTACTACCATAAGTATTGATGCCGGTATTAAAAGACAATTACCTTCGCCCTGTTTCAATCTTAACGACTGCACAAAAACAATTGCTCACCGCAACCAGCTTACTATTGAATTAAATGCCAGTAACGATATTCTAGTAGACGAGCAAATAATCGGCATGGATGACTTAAGACAAATTCTTATAGATTTTATTGATAACAATGGAGATTCTAGTTGCTCGTATTGCAATGGAGATAAGAATCCGTTAGCTTCAGACAATCCAAAAAAAGCTGTTGTTACCATTATACATAGCCGACAAACACCTTACGAGGTTTTTATTAAGGTACAAGATGAAACAACAAAGGCCATAATGCAACTTCGCGAAGCTTACAGCCAAAATCGTTTTAATGAATCATTTTCAGATTTAAAGGGTACTGAACAAATTATGGTTGAAAAGGCCTACCCTATTTCAATCTCTGAAATAGTAAAGTAATTATTCTTCTATGCCTTCTAAATCCAATATGAAAGCATAGTATAATGCCGTTCGTTTATAACGTTCGAAACGCCCAGAAGCACCACCATGACCAGTTTTCATGTTGCAATCCATTACCAATAGGTTGTTATCAGTTTTCATGTCACGTAATTTGGCTATCCATTTTGCGGGTTCCCAATACTGCACCTGACTATCCCAATATCCTGTTGTAATTAACATATTAGGATAATCTTGTGCCTCCACATTGTCATATGGCGAATACGATAGCATATAGTCGTAGTATTCCTTTTCTTTAGGATTTCCCCATTCGTCAAATTCAAATGTCGTTAAGGGAATACTCTCGTCCAACATAGTTGAAACTACATCAACAAAGGGAACTGCCGCTATAACACCCTGCCATAATTCTGGTTTCATATTTACTATGGCACCCATTAATAATCCACCTGCACTTCCGCCTAATGCATATAAGTGCTCTTGACTAGTATAGCCTTTATTCACTAAATATTCGCCAACGTTAATAAAATCGGTAAATGTATTTCTCTTGTTTAAAAGCTTCCCATCCTCATACCAGTATCGTCCCATTTCCTGACCTCCGCGTACATGAGCAATAGCAAAGACAAATCCACGATCAAGAAGACTTAAACGATCGGAACGAAAGGTCGGTTCAGAACTATTACCATACGATCCATAAGCATATAATAATAATGGGGTATCTGAACTTAATGTCAAGCCTTTTTTATACACTAATGAGACTGGAATTTTTGTACCATCAGTAGCAGGAGCTTCAAACCGTTCTGAAGTATAATCATTGGAATTAAAACCGCCTAAAACGGCTTCTTGTTTTAATAATACTTGTTTTTTTGTATCCATATTATAATCAAAAGTACTACCAGGAGTGGTTAATGATGTATAATAATAGCGAAGAATATTGGTGTTGAAATCTAAATTTGAAGTAGTATAAGACACGTAAGCAGGATCTTTAAAGTCAAGATAATAGTCTTCTCCTTCCCAACTTTTCACCCTAATTGTGCGTAAGCCATTCAAACGCTCTTGAATTACTAAATGGTTTTTAAATAACTCAAACCCTTCAAAAAGCACATCATCACGATGGGCAATTACATCCTCCCAATTAGCTTTTTTTGTTGACGAAATAGGAGTCTTAACCAGCTTAAAATTGGTCGCATCTAAATTTGTTCTGATATAAAAGTGGTCATCAAAATGGTCTGGTTGATAAATTAAATGGCGTTCTCTAGGTTGAATGACTTGCCAATCTTCATCGGGTTTATTGGCATCAAGATATCTAAATTCGGTAGATAATGTTTGTCTACTATATATCATGATGAAAGCTTTAGACTTGGTTTTGTAAACACCGGAATTAAACGTTTCATCGGTTTCTTCATATACTAATACATCACTGTCTTGGGGTGTGCCAAGAATATGTTTCCATATTTTGTTTTGGCGTAAAGTTTCAGGATCTTTTGTAGCATAAAAAATTGTTTTGTTATCGTTTGCCCAAACAGCGCTACCGTTAGTATTAGATAACTTGTCATCTAATAATTCTCCCGTTGTCAAATTTTTAAAATAAATGGTGTATTGACGTCTGGAAATAGTATCTATACCAAAGGCTAAAAGCTCATTGTTTGGACTTACTGAACGACTCCCAATACCATAATACGAAAAACCTTCAGCCATTTTTGAACCATTGAGCATTATTTCCTCTTGAGTTGAATCTGTGGCTTTGCGACAATACAGCGGATATTCTTTTCCTTCTTCGTAACGCGTGTAATAGGCATAACCATTTTCTGTTACAGGTACTGATTGGTCGTCCTTTTCAATACGCCCAACTATTTCTGAGTATAAACGTGTTTGTAAATTTTCGGTATGTTTCATAGCTTGATTTAAATACTCATTTTCAGCATTTAAATAATCAAGTACATCTTGCGTCTGGCTATCAGGTATTTCGGCGTTTTTTTGCTCGTCACTTAAACGCATCCAAAAATAATTATCCAATCGGGTATCGCCATGAATGGTTAACTCCTTTGGAATTTTTTTTGCGATTGGTGACTGTGTAAGTTTATCTGTATCTGATTCTTTTTCTGATTTGCAACCTAATACCAGTAAAAGTGCAAAAAAGTAGCCAAAAATTTTCATATGATATATTAATTAGTGTTTATATAAGCTTAAAGAAACAAAAAATAAATGATAAGAATTAATCTAGTTTTGTTTAATTGTTTCGTTAATCGTGCCATAGGTAATTTTAACCTTACGCTTTCCCCACTCTCTAGCAGCTTGAACGTCTTCTCCCATATAAATGTCAATTCTGTTTCGCCAGCGACTGTGCATTTTATCTTTTACAATGTACAGACCTTCTAAACCTTTAATAGCTACTGGTGTATTATGTTTTAAACCCATTGCTAATAAATCTCTAGAAACAGCAATGTATTTCATTCCAGGTTTTAAGCTATCTCCAAATGCCGTGATATGTGGATTATCATTAGTTTGATAGGCAAGAGAGTTGTATGCCGTTGCAGTTACTTCAATAGTTTCCCAATTATAAGTTGGTTTAGTTTCTGTTTTTTTGCAACAAACTAGTAACCCAAAAAATAGTAAGAGGAAATAAGTTTGAAAACTTCTCATATAATAAATATAAGATTTCTTTTTAGTAACTTGACCGAATACTTAAATAACGAAACCAATTATGAAAAATTTGTGTAACGCTTTATGCCTATTAATGCTGTTTTCCCTATCGTGTAAAAATGATGTAAAAAGTGTTGATTCCAACTCAAAACAAGAAGATTCTTTAACGTTGGTTAAACGCGCTAAAGCTATTCACGACAAGGTTATTACTTTAGATACACATATTGATATTAATGTAAAAAACTTTACAGATTCTATAAATTACACTCAAGAATTATCATCTCAAGTTACTTTACCAAAAATGAAATCCGGAGGTTTAGATGTCGCTTGGTTTATTGTTTACACTGGTCAAGATTCATTAACTACAAAAGGTTATGCTAAAGCCTATGATAATGCTATTTCAAAATTTGATGCTATTCACAAGCTTGTGGAAGAAATTGCACCAAATGATATAGAATTGGCATTAACTTCTGATGATGTTCGTCGCATTCATGCATCTGGCAAAAAAGTAGCCATGATTGGTATAGAAAATGGTTACCCCATTGGTTTAGACATTAGTCGTGTTGAAGAATTTTACAATCTAGGTGGTCGTTATATGTCGCTAGCCCACAATGGCCATAGTCAGTTATGCGACAGCCATACAGGTGAAGCTAGAGACAAATGGTTACACAATGGTTTGAGTGAACTCGGCATTGAGGTTGTTAAAGAAATGAACCGTGTTGGTATGATGATAGACGTTTCGCATCCTTCTAAAGAAGCTATGTTACAAATGATAGAAATTAGTAAAGCACCTATAATTGCCTCACACTCGGCGGCAAGAGCAGTTAGTGATGAAAGTCGAAATTTAGATGATGAGCAATTGCAATGGTTGAAAGAAAAAGGAGGCGTTGTTCAAACCGTTGCATTAGATAGTTATGTACATACCCAAAAAGTAAAAGCAAGAGATGCTCAATTACAAAGACTTGCTCTTGAAGTTGCAGACTCGTTAGGCGTTATGTGGTACACAACTCGAGATGAAGTAATGGCATTGAGTAACGATGAACAGGATGCCTTTTTTGAGTATTATAGGAAGATTATAGATTTGGCCAACCAAAAATCTGAAAAGATAGAAGGGTTTCCTCCTGCTCCTGACGTATCTGATTTGGTCGATCATATAGATTATATGGTTAAAAAAATAGGTATTGAACACGTAGGCATTAGTAGCGACTTTGATGGTGGTGGTGGCATTAATGGTTGGAATGACGCATCGGAAACCTTTAACGTAACACTGGAATTGGTTAAACGCGGTTATACTGAAGATGAGATTGCCATGCTTTGGAGTGGCAACTTATTACGTGTTTTAGATGAAGTTCAGGCTGTAGCAAAAAAAATAAATCAATAAGCCAGGAGCTCTCTTAAAGCATTTTCAAACCTACCTTTTGCTAGATATTGCTCTTCCAATTGATTAATAAATGGTATAGGTGTTTCCATACTGGCCACACGCTTTACAGGTGCATCTAAATCTTCAAAACAATTTTCCATTATTTGTGCCGAAATATCAGATGCAATACCACCAAATAAAGAATCTTCTTGTAGTATAATAACACGTCCTGTTTTTCTAACAGAATTATAAATAGTTTCGGTGTCTAATGGCTGAAGGCTTCGTAAATCAATCAAATCGGCTTGAATATCAGGATTCTTCTCGAGTGTTTCTAATGCCCAATGTACAGCAGCACCATAAGAAATAATTGTAACAGATTCTCCTTCTCGTAACACAGAAGCTTTACCAAATGGTAAAGTATAATAATCAACAGGAACCTCTTGGCGAATACTTCTGTAGAGTGCTTTATGCTCAAAGAACAATATTGGGTTTGGATCGTTAATAGCCGTTGCCAATAACCCTTTAGCGTCATAAGGAAATGCTGGGTATATAACTTTTAATCCTGGTGTTTTGGTAAACCATGCTTCATTGGTCTGTGAATGAAAAGGTCCAGCAGCTACTCCAGCACCACAAGGCATTCTAACTACCACATCGGCATGTTGATTCCATCTGTAGTGTGATTTAGCCAAATAATTAACTATTGGATTAAAACCTGACGAAACAAAATCTGCAAATTGCATTTCAACTACAGCTTTCATACCTGCAATAGATAATCCCATTCCTGCTTCTACTATGGCCGACTCACATATAGGTGTATTGCGTACACGTTCATTACCAAATTGCTCAACAAATCCATCAGTAATTTTAAAAACACCACCATATTCGGCTATATCTTGACCCATGATAACCAAATCCTCATGTTGCTCCATAGATTGCCTTAAGCTTTGTGAAATGGCATCTATCAATCGTACTTCTTCTACTTTTGAGTTTATTTCAAAATCTTGATAGTCAAATGGTTTATATACATCATTTAATTCAACACTTTCAATGGGTAGAATAGTTTCTTCATCAAAAGCCATTTGTAAATGTTCATTAATTTCATGAACAATAGCTTCTTTAATTGCCACCTCTTCACGCTCTGATAATACATTAGTATCTCTTAAAAAAGCTTGAAAATTTTCAATGGGATCTTTTTTTGCCCAAGCGTCCATTAAATCCTGTGGCACATATTTTGTCCCACTGGCTTCTTCATGACCACGCATTCTAAAGGTTTTAAACTCCAACAGCACAGGACGTGGATTTTCACGAACGCTGTCTGCTATTTGACTAACTTTTGTATAAACGTCTATTGCATTATTACCATCAATAATATGCGATTCCATACCATAGCCCAATCCACGATCAGCAATATGTTCGCAGTTATACTGTTCTCTAGTTGGAGTTGACAATCCGTAACCGTTATTTTCAACACAAAACATTACAGGTAATTGCCATACAGAAGCTACGTTTAACGCCTCATGAAAATCGCCTTCGCTAGTTCCACCTTCACCTGTAAAAACTGCTGTTACCTGATTTAGGCTTTTTAATTTACTGGCTAAAGCAATACCATCTGCTACACCTAATTGCGGTCCTAAATGCGAAATCATACCCACAATCTTATAATCTTGAGTGCCAAAATGAAACGATCTGTCTCGTCCTTTGGTAAACCCATTGGCTTTCCCTTGCCATTGACTAAATAGACGATACAACGGAATCTCACGGGTAGTAAACACACCCAAATTACGGTGCATTGGCAAAATATATTCATCTTTTTGCATAGCCATAGTTACACCTACAGATATGGCTTCTTGACCAATACCCGAAAACCACTTTGAAATTTTACCTTGACGTAATAGAATTAGCATCTTCTCTTCTATCAATCTCGGTTTGAGCATATTTGTATATAATGTAATAAGCTCTTTATTTTCTAATCCTGAAATATCGTACTGTAATTCGCTTGTTGAAGTCACTTGGGAACTTTAAAAATTGTTTGTCAAATATAGTATAAATTGATAATTACAAAAACGAAAATCCACAAAGAATATCTGCACAAAACTTTATAATGTTTTTGTACATTTGTAAGGATTCACAAGAAACTTATAGAAATGAATAATATACCTAGTGTTAACCTAAACGATTTTACTTCAGGCGACCCTCAGCGCAAACAGAAGTTTGTAGATGAAATAGGAAAAGCTTATGAAGAAATTGGGTTCGTGGCATTAAAAGGCCATTTTTTAGATGATAAATTAGTAGACAATCTTTACGAAGAAGTGAAAAATTTTTTCGCTTTACCATTAGAGACCAAACAGAAATATGAAATTGAAGGTATTGGTGGACAACGCGGCTATATTTCATTTGGGAAAGAAAGTGCTAAAGGGAAAAAAGAAGGGGATTTAAAAGAGTTTTGGCATTTTGGACAGTATGTTGAAAACAACCCTAAACTAGAAGCCGAATACCCTAAAAATGTTGAAGTTGAAGAATTACCTAATTTCAACAAAATTGGAAAAGAAGCGTACAGAATGCTTGAAAAAACAGCCAAGTATGTGTTACGAGCTTTAGCGCTTCATTTAAATTTAGAAGAGACATATTTTGATGAATACATACATAATGGCAACAGTATATTAAGACCAATACACTATCCACCTATTATTGAAGAGCCAAAAAACGCTGTTCGTGCTGCTGCCCATGGCGATATTAACTTAATTACCTTATTAATGGGAGCTCAAGGTCGTGGCTTACAAGTTCAAAATCATAAAGGAGAATGGTTGGATGCTATTGCAGAACCTGATGAATTAATGATAAATGTTGGTGACATGCTTTCGCGTCATACTAACAACAAATTAAAGTCTACCATTCACCGTGTTGTTAATCCACCTCGAGAACTTTGGGGAACTTCGCGTTATTCCATTCCATTTTTTATGCACCCAATTAGCGATATGAAATTAGATGTTTTAGACAGTTGTATTGATGAAAATAACCCAAAACAATTTGATGATATTACGGCTGGTGAGTTTTTAAATGAGCGCTTAATTGAATTAGGCTTAATTAAAAAATAGATATGGATTTACAAGATCAGCTTAAAAATCTTTTTCCAGATCATGTTCAAGAAGAGACACCAGATACCCAAGAAAACGATTCTGGAATCTGGCTTCAAGAGGATCCTATACTATGTAAATATGAAAAACGTAAAGGCAAACCCATTACTATTTTAGAAGGTTATACTGGTGCTACCGAAGATTTTAAATTATTAGCTAAAGAATTAAAAACCGCCTTAAGTGTTGGTGGTAGTTTTAAGGATGACAAAATTATAATTCAAGGTGATTATCGCGACAAAATAATGACCATCTTAAAAGAAAAAGGCTTTAACGTTAAGCGTGTTGGTGGTTAATGGCTAACAAAACCTTACATATAACAAATGGCGGTAGCTTAACCGAGTATCTAAAAGAATTGGATATAAAAGGTGAAATCCTTACTTGGCATGAAATGCTGTGCGAAGGCAATACCTTTTCTAAAGTTGGTAGCCAAGAATTCTTGAATCAACGAAAAGCATTTTTAAGTACCTACTATGATATTGAAATTGATGAATATGCCTTTCATCAAGAGCTAGATATATTAAACCATACCGAACAATTTGACGAAATTGTACTTTGGTTTGAATATGATTTATTCTGCCACATAAACCTCATTGCCGTTATAAGCCTTTTAAAAGAGAAACATATTGATTTGCCCATTTACCTAGTTTGCAGTGGTAGAATTGAGGGTGAAAGCAGTTTAAAAGGCCTAAGCGAATTACCACCACATGTATTGATTGAGCATTATGAAAACAAAATTTTGCTTACTGAAAATGATATTGAATTAGCTCAAGATGTTTGGCGAATATATTGCGGCAAAGACCACAATTTACTTAAGCCTTACATAGTAAAAAAATCATCCTTTATTTATTTAAGTAGTTGTTTAAAAGCCCATTTAAAACGGTTTCCCAACCTAAAAAATGGCCTTTCAGATTTAGAGGAAAACATTTTGCGAATCGTAAAGGATAACGATATAAAATCAAGACACCATTTACTTGGATACGCTTTAAATTATCAAGGTTATTATGGTTTTGGTGATACTCAAATTAACCGCATAATTAACAACCTTGCCTTGTTTTTTGATGAATCAGAAGATGATATAATCCTCAACAGAAAAGGACACGAAGCGCTTCATAACAAAACCAATTTTGCACTAGAAATCAATAACAACATTCCATTTGGTGGAATAAACCGATTAGATTTTTATTTTAGCGATGACGAGAACAAGCTTATTAAAAACCCCATTCCATGCCAATTAAAGAATCTGAACTTATATTAAATCCAGACGGTAGTGTTTACCATTTAAACTTAAAACCCGAAAATATTGCGAATGACATCATTTTTGTTGGTGATCAAGATCGTGTAGAAAAAATCACAAAGCATTTTGACACGGTAACATTTACTACCCAAAAACGGGAGTTTAAAACCCAAACCGGTATTTACAAAGGGAAGCCTTTGTCGGTTATCTCAACTGGAATTGGCCCAGACAATATTGATATTGTTTTAAACGAACTTGATGCTTTGGCAAATATCGATTTACAAACTAGAAAGCCAAAACCTAATTTGACATCGCTAAACATTGTACGTGTGGGTACTTCGGGTTCCTTACAAAAGGATATACCAGTTGATTCGTTTGTATTAAGCTCACATGGACTTGACATTAATGGTATGTTACATTTTTATCAGGTAAAATCGATTTCTAATCCAGAAATAGAGAATGCTTTTATTAATCATACGCAATGGAGTGTTGATAAGTCAAGACCTATTATCATTAATAACAGTGAAGTTTTAGAGAACAAGTTTTTCAGTAATCAAACATTTAAGGGTATTACAGCAACAGCTGGTGGATTTTATGGCCCTCAAGGCAGAGTATTACGACTACCTTTACAAGATGCTAATTTAAATTCTAAAATTGACTCTTTTAATTTTGACGGTCATAGAATATCAAATTTAGAAATGGAAACATCTGTTATATATGGCTTGTCAAAACTTTTAGGTCATAAGGCATTATCCTTAAACGCCATTATAGCCAACAGAGCAACTGGCGAATTTAGTAAAGATCCCAAACAAGTGGTTGAATCGTTAATAAACTACACCTTAAATAAATTTATAAGTTAAATGAGGACAGTTAAAATTGGTGGTGTTCCGGAGCATTTTAACCTAGCTTGGTATCTTACGTTAAAAGCAGGCTCCTATAAAAAAGAAGACATTAATTTGCGATGGCATGATTACCATGGTGGAACCGGTGCTATGTGTAAAGCGCTTCGTAAAGGTGATATTGATATTGCAGTAATTCTTACCGAAGGCATTATCAAAGATATCATTGCTGGTAACCCAAGTAAAATTGTTCAGACCTTTGTTAAGTCCCCTCTAATTTGGGGAATACATGTAGCAGCAGATTCAAATTTTAAAACCATTAATCAATTAAAAGAAAAAAAAGCTGCTATAAGTCGTTACGGTTCTGGCTCACATTTAATGGCCTACATCAATGCAGAAAACAACAATTGGGATTTAGATAAAGATTTAAAGTTTGAAGTCATTGAAAATTTAGAAGGTGCCGTTATAGGGCTAACAAATGGTGTTGCAGATTATTTTTTATGGGAAAAGTTTACAACCAAACCTATTGTTGATGATGGTATTTTTAAACGAATAGGCACTTGTCCTACTCCATGGCCTTGTTTTGTAATTGCTGCTAGTGATAATTTTCTAGAAAGCTATAGCAATGATTTAAAAACCATTTTACGCATTATTAATGATGCTACAGTAGGATTCAAAAACCTTGAAGATATTGATAAAATGATATCTAAACGCTATAATCAAAAATTAGAAGATGTTCAAGAATGGTTATCTCTAACCGAATGGTCCCAAAGTAATATATCTACTGACACTATTACTGAAGTTCAAAAACAACTATACGCCTTAAATATTATACCCAAAATTGAAAAATACGAGAATTTAGTAGTAAAAATCTAAATCATTTCAAGCTACTTTCTTTAACAATTTTTAAATATATTTTTTCAAAAAGCACTTACAATCATAGAGTTATCTCCAATAAAATAATGGATAAATGTTAATTTTTTCTATGTTTTTAACACAAAACCTTTATATTTGTCCTATAACCAAATCATGATTGCTTATGCTATTAACAATTACTCTAACACTTTCAATACTTGTAGCAATTAATTTTTTATTACTATTTTTTAGTTGTAATAAAACAACAAAACGTAAAGCTATAATTGAGAAAAACCCAACATTTACCGTAACCAAAAACACTACCAAACCACAGACTTCAACCCAACTTGCTCCAACAGGGAGTTAGTTTTACTAAAGTGTTTATTACCAAACCAATACCCTCTATTAGCACTTAATGGAGAGGGATGGCCGCTTTGTAAAATGAAATGGCTATTAGTGTTTATCAATTTAGATTTCTTTTTAGCGAATCCACCCCAAAGTAAAAAAACAACATTTTCTTTATTGTCATTTATTACTTTTATTACTGCATCGGTAAATTGCTCCCAACCTTTATTTTGATGACTTCCGGCTTGATGAGCTCTTACAGTTAAAGTTGCATTCAATAATAAAACTCCTTGATCTGCCCATCGCTCTAAATTTCCACTCTCGGGATAAGGAACTCCTAAATCTTGCTCTATTTCCTTAAAAATATTGATTAAAGAAGGTGGATGTTGAATACCATCGTGAACACTAAAGCATAATCCGTTTGCTTGTTTGGGTCCATGATAAGGGTCTTGACCTATTATGACGACTTTTAAATTGTTAAAATGGCAATGTTCAAAAGCATTGAAGATTTGTTTTCCAGGTGGATAACAAGTATAATTACGATATTCGTTTTTTACAAAATTTACTAAATCATTAAAATAAGGGCTTTCAAACTCTGTCTTTAAATAGGGCTTCCAGCTATCATGAATGTTTACGGTCATTTTATTAAACTTTTTTAAGAGACTTCTAAATTAATATTATCTTTAGTTTATTAAAACCAATAACCTTGAAAAAACTTAAATTCCCTTCGGCCCAAACCATCTTATTAATTATTGCTGGATTAGTTGCCCTTTTAACTTTTTTTGTACCTGCAGGAAAGTATGATACACTTGCCTATGATAGTGGTTCTAATGCGTTTATAAGAACGAGTGAAGAAAACACTGAAGCACTTCCTGCAACTCAAGCCACATTAGAATCCTTGAATATTATAATTCCTTTGGAAAAATTTACCAATGGTGATATTTATAAGGCTATTAATATTCCACATACTTATAAAAAACTAGATGCTCAACCTCAAGGGCTAGTTGCCTTTTTAAAGTCGCCTATTAAAGGAATTATTGATGCGGCAGATATTATCTTCTTGGTTTTAATCATTGGTGGCTTAATTGGTATTATGAATCATACAGGTGCTTTTGATGCCGGTATAGCTTGGCTGGCAAAAACTTTACATGGACATGAGTATATCCTTATTGTTTTGGTTACTACTTTGGTTGCTGCCGGTGGAACAACTTTTGGTTTTGCAGAAGAAACCATCGCTTTTTTTCCCATACTTATTCCTGTGTTTTTGGCTGCAAAATATGATGCGCTAGTGGCCATCGCCTGTATATTTTTGGGTTCATCCATTGGCACAATGTGCTCTACCATAAATCCGTTCAGTACTATAATAGCATCCGATGCTGCGGGTATTAACTGGACAACCGGTTGGCAAGGTCGTGTATTTATGTTGGGCATGACATTACTTATTACAATAATCTTTATAATGCGTTATGCTAACCGTGTAAAAAAGGACCCATCTAAATCTATTATTTATAATCAAAAAGCTCAAATTGAAGCTCTTTTTCACCAAGGTGATGTTAAAGTATCTTCTTTTAATTGGCGATTGCGTATCGCTCTTTTTGTTTTTACAGCTTGTTTCATTGTTATGATTATTGGTGTATCACGACTAGATTGGTGGTTTTTAGAAATGACCACTACATTTTTAGTTGGTGCTATAGTAATAGGCATTATTACCAAAATAAAGGAAGGTGTTTTTATTGAAGTGTTTGTTAAAGGCGCTGGTGATCTATTGGGTGTTGCATTAATCATAGGTATTGCACGTGGTGTTACCGTTATTATGTCTGACGGTTTAATTAGTGACACCATGTTATATTACGCTAGCGATGTTACTTCAGGAATGAACAAAGGTTTATTTGCAAGCGTCATGACGTTAACTTATTCGGGACTATCATTTTTTATTCCTAGTTCTTCAGGCATGGCCGTTTTAACTATGCCAATTATGGCGCCTTTAGCCGATACCGTTGGAGTTGGTCGAGAGCTTGTTGTCAATGCTTATCAATACGGAATGGGATTATTGTATTTAATTAGTCCTACAGGACTTATTTTACCATCGTTGGCTATTGCAAAAGTAGGCTATGACAAATGGTTGAAATTTATCATGCCACTTTTTATTATCCTAGTGATTTTTACTCTAATTGTAATGACTACATCTGCTTATCTAATGTAGTTAAAACAATGTAATTTGTCCTTGGTCGTCATGTTTGTCTGAAGTATCTTCGTTATTTGACACTTCACTAGACTTTTCACTTGTTGTAGTGGATTCGCTATCTACAGTTGCGTCTTCGGAAACTTCGGTTTCATCTACAACTTCAATATCTTCAGCATGGATTTCTTCTGGTGCTTCGTAGGGTAATGGTTCCAATAAACTTACCTGATTGATTTTCTCTTTGGTTAATTGATTTCCAAGTGCTCCAATTCCCTTAATAGCTATAAACTCTTCCAAATTCACTTGCACATTGTCCTTGCGATCTTTACCACGTTCTTTAGTAAACTCAATCTCGGCCATTGGACGCCAATCTGTCGAAACGATTTCCAATTGCGATTTTGGATGTTCGGAAATAAAGCTTTCCTCTTTAGCTTCGTTTTCTACTAAAAATCGCTTTACGTAATAGCGTTCTTTTTCACCATCAAAATATATTGCGGAAATAGGTTTTTTAGGAACCCATTTTTCCATGACAATCATATCGTCATCAAAATGTGTGGTTACTTCAGGAATAATAGTTTTAATTAAGCCTGATTGACGGATAATTAAAATACGGTCTTCACCTCTAAACTCACCTACCAAATCACCGCGACCATCAACATTTAAACGCTGAACGGTGTCATCAAACCAAATTTTACGTGGCTTTAAGGTAGAAACCCCTTTTTCTTTAAGCTCAATTTTCTTAACCGCATATTTGGTTACAAGATTCCCCTTGGATGCGCGACCTTTTATGAGAATATCCGCAAAATCAAGATCCCATTTTAACTTTTTGATGCTTCCTACTTGACGCAAATTAACGGTAACTACTTCAGCTTCGCCATTTGGATTAGCAGAGAAATACCAAACTACAGAACTTTTATTACCGTTGGTTAAATCGTATTCTCGATCTCTTGTTACTGATGTTACCGCAAAACGCTTGACATAGGTTGGACCACCTTTCCCATCGCGATACATCATATTATAAATGGTACGCTTGTCTTTTTTCTTAAAGACGGCAACATGAATAATGTCCTTACCAATAAAAGTTTTAGAGTCTACTTTAGTTACCATCATATTACCCTCTTTGGTAAAGACAATAATATCATCAATATCACTGCAATCACACACATACTCGTCTCTACGCAATGATGTGCCAATAAAACCTTCTGCCCTATTAACATACAGCTTTGTGTTTCTTATGACAACCTTTGTTGCATCTACATCAGCAAAGGTGCGAATTTCAGTTTTGCGCTCCTTACCTTCACCATAATCTTTTTTAAGACGCTCAAAATAAGAAATAGCATAATCAATTAAGTTTGCCAAATGATGCTTTACTTCGGCTATTTGTTCTTCAAGGGCTTCAATTTTTTGCTGTGCCTTGTCAATATCAAATTTCGAAATACGTTTAATTCTAATTTCGGTTAAGCGCACAATATCTTCTTCTGTAACTTTTCGCTTTAAATGCTTAATATGTGGCTGCAAACCTTTGTCGATAGCCGAAATAACACCTTCCCAAGTTTCTTCTTCTTCTATATCACGGTAAATTCTATTTTCAATAAAAATACGCTCTAAAGACGCAAAGTGCCATTGCTCTTCAAACTCGCCCAACTTTATCTCCAATTCATTTTTAAGCAATTGAACTGTATGATCTGTTGAACGACGAAGCATTTCAGAAACCCCAATAAACAAAGGCTTGTTATCTTCAATTACACAGCCTAAAGGCGAAATAGATGTTTCGCAGTTTGTAAATGCATAAAGTGCATCTATGGTTTTATCAGGTGATATTCCAGAAGGTAAATGCACTAGAATTTCGACATCTGCCGCTGTGTTGTCTTCAATCTTTTTTATCTTGATTTTGCCTTTATCATTGGCCTTTAATATAGAATCAATTAAAGACGATGTATTGGTTCCAAAAGGTATTTCTGTAATAACGAGCGTGTTTTTGTCAACCTGTGAAATTTTAGCACGTATACGTACCTTACCACCTCGAAGTCCATCTTTATAATCCGTAAAATCAGCAATTCCAGCTGTAGGGAAATCGGGAACCAACTTAAACCGCTTACCTTGTAAATGTTTTATGGAAGCTTCTATTAACTCTATAAAATTGTGAGGTAGAATTTTAGTTGATAAACCTACTGCAATACCTTCTCCACCTTGTGCCAATAATAATGGAAACTTAACTGGTAAGTTCACTGGTTCTTTTCGTCTGCCATCATAACTTGCAGACCACTCGGTAATTTTAGGGTTGTAAACAACGTCTAGCGCAAATTTTGATAAGCGCGCTTCAATATAACGCGACGCTGCCGCACTATCACCAGTTAATATATTCCCCCAGTTTCCTTGGGTATCAATAAGTAAATCTTTCTGACCAATCTGTACCATGGCATCGGCAATACTGGCATCGCCATGCGGATGATATTGCATGGTATGACCAACAATATTGGCAACTTTGTTATAACGACCATCATCCAAGTCTTTCATGGAATGCATAATACGTCGTTGAACCGGTTTAAAGCCATCTTCTATAGCTGGTACAGCACGTTCTAGAATAACATAAGAGGCATAATCTAAAAACCAGTCTTTGTACATACCAGTAACCCTGGTAATGGTTTCGTTAGATTCTTCTTGTTCATTCATCAAATCGTCGTTCTCTTCACTCATGAATTTCGGGCTTTTCTATTGTGTTTTACCATTTTACTCAGAGACTGTTTCATGTATTTGCGCTTTTTTCTGGCAACCAAAGTCACGTTAAAGCGCTCTTTTTTAACATGGTCGTGATTTTTGTTCTTAATGTATAAAACTAATTCTTTGTAGATTAAATAATTGTAGATTTTAAATCCAGACAACCTATCTTTTTCAAATTCAACGGTATGTTCGCGGTAGTTAAAATAATCTGACAACAATAAACCTTTATTAGTTATCACAACTTTTAAACCATCGCTATCATATTCGAAATACTTGGCTATCCAATGGATAATAAAAAATAAGGCCGCCAATATTAGCAATATTATTAAAAATGCCATTAGCGGATTATCGGTTAAATCCTTAAATGCACTAAAAACCGTAACTAAAAGTATGGCCAAGACAATCAGTATAAAATATACCGATATAATTACATTTTTAACTTTAGCGTTGTTCGTCCTCATTAATTATCCTCAACTAAATCTAACTCCACTTTTAAGTTGTTAATTATAAACTCTTGACGGTCCGGTGTGTTTTTCCCCATGTAAAACTGTAGCAATTCATCAATTGACATATTGTCGTCGAGCATTACAGGGTCTAGGCGAATATCTTCACCTATAAAATGTTTGAATTCATCAGGTGAAATTTCACCTAAACCTTTAAATCGGGTAATCTCTGGCTTGGGTTTTAATTCTTCTATGGCATTTAAGCGCTCTTCTTCGGAATAGCAGTAAATAGTTTTCTTTTTGTTGCGAACCCTAAACAAAGGTGTTTGCAATATGTACAAATGCCCTTCTTTAATTAATTCTGGGAAAAATTGAAGAAAAAACGTAATTAGCAATAAACGAATATGCATACCATCTACATCGGCGTCGGTAGCAATAACTACGTTGTTGTAACGTAAGTCTTCCAAAGATTCTTCAATATTTAATGCGGCCTGTAATAAATTGAATTCTTCATTTTCATACACAATTTTCTTGCTCAACCCGTAACAGTTTAAAGGCTTTCCTTTTAAACTAAAAACGGCTTGCGTATTCACATCACGTGACTTGGTTATACTTCCAGAAGCCGAATCACCCTCTGTAATAAAGAGTGTCGTTTCTAGATTACGTTCGTTTTTGGTATCCCCAAAATGAACCCGACAGTCCCGTAATTTTTTATTGTGCAAACTGGCTTTTTTAGCACGTTCCTTTGCGAGTTTTCTAATGCCTGATAATTCTTTACGCTCACGCTCGGCCTGCATGATTTTACGCTGAATCTTTTCAGCAGCATCCGGATTTTTATGCAAGTAATTATCGAGATGTGTTTTTACAAAATCGTTGATATAGGTTCTCACCGTTGGCAAATCGCCACCCATGTCTGTTGAACCCAATTTTGTTTTGGTCTGACTCTCAAATACAGGTTCCATTACCTTAATGGAGACAGCTGCTACAACCGATTTACGAACGTCAGATGCATCGTAATTCTTTCCGTAAAATTCTCGAAGGGTTTTTACCAAGGCTTCACGGAAGGCTGCTAAATGCGTTCCCCCTTGTGTGGTGTTCTGACCGTTTACAAAGGAATGATACTCTTCGGAATATTGGGTTTTACTGTGTGTTAGGGCTACTTCAATATCATCACCTTTTAAGTGAATGATAGGATACAGCAAATCGGTTTCCTTAATATTTTCACTTAATAAATCCTTAAGGCCATTTTCGCTGTAGTATTTTTCACCATTAAAAACTATAGTCAATCCTGGATTGAGATAGACATAGTTTTTGAGCATTTTTACGATATACTCACTACGGAACTTGTAGTTTTTAAAAATGCTTTCATCAGGCACAAAAGATACTTTAGTACCTTTTCTACGTGTGGTTTCCTCTAAAAGTTCTTCATTGGTTAAATTACCGAGTTCGAACTCTGCTGAAGCCGATTTGTTATCACGCGTTGATTCCACTCTAAAATAGGTTGACAAGGCATTTACCGCTTTGGTACCTACACCGTTAAGGCCAACAGACTTCTTAAACGCTTTACTGTCGTACTTTCCTCCCGTGTTCATTTTAGACACCACATCAACCACTTTTCCCAATGGAATTCCACGACCGTAATCGCGAACGGTTACCTTGTTGCCATGAACAGATATTTCAATGGTTTTACCAGCTCCCATGACGTACTCGTCAATAGAGTTGTCTAAAACCTCCTTAATCAAGATATAAATACCATCGTCTGCAGAAGAGCCATCACCCAGTTTCCCGATATACATACCGGGACGCATGCGGATGTGTTCTTTCCAATCGAGTGAGCGTATATTATCTTCGGTATAATTGGTTTCTTTAGCCATTATGTGGGTGCATTTTTTGAGACCTTGCTAATATACATTTTCACTTTAAAAAATGAAACCGCAAAATCGTAAAGTAATTAACAAAAAAAAGCCAATATTGTTGAGAACATTGGCTTTTTGTGTCGTATTTTTTTGATTACTACACGTTAAAGAGAAAATGCATCACATCGCCATCTTTTACAATGTAATTTTTTCCTTCTACGCGCATTTTACCAGCTTCTTTTACTTTACTCTCACTACCATATTGCACATAATCATTATAGGCAATTACTTCTGCACGAATAAAGCCTTTTTCAAAATCGGTGTGGATTACACCTGCTGCCTGTGGTGCAGTAGCTCCAATATCTACGGTCCAGGCACGGACTTCTTTTACGCCTGCTGTAAAATAGGTTTGTTGGTTGAGCAATTTGTAAGCTGAACGAATTAGTTTGGCTGATCCGGGTTCATCTAGTCCTATATCTGATAAAAACATCTGGCGCTCTTCGTAGTCGTCCAATTCATTAATATCGGCTTCGGTACCAACGGCCAACACCAATACTTCGGCTTGCTCGTCCTTAACGGCTTCGCGAACGGTTTCTACATAGCTGTTGCCAGATACAGCCGAACCTTCGTCTACGTTACACACGTACATAACAGGTTTATCAGTAATGAACTGTGCTGGTTTTACAAAATCTCTATCATCATCTTCAGAAAACTCCAATGCTCTTACTGACTTCCCTTCTTCTAAACCAGCTTTTATCTGTAACAACACAGCTTCTTCCTTTTGGGCATCTTTATTGCCTGTTTTGGCAGCACGTTTTACTTTATCGAGTTTCTTGTCTACAGTTTCCAAATCCTTTAACTGCAATTCCATATCAATGGTTTCCTTGTCGCGTATGGGGTTTACGCTACCATCTACATGCACAATATTGTCGTTATCAAAGCAGCGCAACACGTGTAGAATGGCATCGGTTTCGCGGATGTTTGCCAAGAACTGGTTGCCCAGCCCCTCGCCTTTACTGGCACCTTTTACCAAACCGGCAATATCAACAATCTCTACGGTTGCAGGGATTACACGCTCTGGTTTTACCAGTCCTTCCAGCTTTTGAAGTCTGGGGTCTGGTACGTTTACCACACCAATATTGGGCTCAATGGTACAAAACGGAAAGTTGGCACTTTGCGCTTTGGCATTGCTTAAACAATTGAACAATGTGGACTTTCCCACGTTTGGTAACCCGACAATACCTGCTTTCATATCTATTTCCCGTGAAAACGGGAATCTTTTTTAATTAAACATCATTTCCCGATAAATAACGGGAATTTTTAGAGACCTTTCGACTACCGCTCAAGGTGACAAGTAAACGACTACATCATGCGTTTAACAGGGTGCAAATATAATTATAGTTAACGTTAGTGGAAACAAAAAGTTTAGTTTTTAGGTATTAGTTTTTTAGTCCAGACGCTTACGGCCCTGACGCTAGTGGTCAGGACATTATTATGTCTGGATTACTATTAACTATTGTTCTCCCCGACGCTATCGGTCGGGATTTTATAGGGAGAGAATTTTTTCCCGACGCTATCGGTCGGGATTTTAATTGTTCCGGTGCTATTAAACGGAACGGGTTTATTATTGGTTCTCGATGTATTCCATTGCTATTAGGTGGAACACTCGGTTCTCGATACATTCCGACACTTGGGTCGGAACACTCGAACTGACGCGTTTTTTGGCTTATAACTGCCTTAAAACGAACCGAATATAGAAAAGGTTTTTGATATATGCAAGACTTTTTATCGATAAAGTGTTATTTTTTTACGATTAAGTGCGTTTTTGGTGGGTGAATGGGGGTTTGTTGGTAGTTTGCAACAAGTTTTTATTTCAACATATTTGTTGTGGCTACTTCCCTATGCAATTTCCATTTCCCATCATTTTTGTCCTTTTTAAGTATAGCCAAGAATGTATCTTCAATTTCTACGGGCTCTCCTTGTTCGTTGGTATAATATACAGAGCTTGTTCCAAAGTCATAAGCGACACTGTCACTTACTATTATGGTTTCTTGGGGTTTCATTACCAAGCTGTCGTAACTAAAGGAACCAATAGGTTCATTGCGTAAACGCTTGTATTCTTCCCAAGTTCCGCAAATGGGTGTTAGTGAGATAATGTCTTGGGTGCCATATTGTTTTAGATCGGCGTAGCGTTTTTCTTTTATTGCCAATTGAAATCCTGCACGAGTTTCCTCAATTGAGGCTAATTCTGCCTGAATGTCTATTTTATTCTCATCTATAGGTTTGGCCTCTGGTTGATTGTTTTTCTGGTTGCAAGAAATGAGGAATACTGTTAGTAAAAGAAATAATACATTTTTCATTGTTTGTGGTATTAATGGTTGTTTATAAGTACTGCCAACAATTGAATAAACATCATGGTGCTTATTCCTCTAAAAATAGTTAAAATATTGGAAACCAGTCTGGTTTGGTGATTAATTGGGAAATAAGGTTAAGAAAGTATATAAGCTATAGGATTTATAGATCCTGAATCAAGTTCAGGATGACAAGGTTGTGGAATTTTTATATGACCCTAAAAATTCATTTGAAAAAAATGGATTTTAGAAATGTCAAATTTTCATAAATATGACAAAATTTCATTGAACAATATGCTGAATTTAAAGGAAATATATGCTTGTTTATGAATGGCATTTTTTTTGTAATATGATAACTGAAGTCTTAAAGATTTCAATTTGAAATAATGTTTAATTAAAACTTTTAAATTATGAGCAATTTAATTAATGTTCCTAAAAACGGAAGTTTAACAAACACTAATTCAAACTTAAACTTCCCAAATTGGTCTAACTGGTTAGATGACATTTTTAACAGAGACCTACCGTTTGTTTTTACTTCAAATTTTAACAACGGTATTACTTTACCCAAAGTAAACATTAAAGAGACGGCAGATGCATTTATGGTGCACATGGCTGTGCCAGGATTGAAAAAATCTGATTTTCATATTGACTTGGACAATCAAGTGCTGTCTATTTCTTCTGAAGTAAAAGAAGAAAATGAGCATGAAACAGCGAACTATACGCGTAGGGAGTTTGGTTATTCTTCATTTAAAAGAACCTTTAATTTGCCCGAAAGTGTAGATGAAGAAAAGATTGATGCTCATTACAACGATGGGATTTTAAGCATTCTATTGCCTAAAAAAGAGGAGGCTAGACGTAAACCTCCAAAAACCATAGAGATTTCTTAACTGTATTGTTGAATTTTATTGAAAGCTGTTGGGAATGAGGCTGGTTTTTCAGCCTCTTCTCTACTATACTGTTTAATTTTTAATTCAATTGAGTCATGGCAAGAAAGTTTAAATCTGGAGATTGGGTAAAACTTAAAGGAAAAAGTTTTGCTCCTAAAATGGAAGTTTTAAAGTACGTTCCAAAGAAAGATTCAATTACTGGTTTGGTAAATAGTGATAATTATTTGGAATGTATTTGGTATAAGAACGGAGAAAGAAATTCAGTACTACTTCACCAAAATAGATTAATTAAATTGATTGAAACAGGTGGTATATACAAAGCTTAATTAAAAATTTAGAGCGATGAAAAAGTATATTTTATTATTTACAATGGCCTTGTTGAGTTTTGGTTGCAATGCCCAAGCGGATAAGGCCAAAAAAGACACGTTGGACAATGATGAAGAAGCTGTTGCTACAGAACCCAAAGGAAGCTGGAAAGTTGATAAGGAGTATGATGAAAATGGCAATTTAATACGTTATGACAGTATTTATTCTTGGTCTTCCTATGACCACTTTGACAATTTTTCATCAATTGCTAGAGACAGTTTGATACAATCTTATAAATCACGCTTCTTTTCAGGCTTTTCAGATTTTGAAAACGACGGGTTTGATACTATTTTTTCTCAAGATTCGCTATTTAGTAGTCGTTTTTTTAATGACGATTTTTTTGGAAGTCGTTTTGGAAAAGATTTTATGGATATTGATAAAATGAGACAGCAACTGCTTGAAAGACAAATGCGGTTTTTGGAAAAATATCAATCGGAATTCATTAAACCTGAAGACGAGAACTAAATAGTTTTCGTCTTTTTTTAGCACAAGGTTTTTAAATTCCCATTTCCAGACACTAACGAACCCGACGATGTCTGTGGGGATTGAGCGAGACAGGTGATTTGGTTATTGCTATTGGGTTTTTACTATTTAATTTTAAGGAAAAAAGCATTGTTATTTTACATCGGACAATCTAATAATTTCTTCGAGATGATTATAAATTTCTTCTTCATCAACGGCATTTAAAAGTTGATTTGTGGAAAATCTAATTTTTATTACATAGTTCTGAAATTCAACGGAGTTAAATGTAGCAATATTTAATTCGTTTTCTGGGTTGTTTATTGCTAAAAAATCTAGGTTCTTATTAATAAAAGTCCCTAGATCACTTATATCTTTATTTAGTTGCTCTTCTTCTTCTCGGTAATCCGATAACACATCTTTCCAGGAGACCAAGAGCTGTTTTAATGAGTCACTTTGAATGACTTCAATTGAGGAGGAGTTTAATAATGATTCTATTAACCCACTTGATGGATTATAGGAATAGCTCTCAAATATTTTTTGAAGATTTTCTCTCTTTGATAAAGAATCGGCCTGTTCATTTTCAGGGAGGTTAAAAAAGCTTATGGCTTTATCGCATCCTTCAAGCTTATTTTTATAAAGGTCTATTCCATAATCAAAAAGGCGTTTGTTTTCTAAAAAGCCGCTATGCAATTGCTTTAAAATGATACGCTCTCGCTGACGGTCTTTTCGTACATCATTCCAATTATTAATTTGTAGCGCAATTAAAATCCCTATAACTACAAGTATAATTTCGCCGATGGCGTATTTTAGATACTTGCCTGTTTTGCCTTCTGATAGTAACTGTTGGCGAATTTTACGGAAGAATTTTATCATATTAACAGTGTTTGTCAGGTCGAGCTTTAGTTGATTTTTTTATACTCCCTTTCTCCGTTTTGATTAAAGGCAGCACTTTTTACTTCGCCATTGTCTCTCTTGAAATATACTTGCTGCAAAAACTCATGAATGAAAAATTTGTCTTCTTCAAAAGGTGAGATATCAAGTTTGCGAAAGTTATCACCATCTTCATTATGATAAGTTAATAAGAGTTTTTTGTTTTCAAATTCTATCAAAATATAAGCATCTTGAGTTAACTCGTACCTTCCAAGGTATTGTTTTAGGACATCCTCGGGTAACTCTATAACTTTAAAGTTATACCCTTCTGGTAATTCTGGTAATGGGTCAATAGTAGAATTTTGCTGTTTTAGCTCATTGTAAACAGAACTTAATAAGCCAACTGTAGCGGCTTGAAAGCCTTGTAAACCACTTAATGCGTACTTTTTATTTCCTAAATCTTCTATTATAAGGTTTCTTCCTCTAATTGAAGTAATAAATTTTATAAGTCCTAACCTGTTTAAGCTATCATGTTCTTCTTGGGTTTCATTTATAAGTGATGGATATTTATCAAAAGAATATACGTCAAAATAGTCCTGTTGGTATGTAAAATAGTCATTATACTTTTTAAAAGATTCAAACAAATAAGCCAGTGATAATTTTTGGCCAACTACTCGTTTGTTATAGTAATTGGTAATCATTGTATTCAGCTGGTGGTTGTTAGACAATTTAGTAATACCCAAATTATTCATTTTATTATATGTCAATTCGCTTACCTTAAAATCTAAATTTTGAGGTGATATAAGCATAGTAAGGCTGTCTAATGATAAGGAGTTAATGTCTTTAGTTTTTAAAGCTGCTTCGTTATTTTCTATATTTTTTTCCAATCGGGATATATAACCATTAATCATTGAGACATCGGCTTGTAATTCATAGCGCATTTCAGTTAAATACTGGTAACCAAGTCTGGACTCTTTACGTTTTTCATTCCAGTTGTTAATTTGTAAGGCAATTAGAATACCGATAACTACAAGTATAATTTCGCCAATGGCATATTTTAGGTATTTGCCTGTTTTGTTTTCTGAAATCAAATTTTGGCGTATTCGCCTAAAGAATTTTATCATGGTGTGGTTAGTTTTTTATTTCCGATTCTATTAGATCATTAATGTTGTTAAGAAATTTCAACAATTCATTCTCTTCATCTAAACCTTCTTGCCTTACAGCTGTAATGAAGTTTACCCACCAAATAAATTCAGGATTTTGAAATGATTCTTTAGTATCTGAAGAGATTTTTTTGTTATAAATAATGGCTCTTTTTGAAGCTATCATTGGCCAATAATATTCAGCTCTAATTTTTTCTATTACCTGTGTAGATTCATTAGCATCAATGATGGATTCATTGATTGATGACAACTTATATCTTATTTCCTTATTCTGAATGAGATTGATTCTTCCTGAATTTATTACAGAATTCAAAATACCTAATTTCGGGTCATAGGTATAATTATAGTTCATGATTATTAAAATGGAATTTAAACTATCGTTTGATATACTTTTTAGTTTGCTGGAATCCATTATCATAGACATAATCTCATTTCCTGCATCCAAAGATTTTTTATGCTCCTCTATTATAATTTCCAATTCCTTAATGTTAGATTTTATCTCCGTATTTAAATCAATTAAAACCTCTTGTTCAGAATGGGTATCTATTCTCTGTTTGTTCCAGTTACTAACTTGTAAGGCTATCAAAATCCCTATAACAACAAGAAAAATTTCGCCAATGGCATATTTAAAATATTTACTGGTTTTGTTTTCCATAAGTAAGTTTTGACGGATTTTACGGAAGAATTTAATCATGGGTTGGTTGATTATCTGTTGATGATGTGGATTTGTTTATAATGAGTTTGTTGTCTAATTTAGGAAAAAGATTTTATTAGAGCCTGTAAACAAAAAAACCCAAGCTATTTGCTTGGGTCATTGTTAATTATTCATTATTACTTGTTCATTAAGAATCAGGATGCATAAAACGTTGTTTACCTAATAAGGTTTCTTCGCTTTCTACATGGTCGTCGTCTGGTATACAGCAGTCCACAGGGCATACGGCCGCACATTGTGGCTCCTCGTGGAAACCTTTACACTCCGTGCACTTATCTGGGACAATGTAGTAAATCTCGTCACTAATAGGCTCTTGGGCTTCGTCGGCATTTACAGCTTTTCCGTCAGGCAGCACAATATCGCCAGACAGACTGGTACCATCGTTATAACGCCAATCATCCGCTCCTTCATAAATAGCCGTGTTTGGGCATTCTGGCTCACATGCGCCACAGTTAATACACTCGTCTGTTATTATAATTGCCATAGTAATTTTTCGTTTAAGTTTGCGTACTTTTCTTCAAGAGAAAAATATTTTTATTTAAAAATTATAAAAATACTTTTTGTTGAAGGAATCACTTCGTTAGTACATGATTTTATTTTAGTTTACTCATGAAATTTACAACTTAAAAAAATCATGTACTTTTGCGAGTGCAAAAATAAAGCCAAAACCATTCATAACCAAATGAACTATGGATTTAGAAAAAAGAATTAATGCGTTTGTAGAATTGGGTAAATTTCTAGAGCAATTTAGTACGCCTAATTTTACCAAAAATGAAGCTGTGCTACATAACGATCTCTTTTTTGAGGGCTTTAAACACCAAATAAAACTCGCCGAAGAGCACAACGGCTGGTTTACTATTGAGAATATAGCTTATGCTTTTAACAATTGGTCTAATGCACTGACTAAAAGCAACTTTACAACTTGGTTTTCGAAGTATAACTTTAATAATCTTATACCCAAACAAGTGGCCATTATTATGGCTGGGAATATTCCCTTGGTTGGGTTTCACGATTTTTTGGCAGTGTTGATTTCGGGCCATCAGGTTTTGGTTAAGCAGTCGTCTAACGATAAGCATCTGCTACCCTATTTAAGCAAGTATCTGGAATATGTGGAACCTGAATTTAAAGGCAATATTAGCTTTACCGAAGACAAACTAAACGACTTTGATGCGGTTATTGCCACGGGTAGCGATAACACCGCACGCTATTTTGAATATTACTTTAGAGGGAAACCATCTATAATTAGAAAGAACCGAAACTCGGTTGCTGTTTTAACGGGCGATGAAACGGATGAAGATTTTGAAAACCTATCGGAAGATATTTTTAGATATTACGGGTTGGGTTGCCGAAACGTATCGAAACTATTTGTGCCTAAAGATTATAATTTTGATGGTTTTTTTCAAGGCATGTATAAATGGCATCCTATAATTGAGCAAACCAAATACGCCAATAACTACGATTACAACAAGGCTGTATATTTAATGAGCGAATTTGATATGCTGGAAAATGGCTTTTTAATGATAAAGGAAGACGAAAGCTACGCCTCACCTATTGCTACGGTTTTTTACGAGCATTATGACAGTTTAGAGCAGTTACAGGACAGACTGATAACAGAATCTGACAAGATACAATGTGTGGTATCAAAAGACGTTGTAGCGCAATCTGTTGATTTTGGGCAAACACAAAATCCGCAGCTTTGGGACTATGCTGATAATGTGGATACCATTGCATTTTTGTTAAAAATATAGTTGATAAATTATCAATTTATTAACGGCATTCTTATAAGAATTTAGCACCTTTGTGCTTATTAAAAAACTCACCATGAAACGACACAATTTTAGTGCAGGTCCATGCATTTTACCAAAGGCAGTTATGCTTAAAGCATCTGAAGCTATTTTAGATTTCGATAACGGCTTATCATTACTAGAAATATCGCACAGGAGTAAACCTTTTGTAGATGTTATGGAAAAAGCGCGTGCTTTGGTTTTAGAATTGTTAGGTCTTGAAGGCAAGGGCTATAAAGCACTTTTCCTACAAGGTGGTGCCAGCACACAATTTTTAATGGTTGCCCTTAACTTATTGGAAAAACGAGCAGGCTACTTAAATACAGGAACCTGGAGTGACAAAGCCATAAAAGAAGCCCGTATTTTTGATGATATTTACGAAGTGGCTTCATCTAAAGATGCGAACTACAACTACATTCCAAAGGGTTACGATATTCCAACAGATTACGATTATTTTCACTGCACCTCAAACAACACTATTTTTGGAACACAAATGAAAGCGTTTCCAGATTGCGATATACCTATGGTATGCGATATGAGTAGTGATATTTTTTCACGTCAGTTAGATTTTACACAATTTGATTTAATATATGCAGGCGCACAAAAAAACATGGGTCCAGCAGGAACCACACTGGTAGTAGTTCGTGAAGATATTCTAGGGAAAGTATCACGTAAAATACCATCAATGATGGATTACAAGGTGCATATTAGCAAAAGCAGCATGTTTAACACACCTCCTGTATTTGCAGTTTATGTGTCTATGTTGACATTGGAATGGTTGAAGAATTTAGGTGGTATTGAAGCCATTGAAAAAGAAAACGAAAAGAAAGCGCAATTAATTTATTCAGAAATTGATTTAAACCCACTATTTAAAGGGTTTTCTACAAAAGAAGATCGCTCAATCATGAACGCCACCTTTAACCTTACCAACGAGGATTTAAAGGAAACCTTTGAAACCATGCTAAAAGAAGAAGGTATAAATGGACTAAACGGACACCGAAGTGTTGGTGGTTATCGTGCCTCTATGTACAACGCCTTGCCTTTAGACAGCGTTGGTATTTTGGTTGATGTAATGAGTGAATTAGAGCGTAAAGCATAGTGTTTCCATAACCATGGGAACTTTTAAATATAAGTTTAATTAAAAAAAATCCTGCTGGAGTTTATCTTGAGCAGTGTCGAAAGACAGGAAATAATTATGAAAGTATTAGCAAACGATGGCATTTCAAAAAGCGGTATTGAAGCATTAGAAGCTGGTGGGTTTGAAGTGTTAACAACTACAGTAGCCCAAGAGCAATTAGCTAATTATATTAACGACAACCAAATTGCTGTACTTTTAGTACGTAGTGCTACTAAAGTTAGAAAAGATTTAATAGATAGCTGCCCCTCTTTAAAAATCATTGGCCGTGGTGGTGTTGGTATGGATAATATTGATGTTGAATATGCACGTAATAAGGGTATTCATGTTATTAATACACCAGCAGCATCTTCTCAATCTGTAGCCGAATTGGTATTTGCCCACTTGTTTGGCGGTGCACGTTTTTTACACGATTCCAATAGAAATATGCCATTGGATGGTGATACCCAATTTAAGTCGTTAAAGAAAAATTACGCCAACGGAACTGAATTACGTGGAAAGACATTAGGAATTATTGGTTTTGGGCGTATTGGCCGTGAAGTTGCCAAAATAGCCCTGGGTATTGGCATGAAAGTTATTGCCAGTGATAAGTTTGTTGGCAAAGCAGATATTAAGGTTGAATTCTATAACGGACAGTATATAAATGTTGAAATAGAAACTGAACCGATGAAAGAGGTTTTAAAGCATTCTGATTTTGTGACCTTGCATGTACCAGCCCAAGACGATTATGTAATTGGGAAGAGTCATTTTGAAATCATGAAAGATGGTGTTGGTATTATTAATGCTGCACGAGGTGGTGTAATTGATGAAGTAGCGTTAATTGAAGCTTTAGAATCTGGAAAAGTGGCCTTTGCAGGCTTGGATACCTTTGAAGAGGAACCAAAACCAGCTATTAAAGTTTTAATGGACCGTCGTATTTCATTAACCCCACACATTGGTGCTGCAACCAATGAAGCCCAAGACAGAATTGGAACAGAATTGGCATCTCAAATTATTAGTTTATTAAAAGTAAAAGACAACTAACAATTAATTGATATTTAGTATCTTGAGGCTCTATTAATCAAATTAAATACGCATGTCTGGAATTTTAGATTTATTAAACAGTGATATTGGCAAAAGCATAGTTAGCGGTGTTGCTGGCCAAACCAACGAATCAGAGAATAAAACCAATGATGTTTTAACTATGGCTTTGCCTGTTTTAATGGCTGCCATGAAACGCAATGCTTCAACTCCTCAAGGTGCTGAAGGTCTTATGGGAGCATTAAATAGTAAGCATGATGGCAGCATTCTAGATAATCTAGATGGTTTGTTTGGAGGTGGTGTTGACCAAAATGTTTTGGATGATGGCAGTAAAATTTTAGGCCATGTTTTAGGCCAAAAACAAACCAACGTACAAAATGCTATTGGAGCAAAAGCAGGCGTGGATTCAAACTCGGTTGCTCAAATATTAAAAATAGCAGCTCCATTGTTATTAGGCATGCTTGGAAAACAAACTCGCGAAAAACAAGTTAACAGCCCTTCTGGATTAGAAAGTCTTTTAGGTGGATTACTTACAGGAAACTCGCCTCAACAAGAACAAAGCTTTTTGGAATCTATTTTAGATGCTGATGGTGATGGTAGTGTTGTTGATGATGTAGCTGGAATGGTACTGGGTGGAAACAAAAAGAAAGGTGGCCTTGGAGGCTTACTAGGTGGACTGTTCGGAAAGTAATTCTTTTTTTAAAATTTATAATTAAAAGCCAGACTTGTACAAGCCTGGCTTTTTTTTGTTTAAGAGCTTATGCATTTTTATAAAACCAGTAATTATTTGTATTTTTAATAAAAATTGCCAAATGAAAGCGTTGCTCTCCATATTGATTATTGCTTTGTTATTTGCCAGCTGCAAAACAAATAATGCAGGTGTGTCATCGAGTAATGAGGTTGACCGAGAAGAAACCCAAGATACCATTCGTATTGCAAATGATGAGCTTGAATACGAAGTTATCATTATTGACTCTGGATTTGATTCTTGGATGCTACGTCGTGCTAGACCAAAATCGTATTATACGCAATCGTTTTTAGAAGCCAGAAATATTCAATATGTCACCGAATGGAATAGACGCGTTGTAACATCTGGGTATAATACGAGTTTGTATGACATGCAAATAAATTACACGCAAGGGGTTGATTATGGTTTTGACGTTAATTATACACTATACCACTACTTTGTGTTTTTTGAAGAAAAATACAATCAAAAATTAACCACACACAATCCACGATTTTAGTTCGCCATTCCTAGATTTTGAATTATCTTTGCACCCAAATTTAAAGCATGAAACAATTTAAAGAGCGTTGGGAAATACAAGAGAATTGGCAATTATTGTTTCCTTTTCTAGGCATAGTGGGCCTTCTTTATAGTTCGTTTAAATTGGCCTATAAATTCACTTCAGATTACCATATTGCCTTTACTATTTTAGCTACACTGGTACTCTATTTTGTTTTTCTGAAAATAACATTGTTCCTGTTTAAAAAGCTTGAAAACAAATGGGTTGTAGATTACAAATGGGAAATGATACGTATTTTTATTGTCTTTGCCATTACAGGAACGTCTTCCCTTTTTGTTGGAAGGCCGATAATTAAACTACTTGGTATAACTAAAGAAAACTTAAACCCCATTGTTTATTGGATATTATTCATTATTATTGGGCTCATTTTCTACCAAATTCTATTGGTGTTTTTTGGATGGCTATTTGGACAATTTCAGTTTTTCTGGACGTTTGAAAAAAAGATGCTTCGTAGATTTGGTTTTAAGCGGTTTATAGATTAATGCAGAACCTATTACAACATATAATTTTTAAATGCCTTACAATAAGTATTGTGCTAACTTTATTAGCACCTTCTGTTGTTAAGTTAGGCCATGCCTTTGAAGACCATAAGCATGAAGTATGTGTTGATAGCTCTACCACTCACCTACATACGCTAGATTTAGAGTGTGAGTTTTATAAGTTTAATATTAGTAATTCTTTACTAATTCCTGACTTTCAGTATAAAATCCCTATCATAGATTTTTACTCTTCTATAGAAAATTTTGGGTTATATAACTTCAAATATAATCATCAGCATTTATACTTTTCCTTAAGAGCTCCTCCTCAAATATTAGTTTAATAAAGTTATGTGACGTTTTATGAATGACATATCTCCGAAAAACGTACACTAAAATTAAATTTAAAAACTAATAAATTAAAACATGAAGCACTGCATTGCTACAATAGCTGTGTTTATTTTTGGTTTTAGTGCAATTGGTCAAACCTGTAAACTGAATTTATCTGGTAAAATACAAGATTTTCATAATGGTGAACCAATAGTTAATGCTACCATATACAATAAGACAACAGATTCGTATACAACATCTGATTTAGAAGGTAATTTTAATATCAATGATCTATGTAAAGGTATTTATCAACTTTCAATTTCGCATATTTCCTGTGAAACAAAGGTTGTTGAAATAGACTTGCAGGATGACTTGTATAAAGTTGTGTATCTGGAACATCATGTTGAAGAGCTGGAAACCGTAAATGTAGAAGGCGCTTCAGTATCTAAAGAAACAGATACTGGCCAAGAAACTATTATTAGAAAGGACTACATTGATAATAACAGTTCGGCTAGTCTTGGTGATGTTATTAAGCAGGTATCTGGTGTTAGCTCTATAAACACTGGTAACGAGATTGTTAAACCTGTGATTAATGGGTTACACAGCAGTAGAATTGTCATTCTAAACAATGGTGTAAGGTTGGAAAACCAAGAATGGGGAATAGAGCATGCACCCAATATTGACATCAATTCGGCAAATTCTATTTCAGTAATCAAAGGATCTAGCGCGCTGGCCTATAGTAGTGATGCCATAGGTGGCACAATTATATTAGAACCCAAGAATATAGCCATTATTGACACCCTTTTTGGCAAAACAATTATGGGATATCAAAGTAACGGTAGAGGGTTTAATGTTAATAGTTCGTTGGCTAAAAACTTTGATTCGGGCTGGTATTTAAACGGAAATTTAGGATACAAGCAAAATGGTGATTTAAAGGCTCCTGATTATTACTTGAATAATACAGGTGCCCAAAATCTATCAGGTAGTTTTCAAAGTGGCTATAAAAGTTTTGAGAAAGGCTTTGAAGTCTATTTTAGTTATATTGATAGCGAGTTAGGTATTTTAAGTAGTTCTCATATAGGCAACACAGCCGACTTGGTAAATGCCATAAACAGTGATGAACCTTTAATTAACGAACCGTTCAGTTATGACATAAATGCACCAAAACAAGATGTTAGTCATTTATTAGCTAAAGCTAGAGGTTACATGCGTTTTAAATCGTTTGGTAAGGTAACTTTTCAATATGATTACCAAAACAACCATAGGTATGAGTTTGACAAGCGTGTGGGTAATGACAGAGATAAAGCTGCAGTTGACTTAAGGTTACAAACCCATAGCGTTAAAGGCGATGTAAAAGTTGACAAACTAGGTAGATACCTAATAAACTTTGGATTATCAGGACGTTTTCAAGATAATTTTGCCAACCCAGATACTGGTGTTAGACGCCTTATTCCCGATTATACCAAATATGATTTGGGTGCCTATTTTATTTTAAAGGCCAATATTTCAGAACAGTTTATTGGTGATTTTGGAGTACGTTACGACTTAAACCATATTGATGCCTACAAATACTATTATATAAGCAGATGGGAAGAACGTGGTTATGATGACGATTTTTCAGATATAATTATAGATGAAGTTGGAATTCAGTATTTAACCAATCCCGTTTTCACATATAATAATTTTGCCGTTTCAACAGGTTTGCTTTTTGACATTAATGAAAACCACGACATTAAATTTAATTACAGTCTGTCTTCAAGACCTCCAAACCCATCTGAATTATTCAGTGACGGCTTACACCACTCTGCTGCAAGAATAGAACTTGGTGATTTAAGATTAGGTAAGGAAACGTCTAACAGATTTGGGTTGAGTTATCTTTTTAACAACAACAAATTCAACATAACTTTAGATTCATATTTCAATAGGGTTAATGATTTTATTTTTTTAAAGCCTATTGGAACAGAAGAAACCAACAGAGGTGCCTTCCCAGTATGGGAATACACGAAAACAGACGCCAATCTCATTGGGTTGGATGCTAACATAGATTATTATCTCAACAAAGCTATTTCATTTAACGTTAAAACATCTTACATCTATGGGCAAAATCTTGATGAAGATTTACCGCTAATAGATATGCCTTCATTTAGGTTAGATACTGCAGTGTCTTACAGTAAAAAGGAGTGGAACGCATTTAATGCAAGCTTAAATTATGTTTTTGTTGCGGAACAAAATAGGTATCCCGATTATAATTTCGAAACCTATATTCCCACTACAGATTCGTATGAATTAGTCGATATAAGCACACCTCCTCCTGCTTACAACCTATTTAATTTTCAGGCAGACATGACGTTTAATGTATTTAAGAAAAGTAAACTTAATGTTTTAGCGCGAGTAGATAATATTTTTAATACATCGTATAGAGAGTATTTAAACAGGTTAAGGTATTTTGCTGATGATACCGGAAGGAATATAACTATACAATTACAACTTAATTATTAAATAAAAAACAAAAAGAAATTATGAAATCATTTTTAAAATTATTGACATTATTATTAATCACAAATCTTATTGTATCGTGTTCAAACGATGATGATAATACGCCACCTCCTCCTGTAAATGAAGAAGAAGTTATTACAACTATGACAATTACTTTTACTCCTGCAGGAGGAGGTACAGCGGTAGAATTAAAAACACAAGATTTAGATGGTGATGGGCCAAATCCACCAGTAGTAACCATTTCTGGACCTTTTGCAAGTAATACAACATACACAGGTGCAGTTGAGTTTTTAAATGAATTGGAAGATCCTGCTGAAGACATTACTGAAGAGGTACAGGCAGAAGGTTTAGAACACCAAGTATTTTTTACTGTAACAAATAGCTTGGGTACTGTAACTTATAATGATATGGATACTGATGGCAACCCAATTGGTTTAGACATTACATTTCAAACCATAGACACTGGAACTGCGGTTGATGGTGACATAACAGTAACCTTGAGACATGAGCCTAACAAAGATGCAGCAGGTGTTAGTGATGGTGATATTACCAACGCAGGTGGTGAAACAGATATAGAAGAAACGTTTACACCTGTTACAGTAGAGTAATTAAATAAAAGTAAGTCAATAAAAAAAGACGACCTATTGCGGGTCGTCTTTTTTTTCAATTAAATTTTCAGAATTGGTTTCTTTTCGTGTAAAAACAAATGTGTATAACCACATGAGCGAAAATGACGGGATAAAATCAACAAACGGCAAAGCCTCCTCCACAAAGGAAATAACACCAGCCACTTTACCAGGTGTGCCCTCGTACATCTTTATCATAAGATAAGCCGATAGCGGTGCCCAAACAATATCAAAAGGTGGAAATATAATGGAAACATAACCTAACAAATCAAAAATAATCCCCAGAACGAGTTTTTTTGATTTTGAACTATTTTGTAATGACATATAAAACTATTATAAACTATTCATTAACAAACAAATAACGTTCCAAAATGTTGATTATGACAATTTCTCACTAATTAATTTTAAAAACTCATTTCGGGTCTCAATTTTTTCAAACTGCCCACGAAAACCAGATGTGGTGGTCACCGAGTTTTGCTTTTGCACGCCGCGCATCATCATACACATATGGGAAGCTTCAATAACTACAGCAACACCTTGAGGTTTTAAGGTATCATTTATGCAATCCAATATCTGTTCGGTTAACCGTTCTTGAACTTGCAAGCGTCTTGCGAAAACATCAACAATTCTAGGTATTTTACTTAAACCAACAATATGACCATTTGGAATGTAAGCTATGTGAGCCTTTCCGAAAAAGGGCAAAATATGATGCTCACACAAAGAATACAATTCAATATCCTTTACAATTACCATTTCGTTATACGATTCCTTGAACATGGCACTTTTAAGGATTGCTGCAGCATCTTGATTATAACCTTGAGTCAAAAATTGCATAGCCTTTGAAGCGCGTTCGGGTGTTTTTTGCAAACCATCTCTGTTTGTGTCTTCACCTAAATCTTCAATGATTTTTTTATAACGGGCTTTCACATCATCTGTAACCTGAATATTGTATTCTTCAAAATTCTTGTAGGGCATAGTTGTAAATAATTAATTATAAATGTAGTGAAAAACTATTAGGTCTTAAATTTTAATAAAACCTTACCAAAAGATTAACATAATCCACATGTATTTAACTTTTAGTTATGAATTTCAAAACTTGTAGCCTATTAGATTTGTTGCCTATACTGTAACATTCTATTTTTTTAATTGTCCTTATATAACATCAATCAAAAATATAGGAATCAACCTAACTTAAATGAACCGTTACTTATTTATTGTATTATTCTTGCTGTCTATCTTATCAACATTAGCTCAAGAAAAAAAAGTCTTAAATATCTCCAAGACTTCTACTCCACCAAAAATAGATGGTATTTTAGATGATGCCGTTTGGATTAATACTGAAGAAGCCGCTACAGATTTTGTTCAGTTTAGGCCAGAAATGGGCATAAAAGAAACTCCAGAAACGCGAACAGTAGTTAAAATAACTTATGATGATGACGCTATTTATGTTGGCGCTTACTTATACGATGACCCATCGAAAATAATGCGACAGTTTACTAGCCGTGATAATTTTGGTCAGTCTGATTTTTTTGGCTTTATACTAAACCCAAACAATGATGGACAAAACAACACTGAATTTTTTGTTTTTAGCTCTGGCACTCAAGCCGATGCTTTAGAATCCCCAAGTATTGGTGAGGATTTTGGCTGGAATGCGGTTTGGGATAGTGCGGTAAAAATTGTTGATGACGGTTGGATTGTAGAAATGAAGTTACCCTATAGAACATTGCGTTTTTCTAATCAGGAAGTACAAACATGGGGCATGCAAATCCATAGACATTTTAGGCGTGACCGCTCACAGTACACTTGGAACCCTGTAGATGTCACCAAAGGTAATATTGGTATTTATAATGGTGAAATAAAAGGTATTGCGAATATAGACCCTCCTACTCGGCTAACATTTTACCCTTTTGTTTCAGGAATTGTAGATTCGTATGATGGTGAAACTGAAACCCAGTTCAATGCTGGTATGGATGTTAAATATGGAATAACTGAAAACTTTACATTGGATGCTACCTTAATCCCAGATTTTAGCCAAGCTGGTTTTGATAATGTAGTATTGAATTTAGGTCCTTTTGAACAGACTTTTTCGGAACAACGCCAATTTTTTACCGAAGGTGTCGATTTGTTTACCAAAGGTAATTTATTTTTCTCTAGACGTGTTGGAAATAGTCCGACGGGTGATGTTAACTTAAATACAAATGAAGAATTGGTTGACTATCCAGACGCCGTAAAAGTTTTAAATGCCATCAAAGTTTCTGGGCGAACCAAAAAAGGCCTAGGAGCAGGTATTTTTAATTCTATTACTGAAAAAACTTATGCAACTATAGAAAACACCCAAACAGGGGAACGACGAAAAGAATTAGTTGAACCCTTTGCAAACTATAACATTTTGGTGGTTGACCAACAATTTAATCAAAACTCTTCTGTAAGCATTATAAATACAAATGTAATGCGAGAGGGTAGCTTTAGGGATGCCAATGTTACAGGACTTCTTGCTGATTTAACAACGAAAGCTAACACTTATAATTTAGAGGCTGAAGTTAAAATGAGTAATGTAAGGGAAAATGGTGACATGCAAACGGGCTATAGCTATGGACTTGGTTTGGGTAAAGTATTTGGCAACTGGCAGTATAGTATTGACCATACTTACGCAGATGATGTTTACGACATTAACGATTTAGGCCTACAGTTTAGGAACAACTTTAACAGATTTGGAGCTGATGCCAGCTATAGAATTTTTGAGCCAAAAGGAAAATTTAACAGCTATAGAGTTAATGCATGGTATAATTACAATCGATTAGCAAACCCAAGCACATATACGGGTAGTAATTTTGGTGTTGGTTTTTTTGGTCAATTAAAAAGTCTTGATGGATTTGGGGGCAACATTAATTTTCAGCCTGGTAAACAATATGACTATTTTGAACCACGACAAGAGGGCAGCTATTTTGTTTATGAAAATAGATTGAACGGTAATATTTGGTTATCCTCTAATTACAATAGGAAATTTGCTTTAGATGCCAATATTGGTGGTGCAACATTTTTTGAAAGTGGTCGTGAAACCACATCCATTTGGTTTGGGTTTAGCCCTAGAGTCCGTTTCAATGACAAATTACTGATTGTTTATAATTTAAGTTCAGATACAACATATAAAGATCGTGGTTATGCCAACACTCTGGGAGATTCTGTTATTTTTGGACAACGCGATAGACGCACCATTGTTAACAGTTTGTCTGGAAGTTATAGTTTTAATCCTTTTCACACCATTGGGTTGACATTCAGAAATTACTGGAGTACCGTTGATTATGAAGATAATATATATGTCCTACAAGATGATGGCAGTTTGAACAAAGTTGACAGTTCGTTTGAAGATGTAGGCTTACCAAATCCGAATATTAACTTTAGTACTTGGAATTTAGATTTAAGTTACTCTTGGCAATTTGCCCCAGGGAGTTTCTTAACAGCTTTGTATAGAAATCAATTGTTCAATTACGATAGCGAATCTGATGTTGGGTATTCAGAAAGCTTAAATACATTGTTTAAGCAACCCATTCAAAATACGTTTTCGTTGCGTATTCAATATTTTATTGATTATAACAATGTTAAAAAAATCTTCCGTAAGAAAACAGATGCCTAATTGTACAGCAGCTTTTATTGTATTACCTTGCTACAGCAATAACTCAAGATGATAACAGCTAAAGATATACATAAGTACTACGGTAATTTACATGTTTTAAAAGGTGTAGATTTAGATATTAAACATGGTGAAATAGTTTCAATTGTAGGCGCCTCTGGTGCTGGCAAAACAACTTTACTTCAAATATTAGGTACACTGGACAAGCCTGAAATTACTTCAGATACAGAATTCCAATTAAACAATACCAACATTAATGTGCTTAACGAAAAAGCACTAGCGAAGTTCCGTAATGAGCAAATAGGTTTTATCTTTCAGTTTCATCAGCTATTACCAGAGTTTACAGCACTTGAAAACGTTTGCATACCTGCTTTTATAAAAAAGACCAATAAACAGGAGGCTGAAAAACGTGCTAAAGAATTATTAGACTTTCTTGGATTATCGCATCGCTACGACCATAAACCAAATGAATTATCTGGAGGCGAACAACAACGTGTTGCGGTTGCAAGAGCCCTAATAAACAATCCGAAAATTATTTTTGCCGATGAGCCATCTGGTAATCTAGATGCAGAATCTGCTGAAAATCTTCATAAACTATTCTTTCAGCTACGTGATGAATTTGGACAAACATTTGTTATTGTTACCCACAATGAGGAACTAGCTAATATGGCTGACAGAAAATTAACTATGGTTGATGGCAAGATTATAAATTAAATAGTACTTTTAGTACATGCTATTTATTTTGCTATCATGGATATATATTCTAACCATTTCAAGTGTAATTGGCGTAAGTTTTAATCGCCTATTTAAAATCCATAAACAACATCCTGCAATAACCATTTTTCTAGGTTTTTTTAGTATCTCACTTCTAACTGGTTGTTATGCTATTTGGTTTCCTATTGACGCTACTTTTCAAGTTGCACTAGCAGCTTTAACTCTAATTTTATTTTTTATAAATAAATCATTAATAGTAAGTTATGTATATTTATTAAAACAAAAAGTTCAATCATTAAATACTTTTAATAAAATACTTTTTGCCAGTATTTCTGTTATAATTTTGGCACAATGTGCTTCACCTCCTTTTATAATTGATAATGAATCGTACTACATTCAAACCATAAAATGGCTTAATGAATATGGCTATGTAAAGGGACTAGTAAATTTACATTTGTTTTTAGGACAAACATCTGGCTGGCATATACTACAAAGTGCTTTTAATTTTAGTTTTTTATATGACAGATTTAACGATATAAGTGGTCTAGCCTTACTTTTAGGAAATTTTTATGCGATTAATCAATTAAATCTATACACAGAGAAAACAGATAATTCAAAAATTAATTTAGCTGTAGGTTTATTTCCTGCTTTCAATATATTTTTATTTCAATTTATTAGTACACCTTCACCAGATATAGCCATTTATGTATTATCGCTTATAGTGTTTCACCAATTCATTTTGTGTTTTAATGAATATAATCGCTCTACATTTATGATTATTTTGTCTTTAGTGTTGTTTATGGTTTTTATTAAACTTACAGCGTTACCGTTTTGTTTGCTACCTATAATACTTTTTAAACGGTATTATGTATTCACCAGAGGTATAAGACTTCAAACTTTAGGCCTAACAACGTTGACTATAGTTTTAATACTGATAAAAAATATAATTATAACTGGAAATCCGTTATTCCCGATAAAAAGTCTTGATGTGTTTCAAGTGACTTGGAGTCTTCCTGAAAGTATACAATCCTACTTTTCATTATACGGCAAAGCTAGCGCTTATAATATGTTGCCAGAAAATTTTGAACAAGCCTCGTGGGCAAGTCGTTTTAAACACTGGATACTGGCTTCTGGTTTGCATGGTCTGTTTAATAAAGCCATAGTTGTTATTTTAGTTGTTGCCCCTTTTGTTTTAAAGCGGTTTTATAATAAAAAAGCGTATTGGCTTATTTATGGTCTCACAGTATTTAGCATGCTAATGTTGTTAGCCATTTCGCCACAGTACCGTTTCTTTTTTCCTTTTATCATGCTATTTAGCTTATTAGCATCAGCCCTCCTTGTTTTTCATAAAAATACTATTCGTGTGATATTAGTTGTTTGCACCATATTAGCTACAGTGCCAATCCTATTTTCTATTAATAAACAGTTTATAAAGAATAAATATCATGGTGCCCCCAGTCAGTTTTCCACAGACTATTTAGTCCAACCTTTTGGTTTGAGTAAATACCTTTCCGGTTATAATGTTATAGAAGAAGGCAACTTAAAATTCAACTCACCAACGCAAATGGATTTCTTTTGGGGAACTGGCGATATTCCTTTACCAGCAATTAATAAAGAACAACTTGAATATTTTAAAACCAATTTTAATGTTATTCCGCAACAATTTTCTGAAAATCTGAAAGATGGTTTTTATTCAAAACATATCAATTCTGATTAAAGAAGTGAAGTTTGGAAAGTACCATAGATTTAATTACTATTGACAGTCAAAACTAGTACAAAATGAAAGAAACGTTTTTTAAAAACCCATTATTTAAAATATGTTTAATTGTATTTTTAAGTCTACTTGTACTTTGGAATATTTACACATTTATATTCTCAGATTCAGTTCCTGCTATTGTTAGAGCTATTTGTCAATTCTTCGTGTTACTACTCATAATCAATAAAAGTAAACACGCTAAATTAGCTATTTATGCTTTTGCTATTATCACCATAGTAGGATCGTCAATAGCACTTATTGGATCTTTTATTAAATGGTTTGTAGCAGACGAAACTCTTGATTACGTTATGCTAGCCATACGCATTGCATTTCTTGGTTTAAGTATAGCTGTGTTTCATTTTAACAGTACAACCGTAATTATTAAAACAATAATCAAAGAAAAGTATTTATAATTTACGTTAAATGACAAAATCTGAACTCAAAGAATTTCTCGACTCTAAAGTTATTCAGTACAACAACCCGAAATTTATAGAATCAGATCCCATTCAAATTCCGCATCAATTCTCTAAAAAAGAAGATATTGAAATATCTGGTTTTCTTACAGCTACTATTGCGTGGGGAAACCGTAAGAGTATTATCAACAACTCCAAAAAAATGATGGATTTGCTGGATAATGCTCCTTATGACTTTGTTATAAGCCATAAGGAAACCGACTTGCAAAAAATAGAAAGCTTTGTACACCGTACCTTTAATGGCACTGACCTTATAACGTTTATATCAGGTTTGCAACATGTTTATAAGAACCATAGAGGATTAGAGTCTGTTTTTGAAAAACATGCTGAAGAAACCAGTCTTCAGAATGCTATTCACGAATATAAAAAGGTGTTCTTTGAAATAGAGCACCTGCCCAGAACCCAAAAACATATTTCAGACCCCTTAAAAAATTCTGCAGCCAAACGCATCAATATGTTTTTGCGATGGATGGCAAGACCCAACACCACAGGTGTTGACTTTGGTATATGGAAAAATATTAAACCCTCTCAACTCTCCTGCCCTTTAGATGTCCATTCTGGTAATGTGGCCAGAAAACTAGGTTTACTAAATCGGAAACAAAATGATGCCAAAGCCCTACAAGAACTAGACGATAGTTTAAGATCTATGGATTCAAATGATCCTGTAAAATATGATTTTGCGCTTTTCGGACTAGGCGTTTTTGAAAGGTTTTAGAATCTACATACTTTTTACAAGTAACTCATCTTTTAGTTAACCGTTATGTTAACCGTAATAAATTCAGATGGACGTGATTTAAATTTTAATTCATACTCTCCAATGTTAGTCGGTGTAAATTGGAGGGTGTTGCGTATAGGTTTGTTGGCAACTGTTTTAATATTTATAGACGTTTCCTTTTTTTAACAGTTTCTTTGCTTCTGTCCAATTAGGAAGCGAATCAGTATCTATGGTTATTGTTCTAATTTCTCTGGCAATTTTGCTACTAATTTTCATGGCCTCTAAATGTGCACCACTATGTGCAAAATCTTTAAGTTCCGTTTCATTTCTCCATAGTGTCATCGTATAGTGTTTAGTCCAAATTCCTCTTTTCTTAAATTTTTGGCAATTTGTGGACTTTAACTGTCTTGAAATTTTGAGTGCCTGTATGGACAAGGCAAAAAATTTTAAAGGCCCTTTTAATTCTATAGAGGTTATTGTTGCTTTCATTTTCTAATAGTTGCCAAAGTATGGATAACATCAATTGTGATACTATTTTCATTAAATATATACTGCTGCAAATCTAACAGATTTTATTTTAAAAGTATGATTTTATATTATTTGGTTTAAGCGTATTCGAAAAGTTCTAAAAAAGTTCTGTAATTTTAAAATCTAAACAACTTACTATATGAAACGATTTCTATTTCTTTCAGTTTCCTTAATATCAATTTCCTTCTTTGGGCAAAACATACAAATCCCGTTAGACACCACAGTCATTACTAAACATAACACCACAGTTAAAGGTGTCAGTTTTTCGTATACTGCTGAAACAGGCACACAACCTGTTTGGGATGTAGATGGCAATCCTATGGCAACCCTATTTTATACTTATTACACCCGTGATAATGTAAAAGACAGAAAAAACAGACCCATTATTTTTTCATTTAATGGCGGTCCAGGTTCGGCATCGGTATGGATGCATATAGCCTATACAGGACCACAGGTATTGAATATTGATGATGAAGGTTACCCAGTTCAACCGTATGGTGTTAAACAGAATGACCACTCCATTATTGATGTATCCGACATTGTTTTTATTAATCCAGTAAATACAGGATATTCTAGAATGGTAAAAAATAAAGATGGCGAATATCCCGATAGAAAACAGTTTTTTGGAATTAACGAAGACATCCGCTATTTGGCTGATTGGATGAATACTTTTGTTAGTCGGCATAACCGTTGGGAATCACCAAAGTATATTATTGGTGAAAGCTATGGAGGAACTCGTGTAATGGGACTTGCAAAAGCGTTACAAGGCAACCAATGGATGTACTTAAATGGTGTTATTATGGTTTCACCTGCTGATTATAATATTTATAGTACAGGGCAACCTATCTATTCAGCCCTAAACCTGCCTTATTTTACTGCGGCAGCTTGGTATCACCATATGTTGGATGCCAACTTACAGAGCCAAGATTTAAATGATATTTTACCAAGTGCTGAAAACTTTGCCATCAATACGTTAATGCCAGCTCTTGCAAAAGGAAGCTCAATTACTCAAAGTGAACGAGAACAAGTAGCCGAGCAGATGGCTACGTATTCTGGTATATCAAAAAAAGTTATTCTACAACATAACTTAAATGTCCCTACATCATATTTTTGGAAAGAACTATTACGCGACAAAACGGGTCAAACTATTGGTAGATTGGACTCACGCTACCTAGGAATTGACAAAATTGAAGCTGGATCGAGTACGGATTATAATGCCGAATTAAGTTCTTGGCTTCATTCATTTACACCAGCCATCAACTATTATATACGTGAACATCTTAATTTTAAAACCGATATTAAATACAATATGTTTGGAGATGTTCATCCGTGGAACAGGCAAAACAATACGGTACGAGAGGATCTACGTCAAGCCATGGCTGAAAACCCGTATTTGCATATTATGACCCAATCTGGATATTATGATGGTGCTACAACCTATTTTGCGGCTAAATATTCTTTATCACAAATAGACCCAAGCGGCAAAATGAAAGGACGCATGTCTTTTAAAGGCTATAGAAGTGGACATATGATGTACTTGCGTAAAGCAGATTTAATTCAAGCCAATGAGGACTTAAGAGAATTTATTAAAAAGTCTTTACCTAACGGAAATTCTGCAAAGTATTAATAAAAAAGCCTGACAAAAACGTCAGGCTTTAAACTTAATATAGTAAACGGATGGATTTATCCTTTTAGCCAAGCTTCACGTAAAGCTTTTTGTTCTGGAGTCGCATCAGCTTTTGGCATTAAGCCTTTTCCTGTAGTATAAGCTTGTGTAAGTGTTGTTTTAATTACAATTTCTTCACCATCTCTATCTAAAACCACTTCAACATCGGTTCCTGGTTTCCACATGAAAACTTTTTGAAATATCTCGTTTGCAGTTTGCATCGTTACTTTTGTGCCATCAATAGATTTGATAACATCGTTAGGTTTTACACCTTGCTCATTCCAAAAACTATTATCGGTTACCGCATTATTAAAATAAATAACACCTCTACCTTGATCTGGAGCAACAATTAAACCTCCACCAGCTTGAATATAATTTGTTGTAACTCTTCCTTCTGAAATTTCAAGACCTACTTTATTAAAAAATTCATTATAATCAATTGGTGTATCACCTATAACATGGGTATCAAAAAAACCTCTTAAAGACGGATAGGTCATGGCTACTATTTCGTCAATTATCTTATCATCATCAAACGGCTTATTCTTACCATATTTCATAGATAATTCTTTCATTAATGATAGAATACCGCGATTTCCATTACTACCCTCTCTAATTAAAATATCAATGCACATTCCAATTAATGCACCTTTTTGGTAAACATTGTAATATTGACTAGCGTATGGCTCATCTAAAACATTTTCACTCATTTCAGTAAAACTCATGGAGTCATTCATGCCATTTGCAGTTCCTATTTTACCCATAATGGTGTTATAAAACTCTTCTTCTGTTACCAAACCCTGGTCCACTTGGAATAAGGTAGCGAAATATTCGGTTACACCTTCGTACATCCATAAATGTTTTGAAAATGTTGGCGCATTATAATCGAAATAATGAACATCTTCAGAATGGACACTTAATGGTGTTACAATATGGAAAAACTCATGAGAAACCACATCGACCATGCTTTTATCCAATGCTGCTGCAGGTATGGCCTCTGGCATTACAACCACTGTTGAGGTATGGTGCTCTAAAGCTCCAAATCCTTTTGGTGATTCCGCAGTACCTTCAGATAAATACACGTATATATCGTAACGAGGTGTACTGTTAATGTCCCCTAAATATGTTTTTTGCGCCTGCATCATAGTTTCCATGGCATTTCGCATAGATGTAGCTGAATGTGTTCCGTTGGGAGAATATACACTCAACACAATTTTAATATCACCAACTTGAAATTCCTCGACGTCTAAATTTCCATACATCATCGGATTATCGGTAATGTCAAAATAGCGTGGCGCAAAGTAACTTGTAGTGATAGACTTACCATCTGCACTCGTAGTAGACTTAACCGTTTCTAAAGCCGAAGTACGCTTAAAAGTAGCATCGGCAGTCACATCTAATTTGTATTGGCTGTTCTTTAATGAATCGAAATAACCAATAAACCCATGTAGGTTCAACACGTAATTATCTGGCTCAATATTAGTTCCTGCAGGAGAGAAAGGTTGCTCACCTCCTATGCCACCTGTAGATTCAATATCAAAAGTATCATTAACGTAATACGTAATATAGTCTAATTCTTTAGCATTGCTTATAGTCCAAGTGTTCGTATCTTCTTTTGTAACAGATAATTCGTTTCCACTGTAATCAAACGCCTTAAAATCATCTACATACTTTCCAAAGTCACTCACCGAGTAAGTACCTTGCACAACTTTGGGCAACCTATAGGTAACAGTTTCAACAGTAAAACGACCAGGATTAATTGTTACTGGTGCTTTGTCGTCAGTAACTTTAGTTAAATCTATTGATGTTTCAATGGCAGTACTAGTAGCTAAATCATTAGATGTAGCCGATTTGTTGGAAGAACCACAAGCCACTAAAAGCAGGCTCAAACCAAAAATGGTAAATATTTTTTTCATGTTAATTAATTTATGTCTTTTAAGTTGACGCCCAAATGTACAATGTGTTACAATTTAAAACCTTAACTTTTTGTTAAAATGAGTATTTGCTATATTCGCCGTGTGCAAAGCCATCTTATTACCATACTAACCCCTTTTAAAAACACAGCAGATTTTTTGCCAGCATGTATTGAATCTATTCAAAACCAATCCTATAAAAATTGGGAATTACTTATAATTGATGATGGCTCAACAGACAATAGTTTTGACATTGTTAACACGTATTCGAAATTAGATAATAGAATAAAGCTCTACAGAAATTCTGGACATGGTATAATTGATGCATTACAATTCGCTTTTAGCAAGAGTAATGGCAACTATATTACACGTATGGATAGTGATGATATTATGACTCCCAATAAATTGGAAACACTCATTAATAGTTTAGTTAGTCATGGTAAAAAACATGTTGCGGTAGGGTTAGTAAAATATTTTAGCGAGCAAGGCATTAGTAATGGCTATTTTAAGTATGAAAAGTGGCTCAATACATTAACTAGCCAAGGCAAAAATTACTCCGAAATATATAAAGAGTGTGTTATTCCTTCACCGTGTTGGATGGTTCACAGAACAGACTTAATAGCCTGTGATGCCTTTAACCCTAATCGATATCCTGAAGATTACGATTTAACTTTTAGGTTTTATCAACATAACTTAAAATGTATACCCTGTGATGCAGTATTGCACCATTGGCGCGATTACAGCTCACGAACGTCCAGAACACATGAGCACTATGCCCAGAATTACTTTTTAGATATTAAGCTACATTATTTTTTAAAGTTAGATTTTGATGACAGTAGGCCGCTTACAGTTTGGGGAGCCGGATTTAAAGGGAAAACCATTGCAAAAAAATTGGTTGAAAGTAACATTCCCTTTCATTGGATTTGCGACAATCCTAAAAAAATAGGCAAAGACATATATGACCAAACCCTTAAATCCTTTGAATTTTTAAATGAATTAAAGAGACCTCAAAGTATTGTAACTGTAGCCAATTCTAAAGCACAAAATGAAATAAAAGCATACTTTGATACTCAAAGCATGTTGCCTATGCAAGATTATTTTTTCTTTTGCTAATTTTAATTTGTTGTTAAAAGATTTTCTATTTCAGAGTAAACACTATTTTTGTATTAAATAAACTAGGAATGCAATATAAACATCCCGAAATTCTTTATGCCCTTTTCATCCTAGTTATTCCTATTATAATTCATTTATTTCAGTTAAGACGATTTAGAAAACAAGCCTTTACTAATGTTGCTTTTTTAAAAAAGGTTACACTACAAACCCGAAAAAGTTCGCAAATAAAAAAATGGTTAACACTACTTGCCAGGTTATTGTTATTGACCTGTATTGTTATAGCGTTTGCTCAACCGTATTTTTCGAAAAAAAATGTACAGAATACCAAACCTGAAACTGTAATTTATTTGGACAATTCCTTTAGTATGCAAGCTAAAGGTGAACAAGGCGCTTTATTGAATCGTGCCATCCAGGAAATAATAGAAAATCTCGACGAAGCTGAAGAATTTACTTTATTTACCAACGATAAAACATTTAAAAATACAAATCTTAAGGCTGTACAAAATACCTTGTTGCAATTATCCTATTCATCTAATCAATTGCCTTATGAAGCCGCCATATTAAAAGGCAGCAAACTATTTAGTAAAGATGACAGTAGACTGAAAAACTTTGTTTTTATTTCAGATTTTCAACAAAAAAACAATGATTTCCCTATCGATAATGATAGTTTATTTAGCATGAAACTAACGCTTTTAAAACCTGTTAACACGGCCAACATTAGTATTGACAGTATTTTTATGGCGAATTATACAAATGAAAACACTGTTTTAAAAGCCATTATAAGCAGTAATAATTCCAACAGCAACAACATTCCGGTTTCGCTTTATGATGGCGAGAACCTATTGGCAAAAACTTCTGTAGACATTATTGATGGTACTGCAATTGCGGAATTCACTATAACCAATCCTGTGCTGCCTAACGGATTGATTAGTATTGAAGACAATGGCCTGCAATTTGACAACGCGTTTTATTTTAATATCAACAAACCGTCAAAAATCAATACACTTGTTATATCTCAAGAAGATGCTTCATTTTTAAATAGAATTTATAACAAGCAAGAATTTGAATATACCGAAACAACTTTAAATCAATTGAATTATAGTGATATTGACAAGCAAAATCTTATATTACTAAACGAGTTAGATAATATTCCCAATTCATTATCTAACGCGTTAAAAGTATTTGAGGAAAAAGGCGGAATTGTTATTGTTATTCCTCCTCAAGATGCAGATGTGGAATCTTATGCTTCATTTTTAAATCATTATGGCATTAATTTTATGCCTGTATTAAATTCTGAAAAACATGTTACCAAAATAAACTTTTCACATCCTATTTTTGATAATGTTTTTGATAAACAAGTCTCTAATTTTCAATATCCAAAGGTTAATAGTTATTATATAATTAACGCTACCTCAAGCAACCAACCACTTTCATTTGAAGATAACAGAGCCTTTTTATTACAAGCACAACGTGTATTTGTGTTTTCTGCTGCTTTAAATTCAGAAAATTCAAACTTTAAGCAATCACCTCTTATAGTTCCGACTTTTTATAATATAGCTCAGCAGAGCTTACAAATGCCTAAACTATATTATACAATTGGAAATCCCAACAGGTTTGACATAGCTACCATCCTACAGCAAGATGAGGTGTTGACCTTGAGAAAAGGTGATTTAAACCTTATACCGCAGCAACAATATTTTAACAATAAAGTGTCTGTTTTTACCCAAGAGGTACCTGCTGAAGCTGGGGTTTATAATATTGCCGATAAAGCTGTGGTAATTGAAAATGTGAGCTATAATTACAACCGAGAGGAAAGCCATTTGGTATATCAGGATATTTCAAACTTTAATCAGGCTTCAATAAGTGATTCGGTTGCCGAAACATTTACAACTATAAAAAGTGAGTCGAAAATTAATGAGCTATGGAAATGGTTTATTATTTTTGCACTAGCTTTTTTAATTATTGAACTGCTCATCTTAAAATATTTTAAATGAACGTACTTATAAAATCTGCCACAATAATTGATTCTAAAAGCGATTTTCATAATCAGACCGTAGATATTTTAATTGAAAAGGGCGTTATCACCAAGATTTCAAAACGTTTAAGTAACACCAATAATTACAAAGAAATTTCAAGCGATAATCTTCACGTTTCACAAGGTTGGTTTGACAGTAGTGTAAGTTTTGGGGAGCCTGGCTACGAAGAACGTGAAACACTTAAAAACGGTTTAAAAACAGCTGCATGCTCTGGTTTTACAAACGTTTGTATTAATACCAATACCAACCCAGTAATCGATTCGCAGGCAGATATTTTGTTCATACATTCTAAATCTCAAAATCATGCTGTTTCTGCTCATCCTTATGGTGCAGTAACAGAGCAATCCAAAGGCGAACATTTAGCTGAATTATATGACATGCACATTGCAGGAGCCATTGGTTTCTACGATTATAAAAACCCAATTGAAAACCCAAACCTGATGAAGATTGCACTGCAGTATGCTGCCAATTTTGATGGTTTAATATGTTCGTTTCCACAGGAACCAAAAATTGCAGGTTCTGGTGTGATGAATGAAAACGTTATGAGTACTTCACTTGGTTTAAAAGGAAATCCTGCACTAGCCGAAGAATTACAGGTAACTAGAGATTTATACTTATTAGAATATACAGGAGGAAAACTTCATATTCCAACAATTTCTACAGCAAAATCTGTAGCGCTAATTCGAGAGGCCAAAAAGAAAAAGCTTGATGTTACGTGTAGTGTAGCTATACATAATTTAATTTTCTCTGATGCTGTTTTAGATGGGTTTGACACACGTTATAAAGTTAATCCACCACTCCGTACTTCTGAAGATATAGAATCACTAATATCTGGTTTAAAAGATGGCACTATAGACATGGTAACTTCTGACCATAATCCTATTGATATTGAGCATAAAAAAATAGAATTTGATTTTGCTAAATATGGCACCATTGGTCTAGAGTCGGCTTTTGGAGCCCTTAACACCATATTTTCTACTAAAAAAACTGTTGATTTACTTACAAAAGGTAAAGAACGTTTTGGAATTGAAGCATCATCTATTTCTATTGGAAACAAAGCTAATCTAACGCTATTCAATCCAAATAGCAGCTATGCATTTTCAAACCAAAATATAATATCAACATCTAAAAATTCCATTTTTAAAGGCTTTAACTTAAAAGGAAAAGCCCATGGGATTATTGCAAATAATAAAGTCGTGTTAGCATAATGATGACAGAGCAAACCATACAAGAAGGAAAAACCATGGCCATTGTGGCCTATATAACATTTGTAGGCGCAATAATTGCCATTATCATGAATCTTGAAAAAAAGAATCCTTTTACTGCATTTCACATTAGGCAAATGCTTGGATTGATAATCATGCTTATTTTTTCTAATCTAGTTGAAAAGTATGTCAATTCTTGGCTTGGAACCGTTTTTTGGGTTATAACCTTTGTTTCTTGGTTATTTGGCATATATCATGCTATAAATTCTGAAGCCAAACCCATTCCCGTTTTAGGAGAAAAATTTCAAGAATGGTTTAAAAACATTAATTAACACTATTGGATTTACACTATATAACAAGACCTTCTACTTTAGAAGAAAACGCACCGCTACTAATCATGTTACACGGCTATGGCAGTGACGAAAACGACTTGTTTTCGTTTGCTTCAGAATTGCCAGAAGAACTATACATTATTTCGGTAAGGGCACCATATCCCATGCAACCCTTTGGAAATGCATGGTATGCTATAAATTTTGATGCCAATCAAGGGAAATGGAGTGATGATAATCAAGCTATTGAATCTCGTGATAAAATAGCTGAATTTATTGATTATGCCTGTAAAACCTATCCTGTAGATAAAAACAATGTTAACCTTTTGGGCTTTAGCCAAGGTACCATATTAAGTTATGCCGTAGCACTAACCTATCCAGGAAAAGTAAATAATGTTGTTGCTTTAAGCGGCTATATCAATCCAAGTATTATACCAGATAATCCTACTGAATACGATTATTCTAAACTGCATTTTTATTGCTCTCATGGTAGTGTAGATCAAGTTCTACCTGTAGATTGGGCTAGGAAAGCTACTCAATTCCTAAAGGCTTTAAAAATAAATTATGTCTATTCAGAATTCCCTGTTGGGCACGGTGTTGCACCTCAAAATTTTTATGAGTTTAGAGAATGGTTAATTGATAAAATTTAATTAATTGGGTACAAAAACGACTCTACTAAATTAAACTTTAGCTGTTCGTCATCGGTTAATTCATACTTTAAAAATATTTCACCCCAATATTTACCATCAGAGAAGTTAGCAATAATCCATTTGTGGTTTAAAACCCGAACCGAATTAATAAGCATCTTCCCTCCTGTCATAGATGCATACGGAATTAAAGGGTGTTCCTCGCCTTTCAACATATTGAGCTCGTATAACTCGTCGGTAATAAATGGAATTAATTCAGCAACACGATAACCACGAGCTTCAAAATAACTCATAGCAGATTCGCTTTCACTAATTGAAAATTCTGATAGCGTTAATACCTGATCGCGCAAATTACTTATGGTATCGGCATATTTTTGCATTTTAGCTTCTTTTTTTTCAATTTTAGTTTCGTAACTATCTAATATATTTTTCGAGTTTACATATTGAAATATGACTAATAACACTGAAAAAATAAATAGGTACATAAAAATTCTACTCTTCATTATAATGTAATTTGTAAGTTATCGTAGGCTAAATAAACGTTATCCGGAAGCTTTTGTTGCACCTCATCATGAAATCCCAATAAATGACTAATATGGGTTAAATATGCTCTCTTTGGCTGTAGCCAGTCTATTATCTCTAAAGCCTCATTAAGGTTAAAATGTGAAATATGCTCTCCTTCACGAAGCGCATTTAAAACTAAAACTTGTAGGTTCTGTAATTTGTTAAGTTCATGCTCTTCAATTGTCTTCATGTCGGTTAAATAGGCAAAGTCGCCAAATCTATAACCAAAAACCTGAAGCTTATAGTGCATACCACTAATGGGCATCACAGATAGGTTTCCTAACTTGAAAGATTCATTCTTTACTTCATTTTTAATAACTCCTGGTGCTCCTGGATATTTATTCTCGGTTTCAAAAATATAGTCAAAGCGTCGTTCTAATTCGCCCAAAACACGTTTGTGTGCATAGATGGGAATATCCCCTTGCCTAAAAAAGTAGGGTCTAATGTCATCTATACCAGCTGTGTGATCGGCATGCTCATGAGTAAAAATTATACCATCAATTTTATGGCATTCAGCACGTAACATTTGCTGCCTGAAATCTGGTCCACAATCAATTACATAAGCATAATTATCCCATTCAATTAAAACAGAAACCCGTAAGCGTTTATCTTTAGGATTAGAACTTAAACAAACAGGGTGCATGCTTCCAATTACAGGAATTCCTTGCGATGTGCCAGTGCCTAAAAATGTTACTTTCAATACTACAAAGTTTGAAACAAAAATAAGCTTATTTTTTTGTTTGACATGGTAATTTAATACCTTTGTCTTTAAGAAACAATCCCAATTTACAATGGAAATTAGCTTAAAAGGAGATAGAGAGTTTGATGATATTCCCTCGCTGAAAACCAAAGCATTACGCATTAATCTTAATGAGAACATTTATGGAACCTTCGCCGAGATTGGTGCAGGTCAAGAAACTGTTCGCCAATTTTTTCGTGCTGGTGGTGCATCGGGTACCATTGCAAAAGCGATGTCTGCTTATGACAAAGATTTTAGTGATGCTATTTATGGAATTGAAGATGATGGTCGTTATGTAACAGAAGCGCGCCTTCTTAAAATGCTAGATCACGAAATTGATTTAATTGAGAGACGTTTAATTCGTGAAAAACATCCACACAAATTATTCTTTTCATATGCCAATACCGTTACTACTATTGACTTTGCAAAAAAATTCAAAGGCCATGGTTGGGTAGGTATCCGTTATCAGGTTGAGGCTGATCAAGACTACAACGAAATTATTCTGCACCTTCGTTTTAAGGAAAACGATGCGCGTTTACAGCAAGAAACATTAGGTATTCTTGGTACAAACCTAATTTACGGTGCATTTTACAAGTATAATGAGCCCAAAAAATTGTTACGCTATTTATATGACCATTTAGACAAGGATCAATTAGAAATAGATACCATTAATTTCTCTGGACCTGTTTTTGAAGACGTTGATAACCGTTTAATGAGTTTGCAGTTAGTTAAAAATGGTATGACAGATGCTGTAATGTTTTCTCCAGACGGTAATAATGTACTACCTGCTCGTGTATTATATAAAAGAAACATTTTAGCCTTACGTGGTAGTTTTAGACCTGTAACCAAAGTAAACATGGATATGTTCCAAAAATCATACGACATGTTTATAAAAGAGAATAAGGTAGATGAAGACAAAACACAGGTTGTTTTTGAAATTACTCTTTCTAACTTAAGAGCTGAAGGTGAAATAGATGAACAAGATTTTATGGATCGTGCGCGTTTACTCTGTTCCTTGGGACAAACCGTTTTAATTTCAAATTTCCAAGAATATTATAAACTGGTTGAGTATTTTTCTCAATACACCAAGAGCCGTATGGGATTAGCTATGGGTGTTAACAATTTAGTAGACATTTTTGATGAAAAGTATTACCGACACTTAAGTGGTGGTATTTTAGAAGCATTTGGTAAGTTATTCTTTAAAGATTTACGTGTATACTTATATCCTATGCAAAATGATGATGGTACGCTTACTACTAGTGAAAATTTAAAAGTCCATCCACGTATGAAAGAATTATATAAATTCTTTAAGTACAACGGAAAAGTTGTTGATATTACAGATTATGATGAATCCACATTATCTATCTTCTCTAGAACAGTTTTAAAAATGATTAGCGAAGGTGAAGATGGTTGGGAACCTATGCTACCAGAAGGTGTTGCGAAAATAATTAAAGATAAATGTTTGTTTGGCTATGAAGCCGAAGAAGTCTTAAGAAATTAATGCCTATATTTTTAATAAAAAAGGTCTTTCAAAACGAAAGACCTTTTTTATTATAAGATTATTCTAAAATTGTGCTTCTATAATCTCTACCTGATTTTGTTGGTCAATAACAATAGTTATTAATCTACAACTTTCAAATTTAGCATTTCTTGTAACATAAAATTCTTCATTTCTAATATTAATTTCTAAAGATAATTCAGAATTAAATAACTTTAGATCAGATGAATTCATAGGCTGTATGCTCGATTCAAATGTTATCATTTCTCCATCATCATTATACAAAGCAAAATCTGTTGGAATATTACTCTGATTAACAAATTTAATAACGGAAGAAACATCATCACAATTAAACAAGTTTTGATCTGAAAACTCGTTATTTACATTTTCTTCAAAACTATTTTCAGTAATAGATTCAGAATCACAGCTATACACAATAAGTGCCAAAGCCATAACCGTAGCGGTTTTAAGTAGGTTTTTCATTTTGATTGGGGTTTTAAATGAATATTTCAATCGACAATATAGTTGAAAATCATTGACTTAACAAATTTAATGTCGATAAACTGTCATTTTAATCCGATGTAATACAAAAACAATTAATGAATTTCCTACTTTTGGGGGTACTAATTTTTTAGAATTTGACTCGTGTGCTCTTTTGTTTTTACTTTTAAAATAACATCTTCAATAATACCTCTTTCATCAATTACAAAAGTTGTTCGGTGAATGCCATCAAACTCTCTACCCATAAACTTTTTTGGTCCCCAAACACCGTAGGCTTGGATAACGGCCTTATCTTCATCTGCCAATAAAGGATAAGGAAAGTTGTATTTTTTCTTAAAGTTAGTTTGTCTTCTTTGGCTATCAGCACTTACACCTAAAATATCATATCCTTTGGTTTTAAACTGCTCATAATTATCGCTTAAATTACAAGCCTCTACCGTACAGCCAGGTGTACTCGCCTTTGGATAAAAAAACAATACCAGTTTCTTTCCTCTGTAATCAGATAATGAAATATCGTTTCCTTGTTCGTCTTTTGCAGTAAAATCTGGAGCCTTATCTCCTGGCTTTAATTGTGTCATAATTCTTAACTTTGATTTTTTTCAAAAATACAATTTATGACCAAGCAAGAAAAGGTAGATTTCGTTATAAAAACGTTAAACACATTATATCCCACCATACCTATCCCCTTAAACCATAAAGATCCGTATACCTTATTAATTGCTGTTCTTATGTCTGCCCAAAGTACCGATGTTAGGGTTAATCAAATAACACCACTTTTATTTGCTAAAGCCGACAATCCGTATGATATGGTTAAGCTTTCCGTTGAAGAAATCAGAGAGATCATAAAACCTGTAGGCCTTTCACCTATGAAAAGCAAAGGTATTCATGGTTTATCGCACATATTAATTGATAAGCATAATGGGCAAGTCCCCAAAACCTATGAGGAATTGGAAGCCCTACCTGCTGTTGGTCATAAAACAGCTGCCGTAGTTTTATCTCAAGCTTTTGGTATTCCTGCTTTTCCAGTAGATACCCATATTCACAGATTGATGTATCGTTGGGGTTTTACAAATGGCAAGAATGTGGTTCAAACCGAAAAAGATGCCAAACGCTTGTTCCCAAAAGAATTGTGGAATAATTTACACTTACAGATTATATGGTATGGTCGTGAATATTCGCCTGCAAGAGGTTGGGATTTGGAAAAAGATGTGATAACCAAAACTATTGGTAGAAAATCGGTATTGAAAGATTATTATTCAAAAAAGAAATAAAAAAAAGTCCCGAGACTAATCAGGACTTTTTCAAAGTTTAGTTGAGAAGTGCTTCAAACTTCATCTTATTACAATTTATAACACTTAAAGCCTTCGAATAATCAAGAAGAAATTTTACAGTTTCTTCTTTTGGGTTTAGATTAAGTTGTTTTTGAGGATTTTTTTGAGAGTAAAGTTTTGCCATTTAAATTGTTTTTATGGTTTTCTACTCTACTATAACGTCTATTTTTTTTGTTTATTGTATTAATTTGTTAAAACTATATTATGTTTATCTATTATCTTTCGCATATTAATTAAAGCATAACGCATTCGACCCAAGGCCGTATTGATGCTAACACCTGTTTTTTCTGATATTTCCTTAAAACTCATTTCATTGTAAACACGCATAACCAATACTTCTTTTTGGTCTTCTGGTAGTTCTTCAATTACACGACGTACGTCTTTTTCCACTTGGCTTTTTATAATACTTTTTTCTGCATCCAGCGAGGAATCGCTTAAAACAGAAAAAATATTAAAATCGCCCGTATTGCTAAATTTAGGCATACGGTTATTCTTTCTAAAGTAATCAATTACCAAGTTATGTGATATACGCATAACCCAAGGTAAAAATTTACCCTCTTCGTTGTATTTGCCATGTTTAAGTGTTCGAATAACCTTAATAAAGGTGTCTTGAAAAATGTCTTCTGCTACATCTCTATCAAATACCTTTGAATAGATAAAGCTATAAACGCGTTGTTTATGCCTAGTAATTAGAATTTCGATAGCCCGTTCGTCTCCTTTTATATAATTTGAAACTAAAGTAGCATCTGTGATAAGTTCGTGTTGCATAGTCATTACTTTTTGCCAGAAATAATTCTGGGTTGGGGTTAAATTTTAAAAAAGTAATGTTCTGCTTATAGGCTACTTATGTGATTTTTAGGTTAATAGAACTCAAATATAACAACAATCATTCCTAAAAAGCAAAAATATTTTTAATTTTTTTATAAAAAATTGAATTAAAATCCATTTTTTAAGCCAATTTTCTTGTAGTATCTTTGCTAAATTATTCCATTAAACAGCCTATGATTACTCATATTTCGGAAGCAAACCCCAAACACAATATTATTATTAAAGGTGCAAAATTGCATAACCTTAAAAATATTGATGTTGTTATTCCGCGTAATAAATTAGTGGTCATCACAGGTTTATCAGGTTCTGGTAAGTCTAGTTTAGCTTTTGACACTTTATATGCAGAGGGCCAAAGGCGATATGTAGAAAGCCTTTCGAGTTATGCACGTCAGTTTTTGGGACGATTAAACAAACCCAAAGTCGATTTTATAAAAGGTATTGCACCTGCCATAGCGATTGAGCAAAAAGTAAATTCTACTAATCCTCGTTCAACAGTAGGAACCACAACAGAAATTTATGATTATTTAAAGCTGTTATATGCACGAATTGGCAAAACCTATTCACCAAAGTCTGGAGATGAAGTAAAAAAAGATACCGTAACCGATGTCTTAAATTTTATTAAAACACTTGAAGAGAATGAAAAACTTCTTTTGCTCTCGCCTATACATTTGGAAGAAGGGCGCGATCTTTCAGACAAACTAAAGGTTTTAAACCAACAAGGTTATGCTAGAATAAAGGTAAATGAAAGCGTTATACGCATTGATGAAGTCGAAATAGATACCATTGATGAAACTAATTTGTTCCTGGTTGTTGATCGCATTATTAAGAAAGACGACGACGATTTTTACAATCGTTTGGCCGACGCCATTCAAACCGCTTTTTTTGAAGGCAAAGGCAATTGCATTATTGAACAGCTTTCCAACACATCACAAAAGGCATTTAGTAATTCCTTTGAACTGGATGGCATGACATTTTTAGAGCCCAATGTGCATCTATTCAGTTTTAACAACCCATATGGTGCTTGTCCAACATGTGAAGGCTATGGCGATGTTATAGGTATAGATGACGATTTGGTAATACCCAACACAGGCTTATCAATTTATGAAAATGCTATCTTTCCTTGGCGAGGTGAAAGTATGAGTTGGTACCGTGATCAATTGGTAAACAACTCCCATAAATTTGATTTCCCTATTCACAAACCCTATTTTGAATTAAGTGAGGAACATAAACAACTTATTTGGGAAGGTAATGCCTATTTTGAGGGCTTGAATGGCTTTTTTGCCGAACTGGAATCTAAAGCTTATAAGATTCAGAATCGTGTGATGTTATCGCGTTATCGTGGTAAAACCAAATGTAAGACTTGTAACGGTAAGCGTTTGCGTCCAGAAGCCAACTACGTGAAAGTAGGAGGAAAAACCATTACCGATTTGGTTGATATGCCCATAGACGAATTGAGTCTATTTTTTAACCAATTGGAACTGTCTGATACTGATTTAAATATAGCCAACAGATTACTAAAGGAAATTAATAACCGCCTCTCCTACCTTACTAATGTAGGTTTAAACTATTTAACCTTAAACCGAAAATCCAATACCTTATCTGGCGGTGAGAGTCAGCGTATAAATTTGGCAACATCATTAGGCAGTAGTTTGGTGGGTTCCATGTATATTTTAGATGAACCAAGTATTGGTTTACATCCTAAAGATACCGAACGCTTAATTGGTGTTTTAAAAGCCCTACGTGATTTAGGCAATACCGTTATAGTTGTGGAGCATGATGAAGACATTATGCAAGCTGCAGACGAAATTATAGATATAGGTCCTGAAGCCGGTACTTTTGGTGGTCAGGTTGTGGCTACCGGTACTTACAATGCCATTTTAAGTTCTGATTCGCTCACTGCACAATATTTGAACGAAACCCTTAAAATTGAAGTTCCTAAAAAACGTCGTACGTCTAAATATGCCATAGAAATTATTGGTGCTAAAGAAAATAACCTTAAAAATATTGATGTTACCTTGCCATTGGGTATGCTAACAGTTATAACCGGTGTTTCAGGAAGTGGTAAAAGTACTCTAATCAAGAAGATTGTATATCCAGCTATTCAAAAGAAACTAACTGATTTTAGTGATAAGGCTGGACAGTTTTCGGAGTTAAAAGGCAATTTTAGCAATATTGGCCATATTGAATTTGTTGATCAAAACCCTATTGGTCGCTCATCGCGTTCCAACCCTGTGACCTACATTAAGGCTTATGATGATATTAGAGCGCTGTTTGCCAACCAAAAATTAAGTAAGATTCGTAATTACCAAGCCAAGCATTTTTCGTTTAATGTAGATGGTGGACGCTGTGAAACCTGTAAAGGTGAAGGCGAAGTGACTATTGAAATGCAATTTATGGCCGATGTGCATTTAACTTGCGAGACATGCAATGGTAAACGCTTTAAAAAAGAAGTTTTGGAAGTTACTTTTGAAGATAAAACAATTGACGACATTTTAAATCTTACTATAGATGATGCCATTGCATTTTTTACAGCCCATAATCAGACTAAAATTCAGAGTAAACTACAACCTCTTCAAGATGTTGGTTTAGGTTATGTAACTTTAGGGCAGAGCTCCTCTACCCTTTCTGGTGGTGAGGCGCAACGTATTAAACTAGCTTCGTTTTTAGGTAAAGGATCAAAAGGAACAAATACACTTTTCATTTTTGATGAACCCACTACCGGACTACACTTTCACGATATACAAAAACTACTAACTTCGTTTCAGGCTTTAATTGGAAAAGGGCATTCTATTATTGTTATTGAGCACAATTTAGAATTGATTAAATGTGCCGATTATATTGTTGATTTAGGTCCTGAAGGTGGAAAACACGGTGGAAATCTTGTAGCCCAAGGCACACCTGAAGAATTAGTAGTAAACAAACAATCCATTACTGGCAAGTATTTAAAGGACAAGCTCTAATACGACAAAAACGCCACAAAAAGTACTGCCAAAGAAGCTGGAAATAAAAACACAAAAAAGGTAAAGGTAACCATACCACCTTTTAAAAAGCTTAAAACCCAACCTTGGTCATAAAACCGTTTCAAGGCTAAAAACAAATAAATGAACGTTGATAGAATTATCAGCGTGATTAACCAACCTGGAAAAGCTTTCCAAGCAAAATTCAATAATAATAGGATACTGAATACCGTAAACAAAAAGGAAAAGAAGTAAAAACTGAACACCAGATGGTAAGCGTAAGGACCTTTTCTAAAGTAAAATAGTTTGAGAATCAATGCAAAAATTGGTAACAAAAAGAACATGGCAATTGGTATGGTATCATAAAACGCCTTAAGTACCGAGCCACCACTTTTGGTTTTATAAAACTTAAGCATCTGTGCATAAAATCGTTTTGTAAAATAGCCCGCATCATCATCCATTCCCATTTCCTTATAGATAACCTTATCTGAAGCACCACTATCAATAAGGGAGTCTATTTTGTTTTCATCAAACCCAAAATTCATGTTAGGCTTAGTGTTTCCACCCACCTTAATAACTGAATCTAATTCTTTGAGTTCATCTTCATTTAAGCCTAACTTACCCTTGTTGTCTTCATAAGGTTTCATTAGCTTGGCTACTTGTGCAGAATCTAAACCCTTTTCAGAAAGCGTATCCACAACTTTTTTGGCCTTTTCAAAATCACGCTTTAATGCTCTATCAATACTTTCTTCCTGTTCCCTGGCAACAAACGAAAACAAAAAGAAAAAAATAACTGAAATAAATAAGTACATCTGCGCTGGATGTAGATATAGCAGTCGTTTACCTTCCAGAAATTTTTTTGCCAAATAACCTGGTCTGACCATCAACGGAATAAAACTCTTAAAAAAGCGCGCGTCAAACGAAAAGTAATTGCTTATGGTGTTATAGAACAATACACCCAGCGTTAATTCATCTTTTGCTTTTTGACCACAATGCGGACAAAACTCAAAACCTTGCTGAAACTCTTTTTCACAATTTTTACACGTGGTCTGTTTAGTTTCCATAATTGATGGTTAGTAGGATTTAAATTTACTAAAATTTTAATTCAATAGTATTTTAAATAGCTTATATAAGTTCTATTTATAAGAAGATTTCTTACTAAACATGTTACAACCATTAATTTCAGTATATCACAAAACTATATATATTTCTGTAAATCAGTGATTTGAAATTTTGGCATGACAATTGAAACTAGCTAAACAAATAGCGTAAGCCGAAAAGCTCATGAGTAGGCAAAATCTAAAATCCTAGTATTATGAAAAAACAAGTACTTTTTATTACAGTGTTGTTAATAGGATTAACAACCGTAACAGCAACAGCAAAACATGCTACAGTTCAAGGTGAAGATTTAATTACACGCTATCGTTATGCACAACCTATAATGTTTGTAGAGCGTGGTGTGGAATTTATGATTTTCCCAGATGGTAGTTTTGATTTTAACACCAATGTGGTTAATACTGTACCGTACCATGACAATTATTATAGAAGCTCCACAAGTGTAACAAGACGTGGATCGGTAAATGTAACTTTTGGTGCACCAGGAACCGTAAGCCGTGTTCATTTTTCAACACCAAGAGATCGAGGTGTACTTATTCAACATGACCGTGATGGTAAAGTAAGACGTATTGGAAACGTATTTATTAATTATGACCGATTTGGTAAAATAAAACGTGCTGGATCTGTGTACATGCAGTACAACCATAGAACCGGTTTATTAAAACGTGTTGGTGGCTTGACGGTTAGGTATAATCGTTTTGGAGAAATAATTAGCACATTTGGTTTTGTAAATCCGTTTAGTACTATGTGTGGCGTTTGTGGTGTATTTAATTGTACAACCAATCATAATGGCCATCATGATACTTATGATGATGATTGGGACCACGATTGGAATACCGATGAAGACTTTTACTATTACAAACAAAACGGTACCGTAAAAAAGCAAAAGAAGATAAAGTAACTTAACCCTATTTAGTTATTTCTTAAAACGCTCAAATTATCAATTGGTAATTTGGGCGTTTAATTTACAAAGTACATATCGACTTCCTTGTTTCCTTTAATTAGTTGCTTACCTCGATATTCACAAGGAATTGACTCTTTGATGAGATGATAGGTGTCTTCAGAAATATTAATTTTTCCTTCTATACCTGCACTTTCCAACCTACTTGCCAGATTAACGGTTCGGCCCCACAGGTCGTAGGCAAACTTATCATTACCCACAATACCAGCAACTACTGGCCCCGAATGGATACCAATACGCATTTGCCATTTAATAGGTCTCTTATTGTTACGGTCTTCAATAAAGCTCAACATTTTTCTAGCTACTACTATACAACGGAATGCGTGCTCGTTATGCGGTTCGGGTAAGCCACAAACTGCCATATAGGAATCTCCTATGGTTTTTATTTTTTCTAGTTCCTGTTCTTTTATTAAGCTATCGAAATGGAAGAAGATATCATTCAATTCTTCAACCAATTCGCGTGCTGTAATTTGTGAGGCTATTTTGGTAAATTCTACAAAATCGGTAAAAATAACGCTTACGTTTTCATGACGTACTGGAACACTATAGCCATTATCCAACAATTCCCTGGCTATTTTCCTGGGTAAAATATTAAACAATAATTTTTCGGTTTTATCCTTTTCTTTTTCCAACAATGTCGTTTTTTCTTCCAACTCGTACGTGCGTTGTTCCACCAATGCTTGAAGTCTGTTGTTTTGGGCCGTTAGGGCGTCTAGCGGATAAGACTCTCCTACGCCTTGGTCTTTAGATGGAAATGACACGTGGTTATGCTTTATTAGCCAGTTACCATCCTTCAATATAAAAACCGTTGAAAACCTAATATGTAGCTTTAGGGGTTCGTCTGCATCCAAATCTATTTCAACATTTGCTTCAGCCTCTACAACACCTGAAGTTGGTGACAATACTTTGGCTTTTTCATAAAACACATCCAATTTAAAAGGCTTTTGTAATTCCTTTAAATCATAAGAAAAGTTTTCAATGACCGTTTCTAAATCCTTTCCTATTTCATGCTCACCAGTTCCAATACTACTCACTTCGGGATCAAAATACTGTTTTAAGTCATGAATGGTAGCCTCTCCTTTGGCACGTTTGGCCCACATATGCCAAAACTCGTTAAAGGTATTGAGGATGTCTTGCTCAAGGTTTTCCATGATGCTATGGTTTACTGTAACATTTCCATATTTTTAAGTTTGCGGTGTGTTTTATAGCGCTTACAAAAATCTGTATGGTAATGGTGGTTGGTTAAAAATGTCTTCTGTATAGCATTCCATTCTTTTTTGGACAATGCTGGGTTAGTATGCTTCAATTCTTTATAAAGTCTATTGCTTGCCTCTTTAAAACGTGTTGTGCCCAAATATTCCAAATCGGCATCGGCTAGAATAGCTTCTAAATGATTTTGCGGATTTTGGGGTATTTTTGTGGCCATAATCATACCGCAAATGGTGTCTATTTCAGCACTAGATAGTTTGTGTTTTTTAAGATTTGCCTTGGCTATTTTACAACTCTCCCGTTCATGTTCAGCTTGGGTGTTAATAAAACCCATGTCATGATACAAAGCTGCAATTTTTAAGAGTAAGAGATTATCTTTAGAAACCCCTTCTTTTTTGGCAATATGTATGGTTCTATCAAATACGTAAAGCGTGTGCTCAAGACTATGGTAATACAAATGCTCGGGCAGGTTTTCTGCCAATAGGTCTATTGCTTCGTTATAAATTTCCTGAAATTGGGATGGGGTCATTACTAATGTGATTTTCGTTTACTTACAATTCCGCCAGTAATTTCACCTATATTCTGTACATAGGTAAAGGCTTCTGGGTCTGCTTCCTGAATGGCTTTTTTAATTTTATGGACTTCCAATCTGGATACCACGGTTACTATGATATCGCAATCGTGTTTTACATGAAATGAACCTGGCAAGTTACCACGTTCACCTTTATAAACGGTTATGGCTTTATTGAAATTGTTTACTATGAGCTGCTTAACTAAATCGGCATTGGGAGATATTATGGTAAGCGATATCAATTTCTCAAAGCCATCGACCACATAATCTGAAACTTTTAAAGCCGTGTAATAGGTTACAATGGAATACATAGCTTTTTCGAGCCCTAAATAAAAGGCAATAATTAAAAAAATAGTCGTGTTTATGGCCATAATGATTTCGTTGGTAGAGAGGCCAAATTTTTTATTGGAATACTCGGCAATAACCTCTAAACCATCTATTACACCACCACCACGAATTACGAAACCAATACCCAAACCTACAAAGACGCCACCGAAAACAGCCGTAAGAAAATGGTCTTTTGTTATTGCTGGAACTGGCAACAGATTCATAACAATGCCCAAAAGAATTACAGCTAAAAAGGCATGCGTGGCAAAGTTTTTACCAATTTTTTTATAGCCAATGTATACAAAGGGCATATTAAGCACTACCAGTGGAATACTGACATCTATATTATAAAACTCATGAATGAGGATTGAAATACCTAGCAAACCACCATCGAGGAAATGATTGGGAATCATAAAACCCTTAATAGCCACAACGGCACAAACGACACCAATTACAGTTAAAAAAAGTGATTTGAGGGAAATTATTGTTTTAGGACGAAAGGCATTGCTGGACGTGTTTGAACTCATACTTTCAAGAAAATATTGACGTAATAAAGCAAACGGCAGAGCTTGGAGGCAGGATTAACTACCTCACTAAAATATAAAAATATTTTAAGGAATTTTCTTCTTTTTTTACTTATTAGGGTAATTGGGAATGTTCAACCCCAGAATAATATCGTGCTTGGCAACCTGTAAATCTCCTTCTTGAGTCGTTTTTAGAATGCCACTTCCGCCTCTATTACGCATATTGTTTCGTTGTCTGTCGGTTAGAAAGGGGTCATCATCAAACACCCATTCGTCTAGATAATAGGGTACGTCTATATGCGGTTCTTTAACCGCAGGATGAATATGTGCCATTATTTGTGTATTGGGATAACTGGCAGGCCTTACAGTATAAATAGCATACTGCCCTTGTGCATCGGTTTTTACCCAACCACGCATATAGCCATGCCTTGCCACGCGGCTATCTAGAGTTTCGTCATTGGGATAGTTACCATAAATATCGGTATGGTAATAATAGAGAATAACATTGGGAGCTGGTGTTTTGCCATCGTTTTTGTAGATGGTTCCCGAAATAAGGAGCATCTGTCCTTTTTGTTGCCATGCCGGGCAGGTGTCTGTTGGCTTTAGGTTTTTGGGCATACCGATAAACATAAAGTCACGGTTTTCAAACGGGCCGCCGACAAGGGCCTTGGTTGTTTGTGATGAGGTTTTGGTATTTGTTGGTTGTTTGGTTTGCCCTTGGCAGGATAGTACCAACAGGCTTAAGCCAAGCATGATAGTTGAATGGATGGTTGAAAAACGCATAGCCTTGAAATTTAGTTGGTTATTAAGTTACAAAGAAGCCATTTTGAGTCGTAATAAAATATTGTTAATTAACGTCTTTTAAGAGTTGAAGAAACCTGCTTTTTATGATTCTATAATTTGTAGGAAAAATCGATGTCATCCATACACTATCCATACTTAAGCCATACTTAAGCCATACTTAAGCTATACTTAAGATTTGCACATGACCCGTCCTAAAATAGCTATACAGGTTAATAAATAAATCTTGATATCATTATACAACTCTTTTTCTTAATCCTAAAATGACACCAATTTGCGATTTAAAAGGGTTTTGTTTGTGTATTGATCGAGGATCGTTCTTCCCAGGTTTTAAAATTTGGATTTTTTAAAACCATTCTCGAAGCATTGCAAGACAATCTTAATTAGTTTTAGATTTTAATAACGGTTTAGCTATTGCCTATGGTTAGTATTTTCCTTATATTTCATTAAAAAAATGAGCTCGTTACCTATAATAACGCTCTCGCGTGCCTACCATAGACAGGCTAACCAAATATTAATTGGGTTTAAACACGACTGGGTGTTGATTGATGTTGTTAAACATTTACCCAAGGCCAAATGGAGCAAGACTTTAAAAAGCTGGTATATTTTAAATTGTCCAGAAAACCTAAAACTCATATTTTCTGTTTTTAAAGGTCATGCTATTGTAGATAGTAGCCAACTAAACCATAAACCTGCAACCAAGGTTCATGTATTCCCTACCAAACGCGAGCGCCATTTAAATACAGAGCAACGACAATTGCTTAATGGGTTTTACAAATATTTACTAGGAAAAAGATACAGTAAAAGTACCGTTGAAACCTATAGTTTTTTTATGGCCGATTTTATTGAGTTTAACACCAATAAAACATTAAATACACTTACCAATAGAGATGTAGAATTATTTGTTGAATCTGTTTTTATTAAACGTAACTATTCAATAAGTACGCAACGCCAATTTATTAGTGCCGTAAAGCAGTTTATAATTTTTTACCCTAATACCCATATTAGCAACCTAGCCCTTACTCGGCCCAAAAAATCGAAAAAGCTTCCTACGGTTTTATCTCCTGAAGAGATTATTGCCATTATTCAATGTACAAGAAACCTAAAACATAGAGCCATTATAACACTACTCTATTCTGCAGGATTACGAATTGGTGAAGTATTAGCTTTAAAATTGAGTGACATTAACTTAACCAGAAAGCAAATACATGTAAAGCGTGCCAAGGGTCGAAAAGACAGGTATGTTACCCTAGCCGAAAGTTTTTTACCCTTACTTCAAAATTACATAACCACCTATGAACCTGTTTACTATTTTGTAGAAGGCGCAAAAGGCAAACCTTATTCTGCAAGTAGTATTAGAAAAGTTTTGTCGCGATCTTGTAAAGCTGCCGGCATAAGTAAAACCGTAACACCCCATACCTTACGGCACAGCTATGCAACCCACTTATTAGAACATGGTGTTGGACTGCGCCATATACAGGAACTTTTAGGCCATGCCAAGCCTGAAACCACCATGATTTACACACATGTAGCACGAAAGGATTTAATGGATATAGCGAGCCCATTGGATATGGCAGTAAACCAATTATCAAAAACTGATAAAGCGGAACAAAAGTTCCTATTATCCGGAGAGTAATTCCCAAAAAAGAGTATATTTATCCACATATAACGAGTTGAATCACATTCAGCTAAAGCTGACCAAAGTTACTACGTGCTGCGCACTCCCGTCCCTTTGGATATGTGATTCAACGACAGCGTTATGCCAAATGGCGCACGACGCGGGAATCTTGGGGATTGTACTAATTACAGCTTCCGCTGCCCATCGAGGGAAAACGTGAACCAACTGCCATTATACGCAATTTGTTTACGTTTACTCTGTATTTATAAAAATTAGCGAATAAATTCGCTATTTTTAAAATCCAAAACGTAACTACGCATAACGCTGTCGTTGGCAAACATTTGAAAAAAACGAAATGAAAGGAATAATTACAATAATTGGAATTTTAATTTGTCTAAACGGATTTTCTCAAACTTTGAGTGAAATGTGGATAGAAACAGACACTATTTCATCAGAAATATATGAATTTCAAGTTCCTACATCTTGGAGAAATTATGGAAAAATGATGAATGGGAAAAATGGTCCCGAACAGTTTTTTGAAGCAAGCGGAAAAGGACTTCCGATAAGTTTCAATAGCGGACCAATTAAAATATCTATTTTTCTTGTTAAACTTGATAAAGCTAAAAACCTAAAAGAAGCTAAAGAAAGTACGATAAGTGGATATTTTGAAAATCCTGACAGAATTTTTGAAAAGGAAAATAAATATTCGGAAAAGACTTTTGAATTATCAGACAATAACGAATCAATATTATTAAACACCCGATTTTACCGAACATCAAAAGGACTTAATCAAAGCCGATATGACTTAATTACATATTCTGAATCACATAAAACAGCATATATGTTTACTGTTTCATTTCAATATATTGACAAGTCTTATGAATTTGAAACTGATAATAATTTAATTGAATATGCGGAAAAATTGTACAAAACTTTCAAGTGGAAATAAAAAACGATTTGCCAACACCGTGTATAATTAATGGCTGGTTCTCGCCTACTTACGAAAATCCTCACGGATTTTCTATTCGGTTTTTATTTGCTAAATTCCGTGCTTAAAACACGCCACTAATCATACACAAACACGTTGGCAAACATTTCTCCAGAACTAAATGAAAATAATTGAAACAAATCGATTAGCACTTAGAGAATTAAATACTGAAGATGTTTCTTCATTATTTCAAATATTGAGTGACAAGGAAACAATGAGCTATTATCCATCTACTTATGATATGACAGGTGTTAGAAGGTGGATTAAAAAAAGTATAAAAAGTTATACAGAAAATAGTTTTGGTCTTTGGGCTGTTTTACTTAAAGAAAATTGTGAATTTATTGGACAATGTGGAATTAGTTTGCAAAACATCAATGGAAAAATAATCCCAGAAATAGGATATCACATAAGTAAAAAGTTTTGGAACAGAGGTTATGCAACTGAATCTGCTAAAGCAAGTCTTGAGTATGGTTTTAAAAATTTAAAATTAAATGAAATCTTTATCCATACTTATGTTAAAAATATTCCTTCTCAAAGGGTTGCAGAAAAAATTGGAATGAAAAAATTATATATATACGAAAAACTGCTAATGCCACATAATATCAAATGGGATCATGTAGTATATAGTAAAAAACGTTAGCCAACAACGTGTATAGTTCATTGCTCGGAAATTCCTAATCGGAATTTCTTCGCTTCTGAACAGTGGATCTGTCTCTTTTTGCTATCTTAGTGATAACGCAACAAACCATACACGAACACGTTGTACAACATTATGAAAAAAGCACTCTCAATATTTACATTTTTAATTTTGATTTCTTGTTCGTCATCAAAATCGACAGTTGAATCTATAAGTGATACTGGAAATTACAAAATTGATAAAGATGATGTCAGTATTATCACTCCATACATAGAAATTAAAGAAAAGTCGAACTTGTCATTTATTAATCATCCTGACAAGCGAAAAGCATTGACCAAATTCACAGTTGACCTTTTGAAATCTCAATACCCTAATGCTGAATATGTTGAAATTCCATTTCTATTTGGCGATTACAGAACAATAAACTCGAAAATTGAAGGACGAGCATCTTTAAATGAAAAAAATGTTCCGAATGAATTGGTTTCTGATAAAAATAAGAATTCAATATTTATTTCTATTAATGGTTATTTTGGAGATATAAATCGAGGTGTAATGATTCTATATATTATCGACAATCAAAATAAAAAATGGAAAATGATTGAAAGATATCAATATAACAATAGTCCACTCGAAACCAACAAAATGGAAAAGCGGATTTTAAAAGCTTTGGAGAAAATAAAATAACGTTGTACAACAATGGCTATAAGTAATTGCTTGTTCTCGTCTACTTCTGAAAATCCTCGCGGATTTTCAGTTTGGTTTGTACTTGCGAAGTTAAGTGCTAACCCACGCAACTACTCATAGCCGAGAACGTTGTAAAACATTTAACGCAAACCGAAAATGGGATTAGATTCAGTCGAATTACTTATGTCAGTTGAAGATAAATTTGGAATACGAATTGA
>NZ_JALJCW010000003.1 GCF_023634025.1 Hanstruepera flava | reverse complement strand
ATTCTGTAACAGAGTTTGACAATATAGTAGCCAATGTAGCCTTTGGAACATACAACTATACCTTTACACGACCAGGCGCATGTGATGTAACTGGAACAGTAACTGTAGACTGTAGCACAATAGAGGCACAATCAGGCAATGTATTTTTACCAATTTTCTCTGAAGACCAGACATCAGCAAATGTATTTGTATCAACATCAAGTAATCCAATAATAGGTGCATGGGTAGATGGTGATATTGAATTAACAGATGGCAACAACACATACAACTATTCTGTAACAGAGTTTGACAATATAGTAGCCAATGTAGCCTTTGGAACATACAACTATACCTTTACACGACCAGGCGCATGTGATGTAACTGGAACAGTAACTGTAGACTGTAGCACAATAGAGGCACAATCAGGCAATGTATTTTTACCAATTTTCTCTGAAGATGCGTCTATAGATTCTTCGGTTACTCAAAACGCTGAAATGTTAACTGCAAATGTATCTGGAGTTGGAATTGAATACCAATGGGTAGACTGTAATAATGGAAATGCACCAATTAATGGTGAAACAAATCAAATGTTCACGGCAACAACAAATGGTAGTTATGCAGTTATTATAACAAATACCAATTGTGGCGTATCTGACACATCTGCTTGTTTTGAAGTTAATACATTAAGTGTTACGTCAATTGAGACTCCATTAAGTATTAAAGTATATCCTAACCCAGTAGTTAATAGTGTTAATATATCATTAGGAAGAACTTATGAAGACGTTAACATTAAAGTGTACTCAATTACCGGACAATTAATTAATTCTATTAATAAAACGAATAGTGTTGACTGTAATTTAGATATGGCGAACTTACCATCAGGCAATTACATATTAAAGATTAATGCAGATGGAAATATTAAATCATCTATTGTAATTAAGAAGTAAACATTTAATGGATTGCATCATTTTAAATGGTGCAATCCTAAATAAATATATTATGAAAAAAACTATTCTTTTATTCATGTCAGTATTCATTACGTATCTGGCATTTGCACAAACAACACTAAACGAAGGCTTCGAATCATGGCCGCCAACAGAATGGGAAATATATCTAGAAGGCGAAAGCACAAGAGGTTGGCGACAAGATTTTGAAAATATTTCTCATACAGGTAACCATTCTGCAGATTCAAATATTGCAAATAACCAAATGGATAATTGGTTGGTAAGTTCTGCTATTACTGTTGTAAACGCAAATTACGAATTAAAGTATTGGGAGATTAGTGATGATCAGGATATAGCATTTTACGATAAATCTTCTGTCCAAATCTCTACCGGAAGTCCAGACCCAGCAGATGGTGATTATGTTGAAATTTATGAAGCTAATACGCTTAATACAGTAGATTGGGAACAACGAACTATTGATTTAAGTGCATTTGAAGGCGAAACAATTTATGTTGCCTTTAGACATGAGGGAACATTTCATCAGTGGTTTGTTGATGATGTTACAGTTGGTCCAACTAGCTTTTCTGATGCCGCATTAGTACAAGTCAATAATCCAGTAGGTGTTTCAGAATCAACTGGCACCCAGACTGTTTTAGTCGTAATGCAAAATTTGGGAACAACTGTTATTGACGATTTTACTATTACTTGGGGAATAAATGGTTCGGCGCAACCAACATACAACGGTTCTGCTCTTAATTTACAACCTGGAGAAAGCACAACTATTGATTTAGGAAATTTTGATTTCGCAACAGAAGGATTTTATGATATTGAAGCTCAAGTAAACTTATCGGGAGATTTTGATACCTCTAATGACCAAATAAATTCAACCTATGAAGTGTCATCATTTAAAGATGGCGGAATCGTATCTATTTCACCAGACGGTATGATTGCCAATCCAACAACTTTGGATGTTTTGGTTTCTGTTCAGAATTTTGGTGTCAATACTATTGATATAGCAGAAATTAATTGGTCAGTCAATGGTATTGACCAAACACCATTTACAACTAATAATCTAAATCTAGCATCAGGACAAGCTGTAACGGTTAACCTTGGACAATATGCATTTACTTCAGGACTAAATGATGTTGTAATTACTTTAAATGCACTAGGAGATATTGATTCTAGTAATGATCAATATGAGCAAACAATTCCGGTAGATGTTTTCTGGGAAAGTTTTGAAGGAGCAAGTTTTCCGCCAGAAGGGTGGAGTATTAATTTTGGCGTTAGAGATGATATTAATTTTGACACACCTGTAGAGGGTAATTATTACTATGCTTCACAACCAGCCGAAAATTTCTTTGGAGTTGTAACAGATACCTTATATACACCGTTGTTGGATATAGAAAACGGAGACCGGTTTAGATTCTATATTAAAACAAGTCCTGCACAATCGGCCGTTCATACATTAGTTTGGAAAAATGGAACTACAGGGGAAGTAAACTATATTGCAGATATAGATAATTCACAAGGGTTTAATACTTGGGAACAACGTGATGTTGATATTTCGGCAGCAGCAGGTATTAATTATATTGGTATTGTAAGTACTTCCAATAATAGTGGACTATCAAAATTCGACTTGTTTACTTCTGATGCTAAATTGTATCAATATAGCAACGATTTAAAAGTGGTAAATGGAGATATGAATTTTATAGCACGACAAAATGTTTCTGAAAGTTTTCCATGCAGAATAAAGAACCTAGGTCAAAATAATGTTTTGGGGTCAGATTATACAATTAAACTAATGGAAGCTCCTAATACAGAGTTGACATCTGTTAGTGGTGTAAATATTAATTCATTACAAGAAGCAATTATTAATATTGATTATTCATTTACTTCGATTTCTAATAAAAGACTTTATTTTGAAATAGAATATGCCAGCGACCAAAACCTGTCTAATAATACATTTAGAGAAGCAACAGTAAGTATTGTGCCTAATACTGTTGAAATAAATACAATTGGTGAGTTGGAAGAATATTTTTTTGTACCATTTTCACCAGGTGGAAGTACTCAAACATTGGGGGAAGACGATTTAACAGAAGCTATGTTTTATAATACAGAGTTCAATTCACCAGGTTATGCCTATGGTGTAGCTTATAAATATGATAATATTTTACCAGCAGATAAAGTAACTCAATACCCATTAAAGGTTTGGGTTAAACAAACAAGTGATACAAATTTATCTGGAGGCTTTAGTCAAACCGAAGAGCTAGTTTTAGTTTATGATGGTGTAGCTGAAATATTACCTGGATTTAATAAAGATTTATACATTCCGTTTAATGAGCCAATATTATTAAATGGCATTGAAAATGTTGTGGTTAGAGTATACCAATATGATCCTGAATGGCCACCTTCAATATTACGCTTTATTGGAGATGTAGAAACTAGAGGTGAAACAAGAACTATTGGAGCTTTAGATGTTTTTAATTTAGACCCAGATAATCCACCAACAGGATTTTTTGAAACTACAAATTATAATCAAACAAGATTTGTAGTAGATCCAGTTACATCTAGCGCAACAGTGTCTGGAACAGTATATGACTTAGCAACAAACAACCCTATTCCTGGAGCAACAATAGTTTTCGAAGGATCTTCTATAACTGCGCAAACTGATATAAATGGTAATTACACATTGCCAGCATTACCATTTGGTTTATATAATATAATAGCAGGAGCAGATGGTTATCTTGATAACATTGAAACAATAGATTTTAATTCGGCAACTCAAACACAAGATTTCTTTTTAAGTCAGCTTCCTGAAATTGTAGTTTCTGGTTTTGTTTACGGAGACAACGCACCATCAACACCTTTAGAGTCTGTAACTGTAACCCTATCGAAAGATGAAGCTGTAGTAGAAACTATAAGCTCTAATAGTGATGGTAGCTTTACTTTTCCATTAGTATTTGGAGGTTCAGATTACGAGATTAAATTATTCATGTATGGTTACGATGAAATGATAATACCTTTTGCAGCTGTTGACACCGATATCAATTTCGGCAACATTATTTTAAGTGAAGAATTCATTAGTCCATTTGATGTTCAAGTAGATGAAAATTCAGGACCAACCGTTTCTTGGAAAAGTCCAAAGTTAAGCTCAAAAGTTAAATTACAATACGATTTAAATGAGGAGTCAAACGGTTATGCAAACGAACCAAACGAAGATGTATGGTTAGGTAATTATTATTTAATTTCAGAATTAACAACAATTACCAGTGTTGAAATACAAACATCAATTTATCAAGGTGTTGAAGATTTTGTAACGATTGATATAATAGATTTAAACTCTAATGAAGTTATAGCTTCAAGTGAGCCATTTTTAATCCTACAAAATGCAACTCAAGTTATAGATGTTCCAAATATTGTAGTTGATGAACCTTTTATGGCTGCTGTGCACTGGCAAAACAATGCGGAAACAACAAACTTCTTATCTGTTGATTTCTCTGATGCTAATATTTTTAATGGAGCAGTTATTCGTTATCCTGGAGAGTTACCAGGATTATTATCAGATTTAATTGGAGTGCCAAGTTCATTTTTATTGCGTGTTAATACTTTAGACGACGGAACACCAATTACAAATAACGAAGCTGTTACTTATAATGTTTATCGTGGTTTAGCTAGTGAATTTCCAGATACGTCAAATTGGACACAATTAAATTCATCACCTATTTCAGAATTAGATTTAGTAGATGCAGATGGAACTAATATTGATCCTAATGTATTATACAGATATGCTGTAGAAACAGTATATGCAAATGGTGAGTCTGAAGTAACGTTTTCAAATGAAATTATGGGTAGCTTGCTAAGCACAACAGATTTTAGTTTTGTAGAATCTGATATTCAAATTTATCCAGTTCCAGCAGAGAATGATATAACTATTAAAATAGCATCAAATATTCAATTAGATAAGCCAATTGAAGTTTACGATTCTTTGGGTAAGCGCGTTTTTAATATATCATATTCAGATTTTAAAAACGGAGAGGTTACTAAAAGAGTAAGTACACTTCAAAGTGGTATCTATTTTGTAAAGATATATGCAGATAATAGCGTTTTAACGAAAAAAATAATAGTAAAGTAGGTTAATATTTAGTAGTTTTTTTCTAAAGGGCTCCAAAATCAATAGTTTGATTAGGAGTCCTTTTATCTTTTGTTTCTTAAGCTTTTACTTCAAGGATTTTAACTAAAATAGTTGAAATATACATTCCATATTTTCAAGGGTAAATACGTTTAGATATTTTACCATTTTTTTGGTTTAATTATTTTTTTGGCCATATTTGTACCACAAATGAGAAAAACAATAGTACATAAAGCACCTTGGTCACTGTTAAGTCAGTGCGATTATCGTGGAATTGAGATGAAAAATCTATTTCCAAAAAGGACGCTTATTGCTATTTTTAACCGAATTTAAGTGTGAATTAAATCAACTAAATATATAATAACAGTAAGCGTCCAAGAAATTGGACGCTTTTTTTATGAAAAAAAACAATTTTTTTGAACAAAATTTTAAAAAACTAAAATAAAAGGCATTGAAGATTAAGCGATTGAGAGACAGTCTATTGCATGAATCTAGAGTATCTGAAGTAATTCGGACAGGAACAACTATGACTTAAATTACTGAAAATCAAATAGTTGAATTAAAATTTTATTTGCATAATATAAAAATCCATTTCATATTTGCACCGCAGAATTGAACAATCCATCTGCTAACAATTTTTAAAAACAAGAAGCCATGCTAATACATAACATGTATCAAAATGAGAGTTGCGAGTTTAAATCGCAAAATGGGCTTCGGTCGTTTCTGTAAAATTCTTTCCAGAAATCAATCCGAAGCAAATCAAACTGTTTCGGATTTTTTATTTCACAAAAAATCAAGAAAACTAAATCTAAACAGTTTTTGCATTCGCATATGTTATGCGAAGCATTAAACAATTAAAATTTTAGAAATAAATCATGGAAAATAATTTACATAACGTCTATTTGTTTCGGGCTATAGAAGCTTACCCTTGGGAACTTGAAAGAGCTATTGAGGCATTAAACTACGCTTTGGCTTATGATCCTGAAAATGTTAAAGCTTTAACTCTCATGGCTACGATACAAATAGAACAGCTGGGAAACTATGAGTTGGCAAAAAGCTATTACCAAAAAGCTTTGTCTGTGAGTTTGGAAGTTCCGTTCATATATCCTGAATATATCAGGTTGTTGATTAACTATGGAGACTATGAAGAGGCTCAAAACTTAATTGAATTTGCTGTAACTGTCAAAGGTATTGATAAAGCTGGTATTATGTTGAATCAAGGTCTGTTGTACGAAGTGCAAGAACAATTTGATTTGGCAGAAAACACTCTAAAAGAGGCAAAGCAATTAGCTATGAATAATGATTTCATTAGCTATGCTGACGAGATATTATCTAGAGTAAGTAAAAAGCATAAGTTCCAAAAAAATAAGGAACGAAAACTTGAAAACTTACAAAAGAAGGTAGAAGAAGAAACCAAAACAAACTGGTTTCAGAATAGGTTGAATAGTTTATTATAAAAAAAGGAGGTTTTAATGATCGGCAAACTTTTTTGTTTGCCGATTATTAAGGGAATTCGTCAGCGTGGGAGAGCTGAAGCAGTCTGTAACACTGTTGTTTAATAACTGAGTAGGTTCGAATCCTACAATTCCCACAAATGGACAAGGTGGCTGAATGGTTAAGGCAGCAGATTGCAAATCTGTTTTATATGAGTTCGAATCTCATTCTTGTCTCACAATCGATAATGTAGCTCAATGGTAGAGCAAGTAGCTGTTAACTACTAGGTTGAAAGTTCGAATCTTTCCAATATCGCAAAATGCGTTTGTGGTGTAATGGGTAGCATATAAGTCTCCAAAACTTATGGTTGAGGTTCAAATCCTTACAAACGTGCTAATAGTACCGTAACTCAATGGTTGAGTGCTCGACTGTCTCTCGAGAAGTTGCGAGTTCGAATCTCGTCGGTACTGCAAAATATTGGAGAGTAGGTAAATATTGGTTTGTTGTGCTTACCTGCTAAGTAAGTTTACCAAAAGGTGATGAAGGTTCGATTCCTTTGCTCTCCGCATAATGCTCTATTAGCATAGTGGTTAGTGCATCTGGTTTTCTCCCAGAAGACAAGGGTTCGATTCCCTTATAGAGTACAAAATGAGATATAGCTTAATTGGTAGAGCATCGCTCTCATAAGGCGAAAAGTTTAGGTTCGATTCCTAATATCTCAACTATAATTGAGGTGTAGCTTAATTGTTAAAGCACCGGGCTTTTAACTCGGGTGATTTAGGTTCAAGTCCTAATACCTCAACTATTTGCAGGAATGGCGAAAACGGCAAACGCACTTGATTTAGAATCAAGAAATTGGGAGTTCGAATCTCTCTTCCTGTACAAATACTCTACTAGCCCAACTGGAAGAGGCATCAGGTTTAAGCCCTGTTAAGTCTTGGTTCGAATCCAAGGTAGAGTACAATAAACTCATGGTGTAATTGGAAAGCATCCAAGGCTACGAACCTTGTGGTACAGGTTCGAGTCCTGTTGGGTTTACAAAAGTAATCCGTGGTGTAATGGTAGCATTCAAGAATTTGACTCTTGAGGTAAAGGTTCAAGTCCTTTCGGATTATCTAAATAGGAACAGTAGCAAAGTTGGTCAATGCGGCGCACTGAAAATGCGAGGATACAGGTTCAATTCCTGTCTGTTCCACAAATACCTCTTTAGCTTAAAGGGAAGAGCTGTGGTAAAAGACCTTTGATCGTAACCATGAAGTGATTGGAAGAAGTTGTTAGTGACGTGCTCACTAATGAATAGAATTTGCAGAAGCACCGAAATTAACAGGATTGAAAGTAGGGAAGCGCATTTAGAGCCAATCTGTTCGCGAAAGCGAAAGTGCCAGTTCGAATCTGGTAAGAGGTACTAAATTAAAATATCAAGCTAGTCTTGTTGGGTGTTTCGGTATAACACTATTGTATGAAAGGTTGCGGTTTCGTATCACTGTTTCATATTCAACTAGACTTGAAGGATGGACTGTTATCCAAAAAATAGTCGCGACTCTATAGGTCGTGGGTTCGACTCCCACTCTCAATTTTTTTGAGATAGTTCAGTTGGCTAGAACAATAGATTGTTTTGTTGCCGGTTCGAGTCCGGTCAAGATGTTCAGAATCTTGTAACTCAATTGGTAGAGTACTACACTTTTAATGTAGGATGAAGCTTATCATCTTGTAAAACTGATAGCCATGCAGTTGGTCAAAACTGCTCATCAAAAATTGACAAAATAGTCAGGTTGTGAATCGGCAAGTAATAAACCAAAAGGTTTTTGACTGGCAATCTTGAAAGTACCTTGAAATACTGATTTGTAATATACCAAAGCTAAATTAAGTTTTGTAGTTAGATTATCAACTAGAGTCATGCATTTGATTTCGCATTTTTAATCCCATTGCTCAACACGTTTAGTCTCAGTTATTACTATGAGTATTTCCGTACCGAAAAGATGATTTACAATCTGCTATTTTATCTATAAAAAATGAAAATTTAAAAATAAACTTCAAAACCAGATGAACTCGTTATTTGGTGACGAAGTAGGCAACCCTTCCGTTACAGGTTTTGCCACGTCCATAGTGGGCAAATTAGAATGTTTAATTTAAATAATTAGAAACAATGAAACGAGTAAGAATTAATGCAGGAAAAGTAGGTTTGGTTTTCAAAAATGGTGATTACTTGAGAGTAATTACACAAGGAAAACACTGGCTTGGTTTTAATCAACGTGTATTGATGTACGACCTCGCAAACACCTTTGTGGCTCCAATAGCGTTAGAACTCTTACTAACAGACGAAACGCTAAAAGCGATGTTAGAGATTGTTGAGGTTAAAGATGGTGAACTAGTTTTAGTTTACGAAAAAGGTAACTTCAAAACGGTTTTAACTGCTGGACGCTACGTGTACTGGAAGGGTTTGATTGAACGTGAGTTTGTACGTGCCGATTTGAGTAAGATTTATATCACTGAAAAAATTGACAAGTCACTATTCAGCAATTATGAATTGAGCAAATACATTCGCGCATTTGAAGTTGCAACTTATGAAAAAGCAGTGCTTTTGGTTGATGATGTATATACCAAAACTTTAGATGGAGGTACATACAGATTCTGGCGAAACGATACAACCATTAAAATCGCTAAAGCCGATTTGCGTCAATTGCAATTGGAAATTTCTGGTCAGGAATTGTTGACAAAAGATAAAGCTGCAGTTCGTATCAACTTTTATACACAGTATAAAGTCACCGATATTGAAAAAGCACTTTTGGAAAACAAAGACTACGAAAAGCAATTGTACATTACCATGCAATTAGCGTTGCGTGCTTATGTTGGAGCTTACACTTTGGATGAATTGTTAGAGCGTAAAGATAATATTGCAGAAGCAGTGTTTGAAGACGTAAAAGCAAGTGCGACCAAGTTGGGTGTAAACGTTTTGAACTGCGGTATTAGAGATGTGATTTTAACAGGTGAAATGAAAGAAATCATGAATCAGGTTTTAGTTGCGCAAAAACGAGCTCAAGCCAACATTATTACACGTCGTGAAGAAACAGCTTCTACACGTAGTTTGCTTAACACAGCAAAACTAATGGAGGAAAACGACATGTTGTACAAGCTTAAAGAGATGGAGTATGTTGAAAAAATTGCCGATAAAATCGGTGAAATTACCGTAGCTGGTAATGGCAACATCGTAACACAATTAAAAGAGATTTTCTCTGGAAAATAGGTGGTGTAAAAAAATGCGTTAGAAATTTCTAACGCATTTTTGTTTTATATAAACAGTAGCTGACAACCTTCTTGGTCTGCGCGACTATAAAAATCACCGATGGTAAGTATGCCATCCAAATCGTCAATTAAATCTTCACGTTCAAGGTGGAACATGTCGACGGCTAATTTGCAAGCCCAAAGTTTACAACCAGAATCTGATAGAATTTCTAAAAACTCATCAACAGGAGGCATATCCAATTTCTCCATTTCCTTTTTCATCATTTTTGTAGCTAACGCCTCCATACCAGGCAGTCCACCAATCATGGTTGGTATGTGCATTCCAGGATTACCAACGGTTGCTACCTTTAAGTGTTCAAGTTTTTTCTTTTGAATGGCTTCAAGACCAAAAAAAGTAAAAAATATTTCGGATTCTATACCTTCCATTCTAGCTCCATTTGCCATTACAAATGCGGCATAAGCATTTTCAATTGTGGCTTTAGATAAAATGAAAAGCATTTTTTTAACTTTTGTACTCATAATTTCAAATTTTTAAATACAACTTTTAGGTTTTGGAATTCCAGCAATTAATGTTGCTTTTTTTAGTGGTCCTGCTGGGAAAAGCGCATAGAATTCTTTAATGTTGATAACACCACTTTTTTTGATTCCTCTAATAGACAACGGTTCTTCCTTTTTGTATTTATCGTGTATATAGTCTATTACTTCCCAATGCTTGTCAGTCATTTCTATTTCTTGCTCTTTGGCCAGTTCGTTTCCAATGTCTTTGTTCCATTGTGTGAAATCGGTTAAATAGCCCTCGTCGTTTACATCAATTTCTGTATTTGCTATAAATTTTTTCATGATTTCTAATATTTAGTTTGTTATTTTATCAAATTTCTTTCCCTTTTCATTCATTGTGGCAGATACAAATGGAATATGAATTCCTTTAATGAGCATGTTCCAATATATCCATCTAAATGCCATTTTACCCATATGATTTGTTCTACTTTCCTTTAATAGTTTTAAAGGTCCAACACCAGGAATTGGGAAAGTGCCTTCAACAGGTTCGTGCGTATAGTTGAAATCAATTAGCAATGCTTTACCATTCCCAGTTTCTACAAAACAGTTGGCATGGCCATCAAACTCTTCTTTCAATGGTTCACCTTTAATGAAGCGCAGTATGTTTTCAGTAAGAATTTCGGCTTCAAAATGGGCGACAGAACCTGCTTTAGATGCTGGCAAATTTGTAGCATCTCCAATAGCAAAAATATTTTCGTAGGCCTTTGTTTGTAGTGTGGCTTTATGAGTAGGAACAAAATTTAAATCGTCTCCCATTCCTGAACGTTCAATTAATGCATCTCCCATATTTGTTGGCACAGTAACCAAAAGATCATATTCTATTTCAACATCGGCGTAATCTATAATTTTGTTGTTTTCATAATCAACACGTTCGATATTAAAGTCTGTAACTTCTTTAATGTTTTTTTCTTCTAATAAGTAATGTAAAGCCTTGGTCGCTTTAGGCTTGGTAAATGCGCCACCTAAAGGCGTTACATAGGTAATATCTACCTTATCACGCATACCTTTATTCTTGAAATAAGAGTCTGCTAAAAATGCAAATTCAAGAGGTGCAACAGGACATTTAATAGGCATTTCTGTAATATGAACGACTAATTTACCACCTTCCCAAGTTCTCAATTTGTTTCTTAAAGCTTTTGCTCCTTCATAGGTATAGAAATCGAAAATGCTCTTATACCATTCTGGACCATTCATTCCTTCAATTTCATCTGGAGCTATTTTAGCACCGGTAGCGATAATTAGTATGTCATATTCTAATGTAGACCCATTGGCTAGGTTTACTTTATTCTCTTCAGGTTCAATTAATTCAATTTTTTCCTGAATATAATTAACATCTTTTGGAATAAATTTTTTACCATTTTTTTTAACCTGTTTGGTTGTATATATATCGAAGGGTAAGAACAAAAAACCAGGTTGATAATAATGTGTTTTGTATTGATCAATTATGGTGATTTTCCAATCCTTTTTTGGAAGTTTTGAAACTAAATGATTAGACATCATGGTTCCAGAAGTACCTGCTCCAAGAATAACTAAATTTTTCATAATCTTACATTTATACAGTAAAATTACGACCTATAAAGTTTTTAAAACATGATTTTAGTCATACTAAGATGTAATCAATAATTATATGAGAAGTTATAACTAGGCTACCTTTTTAAGTAAATCAAAGCATGGGCATTTGCCACAACGTTTGTTTTCACCTTTTTTATACTTTTTGCAACACTTACTTTTTACCTTATCAGCATTAATAACGCCTGCCTTATGTAAGGTTTTTAAAGCTTTTTTTTGTTGCTTTTTTTCTTTTTTATTCTTGCCCAATGTATGCTAACTTGTAGAATGTGAGGCAAAAATAATTATTTTTATTAATTCTAAATAAACTTAATTGTTAAAATTATTCAGGGCTTTCAGAAGCCGCTGTACTAACAGTCATTTGCTGAATGTCTCTATCGAATAAATACAAACCACCTTTATCGTTTCCTATCATATTTATTTTATCAAGAATGGTGCGAGCCATAGCTTCTTCCTCAATTTGTTCAGCAACATACCATTGTAAGAAGTTATGCGTGGAATAGTCTTTTTCCTGTAAAGCGATATGAACCAATTCATTAATGCTTTCGGATACAAACACTTCATGTTCAAACAGTTTTTCGAACATTTCCTTAAACGATTTAAAAGTCACATTTGGTGCTTTTAATGCTGAAACATGAGCATGTCCACCACGTTCGTTTACATACCTAACCAATTTAAGCATATGCGCACGTTCTTCATCAGATTGTGAGTACATAAAACCAGCAACACCTTCAAGCCCTTTTACTTCAGCCCAACAAGCCATTGCTAAATAGATTTGAGAGGATTCGGCTTCAACTCTAATTTGATCATTTAACGCTTTTTCTATTTTTTTTGATAACATAATATTTTTCTTTTAGATGAAATTGTATACAGATTAGGTAAGGTTTTAATAATCATTTTTTGTAAAATGGTGTTCTTTTTGCAAGATACTTTAAGGTAATTTTATAGGCATCTTCTGTATTCCAAAAAGATTCATGCTCTTGACTAAATAAATTATCACCTCTATCATTATAAATATTCATAACCATAGAAGTTCCATAATTTTGAATTGTAGAGGATGTATTGGCGCTGTAAGTTTTACTTTTACCATCGCCAAATACGTTGCCTATCAAATTACCATTTTTATCTACACGTGCATTTCCTGATTGTTTTGAAGTAGAAGCTGTACCGCCATAAGTGCTTTTACTTGTCTTTTGTACAGAGACGGTTCCTTGAATAACATACTCAACACCTAAGATATGGCAAATCTCTCCCATGGTATAACCTGCGATGTTATTGTTTGTTACTCCTGCTTTAATTAAAAGAGCATTTGTAGTTCGAGGATCTTGATATTCAAGATTTGTATTGTGATTTTTAAATAATGTATAGGTTTCTTCTTGAATTCTATTAGAAACAGATTTTGAGCCATCACGTTCGTCTTTAATATAAGCAAAAGGCAAAACGGCTACTTTATTGTGATGGTTTTCAACGATTGCATTACTGCCATTAGCTTGCGTTGAATTAAAAAATTGCACACGCCCTGAAGCAAAAGTTATTTTTGCGATATCGATCTTGTCAACTTTATAATGAAGAGTTTCATTTTTATAGTTAAAATCTATAGTTCTGTCATCAATACTGTTTACATGACCTACCATTTCTTCGCCATTTGTTTTTAGAATAATATCGTAATTTTGAGAAAAAGAAGAAATTGATAAAAAGGCAATAGTTAATAAATAGAGAAGTGTTTTCATTTTTTCTTTAAAAATACTAAATATTAACTAATTTATTTGTGCAGTTTTAATTGAATGCGCTTGCGCGGAACATCAACCTCCAATACTTTTACAATGACCTGCTCGTGCAAACTAATATAGGCACTAACATCACTTACAAAACCATCTGATAAGTTTGAAATATGAATCAAGCCGCTTTCTTTAATTCCAATATCAACAAAAGCCCCAAAATTGGTTACATTATTGACAATTCCCGGAAGCAATTGCCCTTCTTGCAAATCATTGATGGTTTTTATATTTTGATTAAAAGTAAACACTTTGGCTTGTTCTCTAATATCTAATCCTGGTTTTTCAAGTTCTTTTATGATGTCTTTAAGTGTTGGCAAACCAACTGTATCTGTACAATAGGGTTTTAAATCAATACCATTTAAAACAGCAGAGTTTCCTATAAGTTCAGAAACACGTTTTCCTTCATTTTTTGCAATAGCTTTTACAATACCATAGCTTTCAGGATGCACAGCAGAATCATCTAACGGGTTTTTAGCCTCTTTAATTCTTAAGAATGCGGATCCTTGCTCAAAAGCTTTGTCACCTAAACGTGGTACTTTTTTTAAATCGGTTCTTGAAGAAAATGCACCATGTTCATCGCGATAATTCACAATGTTTTCGGCTAATTTAGGACCAATTCCTGATACATAACTCAACAAACTTTTACTAGCTGTATTTAGATTAACACCAACAGCATTCACGCAACTTTCTACAACAGTATCTAGTTCGGTTTTTAGCTTGGTTTGATCAACATCATGCTGATATTGCCCAACACCAATAGATTTTGCATCAATTTTCACCAACTCTGCCAATGGATCTTGCAAACGACGACCAATAGAAACAGCGCCTCTAACCGTAACGTCATAATTAGGAAATTCTTCTCTAGCAATTTTTGAAGCCGAATAAATACTAGCTCCTGCTTCACTTACCACAAATACTTGAATATCATTTTTAAAACGAATACGTCTAATCAGCGATTCTGTTTCACGCGAAGCGGTTCCGTTTCCAATAGCAATAGCTTCAATTTTATAAGCTTCAGCAAGTGTGCTTATTTTTTTTATTGCGCCTGCGCTATCATTTTTAGGCGCATGCGGATAAATGGTTTCATTATGTTTAAGTTGCCCTTGCGCATCTAAACACACTACTTTACAACCGGTTCTAAAACCAGGATCGATAGCCAAAACACGTTTTTCTCCTAATGGTGAGCCCAACAACAATTGTTTTAGGTTTTTGGCAAAAACAGTTATCGCAGCTTCATCGGCTTTTTCTTTTGCATTTTGTAATGCTTCATTGCTCAATGATGGCAACAACAATCGTTTGTATGCATCTTTTATAGCGATCTCAATTTGATCAGAACACGCATTGTCAGATTTTATAATACGTTGCGCAATTTTATCTAAAGCACGTTCATCATCAATTTCAATTTTCACACGAATAAATCCTTCGTTTTCGGTACGTAAAATGGCTAACAAACGATGTGAAGGAATACGACTCAACGACTCGCTCCAATCAAAATAATCACGGAATTTTTGAGCGCCTTCTTCATCGGCTTTCTTTTTAACAACTTTAGTTGCAATGGTTGCAAAACGTTCTAATTGATAACGAATATTATTTCTGATATCAGTACGTTCATTAATCCATTCGGCAATAATATGTCGTGCACCTTCTAGAGCATCATCAACCGAACCAACAGCATCTTTTACATATTTATATGCTATGCTTTCAATATCGTGAGCGTTTTGACTCATTATGATTTTAGCTAAAGGTTCTAATCCGTTAGCTTTAGCAATATCAGCTTTTGTTTTTCGGCTTTTTTTGTATGGCAAGTAAATGTCTTCAAGTGTTGTAATATCTTGAGTTTCGTTTACTTTTTGTTCTAATTCTGACGTTAAAACATCTTGTTCTTCAAGTGCCTTTAAAATAGCTGCTTTACGTTTTTCAAGCGCCTCAAAGAGTTCTTTGTATTTTACAATATCACCTATTTGAACTTCATCCAGATTTCCTGTAGCTTCTTTTCTGTAACGTGAAATAAACGGAACAGTACATGCATCGTTAAGCAAGTTAATGGTGTTTTTTACACCAACTTCAGGTAAGTTGGTAGATGATACTATATAGTTAATAAGTTGCATTATGCTTTCTTGAACAATGTATAAATATATGGGCGTTCACCACCAAAAGGATTTATAAACGTATAGTTGAAGCTGTCTACAAGTTTAAAATCTTTCCCTAATTTTTCTTGTAACATCTCTAGGCTGTAACGCTGTAATGGTAACCCGCAACATTTTTCGGCACCATTAGTGGCAAAAACGGCTATAAGTGCATAACCATTTTGCGATACCTTTGTCGTGAGTAAATTAAAATAGCTTTCTTGCTCTTCAGGTTTTAAAAAGAAATGCAATACAGCTCGATCAATCCATAGGTCAACAGGTTTTAATTCTTTCAATTTTGTTGGGTTGGTTAAATCGTCAGCTATACATGTTAAATCATACTGATATGTACCTTGAATACGAAGTTTTAGTTTATTTAATGCAACAGTGCTTAAATCGTTTGCAAAAATATTTTGAAAACCCGCATCCAACAAATTGTCAATTAATGTGGTGGTACCAGCACCTACCGTCAAGATTCTAGAATCCTGTTCAAGGTTACAGGATGTAACAAGTTGCATAGTTTGAGCAGGGTTTTCTTCAAACCAACCTAATTGAGAATCTTCTTTTTCAAAAGCCTTATTCCAATGCGATTCAAAATTCATTGTTAACTTATTTGTAGACCATTAGCAACGTCTTGGTTTGCATCAGGATTTACAAACACCAACTTACCTTCAGGGCTTTCGGTCATTAAAATCATACCTTCGCTTTCAACACCACGTAATTTTCTTGGTGCTAAATTCACTAAAACGGTAACGCGTTTTCCAATTACTTCTTCGGCAGTAAAGCTTTCAGCAATACCAGAAACTATGGTTCTTGTGTCAATACCTGTATCAACTTTTAAAACTAAAAGTTTTTTGGCTTTCGGCATTTTTTCGGCTTCAATAATCGTTCCTACACGTAAATCTAACTTTGTAAAATCATCAAAAGTGATTTCTTCTTTTTGTGGTTCAGCCACTTTATTGGCAGCTTCATTGGCCTTTTTACTTGTCTCTAGTTTGTCTAATTGTGCTTGAATGTCTTTATCTTCAATTTTTGTAAAAAGTAATTGAGGTTCTTCAATACAATGTCCGGGTTTAATAAAATTATCAAGCGAAATTCTATCCTTAAGATTCTTCCAACTAACACCTTTTATAAACCTATCACTTATATATCCTCCTGCCATTTCGGGTGTTTCCATTGCAAGTATTTCTTTTAATTTTTTAGAAGTAAACGGTAAAAACGGCTCGCTCAAAATAGCCAAAGCACCTGCAATTTGTAAAGCAATATACATAATGGTTTTGGTGCGTGCTTCGTCTTCTTTGATTACTTTCCAAGGTTCTTCGTCAGCTAAATACTTGTTTCCCAATCGCGCTAGATTCATCAATTCCTGACTTGCTTCACGAAAACGATAACGTTCTATAGAACTACTTATCACTTCAGGATAAGCTCTTAATGCTGCTAATGTTTTCTCATCAATATCTCTCAATTTACTAGGTTCAGGAACAACACCTTCATAATATTTTCTTGTTAAAACAACAACTCGGTTTATAAAGTTTCCAAAAATGGCCACTAACTCGTTATTGTTTCTAGCTTGAAAATCTTTCCAAGTAAAATCGTTGTCTTTGGTTTCTGGTGCATTGGCTGTTAAGGCATAACGCAAGACATCTTGTTGACCAGGAAAATCTTCAAGATAATCAGGTAACCATACTGCCCAGTTTTTTGAAGTCGATAGTTTATTGCCTTCTAAATTTAAAAATTCGTTTGCTGGCACATTATCTGGTAAAATATATGAACCTTCTGCTTTTAGCATACTTGGGAAAATGATACAGTGAAACACAATATTATCTTTTCCTATGAAGTGAACCAATTTTGTATTTTCGTCTTTCCAGTATGGTTCCCAATCTTTTCCTTCGCGTTCTGCCCATTCTTTGGTTGCAGAAATGTAACCAATTGGCGCATCAAACCAAACGTAAAGTACTTTGCCATCAGCGCCTTCAACTGGCACTGGAATTCCCCAATCTAAATCGCGTGTTACAGCTCTTGGACGCAAACCGTCATCAATCCAAGATTTTACTTGTCCGTAAACGTTGGGTTTCCAATCTTTTTTATGGCCTTTTAAAATCCATTCTTTTAAAAAATCTTCGTGTTTGTCCAATGGTAAAAACCAATGTTTGGTTTGCTTTAAAGTAGGTGTGTTTCCCGTTATGGCCGATTTAGGAATGATTAAATCGGTTGCATTTAAGCTGGTTCCACAATTCTCGCATTGATCGCCATAGGCTTCTTCATTTCCACATTTCGGACAGGTTCCTGTGACAAATCTATCGGCTAAAAACTGATTGGCTTCTTCGTCGTATAATTGCTCGGTTACTTCTTCAATAAATTCACCTTTATTATAAAGTGTTTTAAAAAACTCTTGAGCTGTATCGTGATGAATTTTAGCGGATGTTCTTGAGTAATTATCAAAGGTAATTCCAAAATCTTCAAACGATTTTTTAATTATAGCATGATATTTATCTACAATATCTTGAGGCGTAACACCTTCCTTTTTTGCTTTTATTGTAATAGGCACACCATGCTCGTCACTACCACACATAAATGCGACATCGTTTCCTGTTAAGCGTAAATAGCGCGCATAAATATCAGCAGGTACGTAAACACCAGCTAAATGCCCAATATGAATTGGTCCATTGGTGTAAGGTAATGCAGCTGTAATGGTATATCGTTTTGACATGGTATTAATTTTATGAAGCCACAAAAGTACGTAATTTAAGAGCGTTTCTGAAAAAAAATGTACATTTACAATATGTCAAAAATCACCATATTATTTAGCTTGTGCTGCCTCCTTTTTTTTGGAGAAAAGGAACAACCGCAAGTTCATGAATCAAAAAAAATAAAACCTAAAACTTTGATACAACCACCATATTTAAAAGCTGGCGATACAGTAGCTATTGTTGCACCTTCGGGCATTTTAAAAAACAGGCAAAAAGAGGTTCAACAAGCTGTTGATTTATTAAAGAATTGGGGTTTGCATGCTATTGTTGGTGAACATGTGTTTAGTCAGGATAATCACTTTGCAGGCACAGATGCCCAACGCTGTGAAGATTTTCAAAAAGCAATGGATAATCCAACAGTCAGTGCTATTTGGTGCGCTAGAGGCGGTTATGGAACGGTTAGAATTTTAGATAAGTTAGATTTCACCAACTTTAGAGAAAATGCGAAATGGTTAATTGGCTATAGTGATATTACAGCTTTACATAATCAATTTCATAATGAAGGCTTTGAAAGCATACACGCCTTAATGTGTACCAGTTTAACAGATGATTTGAACGATATTTCAGAATCTATTGAAACCTTTAGAAAAGCGATTTTTGGAGAACCGTTGACATATACTTTAGAGGGTTCAAAATATAATAGAGTTGGGACAGCATCGGGTGAATTGGTAGGAGGAAATTTAACGATGTTGCATACCATGTTGGGCTCAAAAACCAGTATAGATACATCTGGAAAAATTCTATTTATTGAAGAGATAGGCGAGTATAAGTATCATATTGACCGCATGTTGCAAAGCATGAAACGCGCAGGCTATTTTGATGAATGTGCAGGTGTTTTGGTTGGCGATATGAGTAAGCTTCGTAAAAATACCACGCTTTGGGGAAGCTCTATAGAACAATTGATTTTAGATGCCTTATCGGAATACGATTTTCCTATTGCGTTTAATATGCCTGCTGGTCATGAAAAGGATAATCGCGCTATGATTTTGGGAAGAACTATTGAAATGAAAGTTGGTAAAGAGCAATCTACTGTGGTTTTCGAGGAGTAAATAAGATTCCCACTTTCGTGGGAAGTGATTATGGCACAACACAATGAACTTGGCAAAAAAGGAGAGCAATTAGCTGTAGATTATCTTTTAGAAAACGGGTATGATATAGTAGAACGCAATTACCGATTTGATAAGGCAGAAGTTGATATTATTGCACAGCTGAATGATGTATTGGCCATTGTTGAGGTTAAAGCCAGATCAACAGCAGATTTTGGAGATCCTCAAGATTTTGTAAAGCCTAAACAAATTAAGAATTTGGTAAAAGCAGTTGATGAATATGTTACCGTAAATGATTTAGACGTTGAAGTACGCTTTGATATTATTGCTATAGTTAAAGAAGGAAAAAACTACAATATTGAGCATCTAGAAAACGCCTTTTTCCATTTTTAGTTTTTTTTCAAAAACGCCTTTAACTCTTCAACATCATCAGGTTTAGCCATTATGGTTTTATCCATATCCAAAATAAAATAGCTTGGTGTTCCTTGAATGCCATAATCTTCAACTACAGGATTATCCCACTTTTTTAAACCAATTACGTGAATAAATTCTGGGTAATTTATAATTACGTTTTTCCAATTTTCAGTCTCGTCTTCAATACCAAAAGCAATAACTTTATAATTAGGATATTCTACAATAATAGATTTTAAAATTGGTAATTCATCAAGACAATGACCACAACTACTGCTCCAAAAAATAAGCACATAATTGTTATGCGAATTTAAATCGTATAAGGATTGTTTTGTAGTAATATTAAAATTAGGCGCTTGAATGCCAACAGCCGTTTTTTTAAAGCTCATTAAGGTTTCTACAAGTAGCTCATTGTTTTGTTGTTTGGCAAGTTCCAATAAATAGGTGTCACTAATATAATGGGCAACTTCAGAAAAATCGTTTTGTATCATGTTTTGCCACAGCTCTTGTAAAATGGTAAGTTTTATTATTTGGTTATTACCAATTGCTGCAACGGTTTCATCAATCGCACTTTTGTAATAGTCATCATCTGAAGGCATAGCAAAAACATAAGCAACAATACGGTCTGTAATATAATCTGAACTTTGAATCCAACGGTTACTAAAATCTATGTTATCAAAATAATGCTTAATAATATTTTGGGAGTAGGTTTGAACGTCTTCAGCAGTTTCAGGTATGTATAATCGGTTTGATGTAATAAAAGCATGCGCAATAGTGCCTACTGATTGTTTTTCGTAAGAATCTTGTGTGCTTTTTAATTGCTGAAACAACTCTAAAAGTTGAGCTTCGTTTTGCTGATTATTGGTGTAGTAAGCACTAATTTTAGCATTTATTTTTGAGATAGCTTCAGAATAAGACGTCCAAAGTAAGTTGCTTTTAGATGATGTAAAACTCAATCCTTTTTCTAAATCGAATTGCAGTTCAACATCTTCATTTCCTTCATAAAAAATTTCAAAATTGTTGTCTTCAGGTGGAACTGCATATACAATTTTGTAAATGCCCTTTTTTATAGATTCATCAAGCTTAATTTCAAACGTGCCATCTGGTTTTACTTGTACTTGATTATTGTAATTAACACTTGTAGGTGTAGCTTCATATAAAAATGCATAGGTAAACTCACTTGCTGGCGAAAAAGTGCCGCTTAATTTATGTTGTGCAATTATCAACGAAGGTATTATACAGAAAATGTAAAGCCATTTTTTCATATCGAGACATATTGTTTTATTACTGTTTTCAATAGCTATGCCAAAATTTGATTTAAAGCCGATAAGGCTTGTTCTACATTTTTAATATTTTCAAAAGTCAGCAACAAACGTAAGCCTTGACGGGTTTGTTTTTCTTTCATCTTACAGGCTTTTGGATTACTCTGAATAAACTGTAAAACTTTAGTAAAACCAATACTCTGATAAAAGGCACTCTGTTGGTCCTTTATAAAATAGCCCACCAGTTTACCGTGTTTCATAACTACTTTTTCTAGACCAAGTTTAGTAGCAGTCCATTTTAAACGCACACTATTTAGTAGGTCTACAACCTGAACAGGCAATTCCCCAAAACGATCTATAAGTTCGGTTTCAAACTGCTCAAGATCTTCTTCAGTTTTTACATTGTTAAGTTGAGTGTACAGATTTAAACGTTCTGTAATGTTATTTATATAATCATCCGGGAACAACAATTCAAAATCAGAATCTATTGTAATATCCTTTACATACTCTTTAGGTTTGCCATCATCTTGATATAAATCTTTAAACTCATTTTCTTTAAGTTCTTCAATAGCTTCATTAAGAATTTTTTGATACGTATCGAAACCTATTTCATTAATAAAGCCACTTTGTTCACCACCTAATAAATCACCAGCACCACGAATTTCCAAATCTTTCATGGCAATGTTGAAGCCACTGCCCAGTTCGGTAAACTGTTCTAAAGCAGTAATGCGTTTTCTGGCATCGTTGGTCATAGCTGAATATTCTGGTGTTATAAAATAACAAAAGGCCTTTTTGTTACTTCTACCTACGCGACCACGCATTTGATGTAAGTCACTTAATCCAAAATTATTGGCGTTATTGATAAAAATGGTATTGGCATTTGGGACATCTAAACCGCTTTCCACAATGGTTGTGCTTACTAAAACGTCAAACCCACCATTGATAAATGAGAGCATAAGCTGTTCTAACTTTTTACCTTCCATTTGTCCGTGGCCAATACCTATTTTGGCATCAGGTACCAACCGCTGAATCATACCAGCAACTTCTTTTATGTTTTCAATACGGTTATGGATAAAGAAAATTTGACCACCGCGTTCAATTTCATAACTAATGGCATCTCGAATGGTTTCCTCATTAAATCGAATAACATGGCTTTCAATTGGGTAACGGTTTGGTGGAGGCGTTGTAATTACTGATAAATCTCGCGCAGCCATTAAACTAAACTGCAAGGTTCTAGGAATAGGTGTGGCTGTTAATGTAAGAACATCCACATTTTCTTTTAAGGTTTTTAATTTCTCCTTTACGGCAACACCGAATTTTTGTTCTTCATCAACAATTAGTAATCCTAAATCCTTAAATTTCACATTTTTGTTTACTAATTGGTGCGTGCCAATTATTATATCAACACCACCTTTTTCTAAACTTTCAAGAGTTTCACGTTTTTCTTTCGCCGTTCTGAAGCGATTGAGGTAGTCTACAGTTACTGGGAAATCTTTTAGCCGTTCTTTAAACGTTCTGGAATGTTGATAAGCCAAAATTGTTGTTGGTACCAAAACGGCAACTTGTTTCCCGTTATCTACAGCCTTAAATGCAGCTCTAATGGCGACTTCGGTTTTTCCAAATCCAACGTCACCACAAACTAAACGGTCCATTGGTCTGTCACTTTCCATGTCAGCCTTAATGTCGGCAGTAGATGTTATTTGGTCAGGAGTGTCTTCATATAAAAAAGACGCTTCCAACTCATGCTGCATGTAACTGTCTGGTTTGTACTGATAACCTTTTTCAAGTTTACGTTTGGCATATACTTTAATAAGATTAAAAGCAATTTCTTTAACGCGTGATTTGGTTTTTTGTTTTAGCGTTTTCCACGCTTTACTACCTAGCTTATAAATTTTAGGCGGTTTGCCATCCTTTCCGTTGAACTTGGTAATTTTATGGAGCGAATGAATACTTAAATACAAGACATCGCGTTCACCGTATATAAGTTTAATAGCTTCTTGCTTTTTACCTTCGACATCAATTTTTTGAAGTCCTCCAAATTTACCTATTCCATGATCAATGTGTGTTACATAATCTCCAATCTCTAAATTGGTTAACTCTTTAAGCGTTATGGCTTGTTTTTTGGCATAACCATTTTTGAGATGAAATTTATGATAGCGTTCAAATATTTGATGATCGGTATAGCAGGTTATTTTATTGTCATGATCAATAAATCCTTGGTATAATGATAGTACAATGGTTTTATAATGCACCTCTTCTTCTACATCTTCAAAAATATCATGAAATCGTTTGGCTTGTTGTTCGCTAACGCAAGCAATGTAATTGGTGTATCCTTTTGCGTGTTGGGAATTTAGGTTTTCAATCAGCAAATTAAATTGCTTATTAAATGCAGGTTGTGGTGTTGTATTGAATATGATTACATTGTCATTGCGAGGAGCTTGCGACGTGGCAATCTCTTCTAAAACAGATTCTTCGACTCCTATTGAATCGGAATACTCTGAATGACAAAATAAACTTTGTGAACCAAACTCAACCAGATTAAAATCTAAAAGCTGTTTTTTTAAGAGTTTAGAATCACAAAAAAGTTCGTTAGGTTCGGCATGTTTTATTTCGGTTGATAGGTTTTTGAAAGCTTCTTCTGCTTTACCAAAAAAATCGTCAATTCTTGAAAACAGGACATCTGCATTTTTTGTAAAAACAACCGTTTTTTGTGCAATATATTTTAAAAAACTCTGTCTGCTTTCTTCCAAAAATTTGTTGGCCACATTTGGGATGACACTTATTTTTTTAATTTGATCGGTTGAAAGTTGAGTTTCAACATCAAATGTTCTGATACTATCAACTTCATCGCCAAAAAACTCAATGCGATAGGGTTCATCATGTGAAAATGAAAACACATCTACAATACCACCGCGAACGGAAAACTCACCAGGTTCGGTTACAAAATCAACACGTTTAAATTTATATTCAAATAGTACCTCATTCACAAAATCGATGGAGAGATTATCATTAACCGAAATTTTCAAGGTGTTTTTCTCCAATTCCCTTCTGGTAACCACTTTTTCAAATAGGGCATCTGGATAGGTGACAATTACGGCTGGTTTTTTCCGAGAGTTAATGCGGTTTAAAACTTCAGCTCGCAATAAAACATTGGCATTGTCAGTTTCTTCAATTTGATAAGGCCTGCGGTAGCTTCCTGGATAAAACAATACATCCTTGTCATTTAACAACAACTCTAAATCATTTAAATAAAAGGCGGCTTCTTCTTTGTCGTTAAAAATTAACAAGAAGGGCTTATCAGTCTGTTTGAAGGCTTCGCTTACCACCAAAGAAAACGACGATCCAACGAGTCCTTTTATATGTGTTTTAGAATGATTTTGGGCAATAGCAGTTTGCAGATTTTGCGTTTGCAAAGCCTGTGCATAGATTTGCGAGAGATAAGATTTACTCAAGACAATTTATTTTGTGCAAATATAAAATTTTGTTTAACAGTTTATTGATTAAAACTATTATTAAAATTATCTTTGCAGCACCAAAAAAAGAAAAACATATGTCATTTTTAGATTTATTTGATAGCGGATTTAAAAAACGCAACGAAGATCATTTTGCAGCCATAGTGAGAGTAGCCATGGATGATGGTATAATTACTGATGAGGAGAAAGCATTTTTAGATCGATTGGCTCATAAATTAGATGTTAGTGAAAGTGAGTATAAAGCTATATTAAAAGATTATAAATCACATCCTATAAATCCGCCAACTTCATACGATAGACGTTTAGAACGTTTGTATGATTTAGCTAGAATGGTTTATGTTGACCATATTAAAGGAGACCACGAAGAGTTGGTATTGAGAAAAATTGCTGTTGGTTTAGGATTCTCGCATGATAATGTAAAATATGTTGTAGATAAGGCATTAACTCTTGTTAGTAACGGTGTAGATTTAGACACTTTTATGGAAGAGATAAAAAATATGAACAGATAATAGTTCTGTTAGGTAATAAAAAAAGCGAACTTTTTAAGTTCGCTTTTTTTTATTCTGCTAATCGCATAAATTCTTCAGCTTTTACTACCATATTTTTACTGCCGCAAATAAAAGGAACACGTTGGTGCAATTCTGTAGGCTCAATATCTAAAATACGGGTAAAACCATCACTAGCTTTTCCATTGGCTTGTTCTGCAAGAAATGCCATGGGGTTACATTCGTAAAGTAATCGTAGTTTTCCATTAGAATTTTTTGAGCTTTTAGGATATAAATAAATACCACCTTTTATCATGTTCCTATGGAAGTCAGACACCAATGAACCAATGTACCTTGAAGTATAAGGTCTGTCACCTTCCTCCATTTGGCAATATTTTATATAGTTCTTTATACCTTGAGGGAAGTGGATGTAATTCCCTTCGTTTACAGAATAAATCTTACCATTTTCAGGGAATTCCATATCCGGATGCGATAAGTAAAACGTGCCAATTGCAGGATTGAGCGTAAACCCATTTACACCAGCACCTGTTGTATAAACCAACATAGTTGATGTACCATATACTACATAACCTGCTGCCACTTGTTGACTGCCCTTTTGAAGAAAATCCTCAAGGGTAACAGGCGTTCCAACTGGAGTTACACGACGATAAACCGAAAATATCGTGCCTACTGAAACGTTAACATCAATATTTGAAGAACCATCTAAAGGATCTATTAAAACAACATATTTATTATTGTTGTTTTCATCTTGACTATTTATGGAAATAAAATCGTCTTCTTCCTCACTTGCTATACCGCAAACAATATTTCTGTTGGTAAGTGTTTGAATGAACTTCTCATTGGCATAAACGTCAAGCTTTTGTTGATCTTCCCCTTGAATATTGGTGTCTCCAGCAGCGCCAATTATATCAACTAATCCAGCTTTGTTCACTTCATGATTAACTACTTTTGCAGCTAAACGAATAGAGTTTATGAGCCTGGATAATTCACCTGAAGTGTATTTAAAAGAAGATTGGTTTTCAATAATAAATTCACCTAAAGTTTGATTTTTTTGAGACATAAATATGCTGGATGTTGTTGTTTGTACAAATATCGGATTTTTTAATAAACTACAACGTTTTCGCGAAATATTAATCGGTTAGAATAAACTATATTTGAAGGCAAATTCAGTTTATGGATATTAAAATAAGACAAGCTACTATAGAAGATATGTCTTCGGTTTTAAAACTGATAAAACAACTTGCTGTTTTTGAGAAAGAACCAGAAGCCGTAGAAGTTACATTAGAAAATTTAAAACAGGATGGTTTTGGTGAAAATCCAGCTTTTAAATGTTTTGTTGCTGAAGTAGGAGAGGATGTGGTTGGAATTGCATTGGTGTATCAGCGCTATTCAACTTGGAAAGGTAAAGTTTTACATTTAGAAGATTTGATTGTAGATGAAGCCATGAGAGGAAGAGGAATTGGAACCTTATTGCTAGATGAGGTTGTAAAATATGGCCACAGTTTAGGTGTAAAACGAATAAGTTGGGAAGTTTTAGATTGGAACGAACCAGCCATAACATTTTATGAACAAAAAGGAGCAACCATATTACGGGATTGGGATGTTGTTCAATTAGACGAACAAGGAATACAAAACTATTTATTAAAAATGTAATGCGAGTATTTAAATTTGGAGGAGCATCCGTTAAAGATGCCGAAGGAGTTAAAAATTTAATTGAAGTTTTAAATGCAGTAGGCTATGACAATACATTAATTGTTGTGTCTGCCATGGGTAAAACCACCAATGCATTAGAAGGTGTAATTGATAATTACCTAAATAAAAAATCTGAATTGTTGAGTTCTTTTCAGGATGTGAAAAAATATCACAATGCTATTTTATTAGATTTATTTGAAAACGAGAGGCATCCCGTTTTTAAAAAAGTATCTGATTTGTTTGATGAACTGGATGGGTTTTTTAAAATCAACAAGTCACCGGATTACAATTTTATTTACGATCAAGTAATTGGTTATGGCGAATTGGTTTCTACAACAATTGTTAGTGAGTATTTAAACGAAGTAAACATCAAGAACAATTGGGTTGATGTTAGAAATTATATAAAAACAGATAATTATTATCGTAGAGCAAATGTTGATTGGGAGTTAACACAAAAAAATATCACTGAAAACTTTCAGCGTAATACACTCAATATTACACAAGGATTTTTGGGTAGTGACTCTAATAATTTCACCACTACTCTAGGGCGTGAAGGGAGTGATTATACAGCGGCTATTTTTGCCTATTGTTTGAATGCAGAAAGCGTAACGATTTGGAAAGACGTTTTGGGTGTTCTTAATGCGGATCCTCGTTATTTTGAAAACGCACAATTACTTCATAATATTTCGTACCGCGAGGCAATTGAGTTGGCCTTCTACGGCGCATCGGTTATTCACCCTAAAACACTGCAGCCTTTACAGCGTAAAGAAATACCATTATTTGTAAAATCGTTTTTAAACCCAGATGGCGATGGTACAAAGGTTTCAAAAGGTATTGGAATTGAACCCAATATTCCGTGCTTTATCCTTAAAAGAAACCAAGTATTAATATCCTTATCATCTTTAGACTTTTCGTATATAGTTGAAGAGAATATTAGTGAAATTTTTAATTTGCTTCATCTTTATAAAATGAAGGTAGATGTTATTCAGAATTCAGCTATTAGTTTTTCAGTTTGTGTAGATAATATTTATAATAATCTAGAAAAATTATTACAGCATTTAAAAGCGAAATTTAAAGTAACTTGTCATGAAAATGTAGCTTTATACACTATTAGGCATTATGATAAACAAGCGATTGAACAGATTGAAAAAAATAAAACGGTGTTATTAAAGCAGTTAACACAAGAAACCATGCAAATGGTTACAAAACCAACTATTTAATTACATTTGTATATATGACAAAAGCTCAAGACAAAGGATTGGTTTCGGCTAAAGAAGTAGCTTCGGCCATACAATTAGATAAGTATGGTTTTGTAGGCACTTTTATAGGCTGGATGCTCATGAAGGTCTTGAAAATATCTACTTTAAACGCAATTTACAATCGTAATAAGCATTTGTCTGATTTAGAATTTTTGGATGCCATTTTAGATGAATTTCAAATAAAATTTGAAATTCCAGAAGAAGACTTAAAAAGGCTGCCAAAAGATGGAAGTTATATAACAGTTTCTAATCACCCATTAGGAGGTATTGATGGGATATTACTGCTTAAACTTATGTTGGAGCAACGAAAGGATTTTAAGATAATTGCCAATTTTTTATTGCATAGGATAGAACCCTTAAAACCCTACATTTTACCTGTAAACCCTTTTGAAGATAGAAAAGATGTAAAATCCAGTATTGCAGGATTCAAAAATGCCATTATGCACCTGCGTGAAGGGCACCCTCTTGGTGTTTTTCCTGCAGGAGAGGTTTCAACGTATAGAGATGGAAGGCTAGTAGTTGACAGACCTTGGGAAGAAGCCGCCATGAAATTGGTAAAAAAAGCAGAAGTACCTGTAGTGCCTATATATTTTCATGCGAAGAATAGTAAGCTATTCTATAAGCTTTCTAAAATTAATGATACGTTTAGGACAGCAAAACTACCTTCTGAACTTTTAACCCAAAAGCGTAGAACTATAAAGGTTAGAATTGGGAAACCGATTTCTGTTAACGATCAAAAGGAGCACGAATCGCTAGAGTCGTTTTCTGAATTTTTGAGGAGAAAGACCTATATGCTGTCTAATTCTTTTGACGATAAGGATAAATTGTTGAGTAACATTTCTACAACCTTAAAAGTTCCAAAGCCTCCAAAGCGAATAGTTGGCCAAGTAGATAAAGCCTTAATGGTTGAAGAGGTTGAAATGTTGCGAGAAGAAAACTTTAGGCTACTACAGAGTAAGAACTATGAGGTTTTTCTTGCTCCAGCAAAAAAAATACCTAATATACTTCAAGAAATAGGTCGATTACGTGAAATTACTTTTAGAGAAGTTGGCGAAGGGACTAATGAAGCCATAGATTTAGATGCCTTTGATACGTATTACCATCACATGTTTTTATGGGATGGTGATGAAAAACTTATAGCTGGGGCTTATAGAATGGGATTGGGTTCCGAAATATTCCAACGATATGGAATAGATGGATTTTATCTGCAAGATTTATTTCGATTTGAACCCGAGTTGTATAAAATGATGAGTCAATCTATCGAGATGGGTCGTGCGTTTATTATAAAAGATTATCAACAAAAGCCTATGCCTTTATTTTTGCTATGGAAAGGCATTGTTCATACAACACTACGTTTCCCCGAACATAAATATTTAATAGGTGGCGTAAGTATAAGCAACCAGTTTTCAAACTTTTCAAAGTCGTTGATGATTGAGTTTATGATGTCACATTATTACGATCCTTATGTGGCGCAATATGTGCATCCTAAAAAAGCTTTTAAGGTCAAGCTTAAAGATGCCGATAAAGATTTCGTTTTTGATGAAGCCGAAGCAGACCTTAATAAGTTTGACAAGATTATTGATGAGGTTGAGCCAGGAGCTTTAAGACTACCTGTTCTTTTGAAGAAATATATAAAACAAAATGCCAAATTGGTAGCCTTTAATGTAGACCCATTGTTTAACAATTCGGTTGATGGTTTGATGTATATTAAAATTGCTGACCTTCCTGAAAGTACTGTAAAACCAGTTATGGAAGAGTTTCAAGCCGAGTTGGAGCGAAAAATATCTGAACAAAATGAAGATTAAGTTAGGTCTGTTTATTTTTCTTTTCTGTGTTGCAAATCTGTTTGCCCAAGAAATATCGGGTGTTATTATTGATAATAACTCAAAGCAACCAATTGAAGGCGCATCAGTCTATTTTGACAATACTACTATAGGCGTAATTTCTAATTCTGATGGAGCGTTTACAATTCCGTTTGACGAATCTATTAATACACCATTGGTTATCTCCTTTTTAGGATATAAAAAACAGGTTATCTCAAATTATAATAAAGATGTTGCTCTTAAGATAGAACTAAAGGAAAATTTAAATACCTTAAATGAAGTTGTTATTGGCTCTAAAGATTCTTGGTCGAGAGAGAAAAAATTAGAGCAATTCAAGCTACAATTTTTAGGGTTTTCAAGTAATAGTTTATCCTGTAAAATTCTAAATGAAGATGATATAACATTGCGATATTTAGAAGATGATAATTTGTTGGTGGCCAACGCAAAAAGGCCTATTAGAATACGCAATTCAAACCTTGGATATGATATTGAATATGATTTACAAGACTTTGAAATTCAATATGAAATATCTTCTGGGTCTTTAAAAATTAATACGGTTTCTTCGGTTTTTTATTCAGGAACAACATTCTATAAGTCTAACAAGGCAAATCGTAAAACAATAAAGAGAAGACAAAAAGCTTATTACGGTTCCATGTTGCACTTTATGCGCTCGTTATTGTACGATAAATTAGAGGACAACAAGTTCACGTTACTTTATGAAGAAAAAGTTGTGCCTGCCGAAAATTTCATTAGTAAATACGTAACTAATGACCCAACAATTTATAAAGTAAAGGTGTTTAAACCATTGACAATAGTCTACGATTTAACGGTTTCACGACAGTCTACCATAATACCAAACAATGAGTATTTTTATCTTAATTTAAAAGGTAATTACTCACCAATAGAAGCTGTAACTTTTACTGGCGAAATAGGTATGCAACGTGTTGGAGATAATTTACCATTGGATTATGATCCAATGGAGCAGATATAGAGCTTTAAACTTATTGAAAAGCACTATCAACAGGTTCCCAAAGCTCAATTTTATTGCCATCATTATCTAAAATCCAGCCAAATTTTCCGTAGCTATACTCCTCCATTTCACCAACAACTGTTACGTCTTCTTGTTTGAGAGTTTCTAGCAATTCTGCTAAATTTTCAACACGGTAATTGAACATAAAATCTTTTTTTGACGGCTCATAGTATTTGGTGTCTTCTGCAAACGGACTCCATTGCGTGGAGCAATCGTTTCCATCTTTATCTTGCCACCAAAATGTACAGCCATAATCATCGGTATTGAAACCTAAATGCTTTTTATACCAATCTTTAGTTGTTTTTGGGTCTTTGGTTTTAAAAAATAAACCACCAATTCCCGTTACACGTTTTTTCATCATTTCTTTTTTAAAGCTGTTTCGTAAATATCAATCCATTCGTCACAAGTCATTTTTTGTGTAAGTTGGCCAATGAGTTCAAAAGGAATTTCATCCATTTTTTTAAATCTTATGCAACTTTTACCCATATCCAATTTCCGTTTACAATGCTTCGGATATTCGTTTACAAACCAATCATACAATTCTTTTTTGGCATAGATACCACTATGGTAAAGGTTCACCGAATTTTTCTGCGAGGCAAAACTCATAAAAGGTAATGGAGTTTTAGGGTCACAATGATAACCATCAGGATATACTGAATGAGGCACATAATACCCAATCATTTTGTATTGAATGCCTTCTTCAAACCCTTTTGGCAAATTGTCTTTAATGGTTTTTCGTAATTTTTTTAAGGCTTCCTGTCGGTCTTCAGGCACTTGACTTATGTAGTCCTCTGGTGATGTAGCTTCGTATTGCATAGTATTAGTTTTTACGTTGTAAAATTAATCCGGAAATTAAAGATATAACAAATCCTATCATTACAACAGTTGCAAACATGATAAAGGCCATAAATCCAGAACCACCATAAGCTTGCATCTGTTCAGATAGTTTAACTTTTTCAATTTCGTATTCTTCAGCAGGTAATGTTTCTTTCATGGTTGCTAGAGTTTTATCTAAATATTCGGTAGCAAAATCTGGATTGATTACGGTAGTGTATATGTAATCAATAATAGCCACACCAATTCCAACAAATATTGAAATTAACAATCCAATTACAAGGGCTTTTCCCAAAGTAACGGTCCCCTGATTTACTTTGTCACGATAATGTTTTATGCCAAAAAAGATAAATGAAAGCGATACAACCATAGAGGTGTACCCAATAATTTCTTGAACGGAGTAGGATAGGTTGTCGCCAAGTAAAAAGGCTAGCCCAAAAAATATAATACCTGCTAGAAAGCCATAGCTTCCATACTTTAAAACTGTTTTTTTCATAATATTTAAATAGTTAGTTATTAAACATGCTGGTCAACTAAAATGGTGTTTCCATCAGGATCGCTTATTACAAAGCTAGCCGGTCCCTTGGTGTTTTCATCTGCTTCGGAATGAAAACTTACAGCATTATTTTTTAGATGTTTTTGAATATCTCTAACATCTGTAAAATTTTCAAGCGTGTTTGCATTTTCATCCCAACCTGGGTTAAAGGTTAAGATGTTGTTTTCAAACATCCCTTGAAACAAGCCTATTAAAGCATTGCCATTTTTCATAATGAGATAGTTTTTGTCCATATCTCCAGCAAATACCTGAAAGCCTAATTTTTCATAAAATAGTTTTGAAGTTGTTAAGTTTTTTACACTTAAGCTTATTGAAAAAGCACCTAATATCATAGTTCAATTGGTTTTAATTACGATTCAAAAGTAGGGTAGTGATAGGAAAAAGGGTTCATACTAAAGTACCAAACACCTCATACTTTAGTCTAAAAGTAAAGAATTTAAATAATTTGAAGCTGTTTGGCAATTTTTACGGCTTCTGTCCGTCGTTTGGCGTTCAACTTTACTAAAAGACTAGATACATGTGTTTTTATGGTACTTTCGGAAACAAATAATTTTTCGCCGATTTCTTTATTGGATAAGCCTTCTGAAATATGCTTTAAAACTTCATATTCTCGAGTGGTAATCTCTAATTCTTCAATCTTGTGTTTATCTATTGAATGTATGGGTGAAGGTTTATTATATATACTTTTTTTGTGAATAAATACACCAATAAAAAAGAATACCAATGCTATTATGGTAATAATTGTTTCAATTTTTAAATCGCCAGAAAGCACAGAAAATTTACTTAATTGAAATAAGATAAGTAACGCTATTATAAGCAAACCAAAAACAAGAACTGTTTTTTTCATTACTGAAAGTTAGCAAAATTTTGCTTTAATTTTATCTACTATAGTTTGTGCTAATTTTTCTTTGCTTTCTATAGTCCAGCCTGCAACATGAGGTGTAAGTAAAACGTTTTCTGCTTTGATTAAATACTTAAACGCTTCTGGTAAATTATGCTGTTCGTCAGGTCGAGTGGAGTCGAGACCTAATTGAGACCTCTCGACTTCGCTCGAGGAGACATTAGAAATTTTGAATAAATTCTCAAATGATGCTTTTTCATATTCTAAAACATCCAATCCAGCACCTAGAACTTTACCAGATTTTAAAGCCGAAACAAGATCACTTGTCACCACACTTTTACCTCTAGCGGTATTAATGAACCAAAACGGTTTTGCAAAGGAATTGATAAATGTTTCATTAATCATGTTTAAAGTTAATGGTGTTTGAGGTGTATGCAAACTAAGCACATCAACACGCTCCTGAAATTCTTTTAAGGAGACTTGTTTGGCATTTTCGTCACCAACATCATCTTGAATGTCATAACAAATAACCTCCACATTAAAGCCTAATAATTTTTTAGCAAAGGCTTTTCCCATATTGCCATAACCAATTAATCCAACGGTTTTTCCATCTAATTCGACACCGCGATTTTCCTCACGTAACCATTTGCCTTGACGCACTTCTTTATCGGCCTTGTTGAGTTTATTGAAAAGTGACAGCAGCATGCCCAATGTGTGTTCGCCAACTGCATTACGATTGCCTTCTGGAGCTGAAATTAAATAAATACCATTTTTTTCAGCGTACTCACAATCAATGTTCTCTAGACCAGCACCAACACGAGCTATAAATTTTAAATTTGTTGCAGCATCTAAAAACTGTTTATCAACAGTAAAACGGCTTCTAATAACAATACCATAGTACTCATGAATTTTCGCTTCAATAGTTTCTTTGGAAGAGGTGTAATCTTCATGATTAATGAAGCCTAGTTCATTAAGTTGGTTTAAGAGTAATGGATGATTGCTATCTAGATGAAGGATTTTCATGGTTAAATTTTAGGATAATGTGTTTGGGTTTTTTCGTGTTGTACATTACCCGTATGGGCAGTTGATAATTTTTCAAAAAGAAGCACATGGACTTCTTCACCATTTTTGGTCATGGGATTATGTTCAACTCCTTTTGGGACGACTATAATTTCACCTTCGCAAACAACTTCAGTTCGGTCACGAAATTGCATGAATAAGGTGCCTTTTACTACTTGAAAGAGTTCGTCTTCATCTTCGTGTTTATGCCAAACAAATTCACCTTTTAGTTTAGCTAAAATAACTTGCATATTATCTACAACTGCAATTTGGTGTGGATGCCAGTTTTTCGAAAATTTTGAAAATTTATCTTGAATATTAATTGCTTTCATAATGTAAAGGTACGAAAGCCTTGTATATTTAAAATCCAATAATTAAGCCTGCTAAAACAAAGAATAGGTAGATACCCAGTATATCATTACTAGTTGTAATAAAAGGGCCTGTTGCTATAGCTGGATCTATACCTCGTTTGTCTAAAACAATAGGAACAAATGTTCCTACGAGAGCTGCGACTACAATTACGGACATCATAGACACGGCAATGGCGAAACTTTCCGTGGTATCTTGATCAATAATAAACCCGAACAGCATAACCAATACGGCCAATGCTAAACCATTAATCAAGCTCAAGCCAATTTCTTTTAAAAGCCTGTTCAGTAAACTACCTTTTACATTGTCATTTGCCAAACCTTGGACAATAATGGCACTAGATTGCACACCTACATTTCCTGCCATAGCAGCAATTAATGGTGTGTAAAAAAATAATGAAGGTACTGTAGACATGATATGCTCATAGTCTTTCATAATAAACACACTACCAAGACCACCAAATAAACCTAAAACTAACCAAGGCAATCGTGCTTTAGTAAGTTCAAGTATACTATCATCGGCCTCAACATCTTGTGAGATACCTGCTGCTAACTGATAATCTTTATCGGCTTCCTCTCGAATAACATCTACAATATCATCAATAGTAATGCGGCCAACAAGCGTGTTGTTTTTGTCTAAAACAGGAATGGCTTCCAAATCATATTTTTGCATGATTTTGGCAACATCTTCAACATCTTCATCAACGTAAACATAATCCACATTGGAGTTGGATATTTCAGCAATTTTTTGGTCGCTTTTTGCAGTGATGAGGTCTTTTAAAGAGAGTCTTCCAATAAGTTTATCTTCTTTATCGACCACGTAAATGGAATGCACACGTGTGACATCTTTGGCTTGGCCACGAATACGACGCATACAACCTGCAACGGTCCAGGTTTCGTAAACTTTTACCAATTCCTTGGCCATGAGACCACCAGCTGTATCTTCATCATAAGCTAAAAGTTCTTCAATTTCGGCTTTATGCTCTTCGTCTTCAATGTTGGAAATAACTTCTTCCTGACGCTCTTCGGGAAGTTCCGAAATCATGTCGGCAGCATCATCGGTATCGAGTTCTTCAATTTCTTCGGCAATTTCTTTTGCTGAAAGGTTTTTTAGAACTTTTTCCCGAATGTCTTCATCCAACTCCATCAAAACATCCGAAGTGGTTTCGGAATCTAGTAACTTAATGACATAGACCGATTCATCTTGATTAAGTTCATCAAGAATTTCGGCAATATCGGCATAGTGAAACTCTTTAAAGAGGCTTTTTAATTCCTTATCATCTTGTTGTTCAATAAGGGTTTCAACCTTTTCAATGAGTTCTTCGGTTAATTGAAATTGTATGTTTTCGTTTTCTTCTACCAAAGGATTTAGTCGTTTTCAATTCGTGAAGTCAGCTCTATGAATTCTGCAACACTTAATTGTTCTGGTCTTTTGTCAAATATAACATTTGCTTTTAAATTATCTGACAAATTGAATGTTTTTAAACTGTTACGAAGGGTTTTGCGACGTTGTTGAAAACTGGTTTTTACGACTTTAAAAAATAAGGTTTCACTACAAGGTAATGTAAAATTATCCTTTCGTTTTAATAACAACACACCAGAATCTACTTTTGGTGGTGGGTTGAAAACCGAAGGAGGTACGGTAAATAGATATTCGGCATTATAAAAAGCTTGTGTAAGTACCGAAAGAATTCCATAAACTTTACTCCCTTCTTTTGAGCAAATGCGCATAGCAACCTCTTTTTGGAACATGCCTGAAAATTCAGGGACTTGGTTTCGTATTTCCAGTAGCTTAAAAACTATTTGTGAAGAAATATTATAGGGAAAATTTCCAATGATGGCAAAAGGTTCATCGTTAAAAACAATTTTTAAATCGTACTTTAAAAAATCTTGTTCAATAATTCTGTTGGCTAGATTAAGATAGTTAGCCTTTAAATAGTCAACCGATTCTGTATCGATTTCAATAACATGAGTTGTAATGTCTTTTTCAAGCAAATATTTAGTAAGCACACCCATTCCTGGTCCAATCTCCAAAACATGGCTGTAACCTTTGTAAGACAACGTATCTGCTATTTTTTGAGCAATATTTTCGTCTTTTAAAAAGTGTTGTCCTAGGTGCTTTTTTGCTTTTACAGACATAGTTGATTACTTAAAATTTACAGTAAATTCATCAATAATTTCCAGTTCTGTTCTAAAAGCTAGCATTTTATCGGCAAACTTTTTCAAGCTTTCATTTCGTAAAGCGTCTGCATAATTATTATAGTAGTCGTCTAGTGCTTCACGAGAAAACGCTCTAAATTGTGTAGAATAGGTGGTTCCGCCTTGTTCTTCTTCAACCAAAACTTTTGTTAAGCGTGCTTCCTTAAATTTACCAGTAGCCAGTACTTGGGGAATATGCTCGGTTTTCATCCATTCTAACCATTGGTCATGAACACTATCGTCAATGTTTACTGTTACGTTATATATTATCATAATATTAAAGATAATGGATTCCTGTTTTACTTAAAGTTTAGTTTGGTAGAAAAGTTACAGGAATAACCAATTAATTTAAGTTTTTTGCAAATAACAGGAGTTCTTCGTCGTCTTCAAAGGGTTTTGTCTTTTTTTCAAAAGACAACCCTAGTTTTTCAAGTAATTTAATGGAATTAGTATTGTGTTCCAAGGTTATTCCTAAAACTTTACTTATTTTAAATGTTGTTTTGGCCAACTCCAGTATTTTAAGTGAAGCTTCGTAGCCGTATCCTTTTCCTTCATATTCTGGAAGAAGCGCAAATCCAATATCTGGATAATCTAATGTATCCCTTTTAATTAATCCAGAAGTTCCAATTGGCTTATTGTTTTCTTTCTCGGTTAACTTATAGAAACCAAAACCTTGCTTTGCATACATTGGGATGGTTTTTTCTTGCAGGTAATTTTGGGCATCGCTAATGGTTTTTAAATGCCTATCGCCAATATAGGTTATCCATTTTGGAGTATTTAAAAGTTCTAAATAGAATGCTGCATCTTCTGGCGAGAATTCAGATATTATAAGCCTTTTGGTTTCGGCAATAATCATAAGGGTTTAATTTATAGCATCACCGCGTAGTAATCGATAACGCTTTCTAGCTTCAACAAAGTAAATACTATCTTCATGATTAAACAGTATTTTTTCGTAGTAGGTTTTAGCTTGTTGAGGTTGATCTAATTTGTATTGATAAATTTCAGCTAAAGCAAAATAGGCATCGTCAGCTAAAATATCATCTTTAAAATTTGTAATAATAAGATTGTAATTTTCTTCAGCTTTTTCATAAAGCTGTTTGGTTTCATATAATTTACCCTGTTTAAATAAGGCCTGATCTTCAATTGACTCACCTTTGTGGTTTGCCAAAATATCATTTAAAATCACAATGGCCTCATCTGTTTTATTCTGAAAAGCCAACAAATCTGCTTTGGCATATAATTTTAGAGCAGTTTGGGTTGAGTCTTCATATTTGTTGTCGCGAATAAGTAACATAAGATCCAAAGCATCATTGGCTATAAGCTGTGAAGTAGATGATTTTAACACCTTGAGTTGAGACTCGGCCCAATCAAAATCACCTTTAAAAAAACTTGTTCTGGCAACTTTATATCTAGCTTCCTGCGATATAGTACTGTTCTTCAAATTACGTTGAATTTGAGTGTAATTAATTAATGCTTCATTAAACTTTTCTTGCGAAACCAATATATCTCCAAGTTCTAATTTAACCTCTCCCATTTGGAGGGTTGATAGTGGTAAGTCCAAGCTTTCTTTTAAAATTTTGATACCTCTGTCAGAATCATTTTTGTAAAATGCTAAAAAGTGGGCATAGGATATTTGGAGGTTTATGGTTTGGGTTTGCTTGCCATATAAATTGAACAGATTGGTGTATTTGTCTTCAATTACTTTAATATCCGATTGTGTTTTAAGATCTATTTGCAATAAGTTATAGTAAGCATCAATTTTTGTGTCAATATCTTGAGCAGTTTCTGATAAATAGGTGAAAATTTCTGTAGCAATTTCATAATCTTCGTCGTTAGTTGCAATAAACGCCAATTCGTAGATGCGGTCTAAACTTTCAGGTTGTCGTTTAAAAATTGCTTTTTCCTGTAAGAAAGCTTTTTTATATTCTTTTTGCTGAACAAACAACCAACTTAATAGCTCATTCCACATGATGTCAGGATTCTGTTGAATTTTTTTCAATAGAATTTTTTTGAGCATTTGGTTGTATTCGCTATCACTATCTTCAGATATAAACTCATTAAAAGCTCTCTTTATGGTATTAATGTACGTTTCGTTGTGTCCAACAAAGTTTAAATAGCTTTCAAACATTTTTTCAACATTGCCCTGTTCTCCATAAATTCGGGCAAGGTGTGAATTGAAATTTAGGCTAGGCTTTAACAGCATAGCTTTTTCGTACGTGATAACTGCTTGGTCTAAAAGTGAACGGTCTTCAAAATATTTACCAATAGTAAAAGCGTAATTAACGTTATCATCAATATACGATATAGCTTTGTTGTAATTAGAATTGGCTTGGTCTACTTCACCTTTTAAATAATAATTGTAGCCTAGTTCTACATATAAAGCGGGATATACTATACGGTCTATTTGATTCAATAATAATGTTTCGGCTTCATTAAACTGTTCCAGTTGTTGATGTGTTTTAACCAACCCTACTAAATAAGTGTTGTTGTTTGGGGTTTTATTATAAATAGATTGATAGTATGTCAATGCTTTTTCGAACTCTCCATTTTTAAAATATTCTTTAGCAAGAATGTCATCTTGAGATAGACTCAAAAAGGGGATTAGAAAAAAGGCTAAAACTAAAAGGCGCATAACAGACATTTGTGTAAATATAGCAAATGTAACTTGTAGTATTTGTGAATGTTTTTATAAAAAAAATGCCTGATTTAACATCAGGCATTTACCAACCAAAATAATAGTGCTATTAACCATTGTTACTTTAACATGATTCAATTACTCGATTGGGGCATTTAAGTTTATTCTGCCGAAGTTAAAGCAGCAGTATGTTTTGTTGTTTGTTCTGGTGTGAATTCAAAGTCTGTTAGTAGTACTTTGTTGGCTAAAAAAGCCAATGCTATTAAAAGAAAAACTCGTAATAAATTTTTCATGGTTAGTAGGTTTTGGTTTTTGGGACTACTAACTTCAAACTATTTTTTAAAAAAACAAAAAAAATCACTGTTTTTTCGTTAAACGGCATGCGTTATTTGTATTTAATCGATAAAAGCAAATAAAATTGAATCGAAAAGTAAGAAAAAACCTAACAGCTAATTGATTATTGAAAAGCCTGTGTAAGGGATTAAAACTTCTGGAATTTTAATACCATCAGGAGTTTGGTAATTTTCAATAATACCTGCCAATACTCTTGGTAACGCCAAAGAACTACCATTTAAAGTGTGTGCCAATTCTTTTTTTCCTTCAGAATTTTTAAAGCGTAATTTTAATCGGTTAGCCTGATAGGTTTCAAAATTTGAAACAGAAGAGATCTCTAGCCAACGGTCTTGAGCAGTAGAGAACACCTCAAAATCGTAAGTTAAAGCCGATGTAAATCCTAAATCGCCTCCACACAATCTAAGAATTCTATAAGGTAATTGTAATTCTTGTAGAATGGTTTTAACATGTTCCACCATATTGTCTAGAGCCTCATAAGATTTTTCGGGATGCTCAACACGTAAAATCTCAACTTTATCAAATTGGTGTAAGCGATTTAAGCCACGAACATGTGCGCCATAACTACCTGCTTCACGACGGAAACATGGTGTGTAACCTGTAATGCCAATTGGCAACTCGTTTTCGTTTAAAATAACATCTCTAAATATGTTGGTTCCAGGAACTTCAGCAGTCGGGATAAGATATAGATTGTCTTCAGAAACGTGATACATTTGCCCTTCCTTATCTGGTAACTGACCTGTTCCAAAACCAGAAGCTTCATTTACCAAATGTGGTAATTGATATTCTGTGTAACCAGCTGCTGTATTCTTATCTAGAAAATAAGCAATTAAAGCCCGCTGTAATCTGGCACCTTTGCCCTTGTAAACTGGAAATCCAGCTCCCGTAATTTTGTTGCCTAATTCAAAATCTATAATGTCGTACTTTTTAGCCAATTCCCAATGAGGAAGTGCGTCATTATGTAATTGCGGGATAGTCCCTTCTTGAAAAACCGTTTCATTATCATCTTCAGAATTTCCATTAGGAACTAATTCATTGGGAACATTTGGTATTGTGTATAACAACTGATTTAATGTATTGGCCGTATCATTAAGTTTATCACTTAATTCTTTAGAGCTGTTTTTTAAATTGGTAGTTTTTTCTTTTAAAGCATTTGCTTTTTCAACCTCTCCAGTTTTAAACAACATGCCTATTTCTTTTGAAATAGAATTAGATTCGGCTAAAATAGAATCTAATTGAGTTTGAATACCTCTTCGCTCTTCATCTAATGCTAAAACCTCCTCAATTATTTGAGTAGCTTCAATATTTCGTTTTGCTAAACGCGCGATAACTAACGTTTTATTTTCTCTAATAAAAGGTACTTGTAACATGTGCTTTAAAATTTAAGGCACAAATTTAAGGAATTACAAACAGATTTATTCTTGTTTTAAAGGTAAAATCCAAGGGCTATGCTTAAAAGCAGACCATTCTATTGCAGCAAGGTCTGTTTCAGGATTTATTAGGGTTTTATGCGGTTTACCATTTAAACTTGTTCTGCAATCAACAAAAACTGAAATGTCCTTACCTTTTTTAGCGTAATCTTGTTTTAGGCGTTGTGCAAATTGCCAGATAAAATCTGGCTTTGTAGCTACATGGCGCTGTTGTTTTTTGGTTAGATAATCGTTTAAATTAATGGTTGTCTTTTCGTTGGTGTCTTTATCAACAACTTGATAAATGGCAAATCCGTATTTAGAACGTAACATCATACGCCAGGACATACGATGCCCTTCTTCTGTCCAAAATACATTGCCTTCAATAAAATGATGACGTATTGGTAAAAGAATTTGAATTATAAAATAAACTGAAAACACCAATAACATAGGTTTTTTATATGATGGAATTTCTATGTCATTGCCTTCATAATAAGGTTTGCTTTTTAAGAATATCCTTTGAATTGTTTTAGCCTCAAAGAAAAATAAAGTAAATGCTAAAGATAGATATGGAAAAATACCAACTTGAAATACAATGGAATTAAATAAATGAAAAAATATTGATGCAAAAAAAGCCAACTTTCTTGTTGGTTTAAACAATAGGAGTGGAATAATGAGGCCATCAAATAAAATACCACCATAAGCTAAAAAATAGTGTAGCCAGTTTTGTTGCAAAAAGTCTCCAATTAAAACATAATGTTGTTTGCTTTTCATCAAGATACCAAGCACACTGGCATCTAACCAATCGGGATATATTTTGGCTATTGATCCGTAGGTATAAACAATAAACATTTGTAAAATAAGAATCCATTTACACCAATTTGGCATTGAAATACGTTTAAGCGAGGGATTCTTTTTTACATCTAGAGAGGCATAACGATTAGCCGGTAATATGGCCATTATTGTGCTTAATAAAATTAGCAGATAATAGTGATTATTATACGATGATTTTTGCATGAGGTATGTGCCCAACCACATGGTGGTGAACATAATGGCACCAAACCGATATTTGTAGCCAAGCATGATAAACAAACCAAAAACACCCATAATAATATAATACACATACATACCATATCCTGGTAGTGGTTGTATCCATTCAAAACCAATAAAAGAGAATGTAAAATCAGGATCTACGAGTGTTTTTCTTACCCAACCTGTAAAAATGGCTCCAACCGATTCTAAAAAACAAAGCAATCCGAAAATGATGCGGAACACTATTAAGGGGCTGTTATCAATTTGTTTAAAAAGAAAATTTGTTGCCATCTAGATTTTTTATATAAGCTAATGATGTTATTTTATCTTGTTCCAATTGTTGCGATAGAGTTTCGATTGAATCGAATTTTTTTTCATCACGTATTCTAACAAGTAGCTCAATTTTTAATTCTAAATTATAAATAGAGCGATTAAAATCAAAGAAATGAATTTCAATATTTTGATTTTGGCTAGCATTCACTGTGGGATTTTGACCAATGTTCATCATACCATAAACACGTTTGTTACTTATTGTTGATTGAACAATATAAACACCCTGTTTCGGTATTAGTTTATAAGTTTCTTCAATATATAAATTAGCAGTAGGATAGCCAATATTTTTCCCTAATCCTTTCCCTTTTACAACTATACCATTTAGCATAAAATTATAACCTAAATAACTATTGGCGGTTGCTATATCACCTTCTAATAGAGCCTTACGTATTTTGGTAGAACTGACGGAAACATCATTAACATCTTGTGCACTAATTTCTTCAACTTCAAAATTGTACTGTTCACCAAACGCTTTTAAATCGTCAATATTTGCAGATCGATTTCTACCGAAATGATGGTCATAACCAATAATTACTTTTTTGGCGTTTAGCTGATTTACCAAAAGTTTTTGAACAAAATCTTCTGCAGACCATCTGGAAAAATCTTTGGTAAATTGTTTTAAAAAAAGATAATCAAGGCCCAATGCATCCAGAATGTCTTGGCGTTCTTTTATGGTGTTTATAAGTTTAATATCAGCATCATTTTGCAAAACCATTCTAGGATGTGGAAAAAAGGTTAGTACAACTGACGTTAAACCTTCTTTTTTTGCTGTATCAATAAGGCGTTTTATTATTTTCTGATGACCAATATGAACACCATCAAAGGTGCCAATGGTAACTACAGAATTTTGTAAGGTCTCGCTTTTAGACGATTGTATAATTTTCAAGTTGAGAAACGTGTTTTTACAAAAATAAAAAAGAGGATTGACATAACAGTCAATCCTCTTTTGAAGTTATTAAAGCGTCTAATTACTCCTTAATAAAAGGAAGGGTTAAAGCGCTATTACCTTTTGCAATTTTAATAAAATACATACCATTGCTCATAGCAGAAGTATTAATAGTAAGATCTAAATTGCTATCAATTGTTTTTTCAGTAACTAATTGCCCCAACATGTTATAAATTTTATAACCATTAGGCAAATCATTTGTGTTACTCAACTTAATATTTAGTTCAGAAGTTGTTGGGTTAGGGTAAATACGAATACTATTTAAAGTATACTCATCAACACTTAAAGACTGTACAGCCATATTAGTTGTTTCATCAGATCCAAATTCGCCACCACTAAAAATAACGGTATCATCATCAGTTGTTAGTTCGTAAGATCCATTTCCAAATCCACAGCAAATACCATCGCCATAAGCATCAAATATTACAAATGAGTAGCACTCACCTGGGTCTACATCAAAATCATAGTTAAATGTTGTGTTGTCTTCAGCATTTTGAGCATAAGGACCACCATTGTATAACACATTACCATCTACATCACGGAATTCCCATGATGTTTCTTCACAGTAATTATCTGTAGTTAATTCTAAATGAACTTGAGTAGTGGAAACCATGCTAGGTGAAGGGTTTAATGTAACACAAGCACTTGCGTCATCATTACATGTACGTGCATTCCCTGGGTTAGATATACTAACATTTAATGTGTGGTCTCCAGCTGTAGAAGCAATTGTAGGTAAGTCAACATCAACAGAAGCACCTGCAGCTAATGAACCTGACCAGTTATAATCTGTTGAAGAACCACCATCTACATCATAAGAAATAGTTGCTGATGTCATTGTTGAAGTACCATAATTTGTAATAGTAACCGAAGGTGTAAATTCTGGCCCACAAGTCGATGGGTTGACAGCGGCAACTTGAATAGCACCATCATCAGAAACACCAGGTAATGGGTCTGCACCATCAGATGCTGCTAACGTAGAGCGGTTTGCAAAAGTAGCTAAAACAGCTTGAACTCTATCTTTTTGCCCTTGAGTAAAAGTGTTCATACAGGTATCATCAGTATAATCCATATAGTTTTCAACCATGTCTCTAGAGCCACAAGAAATATTGTTAGGAGGGCATCCAAAGTTTGGTGATTGAACAGCAGGTGTATCATCTACTTCATCACCAGGAGCTGTACATCCACCTTGGAAAGTATGGTATAAGCCTAAATAGTGACCCACTTCGTGCGTCATGGTTCTACCTTTGTCATATGGCGGACTTAACTCAAAAGACCCGTCGTCATAATCTGAACTTCCGAAAAAAGTATGACCAGCACTAACACCATCAGTATTGCCTGGACCACCAGGGAATTGTGCAAATCCAAGTATGCCGGCTAAATCACCAACATATTTAGAAGACCACATATTCATATACTTACTTGGGTCCCAAGATGTTTGTGTTTTCCAGAATTGAACATCAGATTGGTTAGTACCATCCTGACAGATGTTTACACGGTTAATACCATTTGTAGGGCAACCATCTGGAGTACGTTGAGCCATTACAAATTCAACTTCAACATCTACACCACCTTCAGTACTTTCACCAGGAGTGCCCATCATCATTCTAAAGTCCTCATTCATAACAGTAACTTGAGAAAGTACTTGGGCATCAGATATGTTTGGACCAGTACCTACAGGCTCACCATTGTGTAATACGTGAACAACAAGAGGAATAGAAATAACAACCCTACGTTGAGGAGTGTTTTGCATTTCTTGAATTTTAGATTGTAATTGTTGTTTGAATGTTTCACTACCCATCATATCTGGGTTAGTGGCAATTAGTTCGGCATTATAAATGTCGGTAAGACATTTAGTGTTTGCACGTGAATTCTTTTCTTGAGCCATCAAAAAACCTGGCATACATAGTAGTATAAAAAGTATTTTGGACAGAGTAATTTTTTTCATAATAATGTATTTGTGTTCAAAATAAAGAGAGTTTTAAGCTCTAAAAATACAAAAACTAGCTTTAAAAAATAGGTTATTCCTATTTTTTTAACTTAAAAACGTGGGTTTTTTAAAAAAAAGAGAATCAATAGTTAATACATCATTTATTATTTAGTAAATTCAATCCCTTAATTAACTAAATAAAAACTACTTACAATGCAAAAAACTACTAAAGACAGGTGCAATTATTATGGTTTTTGCCTAGCGGCTTTAACCATGTTATTTTTTGTACAAATGGTGGTGGCTCAAAAAGCTATGCCAGAAAGAACTTTTGAAATTTCATTAGAAGCTGATGAAAAAATTGAAACAGAAATTAGAGCAAACGGTCGATTTAATGTCAATACTGGCAAACCAATTGCGCTTTATGGATTGGATTTTAGCGTTCCACAAGGTACGCCAGAATCTATGGCTATGTTTTATATAGAAAACGAAGCTAAAAAATTAGGAATTCCTACTCATGAAATTGCGAATTTAAGATATCATGCTACGCGTTCTACAGATGCAGGCCATGTTGTAAGATACCGTCAATATTCGGGTAATTATCCAGTAAACAGGAATGAGGTTACCATAACTATTTCGCCAGAAAACAAGGTGGTTTATGTAATGAATAGTTATGAAAGTAATATTGATATGGCTAATGTTCAGCCCAGAATATCAGCTAATGATGCCTATTCAGCTGCTATAAATTACTTAAATGTTCAAAGTGATATTAGCTATTCCAATACAAACTTATTGGTTTATAAAAACACTAAAATAAAAAAACTGGCTCATGAAGTTGTTATATCTGCTACCGAACCGTTAGGAGAGTGGCATGTTTTTGTAGATGCTTTAAATGGTGAAATTTTTAAAGTAGTTGATATGAATCATTATTATCATGATTATGATAACAACGATTCGGATAATGTTGAAGTGATTTACCCAATGCCGCGAGAATATTACAGAAGAGTAGATGGTTCTGGTTTTGTATTTGACCCAGACCCATTAACATCAAATGCGGTTGCTTATGGTGGGCAATATGTAGATGGCAACGATGCAACTAATGCAGCCTTAGATGCTGCTCGATTTAATGTAACTTTAAGAGATATTACTCAAAACGGAAGTACATATTCTTTAGTTGGGCCTCGTGCAGAAATTATAGATTTTGATTCGCCGAGCACAGGCTTATTTACTCAAAGTTCATCTGTGTTTGAATTTAATAGACAAGATCAAGGTTTTGAACCTGTTAATGTATATTATCATATAGATTATTTAATGGGATACATTAATGATGATTTAGGTTGTAATGTATTGCCGTATCAATATAATGGAGGCGTACAATATGATCCGCATGGAGCAGGAGGTGCAGATAATTCGTATTATACTGGAGGAGCAGGGCGATTAGCATTTGGAGAAGGTTGCGTTGACGATGCTGAAGATTCTGATGTTATACATCATGAATTAGGTCATGGATTACATGACTGGGTAACTTCTGGAGGCCTATCACAAGTAGATGGCTTAAGTGAAGGTTGTGGTGATTATGTTGCACAATCTTACAATAGAGGTGTAAATATTGCTAATGGATATTGGACTTCTGCTGACCCAGCTTGGAACTATGTGTTTAATTGGGATGGACATAACACATGTTGGCCAGGAAGGACAACAGGGTATGGAGCGGTATATCCTGGCGGACTAGTAGGTCAAATTCATACCGACGGTCAAATTTGGGCTAGTTGTTTAATGACGGTTTGGGACGAAATAGGTCAAGAAAGAATGGACAAGATCTTTTACGAAGGATTAGGAATGACCAATGGCTCTACGAATCAAAACGATGCTGCAAACGCGGTTTATCAGGCCGCTTTAAATTTAAGTTATACAGATGTTGAAATTCAAGCAATCCATTCAGGATTGACGGCTTGTGGATATACATTACCACCTTTAGATGGCCCACCAATTATAGCTTTTAGTGCCGATATGGAGATACTTTGTTTAGATTCTGGGAACACAGTGAGCTTTACTGATGAGTCTGCTCCTGCTGGGACGTCTTGGTTATGGACCTTTGAAGGCGGTACGCCTGGAACATCAACAGACCAAAACCCTGTTGTAACCTATGCTACTGAAGGGGTTTACGATGTAACTTTAGAGGCAACTAATTCTCATGGCACAAGTTCTTTAACTCTTACAGATTATATTACAGTTGTATCTGGCGATGCCTGCCCTTCTTGTATATCATATGATTCTGCTCCTAATTTAGGACTTTCTATTCCCGATGGTGTAGGGTCTAATTCTCCAGGTTCACCACTAACACACACCATAACTGTTCCAATGGGTGATGATACTGTTATTGATTTTGTTACGGTAAATACAGACATAGCACATACATATATTAATGATTTAGAGATTACAATTACCCATCCAGATGGTACCACAGCAGTAGTTGTTTGGGATAGAAATTGTGCCAATGAAAATAATATAGATGTAACATTTGAAGATGGTGCAGATGCTATTGCATGTGCAGAGCCTACAGTAGGAACTTATAACCCAGCCAATCCACTTTCTGCCTTTTCTGGTTTAAATAGTGCCGGAGATTGGACTATTTCTATACGTGATTTTTGGAGTGCAGATTTAGGCACTTTAAATGATTGGTCAATTTATATTTGTGGTGAAGCAGGTCTATCTGTAGATGAATTTGCTGTAGATGGATTTGCATTGTATCCTAACCCAAATAATGGACAGTTTACAATTAGTCTTAATTCTTCTAATCCAGAGATTAATCTATCGGTTTATGATATTCAAGGACGTTCTGTGCTTAACAATTCATTTCAAAATACAGGTGCATTTAATCAAGTTATTAATTTAGAAAATGCTCAATCTGGTATGTATTTGGTTAAAGTAACAGATGGTGATAAGCAAACTATTAAAAAGATTTTAATAGAATAATGCTATTATTATTTCATAATAAAAAGGGAAGCTTGTAAGCTTCCCTTTTATTTTCCATTAAAAGTATTCATGGTATTGTTGACACCTGCAGTACCAAATGATTTTATGAGTTCAACAGATTTTTCTAATCGTTCAGGGAGTTTTAAAGATTCGTCATCATTCCATTCTCCTAAAACATAATCTACCTGTCTACCTTTACTAAACTCATCGCTAATACCAAATCGAAAGCGGTTATATGTTGTGGTTTGTAATTTGTCCTGAATATCTTTAAGACCATTATGACCACCATCACTCCCTTTTGTTTTTAAGCGAATACTTCCAAAAGGGAGATTTAAATCATCGGTAATAACCAAAAGATTCTCTAAAGGAATTTTTTCTTTTGTTAGCCAGTACTGAACAGCTTTACCACTCAAATTCATATATGTACTTGGCTTTAATAAAATAAATGTTCTTCCTTTAAATTTATAGGTAGTTATATCGCCTAGTTTTTGTGTTTCAAATTTTAAATCTTCTTTTTCGGCTAAAAAGTCTAATATGCTAAAACCTATATTGTGTCTGGTGTTGGCATATTTCTCTCCTATGTTGCCCAAACCAACTATTAAGAATTTTTTCATAACATCGTTTTCTTGATAAACTTGAATACTTTTTTTCTTTTTAAATACATTACAAATGAAACGAAACATAAAAGGAGTTTATGTAAAAATAAAAAAAGCATCCTGATATTTCAGAATGCTTTTTATAGGTTTCAAAAAATTGAAATTTATTCTTGAGCTTCACTTGCTTCAGCCGCTGGTGCCTCTGCACCTTCAGCAGTTGCTTCAGCTCCTTCTGCACCTTCTTCTGTTTCATCTTCATCATCTTCAAGCGATGCCAATGCCATAGCAGCTCTAGCACGCTTAATTTGACAAACAACAGTGTTTTCAGTATGCATGATTTTATAAAGATCGTTTTCTAAAGCAGTAACGTATAATTTATTACCAATTTTCATAGGAGTAATATCTACTTCAATAAAATCTGGTAAGTTTTTAGGTAAAGCTTTAACACGTAATCTACGTGAGTTTTTACGTAAAACACCACCTGCTTTAACACCTTTAGAATTTCCTACAAAGTGCACAGGAACTTCCATTGTAATAGGCTTACCTTCATGTAATTGATAGAAATCTATGTGTAAGATTCTATCTGTTACTGGATGAAATTGAATGTCCTGCATGATAGCGTTATAGCTTTCACCATTGTCCATAGTAATCACAACTGTATGCGCGTTAGGCGTATAAACCAGTTTTGAAAATGCAATTTCATCTGCAGAAAAATGCACTGGTTTGTCACCTCCGTATAATACGCAAGGTACCTGTCCAGCATTACGTAAGGCTTTTGTTGACTTTTTGCCCACGCTTTCTCTTTGAGATCCGTTAATTGTAATTGACTTCATTTTAATTTATATTAATTATTAATTTACATGATAAATTTAGAACTAATTGATTCGTTGTGATGTACATTATGCATCACTTCGGCAAATAGATCTGCGCAGCTTAATACTCGTATTTTGCTGCTTTCTTGTTTTAAAGGAATTGAATCGGTTACAATTAACTCCTCTAGTTTTGAATTTTCTAGACGCTCATAAGCGTTACCAGATAAAATAGGGTGTGTACAAATAGCACGAACACTCAAAGCACCACGCTCCATCATTAAATCGGCAGCTTTGGTTAGGGTTCCTGCAGTATCCACCATATCGTCAACCAAAACAACATTTTTTCCAGTTACATCGCCAATTAATTCCATATGCGAAATAACATTGGCTTTGGCACGTTGCTTATAACAAATAACCACATCACTTTCTAGTGCTTTAGAATATGCATAGGCTCTTTTAGAACCACCCATATCTGGCGATGCTATGGTTAAATTGTCTAGGTTTAAACTTTTTAGGTATGGTAAAAATATAGTTGATGCAAATAAATGGTCAACAGGTTTTTCAAAGAATCCTTGAATTTGATCAGCATGCAAATCCATGGTGATAATTCGGGTTGCACCAGCTGCTTCAAGCATTTTAGCTACCAATTTAGCAGCAATAGGAACTCTAGGTTTGTCTTTTCTATCTTGTCTTGCCCAACCGAAGTATGGTAAAACAGCTGTAATATGCCTGGCAGATGCACGCTTTGCAGCATCAATCATTAATAGCATTTCCATTAAATTTTCTGGGCCAGGATGTGTAGAGCCTACAATAAAAATTCGAGTGCCACGAATAGATTCTTCGTACGATGGTTGAAACTCGCCATCACTATAGGTTGATGTGATTACATTGCCCATACTAATACCATAAGCATCAGCAATTTTTTGTGCTAATACTTTACTTTGTGTACAAGTAAAAATTTTGGCTTCTGTGGCGAAATTTGACATCGATAATCTTTTGTTTTAAAGCGAATTATAGCGCTTTTTGTAAATGAGGTGCAAATTTATGAATTTATTTCAACTGCAAAAGCATAAAAGCGACTATTTTTAATTGTTAGTCCTAATTTATTTTATAATTTTGCAATCTCAATTGCTCAAGTGGCGGAATTGGTAGACGCGCCGGATTCAAAATCCGGTTCTTTCGGGAGTGTGGGTTCGATTCCCACCTTGAGTACAAAAGGCTTTGCAATTAATGTAAAGTCTTTTTTTGTTTAAAAAAGTTTAGCAATTCCTATTCCAATGTTTAGACCATCATATGCATCTATTACGATATCATAATCAAGAGACAAAAGAACCTCTAGATTGTGTTTAATTATCTCTATGCCGTATTCAGCTCCAATCCTTGCAACTCCAAAGCTTTCGTTTTTATCAAACTCTAAGCCCCCACCGAGTTCAACACCAAAGCCATCAAATATTTTACATGTACCAACTATGAGCGAAGTAATAGGTGTATTTCGTTCGAGAATTTCATCGCCTGAAGTTTTTTCAACTACAAAATTTTCAATTATAATATCGCTATGTATGCCTATAGCCCATTTTTCGTTAAAGGCATAATTGTAGTTTATGGCCCACGATGGTTCAGATTCTATTTTTCTTTTGCCGTTTTCAAAACCTTGAAAAATAGTCGTATGCCCTATTAAAATTGAAATAGAATGACGATGAAATTCTTCAGGATTACTTTTCTCTTCTTGCGAAAAGCCTAAGAAGCTTGCAAACAGAAAAGATAATATTAGATTTTTTTTAATATTGTTTATCATCAACCAATGAGGATTAAAAAACTTTAACAAGATATCCAAAACCCACAAAACCCACAAACTATTAGTTTTTAATTGTATATTTGGGCGCACCCTAAAAACTACATAAACTATGCTCGAAGATTTTTGGTTCAATGTGGAGTATGGTATTAACCATGTATTGGATATTAATGGTTATGACCATGTTTTATTTCTTATTGTATTAACTGTTCCTTATTTATTTAAAGATTGGAAACGGGTTCTATTGTTAGTTTCTGTATTTACGCTAGGTCATACGCTATCATTAATTTTAGCGGCCTATGGCGTGGTTAGCGTAAATGGTCAACTGGTTGAGTTTTTAATACCAATTACCATTATGCTAGTAGCTTTGTTTAACGTGTTCACTGCAGGAAAAGGAGCCCAAAAAGAGCGAGTAGGTGTATTATTTTTCTCTACGCTGTTTTTTGGATTGGTCCATGGGTTAGGTTTTGCAAGAGAATTTCGAATTTTAGTAGGTAAGTCTGATAACAAATTAGTCACACTTCTTGAGTTTGCACTAGGTATTGAAATTGCTCAAATTATTATTGTATTTGTTGTACTTTTTCTGGGTTATATTATGCAAACGGTCTTCCGTTTTTCAAAGCGCGATTGGATTATGGTTATTTCTGCTATTGTGGTAGGATTGGTCATACCCATGATTTTAGGTAGTGATTTTTTATCTTGATTAATTGAATTCTATAACCTAAAGTTTTCATAAATCTTTAATCTTCTGGTTGTAATTAAAATACGAACCCACTATATTCGTTATAAGCATTCAAGTGTATGAAAGAACAGAAACAGCTTAAATACGATAAAGCGTATTTGAGAATGGCAAAAGAATGGGGAAAGCTCTCTTATTGTAAACGAAAGCAGGTTGGCGCGATAATTGTTAAAGACAGAATGATAATATCCGATGGGTATAATGGAACACCAACTGGTTTTGAAAACTACTGCGAAGATGACGAAGGTTATACCAAATGGTATGTGTTACATGCTGAAGCTAACGCTATTCTAAAAGTAGCGTCTTCAACACAATCCTGTAAAGGTGCTACACTTTACATAACACTGTCGCCATGCAAGGAGTGTAGTAAACTTATTCATCAAGCTGGTATAGTTCGTGTGGTTTATGGAGAAGCTTACAAAGATGACTCTGGTTTACGATTTTTAAGGAAAGCTGGAGTAGATTTAACATTAATTGAAAATTTAGAAACTGAATAATGCGAATTCAAAGAAAATATTTGCCTTTAATTATAGGAATAGCCATTGCTCTTGGTATTTTCCTTGGAGGTAAATTAAATTTTGCTGATAATTCAGATAAATTATTCTCATCCAACAGTAAAAAGGACAAACTTAATAGATTAATAGATTTTATTGATTATGAGTATGTTGACGATGTAAACACCGATAGCATTGTTGATGTGACCGTTAACGGAATACTGGAGAATTTAGATCCGCATTCAGTGTATATTCCAAAGGAAGATATGCAGCGTGTTTCTGAAAATATGAAAGGCGATTTTGTGGGAATAGGAATTAGCTTTTATACCTATAAAGATACCATTACGGTTATAAGAGCTATTGAAGGTAGCCCAAGTGATAAAGCTGGAATTGTTGGAGGCGATCGTATTATCACAGCAAATGGCGACTCCATTTTTGGTAAGGATTTAAGTAATTCGGACATTCTTAAAAAGCTGAAAGGCCCAATAAATTCGAAGGTTGAATTAGAAGTTTTACGTCCAGGAGAGCCCAAACTGCTAAAATTTACCGTAAAGAGAGATAATATTCCTATCAAAAGTGTTGATGCTGCTTACATGCTTACAGAAACATTAGGCTACATAAAGATTAATCGTTTTGCAGAATCAACGTATAAGGAATTTAAGGTTCAATTAAAGAAGTTAAAAGACGAAAATGTAAAAGATATTGTATTGGATTTACGTGGTAATCCAGGCGGATTTTTGGGAATTGCCGAACAAATAGTTGACGAGTTTTTAGAAGACGATAAGCTCATCTTATTTACAAAAAACAAAAGTGGTAAAATTGATAAAAGCTATGCCACTAAAAAAGGCGATTTTGAAAACAGTCAGGTATATGTTTTAATCGATGAGAATTCAGCATCTGCAAGTGAGATTATAGCTGGAGCTTTACAGGATAATGACAAAGGCCTTATTGTTGGGAGACGGTCTTACGGAAAAGGGTTGGTACAACGTGAAATGGAATTAGGCGATGGAAGTGCTGTACGATTAACCGTTTCAAGATATTATACACCAACAGGACGATCCATACAACGATCTTATGCCAATGGTAATAAAGATTATTATGATGATTATTTTGATAGATTGAAAAGTGGTGAGTTTTTGGATCCTGAAAAAATTGAGGTGGCCGATTCACTTAAATTCACCACACCAAAAGGGAAAGTAGTTTATGGTGGTGGTGGCATAATTCCTGATGTTTTTGTACCATTGGATTTAAATATGCAAAATGAAACTTTGACGTTTCTGCAACGTAGAGGGTTTATTAGCAATTTTGTGTTTGAAGAGTTAGAGAAAGACCGAAATCTATACCGAGACATACCACGTCAAGATTTTATTGCCCATTTTGAAGTTTCAGATGATATGGTTACAGCTTTTCAAGATTTTTTAAATACTAAAACTAAAGCCAATATTACATTTGTGGCTTACAAAGAAGAGGTTAAACAATATATTAAGGCCACATTGGCCAATCAAATATATGGAGGAGGTGCTTTTGAAGAAGTACTAAACCAAAAAGATATAATGATTGAAGAGGTAATTCAGTTAGATAAAGAGCAGCAATTTAAAAACTAAACTTTATCGTGCACCTTTACATGTTCTCCATTGTTCCAAAGGGTTAGAATGTCTGTGGCTACATGAGCACCACTACCCGATGCAATAGCAAATTGACTGCGCCAACCGGCAAGTGTTCCTGCTACATACAATCCATTTTCTATAAGATGATTTTCATTTTTTAACCAAATTCGTTGCTTTTCTGCTTTGGCTCTTGGGTGAGGTTCTATGTAATGCTCTAGTCCCTTAATGGTCATTAAGTTAGTGTAGCCAACTGCTATAACCGCTATTTTAGATTGATAGGTATTTTTATTGGTTGTAACAATGTAATCATTATCACTTTTAACAATTTCTAAAACTTTTTCGCTTTCAACCTGCTTAACATGAGGGTAGAGAGCAGCTAGTTGTTTTTTGCCGCTTTCTAAAATTGACGCTCCAGTTGTTTTAGGGCTTAATCCTAAAACATTATTGAATAAAGCATTTTGCAGGTGAGATGTTTTTTGGTGTACTATTATTCCAATCTTTTTATTGGCAGCAAAGGGCTTCTCATGAGCCGAACCCAAAACAAGGGCGCAACTTAATCCAGCTGCACTGCCACCAATAATTAAAGCGTCAAACATTATTTTTTAGACTTAATAGATTTCTCGATTTTTTTCGAAATTACTAAGATACGAAGTAATAAAATAGCACATAATGCTGCTAAAATGGTAATCAAGGCAATTAAACTTTCGCCTTGAAATGGTTTTTCAAAATTTATTTGAGTAATGTTGTAGCCAATTAATGTTAAAGCAATAACAACTAAAATTATGTTTAAAATCTTCATATTATACAAATAATGCTTTAATGTTATGCGCAAAAAGTTTTACAGCTATGGCTAGTAAAATAACACCAAATATCTTACGAATTATGTTAATGCCATTTTGACCAATTAAGCGTTCTATTCTAGCTGATGTTTTTAGCACTACATAGATAATAATTACATTTAATATTACGGCAACAATTATGTTTTCTACACGAAACTCTGCACGTAGAGAAAGTAATGTTGTTAAACTACCAGGTCCAGCTATTAAAGGGAATGCCAATGGAAAAACCGATGCGGTCATTGCAGAATTTTCATCTTCTTTATAAAGCGTTATACCTAAAATCATTTCTAACGCAATAAAGAAAAGAATAAAAGCACCAGCTACTGCAAAACTATTTACACCTATGCCAATTAAGGATAAAATATTTTTACCCACAAACAGGAATAAAATCAATATAACTCCAGCAATAATAGAGGCTTTTTCGCTCTGTATGTGACCAGCTTTTTTTCTTAAGTCTATTATAATGGGAATATTTCCAATTATATCAATCACAGCAAATAAAACCATAAATGCCGTGAATATTTCTTTTAAATTGAGTTCCATTGACTTGGACTTTAAAATTTTCGCAAAATTAGCTTATTATAAATGATATTCCATATAAATTACAGTAAAGTTTAGCTATTTTTGCTGCATGTTTCAACTAGGAAAAACAATAGTTTCAGAAGATATAATTCAAAAAGATTTTGTTTGTAATCTAACAGCCTGCAAGGGTGCTTGTTGTATTGACGGTGATGCAGGTGCTCCGCTAGATAAAGAAGAAGTTAAAATACTTGAAGATATCTACCCGAAAGTAAAACCTTTTTTACGTGAAGAGGGCATTAAAGCCATTGAGGAACAAGGGACATCTATAATTACTGAAGATAATGAATTTGAAACCCCTTTAATAGATGGTGCTGATTGTGCTTATGTAATTTTTGACAATAAGGGAACAGCATTATGTGCCATAGAGGAGGCCTATAACCAAGGAGAAGTGTCTTGGAAAAAACCGGTTTCTTGTCATTTATATCCCATTCGAATAAATGATTATAGCGAATTTTCTGCTGTAAACTATAACAAATGGCACATTTGTGATGACGCCTGCACTTTGGGGAAAGAACTTCAGGTTCCTATTTATAAGTTTGTAAAAGAAGCCTTAATTAGAAAGTTTGGGGAAGATTGGTACATGGAACTGGAGAAGGTTGCAGAAAACTATAAGTAATTAGGCAATTTTTAACGAATTTATTTTAGTTGGAATATTAACCACTACTTGCGTTCCAATAGCATGGCCAGATTCGTAGAGGTCATTAATTTTTAATTCATAATCGTAAGTGTAGTTTTTAGAGAAGTTCTCTAATCGTGCATGGGTAATCTGTATACCAAGGGATTTTCTTTTTAGTTTTTTGGTTTCTTTTATTTTGTTAGACGCCACTCTGCCAATACCATTATCGGTAATTATAACGGTTACATAGTTGGGATTGTCACTTTTTACATGAAGGCTAATTTTTTTGTCTTCGGTTTTAGAAGATAATCCATGCCATATGGCATTTTCTAAAAAAGGTTGAAATATTAATGAGGGCACTTTAATAAGAGCTGGATTGATACCTTCATCAATTATAACCTTGTAATCAATATCATTGGAAAACCTTATGTTTTCAATGTTAATGTATAAAGACATGGTTTCTAGCTCGTCCTCTAGCGAGATTTCTTTTTCTGTTGAAGCCACTAAAATTTTTCTAATAAGTTTTGAAAACTTGTTGAGATAGTAAACAGCATTTTCTTTTTCATTATTAATAATATACAGTTTAATTGAATTCAAAGAATTAAAAATAAAGTGTGGGTTCATTTGGTTTCGCAACATCTCTTGTTCGAGAGTAATTATTTTTTTATCGTTTTTAAGTTGACGTTGCCTATGAAGTATAAATAATATAATAAGAGCTAAACAGCCACCTAATAAACTTAAAATTAGTGTGCGGTTATTTTGGGCTAGTTTTAATTTTACTATTTCATTTTCATTAGCTAAAGCTTTTATCTGGCTGTTTTTCTTTTCACTTTCATATTTAATAATCAAATCGTTAACATATTGCAAGTTTCTTTCGTTGGTAAGGGTTTCATCAAGCACAACATGTTTTTTGTACAATGTAAAAGCTTTTTTAGAATCTCCTATTTTATCATATAACTCCGAGAGGTATAGATAGGTTTCTATTTCGGTTGACTTTAAATTAAAGTCTTTTGAGATTTCAAGTGCTTGGTTAAGATTTTCTTCGGCATTGTCATAATCTTGTTGTTTTAATTGTAATAGCCCCAAATTTAAATATGAAGTTGAAATATAATATTGATCATTTACCTCAAGAGCTTTGCTCAAGGCATCCTTAATAAAAGCCTCACTTTTTTTAAACTCTTCCTTTTGTATATAAACTTTACCAATACTGTTGTAACAAATTACTTGACCTATTTTTGAATTAATTTCGTTATTGTATTTCAACGATTTTTCATAATAACTTAAAGCTTCATTTAAACTGCCCAGTTTTTCTTTGGCATAGCCAATGTTTTGGTTGTTAATGGCTAAACCAAGTTTGTTGCCCAGTTCCAATTCTATTTGAAGCGATTTGTTAAATTGGTCAAGAGCTAAATTGTATTGTTTGAGAGCCAAATAAATATTGCCTATACTATTTTGGGAAACGGCAATATTATACTTGATTTCTAAAGATGGGTTTTTTTGAGACTCTGCTATGTCTAAAGCTTCTTTGTGGTAGTCCAATGCCGAACGAATGGCGTCCATTCGTCTATAAACTACGCCAAGCATATTTAAACTTCGTACTTCCAGTTCAATGCTGTTTGAGTTTTTGGCATAATCAAAAGCCTGTTTGTGGGACTCAATTGCTTTTTGGTAATTAGAGATATTTCTATAGGTTTCGCCTAATTTGTTTAAAGCATAAGATGCGCCCTCATTATAATTAGCTTCTAAACTTCTTTTTAGAAGATAATTCATTTTAACGGTATCTTTTGTTGTGCCTCTAAAAACCGTGTTAATTTCTCTATAGCCACTTGTTTTAACTCCTACCACACTATCCACCAAAGTGATAAATTTATTTATACTTTGAGGCTGTGTAAACCCCTTGAAGCTTAATAAGAAGCTAAAAGAAAATAAAACAATTTTTAGAACAAGTTGATATTTATGGCGCTGAAGCATGATTAAACTATAATTTATCTAAAAAGTCAGATTTTCGTTGTCTAGCAACAGGTATTTTGTAGTTAGACTGCATAATAACATAGCCATCATTTTTTATAAACTCTTTTATTTTATTAAGGTTTACAATATAGGAGTTGTGAATTCTGAAAAAATAACTTTCAGGCAAGATGGCATTTACTTCCTTTAATTTTTTAGTAACAACAATTTTTTGATTGTCGTTCATAACAAAAGTGCTGTAATTGCCTTCAGACTCTATATAGATTATGTCGTCGGTTTCTAAAAACACTAGCTTACCATCTGTATTAATAGAAATACGCTTTTGATTAAAATTCTTATTGAAATTAATTAACACTTCCTCGATTTTGGATATAGGAATATTATTTGAGTTGTGTTTTTTTATTTTGTTAATGGTATTTTTTAAATCATCAGAATCAATTGGCTTTAGAAGATAATCTATTGCTTCATGTTTTAGCGCTTTTAAAGCATATTCATTATAAGCTGTAGTAATTACAACTGCAAAATCGCGTTTGGCCAGTTTGTCGAGAAACTGAAAACCATCCATAGTAGGCATGTTAATATCTAAAAACAAACAATCCAAAGAATTAGTGTTGAGGTAATGAATGGCTTCTTCTGGATTGCTAAAGGTTTTTGCTATCTCAATAGCATTACTAAAGGTGGTTAATTCCCAAGATAAGCTATCTATAGCTTTTTGCTCATCGTCTACAATTACGGCTCTTATCATATTCCAAATATACTAATATAATATGTTGAAGCAGTTTATTTTTTCTTAATACCAATTATACAAATTTCATTACCAACTATACATTTATATACGTCAACTATCGAAATATTTTAGATATTAGCATTGCTATTAAATTATTTAAGGATTTATACATTTATTAAAGGGTATTTGCTATTGATCTGTAAAAAGCTAGACTCGTCTAGCTTTTTATTTAGAATTTCATTAAATTTATTAGTTAGTTAGTTAGTAGAAAAAGAGCGGTTGTTTTTGGCCGCTCTTTTTCTTTTGTTTTCATTAGAATTTCTCGAGTAATAATTGTACTGTTTATAATGCGTTAGGATAGTTTTAATGCGTAAAATCTTACGAATTATTGAAATCAAATATTAATTACAATTGCCTGATATACAAATAGTTAAACTTTATTTTTTCAGCCTAATGCTGTGTCTTGTTACAGGGTTTTTGTTAAAAACTTGTTGACAATGTTTATAACTTAGCCTTTCATTTTCAAACACATTTTTCAATCTTTGTTAGTCCCAAATCACACTAAATTATTCATTAAAATTTAATAAAAAACAAAAGAAACATGTCTCAGGCTACAGAACCCATTTTACAAGAAAACAAAGATAGATTTGTAATTTTTCCTATTCAACATCATGATATTTGGGAGTGGTATAAAAAGTCTGAAGCTAGTTTCTGGACTGCAGAAGAAATTGATTTGCACCAAGATTTAACAGACTGGTCATCAAAGTTAAATGATGATGAGCGTTATTTTATAAAGCACATTTTAGCCTTCTTTGCAGCAAGTGATGGCATTGTGAATGAAAATTTGGCAGAAAATTTTGTTAACGAAGTACAATATAGCGAGGCAAAATTCTTCTATGGTTTCCAAATCATGATGGAGAACATTCACAGTGAAACCTATTCGTTACTTATAGATACCTATGTTAAGGATGAAAAGGAGAAAGATGTTTTGTTTAAAGCCATTGAAAATTTTCCAGCCATTAAGAAAAAAGCCGATTGGGCTTTAAAATGGATAGAATCACCAAGTTTCGCTGAACGTTTAATTGCTTTTGCCGCAGTTGAGGGTATTTTCTTTTCTGGTGCATTTTGCTCAATTTTTTGGCTAAAAAAACGTGGACTAATGCCAGGTTTAACGTTCTCTAATGAATTAATATCAAGAGATGAAGGTGTGCACTGTGATTTTGCAGTACACTTACACAACGAACATTTGGTAAACAAAGTGCCAAAAGAACGTATTAGAGAAATCCTTGTTGACGCCTTAAATATAGAACGCGAGTTTATTACAGAGTCACTTCCGGTGAGTTTAATAGGTATGAATGCTAAACTTATGACCCAATATTTGGAGTTTGTAACCGATAGATTATTGGGAGAACTTGGTTGTGAGAAAGAGTATAATGTGTCAAATCCATTTGACTTTATGGATATGATTTCGCTACAGGGAAAAACCAATTTCTTTGAAAAGCGTGTGTCTGAATACCAAAAAGCAGGTGTGCTTAATAAAGAAGAAGAAAAAGACAAGTTCAGTTTTGATGCTGATTTTTAAATAGATCCTTATTATAATTGGTTAATAGCAATTCGTGATAGATTTTCATCTATAATATCCTGTTATTACTTAATTATAAATTTTTTTGTCTGTTTTCACAATAGAAAATGGACGGCTAAACCAACTAATTAATCCAAATCCTGACAGGTGTATCAGGAAAATAAAAACCATTAAAAAATATGTATGTAGTAAAAAGAGACGGCAGAAAAGAACCAATGATGTTCGACAAAATAACAGCTCGCGTAAGAAAGTTGTGTTATGGGTTGAATGAATTAGTAGATCCTGTAAAAGTAGCCATGCGAGTCATTGAAGGCTTGTATGATGGTGTAACAACAAGTGAGTTAGATAACTTGGCTGCAGAAATTGCTGCAACCATGACAACCGCTCATCCAGATTATGCACGATTGGCTGCACGAATCTCTGTTTCTAACTTACATAAAAACACCAAGAAATCGTTCAGCGAGGTAATGAGCGATTTATATAACTACGTAAACCCTAGAACAGGTAAAAAGGCACCGCTTTTATCTGATGAAGTTTTTAAAGTTATTCAAGAGAATAAGGAAAAGTTAGATTCTACAATTATTTATAATCGCGATTTTGGTTACGATTATTTTGGGTTTAAAACATTAGAGCGATCTTATTTGTTGAAACTTAACGGACAAATTGCCGAGCGTCCACAACACATGCTTATGCGTGTTTCAATTGGTATTCATTTAAATGATTTAGATGCTGCTATTGAAACCTATGAGTTAATGTCTAAAAAATATTTTACACACGCTACACCAACACTATTTAATTCTGGAACACCAAAACCACAAATGTCTTCTTGTTTCTTATTAACAATGAAAGAAGATAGCATTGATGGCATTTACGATACATTAAAACAAACTGCTAAAATTTCGCAGTCTGCGGGAGGTATTGGTTTGGCTATTCATAATATTCGTGCTACTGGCAGTTATATAGCTGGTACTAATGGAACGTCTAATGGTATCGTTCCTATGTTAAAAGTATTTAATGATACAGCTAGATATGTTGATCAAGGTGGTGGAAAGCGTAAAGGGAGTTTCGCAATTTATATTGAAACATGGCATGCTGATATTTTTGACTTTTTAGATTTAAAAAAGAATCATGGTAAAGAAGAAATGCGTGCGCGTGATTTGTTCTATGCTATGTGGATTTCTGATTTATTCATGAAGCGTGTGCAGGAAGATGGTCCTTGGACCTTAATGTGCCCTAATGAATGCCCTGGATTAGATGAAACACATAGTGAAGCTTTTGAAGAATTATATTTAAAATACGAGTCAGAAGGTAAAGGCCGTAAAACCATAAAGGCACGTGAGCTTTGGGAGAAAATATTAGAGTCCCAAATAGAAACGGGTACGCCTTATATGTTGTATAAAGATGCTGCCAACCGTAAATCAAACCAACAAAATTTAGGAACTATCCGTTCGTCTAACTTGTGTACAGAGATTTTAGAATATACATCACCAGATGAAGTAGCAGTTTGTAATTTGGCATCTATAGCTTTACCAATGTTTATTAAAAATGGTGAATTTGACCATAAAGAACTGTTCCGTATTACAAAGCGCGTTACCAAAAACTTGAATAAGGTAATTGATAGAAACTACTATCCTGTTAAAGAAGCAGAGAATTCTAATTTCCGTCACAGACCAATTGGTTTAGGCGTTCAAGGTTTGGCCGATACGTTCATTAAATTACGTATGCCATTTACCAGTGATGAAGCCAAAGCTTTAAACCAAGATATTTTTGAAACACTTTATTTTGCTGCTGTTACAGCAAGTATGGAAGAGGCAAAAGCAGATGGGCCTTATAAAACTTATAAAGGTTCGCCTATTAGTAAAGGTGAATTCCAACATAACTTATGGAACATAAAAGATGAAGAGTTAAGCGGACGTTGGAATTGGGACAAGTTGCGTAAAGATGTTAAAAAACATGGTGTTAGAAATTCATTATTGGTAGCACCAATGCCAACAGCAAGCACTTCACAAATACTTGGAAACAATGAATGTTTTGAACCTTATACATCTAATATCTACACGCGTCGTGTGTTATCAGGAGAGTTTATTGTAGTAAACAAGCATTTATTAGAAGATTTAGTAGAGCTTGGTTTATGGAATGAAAGCCTGAAACAGGATATTATGAGAGCCAATGGTTCTATTCAAAATATAGATATTATTCCTCAAGACATTAAAGAACTATATAAAACGGTTTGGGAATTGAGCATGAAAGATATTATTGATATGTCGCGGCAACGCGGATATTTCATTGACCAATCTCAATCGTTGAACTTATTTATGGAAGGCGCAACAATGGCTAAATTAACCTCTATGCACTTCTATGCATGGAAGAGCGGTTTAAAGACAGGTATGTATTATTTAAGAACCAAGAGTGCTGTAGATGCTATTAAATTCACGTTGTCCAAAGATAAAAAAGAAGAGCCTGTTGCAGAAACTGTAGCTGTAGACCAAACGGTGGTTACACAGCAAAAACAACAAGCTGCAAAAACAGCAGAAAAGTTTGCAAAAAGTCAAGCCACTGAAGAAGTTGAGCCTATGACTGCTGAAGAGATGAAAGCTTTAATTGCTCAAGCTAAAGAAGCAGAAGGTGACGATTGCCTGATGTGCGGTTCTTAATTAAATTAAATTTAAGTGTTAGAAAAAGCATCTCGAGAGAGGTGCTTTTTTGTTTTTTAAAAAGATAGCAGTACTTTAATACAATCTTACAAATGCATATAGTCGACAATCTAAACTATGTCTTACGGATTTTATGACATTTTGCAATTAATAGGTGCATTAGGCTTATTCCTTTTTGGGATGAAGGTTATGAGTGATGCCTTGTTAAAACTGGCTGGTAATAAACTACGGTCCATTTTGGCGTCTATGACATCGAATAGGGTTTTTGGCGTTATTACTGGGTTTTTAATTACAGCCGTTATTCAATCTTCTTCGGCAACAACGTTAATGGTAGTAAGCTTTTCTAATGCCGGGCTTCTTACTTTAACCGAGTCTATAAGTGTAATTATGGGAGCTAATATTGGGACAACTGTTACCGCCTGGCTAATAACCATTTTAGGATTTAAAGTAAGCATGAGTACAATAGCTCTTCCATTAGTAGGTTTTGGGTTTTTATTTACGTTTTCAAAACGTAAAAAAGCAAGCGATTGGGGAAACTTCATTATAGGATTTGCGCTACTGTTTATAGGGCTTCAGTTTCTTAAAGAAGCCATGCCAGATATAAAAAGTAATCCAGAGATTTTAGCTTTTCTATCGCATTACACCAATTTGGGGTATATTTCTATTTTACTTTTTTTATTAATAGGAACCGTTTTAACGGTAGTTATACAATCATCTAGTGCAACCATGGCATTAACATTAATAATGACAGCTGAAGGTTGGATTCCTTTTGAACTGGCAGCCGCAATGGTTTTAGGTGAAAATATTGGAACGACCATAACAGCTAATCTGGCGGCATTGGTAGCTAACTACAAAGCCAAACGTACAGCAAGGGCACATTTGGTTTTTAATATATTGGGTGTATTGTGGATGCTCGTTTTATTTTATCCTTTTTTACGGTTTATTGACTGGTTGAGCCAAGCATTCGGATCAGATTCACCGTATTTATCTGCTGCTGCAATTCCTGTTGCTATTTCATTGTTTCACACTGCTTTTAATATTATTAATACCTTTTTATTAATTTGGTTTGTTAACCCAATTTCAAAATTGGTAGAGCGTTTAGTAACAGAAAAATTAGAACCCGAAAAGCCTGTTAATGAACCTAAATTTCTTAAAAAGTCAATATTAAAATATCCAGAAACAGCAATTGCTGCACTATTAAGAGAATCAAAGTATCTGTATAAAAAGAGCATATTTGAGATTGTTGCACATGCTTTAAATATTCATAGAAAAGACATAAAATCTGAATTGAAATTAAAGAAAGTTATAAAAAAATCTAATGTGTTATTTGAGTTGGATATTAGGGAACAGTACATTACTAAAATAAAGAGTGTTTATGGGCAAATAATAAATTATGCAACCAAAGCCCAAAGCCAATTAGATTTAACAGAAGCTCAAAACAGACAGATTAGCGAGATAAAAGTAGCTAACCGTAAAATGGTTGAGATTATTAGAGATGTGAGTGAATTAAGTAGAAATATTACATTATACCTCAACTCTGAAAACAAGTACATAAAAAAGGAGTACGACAAATTAAGGAAACGCGTAGCCAAAGTATTGCGTACCATTCATTTGTTTAGAACAGAAAAAGAAAGAGATACATATTATAAAACCTTAATGGCACTAAAAGAAGAGGCTAGAGATAATATTCATAAAGGGAATTTAGAGATTGATACTTTAATTAGAAAAGACCTGATAACCGTAGATATGGCCTCATCACTTGTTAACGATAATGATAATGTTAACGATATGATTAAGAAGCTTATTAATGTTGCCGAATTATTATACGGTAATAGAGACACATTGTTAGAAAATGGACATAAAAAAACACCTAGTTAGGCCAGGTGTTTTTTTATTTAATGGTCTAAATACTATTCAGATTCTGTATCTACTATATCTTCAACATTCTCAATATCTTCTGGGAGTTTTGCAGGTGCTACAGAACTATCATGTGAATCATGATATTCTTGTAACAAATTCATAGTTGCATTTAATAAGTCTTTTGTTTCCAGTAAAATACTAAAATACAAGGTTGTGTTTTTTGGACTCGACTCTTCAGTTCGAGTGCGTTTTACTTGCTTATGTATTTTATCCTTAACTAAATCATAAACTTCCTTCTTTTCATTTAAGATAAACTGAATTTGTTCAAAAGACTCTGTTTTGAAAGCTTTTTCAGTATCGCTAAATAATATTTCAAGTTTATCGTCAATTTCTTTTAGTTCTTTTATTTGGTTGAACTTTAGTTTTTTGTGATTATTGTTGATATGCTTATAACTTACTTTAGAAATGTACTCTAAAGATTGGGTCATATCTTGCAGATAACCCAATACGTTTATATAAAAGTTACTTGCTCCAATACTAGACTCATCTAAATTTTTTATAAAATAAAATATATTGTCACGTAATTTATCAACCTCATCAGATAGCTTAACAACATCCTTTTTACTCTTCTTAAGCAGGTCGGTGTTTTGCCTCGCTAAACCAACTATAGCATTTGAATAAATTTTGTTTGTTCTTTTTACAACTTTTGCAATGTTGCCAGCACTTTCATGTATAACCCCTTGAATGGAACTACTTTCAGCCATTTTTAGACTATCTTCGTCAACACTTTTGGTAGTTTTGTTTTTGTGTGACATGTAATTTCTGTACAACAAAAATGCTGTTATAAGAAGTAAAATAGGGATGATTACTTTTGGATTCCAATTAATTAAATAAACTACTGTTCCAGAGGCAATAAAAGCTCCAATAGCAGTTCCAAACCAACCTCCAATAACATTTAGTACACCAGCTACTCTATAAACAGCACTTTCTGCACCCCAAGCTCTATCAGCCAATGAAGTACCCATAGCAACCATAAAGGTTACATAGGTTGTTGAAAGTGGTAACTTCATTGAAGTAGCAATGGCAATTAAAACACCAGCGACCATTAAGTTAACAGAGGCACGAATCATATCAAAAGCGGGCGCGTCAATACTCTGGTCTTTTGACAGATACTTTTCGTCGGGCTTTTTAAAGCTGTTATTAATGTTTTCCTGCAATGACATTGGTACTATTGCACTAAAATATGTTGCTAAATCAGACGATCCTTTAACCAAAGCTCTTGAAAGCATATTAGGTTTAAATTTTTCATGGGTATCACTTTGGCGTGATAAGCTAATTTCTGTTTCAGCAACCGTTTTAGCTTTTTTTGACAACCATAAGGTTAATACCATAATGCCACCAGCTATAAAAAGTAATAGTGGTTCAGCTGGCACTTTTTTATCTAAAACAGCCATGGACATTGCAGTATCCATGCCGTTTGCAATCCAAGCTTCATAAGAATGGTAAGCAGCCATTGGAACACCAATAAAGTTTACCAAGTCATTACCCGAAAAAGCTAATGCTAATCCAAATGTTCCAACGGCAATAACGGCTATAAGAACGGTTCTTTTTGTTAACTTTTCAAAGATAAAAGAGAATAATGTCCAGAAAATAAAACTTCCGAAAATGATTAGAATTTCATTACCTTCCAATAGCCCTTTTAATTCATTGTAATAAGGTGTCCCTTTAAGTCCTTTTAGAAAAATGAAATACGTAATGGCCGTTAATGCAACGCCACCAAAAACAATTCCAAAATTCTTGACTTTCTTTTCGTAGTTAAAAGTAAAAATAAGACGAGAAATCCATTGAACTAGAGCTCCTACACTAAAAGCTATAAAAACCGAAAGTAAAATTCCACTTATTATGGTTAGTGCTTTTTCTTGATTGATATACTTGCCTAAATCAGCAAATGTTTCAGTACTTGAATGACTTATCTTTATTAGTGACATTACAACTGCAGCACCCAGTAAGTTAAATACAATTGAAACTGTGGTAGAGGTAGGTAAACCAAGTGTGTTAAAGAAATCCAATAATAATATATCAGTAATCATTACTGCCATGAAAATGAGCATGATTTCACCAAATTCAAATTGTTCAGGTACAAAAATTCCTTTTCTGGCAACCTCCATCATACCACTTGAGAAAACGGCACCAATAAAAATACCTAAACTTGCTACAATCATTATTGTTCTTAAAGAAATAACTTTAGAACCAATGGCAGAATTCAAAAAGTTAATAGCATCGTTACTTACACCAACTACAATATCAACAACTGCTAATACTGTAATGGCAATTAACATAAACAAATAAATATTATCCATAAAGCTTATTAAAATTGTTTGCAAATATCTATAGTGAAAATCACTATAGTGTTATGTTATTGTTATTATTATGTTTAAAAATGAATGTCAAATTGCAGACGATATAAATATTGGTCTGTTCTATCATTAAAATCAATAAAGCTAAAGTCAGTTTGAACTTTTAGGCTATGCCCGACAATATATTTTGAAAAACCAAGCGTATATTGTTTATCTGGTGCTTTTCCAGTAATTTCATCTAATTTAACATATGAGTACCTACCTGAAACTTCCCAATTATTTTTAAAAAGATAGCCACTTTGTATATTTATACCTGTACCCACTTGAACAATATCGCCTGTTTCGGTACCATCTGAATTTTTAGCTATAGGGTCTGGGGCATCTCGATCGGCATATTCTGTCATTAAACTAAACCCCTTATATTTAAACATGGCATCAATAAAGAGCGTGTTAATGTTGGTTTCATAAAACCCTGTGTCAGTTTCCATCCAAGAGCCCATGTTACTTCGTGTTTTTACAGCATTGTTATTATGATCGTATGTGACTCCTATAGCTAATTTTGGGGTTTGCTCTCTTTTTAAATCAGAACCAAAATAATCTCCTTTGCCTTCAAACTTTCCAAAAGGTAGGAGCTCTATTCTACCCGTATATTGATGCCCACCTAAATTACCGGTTACTACATTTCTACCTTCACCTTGAGACAGCGCAAAAATTTCCCTTACTTCAAAATTATTGAATAGGGTGAAATGATGTCTTAATTGAAACCCAATATCACGATCAATATTAAATCTAGCATTCAATACAGAACGGTCTACTTGTTGCATGTTAGCAGATGATATTACACGTTCTCTGTTGCCTGGCAATTTAGTTTGCCCAACCCAAAGTACAAAATTACCATAAAAATTATATTTAATAACAGCGTCCATTACATAACGCGGTGTATTTCTGGTAAAAGGTGTAACTCCAGACATGTCCCTGTTAGAAAGCCCAAGCTCAATTTTATATTTTAATTTAGGAGAAACAGCAAAGCCATCAAATTTTAAACGTGCGCGACGAATAAGGAAATTTGTTTCTGGGCTTTGACCTTCGCTCATCAGGTTGCTTGCTAAAAACTGAAACCTTGTGCCGATTTTCATGGTCCATGAGCTATCTTTTCCGACTAGGTTAAATAAGCCTTTGCCAAATTTAGGGGATTTTAATTCTTGAGAGTAAGACGATGCTATTACTGTGAACAGCAATATAGCAAAAGCCATTTTAAATTTCATTTGTCAGATATTAGTTTTTGTCGCTGCAAATAACCAACTCTAATGTTAACTTAATGTTACGTAATCATTAATATTAGGAACAAAAAAGGCCGCCTTGGCCAGAGGCAGCCATCTAGAATTCATGATAATATAGTCGACAAAAACTAATAGATTATATGAAATAACTAAATTGTCGTCTTAAGACAGAGCAAATGTCATCATTAAATAACACTTTAATGTAACGCCAATATTAATTAATTATTAAGGAAATTTAAATAATGCATTATGTGTAAAATATTGAAACACAACATATTGAATCTCTAATGTTAAATTAATGTTATGTAAATGTTGCTTAAATATTAACTAATTACTATATTTGAAATATAATATTAAACCCAAATAATTATGAAGAAGTTTGTTTTCTTTATTGCCTTTTTAATTACAGCGGTTTCATTTGCGCAACAAGAGCGTGAATTAAAGCTTAATAAGGATACCAATTTAATTGAGGTTACATACTATCATGACAATGGAGTAGTAAGCCAAACAGGCTATTACACTTTAGATGGAAAACTTCAAGGTGAGTGGTTGTCTTTTAACGCTGAAGGCAGTAAACTAGTTTCTGCGAATTATGATAATGGGAAAAAAGTCGGCAAGTGGTTTTATTGGACAGATAAAACTTTAAAAGAAGTAGATTATAGTAATAATGCTATTGCAAGTGTAAGTGAATGGACTAATAAGTCTAAACTTGCCATAAGAGATTAAATAGCAATGTAGTGTAATAAAAAAGCGTCCAAATTAGTTTTTGGACGCTTTTTTTTTGAGATAAAAGCTTTCTTATTCAACAGTCCAGTTAGCTCCCCAAGTAGCGTAATCTGTACCAGTTCCATTTCCGATTCCCGAAATAAAATCGGCTTCAGTAAATACTTCACCTGTGTCGTTTTTCATGTTTAAAGTTACATCCATAAACGTGACATCAGTTACACTTGTGTCTCCATTTAAAACACCAGCACCTGTTGGGTTATCGCCAGAGTCACCATCTAAATCAAAGCCTTCTTCAAAACCTTCTATCCAAACATTGTTGAAAATACCTTGCGTACCAGCTCTTAAACGGATGGCCTCATTTCCTGTTGCAGATCCATTTCCAATTATAGTTAAATTAGTAACAGTTGGTTTTGAAAAGTATCCAGCAGCATTACTGAAATCTGTATTATAACCGTCAGCCTCAATACCTTTATCGTGGCTAGCACCATGTTTAACATAAGCATTTGTAATTGTACCTGTATAACCTTCTGTCCAGTCAATTGAATCATCTTGACAATTCACAACAGACATGTAGTTAACATTTACAGTTCCACCAAAAAATTCTACGCCGTCATCTTTACCTTCGTAAGCTTGAATATATTCTACAATAGTTCCACGACCTACACCGTAAAATGAGATTCCATTGTTTTCAGATTGACCATCAGCAGCACCACCTGAATACTCAACACGCACATAACGAATTATCCCTGAATCATCATCACCATCTTGACCACCGAATGGTAAAGCTGCGATTTCAGAAGTTGCAGTTGCTGTTCCTGTTACAGAGTTTATTGGAGCTCTTCCCAAAACAATTAAACCACCCCAATCTCCAGCAGATGGGTTAGAAGCATCTGAAGTTAAAACAATTGGGTTGTCGGCAGTACCGTTTGCTATAATTGTGGCATCTTGAGCAATAGCAATATAAACATTAGCTCCAGCAGCCAAAGCCTCAATAGTCATTCCAGCTGGAATAGTTAATGTAGTTCCGGCAGCCATGATTAAAGGACCGTTAACTTTATAAGTGTTGTTGGCGTCTAAAGTTAAATCTTCAGTATAAGTTCCTGATAAGAAAATCGTTTCTGGATCAGTTGGTCCACCACCATTTCCATTATTGTTAATCACACTGTTGTCATTAATAACAACATCAGCAGTATCATCTGTAGTACAAGAGAAAAGCATTGATACAATTGCTAATCCTAAAATTAAATTATTCTTCATTGTTTTTGAGTTTAATTATTGTCTTTATTTATTATTATGGTTTCTAAAAATTATATTTTAATTGTAATCCTATGTTCATGCCGCGTTTGTAATCAGAAACGCCATTACCATTAGCGGAGTTTACTACAACTTCACCTAAAGTAGTTTCACGAACATATTTTATGGTTGGATTTAAAAGGTTTTGTAAGCTTAAATTAACTTGGAAGTTCTCCTTTATTGTATTTTTCCAAATAAAATCTAAAGTAGGTACGCCATATTCAATAATATTACCTAGCTGGCCACCGCCTAAAGCATCAATTCTGTCTGAAAAATATGAGAACACTAAATTAGCTACTGGCTTATAATTATTGAAAGTAGGAGAGAAGCTAACATCTGCATTTATTAAAAACGGTGATGCACCTTGAAGTTCATCTTCATCTGAATCGAAGCTTACACTAAATGTACCATTGATTTCGTCATACAAATCTTGATTGGTGTGCATGTATGTTGCATTTAAACCTGCTGACAATATCGTGTCATCATCAGTATTCTTAAGCAAGTCTTTTCTAACTTCAACTTCAACACCGAAAACTTCGGCTTTATCTCCAGTTCGGAAAAAACGTTGTGTTCCGGTTGCGTCTGCTGCTACAACTAAATTTACAGGATCGTTAATTTGCTTGGCAAATAAACCAACAGAGAAAATTTCACTGCTGCTAAAGAACCATTCGTACTTTAAGTCAATATTGAATATTTTAGATACTCCTTTGTCTAATAAATCTGGGTTACCACCAATTCTAGTAGAAATATTTTCGTAAACAAAAGGTGCTACTTCCTTGAATTCAGGAATTGAAATAGTTTGACTTGCTGAAAAGCGAAGGTTTTGATCTTCATTTAAAGCATATTTCACATTCAAGCTTGGTAAGAAGAAGTTGTCGTAGAATCCAATTTCTGCTTTTCCGTTGTTACCTAAATTAATAACATCATAAGCAATTTTTTGATTTACAGATTCTAATCTTACACCAGGAACGAATAACCATTTTTCACCAGCTTTAATTTCAGCATTTAAATAACCAGCATAAATATCTAAATTACCTGTGTAGGTGTTTTCTGGTAAACCTGGACGGTTGGTGTTAGATTGTCCTGGATAGCTGTTTATAACTTTAATTTGGTAAATACCGTCGCTACCTTCACTTATATTTAAGTTTGATAAGTTGAAGATGCTATTTAAATTGTTAACATCTGTAATTTGGTAGTCTGTATCAACTATTTCGTACCCATAACGAATGTTCTCAAAGTTACGTTCTTTGGTTTTGCCGTTATACCCTAAATTTATTTTTATGGTTTCACTTGGCTCGTAAGATATATTTAACCTACCATTGTACTCTTCGTCTTCAATATTTTGAAAGTATCGCTGGTTGTCAAAATCAATATTGTTGTAAAATGTAGGGTTAGTAAGTGGGTCGTTGTCTAGTGCATATTGGTAATTTTCAATACTTACACGTCTTCTATCTGGTTGGTCTGAAAAAACCGAATTATAACCAAACCCCCAATCTACTTCAAAATCTCCAGATTTGTGATTTCCTAATAACTGATTAACAAACATTCTAGTTTGATCAAACTGTACGTTCATTTGATAAAAACCTTCGTCGGTATTTAAAATAGCGTCTCGGTTTCTACCTTTACCATCTATACCAAAATATCCTACCACATCACTAGAACTATTGATAAACAACGAGTTGAATTTTAAAGTGTTGTTGTCATCAATTCTGTAGTTTAAATTGGCCATTGCAGTAGATGTGGTGCCGTAATCAAATTCTTCAGCACTATCTATATAGGCTTTCTTTTCAACCAATGTGAAATCTGTATTGGTTCCTTTTCTATATTCAAAACCGTTTTCAAAAGAACCAGTAATAAAAATACTTAAGCGCGAATCATTTTTGAAATCAAAGCTTTTGCCAATTGAAGCACCATAACCAATATTAATTGGTGATCCAGCATCAACAGGGTCTACACCATGTGATAATATTACAGCAAAAGGATTGTGCTCATAACGACCATAATATCCCCAATATCCCGTACCTTCACTTCTAACAAAGTTTTTATCAATGGCATTGGTGTTAAAACCTGAACTAACAAAAGCATCTACATAAAAATCACCTTTGAAATTTTTTGAACTTATATCTACATTTCCCGCTGAAAAATCCCCATAGAAATTAGTAGAATAAGCTTTACTAATAGATACATTTTCAATAATATCTGATGAAAATAAATCTAAATCGATATTCTTTTTATTAACATCATTTGATGGTAACGATAAGCCATTCATAGTTGTATTTAAATAGCGATCACCTAAACCACGTACATAAACGTTACTAGAACCTTCTTGCTTTGAAACACCTGAAATTTTAGCAACAGCACCAGCTGCATCACTAACTCCTTTTCTTGATAGTTCTTCAGCGCCTATACTTTGTTTAATTTCCACTGCTTTTTTCTGTTCCAAAAGTAGAGCAACCTCACTATCACGTCTAGTAGTTGTTTTAATTACAACTTCATCTAAAGAAGCCGCAGAAGCCGACATTGAAATGTTAATTTCAGTTACTTTATCCGCCTCAATGGTAACTTCAATTTCTTGAGTTTCATATCCAATAAAACTGTATTCAACAGTATATACTCCTGGTTCAATATTTGTTATACTGTATAGTCCATCTAAATCAGAGGTAGTTCCTTTAATAGTTCCTTTTAATAAAATATTAGCGAATGCTAAAGGTTCGTCGTTGAAATCTTTATCAGTTAATTTACCAACAAGCTCTCCCGAACTTTGACCTTGAATAAATGAAGCCGAAATAAGTAGAATAAATAGTAATATATGTCTCATTATATTTTCTTGAATTTTGATGTCGCAAAGAAACCGGATAAATGTAAAGTCAAGGTTAATTGCAGGTTAAACCTAAATCATAAAACTGTTACCTAAACGTTACCGTCAGGCACAAAAAAATCGCTTTTAAAAACAATTTCTTAACATTGAAAAAATGTATCTTGCAAACCAATTTTAGCATTATGAATTGGGAACAATTACTTTCTTTAAAACGATTTGGCGATACCAATAAACGCCTGCGAAAAGAGCAGGATGAAACACGATTGGGCTTTGAAGTAGATTTTGACAGAATTATTTTTTCTACCGAGTTTAGAAGCCTTCAAGATAAAACCCAAGTTATTCCATTATCTCAAACCGATTTTGTGCATACGCGATTAACACATAGTTTAGAGGTAAGTGTTGTTGGTAGAACGTTAGGTAGACGAGTAGGAATAAAATTATTGGAAAAATACCCACACTTACAAAGTATACATGGATATCGGGCCAATGACTTTGGCGCTATAGTTGCAGCTGCCGCTATTGCTCATGATATTGGTAATCCGCCTTTTGGACATTCGGGAGAGAAAGCTATAGGTGAATATTTTAAAACGGGAAAAGGGTTTGGTTTTAAAGATAAATTAACAAAAAAGCAATACCAAGATTTATGTGATTTTGAAGGCAATGCCAACGGATTTAAAATTTTAACCGAAAGTAGAACGGGTAGAGAAGGCGGCTTACGTTTAAGCTATGCCACTCTCGGCGCTTTTATAAAGTATCCAAAAGAGTCGTTGCCTAAAAAACCAACCAATCATATAGCAGATAAGAAGTATGGATTTTTTCAAAGTGAAAAATTAGCCTTTCAAGATGTTGTTGATGAATTAGGCTTAATTAAAACGGGTTCTAATGAAGACATAAGCTTTTCAAGGCACCCTTTAGCATTTTTAGTTGAAGCGGCAGATGACATATGTTATACTATTATTGATTTTGAAGATGGTATAAATTTAGGACTCATTCAAGAAGAATTTGCTTTAGAGTATTTAATAAATCTTGTTAGGGACACTATTCATACTAAAAAATACAATCAGTTAAGTAGCACCCAAGATAGAATTAGTTATTTAAGGGCACTTGCCATAAATACATTAATAAATGAAGCCGTAGAGATTTTTGTGTCTAATGAGGAAGCTATTCTCAAAGGAAATTTTAAAACTGCTCTACTGGATAAAAGTAAGTATGAAGCTCAAATAAACGACATAATAAAGATTAGTATTGAAAATGTTTATCAATCTGATGAGGTTATAAATAAAGAAATTATTGGATATAAAGTAATCAATAAGTTGCTTGAGACCTATATAACGGCAATTAATAATAGTTATAATAATCAAGAGTCAAATTACGATAAACTCATCTTAAAAACATTGCCAAAAGGTATTGTGAGAAAAGCAAATGATACTATTTATGATAGGCTGTTAAATGTTAGTAATTATGTGGCTTCGTTATCTGATAGTCGTGCTATATTAGAATATAAAAGCATTGAAGGTATAGGTTTGTAAGTATAAAAAACGCATTTCATCGATTAAATTTGCTTTTAATCGGTATTTTGTATATGTTTATTTCCCCAATCATAATGTGTAATTATCATGAAAAAAAACTTGCTTGGAGCAATTGTTATTTTCTTTGTAACCTTTGCTTTTTTATTAGTAATTAAAGAAGTATCGAATACAGAGAACGCTCCAGATTTTGAGGGTACAGAGTTTTACGCTGAAGATTAGTATTACTACTTAAGTAATTTATAAATGAATTTACTTAAACTTTTAGAGTCAAGACCAATACTAGTTTGGAGTTCTTGTATTGTGCCATGTTCTATAAACTCATCTGGAATACCTAAAACATAAATTTCGTTTTTATAATTGTTTTTATTGGCAAACTCTAAAATAGCGCTGCCAAACCCTCCAACTATAGAACCATCTTCGATTGTTATTATTTTAGAATAGTTGGAAAAAACTTTATGCAATAATTTTTTATCTAAAGGTTTTACAAAACGTAAGTCATAATGGCCTACTGAAGGCATATTTTGAATGGCTTCGCTCACATTTTTTGAAATGGTCCCAATGCTTAAAACAGCTATAGATTTTCCTTTATGTAATTCAAAGCCTTTACCAATTTCAATTTCTTGAAATTCTTGATTCCAATTTAAAGTAACACCCGAGCCTCTTGGGTATCGAATAGCGATAGGGTTTTTAGCTTTTTGCAATTGAGCTGTATAGAGTATATTACGCAATTCAACTTCATTTCTAGGAGCAAAAATTATTAGATTAGGAATGCATCGTAAATACGCTAAATCAAAAACACCATGATGGGTAGAGCCATCTTCGCCGACCAAGCCTGAACGATCCAAACAAAAAACAACAGGGAGATTCTGCAAGGCTACATCGTGAATGATTTGGTCGTAAGCACGTTGTAAAAATGTTGAGTAAATATTGCAAAACGGAATAAAGCCTTGAGTAGCCATTCCAGCAGAAAAAGTTACGGCATGTTGTTCTGCAATACCAACATCAAAAGCACGATTAGGAAGTTCTTCAATCATGTATTTTAGTGAACTTCCTGTTGGCATGGCGGGTGTAATACCAATAATTTTTTTGTTCTTTTTTGCTAATTCTAAAATAGTATGTCCAAAAACATCTTGATATTTTGGAGGTTGCATTATACTGCTTTTTGGAGTAAGCTCTCCAGTTGTAGAATCAAATTTACCAGGAGCATGGTAGGTAACTTGGTTTTCTTCGGCAAGCTTTAAGCCTTTTCCTTTAGTAGTAACTACATGTAATAATTTCGGGCCTTTTAAAAGCTTTAACCTGTTGAATTCTGTAATTAATGCTTCAATGTCATGACCATTAACTGGGCCTGAATAACTAAAGTTTAAGGCCTCAAAAATATTATCTTGATCATCCTTGCCCTTTTTAACATTAGTTAAATATTGCTTTAAAGCCCCAACGCTTGGATCAATACCAATAGCATTGTCGTTTAAAATTACTAATAAATTAGCATCGGTTACACCAGCGTGATTAAGTCCTTCGAATGCCATACCACTAGCAATTGAAGCATCGCCTATTACTGCAATATGGTGTTTTTCTTCCCCTTTTAATTGAGAGGCAATTGCCATACCTAAAGCTGCTGAAATAGATGTGGATGAATGGCCTACACCAAAAGTGTCATAGATACTTTCAGATCTTTTTGGGAAACCACTAATGCCATTAAGTTGCCTATTGGTGATAAATTGATCTCGCCTTCCAGTAAGTATTTTATGACCATAGGCTTGATGACCTACATCCCAGACCAATATGTCATCAGGTGTATTAAAAACATAGTGTAGAGCAATTGTAAGTTCTACTGTTCCTAAACTTGCACCTAAATGGCCTTCTTTTGTTGCAACAATATCAACAATAAATTGCCGTAACTCTTTTGTAAGATCCAGTAGCTGTTTAACCTTTAATTTTCGAAGGTCTTTTGGTGAATTTATTGTGTTTAGTAGGTGAGAATCCATTAATACCAATTATGGTATAAAATTATCAAAATAGACCGAAAAAAAGTTGTTTTAAATATTTATTTAATAATATGTTAATTTATCTGTGACACTTGCCTATCTTTGTGAAATTATCAAAAAAAATAAGAATTACTAATATTTTAAAGATGAAAAACAATTACATCAATTCTGTTTTGTTTTTAGTAATTGCTTTACTTACCAATCTAGGTTTTGCACAAAGTAATTTGACTAATTCAGAATATGGTTCGGTTATCCAATCGTATTTAGACCAAAAAAAAGAGTCCTTAAATCTAGTTAGCTCAGACATAGCAGATTTATATGTGAGTAAAGAATTCTTTTCCACAAAATCAAAATTAACACATGTCTATGTTAACCAACGATATCAAGGCATCAATATCTTTAATGCTATTTCAAGTATAGCTATTAAAGATAATGTTGTGTTTTATTACGCCAATAATTTTATGGGTAATATTGCTCAACGTGTTAACGCAATAGCTCCGCAATTATCACCTGAACAAGCCATACAAAGAGCAGCTTCGGAGTTAAATTTAGGAAGTGCTCAAAATTTAACTTTATTAGAAACCGCTGAAAAGAGATATGTTTACACTAATGGTAACATTTCTAAAGTTAATATTCCAGTTGAATTAGTTTATTATAATAGTAATGGAGAATTAAAATTAGCTTGGGATGTCAGTATTTATTCTTTAGATGGTACCACTTGGCCAAGTGTTCGTATCGATGCATTAAATGGGGAAGTATTAAGCCAAAACGATTGGATTTTAACTTGTAATTTTGGAGACGCTAATCATATTTCTCATAACCATGTTGAAAAACATAATGTAGGATCTAATAATTTCTCTTTATTTAGAGATGATTACCGTCGTGTAGATGGATCTCAATATAATATTTATGCCATACCAGTTGGAGGTCCAAATGATGGAGACAGAACACTAGTAAGCGAACCTGCAAATCCAAACGCGTCACCTTTTGGATGGCATGATACAAACGGAGTTAGTGGACCTGAATATACTGTTACTAGAGGTAATAATGTTTGGGCACAGGAAGATAGAGATGCCAATAATGATGATAATGGTTATATGCCTGACGGAACGGCTTCTTTAAATTTTGATTTTCCTCTGAATTTAAATCAAGCACCAGCCCTATATGAAGATGTATCATTAACAAATTTATTCTATATGAATAATATGATGCATGATGTATGGTATGAGTATGGTTTTGATGAAGCTAGTGGTAATTTTCAAGAAAACAACTATGGCAATGGAGGTATTGGGAACGATTTTGTTTTTGCAGATGGTCAAGATGGTGCTGGATTAAATAATGCAACTTTTGGAACACCTCCAGATGGTGGTAATCCAGGAATGACAATGTTCTTATGGTCAGCATCAGGTCCCGCAGGTGATCCATTAACGATTAACAATGGTTCTTTATCTGGAGACTATGCTGGTTTACCAGCAAACTTTGGAGGCACATTATCTTCAACACCAATTACTGCTGATTTAGCATTGGTTGTAGATAATAACATTGGAGGAATGAGTTCAACAGATCCACAAGATGGTTGTAACAATATTACTAATGGTGCTGATTTAAATGGTAAGATAGTTGTTATTCGTCGTGGTGTTTGCGAATTTGGTTTTAAAATATTAGCTGCAGAAAATGAAGGTGCAGTTGCTGTTATAATGGTTAATAATGTTGCTGGAGATCCTATTACAATGGGTGGTGGAGCTGTTGGCGCTAATGTAACTATCCCTTCAATAATGATTAATAATATTGATGGTGAGGCACTTATTGCCGCATTATTAAATGGCGATACAATTAATGCGTCTTTATTGGATGCAGGGCCTTACCAAAAAGATGGAAGTTTGGATAACCTTATTGTGGCGCATGAATATGGCCATGGTATTTCCAACAGATTAACAGGTGGTGCAAATACTACAAATTGTTTAACAAACATAACCCAAATGGGAGAAGGTTGGTCTGACTGGTTTGCCTTAATGCTAACAATGAAAACAACAGATCTTCCAGAAGATCCAAAGGGTATGGCTACATATTCAGTAGGGCAAAACCCAGAAGATGTTGGTATAAGACGTTATCCTTACAGTACTGATTTTGCAATTAACCCATTTACTTATGGTGACACCAATGACACCTCAAATTCAATTCCTCATGGTGTCGGTACTATTTGGGCAACTGTATTATGGGATTTAACATGGGCATATGTAGATAAGTATGGCTTTGATGAAGATTTTTTAAATGGAACTGGAGGGAATAATAAAGTGATGCAAATTGTTATGGATGGATTAAAACTCCAACAATGTAACCCAGGTTTTGTTGATGGAAGAGACGCTATTCTTGCCGCTGATAATGCTTTAACTGGAGGAGAAGACCAATGTTTAATTTGGGAAGTGTTTGCCAATAGAGGTTTAGGACTAAATGCTTCTGAAGGTACTCCATTTAGTAGAACTGACCAGGTTGAAGATTTTACAATGCCACCTGACTCTGACCCTTCGTTAGCAAATTGTACAAGTTTAAGTGTTGATGAATTTAATCAAAATGATTATAAAGTGTACCCTAATCCAACAAACGGTAACGTTTACATTAAAACTAACAGAAGTTTAGGTGAGGTAAGAATTACGTTAACAGACTTAAATGGAAGACAGGTTTACTCAACCCAAACAGAGTTATACAATCAAGTTGAGATTAATATGAGTCAATTGCAATCAGGTATTTATATTTTAAATATCAATGGACAAAGCATTAACTCAAACAATAAGATTATTAAAAACTAACGTGTTATAAAATAATTGAAAAAAGGCAACTAAATTTTAGTTGCCTTTTTTATTTTTACATAAATGGAAAGCATCTTTGACCATAATTATTTTATGAAGAAAGCCTTACAGGAAGCAGAAATTGCTTTCGACAAAGGCGAAATACCTGTAGGTGCTGTTATAGTTATTGATAATAAAGTCATTGCTAGAGGACACAACCTAACCGAGCTTTTAAATGATGTTACAGCCCATGCAGAAATGCAAGCTATAACAGCTGCCTCAAATTATTTAGGAGGAAAATATTTATTGAATTGTACCTTATATGTTACTTTAGAGCCTTGCCAAATGTGTGCAGGAGCTTTGTATTGGAGCCAAATTAGCCAAATTGTATATGGAGCTAGAGATGAAGAAAGAGGGTGCATTAATTTAAAAACCAAATTGCATCCAAAAACAAAAATTGAAGGTGGCATATTGGCAAAAGAGTCTTCAGACTTATTAAAGCGTTTTTTTATTGAAAAGCGAAATCTAAATTAATCACCGTCATTAAACTCACGCATTTTATCTAAATTTTCTTTAGTCAATAAATAATCCTTAACATTTCTGTCTTTCCAACGATACCAAGAAAATAAAGGAAATACAATAAATACCAAACCAGCTATGCCTCCTCCTATAAGTTTTTCTGAATAAGGTACATCTAAAACAAATCCCATAGTGATGCTTCCAAGAACTATGATAAAGAGAAAGGCAATAATATATTTCATTACAACTATATTTACGATGTAAAATTAATTAATTCACGCCTATATGCTGTTAATAGTTTAGATTTTGATACAAAACCTAGATAGCATCCGTTTTTGACTACGGGTAAATTCCAAACATTTAAATCTTGAAATTTCTGCATAACAGTTCGCATAGTATCTTTCTCATAATCAATAACACCTGGAGGTATTTGCATAAAAGTTTCAACAGATGTTGATTTGTATAGTTCTTGGTCAAACATAATATTTCGTATATCATCCAATAAAATAATGCCTACTAGACGGTTATTGTCATCTATTACGGGAAACAGGTTTCTATTTGATTTGGCTACACCAAAATGAAGCATTTCACCTAGCGACATTTCAGGATTTAAGGTAATAAAATCGGTTTCTATTACACTGTCAATAGTCATTAATGTCAATACATTTTGATCTTTATTGTGGGTTATTAAATCACCGCGCTCTGCCAATTCACGTGTATAGATGGTGTGTTCCATATAATTTTTTGTAATCATATATGAAATAGCTACCGTAATCATAAGCGGTAAAAACAATTCGTATCCACCTGTAATTTCCGCAATTAAAAAAATTGCGGTTAATGGAGCATGAATTACACCAGCTATTAATCCAGCCATTCCAATTAATGTGAAATTTGCTTCAGATACTTGATGCCCTAAACCTATATTGTTTATAATTTTAGCGACAACATTACCCAATGCACTACCCATAACCATAGTAGGTACAATTACACCACCAACTCCACCTGCAGCAAAAGTTGTGGTCATTGCAATAGCCTTGAAAAAAGTAAATCCAATTAATAGAAAAATGACGACCCATATATTCCCGAGATAGTCATCAAATAACGTTGAACCTAATGCGTGTAAATGATTTCCATCAAATAAATCTCTGGTAAAGCTTAACCCTTCACCATATAAAGGTGGAATAAAATAAAGCATAACACCAATAGCCAATCCACCAACTAGTAATTTGGAAAAACGTGTTTTAAAACGGTCAAAAAAGGCATAAATAGCAAAATAAATTTTAGTAAAATAAATGGATGCTATACCTGTGCCAATACCTAAAATGATGTAAAATGCAGTATCATACAAGGTAAACTTATCAGAAACATTAAAATTAAAAAGTACTTCATCTCCTAAAAAGAAATAGGATGTTAAAACAGAAGAAATGGAAGCAATAAGCAATGGCAATAATGAAGCAAATGTCAAATCAAGGCTAAAGACTTCTACAGCAAATACAATAGCGGCTATAGGTGATTTAAACATGGAAGCTACAGCACCAGCTGTAGCACAAGCAATTAATAATGTTCGTGTTTTTTTATCAACATGTAACATCCGGCTTAAATTAGAACTGATGGCGGAACCTGAAGTTATTGAAGGTCCTAAAAGTCCAACCGAACCACCAAAACCCACTGTAAGTGGAGCCATAATTAAAGGATGATATATGAGTTTGTAGGACAATAGCCCTTTTTGGCGCAATAAAGAGTAAAGTAAAGAAGGAATTGCTCTTTTCACGAATTTTGGAACCGAAGGCTCCAGGGGTTTATTAAAAAAGAATTTCTTTAAAATATAAACTAATAGCAACCCTATAATTGGTAAAATAAAATAGAGCTGATTTTGCGAAAATACTATACCATGCTCTAATGCAGATTGAATTGTAAAAGTAATATTCTTTAAAGTTACAGCTGCAACTCCTGCAAGTAAACCAACAACTACACTTAATATATAAACAAAGTTTTTTTGAGAAATATTTCTATACTTCCAAATCAAAAATCGCTTAATATAATTCTGTTTAGCCATCAATTAAATCTACTAAAAAATCCCGCTTTAGCGGGATTTTATTGTTACGAATTTAAATTGAGTTTTAAATTGAGTTCTTTTAATTGCTCGTCATCTATAGGAGCAGGCGCATCAATCATAACATCACGTCCTGCATTGTTTTTTGGAAATGCAATGAAATCACGAATGGTTTCCTGGCCACCTAAAATGGCTACCAACCTATCTAATCCAAAAGCTAAACCACCATGTGGAGGTGCACCATATTGAAACGCATCCATTAAGAACCCAAATTGCGCTTTAGCTTCCTCTTCAGTGAAACCTAAATAATCAAACATTAAGGCTTGGGTTTCTTTATCGTGGATTCTTATAGAGCCTCCACCAATCTCGTTTCCGTTTAAAACTAAATCATAAGCATTGGCTTTTACAGCACCAGGATCGGTTTTCAATAATTCAATTTGTCCGGGTTTTGGTGATGTAAATGGGTGGTGCATAGCATGATAGCGTTCGGTATCTTCATCCCATTCCAATAGAGGGAAATCCATGACCCAAAGTGGTGCAAATTCATCAGGTTTTCTTAACCCTAAACGCTCGGCTAACTCCATGCGTAAGGCACTCAATTGCGTTCTTACTTTGTTGGTGTCACCAGAAAGCACACAAATTAAATCGCCAGGTTTAGCTCCGGTTACTTCTGCCCATTTGGCTAAATCATCTTGATTGTAGAACTTATCAACTGAAGATTTAAAGGAACCATCATCATTACAACGACAATATACCATACCTAAAGCACCAACTTGTGGGCGCTTAACCCAATCAATCAACTTGTCGATTTCTTTTCTGGTGTAAGCATTTCCTGCAGGGACAGCAATTCCCACAACCAATTCCGCTGAATTAAATACGTTGAAATCTTTATGTTGTGCTACCTCGTTTAATTCACCAAACTCCATCCCGAAACGGATATCTGGCTTGTCATTTCCGTATAAACGCATAGCATCATCATAAAGCATTCTTGGGAACTTGTCAACTACAACGCCATTAATTTCTTTTAACAAATGACGTGTTAAACCTTCAAAAGCATTTAAAATATCTTCTTGCTCAATAAAAGCCATTTCACAGTCAATCTGCGTAAATTCTGGCTGTCTATCTGCACGTAAATCTTCATCTCTAAAGCATTTAACAATTTGAAAATACTTATCCATACCACCAACCATAAGCAATTGCTTAAACGTTTGTGGTGATTGCGGAAGTGCGTAAAACTGTCCCTCATTCATTCTACTAGGTACTACAAAATCACGAGCACCTTCAGGAGTAGATTTAATTAAATAAGGCGTTTCTACTTCAATAAAACCTTCTTTCGATAAGTAATTTCGGACTTCTTGAGTGACTTTATGTCTAAAAATCAAACTGTTTTTAACTGGGTTACGGCGAATGTCTAAATAGCGATATTTCATACGTAAATCTTCACCGCCATCAGTTTTGTCTTCAATAGTAAAAGGCGGAAGTTTAGCCTCATTTAAAATGGTTAATTCTGAAACCAATATTTCAATGTCACCAGTAGGCATGTTAGGGTTTTTTGAAGCTCGTTCAATGACTTTACCAGTGACTTGGATAACAAATTCACGCCCTAAGTCTTGGGCTTTTTCCATCATGTCTTTTGATGTGCGTTCTTCGTCAAAAACCAATTGGGTAATACCATACCGGTCTCGTAAGTCTACCCAAACAATAAACCCTTTATCACGAGATTTTTGAACCCATCCTGCTAATGTAACTTCTTTGTTGATGTGTGATGACCTTAATTCACCACAATTATGACTTCTATACATAACCAAAATTTAGAGCTGCAAATTTAATGAAGTTAAATGATTATTAAATGAAAAAGCCTCAACAATTGTTAAGGCTCTTTCTGCTATTAATCCATCCTTTATTTAAGGGATAATGATTCTCTTTCAATTTGTAAATTACCTTTGCGTTTTACATTTAACCACATTTTGAATTTCATGATTAGGAAAAACAGTATAGGAACTACAATTAAGGTTAAGAAGGTTGCTATAAACAAGCCATATATTACTGCCCATGCCAATGGACTCCAGAAAACAACATTGTCTCCACCAAAATAAATTTTTGGGTCAAATTCACTCATTAAAGTGAAGAAGTTAATATTGAACCCTATCGCTAGCGGTATTAAACCAAAAATAGTAGTAATGGCTGTTAAAAGAACTGGACGCAAACGTGCTTTTCCAGCTTTAACAATTGATTCAAACAAATCAACATTGTTTAAGTAATCTTCTTTTTCAAGATTATTATCTACTTTTTTTCTGTCAATTAATAGTTGTGCATAATCGAGAAGTACAACACCATTATTAACCACAATTCCAGCAAGAGAAATAATTCCCATCATGGTCATCATAATAACAAAGGGTTGCTTAAATATAACCATACCTCCAAATACTCCAATGAAGCTTAAAAAGATAGCTATCATGATGATGCCAGGTTTGGAAACAGAATTAAATTGAAAAATTAAGATGAAAAATATGAGGAAAAGACCAATAAAAAAAGCGCTAACCAGAAAAGTCATTTCTTTATTCTGTTCCTCTATTTGTCCTGTATAATCTATTGAAATATTATTTGGAAGCTCGGTAAAGCTTTGCATTTCATGCTGAATTTTACTAACAACCGCAGTTGCATCAGTGTAACCGGGAGCCAAAGCCGAATAAACAGTTACGACTCTTTTGGTATTCTTATGTTTTATAGAACTAAACCCAGAGTTATTGGTTTGTTGGGCAACAGCAGATACAGGAATCTCTTTTATCTGCCCAGATGCCATGTCTCTAAAGGTGATTTTTTGATTGAATAAAGCACTGGTATTATATCTGTTTTCTTCATTGAATCTTACGTACACATCGTAATCCTCGCCATGTTCTTTGTAAATACCTGCTTTTACACCAAAAATAGAGTTACGCAGCTGGTTTCCTACTTGAGAAGCATTGACACCTAGCTCTCCTGCTTTTTTTCTGTCAATAACAACTTGCATTGCAGGTTTGTCTTTGTTCACATCTATTTTAAGTTCATCTATACCAGCAATACTTTTTGAGTTAATATAGTTTCTCATTTTCTCCGCAGTCACGATTAATTCATCATAATCTTGACCTTGAAGCTCTATATTAATTGGATGTCCAACAGGTGGTCCATCTGCATTTTTTTCAACAGAAATTAAAACTCCAGGATAGATGCCAACCAAATCTTTTTGGACTTTTTCAAGCAAATCTTGACTGTCTAGCCCACGTCTAAATTTAAACTCCCTCATAGAAGCTGTAATTTTTCCTCGGTGAGGCATTTCGGTTGTGCCAATATCTGTTTGTGGATTTCCAGCACCTTCACCAACTTGTGATACAGCACTTTCTACCATGAAATTATGGTCGCCATCCATGTAAACAGCATCATTTAAAATATTATAGACCCGTTTTTCAATGGACTTGGTAATCTCATTAGTTTTTTCAATATCAGTACCTTCAGGATATTCAATGTAAACTATAATTTGGTTTGGTTTGTTATCTGGGAAAAATTGTACTTCGGTACGTTGAATTCCCAAAGACCATCCAAAAGCTCCAAATGCTATAAAAAGCAACAGAAAAGTTCCAACAATTAACACATAAGGCTTCCAGCCTTTCCAACCTGTTAAAGCACTGCGTAATTGTTTTTCATACCAATTTTCCAATCGTGTAAGGACTTTTGTTTGGAAAAAATCTATCCACCCTCTTAATACGAGTCTATATATCCATAGCATAATGGCCACAAATATTAAAAGTGTTCCAAGGCCTTTGTAAATTCCTCCAAATACAAAAATCAATATTCCAAGTACTACCATGATGATAGTTGTAGTTACTCTTTTCTTGAATGTAATATTGAAATCCTCAACACTCATAAATTGTGAAACCAAAACAGAGTTGAAAAATATAGCGACAAGCAATGAAGAACCTAATACTGTTGAAAGTGTTATAGGTAAAAGAATCATAAATTCTCCCATAATTCCTGGCCACAAACCAAGCGGGATAAATGCGGCTACAGTAGTTGCAGTGGAAATAATAATAGGAAATGCTATTTCGCCAATTCCTTTTTTGGCAGCTTGAATACGACTCATGCCTTCTTCATCCATAAGTCTATAGACATTTTCTACTACCACAATTCCATTGTCTACTAGCATACCTAGTCCCATGATGAGTCCAAAAAGAATCATAACATTTAGAGTGTAACCCAAAGTACTTAATAGAAATATGGACATAAACATAGACATAGGTATTGCAAAGCCAACAAAAAGTGCATTTTTGAAACCTAAAAAGAACATAAGTACCGTTACCACTAGAATAACCCCAAAAATAATGTTGTTAACCAAGTCGTCAACCATAGTAATAGTTACGTTGGACTGATCGTTGGTAATTGAAATGTTTAAGTCTTTGGGAAAAACATTCTCCTCGGCATTTTTTACTATTTCTCTTACTTGGGTCGTTGCATCAACCATATTCATGCCAGCCCGCTTTTTTACGTCGAGCATGACAACACGTTTTCCAAAATCGCGTGCGTAGGTGGTTCTATCTTTTTCTTTAAAAGAAATAGTGGCAATGTCTTTTAGGTAAATAGGGTTATTATGTTCAGATTTGACTACAAAATTCTTAAGATCTGAAGGCTTTTCTATTTCACCTAAAATACGGATGGTACGTCGCTGTCCACTGGTTATTAAATTACCTGCGGACATGGTCATGTTGCCACCTTGAATGGCTCCTGTAATATCATCAAAACTCACTTGGGCAGCCATCATTTTGTAAATATCAACGGCTACTTCTACTTCTTTTTCCTGTGCCCCACGAATATCTACTTGCTTAATTTCCAGTAGATTTTCAATTTCATCTTCAAGATATTCACCGTATTCCTTTAATTTATCTACAGGATAGTCCCCAGAAATATTAATGTTCATGATTGGCATTTCTTCAGACATGCTCAACTCAAAAACATTGGGCTCAACTTTGGCTCCATTAAAGGTTGGCCAATCTTCAGAAGATGTTTCAGTATCAATTTGATCTTTTACCTTTTGTTTCGCAGCATCAACTGTTATGTTTTCATCAAACTCCACAACAATCATAGAAAAATCCTCTTGAGATGTTGAGGTAATTTCTACTACATTACTTACGGTTTTTAACTTATCTTCTAAAGGATCAGTGATTAACTTTTCTATATCTTCAGCAGTGTTGCCAAAGTACATAGAACTCACATATATTTTGGTTTCGTTAACCTCTGGGAAATTCTCTCTTGGCATACTGAAAAAGGCACTAATACCAAGTAATAAGAAGAGAACAATCAACACATACATAGTGGTTTTGTTCTCTATGGCCCAAGAGGATAATCTAAACTCTTTATTTACTTTTTTTTGTTGTTCGGTCATGGGAAATGTCTTTAGTCTTTTTAAAGAGGAGGATTTCTATTCGTTTTCTTCAAGATTGATGACTTCTACAGATTGCCCTTCTTTAACGCTACGAGCACCTTCTTGAATTATTTCATCATTAACTTTTAAACCGTCCAAAATTTCGATAAAATCACCTTGGGTTTTACCTGTTTTAATAATGACACGTTGGGTAGTTCCAATGTTATCTTTTTTGTCTTTGACCACATAAATATATTGTTCGCCATGAGCATTTTCTGAAATAATACTTTGAGGAATCAATATTGCTTTTGGATTAGTGTAATCGTTGATTTTTAACTTGGCAGTCAAGTTTGGCTTAATAGTTTTATCCTTATTAGGAACAGGAACTTCAATTTTAAAAGTTCGGTTAGCTGGATTAATGAAATCACTTGCTTGACGAATTTTAGTGTCTATTGTTTCTCCTAAAACAGGTAACTCAACCAACACTTTCTTGCCTTTTGTAACTGTGGTTAAATGGCTTTCGGGTACTTCAGTTTCAACGTACATGTCGTTAAGGTTTACTAACCTCATTAAAGGTGATGTTCCGGCAGCAACTACGTTTCCTTCTTCGGTTATTATATCATCAATAGTTCCAGAAAATGGTGCTTTTACAACAGTTTTGGCTATTTGTTGGTTTAGTTGACTGATGGCTTTTTCTTGAGCTTCGTAATTGGATTTTGCTTGCAGATATTGAATTTCACTACCAATGTTTTGATCCCATAAGCGCTTTTGGCGTTCATAAGTTGTTTTAGCCAATTCGGTTTGTATTTGCATTTGGGCCAATTGTTGGCTTAAACCACCATCATCAATTTTAGCAAGTGTCTGTCCTTTACTTACTTTTTGACCTTCTTTTACATAAACATGAGTTAATATGCCATTGTATTCAGGTGTTATAGTCAAAAGGGTTTTGGTAGTTACGTTACCTTGAAGTTCTAAATAATGATCAAAAACTTCTTCTTTGGCTGTAAAGGTTGTAATTAAAGATACTTTTTTATTGGTATCTAGTTTTGAAATTTCTTCATCCAGTAATTTTATTTGTTCGGCAAGTTCAAGTTGCTTATTGGATATTTCGTCTTTTTTAGCTCTAATTTGAGATAAATCTTGAGTTGCAATGACGTCTTCTACAGTTTTTTTCTTTTCGCCTCCACATGAAGCAAGTAAAATAGTAATTAATATTAGTGAAAGTATATTTTTCATGTTTGTTTGTATTGTAATAGCTTAAAATTTAACGGTGTTTAATATGGTTTCTAATTCTGCCTTTTTAGCAATGACATTAAACATGGCTTGCAAGTATTCTTGCTGGGCAGTATATAATTGTGTTTGTGCTTGTCTCAAGTCAAAACTGGAAGCAATACCTTCAAAAAACTTGGTTTCGTTTTTAGATTCGATACGTTCTGCAAGGTCTAAATTCTCTTTTTTATTGTCATATTCTTCTATGGCAAATTGATAATCACTCTTGGCGCTTGCAATTTGAAATTGCAACTGTTGTTCCACTTCTGTTAACTCTTCTTCTGCTTTGGCCACTTCAATTTTAGCACGCTGCACTGAAGCACGTCTTAATCCAGAACTAAAGATTGGGATATTCATGGATACACCAAATTGTGCTTGACCAAACCAATTTTGATTATTATTGGCAAAAGTGAATTCTTCACTAAAACCATTGTAGCCAGCAGATACAAAACCATTTAAACGTGGTAAGTATGCGCTTTTTTCAAGTTTTAATAAAAGCTCTTGCGTTTCCATATAATTTGAGGCTATACGATAATCGATAGCGTTTTCTACACTATCATCTGTATTTAATAAATCAAGCGAAATATTTTGAAGGGTTAACGTTTCCAAATCATCAGATAAAGTGGTGTTGGAATTTACATCTAGGCCTAATGTAATATTGAACATTTTATAGGCTAAATCTCTCAAGCGAATATTATTGTTTAAGTAGCTCTTTAAACTCGATAAAGTTATTTGAAGCTGCTCGACACTTTCTTCTTCGCCCAACCCATTTTCATAAATTTTTGTAGTTTCATTAAGGTTCTTTTCTAAAACAGCTATATTGTTTTCTACAATTGTTAAACTTTCGTCAGCAAGTAATACATTGCCATAGGCATTAATTACAGCTTTTCTCACTTCTAAATCTGTTTTTACTTTAGAGTTTTCAGAGATTAACAAATATACTTTAGCTGCTTGAAGTCCAACTAGATAAGAGCCATCAAAAAGTAATTGTGTTAAAGTCGCACCTGCAACCATACTTTGTTGTGTTCCAAATGTTACCGGCACAAAAGTACCTGGTTCTCCACCGGCAATTTCGCCAGGCAATAACGAAATCTGTTGTTTAATCCAGTTTTGATAATCTATATTACCATTTATTTGTGGTAAACCTGTTGCAGTGGTTTCCCATTTTTCCTTTTCTGCAATTTCAACATCGCGAATGGCATTTTTTGCATTTCTATTATTTTCAAGAGCAAAATCTATTGCTTCTTGTAATGTAAAGCTATATGAGTTTTCCTGACCAAATGTTAATGAGGTAAAAAGAAAACCTATTAAATAAATAATGTGTTTCATGAATAGTTTTTTTTCTGTAGGGTTTTAATTTGATTGATTGACTTTTAAATATTCATTTAACAGTTCAAGACCTTTAGGCGTGCAAATACCACGCAAGTGATATTCAAGATAGTTATCCATAAGGGTTTTCATTGAAAAATTCTCAAGAGGGAAAAGGCCTTTGTCTTTTAATGACATCATGCAATTAAAATAGATTTTAGAAATAAAGTTTACATTGAGGTTCTCCCTATACAAGCCGATTTTTTTTCCTCTTTCTAAATTGCAACTCACACAATCATCCATAACGCAATATTGCTTCTCTTTTATGTCTTTAAATATTTTAGGATAATATTTTTCCAACTGGTATTGTGGTGATGACTTTTCATCTTTAAGATTGTGCATCAAGAATTTTTTGATCTCGTAAATCTCCTCAATAGGGTTTTTTTCCATGTCCCTAATATCTTCTATACCACTTGAAATAAATTGGAACAAGTACATAACAGATTCTTCTACCAAGATGGTTTTGTTTTCAAAGTATTGATAAATGGTTTTTTTAGATATGCCCAAATTATTGGCAATATCGTCCATAGTCACACTTTTAAAACCATAGGTTAAGAATAAATCAACGGCTGTTTTTAAAATATCTTCTTTCATAATTGTTGGCAAAAGTACTTAAGGAAACTTTAAAAACAAAAAAAGTTTCCAAAGTTTTAATGATTTTTTAACATTACAAACCAGAAGTTGTTTTAATCCTATCAATTACTTTACTTTTGCATAATGCAGAATATTTCATTTTATCAAGAGGCTTTTACCAATCATTTAAAGGAGTTTTTAAAGGCACGAGAGCCAGCCAGTTTATATAATCCCATAAATTATATTCTCAAACTAGGAGGAAAGCGTTTAAGGCCTGTTTTAACTTTAATGGCAGCAGAAGTTTTTGATGAAGATTATAAAAAAGCACTTGATGCGGCTTTAAGCATTGAAGTGTTTCATAATTTTTCTTTAGTCCATGATGATATTATGGACGATGCACCTTTGCGCAGAGGACAAGAAACTGTTCATGAAAAATGGGATATTAACACAGGTATATTATCTGGAGATGCTATGCTTATCATGGCTTACCAATTATTTGAAAACTATGAAGGTGAAATATTTCAGTCATTGGCTAAATTGTTTAGTAAAACAGCTTTGGAGGTTTGTGAAGGACAGCAATACGATGTTGATTTTGAGACTAGAGATGATGTGGTAATACCTGAATATCTAAAAATGATTGAATACAAAACAGCTGTTTTGGTAGGTGCTGCAATGAAAATGGGAGCAATTGTTGCCAAAGCCAATAAGCAAGACCAGAATAATATTTATGAGTTCGGAAAAAATTTAGGCATAGCCTTCCAGCTGCAAGATGATTACCTTGATGCTTTTGGAAACCCTGAAACCTTTGGTAAGCAAATGGGTGGAGACATCATAGAAAACAAGAAAACCATTTTGTACTTAAAAACCCAAGAACTGGGTTCAGAAGACGATAAGAAACAAATAGAACATCTATACAGTTTAAAACCTAACGATCAAACTGATAAAATAGAAACCATAAAATCAATTTTTGAGTCCTCTGGTGCTGCTGCGGCCACAAAAAAAGAAATTATGTTATATACTAATAAAGCTTTTAGTGTATTAGACAATCTAAATATTTCAGATTCTAAAAAAGTCGTGTTAAAAGCTTTTGGAGAACAATTAATGGATCGATCTGTTTAATGCAATTGCCGCAAACATTTAATGAGTTAGTTGCTGAAGCCGAAGGTCTTAAGCTTTATGAGCAGTTGGTTAAGCAACTTAATAAGGACTTGGCATTGGCTAATATAGATTTAAGCTTTTGTGAAGATGTTCTACCTACGAGCCTAAAATTATTATTGCACGAAATGATCTATAAATTAATACAAGAACGATTTATGGATTACCTTAATTTACTATATATTATAGATGTTTCAGAAAAGAAAATAAAAACGCTGGATGGTGTTGATACTCTAGAAATGTCTGAAAAAGTGGCCTTCATGATACTTCAGCGCGAATGGCAAAAAGTTTGGTTTAGGAACAAGTACTAAAAGTAAACCCTTACAAAAGGCGCCCAAGAGTTAGCATAAATACTCTTGTCTCTATTATAAAGAACATCAAAGCGTATTCCCATAGCTACAGGCCCAGCATTATAACCAACACCTAGAAACAAAGCCGGGTACCAGTAGTTTTCGTCTAAAAAAGGCGTGGAGTTATTATAATTCCTATTCACATTTAATTGTTCAAATTCTGCTGAAAGTTGTAACTGTGGTATGGGGTTGAATAAACCGATTAAGCTACCTCCAATAATTGATGATCTGTAAAAGTTCTTTTCTTCATTATACGTGTAGTTGGCACCTATACCCATGGCAAATCTTGGATTAAATCGGTAGATAGCACTTGGTGCAATAGTGCCACCAAAAAAGCCATCGCCAAAACTTAATCCAACACTACCTCCAAAAGCAACATGTTGCCAAAATTCACTTTTACTTTGCGACTGTACAGAAAATATCAATCCGAAAAAAAGCGCAAGAAAAATACTTGTTTTTTTTAATGGGTTACTTTGAGTTTTCTTTTTCATTTTAAATATTTTAAATCAATGTTATAAAAATAATAAAAGCATACCTAATTTTCCTAAAAGTTGTACTTTTGTACAAATTTATTAGAACGATTTAGTTTTAACCTATTTTATGGATAAATATTCCTTTTTAAACGCCGCTCATACAGCCTATTTCGCTGATTTATACGAACAATATTTAGAAAATCCTGATTCTGTTGAACCAAGTTGGAGAGCCTTTTTTCAAGGTTATGATTTTGGTAGTGAGAATTATGGAATGGATGGCGAAATTGTCGAGGGTGTTTCAACACAAATTCCAGAACACGTTCAGAAGGAGTTTCAGGTTCTTAAATTAATAGACGGTTACAGGACTCGCGGACATTTGTTTACCAAAACAAATCCTGTTCGTGCCCGAAGAAAATATGCACCAACACTTGAAATTGAAAATTTTGGATTATCGCAAAACGATTTAGAAACCGTTTTTAATGCAGGTGAAATTCTAGGAATTGGTGCTCAAAGTCTAAATGTAATAATTGACCATTTAGAAAAAATATATTGTGATTCTATTGGTGTAGAGTACATGTATATTAGAAAGCCAGAAGAGATTGAGTGGATTCAAAATAAATTGAATATAAATGACAATCAGCCAAACTTTACAGCTGATGAGAAAAAGCATATCCTGAAAAAACTGAACGAAGCGGTTTCGTTTGAAACCTTTTTGCATACTAAATATGTAGGCCAAAAACGATTTTCATTAGAAGGTGGTGAAACTCTAATTCCTGCTCTAGATACATTAATTGAGAAAGCGTCAAAATATGATGTTAAGGAGTTTGTAATGGGTATGGCGCATAGAGGTCGTTTAAGTACGCTTACAAATATTTTTGGGAAATCGGCAAAAGATATTTTTAGCGAGTTTGATGGTAAGGATTATGAACAAGAGGTTTTTGATGGTGATGTAAAATACCATTTAGGCTGGACCAGTGATCGTATTACCGATTCAGGTAAAAAAATCAATCTCAACATAGCGCCAAATCCTTCTCATTTAGAAACCGTTGGAGCAGTGGTAGAAGGTATCGTTAGAGCTAAACAAGACGATAAGTACCCAGAAAATCCGTCGCAGGTTTTACCAATTGTTGTTCACGGTGATGCTGCAATTGCTGGTCAAGGATTAGTTTATGAAGTTGTACAAATGGCACAGCTAGATGGTTATAAAACAAATGGAACCATTCATATTGTAGTAAACAACCAAATAGGTTTTACCACAAACTATTTAGATGCTCGATCTAGTACCTACTGTACAGATGTTGGTAAAGTAACCCTTTCACCAGTTTTACATGTTAATGCAGATGATGCCGAAGCTGTTGTACATGCCATGTTGTTTGCCTTAGATTTTAGAATGACATTTAAACGTGATGTATTTATAGACTTATTGGGGTATAGAAAATATGGTCATAACGAAGGTGACGAACCACGTTTTACACAGCCATTATTATACAAGGCCATTGCTAAGCATCAAAACCCACGAGATATATATGCAGCTCGATTAATGTCTGAAGGCATTGTCGATCAAGCCTTTGTAAAGCAACTGGAAGAAAATTACAAAGCAAAATTAGAAGAAAATTTAGAAGACTCTAGAAAAGAGGATAAGACCGTTATAACCGCATTTATGCAGAATGAATGGGAAAATTATACACCTGTTCAAGAAGATGAAATGATGAAAAGAATAGATACAACCTATTCTAAAGAAGGTTTGTCTAAAATTGCGGATGTTATTTCAACTTTACCAAAGGATAGAAAATTTATTCGTAAAATATCACGATTGGTTGAGTCTAGACGCACTATGTTCGATGAAGATAAGCTAGATTGGGCCATGGCCGAACATTTAGCTTATGGAACACTTTTAGAAGAAGGACACGATGTTAGAATTTCAGGTCAAGATGTTGAACGTGGGACATTTTCGCATCGTCATGCAGTTGTTAAAGTGGAAGATAGCGAAGAAGAAGTTGTTTTGTTAAACAATATAAGTGACAATCAGGGTAAGTTCTTTATCTATAATTCGTTATTATCAGAATACGGTGTAGTAGGTTTTGATTACGGTTATGCAATGGCTAGCCCTAAAACCTTAACTATTTGGGAAGCACAGTTTGGAGACTTTAGTAATGGCGCCCAAATCATGTTGGACCAATATATTTCTGCTGCAGAAGATAAGTGGAAATTACAGAATGGTTTGGTCATGCTACTGCCTCATGGATATGAAGGACAAGGAGCAGAGCATTCATCAGCACGTATGGAGCGCTATTTGCAGTTGTGCGCTAAAGACAATATGTATGTTGCTGATTGTACAACTCCAGCCAATATGTATCATTTGTTGCGTAGACAAATGAAGGCCAATTTTAGAAAACCACTTATTGTTTTTACGCCTAAAAGTTTATTGAGGCATCCACGTGTTATTTCAACAGTTGATGAGTTTGCAAATGGAAGTTTCCAAATGCTTATTGATGATAAGCAAGCTGAAGCTTCCAAAATAAAAACATTAGTTTTTATGACAGGTAAGTTCTACTATGATTTATTAGAAGAACGTGAAAAATTGGAGCGTGATGATGTGGCCTTGGTGAGAATAGAGCAATTGTTCCCATTGCCAATCGACGAAATACGAAATATTTTAAGCAAGTACAAAGGAGCCGATGATATAGTTTGGGCACAAGAAGAGCCAAGAAATATGGGTGCTTACAGTCATATGCTTATGCACTTGGATGAAACCAAAACTTTTAGAGCGGCTACAAGACGAGCATATAGTGCACCAGCAGCAGGTAGTGCAGTGCGTTCTAAAAAAAGACATCAAGAGGTGATAGATTATGTTTTTGATAAAACAAAAAACAACCAACGATAATTAAAAGAATACTAAAATAGGAAACAGAATGATTTTAGAAATGAAAGTTCCCTCACCTGGGGAATCTATAACAGAAGTTGAAATTGCTACTTGGTTAGTAGAAGATGGTGATTACGTAGAAAAAGATCAGGCCATTGCAGAAGTAGATAGCGATAAAGCTACATTAGAACTTCCGGCAGAAGCAAGTGGGACAATTACATTAAAAGCTGAAGAAGGTGATGCCGTTGCTGTAGGTCAGGTAGTGTGTCTTATTGATACTAGTGCTGAAAAACCAGAAGGTCAAGCTTCTGTTACTTCAGATAATAAGGATAAGGCTTCAGAAGCACCAACTCAAACTGCAGTTGTAAGTAATAAGAGCAATAATTATGCGACAGGCACCGCTAGTCCGGCTGCAAAGAAGATATTAGCTGAAAAAGATATAACAGCATCAAATGTTGTTGGCACAGGTAAAGATGGCCGAATTACTAAAGAAGATGCCGTTAAAGCTGTTCCTTCAATGGGCAAAGAAGTAAATGTAGAAGGAAGAGGTACATCAAGAAGTAAAATGTCTATGCTTCGACGTAAAGTAGCAGAGCGTTTAGTGGAAGCTAAAAATACAACGGCAATGTTGACTACTTTTAATGAGGTAGATATGTCTCCTATTTTTGCCTTACGTAAAGAATATAAAGAAGCGTTCAAAGAAAAACATGGTGTGAGTTTAGGCTTTATGTCATTCTTTACTTTGGCTGTTGTTAGAGCGTTAAAAATGTATCCTGCAGTGAATTCAATGATAGACGGTAAGGAAATGATTAGTTATGATTTTGTTGATGTTTCTATTGCGGTTTCTGGGCCAAAAGGACTTATGGTGCCTGTTATTCGAAATGCTGAAAAATTAACGTTTAGAGGTGTGGAGGCCGAAGTAAAACGATTGGCCATTCGTGCTCGTGATGGTCAAATTACAGTAGATGAAATGACAGGAGGAACATTTACTATTTCTAATGGTGGTGTTTTTGGTAGTATGTTATCTACTCCAATTATTAATCCTCCACAGAGTGGCATTTTAGGTATGCACAATATTGTTGAAAGGCCAGTTGCAATCGATGGTAAGGTTGAGATTAGACCAATCATGTATGTGGCATTGTCTTATGATCATAGAATTATTGATGGTAAAGAATCTGTAGGATTTTTAGTTGCCGTTAAGGAAGCTTTAGAAAATCCAACCGAGTTGTTAATGGATAACAACATTAAAAAAGCGTTGGAATTATAACATTTAAACAAAAAAATAAAAAGCGCCAACTATTTAGTTGGCGCTTTTTTCTTGTAACTAACTAACTAAAAAAAACTAACAAGAATATTTATTGAAATTACAGTAATCACAACTATTACTAATCCAATTATAAAGAACGTGTTTTTGTTGCTATTTGTTTCCATAATATAATTGTCTTCTGGTAGTTCAGGCATTCTTCTATGAATTTTGGGAATGTAAATTTATGATGTATTTATTGTATAAAAAATACGTACTTATACGTATTTTTTATAAAAAAAGAAGCTCAAAACCTTTTCAATAGTAATGAGCTTCTAACAATTCCCTGTAATAATTAATAGCAGTGTAAATGTACGGTGAATTACACCTAAAAAAAATACGTACTTATACGTATTTTTTCATAAAAAAAGGCTTCAAAACAATTTGCTTCAAAGCCTTTAAGTTCTCCCTAAATATAGAACTTGATTAATAGCAATGTAAAATTACATAATAATGAGGTATTAAAAAATACGTACTTGTACGTATTTTTTACAATAAGTTTTTGTTTTTTGTAGCCCAAAGAAATAAAGATGAAGGGCGGTTCTCTAGTTTTAATTTGTGTACGATATTGCTTCTGTGGGTTGTCACCGTTCTAATAGATATTTTAAGTGTATTAGCAATATCTTGGCTAGTATAATTATCTGATATATACTTAAGTATTTTTAATTCAGATTTAGTTAAACCTTTAATGTCCACAGGTTTAGCTAAAGGAATAGATTCGGTTAGGTAAGTGGCTATTTCATCACTAAAGTAAGGATTCCCTTTTTTAACATTTTCAATGCACTTTTCTATTTCTTCAATGGCAAACTCTTTTAATATGTAACCATATACATTTAAATCTTTAGCCCTATCGTAAAGAGCTTCACCTTTATCAAAGGTTATTAAAATAATTTTGGTTTCAATATTATTTTTTTGACACTCTTCTGCTACTTCCAATCCTGTTTTATAAGGCATTCTAATATCTAAAATGGCTATCTGTGGCTTTAACTTTATTATAAGGTTGTATGCTTCTTGACCATCACTGGCACTTCCAATAATGTTGTAGCCTTTTGATTCTAGAAAGTCATTCAAGCCTCTTAACATCAGTGGGTGATCATCAGCAATAATTATGGAAGGTGTCATGTATATAAGACTGATTTGGATTGTGCTATAAAAATAACAAATTATAAGAATTGCACTACATTTTTAGATACAAATATTTCTTTTCGTAATCAATGATGGCCTTTGATTTCTTTAAAATATCCGCACCAATAATACCATCAACAGGTTCGGCATCATGATTGGTAAGTGCTGTGTTTACATGTGACAAATTGAATAGAATAAGCGCAACCTTGTCATGTTTCCATTTACCTATTTTTAACTTATTCCTTTTAGAAATTTGAGTAAGCATATCAATGGCTCCAGCACCAGCAGCTTTAACTTCAGAGTCTTTAGCCTTTAATTTAAAATTATCTACGGCATCAAATCCAACACAAGAGTTAGATGCGCCAGTATCTAAAATAAAACGTCCCTTTATACCATTAATGGTAGCTTTAATTTCAAAATGGTTGGTTTTGGTTAGCTTTAATTTAACCTTGGTGTAGCCTTTATTGAGAAGAAAATCTTGAATGCTTTCCATAACTAATAGTTTATAGCAAAGATAGTAATGTAAAAAGATATATTTTTGTCTCATGATAATTACCGATACCCATACACATTTATATAGCGAAGCTTTTGATGAGGACAGATCCGAAATGATAAAGCGTGCTTTAGATAATAACGTTAAGCGCTTTTTTATTCCAGCTATTGATTCTTCATATACAGATTCCATGTTGCAATTAGAGCAACACTATCCAAATCATGTTTTTTTAATGATGGGTTTACATCCCACTTCTGTAAAAGAAAATTATAAAGAAGAATTAGCCCATGTTGAAGCCATGTTGGCTAAAAGACCATTTTTTGCCATTGGTGAGATTGGAATTGACTTGTATTGGGATACATCAACATTGGAGATTCAAAAGAAAGCATTTAAGCATCAAATTCAATTGGCTAAAAAATATAAATTGCCCATAGTTATCCATTGTCGCGATGCTTTTGACGAGATTTTCGAAGTTTTGAAAACCGAAAAATCAGATGACTTGTTTGGAATTTTTCACTGCTTTACTGGAACAAAAGAGCAAGCCAAACGAGCTATTTCCTTCAATATGAAATTGGGCATTGGCGGAGTAGTTACCTTTAAAAATGGAAAAATAGACCAATTTATTAGTGAAATAGATTTAAAGCATATTGTTCTTGAAACCGATTCGCCATATTTGGCTCCAAAGCCTTACAGAGGAAAGCGAAATGAAAGCAGTTATATTATTAAGGTTTTGGAAAAACTTTCAGAATTATACCAGTTACCTCAAGAAAAAATTACCGAAATTACGACTCAAAACTCAAAAGACGTTTTTAATATTTAATTCATGGAAAGCAATAACCCGAACATTCTATTGATTTATACAGGGGGTACTATTGGAATGGTTAAGAATCCCAATACTGGTGCATTAAAATCATTTGATTTTAACAACCTTCTAAAGCGTATTCCGGAATTAAAATTACTTACCTGTAATATTGAAACAGTAGCTTTTGATGAGCCAATAGACTCTTCTAATATGAACCCAAATTATTGGGTACAATTAGTCACCATTATTGAAGACAACTACAACAACTATGATGGTTTTGTGGTGTTGCATGGTAGTGATACCATGAGTTACACAGCTTCGGCTTTAAGTTTTATGCTAGAAAATTTGGCCAAACCTGTTATACTAACAGGGTCTCAATTACCAATTGGAGATTTACGAACTGATGCTAAAGAGAATTTAATAACTTCTATTCAAATGGCATCGTTACTATATAGAAACAGGCCTGTAATAAGAGAGGTGTGTTTGTATTTTGAATATAAATTATATCGAGGGAACAGAACTACCAAAATCAATGCAGAACATTTTGAAGCCTTTGAATCTCTAAACTATCCACATTTAGCCGAATCGGGTGTACATATTAAACTAAATAGTGAAGCACTTTTTAGTCCTAATACCAGAAAAAAATTAGTAGTCCATAAAGCATTTGATACAAATATCGCTCTAATAAAGTTGTTTCCAGGAATTTCAGGAGCTATTTTAGAAAGTCTTTTAAAGACGCCCAACCTTAAAGGCGTAGTATTAGAAACATACGGTGCTGGTAATGCCTCAAATGAAGATTGGTTCATCCAACCCTTAAAAGAAGCTATAAAAAATAATATTCATATTATAAATGTAACCCAGTGTTCTGGTGGAAGTGTTAATATGGGGCAGTACGAAACAAGTTCTCAACTAAAAAATATAGGCGTAATTTCAGGAAAAGATATTACCACAGAAGCAGCTATTACAAAACTAATGTATTTGTTAGGCGAAGAAATTTCTTCCAAAACCTTTAAAACAGTTTTTGAAACATCGTTAAGAGGAGAGTTAACCTAAAAAATGGCAATAAATTAACTTACAAAATTTTCAGCTTTGCTAGTTTTTTTGTTATTTGGCACACTGTAATAAAATTAATTACAGAGAGGTGGCCGAGTGGTCGAAGGCGCACGCCTGGAAAGTGTGTATACGCCAAAAGCGTATCGAGGGTTCGAATCCCTTCCTCTCTGCTGTAATTTTAATTTTTTAATTACAATTTTTTTATATCTTTAACACTTTAACTAATAAAATTAAGAACAAGAACAATGAAAAGATTATTTTCTATCCTAGCCATTTTATGTTTTATGGCATTCGGAACAGCTAATGCAACTACAAATGCAAACACAAATGCAAGTACAGTTGTTACTACAATTCAAGATGATGCTGCTGATGATGCGGCTGCAGAGGAATTAGGATTTCACCAAGAACTTAAAAAACGTTTTATTGAAGGTGGACCAGGATTTATGGGTATTGTGCTTTTATGTTTAATTCTTGGTTTAGCCATAGCCATAGAGAGAATTATCTTTTTAAACCTTTCTACTACAAATACTAAAAAATTAACTCAAGATGTTGAAGATGCACTGCAATCTGGTGGTGTAGATGCAGCTAAAGAAGTTTGTAGAAATACAAAAGGACCTGTTGCTTCTATTTTCTACCAAGGATTAGATAGAACAGACGAAGGTATCGAAGCTGCCGAAAAAGCGGTTATTGCTTATGGTGGTGTTCAAATGGGTCAATTAGAGAAAAATGTATCTTGGATTTCATTATTTATCGCTTTGGCACCAATGTTAGGCTTCATGGGAACTGTAATTGGTATGATCCAAGCATTCGATAAAATTCAAGCTGCTGGAGATATGCAACCATCACTTGTTGCTGGTGGTATTAAAGTAGCTCTTTTAACAACCGTATTTGGTTTAATTGTAGCTATTATTCTTCAAATTTTCTATAACTATATTATTGCTAAAATTGATAGTATCGTAAATGATATGGAAGACGCTTCTATAACATTAATGGATTTATTGATTAGAAACAAGAAGTAATTACTAACAGCAATAATTTTTAAATTATGAATTTACACAAAATTTTAAAAATAGTAGCAGCTGTTTTAGGACTTGCAGGAATTATCTTTTTAATTCGAATTATTAATGAAGGTGATGAAGCTATTAAAGCAGCAGCTGAAATGGGCGATACAGCCATTGTTGAGCCAATGGCAATCGTAGCTTACATAATCATGGGGATTACACTGTTGTTTGTATTGGTTTTTGTTTTAAAAAATCTGTTTACAAATACTGCCACGCTTAAAAACACTTTAGTAGGTGTGGGAGCCTTCGTTATATTGGCATTAATCTGTTATTTCGCTTTTGCTCAAGGCGTTGAAACACCTTTACGTGATGGAGAAGTTTTATCTGCAAACGGCTCTAAAATGGTAGGTGCTGGATTGTATATGTTTTACTTTTTAGTGCTTATTGCAGGAGGAGCTATGTTGTTTTCAGGTGTCAAAAAAATGATGAATAAATAAACTATTATGGCAAAACGATCAGCACCGGAAGTTAATGCTGGCTCAATGGCTGACATTGCTTTCTTATTACTAATATTCTTCTTGGTAACAACTACCATTGAAATAGACTCTGGTCTAAACCGAAAGTTGCCGCCAATAGAAGAAACCGAACCGCCTATTATCAAGCAAAGAAACATTTTTCAATTAACTGTAAATGGAAAAAACCAATTGCTTTTAAAAGCCAATGGCAACGATGGTAAAATTATTGAATTGAAAGATTTACGTAAGGAAGCTGTTGCTTTTTTGGATAACGGAGGAGGAACAGGTGAAGATGCATGTAAACGTTGTAAAGGAAAACGTAATCCAAGTTCTTCAGATAATTTTGATAAAGCTATTATTTCTTTACAAAATGATAGGTTTACAAGTTATGAAACTTACATAGCGGTTCAGAACGAAATTATAGCAGCTTATAACGAATTGCGTAATAGAGAGTTTGTGGCAGATTATCCAAACTTGAATATGAGTTACGTTGAAGCGGAAAAGAAGTATAACGATGCTAGGACAACTCCTGAAGAGAAAGCGTTCTTAAAGGATAAATTAGAAGCTATAAAGCTTTTAATTCCACAGAAATTCTCTGAAGCAGAACCAAGAAAGTCTAATTAGATAAAAAACGTATAATTTATGTCTAAATTTAAAAAGAAAAAAGGAGGCGATTTACCGGCAATCTCTACAGCATCATTGCCTGATATTGTATTTATGCTGTTATTCTTCTTTATGGTTGCAACAGTTATGCGTCAGAACACATTAAAAATTGAAAATAGGTTACCAGCTGCAGATCAGGTTGAAAAGCTAGCCAAGCGTAATTTGTTAATGTATATTTATGCAGGTAAACCTAGTAGTGCCTATAAAGATATGGGTACAGTTGCTAGAATTCAATTAAATGATAAGTTTGCCGATGTGTCTGAAATTGCAGCATTTATTGCGGCAGAACGTGCTAGTAAACGTGAAGAAGAGGTCCCGTTTTTAACCACTGTTTTAAGTGTGGATAAAGAAACAAATATGGGGCTAGTTTCCGATATTAAACAGGAATTACGTAAAGTAAACGCCCTTAAAATTAATTACAAAACAAGACAAGGCGATGCTTTAGCAAGCCTTAACCAATAATTTACTCTTAATTTTATAATTTAAAGACGTATTGAGAAATCAATACGTCTTTTTTTATTAAATTCATCTTGTTAGTTACTATCATGAAGCATATTTTTTTATTCCTTGTTGGAATGCTTTGGTTCCAACAATCAATGGCCCAAAAAGAACAAGATACGGTTCCTAAAATTGAAGACCCACGATATTTGGAAGACCAATTTTACGCCGCCATCACCTATAATATTCTAGGTAAAAAGCCCAACGGACTTTCTCAAAGCGGATTTTCTAGCGGATTTCATTTGGGTTATATTCGGGATATTCCGTTAAATAAAAAAAGAAACTTTGGATTTGGTGTTGGTTTAGGCGTTTCAGCAGATTCCTATAATAATAATCTTCTAATTACTAAAGATGCTAACGGGAACTTCGATTATATCTTATTAGATGAAGAGGATATTGAATATACTAAAAATAAATTCACGACTTATACTGTCAATTTGCCCATACAAATCCGATGGCGTACCTCAACTCAATCTGAATATAAATTTTGGCGTATTTATGCAGGTTTAAACATTGAATATGTTTTTGCTAGCAGTTCTAAATATAAGGGCGAATTAGGAACAATAAAAAACAATAACATTAAAAGCATTAGCGATTTTCAATACGGCTTGACTATAAGTGCGGGATATAATACATGGAATATTTACTTTTATTACGGACTTAATCCTATTTTAGGAGATATAAATAGTAGCAGTAACTTTAGTACCGATATGAATGTGCTTAAAGTAGGCTTAATATTTTATTTACTGTAACCAATAATTCACTAAAATAAGTTGTGGTAATACACCAATAAAGAAGCCAACTAACAACTCTTTAAAGTCATGTGCAAGTAAATCTAAACGCGAAGTTGCAACAGCTCCAATAATAATGGCCATTAAGGCCAATGTTCCATTTATGTTAATGCTAAAATGAATACTTAAAGCCACAAAAAACATAAATATACCACCAACAGCAATCATGTGTATACTGGCTTTAAACTTTAAAATAGCTAAAAACAAACAGGTGAGGTTTGAAAATAGAATACCAACAAAAAAGTAATGAAGTTCTATAATTTCATCTTTTGGGAGCACACGAATTAAAATCAAAACAGTTATAACTGAATTTAAAATTAATGGAATAATACGCTCCTTCGTATTTGATAAATAAATGGAAGTGGCTTTACCTAAAGTTTTAAGTAAATAGTATAACAGTATTGGTAATAAAACCGTTAAAATAAATAACGAAATAAGTTTAGCTTGAACTATTTGATAAGGAATATAGCGTGGCGATTTAGAAAAGTAAAATACAACACCTAATAGCGGCATTATTATAGGGTGAAAAACAAACGATATACCTTTTAGTATGTGATGCATTATATTTTTTTACGCAATCTGGCAACTGGAATATCCAATTGTTCTCTATATTTGGCCACTGTTCGTCTTGCTATAGGGTATCCTTTTTCTTTAAGAATTTTAGCTAGAGCCTCATCGGTAAGCGGTTTCTTCTTGTTTTCTTCTTCTATAACCGTTTCAAGAATTTTTTTAATCTCTCGGGTAGAAACCTCTTCGCCTTGGTCGTTTGTCATAGATTCTGAAAAGAAATCCTTAATGAGTTTTGTGCCATAAGGGGTGTCAACATACTTGCTATTAGCCACACGCGAAACAGTCGAGACATCCATGTCAATTTCATCGGCAATGTCTTTGAGGATCATGGGTCTTAATTTACGCTCGTCACCAGTTAAAAAATAGTCTTTTTGGTAGTGCATAATGGCACTCATGGTTACAAATAAAGTTTGTTGTCTTTGCTTAATGGCTTCAATAAACCACTTGGCAGCATCTAATTTTTGCTTTATGAATTGTACGGCATCTTTCTGCGACTTCGACTTTTCTTTGGAATCTTTATAGCCCTTTAGCATGTTATTATACTCTCGGGAAACATGTAACTCAGGAGCATTTCTTCCGTTTAGGGTTAGTTCTAATTCACCATCAACAATTTTAATGGCAAAATCTGGTACAACATGTTCAACTATACGATTATTACCCGCATAAGAACCTCCTGGTTTAGGATTTAAGTGCTCAATAACATGTATGGCATCTTTTAATTGGGTTTCTGTTATATCAAATTTCTGAAGCAGTTTTTTATAATGCTTTTTACTAAATTGCTCAAAGGCATTATCAATAATTTGTATAGCAAGTTCAGTATCTGCAGTTTTTTCTTTTCGGTGTAATTGAATACTTAAACATTCTTGAAGATTTCTTGCACCAACACCCGCAGGATCTAACTGATGTACAATTTTAAAAACCGCTTCAATTTTATCTTCTGTTGTATAAACATTCTGCGTAAATGCCAAGTCGTCCATAATGTCACTTACTTCGCGACGTATATAACCACTTTCGTCTACACTACCTACTAAAAATTCAGCAATATCACGCTCTTCATCATCTAGACGAAATGTGTTAAGCTGATTGATTAAATGTTGTGTAAACGACGTTCCGGCAGCATAAGGTACAGACTTTTCATCATCGTCGGCACTATAATTATTAGCTTGGGTGCGATAATCTGGTATTTCATCATCACTCAAATATTCATCAACGTTAATATCTTCAGAGTTAATAGACTCATTATCGTCATAGTCGTCAGTACTATTATCAAAATTGTCATCAAAATCATCGTCTAGCGATTCTTTACCACCTTCTAAAGCTGGGTTCTCCTCAAGTTCTTGTTTTAAACGCTGCTCAAAAGCTTGTGTAGGTAGTTGAATCAGTTTCATTAACTGAATCTGTTGAGGGGATAATTTTTGTGATAATTTAAATTGTAAATACTGCTTTAGCATGCTGTTATTTGGGTTTTTATAAAAATAAAAAAAACAATCTACTCTGTGAACAGAATAACGAAGATAGTTTTTCGTTTGAAAAAAAATCCTACAAAATCTATTTTAATATTAAATTATGTAGTTTTATATATTTCTTCTCATTAAACTAATTTTTTAAAATAATATGAAATCTATTATGTTATGAAAAATACTTTTTTTTGGTTTTTTGCTTTTATTTCAATAAGTCTTTATGCTCAAAACTTGAAAGATAATTTCCAATATAAGGCAATTTACAAACTTACTTATATTTTAGATTCTACTGCAACTTCATTTCCAAAAAGTGAGGTAATGGTCTTGCTAATAGGTGAAAATATTTCGGCTTTTTCCAGCCGATCCAAATCTTTGGAAAATAAGCCATCAGTGCGCGGTAATTCTGGACACACATCTATAAATGCCGTTACCGATTTACACTATATAGTGTTAAAAGATTACAAAAGAGATTTCATATACTATACCCGTCAAATCAAAGAAGATTTTTTTTATTATGAGCAGCCTAAAAGATTGTGCTCTTGGAAATTAATAGGTGAAACCAAAACTTTAAATGGTTATAAAGCACAGAAAGCCACAACAATTTTTTCAGGTAGAGATTATGTTGGTTGGTTTACACCAGAAGTACCAGTGTCGGATGGTCCATACAAGTTCAGCGGTCTACCTGGGTTGATAATTGAATTGTATGATACTCAAAACCACTATCATTTTGAATTAATTGGCTTTGAAAAGTTAGACCCAAAACCGGCATTCAAAACTAATCTGAAATACTATATTCATACAGATAGAAAAACATTTCTTGAAACGGAACTACGTTATAGGAGAGATCCTTTTTGTTATCAAAAAAACCCTAATCTAACTATTTCACCAGAAGTCCATAAAAAGTATATAGAATCTTTTGCCGAAATATTAGAAAAAGAAAATAACCCCCTTGAAAGAGAATAACCTATGAAATTATGGCTGTTTATTATCTTGGGGATATTAGGTTTTGTTGGCAATTCCCAAACACAACTATCAGGCATTGTAAAAGATAGTTCCGACAACCCTGTAGAAAGGGCCACAGTAATAATAAAAAAAACAAACACTCAAGTAATTATTGCTTATACAGTCACTGATGAATTAGGAGGTTTTTCAATTCAAATAGACTCTGTTGTAAAGGGGTTGGAGATGGAGATACAGTCTCTTGGGTTTATGACATGGAAAAATATACTTGAAGCACAGAAAACCCATTTTGAAATTAAATTACAAGAATCAGTAGAAGAATTAAGAGAGGTGATTTTAAAAGCAGATCCAATAAGACAGCGAGGTGATACACTTGCATACGCTGTATCCGCTTTTAAAAATAAAAGCGATCGTACAATTGCAGATGTAATTGAAAAAATGCCTGGAATGAATGTGCTCCCATCTGGACAAATTACATATATGGGTGAGCCTATAGAAAAATACTATATTGAAGGTCTAGACTTAATGGAAGGAAAATATAAATTGGCCAATGAAAGTATTTCTGCTGATGATGTTGCTCGTGTAGAAGTATTGGAGAACCATCAACCAATTAAAGTTTTAGATAGTTTGGTGGGGTCAGATCGCACTTCCATCAATATAAAATTAAAAAATAATGTGAGCTTAAGTGGTAAAGCTGAATTAGGTGCAGGTTTCTCGCCAGGTTTAATTAAAACAACCATTACTCCGTTGTTGCTTTCTAAAAAGCGACAAACTTTAGTAAGTTATCAGTACAATAATGCAGGTGAAGATTTGGCTTCTAATTTTAAGAGTTTTTCTTCATCACAATCTCTGCTTCCTGAATTCAACACTTCAAAGAAAGGCCTTTTGGAAGTGCAACAATTACAAAAACCGCCTTTTACTCCAGAACGATGGTTGGATAATAGTGATCATTACGGTACGATAAACCATTTGGAAAGATTAAAAAAAGAAATGGATTTAAAAATTAATTTATCTTATCTCAATGGAAGTCGTTTGGAAATGGGCTCGCAAAAAAGTACCTATATAAGTTCTTCAGATAGCCTAAATTATTTAGAAAGTATAAATAATAAATATTATTTACATTCCTTGGATTCTAAAATTACATTAGAGAAGAACACGAGCAAAAATTATTTTAAAAATGAACTTTCATCCCAATCATATTGGGATAGTAGTCAAGGTTTAATAAATAACAACGCATCTGAGATTTCTCAACAACTTTCAAGTCCCTATTGGAACTTAAAAAATCATTTTCATATTTTAATGCCGATTGGGAAACAATTAATCGAATTCAATTCGAAAACAGGTTATGTAAGTACTAATCAAGAACTAATAGTAGCACCTGGAACTTTCGTTGATTTCTTTAACAATGGTGAGAGTTATGATCAAATACATCAATATTTAGAATACCGAGCTTTTTATACTGATAATACAGTTGGGTTAGCTAAAAAGCTAGGAAAGTTTACACTTGCGCCAACAGTTGGTCTTTCTTTTAGAAAAGAACAGTTTGAATCTGAAATAATTACAACAATAACGAATACATTTCCCAATACCAGTAACAATTATTCTTTAAAAAGTACTACCTTTTTCATTTCAAATAAGCTTGAGTATAAAGATAAAATCTGGCAAATTACATTACAAACTCCTTTGTTTGTTAGAAGCTTTAAATTACCTGAATATAGTATTTCTTCTAAACCTCTGACCTTTGAACCCCGTATTTTTGTGTCAAAAAAGCTTACTCCTTTTTGGGAAGTACGATTATCAGGTCAAATATCTAATTCGTTTGGCGAAGCAGAAAATCTTCATAACGGTTTTATATTAAAAAATTATAGAAGTTTAGTGCGATATGATCCAATATTAAGCAGGCAAACACAATATAATGCTTCTACTGGACTTAGATACAGAAATGCTTTAAAAGCAGTATTTGGCTCACTTAATTTTTCTATAATAAAAAACAAAAATAATTTAATTTTTGACTATCAAGTGTCTCCAGAAGGTGGTTTAGCCATTAAAAGTATTGAACAAAACAATAATCAAATCCAGAAAAATATTTCATTTAATTTCAGTAAGTATTTAGACAGTTGGAAAACTACATTAAGCGGGGGCGGAAGTTTTTATTTAGTAGAACAAGACCAAATTGTAAATAATGCTTTTGATCGATATAAAACCTACGGGCAATTGTATGAGTTTAAAGCAGATATTGATGCTGAAAAGTGGTTTGGTATAAAAGTAAATTCTACGTTCAATACTTCTCAACTTAAGTCGCAAGATTTTAGTTTTAATAGGGTGGAAAACTGGGTCAATTCTGTGAATGCATTTTTTTATTTAGATAAAAAACAATATTTAAATGGTGCTATAGAGCATTATTACAATAATCTTCAAAATAGCCAGAATGCAGTTATTATGAATATAAAATATCAATACTCATTTGAAAAACACCCGATAGATATAAGTCTCTCTTGGAATAATATTTTAAACACAAGAAATTATGTAAACACTCAAAATAATGAATATTATAATTTACAAAGCCTTTATGTTATTAGACCATCACAGGTTTTGTTGACCGCGTTGTTTACATTTTGATTTTTTGACTTTTATTCTGATAATAAAAGCCAACTGTAAGTTAAAAATCAGCATTTTGCGGTGTTCTTGGATATGGAATCACATCACGAATATTACCCATTCCTGTGGCGAACATAACCAAACGCTCAAAGCCTAAACCAAAGCCAGAATGAACAGCGGTTCCATACTTGCGCAAGTCTAAATACCACCATAATTCTTGTTCATCAATATCTAAAGCAGCCATTTTATCTTTTAAAACATCCAAACGTTCTTCACGTTGTGAGCCACCTACCATTTCACCAATTCCTGGGAATAGGATATCCATGGCGCGAACAGTTTTTCCGTCTTCATTTAAACGCATGTAAAACGCTTTAATGTTAGCTGGGTAATCAAATAAAATCACAGGGCACTTAAAGTGTTTCTCAACAAGATAGCGTTCATGCTCACTTTGTAAATCGGCTCCCCATTCTTCAATTATATATTTGAATTTTTTCTTCTTGTTAGGTTTACTATTTCTTAAAATTTCTATCGCTTCAGTATAACTTACACGCTTGAAATTGTTGTCGACAACAAATTTAATTTTTTCAATAAGGCTCATTTCAGAACGCTCGGCTTGAGGTTTAGTTTTTTCCTCGTCCAAAAGACGTTTTTCTAAAAAGGCTAAATCATCTGAATTATGTTCTAATACATACTTTAAAACATACTTCATGAAATCTTCAGCCAAATCCATATTGCCATCCAAATCCATAAATGCTACTTCAGGCTCAATCATCCAAAACTCTGCTAAATGTCGTGATGTGTTTGAGTTTTCGGCTCTAAAAGTAGGTCCAAATGTATAGACTTTACCCAATGACATAGCGTAGGTTTCGGCTTCCAACTGTCCTGAAACTGTTAAGTTGGTTTCCTTTCCAAAAAAGTCTTCTTTATAATTTACTTCACCATCTTCTGTTAAAGGTGGATTTTTAGCATTCAATGCACTTACCCTAAACATTTCACCGGCACCTTCGGCATCGCTACCTGTAATAATTGGCGTATGCATGTAGTAGAAACCATTCTCATTAAAATATTGGTGTATGGCAAACGATAACGAAGAGCGCAGTCGCATAACGGCGCTAAACGTATTGGTTCTTGTACGCAAATGAGCATTTTCTCTTAAAAATTCAAAAGAATGTTTTTTGGGTTGAATAGGGTAGGTTTCAGGATCTGAATCACCTAAAACATCAATTTTAGACACCTGAATTTCTACATTTTGTCCTTTCCCTTGACTTTCGGTTAACTCGCCTATAATATGAACAGCAGCACCGGTTGTGATACGTTTTAAAACCGACTCGTCAAGATTTTCAAAATCTACAACACATTGAATGTTATTTAAAGTAGAGCCATCATTTAAGGCAATAAATCTGTTGGCTCTAAATGTACGAACCCAACCTTTAACTTCTACTTCTTGTAAAACAAGATTCTTCTCAAGCAATTCCGCAACTGTGTACGTTTTCATGTGACTAAAATTTTGATTGCAAATATAAAAAAAGCCTAATGGCTTTCAAGCCTGACCATAATATTTATTCAAGCCAAAAGTATATAATTTTTAGTTGTTTTCAATTATATCATTGTCATCATCATCGTCAGGAATAATATTAATGCTTGGCTCTTTTAATACTTGTTTATTAGCGATACTGCGTTCTAATGACAATAACAAAGAAGGAAGCAATAACAAGTTAGATAACATGGCAAATAACAAGGTGGCAGAAACTAAAGCTCCTAATGCCACTGTGCCGCCAAAACTGGATATTGTAAACACCGAAAAACCGAAAAACAAAACGATGGATGTATAAAACATACTTACACCAGTTTCACGTAAGGCCGCATAAACGGAAACTCTAATTTTCCAATGGTTGGCTTGTAGCTCTTGTCTGTATTTTGCTAGAAAATGAATGGTATCATCAACCGAGATACCAAAGGCAATACTAAATACTAAAATTGTTGAAGGTTTTATAGGAACACCTAAAAACCCCATAAGCCCAGCTGTAATAACCAGCGGAAGTAAGTTTGGGATTAGGGATATAATTATCATTCTAAAGGAACGAAACATATAGGCCATAAATAAGGATATCAAAAATATGGCTAAAGTCAGTGATATAGCTAGGTTTTTAACCAGATATTTGGTCCCTTTTTGAAAAACCAAAGCTTTGCCAGTTATGGTTATGTCGTATTTTTCTTCAGGAAAAACTTTGTCGATTTCGGTCTGTATGTTCTCTTCAATACGCTCCATTTTGTCAGTTCCTACATCCTTCATAAATGTGGTAATTCGGGCATATTGGCCCGTGCTATCAACAAAATCCTTTAACAAGTCAACCTCTGAAGTTGAATTTTTTATGTAAGAAGAGATAAATAAATTTTCCTGACTGGTAGGTAACTGGTAGTATTTTGGGTTGCCATTAGTGTAGGCTTGTTTGGCATATTTCACAAGGCCAACAACAGAAATGGGTTTGGATAACTCTGGAGTTTCTATTATAAGTTCCTCTAACTCATCCATACGTTTTAAAGTTGATAATTTAGTAACGCCCTTTTTACGTTTAGTATCCACTAGAATTTCCAAAGGCATAATACCATTGAACTCTTCTTCAAAAAATCGAATGTCTTCAAAAAAACTAGAGGTTTTAGACATATCCTCAATAAGGCTACCAGAAATTCTAATTTGGTTCATTCCAATCATACTTACCACCAAAAGCACGATTGAAGCAATATAGATGGTAATACGTCTTTGTTTTACCATGCGTTCCATCCAATTGACGAAACCACCTATCCATCGCTTATTTAAATGCTCTAAATGGCGATCTTTTGGAAACGGCAAAAACGTGTATATAATGGGAATAATAAGAAGACATAATATAAATATGGCCAAAATACTTAAGGATGCTACTAAACCAAACTCTTTAAGCAATGTGCTTTCAGTTAGCATAAACGTAGCAAAACCGGAAGCTGTTGTAACATTGGTCATTAATGTGGCATTACCAATTTTTGTAATAACACGTTGTAACGACTTAACTTTATTACCATGAAGTTTTACCTCATGCTGATATTTATTAATTAAGAAAATACAATTTGGTATCCCAATTACTATAATTAATGGCGGAATTAAAGCTGTTAAAACGGTTATCTCATATTCCAATAAACCTATAATGCCAAAGGTCCACATAACACCTAAACACACCACAAACATGGAAATTAATGTAGCCCTAAACGAACGGAAAAAGAAAAAGAAAATAAGAGACGTAACCAATAAGGCAGCACCAATAAAAACACCTATTTCGTCAACAATATTTTGAGCATTTAGGGTTCTTACATACGGCATGCCAGAAGCACGAACATCCAAGTTATAAGTGTTCTCAAATTCTTCAATAAGCGGAATTAAATCATTAAACACAAAGTCTTTACGAACAGCGGTGTTAACAATATCCTTCTTTAGATAAATGGCTGTACGAATGGTTTGTGTCTCTTTGTTAAAGAGAAAATTATCGTAAAACGGATATTTTTCAAATAAGTCTTCCTTAAGTTTTGAAATTTCAGCTGCGCTCGAAACAGAATCGGTTATAAACGACTCCAAAACAAAACGTTCCTTTTCGGTGTCTTTTTTAAGTTTTTTTAAATCTTTTAATGAAATTACGGCTTCAACTTCATCAAATGCTTTGAATTGCTCCGAAAAATTATTCCATGCATTAAGTTTTTCAACCGTAAATAACGACGAATCCTTAACACCTAATACCACTAGGTTGCCTTCTTCGCCAAAGATTTCAAAAAATTCGTTATACGTTACAGTTACAGGATGGTCGTCTGGTAGTAAATTGGCTTCAGTATAGGTGAAACGCATGTTGTCCCATTGTCTGCTAAAAAAAATAGTGGTTATTAAAATAACAACTAGAATACCAATTTTATTTCTTAAAATTAGTCTAGCAACAACGTCCCAAAAATTCTTTGTAAGTAATTTAAACATAAGGTTTCAAACGAACGGCAAAGGTAGCAAAAACCTATGTATTTGTTGAATGCTTAATAGATAATATATACGATGAGAATATAAAAAAAGCAACTTCTAAAAAAAGTTGCTTTTAAAAATTATACGGTCATAATTTCCTTTTCCTTGTTCTCGAAAATATGATCAATTTTTTCAACATATTTATCGGTCATTGTTTGAACATCTATTTCTGCATTTCCTTTTAGATCTTCTGAAGCGTCTTCTAGTTTTTTAATTTCATGATTAGCCTCTTTTCTAGCATTTCTAACACCAACTTTAGCATCTTCGGCTTCGGCTTTTGCTTGCTTGGCTAGAGAAGATCTGCGCTCCTCTGTTAAAGGCGGAACATTTATAATTATAGATTCACCATTATTCATAGGGTTGAATCCTAAATTAGCATGCATAATGCCTCGTTCAATTTCTTGAAGCATGGCTTTTTCCCAAGGCTGTACAGTAATAGTTCTACCGTCAGGAGTGTTTACATTGGCAACTTGGTTTAATGGTGTTTGAGAACCGTAATAGTCAACCATAACGCTTCCCAACATAGCTGGACTTGCCTTACCAGCTCGTATATTGACCAATTGTTTTTCTAAATGCTTAATAGCAGCATCCATGGCTTCTTTAGCAGTGTCTAATATAAATTGTATGTCTTCCATTTCTTAAAAATTAAATTTAAAATAACGTACTCAAAAAATACGCCACAATTATAAATTAACTTTGGTTCCTATGTTTTCTCCAGATACGACTTTAAGCAAATTCCCTTTTTTATTCATATCAAAAACAATAATGGGTAATTCGTTTTCTTGACTTAAGGTAAAAGCAGTCGTATCCATAACTTTTAAACCTTTGCGCAGCACATCATCAAAGGTTATGTGGTCAAATTTAATAGCGTTGGCATCTTTTTCAGGATCTGATGTATAAATGCCATCAACACGAGTGCCTTTTAAAATAACATCAGCTTCAATTTCTATGGCACGCAATACAGCAGCTGAATCGGTTGTAAAATATGGATTACCAGTTCCTCCTCCAAATATTACCACACGGCCTTTTTCTAAATGGCGCATAGCCTTTCTACGTATAAAGGGTTCGGCAACTTCATTAATTTTTATGGCTGTCTGTAATCGGGTTGGTACACCTGCATTTTCCAATGCACTTTGCAAAGCCAAACCATTTATTACAGTTGCTAGCATACCCATGTGATCTCCTTGAACACGATCCATACCATTGCTCGCACCAGCAACACCTCTAAAAATATTACCACCACCGATTACAATGGCAACTTCTACGCCTTGATCTGTTATGGTTTTAATATCATTTGCATATTCAGCTAAACGGTCAGGATCTATACCATATTGGCGATTTCCCATTAAGGCTTCTCCTGAAAGTTTTAAGAGTATTCTTTTGTATTTCATGGTTACTTTTGAGCGTTTAGCAAAACTACACAATTTTTTTGTTTTTGAATTGAGATTTTTTAAACGGAATTGCAATAAAAAAGCCTCCCAATTTCATGAGAGGCTTTAGTAAATTATATGATAAATAATTATCCTACTGTAGCACGTTTGAACCCAGTAATTTCAACATTACCATAAGATGCAACATATTGCGCAACAGTTTGCTTTTCATCTTTAATGAACTTTTGGTCTAAAAGACATTGCTCTTGGTCTAATGTCGTGTTATCAGAAATATAACGCTCCATTTTACCAGGAAGAATTCTATCCCAAATTTGTTCTGGCTTACCTTCAGCTTTTAACTCGGCTTTAGCAGCTTCTTCAGCTTGTGCTAAAACTTCAGGAGTTAATTGTGCCATAGAAATATATTGCGGTACATTTTTTAGGGTTTTTCCTAAACGACCTAATTCGATATTTTCTTTTTCAATAACGGCAATTCTTGCTTCAGTTTCTGCTGCAATGTAAGCAGGATCAAAATCTTTGTATGATAATGAAGTTGCTCCCATTGATGCAACTTGCATAGCGACATCTTTAACTAAAGTTTCAGCATTATCAACTTTTGAAGATAAACCAACTAAAGCAGCAATTTTGTTGATGTGAACGTACTGTCCAACATAAGGTGCTTCTAATTTTTCAAAAGCTGTAATGTCTAACTTTTCTCCAATTACGCCAGTTTGTTCAGTTAATTTTTCAGCAACGGTCATGCCACCGAAATCTGCTGCTAAAAATTCTTCTTTAGAGTTGTAATTTAATGCAGCTTCGGCTAAATCGTTAGCTAATGCCACAAAGTTTTCGTTTTTACCAACGAAATCTGTTTCACAACCTAAAACGATAGCAACACCAGCTGTGTTGTCATCGTTAATTTTAGCAATTGCAGCACCTTCAGATGAGTCTCTATCTGCTCTTTTTTCAGCTACTTTCTGACCCTTCTTACGAAGTACTTCAATAGCTTTGTCAAAATCACCTTCAGCTTCAACTAAAGCTTTTTTACAGTCCATCATTCCGGCTCCTGTAGCTTGTCTTAATTTATTTACTTCTGCTGCTGTTATTTTTATAGCTTCCATAATATTTTTTAATTTAAAAAAGTCGTATAATGTTATTTCTTTAGGAAGAAACGTATTAAACGACTTTAATAGTTTTGTTTATTTGTTTATTCTTCCTCTTCTGTTGCAGCAACTGCTTTTTTAGCAGCAGCTTTTGCTTTAGGTGCAGCTTTTTCAGCTTTAGCACCATCTTTTTCAGCTTTGCGTTCAGATAATCCTTGAGCGATTGAATCTGCAACGTATGATAATACTTTGTCTATTGATTTAGAAGCATCGTCGTTTGCTGGAATAACAAAATCAACTTGACGTGGGTCAGAGTTTGTGTCAACCATTGCAAAGATTGGAATGTTTAATTTTTGAGCTTCTTTAATTGCAATATGCTCACGCTTGATATCAACAACAAATAGAGCACCTGGTAAACGTGTCATATCTGAAATAGAACCTAAATTCTTTTCTAATTTTGCACGTTGACGATCTACTTGTAAACGCTCTTTTTTAGATAAAGAATTAAACGTACCATCTTTTTTCATTCTATCAATAGCAGCCATTTTCTTAACGGCTTTTCTAATAGTAACAAAGTTGGTTAACATACCACCTGGCCATCTTTCTGTGATGTATGGCATGTTGATAGCGCCAGCTTTTTCTGCAACGATATCTTTTGCTTGTTTTTTAGTAGCTACAAATAAAATTTTACGACCTGAAGCTGCAATTTTACTTAATGCTGCTCCAGCCTCTTCCATTTTAGCTGCTGTTTTGTAAAGGTTAATAATATGGATGCCGTTACGCTCCATATAAACGTAAGGAGCCATGTTTGGGTCCCACTTACGTGTCAAGTGTCCGAAGTGTACACCTGCTTCTAGTAGTTCTTTTACTTCTACTGCCATTTTTGTAATAGTTTACGTTCTGTTGAATTAGCAATGATTAAGTGGTCTTTATTTTAAATCGCCTTAACCATTTAGATGCTAAACTAAATCCTGACTTCCGATAACTTTCGGAATGTCATGGACAACAATAACTGGGTTAAAAAATTGTTTTAAGTTCAACTTAATTGGAAAGCTTTTAATAAGATTCCCAATCAAGTTGAGGATAATATTAACGTTTAGAGAACTGGAATTTCTTACGCGCTTTCTTCTGACCGAATTTCTTACGCTCAACCATTCTTGGATCTCTTGTTAATAAACCTTCTGGTTTTAAAATTGATCTGTTTTCTGCATCAACTTCGCACATAGCACGAGATAATGCCAAACGGATAGCTTCAGCTTGACCTGTAATGCCACCTCCATATACATTTACTGTAATATCAAAGTTGCTATCATTGTTAGTCATAGCTAAAGGTTGGTTTACTTTGTACTGCAATGTTGCAGTAGGAAAATAAACCGCCATGTCTTTTTTGTTCACCGTAATGTTACCTTTTCCTTTGGCAACGTATACACGAGCAACAGCCGTCTTTCTACGGCCAATTTTGTGAATTACTTCCATTAATTAAATTCGTTTAAATTAATTGTTTTTGGCTTTTGCGCTTCATGAGCATGTTCTGAACCAACAACAACGTTAAGGTTACGGAATAGATCTGCACCTAATTTGTTTTTAGGTAACATTCCTTTAACTGATTTTTCTACTAATCTTGCTGGGTCTTTTCCAAACAATTCAGTAGCAGATAAACTTCTTTGACCACCTGGATAACCTGTGTGACGGATATAAGATTTATCTGTCCATTTGTTTCCAGTTAAGTTGATTTTCTCGGCATTGATAACAATTACGTTATCGCCACAATCAACATGAGGTGTGAAGTTTGGCTTGTGTTTACCTCTTAAAAGTTTTGCAACTTTAGAAGCTAAACGACCAAGCGTCTGACCTTCAGCATCAACCAAAACCCACTCTTTATTAACAGTAGCTTTGTTTGCTGAAATCGTTTTGTAGCTTAATGTGTCCACACGTATTAATTTTTTCTTATTAAACATTCCTCTCCCAAAAAGAGTTTGCAAATTTACGATTATATATTTGATTACCAAATAGTCTAAGGCTATTTTTTGTTAGCTGTTTATAAGGCCTTATAATATATTATTGTAACTCTTCACAATAAAAGCCTAAATGATGGAATAATGATGCGATAGAAATGGCTTTTGCGTTTTGGGTTTCAACCCGAAGGATATTGTCGCAATCCTCCAGGTCAAAATTCCAATAATCGGTTTTGGTCAACAGTTTATTTAAAAAAGGCTTTACAAAACGGACTTCTCTTTTTTTTGTAATGGATGTCTTAAATACCAAAACTGTTTTCATTTTAGTTTGATTAACGTTCATAAAAATATGGAGGTTCAATACCTAAAGCGCGCAAATATACATACGCTTGTCCGCGATGATGGATTTCATTATCAATAAAATAAAAGATTGATGACCAAACCGTACCTTCATATTGACCAAAGATCTTAATGTTTTGTTGAAACTGCTCTGGTTTTATCTTTGCCCAATAGGTGTTTATTTCATCAGTAGCTTCATCCCAAAATTCAAGAATTTTTGCTTTTTTGTTGTCATGGTCTACTTGTTCAATTAATTTCTGAATTTCTCCACTAGCAATTTCTTTAATACCTGGACTAGCTATACCTAAAAGTTCCATTACCATATCGGCAAAAGAGCGCATGCTTCCTATAGAGTAATTAAAAAAATCTTCTTCTGGAAAAGCTTCAATAGTTCTTCGGGTTAAACCTCTATGCCCTTGCCAATGTGCTAATAATTGAGAGGGAGTAATTACTTGTTCTAATAATGCGTTTGTTGTTGATTCCATAATTGTAATTTTTATTATTTGAAACCAAAATTAATATGTGGTGGTGACAGCTTTATGTCAGTAGTAAAAAAGAAAAAATTAAAAATGACTATTGACAAGCGGTTGTCACTTGCTGTACGTTTATTTGTATTTAAAGTATAGTTATTATGTTGAAGCTAAAATTCGAAAAATACTTCAGCCTGAAATCATATCTTTGGGAAATATGTTATAGCATTATGAGTTTAGACACGGTAAAACGTTTTGATAGAATTGTAGCCATTCTTATTCAGTTACAATCTAAACGTATTGTAAAGGCAAAAGAATTAGCCGATAGATTTGAGGTGAGCCTACGTACCATTTATCGTGATATACGAACTCTTGAGGCTTCCGGTGTACCAATTATAAGTGAGGCAGGTGTGGGCTATTCAATTATGGAGGGATACCGTTTGCATCCTGTTATGTTTACTAGAGAGGAGGTAGGGAGTTTTGTGGCTGCCGAAAAACTAATGCAGAAGTTTGTAGATAAATCATTAGGGAATTACTACGAGTCTGCTATGATGAAGCTAAAATCAGTGTTGCGAGGTCGTGAAAAAGATTGGATTTCCGCTTTAGAATCACAAATATTAGTTGATCCTGCGCATAAATTATTTAATGATAGCTTACCAAACGCACTTGAAACCTTGTTTGAATGTATTGCAGAGAAAAGACAGGTGTTTTTAAAATACCAAGCGTTGAATAGAGAAACACCTACTGAACGTTTTGTGGAACCTGTGGGTATTTATCACGAATCAGGATTTTGGTATGTATTAGCTTTTTGTAATTTAAGAAGTGATTACAGACAATTTAGAACCGATAGAATGCTAGCTATAAAATCTACTCAACATAGTTTTACTAGAGAACACATTACGTTAGATGAATATCGTAGTCAGTATGAAAATACACCAAAAACAAAAGTTATTATTTCTGTTGAAAAAAGTGTCGTAAGGTATATAAACAATAGTAAAATGCAATATGGTTTTGTCTCTGAAAAAGTAAAAGGAAATCAAGTAGAAATGACATTCATGACATCTTATGTTGAGCATGGCTTTTCAAGATGGTACATCGTGTTTTCCGATTATGCTAAAATAATTGAACCTGAAAGTTTAAAACTTCAGATAAAAGATATTTTAGAAAAGGCAATTACAAAACTTTAATGCGCTTCTAACCAATTATCACCAATATCCAAGTCAACATCCAAAGGCACGGATAATTTATAAGCATTTTCCATTTCGGTTTTAATAAGTGTTTTAATGGTATCCAGTTCAGGTTTGTACACATCAAAAACCAATTCGTCATGTACTTGTAACAACATTTTGGTTTTAAAATTCCCTTCAGTTAATTTCTTATGAATATTAATCATAGCTATTTTAATGATATCTGCTGCACTACCTTGTATTGGTGCATTTACGGCGTTGCGTTCAGCAGCACCACGAACTACTGCATTTCTAGAATTAATATCCTTTAAATAGCGACGACGACCCAAAACAGTTTGTACATAACCATGGTCTCTGGCAAAATCTACTTGCTTACTGATGTAGTTTTTAAGCTTCGGATAGGTTTCGTAATAAGTGTCTATCAACTCTTTGGATTCACTTCGTGATAAATTGGTCTGATTACTCAACCCAAAAGCTGATACACCATAAATAATTCCGAAGTTAACCGTTTTAGCATTGCTGCGTTGTTCGCGAGTCACTTCAGTAAGCGGCACATTAAATACTTTTGAAGCAGTTGAAGCATGAATGTCTTCACCATTTTTAAAGGCTTCAATCATCGTTTCTTCTTCACTCAAAGCAGCAATAATGCGGAGTTCTATTTGAGAATAATCGGCAGCTAGTAGGGTGTAATCTTCGTTTCGTGGAATAAAGGCTTTCCGTACTTGACGACCGCGTTCGGTACGAATGGGAATATTCTGTAAATTCGGATTGTTACTACTCAATCTACCAGTAGCTGCAACCGTTTGCATATAGTCTGTATGTACACGTCCGGTTGTTGGTTCAACCTGTAGAGGCAGTGCATCTACATAGGTGCTTTTTAGCTTCGATAAGCCTCTAAAATCTAAAATATTCTGAATAATTTCATGATCTTTTGCCAAATAGCTCAAGACGTCTTCAGCCGTTGAATATTGTCCTGTTTTGGTCTTTTTAGGCTTATCAACCAGTTTCATTTTTTCAAACAAAATAACACCCAATTGTTTAGGTGATGCAATATTGAATTCTTCACCAGCTGCTTGATAGATACTTTTTTCTAGAGCAGCAATATCATTGGTTAATGCCTCCGAAAGCGAACCTAAAAAGTCTTTATCCAGATTAATGCCTTCCAATTCCATAGAAGCCAAAACGCGCAAAAGCGGAATTTCAATCTCATCAAACAATTTTTGAGTATTGGCCTCACCTAATTCATTTTGAAAATGTTCTTTTAATTGCAGGGTAATATCGGCATCTTCTACAGCATATTCAGTCTGTTTATCCAAAGGAACGTCACGCATAGACAATTGGTTTTTACCTTTCTTGCCAATTAGTGTTTCAATAGAGATAGGCGTGTAATTCAAATAGGTTTCTGCCAGTACATCCATATTATGACGCATATCAGGGTTGATTAAATAATGTGCTAACATCGTGTCAAATAGTTTGCCTTTAACCTGAAGGTTGTATTTAGCCAAAACCTTAATATCGTATTTTAAATTCTGACCAATTTTCTCAATATTTTCATTTTCAAAAAACGGGCGCAATTGCTCTATGAGTTCTTGAGCTTGTGTTTTGTCTTCAGGAAAAGGCACATAAAAACCTTTGCCGGCTTCCCATGAAAAGGCAATACCAACCAATTCGGCTTCAATGGGATTGATGCTTGTTGTTTCGGTATCAAAACAGACACTGGTTTGACTCATTAAATTTTTAATGAACAACTTGGTAGCCATACCCGTTGCGACACTTTGATAGAAATGACTTGCGGTTTCAGCAGTTTTTCTGGTGTAAGAAGTTGTAGTGTCCGTTGGTGTATCACCATCTGAATTAAACAGTGAAAATTGTCCAGCTCCAGCCGTCGATTTAGCTTTTGGCTTGGGTTTTTCCTCTGTTTTGGCTACTTCGGGAGCAGTTGTGGTAACAGCTCCTTCGGTTGCGAAGGTTTTAAGGAAATTCTCGGTTAGACGTCTAAACTCAAGCTCCTGAAATATTTCTTTTACTTTCTCTATGTCTGGTGTGTTTAGTTCAAAGTCTTTTTCATCGAATACCACAGGAACATCCAACATGATAGTCGCTAATTTTTTGGACAGAAGACCGAGTTCTTGGTTAGCCTCTACCTTTTCCTTCATTTTACCTTTTAGTTCGTGGACGTTTTCAAACAAGCCTTCAATACTGCCATAAGCCTGAATAAACTTTTTGGCGGTTTTTTCACCTACACCAGGTAATCCGGGAATGTTATCACTGGAATCACCCATCATGCCTAAAAAGTCGATAACTTGCTCTGGTCTTTCGACTTCAAATTTTTTCTTGACTTCTTCAATGCCCCAAGTTTCATAACCACCACCAAAGGATTTAGGTCGGTACATAAACACATTTTCTGTCACCAATTGCGCAAAGTCTTTATCTGGTGTGACCATAAACGTTTGATATCCTTGCTTTTCTGCTTGTACTGATAAAGTTCCTATAACATCATCCGCTTCATAACCTTCCTTTACCATAATAGGTATGTGCATAGCTTTCAAAATTTCTTGAATGTAAGGAACGGCTACTTTAATAGCTTCTGGAGTTTCGTCACGATTGGCTTTATAGGCCTCGAACATTTCCAATCGATCGGTACTACCACCTTTGTCAAAACAGACGGCTAAATGATCCGGTCTTTCACGCTTAATGACGTCTAATAATGAATTCATAAAGCCCATAATGGCCGATGTGTCAATGCCTTTACTGTTTATTCTTGGATTTTTAATAAAAGCGTAATAACCTCTGAAAATAAGAGCGTAGGCATCAACAAGAAAAAGGCGTTTTTGTTCAGACATAGAATTGTTTTTGTAAGAATCTCAAAGCTACAAAAAGTTATGCTTTCATGAATGCGAATTGGTTTGCAATTTGTAATTTCACAACCACAAAAAATTACAGATGGGAACATTTTCAATAGCCATACATGGCGGAGCAGGAACTTTGGTGAAGGGGATGATGACACCAGAGCTGGAAACTAAATACAGAGAAGCTTTAAAACAAGCATTAGATACTGGTTATAATATTTTGCAAAACGGTGGAACAGCCATTGATGCTGTTGAAATAGCGGTTAAACACCTAGAGGATTCACCATTGTTCAATGCAGGAAGGGGTAGTGTCTTTACAGCCGAAGAAACTCACGAAATGGATGCTTCAATAATGGATGGCCAGACTCTAAATGCAGGAGCTGTTAGTTTGATAACAGGTATTAAAAATCCAATTAGTTTAGCACGTGATGTGATGGAAAAAAGTGAGCATGTGTTTTTAGCTGGTGAAGGCGCTATGACATTTGCTAAAGAGCTAAATTATATATTGGAAGATGCTAATTATTTTTATGATGATTTACGACACAAGCAATGGTTAGAAATAAAAGATACTGATAGCTTTCAACTCGATCATTCATTAAAAAAAGATTCGAAATTTGGAACTGTTGGAGCGGTAGCATGCGACCAAGAAGGAAATATCGCAGCAGCCACATCCACAGGTGGTATGACCAATAAAAAATGGGGCCGTGTTGGAGACAGCCCAATGATTGGTGCAGGTAATTATGCCAATAACAAAACATGTGCTGTAAGTTGTACTGGTAGTGGTGAGTTTTTTATTAGAGGTGTAGTAGCTTATGATGTGTCTTGTTTAATGGAGCATAGAGGAATGTCATTAGAGGATGCCTCAAACGAAGTCATAAATAAGCGGATTCTTGAAATTGGAGGTGATGGTGGTTTAATAGCTGTAGATTCTAAAGGAAACATAGCCATGCCTTTTAATACAGAAGGGATGTATCGCGCTAGTAAATCTTCTTCTGGTGTTGAAGAAGTATCTATATATAAATAAAATTTCTGTAAAGTAGAAAGCTAAATAAATGGTTCTGCAACAGGTAAGACTTTAACTTTTTTCTTTTTTACATTAAATCGGTCACCATTAGCCAAAACATGTGTCTTTAAATTAGTTAGAGACATAGGCGTACCTCCTTTTAGGATTTTTTCGTTATTGTGTTTCAATTTTCTTGGGTCAAAAACGATAACCATTCCAGAACCAATAACACGAACAACATTATTTTTAATGATTAAACCTGTGTCCTCGGCTAATCCAATCCCAATCAATTTAGGATATTTGGCAACAGCTTCAGCCAAACGCCCAAAACGGCCTCTACGAATAAAATGTGTGTCTATAGTTAATTGCGGAATTAAACCAAGTCCATTACTCATTTTTACAGCGCCTTTTACAAAAGCTTCGGAAGCGCTACCGCCAGCAATCATTTCTTTTGCCATAGCCATGGCACCAGCGCTTGTTCCAGCAATTACAAAACCTTTTTCGTTTTTAAAACGATCCAACATAATATTGTGAATGGTTGAACCACCTATTTTTTTAGTGATTTTAGATTGGTCGCCTCCAGAAAACATGATGCAATTTGCTGATTTTATTGATGCAATAGCTTCAGGCTTTTCAGCATCTTTTTGATTTCTAATATCTAAAACAGTTACGTTATCACAACCCAGTGTTTTAAAAGCTTCAATGTAATTTTTGCCAACCTCAATAGGAATACTTGACGCAGTAGGAATAACGACAATGTTTGCATCTACACCTCCAGCTTCACGGACCACATGCGATAGAATGCCTTCCTCAATATAATCAACTTTGTTATAATCATCTTCACTATATCCTTTGTCTTCATTTCCTCCAATTGGAATTAGTGTCCCCTTTATTAACTTCATCTAATCACGTTCAAAATTATTGGGCAAAAATAAACTAATTTTTTATTAGAAAAATGTATATATTTATAATCTTTCACTAAAAAATTAACAAGTCTAGCCACATGAGAATACGAGAAATAAATGCCATGAGAGGACCAAATTACTGGTCTGTACGTCGTCATAAATTAATAGTAATGGTTCTTGATCTTGAAGAAATGGAAGAGAGGCCTTCTAATACTATTGATGGATTTTACGAACGACTCACCACCATGTTCCCAACCATGTATGAGCATCGTTGTTCAGTTGGTGAACCAGGAGGCTTTTTTCAACGCGTAGAAGAAGGGACTTGGATGGGTCACATTATTGAGCATATTGCTTTGGAAATACAGACCTTGGCAGGCATGGACGTTGGATTTGGTCGTACACGTGGATATGGCGAAGAAGGTGTTTATAGCGTGGTATTTGCTTATATGGAGGAATCGGTTGGACGTTATGCCGCAAAGGCAGCTGTTAGAATATGCGAAGCATTGATTGAAGGCGAAGATTATGATATGACTGATGATATTCAGAAAATGCGTGAATTACGTGAGGATGATCGTCTAGGACCTAGTACAGGTTCTATTGTTGAAGAAGCTGAAGCAAGAGGCATTCCTTGGATCCGTTTAAATAAATATTCTCTGTGCCAATTGGGTTACGGAGCGAATCAAAAACGTATCCAAGCGACAGTGACTAGTGAAACCAGTAGTATAGGAGTTGAGTTGGCTTGTGATAAAGAGGATACCAAATATTTATTGGAACAAGCTGAAGTTGAAGTGCCACGTGGCGATATTATTCGTAGGGAACGTAGCCTAGAAGAAGCCTGTGACTATGTAGGATTTCCATTGGTTATAAAACCTATTGATGGCAATCATGGTCGTGGTATTACTGTGAATATTCAAAGCTACGAGGAAGCTCTAGAAGCGTTTAGGCAAGCCAAAGAAAGTTCTAGAAGCGGAGCGATAATAGTTGAAAAATTTATTGTGGGTGAAGATTATAGATTGTTGGTTATCAATAATAAATTGGTTGCAGCAGCCAAGCGAACACCTGCTCATGTGACAGGTGATGGCAAGTCTACCGTCCAGGAATTGATAGATGAGGTTAATAAAGATCCGCGTCGTGGTTATGGACATGAGAATGTACTTACTCAAATTACGGTTAATGATTTGACCAAAACCATTATCAAGGATGCTGGTTATAGTTTAGATTCTGTGATAGCTAAAGGTGAACGATTAATTCTGAAAGACACGGCCAATTTGAGTACAGGCGGAACAGCTGAAGATGTTACCGACATTGTGCATCCTGCCAATGTAAGTATGGCAGAGCGTATTTCAAAAATCATTGATTTGGATATATGTGGTATTGATATTATGACGACTGATATATCGCAACCGCTATCGGAAACTGGTGGAGCCGTTTTAGAGGTTAATGCAGGACCTGGATTTAGAATGCACTTGGCTCCAACATCTGGTTTGCCTCGAAATGTTGCGGCACCTGTGATTGACAAATTATTTCCTCAAAAAGGCGACACAGGACGCATTCCTATTGTTGCCATTACTGGAACAAATGGGAAAACTACAACCTCACGTTTAATGGCACACATTGCCAAAATGAAAGGATACAGAGTGGGCTACACCACAAGTGATGGTGTTTATATTCAAAACCGTTTGTTGATGAAAGGCGATTGTACTGGTCCAGCGAGTGCAGAATTTGTTTTAAAAGATCCAACCGTCAATTTCGCTGTTTTGGAATGTGCAAGAGGAGGTTTATTACGTGCTGGTTTGGGCTTTAAAAAATGTGATGTAGGAATTGTGACCAACGTAGCTGCAGACCATTTGGGATTAAAAGGGATTCATACCATTGAACAGTTGGCAAAAGTTAAAGGCGTAATTCCTGAAACTGTTTTACCAGATGGTTATGCTATTTTAAATGCCGATGATGATTTGGTTTACGATATGCGTCGTTCGGTGGAGTGTAACGTGGCCTTGTTCTCAATGGACGAAAACAATCCAAGAGTAAAAGCTTTACAACGATTAAATGGAATTACAGCTGTTTATGAAAATGGTTATGTCACTATTTGCAGGGGTGTTTGGAAAATGCGTATTATGAGAGCCGAAAATATTCCATTGACTTATGGAGGTAAAGCTTCCTTTATGATTCAAAATGTACTAGCTGCAGTTTTGGCAGCGCATGTACAAGGAATCAGCATTGAAGATATTAAAGCTGCTTTGGAAACTTTTATTCCTTCTGCTTCGCAAACACCAGGGCGATTGAATTTATTCGAATTTAAAGATTTCACCATTCTTCTTGATTATGCGCACAATCCAGCTGGTATGCTAGCATTAAAGAAATTTACTGATGAATTAGAGGCTACGGTTAAGGTGGGTATTATTGCTGGTGTAGGTGATAGGCGTGATGAGGATACTAATCAAGTCGGGAGTATCGCTGCAGAAATGTTTGATGAAATCATTATCCGTCAGGACAAACGATTAAGAGGACGTACAGAAGAGGAACTTATTAAACTCTTGAACGATGGTATTCAAATGAAAGACCCTAATAAGAAAACTACCATTATTCCTTCAGAAAGAGAGGCTATAACCCATGCGGTAAAAAATGCAGAAAAAGGGTCGTTAATTATTTTATGTAGTGATGTCATCCCTGATGCTTTAGAGTTGGTAAAGAAATTTAAAGAACAAGATTTAAAAGGCGAGCCATTTATGGCCTAATGATTTTATGAGCTATTCTGAAAATAAGTTTGCAAGTTTATTTGATAAACAAAAAGCAAACCAATTCAATATTGGCAATACAACTTATAAGGAACGCATAAAAAAACTTAAGAAACTCAAACATGCGTTAGAGTATACTTACAAGCAAGATATTCGAGATGCACTTTATGCTGATTTTAAAAAACCTCAATTGGAAGTTGATTTAACTGAAATTTATCCTGTAATAGATGAGATAAAATATGTTTCTAGTCAGTTAAAATCTTGGTTAAAAAAAGAGCAGGTAGACACACCATTGGCCATGTTGGGAAGCAGTTCTTATATTATCAACGAACCTAAAGGTGTATGTTTGATTATTTCGCCTTGGAACTATCCTATAAACTTAACATTTGGGCCGTTGGTATCTGCAATTGCTGGAGGTAACACAGTTATCTTGAAGCCTTCGGAAATGACACAAAATACTTCTAGCTTGATGGCTAGAATAGTATCTGATTTGTTTGATGAAAACGAAATAGCGTTAGTTGAAGGTGAAGTGGAAACGTCACAAGCTTTATTGGAATTACCATTCAATCATATTTTCTTCACAGGTTCTCCAGCAGTAGGTAAAATTGTGATGAAGGCAGCTTCAAAGCATCTCACTTCGGTGACTTTGGAATTAGGAGGGAAGTCCCCAACAATTATTGATGATTCTGTTGATATTGATAGAGTTGTAGGTAAATTAATCTTTGGAAAATTTATGAACGCAGGACAAACCTGTATAGCACCAGATTATGTGCTGATTGATGAACGTATGAAAGATTCATTTATATCGAGTTTCAAAAAACAGATAACCACATTTTATTCTGAAAAACCAGAGTCCTCCAAAGCGTTGAGTAGAATTGTAAACAAAAAGCATTTCAGTCGCCTGAACGAAGGACTGGAAGAGGCAAAAACCAAAAACGCCAGAATAGACTCGGGAGGTCAGTCAAATGATGAAGACAATTATATAGAACCAACGTTGATTTCAGATTTGAATGAGGATAGTAAACTCATGAATGAAGAAATCTTTGGTCCAATCTTACCTTTGAAAACGTATAAGACACTTGAAGGAGCTGTAGACTACATTAATTCAAAAGAAAAGCCTTTGGCCTTGTATATATATAGCAAGAAGAAAAAGAATATCAATTATATTTTAGACAACACACGTGCTGGAGGAACCTGCATCAATCATAATTTATTACAATACTTAAATCATAATTTACCATTTGGCGGCTCTAACAATAGCGGCATTGGGAAATCCCATGGCTATTTTGGTTTTTTGGAGTTTACCAACCAACGATCGCTATTAAAACAACATACCTTTGGGGCAGTTGATTTATTAAAACCGCCATATAGTAATTGGAAACAAAAAATAGTGGATTTGACTATAAAATGGTTTTAAGATTTATTAAAAAAATCTGACTGAATTTGCTCATTCACACCATCTTGATATTTAGTCATACTAAACCATTGGTGAATGGAATAGCTTCCCGTTTCTCCCTTTTTGTTAACAGCGATATAGCCAACTTGAAAGTTTTTGTAATCACTATTAGGTTTATTTACTATTCTGCCAATGGCTTCTTCACAAGCTTCTTGAGGGCTTTTACCTTGACGCATCAATTCTACCACTAAAAAGCTACCCACAGTTTTTACTACTTCTTCGCCCAATCCAGTAGCAACACAAGCACCTATTTCGTTATCGACAAATAGACCAGACCCAATTATTGGCGAATCTCCAACACGACCTGCCATTTTATAGGCCAAACCACTCGTTGTACAAGCTCCGGAAATATCACCATTTTTATCAATGGCAAGCATGCCAATGGTATCGTGGTTTTCAATATTGATGATGGGTTTATATTTAGATTCTACTTTCCATTCTTCCCATGCTTTTTTTGAAGCTTCCGTTAATAAATTTTCCTTTTTGAACCCTTGCTCTAAAGCAAACTGTTCAGCTCCTTTTCCAGCAAGCATCACATGCGGTGTATCTTCCATAACTTTTCGGGCTACTGAAACGGCATGGGTTATGTTTTGCAAATAAACTACAGAGCCACAATTACCATGTTTATCCATAATACAAGCGTCTAAAGTCACATTGCCCTCACGATCTGGTAAACCACCTTTCCCAACTGATTGCCCTTTTTCGTTAGCTTCTTCCACCATACAACCTTGTTCAACGGCATCTAAAGCAGTTCCTCCTGCTTGTAAAATTTCCATGGCTTTAGCAGTAGCATCAATAACATGCCAAGTCGCAATTACTAATGGTAATGATACTTTTGAATTAGCAACAGGTGTTATGGTTTCTTTTTTTTTGTTTTTATCATTTTCAGCACAACTTAATAGCGTACTGCCAACTGCAACACTTGCACCTGATAATGCTGCATTTTTAATAAAGTTTCTTCGTTTCATAAGACTATTTCAATAATAGGGTTTTGAAATTTGACATATTGTTTTAACCTAAAACATGGTCGTTAATCATTCTGTGGGACCATTCTATTGCTTGACTTAAGTTGTTGAAAATTTCGTAAGGTTTATCGTAAAAGTTACGTTCGTATTCAGCATTTTTTCGCATAACATCATCATCTGGAACCATAGCTATGGCAATAAGATTAGGGATATGTTCTACTTCTACGTAAGTTAGCGGATCTACTGAATAGGAATTCACACGATTAGAAATATAAACTAAATCCTTTCCAAGAAAATGCTTTTTAATGACTTCGTTTAAAATTTCTGAATGACCAGGAGTTACACTAACGCCTTCAGCAATTTGACAAATTAAAAATTCGTCAAAAACAAAAAATTCGCCATCTTCAACATTATAATAGTGAATCATTCCCATAATGAATTGGTTTTAAAATCCTTTTAAATATAAAAAACTTAAATTACTTACTTAATGGTTATTTCATCAACAAACAACCAGCTTCTACCATCATGTTCATAACCTAAATGCCACTTAGGGAGTTTGCCTAATTTTTTGGCGATGATTTTTATATAACGAGCTTTTTCATTATTTAATTCAAAGTTCAGCGTTTCAATTTTTGAACCTTCTATAGGTTTTGGCTCATTGAAAGTTTTTGAATATATAGATTTAAAGCTTTTTCCATCTGTTGAAATTAAAAAATCAACATGGGTAGGAAGAAAAATCCAAGACTTTTGATCTTGAAGAAAATTAACGGAAATCTGATTTATAGTTTTTAAACTTCCTAAATCAACCGTTGCTATTAAATCTTCATCAAAATAGCCTTGCCAAGTTCCTGTTCTAAAATCTTGTGTACCGTAGATGCCATCAATCAAAGCGTTTTGTCCACCACCATTATATTGGTTAGCGTATTCGGTGTCTAGCTTTATGGAGATGTTTGGATCGATTTTATAGAATTTAGTAGATATACGTGCACTTTCTTTTGTTCCTTCTTTAGCATAAACTTCAAGAGTCGTTGGCTCTGAAATAGTAATGGGGTTTTTATAAACCTCAAATTCGGTATCATTTAATCGATATAAAATTTGAGCTTCCTTATCTACGTTTTCTAAAACAACTTTGGTTTCACCCTTAAAGGCCACATCACCTTTGGCAATAAATGGCACTGGAACAATAATGTGTTCATCAATACTTGTTTTAGGTTCTTCATTTTCACGACTTCCCCAAATGGCAGGATTGTCTGTCATTTTAAATTCTAAAAGACCACCATTCATGATATCATTATGACTAATGTAGGAGTGTTCTAAAGCTTTTCCGTTAAGATAAGCATATTCAATATAGATATTTGTATCACTCAAATTATCAGCTATCACAGTAAATTGCTTACCATTTTCTAAATTAATAGTCGCTTTTTCAAACAAAGGTGTTCCAATAATATACTGATTACTTCCTGGTGTAACCGGATAGAATCCCAATGATGAAAACACATACCAGGCACTCATTTGCCCGCAATCTTCATTACCTGAAATACCGTCTGGTTCGTTGGTATACAATTCTGTTAATATTTGATGGACTTTTTCTTGGGTTTTATGAGGTTTTCCAACGAAATTATACAAATATGCCATGTGATGACTTGGTTCGTTGCCATGCGCATATTGTCCAATTAATCCAGTAATATCAGCTTGGTCACGTCCTGAAGTTTCTGCTTCAGCAGTAAATAATTTATCTAAATGGGATTCCAATTTATCTTTTCCGCCTAACAGATTTATAAATCCTGATACATCCTGTGGTACATAATAACTGTATTGCCAAGAGTTGGCTTCTGTATAATTGAAATTGACTTCATAAGGGTCAAAAGGAGAGAACCAGGTATTTCTAAAACGACCTCTCATAAACTGTGTTTCTGGGTCAAACACGTTTTTGTAATATTGTGCGCGTTCGCTATATGTTTTATAGTCGTCAGTTTTATTCATGGCTTTTGCCATTTGTGCAATAGTCCAGTCGTCATAAGCATATTCCAAAGTTTTTGATACCGACTCGCTTTCCTCTTCAACAGGAATAAAACCAAACTTCTTATAACTTTTTAAACCCAATTTATCTCGTGTTGCCGAATGTTTCATGGCTTGAAAAGCTTTTTCAGTATCATAACCGCGAATGCCTTTTAAATAGGCATCAGCAATAACTGGTACTGCATGATACCCAATCATACAACCTGTATAGCAAGCTGATAAATCCCAGATAGGCATAATGCCGCCTTCTTCATATTTGGCTAAAAAGGTATTGATAAAATCATTGGTTCGGTCTTCTTCAATAATGGTGTAAAGTGGATGTGCCGCACGATAGGTGTCCCAAAGTGAGAACACGGTGTAATACTCAAAATCTGTAGTTTGATGGATTTCCAAATCCATGCCACGATAGCGACCATCAACATCTTGATATAAGTTTGGAGCAATCATGGTGTGATATAAAGAGCTATAAAAATTGGTTTTGTAATCGGTATTGGTACTTTCAACTACAATTTTGTTGAGTTGGGCTTCCCAGGCATCTTGGGCTTCTTGTTTTACTTCTTCAAAGCTTTTGTTAACTATTTCAGTTTCTAAATTCTTTCGTGCACCTTCTTCATCAACGGCTGAAATACCAATTTTGATATAAACAGGATCGTTGTTTGGGTTGTCAAAAACAAATTTTTCTTTTGTAGGATATACTTCATACCTTCTGTTCCAATCTTTTATTTTATGTGAAAACTTTATATGAAAAAATAATATTTGATTAGTAGCCCAAGCTTTAGATTTTCTCATACCCAAAGCTTCTGTTTCAGATATTATTTGAACAGATCCCCCAATTAATTCATCCCGATGTTCTAAATCCAAAATCACCACTTGATTTTCTGAAGATGGAAATCGGTATTTATGCATTCCGCTACGTTTTGAAACGGTCAACTCAACATCAATATTTGTTGAATCTAAATGTACTTTGTAGTAACCAGGTTCTGCAATTTCATTGTCATGAGAAAAATGTGCGCGATACCCTTTTTTACCATCTGCTCCATTATGGAAATTAATTTCATTGGTTGGCATCAATAAAATATCACCATAATCAGAAACACCCGTTCCACTTAAATGGGTATGCGAAAAACCATAGATGTAATTGTCTGAATAATGATACCCAGAACAGCCATCCCAACCATCTAAACGTGTGTCTGGTGATAATTGCATCATACCAAACGGCATGGTTGCTCCAGGATAGGTATGGCCATGACCTCCTGTTCCAATAAAAGGGTTGACAAAGGAAATAAGTTTGCCATCTTTTTCAGCTGGCTCAATAGTTTTTTCTTGCTGACAGCTTGATGCTAGCAAAACGAAAATAAAAAAGAAAGAGATATGAAGTTTCATTAAAAAAAGGATTGCTAAATTTAAAGCATCTAATATACTAAAATGCCAATCAAGAAATTAATCGTTTACTTTGTTTTTATAGGTGTTATTTTCAATTGTAAAAACAAACCTCATGAAATTGTTACATCGCAAATTATTCCAATTCCTCAAAATCAAGAAACTGTTGAAGGACAGTTTGTTTTGAATAGTAATACAGGCATTGAATATGATAAAGCGTTTAATATTTCTGCCAATTTTTTAAAGTCATTTATTGAGCATAGTAGCAGTATTATTTTGAAAGAAAATAATGCGATTGCTCTAATAAAAGATGAAACAATAAATAATGATGAGGGTTATAAGTTACATATTACACCTTCAAATATTGAGATACATGCCAAAACAGACAGAGGTGCTTTTTATGCTATTCAAACTATAAGACAACTACTGCCAGTCGCATTCGAAGATGGTTCATTCAATAAAGAAGAAGTAAGCATTCCATGCATTAAAATTGAAGATGAACCCAGATTCAAATATCGTGGTATGCATTTAGATGTTGGTCGCCATATGTATTCGGTCGCTTTTATTAAAAAATACATCGATGCGTTAGCTATGCTAAAGATGAACACATTCCATTGGCATTTAACCGAAGACCAAGGTTGGCGAATAGAGATTAAGAAATATCCAAAACTTCAAGAAATAGCAGCTTACAGAGATGAAACTCTAGTAGGTCATTACAGCGATCAACCACATCAATTTGATGGTAAAAAGTATGGTGGGTTTTACACACAAAATGAGATAAAAGATATTGTTGCTTATGCAAATACCCGTAATATTACCATTATTCCAGAAATAGAAATGCCAGGACATAGCCAAGCAGCTATTGCAGCCTATCCAGAATTAGGTTGCACTGGAGAACAAGTTGAAGTGGCTAAAAAATGGGGCGTTTTTGAAGAGGTATATTGCACGAAAGACGAAACTTTTCAATTTTTAGAAAATGTATTGGATGAGGTTATAACTTTATTTCCAAGTGAATATATACATATTGGAGGCGACGAAGCACCAAAAACACATTGGAAAACCTGTAAAGATTGTCAACAACGCATCAAGGAAGAAGGGTTAAAAGATGAACATGAATTGCAAAACTATTTCATTACGAGAATTGAAAAATATTTGAATTCTAAAGGTAGGCAGATTATAGGCTGGGATGAAATTCTAGAAGGCGGTTTGGCGCCAAACGCAACGGTTATGTCATGGCGTGGTATAAATGGCGCAGTAGAAGCTGCTAAACAGCGCCATAATGTGGTAATGACGCCAACATCACATTGTTATTTTGATTATTACCAATCTGAAAACGATAATGAGCCATTGGCAATTGGTGGTTATCTGCCATTGGAAAAAGTTTACAATTTCAATCCAATTCCAGAAGAACTTTCTACTGAAGAGTCGAAGTTTGTATTAGGTGCGCAAGGCAATATTTGGACCGAATATATGCCAACTCAAGAACAAGTCGAGTATATGGCATTTCCACGTATGTTGGCAATGAGTGAGGTGGTTTGGTCTAATCCTGAACAAAAGAATTATTCAGATTTTGTAAATCGTGTTGAGCATTTTAATAAACGATTAGATGCTTTAGGTATTAATTATGCCAATCATTTATATGAAGTTGAAGGGAAATTGATTTCAGATGAAAACTTATCATATCAATTAAATACCTTAACTCAAGGAAAGCAAATTCGTTATACCATTGATGGTTCGGAACCAAATAACAAGTCGAATGTTTACGTCAAACCTATCAAGATAAATATGTCAATGATTATTAAAGCAGCAGTATTTAATAAAGACGAAAAATTAGGTAGTAACTTTTCAGAAACCATAAATCTTCACAAAGCAGTTGGTAAGAAGATAAGCATTAATAAAGAGCCACATAAAGCCTATTCAGGTAGTGGAGCAAAAGGATTAATAAATGGTGTTTCTGGAAGTGATAGTCGTTATGGTGATAAGGAATGGTTAGGGTTTTGGGGAGATGATATTGAAATTACTATAGATTTAGGCGAAACAAAAGAGATTAGCTCTATTGAAACGCGATTTCATAACGGACAAGGTCAATGGATTTATGCACCTAAAGAAATTAAGATAGAATTTGATGACGAAACAGAAACGTTACATATTCCAGACACGAAAGATGTTTTAGTAAATATTTCATTAGATAAGAACATTTCAACACGATTTATAAAATTAAAAATTCCGAATTACGGGATCATTCCAGAAGGGAAGCAAGGTTCAGGAAACAATGCTTGGACATTTATAGATGAAATAATTATTAATTAAAATGCTTCTAGAAATCTGTACCAATTCCTATCAATCTGCAATAAATGCTCAAGAAACAGGAGCACATCGTATTGAGTTGTGCAGCGAATTATCTGTTGGAGGTATCACACCAAGTTATGGATTGATAAAACAAGTAGTTGAAGCTTTAACTATTCCTGTGTTTGTATTGATTCGCCCTCGTAGTGGCAATTTTTACTATACTTCTGCTGAATTCGAAATTATAAAACAAGATATTCAAATATGTAAAGATTTGGGATGTCACGGAATTGTTTCAGGTGTTTTGAATATTGATAATGCCATTGACATAAAACGAACTCAAGAACTCGTTGAATTATCTAAACCCTTGCAGTTTACCTTTCATCGTGCCTTTGATTGCGTACCAAACCCTCAAGAGTCATTGGAACAATTAATTCAATTAGGAGTTGAGCGTGTTTTAACTTCTGGGCAAAAACCAAATGCTATGGAAGGTATTAACTTATTGAAGGAGTTAAAAGAACAAGCAAAAAATAAAATCAAAATTTTGGTTGGGAGTGGTATAAATTCAGAAAATGTATATCAATTTAAAAAAGCTGGTTTTGAAGAAATCCATGCGTCAGCATCAAAAGTTATAAATGACGAATCTTCTATATACTTTGGAAATACAGCACAAACTGTTTCAGATGTAGATAAAATAAATAGCATATTAAAAATAATTCAAGATGAGGTTTAGTTACATCATTTTAATAGTGCTTTGTTGTTTTGGTTGTAGCAAAAAAAACAATGTTCCAACAAGCATAGAATTGCACGATAATTGGCAGTTTAAAGCCGTAACCGATTCTATTTGGGAAACAGCAACTGTTCCAGGAAATGTATTTTCAGATTTGTTAGACCATAGTAAAATACCAGACCCTTTTATAGGTAATAATGAAGATAAGGTGCAATGGGTTTCCAAAACAGATTGGGAGTATAAAACAAACTTTCAAGTTGATGCTAAAACATTAAAAAGAAACCATATTGAGCTGAATTTTGAAGGACTAGATTCTTATGCTAGGGTGTTTTTAAATGATAGTTTAGTTCTGAAAACAAATAACGCATTTCGTAAGTTTTTGGTAGATATTAAATCACTTTTGAAAGCAGAAAATGAATTGCGAATTGTTTTTGAAAACACATCAAAGCATGAAGAACAAGCTAAAGCAAATCTTAATTACACCTTACCAGAAGGTAACCGGATTTTTACTAGAAAAGCCCAATTTCAATATGGCTGGGATTGGGGTCCAAAATTAAAAACAAGTGGTATTTGGCGACCAATTACGTTAAATGCTTGGGATGATTTTAAGATTGAGGATATTTATATAAATCAACTCCAACTTTCAGATGAAAACGCCAAACTTCAAATACAACTTCAAAATAAAACACTGTTAGATAAAGAATTGACCTACAGCGTTTATGTAGATGATTCATTATTCATTGAACGATTAGAAACCAAAAATCAGAAATCAGAAATTAATTTCGAAATCAATAATCCAAAACGCTGGTGGCCTCATAATTTAGGCGAGCCCTATTTGTACGATATTAAAGTTGTGGTAAAAGATGGGGAAACGGTTTTGGATAGTATATCTAAAAAAATAGGATTACGAACTATTGAGCTCGTTACTGAAAAAGATAGTGTTGGCGAATCGTTTTATTTTAAAGTCAATGATGTTCCTGTATACGCCAAAGGAGCCAATTACATTCCACAAAATAGTTTTCAAAATCAAGTCACAGAGGATCATTATGAAAAATTGCTAAATGATGTGGTTAATGCCAACATGAATATGCTGCGTGTTTGGGGAGGCGGTATTTATGAAAATGACATATTTTACGATTTATGTGATGAAAAAGGCATTTTGGTCTGGCAAGATTTTATGTTTGCTTGTGCCATGTATCCTGGTGATAACGCATTTATAGAAAATGTAAAACAAGAAGCGATTGATAATGTTAAGCGTTTACGTAATCATCCATCTATAGCCTTATGGTGTGGTAATAATGAAAACTCTGAAGGCTGGCATCGTTGGGGTTGGCAAAATGGTAGAAGTGAAGCTGAAAAAAATGAAATTTGGAATAATTATTTAAAGGTTTTTGATTCTATTTTGCCAAGAACAGTCGGGCAATATTCAGATACGGATTATTGGGAAAGTTCTCCAAAATATGGTCGTGGAAACCCAAAGTATGAATTTGAAGGCGATGCGCACGATTGGTGGATTTGGCATGATGCCTATTCGTTTGAGCATTTGGAAGAACATGTACCACGATTTATGAGTGAGTTTGGCTTTCAAAGTTTTTCAAGTTATGAAGTGATTAACTATATCAATCAGAATGATTCACTTGATATTACATCAGAAGGCTTTAAAAACCATCAAAAACATGTACGAGGTTTTCAGTTAATTGATGAGTATATGGCTCGAGATTTTCCGGTACCCAACAATACTGAAGATTATGTTTATATAAGCCAGCTGCTACAGGCTTATGGTATAACAAAAGGCATTGAAGCTCACCGAAGAGCAAAACCATACAATATGGGAACCCTATATTGGCAACTTAATGATTGTTGGCCTGCTATATCGTGGTCTAGTATTGACTTTTTTGGCAATTGGAAAGCCTTGCATTATAAAGCTAAACATAGTTTTGAAAATGTCTTGATTTCATCAAAAGTTAAAAACAATGTTTTAAAAACTTATGCTGTAAATGATAGTTTGGAAGATATTTCATTAAATCTTAATGTTAGTTTAATAGATTTTAATGGTAAGCGTATTTTACATAAACAGGTTTATGATAAGGTTCCTGGAAATCGAAGTAAACAAATTTTTAGTTTGGATTTAAATGATATTGATTTTGATAAGGAATCAACTACTTTGTGGATTGAAGGTAATGGTTATTCAAACTTGCATTATTTTGCTAAACCAAAAGATCTCAAACTTAAACCGCAAACTATTCAAAAAACAATTACTAAAACAGATAGAGGATTTGAAATAGAACTCTCAAGTAAAACGCTTCAAAAAGATGTGTTTATTTATTGTAATGAAAAGGGGCACTTTTCCGACAATTATTTTGATTTACTTCCAAATCAAATAAAAATCATAACATTTATAACCAAAACAAATTCAATTAACGACTTGAAAATTAAAACCTTAAACCAGATTAAAAATTAACACGATATTAAAATTTCATGATTTTATTGAGAGTATATTTGTAATACTTTAATTAAAGAACTGTATGTCGCGCTGGATAATTACTATTATTATATTTTCTATAGTATTTTTACTTATTGAGATTTATGCCTTTCAAGCCATTAGAACGCTTACTAAAAGTCGTATAATTCGTTGGATTTGGATAATTATTTCTTTAGCTGTCTATATTAATTTTGCTTATACAATTTTTTCAACCCCAAGAAGCGCAGGTCAGACGGTTGGTTTTCAATTTGCATCAGGTTTATTAATTACTTTTTTAATTCCTAAAATAGTTTTAATGCTAATACTTTTTGGCGAAGATGTTGTTAGAGTATTGGTTAAAACATTCTCATATTTATCTCCTGGAGAAACCAATGATTTTGCTGGCAGAAGAGCATTTATTTCTAAAGTTGCACTTGGTATTGCCGCTATTCCATTCGCTTCATTTCTATATGGTATTTGGCAAGGGCGTTATAATTACAAAGTTCTAAAATATCAATTGACTTTTAATGATTTACCAGATGCGTTTGATGGATTTAAAATCACTCAAATTTCTGATATCCATTCAGGTAGTTTTACCAATAAGGAAAAGATAAAGTATGGTGTCGATTTAATTAATGAACAACAATCTGATTTAATGTTGTTTACTGGTGATATTGTAAACAATAAAGCAGAAGAAATGAATGATTGGATAGATATTTTTAAAGAGCTAAAAGCGCCATTTGGAAAATATTCTATTCTAGGTAATCATGATTATGGCGATTATGTAAAATGGGAAAAACCTGAAGATAAAGTGAGTAATTTTCAAGCGGTTAAGGATATTCATCCCAAAATTGGTTTTGATCTATTATTGGATGAACATCGCTACATAGAAAAAGATGGTCAAAAACTTGCTTTAATTGGTGTAGAGAATTGGGGTAAAGGGTTTAATCAAGCTGGTAATCTAGATAAGGCTTCTTCCCAAGTCAATAAAGATGATTTTAAAATCCTCATGACACATGATCCTTCCCATTGGGAATATAAAGTCAAGCAAGACGATTTCAACTACCATCTAACCTTAAGTGGCCATACTCATGGTTTACAAATGGGTATTGAAATCCCTGGTTTCTTTAGATGGAGTCCTTCGCAGTATGTGTATAAGCAATGGGCAGGTTTATACAGTGAATTCGGTAGGTTTATTAATGTCAATCGTGGATTCGGCTATCATGCATTTCCTGGGCGTGTAGGAATATGGCCCGAAATAACCGTTATTGAACTTAAAAAGGGTGTAAATAATGCTTAATTGCAAGGAAATGTTATATTTGTATAACAGCATTTGACTTAAAACTTTAATGTATGTCAAAATTTGGGGAACTAATAGATGTAAACATTCCAGTTTTGTTGGATTTTTTCACGGAATGGAATGAACAGTCAACAGCTATGCATGCCGTCTTAAGAGATGTTGCAGCTGCCCTTGGCGATAAAGCCAAAGTCATTAAAATTGATGTTGATAAAAATAAGGAGTTAGCCGAAGCGCTTCGTGTAAAAGGGTTGCCAACATTGATTATCTACAAAAACGGCGAAATGAAATGGCGCCATAGTGGCGAACAAGATGCCAATACCTTAATAGGTATTATTCAAGAGTACGTTTAGATATTTAGAGATTTAAACGAATATCCCTTTTTACCAAAATATTCCAAAATTTTTGGGAGTGTGTATTTCAAATTTTTAGAAGCTTTAAGGCTGTCGTGAAATACAATGATACTGCCTGGTTCTGTTTTAGCAGTTACATTGTTTAAACATGTTTCTGGATTAATGGAGTTGTCCCAATCGAATGATAATACATTCCACATGATTATTTTATAATTTAATTCTAATAGTGCTTTACCTTGTTTGGGTTTAATTTGCCCATAAGGCGGTCTAAACATTTTGGGCTCTGTTAAATTTCTTCCTTCAATTTCCGAATTTATTATGTTTTGGCAGTTTTGAATATCTGATACATATTCTTTTTTATTGGTTTGCCAACCTTTTAAATGTGTATTGGAATGGTTGCCAATGGCATGATCTTGATCAAGTATATTATGGAATATTTCAGGATACTTTTTAATGTTGTTGCCAATACAAAAAAACGTAGCTTGAGCATTATATTCTTTTAATGTATTAAGTGTCCAATTGGTGATTTCTGGAGTGGGTCCATCGTCAAAGGTTAAGTAAATTACTTTATCAGTAGTAGAAACCTCCCAAATATAATCTGGGAGGAGTTTTTTTACTACTGTTGGCGTTTTAACTGGTACAATGCGCATTGCTTTTAGGAGTGAGGTTACTCTTCTGGAGCAATGGTAGTGTCAGTCTGTAAAATATCAATATCAAGTGGTTCTGGTTCTTCGGGTTCTGGTTCATCATCACCATAGAAATGCCTGAAGAGATTTAGATAGCTGGTAAACGTTTTCACTTCTGCTTCTGCAAAATCAGGATCGTATTCCAAAAGCACATCTACAATGCTTTTGTAGCGTTCAATGTCGGTATATATTTCTTCAAATACCTGTTGTTGCTGCAATGGATCTAATTTGCTATAATACGTTAAATTCTCTTGATATTTGGTAGCGACATCTTTAAATAGCTTTTGTGCCTTTTCTTTCGCATCAACTTCATAGTAAGCACTAATATAAGGTTCTAGCAATGTGTAGAAGCCAAAGTAATCTACAGGCATTTTCTCCATAGCAATGTCAGCTATTTCTTCGGCTTTATCAAACTTCTCTTCATTAATTAGCTGTTCAACTAAACGCGCTAGATTACCTCTATAGGTAATTGAATTTCGACGTGTTTCCGTATCGTAATAAATATCTGGACTACCACTATTGCCCCAATCCCAATTTACAACCTTATTATACATTAGGTCACTATCCACACGGCCCATATCAAACGGATTGGCTTTATCTACAGGTGTTTTAATGGGCACCAGTTTATAGGTCATGCCATCAAGTTGTAAGTAGTCTTTCATCCAAATGTAATCGTCATTACCAAATGCGCCACCCGTAAAATAAATAGGGCGTTTCCAATCATTATTGGCAACAACGTCCAACATTAATAAACGGTTTTTGTATAAGGCACCATCAGTAATCTTAATTGTAATATAGTCCACAATATCTGCGGAGTCTTTTTCTTTAACAATACCATATTTAAGAGCATTTTCTTTGTTTACTGGAATTTGCACGTATTCAACTGGGAAATAATTAGAATTGACTAACTGTGAGGGATAGTAACTGGGGTCTTCACCTTGTTGCTGTAAAATATATTTGAATTTTGTTTTAGGATTATCGCTTGTCACAAAATCTAAAAAGTCATCGATTAATAGGGTATCCTTATTAAGTAGGCGTTTAGGTCTGCCTTTTTCATCATAAACATATAGTTTTTTCATGACGTAATCTCTAGTTCCATAGCGGTATTGCTCATGGGTTAATTTAGAAGGTATGGGGTCGCTCTCATAAGCTTTACGTTTCATTTGGTCTATGTACCAATCGGTTTGGAATAAGCTGGTGTTAACAACACGTACATCTGTTCTATATCCTTCAATTTCTTGGGCATACCACAATGCAAAGGTGTCATTATCACCAATTGAAAAGAGAATGCCATTTTCGGCACAAGAATCAAGATATTTTTTGGCCATAGCTTTTGCTGTGTATTTACCTGAACGATCATGATCGTCCCAATTGTTGGCAGCCAAAATTCCAGGAACCAATACCAAACATAAAACCGTTACGGCTGGAGCCAGTAATTTAGATTGAATTTTAGCTTTTAAGGCATCAATTATGGCATAGACACCAAATCCTATCCAAAGGGCAAACACATAAAAGGAACCTACAACAGAATAATCACGTTCGCGTGGCTCAAATGGTCTTACGTTGGTATATACTTGAATGGCTAAACCTGTAAACAGGAAAAACACCAACATAACCCAAAATAGTTTTCTGTCTTTATTGTATAAAAAGAACAAGCCAATCAAGCCTAAAATTAAAGGTAAGAAATAATAGGTGTTTCTGGCTTTGTTATTTTTAACATCACTCGGTAAATTGTCTTGAGGTAATCCTAAATGCCACTCATCAATAAGGTTTATACCACTCAACCAATTGCCGTTAAAATCGTCAAGTTTTCCTTGTACATCATTCTGTCTCCCAACAAAATTCCACATAAAATAGCGCCAGTACATATACCCTAATTGGTATTCCATCATATAGGCTATGTTGTTTCCTAAAGACGGCTTTTTAACGTCAATATATTCTCTAAACTGCAATAAAAAATTATGGTAGTCTTCATAATCAACCATGCCGCGTGCAACCTCGTTTTTAAAATTACTTATGGCACCACGAAGTTCATTCTCCATTTGGTATTCAGGTTTTAATTTAAAATCTAAATAACCAGTAAAAATCATATAGTTTTCAGCGTTTTCACCACTCCACATTCGCGGTAAAATGGAGGCGTGATTAGCATTATAGTTTTGTCTCGCTTTTTCCCAATCGTTTATAATGACATATTTGCCTGTTTTTTCGTCTTTTTCATAATTGGGTTTGTCATCTATATAAGGTTCGTTTTCATCTAAACCAGAGTATTGATCGGTAAACTGTGGGCCATAAAACAAATGCGTTTCAGGATACTGCTCAAGATTGTAGTAAGCCAATAATTCTCTAGCATCAGAAGGGTCATTTTCATTAATAACCACATCTGCATTAGCACGAATTGGCAGCATGAGCCACGATGAAAATCCTATAATTACAAAGGTTAAGCAAAGTATGCCTGTGTTTAAATGTTTGTATTGTTTTTCACGTGTATATTTTAATCCAAAATAAACTAAACCAACCAAAAGGAGGCCAGCTATAATTGATCCAGAATTAAATGGCAGGCCAATAGAGTTCACAAAGAAAATTTCCATAGCACTAAAATACCTTAAGATATTAGGTGCTAACAATTTAAAGATGAATAATAAAATGGCAACTGAAACTACGTTAGCAATTATAAAATTCTTTAAGGTAATCTCTTTGTAATTTTTAAAATAATAAATTAATCCAATAGCTGGAATGGTTAGCAAGCCCATAAAATGGACACCGAAGGAAAGCCCTATGACAAAGGCTATTAATATTAACCATCGGTTGCCGCGAGGTTTATCCATGTCACGTTCCCAACGTAGTGCTAAATAAAATAACACAGACATGATTAAGGTAGCCATGGCATAAACTTCGGTTTCAACAGCATTAAACCAAAAAGAATCGGTAAATGTAAATGCTAAACTACCTACTAAGGCACTTCCTAAAACAGCAATTTTTTGTGTACTACTTAAGTTTTTTGGAGTGCCAACCAATTTTTGCAACAGCATGCTTATGGTCCAAAACATAAATAGAATGGTAAATGCACTGGCTACGGCACTCATCATATTCATCATATAACCTATCAATTCATTATTCCCAAAAGTGAAGGTTGAGAAAAAGGCACCAAACATTTGAAATAATGGAGCTCCAGGTGGATGCCCTACTTGCAGTTTTGAAGAGGTTAATATGTACTCTCCTGCATCCCAGAAGCTTACAGTAGGTTCAACAGTTAGACTATATGTGATTAAAGCAACTAAAAATGAAAACCAAGCTAATAAATTGTTCCATTTTTTAAAGCTAATATGTGCCATGAAATTGATGTTTGTTAGACTAGGCGAATTTAACAATAATTATCAAATGAAGACTAGTTTTAAGGAAACGTTAAGTATTTTAGATATTATTTTATTTAAAAAATGTTTGTGCAAACAAAACTTTGTTATAAATTTGCATCCTCATTTACACAATGGCCTATGGTGTAACTGGCAACACGTCTGGTTTTGGTCCAGAAGAGTCTAGGTTCGAGCCCTAGTAGGCCAACAAGTAATTTTGCTTCCCGATTCATGATTTGAGTCGGGATTTTTTTATTTAGTAAAATAATTAGGCGAGAAGTTTATACCGAGCGAAGTCGAGGTAAGCCCTAGTAGGCCAACAAAAATGTCTTTCAAGTTATTTGAAAGACTTTTTTACTTTTTACTCTTGTGTTAATTAGATTTTAAAAGTAACCACTGGTCTTTTGGCGTGGTTTACTAAATCTTCACTTATACTGCCATTAAAGAAGTGTGCTATGCCCTGTCTTCCATGAGTACTGATTCCAATTAAATCGGCTCCTATAATGTGTGAAAAATTCAAAATACCTTTTTCTACTGTTTCATCATTGTATATAGATATGGTGTAATTGTCAAAGTCAGCATCTTTTATAAAATCTAAAATACGTGCTTTTGCAGTAGCCGTTGTTGTAAAATTACTGGCAGTATTTACAAATAATAAATGAATTTTTGCATCAAAAGCTTTAGCTAAAGTAGCTGCTTGCTTAAAAGTTTCTTTGTTGTCGTTTTTAAAGTCAGAAGCAAAAACAAAATTATCTATTCTGAATTGATCATGGTGGTTCTTAATAACTAATACGGGAACTTCTGCTGTTCTTACAACTTTTTCGGTGTTCGAGCCAATAAACATTTCTTTAAATCCGCTTGCACCATGAGATCCCATGATAATCAAATCAATATTGTGCTCTTTACAGGTGTTTGAAATACCAGTAAGTGTATTATTAAAGTCTACAGTTTCATGAACAGTAACATCCTTTAGGTAATCTTGGCTCATGGTCTGTTCAAACTTTTTATGTGCCAATTTCATGAAAAATACAGCTTCAGGCAATTCGCTATGGTTGCTTAAGGCATCTACTTGGTGCAAAGGCAGCTCCAGCATATGCAATAAATAAATTTCGCTATCATGTTTTCTTGCTAATTGAGCAGCAACTTGCAATGCATTTTCGGCTTGTTTTGAAAAATCTGTAGGAACGAGTATTCTTTTCATTTAAGAGGAGTTTTTAGTTTAATTAGTCAGTTTAAAATTAAGAATAAAAATTGATATTTTAATCATTATGCAAATCAATTTAATTATTGTATATTTGCATCGTTGAAAGAATAAAGAATAAATGAGGGGACGGAAAGTCCCCTCTTTTTATACCAAAAAATGTTTAGAACAACTGTCGAAAATTTGTTGGAAAAGGCTTTAGATGAACGTGAAGATTTATTTCTCATAGATTTATCTGTTGGCAATGATAATGCTATTAAGGTCATTTTAGATGGCGATAATGGTGTAACGGTAGACGATTGCGTTTTTGTAAGTAGAGCTATTGAGCATAATTTAGATCGAGAAGAACTGGATTTTTCTCTAGAGGTAGCTTCTGCTGGCGCAACAGAACCGTTGAGGCACAAAAGACAGTATGTAAAAAACATTGGTAGGGATTTAGAGATAAAAACGTCAAACGATGTTGTAAAGGGAAACCTAGTAAAGGCAACCGAGAATGATATTACAGTGCAATGGAAAGCACGCGAACCAAAACCAGTAGGTAAAGGAAAAGTAACGGTTCAAAAAGAAGCTAATATTCCTATAGATAGGATAGTGGAAGCAAAAGTTATGATAAAATTTTAATTCAAATAGAGATATGGAAAATCTTGCGTTAATTGAATCTTTTTCAGAATTCAAAGACGATAAATTAATCGATCGTGTAACGTTAATGGCGATTTTAGAAGATGTATTTAGAAATGCATTAAAGAAGAAGTTTGGTGATGATGATAATTTTGATATTATTATAAATCCAGATAAAGGAGATTTAGAAATATGGAGAAACCGAATAGTTGTCGCTGATGGTGAAGTTGAAGATCCAAACCAAGAGATTTCTTTAACAGAAGCACGTAAAATTGAACCAGATTTTGAAGTAGGAGAAGATGTTTCTGAAGAAGTTAAACTTATAGATTTAGGGCGTCGTTCAATCTTGGCCTTGCGCCAGAATTTAATTTCAAAAATTCATGAGCACGATAATACTAACATTTATAAGCAGTTTAAAGATTTAGTTGGAGACATATATACTGCAGAGGTTCATCATATACGTCATAGAGCAGTCATTTTATTGGATGATGAAGGGAATGAGATAATCTTACCAAAAGAGAAACAAATTCCTTCAGATTTCTTTAGAAAAGGTGATAACGTTCGCGGTATTATTGAGAGTGTTGAGCTTAAAGGCAACAAGCCAGCTATCATTATGTCTAGAACTGCTCCAGAATTTTTAGAAAAATTATTCGAGCAGGAAATCCCTGAAGTTTTTGATGGCTTAATTACCATTAAAAATGTCGTGCGAATTCCAGGGGAAAAAGCTAAAGTAGCTGTAGATTCTTATGATGACAGAATTGACCCTGTAGGAGCATGTGTTGGGATGAAAGGATCTAGAATTCACGGTATCGTCCGCGAATTAGGAAACGAAAACATAGATGTAATTAATTATACGAATAACTTACAGCTGTACATTACCAGAGCATTAAGCCCAGCACGTGTAACATCAATAAAGATTGATGAAGAAAATAAACGTGCCGAAGCCATTTTAAAACCAGAAGAGGTAAGTAAAGCCATTGGTAGAGGTGGACATAACATTCGATTGGCAGGCCAACTAACAGGTTACGAGATTGATGTGTTTAGAGAAGGCGCAGAAGAAGATGTTGAATTAAGAGAATTCTCTGATGAAATAGAATCATGGATCATCGAAGAATTTAATAAGGTAGGTCTAGATACTGCTAAAAGTATTTTAGAACAAGATGTTCAGGATTTAGTTAAACGAACAGATTTAGAAGAAGAAACAATTATTGATGTTATTAGAATTCTTAAAGAGGAATTTGAAGATTAACATATATTTAGGTTATATTAAAGGCAATTTATGGCTGACACAATTAGATTAAATAAAGTATTACGAGAGCTTAATATTTCTCTAGATCGTGCTGTGGAGTATTTAGATTCCAAGGGCATTGAAATAGAGAAGCGACCGACTACAAAGATATCTGAAGAGGTTCATCAACTTTTACACGATGAGTTTGAAACAGATGCCAATAAAAAGGCGAAGTCGCAAGAGGTTAGTGAAGCTAAGCAAAAAGAAAAAGAAGCTTTAAGAATACAACGCGAAAAAGAATTAGAAGAGAAAGAACAAGCCAAGGCAAAAGAAGCTGCAACCATAAAAGAGGAAGAGGTCGTAAAGGCTAAAACTACCCTTTCAGGACCTAAACAGGTTGGCAAAATAGATTTGGATGCAGACAAGAAGAAAGCACCTAAAACTAAAGAGGTTAAGCCTGTTGAGCCTAAAGCTGAAGCTGTAGAAGAAAAACCTAAAGTAAAAGAAACTGCTGCAACCAAACCAAAAGTTGAGGATTCGCCTAAAAAAGAAACAGCAAAAAAGCCTAAAACATCTACTGAAAAATCTAAAGCTAAAGAAGCTGAAACTTCTGAAGTAGCAGATGTTGATGAGAAAGTAGAAACGCAATACCAAAAACTTTCAGGGCCTAAAATTGCTGGTGACAAAATTGATTTAAGTCAGTTTAATAAACCTAAAAAGAAGAAAGAAGAAAAGAAAGCAGATTCTAAAAATTCTGAGCCTGGCAAGAAAAGACGTCGTAGAATTAGTAAGGCAGGAGCTCCAGGAGCAGGAGGTAACGCAGGTAATCGAGGAGGAAACGATCGTTTTAAAGGAAAAGGTAAAGGTAGACGAAATGTTGTTAAAGAAGAACCTAGTGAAGAAGAAGTACAAAAACAAGTACGTGAAACTTTAGAAAAGCTTCAAGGAAAGTCCAATAAAGGTAAAGGTGCCAAATACCGTCGTGAAAAACGGGACCAACATAGAGAACAAACAGAAAAAGATTTACAGGCAGAAGCTGCAGAAAGTAAAATCCTTAAAGTTACCGAGTTTGTAACCGCAAGCGAAGTGGCTACCATGATGAATGTTTCGGTTACTGAAATTATTTCGGCTTGTATGTCTCTTGGTATGATGGTAACCATGAACCAACGTTTAGATGCTGAAACATTATCTATTGTTGCTGAAGAGTTTGGTTATGAGGTAGAGTTTGTAACTGCTGATATAGAAGAATCTATTGAAGAAGTTGAAGATAAACCTGAAGATTTAAAACCACGTGCTCCAATTGTAACCGTTATGGGTCACGTAGATCACGGTAAAACATCGTTACTAGATTATATTCGTGAAGAGAATGTAATAGCAGGTGAGTCAGGAGGTATTACACAGCATATTGGGGCTTATGGGGTACAATTGGAAAACGGACAAAAAATAGCGTTTTTAGATACACCAGGTCACGAAGCCTTTACGGCAATGCGTGCTCGTGGTGCTCAAGTTACCGATATAGCTATTATTGTAATTGCAGCAGATGATGATATCATGCCGCAAACTAAAGAAGCCATTTCTCACGCTCAAGCAGCAGGAGTACCAATTGTTTTTGCAATTAATAAAATAGATAGGCCAACGGCAAATCCAGATAAAATTAAAGAAGGATTGGCTAACATGAACCTGTTGGTTGAAGATTGGGGAGGAAAAATTCAATCCCACGATATTTCTGCAAAAACAGGTGATGGTGTTAAAGAATTATTAGAAAAAGTATTGCTTGAAGCCGAATTATTAGAGCTTAAAGCTAATCCAGATAAACTGGCACAAGGTACCGTAGTCGAAGCCTTTTTAGATAAAGGTAGAGGTTATGTTTCAACAATTTTGGTGCAGGCGGGAACATTAAAAGTTGGCGATTACGTACTTGCTGGTAAAAACAGTGGTAAAGTAAAAGCTATGCACGATGAGCGCGGTAAAGAAGTAAAAGCTGCTGGCCCATCTACACCAGTTTCAATTTTAGGTCTTGATGGAGCGCCTCAAGCAGGAGATAAGTTCAATGTATTTGAGGACGAACGGGAAGCGAAAAGTATTGCCACCAAACGTACACAATTACAGCGCGAGCAATCGGTTAGAACGCAACGTCATATTACTTTAGACGAAATTGGTCGTCGTATTGCATTAGGTGATTTCCAAGAATTGAATATTATATTGAAAGGTGATGTGGACGGTTCCGTTGAAGCCTTAACAGATTCGTTCCAAAAGTTATCTACTGAAGAAATTCAAGTAAACATTATCCATAAAGGTGTTGGTCCAATTACAGAAAGTGATGTGTTGTTGGCCTCTGCTTCAGATGCTGTTATTATCGGATTTAACGTAAGACCAATGGGTAATGCACGCCAAATAGCAGATAAAGAAGAAATCGATATCAGAATGTATTCTATTATCTATGATGCTATTAATGATCTTAAGGATGCTATGGAAGGGATGTTGTCTCCTGAATTAAAAGAAGAGATAACTGGTACAGCTGAAATTAGAGAAATATTTAAGGTATCTAAAATTGGAAGTATCGCTGGTTGTATGGTAACAAACGGTAAGATTTACAGAAATTCAGGTGTACGTTTAATTCGTGATGGTGTTGTGGTTTACACAGGCGAACTGGCTTCGTTAAAACGTTTTAAAGACGATGTAAAAGAAGTTTCTAAAGGATACGATTGTGGTATGCAAATCAAAAATTATAACGATATTAAAGAAGGCGATATAATTGAAGCATTCCAAGAAGTAGAAGTAAAAAAGAAGTTAAAATAAGCTTTGAAAACATACTTAAAAAAAAGCGACCAATTGGTCGCTTTTTTTGTTTTAATCTTTTTCTTTTTTGGGTTTAAAAACAAAAGCACTTTTAAACTCTTTTTGAACTTTCAATAGTGCCCTATCTGCCTCAAGGCGACTTCTGAAATTTCCAACCCAAACTTTGTAATTTGGAGTTTCAAATACAGTAATTACAGGTAATTCGCTCATTTTGGTTTTAACTATAGACTTTGCCTTTTCGGCTTCTGCTTGACGATTTCCAGAAAAGACTTGAATTTTATAGCGTTCAGAATCTGTTTCAGATGTGTTCATAGATGTTTTAACAGCCAGCAATTTGTCAATTTTTGGGTCTTGATTAATGTTTAAACTGCCCTCTTGTGCAAAGCTAATTTGCATAGTTAAAATTAGACATGAGGCTAGAAACACCATATTTTTAGGTTTCAATAAATTCATTTTCAATAGTATTTAATACAAAAGTAAATTATAATAACTAAAACTCAGCCTATTTTATTATTTAGAATTTCTCTAAATTAGCAATTAACAGTTCTGTAACATTTCTAAAATCGACTTTAAATGTTACTTTTGCGTGAGATTTTATTATTGTATTTTTTTCTTTTATTAAATGAAAAAATCATACCAAAGTTTAGAAGTTAATTCAACTAATAATATGAAACAGGTGAATCACCGAAAATTAGGCAAAAACATTCTCCGTTTAAGTTTAATTATTTTACTAGCGTTTTCAACCTCACTTTCTGCTCAAGAAGGCGATCCAGCAAAAGGAAAATCTTTATTTAATGCCAACTGTGCTGCTTGTCATAAATTAGACAAGAAGATGACAGGTCCTGCACTGCGTAAAGTAGAGCAAAGACTTTCAGATGAACAAGGCTTGGATAGAGAGTGGATTGCTGCTTGGATTAGAAACAGTGCTGCTGTAATTAAGTCTGGAGATGCTTACGCAAACAAAATTTATGACGAATATGGTGGAGCGGCTATGACTGCTATGCCACAGTTGACAGATGAAGATATAAGTCATATACTAGCTTATACAGCTGAAGATGTGCCCGAGCCAGTAGTAGCGCAGGTAACAGGAGGTCAAGATGGAAGTGGAAGCCAGGAAGGCGGAATTTCAAATAAAATGATTCTTGGTGCTTTAGCCGTTTTATTTGCACTATTAGCCATGGCGCTAGTCTTGGTTAGACAGACGCTTAACCGTTTTGCTGAAGCTAAAGGCGTAGACATTTCTGAAACAAAAGGCACACCAATATGGAAAGCATTTGTGCAAAACCAATTTTTGGTATTGGTTACTGCTATTTTCTTATTGTTGGCTAGTGGTTATTTTGTTTATGGTTATTTAATGCAAGTAGGTGTTGACCAAGGATATCAGCCTGTTCAGCCTATTCATTATTCACACAAGATTCACGCAGGCGATAATGGTATAGATTGTAAGTATTGTCACTCTTCTGCAAGAGTGAGTAAAACTTCAGGTATTCCTTCGCTTAATGTATGTATGAATTGCCATAAATCTATTTATGAGGTTGCTCCAGAAACAGCTTCGGCAGAATACAGCAAGGAATTTTACGATGGAGAGATTAAAAAACTTTACGCTGCAGTTGGATGGGATGATGCCGAGCAAAAATATACAGGAGAAACGCAGCCGGTTAAATGGGTAAGAATACACAATTTACCAGATTTCGCCTATTTCAATCACTCTCAACACGTTTCTGTTGCAGGTATTGAGTGTCAAACATGTCACGGTCCAGTAGAGGAAATGGAAATTATGTATCAGTATGCACCACTTACAATGGGGTGGTGTATTAACTGTCACAGAGAAACAAATGTAAACGTTAAAGACAACGCATACTACGAGAAAATTCATGCTGAATTATCTAAAAAGTATGGTGTAGACCAATTAACAGCTGCTCAAATGGGTGGTTTGGAATGTGGTAAGTGTCATTATTAATTTAATAAGAAGTAATTCAATTATATAATATGTCATCAAACAAGAAATACTGGAAAAGTGTTGAAGAGCTAAACGAGAATAGTTCTATTGTTGAGACGCTAAAACAAAACGAATTTGTTGAAGAAATTCCTACTGATGAATTTTTAGGAGATAAAGATTCATTAGAGAGTTCTAAAACAACACGTCGTGATTTCTTAAAATATGTTGGTTTTAGTACAGCTGCAGCATCTTTAGCTGCCTGTGAAGGGCCAGTTATTAAATCAATTCCTTATGTAGTGCAACCTGAAGAGATTGTGCCTGGAGTAGCAAATTATTATGCTACAACTATTGCGGACGGATTTGATTTTGCAAGTGTTTTAGTTAAAACTCGCGAGGGTCGTCCAATTAAAATTGAAAACAATACTTTAGCTGCTACTCACGGTAGCGCAAATGCTAGAGTTAATGCTTCTGTTTTAGGGTTGTACGATAGTTTAAGAGTGCAAGGTCCAATGAGAGAGGGTGAAGCCATTTCTTGGAGCGATTTTGAAGTTGAAACAACTCGAGTGCTTGAAAGTTTAAAAGGTTCTGGTAAAGATATTGTGTTGTTAACACAAACGTATGCAAGCCCATCTACAAGAAACTTAATAGCAGATTTTAGAGAAGAGTATGGAAATGTACGCCATGTAGTTTATGATGCTGTTTCAGAATCAGCTGCTTTGGAAGCATTCCAAAAACGATATAATAAAAGAGGATTAGCCGATTACGATTTTTCAAAGGCTATGACAATTGTCTCTGTTAGTGCAGACTTTTTAGGTGACTGGCAAGGCGGTGGTTTTGATTCTGGATACTCAAAAAACAGAGTGCCAGATCACGGCAAAATGTCTCGTCATATTCAGTTTGAATCTAATATGTCACTTACTGGTGCAAATGCTGATAAGCGTGTGCCAATGACACCAACGCAACAAAAATTAGCTTTAGCCAAATTATATAGTGAAGTTGTTGGTGGTTCAGTGTCAGTTGATTTACCAGAGCATATCGCTCAAGCTGTAAGTCAAGCTGCAACAGAATTAAAGAAAGCAGGAAGTAAAGCAGTTGTTGTTACAGGTATTCAAGATGTTGATGCCCAAACGGTTGTTTTAGGTATTAACGAACACCTAAATAGTGCTGCTTTTGATAGTGAAACTACTATAAAAACAAGACAAGGTAATGATAATGAAGTAGCTCGATTAGTGGCAGATATGAATGCCGGGAAGGTAGGTGCTATTATTATGAGTGGAGTAAATCCATTATACACTTTACCAAATACAGATGAGTTTGCTGCTGGATTAGAAAAAACAGAATTATCTATTGCGTTTTCTATGAAAGCTGATGAAACATCAACAAAATGTCAATATATAGCTGCAGCACCACATTATTTGGAGTCTTGGGGTGATGTTGAAATAAAAACAGGTCATTATAGTTTAATGCAACCAGCTATTCGTCCGTTATTTGATACAAAACAATTCCAAGATTGCTTACTTAAATGGACCAATAATAGCCAGTCTTATAATGATTACATTAAGCAAATCTGGTCAGAAGATATTCTTCAAGGAAGCTCATTTAACAAAGCGCTACACGATGGTTTCTTTGTGAATGACACTGCGGAATCTGATGATTTAGATGTTTTAGAAGGCGATATTGATCCAGAAAAAGATACTGCAACTGTATCTGGTGTTGGAGCTGCTGCAAGAACTTTAGCAGGAGCTAAAGCCTCTCAAAAATTTGAGTTAGTATTGTATACTAAAGTATCAATGGGAGATGGCCAACAAGCCAATAATCCGTGGTTACAAGAATTACCAGACCCAATCACAAGAACAACTTGGGATAACTATTTAACAGTTTCTCAAGCAGATGCTGATGAATTAGGAATTAAAAACTGGAATGTAGCTAATGGTGGATTAAACGGAAGTTTAGTTGAATTAACTGTAAACGGTGTTTCGGTTACCATTCCTGCACTTATTCAACCAGGACAAGCTAAAGGTTCTGTTGGGTTAGCATTGGGCTATGGTCGTAAAGATGGGTTAAAATCTGAAATGCAAACCGGTATAAATGCTTATCCATTCTATAACGGGTTTAATGCTGTTCAATCAGACGCCAATATAACTGTATTGCCTGGAGAGCATGAGTTTGCATGTGTTCAGTTGCATAATACGTTAATGGGTCGTGGTGATATTATTAAGGAAACCACATTAGAAATATTTAACACATACGATAAAGAGGATCATAAACACGGGTGGAATAAAGTTCCAGTAGTTTCTCTTAATCATGAAGAAACACCAGTAACGTCGCCAGAGGTTGATTTATGGGATGAGTTTGACCGTTCAATTGGTCATCATTTCAACTTGTCAATCGATTTAAATGCCTGTACAGGATGTGGCGCATGTGTTATTGCTTGTCATGCTGAAAATAATGTGCCTGTAGTTGGTAAAACTGAAGTACGTCGTAGCCGTGATATGCACTGGTTACGTATAGATAGATATTATTCGTCCGACGAAACATTTGAAGGAGATAATAAAGAAAAAGAAAGTGCTGATGGTTTAGGTTTAGGAAATTATGTTTTTGGAGACAGAGAAGGAGATGGATCTTTATCTACATTTGAAAGAATGGAAAGTCCTTCAGATAATCCACAAGTTGCTTTCCAACCTGTAATGTGTCAGCACTGTAACCATGCACCTTGTGAAACAGTTTGTCCAGTTGCGGCAACTTCACATGGTCGTCAAGGTCAAAACCACATGGCTTATAACCGTTGTGTAGGTACGCGTTATTGTGCAAATAACTGTCCGTATAAAGTACGTCGTTTCAATTGGTTCTTATATGCTCAGAACGATGAGTTTGATTACCATATGAATGATGATTTAGGACGTATGGTATTGAATCCAGATGTAACGGTTCGTTCTCGTGGTGTAATGGAGAAATGTTCAATGTGTATTCAAATGACGCAAAAAACAATTCTTGATGCCAAACGAGATGGACGTGAAATTAAAGATGGAGAATTCCAAACAGCATGTTCTGCAGCTTGTAGCAGTGGAGCTATGATTTTTGGAGACATTAACGATAAAGAAAGTAAGGTGGCTCACCTTAAAGAAGATAACCGTATGTATCACTTGTTAGAACATGTTGGAACAAAACCAAACGTGATGTATCAAACAAAAGTGAGAAATACAACCGAAGCATAATAAATTAATTAAGAAACAATTATAAAAGGATTATGGCGTCTCATTACGAAGCACCTATTAGAAGACCTTTAGTTACAGGCGAAAAATCATACCATGATGTATCTGTGGATGTAGCAGCACCTGTTGAAGGTAAAGCAAACAAATCTTGGTGGATTGTATTTTCTATATCACTTGTAGCCTTCCTTTGGGGAATAGGCTGTATTATTTATACAATTTCAACAGGTATTGGAACTTGGGGTTTAAATAAAACCGTAGGTTGGGCTTGGGATATTACTAACTTCGTTTGGTGGGTTGGTATTGGTCACGCAGGAACACTTATTTCTGCCGTACTATTACTATTCCGTCAAAAATGGAGAATGGCAATTAACCGTTCTGCAGAAGCAATGACAATTTTCTCGGTAGTTCAAGCCGGTTTGTTCCCAATCATTCACATGGGTCGTCCATGGTTAGGATATTGGGTATTACCTATTCCAAACCAATTTGGATCGCTATGGGTAAACTTTAACTCACCGTTACTTTGGGACGTATTTGCAATTTCAACGTATTTATCGGTATCATTAGTATTCTGGTGGACTGGTTTATTACCTGATTTTGCCATGATTCGAGATAGAGCTGTAAAGCCTTTCCAAAAGAAAATTTATTCTTTGTTGAGTTTTGGTTGGTCAGGGCGAGCTAAAGATTGGCAACGTTTTGAAGAGGTATCATTGGTATTGGCTGGTTTAGCTACACCTCTTGTACTTTCGGTACATACCATTGTATCGTTTGACTTCGCAACGTCTGTTATACCAGGTTGGCATACAACTATTTTCCCACCTTACTTTGTTGCTGGTGCGATTTTCTCTGGTTTTGCCATGGTAAATACCTTATTAATTATCATGAGAAAAGTATGTAGTCTTGAAGATTATATAACAGTTCAGCACATAGAATTGATGAACATAGTTATTATGATTACAGGTTCTATTGTTGGTGTGGCTTATATTACAGAGTTGTTTATTGCTTGGTATTCTGGAGTAGAATATGAACAATACGCATTCTTAAACAGAGCAACAGGCCCTTATTGGTGGGCATATTGGGCTATGATGACTTGTAACGTATTCTCTCCACAGTTTATGTGGTTTAAGAAACTACGTACCAGTATCATGTTCTCATTCTTTATCTCTATTGTTGTAAACATTGGAATGTGGTTCGAGCGTTTCGTTATTATCGTGACCTCATTACACAGAGACTATTTACCATCATCTTGGACTATGTTCTCACCAACATTTGTGGATATTGGAATTTTCATTGGAACTATCGGTTTCTTCTTTGTATTGTTTTTATTATATGCTAGAACATTCCCTGTTATTGCGCAGGCTGAAGTTAAGACTATTTTAAAATCATCAGGAGAGCGTTATAAGAAAATAAGAGAGCGTGGCGATAGTTTAGTTGGAACAGGTTCAGATGTAAGAACATCAGGAGAGAATAATAAAGAATCAAAAAATTAGAAAGTAGCATATGGAAGCTTCAAAAGTAATTCACGCTATTTATACAGATGATGATGTGTTGATGTCAGCCGTTAAAAAGGTTAAGTCAGAAAAACATCATATCGAGGAAATATATACACCATTTCCAGTTCATGGGCTAGATAAAGCCATGGGCTTGGAGCCAACTCGTATAGCAATAGCCTCATTTATTTATGGATGTATAGGTTTAACGGTTGCTATCGTTATGATGAATTTTATCATGATTGAAGATTGGCCTCAAAATATTGGTGGTAAACCAAGTTTTAGTTATTTGGAAAACATGCCAGCCTTTGTTCCTATTATGTTTGAGTTAACGGTATTTTTTGCTGCGCATTTAATGGTAATTACATTTTACCTGCGTAGTAGAATGTGGCCATTTAAAAAAGCTGAAAATCCGGATCCAAGAACAACGGATGATCATTTCTTAATGGAAATTGCTGTTCATGGCAATGAACAAGAATTAGAAAGTTTGTTAAAAGAAACTGGAGCTGTTGAAGTTAATTTAGTTGATAAAGAAGAAGCACATTAATATGAAAGGCTTATTTAAAATAGTAGTTATAGCATTAGTATTAGTAGTTGTTGTATCCTGTAAAAAAGATACAAAACCAAACTATCAATTCATGCCTAACATGTACGAACCTGTACCATATGAAACCTATGCAGAATCGGATGCATTTAGAAGTGGTTGGGAAGCACAATTACCTGCAGAAGGAACCATACCTAGAGGATTTACTCCATTCGATATTGCTAACACTACCGAAGGGTACAATTTTGCTAAAGATTCTTTAATGAGTCCGTTAGATTCAGCAAAAGTAGATTTAGCAAGAGGAAAAGAGTTATATGATATTTACTGTGGTATCTGTCATGGCAATAAGGGAGATGGTCAAGGTACTTTAGTAAAACGTGAAAAGATATTAGGTATTCCTAGTTACGATGATGTTGGTAGAGCCATTACAGCTGGAAGTATATACCATACAATTTATTATGGTAAAAATGCCATGGGTTCATACGCCAATCAATTAAACGAAGAGGAACGTTGGCAAGTAACAGCTTATGTGTTAGACCTAAAAGCTAAATTAGAAAAATAAGATAGATAAAGTTTATATATAGATATGTACACATTCTCAAAAAAATTAAAGACCGTTTCTATCGCACTAATGATAATTGGAGCGTTGGGTGTTGTGTATGGTTTCATGACATCGCATAAATCTTTTGACGAGGTTGAAACCATGCTTGCAGAAGAAGCTTCACATCATGGTGGAGGTCATGGTGAAGACGTAGCTCATGCTGCTCCGAGTCATGATGAACATACTTCAGAAGATGCTCATACAGAAGGCGGTCATGCCGACACTGTTGATGAACATACTAAACATGTTGAACATGTACAACACCAAATCGCAAACAGACCATGGTCTGCTGTTTATGTAGCTGCATTCTTTTTCTTTATGATTGCGTTAGGTGTTTTGGCATTTTATGCTATTCAATTTGCAGCGCAAGCAGGATGGTCTCCTGTATTATTTAGAGTAATGGAAGGTATAACAGCTTATGTGTTACCAGGTGCACTAATTGTTTTGGCTATTGCTGTAGCTTCACATTTTTTGGGGCATAATAGCATTTTTGTTTGGATGAATGAAAACATGACTAATCCTGAACATCAAGATTATGATAAATTAGTAGCTGGTAAATCTAGTTTCTTAAACTTACCTTGGTTTATTATCCGTGGTTTAATATTTATTGCAGGATGGAGTTTATATAGACATTTTGCCCGTAAGTTTTCAATCGCGCAAGATAATGCCGATGTAAATGATAATAGCAACTTTAAGAAGTCATTTAGAATTGCAGCAGGATTTTTAGTATTCTATATCTATACAGAATCTATGATGTCTTGGGATTGGATTATGAGTGTTGACCCACACTGGTTTAGTACCTTATTCGGTTGGTATGTTTTTGCTAGTATGTTTGTAAGTGGTATTACGGTTATTGCTTTAATAACAATGTACTTAAAGTCTAAAGATTTATTACCATTTGTAAATGATAGTCACTTACATGATTTAGCCAAATTCATGTTTGCCATCAGTATTTTCTGGACCTATCTATGGTTCTCTCAATTCATGCTTATTTGGTATTCAAACATTCCAGAAGAGGTTACGTATTTTGTGACGCGTTTTGCAGATTATAAATTACCATTCCTTGGCATGGTAGTCATGAATTTTGTATTCCCATTATTAGTATTAATGAATAGTGATTATAAGCGTATTCCTTGGTTTGTTGTAATGGCTGGTATTGTAATTCTATGTGGACATTATATTGATGTGTTCAACATGATAATGCCTGCAACGGTTGGTGATAGATGGTTTATTGGAATACCAGAAATAGGTGCCATAATGTTATTTGCAGGACTGTTTATATTTATTGTATTTACAGCCTTAACTAAAGCACCATTATTAGCTAAAGGAAATCCATTTATTAAAGAAAGTGAGCATTTTCATTATTAAAAATTAATTAAAGAAGAGAAAAGACAATGACAGCTTTTTTAACAGTTATAATTTTAGTTTTTATTGCCGTTGCAATTTGGCAAATGATAAAAATATTTGATTTAGCCCAGGTTGGTGCATCAAATAGTCAAGTTGCAAACGATCAAGACAATAAGCTTAATGCTTATTTAATGATTGGATTTTTAATTTTCATTTACGCAATTACTATTGTGTGTTTTGTGAATTGGGGTGATTTACCGTTAATGTCAAATTCAGCTTCTGAACATGGACCTGGAATTGATAATTTAATGATCATATCTATGGTCATCATTTTTATTGTTCAAACAATCACACAGTTTTTATTACATTATTTTGCTTACAAATACAGAGGTGAAAAAGGTAAAAAGGCATTGTTCTACGCCGACAATAATACTTTAGAGGCTATTTGGACAATAATCCCTGTTATTGTTTTGGCAGGCTTAATTATTTACGGATTGTTTACCTGGACTACTATTATGAACGTTAACGAAGATGATGATCCTTTAGTAGTTGAATTATATGCACAACAGTTTAACTGGAAGGCACGCTATGGTGGAAATGATAATACGTTAGGAAAAGCTAATGTACGCTTAATTAATTTAGACAATGCCAACATACTAGGTCTTGACGAATCAGATCCAAATGCGCAGGATGATGTAATTACTACAGAATTACACTTACCAGTTGGCAGACCTGTATTGTTTAAAATGCGTTCGCAAGATGTATTGCATTCTGCTTACATGCCACACTTTAGAGCACAAATGAACTGTGTTCCTGGTATGATTACACAATTTGGATTTACGCCAACAGTTACAACTGCTGATATGAGACAACGTGAAGCAATTGTTGATAAAGTTGCAAACATTAACAACATTCGTAAAGAGAAGAGTAAAGAATTAGTAGCCAATGGAGAAGAGGCACTCGAGCCATATGTGTTTGATTATCTTTTGATTTGTAATAAAATTTGTGGTAAATCACACTACAATATGCAAATGAAAATAGTAGTTGAGACTCAAGAAGAATATGACGCTTGGATGGCTGAACAAAAAGAATTCAAAAATTCTTTAATTAAGTAATTTATAAATAGGTTTTAAAAAGTATATAGAAGATTATGTCAACACACGCAGATACTCACGAACACGACGATCACGGACATCATCATAAAGAAACATTCGTGACTAAATATATTTTTAGTCAGGATCATAAAATGATTGCCAAGCAGTATCTTATTACAGGTACTATAATGGGTGTTATAGGTGTTTTAATGTCTCTAATGTTTAGAATGCAAATTGCATGGCCAGAAGAACCAAATGTGTTATTTGAGGCTTTATTAGGTAAATGGGCTCCTGACGGTGTAATGGATGCTGACATCTATCTAGCATTGGTAACCATACATGGTACCATAATGGTATTCTTTGTATTAACAGCAGGATTGAGTGGTACGTTTAGTAACTTATTAATTCCATTACAAATTGGAGCAAGAGATATGGCTTCAGGATTCCTTAATATGGTTTCTTATTGGTTGTTCTTTTTATCTAGTGTTATAATGGTAATCTCATTATTTGTTGAAGCTGGTCCAGCTGCAGCTGGATGGACAATTTATCCGCCGCTATCTGCCTTGCCAATGGCTCAAGGTGGTTCAGGAATGGGTATGACTTTATGGTTGGTATCAATGGCCATATTTATCGCGTCATCATTATTAGGTTCTCTGAACTATATTGTAACTGTAATAAATTTACGTACAAAAGGAATGTCAATGACACGCCTACCTTTAACTATTTGGGCGTTTTTTGTAACAGCTATTATTGGTGTTGTATCATTCCCAGTATTATTATCGGCAGCATTATTGTTAATAATGGATAGAAGTTTTGGAACATCATTCTTCTTATCCGATATATTTATACAAGGTGAAGTATTACATTACCAAGGTGGTTCACCAGTATTATTTGAGCATTTATTCTGGTTTTTAGGACACCCTGAAGTATATATTGTAATATTACCAGCAATGGGATTAGTGTCTGAAATTATGGCATCAAATTCACGTAAACCTATATTTGGTTATCGCGCCATGATTATGTCTATTTTAGCTATTGCGTTTTTATCTACAATAGTTTGGGGTCACCACATGTTCGTTTCGGGGATGAATCCATTTTTAGGATCTGTATTTACATTCACAACCTTATTAATTGCTATACCATCTGCCGTTAAGGCCTTTAACTGGATAACGACAATTTGGAAAGGAAACTTACAAATGAACCCAGCCATGTTATTCTCTATTGGTTTTGTTTCAACATTCATTACAGGTGGTTTAACAGGTATTATTTTAGGTGATAGTGCTTTAGATATTAATGTACATGATACGTATTTCGTTGTAGCTCACTTCCATTTAGTGATGGGTATATCTGCATTGTATGGAATGTTTGCGGGTATTTATCATTGGTTCCCTAAAATGTTTGGTCGTATGTTGAACAAGAAATTGGGTTATATTCACTTCTGGGTAACTGCAATTTGTGCATATGGTGTATTCTTCCCTATGCACTTTATAGGCATGGCCGGCTTACCAAGACGTTATTATACTAACTCTAACTTCCCATTATTTGATGATTTAGCAGATGTAAATGTTATTATTACCATTTTTGCTTTGGTAGGAGGAGTTTTCCAATTGGTTTATCTATATAATTTCTTTGCTAGTATTTTTACTGGAGAGAAAACAGTTCAAAACCCATGGAAATCTACAACATTAGAATGGACAGCACCTGTTAAGCATATTCACGGTAACTGGGAGGGAGAAATTCCTCATGTTTACCGTTGGTCTTACGATTATAGCAAACCCGGTCATGATGAAGATTTTGTGCCTCAAAACGTTCCGTTAAAAGAAGGAGAAGAAGAATTACAACATTAGTGTAATTATACTATAATATTAAAAAGCCTTTCTATTTTTAGAGAGGCTTTTTCTTTATATTTGTTTTGTATGAACGAAAATTTAGATCCAACTAACGAGCATTTTTCTCCTGAAGAACTTGACGTAGAAAAAAAATTAAGACCATTATCTTTTGATGATTTTACAGGTCAAGAACAAGTTTTAGAAAATCTTCAAATTTTTGTTCAAGCTGCTAATGGTCGTGAGGAGGCTTTAGACCATACCTTATTTCATGGCCCTCCAGGACTGGGAAAAACAACTTTAGCGCATATTTTAGCAAGTGAATTAAACGTTGGTATCAAAGTAACATCTGGCCCCGTTTTGGATAAACCAGGAGATTTGGCTGGATTACTCACTAATCTTGAAGATCGCGATGTTTTGTTTATTGACGAAATTCATAGATTAAGCCCAATTGTAGAAGAGTATTTGTATTCTGCCATGGAAGACTACAAGATCGATATTATGATTGAGTCTGGACCTAATGCTAGAACAGTTCAAATTAATTTAAATCCCTTTACACTAGTTGGTGCTACAACACGTTCGGGATTGCTTACAGCTCCTATGCGTGCACGTTTTGGTATCCAAAGTCGGTTGCAGTATTACAACACTGAATTGTTGACTACCATTGTTCAACGAAGTGCTAGTATTCTAAATGTCCCGATTACCATGGAAGCAGCGGTTGAAATTGCAGGGCGTAGTCGTGGTACACCACGTATAGCTAATGCCTTATTGCGCCGCGTTCGTGACTTTGCACAAATTAAAGGTGATGGAAAAATTGACATTAAAATTTCTCGTTTTGCTTTGGAAGCCTTAAATGTGGATGCTCATGGTTTGGATGAAATGGATAATAAAATTCTATCGACCATCATCGACAAATTTAAAGGAGGACCTGTAGGTATTACAACATTAGCTACAGCCGTTAGCGAAAGTGCTGAAACCATTGAAGAAGTTTACGAACCTTTTTTAATTCAACAAGGATTTATCATGCGAACTCCTAGAGGACGCGAAGTAACTGAACAGGCGTACAAGCATTTAGGTAAAGTTAAAGGGCCAACTCAAGGCGGTTTGTTTTAACACAGCTTGTCATTCTGCATTGTTTTCAGAATATCATTAAATGATTGACAACAAAACTAAATTTACACAACTAATTAAAACCGAAGCCAAACGCCTAGGATTTTTGTCTTGTGGTGTTAGTAAAGCAGAATTTTTAGAAGAAGAGGCACCTCGGTTGGAAAACTGGTTAAACCATAACAGGCATGGCGACATGCGATATATGGAAAACCATTTTGATAAGCGCATCGATCCAACCAAATTAGTAGAGGGATCTAAAAGCGTCGTGTCGCTGTTATTAAATTACTTCCCTTCAGACACGCAAACCTCTAAAAGTTTTAAATTGTCCAAGTACGCTTACGGAACAGATTATCATTTCGTCATTAAGGATAAGTTAAAATCCCTACTTCATTTTATCCAAGATGAAATAGGGGCAGTAAATGGTCGCGCTTTTGTAGATTCAGCTCCAGTATTGGATAAGGCATGGGCTGCAAAATCTGGATTGGGCTGGATTGGTAAGCACAGTAATCTTTTAACTCAACAAGTTGGATCCTTTTATTTTATAGCCGAATTGATTATTGATTTAGAGTTGGATTATGATATGCCTACAACAGACCATTGTGGAACATGCACAGCTTGTATTGATGCATGTCCAACAGAAGCCATTATTGAACCTTATGTAGTAGATGGCAGTAAATGCATTTCCTATTTAACCATTGAATTAAAAGACAATATCCCTATGGAATTTAAAGGTAAAATGGATAACTGGATGTTTGGTTGCGATGTGTGTCAGGATGTTTGTCCATGGAATAGATTCTCAAAACCACATAACGAACCTTTATTCAACCCTCATCCCGAACTTTTGGGAATGACTAAAAAAGATTGGGAAGAGATTACCGAAGACACATTCAAAAAGGTATTTAAAAAATCAGCAGTAAAACGCACCAAGTTTTCTGGGTTGAAACGCAATATCAATTTCTTAAAACAATAGTTATTTAAGCATTAGGTTTAGTACATTTGTAAGTGATATAAAAAACTATTTATGAGCAAGCAAAGCAGAAGAAGAGAGGCCTTGGTTTATCATGCCAAGCCTACACCAGGAAAGATAAAAGTAGTTCCAACAAAAAAATATGCTAGTCAAAGAGATTTGTCATTGGCCTACTCGCCAGGTGTGGCAGAACCATGTCTTGAAATAGAAAAAGACAAAAATAATGTTTATAAATATACTACAAAGGGGAATTTAGTTGCTGTAATTTCAAATGGTACTGCAGTTTTAGGATTGGGTAATATTGGACCAGAAGCTTCTAAACCTGTTATGGAAGGTAAGGGTTTATTGTTTAAAATATTTGCTGATATTGATGTTTTTGATATTGAGGTTGATACCGAAGATATTGAAGAGTTTATCGCTACTGTTAAAAATATTGCACCAACGTTTGGTGGGATAAACCTTGAAGATATTAAGGCACCTGAAGCCTTTGAAATTGAACGTCGTTTAAAAGAGGAATTAGATATTCCGGTTATGCATGATGACCAACATGGTACAGCAATCATTTCTGCAGCAGCATTGATTAATGCTTTAGAATTGGCAAATAAAAATATTGAAGATGTAAAAATAGTGATTAGTGGAGCAGGAGCTGCAGCCATTTCATGTTCACGATTATACCAAGCTTGTGGAGCCGTAAGAAAAAATATGGTGATGCTGGATAGTAAGGGAGTCATTAGGCAGGATAGAGAAAACCTTACTAAAGAAAAGGCGGAATTTGCTACAGATAGAAAAATAGATACTTTGGAAGAGGCCATGCAAGACGCTGATGTTTTTATTGGCTTATCTATGGCAGATATTGTAACGCCAGATATGCTTAAAACAATGGCTGCTAACCCTATTGTTTTTGCCATGGCAAACCCGAATCCGGAGATAGCTTATGATTTAGCAATTGATACTAGAGATGATATTATAATGGCCACAGGACGAAGTGACCATCCTAACCAAGTAAATAATGTACTAGGGTTTCCATTTATTTTTAGAGGCGCTTTAGATGTGCGTGCTACAAAAATCAATGAGGAAATGAAAATGGCAGCTGTAATGGCATTGGCAGACTTGGCCAAAGATCCTGTTCCTGAACAAGTTAATATAGCTTACGGAGAAACGCGATTAACATTTGGTAAAGAATACATTATACCAAAACCATTTGACCCAAGATTAATTGCTAAAGTACCACCTGCTGTTGCTAAAGCAGCAATGGAAAGTGGTGTTGCACAACAACCTATAACCGACTGGCAAAAGTATGAAGATGAATTATTAGAGCGATCAGGTTCAGATAATAAGATAGTCAGATTACTTTTAAACCGTGCAAGAATTAATCCTAAACGTGTAGTTTATGCCGAAGCAGATCATTTAGATGTATTGAAAGCAGCTCAAATAGCTTATGATGAAGGAATTGCACATCCCATATTATTGGGTAGGCGAGATGTTATTGAAAAATTAATGGAAGAAATCGAGTTTGATGCTGAAGTTCCAATTATCGACCCTAAATCTGATGAAGAAACCGAACGCAAAAACAAGTATGCTGATGTGTACTGGAATCAGCGTAAGCGAAAAGGAGTTACACGTTATTCGGCTCAAAAAATTATGCGAGAGCGTAATTATTTTGCAGCAATGATGGTGAATGAAGGTGATGCCGATGCGATGATATCTGGATATTCTCGAAGCTATCCATCAGTGGTTAAACCTATGCTCGAGTTAATAGGCTTGGCACCTGGTTCTACTAGGGTTGCAACTACTAATGTAATGATGACCCAACGTGGCCCTATGTTTTTAAGTGATACGTCTATTAATATTAATCCTTCTGCTAGCGACTTAACCAAGATTGCACAAATGACGGCAGGAGTGGTTAAGATGTTTGGTATGGAACCTGTAATGGCTATGATTTCATATTCAAATTTCGGATCTTCAAAAAATCAAACAGCAACAAAAGTTGGTGAGGCCGTAACATATTTGCATAAGAGACACCCAAATTTATTGGTTGATGGAGAGTTGCAAACCGACTTTGCCTTAAATAGTGAAATGCTTCAAGATATTTTTCCATTTTCTAAATTAGCAGGACGAAAAGTAAACACACTTATCTTTCCAAATTTAGAATCGGCCAATATCACTTATAAATTGCTTAAAGAGTTAAATAAAGCAGATTCTATTGGGCCAATTATGATGGGTATGCGAAAACCTGTTCATATTCTACAGTTAGATGCCAGTGTAGATGAAATTGTAAACATGACCGCTATTGCTGTTATTGATGCACAACAAAAAGAAAAAAAAGAGCAAGAATTAAATGCAGGAATAGGACTGTAAACAACTTTGTTTTGTAAATAATTTTATTACATTTGAGAGTTAATAGATTCCTATTTAATGATTTCACATATTCAAGGAAAACTTGTAGAAAAAAAACCAACAAATGTAGTTATTGATTGTGGTGGAGTAGGCTATCATTTAAATATCTCGTTACATACTTTTTCACAAATTCCTGATCAAGAAAATTTAAAACTTTTTACACATCTTCAAATAAAAGAAGATTCTCATACTTTATTTGGTTTCACTTCAATCGAAGAGCGTGAAATTTTCAGACTTTTAATATCTGTTAGCGGTATTGGTGCGAGTACGGCACGAACCATGTTGTCGTCGCTAACACCAGTACAAGTTCGTGAAGGAATTGCAGTAGGCGATGTGGCTTTAATCCAATCCATCAAAGGAATTGGAGCGAAAACCGCTCAACGAGTAATTTTGGATTTAAAAGATAAAATTTTGAAAGTATACGATATTGATGAAAATTCCACTGTTAAAAGCAATACTAACAAAGATGAAGCGTTATCTGCTTTAGAAGTTTTAGGGTTTTTAAAGAAACAGTCAGAGCGCGTGGTCGATAAAATTCTATCGCAACAACCAGAAGCTGATGTAGAAACGATAATTAAACTAGCGCTAAAAAATTTATAATAGATTTTGAATACAACCAACCATAATTTATTTAAAATAAATAAACATTTTCTATTTACAGCTTTTATGTTGCTGTGTTCTGTTTTAGCATGGTCTCAAGAGCCTGCTACAGACCAAGATTCTACAGCTACTGGGTTTAGTTTTGGTAATATGCAAATGCCCAATCCCAATAGTATCGAATCTAAATATACTTACGACCCTATTACAGATCGTTATATTTATACTGAAACAGTTGGTAGCTTTAATATTAATTATCCTATTATTTTAACTCCAGAAGAGTTTCAAGAACTGGTTATAAAAGAAAACATTAAATCCTATTACAAGCAGCAAATAGATGCTTTTGATGGAAAAAAGGAAGGGTCTGAAGAAGAACAGAGAAATTTATTGCCAGAGTTTTATGTAAATTCAGGTTTTTTTGAATCTATTTTTGGTAGTAATACTATAGAAATTATACCGCAAGGTTCTGTAGAAATAGATTTAGGAATACTATACACAAAGCAAGATAACCCTGCATTTTCGCCCCAAAACCGAAGTAGTTTTACGTTTGATTTTGATCAGCGTATTAGCTTGAGTTTATTGGGTAAAATAGGGACTAGGTTACAAGTAACTGCAAATTACGATACGGAATCAACTTTCGATTTTCAAAATATCATTAAATTGGAGTATACTCCAACAGAAGATGACATCATTCAAAAAATTGAAGTCGGTAATGTAAGTATGCCTTTAAATAGCTCTTTAATTACTGGAGCGCAAAGTTTATTTGGTGTAAAAACAGAACTTCAATTTGGAAAGACAACAATTACAGGGGTTTTTTCGGAGCAAAAATCTGATATGCGTACAGTAGTTGCACAAGGCGGTGGAACTATTGAAGAATTTGATTTTTTTGCAAGAGATTACGATGAAAACAGGCACTTTTTCTTAGGCCATTATTTTAGGGATAATTACGATAGAGTTCTTGAAAACTACCCGTTTATAAACACCAATGTTCAAATTACAAGAATTGAGGTTTGGGTTACCAATAGAGCAAACAGAACAGAAAACGTTAGGAATGTTGTAGCCTTACAAGATTTGGGTGAATCTAATCCCAATCCTAATGAGAACAATATCTATTTAAATCCCATTCCGCCTGGATTTATTAATGTAGGGCCAAATGCGTATCCAGATAATGGTAATAATGATTTTGATCCAACGGCAATTGGTTCAGGATCTGTATTAAATGAAATGATACGAGATATTGCTACTGCCCAACAAGGTTTTGGTAGTTTGTCAACACAAGTTAATGAAGGTTCAGATTATGCCAAACTAGAAAATGCCAGAAAATTACAGCAAGGGCAGGAGTATACCGTAGATACGCAATTAGGTTATATTTCCTTAAATCAGCGTTTGAATAACGATGAGGTTTTGGCGGTAGCTTACCAGTTTACAGTTGGAGGTCAGGTTTATCAAGTAGGTGAATTTGCTAATGATGGAGTTAATGCAACCGATGTAGATGATAACAGCGGTATTACAATGGTGACAAATAATGCCCTGGTTCTTAAAATGTTAAAAAGCCCAGTTACTAATGTTGAGCAACCAATCTGGGATTTAATGATGAAAAACATTTATGATACAGGAGCATACCAATTGGAAAGAGATGACTTTGTAATTAATATATTTTATAACGAAGCTTCTCCATTGAACTTTATAACTCCTGTTGATGGTACACCTTTTCCAGATTTTAACGGAAACCCAATTCAAGAAACAACTCTTTTAAAGCTATTCAATTTTGATAGGTTGAACTTTAATAATGACCCTCAACAAAATGGAGATGGTTTTTTTGATTTTGTTCCAGGTATAACAGTTGTTCCTTCAAATGGTAAAATTGTTTTTACAAAGGCTGAACCATTTGGGGAGTATTTATTTAACACGTTAGCATTAGGAGGTGAAGATTATAATAACCCTTTAAGCTATAATGATAACCAAAGTAAATATGTTTACGACATATTATACAAGGAAACAAAAACAGCAGCTTTAGAAGAAGCTGAAAAAAATAAATTTTTATTAAAAGGTAGATACAAATCATCTGGTGGTGACGGAATTCCAATTGGAGCATTTAATGTGCCTCGTGGTTCGGTTACGGTTACAGCTGGTGGACGTGTTCTGGTAGAAGGTATCGACTATACCGTTAATTATCAATTAGGTACAGTTCAAATTTTAGATGAAGCTTTAAAATCATCTAATACTCCCATTCAGGTTTCTACAGAAAACAACGCGGTCTTTGGCCAGCAAACAAAACGTTATACAGGAATAAATGTAGAGCATGCGTTTAATGAAAATTTTGTTATTGGAGGAACATGGTTACATTTAAAGGAAAGACCAATAACCCAAAAGGCAATCTATAGCCAAGAGCCCATAAACAATCAAATGTTTGGTTTTAATGGGAGCTATTCTACCGAAGTCCCTTTTTTAACACGTTTAGCAAACAAAATACCAACTATTGATACCGACGTGCCTTCTAATGTTGCTCTAAGAGGTGAGTTTGCATATTTATTGCCTGGAGCACCAAGTGGAACAGATTTTAACAATGAAGCTACATCTTATGTTGATGATTTTGAAGGGTCGCAGAACAACATAGATTTAAAATCGCCTCAATCTTGGTTTTTATCTAGTAGACCAAAAAACATCAATAATAATAATGATGATCAAAACGGAATTGAACAAGGTTACAACAGAGCTCTGTTAAATTGGTATTTTATTGACCCTATTTTCTATGGTAATCAAGCGCCTTCTGGAATTTCAGATGATGATATATCCGATTTGTATACCAGTCGAGTTTTTATCAATGAACTATTCCCACAACAGGATATAGCCCAAGGGCAAACAGCCGTATTAAATACATTGGATTTAACTTTTTATCCAGATAGAAGAGGGCCATATAACTTTCAAACAACAGGTGTAGATATAAGCACTAATACACTATTAAACCCTGAAGATAGCTGGGCAGGTATTTCCAGACAATTAACATCAACAGATTTTGAACAGGCTAATGTTGAGTATATTGAATTTTGGTTACAAGACCCTTTTCAAGACAATCAGGCAAATCCAGGAGGTAAATTAGTATTTAACCTTGGTAACATTTCAGAAGATATTATAAAGGATGGACGAAAACTTTATGAGAATGGGTTGCCAGCCGATGGTAATGTGGTAGGTGTCTTGCCAGAGTCGCCTTCTTGGAATACGGTTTATCCTCAAGACCAATCGCTTATTTATGCTTTTGATACAACTGGTGACGAGCGTACAAATCAAGATGTTGGTTACGATGGATATAATGATAACGATGAAAGATTAAAATTTGTTGATTATAGCGGTTTAGAAGATCCAGCGGCAGATAACTATGTGTATTACTTAAATAGAGAAGGGGATATTTTTGAACGTTATTTGCAATACAATGGTGTTGAAGGTAACTCGCCCGATACGTTTTCAAATACAAATCGTGGTTCTACTACACAACCCGATGTAGAAGATATCAATAGAGATAACACTATGAATACTATTGATAGTTATTTTGAATATGAATTAGATTTAACGCCTTCTACACTTAACCTTAATAACCCTTACATTGTTGATATAAAAGAAGATGAAACTAGACAGTTACCTAATGGGCAATCGGTTGTTCCAAAATGGTATCAGTTTAGAATTCCTGTTGAAGAATATAGTGATGCTATTGGTGGGATAACGGACTTGCGTTCAATTCGTTTTGCCAGAATGTACCTTAAGGAGTTTTCTGAAAAAACAGTTTTCAGATTTGGAACATTAGATTTAGTAAGAAGTGAATGGAGACGATACTCTCAAACTTTAGATTCAGATGGTGGAGACCCAAGTCTGGATAACACCGAATTTACAGTTGGAGTAATTGGAACCATACAGAATGATAATATTTATCAATCACCTCCAGGAGTTGAGCCTCAAGAATTATTCAATAACAATACGGTTATTAGACAAAATGAACAATCATTATTGGTTAATGTCTGTGATTTGGAACCAGAAGACGGTCGTGCCGTTTTCAAGAATGTAAATGTAGATATGCGTCAGTTTAATCGCTTGCGTATGTTCATGCATGCAGAACCTGGTGATGTTCCAGGTTTAACAGACGATGACCTTTTTGGTTTTATTAGATTGGGTAACGATTTAACCCAAAACTACTATGAAATTTTAGTGCCGCTTAAGGTTTCACAAGGCACATCAAGAGAGCAATTGTGGCCTATTGAAAACGAAATTAACTTACCTTTGGAAGTCTTACAGCAAATGAAGTCTAAATCCATTGCTCAAGGAACTATTACAGCTACAGATCCAACTTTCTACGATGTAATTAGAGAACAGATAAGTGAAAATCCAGTTATGGCATACGACCCTATACCTAGTGGAATTGGCTCGGGAGACGAATATCATCGTGTGGGTATAATTGGAAACCCAAACTTTGGGGATGTAAGAGTTTTAATGGTTGGTGTAAAAAACCGTTCAACCATGGATAAGTGTGCCGTATTGTGGTTTAATGAATTGAGATTATCTGATATGGACAGTGAAGGAGGTTGGGCTGCTACTTTAAGTTTAGATGCTAATGTGGCCGATTTTGTTAACGTAAGTGCTGCAGGACGAAAAAGCACCTCTGGATTTGGAACCATAGAACAAGGTCCAGAACAACGTAGCCGAGAAGATGTGCAGCAATATGATGTTGTTACTAATGTAAATGTAGGACAATTGTTCCCAGAAAAATGGGGTCTTCAAATTCCATTTAATTACGGTGTAGGCGAAGAAAAAATAACTCCAAAGTTTGATGAGTATTATCGCGATATTGAATTGCAAACACAATTAGATAATACTAATAACAAGGATTCCATTTTAAATGTTAATGAAAATTACACCAAGAGAAAGAGTATCAATTTTATTGGAGTAAGAAAAATAAGAACAGGTGAGTCTAAACCGCAATTTTATGACGTCGAGAATTTAACTTTCAACTATTCATTCAATAAGGTTGAGCACCGTGATTTTGAAATTGAGAGTTCTGAAGATAAAATATTACGTACAGGTGTTAATTACGCATTCAATTTTGATCCTTTAGTAATTGAACCATTTAAGAATAACGATTCGATATTTAGAAGTAGATATTGGAAATTACTAAAAGATTTTAATGTTAATCCTTTGCCAGCAAGTTTTACTGTTAATACAAACATTAACAGACAATACAACAGACAGAAGTTTAGGGAAATTGATTTAGGAGGTGCTAATATTGGATTAGAGGAATTATATAAGCGTAATTATACATTCGATTTTCAATATGCTATAAATTATAACTTAACTAAATCATTGAGTTTTAATTTTACGGCTTCCAATGTTAACATCGTCAGGAATTATTTTAAAGATGGCATTATTAATGGAGAACAAGACCCGACTTTAGATATATGGGATGGCCTATTTGATTTTGGTGATCCAAATACCCAATTCCAACAGCTAGGGGTAAATTATCAAATACCTCTTAACAAAATACCGACGTTTGCATTTATTGATGCCACGTATTCCTACACGGGAGATTTCCAATGGCAAAAAGGGTCTGATTTGTTTAGAGAACTAGAGGTAAATGGGCAAACGTATGATTTAGGTAATGTGGTGTCAAACGCCAATCAACATAATTTAAATACAACTTTAAATATGAACAAGTTGTACGATTATATTGGTTTAAAGAAAAAACCTGTTAGGCGTACAGCAACGGCTAAAAGTCAACCATTATCAAGAGAGGCTGCTGCGAAACAACAAGCTGGTAAAAATGATGATGAAAAACCGAATAAGCAACAGAAGATTAAAAATGATACGGGTACAAAATTATTAAACGTTGGTGTAGATATTTTAACAAGTATTAAACGTGTAACCTTAAATTATTCTGAAACAAACGGTACATATTTGCCAGGATATTTACAATCTCCAGGGTTTATAGGTACCTTAAAGCCTACTGCTGGATTTACATTTGGTAGCCAACGCGATGTGCGCGAAAAAGCAGCAAGAAATGGGTGGCTTACTCTATATCCTGATTTTAATGAGCAGTATACAACAAACCACATAGAGCAATTTGATTATTCGGCAAATTTAGAACCAACAAGAGATCTTAAAATTGATTTGGTAGGTAACAGAACCTATGCTCAAAATTATACCGAGAATTATCGCGTTAATCAAATAGGTGACGATTTAGAATACGAGTCGCTTACGCCAAATACTTTTGGAAACTTTTTAATATCAACCGTATTAATTAAAACAGCATTTAGTAAAAGCGATGAATTTCAATCTAAAGCTTTTGAGACTTTTAGAGACAACAGACTAACAATAGCTAACAGATTGGCAGAAAATTTTTATGGAACCACAAACTTTCCGGTAGATGCTGAAGGTTACCCTGTTGGTTTTGGAAAAAATAACCAAGCTGTATTATTACCCTCGTTTTTATCGGCATATACAGGAAAAAGTTCTGATAAAATTTCGCTTTCTGCCTTCAGAAGTTTCCCTATTCCAAATTGGGATTTAAAATATACTGGCTTCATGAACTTCAAATGGTTTAAAGATAAATTTAAGCGCTTTTCAATAGTTCATGGTTACAGATCAACTTATAGTATTAATCAATTCAGAACCAATTTGGATTACGATGCAGATAACCCAACTGAATTAGACCAAGGTGGTAACTTCAAAAATGAAAAACTGTATAGTAATATAAACTTAACAGAAATGTTTAGTCCATTATTCAGGATTGATATGGAAATGAAAAACTCCATAAAAATTCTATTGGAAATGAAGAAGGACAGGTTACTTTCATTAAGTTTCGACAATAATTTAATGACCGAGATTCAAGGTAAAGAATATATTGTGGGTCTGGGTTACAGAGTGAAGGATGTTAGAATTAAATCTAAACTTGCAGGACCTAAAAAAATGATAGTAAGTGATTTAAATTTAAAAGCCGATGTTGCTGTTAGAGACAATTTAACTATAATTAGATATCTAGACTTAAATAATAATCAGGTTACGTCTGGGCAAACAATTTGGTCAACAAAGTTTACTGCAGATTATGCGTTTAGCAAAAATCTTACAGGTATATTTTATTTTGATTATGCTTTTGCAGAATATGCAATTTCTACTGCATTTCCACAAACAACTATTCGTTCAGGAATAACCTTGCGTTATAATTTTGGTAATTAATTATGATTTGTTTGATTTTAGAAACCTATTAAATACATTTGCGAAACTCTTTTAATAAAAACATTATGAATATTCCATCAGATTTAAAATACACCAAAGATCACGAATGGGTGAGATTAGAAGGCGATGTTGCCGTAGTTGGTATTACCGATTTTGCTCAAAGTGAATTGGGTGATATTGTTTATGTAGAAGTTGAAACAGTTGATGAAACATTAGAAGCTGATGAGGTTTTTGGAACTGTAGAGGCTGTTAAAACAGTTTCAGATTTGTTTTTACCAGTTTCTGGAGAAATCATAGAATTTAATGAAGCTTTAGAGGATGAACCAGAAAAAGTAAACAGTGATCCTTATGGTGAAGGTTGGATGGTAAAAGTAAAATGCGCTGACACCTCTGATGTAGATGGCTTAATGTCTGCCGATGAATATAAAGAACTTATTGGTGCTTAAAAAACAAGCATTACTATTTTCAACCCTTTATACAATTGCACTATTAATATTCAGCTTAATTACTATTGATTTAGGCGGAATAGAGTCGTTTGCGCCTTCTTTTGGAGATAAAATATTTCACTTTTGTGCTTATGCGCTATTAACCTTTACTTGGTTTTATACTTTAAGTACACAATTTAATGTACAAAAAAGTAAAGCCATTGCTTATATTTCTGTAAGCGCCATACTTTTTGGTATAATTATTGAAGTATTTCAAAAAGTATTTACCAATACACGTTATTTTGATGTTGAAGATATAGCCGCAAATGTACTAGGTGTATTACTAACTGTATTAGTTTTATTATTTAACATAAAAAGAGACGTTAAAAAATATTAATCATTTGTTTAATTTCCATTTAATTGGTTATTTTAGCGAACAGTAATAAATTTATACTCATGGAACCGAAAAAAAACCCTAAAGCTAATGTTGGAAGAAACAGTTCGCTGTATTTTGCTATTGGATTAGTGTTAATGCTTTTTTTAACAAATTATGCCATTAACTTCAAAACTTACGACAAAACTGCAATCGACATTGGTAAGTTAAATTTAGATGAAGAGCTAGAGGAAGAAGTTCCAATTACAGAACAAATTGCTACACCTCCACCACCACCACCACCTCCTGCAGCTCCAGAAGTCATTGAAGTTGTGGAAGATGAAGAAGAAGTTGAGGAAACTGTAATTGAATCTACCGAGACAAGTCAGGAAGAAGAAATTGTTGAAGTAGAAGAAGTAGAAGTAGAAGAAGTAGAAGAAGACATAGAAGTTCCTTTTGCAGTTATCGAGAACGTTCCGGTTTTTCCAGGATGTGAAAAAGGTGATAACAATGCAAAAAAAGCTTGTATGAACGAAAAGATAAATAAGTTTATTGCAAAAAAGTTTAATACAGAACTAGCACAAGAATTAGGATTATCTGGTATTCAAAAAATTAATGTGTTCTTTAAGATTGACAAAAATGGAAATATAGTAGATATTCAATCTAGAGCGCCACACCCAAGTTTAGAAAAAGAAGCTAAACGTGTTGTAGGCTTATTGCCAAAAATGAAACCAGGAATGCAAAGAGGTAAAGCTGTAAGAGTTCCATATTTCTTACCAATTAAGTTCCAGGTACAAGATTAAAAATACCTTAAAAAGGTTACATATAAAATCCCGTTACAATTTCTGTAACGGGATTTCTTTTTTGGTATGCTTATTGTGTTTTTATCATAATATTAACAATTTAAACTATAGTATTATGATTTTTTCAAAGAAAAATCACGACATCATTCGGCAAAATGATAAAGTCGTGAAAAAACCTCACAAGCATGATGCAAATTTACAAAAAAACTCTGCCCTTTATTTTCAGGTAGGATTAATTCTGTGTCTATTATGTGCCTACGGATTATTAGAAATGAAGTTTTATAAATCCGAAATTGTAATTCCAGAATTCACAATGGTTGAAGAACCACAAACCGAATTCATAATGGATAAGTATGAAATTTATAAGGAACCTGTTGAAAAGGTTGTTGAAACTCCAAAAAAAGAACCTAAAAATCCAGAAGAGTTTGATGTGAGAAATAATGATTCAGAAGCGCAAGAAACTGCTGATCAAGTATTCACTGAAGACACTCCAAAAACAGATAAGGTTCTTAATCCAGATGACATAAACCCTGTTGATAAGCCAGAGGATCCATTGAATATTATGTTGGTAGAACAAGTCCCTATTTTCCCTGGATGTGAAGAAGCAGTTTCAAATTATGCTCGTAGGCAATGCATGTCTGATAAAATGGGTAAGTTTATTCAGAAGAAATTTGATACCCGAAAAGGAACCAATCTAGGTTTGTCCGGCGTTCAAAAAATTTATGTAAACTTCAAAATCAACAAGTTTGGTGATATTGAAATTTTGGAAACCAGTGCTCCACATGATAATTTGGCTAAAGAAGCCAACAGGGTAATTAACAAATTACCAAGTATGATTCCTGGTCAGCATGGAAATAAAAAAGTTGATGTACTATACACCATTCCAATTATTTTTCAGATTAAGAATTAAATAAAACAATTTCAATATTTTAAAGCCGTTATTGTAGTATCATGATAACGGCTTTTTGCTATGTAGCTAATCAAAAAAATAGTATCTTTCAGCACGAATAAACGCGTTTTACATGATTAAAAAAACATTTTGCGTATTACTTTTTTTAATAGGTTTCACCAGTGTTGCACAAAATAATTTATTTAACGAGAAACCACCAGTTTTTCCTGATTGCTTGACAGTTTCTACAGATTCTTTACAGCAATGTTTCGATTCACAAGTTTTTAAACACATCTTTAATAATTTCAAGGTTCCAGATGTGGTTTCAGAAAACAACTATAAAGGAGAGGTGGTTGTATTGTTTGAAGTGGATAAAGAGGGTGAGTTTCGAGTAATTTATGTGGACGCCATGTACAATGAGCTTAAAGATGAAACTAGACGTGTTTTTAATGAGTTTCCTAAAATAGAGCCAGCTACGTATAATGGTAATGCAACTTTTAAGCAATACTCTATGCCTATTCCAATTCCGTTAATAGACCAATCGGTAAAAACCAAAGATCTGTCAGAAGATGATGAGCTGACCGAATTGGAACAAGGGGCAAAAACAGAGTACGACCAAGTCAACCAAAGCCTCAAGCCTTTTTCTAATCGCGAGTATACCAGTCAATTAAATATTCCGTTTACACATAGCTATTATGCACAATTTGAACGTAGTGTAAATTTAGTGGGCACAAATAGCCATACAGGTTCTAAACCGTTTATTTATGAGGATATTGCTAAATATTATGATTTTGAAGCACAAAAGCAGGCTTTAATGAAAGACAAATCTTCGTTTGCGGGAAGAAAACTATGGAACGAGCGTTTGGTTAGGGTAGAAGGTAAGGGGTATTGGTTTACCATTGACCCTATTTTTGATTTTGAATTGGGAAAAGACACCGAAGCCGATTTTAATAATACCTATAATAACACTAGAGGGATTAATATTCAAGGCGGATTAGGCAAGCGATTTAGTTTTTATACTTCATTTTTTGAAAGCCAAGGACGTTTTGCGCAATATTACAATCAGTATGCCGAATCTATAAAAGCTGCTGATGAGGCTGCTATAATTCCAGGACGTGGAATTGCAAAAGCCTTTAAAGATAATGGTTACGATTATCCGGTTGCTGAAGCATATTTGTCTTACACACCAGCCGATTTTTTGAATATACAATTTGGTCATGGCAAGAATTTTATTGGAGATGGTTATAGGTCTTTGTTTATAAGTGATGCGGCTACGCCTTATCCATTTTTAAAACTAAACGTCAATTTTTGGAAAATAAAATACACTAGCACTTGGACATGGCTTCGTGATGTTAGGCCAGAGGTTGAAGAAGATGGTGCGTATTTACCAAAATATATGGCTACACATTATTTGAGTTGGAATGTATCTAAACGATTAAATGTAGGATTGTTTGAATCAGTTATTTGGAACAATGCCAATAATCGTGGCTTTGACGTTAACTACTTAAACCCAATAATTTTCTTTAGGGCTATTGAGTTTGAAACTGGTCAAGGAGCTGGTAACGCCTTGCTAGGGTTGTCGTCTAAATTTAAGTTAAACGATAACATGAATATTTATGGGCAGTTAATTGTTGATGAATTTTCAACTAGCGATGTTTCTGGTGGAGAAAAAAGCTGGAAAAACAAATTTGGCTACCAATTAGGGTATAAATATTACAATGCCTTCAAGGTTAAGAACCTAATGTTGCAATTGGAGTATAATCGTGTTCGTCCGTATACATACTCGCACAACACCATTGTATTGAATTATGGGCATAGTAACCAATCTATGGCGCATCTTTGGGGATCAAATTTTAGCGAACTTGTTGTTATTGGTCGCTATCATTATAAGCGTTGGTTTGGAAATGCCAAGTTAATTGTTGGTGAACGCGGTTTAGATTTTAATGATGGTACTGATAATTTCAGTTATGGAGGTGATATTTACAGAAATTACAACGACAGACCTTTTGATACAGGCGTAACAGTAGGTCAAGGAAACAACACAACCAGTTTGTTTGCCAACATACAAGCAGGATATCTTATAAATCCAGCAACTAATCTGAAACTTTTTGCTGATGTAACCTTTAGGGATTTTAACCCAGAAGTTGAAAACACAGCTACTAGAAGTAGTAACACAATTTGGTTTAACATTGGTATTCGAACGGACTTATTTAATTGGTATTTTGATTTGTAGTATTACACTTTTCAAGGTATCTTTGCGGTCGCAATAAACTGCGATAAATAAAAGAGCAATTGACTACTAAAAACCAGACAGTAACTTCTGTTTCATGGATAACAGATTTTAAAGAAATCACGAAGATGCGTTTGGCATTAAGCGTGGTGTTTTCTTCTTTAGCTGGTTATCTTTTAGGAGCCGAAACTATTGAAGTTAAAACGTTGGTGCTTTTGACTTTTGGTGGTTATTTCATGGTAGGAGCGTCAAACGCGTTCAACCAAATAATTGAAAAAGATTTAGATGCCTTAATGGACAGAACCAAAAATAGGCCAGTCCCTGCAGGTCGTATGTCTGTAACCACGGCTTTTATTATTGCATCAGTTTTTACGCTTCTAGGAATAATCATTCTATATATAATTAATCCGCAAACAGCTATGTTTGGGGCTATTTCAATTTTTCTATACACCTGTGTGTATACACCATTAAAAACCAAAACGCCTTTGTCGGTTTTTGTGGGTGCCATTCCAGGAGCCATTCCATTTATGTTAGGTTGGGTTGCAGCAACCGATGATTTTGGTATCGAACCAGGAACCTTGTTTGCTATTCAATTCTTTTGGCAATTCCCACATTTTTGGGCAATAGGTTGGTTTTTATTTGAAGATTATAAAAAAGGTGGCTTCTTTATGTTGCCAACAGGAAAACAAGATAAAGCAACAGCTGTTCAAACTATAATGTATACCGTTTGGACTTTGTTAGTATCGTTAATTCCGGCTTTTGGTATTACAGGCCGTTTATATTTAACGCCTATTTCGGCTATTGTCGTTGGTTTATTGGGCATAGGAATGTTGTATTATGCCATTCAGCTTTACAAGAAAATGACCGTTCAAGCGGCCAAGCAATTAATGTTGGCTAGTGTTTCATATATCACGCTACTTCAAATAGTTTACGTTTTAGATAAATTTATTAGATAACCATGGATTTAACCCAAGGAACCCAAGAAGAGAAAAATAACAGAGCAAAAAAAATGATGCTTTGGTTTGGTATTATTTCACTCATCATGTCATTTGCTGGATGGACCAGTGCCTTTGTTGTTAGTAGTAGCAGGCCAGATTGGCTTTCAGATTTTGAATTGCCACAGGCCTTTATTATAAGTACAGTAGTTATTATAATAAGTAGTTTAACATTTTTACTGGCAAAGAGAAGCTTAAAAAATGGTGATGCCAAAACAACTTCATTGTGGTTAATTATAACCTTTGTTTTAGGGTTAATTTTTATTTACAATCAATTTAAAGGTTTTCAGGAAATTATTGATTTAGGTTACAATTTTACAGGACCTACAAGTAATGTAACCATGTCCTATATATATTTAATAGCGATAATGCATATTTTGCACGTGGTTGTTGGGCTAATCTGCTTGTTAGTGGTAATTTATAATCATTTTAAACAAAAGTATAATACTTCGAAAATGCTTGGTTTTGAACTGGCAGCAACCTTTTGGCACTTTGTAGATTTACTTTGGGTGTATCTCTTTTTGTTTTTATATTTCTTTAGATAAATAAATTGATTATTTTTGTGCAACTTTTATAAACTAAACCTTAAATATGAGTACTACAGTTGTAAATACTGGAACAGAAGGTAAAACTTGGGGAGGCGGAAACGAACCGCTAAAAGCAAGTTACGGTAAAATGATGATGTGGTTTTTTATCGTATCAGATGCCTTAACGTTTTCAGGGTTTTTAGCAGCCTACGGATTTTCAAGATTTAAATTTATTGAATCCTGGCCAATAGCAGATGAAGTTTTTACCCACGTACCTTTTTTACATGGTCAAGAATTGCCAATGATTTATGTGGCGTTTATGACCTTTATTCTTATTATGTCGTCGGTAACAATGGTATTGGCTGTTGATGCTGGTCATAAAATGAACAAGACTAAAGTAACTTGGTATATGTTCTTAACTATTATTGGCGGTTTAATTTTCGTTGGCTCTCAAGCTTGGGAGTGGGCTACGTTTATAAAAGGCGATTATGGTGCTGTCCAGACAAAAGGCGGAAACATCTTACAGTTTGTTGATACCGATGGTCATCGTGTTGCTCTTGGTGATTTTGTGGTTGCTGAGCACAAAGATAGAACTGCCCATGAGCGCAAAAATGGATTATGGTTTGTAGATGAAGGAACTTTGCCAACTTATACAGTAGATGAAGTTATAAAAGGTTTAGAGTCTCATGAAAATGTGTTGGTTAGAACTCAAATAATTAATGAAGAAGGCGAAAAAACAGTACTTTCTCGAGCAGAATCTTTAAAACAAATTAAAGAAAATGGTAAAGCTGTTGTAGAAGGTGCTAATCTTTATGTGAATGAGTATGGTTCACCATTATTTGCCGATTTCTTTTTCTTTATAACTGGTTTTCACGGTTTCCATGTATTTTCTGGAGTTGTCATTAATATTATTATTTTCTTTAATGTCATATTAGGAACTTACGAAAAACGTAAAAGTTATGAAATGGTTGAAAAGGTCGGTCTTTATTGGCACTTTGTAGATTTAGTTTGGGTATTTGTATTTACATTCTTCTACCTAGTTTAATTTGAGATAATACTTTTAAAAATGGGACACGAACATAAATTAGAAATATTAAGAGGTTTAATTAAGTTTAAATCAAACACTCAAAAAATTTGGGGCGTACTAATATTATTGTCAATAGTAACGGCTGTAGAGGTTGTGTTGGGTATTTACAAACCTGAAGCTTTAATGACGCAAGTTCTTAGTATGAAGTTGCTAAACTGGATATTCATTATACTTACAATTGTAAAGGCTTATTACATTACATGGGATTTTATGCATATGCGTGATGAAACCAAAGCTTTAAGACGTATGGTAGTTTGGACTGCTGTATTCTTAATCTGCTATTTAGTATTTATACTACTACAAGAAGGAGGGTATATTGAAGGTGTTTACTCTTCAGGATTTGTTAAGAGAGACTTTTAATTAACACAATATTATAAAGAGATTAAGGCGGTTTTTAAACCGCCTTTTTTTATTTTTGCAGTATGAATAAAAAGCTCATAAAAAGAAACGTCATACTTGGTGTATTGTTCTTACTTCCAGTTATGTTTGTTTTAATTTTATCTCTATCAAAGGACAATTATAACACATTAGATGTTGTTAAGGAAAAAGTTGTTGAGTTGCCTGAAAACGACTCTAATATTCAACTTGAAGGGCATATTACCGTTTTAGCTTTTTTGGGAAAAAAACCTTTAGATAAAGTTATAGCAGCATCCAATCTGAAGGAGCTTGTTTACGATAAATTTAAAGGTTTTAAAAAATTTCAAATAGTAGCTGTTGTAACTTCAGAAGCCCACAAAGATGCAGAAGAGCTTTATAGGGAAATTGCAACTTATGAAGATTTAAGGTTTTGGCATTTTGTTTATGCAAATGAAAATGAGATTATTAAAACCTATAAGGGGTTAAAAACAGATTTCGAATTAGATTCCAATTTATCCACAGATAATGTGTTTATTATTGACACAGATTTAAACCAACGCGGAAGAATAGATGATAGAACAGATAATGAAAAAGCAAAAGGCAAACCCATTTATGGCTTAAATTCCTATAATTGTATAGAAGTTGCAGTAATTAAGAATAAAATGGGTTCAGAAGATTTACGTGTTTTGTTTACAGAGTACAGACAAAAGCGAAAAGGAAATTTTGATTCAACATCTAGAAGAGCTAACGATTTAAACGAAAGTAATGAGTAAAAAACAAAACTATTCATTTGTAGGTATTGCCTTTATAGTATTGGTATTCGGAATAATTTTTATTCCTAGAATTGTTGATCGTATATCAAATAGGGACACCGTTCGTAATGATAGTAGAAGTCAAAATGTAAGTACAGTTGAAGAAAGTAATACAGCATCAGATTTAGTTTTTTTAAATATAAATGGTGCGCCAAAAAAAGTGCCAGAATTTAGTTTTACAAACCAGGATGGTAAAATTATTACAGATAAAGACTATTTAGGTAAAGTGTATGTTGTTGAATTCTTTTTTACAACCTGTCCTACTATTTGCCCTAGAATGAATAAAAATTTGGTAGAAATTCAAGATGAGTTTAAAGATTTCGAAGATTTTGGAGTAGCATCATTTACCATAACTCCAGAAATTGATACACCAGAAGTATTGAAAGCCTATGCTGAAAAATACGGCATAACGAATTCAAATTGGCATTTAATGACAGGAGAGGAAGAAAAAATATATGAGTTAGCCAATGTAGGTTTTAATATTTATGTTGGGAGAGATGAAAGTGTAGAAGTAGGTTTTGAACATTCTGGAAATTTTGCCCTGATAGATAAAAATGGGTTCATTCGATCAAGAAAGGATGAGTTTGGGAATCCAAAGATTTTTTATGCTGGTATAATAAGTGAAGCAGAGCAAGTTGATGATGATGGCATGAAAGAAGAAATAAGTATGTTAAAAGAAGACATTGCCAAACTATTAAAAGAGTAATAGTAATGAATAAAGTAAGTGCAGAAAGTAAAAAGTATAATAAGTGGATTGTAGTGTTATCTATTGTAATCCCACTGGTAGTGGCCGCTTTATTTGGTGTAAGATTAGATATGGAATTACCTGTATTTTTACCGCCAATTTATGCCACAATTAATGCCATTACCGCTTTGGTTTTGGTGCTCGGATTTATTTCTATTATCAACGGGAAGCGTAAGTTACATGAAAAGTTAATGAAGTTTGCCATTATTTTGTCAGTTTTGTTTTTGGTAATGTATGTGGCCTATCACATGACTAGCGATTCAACACAATATGGAGGCGATGGTATTATGCGTTATATATATTTTTCGGTATTAATTTCTCATATTTTAATGTCCATTATAATTATACCGTTTGTTTTAATAACCTATGTTAGAGCCATTACAAACGATATAGAAAGACATAAAAAAATAGCACGATACACATTTCCGTTATGGTTATTTGTAGCTATTTCTGGTGTTGTAGTCTATATCATGATTTCACCTTATTATTAAAGTATTGAAAAAACTTCTCTTTATAGTATTTATCGTATTTCTTTTCAGCACACCTGCTGAAGCACAATGCGCTATGTGTCGAGCCGTTTTAGAAAGCGAAGAAGGTCAAGGTGTAGCTAAAGGAATAAACGATGGAATTATTTACTTAATGGCTGTGCCTTACATACTTATAGGCGGTTTGGGCTTCTTAATTTATAAAAAGTTTAACAAGGCTAAAAAAGGCAGACCTTAATTAATATTTACTTTTGTTGTAACATTTTTTCCTTTAAGTAGTCTAACTAATAACAAAAAGGGAAATAAACCAAAAGTAAATTATGCTAACCATAAAAAAACTGCACAAGTCTTATCCAATTGGCGATAGAAGTTTACATGTTTTAAAAGGAATAGATCTTTCAGTAGAAGAAGGCGAAATGGTTGCCATTATGGGATCATCAGGATCTGGTAAATCAACCTTACTGAATATTATTGGAATGCTTGATGAGGCCGATGAAGGTGAATATATTTTAGATGGTGTTACCATTAAGAACCTAACTGAAAAGAAAGCAGCTATTTACAGAAATAAATTTTTAGGATTTATTTTTCAATCGTTTAACCTTATCAATTATAAAACGGCTCAAGAAAATGTGTCCTTGCCACTATATTATCAAGGGTTAAAACGTAAAGAGCGACAAGAAAAATCTCTTTTTCATTTAGAAAAAGTTGGACTGCGCGATTGGGCAGACCATCATCCCAGTGAATTGTCTGGTGGGCAAAAGCAGCGTGTGGCTATAGCCCGTGCTCTGGCTGCAAATCCTAAATTACTTTTGGCCGATGAGCCTACAGGAGCATTAGATACCAAAACCTCCTACGATATTATGGCTTTCCTACAACAGTTAAATGATGAAGGGAAGACACTTTTAATTGTAACCCACGAAGAAGATATCGCTAATATGTGCAAACGTATTGTGCGCCTAAAAGATGGTGTGATAATGGAAGATGTTAAAGTAGATCAAGTTAGAGCAGAGCAGTATGTTTGATAGAGACCTTTGGCGGGAAATATTTCAAAGTATTAATAAAAACAGAACTAGAAGTTTACTGTCTGGTTTTACTGTTGCATTTGCCATATTATTGTTTGCCATATTGTTTGGCTTGGCTAAAGGTTTAGAAAATACGTTTGCCGATGCATTTGTTGACGATGCAAACAATTCTATTTTTATTTATTCCGGGCGGACTACAAAAGCACATAAAGGGCTTCAGGCTGGTAGGCGTATTCAATTTAAGAATGAAGATTACGACTATTTAAAGGAAGATTTTGGAGACGATGTACAGTATATTACCTCGCGAATTTACCGAAATGTAACAGCTTCTTTCAGAAACGAAAAGGACAATTATTCGGTGCGAGCAGTGCATCCCGACCATCAGTACCTTGAGAAAACCTTAATGAAGGAAGGTCGCTATATCAATCAATTGGATATTGATAATGAAACCAAAGTTGTAGTAATCGGTCGTTTAGTAGAAGAAGATTTATTCTTAAAAACAACAGCTCTTGGTAAGTATCTTAATATGAATGGCATTCAATTTAAGGTCGTAGGTATTTTTACAGATGATGGAGGCGATAATGAAGAACGTTTAATCTATATGCCTGTGTCAACTGCTCAACGCATTTATGGTAACAATGATTATGTTGATCAAATAAACCTGACTTATAACCCTGAAATGAACTTTGATGAGGCCATTTCCTTTGGTCGACTTATTACCGATAAAATGAAAGATCGTTTTGATGTTGCTGATGATGATCAAAGAGCCATTCGTATTCAAAATATGGCTGAAGGAACTAAAGCAGTCGGGCAAATGACATTTGCTTTAGGAATTATAATTTTAGTAATAGGATTTGGAACTTTAATAGCTGGAATAGTTGGTATTAGCAATATCATGATATTTATTGTAAAAGACAGAACAAAAGAGCTTGGTATTCGTAAGGCATTGGGTGCATCACCACGGTCCATAGTATCCATTATTTTATTGGAGTCAATTTTAATTACAGCAATAGCAGGATATGTAGGATTGTTAATGGGAGTTGGTGTCTTAAAATTAGCCGAACCTATGCTGGAAACCTATTTTATTAAAGACCCTGGAGTTAGTACTACACTTATTGTTAGTGCTACCATAACCTTAATTGTAGCGGGAGGAATTGCAGGATATTTACCAGCTAAAAAAGCCTCGCGTATTAAACCAATAGTAGCCTTAAGAGACGATTAGTATGTTTAAGTTTTTATTTGAAAGAGATACTTGGCAAGAAGTATTTGATAGTCTTAGCAAAAACAAATTGCGTTCCATATTAACTATGGTAGGTGTTTGGTGGGGAATTTTGTTACTGATAGCTTTATTGGGTTCTGCACGTGGTTTAGAAAATTCATTTAATAGGCTTTTTGGAAGTTTTGCAACAAATAGTGTTTTCATTTGGGGGCAAAGTACAAGTAAACCTTTTAAAGGTTTTCAAGAAGGTAAGCGTGTTAGATTGTCATTAACTGATGCCAAAAAAATAGAGGAAAATATTGAAGGCATTGAATTTGTCATCCCAAGAAATCAAAACCAAGCTTTAGTAGTGCGACGCGAATTGTCAGGGACTTTTGGTATTAATGGAGATTATCCATTGTTAGATAAAGTACAGAAAGTAAACTTAATGCATGGCCGATTTATCAATCAAAATGATATTGATAATAATAAAAAGGTCGCCGTAATTTCTGAAAGTATTTACAAACAGGTTTTTGAAAAAGACGAAGAAGCTATAGGAGAGTTAATTCAAATTAATGGCATGAACTTCATGGTTATTGGTTTGTTTGAAGATTCCAATATTAATATGGGACCACGAACCGAGATTCATATTCCGTTTACAACGTTTCAGCAAATCTACAATCAGGGTGACCAAATTGGATGGATGATGATTACTGGAAAACCTGAATATGATATTAGGCAAATTGAAGAAGACTCCAAATTAATGCTTAAAAACTTAAATAAGATTCACCCAAAGGACAAACGTGCTTTTGGCAGTTTTAACCTAGGAAATGAGTTTGCTAAAATGACAGGATTTTTAACAGGCATGCAATTTTTAACTTGGTTTGTTGGTATTGCAACACTTATTGCAGGAGTTTTTGCCATTGGAAACATCCTTCTTATTACCGTTAAAGAGCGAACTAAAGAAATTGGTGTTAGACGGGCTCTAGGTGCTACACCGTTTGAGATTAAAAGACAAATTGTTGTAGAAGCCGTTAGCTTAACACTAATTGCTGGTTTCTTTGGAATAATAAGTGGTGGCTGGATTTTAATTGCTTTAGATTCGGCTTTTGGTCAAGGAGACGACGCTACAATTGTAAATGCATCCGTATCAATAGCTGTTGTTTTTGTAGCCGTTGTCATATTGGTAATACTAGGAACATTAATAGGTTTAATACCTGCGTTTAAAGCGACGAGTATTAAACCAATAGAAGCCTTAAGAGAAGAATAGAATAATCAATCATAATTTTAAAATGAACAAAACAGTAAAAATAATCATTGGTATAGTACTTTTAGTGCTATTTGTATGGGTAATAAAATATTTTAAAGACTCAAATTCCAAAGAAATTGAAGAGTTTAAAGTAGAAGAACCTTTTTACACATCTATTAATACCAAAGTGGTAGCCACAGGAAAATTAAATCCTGAAGAAGAAATTGAATTAAAGCCTCAAATTTCTGGAATAGTCGACAAAATTTTAGTGGAAGAAGGTGATATTGTAAAGAAAGGAGATCTTATTGCAAAAATTCGTGTGGTACCAAACGAGCAGACTTTAGTTAGTGCTCGTAGCCGTATTAACACAGCACAATTGTCTTATGATAATGCCAAAATACTTTACGATAGAAATAAAGCATTATTTGAAAAAGGCGTGATTTCAAAACAAGATTTTGAAAATAGTGAACTGTCGTTTAATCAAGCCAAAGAAACTTTGAGACAAGCTCAAAATGACTTTCAAATAATTAAGCAAGGATCATTATCTGGTGGCAGTTCAGCAAATACAAACATCGTTGCGCAAATACCTGGAACAGTTTTAGAAATTCCAATTCGTGAAGGAGACCAAGTAATTGAAAGTAACAACTTTAATGCAGGAACAACTATTGCTACTGTTGCAGATATGAGTAAAATGATTTTCGAAGGAAAAGTTGATGAGGCCGAAGTTGGAAAGCTAGAAGAAGGGAAAGAAATTATTGTGGTTTTAGGCGCTATCAACCAACAAGAGTTTCCTGCTAAATTAACCTTTGTAGCACCAAAAGGAATTGAAGAGAATGGAGCAGTGCAATTTACCATTAAGGCTGATGTTCAGGTAGAACAGTCAACTAAAATAAGAGCAGGATATAGTGCAAATGCTGAAATAGATTTAGAAAGCAAAGACAGTATTTTGGTTGTAAAAGAGTCATTGTTACAATTTAACAGAATCACCGAAAAACCTTATGTAGAGATATTAAAAGAAGATGGCACTTACGAAGAGAAATATGTTGAAACTGGAATTTCAGATGGTATAAACATTGAAATAAAAGAAGGTGTAAGTGAAGGCGATAAAATTAAAGTGTGGAATAAAGCATCAAAAGATAATGAAGATGAATAACATAAGAATTGTAATATTTTTTGTTACTATAGTATCATCCTGCCTAAACTCTTTTGCCCAAGAACAAAAAGTATGGACATTAGAAGAGTGTGTGAATTACGCTATAGAAAATAACATTTCAGTGCAACAAGGTGAGAATACCTTGTTAATTAATGAGCAAGATGTAATTGCTAGAAACGGAAGCAGATTACCTTCATTAGATTTTAGTGGAAGACAAGGTTTAACATTAGGAAACCAAGAAATATTTCCTGGACAATTTGTTGATCGAACAGCTAATAGTACCAGTCTAGGGATTAATGTAAATCAAACTATTTTTAACGGTTTTAGGTTAACAAACTTGTATAAGCAATCCCAATTAACTCTAGAGCGTAACCAATTGGAGTTAAATAGAATTAGAGATAATATTTCTTTAAACGTAGTAAATTCATATCTAAACGTATTGTTCAATAAAGAGAATTTAGAAGTTGCGCGTGCTCAATTAGAATTCACTAAAAAACAGCTTGAGCAAACTAAAGAGTTGGTGGATGCGGGCTCACAACCCAGAGTAAATGTTTATGACGTGGAGGCTACTTTAAGTAGCGATGAGCAGAATCTAACAGTAGCTGAAAACAACTATAATTTGGCTATTTTATCTTTATCTCAGTTATTGCAATTACCTTATGAAGGATTTGAAGTTGAAATTATTGAGATTGATAGCCCGTCTGCAGCATTAATGTATAATGACATTAATCAGATTTTAGATTATGCATTTGATAATCGTTATGAAATTAAGGTGGCTGAAAAGGACATTGAAAGTGCAGAGTTGAGTACTGAAATTTCAAAAAGCGGCTTCCTTCCTATTGTGTCATTTAATTATGGATTTGGTACAAATGTGTTTTATACCAACTTAAGAGATGACGAAGCATCATTTGTTGATCAGTTAAACGATAATAAATCACAAAGCTTTGGTTTGAGTTTAAGGGTTCCAATTTTTTCTCAATTTCAAAACAAAACAGCTGTTGCACAAGCGCAAATTCGTGAGGATAATGCTAAGTTGAATTTAGAACAAGCTAAACTAGATTTGGAAAGTAATATACAAAGAGCTTTTACAGATGCACAGGCGGCTTTAAAGGCCTACGAAGCTGCTAAAAAATCAGTGGCAGCTCAAAAATTGGCCTTTGAAAATTCTCAAGAGCGCTATTCACTTGGTGATATGAATTCTTTTAATTTAGAACAATCTAGAATTCAGCTCATAAATGCTCAATCACGTTTAATAAATGCGAAATATGATTTTGTGTTTAAAACAAAAGTGTTAGATTTCTATTTAGGAAAACCTATAACCCAATAAGTACGTGTCAATACTATTAAGTATAGAAACAGCAACAACAAATTGTTCAGTCTCTCTTTCAAAAGAAGGAGAGACTTTTGCATTACTAGAAGATTATAATAACAATTACTCTCACGCCGAAAGATTACATGTGTTTATTGAACAAATTCTTCAAGAAAATAATATTCTAAAATCTGATTTAGCAGCCATAGCTGTTAGTAAAGGCCCAGGTTCATACACTGGATTGCGCATAGGAGTTTCTGCGGCTAAAGGCTTGTGTTTTGCTTTAGGAATACCTTTAATAGCAGTTCCTACTTTAGAATCTTTAGCTCATCAGGTAGTTATTAAAGAAGGCATTATTATTCCGTTATTGGATGCTAGACGCATGGAAGTGTATTCGGCAGTTTATCAAGCAGATTACAATACCATTCGTAATACAAGAGCCGAAGTTTTAACTGAAGAAATTTATCTAAATTATTTAAAGGAATCTCATGTGTACTTTATTGGAAACGGTGTAGAAAAAGCCAAAGAGATTATCAAACACGACAATGCCTTTTTTGTAGAGGGGAAACTGCCATCCGCAAACGAAATAAGTGCAATAGCTTATAATAAATACAAAAAAAACGACATCGAAGATGTCGCTTATTTTGAACCGTATTATTTAAAAGATTTTGTGGCTTTAAAGCCAAAGCCTAAATCGTGATAATAACAATTATTCTTTGTGAATTTCTACTTGATGTGGATAAGGTATTTCTATACCAGCAGCATCAAGCGCTTCTTTTGTTTGTTCTGTAACATCAAAGTAAACATCCCAATAGTCTTCGGTTTTACACCAAGGTCTTGTTGCAAAATTAATTGAGCTATCTGCTAATTCCATTACCGTTACAGCAGGAGTAGGCTCTTTTAGTACTTTAGGATGTGATGTTAAGACATTCATAAGTACTTCTTTTGTTTTCTTAATATCAGAATCATAACCCACACCAAATACCAAATCTACACGTCTTGTACCTTCTGTAGTATAATTTACAATGTTACCATTAGATAAAGCACCATTTGGAATAATAATTTCTTTATTAGATAAACCAGTAAGTTTAGTTGTAAAAATTTCAATTTCTTTTACAACACCTATTTCGCCTTGAGCCTCAATTAAATCACCAATTTTAATAGGCTTGAAAATCATTAATAAAACACCACCCGCAAAATTACCTAAAGAGCCTTGCAGAGCTAAACCAACAGCTAAGCCAGCTGCAGCAATTACAGCGGCAAATGAAGTAGTAGGAACACCTAGAGTTCCAAGAAGGGTTATTATTAATAAAATTTTTAGGGCCCAAGTGCATAAGTTTAGTAAGAATTTTTGAAGACTTTCATCATAATTGGCTTTGGCCATTATTTTTCTAGTAGCTCCAATGATCTTTTTTATAAGCCAAGAACCAATAATCCAAATAACTATTGCGCCAATAACTTTTAAGCCGTATGTAGTAATGAAATCCATGGCTACTTCAGTCCATTTTTCTAAATCAAGATTTTCCATATTTATATTTTTGGTTAATTAATTGATTAACAAAGGTAATAAAGAGAATAGAAACTAAATTGATTTCTATTTTAAAAAATAAAATTGTAAAATATTATGGAGAGTAATGTAATTATTGCAGGTACAGATTGAATATAAAAAAGTTTAATTTTTTGTGTTGAAAAAGCACCATAGATGCCTGCAATAACAATGCAGCTCAAAAAAAATATACAAACGATTTTACTTTTAATAAGAATAGAAAATATTAAACCAACGGCCAAGAAGCCATTATATAATCCTTGATTGGCAGCCAGCACTTTAGTTTCTTCAGCAAAATCTTTAGATTTCAATCCAAAAGCCTTAATACCTTTAGGTTTTGTCCATAAAAACATTTCTAAATACATAAAATAAAAATGTTCAATTGCTACTAGTATTATTAGTATGATTACAAGATATTTCATAATAAAAAACGCTCATTCAAGAGCGTTTGGAATTAATTATTTGACTTCGAATGTAATTTTAAGATTAACTCTAAATTCGGTTACATCATCACCATTGACAATAGCGCTTTGTTCTTTTACGTAAACCGATTTAATATTATTTATGGTTTTTGATGCTTCTTTCACTGCTTTTCTGGTGGCATCCTCCCAGCTTTTATCAGAATTAGATAAAATTTCAATAACTTTTAATACTGCCATAGTTTTAATTTTTTTAAGATTAAATAATAGCAATAAGATATGAAAAATAATAAAGAAAAGCGAGTTAACCGTTTATGGCTTCAACAGTTTCAACTTTACCTTTTAGCATTTCCTTTAACATGTTTTCAATACCATTCTTTAATGTAAATGTTGATGAAGGACAACCGCTACAGGCACCTTGAAGCACAACTTTTACAGATTTGTCGTTGGGGTCGTAAGATTGAAACATAATATTTCCACCATCACTTGCTACAGCAGGTTTTACGTATTCTTCTAAAATGTTTATGATTTCTTTTGATATATCGTCGTACGCTTCAAAAGTTTTGTCGAGTTCTTCGGATGTTTTTTTTAAGATTTGTTGAGCTTGAGGGTCAACGATGTCTTTTCCTTGTGCAATAAAGTTTCTAATATGTTCGCGAACTTCCATGGTTACGGTATCCCATTCAGCAATATCATATTTGCTGACAGATAAATAATTGTCTTCAATAAAAACACTTTTAACAAACGGGAAATGAAACAATTCTGTTGCAAGTGGCGAAAGTTTAGCCTCTTCAATAGAATTAAATTCGTATGTCGCCGTTACTAGTTTTTTATTAGCTACAAACTTTAAAACCGATGGGTTTGGAGTGCTTTCGGCATATAACGTTACAGGTACTTTTTTAACGGATTCCGCTTCGGTTATAACAATGCCATTATTATTTAGGTAGTCTTCAATTTGTTGTGCCACTTCTTCCTGAACATCTTTCCATTCTACAATGTTATAGCGTTCAATTGCAACAAAATTACTGGAGATATATACTTTTTTTACAAAAGGTAAATAGAATAATTGTTGTGCTAAAGGCGAGTTTTTTGCTTCGTCTATATTATTAAATTCAAAGCTTTGGTGGTTGGTAATAAACGCATTGAGCTCAAATTTAATTATGGTATTATTTGAGGTTTCTTGAATAGAAACAGTATAGGTTTTCATAGCTAAATACTTTGTGCAAAAATACTAAAAGATTACTAGAGAGTTCAACTATTTACACAATCTATTTAAACTATTTTAAAAAGGATTTTTTTAATCCTTTTTAATTTGATATTTTGCAAGCTTTAACTATATAAATTGAGTGATAAAAAGTAAATTTTATATATTTGGTCGCAGATTTATAATTTTATTATAAAATCAGAGTTTATATAGGGTAAGGAATAAGATTTTTAGCGTGCCTATCTACCTTGAAATACATACTATGAGAATAAAAAGGTTTTTTTTAATAGCTTTAGTTGCCTTGTTTTTTCAACAAGCAAATTCACAGGAAGGACTTCCTATCTACACAGATTATCTGACTGATAATTATTACTTGTTATTTCCATCAATGGCTGGTGCTGCAAATTGTGCTAAGATTAGAATGACAGGTAGACAACAATGGTTTGGTGATGAGGATGCCCCAAAATTATTAACAATTAGTGGCAATGGCCGAATTGGAGAATCTAATTCTGGAATTGGGGCCATTTTTTATGCCGACAAAAATGGGTATCACTCTCAAAACGGTGCTTACGTTACCTATGCGCATCATTTAATGTTTTCACGTAGTGAGACCGATTTAAATATGTTATCGTTTGGATTGAGTGTAGGAGCCATTCAATATAAATTGGATGAAACAGCATTTTTAAATGAATTACCAGATAGAATTATTGCTGGTATTGAGCAAAGTTCTACAAATTTTAATATGGATTTTGGCTTTTCTTATTTCTTATATAATTTCTATGCACATGCTGCCGTAAAGAATTTATTAAAGAATGATGGAATTAATAATGATATTGAAATTACAAGTAATTTAAGACGCTTTTTATTTTTAACAGGTATTGTTTTTGGTAAGCAAGGTAGTGAATGGAGTTATGAGCCATCGGTCATGTTTCAATATAGAGATGGGACTCAAGAATCATTTTTTGATGTTAATGCCAAAGTTTACAAAGAAATGGATTTTGGAAAACTTTGGGCTGGATTATCTTACCGAAGAAGTTTAGATGGTGCTGAATATGTAGATGGAGGAAGTGTAACCACACAAAAATTACAATATGTATCTCCTTTAGTAGGTGTTAACTTTAACAATTTTATGTTTGCATATACGTATGCCTACCAAGCTAATTCTGTAACATTTACAAATGGTGGTTTTCATCAAATTACATTAGGTTATAACTTTAGCTGTAGAAAGGAACGTTACCACTGTAACTGCCCTGCGGTTAATTAATCAAGAGCATATTTCATATAAAACAAGCGCCTTATAATTAAGGCGCTTGTTTCTTTTTCAGCAATTATTCCCATTGATAATTTTTCAGTGAAGCTTGTTTTTTTACAGCTTCAATCATAGCATTCTCTAATAGGTTTTCTTTGTCACGAGATTGTTCAGCTATAAACATTTTACGCTTTAGGTTAAGCTCTTGAATCTCATTTTGTATGGTTTCACGTTCTTGGCGTTTTTCAGCTAAATATGCTTTAATTTCTTTTTTTGATTTTCCTTGAAGCTCGATTGGCAAATCGGTTTGTTTGAATGTGTCATAATTAAAAACACCTTCTTTTTCGGCATCTACTAAATCCCATGTAGCATTATTGTATAAATGTGAGCTTTTACTTACTGTTCTACTAACCGCATTTGCTTCGCTATAACCTCTGGCATTGCTGTCTTGTTCTACCTGTAAAGCCATTTTTTGTCTTCCAGATTTTCCATAAGCAATATAGGTTTGGTTTAATTGCTTGTTGAGGTTTAATATTTTATCGTCATAAGGTGATGCAATATGCACAGTAGCTTGATTATGATTTATGGCCATATAATTTCCTTTAGCCAAATCGGCGCCCTCTTTCCAATAACTGGATATACCTTGGTTATAATCGCCACAGAAAATAGTGTTGACACTAACATCTTTTTCCAAAGCATTGGTAATGGCATCTTTATAGCTTACTGGACCTTGCGTGAAAGGTTCGTTTCCAGCAATAAAAATTAGTTTTAAATCATTTTGGTTTGTTCCCCAATTTAATTGCTTTATAGAGGTGTCTATTACATGACCACAAAACTCATTACCGCCATTAGTAGTCAGAGAAAATAAGGCTTTGGAAATCTCATCTAAATCTGAAGTAAATGGAATAATTTGTCTAATATAACCTTCTAGGCTGTTTAAATTGTCATTGCCATATTCATATAGAGCAATTTGTAAATTAGGTCTAACTTCTTCGCATTTAGCATAGGATAACTCATTAACAATTTCCCAGAGTTGTGCTTTAGCTTGATCAATCAAACCATCCATACTATTACTGGTGTCTAAAAGTAAAGCCACTTTAATGGTTTGCTTTTTAGTTTTAGTAATTGACTTTAAACTTTTAAGTTTTTCAGTCTTAACGTTTGGGTTTGCTTTACTAGTCAGTATTCCAACCATACATGCACAAATAATAAGCACTTTTAAAATAGTTTTCATAAATAATAATTTAGATTAATGAATAAGGGTTGGAATAGTATGCTGTAAAAAAACGAACAACTTTCCTATTAAAAAATCAACAATGAGTAAGTGAATGGTTTGAATGAGTAAACCGGATTTTTGATTGTGTAAACGCATTAATTTTAAACGGTTTTAGGTTGAAAATCTATATAAGGCATTTTATTATAAGGTCTAAAGTGTGTATGTTTATACAATTATAAATTTGCTGATGACAACTTTTATACAAAGAGCATTTATTTTAATATTGGTTATTAGTAGCCAAATAATTCTTGGGCAGAAACTAGGTGGAGATCCTGCGTTTACCGTAAGAGGGTTTATTTATGATAGTGAATTGCAAAAACCAGTTTCAAATGCTAACATAGAAGTAAATGGTGGCGCCTATACAACTACAAATGGTGCTGGTGAGTTTAGAATAAAGGTAAAGTATGGTGATGAACTTGTTATAAAACATAAGGATTTTGAAACGGTTTACTATACTATTAAAAATCAGGAACGTATACGTGTTGAGGTTCGCCCTTATCGCTATTCTAACAGAGCGAAAGTTAATGATGAGCCAGATATAGCATTTAATTCGTTGATAGACTCGGCGTTAGTTTATAAAAAAACCGATTTAGAAAAAAGTATTCAATTTGTTACCGATGCTTTGGCAGAAAGCCGTTCAGGAAAAGAAAATGCTGAAGTCTATGAAACACTAGGCGATATTTATTTGCATTGGAATCAATATGACATTGCTGTAACAAATTACCGTATAAGCTTGCAGAGCGTAAACTCTAATGATGTGCAACTAAAATTAGGTCATGCCTATGCTTTAAATAAAAATTATCAAGAGAGTATTTCGGTTTATAAAAATATTCCTAAGGATGGCCTTTCTAACTGGCAAAAAGTTGTCCTGCACGAAGGTTTAGGTGATACTAATTATAGTATAAAAGAATTTGATAAAGCACTAGACAATTATAAAAAAGGGTTAGACATTGCAACAGAGCATTTAATAAAACCAAAAGTTACCGATCTAAATTCTAAAATAGCCCAAACTTATGATGCGCAAGGCGAACAGGATGCAGCAGAAGGTTTTTATGAAAGCTCGTTAAACCTGGCTTCTCAAGAAAATGAAAAACGGGCTTTAGAAGAAAAAGTTAAAGTCGCCGATTTCAAGAACAAAAAAAGTGATTTTACAGATGAAATTGAATTACGTAAAGAAGCCATCAAGGATATTAAAGATATTGAACTCGATTCTGTAATTGGAATAGAAAGTGCTTTAACGGTCCAAAAACAAAACTATAAAATTGGTAACGCTTATTATTTAAAAAAGGATTATGACAATGCTATTACCTATTTGGAAAAAAGTATAGAAGAAGCGAATACCAAGAATGATTTAGTTGTTGAAAAAGATGCCAAACGTAAGCTATCTGAAGTTTACAGTAGTGCTGGCGATTATAACAAAGCTTTAGAAACGTATAAGGAGTATACCGAGTTGGTTGAAGCATTATACGTTAAAAAGGAACAAGAAATTGTTAGAGCTGCTAAATTGAGTCGTGATATAAGTAATCAGCAGAATAGAATAACCAGTTTAGAAACCGATAGGCAATTATCACAAAGTAAATACCAACTTACAACCGAACGCAATAAACGGCAACAGTTGGTTATTTATTCGCTAATTGGTGGTTTAATATTGTTGTTGGTAACGGCTTATTTTATGTATAAATACATCAAACAGCAACGATTGGCCAATAATTTACTAGCCCTAAAATCGTTGCGAAGCCAAATGAATCCGCATTTCATTTTTAATGCGCTTAATTCGGTTAATAGTTTTATTGCTTCAAGCGATGAGCGTACGGCGAATAAATATTTGTCAGATTTTTCATTTCTTATGCGAGCGGTTTTAGAAAACAGCGAAGAAGATTTTATTCCGCTAGAAAAAGAATTAGAATTGTTACAGTTGTATACCAAATTAGAGCATTTTCGTTTTCAAGATAAGTTTGATTATCACATAACGGTTAATGAAGATGTTAATGTTTCGGCTTATCAAATTCCACCTATGCTATTACAGCCTTATATAGAAAACGCGGTTTGGCATGGCTTACGTTATAAAACTGAAAAAGGTAAATTAGAAATAACAGTTGCCAAAAAGAGTGCTTCTGAAATCACCATAACCATTATTGATGATGGCATTGGAAGAGCACGTTCTAAAGCTTCTAAAACAGATAACCAAAAGAAGCACAATTCAAAAGGGATGAGCAATATTAAAAAGCGCGTATCTATCTTGAATAACATGCATAAAGATAAAGTTGATGTGTTTATTGAGGATTACCAAACCGAAGGCGATACAGGAACCCAAGTGGTCGTAACTTTAAAAAAAGATTAATATGAAACTAAACGCCATTATAGTAGAAGACGAGCAAACCAGTCGTGATATTTTAAAGAATTATCTTTCAAAATACTGCCCAAACGTAAATGTATTGGGTGAAGCAGAAAATATAGAACAAGCATTGGTTCTTATTCGTAATAATGATCTGGATTTGGTGTTTTTAGATGTGGAAATGCCTTATGGTAATGCATTTGATTTATTGGAAAAAGTAGGCGATATTAATTTTGAAACGGTTTTTGTAACAGCATATAACCATTACGCCATGGAAGCCTTAAACGCTCATGCTTCTTATTATTTAATGAAACCTATTTCTATAGATGAACTCATTAAGGCTGTAGATTATGTTACAGAAATTAAAAGTAAGGAAGATGCACTGCAAGACCAGGTTTTGGTGCCTAAAACCAATAGTGTTTCGGGTAAAATAACTATTCCGCAACAAGACGGCTTTGAGGTTATTAATACAGCAGATATTCTATATTGTAAAGCCGATGATAACTACACCGAAATATATCTAAATAGTAACAAAAAGAAGCTAGTGAGTAAAACACTTAAATACTTTGAAGACGCTTTAAACGATGGTAATTTTGCCAGAATACATAAGTCCTATTTGGTTAATGTAAATGAGGTTGTAAAATATTTAAAGGGAAAAGGCGGAAGCGTGGTTTTAAGTAATGGAAAACAGCTTATGGTATCGGCTTCAAAAAAATCTGATTTATTATCTTTTTTTAAGTAATATGTCATTTCGAACTAGTGAGAAATCTCAACAAAAATTTAATTTTATATGCCTATAATAAAACCTGTAAACGGAAAACATCCTGAAATACCAGAAGACTGTTATGTAGCTGAAAATGCTACAATTGTTGGCGAGGTTACGATGGGAACGCAATGTAGTGTATGGTTTAATGCCGTAATAAGAGGTGATGTCCATTTTATAAAAATGGGAAATAAGGTTAATGTTCAAGATGGTGCTGTTATTCACGCTACGTACCAAAAGTCGCCAACTACAATAGGTAATAATGTGTCTATAGGTCACAATGCCATTGTACACGGTTGTACTATACATGATAATGTATTAATTGGTATGGGAAGCATTGTTATGGACGATTGCGTTGTTGAGAGTAACAGTATTATAGCTGCCGGTGCGGTTGTAACTCAAAACACACATGTTGAAGCCGGTTCAATTTATGCTGGTGTGCCAGCAAAAAAGGTAAAGAACATTAGTCCAGAATTGGTTTCTGGTGAGATTGATAGAATTGCCAATAATTACGTAAAGTATTCAAGCTGGTTTAAGGACCACTAAAAATCTAGTTTTTCAACCTGATACTTACCTCCTAAAAGTGAAGCCATAACTTCAGGATTTGCATTGGAATAAAATTTTAATTCGGGTTTCTGTAAACTCGTATTTAAAAGTTTGTGTTGCTCAAGTACCATTTGTGTTTGCTTGGCAACAGCAGCTCCAGAATCAATTATTTTAATGTGTTTAGGGAGAATATCTAATAATTGAGGAATTAAATACGGATAATGTGTACAACCTAAGACCAGATAATCAATATTGGCATCAATCATAGGTTGCATGTACGCATTTAAAAGCGTTCTCATCTCATCTGAGTCTAATTGCCCAGATTCTATTAAAGGTACAATACCTTCGCCTTCTTGTTCTATAACTTGAATACCATTACTATACAAATCGGTAGTTTGATGAAATAGTTCGCTTGAAAGCGTGCCCTTTGTTGCAAGAATACCAATAGCCTTTGTTTGTGTATTAAGAGCTGCAGGTTTAATAGCGGGTTCTATACCTATAAATGGAATATCAAAAGTGTTTCGAAGCGTTTTTATGGCATTTGTTGTGGCTGTATTACATGCAACTACTATGATTTTACACCCTTTTTGTATAAGGAGTTGGGTGTTTTTAATACTTAAATCTATTATTTCATTTTTAGATTTGGTGCCATAGGGCGCATGTTTGCTATCGGCTATATAAATGGTGTTTTCATGTGGAAGCCTAAAATGAAGTTCTTGCCAAATGGAAGTGCCACCAACACCAGAATCGAAAATGCCAATAGGTTTATTACTCATAATTTCAAAAATAAAAAAAGCCACTTTATAGAAGTGGCTTTTAATTATATATTTTTAAAAGAATTAGATTCCCATTTCTTTTTTAACATCATCTAGAAGATTTTTACCGTCTGCCATGATAACGCCTCCACCTTGAGTAGAATCTAATACATAATCAAATCCTTGAGCTCTTGCAACCTTTAAAATAGCAGCTTTAGCTTTTTCTGTAATAGGCTTTAACAAGTCTATTTCTTTTTTCTGCATTTCTTGTTGTGCTTGCCCTTGATACTGCTGAATATTTTGTTGCATAGTTTGTACCTCTACTAAACGCTTTTGGTTTTCCTCATCCGTTTTTGTAGGAGCTTCAGCTTCATACTGCTTCATTTTGTTTTGGTACTCTGTAGCCATAGCTTTAATATCAGCTTCGTAAGTTTTCCCCAATTTTTCCATTTCAGCTTGAGCTGTAGCCATTTCTGGCATGGCTTGGATTAATTCTTGAGTGTTAATATGTGCTACTTTGCTTTGGGCTTGTGTAAAACTTGTGGCTCCAATAAATAGTGCTGCAGCAAATAAAAGGGTTTTAAATTGTTTCATTTTCAAAAAGTGTTAATATGTATTATAATTGTTAATTAATTGCCTCCTTCGTCATCGTCGGTAGGTTGTTCGTCTTCTTCGTTATTATTATTGTTTCTTTGAGCTTCTCGCTCTTCTTTCGCTCTTTGCCTATCTTCTAAAATTTGTCTTTTTCGTTCTTCTAATTCTTGTTTTCTACGTTCACGATCTGCTATTTTAGCTTGTCTGCGTTCTTCTGCAATCTGTTCTGGTGTTTTCGCTTCCTCTTCAGTTGTTGCTTCTGTGCTTTCAGCCTCGTCACTGGATTGCTGCTGTATATCATCTACCGCTTCAGTATCTTTATTTCTAGCGTTCAATTTTTCCTGCCTTGCTGCTTCTCGCGCTGCTATTATGCTGTCTCTACGTTTTTGAGCCGCTAACTTTCTTGCTTCACGCTCATCTAAAACGGCTTTTTTTCTGGCATCGTCCGCTGCTTGTTTAGCTTCAAGTTCCTCATTTATTTCAACAACCACATCTTCTTCTTCAGCAGCTTTACGCTCTTTTTTATTAGTAGCTTGTGTACGCTTGGCACTTCTGGTTATACTGCGTATTACCTGCTCGCTAAAATCGTAACGATCTGCTGAATACAGCATTACAACGTCGGCGGATTTGTCGAAAACAAAATCATACTTTTGCTTTTCTGCAATATCTTGAACCGCTGCAAAAATTTGATCTTGTATAGGTTGAATCAGTTGTTTTTTCTGAATCATTAAATCCCCATTGGGACCAAAACGTTTTTGCTGATAATCTAATATTTCTTTTTCTTCAAAAGCAATATCCTCTTCACGCTCTTCTATTAGTTCTTTTGTTAAAAGTGCTTTTTCATTACTTAAATCTTTGCGCTTTTGTTCAATACCACTTAACTGCGTTTCAATTTCACCTTTCCATTTTTGAACTTTAGATGCTAATTGTGCTGTTGCCTCTTGATACTCAGGAATATTTTCTAAAATATATTCAGTATCTATATAGCCAATTCTCACACCTCGTTGTGAGTAGCTAGCTACACTAAGCATACAAGCAATAGTCACTAAAAAAAGAACTTTTAATTTCATCTGTTTCATTTTTTATAATTTATTGACACATAAATTCTAAAACGACAGAGCTTTATAATTATTCTGTTCATTTTGAATTAATCACTCAAAATTAAGGAAAATTAATTTTAAATAATTTAATTCAAGATTTAAATAATTAATCTGTTAACAGAAAATATCGTGCCAAAATTAAAATTGCTGTCCAATTATAAAATGTGTCTCCCAACCATTTGGTTTATTTTGACCTGGTAATGGATCAAATCCGTAACCAAAATCAATACCCAACAACCCGAATGCTGGCATAAAAATTCTTAAACCTGCACCAGATGATCTATATAGTGAGAAAGGATTGTAATCTTGAAATTCTAAATAAGATACACCACCTTCCATAAATCCTAATACATATATTTTAGCTTGTTGTTTTAAACTTATTGGGTAGCGTAACTCTAAAGAGAACTTGTTGTATATAGTTCCACCATCATTAGTTACGCGTCCATTGTCTAATATAGGTTGTAAAGATTGATTAGGATATCCACGGAGTGCTATGGCCTCTCGGCCATCTAAACTAAAGTTTCCTAAACCATCACCACCTAAAAAGAATCTTTCAAAAGGAATAACACCTCTATATTGGTTATAGGCTCCTAAAAATCCAAACTCCAAAGCCGATTTCAATACAAGCTTATCTACAACTCTGGTGTACCAATCCCCTTTAAGTTTAATTTTATAAAACTCTAACCATTTATAGCGTTCTTGATCTATTTCAGAAATACCTTCAGAAGCTCTATTTCTGATAACTAATGTGTTTTCTGGATCATTTTGAATATCAACAAGCTCGTTACGTTCATCGATTAAAGCTTTGTAATCCACACCATTAAACAATGAATACGGTGGTGATAATTTTGCAGTAACGTTCCAGCTAGAACCTCCCATTGGAAAAATAGGGTCTGTGTAGGTATTATTTCTACTCAAACCAATAGTATAAGCAAGATTGTTGGAATAACCATCGCCAAATGTAAATAAGCCCGTGTTATAATTTTTTAAATTATAATGCTGAAACGATAAAGCTTGTGATAATGTAAAAAAGTTATCGGGTTTAGTTAAACGTTTAGCCCATCCAACCGTTACGCCAGTAATATTGAAACGTTTGTCTTTATCTGCTCTACCAGTGGTAGGGTCATACAAAAACTGTTGAGAATGAGAGAACGATGTAGAGAATTGAACCGGTTTTTTACCTCCTAACCATGGTTCAACAAACGAAAAACTATAGGTTCTAAAAAACTGGCTTACCTGCAAACGCAAGGATAGTTTTTGACCATCACCTCGAGGAACAGGTTTGTATGCGTCAAGATTAAAAATATTTTTAAGTGAGAAGTTGTTGAAAGACAAACCTAAAGTACCAATAAAGCCACCGCCACCATAACCACCTTGCAATTCAATTTGGCTTGAACCTGTTTCTACTAAACCATAATCTAAATCAATTGTACCTTCATTTGGATTTGGATTAGAAAAGTTTGTTGCTATTTGTTCAGGATCGAAAAAACCTAATTGGCTTAGTTCACGAATGGTTCTAACCACATTTTCCTTACTGTATAATTGACCTGGTCGCGTATGTAGTTCACGATAAATAACATGGTCGTTGGTAACATCGTTACCAGAAACAGAAACAGTGTTAAAGTAAACAGGTTTTCCTTCGGTAATACGAATTTCCATATCTATTACATTGCCATCTGTATTGACTTCAACAGGATTTATAGTTGAGAATAAGTATCCGTTGTTTTGGTAGGCGTTTGTAATGTCTTGTGCATCTGGGCTAGAATCGTCGGCTATACGTTTTTCTAATAATACACCATTATAAATATCACCTTTGTTTATACGCAAAATGTTACGTAATTGTTGGTCTGTATAAACTGTATTACCAATAAATGTAATGTCGCCAAAACGGTACTGTTCACCTTCCTCAACACGTATGTTTAAGGCAACATTCTTTTTATCGATATGAGAGAGGGAATCGGATATAATACGCGCATCGCGATATCCGTTTTCTTTATATTTATCAATAACACTAACAAGGTCCTCTTTGTAATCAGCCTCTATATATTTTGAACGCTTAAAGAGATGGGTAATACTTTTTTGTTTCGTGTTTTTCATAGCCCTTCTTAATTTTTTTGAAGGGATTACGTCGTTTCCAATAAAGTTAATTTCTTTAACTTTTACTTTTTTGCCTTTGTCTATATTAACTACCATATCTATTTGCGGTCTACCGCCAATAGTATCATTACGTTCAATGGTATTTATATAAACTTTAGTGTTTACAAAACCATCTTTTTTGTATTTATTGGTTAAATAGTTTTTGGTAGTAGTAACCAGATTCTCGGTTACTTTAACACCGGCAGCTAAATTATTCTCCTCAATAATTTCTTTCCTTTTTGATTTTTTTACACCATTAATTTTAATGTCATGTAATTCGGGTAAATCAAAAAGCCTTATTTCAAGGTATGCGATATCACCTTCAGTTTTGACTAAATAAATGTTGATGTCATTAAATAAATTGGATTTCCAAAGTTTTTTAATAGCATTACTAATTTCTTCACCTGGAATAAAAACTTCTTGTCCTTTTCTCAGTCCAGAGTATGTAACAATAGTCTGTGCACTAAAGTGTGTACTTCCAGAAACAGTAATATCACCAAGAACGTATTTTTTGGCATCAGGATTAGTTATGGTCTGTGCTTGAATATTTAAAGTTGAAAATAATACTACAAAAGTAATAAGTAGACCTATATATGTTTTCAATGATGTTAAATTAGTTAATTTGTTCACTTGTCTTCCCAAATCGTCGTTCTCTTTTTTGATATTCTATAATAGCTTCATACAAATGCTCCTTGGTAAAATCTGGCCAAAGTACCTTTGTAAAATATAATTCCGCATAAGCAATTTGCCATAAAAGGAAATTACTTATTCGCTGTTCGCCACTTGTTCTAATAAGCAAATCAACGTCTGGTAAATTTTGCGTGTAAAGATGCTCATTTATAACCGATTCATCAATATTTTCGGGCGAAATTATATTATTTTTAACTTTAATACTTATTTTTTTAACGGTATTTATCAATTCTTCTCTGGAACCATAACTTAATGCAAGGGTTAAGCACATACGATTATTGTTTTTTGTTTTCTCAATAACCTCTAACAACTCCTTTTGTGCTTTTTGAGGAAGTTCATTTAAGCACCCAATGGCGTTTAGTTTAATATCGTTTTTTTGTAAGGTTTTAATTTCTTTTTTAAGCGAGGAAACCAATAATTTCATTAAGGTTTGAACTTCTAATTTAGGTCTGTTCCAGTTTTCTGTTGAAAAAGCATAGAGCGTTAAGTTTTTAATGCCTAATTCGGCAGAAGCTTCAACAGTTTGACGAACGGATTTAGTGCCATTTTCATGCCCTACAGTTCTTAAGAGCCCTTTTTGTTTAGCCCAACGACCGTTGCCATCCATAATAATGGCAATATGTTTTGGTAAATAGTCGGTATGTATTTGTTTTAATAAACTCACTAAAAAACGCAAAAACAAGGTTTGTCACCAAAGGTATAGGTCAGGGTTATACCTGTAAACATATACCAATCGTTATTGTTTATATTTCCAAAACTTAAAGCATCTTGGCGGTCCTTAGAATCTGGAACACTACCATCCAATTCATCAGAAAATGTATATCTAGCACCAATTTCTGCTGCTATAATAATGTTGCCTATAACATTGGTTTTAAAGCCCAAAACCATTGGGATTCCATAGGCAATACTCGAGGTGTTTTCGGATTTTAAAATACCTTGTCTCGAAAAGAAAAAGTTGTCATGATATGCGGCTGTTATACCTGTGTACAGGTAAGGTGTTGCATGAATTTTTTCATCGTGCAAATCCCATTCAAAAAATGTGAATTCCAAACCTAATGACCCTTCTATAATCTGGTTAGTAAAACTATAATTGCGTTCAACACGTCTTGGATCGTCAGATTTAGAGTCTTTTCCTTCCAGTTCTGTATACATAAGTGAGAATCTAAATGAATGTCTAGAACTTCTATTCCACTTAAAAAGTGCTCCAAATGCAGGCTTGCTTGGCGCTATATAATTAGTTGCCCCAACATCACCAATAAAATTGCTTCCACCTAGTAAAACACCAACTTCATAAGTCTGCGCCAGACTAAAAACAGTTCCTGAAAAAAATAATATTAATACGGTTAAATACCTCATAAATGTTCAAAAGTTTGCAAATATAATAAATAAGATTAGCCTATAACAATTTGAATCGAATTGTATGCGATTTAAACTGTTTTTAATCAAAATTATTGTCTAATTACGTTTGTCTTCTCCCCAAAGTAACTTTTTCCGAAGTGTGTCTAAAAAGCTTTCGTTAAGTAATTCAACCATTTTTATAGTAAATGGTGCTTTTTTAATAGTTACAATGGTGTCGTTGGAAAGTGTTGCAATTCTGGAATCCAATGAGACTAAAAAGTTGTCTTCTCTACCACTAACTTTTAATTGAATTTCGGTTGAGTCGGTGATTACCAATGGCCTTGCACTTAAATTATGTGGAGCAATAGGAGTAATTACAAAGCTATTGGTGTCGGGTGTTATAACAGGTCCGCCACAACTTAATGAATACCCTGTTGATCCAGTTGGCGTTGAAATTATTAAACCATCACTCCAATACGATGTGAGGTATTCGCCATTTAATCGGGTTTCAACTGTAATCATAGATGTGGTGTTTTTACGACTAACAGCTATTTCATTTAAAGCAAAATCTAGAATATTAAAATCTTCATGTTCAGGGTCAGTTGATATTGACAAGAGATTGCGTTCAGATATTTTGTATTCATTGTTAAGGATAGCTTCAATAGCTGTGGCAATATCGTCATTCTGAATGGTGGCCAAAAATCCTAAACGACCTGTGTTGATCCCTATTATAGGTATTTCTAAATCTCTAACAAATGTAATGGCCCGAAGAATAGTGCCGTCACCACCAATACTAATAAGCAAATCAAAGCTGGAATCTAAAATATCAAACGTACTAAAGTTCCCAACATCTAATAGATTATTAAAAAGGTTTTTGGTGGTGTTAAAAAAATGGCGTTCAATAAAAACGGTAACATTTTTCGTTTTTAAACAGTCTAATAGCATATGAAGGGATTCTTCATTGCTTTTATGGAAAGATTGACCAAAAACGGCTATTTTCATATTACATGTTTAAATATTTATTCAAATATTCCGAGCGCTCCTTCAGGCTTTGTAAATAGCTGTCCTCTTCATGTCCAGATACCACATTATAACTGTAACGCCTAAAGGTTTGCATAATATCATTTAATCCGGTGTTTCCAATTTTTAAGGTAATTTGGACCATGTCGTTTTCTATTTTTGAAATGAAAGCACCTAAAAGTTTTCCGTCATTAGATTCGACAATTTGACATACCTCGCTAAATGAATAATCAACTAAACCTTTTTCAACAATTAATATGCCTCCAGCTTCTGCAAAAAATGGCGTTTCATTAAAAAGCCCTATAATATCGTTTAGTTCGTAATACCCTAAATAAACATTTTTAGAACTCAAAACAGGCATTATATTAGCAGAATTCATGGCGAAAGCTTCAAGCACATCCAACCAGTTGGTATTCTCGCGAACAAAAAAACCTTCTATAGCGTGTGCATATTCATTAATGGGTTTTCCTCCATCAAAACAATGGGCATCGGTTTCAGATATACAACCTAAATAGGCGTTGTATTCATTTTTAATAGGAATATGCGAATAGGTTAACTGATTGAACAATCCTTGAATGTCTCCAACCAAATCAGTGTTTTTTAAAGGTTTTATGTCGTTTATGATGTAATCTGAAAGATTCATTTTAATAGATAAATTGAACTTGCAAATTAATTAAAAAATACTACATTAAGCCTTAATGAGTTTGTATTTTTGTATTTCAAAAAACTAAAAAATGACCAAATTAAGTGTTAATATAAATAAGATAGCGACCTTAAGAAATTCAAGAGGCGGAAACGAGCCTAATGTAGTAAGGTTTGCGCAAGATGTACAACGTTTTGGTGCAGAAGGGGTGACAATTCACCCAAGACCAGACGAACGTCATATACGTTATCAAGATGCTTACGATTTAAAACCTGAAGTCTACACCGAATATAATATTGAAGGGAATCCTATTGAAAAATTTGTTGAGATGGTTTTAGAGATAAAACCAACACAAGTTACTTTAGTACCAGATGCTATTGATGCTATTACCAGTAACGCAGGTTGGGATACTATTGTAAACAAAGGCTTTTTGCAGGAAACCATTAAGGAATTTAAAAGTAATGGAATTCGTACATCCATTTTTGTGGATCCTGTTTTAAAACAAATTGAAGGAGCCAAAGAAACCGGAACCGATAGAATAGAGCTATACACAGAAGCCTTTGCGCATCAGTATAGTTTAGGGAATAAAAAAGCAATTCAACCCTACACAGAATGTGCTATTTTGGCTGACAGTCTGGATATTGGTGTCAACGCAGGCCATGACTTGTCTTTGGAGAATATTGCTTTTTTCAAACAGAATATTCCAAATTTATTAGAGGTTTCAATTGGTCACGCCTTAATCGCTGAAAGCCTTTATTTGGGAGCTGAAAATGTTGTTCAAATGTATTTACAAAAATTAAAATAATGCTTTTACATGCTAATGTTTTAGGAACAGGGAAGCCATTCATAATCTTACATGGATTTCTGGGAATGGGTGATAATTGGAAAACACTTGGCCAACAATTTAGCGAACAGGGTTATGAAGTTCATTTGGTTGACCAGCGGAATCATGGAAGAAGTTTTCACGATGAAAATTTCAGTTATGAGGATATGGTAGCAGATTTAAAGTTCTATTTGGATGATAAAAATCTAGATAATATTGTACTTTTAGGTCACTCCATGGGAGGAAAAACAGCTATGTTGTTTGCTACGCAATATCCTAAAATGGTTAACAAGTTAATGGTTGCAGATATTTCACCACGTTATTATCCTATTCATCATGAAACTATTTTGAATGGGTTAAGCAGCTTAAATTTTTCGTTGCTAAAAAGCAGAGGAGCAGCGGATAAGCAATTAGCGCTATTTGTTTCAGATTTTGGAACACGCCAATTTTTGCTTAAAAACTTGTATTGGAAAGAAAAAGGTCTATTAGCCCTTCGTATGAATTTAGAGGTGCTAAAGGAGCATGTGGCTGAAGTTGGTGAATCACTTCCAATTCACACTAAGTTTGAAGGAGATACATTGTTTTTACGAGGAGACAAATCAGAATATATTGGTCATCAAGATGAAGCAATTATTAGCGGTCATTTCCCTAATTCCAAAATCGTAACCATTGCAAATGCTGGGCATTGGTTGCATGCAGAAAATCCCGAAGATTTTTATAGTGCTGTAATGTCATTTCTGAATTAAAATAATTCGTACCTTTTTAGAAACAAAAAACAATATACCATGAGAATTATTCTAAAGGTCTTACTCACGGCAGTAGCAGTAGTGCTATTGTCCAAATTTCTATCAGGGGTTTCGGTCGACAGCTATACGACTGCTGTAATTGTAGCAGCTGTTTTGGGGTTACTCAATATTTTTGTAAAACCATTACTGGTTTTGTTCACTCTGCCTGCAACAATTTTAACATTAGGCTTATTCCTTTTTGTTATTAATGCCTGCATCATTCTTCTTGCCGATAATTTAGTTGGTGGATTTACAGTGAGTAGTTTCTGGACTGCTTTGCTATTTAGTATCCTTTTAACCATATTGCAATCTATATTTTATTCGGTTTTAGGAGACGAGAAAATAGACTGAAATACAATACGTTAAAATACTTTGTTGGAGTGTAAAAAAGTACTACTTTTGCACTCCAATTTTTATAGTTAGAAAATGAATATTACAAGAGAAAACATTGATGCATTGAATGCTGTAGTAAAAGTAGATATTGCTAAAGAAGATTATAACGACAAAGTTGAAAAAATCTTGTCTGATTATCGTAAAACAGCTAACATTCCAGGATTTAGAAAAGGACATGTACCAATGGGAATGGTTAAGAAACAATATGGTAAAGCTGTATTGGTTGATGAGGTAAATAAATTACTTCAAGATGCGTTAAACAAATATTTAACTGAAGAAAAGCTAGACGTTTTAGGAAATCCATTACCAAAGCCACAAGATGATTTGGATTGGGATGCTGATAAATTATCTTTTGAATTCGAATTAGGTTTAGCACCAGAATTCGAGGTAAATTTAAAGCCAAAAAAAGCTTTTATACATTATAATATTGTAGCTGGAGATAAAATGATCAACGATCAAGTTGAAAACATCCAGAAGCAATATGGTAAGCTAATTTCTGAAAAAGAAGTAGCTAAAGAGAGTGAAATTACAGGTGTATTTAAGAATGAAGAACGTGAAATTGAAAACACAGTAACCTTAACTTTAGACAAATTTAAAGGTAAGGCCACTGAAAAAAAATTCATTGGTTCTAAAGTAGGTGATGTCATTGAGTTAAAAACCAAAGGGCTCTACGATGATGAACATGAATTAATGCATGCTTTAAAATTAACCCATGATGATGTTCACGGTTTAGATATTCCAGTAACTTTTGAGATTACAGAAATAAACACACGTGAGTTGGCTGATTTAGACCAAGAGTTATTCGATAAATTATTTGGCAAAGGAAACGTTACTTCTGTAACAGAATTAAAAGAAAAGATTAAAGAAGATGCTGAAAAGCAATTCACGCAGCAATCTGATCAGAAATTGTTGAATGATGTTACTGAATATTTAGTAGATAACACCAAATTTGATTTGCCAACTGCCTTTTTACAAAAATGGATGCAAACAGCTGGTGAAAATGAGTTGACTGAAGACCAGGCTAAAGAAGAATACGAAAAATCTGAAAAAAGCTTACGTTACCAATTAATTGAAGGTAAATTAATTACTGATAATGACATTAAGGTAACTATGGACGATATTAAAGATCATGCTAAAAACATGATTAAAGCACAAATGGCACAATTTGGTCAGATGAATCCTTCAGATAAAGAATTAGAAGATATTGCTGCACGTGTATTGTCAAACCAAGAAGAAGCACGTCGAATGTCTGAACAAATTATTAGTCAGAGATTATTGGCGCTTTATAAAGAGAAAGCCAATATTAAAACTAAAGAAATCACTTATGACGACTTCGTTAAAGAAGTTTATGGCGATAAATAAGTTACAGACTTATAAAGAATAAATCCTTATATTTAGGCGCTGAAACACAAAAAATCAGCGCCTAATTTTTTACAAAAAAATTTAAAAACAACTATGGATTACGCAAAAGAATTCGAAAAATTCGCAATAAAAGATCAAGGTATTAGTAGTACATATTATAACAAGATTATAAGTAGTATGTATCCTACTAATTTAACACCTAATATTATAGAAGAACGCCAAATGAACATCGCTATTTTTGATGTGTTTTCACGTTTAATGATGGATCGTATAATCTTTCTAGGGACTGGAATAAACGATCAGGTGGCAAACATTATACAAGCTCAATTACTGTTTTTGGAGAGTACAGATTCCTCTAAAGATATACAGATTTATATTAATTCACCAGGAGGAAGTGTATATGCCGGATTGGGCATTTATGATACGATGCAGTTTATTAAGCCAGATGTAGCGACTATTTGTACAGGAATGGCAGCTTCTATGGGAGCTGTATTGTTATGTGCGGGAGAAAAAGGAAAAAGAAGTGGCTTAACACATTCGCGAGTAATGATTCACCAACCGTTAGGTGGTGCACAAGGTCAAGCCAGTGATATTGAAATTACGGCTAGAGAAATCCTTATTTTGAAAGAAGAATTGTATAAAATAATAAGTAAGCATTCAGGTCAGGATTACGACAAAGTATATGCCGATAGTGATCGTGATTACTGGATGAAGGCTGATAAGGCTAAGGAATACGGAATGATTGACGAAATATTGGTACGTAGTTAATCGTTAATAACAAGAATAGAAAGCTATATTATGGCAAAAGAAGATTTAGAATGTTCATTTTGTGGTAGGAAAAAGCCAGAAACCAATCTGTTAATTGCAGGTTTAGATGCACACATTTGTGATAAGTGTATCGAACAAGCTCATGGTATTGTTTTAGAAGAGTCTAAACAATCTGATAACAGTGATCTTTCGGCAGAATTAATGCTGCGTAAGCCACAAAAAATCAAATCGTTTTTAGATGAGTATATCATTGGGCAGGAGACAACCAAGAAGGTGATGTCTGTTGCTGTTTACAATCATTACAAACGTTTATTACAAGCACCATCAGATGATGATATTGAAATTCAAAAAAGTAATATCATTATGGTTGGTCAAACCGGAACAGGTAAAACCTTAATGGCTAAAACAATTGCTAAAATGTTAAATGTGCCTTTAGCTATTGTTGATGCCACAGTTCTAACGGAAGCTGGTTATGTTGGTGAAGATGTTGAAAGTATCTTAACACGTTTATTGCAAGCAGCCGACTATAATTTAGAGAAAGCTGAAAAAGGTATTGTATTTATTGATGAGATAGATAAAATAGCAAGAAAGAGCGATAACCCTTCAATCACACGAGATGTGTCTGGAGAAGGTGTGCAACAGGCTTTGCTAAAATTACTGGAAGGAACTACCGTAAATGTACCGCCAAAAGGAGGTAGAAAGCACCCAGACCAAAAGTTTATTGAAGTCAATACCGAAAACATATTGTTTATTGCTGGAGGAGCTTTTGATGGTATTGAAAAAGTCATATCAAAACGCTTAAACATGCAAGCTGTTGGGTATAGCGCATCCATGTCAGATGAACGTGTGGATCAAGCCAATTTGTTGCAATATATTATTCCAAAAGACTTAAAGGATTTTGGTTTGATTCCTGAAATTATTGGTAGACTGCCTGTATTAACATACATGGATCCGTTAGACGCCAAAACACTTCGAGCTATCTTAACAGAGCCCAAAAATGCTATTATTAAACAGTATAAAAAGTTGTTTGAAATGGATGATATTGAATTTAGCATTACCGATGGGGCATTAGATTTTATAGTTGATAAAGCTATAGAATATAAATTAGGTGCTCGTGGATTACGATCATTATGTGAGGAAATTTTAACCGATGCCATGTTTGAAATGCCAGGAAGTAATGAAAAAGAACTTAAGGTAACTAAAGTATATGCCGAAGAAAAGATTACCAAGACTACATTAAAGAAGTTAAAAGCAGTTTCTTAATAAAAAAGAATATGAGATTACTACAAGCCTTTCTTTGAAAGGCTTTTTCATTTTTATAAAGTTAATAATACAAAAAAAACCACTCTCAATAGGAGTGGTTAATTTCATCGTTTTAATGGATGTTAATTAATAATTTAACATTATGAAAAATTATCTAGTTTTGATTAATAGCTCTGTAAAACTATGATTTTTTATGTAAGAAAAAAACGACGGGTGATGATTTTAGATGAAGACTCAAATAAACTCGTTTATCGAAAATTTCTTGCAAATTTATTCGATTATCCACATTAAGAATTCAATTTTAAGAGGGCGTTTAAATAATCCCTGGAATTTGATAGTCTTGGTACTTTATGTTGACCACCTAACTTATTGTTCTCTTTTAACCAATCGTAAAAAAGTCTTTCACGGGCTATGTGAATAGTAGGTTTGTTTAAGGTCATGTTGTTATAGCGTTTGGCCTCGTAATCAGAATTTAGTGCCTTTAGTGCATTGTCAAGCAATTCATTAAAGTAGTCAATATCATTTGGTGGTGTTTTGAATTCTATTAACCACTCATGTGCTCCTTTTTCTTTGCCACTCATAAATATTGGCGCTGCTGTGTAGTCTACAATTTCTGCTTTGGTCTTCTTACAAACTTTCTTTAAGGCATCTTCAGCATTTTCTATAATGAGTTCTTCACCAAATGCATTGATATGATGTTTTGTACGGCCTGAAACTTTAATGCGGTAAGGGCTTATTGATGTGAAACGAATAGTGTCACCAATCTTATACCGCCACAAGCCAGCATTAGTGGTAATAATTACGGCATAGTTTGTATTAATTTCAACCTCACTTAAAGGAATAACTTTTTCGTTTACTGTACCATAAGTATCCATCGGGATAAATTCGTAAAAAATGCCATAATCCAACATCAGTAATAATTCACTCGATTTATTTTGATCTTGAATGGCAAAAAAACCTTCAGAAGCATTGTAAATTTCATAATACCTAAAGTCCGGTTTAGGCAGTATATTTTTGTACTGATCTACGTAAGGTAAAAAACTTACACCGCCATGGAAATAGACTTCTAGGTTTGGCCAAACATCAAATAAGTTCTTTTTTCCTGTGGTTTCCAAAACATTATTAAGCAATACAAGCATCCAAGATGGTACACCAGCAAGACTTGTTACATTCTCTTGAATAGTTTCATCAACAATGGCTTGCATCTTTTCTTCCCAGTTACTCATTAGGGAAACCTTGTTGCTTGGCGTGCTACTAAATTCGGCCCAAAATGGCATATTGTCAATCAAAATTGCTGATAAATCGCCAAAAACGGTTCCGTTTTCCTTATAGAGTTCTTTACTACCGCCAAGTCGCAAACTTTTTCCAGTAAATAATTGCGAATTTTCATTATTATTCAAATACATACAAAGTAAATCTTTACTAGCAGCATAATGGCAATCTTCCAAAGAGTCTTCACTTACAGGAATAAACTTGCTTTTGGCATTGGTAGTACCACTGGATTTTGCAAACCATCTAATAGGCTGTGGCCAAAAAATATTGTTTTCACCTAACCGCGAGCGTTCTATGAGTTGGTGGTAATCTTCGTATGTTGAGATGGGTACTCTATCTGCAAATGTTTGATAGTTAGTTATGGACTCAAAATCGTATGTCTTGCCAATTTCGGTATCCTTTGCCTTAATTAATAAGTTTGTAAGTAATTCTTCTTGAACCTCATTAGGATATTTTAAAAATAAATCGATTTGGTGAAACCGTTTTTTTAAAAACCATGAAGCAATAGAATTTACTATAGGAATTGGCATATTTGCTGTATATTTAAAAAACTAAAAATAATACTTTTTTTTATGACCTACCAAGGTGTTTTGACAAAAATGGAAACTGAATTAGCCGAGCCTATTCAGTACTATTTGGTGTTTGAAAACGATTTTATAAATATAAATCAACTGTTGGATAAAACAATTGAAATTGAATTTATTGGTTATCAATGTTTAAACTGTGGTTTAAACAAACCTATTTACAGACAGGGCTTTTGCAAAAGTTGTTTTTATGATATTCCACAAGCAGCCGATTGGATTATGCGTCCTGAATTAAGCACAGCACATTTAGGTAAGGAAGACCGTGATTTGGAATATGAAAAGAAAGTACAGTTGCAACCCCATATAGTATACCTGGCCAATAGTAGCAATGTAAAAGTTGGTGTTACCAGAAAGAGTCAAGTGCCAACCAGGTGGATTGACCAAGGTGCTCACGAAGCTATTGAAATTGTTGAGGTTCCCAATAGGTATCTAGCAGGAATAACAGAGGTTGCACTTAAAGACCACGTTAGCGATAAAACCAATTGGCGTAGTATGTTAAAGAATGACATTCAAGATGAAAATTTGGTTGAATGGCGCGAGCGTTTAAAACCCTATATCCCAGAAGAAGCTATCGATTATTATATAGCTAGTAATATGGAAACTAACTTGAGTTTTCCTGTTGAAAAATACCCTGAAAAACCAAAAAGCTTAAATATTACAAAAGCAAAAACTTATACTGGGAAATTGGTTGGTATAAAAGGACAGTATTTAATATTTGAAGATGAAACGGTTTTTAATATCCGTTCTAATGAAGGGTTGGTTGTAGCAATCAAAATGATATAAAATAAAAAACACGCTTTAATGCGTGTTTTTTTGATATATATTTTAATAAGCCTATATGTCTTCAGCGTCTCTTAAACTTTGAATGTAAGCTGCTTTTTGAATTTCACGTCTACGTTTAACAGAAGGTTTTGTGAAAAATTGCTTGTCTCTTAAATTCTGCATAACCTTTACGTTTCTATGCTTACGCTTGTAACGTTTTAATGCACGTTCTATATTTTCCCCTTCTTTAATTTCTATTCTTAACATAATTCGTTTTAAATTTTAAGGATGACAAAGGTAACACTATTATTTTAAATTAACAGTATCTTTCTTTTGTTTATTCTTATTTATTAAGCCGCCAAGTATGTTCTTTATGGTTTGTTCAGTATTTGGTGTGGTTGTTTCTGTTGTGCCACTTTGTGCGCTAGTTGAGTCATTGGGAGTAGTATTCCCAGAATTACCAGTCATAATATCTCCCAAAATATCCTTAACAGTATCTTCGCCTTGATTCAACAATTTCTGTTTTTGTATTTCTACTAATTGTTTCATTAAGTTGGAAACTCCCGAACTTAAATCTGTTTTAACCTGCGGATTGGTAAAAGATCCCGTAAGGTTGGCAGTAACCGGAATCGTAATCTTGTTAACTTCAGGGTCGTTTATTTGTCCAATTAGTCTGTTTACATCACTGCCTAAATATTTTGCGGGTACATTAAATACCACATCGTAATCCATGGTTTTATCAAATCTATGGTTTCCGCCTATGGCAATATCAATGTCTTGATATTTTAGATAGAATGGTTTTACGTTTACACCACCATCCTCAAAAGTTAAAGACGTTTTCAGATCCTTTAGAGTTAATTTGTCAAAATCAACAAAGTTTACCTTGTCTTCCAATGCTTTTAAAACTGCACTATTTTCGGAATTGAATTGGGTAGTCAATAACTCTGCAAAGGCATTACCCGAAACGGTTTGCAAATCTGGAGAAAAGGATTCATTCAATGCACCTTGTAGGTTGATGGTTGAATTTAACTTGCCATCAAAGACCTTGGCTATTGGAGCTAAAGCTTGCAATAAATCTAAATCGGTGAAAGATTGAGCGATATCAAAACCATCTGCTCCCAAATTTAAATTAAATGTAGGCGTTTTCTCTTTGGTATTTACATCACCAGCAATAGTCATTTTACCATCAAAAATATCGGAAGTCATATTTTGCAAACTGGCTGTTTGGTCTTTTATAACAAGTTTGCCTTTAACATTTTTTAGGTTGAGATTGTCATAAACCACAGTTTGTGCATTGGCGTTAATGGTACAATCCAAAAAGGCTGGAATTTTAAGTGATTCTTCTTCAGAAGTTGTTTTGTTGGATGCATTAGAATCTTCATCCGCTACCATAAAATCACTAATCAAAAATTGTTTGGAATTCACATTAAAGTTTCCTTGAAGGTTCTTGTCACTTAACAGAAAGCCCAATAAATTAGTAATGGTTCCTGTGGCAGCAATATTGCTATTTCCTGAAATGGCATCAAAAGAATTCAGGGATACGGTTCCGGGATTAAAACTCATTTGAGCCGATTTTATATGGATAGGATTTACAATATCTTCAGAAGAGAACACAAAATTGGTAATACTGGCCGTTCCGTTGTTTTTTATTCTGCCATAAGCATTGGTCTCAATGGCATTCATATCAAACTCGGTATTTAATTTAGCTTTAAGTATACCGCTCAATTCCTTTTCGAGTTCAATAGGATAGGCTTTGGTAATGTTAGCGAGGTTAAGTGTACCATCAATATCGGCATTTACCAGCATATTTTCCGTAATATTCTTTAGCGTTGCTGACGATTTAAATTCATCTGCATCAATCTTGAAATTAAACCTATTGATGTTTACAAAGGTTTCGTCGGGATTACCAGAAGTGTTTTTTAATGCGGCATCGATTGAAATATTTTCAACCCGTTTTGGTAAATCAGGGTATTTAAATGAAGCATTGTTAGATGCCATGCTAATATCCAATTCCGGAATGGTATCATCAGAAAGCAGACCTCTAATAACACCGTTGACTTTAAAGTCGCCTTGCGTTTCTACATCTGCAATGCTTTTGGAATAACTAGATGGAATAACAGCTAGAAAATCTTTAAATGAAGCCCCTGGGTTTTGAAAGGTCAAATCAAATTGCTGACCGTTTTCAACCTGTTGAACAAAGCCATCAAATTCCAATAGCAGCTCGTTAATATAGCCTTTGTTTTCCTTAAAGGTGTATTTGTTATTTTCTAAATCCAGACCAATTAAGGCGTCTAGTTTTAGTGTGTTATTGTTGAGGTAGTTGGTGCTGTCTACCGTTAGGCTCAATCTGGCATCGGTTTCGGTGTCTAATTCAGAAACATTACCAGAAAAAGTACCCTTGCCTTTGTGATTAAACTCCGTAATAAAGAATGTGGTGTTCGATGTTTCATCAATATAAGTTAAAGCACTGTTTTTAATAGCGTAATCTTGCACATCAAATGTGAAACCTTTCGAGGTGTTATTATTTTCGTCTTCATCTTCTTTCGATTCCTTTAAAATATCATAATTAACATCACCTAATTTGTTAGTTTTAAGCGTCAGAAGTGTTTCGTCTAAATCAATAGTATTGATGGTAAGCGGTTCATCACCTGAATTTTTAAAAACTTCCTTTATAGGTAAAGACAAGGCAATGGATTTTGAAGTCACCAAAGTCTCGCCTTCAAAAGGTTTAAAATTGGTAATTTTCAAATCGTTAATATCTACTTGCGCATTCGGAAAACTTTTAATAAAACTTAAGTTAACCGAACTAAACGATACCTTGGCATTCAGATTTTCATCTGCATAACGCTGTACAATTCGTTCTATCTGGGATTGAAAAGCAAACGGCAAAGCCAAAAGAAGTAGAAATATAATAAGTAAAGTAATTCCAATAATTTTGAATACTTTTTTCATAAAATGTATTAATGTGATTAGTTGTAGATATATACGTACAGAATAACCTAAAGGTTGCCAGAAACCAAAATTTTAATAAAACTTTAGTAATTAGGGTAAATGAATTTCTTCGTTCACCTTCAGCTTAAAACGCCTTCTGAATAAAAACACACCCAGATACAAAAAAGGCGTATCTAAAGCGGCAATCATAACCTTAAAAAGTACACCAGCTATCAATAACCCTGTGAATTTATCCCAAGCTATAATACCGAACGAGCATAGCAAAAGCAAAATTGTACAGGTGTCAACGAACTGTGAGAAAAAGGTTGAAAAGTTATTCCGTAACCATAAATGCTTGCCTTTGGTGAGACCTTTCCAAAAATGATAGATTTGAATATCTATAAACTGTGCAAATAAATACGCCATCATACTAGCCATAACCGCAATAGCTGTGCTGCCAAAAACAGTTGTGAATAAATCATCAGTTACGGGTGACCAAGGTGTGGCAGGAACAGCATTGGCCGTGTAAACAATAGCCATAGAAAACACAGAAGCAAAAATTCCAGTAACCACGACTTGGTTAGCTGCTTTTTTTCCATAAATCTCACTAATTAAATCGGTAATTAAAAAGGTAATGGGATAGGGTAGAATACCCACCGAAATTTCAAAAAGTTTGGTATCAAAAACTTCAATATCTACAGGATACCAATAAAAAAATTTCTGAAAAATGAGATTGGAAACTACTAGCGACGTAATAAACAAAGCTGCCAATAGTAAGTAAATACGATGTGCGAGAAGTTTGTCTTTTACGGTCATTTAAAATTGTGGATAAATAGGCTTTGTAAATATAAACTATTAAATTTTCTTTTAGTTATTTTGGCATGCGCTATTATGGATACTACAAATACCGTTTACATATCTCTGGGAAGCAATCAAGGTGACCGATTGAAAAATCTGCAATTGGCTGTAGATGCTATTTTTAAACATATTGGAAATATAAAGCTGATTGCCAAAGTGTACAACACACCGGCTTTGGGTTTTGACGGACCTGATTTTCTAAATACCTGTTTGGTAGTGGTAACGGAACTTTCAGCTCAAGACGTTTTGGACAGTCTTTTAAAAATTGAATCTCAATTGGGTCGTAATCGCACAAAATCGGGTGGTTATGAATCACGAATTATTGACTTGGATATATTGTTGTTTAATGATGAGGTTATTCACAGTAAAACCCTAACCGTTCCGCATCCGCAAATACCCAACCGAAAATTTGTATTACAACCACTATATGAAATTGCTCCTAAAGGAGAACATCCTGTTTTGAAAGTCAGCATTGCTGAATTACTCAAACAGTGTGAAGACGCCAGCGTTTTAGAGCCTGTAAATATTTGGTTGAAAAACCCAGGCAAGCAAATTAATCTGTCGCAATTCAATTATATCGCAATCGAAGGGAATATAGGTGCCGGAAAAACCAGTTTGGCAACTAAAATCGCAACCGATTTTAATGCTAAACTGATTTTAGAGCGTTTTGCCGACAATCCGTTTTTACCGAAGTTTTATGAAGACGCCAAACGTTATGCCTTTACTTTGGAAATGAGTTTTTTGGCTGATAGATACCAGCAGATTTCAGATGATTTATCGCAATTGGATTTGTTTAAGGATTTCATGGTGAGCGATTATGACATTTATAAATCTTTAATTTTCTCAAAGATTACTTTACCCGAAGACGAATTTAGATTGTACCGACGTTTGTTTTATTTGATGTATAAAGATATAGCCAAGCCCGAGCTATATGTGTATCTCTATCAAAACACGGAACGGTTACAGGAAAACATTAAAAAACGCGGTCGTGATTATGAGCAGAATATTGATAATGACTATTTGGATAAAATTAATGCTGGGTATCTGGAATTCCTAAAAAATCAAACGGATTTAAATGTGAAAACCATTGACATTTCGGATAAGGATTTTGTGAAAAACCGTGAAGACTACCTGTGGATTTTAAATGAAATTTGTAATGGCGTATAACATTATCACCCAAAACGATATTTTAGTTATTGGCATGAAAGCAAAAGTGGCTTTGCAGACTATGCCTATGGAAATAGGTAAGTTGGCAAGACAGTTTATGCCTAGACGACAAGAGATTATAAATAGAGTAGGTACGCATAGTTTTTCTATTCAAGATTATGCTGACCAAGATTTTAACAAGATAACACCACAAACCACATTTAATAAATGGGTAGCTGTTGAAGTTGAAAATCATAACCACATTCCTGAAGATATGCAACCCTTTATTTTAAAAGGCGGTGACTTTTTAGTGGTTGATTATAAAGGAAGCTTGGCTGATTTCCCTAAACTCTGGCAAACTATTTTAACCGATTGGTTACCTAATTCTAAATATGAACTGGACAACAGACCACATTTTGAAAAGTTACCTGAAAGCTACAATCCGCAAAACACAATTAATGAAGAACAGGTTTGGGTGCCTGTGAGGTTGAAGTGATTTTTATTACTTTGGTTTTTATGCATACTTTATTGTTTTTAAGACTGTCTTAAAAAGTATGACATATTAATCCTTTTAAATCAGCCATTCTATTTTAAATTAAAAAGTGTCGTCATTATTCTACCTTTTTGGTTTTCTAAAACAATTTCGTTCAGAATTTGTTGGGATTTAACTTTAAAATTAAAAGGCGGTTGCGTGATATCAACACCACTGTTGTGTTTCAACCTAATGCCTTGCCCAGAAATGATATCTTGGTTTGAAGTAAAGTCACCCATTGGAAGGTGTTCGGTGAGTATAATGTATTGGTAAGTTGTTAACTTAAAAAGAATATCTTGTATTTCAGCATTGGAGAGATGCTGTAACACTTGCCTTAAAATAATGCAATCCGCTTGAGGGAGTTCATCTTTAGAAATATCCAGACAAGCAAAGCTTATAAGGTCATTCTGATACAGCTTTTGATTTCTTTTAATGAGAGCTTCAACAATGTCAACACCCACATAGCTTTTGGTAAAAGGCACTAATTGCATACCGATATTAAAATCACCGCAACCTAAATGGCATACTGTTAAAGGATTTTTATGGTTTTGTAAAAATGTTGTGACGCAATCTATATACGGTTTAACTATTTGCGTATTGTGTGAACCCTCGCCCGAGTAAAAATCATGGTCTTTGCCGCCCCAAGGATGCTGCTCATAGATTTGCTCCATAACTGCTTTGGTTGGCCAAGGTTTTTTGAGCTTCTTACTCATAATTGTCATTCCTGCGTAGGCAGGAATCCATTAGTTGTTAATTGTTTTCAAATTTAAATATTGCTAGGCTGATAAATTATTTTGGAATAAGTTAAGTTTTAGTTCGGGTTTTCCTGAATAATTTTACATTATGTTCCCATTCATATTTAGAATCAAAATAAGGTTGTCTATATCTATCAATAATCATTATGCTATCACTTATACTTTTTATTTTCCATAGGCTTTCAAAACCTTGATTTGTTGGGTTTTCTAAATGCATTGAAATAAATTCATTCGTGTTGTTTATGTCTATTTCTGATTTCGTCAATAAATACTTGTTGCTCATAATAGAGTCAGACGATATCTTGTAGGATGGAGGCCAGCTTAAAATAGAATCGTTTAATAAATTTGGTAAAGGTGGGAAATCTGAAACCTTTGTATCGAACCATTTTTCTTCAATCCAAGCACCAAGGATTTGTTCTTTCGAAAATTTAATCTGTCTCTTTTTTAAAACTAATTTCTCATCGCCATAAATAAATGACAGGCCTTTATAGTGTCCTTCAGATATTCTTTTTAAAGCAATTGGTCTTCTGTTTAGGATTAAGAAATAGTTGTTTTCAAATTCTGATACCCTCCATGGAGGCATTCTTAAATCGTATGTAAATGAGTGAAACGTTGAGTCTCTAAATTGAATATTGAGTGTATCGGGTAATAATTCATTTCCAATCAAATCATATGTTTCCCCTTTGAAGTCATTTTTAATTGTTTCTAGGTCAATCATCAATTCATTATTGGCACCTTTATGGCATCCAAATAAAATAAAGAAAATGATAAGAATTGAAATTGATTTATCCATTATAAATGAAGATTTAAATTGATGATTTTTTGATGAATTAATAACAAAACTAACTTTTAATAGTTTTATTACTCTTCAAATTCCAAAATATCACCAGGTTGGCAGTCCAAAGCTTTACAAATGGCTTCTAAAGTACTAAAACGGACCGCCTTGGCTTTACCCGTTTTGAGTATGGAAAGATTGGAGAGTGTTACACCAACGCTTTCCGAGAGTTCATTAAGGGACATTTTTCGTTTCGCCATCATGACGTCTAAATTTACAATGATTGGCATGGCTTAAATGGTTAATTCGTTTTCAGATTGTAAATCGACTCCTTTTTTAAAAATTTGAGCAATGATAAAAATAATACCTGCCAAGAACAAAAACTCTCGACTGCCCTCAACAAAAGATTGCGCTGATAAATCAATTAAATTGCGCTTAAATAAATACATATTGTAAGCATTTGCAATCAAAGCTAAAATGCCAGCGCCTAAAGCCACATGGCTAATTTTAGTTAATAAATGAGCGGTAGTATTATTAAAAGGCGTGTCGAAATTAATTTTTGTGAAAATTTTGGTCACCAAAAAGGCAATGTATGTTTTCATCGCTGAGAGACCAATAATAAGTGACACCAAACAAATGAAATACCAAAAATGATTTTGATAAAGTTCCGCTAAATTAAGCCCCAAGTATAAATCGTCTGCTGCTTCCGAATGGGAAAACAAACTGATAATAAATGACAAAATTATGGCACCTGTTTTAATGCATAAACCAATAAATACCAACCAAAACAAGAATTTCATGATGGAAAGAATGCGATCTGTATTTGTTTTCATACTTAAATAATTTAAAATAATAAAGCAAATAACGACAAATATTTATTGAAAAACAATAAATTTTTTATAAAAAAGAATAAATAAAGATTTGACTCTCATCCAAACAAGAATCTATTGCCTTTCCTATTTTATTTTAATATTGAAAAAAAGCAGTGCCTAAGATTCTAAATCAGGTTCACGATGACAAACTTTGTAGTTTGCTAAATACATCCCAAACCACTAAACCACAGCTAACAGAAATATTTAAGGAGTGCTTGGTGCCAAACTGCGGAATTTCCAAAACCACATCACTTGTCGTAACCACATCTTGTTGAACACCCTTAACCTCATTGCCAAATACTAGAGCGTATTTTTGATAAGAATCTGGTTTAAAGTCGTTAAGCATCATGGCGTGTTCGGCTTGTTCAATAGAACAAACAGTTATGTTTTCAGCTTGAAGTTTTTTAACTAATTCTATGGTGTTTTCAACATATTCCCAAGCCACTGTTTCGGTACTGCCCAAGGCTGTTTTATGAATATCTTTATGAGGTGGTTTGGCAGTAATACCACAGAGGTAAATTTTTTCAATTAAAAACGCATCACTAGTTCTAAACACCGATCCGATGTTGTTTAAACTCCGGATATTGTCCAAAACAATAATTATAGGTGTCTTTTCGGTGTTTTTAAACTCATCAACGCTCAATCTGTCTAGCTCACTATTTTTTAATTTACGCATGTTAATTTCTTATGATAATTGTAGATAACTTATAAGTTTCATGTTTTAAAAACCTTAAATTAATAAGTACTTTAGCAATCCTACATTTTATGCAAAAGTAACATATAAAAATCAGTTAAACATTGGCAAAAAAAGGAAAGAAGGAAACACCATTAATGAAGCAGTACAATGCCATCAAGGCCAAGTACCCTGATGCTCTGTTGCTGTTTCGTGTAGGCGATTTTTATGAAACTTTTGGTGAAGATGCTGTGCGTACAGCCAAAATATTGGATATTATTCTCACCAAACGTGGAGCAGGTAGTGAGAGCGAAACCGAATTGGCAGGTTTTCCACACCATTCCTTAAATACCTATTTGCCAAAATTGGTTAAAGCTGGTGAACGCGTGGCTATTTGTGACCAGTTGGAAGACCCAAAGCAAACCAAAACCATTGTAAAACGTGGTGTAACTGAATTGGTAACGCCTGGAGTCGCTTTGAATGATGAAGTTCTAAAATCAAAGTCCAATAATTTTTTATGTTCGGTTTATTTTGGTAAAACTTTTATTGGGATTTCTTTTTTGGATATTTCTACTGGTGAATTTCTTACATCACAAGGAAATGCTGAATATATTGATAAGTTACTTCAGAATTTTAGCCCGAGTGAAATACTGGTTTCCAAGCAAAAGCGGATGCATTTCAATGAAACTTTCGGTCAGGATTTTCACACCTTTTATTTGGAAGATTGGGTCTATCAAACCGATTATGCCCATGAAACTCTTATCAAACATTTCAATACTAAAACGCTAAAAGGGTATGGTATTGAAGATTTGTATGAAGGTATTATTGCTTCAGGTGCTATTCTGCATTATTTAGGTGAAACGCAACATCATAAGTTGCAGCATATCACGTCTATTAGCCGCATTGCTGAAGATGACTATGTGTGGATGGATAAGTTTACCATTCGGAATTTAGAGCTCTACCATTCTACCAATAACAATGCAGTAACCTTGCTGAATGTTATTGATAAAACCATTTCACCTATGGGTGGACGCATGCTCAAACGCTGGTTGGCTTTACCACTTAAGGATGTCAAGAAAATCAAACAACGTCACGAGGTTGTTGACTTTTTGAGTAAGAATACAACGGTTCTTCAAAAAGTTCAAAATTATACAAAGCGTATTGGTGATCTGGAACGATTGATTTCCAAAATTGCGACAGCGAAAGTAAACCCTAGAGAGGTTATTCAACTTAAAAATTCTTTGGAAGCTATTGTTCCTATTAAAGCTTTGGCTTCAAATACCGACAATGAAGCTTTAAATATTATAGGTGATACCTTGCAGACTTGTGATGTGCTTCGTGAAAAAATTAAGGAAACTTTAAACGAAGACCCACCAGTAAATGTGTTGAAAGGAAATACAGTGGCGGAAGGCTTTTCTAAAGAGTTGGATGACCTACGTGCCTTATCTACTTCAGGAAAAGATTATTTAGATAGGATGTTAGAGCGCGAAAGTGAGCGAACAGGCATCACATCTTTAAAGATAGCTTCCAACAATGTATTTGGTTACTATATCGAGGTGCGAAATGCACATAAGGATAAAGTACCTCAAGAATGGATTCGTAAGCAAACTTTGGTCAATGCAGAGCGCTATATTACAGAAGAACTTAAAGAATACGAAGCCAAAATTTTGGGTGCCGAAGAACGTATTTTAACCATTGAACAGCAATTGTTTTCGGAATTGATTCAATGGATGACCCAATACATCAAACCCGTTCAGCAAAATGCCCATTTAATAGGGCAATTAGATTGCTTATGTGGTTTTGCTCAATTGGCTAATGACAATAATTATGTCTACCCAATAATTGATGATTCACATGATTTAGATATCAAAGATGGTCGTCATCCTGTTATCGAGAAACAGTTGCCGCCTAGTGAGGCTTATATTGCCAACGATGTATATTTAGACCGTGATAAGCAGCAAATGATCATGATTACTGGGCCTAACATGTCTGGTAAATCGGCTATTTTACGTCAAACAGCCCTTATAGTATTATTAGCGCAAACGGGCAGCTTTGTACCTGCTAAATCAGCAAAAATAGGATTGATTGATAAAATTTTTACTCGTGTAGGTGCTAGTGACAATATTTCTATGGGCGAATCGACCTTTATGGTGGAGATGAATGAGACGGCATCTATTCTAAACAATATTTCTGAACGTAGCTTGGTTTTGCTTGATGAAATTGGTCGTGGTACTAGTACATATGACGGAATTTCCATAGCGTGGGCCATTAGTGAATATCTTCATGAGCATCCGGCTAAAGCTAAAACCTTATTTGCCACACATTATCATGAACTCAATGAAATGACGGAAACGTTTGAACGCATTAAAAACTTTAATGTTTCGGTTAAAGAATTAAAAGATAACGTACTTTTTTTACGGAAACTGGTTGAGGGCGGAAGTGAGCACAGTTTTGGTATTCATGTAGCAAAAATGGCTGGAATGCCACAGCAAGTTATTCACAGAGCCAATAAGATATTAAAGAAATTAGAAAAATCGCATTCTAGTGAAGAGTTGACTGATAAAGTGAAATCATTGAAAGATGACGAGATGCAATTGAGTTTCTTTAATTTAGACGATCCGTTGCTTGAAAATATAAAAGAAGAAATTCTTCATATTGATATCAATACACTAACTCCTGTTGAAGCACTTATGAAACTTAATGAAATAAAGCGTATGCTGGTAAAGAAAAAACAGGCTTAAAATAAATTATATTATTTTTTAAAAAAGGCTTTGCTTTTCCTAGAAATATTTTAAATTTGCATCCGCAATCGAGAGATTGTACGTTCATTAAAAGACTGCGAAAGTAGCTCAGGGGTAGAGCATCACCTTGCCAAGGTGAGGGTCGCGGGTTCAAATCCCGTCTTTCGCTCTGAAAACTTTCTTGAAAATATTCCAAGATGCTGAAGTGGTGGAATTGGTAGACACGTTGGACTTAAAATCCAATGGCCATTATGGCCGTGCGGGTTCAAGTCCCGCCTTCAGTACAAAAGCCTTTATCTAAGTGATAAAGGCTTTTTTTGTTTGGTGCAATTTTATTTCTTAAGATATATTAGTCTTCAATTAGAGATTTGATAATTATGTTTTCAGGTTTGGTTAGCTTTCTATCGAGAAGTGATTCAAATAGTTTTATCAACCGCTTTACGTCATTAAAAGGAATGCTTTCGGTATTGAAATCAATATGCATTAAGGCCGTTTTTAACTCTTTTATGGCTTTTATTTTTGTAGTGTCTACTGGAAGATCTGCAAGTAACCGATATTCCAAAATGAGTAATTTCTCTTTAATAATCATAAATCAGAAGAATAAAGCTTTTTAATGATTTTTGATTTCCTTAAGTAGTATTCGGTTTTACTGATAGAGTCGTTTTGCTTTTCAATATTAAGTTGGCCTAAATCATGTAATGCGCTTTCAATACGAGATATATTTGATCTGTTGACCTTGAGCTTCGATTTAAGTTTACTGGGTTTTAAATTATCAGTTTTTTTGAACATACTTTTTTGTGTCCGTAATTATGAAGCAAATATATTATTTGGTCATGTCATAATTTACGACACTATATGTCATATTAAGAGAATGCAAATAGTGGTTTTGGTAACCTAAATAAAATAAGATGTAATAAAAAAGGTCTTGATTTTAATCAAGACCTTTTTTATTTGTTTTCGGGAAAAGTTGGTTTTATTCGTCTTCTCCTTTTACTTTAGCAGCAGCTTTATCAACAGCTTTGTTTGTGGCTTCAGCAGCATCATCAACAGCTTCGTCAACTGCGTCAGCAGCATCGTTTGCAGCATCTTCAACTGCATCTGCAGCATCGTCTACAGCCTCACCAGCAGCATCAACTGCATCGTCAATAGCTTCTCCAGCTTCTTCCATAGCGCCTTCTGCGTCATCAGCAGCTTCGTCCATTGCGTCTTCAGTAGCGTCTACTGCGTTCTCAACAGCTTCTTCAGCAGAATCAGCTTTCTTTTCGTCTCTACAAGAAGTTAAAGCAATACTCAAAGCTAATAACATTGCTATGCTTAAGAATAATTTTTTCATTTGTTTAAGTTTTAGTGTTAATTATATAGTTGCGAATTTAAAAACAAATTTTTAATTGAGATTAAAAAATTTAACATTTTTTAACATCTGTCTTTTTCGCTTTCGGTTCTATATACGTAAGTAATTGGTTATTTGGATTACGGCTCCAGTGTTTTTTTTAATAAAATTTGAATTTTTTTCACCCAATGTAGTCAAAAACTCTTGGTCTTGTGTTAAACGGCTCATTATCAATTTAAAGTCTTCTGTGTTTTCAATTTCTAGAACACCAGCATTTTTTATCATGAGATTGGCTTCGGGGAATTTTTCATGATTATTTCCAATTATTATCGGTATGCCAAAAACTGCTGGTTCCAGTATATTATGTAAACCGGTAGAGCCCATAGCGCCACCTACATAAGCTATATTGGCATAACTGTATATTTTTGAAAGCAGACCTATGGTGTCAATAATTAATACCTGAAAGTTAGGGAGGTAAACACTTTCTTTTTCCGAAAAAAGAATAGACTTTTTAAGAATACTGTCTTTTAGTTTTTGAATATGGACGGTTTTTATATTATGAGGTGTTATAATGAATTTTATGTTTTCGGTAGTGGTATTTATATAATCAACAAGTATTTTTTCGTCTTCTGGCCAGGTGCTTCCTGCCACAAAACAGAGTTGGTTGTTTTTAAATTTTGAAATAAAATCTAAAGTATTGTCTTGATCAAGCTGACTGGCTACACGGTCAAAACGTGTATCACCAGATACAGTTGTGTTATGGTAATTGATTTTTTTAAGTAGTTCTTTAGATTTTAAATCTTGAGTAAAAATATGTTCAAAGGCAAATAGTTTGTTACGCATAAAATTACCATACCATTTAAAATATGATTGGTTTTCCCGAAATAGGGCCGAAATTAAAATCGCCCGTTGTTGCCTTTTTTTAAGCTCGTTTAAATAGTTGGGCCAAATGTCATACTTTACAAAAACGGTTAATTTTGGGTTAACTATATCTAAAAAACGTTTGGCATTTTGTTTCGTATCAATAGGAAGATAAACTACAACATCAGCAACATCGGTGTTTTTACGAATTTCATATCCTGAAGGGGAAAAAAACGTTAAAACTATTTTGTGATTTTTATAGAGCTTTTTAATGTCTTTAAAAACAGGTAGACCTTGTTCGTACTCACCTAGAGAAGCACAGTGAAACCAAATACAATAATCTGAAGAAAGAATAGCATTTTTTAAAATTGAAAATGTTTGCGAACGGCCATCCACACCAAGCTTAATTTTTGCGTTAAATAAAGCAATGAACTTCAATAAAAGTTCTGTTAGGCCAATTGCAATGTTATAAATGATATTCAAATTCTGTACTTTATTGCTAAAATACATTTCTTTAAAATATTTTCTTTATAAAATTGATTTTTATCAACTATCTTTCATTGGTTGGCAACAGCTAATTTTGTAATTTTGAAACTTATGAGAAAAATCCAAATGGTTGACCTTAAAGGTCAATATAATCGTATAAAAGATGTTGTAAATCCATCTATTCAGGAAGTAATAGAAACCACAGCATTCGTTAATGGGCCCATGGTTCATCAATTTCAAAAAAATTTAGAAAATTATTTAGGCGTTAAGCATGTTATCCCTTGTGCAAATGGTACCGATGCCTTACAAATAGCCATGATGGGATTGGGTTTGAAACCTGGAGATGAAGTTATAACAGCCGATTTTACCTTTGCTGCCACTGTTGAGGTTATTGCTTTGCTTCAGCTAACACCTGTTTTGGTTGATGTTAATCCAGATGATTTTAACATTAGTGTTGAAGCTATAAAAAAGGCTATCACACCTAAAACCAAAGCTATTGTCCCTGTGCATTTATTTGGTCAAGCAGCCAATATGGAAGCCATAATGGATATTGCTAACGAGTACAATTTATATGTTATTGAAGATAATGCTCAAGGTATAGGAGCCGATTATACCTATAGTAATGGTAAAAAAGCAAAAACAGGAACCATTGGTCATGTGTCATCAACATCATTTTTTCCATCAAAAAATTTAGGTTGTTATGGAGATGGAGGTGCCATTTTTACTAATGATGACAATTTAGCTCATACTATTAGAGGGATTGTTAATCATGGTATGTATGAACGATATCATCATGATGTGGTTGGCGTGAATTCTCGGTTAGATTCTATTCAAGCAGCTGTGTTAGATGCGAAACTACCTCATTTAGATGCTTACAACAAAGCGCGACAAGAAGCGGCTTCAAAATATGATGAAGCCTTTAAAAATCATCCAAAAATTGAAACACCATACCGAAAGAGCAATGACTGTTCTGGAAATTGTAACAACTGTAACTGTCATGTATTTCATCAGTATACCTTAAAATTAAACCGAGTTGATCGTGATGGCTTGGTTAAATTTTTAAATGCTAATGATATTCCTTGTGGTGTTTATTATCCAATACCATTGCATAAGCAAAAGGCTTACCAAGATGAACGTTACAATGAACCTGACTTTACTGTAACTAATCAGCTAGTAAAGGATGTCATTTCTTTGCCAATGCATACAGAATTGGATGATGAGCAAATAGCATTCATCACCTCGAAAGTTTTAGAATTTATTAATGGATAAAATTTTGGTAACTGGAGGACTAGGGTTTATAGGTTCTCACACGGTTGTAGAACTCCAAAACGAAGGTTTTGAGGTTGTTGTAATTGATGATCTATCAAATTCGTCACTAGATGTTCTTGATGGGATTACAGCAATAACTGGCCAACAACCAATTTTTGAAAAACTAGACTTAAAAGAGAAATATAAAGTTCAGGATTTTTTTAAAATACATCAAGATATTAAAGGCATTATCCACTTTGCGGCTAGCAAAGCTGTAGGCGAATCTGTCCAAAAACCATTATTGTATTATGAAAACAACATTAATACGTTGGTTTATGTGCTGCAAGAGTTAAGCCATTTACCAGTGTCAAACTTTATTTTCAGTTCATCATGCACGGTTTATGGTCAAGCCGATGTAATGCCGATAACTGAAAATGCTCCAGTAAAACCAGCAGAATCCCCTTATGGAAATACCAAGCAAATAGGAGAGGAAATTATTCAAGACACCTGTAAGGTAACTCCTGATTTAAAAGCAATTTCCTTGCGATACTTTAATCCTATAGGTGCGCATCCAACTGCCAAAATAGGTGAATTGCCAATTGGTGTGCCTCAAAATTTGGTACCTTTTATTACACAGACCGCCGCAGGACTGCGAGAATACTTGTCGGTTTTTGGGAACGATTATTCAACTCCAGATGGCACGTGTATTCGTGATTATATTCATGTGGTCGATTTGGCAAAGGCCCATGTTGTTGCCTTGAAACGATTACTTTCAAATGAAAATGAAGCTAATTACGAAACCTTTAATGTGGGAACAGGAGTTGGTAGTTCGGTTTTAGAAGTAATAAAGTCTTTTGAACGGGTATCAGGATTATCCTTAAATTATAAAATAGCTCCTAGACGAGCAGGTGATGTTACCCAAGCTTTTGCCGATACAACCAAAGCCAACACTCAATTAGGGTGGAAAGCCCAATCTACCCTTGATGAAGCCATGAAATCTGCTTGGTTATGGGAAAAGCAGATTAGAAATTTATAAAACCAACATAATGAAAAAGCTTATTTATTTTACAACCCTATTATTCACTTCCGTTTTAATAGGTCAGAATACCTATTTGCATTGTGGAAAATTGATTGACACTAAAAACGGACAAGTTTTAGAGTCTAAAACCATTATCGTTTCAGGAGATAAAATTATATCTGTTGAAGACGGTTATACAGAACCTTCTTCGTCTAAAGATATTGTTGTTGACCTGAAGGGTAAAACAGTTATGCCAGGTTTTATTGATATGCACGTTCATATTGAAGGTGAAACCAATCCTAAACGTTATCTCGAAAGATTTACTTTAAATGATGCAGATATAGCTTTTAATTCTTTGGATTTTGCAAAGCGAACATTAATGGCCGGTTTTACAACGGTACGTGACTTGGGAGGTTCTGGGGTTAATGTATCTCTTCGCAATGCTATTAACTCTGGTAAGGTAGAAGGTCCACGTATTTTTACCGCAGAAAAAGCGTTAGCAACGACTGGCGGTCATGCTGATCCAACAAATGGTATAAAAAAAGAGCTTATGGAAAACCCAGGCCCAAAAGACGGTGTTGTAAATGGTATTGACGATGCCAAAAAGGCTGTAAGACAACGATACAAAAATGGCGCTGACTTAATTAAAATAACAGCAACTGGAGGTGTGTTGAGTGTCGCCAAAAGTGGTCAAAACCCACAGTTTACTATCGAAGAGATAAAGGCTATCTGTGAAACTGCTCAAGATTATGGCTTTCATGTGGCTGCTCATGCGCATGGTGATGAAGGTATGCAACGTGCAGTATTAGGTGGTGTAAAAACCATAGAACACGGTACCTTAATGAGCGAAGAAACCATGCGGCTTATGATAGAACATGATGCCTATTTGGTGCCTACCATTACTGCAGGAAAATCGGTTACTGAAAAGGCTAAAATACCAGGTTATTATCCTGATGTCGTTGTGGGTAAAGCATTAGATATTGGGCCTAAAATTCAAGATACATTTGGAAGGGCTTATAAAAAAGGTGTTGGTATTGCTTTTGGAACAGACGCTGGAGTATTTCTACATGGTGAGAATGCCAAAGAGTTTGGTTACATGGTTGAAGCAGGAATGCCAGAAATGAAAGCGCTGCAAAGTGCTACTATAACCAATGCCGAAATCTTAAATATGGAAAACGAAATCGGTCAATTAAAAGCTGGTTTTTTTGCCGATATTATCGCAACCAATGAAAATCCTATAGATTCTATAGAGACAACCGAAAATGTTATTTTTGTTATGAAGTCTGGGAAAATCTATAAAAAATAGCGTTTTAAGACTGTTAACGATTCGCCTTAATCATTACGAATCTTTTAGCTATATCTATATATCGTTAACAGATTTATATTAATTGTTTGATTAACAAAGGTTTAGTGTTTGTTTTTTGGATAAGCGTCTTATCCTTTGTTACTTTGCATCAAATGATAAATGATATTATGAAATTGATTACAGTAAAACGCGAAACGCAAACCGAAAAAAGATTCACACCTAAAATGGGTGAATTATTAACTAAAGTGACTTACATTAAAAAGCAATTTTTAAGTATTCCTTTTAAAACCTTACACAAGTATAGAGAAACCTATTATGGCGAAATAAAAGATTGTGAAGCTTGCGAATTGGCAAGATAAAATATAATAAAGCCTCGATTAATTCGAGGCTTTTTCTTTTTTAGTGTTTTTAAAACTACCATAGAGTAGTAGTCCCATGCCAAACATGACAGACATATCGGCTACATTGAAGATGCCTGTTCTAAATACACCTCCTAAATCAATATGGAAAAAATCGGTTACTGATTTGTATACAATTCTATCATAAACATTGGCAATACCACCACCAATTACACAACAAAACCCGATAAGGGAATACCTATCTAAGTTTTTATTTTTTAGAATATAGTATAACACATAACCCAATACAACAATTGGAACCAATAAAAGTAAGATGAGCTTTAAGGTTGGATTGAAATCACTACCCATGCCTAAAAAGGCTCCTGTGTTTTCAACATTATGTAACGTAAAATAATCACCTATTATTTCGGTTTCGCTTTTAGGAGTAACATTAGCTCTGACAATAACTTTAGAGATTTGATCGATTGCAATATTAAAAACAATCAATACGAAAATAAAAGCTGTACGAGATAGTTTCATTAAGCTTCAGTTTGAAAGGTAGCTGATGCGGTTTGGGCTTCGCGATTAATTTTTCGCACTAATCCTTGTAGTACATTTCCTGGGCCAACTTCGGTAAATAAAGTAGCACCATCAGCAATCATTTGTTGTACAGATTGCGTCCATTTTACAGGAGCAGTTAATTGAGAGATTAAGTTAGCTTTTATTGCAGATTCATCATTAACAGCGTTAGCCGTTACATTCTGATATATTGGACAGTTTGGCTTGCTGAATGTTGTGCTCTCAATAGCTGCTGCCAGTTCTTCACGAGCTGGTTCCATAAGTGGTGAGTGAAATGCACCACCAACTGGTAAAACCAATGCACGACGCGCGCCTTCAGCTTTTAATGATTCACAAGCTTTATTTATAGCTTCAATTTCACCCGAAATTACTAATTGACCTGGGCAGTTATAGTTTGCTGCAACAACAGTGCCTTCAGTTGTTGCACAGATTTTTTCAACGATATCGTCATCTAAGCCCAAAACAGCAGCCATGGTACTTGGTTGCAATTCGCAGGCTTTTTGCATGGCGATAGCACGTTGTGAAACCAATTTTAAACCATCTTCAAAATTTAGAGTGCCATTGGCAACCAATGCAGAAAATTCACCTAATGAGTGACCAGCAACCATATCGGGTTTAAAGCTATCGCCTAATGTTTTGGCTAAAATAACCGAATGTAAAAAGATAGCAGGTTGCGTAACTTTAGTTTCCTTTAAGTCTTCAGCTGAACCTTCAAACATAGTGTCGGTAATTGAAAACTCCAATATTTCATTAGCTTTTTCAAATAATTCTTGAGCTAAAGGTGAGTTTTCGTAAAGATCAAGTCCCATACCTGTAAATTGAGCGCCTTGACCTGGAAATATATATGCATTCATGTGTTTCAAATTTTGTTTTTGCAAAAATAGGAATTAAAAACTATTCTTTAATTAATGATGCCTGATAGTTAAGTAATTCTCTTTTGTTAATCAAGAATCCTTCAGACAAAAGGAAATAGTAATTATTAAGTGAGGTGAATAATATTTCCAAATTCTCGTCAATATAACGCTCTCCTAAAAAATACTTTAATTCTTTTTCTGTAAATGAATTAAAACATTCTTTTACTTCAAGCTTTAAATTGTTATTGTATTTATTCTGCTCTAATAATTCTTTAATGCTTGCTTTTAGTTTATTTTCTAAAGGCTTTATGTTAACAAAGTTCGTTTTGATCTTATCAAAAGGTGTATTGTAATTAATAAAATCTAATTTAGACATTAACTCATTATATACTGAAATTTTTTCGTCGTAATAATTATCAAACTCTAATAGATTTTTATACAGTTTTTCCAGTTTGGTAATCTCTCCCGAATTATCACTTTCAGCGTTTAAAAAATACTGGAAAATTTGCTTGTCATTTTGTTCAATTTCTTCATTAATTGTTTCTAATTCTTTTTTAAGACTTATACTCAATTTAGCCCCTTCTTTTTTTGAATATTTTTTACCGTCATAATCAAAAGTTTTTAATTTTAAACCATTATTTGATATTTGATTAATGGTAGCTATGTCATTTTGTAATGCTATTGACTGGTAAACTAAATTTACTTTCTCATCACTAAATAGATTTCTAAAGTGAATCTGGTTATTGCTTAAAGAAACATTACTAACTTCAAACTGTATTGGGCTTTTATTGTCATAGTATTGATTGAATATTTTAGGGAATGTATTTTCTAAGAATTTTTCTTTGAATTCGATTTTAAAATTTTCATGCGTAGTAAAATCGGGTTCTTTACTATACATGACGTTCGAAAATAATATATCGGTTAATTTTTCTTGTAATGCATTTAAATTCTGAAAAATTTCGTTTGCTAGTTGATCGTTATTAGTCGTTTTTTTAAGATTTAATTTTTTTAATCTTTCAACCCTGTCTTCTGTACTTGGATGCGAAGCCCATTGATCTTTTATGACAAGTTTAGATTTGTTAAATTTATTAAGCTCTTCTATAGTCACATTAGGAAGTCTGTTTTTTATTTCAATATTATCTTCTTTTGATATGAAATTTAGAACAAACCATTGATCTAAAAATACGTTTTTACTTTTTAAGCATTGCTCAATTTTTCCTTCATAAAAGCTTAAAACTGAATTGAAAGAATAATCAGAAAGATTCATACGCAACAAAGAATTCTCTAAAGGTTCGTTGCCAGTTACATTTGCGGCAATTTCATCTGCATGAAACTCCATTTCACGCGATAAGCCTAAATAATTTTTATTTACAAACTCATACATCAGCTTTAATAACCATTGAATACCTTCAACAATTTTTACTGCAATTATTACAAAAACCGTAAAGTAGCCACTTGCGTTAGCCCAACTCTGAATCATTTTGTCATAAGATTCATTTTCATAAAGCATGTTATGAATAATTTGATTGACATTGTAAACAAAACTTCCAACTTTCATTGTTTTTTGACTAAAATGACCAAATTCATGCGAAAGAATAGCTTTTAACTCATTTCTTGATATACAATTTACCAGCCCTAAGCCTATCATCAAATTCTTTTTCACAGGAAGAATCATACTCCAAAAATTAGAGTCATAAAATACGGAAGCATTAACCTCGTGTGATAAGTAAACTTTTTTCGGAAATTGAGTGCCTACTTCATTTACAATTTCATCTATCATTTCAAAAAGATGAGGCTGATCCACCTTTTTAATTTCTAACAAATGGCCTCTGTCTTTTTTGTTTTTTTTGAATAGAAATTTGAGCAAAAAGAAGAGAACAAGAAAGCCAATACTTGCTAATCCAACACCTAGTGCCAAAGTAAAAAATCTAGGGTGAGCGGCTACAAGTGAAATTGCACCATAAACACAAAGTACGGTTAATCCAATTGCTAAAAAAAAAGTTAATAAATAAACAAAAGCAAAAATAATTATTGATGTAATTGCTTTTGTGGTTTGGGTTTTGAATTCGTTAGATAATGAGACTTCTTTTTGAATCATAAGTTAGAGTTGAGTTATTTAAGGCAATTTTAGTTATTATTTGATACATATTGGTAAAGTACTTTAAAGTTTATCTAAAAAACTATTAATCTTTCTGTAATATACTTCAGGCTGTTCCAGCCAACCATAATGTACACATTCATCCAAAAACACCAATTCAGAATTCTCGAGTAATTTATGCGCTTCTTTAGCAATAGTATCTCCCATGACATCTTGCTTACCCTGAATGATTAAAACCGGATTTTTAAAGCTTCTATAGGCATCACTACAATCAAAATCAACGGCACGCATATTTTGCCAAACTAAACGATTTATGGTTCGGTTGCTTTGGGTTAAGCGTTCTGCAATTACCGGAACGTACTTTCTATTATAAACATAAGCAGGTGCTAAGTGCTTCCCGCGATTATAACGAGCCCGATATGTTGTGTCTCCTTGACTAATTAGTCTATTCCAATAATTAAACGAATCGCGTTCTTTTTCGGTGAGTCGAGATAGTAAATTTAAATTTCTAGTAATATTTAAGTTAAAGCCGCCTGAACCAGATAGAACTAAACCTTTTATTCTTTCTGGATGTTTTTTCAGATAGTAGGAGGCAAGCATACCACCAAAAGAATGTCCTAAAACTATCCAATTTTTAAATCCAAAATACTGTCGAATAGCTTCGATGTCAGAAACCATTAATTCCATTGTAATGGATTCAGAATTGATTTCAGAAATTGTAGATTTTCCAGTTCCGCGTTGATCGTATAAAATAACTAGATTGGTTTTGGCAATTTCTTTGGCTAACGAAGTGAACCCTTCACTATTCATACCTGGGCCACCATTTATAATAAGTATAGGATCGCCAACTCCATAAGTGGTAACATGAATATTACCGTTTTCAATTGGAATGTTCATTAATGATTGAGAAATTCCGTTTTTTGGAATGAGGACAATCATTAATATACTGAACCATCTAACCATTAATTTATTGAGATTGTTGTTCGAGCAAATCGTTTTTGTTTTTTCTGTTTTTAAGGATGTTTAAATAACGTAATGCATTTTTGTCCTCGTAATCAGTGTAGGCTTTTGAAGCCCATGTCATAGCTGTTTCCAGATCACCATTAATTTCATTAATGATGGCCATGTTATAACAAGCGCGACCTGAAATTTTTCTTTTAGGATTGTTAAGTTCCTGTTCCCATAATTCTGCTGCACCATCCCAATCACCTGTTTGAGCGCGTCTTTTTCCTATTTCAAAATTGTCTGTGCCTTTTACATAATATTGCCTAGTAACTCGAATTTTAAACGGGTAGGTTCTGTATACATAATCTTGGCCAATAACAGTACTGGCTTGCAGTAAAGACTCTTTTCTGCCTATTATTGCTTCAATGGCTTTAGTTGGGTTAATGCCTTTGCCCACTGAAGTTATCCAGCGATCTAATGCTATTTCATCACGAACAACTTTATTGATGTTGTCATAAATTCTAAATCCAGCTTTAATATGAGTCGAAATAGTAGCTTCGTGCTCTATCATTGGTATTTTTATACCAAAAGCATTTAATTGTTCTACAGTTCTAGTTTTATAGGATACTTTAGCATCAGTATCGTAAAAAGATAAAGTAACAATAGCATCTAGTTGATTTTCTTTGCAAAGCATGTCAACCGTTTCCCAAGGTAAAGCACTTGGGAAAATACCTAAACCAGGATTCTCAATTTTTTCAGAGGTTATAATTTCAACAGTGTTATACTGACTATCTTTTTCAAAGGTTTCTTTTATACTTTGAATGGTATATTTTGCACCTTCAGTATCTAAATTCTTACCTTCAATAGAAAGTATTTGGTCTATATCGTCTAACGGTTTGTTCTTTATTGAAGCCAAACTTCGGTTTAAAATACCAATGTTTTGTATTGATGTTGGAACATAAACTGGAGCAGGTTCTGTAACGCTCATGGTTAAATTATTCATGGATTGGCATGAAAATAAGAGCATTGTAACCGTTAATGCTAAAGCTAAAAAATTAAAACGGAATCGTTTCATAACGCTTAGATTTGGGATTCTAATAAGACTAATGTACTAAATTGTAACGAATTAAGCTTTTTTAGCTTCGTGAATAGGTAATAAATGAAAACGCGTATTGGTGTTTTTCATCTTTATCATGAAATGTTTTTTGTGTTTCTTTCCAAACACTTTCATCTATTTCAGGGAAAAAAGTGTCGGCATTTTCAAAACTTTGGTGTACACGTGTCAATTCTATTTTATCAGCGTAAGGCATGGCTTGTTTATAGATTTCACCACCACCAATAACATAAGGATTACTATCGCTTCGGGCAGCATCGAAAGCATCTTCTAAATTGTTGACGACAATTACACCACTTGGTACTTGATAATTATCTTGTCGTGTTATAACAATATGCGTTCTGTTAGGTAACGGTTTAGGGAAGCTTTCAAAGGTTTTACGACCCATAATAATATGGTGACCGTTGGTAAGGCTTTTAAAGCGTTTAAGGTCGTCACTTAAATGCCAAATCAAATCGTTGTCTTTGCCTATGGCGTTATCTTCGCCAGCAGCTACAATAAGTGTAATATTCGATTTTTTTGATGGCTTACCTGTTGATTTTATATTAGGTAAGGGATAATCTTTTTCGACTTGTTTTTGCAATTCGGCAATTTTAGCTTTTTGTTTGGCAATTAATGTATTTAATTGTTCGTCTTGCCATTGCTTTCCCATAAACGAATCGGTAACAAATACTTTAAAAGCGTGATAAAGAAATAATAAAAACCAAACGGAAATTGCTGTTGCAAACCAATGGGTATTAAATATGGTAACCGTTTCGCCAATACCTATAACTAAATTAGCAATAATTAAACAAACAGAACCTATAATAAACAAAATGAAATGGGTGTATACACCTTTCTTCTGTTTTAAGCGTCGTTGGGCATTTTTTAGTAATTCTAATTCAGTTGGATCTACTTGTGGTTTGTTTTTCTTTCTTCCGAACATATCTAAATACTTATCTTATGTAAATTTAGCTTTTTTATTCTAGGAAATTAAAAACAATAGCTAAACTATACTGCAACAACCCCTTTAATATGTGGATGTGGATTGTAATCTACTAATGTAAAATCCTCAAACGTGAAATCAAAAATATCTTTTACTTCAGGATTTAAAATCATTTTTGGCAATGGTCTTGGGTCGCGAGACAGTTGTAGTTCCAATTGTTCGTAATGATTGCTGTAAATATGTGCATCGCCAAACGTGTGGATGAATTCACCAGCTTCGTAACCACAAACTTGAGCCATCATCATAGTAAATAAGGCATAAGAAGCAATATTGAAAGGCACACCTAAAAAAATATCGGCACTACGTTGGTATAATTGACATGATAATTTGCCATCTGCCACGTAAAACTGAAAAAATGCGTGACAAGGTGGTAAGGCTGCTTTCCCGTTTGCCACATTTTCTGAAAACGATTTAGATGTGTTTGGCAGTACTGAAGGGTTCCATGCTGAAACCAACATACGACGGCTATCAGGATTTGTTTTTAGTGTTTGGATAACATCTTTTATTTGATCTATATCGTCGCTATTCCAATTGCGCCACTGATGACCATAAACAGGGCCTAAATTACCGTTCTCGTCAGCCCATTCATTCCAAATTCTAACACCGTTTTCTGTTAAGTAATTGATGTTGGTATCACCTTTTAAAAACCACAATAATTCATAAATAATAGATTTTAAATGTAATTTTTTAGTGGTTACCATAGGGAAACCTTCACTTAAATCAAAACGCATCTGGTAGCCGAAAACACTTTTTGTTCCAGTACCAGTACGATCTGCTTTTTCATTTCCATTTTCTAAAACATGCTTAACAAGGTCGTGATATTGCTTCATCTTCAATCGGATTTTATGGGAAATAAAAATAGAAAAAAGGGTCAAACCAAAATGATTTAACCCTTAAATTATATAAAAAGTTATTAACGAATTGTTGATGTAATTATCCAATTATCATACCGGCAATAGTTGCAGAAATTAAAGACGCAATAGTACCGCCAATTAAAGCTTTCATACCAAATTCTGACAACGTTTTACGCTGACCTGGTGCTAAAGAGCCAATGCCTCCAATTTGAATACCTATTGAAGCGAAGTTTGCAAATCCGCAAAGCATATAAGTTGCCATAATAATGGACTTTTCATAGTTTAAATGTGTAGTGTTAGCTATATTTTTTAATTCACCTAACTGTATATAACCTACGAATTCACTTGCAGCTAATTTAATACCTAATAGTTGGCCCATCATCATTATATCATCTGTTGCGACTCCAATTAGCCACATTAATGGAGCAAAAATTGTTCCGAGAATAGCTTCAAGAGATAAAGCTGGATAAGGGGAGTTAATACTTACCCATTCATTAATATTGCCTATTGTTCCTAATTTGGTTAATCCATAGTTTATTAATGCAATAAAGGCAACAAATACTAGTAACATTGCGGCAACATTCACTGCTAGCTTAAATCCTTCAGTGGTACCAATTGCGATAGAATCTAATATGTTAGATCCTATTTTTTGCTTTGATATTGTAACATCAGTGTTAATTTCTTCGGTTTGCGGATAGAGTATTTTAGAAATAACAATAGCGCCTGGAGCCGCCATGACTGATGCAGCTAATAAATGCTTTGCGAAATATTCTCTTAATATCATATCATCACCTCCTAAAAACTGTATATAAGCTGCCAATACACCTCCTGCTACAGTCGCCATACCGCCAATCATAACCAAAAGCATTTCAGACTTATTCATTTTTTGTAAATAGGCTTTAATCATTAATGGAGCCTCGGTTTGCCCCAAAAAGATGTTTCCAGCCACGCTTAAACTTTCGGCTCCAGAAATTCCTAATAGCTTTGTAAGAAGCCATCCCATGGCTTTTACTATTTTTTGAATAATCCCTAAATAAAATAAAACAGATGTTAAAGCAGAAAAGAATATAATTGTCGGTAAAATAGTAATTGCAAAATTTATTAAGGGACTTTCTATCTCATTAGAAATGAATGAACTAAATAAGAATTCGGTGCCAGCTTCAGTAAAAGTCAGAACCTTATTAAAAGCCTTGCCTAAATATTTAAAAATAGCCTGTACAAAAGGTACCTTTAAAACCCCTATTGCTATTAAAAGTTGAAAAACTAATCCTATACCAACCGTTTTCCAATTTACGGCACGTCTGTTACTACTAAATAAAAAGGCAATAAAAATCAGACAAACCATACCCAATATGCCTCGCCAAAGACTGTTAAAAGAAAAACCTTGACTCGGTATTATAGTATCTTGATCGCTATTGGTTAATATAGTAGATTCATCTTTTACTATTTCACGAACAGACTTAAAACTATAACGGGTATTATTTTCATTGAAGACTAAAGTAGAGTCTGTGAGCTCGGTTATTTTATAACGTCTAATGGTATCGTTTGGTTGGTTGTAATAAAATACCAAAAGATTATTTTGATGAATATAATCTCCTGAAGCTTCAAGGTTTCTAGATTCAATATTGTACTTAAAATCACCTTTGTTTAAAATAAAAACATCAGACTTTGATAATTCAAAAAGATTAGATATGGAATCGTTTTCTACAGACTGAAACTGCCATTTTTTTTCAATGCTTTGTGCATTACTAATTGTAATTCCAAAAAAAATAGCTGTAAAAGCTAATAAAAAATGTTTCATTTGTTTGTGTGTTTAGCGTTTTGAAATTTCATCACGCAATTTGGCGGCCTTTTCATAATCTTCGTTAGAAACAGCTTCGTCTAACATGTTATGTAGTTCTTCCAATGTTTTGTCTTTTAAGTCATCTTGAGTAGTGCCAGCCTCTAATTCTTCAGCAATTAAATCGTTAACCAAAACACTATCGTCTTCAGCATCTTCTTCTTTAGTTGGGTTGATTTTTAAATAGATTCCTGCTTTATCTAAAATGTTTTTATAGGTAAATATTGGTGCTTGAAACCTTAAGGCTAATGCAATGGCATCACTAGTTCTGGCATCAATGATCTCTTCAATTTTATCACGTTCACAAATTATACTAGAGTAAAATACACCATCAACCAATTTGTGGATAATGACCTGCTTAACAACAATATCAAATCGATCTGCAAAATTTTTGAATAGGTCGTGTGTAAGGGGTCTTGGAGGGCGTATTTCTTTTTCTAATGCTATGGCAATGGACTGTGCTTCAAAAGCGCCAATAACAATAGGTAGTTTTCTATCGCCATCCACTTCGTTTAAAATTAAAGCATAGGCGCCATTTTGTGTCTGGCTATATGATATTCCCTTTATATTTAGTCGAACTAAACTCATAGTTTATAAAACACAAAGAACTGTTTTAATTAGGACTTTAACAACTTCTATAAATAAAAATAGACAGATTTGTTATTTTAAATTTACAACATTAAAATATTAATTAACCTTGTAAAACCCAATTAAAACAGCCCTTTATATAATTACAATTTATAAAAAATAAATTACTGTTGAGCTTTAAATTCTTTTAATTTCTCAATCAATTTAGGAACAACCTCAAAAGCGTCACCCACTATACCATAATCTGCAGCTTTAAAGAAAGGAGCTTCAGGATCTGTATTGATAACAACCTTGGTTTTTGAAGCGTTAATACCTGCTAAATGTTGTATGGCACCCGATATACCAACAGCTATATATAAGTTAGAAGCAACTGGTTTTCCTGTTTGTCCAACGTGTTCGCTATGTGGTCTCCAACCTAAATCGCTTACAGGTTTTGAGCATGCAGTAGCAGCACCTAAAACGTCTGCCAACTCTTCAATCATTCCCCAATTTTCAGGACCTTTTAAACCACGACCTCCAGAAACAACAATTTCTGCATCTGCTATTGTAACTTTACCCGTAACTTTATCAACGGATTCTACTTGCACGCCCATTTCTGGAACGTTGGCAGAAAATTCTTCAGCTGAAGCCGAAGCTGAACTTTCATGAACGCCAAAAGCATTTTTAGAAACACCAACTATTTTTACATCGGTATCGATTGTTGTATTGTTAAAAGCCTTGTTTGTAAAAGCAGTACGTTTTACTGTAAAAGGCGATGTGCTTGAAGGCGCTTCAACAACATTTGAAGCATAACCTGCATCTAAATCTATAGCTAAAAGAGGTGCTAAATATTTACTGTCTGCGCTTGAGCTAATAACGACAACTTTTGCACCTTCTTGTTTAGCTGCTTGAGCTATAACACTTGCATAGGCATTGGCATTAAACTTGTCTAATGAACTATTATTAACCTGTAATACTTTTTCAACACCATGATTACCTAGAACACTAGTGTCATTGGCATTAAAAGTAATGGCGGTTACTGTTGTGCCCATTTGGTCCGCAACAGCCTTTGCGTAAGAGGCTACCTCTAAAGCAGTTTTTTTAAATTTTCCTTCTTCTGATTCTGTATATACTAAAACTGACATGTTTTCTTTTTTTTAAGCGTTAATTAAATAACTTTTGCTTCGTTGTGAAGTAAGTTTACAAGTTCTCCTACATTATCGGCATCAACTAATTTTACAGCACCTTTTGGAGCTGGTTTTTCAAACTTAACTGATGTAGTTTCAGCATTTGCTCCTGTTGGTTCTGTTACTTGTAACGGTTTTTGACGCGCCATCATAATACCTCGCATATTAGGAATACGCAAGTCACTTTCTTCAACTAAACCTTTTTGTCCACCAATAATTAATGGTAAGCTTGTTGATATGGTTTCTTTACCACCATCAATTTCTCTAACAGCTTTGGCATTAGTGCCTTCAACTTCTAAACTAATACAATTATTTACAAAGTTTGCATTGGTTAAGCCTGCAAGCATTCCAGGAACCATTCCACCATTGTAATCAATAGACTCACGACCTGCAATAACTAAATCGTAGCCACCATCTTGCACAACTTTTGCTAGTTCTTTAGCTACTTGAAAGCCATCCTTGGCTTCAGTATTGACTCTAATAGCGCTATCTGCACCAATAGCTAAAGCCTTCCGCAATGTTGGTTCAGTCTCGGCACCACCTACATTAACAACAGTAACATTAGCCCCTTGTTTCTCTTTAAACCACATAGCTCGCGTTAAGCCAAATTCATCATTAGGATTAATTACAAATTGTACACCATTGGTGTCAAATTTTGTGTCACCATCAGCAAAATTAATTTTGGAAGTCGTATCAGGAACGTGACTAATACACACTAATATTTTCATATCTATAATTTTTAGTAAAAAGTATATTTTTTTGAGGTTACGAAGGTAATTATTTTATTCCGATTTTTTACTATGCACGCATAGTATTTAATTCTTAAAATGATAATTAAAGAATGGAGTAGGGTTATTTTTTAATGAACTTAAAGACTCTTTTGTTCTTGTAATTGTTAAGTCTGATAAAATATAGGCCGTCAGGCAATTGATTTATTAATATTTTGTCTTTGCCATAAATTGTAGAATTAATATAATTTTTACCAGACAAATCAAAAATCTCAAATTGATAAAAGGAATCTTTCAAATTCTTAAAATAAATTTGTTCATTGTTTACAGAGGTAATTAATTGAATGTTATCTAAACTATTTGAAGGTACAGATAGGCTGTAGTCTTCAAATTTTAAATATTCCATTGCCTCCAAACCTGTATCTTTTGATAGTGTGAGCTCATCGTTGTTATAGCTATAGTTCATAAATTCATAAAGATTAGCATCACACGTCACGCCAAGAATTCTGTATAATGAACCCTCAAAATCATGACAATCTGGGTAAGGAGTGTCATAACTTTCATTTATAATTCCTGGCACCGAGTTCCAAATTGAAATTTGATAATGTGTTTTACCGGTATAATCAATATTAAAACTATTACCACATGGTGTGATTTCAGGAGAAGAAACGTTTAGTAATTCTGTACTGCTATCATAGTTAAATTCTAATAAAATAATTATGTCCTCTGGGATTTCTTCTTCAGTGTTTTCACAAGTTAATCCACCTGCGCCAGTAAAGCACCTGGATTTTAAATAAAAAGTTTTACCATCGAGGTTGTCAATTATATTTTGGTCAATTGGTATTTTTGTTGGAACCGTTTCATCATCATAGATAAATTCAAATATATCTGAAGGGACATTGTTGTATAAGTCGACAATTAAATCTTTGTTTTCAAAGAATATAGTATAATATTGAGACAATGGTTCTGAGTCTGCAGTAGGGAAACTTCTCTCAAAACCATAAATGATATAGTTGCCAAAAATATCTGTAATATATTGTTGAGGGCTAATGAGCATAATTGTGCCATCATCATTTTCAGTTATTGTTGGAATATTAATTGATTCAGAAATTTTAAATGTATCAGATAATTGGGGACATAATATGGGGTTTTGTGAAAAACTTAAAACTGAAACCAACAAAATTGTAAGTACTAATAATTTATGGTTAGGCATAGTGATAATGTTGAAAAATAAAGGTAGGATATATGGTTGTTACTGCAAAATATACAGTTGTTTTTTATGCAAATTTATTATTAATATTTCCTATTTTTGCTCTTCCTAATTATGAATAGAATATGAAGACATTACAATTTAGAGAAGCGGTTTGTGAAGCCATGAGCGAAGAAATGCGACGCGATGACAGCATTTATTTAATGGGAGAAGAAGTAGCTGAATATAATGGGGCTTACAAAGCGAGTAAAGGTATGTTAGATGAGTTTGGGCCTAAACGAGTTATTGATACACCAATTGCTGAATTAGGTTTTGCAGGAATAGCTGTAGGTTCAACCATGACTGGCAACAGACCAATTGTTGAGTTTATGACCTTTAATTTCTCTTTGGTTGGTATTGATCAAATTATTAATAATGCTGCCAAAATTAGACAGATGTCTGGTGGTCAGTTTAAATGTCCTATTGTGTTTCGAGGTCCAACAGCCTCTGCAGGTCAGTTGGCAGCAACTCACTCACAGGCTTTTGAAAGTTGGTATGCCAATACGCCTGGTTTAAAAGTAGTTGTGCCTTCAAACCCTTATGATGCCAAAGGGCTTTTAAAATCGGCTATTCGTGATGATGATCCTGTTATTTTTATGGAGAGTGAGCAAATGTATGGAGATAAAGGCGAAGTGCCAGAAGGAGAATATACCATACCTTTAGGAGTAGCAGATATTAAGCGTGAGGGTTCAGATGTAACCATTGTATCTTTTGGAAAAATTATTAAAGAAGCATACAAAGCGGCTGAAGAATTGGAAAAAGAAGGGATATCATGCGAAATTATTGATTTACGAACAGTAAGACCAATGGATCATGACGCCATTTTAAATTCGGTTAAAAAAACCAATAGATTAGTAATTTTAGAAGAAGCTTGGCCATTTGGTAACGTTGCTACCGAGATTACTTACCAAGTACAATCTAAAGCTTTTGATTATTTAGATGCACCTATTGTAAAGATAAATACAGCAGATACGCCTGCGCCTTATTCACCAGTTTTATTGGAAGAATGGCTACCTAATAGCAACGATGTTGTTAAGGCAGTTAAGAAGGTTTTATACAAATAAAAAAATATTTCTTACGTTTATAAACTTCATTGGCAGCATTGTTGATGAAGTTTTTTTGTCAATATGAAATTTAATCTACTTATAACTTGTTTTTTCCTGACTTTGGTTTCAGCTTTTGCTCAAACAAAAGTTAGCGGTTATGTGTATGATGAAAATGATGAGCCTGTTGCCTTTGCCAATATTATATTTAAAGGGTCTTTTGAGGGCACCATTACAAACGAAGAAGGGCGTTTCTATTTAGAATCAGACAGTACATGGAAAACCTTAATTGTCTCTTTTGTAGGGTATGAAACTATTGAAGTGCCTTTAGAAAAGAAAGTAAACTACAATTTAAAGTTTGTAATTAAAGAGGAAGCAGCGGCCTTAAGTGAAGTTGTTATTGTTACTGGAAAACAATCAAAAAAAGCAGAGGAGAACCCAGCAATAGCTATCATGCAAAAAGTATGGGAACGTAAACGTCAAAACGGTTTACGACAGTTTAACCAATATGCTTATGACAGATATGAGAAAGTTGAATTCGATTTAAATACAATTGATAGCGCTTTGATTAATGGTAAACTCTTTAAGGGTATGGAGTTTGTTTTTGAACAGGTAGATACCTCCAAAGTAACAGGAAAAACCTATTTGCCTATATTCATTAATGAAGAAGTTGCCAAAGTATATGGTGATAATATTTTAAATAAAGAAAAAGTTGAGCTTAAGGGTAATAAAAATTCAGGTTTTAGCAACAACGAGTCTATTATTGATTTTATTAAAGATCTTTATTCAGAATACGATGTCTACGACAATTACCTTAAGTTTTTCGACAAGAGTTTTGTAAGTCCAATTTCAACAACAGGGATTAACACCTATAATTACGTGTTGGCCGATAGTGCTTTTATTGATAACAAATGGTGCTATAATATTATATACTACCCAAGGCGAAAAAATGAATTGACATTTAAAGGTGATTTCTGGGTAAACGATTCAACTTATGCGCTCAAAGAAATTAATATGCAGGCTTCTAAAAGTGCCAATATTAATTGGGTTAAGGAAATTTATATTGAACAAGAATTTGAAGTTGTAAATGACACCCTCTTTTTAATTAAACGCGATTATTTCATGTCTGATTTTACCTTTAATAAGAAGGAAAAGTCTCGAGGTATTTACGGAAAGCGAACTACTTTGTATGACAACTATGTGTTTAATGAATTAAAAGACGAAAAATTCTATAAAGAGGAAGTTTTTAATTATAACGAAGATGCGTATAATCGTGATGATGCCTTTTGGGATGAAAATAGAATGGAATCCTTGAGTAAAGATGAACGCGGAGTCTATAAAATGCTAGACACTTTGAAAACCGTTGCAAAGTTTAAACGACTCTATAATTATGGTTCTATTTTAGCTTCAGGATATGTGGAGATTGACAAATGGAATTTTGACTATGGGCCTATTTTATCAACTTTTGGTTACAATGATGTTGAAGGATTAAGGCTTCGCACAGGAGGGAGAACCTATTTTGGGCGAAATGATTTATGGCGTGTGCAAGGGTTTCTAGCTTATGGGTTTAAAGACAATAAATTTAAATATGGTCTTTCAGCAAAATGGCTATTGAACAAAAGAAACAGGCTTATTATATCCGCAGGGCATAGGCGTGATATTGAACAAATAGGAGCAAGTTTAACAACCTCACAAGATGTTTTAGGTAGAAGCCTGGCGTCGAATGCAGTATTTACAACAGCTCCAAACGATAAGTTAAGTAACATATTTTTAACTACCATTGCGTTAGAAATTGAACCGGTTAAAAATTTCTTGATTAGATATGGCGCTGATTATAGAACCTTGTCCTCTGCGTCACCAACCTTTAGTTTAGATTACGTTGATCCAGATTCACCAACAGGTGTTTCATCTGAAATTAAACAGCTGGAAAATACGTTGGCACTATCGTATTTTCCAAACAGAAAGATGACAGGTCATGGTGTAGAGCGTACTAATGCTAACGATAATTACGCGTCAATATTTGCGCAGTTGAGTGTGGGTAGAAAAGATTTGTTGAATAGTGATTTTGAATATACAAAATTGCAGTTTTCATATATTCAACCATGGCAAATAGGTGGCTTCGGACGTTTACGTTCTACAATTGAAGCCGGTAAGACTTTTGGAGAAGTACCTCTTGGTTTATTGAGTGTTGTTCCTGGTAACCAATCGTATTTTTCAATTTACAAATCGTTTTCGCAATTGGATTTTTATGAGTTTGTAACTGATACGTATCTGGCGTTGTTTTTAGAGCATAATTTTAATGGTCGTTTGTTTTCTAGAATACCATTATTGCGAAAATTAGATTGGAGAGAAATTGTTAGTATTCGAGGAGTTTGGGGAAGCCTTTCTGATGAAAACATTGCATTAAGTGCTCCTGCAAACATTCCTTTGGTAGCTCCAAATAATGAAATTTATTACGAATACAGCTTCGGTATAGGTAATATTTTTAAAATCTTTAGAATTGACTTTAATTTTAGAGGAAATTATTTAGATAACCCAAATGCCCGAGATTTTGGAATCACAGGCAGTTTTGGATTTGAATTCTAATTTTGTTTTCCTTCTTTAAAAGTGTCAAATTGAGATGCTTCTTCAACTTTAGGGAAACTATTGTTAGCCATATTGGTGTCGGCAAATTCAAAGTTTGGATCTAAATTTACTTTCTCAACTTCTTTGTCCTTAATGAATGTTTTGGTTATTTGATATTCATTTCTACGCCAAATATCTGCTGGAAGCATATCAGTTTCCTTACTACCATCTTTATAAATCCATTCTATTCTAACAGGCATAACCAAACCGCCAACATTTTTCACAGTTACTTCGTAAATGTTCTTACCAGAAACTTGTTTGCGTAATTCGTCTTCATCTAAACGCGATAAAAACCCACCATAAGCCTGGTCTGGTGTGTCAGAAAGTTTAATCATATCTGGACCACTTGAGAAATCTTTAGCTTTCTGTTCAGTACCTTCTCCAGTTGCTGCAATTTTTACTTTTTTCTGTTGGTCTTCAATGTTTAAATCTTCTTCATACACTTTGTACCATTTTACATCGGTTAATTCCATGTCCACATGGTCTGTTGTAAAGAACCATCCTCTAAAAAACCAATCTAAATCAGCTGCTGTGGCATCTTCCAAAGTTCTGAATAAATCACCTGGGTTTGGGTGTTTGTATTTCCAACGATTGGCATATTCTTTAAATGCTTGATCAAAGAGTTCTTGTCCAATTATAGAATTGCGTAACATTTGTAACCCAACTGTCGGTTTTTGGTAAAAATTTGCTCCAAATTGTGTAAGTAACTCATTATCTGAAGTAGTCATAATAGGGCGTAAAATATTCTTGTCACCTTGCATAAAAGGCACAATGTCTTTTGGCTCTGTACTATGAAATTCAGGATAACGTTCTGCAACTGTACGTTGATGCAAAAAAGTATTTAACCCTTCGTCCATCCACATCCATTTGCGTTCATCAGAGCTGACAATCATTGGGAACCAATTGTGACCGACTTCGTGAATTATGGTCCCAATCATTCCCGATTTAGCATTGTCACTCATTTTACCGTTGCGTGGTCTACCACCGTTAAAGCTAATCATGGGGAATTCCATTCCAATATTCGAGGTGTTGACTGAAATAGCCACAGGATAAGGGTATTCAAATGTGGCTTCAGAATAGACTTCCAAAGCAGCTTTAACGGCTTTAGTAGATTCTTCGCTCCAAACAGGTAAACCTTCTTTGGGATAAAATGACATGGCCATAACCTTGTTAGTTTCCAGTTGAACGGCTTGAGCATCCCAAATAAATTTCCTGGATGATGCAAAGGCAAAATCACGAACATTTTTAGCAGTATATTTCCAGGTTTTAAGCTTTGTGGCTTTAGACTTTTCATTAGCTCTGGCTTCATCTTCTGTAACAATCATGACGGGTTTGTCAAACGTATTTTCAGCTTGTTCCAAGCGCTTTCTTTGTGTTTTGGTTAGAACCGATTCGCTATTTTGAAGTTGTCCTGTTGAGGCTACAATATGATCTTCAGGCACTGTAATTTCAACTTCGTAATTGCCAAATTCTAAAGCAAATTCTCCTAGTCTTTGAAACTGTTGGTTTTGCCAGCCTTCGGTGTCATTATAAACTGCCATTCTTGGAAACCAATGGGCTATAAGATATACAGTGTTGTCATCTTCAGGAAAATACTCATAGCCCTCACGCGAGAGTAAAAACATACTTCTATCTGTAATAGGATAGGACCAAGCCAATGATAAACTCATAGATTCCCCAGATTTTAAAGGTTTGTCTAACATGACTTTCATCATGGTATTATTAACCAAAGCCTTCATGTTCTCACCAGAACTATTTTTAATATACTCTATGGTATAGCCTGCTGGAAAATCGATGGTACGAGTTAGAAATTGCATTTGTCGCGTACTCATATTATCACTAATGCCACCAAACGCTTCGCCAAAATCTGGATTTTCTTTTCTATTGACGTTCTGTTCTAGTTGAATCCAAAGATAATTTAAGTCGTCTGGAGAATTATTGTGGTAGGTAATAATTTCCTCTCCAGAAAGAACATTGTTTTTTTCGTCTAAAGTGGCTTTAATTTTGTAATCAGCACGTTGTTGCCAATAGGCTTTTCCTGGTGCACCACTCGCTGTACGATAACTGTTTGGTGGCGCAATCATATTATCAATGGGTTCAAATTTACCTTGCCAAGGTTGGGTTTGTGATTGCAGAGTTGAAAAGCTGAATATAATAATGAGGACCGTTACTAAATATCTCATGCTGTTTGGTTTGATTATTTTTTGAATGAAACAACAAGATATAAAAAAATGAGATGAGGTTTTTTATTTTAACAATTAAACGCCTTTCTGCAGATTATTAGAATTAGTAAAGTTGATAATATAATTTTAAAGTTATTTATCTATTGCCCAAACCTAAACTCTTCCGTACCTTTGCAGTCCAAAAAAATAATAATGATAAATACAGGAAAAACTACGTTTGATGTACTGATTGAAATACCAAAGGGTAGCCGTAACAAATATGAATACGATTTTGAACTCAATAAAATACGTTTTGATCGTATGTTGTTTTCATCAATGATGTATCCTGGAGATTATGGTTTTATTCCAGAAACCCTAGCATTGGATGGAGATCCTTTGGATGTTTTGGTTATGGGAACTGAACCTACATTTCCTATGTGCGTGATGGAAGTGAAACCTATTGGTGTTTTCCATATGGCTGATGAAAAAGGACCAGATGAAAAATTGGTATGTGTTCCTGTAAGTGACCCTATATGGAACAGTTATGCAGATATTGAAGATTTAAATCCACATAGAAAAAAGGAAATCACACATTTTTTTCAGGTTTATAAAGATTTAGAAAAAAAGAAAGTAGATGTTGGCGGATGGGGAAATGCTAAAGAAGCTTATGAGATATTCAACAAATGTGTTGAGCGTTATGAGAATAGCGAGCATAAAACCAATGGTGATTTTACCATATAGTTTATAAAAAATAGTGAATTTAAAACCCTACTAAACAATACATTTAGTAGGGTTTTTCTATTAAAATCCATTTCACTACTTTTGCCCTGCTAATTATTAAAAATATAAACTAATTAATATGGAATCAAACATGATTTTTGTGCCAATTGCAATGGCAGTACTTGGTCTTCTGTTTATGATGGTGAAAATGGCTTGGGTAAAAAAGCAGGCAGCCGGAAGTGAAAAAATGCAAGGTATATCTAAAGCCATTAAAGAAGGGGCTTTAGCGTTTTTAGGCGCTGAATATCGCTTATTATTGATATTCGTTGTAATTGCAGCTATAGCACTAGGTGTTATTTCAATGTTGGTTGATACAACCCATTGGATAATTATTGTAGCTTTTATTGTTGGTGCGTTTGCATCGGCTTTAGCTGGAAATATTGGTATGCGAATCGCAACTGAGGCCAACGCTAGAACTGCAGAAGCTGCTAAAACAAGCTTGCCTCAAGCATTAAAAGTGTCATTTGGCGGTGGAACCGTTATGGGACTTGGTGTAGCTAGCTTGGCCGTGTTAGGATTGAGTTTGTTCTTTTTCGTATTTGTAAAAATGTTTGTAGATGGTGGTTCATCATTCTATAACGATATGACAATGGCTCTTGAAGCACTTGCAGGTTTCTCTTTAGGTGCAGAGTCTATTGCTTTATTTGCTCGTGTTGGTGGTGGTATTTATACAAAAGCTGCTGATGTTGGTGCTGATTTGGTTGGTAAAGTTGAAGCAGGTATCCCGGAAGATGATCCTCGTAACCCAGCTACTATTGCAGATAACGTAGGTGATAATGTAGGTGATGTTGCAGGTATGGGAGCCGATTTATTTGGGTCTTATGTGGCGACTGTTTTAGCTGCAATGGTTCTTGGAAACTATTTGATTAAAGATATGTCGTTAAATGCACCTTTTACAGATTCGTTTAACAATATGGGTCCAATTTTATTGCCAATCGTTATTGCTGGTGTTGGTATCTTGGCTTCTATACTGGGCACATTCTTGGTTAAAATTTCAAGTAATGATGCAAAAGAACCACAAGTTCAAAAAGCATTGGATATGGGTAACTGGGTATCAATTATTATCACATTAATTGCTAGTTGGTTCTTAATAGATATGATGTTACCAGAAACAATGAATATGAAGTTCTTTGGAGAAGGTTATAAAGCCATTCCTTCAATAAATGTGTTTTGGTCAGCTTGTATTGGTTTAGCTGTTGGTGCGTTAATTTCTATGGTAACGGCATTCTATACAAGTTTAGGTAAGAAACCAGTTTTAGATATAGTTAAAAATAGTTCTACGGGAGCTGCAACAAATATTATTGCAGGTTTGGCTGTAGGTATGAAATCAACATTTTTGTCAGTGGTGTTATTTGCTGCTGCTATTTATGGTTCTTATGAATTAGCAGGTTTTTACGGTGTAGCTTTAGCTGCTTCTGCTATGATGGCAACAACTGCTATGCAATTGGCTATAGATGCTTTTGGTCCAATTGCTGATAACGCTGGAGGTGTTGCTGAAATGAGTGAATTAGAGCCTCACGTTCGTGAGCGTACAGATATTTTAGACTCAGTTGGAAACACTACAGCTGCTGTTGGTAAAGGTTTTGCGATTGCTTCTGCTGCCTTAACGGCTTTAGCCTTATTTGCAGCCTATGTAACTTTTACAGGAATTGACGGTATCAATATTTTTAGAGCCGATGTATTGGCCATGTTATTTGTTGGAGGAATGATTCCGGTAATCTTCTCGGCTTTGGCTATGCAATCGGTTGGTAAAGCGGCTATGGAAATGGTTCAGGAAGTACGTCGCCAGTTTAGAGAGATTCCAGGTATTATGGAAGGAACAGGAACACCTGAATATGCAAAATGTGTTGATATTTCAACCAAAGCGGCATTAAAAGAAATGATCTTACCAGGTTTAATTACAATTATCACTCCTATCATCATCGGATTGGTATTTGGTGCTGAACCACTGGGAGGTTATATGGCTGGTGTTTGTGTGTCTGGTGTTATGTGGGCTATTTTCCAAAACAACGCAGGTGGCGCATGGGATAATGCTAAAAAATCTTTTGAAGCTGGTGTTGAAATCAATGGAGAAATGACTTATAAAGGTTCAGATGCCCACAAAGCGGCTGTAACTGGTGACACAGTTGGAGATCCATTTAAAGATACTTCTGGGCCATCTATGAATATTTTAATTAAACTAACTTGTTTAGTAGGATTGGTAATTGCTCCAATATTGGGAGGTCACAATATTGAAGAAGGCGTTGCCATGAATGAAAATGAAATTGAAGTTGTAGAGGGTCAAGAGGTCAAGAAAGTATTGGTTGAAATGAATATCTTAAATGAAAGCGTAGCTAAAGCAGTGGTAAAAACTACAACTGTTGTAAATGGTGAATCACAAGTTAAAGAATCTGTTATTTCAGGAACTCCTGAAGAAGTGCAAGCTAAAGTAGATAAACTTAAAGGTGAGGCTACCCAGTTCAAGGAAAAAGTTATTGATAACACAAAAGAAGTTGAAGAAGAAATAGTAAAAGAATAAATAATTTGTTCTTTTAAATAGATTTAAAAAAACCACGCATCATGCGTGGTTTTTTAGTATTGAATTGGTTCTAATGTTTTAAAATAAGCCATGAATTTCAGCTTCAATTTTATTGACAATAGTTCCTAAATCTTCAGGGTTAGAAACAAAATCCATATTGTCAACATCTATAATTAAGAGTTTGCCTTTATCATAACCGTGTATCCAAGCTTCGTAACGTTCGTTTAAACGACTTAAGTAATCTATACTAATAGAGTTTTCGTAATCGCGTCCGCGCTTGTGAATTTGATTGACTAAATTAGGTATTGAGCTACGCAAATAGATTAATAAATCTGGTCCTTGAACAAATGACTCCATTAAGTCAAATAATGAGCGATAATTTTCAAAATCCCGATTAGTCATTAAGCCCATGGCATGCAAATTGGGCGCAAAAATATGTGCGTCTTCATAAATGGTACGATCTTGAATAATATCTTTACCACTTTGTCTAATTTGATTGACTTGCCTGAAACGACTATTTAAAAAATAGACTTGTAGGTTGAAACTCCAACGTTCCATTTGATTGTAAAAATCATCAAGGTATGGGTTGTCTACAACATCTTCCAGTTGAGGTTCCCATTTATAATGTTTTGCCAATAATTTTGTTAGCGTTGTTTTTCCAGCGCCTATATTTCCCGCTACTGCAACATGCATAGTTTTAATAGTTTTTTAGTTGGAATTTGTAAAGGGTTTCAGAATCGTAAATATACAAGGTTTCACCCGTTACAAAAAACTGATTTATTAACAATTCCGGTAGAATGATTGGTATGATTTCTTCGGTTTTGTCTTTAAGAAAGTACAGCTTGTTATCCTTTTTTAATATAACATCGTCATTGCGTTCTTCAGCTACTGTGTAGCCATCATTTTTTATTTTATACAACATACTGCCAAAATAACTGTACTTGTAAATATAATTTTCAGTAAGTAACCAAGCATAATTGTAATTACTGGCCAAATGCAAAACATTTGAAACTACAGGCAATGCTGTAGCTCTAATTTGATTGTTTAAATAATCATACAATTGTAATTGTTGTAAATCTTGATTAAATGTCCATATGGTATTATCATTCCCGACAGAAACATGGCTAACGTTACGGTAAGGCTGTCTAACGTTAAAGTCTATTTTGTATATATCTGCCAGTCGGTTGTCTAAAACAATTACAGTATTAAAATCCTTATAAAATAGTATCATTTTAAGCGGATTATAAATATCGGTAGATGCAATTTCTCCTAATTGAATAGCGCTAAAATTTATAGTTTTAGAATCAATTTTTTTGTAAAATACATTATTGTTTATATAGTATTGAGCATCAAAATTATCGGTTCCAATTATAGACTGTACCTTTAATGGTGAAGATTCAACTAAAACAGCCTTAAGGCTATCTTGTGAGTATAGATGCACCGAAAAGAAAAATAAAAAGTAAAATGCCCATTTCATACGAAATTGAAAAGTACAAAAATCAATCCAGAAATCAACAGATTAATTTATATCCAAACCCACGAACATTTAATATTTGAACGCTTTCATCTTTTTTAAGTTTTTTGCGGAGTTTGGTAATAAAAACATCCATGCTTCTAGCATTAAAAAAATCGTCGCTTCCCCAAAGCTTGTTTAGTATAACTGAACGATCTAAAACATGGTTCTTGTTTTCTATTAAATGAAATAGTAAATGTGTTTCTCTGTGCGTTAATTGAATGGGGTTTTCAGATTTATAGGAAAGTGTTTGCTTTGGAAAATCGAACATATAATTACCTATTTGATAGCTTTCCTTGGTTTGCTCTAATGCAGAACGGTTTAATAAATTATGAATTCTAACAATCAATTCTTCCATGCTAAAGGGTTTTTTAAGATAGTCATTACCACCTATGGTAAACCCTTCAACAACATCATGTGTTTGCGATTTGGCTGTTAAAAAAATAATTGGAATGGTATGATCTATGGCACGTATTTCTTTAGCCAAAGTAAAACCATCTTTTTTTGGCATCATAACATCTAGAACCAAAAGTTCTGGATGTTCTTGGTTGTAGATTTTAAAAGCATCTTCACCATTTACACAAAGTAAGACCTTAAAATCACGTGTTTCTAAACTTTCTTTAATTATTTGGCCTAAGGCAGGTTCGTCTTCGGCTAATAAAATGGTTGTTTTTTTAGCCATTAGGTAAAGTTATTTTAAAGGTTTTTTGATTATTTCCTAATTCTAAAGAAATAATACCACCATGATTTTCAATTATTTTTTTGGTATAATACAAACCAATACCAAAGCCTTTTATGTCATGGGTATTGCCCTTGGGTATGCGATAGAACTTTTCAAATATTCTATGTTTTTGCGCTTCTGTTAGACTGTTTTCATTATCAGAAACCATAACTGTAAGGCCAATGCTGTTTTCAGATAGGCTAACTTTAATGGTGTCTCCACCGTATTTAATGGCATTGTCAATTATATTGTTAATGGCATTTTCAAAATGAAAAACATCTATGCTGCCCGAGACATCAGACTTAAAGTCTGTTAGCTCTAAAGTTTTGGATTGTAATTGCAATTGATGTTTGTAAACTAATTTTTCAATTAATTCAGAGACATTAACAGATTCCTTTTTAAGTTCTAAATTATCGCTATCTAACGAGGCTGTTTCTAAAAGCTTTTCTACCATGGTATTTAGCTTTTTTAATTGCTCTTCAGACATATCTAAATAGCTCTTTGTCTTTTCTTTATCATTTATAATATTAAAATTCTTGATACTCTCTAAAGCTACACCAATTGTGGCAATTGGCGTTTTAAATTCATGTGTAATGTTGCTTATCAAATCGTTTTTAACTTCTGCCAATTGCTTTTGGTGCTTGATGACTTTAAGTAAATAAAATAAACATCCAATAACGCCTAAAACCAACAAAAGCGACAAGAAAAGACCGGATAAAATGCGCTTTAAAATTATTGCAGTACTATTGGTAAAACGAATTTCAAGTAAACTGCCTTTCGGTAAATAAGCTGATTTTGAAGCAGTTTTTAAATGGTTGTTTTTAAGTGCATTGTAATTTTTAGATTGTAAAGTGTCAAACGGAGATTTAAACAACAAAGCGTAATCTACATTCAGGTTTTTTCTGCCGAGCTCTAGCCCTATAAGCGAGTCTAATCTATCAATTTTTAAACTTTCATTTGTCATAGAATAGATGACTTTGGAGGTCAATAATTTAAAAGAGTCTTCGGTTAGTGAATCTAAATGTGTGTGGTTTGTAGCTCTTACTTCCAATTGTGATGGTGTCCACTGTTTTATAATATTGCCCTTTATGGAGTCATTATCACTTATAACAGAAATATCTTCCATAATTTGAATTCTTAAAGAATCATCTTCTGAAATATTTTTAGTGATCAGATCGATATTCTGAACAATACTATCAATTTTTTGTTGCTTAAGTATTATGTCAGACATGTTGTCCGTTTCAAATGCAAAAGCAAGCGTATTATGGTGCGCAATGTTAGCATAATAGGTATCAATAGCATTGTCTAAGCTTATTTGAACATCATTAATAAGCTGTTGCTTGTTGGTCAAATAGTTCTTGTAGTTCCAATATACTTGAATAGCTATTGTACATAAAATAACAACCACAATGGTGTTTAAAATCCATTTATAACGCATGTCATTCATAATTCAAATGTATAGGTAAAAAACTAGTATTGCTAATCGGTTAACACACGTTAACACTCATTAACTGTTATTGTTTAATTTACATATCATATTTGTGATAGTGAAACTTAAAAACATACAATCATGAAAAAAATAATAACATTTTTACTATTTATTTTGGCACTTCAATTTGCATTTGCACAAAACTTTCAAGGAGAAGCAACCTATAAAACGTCTCGTAAAGTAGATATTCAATTGGATAGTACTCAAATGAGTTCAGACCAACACACGCTTATGTTGGAGATGCTTAAAAAGCAATTTCAGAAAACGTATATTCTAAATTTCAATAAGGAAACGTCCATTTATAAAGAGGATGAACCTTTAGAATCGCCACAGCCAGCAGGTGTAGAAATTATGATGATTAATACTGGTGGATCAGATGTGTTATTTAAGAATTTAAAGGAAAATCGATATACCAATCAGCATGAATCTTTTAGTAAGTTATTTTTAATTCAAGATTCACTTGAGAAACTAGATTGGGAAATGACAGGGGAAACAAAATTCATAGGCGACTATGAGTGTTATAAGGCTACTATGAAAAGAGAGGTTGAGGTTGTACAGAGTGGTATAAGTATAAATGGCGATAAAGATTTACGCCCAGATGAAAACAAAGAGCCAGAAATGAAAGAAATAACTGTTACGGCTTGGTATGCACCTTCTATTCCAGTAAATAATGGGCCTGAAAACTATCATGGTTTACCTGGTTTAATATTAGAGGTGAACGATGGTACAACAACTATGATTTGTAGTAAGATTGTATTAAATCCAGACAAAAAAATAAAAATTGAAGAACCAACAAAGGGTAAAAAAGTCACTCAAGAAGAATACGACAAAATTATGGAAAAGAAAATGAAAGAAATGGAAGAACGTATGCGTTCGTCTTGGAGTGACGATGGCGGGCAAAATGTTGAGATTCGTATTGGAGGTTAATTTTTTGTGAAAATTTTAACAGTCAAAGGTTAAACGTTTCAAGTGTTTGTTAGTCATATAGGAATTAATCGTAAATTTCGATTATAACTTTTTAAGACGCTATACAATGAAACTACAAACTACAAAAATGCCTTTAATTGCATTTTTCTTATTGATTACTTTATTTTCTTTTGCACAAAAAGACTTTCAAGGAAAAGCCTATTACCAAACTAAAACTACCATGGATTTGGACAATTGGGGAGGAAGACAATTGAGTGAGCAGCAAAAGAAGCAAATTCAGGAACGCATGAAAAGCTTTTTAGAAAAGCAATATATTCTAACATTCACGCAATCTGAATCTATGTACAAAGAAGATGAAAAACTAGAAGCGCCTGGAGGTGGAGGGAGAGGATTTGGAATGATGAGTAGTTTTACTGGTGGAGCACAATACAAAAACATTAAGGAGAAGCAAATGCTTCAAGATCAGGAATTTTTTGGTAAGCAGTTTTTAGTCAAAGATTCGCTTCCAGAATTAAAATGGGAAATGGGAACAGAAACCAAGCAAATTGGACAGTATATGTGTTTTAAAGCCACAGCAGTAAAAAAGGTTGATGAGTTTGATTGGAGCAATATGCGTAGAAAAGAGAAAAAAGAAGATGATGAGAAGAAACAAGATTCTACAGATACAGCCGAAAAATCTGATGATCCTATGTCCGAAATTGAAGTGCCTGAAACCATAACAGTTACAGCTTGGTATACACCACAGATTCCAGTTAATAATGGCCCAGGTGAGTACTGGGGCTTACCAGGTTTAATTTTAGAAGTAAGTGCAGGAAGAACAACCATGTTGTGCTCAAAAATAGTTTTGAATCCAGACGAAAAAGACGAGATAAAAAAACCTTCTAAAGGAAAAGAAGTAACGAGGGCGGAATATAACCAAATTGTAAAAGATAAAATGGCAGAAATGCGTGAAATGTATGGAGGTCGTAATCGCGGTGGAGGTAGAGGGCGTTAATTAATTGATATCTAGTAAAGTATTAAAATTTACTTAAAAGATTTAATCTCATGTCAGCTTAATAATTATTTTGTTTAATTTTGAATACAAAAAATTAAACAAAAATAAACCATCATGAAAACTAAACGAGTCATTTTATCATCAATATTTGGACTTTTTTTTCTATATACAGGATTGTTTGCACAAGATTTTCAAGGACAAGCATATTATTTCTCAAAATCTACCCTAGATTTAGGTAGATGGGGATCCAGATTGAGCGAGGCACAAAAAAAACAAGTTCAAGAACGCTTAAAAAACAGATTGGAGAAAACTTATATTTTAACCTTTAGTGTTGAAGAGTCTTTGTTTAAAGAAGATGAAAAGCTAGATGCCATTTCTGGAGCTACAGACTCTTGGGGTAAAAATTTTACTCCAGGAAAACAATATAAAAATGTAAAAACTAACACCTTATTGCAAGATCAAGAGTTTTATGGCAAACAGTTTTTAGTTAAAGACCAATTGCTAAAGTTAGAATGGAATATGACAGCAGACACAAAACAAATAGGTGAATACATGTGCATGAGAGCAGTAGCCGTGGTTCCTAGTGAGCAATTATCATGGTATGATTTTTCTTGGGATAAATTAAGAAATCAAAATAAAGAAGAAGATAAAAATGAAAGTAATAATGAAGTAGCAGATGGGGATACTTCCAAAATTCAAGAAGTAAACATGACGCAAATAGAGGCATGGTACACACCTCAAATACCTGTAAGCCATGGACCACTAGAATATTGGGGTTTACCTGGTTTAATTCTAGAAGTAAATGCAGGAAATACCACTATGTTATGTTCAAAAATTGTAATAAACCCAACAGAAAAAAATAAAATAGAAGCTCCAGATAAAGGTAAAGAGGTTACCAAAATGGAGTATCAGGAAATTATAACAACAAAAATGGCCGAAATGCGCGATATGTATAGCGGTAGACGAGGCAGATAATAATTTGCTCTAAATAAAAAAAGACAACCAAACCAAATTTTAAACTAAATGAAACACGTATTAACAGCAATCATTCTTTTAATTGGGATTTCTACTTATGGTCAAATTAAAATTGAAGGCGTAGTTAAGGATAGCATAGGCAACCCTTTAGAACTCGCAAATGTTATTGCCATAAATCAAGAAACTAATAAGTTAGATTCTTACGGTATTACAAACGACCAAGGACGCTATAAATTATCATTAGAAAAAAATACCAGTTATAAAGTTCAGGTTAGTTATATTGGTATGAAAACCGCTGAAGTTACAGTTGAAACAAAAGAAGAAAGCGTTACTAGAGACTTCGTTTTAGAGAACGATAATACTTTAGATGAGGTGGAGTTAATATATGAAATGCCAGTAACCGTTAAAGGCGATACGCTAATCTATAATGCCGATTCTTTTAATACAGGAACAGAACGAAAATTAGAAGATGTTCTAAAAAACCTGCCTGGTGTTGAAATTAATGCAGATGGACAAGTGGAAGTAGAAGGTAAAGTGGTTAACAAGGTTATGGTTGAAGGCAAAGATTTCTTTGATGGCGATTCAAAACTCGCTACTAAAAACATACCGGCAAATGCTGTTGATAAAGTTCAGGTTTTAAAAAACTATGCCGAAGTTGGTCAGTTAAGTGGTGTTCAAAACAATCAAGATAATATTGCCTTGAATATTAAGCTTAAAGAAGGTAAAGATAATTTCTGGTTTGGTAATGTAACTGGAGGTGGTGGTGTTTCTGCTGCCGATCAGGCTTTATATCTCGCTCAAGCTAAATTATTTTATTACAGTAAAAAAATGAGCGTCAATGTCATTACTGATGCCAACAATTTAGGTGAAATTGCTTTCTCTAGACGAGATTATTTTAATTTCGGAGGTGGTTTCAATAGAGCGCCAAGTCAAAATAACGGTACTAATATTAGTTTAGGTAATAATGGCTTAGGATTTTTAAATCTGCAAAATGATAGAGCAAAAGAAATTAACTCAAGATTTGGTGCTGCTAACTTTAGCTACTCACCTAATGATAAATTAGATATTACTGGTTTTGCAATTTATACTGGTAATAAAATTGAGCTGCAGGAAAATAACAGTATTGTTTATACAGATCCAGAACTGGACATACCAGATGAACAAACCGAAAGCAGAACAACACAACGCAGTGATTTAGGTGCCATTAAATTAGCTACAACTTATAAAAAGAATGCTAATAACCAATTGGATTACGAAATTTTAGGGCGTATGTCTCAAGAAACGCAAGAGCAAAAGTTTTTCTCTTCTGTTTTAGGAAATACAAATCAAAATGAAAATATAAATCCGTTTAGCATTAATCAACGCTTTAACTATTATTACACACTTGATGACACTAATATTTTTGCATTTGAAGCACAACATTTATGGTCTGATGAAGACCCATTTTATAATGCTTTAATTGAAGACAAGGATTCTTACGAAAATGCCGGAAACTTTTTAGGCTTAGATCCAAATCAAGTTAATTATGTGGTTAATCAAGAACGTCGTGTTAAAACAAATCAAATAGATGCCAAGGTGGATTATTGGAATATATTAAACGACAAGAGTAATATAAATTTCACATTAGGAACGATTTATAGTAATCAAAAATTTAATTCACGTATTTTTCAAACTTTAGATAATGGTTCAGAATTTAACAATCAACCTAATAATAATAGCCCAGAAAACGATATAGATTATACATTTTCAGATGTTTATCTTGGTGTACATTATCGTGTAAAATTAGGCATTTTTACACTTACCCCTGGATTTACGGCGCACACGTACAGTGCTAGAAATAATCAGTTTGGTGTGAGTTTTACAGATAATTTTGTAAGACTATTACCAGATTTTAATGCAAGAATTCAGCTTAAGAAAAGTGAGCAAATTACGTTTGATTATCGTATGGTAACACAATTTACAGATGTTAACCAATTAGCCGAAGGTTTAGTTTTAAATAATTATAATGCATTCTTTACTGGAAACCAAGAATTGGAAAGCGCATTAGCACATAATTTAAGTTTAAACTATTTCAGTTTTAACATGTTTAATTACACCAATGTTTTTGCACGAATTAGTTATACTAAAAATATTGATAGAATACGTACAGCTTCTACTTTCCAGGAAAATAGTGTTGTAAGGGTTAGCTCGCCTTTTAATTCTAATTTTGCAGATGAAACTTTTAATGCTTTTGGACGTTTTCAGCGATCGTTTGGTAAATTAAGAGCATCTGCTAATGCAAGTTTCACATACGGAAAGTTTAATCAATTTATTTCAACAAGTAACGATCCTGATAATCTTACGCGTTCTGTTAACGAAAGCTTTACTCAAAATTACGGACTAGAATTACGCTCTAATTTTAAAGAGGCACCTAACTTTGAAATAGGGTATGATTACAGAATTCAAAATAACGATCAAGGTAGCCAAACTACTCGCTTTTATACGGGAACTCCTCGTGCAGAGATAGACATTTTACTTTGGAAGTCATTAACTTTAAGATCTGAATATCAATATACAAGTTTAAGTGATCCAGATAGAACTCTAAACAGTTTCGATTTTTGGGATGCATCTTTAGCATATCGTAAAGATCCAGATGCTAATTGGGAGTTTGAGTTAAAAGCAACTAACTTATTAAATACGCAGTCTCAAGCGAATACCAATGCTGGTGGTTTATCGGTTAGTGCTACAGAATATTTTATACAACCACGATTTGTAACCTTTAGGGTTATTTATAACTTATAAAACAAGAAGCCTCACAATTGTGAGGCTTTTTTATTCTAATACATTACATAATATCGAAGGCTTTTCGAACCTTATCAACATAATCTAGTTTTTCCCAAGTAAAGAGTTCTACATCTAGTGTAATTGGGTCACCATTAGGTTGCTCAAACGTTTTACTAACCGTTTCATTGTTACGTCCCATATGTCCATAAGCAGCTGTTTCGCTATACATCGGTTGGCGTAATTTTAATCTTTCCTCGATGGCAGATGGTCGCATATCAAAAATTTCAGAAACTTTTTCAGCAATTTCACCATCAGTCATATTAAAAGGGCACGTGCCATATGTATCTATAAAAATTCCCATAGGCTCTACAACACCAATAGCATAACTTACCTGAACTAAAACTTCGTCACAAACACCAGCAGCTACCAAGTTTTTTGCAATATGTCTGGTCGCGTAGGCTGCACTTCTATCTACCTTACTTGGGTCTTTTCCAGAAAAAGCGCCACCACCATGAGCACCTTTACCACCATAAGTGTCAACAATTATTTTTCGTCCAGTTAAACCTGTGTCTCCATGTGGTCCTCCAATAACAAACTTTCCAGTTGGGTTTATATGGTATGTTATTTCTGTATTAAATAAAGCTTGTATTTGTTCAGGAAGTTTTGCAACCACTCTTGGAATTAAAATTTCAACAATATCCTTGCGAATTTTAGCTAGCATCTCGTCATCAGTTCCAAAATCGTCATGTTGCGTAGATACTACAATTGAGTCTATACGTTGCGGAATATTATCATCACTGTACTCAATCGTTACCTGGCTTTTAGAATCTGGTCTTAAATACGTAATATCTTTGTTTTCTCTGCGTAGTTCGGCCAATTCAATTAGAATTCTGTGAGCCAAATCTAATGCTAAGGGCATGTAGTTTTCTGTTTCGCGCGTTGCATAACCAAACATCATACCTTGGTCGCCAGCACCTTGCTCTTCTTTGCTTTCACGATCTACTCCACGATTAATATCTTCAGACTGTTCGTGAATAGCAGAAAACACACCACACGAATTGCCATCAAACATATAAGCCCCTTTGGTGTAACCTATTTTATTAATAGTATCACGAGCTATTTTTTGGACATCCAAATACGTATTAGATTTAACCTCTCCGGCCAACACAACCTGACCAGTTGTAACCAAGGTTTCACAGGCTACTTTTGAGTCTTTATCAAATGCTAAAAAATGATCGATTAGGGCATCACTAATCTGATCGGCTACTTTATCTGGGTGGCCTTCAGAAACACTTTCTGAAGTAAATAAATATGGCATAAATCCTAATTTTAAATATTGTTGAAAATACGGAAAAAAAGTGAAACTGCACGCTGGCTAAAGAAGTGAAAAAAGTACTGCTTTAGCATTTTTTAATGAGGTTGCAATCAGACAAATTTTTCCTCTAATTAATTGTTTGGCAAAAGTAAAAAAATAAAATAAAACCCAACCTCATTTCATTTTTTTTGTAAAATAATTTGGTTTTTAAAATTTTGTGTTGCAATATTTGTGCTCACAAAGTTCAAAAACTTACTGAAATGTTATCAAGAAAGGTGGAGGGAATAGACCCTGTGAAGCCTTAGCAACCCTTTGTTCCATGCAAAGAAGGTGCTACATTCTACTTGATGTTTTATTCATTTATAAAACATTGGATAGATAACTCAAACGTAATTACCTATCGGTAATTCGTAAATTTCTTTTTAACATTTTTCTATTAGGTACGTCTGTGAAGACGCATTTGACTTTTGTTTTAATCATTTATTAACTCAAAAAAATTAGAAAAATGAGTGCAACAAAAATTATTCATTCCATTCCAAGCGATCCGCTTACTGGAGCCATTTCGGTACCTGTGTACCAAACATCAACGTTTATACAGGAAGCACCTGGTGTAAACAAGGGCTTTGATTATGCCCGAAGCAATAATCCAACCCGAAAAGTGTTGGAAGATGTCGTGGCAAACCTTGAAGGCGGCCATTCTGGTTTTGCCTTTTCAACTGGGTTGGCAGCCATTGATGCTGTATTGAAACTCTTATCTGCAGGTGACGAAATTATAGCCGTTGATGATATTTATGGTGGAGCATATCGTTTGTTTACACATGTCTATGAAAAATTAGGCGTAAAAGTACACTATGTAGATACTACAGATGCTGAAAATGTGGCCAATCTCATTAGCAGTAAAACCAAATTGGTCTGGATTGAGTCGCCAACAAATCCAACCTTAAAAGTATCCGACATTCAAACTATTGGTATTATTGCTAAAAGTGTTGGGGCTTATTTGGTTGTTGACAATACCTTTGCAAGTCCTATAGCTCAAAAGCCAATATCCTTAGGTGCTGATATTATCATCCACAGTGGTACTAAATATATAGGCGGCCATTCTGATTTGGTGGCAGGATTGGTGGTGACAAAAACAAAAGAACTGTCAGAAAAAATCAAGTTTATACAGAATGCATCAGGTGCTGTTTTAGGACCTTGGGACTGTTTTCTCACTATTCGCGGAATTGAGACATTGGAATTACGCTATAAAAAGCAATGTGAAAATGCTTTTGCAGTGGCCGCATTTTTGTCTAATCATCACGCTGTTCAGGATGTCTATTTTCCAGGATTGGTTACCCATAAAAACCATGATATAGCCAAGCGCCAACAAAATGGTTTATTTGGAGGCATTGTATCTTTTACATTGAAAAATGATACACAGGAAGCCGCCAATCAATTTGTAACACACACCAGTTATTTTAAATTGGCAGAGAGTTTGGGAGGCGTTAAAAGTTTGTTGTGCCATCCACCACAAATGACACATGCCTCTATTCCCAGAGAAAAACGATTACAGGCTGGTATTAAGGATTCCTTAATCCGTTTATCATGTGGTATTGAAGATGCCAATGATTTAATAAATGATTTAAACCAAGCATTTTCAGCAATTTCTAAAACCAAAGATTATGTCAAACAGTAAAACCATAAATCTTGTTGTTTTTGGTATTGGAAATGTTGGAAGTACCTTGATACAACAGATACAAGCGGCCAAAAAACAATTGGATCAACAGCAGGTTGCTATAAGGATTCCTGTGGTTGCAAATTCAGAATTAGCCTTTTACAATGAAGATGGATTAACGCCTACTTGGGATTGTGACTTTCAAAAGTTTTCAGTGCCTTATAAGTTAGATGAAATTATAAACTTTGTAAATTCTCACCAATTTCAAAACCTGATTGCGATTGATGCGACCGCAAGTACAGATTTTGTAAAAAATTATGTGCCTTTGGTTGAAAACGGCTTTCATATTGTTTCAGCAAATAAGGTAGCGAATACGCTGCATTATGATTTTTATAAAACACTTCGAAACACCTTAAAGAAGCATAATAAGTCCTTTCTTTATGAAACAAACGTTGGTGCAGGATTGCCCATTATTGAAACCATTAAAAACCTTTATGGTTCGGGAGAAAAAATCACCAAAATTCGTGGTGTGTTTTCTGGATCATTAAGTTATATTTTTAATGAGTTTTCTGAAAAGGCCAAACCATTTTCCAAAGTTCTGAAAGAAGCGTCAAATCTCGGACTAACAGAACCTGATGCCAGAGAAGATTTATCCGGTAACGATGTAGCCAGAAAACTATTGATTTTGGCACGTGAACTTAATTTAAAAGCCGAATTCAATCAAGTGAGTGTAGAATCTTTAGTACCCAAAAAGCTTAACGGAAAGACCACCTTGCATCAGTTTAAGACACGTGTTAAGGAATTAGATGATCCTTTTCAAAACCGAATATCTACTCTGTCTAATGATGATGTGTTACGATATGTGGGAGAATTGGATGTTGTAAACCAAACTCTGGAAGTGAAATTGGTTTCTGAAAAGAAGCAATCTGCTATTGGTCAGTTACGAGGAGCAGATTCTATTTTTGAAATCTTTACCGAATCCTATGGCGAAAACCCTTTGGTTATCCAAGGTGCTGGAGCAGGAAAGGCCGTGACGGCAAGAGGATTGCTTTCCGATGTAATTAAACTGTCTAACCAATTAAATTAATTAAAAAATGGCTGATGTAGTGGAAGAAATCCGCAAACGTATTCTTGTCCTTGATGGCGCAATGGGAACCATGTTGCAGCGTTATAATTTTACTGAAGACGATTTTCGTGGTTCAAGATTCAAAGATTTTAAACATCCATTAAAAGGAAATAACGATTTATTATCGCTAACACAACCAGAAGCTATTGCCGAAGTACATAGAAAGTATTTTGAAGCTGGTGCAGATATTGTAGAAACTAACACCTTTTCTGGAACAACTATTGGTATGGCAGATTACCATATGGAAGATTTAGTCTACGAATTAAATTTTGAATCCGCTAAAATAGCCAAACAAGTTGCCGAAGAATTTACAAAAGCCAATCCTGAAAAACCACGTTTTGTAGCAGGAAGCATCGGTCCAACAAACCGTACCGCAAGCTTAAGTCCAGATGTAAACAGACCAGAATATCGCGCAGTAACCTTTGACGAATTACGCATTGCTTACAAACAACAAGTTGAAGCTTTAATTGATGGCGGAAGCGATATTTTGTTAGTCGAAACTATTTTTGATACACTAAATGCCAAAGCAGCATTATTCGCCATTCAAGAAGTTAAGGAAGAACGTAATATTGATATTCCGGTTATGGTATCAGGAACCATTACCGATGCTTCTGGTAGAACATTATCTGGGCAAACCGTTGAGGCATTTTTAATTTCAATATCACATATTCCGTTATTAAGTGTTGGTTTTAATTGTGCGCTTGGTGCAGACCAATTACAACCGTATTTAAAACGCTTATCTCACGAAACCGATTTTTATACATCAGCACATCCAAACGCAGGATTACCAAATGCTTTTGGCGAGTATGACCAAACTGCCAAACAAATGCAACAGCTTATAGAAAACTATCTAAAAGATGATTTAATAAACATCATTGGTGGTTGTTGCGGAACAACACCAGAACATATAAAAGCGATTGCCGAAGTTGCTTCAAAATATAAACCTAGAACTGTCGGTTCGAGCGCAGTCGAGAACTTTTAATGTATGAAAGAGAACAAAAACCGATATCTTAAATTATCAGGTCTAGAACCATTAATAATAACGCCTGAAAGTAATTTTATAAACGTTGGTGAGCGTACTAACGTTACTGGTTCTCGTAAATTTTTACGATTAATAAAAGAAGAAAACTATGCCGAAGCATTAGATGTTGCGAGAGACCAAGTGGAAGGCGGCGCGCAAATCATAGATGTCAATATGGATGAAGGTATGCTTGACGGGAAACACGCAATGGTAACCTTCTTAAATCTTATCGCATCAGAGCCAGATATTGCACGCTTGCCCATTATGATCGATAGCTCAAAATGGGACATTATCGAAGCTGGTTTGCAAGTCGTACAAGGTAAATCGGTTGTAAATTCTATCAGTTTAAAAGAAGGCGAAGCGACTTTTATACATCAAGCAAAACTTATCAAACGTTATGGTGCAGCTGTGATTGTCATGGCGTTTGATGAAGATGGTCAAGCCGATACCTACGAGCGTAGGATTGAAATCTGTAAACGCTCTTACGATATTTTGGTAAATCAAGTTCAATTTCCACCAGAAGACATCATTTTCGATCCTAATATTTTTCCTGTTGCAACCGGAATGGAAGAGCATCGTTTAAATGCTTTAGACTTTTTTAATGCTACAAAATGGATTAAAGAAAATCTACCTTATGCCAGCGTTTCTGGTGGCGTAAGTAACGTATCATTTTCGTTTAGAGGAAACAATATTGTGCGTGAAGCCATTAACGCAGCATTTTTATATCACGCGATTCAACACGGAATGAATATGGGAATCGTAAATCCAACCATGTTGGAAGTGTATGACGAAATTCCGAAGGATTTACTGGAACACGTGGAAGATGTACTTTTTGACAAACGAGACGATGCTACTGAACGCTTATTAGAATTTGCCGAAACCGTAAAAGGACAGAAAAAAGACGATGTAGCAAAGGTACAAGAATGGCGAAGCGAACCTTTGCAAGACCGCATTACGCACGCTTTGGTAAAAGGTATTGATGCCTTTATTGTTGAAGATGTTGAAGAAGCGCGACAAGCGGTAAACAAGCCTATTCAAGTAATCGAAGGTCACTTAATGATTGGAATGAATGTGGTTGGCGATTTGTTTGGAAGCGGAAAAATGTTTTTGCCTCAAGTGGTAAAATCGGCTCGTGTAATGAAAAAAGCAGTTGCTTATTTACAACCTTATATTGAAGCTGAAAAAGACGATTCGCAACGCTCTAATGGTAAAATTTTAATGGCAACCGTAAAAGGCGATGTACACGATATTGGTAAAAATATAGTGAGCGTTGTTTTGGGTTGTAATAATTACGAGATTGTGGATTTAGGCGTCATGGTTCCGCCAGAAAAAATCATTGAAATCGCTAAAAAAGAAAACGTCGATGTCATTGGATTAAGCGGTTTAATTACACCATCTTTAGACGAGATGGTTTACGTTTCGCAAGAAATGGAAAAACAAGGATTTAATATTCCGTTGTTAATTGGTGGCGCAACTACTTCTAGAGCGCATTCTGCGGTAAAAATTGCACCACATTATTCTAATACTGTTGTGCACGTCAACGATGCGTCTAGAGCTGTAACCGTTGTTGGAAATCTGTTGCAAAAGGATAACACTGTTTACAAAGAACAGATTCGTGAGGAATATGAAAAATTCCGTGAGCAATTTTTAAAACGTGGTAAACAAAAGGAATATGTTTCTATTGAAGAAGCGCGTGAACGAAAGTTTAAAATCGATTGGAACACAACCGAAATTGTAAAACCAAAACAATTAGGAATACAAGATATTCAAGATTTTGATATTACGATTTTAGAAGATTATATCGATTGGTCACCATTTTTTAGAAGTTGGGATTTACACGGAAAATATCCAGATATTTTAACCGACGACATCGTTGGTAAACAAGCAACCGAATTGTTTAAAGACGCTAAAGTCTTGCTTCAAAAAGTCTTTGATGAAAAGCTACTGAAAGCAAAAGCAGTTTTTGGGTTGTTTCCTGCAAATACTGTAAATGATGATGATATTGAAGTAACGGTTGAAAACCAAATACCAAACACCAAACACCAATTCCTAACACTGCGTCAGCAACTCAAAAAAAGAGAAGGCGTTCCAAATTTTGCATTAGCTGATTTTATCGCGCCTAAAGACACAGGAATTCAAGATTACATCGGTTGTTTTTGCGTGACTACAGGTTTTGGAACCGAACAATTAGCAAAAGAATTTGAAGCGAATCACGACGATTATAATTCCATAATGATAAAAGCATTAGCCGATAGATTAGCTGAAGCTTTTGCAGAATATTTACACAAAGAAGTAAGAACCAAACATTGGAACTACGCTTCTGAAGAAAATTTAACCAATGAAGATTTAATTGCCGAAAGTTATCAAGGTATTCGTCCTGCACCAGGTTATCCGGCTTGTCCAGATCATTTAGAGAAAAAGACCATTTGGGACATTTTAAAAGTTGAAGAAAACATTGGTGTAAAACTAACCGAAAGTCTTGCGATGTGGCCAGCAGCTAGTGTAAGTGGTTATTATCTTGCTAATCCTGAAGCTAGATATTTTGGATTAGGGAAAATCACTAAAGACCAAGTAGAAGATTACGCTAAACGTAAGAATATTAGTGATGAAGACGCTGCAAAATGGTTAAACCCTAACTTAACAAATTAGTATGAAAGTTACAGAACACATAAAAAAAGCCAACGGAAAGACACAATTCTCGTTTGAGATTTTACCACCTTTAAAAGGTCAACACATTCAATCCATTTTTGATAACATTGACCCGTTGATGGAATTTAAACCACCATTTATTGATGTTACTTACCACCGAGAAGAGTATACATATAAGGACGCTGGTAATGGATTACTAAAAAAACAAGTGGTTAAAAAACGTCCTGGAACCGTTGGTATTTGTGCAGCCATTCAAAACAAATATGGTGTTGATGCGATCCCTCATATTTTATGTGGTGGCTTCACCAAGGAGGATACAGAGAATTTCTTAATTGATTTAGACTTTTTAGGAATTAATAACGTCATGGCATTGCGAGGTGATGCCGTAAAAACCGAGACCTATTTTAAGCCTGAAAAAGATGGACATACTTACGCCAGTCAATTAGTAGCTCAAATACAAGAACTTAATAAGGGTAATTACCTAGATGAAGAACTTCAAAATTCATCTAAAACCAATTTTTGTATAGGCGTAGCGGCATATCCTGAAAAGCATATGGAAGCACCAAGTTTAGAAAGTGATATCCATTTTTTGAAAGAGAAAATAAAAAAGGGTGCCGAATATATTGTAACCCAAATGTTCTTTGATAACGATAAATATTTCAAGTTTGTAAAAAAATGCAGAGATGCAGGAATAGAAGTGCCAATTATTCCAGGCTTAAAACCTATAGCTACAAAAAAACAACTCAATTTAATACCGCACAGATTTCATGTTGATTTACCAGAAGATTTAATCCTTGAAATTATTAAATGTAAAAACAACGAGCATATTAGGCAAGTGGGTGTTGAATGGTGTATTGAGCAATCAAAAGAATTGCAGAAATCGGGCATTCCAATACTCCATTACTATTCCATGGGCAAAAGCGATAACATAAAAGCCATCGCATCACAGGTGTTTTGATAAAACAGGTAGTCTTGTTGCAAAAATAAGTCAAGAAACTGTATTTTTGCGAAAAATTAATTCAACATGAAAACATCAAAATTAGCCGAAGGTTTAAAAGGTTCTGAAATCATTAAAATTGCTGGAGAAGTCAATGCACTTAAAGCTCAAGGCGAAGTGATTTATAATCAGACCATTGGTGATTTTGATGCGTCAATTTTTCCAATTCCCGAAGAATTGAATACTGAAATAGTTAAGGCTTATAATAATAACGAAACCAATTATCCGGCTGCAAATGGTATGGAAAGCTTGCGGGCAAGTGTTTCAAAATATCTATCTAAAAATTTAGGTTTAGAGTATTCTAAAGACGATATTTTAATTTCAGGAGGTGCTAGACCATTAATTTATGCCGTTTATCAAACTATTTTAGATATTAATGATACCGTTTTATATCCTGTGCCATCATGGAATAATGATGCTTATACCTACTTGTCTAGAAACAATGCGGTAATTGTAGAAACGAAAGCCGAAAATAAGTTTATGCCAACGGCTTCTGATTTAGAGCCACATATTCAAGATGTAAACTTAATTGCTTTATGCTCACCGTTAAATCCAACAGGAACAACCTTTACGAAAGAGGCTTTGCAAGACATTTCTGAATTAGTTCTATTGGAAAACAAAAGACGAGAGCGTGAAAACATGAAACCACTTTATCTTTTATACGACCAAATATATTGGCAATTAACCTATGGTGATACTGTACACTACAATCCAGTAGAATTAGTTCCTGATATGCGAGAGTATACTATTTTTGTTGATGGAATTTCCAAGGCTTTTGCCGCAACTGGTGTTCGTGTGGGTTGGGCATTTGGGCCAAACCATGTCATTAGTAAAATGAAAGCTATGTTAAGCCATATAGGTGCTTGGGCTCCTAAAGCCGAACAAATGGCTACAGCAGCTTATTTACAACAGGAAAAATCAGTATCAAACTATTTAGAGCATATTAAAAGTGAGTTAAATGAAAGATTGGTTGCTTTTTATAAAGGATTTAACGATTTAGAAAGTAAAGGCTTCGCTGTAAAAGCCATAGAGCCACAAGCTGCTTTGTATTTAACCGTTCAATTTGATTTAGTTGGAATGACTACTGCTAATGGAAATATGCTTAATTCTATTCAAGATGTTACCAGTTATCTAATTCAAGAGGCAAAGTTAGCAATCGTACCTTTTTATGCTTTTGGAACATCAACAGATTCTAATTGGTTTAGACTGTCTGTTGGTACAGCCAAAAAAGAAGATATTGAAACCATATTTAGTTTATTGGAAAACGCCTTAAAACAATTAAAATAGTTTCTAATAAGAAATTATTTACATTTACGCCTTAAACCTTTTCATGAAGAAACTTCTATTTTGTATTTTTTGCGTGAGTGTTAGTATGCTTTATTCCCAAAAAAAGCCTACAGATTCGTATTTTGATCTTAACTATTTCCACGGGACTATAGCTAATCATAACGATGATATCTTGCATTTAATTCAAGGGCATCCCAGTGGTTTTATTTTGAGTTGGAATAAAAAAACATTCGGAAATGAAGATTGGGAACAACGCTATGGCTACCCAGATTATGGTGTGTCATTTGCGTATCAAGATTTAAAGAATGAAGTTTTAGGAAACAATTTTGCCGTTTATGCGCATTACAATTTTTACTTTTTAAAACGTAATTTAGTCTTTAGAATAGGGCAGGGAATTGGTTACACAACCAACCCCTATGATAAAGAAACAAATTATAGGAACAATGCCTTTGGCACCCATTTTTTAAGCAGTACTTACATCATGCTTAATTATAAAAAAGAACGCTTGTTTAAAAAGTTTGGGGTTCAAGCCGGATTATCTTTGGTTCATTATTCCAATGCCAATATAAAAGCGCCTAATGCTAGTATAAATACTATTGCTTTTAATGTAGGAATGACCTATAATTTAGATGAAGAAGACCAGGAGTATATCTACACCATTTCTAAAGAAAAGTTTACACAACCTATAAAGTATAATTTGGTTTTTAGAAGCGGAATAAATGAAAGTGATGTAGTGGGAAGCGGACAATACCCATTTTATATTCTATCGGCTTATGCCGACAAACGGCTATCGCATAAAAGTGCTGTACAGTTGGGTGTAGATGCCTTTTTTTCTATGTTTTTAAAAGAACTGATTTATTATCAATCGGTATCATTTCCTGAAGAAAATGTATCTGGTGATGAAGATTATAAACGTGTTGGAATTTTTGCTGGACACGAATTATTTATAAACCGATTCTCAATCATCACCCAATTAGGATATTATATTTATTATCCGTTTGATTTTGAAGGTAGAACTTATTTTAGAGTCGGTCTGAAACGTTATTTTGGGGACAAATGGTTTGGGGCTATTTCATTAAAGTCTCATGGAGCAAAGGCCGAAGCTGTTGAATTTGGTGTTGGAATACGATTGTAATGATTATGAAAAGAATAGTTTACATAGTAACTGTATTACTGATTGTTTCCTGTAGTAAGGAAGATGCTTTTGATTGTATTCAAAATGCAGGTACAACAGTTCAACAGGAAGTTAGTGTTACAAGTTTTAGTAAAATTCTTGTAAATCGCGATATTAAATTGGTTGTAAAGGAAGCGGCAGATTTTTCTGTAATTGTAGAATCTGGTGAATATCTAATAAATGATGTTGAGGCAAAGGTTGTTGGAGATGAGTTACAGCTTACCAATAACAATACCTGTAATTTTGTTCGCGAATATGGACTAACCACTATCTATGTTTCAGCACCTAATATTACCGATATTAGAAGTTCTACACAATACTCTGTTATTTCTGAAGGGATATTAAATTACAATGTTTTAAAATTGTTTTCTGAAGATGTTAGTGGCGAAGGCACTATAACGAGTGGTAATTTTAGTTTGGCTGTTAATGCCAATAGGCTTCGTATCGTTTCTAACAATTTATCATCCTTTTATATTTCTGGCGAAGTAGACAATTTATTTGTAGGTTTTTATTCTGGCATCGGCCGTTTTGAAGGCGAAAGTTTGGTGGCTCAACATGTAGATGTCTATCACAGAGGTAGCAATGATATTATCGTGAATCCGCAACAATCCTTGAGTGGCGAATTAGTCGGTGCAGGTAATTTGATTTCGGTTAATAGACCACCAACTGTAGAGGTTGAACAGTTGTATACTGGAAGGCTTATTTTTGAATAGACTAATTAGAAGTCAACTCCCTAAACAAACTTTCCAAGCTAGCATTTTTTTGATTCAGTTGAAGAATCTTTAACTGATTGTCATGGGCAAAATCAAATACATGAGAACGCATGTCTTCGGTAGTATTGAAAGTTATTTCATAAACAAAATCGTAAGTGTTTGTTACCTGTTTCACTTTAGGTAATTTTAAAAGAAAAGCGTCTTCAACACGATAATCAAATTCCACTACCACAACTTGCTCTTTGTCATCTCGTAATTCCTTGAGTGTCTTATTCGCAACAATTTCACCTTTATTGATAATAATAACCCTATCGCACATAGCTTCAACTTCTTGCATAATATGTGTGGAAAGGAACACGGTTTTATCTTGTCCTAAATCCTTAATCAATTTTCGAATATCAATTAACTGATTTGGATCTAATCCTGTTGTAGGTTCATCTAGAATCAAGACTTCAGGATTATGTAGTAAGGCATTGGCTAGTCCAACACGCTGTCTATAACCTTTGGATAGTTGACCAATTTTTTTATGGGCTTCTGGTGTTAAGCCAGTCAATTCAATAACCTCTTGGATTCTATGTTTTGAAACACCATAAACTTGGGCATTAAAAGCTAAATACTCTCTAACATATTGGTCTAAATACAACGGGTTATGTTCTGGCAAATACCCTACACTTTTTTGTACGTCCTGCTTTTGAGAGTCAACATCAAAACTGTTAACTAGTGCTTTACCATCTGTAGCTTCAATAAACGTGGTTAGTATCTTCATCATAGTAGACTTACCAGCGCCATTAGGACCTAAAAAACCAACAATTTCTGGTTTTTTAACGTCAAAAGATATATTGTTTAATGCCTTTTGAGTTCCGTAAAGTTTAGTGAGGTTTTCAACTTTTATAGACATAGACTACTTATAATTTGTTTCAAAAGTAACTATTATTTTTAAAGGATTTGCTTTACGAAAACGTTATAATGTTAAAACAACCAAAAAAGATTTTGTTTTTTCAATTTATTAATTACTTTAGCCCTTGTAATTATGAAAGCAAGTACAAATTTTACATATTATAACTGGTTTTATTTCTTTTTTAGTAAAAGAAACGAGACTGCGTATATGTAATTTTAATTAAAAATATATTAGATAAAAGTCTCGGTTAATAATCGAGACTTTTTTTTGTTTATGATAAAATCTGTTGCCATACAAGGAGTACAAGGGTCATTCCATCATATAGTTGCCAAAAACTATTTTGGTGATACCGTTGTTTTAAACGAATGTTTGTCTTTCGATAAAGCAGTAGACACCTTGTTGTCTGGACAAGCTGATGCAGTGGTTATGGCTATCGAGAATTCTATTGCAGGCTCAATAATACCCAATTATGCTTTGATTGATGGACATAATCTGCATATAGTTGGCGAATATTATTTGGATATTCAGCACCATCTCATGGCATTACCAGGGCAATCCATTGAAGATATTAATGAGGTGTGTTCTCATCCTATGGCATTGTTGCAATGCAAGGCGTTTTTAAAACAATATCCGCATATTAAGTTGGTTGAAGATAAGGACACTGCCGAAGTGGCCAAACGTATTCAACAAAATCAATTAAAAGGAGTAGCAGCTATTGGGAGTTATCTAGCAGCCAATTTGTTTGAACTTAACATAATGGCAAGAAGCATTCAGACTATTAAGCATAATGAAACTCGCTTTGTTATCGTAAAACGTGAGAATCATGAAATACCGATGGAGGAAATAAATAAGGCATCTATAAAATTTCAACTAGAGCATAAACGTGGGAGTTTGGCTACTATATTAAATGTTATGAGCGATTGTAAATTAAACTTAACAAAAATACAATCGTTGCCAAAAATTGAAACACCTTGGAAATATGCCTTTTTTGTTGATGTTACTTTTAACGATTACAACGATTTTGAAAAAGCACAATCCATTATAAAGATTATGGCAGAAGATTTTAAGGTATTAGGGCAGTATAAACAAGCAAGATCATGATTGAATTAGCAAATCGATTACGAACGGTTGAGGAGTACTACTTTTCTAAAAAATTAAGAGAGGTTAGGCTGCTAATGGCAAATGGAAAGCCAGTTATTAATTTAGGAATTGGCAGCCCAGATTTAAGTCCACCACAAAAAGTTATTTCGGCATTAACCGAAAGCTTTGTAAACCCTAAAGCCAATCAGTATCAAAGTTATCAAGGTTTACCAGAGTTACGCGAAGGCATGGTTTCCTTTTACAGAGAACAATATAATGTGTATTTAAGTCCGTCAACAGAGGTGTTACCATTAATGGGAAGTAAGGAAGGTATTATGCATATTTCCATGGCGTTTTTAAATGAAGGCGATCAAGTTTTAATTCCCAATCCAGGATATCCCACTTACACATCAGTTACAAAGTTGGTAGGTGCAAAACCTATTTTATATAGTTTAACGGAAGAAAATGATTGGTTACCAGATTTAGAACTTATAGAAAAGCAAGATTTATCACAAGTAAAACTTATGTGGATAAATTATCCGCATATGCCAACAGGAGCAAAAGCCAGTGATGCTTTTTTTACAAGGTTGGTGTCTTTTGCCAAGCGGCATAATATTTTATTGGTTAATGATAATCCTTATAGTTTTATTTTAAACACAGAACCTAAAAGCATATTCCAGGTTTCGGGAGCTAAAGACGTGTGTTTGGAACTTAATAGCTTGAGTAAAACATTTAATATGGCAGGATGGCGCGTTGGGATGGTTTTAGGAAAATCAGAATTTATTAATGCCATTTTGAAAGTGAAAAGCAACATGGATTCAGGTATGCTTTACGGTGTTCAAAAAGCTGCTATTGAAGCTTTAAATTGTTCAAAGCTATGGTATGTTAGCTTAAATCAGGTTTATAAGCAACGTCGAGAGCTAATCTGGAAACTGGCCGATGCCTTAAATTGTACGTACAATAAAAATGCATCGGGAATGTTTGTTTGGGCCAAGTTGCCACCTTTTATAAAATCGGAAGAGTTTATTGATTTACTATTAAAGGAGAATGACATTTTTATTGCACCAGGAACTATATTTGGTAGTAATGGTGAAGGCTATGTGCGCTTTTCATTATGTGCAACTGTTGAAGATATTGAAGAAGCTATTGCAAGAATTTAGACTATGAAAAACATATATATTATTGGAGTTGGTTTAATTGGCGGCAGTATTGCCAAAGATATTAAACACTTAAATCCTGATATTTCTATTTATGGAATAGATACCAATGATGAACATTTACAAAAAGCTGTAAAGCTAGGAATAATTGACTTTAAGGCAGAATGGGACGATTTAAGACAAGCAGATAGTGTTATCCTTTCAATTCCGGTTGATGCAGCTGTAGAACTTTTGCCTAAAGTATTAGACTTAGTTAACGATGATGCTTTGGTTATGGAATCTGGATCGACAAAAGTTGAAATTTGCAAAGCTGTTGAAAATCATCCTAAACGCAGAAATTTTTTGGCAACGCATCCTATAGCAGGTACAGAATTTTCGGGACCAGATGCTGCTTTATTGGGTTTATTTAAAGGCAAGACCAATATAATTTGTGAAATAGAAAAAACAGCGTTCAAGCTTCAGGAACGTGCTTTAACTATATTTAAAATTATGGGAATGCGCATTCGCTATATGAACCCTGAAGCGCATGACAAGCACATTGCTTATGTATCACATTTGTCGCATATAAGTTCCTTTATGCTTGGAAAAACGGTTATAGAAAAGGAGAAAAACGAACGTGATATTTTTGATATGGCTGGAAGTGGTTTTGCATCAACAGTTCGATTGGCCAAAAGTTCACCAGATATGTGGACGCCAATTTTTAAACAAAACAAAACCAATGTGATTGAAACCCTAGAGGAGTACATTCAAAATCTAAAAGCATTTAAGACGCATTTGGAAAATGATGATTTTGATGAAATTCATAGTGAAATGGCCAATACCAATCACATAAAAGATATATTAAACGGAATTGCTTAATAATAAGAATATGAAAAACAAGAAAGAGTTAAGAAATTGGCTAGATAACTTTGGGTTAAGTCACCCATTGGTCATTGCTGGTCCTTGTAGTGCAGAAACAGAAGCACAAGTACTAAAAATTGCACATCAATTAAAAGATAGCGATGCAACTGTTTTACGAGCTGGTATTTGGAAACCTAGAACAAGACCAGGAAATTTTGAAGGCGTGGGTGCTCTAGGATTAAAGTGGTTGCAAAAAGCCAAAGAGGAAACAGGAATGCTTATTTCTACAGAAGTAGCTAATGCCAATCATGTGGAATTAGCTTTGCAGCACGATGTAGATGTATTGTGGATTGGTGCCCGAACAACGGTAAGCCCTTTTATTGTACAGGAAATAGCCGAAGCTTTAAAAGGGACTGATAAACCTGTTTTGGTAAAAAACCCGGTTAATCCAGATTTGGCTTTATGGCTCGGAGCCGTAGAGCGTTTGCATACCGCAAACATTAAGAATTTAGGCGTTATTCATAGAGGCTTTTCAACTTATGAAAAAACACGATATAGAAATAATCCAGAATGGCAATTGCCCATCGATTTGCAAAATAGGTTTCAAGATTTACCTTTGATTTTGGATCCTTCACATATTGCAGGAAAGCGCGATATCATTTTTGATTTATGCCAAACAGCATTAGATTTAAACTATGATGGTTTAATGGTTGAAACACATTTTGATCCTGATAATGCTTGGAGTGATGCAGCACAACAAATTACTCCTGAAACCCTTATCCAGTTTATGGAAGATTTAAAAATTAGAAAGGAAACAGGTGAAGCGGCAGAGTTTAAAAATAAAATTAATACACTTCGTACGCAGATAGATGTGATAGACCACCAGCTTATTGAAATGCTAGGTAAACGTATGAAAGTTGCTGATGATATAGGTACACTTAAAAAAGAATTTAATGTTGCTGTATTGCAAACAAAGCGATGGAATGAAATATTGGGTAAAATGATTCTTCAAGGTGAAGAAAAGAATTTGAGCGAAGAATTTATTTTGCGGGTTTTTAAGGCGGTGCATCAAGAATCTATAAATCATCAAGAGAAGATTATAAATGCTAATTAGAAATTTAGCATCTTTGTAGTAATGACAGGAATTGTTTATAAATCTACAGGAAGTTGGTACACGGTAAAAACCGATTTAGGTGCTACGTATTTGTGTAGAATTAAAGGGAAATTCCGCTTAAAAGGTATAAAAAGTACGAATCCAATTGCGGTTGGAGATGTAGTGGATTTTGAGCTCGAAACTAAAAATGATGAGGTTACTGGTGTTATAGAAAATATTCACGACCGTGAAAACTATATTGTTAGAAAATCGGTTAACCTATCAAAACAAACCCACATTATTGCAGCTAATATAGATCAGGTTTTTTTATTAATTACAATTGATAATCCACCAACCTTTACCAGTTTTATAGACCGTTTTTTGGTAACAGCAGAAGCCTATTCTGTAAAAACCATTCTATTATTTAATAAAATTGATTCGTATTATGGCGATACACTTGATGAAGTGAAATTTTTAGCACATGTCTATCGAAAAATAGGCTATGAGTGTATTGGTATTTCTGCAAAAACAGGAAAAAATATTGATAAGGTTAAGTCCTTGATGAAAGATAAGGTAAGTATGTTTGCTGGCCATTCTGGTGTTGGAAAGTCTACACTAGTTAATGCCATAGAACCAGAACTGGATTTAAAAACAAAAGCTATTTCGTCGCAACATATGCAAGGTCAACACACGACTACTTTTGCCGAGATGTTCGATTTAGGTTTTGGTGCTAAAATTATTGATACACCCGGAATAAAGGGATTTGGAGTGGTAGATATGGATAAGGAAGAGGTCGGTGATTATTTTCCAGAGTTTTTTGCGTTAAAGCAAGATTGTAAATTTAACAATTGTATTCACCTAGACGAGCCTAAATGTGCCGTAAAAGACGCTTTAGATAATGATGAAATTGCCTATTCTAGATATCGTAGTTATGTACAGATTTTAGAAGGAGAGGATGAGCATTACCGAACCGATAATTATGACGATGTTTAATTATGAGAGTAGTTCTTCAACGCGTTTCAGAATCTAGTGTAACTATTAATGATAAACAAGTTGCAGCAATAGGTAATGGACTTCTGGTATTGCTTGGAATTGTTGATGATGACACTCATGATGATATCAATTGGCTATCCAATAAAATAGTAAACATGCGTATTTTTCCAGATGAAAACGGAGTTATGAATGCTTCCATATTAGACTGCAAAGGCGATATAATTGTTGTGAGTCAATTTACATTACATGCCAATACAAAAAAAGGTAATAGACCAAGTTATATAAAAGCAGCAAAGCCAGATATTGCTATTCCACTTTACGAATCTTTTATTAAAGCATTGGAAATCAGTTTAGGAAAGCCTATTCAAACAGGTGAGTTTGGAGCCGATATGAAAGTTTCATTAGTTAACGATGGACCAGTAACGATAATAATAGATTCAAAAGACAAAAATCTTTAAGCTTTCCTTAAGAGACTTTTAAAAATAATTATATTTTTATGTCCATAATTTTTTAGCATGCCCAAACCAACCAACCTTCTAGTATTTTTTGCTATTATTTGTTTTCATATTTCTATAGCTCAAGAAAGTGCTTTGCTCATTTCAGATTCTATTCCATTCCAATTAAAAATTAAAGCCAATTCTGTTGTGCGTCAAAATAAGATGGTAATAGAGATAAAAGATTACAACCATATGGTTGTTAACAATAATAGAATTATTACAGTATTTAATAAATACGGAGATTCTGATATAGGAACTTATGAGTCTTATAGCAATAATGTTAGTATTCGCAACCTTGAGGCTAGAGTTTATGACGCCAAAGGAAATGAAATAAAAAAATTTAAAGAAAAAGACTTTATTGATGAAAGCGCTGTTGATGGGATTTCGTTGTATTCAGACAATAGAGTAAAATATTTAGATTATACACCAATTAACTATCCTTATACTATTGTTTATGAATCTGAAGTAGATTATCGTACAACTGCATTTTTGCCATCATGGTACCCAATTGAAGGATATTATTCAAGTACACAAAACGCAGAATATCAAATTATCAATAATTCGAGCTCTACAGTTAAAATTAAGACAGAAAACTTTGAAGATTACAAGATTGAAAAGCTTAATGATTTTCACTACAAAGCTTCAAATTTAATGTCAATTGCGCCAGAATCGTATAGTCCTCCCTATAAAACGTTTGCACCTAATTTAAAAGCTGCGCTAACTGAATTTGATATGGAAGGTGTAAAAGGAGTTAATAATAACTGGACAGATTTTGGACAATGGATGAACGACAAATTAATTACTGGAACACAAGAATTGCCCGAGACTGTTAAAACAGAAATAAATGCCCTAACGGCTAGTGCTACAACAAATTTAGAGAAAGCTAAAATTGTCTATGAATACATGCAAAGTAAAACGCGGTATATAAGTGTGCAAGTAGGTATTGGTGGTTGGAAGCCCATGTATGCTTCAGATGTAGATAGATTGGGTTATGGTGATTGCAAGGCACTTACAAATTATACCAAATCATTATTGGACGAAGTAGGTGTGCCATCATATTATACTATAATTTATGGAGACGAAGATATCAGAAATATTGACAAAGAGTTTTCAGCTACACAGGGAAATCATGCTATACTTTGTCTGCCAAATAATGGAGATTATGTTTGGCTGGAATGTACAAGTCAAACTGTTCCTTTTGGTTATATAGCCAATTTCACTGATGATAGAGATGCTTTGATAATTACACCCAAAGGAGGGGAAATTGTACACACAACAGTTTATAAGGATGATGATAATATTTTAAATACCAAGGCAACAGTTGAATTGGATGCCTCTGGAAATATAGTTGCCGAAGTTAATTTAGAATCTTTAGGCAGTCAGTATAGAACCCATGAAAGGTTATTGTATAAAACACATAAAGACCAAGAATTGTACTATAAAGAGTACTGGGATTATATAAATAATTTGGCAATCATATCAAAATCCTTGACCAATGATAAGGATAATGTGGTTTTTACAGAAAATGTGTCTATTGAAGGTTTAAAATATGCAACAAAAGCTGGTAACAGGTTGCTCTTACAGCCAAATATTTTTAATCGGGTAACAAAAGCGCCTCCAAGATATAAGAAAAGAAAATTGCCTGTTGAGGTAGATAGAGGATTTGTAGATTATGATGAGTTTACAATAAAACTGCCAAGTTCAATTCAGGTTGAAGCCTTACAAGATGATATAAGCATAAGTAACAAGTTTGGAGAATATGAATTTAGTGTTAAACAGATTAATGAAAACGAACTGTTATTTAAACGCAAGTTTTTGCTAAAAAAAGGAAATTTCCCTAGAGAAGATTACAAAGATTTTAGAGCCTTTTGGTTAAAGGTTATAAAATATGATAAATCTAAAATAGCGTTAATACAAAAATCATAGAATGAAAAACATCACCTTAATTTTAATAGCATTATTTAGCTTTAATTCTTTTTCTCAAGATTATCGTTTTGGTAAGGTTAGCAAAGACGAGTTATTAGAAAAACGAAATTCTCAAGACACATCAGCTCACGCAACAATTTTGTATCACAATCAAGAAATCTACTATCAATATAGTCAGAATGATGGTTTTACTCAAGTTAATACTATGTACAGACGTATTAAAATTTATGATAAAGAAGGCTATAATTGGGCAACTCACCAAATTAGATTATATGATCAATCAGCTTCAAGCGGAGAAGATTTAAAAAGCTTAAGAGGCTACACCTACCATTTAGAAAATGGTAAGGTAAAAAAGACTAAACTAAAGAGCGAAAGCATTTTTGAGGAAAAAGAAAGTGATAATTGGGAATTGCTAAAATTCACATTGCCTAATATCAACGATGGTGTTGTAATTGAATATGAATATGCCATCCATTCTCCATATATCGCTTTAGAAGATGTAGTTCTGCAGGAATTGATTCCAATTAAACAATTGGACTTTGAAGTTAGAATACCAGAGTTTTTTAATTTTAATAAAACGGTTAACCCAAAATCAACATACTACCCTGAAGTTTTAGAATCAGAATATGATCGTGTAGAAAACACCTATGCAAGAAATCGAGTTACTACAAGTCGAGGAACCCAATCAAGCACGACTGAAGGTTCAGAGTGGAGATTTAAAGAACGTAAAACAGAAGTGCACGAAACTAATATACCAGCTTTAGTTTATGAGCCCTATGTAGACAACTTAAGAAATTATCAAACTAGAATCTCTTGGGAGTATGCTTTTTTTAGAGGACCTGATGGAGAAATAAAAACCTATTCAACAACATGGGATAAAGTTGTTGAAACCATATATAGAAATGATAATTTTGGTGGGCAACTCAATAAAACAAGCTATTTTGATGATGATTTAGATGCCGTTTTAGCTGGTGTAGATGACCCTATGGAAAAAGCAGCAAGGGTGTTTAACTTTGTTAAATCAAAAGTAAAATGGAATAAGTTTGTTTCTATTTATTCAAACGATGGGGTTAAAAGTGCTTACAAAACAGGTTCAGGCAATGTTTCTGAAATTAACTTGATGCTAACAGCAATGTTACGTTATGCAGGTTTAACAGCTAACCCTGTTCTAGTAAGTACACGAAGTCATGGAATTCCAATATTGCCTACACGTTCTGGTTTTAACTATGTTATTTCAGCAATCGAAGTACAAGATGGCTTAATTTTATTGGATGCCACTAACCCTTACACAACTGCAAATATATTACCAGAGCATGTTATAAACTGGCAGGGAAGAATTGTTCGAGAGCATGGTAGCTCTGCATGGATACCTTTAAATAGTAATACGTCATCAAAAGAAACCGTATCCTTAAATATTAAAATAAACGATGATTTATCAATTGATGGAAAAGTTAGAGATCATTTAACCAATCACTTAGCATTTGATTTTCGAGAACAATATAACAATATCAATAACGAACTTCATATTCAAAAATTAGAAGAAGATAAAGGTGAAATAGAAATTTCAAATTTAGAGATAAGTGGTGGTAAAGAATTAAGTAAACCAATTATGTATTCATATGATTACCACCTAGAGAATGCTATAGAAGAAATAGGAGATAAGTTGTATATGTCTCCAATGATTTTTATGGAACCAAAAGAAAATCCGTTTAAACAAGAAGCCAGGCTTTATCCTATTGATATTATTTATCCAAGATCAGAAAAATATGTTGTAAACATGATGCTTCCAGATGGTTATATTGTAGAAAGTTTGCCCAAAAACACAAAGATTCAATACAACAATAACGAAGGAGAATTTACTTATCTTGCAAGAGAGAATGGTAAAATGTTACAATTCACTATAAATTTGGATATGAATAAAACATTAATTCTTCCAGAAAATTACCCGGAATTTAAGAGGTTTTTTGAATTAATGATAGAGAAAGAAACGGAAAAAATAGTACTTAAAAAAGTCTAAAATGAATCTAGAAAACGCGCAAAAAGAAGTTGATAATTGGATTAAAGAACATGGAGTTCGGTATTTTAATGAATTGACAAACATGGCGCAATTAACAGAAGAGGTTGGTGAAGTTGCACGCATTATTGCTCGTCGTTATGGTGAGCAAAGCGAGAAAGAAAGTGATAAAGACAAGGATTTAGGTGAGGAATTGGCAGATGTGGTTTTTGTAGTCCTGTGTTTAGCTAACCAAACCGGAATTGATTTACAAGAAGCCTTTACCAAAAAAATGCTCAAGAAAACCAAGCGCGATCATGACCGTCATCAAAACAACGCTAAGTTAAAATAGTTATCATGACTATAAAGCTTCAAAAATCAGAACTGTCAAATCTTGATACTACAATTGCAATAACGGGTTCTAAAAGTGAATCTAATAGATTGTTGTTGCTACAGGCTTTATTCCCAAATCTGAAAATTAATAATCTATCAAATTCAGATGATTCCAAAGTCATGCAAAAGGCTCTAGGTGTTAAAAACCCTAAAGAGGTTGATGTGCATCATGCAGGCACAGCCATGCGTTTTTTAACCGCATACTTTTCAACGCAACAAGGGCAAGAGGTTGTTCTGACTGGTTCTTCAAGAATGAAAGAACGCCCAATAAAGATATTGGTTGATGCTTTAGTTCAATTAGGCGCAGATATTTCTTATTTAGAAAATATTGGCTTTCCACCTTTAAGAATTAATGGTAAAGCATTAACAAAACGTCAAGTAAACCTCCAGGCCAATGTTAGTAGTCAGTACATTTCGGCATTATTGCTAATAGGATCACAATTAAAAAACGGTATTGAACTAACGTTAGAAGGTAAGATAACATCAGTCCCATATATAAAGATGACATTGAGCCTGCTTGACCAATTGGGAATTGAAACCTTATTTTCAAACAATACAATAATTGTTAAACCAAAATCAAAAATTGAGGATACATTAATTACTGTAGAAAGTGATTGGTCATCAGCATCATACTATTTCAGTTTAATAGCTTTAAGTGAGATTAATGCTCAAGTTGCGTTGATATCCTATAGGCAAAATAGTCTTCAAGGTGATTCTCGACTAACAAAAATATATGAACACTTTGGAGTGGTTTCTAACATCAAAAACAACAAACTTGTTCTTCGTAAGGTTGCGAATATTGATAATACATCGCGAATCGTATTGGATTTGTCTGACGCACCAGACATAGCACAAACCATTGCTGTAACTTGTTTTGGTTTAGGTTTGAGCTGTGAACTAACAGGACTACATACATTAAAAATTAAAGAAACCGATAGGCTACTAGCTTTAAAAACTGAACTGGAAAAACTCGGGGCAAATGTAAATGCTAACGAGTCTAGTTTACTATTGCATTCTACAAAACCCATAAAAAGCAATGTATTTATAGATACTTATAACGACCATAGAATGGCAATGGCTTTTGCTCCTTTAGCCTTAAAAACTGATATTAATATTAATGATGCTGCTGTGGTTTCTAAATCTTACCCAAGCTTTTGGGATGACATGAATACCCTTGGAATTAAAGTATCTGAATAATAATTGCCTAAATACTTGACAACCCCTACTTTCAGGTTGTATATTTGCAACTTTGCAAAATTAAATACAAACAAAATATAATAGGCATATGAAATTATCCCATTTTAACTTCGATCTTCCTGATGAATTATTAGCCGAGTATCCATCTGAAAATAGAGATGAATCACGATTAATGGTTTTAAATAGAAAAGATCAAACTATTGAACACAAAATGTTTAAAGACATCATTGATTATTTTGATGAAGATGACGTGATGATCTTAAACAACACCAAAGTGTTTCCAGCAAGATTATATGGGAATAAAGAAAAGACAGGTGCAAGAATTGAAGTCTTTTTACTTCGTGAATTAAATGAAGAACAACGTCTTTGGGATGTGTTGGTAGACCCTGCTCGTAAAATAAGAATTGGTAATAAATTATATTTTGGAGAAGAAGAATCGTTAGTAGCTGAGGTTATCGATAATACGACTTCAAGGGGTAGAACTTTGCGTTTTTTATATGACGGATCTTATAGAGATTTTAGAGCAAAACTTACAGAACTAGGTGAAACACCGCTTCCAAAGTATATTAAAAGAGATGTACAGCCAGAAGATGAAGAACGCTACCAAACCATTTTTGCAAAAAACGAAGGTGCAGTTGCTGCACCAACAGCTGGATTACACTTTTCTAAACATTTATTAAAACGTTTGGAAATTAAGGGTGTAAATTTTGCTGAAGTTACTTTACATGTTGGTTTAGGTACATTTAATCCAGTTGAGGTTGAAGATCTTTCAAAACACAAAATGGATAGTGAGGAGATTATAATCGATTCTAAAGCTGTTAATACAATTAACACAGCAATAAAAAATAAAAAGCGTGTGTGTGCCGTAGGAACTACAGCTATGCGCTCAATTGAAAGCTCTGTATCGTCTAGTGGTACATTAAATGAATTCAATGGTTGGTCAAATAAGTTTATTTTTCCTCCTTATGATTTCAGTATTGCTAATTGTATGATTACCAACTTCCATATGCCAAAATCCACCTTGTTAATGATGGCTTCTGCATTTGCAGGTCACGATTTTATTAAAAAGGCTTATGAAGAGGCTGTAAAAGAAAAATATAAATTCTATAGTTATGGTGATGCCATGCTAATTTTATAAAACAAAGAGAGCCTTGTTAATCAAGGCTTTTTTTTGCTATACGTTTAAAGTAGTTACATAAAATGAATAACAAAAAAGACATTCGAGCATTATCTAAAGAGCAACTTCGTGAATTTTTCGTGAAAGAAGGAGATAAAGCTTTTCGCGGAAATCAGGTTTACGAATGGCTTTGGGTGAAATCGGCTCATAGTTTTGACGATATGACAAATATATCTAAAGAAACACGAGCTATGCTTGAAGAAAATTTTGTTATTAACCACATTAAGGTAGATGCCATGCAGAAAAGCTCTGATGGCACTATAAAAAATGCCGTAAAACTACATGACGGATTAATTGTTGAGTCCGTACTAATTCCAGCAAAGAATAGAACAACAGCTTGCGTATCTAGTCAAGTAGGTTGTAGTTTAGATTGTAAGTTTTGTGCAACAGCTCGATTAAAACGTATGCGTAATTTAAATCCTGATGAGATTTACGATCAGGTAGTAGCAATTGATAAGGAAAGTCGTTTATATCACAATAGACCGTTAAGCAATATAGTGTTTATGGGAATGGGAGAGCCTCTTATGAATTACAATAATGTTCTAAAGGCTATTGATAAGATTACTTCGGATGAAGGTTTGGGAATGTCACCAAAACGTATTGTGGTATCTACATCTGGTGTACCCAAAATGATAAAAAAAATGGCCGATGATGGTGTTAAATTTAAATTGGCCGTGTCTTTACATTCTGCTATTGATGAGGTTAGAACTTCAATCATGCCATTTAATGCTACCTTTCCATTAACAGATTTACGTGAGGCTTTACAGTACTGGTTCTTAAAAACTAAAAATAGAATTACTTACGAATATGTAGTTTGGAAAGGTATTAATGATAAGCAAAAGGATATTGATGCCTTAATTGAATTTTGCAAGTTTGCACCAAGTAAAGTTAATTTAATAGAGTATAATCCTATAGACGATGGCGAATTTCAGCAGGCTAGCAATCAGGCTATCGAAAGTTACGTAAGTCAGCTTGAAAAAAACAATATTACAGTTACGGTTAGGCGCTCTAGAGGTAAAGACATTGATGCTGCTTGTGGTCAATTGGCCAATAAAAGTTAGTGAATGGTTTTTTCCAATATTTCAGAATAGTTTTTCACGTGCATTTTCAGTAAGTTTGTTAACCTTCAATTATAGATTGGTATTTGAAAATTGTAGAGCAAATAAAACACCCTATTGCCTTTGAAATGGAACTTTTCGAGCAAAAGTTTCAGTTGTCAATGTCTTCCAAAGTTGCACTCTTAAATCGTATTACGCATTATATTGTAAACAGAAAAGGAAAGCAAATGCGCCCTATGTTTGTTTTTTTGGTTGCCAAAATGGTATCAAATGGCGAAGTAAACGAACGTACTTATCGAGGCGCATCTGTTATAGAGTTAATTCATACAGCTACATTAGTACACGACGATGTAGTAGATGATAGTAATAGGCGTCGTGGCTTCTTCTCAATTAATGCCTTATGGAAAAATAAAATAGCCGTTTTGGTTGGTGATTATTTGCTTTCTAAAGGTTTGCTTTTATCAATAGACAATAATGATTTTGATTTGCTGAAAATCATTTCAATTGCTGTACGCGAAATGAGCGAAGGTGAATTGCTTCAAATTGAAAAAGCAAGAAAACTAGATATTACTGAAGCGGTTTATTACGAAATAATCAGACAAAAAACGGCAACACTAATTGCAGCCTGTTGTAGTTTAGGAGCAGCTTCTGTAAAACCAGATTCTAGCGATGTAGAGCGTATGAGGAAATTTGGGGAGCTAATAGGGATGGCTTTTCAAATAAAAGACGATTTGTTTGATTATGGTGAAGATAAAATAGGCAAACCAACAGGCATTGATATTAAAGAGCAGAAAATGACGCTACCATTAATTCACGTTCTTAATAATGCACCAAAGAAAGATAAAAATTGGTTAATAAATTCAATAAAGAATTATAACAAGGATAAAACGAGAGTCAAAGAGGTTATAGCTTATGTGAAGGCCAATAACGGATTAGATTATGCTATTGAAAAAATGAAAGATTTTCAAAAACAAGCATTGGCTATCTTAGATACGTATCCAGAATCAACTTTTCGCTCGTCTTTAGAACTTATGGTTAATTATGTGATTGACCGAAAAAAATAACGCTTACAACCCTAAACTTGTTACAGCAGAATCATTTAGGTTGTAGTTATAACATCTCCAAAACGACGTTCCATCATCACCAGAATATTTCCATGCAATTTCACCTAAAGGAGACACTTCCCAAAAGCCATAGTCGCCTTCGCAAATTAAAGTATTACCATTCTGTAGCCTAACGGCACCAGAAATTCTACCATAGAATAAATTATCATCCGTAAAACTCCAAACCACTGTTGGTTCATTATTAACGTTTGGTGTTAACTCAAGTGCAGATGGCATTTCAAATTCATAAACAGTAGACTGTTCAATATGGCTTCCGTTCATATAAATTAAAACATTACCATTACCAGGCACATTGTTTTCAAGTATGTTGGCAAAATGATTGTTGTAAAATAATCGTTCACCTACATTGTTGTAGGTTTCAGGGTTTCCAAACCTATATAACAGATCTCCTCCCTTGTTATAGTTTCCGCCTTCTGAAGTAGCTGCTTGGGCAGTAGTAGTGCTATGGTCTATTACCCAAACTTCACTATAATAATTGACACTTATGTAAATAACATTGTTTAATGGGTCGTGGTCAATGCCATTAGCGTGCATAATATCGCCATTATCAATAATATTATAATTAATATTAATTAGGTTGGGATTGTTTGTTAGGTTTCCAAAATTAGGTAAAGCAGGGAACTGATCTTGAATAATATGATCAAAACTATGCCATTCCCAAATAATCTGATTTGAAGTAGGGTTTACTTCAATAAGGGTTTCAGTAAAAATATCATGATTGGTGTTTACACCAGCTGCGATAGCTTCGTTCATTGGGATTCTTTCCCAAACTAAAAACATAACATTTCCGTTAGGTAATAACTCTACATCATGATGGGCAATATAATTTTCTGAAGCATATTCATATTCCCAATCAACACTACCATCTATGTTTAAAATTTTAACAATACCGCCACCTCCACCAAAAGTAAAGATAGGGTCATTTACTTTAAACATTCCTATTAGCCTTCCGTCTGGAAGTATTTCTAAATCGTTTCCCAATCTAGTGTCTAACTCCCATTCATAGACTTTAAATCCAGCCTTATCTAGTAAATACGATTTTGTCCCCCCATTTTCAATAGCAAATACATAGCTATTTTCAACCAAATTAGAATTGTAAACTTCTACATTTGGTGATAATTCAATAGGCTCTGGTTGGTTATTTATTGAAAAGTCATCATCATTATTGCAACCTGAAAGGAATACAGCTAAAATCAGTATTAAAATTGGTAATTTAGAGTAGGTCATTAAGAAATGATTTTATTATGTGGTAAAACTACTAATTATTAATGTATATATTAAATACATATTTTTTTAAAAAATTATAAATGTCAGGCAACCATTTGTATTTTTTTTGCGTCTTTATAAATAGAAGATCTAATGAAAGCTATTTTGAAGGTTATTCAACTTTATAATAACACTAACATAATTGGCAAAGCCAAGAAGAATAATCGTGAAGCGCAACATGTACTTTACGAGGAGTATTCGCCTAAAATGTTAAGTGTGTGCAGATATTATATAAAGGATATTCAACATGCCGAAGAGGTTATGCTAAATGGGTTTTTTAAAGCTTTTACTAACATAAAGCAGTTTGAAGACAAAGGAAGTTTTGAAGGCTGGCTTCGTAAAATAATGGTAAGGGAGTCTATTTCGTTTTTAAGGCAACAAAAAAAAATTGAGTTCAGTTTAGAAGACACAAATTATGCAGTTGAGTATCAAAATGATATTTATGACAAAATAAATGTAGCCGAAATACAGGAGCTGATAGATACATTACCAGAAGGTTATAGACTAGTGTTTGTTATGTATGCTATTGAAGGCTATAAACATCATGAAATAGCAAAGATGTTGGAAATAAGCGAAGGAACATCAAAATCACAGCTATCAAAAGCCCGAAAATTGCTTCAGAAAAAATTAAAGGAACTAAATAATAAGAATTATGGCACCAGTTAAATTTGAAGAACATATAAAAGATAAGTTAGAGCAACGTGCTATAAAACCTAGCGAAACAGCATGGAATAAGTTAGCCGATAGGTTAGATACTAATGACCAAAAATTATCTCATGCCAAGTTTTGGTGGATTGGAATAGCTGCAAGTATTGTAATTGTACTGGTGGTTTCCAATATCTTTTTTAACAATAATGAAGTTTCTAATGGAACCAATACCATTAAAGTGGTAAACAGTAATGAAACAGGTAGCGAAGTTAAAGAACAACTAAATAGTAGCGAGACAGTTACAACCGAAGAGGTTTCTGATAGCGAAATGGAAAAAACAACTATAGAGAAGAAAAATCAGATTCAACCAAACTTTATACAACAAGAACAAAAAGTTGCAGCTGTTAAAGTGAAAAACCAACCAAAAAATACGATTTCTAAAAACCTTAAGATTGATAGAATAGCGTTCAATAAAGTTAATGATAGAAAAAAAGAGATAAATAAATTAAACATAGAAAACCCTGAAAAAACAAATACAATTGCAAGCACGAATTCTATTGCTGAAAAAACAGAAAATATTGACAGTGAAATAGATAATTTATTGGCTAAAGCCCAGAAAGATGTTTATACAAAAACAGTTGATAGTAAAGAGGAATTAAAAATAAGTCCGCAAGGATTATTAGAGGAAGTAGAATTTGATTTGGACCAATCTTTTAGGGATAAAGTTTTTCAAAAAATTAAAACAAGTTATAAAAAGGTTTCTACTGCTGTAGCACATAGAAACGATTAAATAATCATCAATTAAAAATCGAACAATTATGCAAATTATTACTAAAACACTAGTATTTATTATCTTTTTAGTGACAGTGCAGCTTAACTACGCACAGGAAAAAAATGAAGATAAAATTGAAGCTTTAATAGAGCAAAAAAAGATTATAAAGGCTGAAGAAAAGTCACGGCTTAAAGAAGCCGTTGAAGCCATAAACAAGAGACTTGATGACGGTGAGATTACTTTGGAAGAAGCCGCAAGGCGAAAAAATGAACAAGCTGAAAAGCATGCTTTAAACATTGAAAACCGCTTGGCAATTATAGATAACCGTATTGCTTTACTGGAACGTAATGAGTATGTAGATTTTGATACAGGAGCCAATCTTGAAGGCTTTAAAATTGAAATTGGGAAAAATGAAGAGTCAGATGAGTACGATATGGGGAGTTTTTATATTGGTCCAGATCATAAGAGACGACCACGTAAATACGATAGGCGCACTACCAGTGATTTAGTCTTTGCCATAGGGTTTAACAATGCCATAATAGAAGGGCAATCCTTAAGCGATTCGCCATACAAAATTGGAGGTTCTGGTTTTGTTGAATTAGGTTGGGCATGGAAAACACGTGTGTTTAAAAACTCAAATGCGCTAAGGTTTAAATATGGTGTGTCTTTTCAATGGAATAAATTAGATATTAAGGACAATCTTTATTTTGTAGAAGATGATGATGGAAATGTTTCTTTAGAAGAGTTTCGGGTTAACGTCAATAAATCGAAATTCAGAACAACCAATTTGGTAATCCCTGTTCATTTTGAATTTGGACCATCTAAAAAAATTGAGCGCGATGATTACTTTAGATATTCAACTTACAGAAAATTTAAAGTAGGATTAGGAGGTTATGCAGGATTGAATTTACAATCTCAGCAAAAACTAAAGTATTCAGAAAACGGCAAAAAAGAAAAAGATAAGTTTAGAGATTATAACACCAATGCTTTTGTTTACGGGTTAAGCGGCTATTTGGCTTGGGGTGGAATTGGTATATATTGTAAATATGATTTACAACCTATATTTAATAATCAAGCAATAGACCAAAATAACATATCATTAGGTATTCGTTTTGATATGGACTAGTGTTAATTACATTGAATTAGTAGGATGGAAGGCTTCAAAAACATTGAAGCCTTCTGTTGTATTTACTCGGTTACTTTTTTTAATGCTTCCTCACCACCAGCAATAGGTAAGGTTAAGCTGGTTTTATCTAAATCTATGGTCAATTCTGTTCCGGGCTTTGGTAATAGGGTAAATTTGCTATCACTAGAGAATATCATTAAACCAATTTGTTGTCCTTTCTTAATAACTTGATCGTCTGGCTGTAAATCAAAATTCAAACTATAAAATTTACCAGGCTTTAAAGGTTCACTCTCGGTTAAAGATTTATGGTTTTGTGGGTCCGCCCAACCTCGTGTAATAATGTTATCAGTAATTTTTGGTTTACCTTCTGAGTTCCAAGGTAACGACACTAACCAAACTGATAGGTTGGCAGCGGGCTTGCTACTAGCTAAAGTTATTGATATACTGGCAAGTCCAGATATATGAAGATCTTCTTTAAGTTCTGGTGTTACATATAACAACCTGTTTTTTGAGTTTTTGGCTTGAGCTAAATCGTTTCCGGAAATAGTTGCATCGTCAATTAAAGTTTCAGTGCCTTGCTTTTTTGTTTTGCTTAAGGATAATTGACCAATAGCATTTCCTCCAGCGTTTAGATGCAAGGCTACATCTTTAGCATCTGGATTTGGATAATCTTTATAAGCTGTTGGTTCTTGCATGTTATCATTTTCTCTAACTATCCAAGCTTTGGCATCATTTTCAACACCATTTTCCACACCATGTAAGTAGCGTGTAAACCAACGATTCATCATGCTAATTGGTGGTGGGCCACCATGTCCAAATTGGTGGTAATAAATTTGGGTCGGTAAACCTTTCTCTGATGCTGCTTTATAAATACGATAACTATGCTCTGGCATAACATTCCAATCGTTAAAACCATGCGACATGAGTAATGCAGCTTTCATGGGCTCCATATCATTTAAATAATCGCGTCCAGCCCAAAAATTGTTATAATCCCCTGTAATACGATCCATACCATTTTTCATTTCAGTATCACGGATTTTGGTATTGTTGTAATCTCTTTTTCTAATAAATTTTTTGGAGTCTTTGTGGTCTTTTATATAATCCTTATTAAGAATTAATTCTTCACCACCACTATTAATAAAATCATAAAGTACATCTATATCTTCTCCCAAATAACCACCAGGTGAACGTACCAATCCGTTTGATCTGTAATAGTGGTAGTATGATGTGTTTGGAGCAATTGGAATAATGGCTTCTAAGCCTTCTACGCCAGTAGTTGCAGCAGCCAAGGGAATTGTTCCATTATACGATGTGCCTGTCATACCTACTTTTCCTGTAGACCAATATGCTTTAACTTCTTCTTTGCCATCTCGCTCTGTATACCCTTTAGCGCGACCGTTTAACCAATCGATAACAGCTTTTGGAGCTAATGACTCATTGTCGCCACCTACAGTTGGAGCACCATCAGATAATCCAGTTCCAGGAGATGACGAATGTACAACAACATAGCCTCTTGGGACCCAGGTTTTTATTTGAGAATTCGAGATTATTGGGCGCTTGCCTATACGTTTAACTTCAACTTTCACTCGCGGTTTTGCTGTTTCACCTAATTCATGATGAACATCCCAAAATAAGCCATCTACATTAGGTGCTACACCAGCATAATAGGGGCTTGATTCGTATACCACTGGTAATTTTAAGCCGTTTTCTGTTTGAGGTGGTCGTGTAACAGCAACATGCATACGGTCTAATTTACCGTCTCCATCAGTATCGAAAGTGGTTTCAACCCATAAATCATGACGTATCCACTTATCAGGATTATTAAATTCTGGAACTATTTGGGCTTCGCCATTTTCAAAAATAGGACCAACTTGATCTTGTGCCTTGACATAGTCTGTTATAGAAAACAGTACAACAAAAAACAGAATGGAAAGCTTATATGGTTTCATAAAAAAGGTTTTAAATAAGAATTCAGAAAGTTAGTTGATTTTAGTTACATTTCAAATTGGGTATTCTATAAAATGCCATAACTTTTAGTACTTTTACATTTCTCAAAATAATATTTAGTTGATATCTAAAACAACCATAGACCAAGTATTTGAAACTGCTCGAGTAGAGGAGGTTATAGGTGATTTTGTACAATTAAAAAAAGCGGGAAGTAACTTTAAAGGATTGAGTCCGTTTAGCGATGAGCGCTCACCAAGTTTTATGGTATCTCCAGTAAAACAAATCTGGAAGGATTTTTCCAGTGGTAAAGGTGGTAATGTTGTAGCCTTTTTAATGGAGCATGAACATTTTACTTATCCCGAAGCCATAAAATACCTAGCCAAAAAGTATAATATTGAAGTTGAGGAAACCCAACAGTCCAACGAAGAGAAAGAGCAAGCAAACGAACGAGAAAGCTTGTATTTGGTAAGTGAATATGCCAGCCAATATTTTCAAAATATTCTTCATAAAACAGATCAGGGTAAAGCTATTGGCTTAAGTTATTTTAAAGAACGAGGTTTTACAGAAGAAACAATAAAGAAATTTGATTTAGGGTATTCTTTAGATGAGTGGCAGGCCTTTACAGACGAAGCCTTAAAAAAAGGCTATCAACTTAATTTTCTGGAAAAAACAGGATTGACCATTGTAAAGGAAGATAAGCGTTTTGACCGATTTAAAGGGCGTGTTATATTCCCAATTCACAGTATGAGTGGTAGGGTTCTTGGTTTTGGTGGTCGAATTCTAACCAATGATAAAAAAGCAGCTAAATACTTAAACTCACCAGAAAGCGACATTTATCATAAAAGTAAGGTGTTGTATGGTATTTACCAGGCCAAGCAAAGTATAGCGAAAGAAGATAATTGCTATTTGGTTGAAGGATATACAGATGTTATTCAGTTTAATCAAACCGGAATTAAAAATGTGGTGTCATCTTCAGGAACTGCTTTAACACCCGAACAAATAAGGCTTATAAATAGGCTTACCAAAAACATTACTGTGTTGTTTGATGGTGATGCAGCAGGACTTCGTGCCTCGCTTCGTGGTATAGATTTAATTTTAGAACAAGGTATGAACGTCAAAGTTTGTACCTTCCCAGAAGGTGAAGATCCAGATAGTTTTGCTAAAAATAATACGTTGGAAGAACTGACTATTTATTTAGACGAACAGGCAAAAGATTTTATTCAATTTAAAGCTTCGGTTTTATTTGAAGAATCTAAAAACGATCCTATAAAAAAAGCCGAAACAGTTCGTGATATTGTAAATAGTATTTCAAAAATACCAGATCGAATAAAAAAGGAAATTTATATTCGGGAATGTGCTAGAATTATGGATATAAGTGAAGAAGTTCTTTTTAGCACTCTTGCACAAATTAATAAAAAAGAATTTCAGGAAACCAATAAACAATATAAACAGGAACAGAAAGCCTTTGAAGTTATTAAGCATAAACAACCGGTTAAAAAGGTAGATGTTCAATATGAATTAGAACGAAAGATTATTCAAATTCTGTTGCTTTATGGAAATCGACTTGAAGATTTTGAAGATTTAATTTTAAAGGAAAACGAGAAGAATGAATTAATATTAGAACCTGTAAAACAGGAAGCTCGAGTTTTTGAAAAAATTTATTTGGATTTACAGGATGATGAAATGCAGTTTTCAAATCCAACCTTCAAGGATTTATATTATACAATAATTGATACTTTAAACCAGGATCCTGACTTTCCTTTAGAAAGCTTTATTAATAAAGTTGACCCCAAAAATGCTAACGAGATAACCACCATTCTTATGGAAGACGAGCGCTATACTTTGGCCAATTGGCATAGTAAGAATATTTTTCCAAAGGAAAAAAACCAAACCATAGCACAGTTAGTAAGCGAGACCATTTTGAGTTTAAGATGCTTTTTAATTGAACAAAAAGTAAGTGAGTTTAAACAAGAGACCTTAGAGAATAAAGCTCAAGTAAATCGAGAAGTATTAGAAGAAGTTAAAGATTATTCAGGTCTTAAAATGTTGTTGTCCAGAAAATTAAATAGGGTTTTATAACTCAAGAAGTTTGGCACGACTTATTAAATCTACAATATTATCAACTTGTAACTTTTTCATTAAACGCGCTTTATAAGTGCTAACGGTTTTTTCATTTATGTTTAATTCGGCGGCAATTTCCTTGTTTTTTCGTCCAGACGAAATTAATTTTAAAACTTCAATCTCACGTGTTGATAATTTTCGATAATACGAACCAGAACGCCCAACTCGTCTGCCTTTTTTCATTTGTTCTTCCATATCATTACTTAAATATGTTCCACCTTCATGAACCCTTAAAATGGCTTCTTTAAGTGTAATAATACCAGCAGTTTTGGAAAGATAACCATCTGCACCAGCCTTTATAGCATTGATAGCATAAATGCTTTCTGGTTGAGCACTATAAATAATGGTCTTGACATCAGGAAAATCTTTTTTAAGTCGCCTTAAGGCGGTTAAACCATTTAATTTTGGCAAATCAATTTCACACAAAATAATATCAACTCTATTCTCTTTGAGGAATTCAAAAATGGCTTCGCCATTCCCAACTCCACCTACAACTTGAATATGTGGTGAGGTGACAAATAGCAATTCAATGCCCTTTCTTATAATAGGATGGTTATCAACTACCAACAGATTTATCATGTCTAGAATTTTTTTCGATGTTGATACTGTTGAGGCTTAACAAGCTACAAATTTATTAAGTAGCCTAGTAAAGATAATAAATTCTAATGATAAATAAGGGCCTTACTTTAAATTGTTTGGTATTTCGCACACAGGAATAGGTAGCATTTTGTGCTTGTTTGATCGGTTGAAACGCTGATATATTTTTAATACATCTTGTTTTCTGCCTTCAAAATCATCTGTTGTTTTTCCTTCTGCATCCATTTGCATAGCCCATTCTAATTCTGGATATGAAGCACCTATTTGGTCCTCATCGCTTCTGGCATCACCAAATAACCCATCGCTTGGAGCAGCGTCCATTATGGATTTAGGAACCTTTAAAAATTCACCAAGTTCATAAACTTCAGATTTTAGTAAATCCGCAATAGGACTCAAATCAACACCACCATCGCCATATTTTGTATAAAAGCCAACACCAAAATCTTCTACTTTATTTCCGGTTCCAGCAACTAATAGTTTTTGTAAGCCCGCATAGTAATAAAGTGTTGTCATTCGCAGCCTGGCACGTGTGTTTGCCAAAGCCATATCAACAATTGCTTGTTTGCCTTCTAAAGAAACTTCGGTCTTAAATTCTTCAAAAACAGGTGTTAAGTCAGTTCTAGTATGACGTACATTTTCAAATAGTTTTTTTAATTGAGCAATATGTTCTTGTGCCCGACTTACATGGCTTGCCGCTTGATGAATAGGCATTTCTAAACATAAAACATCTAATCCTGTTTTGGCACACAATGCAGAAGTCACAGCAGAATCTATGCCGCCAGAAATACCAACAACAAAACCATTTACTTTTGCGTTAATAGCATAATCCTTAAGCCAATTTACTATGTATTCAATAACTTTTTCTGTTTGCATTTTATAGAAATTTTTAACCAAAGAAATGTACCTTTGTTGCACAAAAGTAAGGCAATATCACAACTAATAAAAATTAGGTTTAGAATCTTAAGTATGAAGTATTTTATATTATTATTTTCAATGCTTGTTTTGGTTTCTTGCAATAAGGAATCTAAAGTGGAACAAGAGATTGCTAAAATTGATGTTGATTTTTTGGTAGAGCGTTTTGATAAGGCATTTTATGAAGCAGATGGATCAGATTTGCCGAAATTGAAGCAAGCTTATCCTTTTATGTTCCCAGAATCCTATCCAGATTCATTTTGGGTAGAGCGCATGCAGGATAGTTTGAGACATCAACTATTAGCAGAGAGCGTTTCAACATTTGATGATTTTAGTGACGTGAGATTAGAAATTGAGCAATTATTTCAACATCTAAAATATTATTTTCCGGAATTTACTGTACCTCGGGTTATAACAACACCCTCAGATGTAGATTATAGAAATAAAGTTATTGTTACAGATACCATTGCTTTAATCTCTGTGGATACATATTTAGGGTCTGATCACGAATTTTATGGTGGTATTCAAAATTATTTAAAACAGAATTTTAATAAAGACCAGATTGTTGTGGATATGGCAGCATCTTATGGAGGAAAATATGTTTACCAATTGGATCGAAAGACATTTTTAGACGAAATGATATACTATGGTAAGATATTATACTTTAAAGATGTCATGATTCCTTTTAAAACTGACGCTGAAAAAATTGGATATACCGAGGAGGAATTAAAATGGTCTCAAGATAATGAGTATTTTATTTGGAACTATTTTATTGATAAGGAATTGTTGTACAGTACAGATTCAAAATTACCAAGTCGTTTTATTAATCCGGCACCATTTTCTAAATTTTACTTAGAAATAATAGATAATGAATCGCCAGGAAGAATAGGTCGCTTTATGGGATGGCAAATTGTAAAGGCTTACATGGAAAACAACGATGTGTCTTTAAAGAATATGCTAACTGAAGAGCCTATAAACATATTTAATAACAGTAAATACAAACCACGTAAAGAATAGCAAGAATGGAATCTACAATAGAGTTAAAAGTTGAGTTAGATGATAATAGAGTGCCAGAAAAATTAAGCTGGACTGCTGAAGATGGAGGCATTAATAATGAAGAAGCAAAGGCCATGCTTTTATCGGTTTGGGACCACAAATCGCAAGAGACATTACGAATAGATCTATGGACAAAAGATATGCCTGTTGATGAAATGAAAGTGTTTTTTCATCAAACTTTAGTGGCTATGAGCGATACCTTTAATCGTGCCACCCAAGACGAAAAAATGACGGCAACCATGAAAGATTTTTGCGATTATTTTGCCGAAAAACTGGAGCTAAAAAAATAGAGGAAGCCAAATCTCCCTCTATTTTTAAATAGTATATCAATTTTTTAGTTCTTATTAGGCGCCATATATTTGTAGACAATACCTGCCAAAATTGCTCCTGCAATAGGCGCTACCCAAAACAACCATAACTGACCAGTGGCATCACCACCAACGAATAAAGCTTGACTTGTACTTCTTGCTGGGTTAACCGATGTATTGGTAACAGGAATACTAATTAAATGTATTAAGGTTAAAGCTAATCCTATGGCCATACCGCCAAATCCAGGAGATGCATTTTTATGTGTAGCACCAAGGATAACAATTAAAAACATAAAAGTCATAACAATTTCTGTTACAAGAGCGCCTACCAATCCGTAGTTTACACCATAAACGTCAGCATCGTAAAAATTTGTAGCAAAAGCTCCAGGACCAGAAAAACCAGAAAAATTAGTAGCACTACTAACAATTAAGTATAAGATAGCTGCGCCAGCTAGGCCACCTAATACTTGCGAAACGATATAGCCAAGTAAATCTTTGGCTTCAAATCGTCCACCCATCCATAACCCAATAGATACAGCTGGATTAAAATGGCCTCCAGAGATATGCCCTAATGCGTAAGCTCCTGTTAAAACGGTTAAACCAAATGCAAGTGAGACTCCTACAAGTCCGATGCCAATATCTGGAACACCAGCCGCTAAAACAGCACTTCCACAACCTCCTAGAACAAGCCAAAAGGTACCAATAAATTCTGCTAAAAGTTTTTTCATGATTTTAGTTTTAGTTAGATAATAAAGTAATGATTATTAGTAAATTATAGTCAAGATACAAAAAAATGTGAATCAAAATATAACTCTTAAATAAAAAGGGAGTTCATTAATTTTGAACTCCCTTTTTGCAGTGCTATTAACCAATTTATAAAATTTATTGGCTCATCATTAAACGTTTTGCTTCAGCTTCTAAATCGATATAAGGAGTACCTTCAGCTGTTACACCTACTCCAAAAATAGTTCCTCCTTTAAACTCACTTGGTGAGGGATAGTTTTCGCTTACAGCGTCTCCACTATCATAACCAACACAAAGACCATCACCTGAAAGTGTAAACTTGGCAGGTTGCGTTTTCATTGGGCCTTCTGCGACTACATCTTCATTAATATACAGTTTAGTATGACCTAATGATTCACCATATTCACCTTGGCTCTCTTTTTTAAATTCTACACCTAAAGTGTATCTGCCGGGTTTTAGAGTTGTGTTGGAAACAAATACCTGTTCAGGTTTTATACCCAAGAAGTTGTATACGTAGTATAGTTTTTTATTCTTAATAAATAATGCATGACCACCAAAACGAGAACCATGTGCAAAGATAACACCAGATGCATTTGGATCAGTAATTTCAACATTAGCCAAAAGTTTATAATCACGACCTCTAATATTTACAGCAACACCTTCTGGAACAGGATCTGTACCAGGTTTGTAAATAAAACGGTCTTTAGGAGGTTCTTCCTTTGGTCTTTCGATTGTTAATATTTCAGCAGCACTTCTATCGTCTAATGGAAGAACTTTGTTTATCTCGGCTTGACGGAACCATTCGTCTATTAACTCTTGTAGTTTATCTGGGTATTCTTCAGCTAAATTAACGGATTCAGAACGATCTTCAGCAACATGGTATAATTCCCATACATCTTTATCAAAATTACTTTTTCCAGATAGTGGTGAATGAATAGCCACAGCTTTCCAACCGTCTTTCCAGATACCTCTGGTTCCTAACATACAGTAGTATTGAACCTCCTTTTGAGTTGGTCCATTTGGTTCAGCATCAAATGAATAAGCCATAGAAACACCAGAAAGTGGTGTTTGCTTTACACCATTATATACTTTAGGCATTTCTATGCCACAAACATCTAAAAGCGTGGCAACAATATCGGTAGAGTGATGATATTGATGACGGATTTCACCTTTGGCTTTAATTCCTTTAGGCCATGAAATCACTAGTGGATCATTTGTACCACCTGCAAATTGTGAGTAACGTTTAAACATTTTAAATGGTGCTGAAAAAGCAGCAGCCCAACCAGTAGGGAAGTGATTATATGTTTCTGGACCGCCAAGAACGTCTAAATATTTCATGTTTTCAGATAGCTCATCAGGGTAACCATTAAAGAACTTATTTTCATTTACAGAACCGTTTGGACTACCTTCTCCTGAAGCACCATTATCAGCAGCATATATCACGATAGTATTTTCCAGTTGCCCTGTTTCTTCCAGATAATCAATTATTCTGCCTACTTGAGCATCTGTATATTCAGAAAAACCAGCATAAACTTCAGCCATTCTTGAGAATAATTTCTTTTCATCATCGTTCAACTCATCCCATGGGCGAACATAATCAGCTGGGTTTGCCATATCTTCTGGCATAGGGTTAAAAGGTGTCATAGCGGTATCTTCTGGTAAAATACCTTTATCTTTCATGCGTTTAACAACCCAGTCACGATAAGCATCGTAACCATCATCAAACATACCTTTGTATTTTGCTGTGTATTCAGCAGGAGAGTGATGAGGTGCATGGTTAGCTCCCGGATTAAACCACATATAAAAAGGCTTTGATGGGTTGGTCGATCTTTGGTTTTGAAGCATATTTATAGCTTGATCGGCCAAATCTTTAGATAAGTGATAGCCTTCTTCGGGAGTTGCAGGTGGTTCAATAAAATGGTTATCCATTACCAAATCTGGATACCAGTTGTTGGTTTCTCCTCCAAGGAATCCATAAAAACGGTCAAATCCAATTTGTGTTGGCCATTCGGAGCGATTACCTCCAGAGGCGATATCAGACTCTGGAACATTGTGGTTTTTGCCTAACCAAAACGTACTCCAGCCATTGTCGCGCATAATCTGTGCGAAAGGCGCACAATCATCTGGAACTCGACCATTAGCTCCAGGGAAACCATCGGCAGTTTCTGTAATGGAGGCCATACCATTTAAATGGTGGTTTCTACCTGTTAAAATTGTAGAACGTGTTGGTGAACATAATGCTGTTGTATGCCATTGTGTGTAAGTTAGTCCATTGGCAGCCAGACGATCCATAGTAGGCATGTTAATACGTCCTCCATAAGGCGACCAAGCAGCCAATCCTGTATCGTCATATAGAACAAATAGAATATTTGGTGCACCTTCGGGAGCTTGTTTTGGAGCATAAGCAGTCCAATCGGCTTCTGAATCTCTTACATCCAATGCAATTTTTCCTTTAAAGCCATCATCTGCTACAGAAGTATCTTCTGAAGATGATTCCTGTTTATTATTGCATGCTACTATTAGCATTAAGCAAAAAAGTGAACTAAAAAAATAGAACAAGCTTTGCTTTCTTAATTTGTGATTTTTCATAGTTGTTTGATTATATGATTAATTATAGCTTCACAAAATTATTGCATCATTGTCTTTAAAAAAATATCATTTGATAATTTTTAGCTTTTTTTTGATGCGATGAAGCGTTAAGGGTTTAATACCTAAAAAGCTAGCTATGTGTTTATCAAAGGTTGATTTTAAATAGTCTGGGTTCATGTCTATTAAATCCAAATAACGTTCTTCTGAAGTCATTGCTACAAATGTGTGAATTCGGTGTGAAAAAGCAGCAATAACCTCTTTCAGTATATTTATGTAAAACGCCATAATCTTTGGATTTTGATACCCTTTTTTTTCTAACGCATCGATATTAAATTTAAGAATATGAGTTTCGCCAATAGCTTCAGCATTTAGTATTTGTTCTTTGTCTTCAAAAACCCTAGCATCACCAAAGAAATACCCCTCTGCTCTTAAGTGACAGTTTAATTCTTGGCCCTTTTCATCAATACTATAGGCTCTAGAACTTCCTTTTAATATTAAAAAAAGAAACTTATCAGTTCGTCCACCTTTTAGAATTATGTCTTTGTTGTCATAAACTTCATAAGTGGACATTTTTAAAAATATATCTATTTCTTTGTTTTTTAAATAAGGGAAATATTTTTTTACCAGTTGCTTTATTTCAGACTTTGAAAAAGACATAGGTGTTTATTAATTAATTTACTTGAAAAGGATAAATCACTTTCCAATCGTTTTTCATATTGATTACAGTCCAACCTTTTTCAATGGCTTCATCAAGTCCTTTATCTAGCTTACCTATATGGGAATCTCTATCATAAGCCCATTCACGGTCGGCATCTGTATGATGTAAATAGAGTTGAAATGATTTATAAGAATTGGAATCGGTCCATTGTAACATTTGTAAGTCACCATCCGAATTCCCAGAAGCAAAAACCGGTTTTTTACCAATAAATTTGTTTATACCAACAGGTTTCCCTGCCTTATCATCTATAAAATCAATTTTTGGTAATCGTTTAATAATGGGATTGCCGTTATTATAATCATATTCTGTTGCAATACTGCTACCCACAACCTGATCTTTTGGTATACCATAGGCGTTTTCTACCCAAGGTCTCATAAATTCAATGCCACCACCCGAAACAATAAAGGTTTTAAAATCGTTGGCACGTAGATAATCTAATAATTCTAACATGGGTTGGTAAATAAGTTCATTGTAAGGCTTATTAAAACGGGGGTGTTTGGCAGTTGACAGCCAATCTTTTACTATGGCTTCAAATTCATCAGTAGTTATGCCAGAATGAGTTGCCATAACTAATTCCAGTATGCCATGCTCGCCAAATGAAGCCAAAGTTTTTAGATCACCTTCCAAAACTGACTTGAACGGTTGTGTTGTTTCCCATTGAGGGTTATCGGATGCCAAAGATTTCACTCTATCTATAGCAAAAAATAATTGAAAGTAAGCTGGTTGCTCACTCCACAAATTACCGTCATTGTCAAATGTAGCTATACGGTCGGAAACAGGAATAAAGTTTTGACTTTCAGCATTAGTCACATCTTTAACATAAGCCATAATAGCATTCTTGGTATCACTTTCATTCCAAGAAGGGAGAGGATCTATTTCTTCTATAGTATCAACAATAGTTTCAGGTTTATTACTTGTTTTTACCTCTTTTTTGCAGGCCAGTATGGCTAATGCAACTAATATAAGTGCTAAATATTTTTTCATAAAATTTGATTAAATAAAAAAGCTGCGCCTATAAGGACACAGCTTCTTTCTTATTTTATAATTTAATTACTTTTAGTAACCATGGCTTCAATCTGCTTTTCTACTTTTCCTAAACTCCAGTCACCAGCGGTTTGACTTGGAGGATAATCTTTAAACGTTGATAAGAAATTATAGGCATAGCTTTGAATGGCTATAAGAATGTATGCTCTGTCAATATACCAATCGTAATACGTATTTGAGCCATATATGGCTTTTTCAAATGGATCACGTCTTAAATTGGTTAAAAGCGGTGCTCTTAACTCCACAAAAGGCTCTAACCATATTTGTAATTGCCTTGCTCGGTTTTCTAAAAATGTAGCTTTCCAATCACCGTATCTTAATGCGGCAATTGAGCCGCCATCGTTAACATAAATAAACCCTTCTCTAGGAGATTCTTTAGTCTTTCCTGTTAGATAGTCTAATTGGTTATAACCATCTATATGATTTTTGTAAGATCTTCCATTAAGCGAAGTACCTTTCTTTAATTGTTCTTTGATATTTGGATTACCAGCTATAGCAGCAAATGTAGGCAACCAATCTTCATGGGCAATAATCCCATTTAAGGTGACATTTTCCGGGAAATGTCCTGGCCAGCGTATAAAAGCAGGAACTCTATAGGCTCCTTCCCAGTTGGAATTCTTTTCACCGTGGAAAGGCGTAGTTCCAGCATCTGGCCATGTATTATAATGTGGGCCATTGTCTGTAGAATACATCACAATTGTATTGTCTGCAATTCCTAGTTCATCCAACAACTCTAATAACTGACCAACATGCATATCATGCTCAATCATACCATCGGTATATTCATCATGACCAGGATTGCGCATATCGTCTTTTACATGGGTTCTAAAATGCATTCTTGTAGCATTCCACCAAGTAAAGAATGGCTTTCCGGCTTCATGTTGTTCTCTAATGAAACGTTTGGCTTCTTCTAAAGTTTCATAATCTACAGTTTCCATACGTTTTTTGGTCAACGGTCCAGTATCTTCTATTCTCTGTCCACCGTTACCATCCGCCCAGCTATGAATAACTCCCCGTGGACCAAATTTTTCTCTAAATGTTTGACCATTTTTTAAAACCATATCGCCAGGATAATCAAAATTCTCTGGTTCTTCTTCGGCATTAAGGTGATATAGGTTTCCGAAGAACTCATCAAAACCATGCATGGTTGGTAAATGCTCATCTAAATCGCCTTGATGGTTTTTTCCAAACTGTCCAGTTGTATATCCTTGACTCTTCAGTACTGTTGCCATGGTAACATCGGTTTTTTGCCAACCTTCCTTGGCACCTGGCATTCCTACTTTGGTCATTCCTGAACGAACAGGTACACTTCCACCAATGAAGGCAGCTCGACCAGCTGTACAAGATTGTTGAGCATAATAATCTGTGAAACCAACACCTTCTTTAGCAATTCGGTCTATGTTTGGCGTCATGTATCCCATCATACCACGGTTGTTGTGACTAATGTTCCAAGTGCCAATGTCATCTCCCCATATCACTAGGATATTGGGTTTTTTGTTGTTTTGAGCAATTGTTAGTAGGGGTACTAATACTAACAAAAATGCAAAGTTTAATTTTTTCATATGGTTTATTTTATCGATTAATAGTTAAATAAAAATAACTTTAGATTATTCTTTCTTGACTTCTACAATTTCGTACATGTTCTTACCATCAACTTGTATGGGTTGATAATAGGTTTCACCAAATTGCACATAGGTTACTTCGCCAATTTTGACTTCTTCGCCGCCTTCTGGTAAACCTGGTACAATAGTACCAGCGGTAGCAGGGACTACAATGTATCCATCTTTGTTTTGCTCATAGAAGGCTCCGCCGTAATAGTAATTGGTTGTATTGTTTACTTCAACCTTTTCAGCTTCATCTGGGATATCCGGGACTTCTGCACCTACAGGAGCTTGAACTGCTACAAAACCATCTTCTGTTTTAAGGTAATAATTACCATTTTCGTAGTGATATTCCTCATCATCGTCATCAGCATTGTCGTTAACAATACTTACTATAATGGCTGTTGTGGCCAATGATGTAACAAAATAACCCCAAGGATGGTAATACGGACCCCAATAGAAAGGAACGAAAGGATGGTAGAAATAAGGTCTGTGGCAATAATAGCGATAGCCTCCATAAGCATATGGAGGTCTAGAATATCTGCGAGGGCTAGGTCTAACATAGGTGTTCCTTCTATTTACATTTACAGTCCTGCTATTATCTATATTGATGTTTCTTCTATTGCCACTGTTAACATTATTGCCTCTGTTTCCATTGCCTCTATTACCGCTTCTATCTTTAACATTTGAGGTTTTACGATTACGTGTGTCTAATTTAGGAGCAGATTTGTCACGTGAAGATCTATCACCAGTTGCTGATCTATCTCGAGTAGATTTATTGTTTGTAGCGCGATTAGTACTTCTGTTGGGCATTTTATTTTTTGAATAGCTCCTATTTGTACTTTTATTGTGACCACCATTAATACTTCTATTTGGCGCTCTATTAGTAGTTGTTGGTCTTGTTGTTGCCCTATTTCTGTTTGAACTTCTGTTCATTGTAGCTCTATTATTGGAAGGTCTGCTGGTAGGTCTTGACATGGTACGTCCTCCACCTCTAGATGCATTATGTCTCATGCGCTGTGCACTTATTTCTGAAGGAAGTATAAGAGCGAAAAAGACTAAAACTATTCCGAGTATGTGTTTAATGTTTAAGTTATATATTGACATGATTTGTAATTTTATTTAATTGTGTTGTTGTTACTTTTTTAGGATGCTTATCATTCTTGCCGTAGGAGGTGGCATAAAACTAAAAGCCGATTCAGGGACTGAAGGGTTCAATGACCAATTACTAAATGTTGATTCATATTGCATATTAGATTTTGCCTTATTGATTAGCACAAAATGTTTAGGTAGTAAAAACGTTTGATTAGATATCCAAATTTGCACACTTAAATCTTTGCTTTGAGCCATAATATGGTAACATTCTTCACCTTGAATAATCTTTTTACCCAAATAAGATATACTGTCAAATTGTTCAATCATGTCATCTGTAAAAGAGGGGTAGAAAAAATCGGCTGCAGGAAAAACAAAATCATAATTTTCGTGCATGGTGTCAATCATTTCCAAGGTAGTTTCAGGAGCTTCTAGAGTGACATAGTTGTTTTCATCAAAGTTATAATATGTTATGTAATTTCCATCATACCAATAGCCAACTTTACCTTTAGTACCATTTTTTCTGACTAATAAATTACTAGGGCCAGAAAACGTAATAGTACTTTTTGAAAATTGGGTTACAACATTATCATTATCGTCAAATTCATCGGATGAATTAGTTAGATCAAAAGTAACAGCTTCCAAATTCCCAATGTTGTCAGCCATTTTATCAAGAATAAAAATGGCGGTAGAATCGTGATCTTTTGTTGTTTGTCCGTAAACTATTAATCCAATAATTAGGAAAGAATAAAATAAAATGTGCTTTTTCATGTGATGGTAGTTTTGTGTAATTTTAAACTGTACATAATAGTTATAGTTATAAGTTTTATAAAAGTAAGAAATTACATCGTATAACGTAATACTTTTAGTATAATGGGTTTGAGACTTAACTCTTTAATAATATTGAGAGAGAGTTAAGGAATAAAATTAGGGAAATATTTTTCGTAAAAAAAATTAAATTAAAAAACGGGTTACCATTCATTAATTTTATTGGAGTCTAGCTTAATGAAAATAAAGAGCAATATTGTAAAGCCCCAAAGTCCAGAACCACCATAGCTAAAAAAGGGCAGTGGTATACCAATGGTAGGAATCAGTCCCATGACCATTCCAATGTTTATCATAAAATGAAAGAATAAAATAGAAGCTACACTATAGCCATAAACCCTACTAAACTGTGATTTTTGGAGCTCAGCTAAATGCAAAATTCTTAAAAGGAGCAAAACAAAGGTTATTACAACCAATGCACTACCTAAAAAACCCCATTCTTCACCAACCGTACTAAAAATGTAATCGGTGTGTTGTTCTGGTACAAATTTTCCAGTTGTACGTGTACCTTCCAAAAACCCCTTACCATTAAGACCTCCAGAGCTAATGGCTTTTTCAGACTCGTAAAGATTGTAAAGAATATCACGACGCATCTGTTCAATCTTATCAGGATCTTTTTCTAAACGTAACCAAAGGCTAATACGGTCTTGTTGATGAGGTTGAAGTATTTTTTGATAGAAAAAGTTAACTCCAAATGTCAAGATAATTGCGGCTAATAACATGGCTATTGGCTGAATTATGGAAGGTTTTTTCTTTCGTAGAAAATGAAAACTAAAAACAATAATACTAGTTGCAACAATAGTAATTAAGGGGCCAAATTTTAATGATGCTACAGATATTAACCCAAGCACGACTATTATCCATAAATATATTTTTGGTAGGCCTTCACGATAGAGAACAAAAAAGAATGAGCCGTATACTAAAGTGCTTCCAGCATCATTTTGTAAAAGCACGAGAATAGCTGGCAGGGCAATAATAACACAGAGTCTTATTTGGTCTTTGAAGTTTTTAATATCGGTATTCATGTCGCTAACATATTTAGCAACAGCTAGGGCAGTAGCAGCTTTGGCGAATTCACTGGGTTGAATGGTCATGCCTCCTATACCATACCATGAAGTGGCACCATTTACATTTTTCCCAAAAACAAATAAACCTGCTAACGATAAAAGACCTACTAAATAAATGATGCTAGAGAAGCGTTCATAAAATTTAGCCTCTATGGACAATAATATAACTATTAATAAAAAGGTAAGCATTATAAAAACCAACTGCTTACCATAGGGTTGAGAAAAATCGAAATAATCGATTGTTTCTCCAATATGTGAGGCCGATAAAATATTCATCCACCCAAAACCTACTAAAAGCAAGAACAATACTATAGTTATCCAATCAAACTTAAAATATCTATCAGTTTGTCTCATTGGCAGGTATTGTTATGGTTTGGTTTTGAGCTTCAACAGGTTTGTTGTCTGTTTGTGGTTTTTCTTGTAAATCAATGATTTGATATTGAGATTCGGCATTAATTTTAAATGGTTCACCAGAAAACGGTTTTTGATATTCATTTTCCAGACTATGTGTTAGAACCCAATTTTCTAAATCTGTTCTACTAATCTCATTATTGATATATTTCTCAATCATTAAGCTGGCTATTCGCCCAGCAAATCGAGCTCCATAATAACCGTTTTCAACAAATACGGCAATGGCTATTTTGGGGTTATCTTTTGGAGCAAAAGCCACAAAAATGGAGTGGTCAGTTAACTGCGTGCGCTTCCCATCAATTACTGTGAAATTTTCAGCAGTACCTGTTTTACCACAAATTTCAATTCCTGGTACTTGTAAAAAATGAGCCGTACCTTTGTTGTATACATCATATAGCCCCTGAATTACAGGTTCGAAATGATTTTCATTTATTGTAGTTTGATGTTTGGTTACAAAATCTTTATTTATTTCTTGACCTTCAATATCCTTTATAATATGAGGTGTGTAATAGTGACCTCTATTAGCAATAGCAGCTGTCATATTGGCTAGGTGAATGGGAGTTACTTGAATTTCGCCTTGACCAATGGCATTTGAAATTATTGTTGTTGCGCCCCAATTAAAATCTGGATACCACTTGTCGTAATAAGAACCATCTGGTATATTTCCTTTTTTTCCAATGGGTAAATCTGTACCTAAATATTGTCCTAACCCAAAGCTTTTTATATGATTGCTCCAAATATCCATAGCTTTATGCGAATCATCATACTTATCTACGGTTTTTCTAAAAGCGTTGGCGAAATAGGAATTACAAGATTTTGCAATACCTAAATTCAAACTACGTCTGCCGCCTCCGCAGTGGCAACCCATTTTTCCATTTCGACCATAATGATAAACTCCTGAACAACTTACCGCAGTTTCTGTAGTAATAACACCTTCTTGTAAAGCTGTTAGAGCTACAAGTGCTTTAAACGGAGAACCTGGTTCATGCTCACGTAAAAGACTTTTATCAATAAGTGGTAGGTGGATACTGTCGTTATGTAGTTTAGTGTAGTTTCTTGATCGTTTTCTTCCAACCAAAAGGTTTGGGTTGTATGATGGTGCAGAAACTAATGTTAAAATTTCACCTGTGGATGGTTCTATGGCAACAATACCTCCTTTTTTATTTTTCATAAGCCATTCGCCATACTCCTGCAATTTGGAGTCTATAGTAATGGTTATATCTTTTCCTTGTTTTGGTAAGGTGTCAAATTTTCCATCTTTGTAAGGGCCAATGTCACGATTAAATCGGTCTTTTTGAATAAACTTAATGCCTTTTACGCCTCGTAGTTCTTCTTCATAGGATAATTCTACTCCCTGTTTGCCAATTAGATCACCCATTTTATAGTAAGGTGATTTTTCAATTTGACTTTGGGTAACTTCGGCTATAAAGCCTAAAACGTTGGCTGCATATTGTGTTTGGTAATCCCGCAATAGTCGTTTTTGGATGTAGAACCCTTCATATTTACGCATTTTTTCTTGAAGCACAGCATAGTCTTCCTTTGATAAATGTGGAATAAAGACATAAGGTAATCGTGGTGAGTAGCGATATGCTTTTTCGTAAGTTTTTATAAACTGCTCCTTGGTTATCTTTAAAAGTTGGCAAAATTCAACAGTATCTAAAGGCTTAACTTCTCTTGGAATAACCATAACATCGTAAGACGGTTGGTTGCCTACCAAAAGCTTTCCATTTCTGTCATAAACAAAGCCGCGTTTAGGGTAATCATATACTTTTCTAATAGCATTATCCTCGTACAGATTATGGGCTGAAGAGGAATAAACTTGTAAATAAAATAGGCGACCAATAAAGGTAAAGCCTACAATTATTATTAAAAAGAAAAGTAAAAATTGCCGCATTATTTTTTTCTACTAAAAATGACAGTTGTAATTACACATAAGAGCAAGGTAAATATACCTGAAAACAACGTTTTTTTAAGTGCTAAAAGTATATTGCTTAAGTTAAAAATTTCCAGCGAAAATAAAATGAGATGATGTATAAATATTATAATTATAAAATATATGACTTTCGCACCAAAATCTACATGTTTAAATTTTATGGTTTGATGCTCATATATTGATCCAAAACAAAATTTTAGAATAACAGGTCTTATAAATGCAATAGTAACCGATGCAGCAGCATGAACACCTCCTGAATCTGAAAATAAATCTATTGATAAACCCAATAAGAAGCTCAAAAAAATGAACGCAATTCGGTTGTTGTTAATTGGAAAAAGACAAATAAAAATAACGTATAAATATGGATTAATATCCCCTAAAAAATTGATGTGGTTAAGTACAGCAACCTGTAATAAAACCAACACAATAAACTGAATAGTATGTGAGATTACAATATTATTCATTATTCAGTAGGTTATTAATTTCCTTTCTATCTGTATTCTCTATAATATACACATGCTCTATATTGGTCATGTCATTGAACAAATTAACTTCAATGGTGTAGAAATTTTCAGCTGAATCTAAATTAAAACTTTCAATAGTGCCAACTGGAATGCCTTTCGGAAAGATTATTGAACGGCCAGACGTGACTATAGTATCTCCTTTTTTTAAGGGTGCTATTTTTGAAATTTCATGTAATTGTACTCGGTTTGGGTTTTTCGTATCCCATTCCAAAGATCCAAAATGGTTGGTGTTTTTTAGCTGGGCACTTATTTTGATATTCGTATTTAATATAGAGATAACCGTGGCGTACTTGTTACTGGTCTCATCAATAATACCTAAAATACCTTTAGAAGTAATAACTCCGAAATCTTGATCTATGCTATCGCTTCTTCCTTTGTTTAAAAGTAAAACGTTATTGGTTGACGCATAACTGTTTTTAATAATTCTAGCTGATGTAAATTTATAATTGCTTGAAAAGCGTGTGCTATCAATAAATCCTTCTTTAAATTCGCCAGAAGTATTGTAAAGCACGGATTTTAAATAATTGTTTTCCTCTTGAAGGAGTTCGTTTTGAGACTTTAAATTAAAAAACGATTGCACATTATTAACAGAATTGTAAATACCACCTGTTAAAAAGTTAGCCGAATTAATAAACCGACTTTTGTGATAAGAATGAGACTGAATAGTGAAAACTAAAGACAGAAACAACAAAAACAAGTACAACAAAAAGGTTTTGTTTCTTAAAAAGAAGTTTATGATTTGTTGCATGGTTTAAATGCTATTTTATCAATACGCTTTTGTATTTAGATAAGTTTTTAAGTGTAATTCCCGTTCCGCGAACTACTGCTCGCAAAGGGTCTTCAGCAATATAAACAGGTAAATCAGTTTTTTGGGATAATCGCTTATCGAGCCCACGAAGCATAGAGCCTCCACCAGCTAAATAGATACCTGTGTTATAAATATCGGCAGCTAATTCTGGTGGTGTTTGCGATAAAGTTTCCATTACAGCATCTTCAATACGTAAAATAGATTTATCTAAAGCTTTGGCAATTTCGCGGTATGATATAGAAACCTGTTTAGGTTTACCTGTTAATAAATCACGACCTTGAACGCTCATATCTTCTGGCGGCAATTCTAAATCTTCAGTTGCTGCACCAATTTGGATTTTTATTTTTTCGGCAGTACGCTCACCAACATATAAATTGTGTTGCGTACGCATGTAGTATATAATATCGTTTGTAAACACATCACCAGCAATTTTAACTGATTTATCACAGACTATACCACCAAGAGCAATAACAGCAATTTCTGTAGTTCCTCCTCCTATGTCAACAATCATGTTTCCTTTGGGTTGCATGATGTCTACACCAATACCAATAGCAGCAGCCATAGGTTCGTGAATTAAATACACCTCTTTACCGTTAACACGTTCTGCACTTTCTTTAACCGCACGCATTTCTACTTCAGTAATACCAGAAGGAATACAAATTACCATACGCAACGATGGAGGGAATAGCTTCTTTTTAAGTGCAGGAATGTTTTTAATAAACATACTTATCATTTGCTCACTGGCATCAAAATCAGCAATTACACCATCTTTTAATGGCCTAATAGTTTTAATGTTTTCATGGGTCTTTCCCTGCATCATGCTGGCTTCTTTACCAACTGCAATAATCTTTCCTGAAATTCGATCTCTGGCAACAATAGAGGGGCTGTCTACAACCACCTTATCATTGTGGATGATAAGTGTATTGGCGGTTCCTAAATCGATTGCAATTTCTTCGGTTAAGAAGTCAAAAAATCCCATGGGCTATAAGTAAATTTTTGAGGTTTATAAGTCTATCTTGTAAATGTAATAAAATTAATGTTTAAAATGACGCGTTCCTGTAAATACCATGGCCATGTTATTATCATTACAATAATCAATACTTAATTGGTCTTTTATAGAGCCACCAGGTTGGATTACAGATTTAATTCCTGCATGGTTGGCAATCTCTACGCAATCTGGAAATGGGAAAAATGCATCACTAGCCATAACCGCACCTTTTAAGTCAAAATTAAAAGATTGTGCTTTGTGAATAGCTTGGTTAAGTGCATCAACTCGGCTGGTTTGACCTGTTCCGCTTGCGCATAATTGTTTGTTTTTTGCCAATACTATGGTGTTAGATTTGGTGTGCTTGCAAATTTTGGATGCAAAAATCAAATCTTCTAACTCACTTTCAGTTGGTTTATTGTTTGTGGCATGAGATAAATTTTCAATACTATCCGTTTTATTGTCTCTATCTTGAACCAAAACACCATTAAGGCAGGTTCTAACAGTTGTTTGAGGAAGTTCGATATCTTTTAAAACTAAAAGAATTCGATTCTTTTTACCTTTTAATATCTCTAAAGCCTCATCAGAAAAGGAGGGAGCTATGACAACTTCACAGAACAGTTTATGGATTTCTTCGGCTGTTACGTTGTCTATTTCAGTATTGCTAATTAAAATACCACCAAAAGCCGAAACAGGATCACCAGCTAAAGCGTCAACGTAAGCTTTGTAAACGGAATCGCGCTGTGCAAAACCACAAGCATTGTTGTGTTTTAAAATAGCAAAAGTTGGCGCTTCGCCTTTAAACTCTTGCATTAAATTAACTGCAGCGTCAACGTCAAGTAGGTTATTGTAGCTTAATTCCTTTCCATGAAGCTTGGTAAATATAGCATCAAAATCACCAAAGAAAAAACCGCGTTGGTGAGGGTTTTCACCGTATCGTAATACCTGACCCTTTTGCTCACTTATTTTTAAACTTGCTATATCGTGATTACTATTGAAATAATTAAAAATAGCAGAGTCGTAATGTGAAGAGACATTGAAAGATTTGGCAGCAAAACGCTTTCTGTCTTCTTCAGAAGTTTCTCCGTTTTTAGTTTCTAAAAGCCCTAAAAATTCGCTGTAATCTTCAACTGAAGATACGCAAACAACATCAGCATAATTTTTAGCTGCAGCACGAATTAAAGAAATACCGCCAATATCAATTTTTTCAATAATGTCCTGATTGCTAGCTCCTGATGCAACAGTTTTTTCAAAAGGATACAAGTCAACAATTACTAAATCAATTTGAGGGATGTCAAAATCAGCTAATTCTGCAACATCACTCTCGTTGTTTTGGCGATTTAAAATTCCACCAAACACCTTGGGATGTAATGTTTTAACACGACCGCCCAAAATAGAAGGGTATGATGTAACATCTTCAACAGGTTTAACGGGAATACCGAGATCCTTTATGAATTTTTCTGTACCTCCTGTTGAATAAATAGTAACATTTTGTTGGTGTAAAGTTTTTACAATTGGCTCTAATCCGTCTTTACTGAAAACAGAAATTAAAGCTGATTTAATAGTTTTGTTGTTGCTCATTTTTGATGTGTTGTTATATGGTTGCAAAAGTAGGCAATTCAATCAAAAATTGAAGCGTAAAAACAAATCAAAAACTCGTGTTTTTTTAACTTAAAGCGGAAGTTATTAACAACTATAAAATCGAGGCAACTTTTTTGCAAACAAATTCTAAAAAACGCTCGTCAGCTTCAGTAAACGGATCAGGTGTATTAGAGTCAATGTCTATTTGTCCAATGTTTTGGCCATTGACAAAAATTGGAACAACTATTTCTGCTTTTACAGTAATACTACAAGCAATATAATTGTCTTGAGCAGACACATCTGGTACTACAAAGTTCTGATTGCTTACGGCAACCTGCCCGCAAATACCTTTGCCAAAAGGAATGATTGTGTGGTCTGTAGGTTCGCCAACATAAGGCCCAAGTTTAAGCTCGTTTTTATCTCCGTTTTTAAAATAAAACCCTACCCAATTGTAATACAGCACCTCTTTTTCAAGAAGTTGGCATACCGATAAAAGTCTAGCGTTAACAGAAAATGAGCTATCTGTTGTTATTTCTGTTACTAAAGGTTTTAATTCTTGGAGCGTCATTGTTTAAAAGTTTAAGCAAAAGTATTTAAAAAGCACGAATACATAGGTTAATTTTATATAAATTTAACTTCAATTCTAGTTGCGTTTTTTTTGAAAAAATTAATTAGTAAATATAGGTCAGTTTTAAAATTTATTTTCAGTTTTTTAGTGGTATATTCTGTACTCACTATTGCTTATAAATTCTATTTACAATTATCTACTGGCGAAAAGTATTACCCAGATTATATGACTTACATTGTTGCGCAGCAGAGTGCGGATTTATTACATGATTTAGATTACAGAGTACAGGTTATTCCGCATCCAAATGAAGCTTCTATTAAGTTGATTATTAATGAAAAGTATGTAGCTCGAGTGATAGAAGGTTGTAATTCGGTAAGTGTTATAATTTTGTTTATTTCATTTGTCATTGCTTTTTCCGGCAATTTTAAAATAACGGTTTTGTATATTTTTGCTGGAAGTGTATTGCTTTACATTGCTAATTTGTTTCGAGTTGTAATTCTATCTATTGGATTATATCATTACCCTTGGCGAAAAGATATTTTGCATACGGTTATTTTTCCTGGAATTATTTACGGGATGGTTTGCTTGTTGTGGGTGTTTTGGGTCAATCGTTTTTCTAGTATAAAAAAGACAAATGGCTAAAACTTTTAAATACTTAAGTTTAGTTCTGCTTTTCGGGCTGCTGATTCTAATACGTGTATTTGAAGAGCAAATATTCTACGACCCGTATTTGGCGTTTTTTAAAAACGACTATTTGTATATAGATTCCCCAAGGCAAGAAGTATTTAAGCTAACACTGTTTACAACGCTACGTTATGTTATGAACACAGTAATTTCACTAGGTATTTTGTTTATTTTGTTTAAGGATATTGGTATACTGAAATTTGCAGGCCTTATTTATGTAGTGGCCTATATCATTCTTATAGCCTTATTTTTGTATTTTGTTATTAACCCGAAACAAACCGATTATTATTTGTTTTTTAATACACGTAGATTTCTAATTCAACCCGTTATATTGCTGTTGCTTATTCCAGCATTTTATTATCATAAGCAACGCGTTTAACTGTTAATAGTATTTTAAATTATTCTCATGTTTGCTATTTTTTGTAAATTTGCACTATAATGAAAGCAGTAATACATAGAATATTTTCGGTGGGCATGGCGCTTTTAGTATTGTTTTCAACAGTTTCGTTTACTGTTGAAAAACACTATTGTGGCGATGTTTTAGTTGATGTTTCTGTGTTTGCTGAAGTTGAAAAATGTGCTTCAGAAGCTGAAGAGATGCTAGCTAAAATGGACTGTTGTAAAGATACAGTTGATGTAATTCAAGGTCAAGATGAATTGAGTTTTAAAACCTTTAATGATTTGGATTTTGAGCAGCAAGTATTTCTTACAAGTTTTACATATTCTTACTTAAATTTATTTGAAGGTCTACCAGAACAGATAGTGCCCTTTAAAAATTATTCTCCCCCTAACTTGGTTGCAGACATTCGGGTGCTCAATCAAGTATTCACCATTTGATTTACTATTTTTTTAAAAGACCAGATTGGTAAGTTTTGACTATTGGATAGCTAAACTTAAACTATACCGATTTGCTTACATTTTTTACGTAAGGAATTAAAAGAAATAATTATCAAATAAAATAATAATGAAACATACATATGTGGTTACAGGAATGACCTGTAATAGTTGTAAGTCTAAAGTTGAAGAGGCTTTACAATCTTTAGATCATGTTGAAAATGTTATGGTTAATCTAGAAACTTCAAAGGTTACAATAACTATGGATAAGCATATTTCAACAGAAAAGCTTCAACAAGTATTACCAGAAAAATATTCGATTTCTAAAAAAGAGGAACGTAACGTTTTTGAATCACCAAATTCCGTAAGCGAAATAGGGAAATCAGAGTTAAGACAATTATTTCCATTGTTTTTAATTTTTGGCTATATCATTCTAGCATCATTTCTATTAAACAATAACCCAATAGATTGGAGTGGTTTTATGCTCGATTTTATGGGGCTCTTTTATATTGTATTTAGCTTTTTTAAGCTATTAGACTTAAAAGGTTTTCCAGAATCTTTTAGAATGTACGATCCTTTAGCAAAAGCAATTCCAGTTTATGGATGGATTTATCCTTTTATAGAAGTTGCTTTAGGACTTATGTTTTTAATGCGCTTTCAAGTCCCGCTAGCATTAGTAATCACATTGGTGATTTTAGGAATTACAACTATTGGTGTAACGAAAACATTGTTGGATAAAAAGAGTATTCAATGTGCTTGTTTGGGAACTGCACTCAAACTACCAATGACCAAAGCTACGTTTATTGAAAACAGTATTATGATTGTAATGGCTGTAATTATGCTAATTAAAAATACCTATTAACATGAAAAAGATATTTTTTTTAGTCATGTTATTACCTTTTATAACCTTTGCGCAAGATGAATTGCAAGGAACCATTTTTGAAAAAAACGATTCAAATCAAACAATTCCATTGCCTGGTGCAAATGTATATTGGCTGAATTCAGATAAAGGCGATGTTACCGATTTTAACGGAAAATTCTCTGTTCCATATAGTTCGCAATATAAAAAGCTGATAATTAGCTATGTTGGTTATAAGACAGATACCTTAACTATAAGTTCAGCCAAAACAGTAGAACACACTTTGGAGCCTGCAAGCAATTTGGATGAAGTGGTTGTGACTACTAGAAAACAAGCAACAGCAAAATCGTATTTACAAGCACAAAATGTTATAATGGTTAGTAGTGACGAATTGTTAAAAGCCGCTTGTTGTAACCTATCGGAAAGCTTCGAAACCAACCCTTCAATAGATGTGAATTTTGCCGATGCCTTAACTGGAACACGACAAATTAAAATGCTAGGTTTAACAAGTCCGTATATCTTAATTACAACCGAGAACATTCCATCTATTAGGGGAGCATCACAAGCTTTTGGATTAAGTTTTATACCAGGAACTTGGGTAGAGAGTATTCAAATCACTAAAGGTTCCGGTAGTGTTGTAAATGGTTTTGAAAGCATTGCTGGACAAATTAATGCCGAGTTGGTAAAGCCTTTATCTGATGATAAATTATTTGTAAATCTTTATGGAGCGAGTAATCAACGGTTGGAATTAAATACGCATTTTAACACTAAAGTGAGTGATACGTGGAGCACAGGATTGTATTTACACGGTAATAGACATAAAAAACGACATGATGTAAATAACGATGGGTTTATGGATATGCCACTATACGACCAAATAAATGTAATGAACCGTTGGCAATATACCAATCCAGAAAAAGGATTGGTTAGCTTTATTAATTTAAAGTATGTGTCTGATAATAAACTGGCTGGACAAGTAGATTTTCGACCTGAAACCGATAAGTTTACAACTAATGCATGGGGAAGTGAGATTAATACTGAACGTTATGAATTGTCTGCAAAATTTGGCTATGTAAATCCTGAAATACCCTATCAAAGTTTAGGTGTTCAAACTGCTTTTAGTGGTCATAAGCAAGATTCCTATTTCGGATTTAATATTTATGATATACAGCATAATAGCTTGTATGCCAATGTAGTTTATAACTCTATAATTAGCGATTCACGCCATAAAATAAAAACAGGGATAAGTTATACTTATGATCATTATGATGAATTGGTTTATGCTACAGATTATGAACGCACAGAGACTTCTATAGGTGGATTTTTTGAATACAACTATGATAATTTAGACAAGTTGAATTTAATAGCAGGTGTTAGGGTAGACCAACACAATTTACTCGGTTTCTTTATAACCCCTAGATTACATTTAAGATATACACCTTGGGAAAAATCGGCTTTTAGAGCTTCAATTGGTCGAGGTAAACGCAGTGCTAACATATTTGCCGAGAACCAAAAACTATTTTCAACTTCTAGACAGATAAATATTTTAAGTTCAGGAGGAGATATTTATGGTTTAGATCCTGAAATTGCTTGGAACTATGGCGTTTCGTTTTTACAAGGCTTTAACTTGTTTAATCGAAAGGGTGATGTAACATTCGACTTTTATAGAACTAATTTCAAGAATCAAGTTGTGGTTGATTATGAAAATCCCTTAGAAGTAAACTTTTATAATTTACAAGGAAAAAGTTTTGCAAATAGTTTTCAAACCGAAGTTAACTATAATGCATTTGAGCGATTTGATCTGCGATTGGCATATAAATACTATAATGTACAAACAGAATATCAGTCGGGTCAGTTGGAAAACCCGTTAACACCAAAGCATCGTTTTTTTGCAAATGCTTCATATAAAACAAATGTAAAAGAAGGTTCTGCTAGTCAATGGAAGTTTGATGCAACATTTAATTGGTTAAGTAAGCAACGATTTTCATCAACAGCAAGTAATCCTTTGGAATTTCAGTTACCAGAATATTCGCCAACGGTTGCCACTCTAAATGCTCAAGTTACCAAAGTATTTTCTTCAAAATTTGAAGTATATTTAGGAGGTGAAAATATTACCAATGTAAGACAAAGTAATCCAGTAATGTCCGCAGAAAATCCTTTTGGATCAAATTTTGATACAACCTTTGTATATGGTCCAGTTTTTGGAAGTATGTATTACGCAGGATTGCGATTTAAAATAAATTAAAAACTTAAAAAATAAAAAGATGAAAAAATTAATAGTAGTAGTGTTTATGTTTTTTGGTGCATTAAGTTTCGCCCAAAACAAGAATGCAAAAGCCAGTATGGAAGTAGATGGTGTTTGTAATATGTGTAAAGAAAGAATTGAAAAGGCATGTATTAAAACAAAAGGAGTAAAATCTGCCGTGTGGAATGTTGAAACCCACGAATTAAAATTAATTTATGATGAGCGCAAAACAAACCTACAAACGATAACAGAAAATATTGTAGCTGTTGGTCATGACACTAAAGAGTTAAAAGCAACAGATGAAGCCTATAATTCTGTTCATGATTGCTGTAGGTATAGAGATGAAGAGGTTAAAGAAGATCATAAAAATTAATTGGAAATAATACTTGTAAAAGTTTTAATTGGTTTATTTTCGTTTCACTAACCCGTAAACCTCTATTATGAAAAATTTAATTTGCCTCGCATGTTTTCTAATAACTTTATCAAGTTTTAGTCAAAAAGATTTTATCCTAACAATAGGCGATGAGTCGCATGAAATTGCTCTAGATGAAAACAATGAATTTAAAGTTAATGGTAAGACAATAACGATATCTGTTAGAGAGAAAGACACACTGGTTTATGAAGATTCATTCTATAACTTTAAGTATATTAAAGATTATAGTATTTCAAAGACTGTTCTAGAAGAAGGAATAGAGCAGATTATGATTATGACAGCTTCAGGTTCAGGTGTTTTAATTCAAAAATATGAAGCATTCGATCCTACCATGCTGCAAGAAATGATGCTTAATGAGGTTACAAAAGAAAGTATTAGTTATGGTTACACCATGAAGCGTCAAGATTACGAACGAACTTTGGTTTCTGGGCATAAATTAGAGGTTTTAAAATCTGTTTTGGAATATAAAGGTGAGATTGAAACCTATGAAATTACAGCCCTTGGAGGCAAGGATGAGGGCATATTAATTATGACTATGAATATGAATGACGAAATAGACCCTGAAGGTGTTGAAATGATTAACTTAATGTGGAATTCTTTGCATATAAAGTAGCAACAGCTCTCTAATTAAAAACAAAAACGCGGTTCTAAACCGTGTTTTTGTTTTTAATGCCTGTGGGTAATCAATCTATTATTAACAACAGTAGGATTATTTTAGATCAATTGTCTCTACTTTAGAAAATAAACTACCATCACTGCCCATGCCATTTATATACAAATTAATTTTTCCATAAAAATAGTTAGGAATCTTAAAACTAAAAATACCATTAGGGTTTGTGGTTACATTTGGAATCCAATGCAAAACTCCATATTCAGCAAAAGTATCTCGTTTTGTTTTATTGTAAAAAGGAGTGTAATATGTTTCAGGTCTAGAAAATCCAAATTCAATCATAGAGTTTTTTATTTCAATCATCGCTTTTTTCTGATAATCTTGATAATCAAAATTAGGAGCTGCAACAGCGTTGTAAACGGTAGAATATGTTTGACTGGCTAGATTACTGCCAATCATAGGATTGTGTTGAGTAAAAATTTGATTGAAATCTCCAGGGGCAGCATCTCGCGTTCCAAAATAGCCACCTTGACCATAAATATTGTTGGAGTATCTACCACCACCAGCATATCTGCCGTACTGCCCTTCAAAAATCCGAATATCATAATTCCTATTGCTTCTAGCGTAAATATTACGATAATCAGAGTTTCCAAATCGTAAAGTCGACCCATATCTATTGGTGTATTTTGACCTGTATCTTGTAGTGTCTCGCGCGTGTTTTAAATCAACAGTGTCGAGTATAGTTACATTGTCATAAATAAACTCATCCATTTTAATTTGAAGATTTAATTCTTCATCTTGCTTTATGTTAGCTTCCGTTTTAATGGATTCATTGATTAAATTTGGGAAAGCATTAAAATAAACTTTTGGAGTGGTTACCTTACCATTTTTATCCTTTAGGCTAAAAAATACTCTGGAGTTATCTGATAAATATAATTTTTCAAAGCTAAACTTATTACCTGGTTTTATATCAGAACTTAAGAAAATTTCATTAAGTCCCGAAACAAGCATAATTTCACCCTGCGATAAATCATTTTTATCTGAAATGGTACCATTAATGGTTATACCAAACTCAAAGGGGTAATAAGGTTTTGGAGGGGAATTAAAAATATTACTCCACGAGTACTTGCTCCATCCTTGAGTAATTAAAAGAACATCTAGATCATAAGCGGCCTTTGGACTTTTATTATTAAAATAGTAATTAGGATTTTCAATATATCCTTTAACATAAGGGTTTAAAAGAAGTTTTGAAAGTATTGTTTTATCTGGATTATAAGATTTTGTGATAGCGGGCAAAACTGATACGCTCATATTTTTGGAAATGGAATCCTTTTTGCCGTTAAATCCAAACCTAACGGTAGTTGAGTCTTCCTCTTTGGTAAAATCTAAAAACAAAATGTTTTTTGTTGATTTGTCAGAATAGTTAAAGGTCAAACGTTCTGATATTGGTTGATTACTATCGTTAAATAAAGTAATAATATTGATGCCAGAATATAAATTGACTTTAGGGATTTTAAGTAAGTAGGTGTACTTGTTTGGTTCAAACTTCACATCTATTTTGAAAGCTAAACCATCTCTATGAACGAGTATGAAATATGGTTTATCTATTAATTTTGGCAAGGATGCTTTATTGGTTTTAATAGCAACTGCGATGTCGCTTTTTTCAATATTATTAAATACATTCATAGCGACACCAAATGGTTTTGCCATTGATAAGGGCTTTCGGACTGTTTTTCCATCTTTTAATATAGCCACTGCTGTATAATGCTCTTTGTCGTCTATCAGTAGGCTGAATTGTCCCATGCCAAAATCGTTACTCTTAAAAGTAGTTATTTTGTTATTTTGACTATCAATCACATAACCCGAATCTATTTTTACACTTTCACCTTTCTTGTCAATAATTTTAAATCCAAAATTATTAATTACATGGTTTAGGGCATGCCCTCCTTCAGGTAAAACCTGAAAATCGAATTCTTTTTCTAAAGTATTGCTTGTGATGTTTTCTTCAGAATTGGAGCCAATTATTTGGAATTCATCAAGACTATAATGGTCTTCTTTAAAATTACGCATCCAGTTGGTAGATACTTTTAAATAGTAAGTTCCTGGTGGATAATCAGATTTTAAATTAAAATTACCAGCGGTCGTGCCGTTTTTTGCAAAGAGTAACTTTTTCTCAACTAAATTACCTTTGGAATCAAAAATACTAGCATAGATATTAGTAGTTCTGCGATATGGTTTTTGAGTCTTGGTATAATATATATAAGTTTTAAACCATAAATTTTCTGCTGTAAAAAATTTAGTTTTATTGAGTTGGGTGTAAATCGTTTCATGATTTAAACTAAAGTAATCAATGTATTGTTGCTCAATACTTTTTATAGAGTCATTTTGGGCATTTGTAAAGCTAAAAGTAAGTGCTAAAATAAATAGGCAAAAGTGGTTAATCTTCATTTGTTTGTGACTTATGGAGGAATAAATATAGAATAAAAAACGCTCCAAAGATTATTCTTGGAGCGTTTTTAAATTATTTTTATTTAATGTGATTTTTACATCATGCCAGGCATTCCTCCGCCACCCATAGGAGGCATTGCAGGAGCATCTTCTTTAATATCGATTAAAGCGCATTCTGTTGTTAATATCATACCTGCCACCGAAGCTGCATTTTCCAATGCAATTCGGGTTACCTTTTTAGGGTCAATAATTCCGGCCTTAAGCATATCCACATAGGTTTCAGATTTGGCATCGAAACCAAAATCTTTTTTGCCTTCCATAACTTTGGAAATTACAACACTACCTTCGCCACCAGCATTAGAAACAATTGTTCTTAATGGAGCCTCAATGGCGCGTGCTACAATTTGAATACCTGTTACTTCGTCTAAATTTTCTGTGGTAATTTTTTCAAGAACTTTTTTAGCTCTTACCAATGCCACACCACCACCAGCAACAATACCTTCTTCTACAGCTGCTCTTGTAGCATGTAAAGCATCATCTACTCGGTCTTTCTTTTCCTTCATTTCTACTTCACTTGCAGCACCTACATAAAGAACAGCTACACCACCTGCTAATTTAGCTAGTCGCTCTTGTAGTTTTTCTTTGTCATAATCTGAAGTGGTTGTTTCAATTTGAGCTTTAATTTGATTTACTCTAGCTTTAATGTCAGCAGCTTTTCCAGAACCATTAACAATCGTTGTGTTGTCTTTGTCAATAGTTACCGTTTCAGCAGTTCCTAACATACTTAAGTCAGCATTTTCTAGAGAGAAACCTCGTTCTTCAGAGATAACAACACCACCTGTTAAGATAGCAATGTCTTCTAGCATAGCTTTACGTCTGTCACCAAACCCTGGTGCTTTTACTGCAGCTATTTTTAATCCGCCACGTAATTTGTTTACTACCAAAGTAGCCAATGCTTGTCCCTCTACATCTTCAGCGATAATTAATAAAGGACGACCAGATTGAGCAACTGGCTCTAATATTGGAAGGATTTCTTGTAAGTTAGATATTTTTTTGTCGAATAATAAAATGTATGGATTTTCTAAATCGGCAATCATTTTATCAGCATCTGTAACAAAGTATGGTGATAAATACCCTCTGTCAAATTGCATACCTTCTACAACATCAACATAAGTATCAGTTCCTTTTGCTTCTTCAACAGTTATAACACCTTCTTTACCAACTTTGCCAAAAGCTTTAGCGATTAAATCACCAATTGTATCATCGTTGTTGGCTGAAATAGATGCAACTTGCTTAATTTTTTCAGATGAATTACCAACTTGTTTTGATTGTTTTTCAAGGTCTTTGGTAATAGCTTCAACGGCTTTGTCAATACCACGCTTTAGATCCATTGGATTTGCTCCAGCAGCAACGTTACGTAAACCTTCTTTTACGATGGCTTGGGCAAGAACAGTAGCTGTAGTGGTACCGTCACCAGCTAAATCGTTGGTTTTAGAAGCCACTTCTTTTACCATTTGTGCACCCATGTTTTCAAGCTCGTCTTCTAACTCTACTTCTTTAGCTACAGTAACGCCATCTTTGGTTACCTGAGGAGCACCAAAGCTTTTGCTAATAATCACGTTTCTGCCTTTTGGGCCTAATGTTACTTTTACGGCATCTGCCAATGCGTCTACACCACGTTTTAATCCGTCGCGTGCGTCAATATCAAATTTTATGTCTTTTGCCATTTTTTTAGTTTTTTAAATGATGATTAAACAATTGCAAGAATGTCACTCTCTCGCATAATTAAATAGTCTTTGCCTTCTAGCTTTAACTCGGTTCCAGCGTATTTTCCGTAAAGAACTTTGTCACCAACTTTCACGGTCATTGGTTCGTCTTTTGTTCCTTTACCAACAGCCATTACGTTTCCTTGTTGCGGTTTTTCTTTGGCGTTGTCAGGAATTATAATACCAGATGCTGTTTTAGTTTCAGCTTCAACAGGCTCTATAAGAACTCTATCTGCTAATGGTTTAATGTTTAATGCCATTTTTATATTGTTTTTGATTAATTAAACTTGTTTTAACGAATAAGGAATTAGCCAAAAATGTGCCAATAGACTTATACTGACAAATTTTCACCACTGGTTTTATGGCATAAAAAAAGCCAACTCGTGAGTTGGCTTTAAAAATGTTTTTTAATTGGGATTACTTTGCAGAATCATTTGCTACACCACCATTATCAGTTTGGGCAGGTGTAGTAGTAGGAACTGCAGGTTGTTCAGTATTAACTTCATCAATAGCTTTAGATTCAGCATTGCCAGAACCTCTGTTGATAGCAACGTTAGAAAGTAAAATTAAGACTAGCATAAGCGTTGCTAATGTCCAAGTACTTTTGTCTAAAAAGTCTGTAGTCTTTTTTACACCACCTAACTGTTGAGTGCCACCACCTCCAAATGAAGACGATAATCCACCACCTTTTGGGTTTTGTACCATGATTACTACAACTAATAAAAATGCTACAACAACTATTAAGGCTAAAAATATTGTAAACGTACTCATTATTCTATATTATTTTGTTCTTGTAATTGTTCTACTGCTTTAATTTGGTCTGCAAAGAAACCACTTTTTTCTGGATATTTCAAACTTAAAATTTTATAAGATTGAATAGCTTTTTTATAGTTCTTTTGCTCCACATAAATTCGTGCCAAAGTTTCAGTCATTAAAGCTTCTGGCTGTATCATTTGTTCCTCGGCCAGATTGATGTTTTTTGTTGTAGCTTTGGTAGGTTTTAGTTTTGGCGTTTTCTTTAAAAAACTATCAATTAATTCAAATTTTTTATCACGCGAATCGGAAGCTGGGTTCTCTTCAGTAATGTCAACTTGAGCCTTTTCTTCGGATTCCTTTTTTGTTTCCCTGTTAATAGGTTTAAAGCTGGTAAGCTTTAACCACTCATTAAAAGAATGTTTTTCGTCGTGGCTAAATTGTAAAGGAGCGCCCAAGTTTAAAACTACTTCTGGAGCGTTTGGTTCAATTTGTTCTGGCTCTGTGGATTCCTCAATTTTAGCTTCGGTGTCCAATTTGAAATTGGCAATTTTTCTACGGTCTACTTTAGGCTGAAATAATTCAGGGTCGAGAACATTTTGGGTGTCTTTTATCTGCTCTTTAAGGGCATCGTCAATTTGAACACTTTTATTAACTGAAATATCTTCAATGGTTACATCCAAATCACGAACATTTTCGGTGTTCTGTTTAATGAATTGGGAAATTTCGTTTTGAATGAATTCTTCTGAAGTTATAAAATCGAATAAAATACTACGGTCTGTGGTATGGGCAGCAGTTGTTTTTAACTCTTGGTTATATTTAACACTCTGCTTGTTTTTTAAGGCTTTTAAATAAATTGCTCGAGCTGACTGAAAATAAGGAAACTGACTAATAATATCTGAAAGCTCATCTGTATATTCAGATGTTATTTTTTGAGGGTTTTGAATTATTTCAGAAAACAGAGTGGCAGTCATTTTTTTACCATTTAGCTAATGAAGCATTAAAGATGTCTTGCGTTAGGCGCTCAAAAATTTCTTCGTAAGCGGCTGCTCTAATGGCTCCTGTTAATTGTGCGCTTGCTGGATAATCGTAAAAAAATGAAAACCGACTTTCAAAATTGTCTTCTTCATTTTTCATATTGAAAAATCTAACATTAACAGTCATGGTCAATCGGTTTTGGGCAGCTGTAATTTCGGCAGTTGCAGTGGTGGGAGAGATGCGGTATTCGGTAATTTCGCCTTCGTAAATTAAATGGCCATTACTTTTTACTAAATCTAAATTGGTTTGATTTAAAAGTAAGTCGATTAATGAATTTGTAAAATCACGATCTAATCCAGGTTCTACCAACAGCGCATTGTTCTGGAAGAAATTAACTTGAAACGATTTTACATCTGATGATATTGAGGCTCCAGTAAATGAATATCCTCCCGCACAACCATTAAGGGAAACAGCTACAACTATTAGTACGATATATTTCAAAAACTTCATAGGTTTTTTATAAGTCAAATTGTTTAATTTTTCTATATAAGGTGCGTTCGCTGATACCCAACTCTTGAGCTGCCAATTTACGCTTGCCATTATGCCTTTCAAGCGATTTTTTTATAAGCTCCAATTCCTTATCGTGTAAAGATAGGGTTTCTTCTTCTTCAATCTCTTCGGCAAAGTGATATTTATCTTGCGTGTCTTCTGGTGTGCTTGAATGTTGAATTTCTGATGATTTTTCAGGAATGGAAAGTACTTCCAATTCTTCAACGTCATCTTCAGTTACACTATTGTCATCACCATATATTTTTTGAATAAGACCTTCGTTTTGTTTCTGAACTTCGGAAGCATTTCCGCTTTTCATGAGTTCCATAGTCAACTTTTTTAAATCGTTAAGGTCGCTTTTCATATCAAAAAGTACCTTGTACAGTATTTCACGTTCGTTACTAAAATCGCTTTCAGATTTAGAGTTGTTTATAACTGCTGGCAAATTACTTCCTGAATTGGGTAAATAGCTTTGAAGTGTTGACGCACTAATAATTCTATTTTGCTCTAAAACCGAAATCTGTTCGGCAACATTTCGCAACTGACGGATGTTGCCGCTCCAACGATACTTTAACAACAAATTCACGGCATCATCAGATAACTTGATAGTCGGCATTTTATATTTTAATGCAAAGTCACTTGCAAACTTTCTGAACAATAAATGAATATCATCTTTACGCTCACGAAGTGCAGGTAAGTGTATTTCTACAGTGCTCAACCTGTAATATAAATCCTCACGAAATTTTTCTTTCTTAATGGCTTCAAACATGTTGACGTTTGTTGCTGCCACAATACGTACATTGGTTTTTTGAACCTTACTGGAACCTACTTTTATAAACTCACCATTTTCAAGTACACGTAACAAACGAACTTGTGTCGTTAATGGTAATTCGCCTACTTCATCAAGAAAGATAGTACCGCCATCAGCCACCTCAAAATAACCCGATCGGGTTTGGGTAGCTCCAGTAAAAGCGCCTTTTTCATGTCCAAATAATTCACTGTCAATAGTCCCTTCTGGAATTGCACCACAGTTAACGGCAATATATTTACCATGTTTTCTGTGCGATAATTGATGTATTATTTTAGGGATGCTTTCTTTACCAACACCAGATTCTCCAGTGACTAGTACCGAAATATCAGTTGGAGCCACTTGAATGGCTTTTTCAATGGCACGATTTAAACTAGGGTCGTTACCAATAATACCAAATCGTTGTTTTATAGCTTGAACGGATTCCATAGTTTAATTATTTTCAGAAAGCCCAACAGCTTCACCAATAAGTGTAGCAGTGGTACAATCAGTAATTTTTACATTTACAAAATCACCTACGTTATAATTTTCCTTTGGAAAAACTACAACCGTGTTTTGTGTATTTCTACCTGACCAATGTGCATTAGAACGTTTAGATTCTTTTTCAATAAGAACTTCTTCTACTTTGCCTACATGCTGTTGCGTTCTAAAGTGTCCGTGTTTACGTTGCAAATCTATAATTTCCTGCAAGCGTCTTTTTTTAACGGGTTCAGGAATATCATCATCTAATTTACGTTCGGCTAATGTTCCTGGGCGTTCAGAATACGCAAACATAAATCCAAAATCATATTTTACATATTCCATAAGGCTTAAGGTGTCTTGATGATCTTCTTCGGTTTCTGTTGGAAAACCAGCAATCATATCTTGGCTTAAGGCAATATCTGGAATAATGGTTCTTATATCGTCAATAAGTTTAAAATATTCTTCACGTGTGTGCTGACGATTCATGGCTTTTAAAATCCGGTTACTACCGCTTTGAACAGGTAGGTGTATGTAATTACAAATATTTTGGTGTCTTGCCATGGTTTCAATTACATCCAATGTCATGTCCTGTGGGTTGGATGTTGAAAAACGAAAACGCATTTTTGGTTGCGCTTGTGCACACATATCCAATAGTTTGGCAAAGTTAACCGCAGTGGCTTTTTGAAGGTCACTAGCTTTTTCGAAATCTTTTTTCAGCCCACCACCATACCAGAGGTAGCTATCCACATTCTGACCTAAAAGTGTAACTTCCTTGTAACCGTTGTTCCATAAATCGTTTACTTCCTCTATAATACTTTGCGGATCGCGACTACGTTCGCGGCCACGAGTAAAGGGTACAACACAAAACGTACACATGTTATCACAACCACGTGTAATAGATACAAAAGCTGTTACACCATTGGTGTTTAAACGTACAGGAGATATGTCGCCATAAGTTTCTTCTTTTGAAAGGATAACATTAATGGCATCGCGACCATCTTCAACTTCCGACAATAAATTGGGTAAATCTTTGTAGGCGTCAGGTCCAACAACCAAATCAACTATTTTCTCTTCCTCTAAAAACTTGCTTTTTAGGCGCTCTGCCATACAGCCTAAAACACCAACTTTCATTTTAGGATTTATTTTTTTTACGGCATTGTATTTCTCTAAACGCTTTCGAACGGTTTGTTCGGCTTTGTCACGAATAGAGCAGGTATTTACTAATACCAAATCGGCATCTTCGAGATTTTGAGTCGTATTAAAACCTTCATTGGAAAGAATTGAAGCGACAATTTCGCTATCACTAAAATTCATTTGGCAGCCGTAACTTTCTATAAAAAGCTTTCGGTCATTATTCTTTTTTGCTTCTAAATTGAGGCTTTGGCCTTGTATAGATTCGTCTATAATCTTCTCCATAATCAATTTCCCGAATTAGGGAATCTTAAATTTCAAAATAATAAATGGTCAATATTCATGCCTGTTATTTCAAGCGCATGCAAAGTTACGATTATTTTCAACATAATGACAAAGTGTCATATAGTAAAAATATTTTTGTTTATACTGTTAATATGTATTTACTTTGAGTAATAACACTAACAAAAATCATATAAAATGACTTCACTAAATCGAATTTTAGAACGCATACAAACTGCTCCTAGTTTAGACTTTGGAAATATTTTTAGCGATTCTATTGATCTGTTTAAAAAAACTTGGATACAAGGGTTTTTATTGCAAATATTTTCAATGATAATTATGCTACCTCTTATACTTATTATTTATGTTCCGTTAATTGGTATTATGATAGCCCAGGCTGAAAGTGGAGAGTATAATCCTGATGCCTACAATGCAGTATTTGCTGGCTTTTCAGTTTTATTTATCATTTTAATAGTAGTAGGTGCTTTAGTATTAAGTGTTGTAACCATTGCATTGCAAGCTGGTTTTTTTAGAATTATGAAGCGATTGGACCATGATGAAGATGTTTTAACCTCTGACTTTTTTCATTTTATAAAAGGGAAGTATTTAGGTAAATTATTTGTATTGATGTTGGCTTCTGTTTTTATTTCAACTCTTGCTACATTATTGTGCTTCTTACCTTTAATTTATGTTATGGTGCCTATGTCTTTCTTTACAATGTTTTTTGCTTATAATCCAGATTTAACAGTTGGGGACATTGTAAAAGGAAGCTTTGCTTTAGGAAACAAAAAGTGGTGGTTGGTTTTTGGCTTGCTTATAGTTTCGTCATTATTAGCCCAAATAGTAGGCACATTACTTTGTGGTATAGGTGTATTTTTTACTGCTGCTTTTGTTTACCACCCAACATATTTAGTGTATAAAAATGTTGTGGGTTTTAAAGATGAGGAAACAGTAAATCATATAGTGGAATAATTTTCAGATAGAACTTTTTAGACTAAAACCTGTGTTTTTACAATTTAAAATTCACAGGTTTTTTTGTTTGGTAAAAGGTCAATTTAAAACGCTGAAAATTTTAAAATTAGGAACATACCGTTTTTTTCACATACATTTGTAGCCTTAAAAAATGATACATGGCAAAGAATTTAGTAATTGTTGAGTCGCCTGCCAAGGCCAAAACAATAGAAAAATTTTTAGGAAAGGATTTTAAAGTTGAATCCAGTTTTGGACATATAGCCGACTTGCCTTCTAAAGAATTGGGCGTAGATGTTGACGGCGATTTTAAACCAAAATACGAGGTTTCAAAAGACAAGAAAGCTGTTGTAAAAAAACTAAAAGATTTGGCGAAAAAAGCCGAAATGGTTTGGTTGGCCAGTGATGAGGATCGTGAGGGAGAGGCTATTGCTTGGCATTTAGCAGAATCGTTGGATTTAGATAAAAATAAGACCAAGCGTATTGTTTTTCATGAGATTACAAAATCGGCCATTCAAAAGGCGATTGAAAACCCAAGAGGAATTGATTATGATTTGGTGGATGCACAACAGGCACGTCGTGTATTAGATAGGATAGTAGGTTATGAATTATCTCCTGTTTTATGGCGAAAAGTTAAAGGAGGCCTTTCGGCTGGTCGTGTGCAATCGGTTTCCGTAAGACTAATAGTAGAACGCGAACGTGAAATTCAAGATTTTACTCCAGAAGCGTCGTATAGAATTGATGCCGAATTTTCAAATGAAGAAGGACAGTCATTTAAGGCTAAGTTGCCAAAAAACATAACGACAAAAGAAGAGGCTTATAAGTTTTTAGAGGCTAATGTTAATGCGACTTTTAAAGTAGACGACTTACAGAAAAAGCCTGCCAAAAAATCGCCAGCTGCACCATTTACTACGTCAACGCTACAACAGGAAGCAGCTAGGAAGTTAGGGTTTTCAGTAAGTAGAACCATGTCTAATGCGCAACGTTTGTACGAAGCTGGTTTAATAACTTATATGAGAACAGATAGTGTGAATCTGTCTGATGAGGCTAGAAAAGGTGCCGAAGAAGAAATAAAAAACACCTACGGTTCTGAATTTAGTAAGCCACGAAATTATAAAGGTAAAGCTAAAGGCGCTCAAGAAGCGCATGAGGCTATTAGACCCACAAATTTTTCGGCTCAATCGGTGAGTGCAGACAGAGACCAGGCCAGGTTATACGATTTAATTTGGAAACGAGCTATCGCATCTCAAATGAGTGACGCACAATTAGAGCGTACAAATGTTAAGATAGGAGCTTCGACACATAATGAAACCTTTACTGCAAATGGAGAGGTTATTAAGTTTGAAGGATTTTTAAAAGTATATCTTGAGGGTACAGATGACGAAGATACGGAACAGGATGGTATGCTGCCTGCTATGAAGGTTAATGAAACGCTTCTTAATACATATATTACAGCAACCGAGCGATATACGAGACCTCCAGCTAGATATACAGAGGCTTCGTTGGTTAAGAAGTTAGAAGAGCTGGGTATTGGTAGGCCATCAACTTATGCGCCAACTATTTCAACCATTCAAAATAGAAATTATGTTGAGAAGGGAACTGTTGAAGGTGTAGAAAGAAACTACTCGCAATTAACACTTAAAAAAGGAATTGTTAAGGATAAACAATTGACCGAAAGAGTTGGGTCTGACAAAGGGAAGTTAGTGCCAACTGATATCGGTATGATTGTTACAGATTTCTTGGTCAATCATTTTCAACAGATTTTAGATTATAACTTTACAGCAAAAGTTGAAGAAGATTTTGATGATATTGCTGAAGGCAAAGTAGATTGGTCTAAAATGATGAAAGACTTTTATAAAAATTTTCATCCAGTAGTTGAAGATGTTCAAGAAAATGCCGATAGGGAGTCTGGAGAGCGTGTTTTGGGCACAGATCCTAAAACAGGCCGTCAGGTTAGTGTGCGTTTAGGTAAGTTTGGGCCAATGGTTCAAATTGGAACAGCCGAAGAAGAAGAGAAACCATTGTTTGCAAGTTTGTCTCCAGATCAACAATTAAACACCATTACATACGAAGAGGCTATGGATTTGTTTAAGTTGCCTAAAGATTTAGGAACTTATGAAGGAGAAGAAGTGCAGGTCAATAACGGTAGATTTGGTCCGTATGTAAAATTTGGAAAACAATTTGTCTCATTACCGGCAGGTATGGATGCTTTGAGTGTTGAACTTGAGGATGCTATTCAATTAATTGAAGCCAAGAAAAAAGCCGATGCACCTATATATATGTATCAAGATTTACCTGTACAAAAAGGTAAAGGTCGTTTCGGTCCATTTATTAAGTGGAACAATATGTTTATTAATGTCAACAAAAAGTATGATTGGGATAACTTAAGTGAGGACGATATTGTAACATTAATAGAAGATAAGATTCAAAAAGAAAAAGACAAACTCATTCACAGTTGGGAAGATGAAGGCATTCGTGTAGAAAAGGCACGTTGGGGAAGGCATAATGTTATTAAGGGGAAAACAAAGGTTGAGTTGCCGAAAACTGTAGATGTGTCTGATATGACATTGGAAGAGGTAAAAGCCATAATTGAAAAAAACGCACCAAAAAAGAAAGCGACCAAGAAAAAAACAACCAAGAAAAAGTAATAATACCAAATGAATTTTAATTTTTTGTCACCTGTTCCAGACAGTGTACTTGCCCATAATGAATTATTGGCGCAACAAACAATGGGTAAAAAAATAAAAATTCATTCACAACAAAATGGCATTCCAGAAATAGACGATGTTAAGATTGCTGTTTTGGGTGTTCTTGAAAATAGGAACGATATTAATTATATAGGTGAGGAGTTTAATTTAAATGAAATTAGAAAATCCCTATATGCATTGTTTCCTGGAAACTGGCACACAGCAATAGCCGATTTAGGCGATATTAATAAAGGAGAATCGGTTGAAGACACGTATTTTGCTCTAAAGACAACCATTTCAATTTTAGTTCAAAAGAACATCATACCTATTATAATAGGTGGAAGTCAAGATTTAACTTATGCCAACTATCGTGCTTACGATACATTAATGCCCATGGTTAACATTGTTAATGTGGATTCTAGATTTGATTTGGGCGATTCATCAAAACCGATGAAGAATAATAGTTTTGTTGGGAAAGTTATTTTAGACCAACCCTACAATTTGTTTAATTATGCAACTATTGGGTATCAAACTTATTTTAATTCGCAAGAAGAAATAGACCTTATGGATAAGTTGTATTTTGAATCGTATAGGTTGGGCCAAGTATCTAACGATATTACTATAGTTGAACCCGTTTTAAGAGATGCCAATATTGTTAGTGTAGATTTAAATGCCTTAAAAGCTTCTGAAGTTAACTTAAGGCAGAAATTCTCACCAAATGGATTGGATGGAAAAGAAATTTGTGCCATTTCGCGTTATGCTGGTATAAGTAACAAGGTGTCGAGTTTTGGTATTTATGAATACAAACCATCAAATGACGATGAAATTACATCAGGTTTAATAGCCCAAATGATTTGGTATTTTATTGAAGGTGTTAATTACCGAGTTAAAGATGACGATTTTTTAAATGACAATAACTTTAAGAAATTTATCACTTTGGTAGATGACCAAGAATTAATCTTTTATAAAAGTGTAAAAACGGAAAGATGGTGGATTGAAATACCTTTTTTAGAGGAAATAAATAATAAATTAAAAAGACATACGTTATTACCTTGCACACATCAAGATTATCTTGATGCCTGTGCTAATAGTGTTCCGGAGCGCTGGTACAAGGCGTTTCAGAAGAATTGTGTGTAAATTTTTAGTGTATTAAGTGCTATTTTTCATCGGTAAAACGCACTTTTTTAACGATGAAATGTAATTTTTTTGATAAAAAAAGTTGTTTTTTACAAATTATATAAATATGTTTACGCTCTTAAATTTTTTTTAAGACAATTATTAACCTCGAGTTTTCTATGGATATGAAGAAATTATTTTTATTAACCGCAATTTTAGCTATACTTTCTAGCTGTGGATCTGGTGACAGAGGACAGCTTGTTGGAGCTAAAGGAAAGAAATGGCACCCTGAAAAACCATTCGGTATGGAATTGGTTCCAGGTGGCGCATTTATTATGGGTAAAGCAGACGATGATCTTGCTGGTATTCATGATGCACCTGCTAAAACTGTTACAGTAACATCTTTTTATATGGATGCGACTGAAATCACTAATGCTGAATACAGACAGTTTGTAGAGTGGGTACGCGATTCTACTATCAGAACCCGTTTGGCTATTTTGGCCGATGAGGTTGGTTTAACACAAACCGATGCTGGTACGATTGGAGATTATGCCTTTGTTGATGCTGATCCAGACAACATGTCTGTATATGAAAAATACATGTATGATAACTATGCAGGATTAGGGCCTACAGGTTATGAGGGAAGAAAGCTTAACAAAGATATCGATATTGAATTTGATACAGCTAATTATATAGACGAGTACTATGCTGAAGTTATGGATACCATGTACCTACCAATGGAAGAATCTTATAACGGTCAACGTACTTGGGATGTAACCAAATTCAAGTTCCAATATAAGTATATGGATATTGAAAAAGCAGCCAAAGCTAAAAATAAAGGGAAAAAGCGTTCTGAGTTTATCATTACTGAAGAAGTAGAAGTATATCCAGATACTACGGCTTGGATTCGCGATTTTGCTTACTCGTATAACGAGCCAATGCATAACGATTATTTCTGGCATGCTGCTTACGATGAGTATCCAGTGGTAGGTGTTTCTTGGAAACAAGCAAAAGCATTTTGTGAGTGGAGAACATTATATCATAATGAATATAGAAAAGAGAAAAAACAGCATTTTGTAAATAAATATAGATTACCATCTGAAGCAGAATGGGAATATGCTGCTCGTGGCGGACTGCAAGCTGCAACTTATCCTTGGGGTGGACCTTATACTAAAAACGATAGAGGTTGCTTTATGGCAAACTTTAAACCACTTCGTGGAGATTATGCAGCAGACCAAGCATTATACACAGTAGAGGCAAAATCATTCGAGCCAAACGATTATAATTTATATAATATGGCAGGTAATGTTTCAGAATGGGTGCATGCGTCTTACGATCCATCTTCTTATGAATTTGTTTCATCTGTAAATCCAAGTGTTAATGATGTAGACAACCAACGTAAAGTGGTTCGTGGCGGATCTTGGAAAGACGTTGCATACTATATGCAAGTAAGTTCTAGAGATTACGAGTATGCTGATTCAGCCAGAAGTTATATCGGCTTCAGAACTGTACAGCAATACATGGGAACTGATGTTGTATTAAACAAGAAAAACTAAACAATTAATCTAAATAACTATTAAACTACCTAAGTAATATTTACTTAACTAAAACCTAAAATTATGGCAGGACAATCAAGAGCATTTAAGAAATTCATGACTATGTCTTATGGATTTGGAGCATCAATTGTAATTATTGGAGCATTATTTAAAATTATTCACTTTGAAATAGGACCACTTACTGGTAACGTAATGTTAACATTAGGTCTGGTAACAGAAGCAATTGTATTTGCTATTTCAGCATTCGAACCAGTTGATGACGAACTAGATTGGTCATTAGTATATCCTGAATTAGCAGGCGGTAAGTCTATGGGTAAAAAGAAAGAAGAGCCTAAAGATGCAGAAGGTCTATTATCTAAAAAGTTAGACAACTTACTAAAAGAAGCTAAAATTGATGCTGAATTAATGTCTAGTTTAGGTGAGAGCATTAAAAACTTTGAAGGTGCTGCAAAAGGAATTAGCCCAACTGTAGACTCTATTGCTGCAACAAAAAAGTATGGCGAAGAAATGTCATTAGCTGCTGCACAAATGGAATCATTAAACAGTTTATATAAAGTTCAAATGGACGCTGCAAACAGACAAGCTGCTATCAATGAAGAAGCTGTTGAAAACGCAACGAAATTAAAAGAACAAATGCAATCATTAGCGTCTAACTTATCATCATTAAATGGTGTATATGGTGGTATGTTATCTGCAATGAACAAAAGCTAATTAGTTTAAAAGCTAAATTTTATTTAACAACAACTAAAAAAACTAATTAGAAATGGCAGGAGGAAAATTATCTGCAAGGCAGAAAATGATTAATTTGATGTATTTGGTATTCATTGCGATGCTTGCCTTAAATATGTCAAAAGAAGTGCTATCTGCATTTGGTTTAATGAATGAAAAATTAACCGAATCTAACGAGATAGCTGAAGAACGTAACGAAGCCTTTATGCAAGGTTTAGCTGAAAAAGTTTCAGAACAACCAGCTAAATACCAACCATTAAAGCAACAAGCTGATCAAATAAGTAAATTGGCTGACGATTTTAATGCGTATTTAACGGAATTAAAAGGGAAGATGACCGCAACTGTTGATGATCCTACTGATTATGAGATTATGGACAAAGGCGATTACCTAGATGAAAACTTTTTTAAAGGTGATAAGTTAAAGCCAGAAGGTCAAGAATTCCTTGATGAGATTGCTAAATTTAGAGAAGGTGTTGTTGCTGTACTTCAGCAAAACCCTGATTTAGCCGATATAGCTGACGACGTTGAAAAGAAATTTGCAACAGAGCCAGTTGTTAATAGAGATGGAAACAAAATAGACTGGTTAGATTACCACTATAAGGGTTTCCCATTAGTAGCGTCGTTAACAAAAATGACACAGTTGCAAGCAGATGTTAAGACTACAGAATCTGAAGTGTTATCATCTATGTTAGCCGGTAAATTAAAAGTTGAAGCATCTTTAACTAACTTTGATGCTATTGTAGTGCCAGATAAAACAGCGTTCTTTTCAGGCGAAGATTTTACAGGACGTATTATTTTAGGTAAAAACGATAAAACATTAAAAGCAGATAAAGTTGTTATTAATGGAACTGAATTACCTGATACATCTATGCAAGCTGGACAAACTTTATTGAAGTTCCCAGCAGGTGCTGTAGGAGAGCGTGAAATAGAAGGTGAATTCCAATTTAAAGAAGGTGATTCTATTATTACTATTCCAGTTAAGTCTACATATGCCGTAGTACCTAAACCAAATTCAGCTACAATTTCAGCTGATAAAATGAATGTGGTATATCGTGGTGTATCTAACCCAATGACAATTTCTTTTGCTGGTGTTTCAGATAATAATGTATCAGCAAGTGCGCCAGGTTTAAGTAAAGTATCTGGAGTTGGTAAATATGTTATGAACCCAGGAAAAGGTAGAGAAGTATCTATTAACGTTACGGGTACATTACCTGATGGAACTAAAGTTAGCGATAATGCTAAATTCAGAATTAAAGATATCCCTAAACCAACAGGTACCATTAGTGGTCAAGATGGTTTAGTTAAATTACCGCGTAATAGTGTGGAAATTGGAACAGTAGGAGCAAAATTAGATGATTTTGATTTTGACTTACCAATTCAAGTAACATCGTTTAAATTTAAAGTGCCAGGTCAGCCTTCAGTGAATGTAAATGGTACGAAATTAAACTCTCAAGCGAAAAATGCGTTGCGTAAAGCAAGACGTGGTGATAATGTTCAAATTTTTGACATTAAAGCTCAAATTAGAGGAAATTCTTCTTACAAGTTAAAAGGAGTTTCTGCTGTAATTGTTGAAATTACAAATTAATAAGGTTTTACCATCTGATGATAAGCCCTAATAACTAAAATTAAAACAGATGAAATTTAAAAGTTTTTTATTAACCGTTTTATGCATGTCATTTGCTGCTTCCTCTATGGCTCAAGCAAATCTGTTAAATGCTAAATCTCCAGAAGAAATTGGTGTTAAAACAGAAGCGCAAAAAGCTTTAGATGACGATAAACCATTAGAATATGGTTATGTAGATGATAGAGATATTATGTATTCTAAAATGACATGGGAAAAGGTAGTTCTTGACGAGCGTGTTAACTTTCCGTTGTACTACCCAATAGACACCAATAATATTGGTAAAAATAGAAGATCGTTATTTGATGTTTTATGGAAAAGCGTTAGAAACGGTGATTTAGAAAACATGTACGATGACTCTTATTTTACGGCAAAGCGTACAATGAATGATCTTAAAGCAAGTATGTCTAAAGTAGATACTTTGGATATTGGTTACGAACAATATAACGCTGATGGATATGTTGATCCAGAGTATGTTGTAAAGACTGATATTACATCGTACCACATTAGTGCCTATTTAATTAAAGGCTTATGGTATTTTGATAAACGTCAAGCTGAAATGAAGTTTCGTTTAATTGGAATAGCACCTGCTGCTCCAGACGTTAACTTTTTAGATTCAGATGACGAAGCAAATAAAGAACCAATTGCATTATTTTGGGTATTCTATCCAGATGTAAGAGATATTTTGCATGAGGCGAAAGCCTTTAATAATGAGAATAGCGCTATGCCATACTCATTTGATCATCTATTAAATTCAAGGCGTTTTAATGGTTACATTTACAAAGAAGAAAATGTATATGGCGACCGTAAGGTAACCGAGTATATTTCTGAAAATGCATTAATGCAGTTATTAGAATCAGATAGAATTAAGGAGAAGATTAGAAACTTCGAATTAGATATGTGGGCATACTAATTATGCACATCATACAATATTATAGAACGCTCACTTTTTAAGTGGGCGTTTTTTTTACACCTTGCTTAAAGAACACTATTTTTGCCATTATGAATGTTGACTATATAATTGTTGGTTGTGGTTTAGCAGGTATTTCCTTCGCTGAAACTTTGCGTAAAGCCAATAGGTCGTTTGTTGTAATAGACAATGCATCGCAACGTTCGTCGTTAGTCGCAGCAGGTATGTACAATCCAGTAATCTTAAAACGATTTTCTGAAGTTTGGAAAGCGCAAGAGCAGTTACAGATAGCTTTACCTTTTTATAAGGAATTGGAAGTTCTTTTAAATAAAAAAATTGATTATAAATTATCGGTTTTAAGGCGCTTTGCTTCAATTGAAGAACAAAACATGTGGTTTCATGCTACAGATAATCCTGTTTTAGAGCCTTTTTTAAGCGATTTACTGGTTCAAAACAATAATCTGTGCATAGATGCTCCATACGGTTTTGGAAAGGTTTTAAATGCAGGCAGAATAGATACAGATGTTTTGTTGAAACAATATGTAGACTACTTAAAAAAGCAAAACTTGTTTTTTGAGGAAACATTTAGTTATGCCGAATTAAATTCTGATAACGGTATTATTTCATACAAGGGAATAACAGCAAAACATATTGTTTTTTGCGAAGGGTTTGGCCTTAAAGCCAATCCATATTTTAATGACTTGCCTTTGAATGGAACAAAAGGCGAACTAATAACAATACAAGCTCCAGATTTAAAGATTGATTTTTCGTTAAAGGCTTCGGTTTTCCTAATTCCAGAGGAAGAAGATATATATTCTGTTGGAGCAACCTATAATTGGGAAGATAAAACAAATACACCAACCCATAAGGCCAGGGAAGAATTAGTTACGAAAGTAAAAACGTTTTTAAAATGTAATTTTGAAGTGGTCGGTCAGAAGGCAGGTATTCGTCCAACAGTAAAGGATAGAAGACCGTTGGTAGGTACACATAAAAAGTATAAAAATATTCACGTTTTAAACGGATTAGGTACGCGAGGCGTTATGATAGGGCCTTATGTTGCCAAGCAACTTTATAATAATATAGAAGAAGGTGTATCCCTAAATCCTGAAATAGATATTTCGCGCTTTATTTCTTAACAAGTGTTTTATCGTAATGCATAAAAATATTAATCCATATGTTACGCGATAAACGCATAATAATGGGACCGCACACGATTAATGTACCAACAATTGCAATAAAAGCCGTTAATAAATCGGTGCCTATAAATAAATAACTAATTACAAATGCTGCTACCGCAAAGGCAATTCCAACAGCATAACTAACATACATAGAGCCATAAAAAAACGACGGTTCAATACGGTATTTAGTATGGCATTTTGAACAGGTTTCCTTAATTTTTAAAACATCCGATAAAACATAAGGATTCTTGTTTTCATACATAGACTCCTGATGGCATTTTGGACAAGCACCTGTAAGTATACTATATAGCTTGGTTCCTTTTGTTATCATATTTAAAAGTTTATTTTTGCGTTTTAAGGAATACAAAATTATACTTTTATTTAGTAACCTCCGGTAACAATTGTAACATAATGCTTAATATTCATAATCTTTCTATTTCATTTCAAGGCGAATACTTGTTCGAGGAGATTGCATTTAAATTATCTGCGGGAGACCGTATAGGTTTAATTGGAAAAAATGGAGCGGGTAAGTCAACCATGCTTAAAATTCTTGCAAAAGAATTAGACCCAGATTCGGGGCAAATAGCTGCAGACAAAAGCTTGAAAATAGGTTTTTTAAAACAAGATTTAGATTTTGAGTTTGGCAAAACGGTTTTAGAGGAATCTTATGAAGCTTTTCATGAGATAAAAAAAATAGAACGTGAGATTGAAGGCGTTAATAAGCAATTAGCTGAAAGAACCGATTATGAGAGCGATGGCTATAATCAATTAATGATTGACTTAAATGAGCTACAACACCAGTATGAGATTCATGGTGGTTACAATTACCAAGGTGAAACCGAAAAGATATTACAAGGGTTAGGATTTAAGCGTGAAGACTTTGATAAACTAACCGATACGTTTTCTGGTGGTTGGCGTATGCGCATTGAACTCGCCAAGCTTCTGCTTCAAAATAACGACTTACTGTTGTTAGATGAGCCTACAAACCATTTGGATATTGAATCCATAATTTGGCTAGAAGGATTCTTAAAAAATTATCCTGGTGCTGTTGTTATTGTATCGCATGACAAGATGTTTTTAGATAATGTAACCAATCGTACCATTGAAATTTCTCTAGGACGTATATATGATTACAATAAGCCTTATACTAAATTTCTGGAACTTCGTAAAGAAATAAAAGAGCAGCAGCTAGCCACGCAAAAAAATCAAGAGAAGCATATACAACAAACGGAAAAGTTGATTGAAAAGTTTCGAGCCAAAGCATCAAAGGCTACTATGGCCCAATCTTTAATAAAGAAATTGGACCGCATGGACCGTGTTGAGGTAGATGAAGACGATAATAGTGTCATGACTTTAAGATTTCCTGTTTCTGTAACCCCAGGAAAGGTGGTTATTGAAGCGCAAAATGTTTCTAAAAGTTATGGTGACTTACAAGTATTAAACAACATTAGCCTATCTATACCACGAGATGCTAAAACAGCCTTTGTTGGACAAAATGGTCAAGGAAAATCTACTTTGGCTAAAATAATCGTGGGAGAAATAAAGCACCAAGGCGAATTAAAATTGGGACACAATGTACAGATAGCCTATTTTGCCCAAAATCAGGCTGAATATCTTGATGGTAATAAAACCGTATTAGACACTATGATTGATGCGGCAAATGAATCCAATAGAAGTAAAGTTAGAGATATACTGGGTTCGTTTTTGTTTCGGGGCGACGAAGTAGAAAAATACGTTCGCGTGCTTTCAGGAGGCGAAAGGAATAGATTGGCCTTGGCTAAATTATTGCTTCAACCCTTTAATGTTTTGGTAATGGATGAGCCTACTAACCATTTAGATATCAAATCGAAAAATGTACTAAAAGAGGCTTTAAAAAACTTTGAAGGCACTTTAATTTTAGTTTCACACGACCGTGATTTTCTTCAAGGTCTTACAGAAACAGTTTATGAATTTAAAGATCATAAAATAAAGGAGTATTTAGGTAATATAGACTATTATTTAGAGCAACGCAATGTGGAGAACTTGAGAGAGGTTGAAAAACGTAATGTAGAAAAAGAAAAGCCAAAAACAAGTAATAAAGACTCTTATGAAGCTCAAAAGAAACTAAAATCCTTAAATAATAAGTTAAGCAATTTAGAGTCTAAAATTCATGAGTTGGAAAAGGAAATAAAAGGTATTGATGTTGAGCTTGCAACCAATTATGACGAAGTAGTATCTAACCCCAGTTTTTTTGATAAGTATAATGCCAAAAAGGAGAAATTGGAAAAATTAATGTCTGAATGGGAAACGGTTCAAGAAGCTATTGATTCTAGTAATTAATTGATAATTAGCCTTATAAATTCTTAACGAAACGTGCAGTTCATCGAATAAATTTGGTTTTAAACCTAATTAAGTCTAATATTGATATAGATTAAACCCAAATCTATTGAAATATGAGAACTTTTACACAAACACTTATGTGCCTTTTTGTTTCTGCAATTACGTTTGCAAATGTCTCTACTAACGAAAAGGAAGTACTAATAGCTTTATATAATTCAACACAGGGCGAACAGTGGAAAAACACTTGGGATTTTAGTACGCCAGTAGAAACATGGTACGGAGTAACCGTTAAAAATAATCATGTTGTTGAATTAAGTTTAGAATTTAATAATCTTCAAGGACATTTACCTCAAGAAATAGGTGAACTTTCTTATTTGCAAAAACTAAATTTAGGTTTTAATAAAATTTCAGGAGAAATACCAAGTTCTATAGGAAACTTAACAGAATTGGTTTCTTTAGAGTTATTTATGAATAGTTTTGAAGGTGAAATTCCTAACGAAATTGGTCAACTTTCCAATTTAGAAATATTAAGATTATACAGTAATAATTTAATAGGCGAAATACCAACAACTATTGGTAGCTTAACTAACTTGAAAGAATTATTATTAGGAAGCAACAATTTAACAGGAACTATTCCAACTCAAATAGCAACCCTAATTAACCTACAAAAATTAAGTTTAATCGATAATGAGATTTCTGGTGAAGTACCAGTTGAAATTGCAGGATTATTACAATTGGAACAATTGATTTTAGCTAGCAATGAATTAACAGGTGATTTACCGTTCGAGATTTCTCATTTCCCTAAATTAGAAACGTTTATGGTAAGTGATAACAAATTAAATCAAGACTACATTAGTATGATTAATGGTAACAATCCAAATTTTCTGGATTTCAATGCTAGTAATGAAGCAACAACAATTACAGACAATGATTAATTATTAAGTTTTAATATCATTAAAAAAGAGGAGATCAAATAAAAGGTCTCCTTTTTTTGTATTTTTAAGTTATGATTCAACACTTTTTTCAATGTCCATATTGTTGGCAAACCATATCAATGTTTTTGGACGAATCCATTACTAAACAAGAATATATTGAAGACTGTGAAGTATGCTGTAACCCTATTCAAATTCAATTTGTTATCGATAAAGCATTGGTGACTTTATTTGAGGTTAAAAGTATTGAGCAATAATTTATGCAAATAATACTTGTTATATTTAAAAACGGTTGTATATTTGCAGTCCACATCGCGGGATAGAGCAGTAGGTAGCTCGTCGGGCTCATAACCCGAAGGTCACTGGTTCGAGTCCAGTTCCCGCTACAAATGACAAAGTCACGTATATAAACGGTTTGGTGTTGCCAAACCGTTTTTTTATGCGTAATTTTAACGACCTAATTGAGCAAGAATACAAAAGTGCATACGAAAGTGCATACGATTTGTCATTGAAAAAAGAATTTTCCACACCCAAAATCTACACGGCGAACAACGATTTATCCAAACGTTGGTATGTGTATTTTTCCTTTAGAAATCCTGAAACAGGAAAGTTAAAACGTCAGACACCAATTTATGGTGAAGCAAACAAATACAAGACCAAAGAAGAGCGGTTAGCTGTTTTGACTATTTTACGACAAGTATTACAAAAGCTTTTACGCCAAGGTTACAACCCATACCAGGACAATGAGACCCTTTATCGTGAAAGCCAAGAAAAAGACCCAACAACAGTAGTAAACAAAAATCTAGAATATACAAAAGATTCCATTAGGCAAGACAATAATGACATAGCAAATAAAGTAGAGGTTAAAGAAACGCCAATTGAGGAATTAGGAGCTACTTTACAGGAAGCTTTTGATTTTGATTTTGTGATTAAAAAGAAGACCTTACAGGCCAGTAGTTTACGTTCTTATGGAAGCCACATCAAAATATTTAAGGAATGGCTTAACAATAACAAGAAGGACGTTAAATATATAAAACAGGTAAATAAGGCAATGGTTTCAGCATTTCTACTTGAAATTATGACCAAAACATCCGCTAGGAACAGGAATAATTATAGAGCTAGTTTGAGCAGTTTTTTTTCAACATTGGAAGAGCATGAAATGGTTCGAGAGAACTTTATTAAAATAATCAAGAATCTTAAGACCAAGACAACACGAAATAAAACCTATACAAAAATTCAGCAGCAGGAAATATTTGACCATTTAGAAAATGAGGATCCTACACTGTTATTATTTATAAAGTTTGTTTCCTATAATTTTTTACGCCCAATAGAAGTTTGTAGGTTGAAAATAGGAGATATTAATGCTGAAAACCGAACGTTGAGTTTTAAGGCAAAGAACAGTCCGTTAAAAACTAAAATCATTCCTGAAGTGTTGTGGGGAGATCTACCAAATCTGGATGAACATAAACCAGAAAATTTTCTATTTACACCTGAAGGTATTGGTGGAGAGTGGGAAACAACAGCCGACAATAAGCGCAACTACTTCTCCAAACGTTTTAAAAGAGTGGTGAAGGATAAGTTTGGATTAGGAGAAGAATATGGCCTATATAGTTTTAGACATACCTATATTACAAAACTATATCGAGAATTAAGAAAGACCTTGACTCCATTTGAGACTAAAAGTTATCTTATGCAAATAACAGGACATTCAACGATGTTGGCTCTTGAACAGTACCTAAGAGATATAGATGCAGAGTTACCTGAGGATTATTCAAAATTCATTGAGCCTAAATGAAAGGAAAGTTAGAACAGATTTTGCATGAAACTACAGTAAACCTGTTTAAGGTTAGTATTTTCTATATTCCAGAATCGTTACTTGAGTTAATGAATATTCAAAAGACAAAGGACGTGGTAAAGGATATAAACAAATTGGTTTTGATTGATAAGGATGGCTTTACATTAGATCTTGAAGATACGAAGGCAGGCATGTTCATTCTGTCAAAAAAACGGTTCCTTGATGAAAATATCATTCTGTTGTATGATTTTAAGGAAAACAATAGCAAAGGAGGGTTTGAGTATGTTTTAGAAAAATATGGTGAGATGGTTAATTCATTATTGTATTTAAGTGATTGGTTAAATAACCACGTACAGGATGACATACTTAATATATCAACTGACCAGAAAACGGCTTTAAAATTACAGCACCAATTTTTTTTAAGTCATAAACATGAGTTTGAAAAAAAGTTCTGTAAAATGTCTCAAGTTTTTGCGAATAGCAAGTTAAATACCAAAACCATCTTGAGTAATCTAAAGCCTATTGTTCCAAAACTAAATAAGCAGTTTGTTCAGAAACCAATAAGTAAAGGTTTGGATAGGAGAGAACATATTAAAAAGTTAAAAACAGATACAAGAGCAAAAGCTGAAAACTATCTTTTGGAAACTGTTTTTGGTGTAAATATTATCAAAAATTAGTAAATTTACGTCAAATGAACGTATATTTGACGTATAATGAGAGATTCAAAATATTATACCTGTAAGTTTTGCTTTGAGCAATTTGTGCCAACTAGGCGTGTTGTGCAAAAGTATTGTAGTAATAGTTGTCGTTCCAAAGCGTATCATCACCGAAAGAAGAATCAAGATCAAACAAAACAAGAAAACGGTCTCCTTCAAAATGTTTCAAATGAACTAAAGTTTGATACAACAGATACAGCAGTTTCAACTAAACCAACCAAGATCAAGGTTGAGAAGTTAAGTGCTGCGGGAGTTGGAAATGCTACTTTAGGGTCTTTAGCTGCTGATGGATTAAAGGCATTAGTCACAAAAGAAGCGGATAAAGCTTTAACAAAGGGTGATATTAGAAAAATTGTAGCCGAAATTAAAGGGCGCTACCATTTGGTTTTAAATGCAGACCCATTACCTGATGGTCGTAAACCATATTTTGATATGGAAACATGTCATGTTGTTTACCGATTCTTCTAAAACTAATAATAATTAGTAACGGTTATTATTATTAACTTATGTTTTTTAATGCTTCTAATTCAACACCTAAACTATTAAACATAGTTATGATACTACTTATTTTAAGTTCATCCTTGTCATATTCTTGGGTATTTATACTACAGGTATATTCCCAAATTTCCAAAACTTCATCAATTGATATTTCATAAGGTTGATAAAGAGGATTATCCGAAATTAATAATAATGTGTTGCGTTCTTTTATGCTATTATTAATCCGCTTGTAAACCATACCATCATTTAATGTCAAGAGAACATAAGTTTTATTATCTGTTATATCCTTTCGGTCCTCAATAAATTTCCCAACCACATAAGACCCTTCCTTTAACGGTAACATGGAATCACCTTTAATAGGGAAAGCACGATGTTTTCCTGTAGGTAAGAAAGGTAATTTAATCTTTTGTAATTGTTCAATGTATTCAGGATCATCATAGCCAGAAAGATAGCCAGCAGATGCCTTGACAGGAACCACTTCGATAAGGTTTTCATTACTTTCATCAACAGTAATTGGAAACAATACTCGTTTGTTCCCTACTTCAATAAAGGATGTATCCTTTGATTTGGTCAAATCATTTTTGATAAGGATGTCAACAGGTATTTTAAAGTAATTCGACAACAAAACCAGCATTTTAATATTGGGAGCCGATCGTCCCTCTTCATAGGAACTTATCCTTGAACGGGGAACTTTTAAATCCTCTGCAAGTTCCTCTTGGGTTAAGGACTTCAGATTTCTTAAGTGTCGGATATTTTTTTGGATATTTTCCATAATGCTACAAATATAAGCAATAAATGCTTATAAATGTAGCTAATTTTGTTGTATGAACAAACAAGTCTTACACCTTGATTTAGATACATTTTTTGTGTCTTGTGAACGATTAATTGACAGTCGGCTTAAAAAACGTCCACTTATGGTTGGTGGAACAGGCGATAGGGGTGTTGTTGCTGCCTGTAGTTATGAAACTAGAAAATTTGGAGTGCATTCTGGTATGTCTATGAAGGTAGCAAGGCGGTTGTGTCCTGAAGCGGTAGTCATTAGAGGTAATTCTTCAATTTATACCAAATATTCCCATATGGTTACCGAAATAATCAAAGAGCGTGTACCTGTTTTTGAAAAGGCTAGTATAGATGAGTTTTATGCTGATTTAAGTGGGATGGATAAGTTTTTTGGTAGCTATAAGTATGCATCGGAATTACGGCAAAAAATAATAAGTGAAACAGGTCTGCCAATTTCTTTCGGACTTTCTACAAATAAGATTGTTTCCAAGGTTGCAACTGGTGAAGCAAAACCCAATAATCAATTGCGGATTGATATGGGATATGAAAAATCATTTTTAGCACCTCTATCCATTCGTAAAATCCCCTCTGTTGGTGATAAAACCTATCAAGTCTTGAGAAATCTTGGAGTTGATAAGGTAAGTGTTGTTCAACAGATGCCATTGGAATTGATGATAAGTGTTTTGGGTTTAAATGGCAAGACAATTTGGAAAAGAGCAAACGGTTTGGACAATCCGCCTTTGATTCCATTCCATGAGCGAAAATCAATTTCTACAGAACGCACATTTACCAAAGATACCATTGACATTGTTAAATTGAGGACAACCATATTTGCTATGGCTGAAAACTTGGCTTTTCAATTACGGAGAGCCAATAAATTAACAGCTTGTATTGCAGTAAAGATTAGGTATTCAGATTTTAATACCTATACCAAACAACTTAAGATTCCTTACACCAGTGCTGACCATATAATTGTTCCCGCAGTTTTGGAGCTTTTTGACAAATTATATGAGCGCAGGTTGTTGATCAGATTGGTAGGCGTTAAGCTCAGTAATATAGTCAGTGGTAATTATCAAATTAACCTATTTGATGATACCGAAGAGATGTTGAACCTATACCATGCAATGGATACTATCAGGAGCAAATATGGAGAATTAAGCATCCAAAGAGCTGCATCAATGGGAGCTAAAACCATTGGCCGATTTAACAATCCATTTAGCGGCGAACCACCAATTGTATTAGCTCATCGTAAACAATAATGTATCTTAATTGTCACACATATTACTCTTTAAGATTTGGCACATTTTCAGAAGTTGAACTTTTGGAACTTGCAACAGCTAACAATTTAAAGAGCATAGCACTTACGGATATTAACAATACTTCTGCATGCTTAAACTTTATTCGTAAGTCGAAAGATCTTGGTATCAAACCGATTGTTGGAATTGATTTTAGGAATGGTGCAAAACAACAGTTTGTAGGGATAGCAAAAAACAATAATGGTTTTTATGAGTTAAACCGTTTTTTGTCAAACCACTCACATAGTAAAAAACCGTTTGATGATATAGCTCCTAGTTTTAAAAATGCAATTGTAGTCTATCCACTGGAACAGGTCATGCAGATTGAAAAAAGGAGTTTTCAGTCCCATGAATATATAGGAATAAGTATCAACGACCTCAAAAAACTTCCGTTTACAATCTATAAGGATTTTGTGGGCAGATTGGTCTTGCAACAGCAGGTAACCATCAGAAACAAAAAAGACTTTAATGCACATAGGTTATTACGGGCAATTGATAAAAACACGTTGTTGAGCAAATTGTCGAAATCGGAAGAATGTTCAGAGAATGATAAAATGTACTCCAAAGACGATTTGATGAAGTACTTTGAACTTTTCCCATTCGTATTAAAAAACACTGAAGATTTGATGTCACAATGTAACATTGAATTTGATTTTGGTGTCGATAGAATTTCACAAAACCAAGGTTTGTATTTAGACTCTAAAGAAGCAGATTTTGATCTGTTAAAAAACCTCTGTTTTGAAAAGTTACCATTGCGTTACACAAATCCTACAAACAAAGTTAAACATCGCCTAGAAAGAGAACTAAATACCATTAGAGACATGAATTTTGTGTCATATTTTCTAATTAATTATGATATAGTAAACCATGCCAAGAGTAAAGGTTTTGTTCATGTAGGTAGGGGAAGTGGAGCCAATAGTATTGTAGCTTATATAATAGGAATTACGGATGTTGATCCCATTGAATTGGATTTATACTTTGAGCGGTTCATCAATCCATATAGAAGCTCTCCACCAGATTTTGATATTGATTTTTCATGGAAGGAGCGAGAGGAAATAACAGAGTATATTTTTAATAGGTTTGAACACGTGGCGTTATTGGCGGTCTATAACACGTTTAAATATCGTTCAGTAGTCAGGGAATTGGGAAAGGTCTTTGGATTACCAAAAGAGGAGATAGATAAGTTAAGTACTGGGCGATATGAAACACCACAATTGGATGAATTGGGAGAGTTGGTTGTTAAGTATGGGAAATTAATCAAGGGATTCCCAAATTATGTAAGTGTTCACTCCTGTGGTATTTTAATTTTAGATAAGCCAATACATTACTATTCCGCAACTGATTTGCCACCCAAAGGATTTCCGACCGTTCAATTTGATATGATAATTGCTGAAGATGTTGGGATCTTCAAATTTGACATTTTAGGTCAAAGGGGATTAGCAAAGATTAAAGATACTTTAGATATTGTCAAGTACAACAGACCTGAATTACCAGCAATTGACATAACACAGGTTGAAAAGTTCAAGAAAGACCCAAAGGTAAATGCTATGCTAAAAGAAGGCAAGGCAACAGGGGCATACTATGTTGAATCTCCAGCCATGAGGGGCTTAATGTGTAAACTTCAAACACAGGATTATTTGGGATTGGTAGCTGCAAGTTCAATCATTAGACCAGGAGTATCCAGTTCAGGCATGAAAAATGAGTTTATAATCAGACAGAGACATCCAGAAAAAAGAAAAAATGCAAATAAGATACTTTTGGAAATAATGCCAGAGACCTATGGTATCATGGTTTATCAAGAGGATGTACTGAAGGTGGCCAATCAGTTTGCAGGTTTGGATTTGGGTGAGGCTGATGTATTGCGTAGAGGGATGAGTGGTAAATTTCGATCAAGAGCAGAATTTAAAGTAGTTGAGGATAAATTTATTGCTAATTGTAAGGATAAAGGCTATGATGATAAATTGACTTTAGAAGTTTGGAACCAAATTAAAAGTTTTGCAGGGTATGCATTCGCAAAGGGGCATTCAGCATCCTATGCTGTTGAGAGTTACCAAAGTTTATTTTTGAAATGTTACTATCCTTTGGAGTTTATGGTGGCTGTTTTGAACAATGGTGGAGGGTTTTACAGTACGGAACATTACATTCACGAAGCCAAAATGTGCGGTGGTATTGTAAAAGCACCATGTATTAATAATAGTGACCATCCAAACATAATTAAGGGAAATATTATCTATTTAGGGTTTGGTTATCTGAAGAATTTAGAAAGTTTTACAATAAAGCGCATTTTAACGGAGCGTCAACTGAATGGAATTTTTAAATCTTTGGATGATTTTATTGATCGTGTAACAATAAGCATTGAACAATTAACCATTCTAATTAGAATTGGAGCTTTCGGTTTTACAGGCATTTCAAAATCAGAGTTATTGTGGAATGCCATTTTTAAGGTTAATAGTAATAATGCTAATGTCACACAAAAACCATTGTTTCGATTAAACCATAAGGTTTTTAACCTTCCAAAATTTAATACGACATGGGTTGAAGATTCCTATGACCAAATGGAATTATTGGGTTTCCCACTATGTAATTATTTTGATTTGATAAATGAACCATTACACCAGCACATACTGGCAAGGGAAATGATGCAAAATGTAAAAAAAAGTGTTCTTTTATATGGTAAGTTAGTTAACACCCGATTCCATAAAGCATCTAACGACAAGCTTATGCGATTCTGCACGTTTGTTGATAGTGTAGGGGATTATTTTGATACGGTACATTTTCATAATACAGTAGATAAATATCCTATACATGGTATTGGAATTTATGCCTGTTATGGGAAAATTATTGAGGAATTTGGATTTTGTAGTGTTGAAATTATTCAGACTACTAAATTGAGCTTGAAACCAGACCCTAGACTGAATTAGAATTTTTGTAATTTAACACATTAAACTACAGATTATGTGCTTTCATACTGCAATTTGGAAAGAACCAGAGTATTGGGAAAAAAAGTTTAGGGTCAAATTAAGTGATGAACGTTTGAGACCTTATTTTAAAAAACCAAGATACCATCTAAATGGTTTTTCGCATCCCAATATGTTGGTGATTCCTCAAGAGAAATCTGATGTGCTTGCTCCAGCAGTATGGGGTATTGTTCCAAACAACAAACGTCATGATGAAATTAAAGATTATCATAAGGAAGCTGTTAGGTTTGGAGGAGGATTAAACGGACAATCCGAAAAGGTATTCAACCATTTCATTTATCGAGATTCAATCATGTATAATAGGTGTATAATACCTGTCTCGGGATTTTTTGAGCCACACGACCAAAAAGGAAAAAAGTATCCATTTTTATTTCGAGGAAGTAATGATGAACCATTGGCATTAGCAGGGCTATATACAAACATAGACACATACATAACATTCACAATCCTTACAAGAAGAGCATCACCACTTTTTGAAAAAGTCCATAATTTAAAAAAGCGTCAACCCTTAATATTGGATATAGATCACGCTCACAATTGGCTTTCTGCTGATTTAAATGAAGAGGATATAAACGATATAATTAATTATTCGTTTCCTGAAGAACGATTAGATGTTTACTCTGTCAGCAAAGACTTATTCAATCCTAAAGTTAATAGTGATGTTTCCAACATTGTTGAGCCATTTACTTATGATGAGTTGGAGCTAAAAATTTGAATTGGGCGCACATAGTTTTTTTGAAAATACTGCTTTAAAATTCAAAAAAAAAATGAAACAATAAACTAGGTGTTTTTTACCTTGGAATACGTATAACTGTCAGTTACGGGATTAAAGTTAATAATTTTCGGTTTAGCACTGTCGTTAGCAATTCCGAGTGGATTCGGACGTAGTCGAATCCGCCGTAATTGCGGTTATACATTGTTGTATGCAGTTATTTATTTCCAAAATTCCCATTTTCTTTTTTTAACAACCTTTAGCAATAATTTTTTAGCTTCTAATTCGCCTTTTTTCGATTCCGATATAAATCCAACCACAGGCAGTTTAAATCTGATTGTTTCGTCAAGCCATTCGTCAAACATATATCTGAAACTTTTTGAAATTTCATTTCGATTTTCAGTAATAAATTCCAATTCATACAGGTCAGTTCCTGCTATTTCGTTCCAATCTGCATTTATTTTTTTTAAGTCAGGATGTTTTGCATTTTCAGTTTTTATTAAAATCAGAACATAATATTCCGTTTTTCCATTCCGTTCAGCCGTTTCAATTTCATCAATTCCGTTTTCATAAGCGTACAAAACGTCAACTTCATTATCATCCTTTCCTTGCGGATAAGATTTTGTCTTACCTATTAAAACTATATTTCGCTCCAAGGTCTGGTTTTAATTGCATACAACGGTAAAGTATATGCGTTCGGTTGCAATTAGATGCACGAGCGTATCAATTAAAACAAAACTTAAAAAAATGGAAGAAACTAATAAAACAGAACAAAACGCAACTGACGTATATACAGTGTTAGGCAACGTTGTTTTTTCAAAAGATTTGTTTATTGAAACGATAAATGAAATCGAGAAACAACATAGACACGATTCTAAATGCAGTGAAGCCTTTAGAGTTATCTTACCTAACGACTATATTTCAAATTATGCAAATCATTGGCTACAAAATCAATTAGTAAAAGTATTACAAATAGCAATGAATGATAATCACAAACATAGTTGGATTGAATATTATATGTGGGAACTTGATTTTGGTTTAAAATACTATAAAGGTTGTGTTAAAATAAAAGACAAAAACTTTGAGTTAAAGACTGCATCTGATTTATGGGACTTGCTCAATGTTGCCTAACAATTGGATATACGTATTACGTATATCCACATTATACGCCTAAGATAGCAAATCTTTTATTTTACCAAAGGTTTTGTTTGCGACATGGGTGTAGATTTCAGTTGTCTTGGTAGAGTTATGTCCCAATAACAGCTGTATATGCCTTAGGTCGGTACCCTCTTCCAAAAGATGGGTAGCAAAACTGTGCCTTAGAATGTGCGGTGTTACTTTTTGGTTCACATTAGCTCTGATTGCAGCTCTTTTTACGATTTTTAAAACACTTGAAGCGCTATACCTACTTCCCTTGGGACCTTCAAACAGGTATTTTTCAGGTCTATGTTCCCTGTAATAGCTCCTCAAGTCGGTTAAAAGCTTTGGGCTAAGAACGGTAACCCTGTCCTTGTTCCCTTTGGCCCCTCTGACGTTGATTACCATTCGCTCACTGTCAATATCTGTTGTGAGCAACTCTAATAGCTCACTGCGTCTCAGTCCGGAAGAGTACAATAAGCCAATAATGCATCTGTGCTTGATGTTGCCGGCACAGTCGATCATTCTCAAGACCTCCTTTTTAGACAAGACTTTGGGCAGGGTCTTTTTCTTTCGAGGACGCTCTATGGAGTAGAAGCGGTTGGGCATACCAAGGACAGTTTCGTAATAGAACTTTATGCTATTGATGGCCAGGTTGACCTGAGAGTTAGAAAGACCGTCCTTAATGAGAAGTTGGAGATACTTTCTTATGTCTTGCTCATCGATCGCATTGAGCTCTTTATCCTTGAAGTGGTTGATGAACGTTTCAAAACTTGACACGTAATTTTTAATGGTATTTGCGGAATATCTTTTCAGTTCCAGTTTAAGCAGGTACGACTCTGGGCATGCCCTGTAACCAATCTCCAGTTTTCTTTCTCTGTACTTGTCAAGTTTAATGACCGGGTTATTGTTGTTCAAGACCTTTTCCTGAAAGAAATAGTTGCCATTGACCCAAGCCACGCCTTGGAAAGTTTTGAAAATCAGGTCTAAATTGGACTTCAAGTTTGGAAGGTAGTACATGGCAAACTCGGTACTCCATGAAACATTGGGAAGCCCTTCAACAAGTGCATGTAATACTTTGTCGGAATTGAACTGGATTCCGATACATTTTTTTTGGTCAATCAAAAGGTGTTTTAATGTGACAGTTTTATGTAATTCCATTTTTTTTTGGTCAAATTATGCCAAAACAAAAATATAATCCGTATTTTATTCGAATAACTTGCGGATAAAATACACTTAATTTAATAGAATGAAGAGATTACAGGAAAATTGCCTTAACTGTGGAAAGCCATTAAAAGGAAGAATCGATAAAAAGTACTGTGACCCCAGGTGTAAGAGCGCACACCAGTACAAAATAGAAAGGGAACGTCCAGAACGTTTTTACAATAAGGTAGACAACCAACTACGGTTGAACCGAAGAATCTTAAAAGAGTTCAACAAAGCAGGCAAGGCGGTGGTGAGGCAATCGGTGTTGATAGTTGAGGGGTTTGATCCGAAGTTCTTTACCCATTACTGGAAGAACCAAAAAGGGGATGTTTATCTATTTGCTTACGAATATGGTTTTTTGAGCATGAAGGAGAACGGTAACGATAAATATGTTCTTATTAAATGGCAAGATTATATGGAAAAAAACCACTAAATTTGATTATCAGTTTTATGTTTAACTACAATTCCAAACTGCATACGTTTTGCATACAAAAATGCATACGATTTTGAAAAATAAGTGAAATTAAAACACTGTAAAACAGCGTTTTAGATTTTTAGGGTTCAAACTCATAACCCGAAGGTCACTGGTTCGAGTCCAGTTCCCGCTACTATCGATAATCGGTTTTTAATCAATGGTTTTGTTTACGCAAAACCATTTTTTTATGCGTAATTTTAACGACCTAATTGAGCAAGAATACAAAAGTGCATACGATTTTAGAAAATCATCAAGATTAAATAATTGTATATCAATAGATTGTGTTTTTGGGTTCAAATTCCGGAGGTTACAGGTTCGAGTCCTGCTCATGCTACAAATGACAAAGTCACGAATATATATGGTTTGGCTATGCGTTGTGTCCTGAAGTTTTTTTTGATAGGTAGTGTTTGCGGCAGCTAATTTTTAATAAATAAGAATTTTAACAATGATTAATCATAGTTTACGAACTTAAAAGCGTAATCACCTTACTTTTATACGTCTGTCCAATAGGAATTTTATGCGTATTGATTATAATTCGGTTGCCTTCAATATAGTTTATTTTATCCTTGGAAACGATAAACGATTTATGCACGCGAAAAAAATAACTAGAAGGCAATAATGTTTCTAAATCAGATATCTTATGATTACTTAAAATCATCTTATCTTTTAAATGTATTTTTGTGTAATGCCCGTAAGCTTCAATAAACATAATGTTTTCAGAATGAATTTGATGTTGTTGTTTATCGGTCTTAACAAAAAAACTAACATTTTTTGTAGTTGAGCTTTCAGGCAAGTTTGATTGTGTTTTAGTATTGGTTATAGCTTTGTTTACCGCTTTTATGAAACGCTCAAAACTAAAAGGCTTTAGTAAATAATCTGAAATATTGAGTTCGTAACCTTCTAAAGCAAATTCTTTATAGGCAGTAGTTACTATTATTTTTGGCGGATTAGCTAGTGTTTTTAAAAATTCAAAGCCTGATAATCTGGGCATGTTAATATCCAAAAAAAGTAAATCTACAGTATGTTCGTTTAAAAACTGCATAGCTTCAAAAGCATTGTAACAATTTCCTTTTTTTTGTAGGTGTGGAAAAGCATCGCAATATTTTTCAATAATACGATGTGCAATAGGCTCGTCATCTACAATGATATATTGAATCATACGGTGTGTATTTTAAGTGATAGTTTATAATTGTTTTCTTTAACTTCAATTTTAAGATTATGCATATTTGGGTATAGTAATTTTAAGCGTTGTTTTAAATTATCTAACCCAATACCAACTTTTTTAGTTGTAATACTTGAATCAAAATTATTTTCAATAGTAAAATATATAATCCCGTTATCGGTTTTTAAATCTATATGAATGTAAGCCTCTTCAGCTAAATGCTCTACACCATGTTTAAAAGCATTTTCAAGTGGTAGAATCAGTAGCAAAGGCGCAATTTTAATATTAGGGTTGCTATCTTCTTTAAACCTAATGTCTACAGATTTATGGTACCTAATTTTATGCAAATCAATGTAGTTTTTTAAATAAGTAATGTCGTCCTTTAAGAGTACTTTTTCTTCTTGTCCCATATAAATGGTATAACGCATCATATCTGATAATTTTAAAACCACATTTGGTGCATCATCAGATTTTTCAATAGTTAATCCGTACAAATTATTTAAAGTATTAAAAAAGAAGTGCGGACTAATCTGACTTTTCAATAAGGCTAATTCTGCCTTGGCTTTTTTAGATTCCACTGATTTTATCCATTTCCATTGCTGATAAGCCCAGCCTATTAATAACACAAAAAGCGGTACAGTTAAAATAATTTTTAGCTCTTTTTCTTGCTGTAAATAATAATTAAGATCATTTACATAAACTCTTACATAATAGAAATAGCTTAAAGTTAAAGCATAATATCCAACAATAATGAGGGCGTATTTTTTAAAGTAAGAAGGCGTAATAATTGAAAAAAAACCAAGAGCTATAACAATTAAACCTACAAAAGTTAAAGGGTTGTCAATTATTTGTGATTGATTATCGTTTGCCATTACCAGAATAAACAAGATAATTAGTAGTGATAGTTTTACGCTAATTGTTTTATGCTTTTTTAAGAAAGAAAAATAGTGAATAGGTAAGGATGTGATTAGCCAACCAAAAATGAAGCTTAAAGTATTTGCTAAAACTTCTGAACTGTCTATATAAATGATTTCAAAGTAAGATAGACATACTACAATTACTCTAAATAGCAGCAACCCGATTATAAATGCTTTGTATTTTTTAATAAACGCAATCATGAGTCAAAACTAATGATAATTGTATTTATACTGTTAGAATTTGCATCAGCACATCAAAAAGCTGCATAAACATTATCGTTTTATGCTTAAAATGGGGTTGTGCGTTCAATGTAATAATTCATGATTAAAACGTTTGCATTGATGAAATATAGTTTACAAAGTACAGGTTTCATGATACGTTTGCTTCAAATCATTTTAAAACTCAAAACTTCATGAAGCTCTATTTTAAACTTATAGTAATTGCTGCATTTTGTTTGTTGTCTCAAACCAATTCAGCACAGGAACCCAACAGTAAATTGACCCAAAGCGAAAAGAGAAAAATTGTTTCTACAATTCAATCACACTTAAAAACCACTTATGTGAATCTAGAAAAAGCCAACAAAATGATCGAGGTTTTGAATATTAATTTAAAATCAAAAAAATATAAGACAATAAATAATCCTACAGAATTTTCTGAAGCCTTAACAAAAGATCTTCAAAATAGTAGTAAAGATTTGCATATTAAGGTAAACTACGAACCAAAACCAATAGCCAATAGGGAACAGATGTTTTCAGAAGATATACGCTTGAAAAAAGAACAAATGATGGCTAAAAAAATGGCTGAAATTAATTTTGGTTTTATGGAAACTAAAATACTACATGGCAATATAGGTTATTTAAATCTTCGTCTATTTGCAGATACAAAATACGCAGAAGAAGCTGCTATTGCTGCAATGAATTTTTTAAGCAACACCAATGCCATTATTATAGATTTACGCTATAATAAAGGAGGAGTACCAAGTATGATTCAATTATTATCGAGTTATTTTTTTAAAGACAATCCTGTTTTGTTGAGCAATTTTTATGAGCGTAAAACAAATTCAGAAACACAACTTTATACATTAAACACGATTAAAGAATCAAAAATGGTTAATACACCACTTTACATTTTAACTAGTAAGAACACTTTTTCTGCAGCTGAAGCATTTGCCTATAGTTTAAAACATTACAACAAAGCAATAGTTATTGGCGAAATCACTAAAGGCGGCGCTAATAGAACCAAGCGTGTTACTATTAACAATCAGTTTTCAATTTCAATTCCATATATCGAAGCTATCCATCCAAGCACAAAATCTAATTGGGAAGGAGTAGGCGTACAACCCAATATAAAAACATCTATAAAGGATGCGTTTGCAACAGCATATTTAGAAGCTCTACATGCCACCGTAAAAAGAAATAAAAAATCAATTTTAAACCAAGTTGGTTACACGTTATTACAAGAAAGTAAAATAGAGGATGCGATTTTAATTTTTAAAGCGAATACTATGTCTTTTCCTGAAGACGCAAATACTTGGGATAGTTTAGGTGAAGCCTACGCTATAAACAAACAACTAGAAAAAGCCTTAACAGCGTATAAAAAAGCGAAAGTATTAGACCCCAATTTAGAATCGGCAAAACGTATGATTCAGAAATTACAAACTAGGAGTTAAGATGAAAAAGAAACAAATTAAAAAATGGAGCTTGCTCACTATAATAGCAGTATTACTTACTATTATATATTTCCAATTATTTAAACAACCTACATTAGTTGAAGGTAATGACCTTACATTGTTTAAAACCTATACACATCATACCAACGAAGTTTGGGAAGTAAAGTTCGGACCAAATGATAGTTTAATGGTTAGTGGCGGACTTGAAAACAATACAAAAATTTGGAATACAATTACAGGTGAAGTTTTACATGATTTGCCACACGAATATGGAACACCTTCAGTTGATTTTAGCCCAAACGGGAAAACAGTTTGCACAGGCTCTTATGATGGGAAAGCTAGAATTTGGGATGTACAAACAGGAGTTTTAATTCGTGTTTTAGAAGGAAATGAGGGTACATTATGGTCTATAACATACAGCCCTAATGGAAAACTAATTGCAGCAGGCGGAAATGACGACAAAATTTCTGTTTGGAATGTAGAAACAGGTGAATTAAAGCATGAGTTTAAAGATGCTAATCATAATATTTGGGAAGTAATCTTTCATCCTTCAGGGGAGTTGTTGTTAGCCTCTGGAAGCGATAATGCTATTAGAGTCTATAATATGCAATCAGGTAAATTAGTTAAAACAATTTTAGGGCATTCGCAAGTGCCATTATCTATGGATTTCAGTCCAAATGGAAAGTTTTTAGCTAGTGCAGGAGACGATAAAACTGTAAAAATTTGGGCTGCAAAAAACTGGGAACTTTTACATACTTTAAAAGGAGATAATCAAGCCATTCATTCGGTAGTTTTTATTGATGATAATCGTGTATTAGCTGGTGGAACAGACAAAAAGGCGTTAGGTGAATTTTTAGAGTATCATTTTAGTTTCACAGGTTTTACAACACCCATATTGGCAACTCTTTGGGATGTTGAAAAGGAAAGAGTTATACAAACACTATCTGCTCATGATAATGATATAGGGTTAGGCATGGATGTTAGTTCAAACAGAAAATTTGTAGCTTCACCAAGTAAAGATAAAACCATAAAAATTTGGGAAGTACAAAACTAAAATAGCTAATTAGTTGTTGCATAGTGATTATTCATCTTCAAGAAATAGCAGTCCGTAAATAGTATTAAAACCATATACAAATAGACTATAAATTAGCAACCTCTATAAACATATTATCAATGAGAAATATAGAATTTAAGCTTATCAATCCAATAGATTATAAAAACGATTTGTTACAACTAGTACATCAATTAAACCCAAATAAGGATATTAGTTTTTTAAATGATACCTTAATTGAAATGGTTAAACTTCCTAATTATACTTGTTTTGCTATATTTAGTGATAATGAATTATTAGGAGTCTCTAGTGGTTGGACAACTATTCGCATTTATAGAGGTAAGCATTTGGAATTAGATAATGTTATTATTGATTCTAAAATTCAATCTAAAGGATTAGGAAATTACTTAATCAGTCAAATAAAAGAATGGGCATTAAAAAATGAATATACATGTATTGGTTTAAATACTTATGTAAGTAATTCAAGATCTCATAAATTCTATTATAAAGAAGGTTTTAGTATTCTAGGATTTCATTTTGAGCACAAATTTTAAATAACATAACATGAAAATATTAATAATAGGTGGTCATGGAACCATAGGGAAAGTAGTTTCAGAACATTTTAAACAACAACATGATGTGTTAATTGCCGGCAGAACAAACGGTGATTTTATTGTAGATATAACAGATAGTAACTCTATTAAAAACCTATTTGAAAATACGGGGAAATTAGATGCTATTGTATGTGTCGCAGGCGAAGCCAAATGGGACGATTTTAATAATCTTACTGAAGACGATTACTACGTTGGGCTTAAAAGTAAACTTATGGGACAGGTTAATCTTGTTCGAATAGGGAAAGATTATTTAAATGCCAATGGGTCTATAACATTATCAACAGGTATATTGGCAGATGATCCTGTATTAAAAACTACTAGTGCTGCTATGGTAAATGGCGCCATACATAGTTTTACAAAAGCTGTAGCGTTAGAAATAGAAAATGGTATTCGAATAAATACCGTTTCTCTTGGTCTGGTTGAAGATGCTTATGAAAAATATAAAAATTATTTTCCGGGTCACTTACCAATTTCAATGAAGCAAGCTATTAGCGGTTATGTTAAAAGTTTAGAGGGAAGAGGACAAGGTGAAATTATAAGGATTTATAATTAAAATTATAGGAACTCCTATCTGAATAACTAATAAAAATGGACAATCTATATTGGAAACGAAAAATGTAGGGTATCTATGGTCAAATAAAATCCATTAATCATACAGGCTTTTTTATGCCCTCTATTTCAAATTTCCCTGGTGATATTATTCGGAATTCCTTGATTTAAAATTCACAAAAAAGCGACTAGAGAACTAGGCGATTTGGTAATGGTTTTTACCACAGTACTTTGTTGGCAACTGGCTTTTTTATGTTTTATAAAATCCTTTTGAATTTAGCGCTTTTTATCAACCTTCCATTTTTATTTGGATAGTAAAAATTTAATCGCTTTTCAAAAACCTTTACAGTCCAATTAAAATCCGTTTTGTTTCCGTTTCTGTATTCAGTCAGAGTAAGAAATTCTCCATTTCGAGTGATTTTGCCATTACTAACTTCAGGTTTATATTCCTTATAGCTTTTACACTCTTTTTTGTTGTTTATACTCCAACTTTTCAAGGTATAAGTTGAGTCAGAATGGATTGTTATTTCAGTGACTTCATAAAAATAAGTCGTGCTGTAATTATGGTCGTGTCGTAAATATTTTGGGTCAGATGTTTGTCCAAACACATTAGATAAAGTTACAATCATTAAAAGTGTTAAAACCTTGCTTTTCAATTTATGCTTATTTAATTAATTCAGTCAGATATACTATTCCGAATATCCAACCAACATAGAGTAGAGTATAAGTCAGCGAGTAAATTGTTGAAATTCCAATATCTCCTTTTGTATCTTTTGATTTATTAAAAACGAATTTTAATGCTCTGAAAAAAATCCAATAGAGCATTGCTAAAATTATAAAAAGGGAAAACCAAAAAATTGCTTCTAAAAAGATTAACAATACAATTAGCAAAATTGTCATTCCAATCCACAAGAGAATTGATAAAATCAATCCTCCAATTCCATCTCCAACATCAATTGAAGGCGTGTCGAAAGTAGGTGACGTATTTCCCATTATATCTCCTCGTTTAAAATTTCGAAATTTCGGGAAATTGTCAATCAATCCAATTCCATTATAAAGTCCATAAGTCATAAATAAGAATAGTGATATTGCTATAATTCCTAAAGACAAGTATAGATTTGAAGTCAGACTCCGATTGTAATTAATTCCTGTCAGATAAACAGTCAGAATTGTAATTCCGATTACGAGCAATGAAACTATGAAAACGGATTTTCCTTTTAAATAACTCTGTTTAATTTTCAATTCAGATGTTTTTGGTCAGCTTGTTGCCAACGTATGAATAAACACACTAGTGTGTTTATTTTAATTATGTTTACAATTACAAATCTAACGGATTTTTAATAGAATCAAAACGGCTATTGGCTATGTGTTAACAAAGGGGTAAAGGTTGGGCTCATAACCAAAAATTCACAGGTTCGAGTCCTGTTCCCGTTACAACAAGCCAAATACAAAAGTGTTTGATTTTCTTTATGCATTTAATAAAAACGGTTTTTTTACCTGTTAAACTTGTTCTTGTGAAAAAGGTATTATCATTTTAGTTTTTACACCTGCCCTGTTTTTTCTGTTTTCAATTGAAAAAGTGTAGTTATCACCATATAAAGTTTTAAGCCTTTCAATGGTATTTTTCAGTCCAGTTCCGTATTTATAGTTTTCAGATAATGGTTCTCCGTTATTAATTACTTCTATGTAAAGCTGGGAATCTTTCTTAAAAATGTCAATGTCAATTTTTAAATCGGTGGCGTCATAAGAGTAACCGTGTTTAATGCCGTTTTCTAATATGGGCTGCAAAATTAAACTAGGTATTAAAGCATCATCTAAATCTTCCTCTAAATTTATAGAAACATTTAAATGGTCAGAAAACCGAATCCCCATTATGCCAATATAGCGTTTAAGCACTTTCATTTCAACTGATATAGGTAATAAATTAGAATCTTTAAGAAATAATATATCTCTTAAAAAATCACTAAAATCGGCCAAGGTATTTTGGGCTAGTTTTGTATCAATATCAATTAAACTAGATATGCTGTTAAGCGTATTAAAGAAAAAATGTGGATGAAGTTGGTATTTTAAAATGTTAACCTTTACTTGGGCAAGCTGCTTTTCTATATTGATTTTTTGGATTTCAACATTTAAACTTTTTTCTAAATAGAAATAAGTATTGATAATGAATACACTGGTGAAGTATATAAGAAAATGAGTGCTTAGATATCTTACTGAACTTGTAAAAAGACTGTTTAAAGTTAATTCGTAAGATATGTTTCCGGCTAAAAATTGCAAAAAGACATAAAAAAATGAAAATAGTATTCCTGTTACTACTGAAACTAAAGCATGAATTATAATAAGATTGAATAAGTTGAAGTTTTGTTTAATCATCCATCTTGAAAAATAAATGATTAAAAGCATAAGAGGAATGGTATTAATTATCTCAATAGCCGTGTTTTCAACAAGCAATTGACTCCAGCTAATATGTCTATAACCATACCCGTTAGATTTTAAATATACTCTTTGAAGGATATTGATTAAAAAGTATACTGAATAAAAACTTAAAAGTATACGGATTAATTTTTTATCTATTTCCCTAATCATTTTAAACCTATTGCTTTTATAAAATCCTTTTTATAGCTTCTACTTATCCTAAATAATTTATTATCGGTCATTTTTACGTCTATTTCACCATAGTTAGAATGAATAAGCTCTTTAACATAATCTAAATTTATAATTGTTGAACGATGAATTCTTATAAACTTTTCAGGTTGTAAATCGTTTATTAAGTTATTTAATGATTCTCTTAATAAGTGTTTTTTTTCATCAGTATGAATTTCGGCATAATACCCAGAAGCTATTATATATTTAATATTGTCACTTTCAATAAAAAGTACTCGATTACCCAATTTAATAGGTATGCGTTTAGAATTGTTAAGTGGGTTTTTGTCATTCGAGTTTATATATTTTAGTAAATCTTCAACACGTTCTTCAAACGATGAGTTATGTTGTTGATTAAGTTGTTCAATGGCTTTTTGTGTCGATTTATAAAACCTATCATCCTTAAAGGGTTTTTGTAAATAATCAAAAGCAAACACATCAAAAGCTTTAAGAGCATAATCATTATAGGCTGTAATGAAAATAACCATAGGCTTGCTTTCTGGACTGATTTTTTCAAGAATATTAAAACCAGTCATATCCTTTAATTGAATATCCAAGAAAATTAAATCAGGGTTCAGAGTATCAATACTCTTTATGGCTTTTTTTCCAGTCGAACATTCATCAATAACCTCTATTTCAGGAACGTCATTCAATAATATTTTGATGCGCTGTCTAGCCAAAGGTTCATCATCTATAATAATAGTTTTTACTGTCATTAGTGGTAACTTTCTTGTTATTACTTTTTGCTTTTTAATGCAAATTACATATTTAAATTTATTGCGTAGGGGTCTTTAACACAACTTAAATCAAATTATAAGTCATTAACAGCAAAATATAAGTTGTACAATTCAAAAATCAAGACAATGAATAAATATGAAAAATAAATTAGAAAGTCGCTATTAGGAATTTTATGAGATTATAGCTTAAAAATTAATGGATATAACACTTATTTGAAAGCAATTTGAACTTTTCCTTGAAAAACAGTTATTCACATCAAAATATAAGTTAGATACATCAAGAGTAAAATAGGGCAGCATGTTACCAAGTAGATTAGCATATTATTAACATAAAAATAATATCAATGAATCAAGGTTACAAGCTTTTTTTCTTATTCGTATTTTTTTCAATTTGTTCATACGGACAAGAAAAGTCAATAACAGGTGTGGTGTCTGACGAGTCGGGTTTACCACTTCCTGGGGTGAATATTTTAGTTAAAGGAACAACAAATGGCACCCAATCAGATTTTGATGGAAAATTTAGTCTTTCTGTCAACGAAAATGATGTTATATCATTTTCATTTCTAGGTTATAAAACAATTGAACAAACTGTGGGTTCCAGTAATACAATAAATGTTTCACTAGAGCCAGATGTAACAGCCATAGATGAGGTTGTTATTACTGCTTTAGGTATTAAACGAAAGCCCAAACAATTAGCCTACGCCACAACAGAACTTAAGAGTAAAACTTTAGTACAGGCAGCACCTGTAGATGTGGCTTCCTCGCTTTCAGGTAAGTCTTCGGGCCTTAATATTAACACTAGTGATAATGGTGTAAACCCATCATCTACTATTGTATTAAGGGGTTACAGTTCTTTAACAGGTAATAACGGAGCTTTAATAGTTGTTGATGGTGTGCCCCAATCACAAGGAGCACTAAACAATTTAAATCCTAATGATATTGAATCCATAAATATACTTAAAGGGGCGTCTTCAGCATCTTTATATGGTTCAAAAGGAGCAAATGGAGCTATAATTGTTACAACAAAAAGAGGGGAGAAAGACGAAAAGATAAGCATTAGCTTCAATTCGGTAGCTACATTCGAAAACGTTAAATATTTCCCAGAAACCCAAACACTTTTTGGAAGTGGCTCTACTCAAAATTTTGAATATGACCCTATTGAAAATGAAAGTTGGGGGCCACGATATGACGGTCTTCCAAGAAGGGTTGGTCCTATTCTTTCAGATGGTACCTATCAAGTATTGCCCTATGCGCCAATTAAGGACAACAAAAAAGACTTTTTTGTAACAGGTGTAACTCTACAAAACGATATATCGTTGAGTGGTGCAGGTGATAACTCGTCATATTTTTTCTCCGCTCAAAGGGTTGATAGAACTGGCGTGACCCCTGGAGACAAGTATGTTAGAGATAATTTTAGGTTTAATTCAACACGCAAAAGTGGGAAGTTGGAAACATCAACATCTGTATCTTTCTTTCAAGATAAAACAGATGTAGCAGGAGCAAGTCCAAATGATGGTAGCTATTACAGAATCCTTTTAAATACGCCAGGTCATATTCCAATTTCAGATTATAGAAACTGGAGAACCGATAAGTTTTCAACTCCAGACACGTATTTTAACGCATACTTTAAAAACCCATATCAGGTAATAGATCAAAATAGAAACACTTCAAGATCTAACAGATTACAGGGTATTGCAAGATTGGATTATGAATTCAATGATTGGATTTCAGCGTCCTATACTTTAGGTGGAACATGGTTTAATAGTAGTTTTAAAAACACACAGGAAGCTTGGCAATACGATCCAACACTTACCTACACAAGACCGGCCAATGAAGTTAACGCAGTACAAGATGGTATGAGCGAAAACTTTAGATTGAATTCTGACCTCTTGGTGAATTTTGATAAACAAATTAGTGACGATTTTAGTGCACGTTTAATTTTAGGTAACCATGTGGAAACCTTTAGGAGTAAGCAAGTAAACATTGGTGGAAATAATTTGTTTACCAATGTAATTTACAATACTAATGTAAGAACAGGTGAATTAACCGGAGGGGAAGGAACTACACAAAAAAGACTATACTCGTTTTTTGGTGATTTAACACTTGGGTTTAGAGATTACCTATTTTTAACAGGTTCTTATAGGCAGGATATTTCATCAACATTACCAGTTGATAATAATTCTTACGGTTATTATAGTGCGGGTATTTCCTTTGTTCCAACCGATGCTTTTGATGGGTTAAAAGGTGGTGTTATAGATTATTTAAAGTTTAACGCCAGTTATGCCAAGGTGGGTAACGATGCTGGAATAGGGCAGATCAATGAAAACTTTCAAGTTCCCGGAGGCTTTCCTTTTGGAAGCACTACAGGCTTAAGACCAACAACAATTGCTGTAGATCCTAATTTAAGTCCTGAATTCTCAACATCTATTGAAGGTGGGTTTAATATTGAATTATTCAAAAGAAGAATCAAGTTAGGAGCTAACTACTATTTTGTGAAATCTGAAGATCAAATAAACTTTTCGCAATCTTCAGCAGGTTCAGGAGCCACATCATACTTAACAAATGTTGGGGAAATTCAGAATAAAGGAATTGAAATTGATTTAGGTTTAGTGCCACTAAAGTTTAAGGATTTTCAATGGGATTTAGGTATAACGGTTACAACTAATAAATCTGAAGTTATTTCATTGGCAGATGGAGCAGAGCGGCTACAAGTAGGTACAGGATTTCAAAATACAGCATTTTTGTTTGCTCAAGTAGGTGAGGCTTATCCGGCAATTTTCGCACCTGGTTATGTTAGAGACCCTCAAGGGCGTGTTGTTATAGATGAAAACACAGGAGACCCTTTAGTAACTAATGAGTTTATAAATTTAGGATCTACTGTACCAGACTTAATTATTGGTGCAACAACCAACATTAGATATAAAAATCTGTCTTTATCAGCAGTTGCAGATTATAAAACAGGTCATGTTTTCTACAATACAGTAGTAGAAGCGTTAGAATTTGCAGGTTTAACTGTACACAGTGCTTCTACAAATAGACAGCCATTTGTGTTCCCTAATTCATCTTATGAAACATCACCAGGTTCTGGAGTTTATGTGGCAAACGAAAATATCACAACTTCAGGTGGTAATAGAAACTTTTGGCAAACGTCATACAATAACATTAAGGAGAACTATGTAGTTGATGCTTCTGCTATTAAGATTAGAGAATTGGCATTAAACTATACGCTACCTGCAAAGTTTTTAGAGAAAACTCCAATAGAGAATTTATCATTTGGACTGGTTGCTAATAATTTGGTTATGTGGCGTGCTAAAGAAAACAGATATACAGACCCTGAGTTCTCTATTAATACAGGAGGAACAGGTATTAGTGGTATAGGTTCTAGTGGTCAAGCACCTCCAACAGGAACTTACGGATTTAGAATGAATGTAAACTTTTAAAAATTATGAAAATGAGAAATATTAAAATCAACATGTTACTTTTTTTGATGCTAACTTTAGTGGTATCATGTAGTGACGATTTTTTGGATGTGAATGATAGTTCAACCAATCCACCATCATCCACACCAGAGCTTACTTTGCCAGCGGCACAAAAATACAGTGCAGATATGATGTACAATGCCAATAATGCTAATAATTCATTCAACTTACTGGGAGGAATTTATGCAGGTGTTATTTCAGATTCTGGAGATCGTGTTTGGTACCAAACAGAACAATCTTATATCATAAATAATGATACGTACCAATCACTTTGGAATAACACTTATACTCTAGCTTTATACAGTTACCATTACATAGAAAATTTTGAAGAGGGTGGCTATGATTATTATAAGGCAATAGCCAAAATAATGAAAGCTTATCATTTTGCAGCACTGGTGGATATGTATGGAGATATTATTTACAGTGAGGCTTTTCAAAGAGGTGAAAATACACAACCGGCCTATGATGATGATAAAGCAATTTATGATGCCATTTACGATCAGTTAAATGTTGCTATTAACATGATAGCAAATGCAGACGCCAATACCAGAGCTGTAACAACAGATGTTATTTTGGGTGGTGATATGGTAGCATGGCAAAAGTTTGCCAATACTCTTAAATTAAGAATGCTATTGCGTCAAGTAAATACAGGCGAAGATTTGACAGCTGAATATAGTGAAATCATGAATAACGGAGTTGGGTTTATTGAACAGTCTGTAAATGTAAATCCAGGATATATAGATGAAGCCGGTAAACAAAACCCATTTTATTTTGTACATGGGTTTACCGCAGGAGGAGGATCTCCAGGGCCTAATGGTGGTGCGACAAGAGGGAGTGATACCTATGTGAATTTTCTAAAGGATAACAATGATCCGCGAGTGGCTAGATTGTTTACACCAGTTGGTGGTGATTATATAGGTGTGCCACAGAATGTTTACGATAATCAATACAACTCAAATTTAGTGTCTAACCTTGGTCCAGGAATCTTGAATTCTAGTGAACAAGACGCACCTTTAATGTTATTGTCAGAAGCTTTGTTTTTGCAAGCTGAAGCCGCTCAAAGAGGCCTTATTACGGGTAGTCCGGGTAATTTGTACAGATCAGGTATAGCGGCTTCGTTCCAAGAGCTAGGTGTGCCAAACCCAGTTAGTGCAGCAAATGATTATGAGTCTAATAGTATTAATCCTATTATTAATTGGGATTCTGCTGATGGATTAGGGAATGAAATAGAAGCCATAATAACCCAAAAATGGATAGCTGGAGGATTTATTTCTGGTTTTGAAGTATGGATGGATAGGGTTAGAACCGAATTCCCTTCAAATATACCTATTCCTGCTGGAGCAGTATCTCCAGTTTTTCCATCAAACTTATTATATCCTACTGCTGAATTAGCTTCAAATTCAGCTAATGTACCTAGTCAAGGTGCAAATGCAGCTTTTGATAGACACACGTTTTGGATGCAGTAGATACGAACATTAAAAAAAATAGAAACATGAAAACAATAAAATATATTATCATATTGCTTGCAGTATCATTAACAGCAACATCTTGTGTGCTGGATGACGACGAACAAGTGTTTAATGAAGGACCTTATGTATTAGCATTTCCTTCAGCCGAAGTTACAGGTTATTTTCTTAATGACAATGCCGATGATTACACTTATACAGTTCCGCTAAGTATTACAGGAGGTAATGGTTTTCCTTTAGATCAAGATGTAAGTGCCATGTTTGAGTTCGATCCTTCATCTACCGCTACAGAGGGTGTTGAATTTGATTTTGTTGATAATTCAGGATCTGTTACCATTGAAGGAGGAAATACGTTTGCGAATCTTCCCATCGTTGTGCATTCTGGGGCTTTAGATCCAGCAAATCCGGCTACTGTAGTATTGAATATAACAGGAGGTTCTTCAGCATCGAACAATAACATTGTGGCTTCTGGTAATACAGGAACGGTTACCATTTATTTACAAGCTACTTGCTCTTCAGATTTAGGAGGAACGTATGCTCTAACCGTAACATCAGATTCAGGAACAAGTAATTTTCATCCTGCTGAAACTTTAGTTGAAATAGAAGAGGGTCAATATTTAACAGCTACTTCTGGAACATGGGATGTTGGTGTTTTAAATGGAGGTGTTCGTGAAGGGTTTATTTTTCAAGAAGTTTGTGGCAGTATTGTAATCCCACAGCAAAATCTAGCGGGAATTTACAGCAACCTATTGGAAGGAACTGACGTTTTGGGAACAGTAGATCCAACAACTGGAGATATTACGTTAGAATACACTATTGGTTTTTCAGGAAACTCAACCTTTGTTACCTATACAGCAACATACGTTAAACTTTAATACAAATAAGATAATGAAAAAATATATTATAAATACATGCAAGGTATTGGTGTTGCCATTATTATCACTGGCAATACTATCTTGTGAGAATAATGATGTTGAAGATGTCTATATTGATTCTAACCAACCTACATTAACGGTTACAAGCTCCACGGGTAGTTTTACTTTTAATGATGTTGAAGGTGATCAAGAGATTGTTTTAACAGCAACTTTAGATAAGCCAACCAATAAACAGGTTCGTGTATACATTTTTCAGGAAAGCGGAACGGCCGATGGTAATGATATTTCATTGCCTGCAACGGGTTATATTAACATTCCGGCATATCAAACAACAGCATCGGCTTCTATAACTATAAATCGAGATTTTACTATAGAAGATACGGAAAATGCTGTAATTAATATTGGTGATTCAAGAACTACGGCCGCTTTTTATCAGCCATTTCAAATGAATATTACCATTCAAAACTACACCAATCAAAATGCTACGATGTTGTTGGAATGGGATGATGATAATTTAGATGATCATTTATGCGATATGGATTTTGATGTGTATTTAGATACGTTTGAAGCTTATGCTTTTACAGGAGATTGTCCAGAAAGTCTTTATGAGCCTTCTAATCCAAGTAACTTATGGACAGGTGAGTTATCAGATGGTGTTCATAACATAATGGTTGATTTATGGGATACTAATGGTTTTGATCCTAGCCCAGAGATAGCTGTGCCATTACGATTGACATTTGGTAAAGTGGGAACTTTTGAGGCTTATCTGGATTTAAATGGATTGTATACATCTACAAGCCAAGATTCAAATAATGGCTCGGGAGGAGTTATGATGGTTGGATACGTTGAAGTAGCTGATGGAAGTTACAGTGTTTATGATAGAAACAATCAGTTAGTCGCACAAGAAAACAATTAGTTTTGTAACCAATTATAAAATTAAAAAAGCTATTAACCCACGGGTTAATAGCTTTTTTGTTTTATTTAATCGGTTTACATCAAAAACAAGGTAGTTTAAATCATACCTACTTAACCGGTAGGTCTTATTAATATCTTTGAAATGCGTTATTCCACTAAACTTTGATTGATAAAAAAAGGAATAAACTTTGGATTAGTCTCCACAAAAGGCTTGAATAGCATTCAAGCCTTTTTTATTACCCTTAATTAAGTTTATAGATAGTTATTAAAAGAATTCGTGAAAATTCATTGCTGATAAAGAATACAATAAGACAGCCACTTTTTAAAAAGCCTCATTTATACCAAAATATACACCATGACTACCATCTACTCCAACACCAGCATCCAATCTAACCCAAGTGTCTTGATTTTTTAATAGTTTAAATCTAATTCCTCCTCCAGCACTAGGTTTTAGATGGTCAAAGTTAAATAGCTCTCTTTGCTCATTCGCAACCTTGCCAAATAAACCAAATCCGGCTAAAGCCCATCGTGGTTTAAAGCGATAGCGATATTCAGCTTGAACTAGATATAGGCTTTTGTCAATATACCGGCCCTGATAATACCCACGTGCTCTATTGCCACCACCATACCAGGCCAATCCTTGAAATGGAGGGTTGCCATAGTTGCCTTCATAGTAAACTTGAAGGGCTACAATGCTCTTTTCTCCAACAGATCGGTAAGTTCTCAAGTCAGCAATAAACTTATTGTAAGTTTGCGTGGCTCCAAACAATTCACTAGAAAACTGGGCATTAATTTTAACGAGGTGTCCTGAAAGCGCTGACCCTATGTTGTCTCTGGAATCTAAATTGAAAATTACACCAAATCCACTAATAACTGCACCATCACTACCAACAATATTATCCGAACTTAATAGACCATCTGGTTCAACTTCGGTGACATCGTAGTTTTCATATATGTATTCAAATCCAAAATTTAAAGCAGGTGGCAAACGCTTTAAAAAACTAACTTTTAGAATCGTTGAGGTCATATCATAAGATTCTAAATTGCTATTTGGTGTATTATTCCCAATTCCCCAAAATGAATTGGGAAAAATTTTCCATTTAAAATTCATATCTAAAAAGTAATCGCCTTTTCCAAAATATATTTGCGGGATTACATCAACTATTATCTGTTTGTTGGAAGTTAATACGACATCGAAAAAAATATTTGAAACACGGTCATTATAAATGTTCTTTTGTTTTAAAAGAAACAATTGGCCTCCACCACCAAAACCAAAATTGGTTTCAGGGGTATAAAAAATAATGGGAATAGCTACAAATTGAAACTTTTTGGCCTTAATTAAAGTGTCAGACTTAATAACATCATCTTTGTTTTGTCCATATCCTTTAAGGCTAAAACAAAGCGATAAAACAAATATGTATAGTAATTTCTTTATCATAGCGGATTACTGTCTATCAATATTTTGAATCCAAATGAGAATGAAATATTGCTTAAGTCAAATGTAATATTATCAGTAATTTCTGAATTAGACTGTTTTTGCTGTACATCTAGCCAATAATTATTAAAGTTTAAACCCAGATCGAATGTAACGCGATCCAAAATAACATAAGAAAACCCAAAAATAGCCAGCAAACCAAATCCACTTCCCGTACTCTCGCTTTCTATGTATTCATTATTTATTAAATTACCTAGCTTGTCCCTGTAACGTGTGTAACCAGGAGAGAGGCTAAAGAATACAGAGCCAATTTTGTTTTTAGATAAGTAATAGGAGGCTTTGGGGCCTAAAAAAAACAGTTCAGAAGTTATTTCTTCAACGCCTTCCTCTTCAATATTATTGCGTTCTAAAGACGCATTTAAACCGATATTCAATCTGTCTATTAAAAACTTGCCAGAACTAATTGTAATGTTATAATTGTTGCTAATGCTCTTAATATCAGTTGCTTTGTTCACTGTAGATCCAGACCCTATGGAACCACTTAAACCAGTTAACCATCTACCTTTTCTAAAAGGCATGGAGGCTTCTGTTTGAGTACTGTCTATTTCTGTGGATTGGTTCTGACTAAAAATAGAAATTGAAGTCAAAATTAATACAGGACATAAAATTAATAGACGAATTTTCTGTGTCAAATGAATACGTTTTTAGAGATTCAGCATTATCGGACTAAATTATTAAAAAAAACCGTCAAAAAAATTTACAGTTAAAAAAGATATTAAACCTTTTATATCAGCCTTACATTAAATAGAATTGTTGGTTTAGTATTATAAAACTTATCTTTGCAAAAAAAAAGAATTCAATGCATAAAGCAGGTTTTGTAAATATTATAGGAAATCCAAATGTTGGCAAATCAACCTTGATGAATGCTTTTGTTGGAGAGAAATTGTCCATCATTACATCAAAAGCCCAAACAACACGTCATAGGATTCTAGGTATTGTAAACGGAGAAGATTTTCAAATGATTTTGTCCGATACGCCAGGCATTATAAAACCAGCTTATGAGTTACAGGAATCTATGATGGATTTTGTGAAATCGGCTTTTGATGATGCAGACGTGCTGATTTATATGGTAGAAATAGGTGAAAAGGAATTAAAGGATGAAGCATTTTTTAATAAAATAACCCATTCTAAAACCCCCGTTCTATTACTCTTAAACAAGATAGACAAGTCAAACCAAGAACAATTGGAAGAATATGTTGCTTTATGGTCAGAAAAAGTGCCAAACGCAGAAATTTTTCCAGTTTCAGCTTTAGAGGGATTTCAAGTTCAAGAAGTGTTTAATCGCATTATAGAACTCTTACCAGAATCGCCACCATTTTACCCTAAAGATCAATTGACAGACAAACCGGAACGGTTTTTTGTAAACGAAACTATAAGAGAGAAAATTTTACTGCATTACAAAAAGGAAATACCCTATGCTGTAGAGATAGATACTGAAGAATTTTTAGAAGAAGAAAACATTATTAGAATGCGATCGGTCATTATGGTCGAGCGAGAAACCCAGAAAGGGATTATTATTGGTCATAAGGGTTCAGCATTAAAACGAGTAGGCATGGAAGCCAGAAAAGATTTAGAAAAGTTTTTTGGTAAACAGGTGCATTTAGAGTTATATGTAAAGGTTAACAAAAATTGGCGTAGCAACCAACAGCAGCTGAAACGTTTTGGTTACAATCAATAATTAGTTTTCTCAATAATTTCATTCATAAAATTATACAAATCATGCATCTCCTCTTTACTGGAATCTTTACCAATTCGTCCAGCAAAATACAGTACAAACCATAAGATCACCAATAAAAACATAACACCTAGCTGAATGGTGTAAGAATTGTCTAAAGTCCAGTTTGAGTAAGCCCAAATAGCAAAAGCTATAAATAATCCGGCGACAATAAAATGAAAAAACATAAACATGGTCCAAACTGTTGGGTTAGGACCAAATACACCATGTAAGACAGCCGTCTTTTCACCATCTTCATTTATTTCCAAATGTAATTGCGGAGACCAAAATTGCTGTTTGTCTTTAGGTAGTTTAAGAAATACATGATCATCAATTATTGAAACTATAAAATCCTTTTGACTGGTTTTAGCGATTTTGAACTGTTCCAAATAATAAGTGTTTTTTTTATTCAGCAGTTTTTTAAATCGCGGGCGTAATACAATATCTTGTTTGTTAATGGACATTAAATTAATGAAAATGTATAACGGTTAACTTTTTTGTTAGCACTAAAATATAACGAAATCATAAGCTTATCATTATATTTGCACCAAATTTTATAAGTAATGAGCAATATTGTAGCCATAGTAGGAAGACCTAATGTTGGGAAATCAACGTTCTTCAACCGTTTAATTCAACGACGTGAAGCCATAGTTGATGCCGTGAGTGGTGTAACCAGAGATCGCCATTATGGTAAGAGCGATTGGAATGGTAGAGAGTTTTCTTTAATTGATACTGGTGGCTACGTAATTGGAAGCGATGATGTTTTTGAAGCTGAAATTGATAAACAAGTTGAAATTGCTATTGACGAAGCCGATGCCATAATTTTTATGGTAGATGTAGAAACAGGTGTAACAGGTATGGACGAAGATGTGGCCAGGTTGTTGCGAAAAGTAACGAAACCTGTTTTTTTGGCAGTAAACAAGGTAGATAATGCCAAACGTGCTGAAGACGCAGTTGAGTTTTATTCACTAGGGTTGGGAGATTATTATACTATCGCAAGTATTAATGGTAGTGGAACAGGCGACCTATTAGATGCTTTGGTAGAGGCTTTACCAGAAAAAGAAGAAGTAGTAGAGGAAGACCTACCGCGTTTTGCAGTTGTTGGAAGACCAAATGCTGGAAAATCGTCATTTATTAACGCCTTAATTGGTGAAGACCGTTATATAGTAACTGATATTGCTGGAACAACCCGAGATGCTATTGATACTAAATACAACCGTTTTGGTTTCGAATTTAATTTAGTAGATACGGCAGGGATTAGAAAAAAGTCTAAAGTAAAAGAAGATTTAGAATTCTATTCCGTTATGCGAAGCGTTCGTGCTATAGAACATTGTGATGTTTGTTTATTGGTGTTAGATGCTACTAGAGGTTTTGATGGACAAGTGCAAAATATATTCTGGTTGGCCGAACGCAACCGAAAAGGCATAGTAATTTTGGTCAACAAATGGGATTTGGTTGAAAAGGATAATAAAACCATAAAAGAATTTGAGAAGTATATTAAATCTCAAATTGAACCGTTTACCGATGTGCCAATAGTTTTTATTTCAGTATTGAATAAACAACGAATTTTTAAGGCTATTGAAACAGCCGTTGAGGTTTATAAAAACCGTTCTAAAAAAATAAAAACCAGTAAGCTTAATGAGGTATTGCTACCAATTATAGAAAGCTACCCGCCACCAGCTTATAAAGGGAAGTTTGTGAAAATTAAGTACATCATGCAGCTGCCAACACCCCAACCGCAGTTCGCTTTCTTTTGTAATTTGCCACAGTATGTTAGAGATCCTTATAAACGATTTTTAGAGAATAAATTACGCGAACATTTTAATTTTCATGGTGTTCCTGTAAGTGTTTACATGAGGAAAAAATAACATAACTTTATCTTTTTTTTAAGAAAATTCATACGATTATCGTATTACTTTCGTTTTCTGAAAAGTAATAATCCAACCATCATCAATCAATTTCATGAAATATTCATTTCTGATACTAACTTTTTTTTGTTTTTCATTAAGTTTTGCACAATCAAAAGAATTCGAAATATCTGGAACTATTAGTTCTACAGATGAAAAAAATCCTTTAGAATCTGCTACTGTTCATTTAGAGCGAATAAAGGATAGCACAGTAATTACTTACACCATTACAGATAAAGATGGTAAGTTTAGATTAGAGAATAAGACTTCTGACGCATCGGTTAATTTATACATTTCATATGTAGGCTATAAAACCTATTTTAGGAAAATAGATTTAAACAAACCTATTATTAACTTGGGAAATATTGAGCTGGAAGTTTCTAATTCGTTAGATGAAGTAGTTATTAAAACTGCCGCACCAATTACCATTAAAAAAGACACTTTAGAATTTAATGTAAAATCCTTTAAAACAAAAAAGGATGCTACAGTTGAAGATTTATTAAAACAATTACCTGGAGTTGAAGTAGAAGACGATGGAACTATAAAAGTAAATGGTAAAGAAGTCAACAAAATATTAGTAAATGGAAAACCATTTTTTGGAGACGACCCATCAATTACAACAAAGAACTTGACTAAAGAAATTATTGAAAAAATACAGGTTGTAGATACAAAAACGAAATCACAAGCATTTACAGGAGAAGTAGTTGATGGTGAAAATAAAACGATAAACCTTACCATAAAAGAAGAGAATAATAAAGGTGTTTTTGGTCGTGTGGCAGCTGGAGGCGGTACAGATGATCGGTGGGAGTTTGCAGGAATGTTGAATTATTTTGATAACGATAGACGTATAAGTGTTTTAGCTGGTGGTAATAACATTAATTCACCAGGATTTAGCTTTGGAGAAATTCGAAAAATGTTTGGTGGTGGAAATAGCATATCGATGTCAAGTAACGGGTCATTTACAATAGATGGTCGATCGTTTGGAGGTGGACAGGGTATAACAAAATCGCATAATGCAGGTGTAAATTATGCTGATGTTATAGGTGAAAAAACAGATGTTTCTGCCGATTATTTTTATTCAGCTAGTAGTTCTGAAAATAGAACAGCAACCCAGCGAGAGAACATATTGCCCGATTCGCGATTTTTCACAAATTCCGTTTCTAACTCCTTAAGTGATAATGATACGCATAGTGCAAATATGGGATTTGATGTAGAGATAGATTCAACGTTTCTTATAAATATAGATCCATCATTTCGATATTCTGAAAATAGAACAACTTTTAATAGAGGAGAGGAATCTTTTAATGAAGATAGAGTTCTTACCAATGAATCTGAAACGTCATCGTTAGTTGAAGGTCACGCCAATAATTTTAGAAACAGAATAAACGCTACAAAACGCTTTGGAGATAAAGGTGCTTTTATTCGTGTAAATCTTACTACAGATATTACTAAAAGACATTCTGATGATTATTTAACTTCTCTAACCAATGTTTATGGTGAGGATGTTAACGACCCAACTAATCCAGATTTTGTTTTAATTGATCAAACCATTAGAGATCAATATACAGATGGAGAGGCAGAAGTAAACAATATTAGTTCTAGTGTACGTTATCGTATGCCAATAGTAGCCAAAAAATTCTTTGTAAATTTTGATTATGACTATTTAAGAGATCAAAATACAGATGTAAAAAGCACTTTTGATAGAAACCCTTCGTCTGGAGAATATGAAGATTTTAACTTACAACAAAGTACAAATTTTAACTATTTAAATGAACAGATGGTTCCTGGTATTAGTTTGAGTTATCGTGGTGAAAAATGGTCTGCACGTATGGGTATGGATTATATTTTTAGAACATTAGAAAACGAAGATATGCTTCGTCCTGAATTATCCATAAAAAGGCGTTTTGATGCTGTGGAATTAAATAGTTTTTTTAGATTTCAGTTTAGTCAAAAAGCATCAGTTTGGACTAATTACAGATTAAGTAATACGCCACCACAACTCACGCAATTACAGCCGTTTGCTGATGTGTCAGACCCTTTGAATACAGTTGTTGGTAATCCTAATTTATCACCTTCAAATAATCATAGAATTAGTTTAGGGTATAACGCTTACGATTGGCAAAAGCGAACAGGATTTTACAGCTACTTTAGTGCTAGTTTTATTCAAGATCAAGTAGTTTCTAAATCTATTGTAGATGAGAATTTTGTAAGAACAACAACCTTTGCTAACGTTGATGGTAATTATAGAATTAACGGAAATTTGAGTTACAGTAAAGAAGTGAAATTAGATAGTTTACGAAAAGTACGTTATAGTGTTGGTGCTTATGGTAATTTAAATAGAAATATAAACTTCAATAACGATGTACAATATGCAAGTGATGTACGCTCAATAACACCAACTGCTAGTGTTACGTTAACTTGGAAAGACATTTTAGAAATAACACCTAGATACCGCATTACGTTTACAAAAAACACGTATGATATAGATACTTTTGAAGATCAAACCTTTTCGTTCCATGATTTAAATATCTCTACGGCATTGTTTTTACCAAAAAAATTTGAATGGCGAAATGATATAAATTTTAATTATAATCCCAACATAGGTGAAGGTTTTCAAAAAAGTGCTTGGTTTTGGAACAGTACATTAGCATATTCTGTTTTAAAAGATCAAGGTACTGTAACACTAAAGGTTTACGATTTACTAAATCAGAATACCAATGCTAGACGAACAGCAACACAAAACTATATTCAGGATTCGCAAAGTACCGTTTTGGAACAGTATTTTATGTTAAGCTTTAGTTGGAAATTTAACAGTCTAGGAAAAAAGGGTGAAGTAGAAGATAATGGTCCGTTTTGGTTTAACTAAACAATTACCAACCACCAGAAGCTCCTCCGCCTCCAAAGCTGCCTCCACCGAAGCCACCTCCAAAGCCACCGCCAAAACCACCTCCAGAGCTACTGCCTCCACCAAAGAGTCCGCCTCCAGAACTTCCTCCATAACTGCCACGTCCCATATTGCTTAAAATAATGGCATCAAGGATACTCATGCCTTGCCTTTTGTTTCCTCCTGACCCACTATTGCCACCACCTCTTCGGTTTTTGGAAATAGCAATCAAGATGATTATAAAAATAATAAACAAGAGAAAAAAGAAACCAATTGGAAAACCACCTGAATTGTTATTCTGCCTAGTGCCTTTGTATTCGCCAGTCATAACCTCAAAAATGGCATCTGCGCCTCGGTTTAAACCGCCAGCATAATCATTACGCTTAAAATAAGGGATTATATCACGTTCGATAATACGTTTAGACATGGCATCTGTCAATAAATGCTCCATGCCATATCCTACTTGGATAGTAATTTTGCGATCCTCTTTGGCTAACAGAATTAAAACACCGTTATCTTCTTCGGCTTGTCCAATACCCCATTTTTCTCCCCATTGTGCACCTAAATAATTAATATTTTCACCATTGGTAGACGCTATTATAGCAATAACAATTTGGGTCGAGGTTGTGTCTGAATATCTAACCAGTTTTTCTTCTAAACTTATTTTATCATTTGGGGATAATAAATTAATATAGTCATAAACGCTAGTTTGCTTTTCAGGAATTGGAGGAATTTCATATTGAGCATATAGGCTTTGCATTGTAAATAAGCATGCCAAGACTATAATGTTAAGTGCTATTTTTTTTAAATACTGCATTACCCTTTAGAAATATTGTTTGGTAATTCGTTAATATCACCATGTTGCCAAGGAAAGTGGACTTCTAAAGCTTTTCCAGCTTTTAGGATACCATTAATTAAGCCTTGTTTAAAATCACCTTTTTTAAATTCCGCTAGTATGGCATCGCGAGTTGTGTCCCAAAAATCACTTTCTACAACATTATTAATGCCCTCGTCACCATAAATAACAAATGTTCTATCTGAAACAGCTACATAAATAAGCACACCATTTTGTTCTTTGGTATTATCCATTTTTAACATATGAAAAACGGCTTTTGCACGCTCAAAAACATCTAGTTTCGTAGAGTCTTCAATATGTACGCGTATTTCACCAGAGGTGTTTTTTTCGGCTTCGCGAATAGCGCCAACTATTTCTTGTTCGGCTTCAGCCGTTAGGAAATCTTCAATTTTAGACATAGTAATTAATCAAAGTCAAAATCTACATCAGGAGCATTCTCACTTCCAGGATCTGATTTGTATCTAGGCATTTCTTCAAAACCAAACAGTCCAGCTAATAGTTTGCCTGGGAATTTAGTAGTATGCTTATCGTAAATATTTACTTTTTCATTATAACGATCCCTAGCTACGTTAATACGATTTTCTATACCTTCTAATTGAGCCTGAAGCTCCAAAAAGTTCTGATTGGCTTTTAATTCTGGATAACGTTCAACCGAAACCAATAGTTTGGAAAGTGCTCCACTTAATCCGGTTTGTGCTTGTTGAAATTGAGCCATGTTTTCTGCGGTTAAATTTCCAGCATCAATGGTTGTTGAGGTGGCTTTTGCTCGCGCCTCAATAACTTCTCGTAAAGTAGTTCGTTCAAAATCGGCAGCACCTTGTACAGTTTTAACTAAATTTCCAATTAAATCGTTTCTACGTTGGTATGAGCTTTCAACATCTGCCCAAGCTGTTTTGGCATCTGCTTCATATTCTACGGCAGTGTTGTTAAAGCCAACTGCCCATGAATATAATCCAAAAACTATTACTGCAATTACAATAACAGGAATTAACCATTTTTTCATAATTTCTAATTTTAAATGTGTTAGTGTTTTTAACTATTGCGTTATAGATATGTTGAACAAAATAGATTTTTGTTACAACTGTTCTTTAATTTTAATAAGTTGCGCCTTAACGTCTTCTAGTTTGGTAATAATCTCAAAATTATTTAAAGTCTTTTGTTTTTCCTCTTTTAAATGAATTTTTGCACCTTCTAGTGTAAAACCACGCTCCTTTACTAAGTGATAAATTAGCTTTAGGTTTTTAATGTCATCGGGCGTGAATTTACGATTGCCCTTTGCATTTTTTTTGGGTTTTAAGACATCAAATTCCTTTTCCCAAAACCGAATGAGTGATGTGTTAACATGAAATGCTTTAGCGACTTCGCCAATGCCGTAATATCGTTTCTCTGGTAATTCAATATGCATTAGTCTAAAGATTGGTTTTCAATTGAAGCTTTTTCAAGTAGATCGTTAAATTCTTCAGCAGATAAATTACCGTAATAGAAGTTAATAGGGTTAATACGGTTACCATCCTTAAAAATTTCATAGTGTAAATGAGGGGCTTCAGAGCGGCCAGAGTTTCCTACAAACCCAATTAAATCGCCACGTTTGACACGCTGATTTTTTCTGACATTATATTTGTAGAGGTGGGCATACAAACTCACATAACCATAGCCGTGATCAATTCTAATGTGTCTTCCGTATCCTGAAGAGTTACTGTCGGCTCTTGTAACAATGCCATCGCCTGAAGCGTATATAGGTGTACCTCTTGGAGCAGTGAAATCCATTCCCCAATGCATCTTTCGTACTTTGGTAAACGGATCAGAACGGTAGCCATAACCCGAAGCCATACGTGTTAAATCTTCATTTCTAACCGGTTGAATGGCTGGGATAGCCGCTAATAACTTTTCCTTTTCTTCAGCCAATTTAGCGATTTCGTCTAGAGATTTTGATTGTACTACAATCTGTTTTTGAAGGATATCTATTTTTTTGTGACTCTCAATGATTAATTTGGAGTTGTCAAATCCTTCCAAACTTTTATAACGGTTTACACCTCCAAAACCAGCTTTCCTCTGTTCATCAGGAATAGGGTTGGTCTCAAAGTACATACGGTAAAGCGTATTATCGCGTTGAGCTATATTTTCAAGAACCGTTTCCGCTTCATTCATTTTTTTATTTAGCAATTCAAATTGCAATTGCATATTTGCCAATTCTCTTTTTAAAGCCTTCTCTCTAGGCGATTCAATATACTGACTGGCAATAAAAACAAACAGAAAGCCAAAAAGTGCAGAAGCCAAAATAAAAATTGATATATATGTAAAAGTACGCCTCTTTTTTCGTTCAATTTTCCGGTAGGATAACGTTTCGGAATCGTAATAATATTTTACCTTACTCATTTCTTAAATTATGCTATTTTTGCAGTTATAATTTACCTTAAATACTTAATTAATAAAATTTAACTGTCGTTACCACATTAATATTGTCGGCTAGTTTAATGATAAAACGTTTTTAATATCATATAAACTTAAAAAAACAAAGTGGAGAGTAAAGATAGAAATTGTTTTGTAATTAAAGTGGTTTTAACATAAAGTGATTAATACATATACATGAAATCTCAAGATATACGCTCTGAATTTTTAAACTTTTTTAAAGAAAAAAAGCATAGCATTGTGCCGTCTGCTCCAATGGTTTTGAAGGATGATCCTACGCTTATGTTTGTGAATTCAGGAATGGCACCATTTAAGGAGTACTTTCTAGGAAACTCTCAACCTAAAAATAACCGTATTGCCGATTCCCAAAAATGTCTACGGGTTTCAGGAAAGCATAATGATTTAGAGGAAGTGGGTTATGATACGTATCACCACACCTTGTTTGAAATGTTGGGGAATTGGAGTTTTGGCGATTATTTTAAAAAAGAAGCCATTGCCTGGGCTTGGGAATTACTGACCAAGGTTTATGGCATTAATGAGAACATATTATATGTAACTGTTTTTGAAGGCAGTAATGATGATGATAAGTTGCCCATGGATAATGAGGCTTACGAACTGTGGAAGGAATTTGTTCCCGAAGACCGCATTTTAATGGGTAATAAAAAAGATAACTTTTGGGAAATGGGCGATCAAGGGCCTTGTGGGCCTTGTAGTGAGATTCATGCTGATATTCGTTCTGAAGAAGAGAAAGCTAAAGTTCCTGGAAAAGAATTAGTGAACATGGATCACCCACAAGTAGTTGAAATATGGAATTTGGTGTTTATGCAGTATAACCGAAAGGCTAATGGATCACTTGAAAGTTTACCAAACAAACATATAGATACTGGAATGGGTTTTGAGCGCTTGTGCATGGTATTGCAAGGCGTTCAGTCCAACTACGATACCGATGTGTTCACACCCATAATTCGTGAGATAGAAACCATTACAGATAAAACCTACGGCAAAAGTGAAAAAACAGATGTGGCTATACGTGTTATTTCAGATCACGTTCGTGCCGTTGCATTTTCAATAGCAGATGGTCAATTACCAAGTAATACAGGTGCTGGCTACGTAATCCGTAGAATTTTACGTAGGGCAGTACGATACGGTTTTACGTTTTTAGATAAAAAAGAACCTTTTATTTATAGGCTCGTTGACGTTTTAAGCAATAAAATGGGCGATGCCTTTCCTGAATTGAACAGTCAAAAAATTCTTATTGAAAATGTTATTAAAGAGGAGGAAACGTCTTTTTTGAGAACATTGGATCAAGGGTTGGTGTTATTAAATAGAATTGTTGATGAGAGACAATCTGACATGATTTCAGGAGAGAAAGTTTTTGAATTATATGATACTTATGGCTTTCCAGTAGATTTAACAGCCTTAATTTTGGCTGAAAAAGACTTGCAACTTGATGAAAAAGCTTTTGAAGAAGAACTTCAAAAACAAAAAAACAGATCGCGAGCAGCTAGCGAGATGTCAACAGACGATTGGACGATTTTAAATGAAGATGCCGAAGAGGAGTTTGTGGGTTATGATAGGTTAGAGGCACAAGTTAAAATTTCACGATACAGAAAAGTGGTTTCAAAAAAGGATGGCGAATTATATCAGTTGGTATTTAATTTAACACCTTTTTACCCAGAAGGCGGTGGGCAAGTAGGTGATAGGGGTTTCCTAGAAGATGTTCATGGTGATGTTATTTATGTTTTAGACACAAAAAAAGAGAATAATGTTATTATTCATCTTACCAAAAGTTTACCAAATCATTTAAACGAGTCATTTAAAGCTGTTGTTAGTGAAGAACTTAGGCAATTAACAGCTTGTAACCATACAGCAACACACTTGTTGCATCAAGCTTTACGGTCTGTTTTAGGTACGCATGTTGAACAAAAAGGATCCTTGGTTGGACCTCGATACTTGCGATTTGATTTCTCACATTTTTCCAAGTTGACAGAAGAAGAACTACAAGATGTTGAAGACTTTGTAAATGCCAGAATTTCTGGAAAACTACCGCTTGAAGAAGGTAGAAATGTGCCTATGGAACAAGCTATTGAAGAAGGAGCTATGGCTTTGTTTGGCGAAAAGTATGGCGATACGGTTCGTACTATTCGTTTTGGACAATCCATAGAGTTATGTGGTGGAACCCATGTTGCTAATACCGCTGATATTTGGCATTTTAAAATTGTTTCAGAAAGTGCTATTGCTGCTGGAATTAGAAGAATTGAAGCTATTACCAATAAAGCTGTTGAAAGTTATTTTACAGAAAACAACAATGCGTTTCTTGAAATAAAAGGCCTACTTAATAATGCCAAAGAACCAGTAAAAGCTTTAAAATCTTTGCAAGAAGAAAACGCAGATTTAAAAAAGCAAATAGAAAACCTTTTAAAGGACAAGGCCAAAAACATCAAGGGTGAGCTTAAAAACGAATTGACCGAAGTAAATGGAATACAGTTTTTAGCTAAAAAATTAGATTTAGATGCTGCTGGAATTAAAGATGTTTGTTTTGAGTTAGGTGGTCAGTTTGATAATCTGTTTTTATTGTTTGGTGCAGAAAATGAAGGTAAAGCGATATTGTCGTGTTACATTTCTAAAACATTGGTTGCTGAAAGAGATTTGAATGCAGGACAAATCGTGAGAGAGTTAGGTAAGTTTATCCAAGGTGGCGGTGGAGGTCAACCATTTTTTGCGACAGCAGGAGGTAAAAATCCAAGTGGTATAGAGCAAGCTTTACAACAAGTGAAAACCTATATTCAATAAACCTGTACCTTTTGTAAAAGTAGGTGTGTTATGAATCTTCAGACAAAAATATCTTTACAAGCAGAAGAGTACAATCCTATTGGCTATAAATCAAAAGTTGTTTTACTGGGCTCTTGTTTTGTTGAAAACATAGGCGAAAAGTTAGACTATTATAAATATCAGGCTTTCCGTAACCCTTTTGGGATTTTGTTTCATCCTCTAGCTATTGAGAAACTTGTTTTAAATGCTATTAACGGGAAAGTATATTCTGAAAGCGATATTTTCTATCATAATGAACAATGGCACTGCTTTGATGCACATTCCAAATTAAGTACGAGTTCTAATGATGAGCTTTTAAAAGCATTGAATGAGCAGATTGAGTTAACCATAAACCAGCTTAAGGAGGCTTCGCATATTGTTATCACATTAGGTACAGCTTGGGTCTACAGGCATATAGAAAGCGATACGATAGTTGCTAACTGCCATAAAAGATTACAGAGAGCGTTTTTAAAAGAGTTGTTGTCAGTTGATGTTCTTTCAGAATCATTTGATGCCATTATTAATTTAATTAGGAGTATAAATACCAAAGCCGATATTATTTTTACCGTATCACCTGTTAGACATTTAAAGGACGGGTTTGTTGAAAACACGCAAAGTAAGGCCCATCTTATAGCTGCAGTACATCAAGTTGTTAATCCAAGGCATAAGCTTCATTATTTTCCCTCGTATGAAATAATGATGGATGAACTTCGAGATTATCGTTTCTATGGTAAAGATATGATTCATCCTAGCAGTCTTGCTGTTGACTATATTTGGAACAAATTTAAAACGGCTTGGGTTTCTAAAGAGGCAGCGACTCTTATGAAAGAAATAGAAATAATTCAATCAGGATTAAACCATAGACCCTTTAATCCTAATTCTGAAGCTCATCAAGAGTTTCTAAAACAGTTAGAAGCAAAAAAGACAGCTGTTCAAAATTTACATCCACACATTTCTTTTTAAAAATACGTAATTTATCGTATTGATTTCATTTACAAATTGTTGCAGATTTGAGGTATTATTAACAACAAATTTTTTCAACAATGAGAACTTTAAAACAAATTATGTTATTTGCCATGGTTTTGGGAGCCTTTTCTTTTTCATCATGTTCAAGTGATGATGATGGAGGAAATCCTGCAGATACTACCGCTGGTTCAGGAACCATTACTGCTAAAATTGATGGTAGTTCATTCACATCACTTGAGATGACATCAATTGCAAATAAAGTGACTGCTGGCGGACAATCTACATTGGTGATTCAAGGTAATACGCAATCGCAGGCATTTCAATTCACAATCAATGCCTATGATGGTGTAGGGACGTACGAATTTACAGATGCAAACGTATTTAGAATTGCGTCTTACATTGAGCCTAATGTTAGCAATCCAGCTAATACACAAACATGGTCGGCTCCATATGAAAATTCAGGAGTAGCAGGTGAAATTAGTATTTCTGAAGAAACCGATTCTAATATTAAAGGAACTTTCTTTTTTACAGGAAAAAACAGTAATGACAATAGCACAAAGTCTATAACCGAAGGTTCTTTTAACTTAACATTGCAAGTACAATAATAACAACGCTTGGTTTACAGGGTTTTATAAAATCTTAACAATTTAATCTTGTTGTTGAGGTTGCTGATTGAGCGTGGTGACAATTGTTATTACGCTTAATCTTTTTTAAAAGCAGTTTATCGAATAATTAATTCTGATAGTACTTTTAATTGTAAATTTATTATGCTATTAATCAATATATAAAGAAACATCAATTATGTAAATGCCTTAACAAAGGAATTTGCTGTTGGTGTTTTTTTTTTGCTTGCTACTTAAATTATGATCTTTTCTATTTGTATATTCATTTTGGTTCTAGTTGTAAGTGTGTATGCATTTAAAACATTTGTGTCCACTATTGCTGAAAATAGCAAAGGACAAGAAATCTGTTTAGTTTTACAAAGTTCACTTCAAGATGAAATTCAAAAACAAAAGTCTATCAAGCAAAAGCTTAAATTAGTAGAAGACTTAAATTGTATGCTGAAAAGAAATATTTTTAAGATTATTAAAGATATTCTCGAAATACAAAAATTGGCTTTAAACGAATAAAGAAACTTTATGAGGTTATTGGTGCTTTTTTTCGCTTTTTTAAGTTTTAAATCTGTGTCATCGCAGAATACTAAATATTTAGATAGCCTTTCTCTAGCTATTGAACACTACTCTAAAAAGAAGCAAATACAAATTATAAATACGGTTCGCTTTGATAAAATTGAAAGCGATGTAAAAACTTATAAAACCTTGGCAGACCAAGCTATTCGTTTTTCGTTGGATATTGGAGATTCACTACTACTAGCTGATAGTTATGCATCTAAAGCATATGTTACTGATAACAAAGAAAGTATTAAGTTGTATTTAGATGCTATAAGGATTTACGAACGGTTACATCTTTTTGGTAAATCTGGTGATATGTATACCAGATTGGGTTGGCAATTAAAACGACGTGATTATGAAAAGGCAATAATGTATTATCGCAAGGGTATGCGTACACTTGAAAAGCACCAAGGTAATATTCCAATTGATCCTGTTTATGATAATTACGGTGTTATGTTAGGTATGAAGAAAGACTGGGATAGTGCCTTATATTACCATGAAAAATCACTAAAATTAAAAAAACAATTAAACGATAGCGTCGGTATTCCATTTGGATATGCTCATTTGGCAAATGTGTATTTAAACCAAAAAAAATATGATAGGGCCTTGAAATATCTTGATAGCTCATTGGTAATTAGAAAAAAACGCCATGATACTTATGGAATTACAGACGCTTATCTATATTATGGGGATTTATATTTTTCAAAAAAAGACTATGAAAATGCAGTAGATTATTATAAAAAGGGTTACAAATTAGCTTTAGAAAACCACTATTTTCCTTTAAAAAAGTACGCTGCTGAATATTTGTACAAGAGCAATGATTTTTTGGGTGATTATAAAGCCGCTCTAAAATATAATTTGATATTTAATCAGCTAAAAGATAGTGTATTAAATATTGAAACCAATAATAAAATTTCGGAGCTTGAAATACAGTTTCAAACAGAAAGTAAAGAAAAAGAAATCCTATCACAACGCGCAGATTTGGCAGAAAAAGAGCTCGATATTAGCCAAAAGAACACTCAAATTATCGGACTCTGTGTTTTGGCTCTTGTTTTGGCCCTCTTAGGATATTTGGTATACAATCAGCAAAAACTTAAGAATTCACAGCTAAAAAAAGAGAGTGAATTAAAAGAGGCTTTAATAAAAATAGAAGCCCAAAATAAACTTCAGGAGCAACGCTTGGAAATCTCAAGGGAATTACACGATAATATTGGGGCTCAATTAACTTTTATTATTTCTTCATTGGATAATTTAAAATACGGGTTTAGCCTCCCTGATAAACTAGGTGAAAAATTAAACGCCATTAGTGAGTTTACAACAGCTACCATTTATGAATTACGTGATACCATATGGGCTATGAATAAAAACGAAATTTCGTTTGATGATTTACATTCCCGTATTTCAAATTTTATTGATAAAGCAAGTGCTGCTTCTGAAACGATAAAATTTAACTTTACTGCTAATCCTGAATTGCAGAAGTCATTAAAATTGTCTTCAGTTAAAGGTATGAATGTGTATCGAATAATTCAAGAAGCTTTAAATAATGCATTAAAATATGCTTCGGCCAATACAATACAGGTGTTTCTTGAAATTGATGGCAATAAAGGTTTCCAAATTTCTATTCAAGATGATGGCAAAGGATTTGACTTAAATGCTATTGAATATGGAAACGGGTTGAATAATATGAAAAAGCGTGCTGAAGAAATTAATGCAAAATTTAAAATTGAATCAGAATTAGGTAAAGGAACAACAGTAAAAGTTATCAATATCCCAAATGCTTAATCTAATTCACTGTTTAAAAAAGAAAACAACATGAAAATAAAGATAGCAATAGTAGACGATAATTCGTTTTTAATAAATACAGTTAAGGAAAAGCTGTCTTTTTTTCAAAACTTAAAATTTAAATTCTCTGCAATTAATGGTGCTGATCTGTTGGAAAAACTCGATGCAAATCAAAAAATTGATTTAATTCTAATGGATATAGAAATGCCTGTTTTAAATGGCATTGAAGCAACCGAAATTGTTAAACAAAAATACCCGCAAATAAAAATTATCATGCTTACGGTTTTTGATAATGACGAAAATATTTTCAATGCCATAAAGGCTGGAGCAGATGGGTATTTACTTAAAGAAATTAATGCTAAAGATTTACATGATGGAATTGTAGATACGCTTAATGGTGGCGCAGCAATGAATCCATCTATTGCTTTAAAAACCTTAAAATTATTGAGAAATCCCCTGGATATAGAAAATGAATCAGATAAGGATGATATTAAATTAACACAACGTGAGATTGAAGTCTTGGAACAGTTGAGTAAAGGCTTAAGCTATAATTTAATTGCTGAAAACTTAATTCTCTCTACAGGAACGGTAAGAAAACATATAGAAAACATCTACAAAAAACTTCAAGTGCACAATAAACTGGAAGCGGTTCAAAAAGCCAAAAAAAATAAACTTATTTAACATTTAAATAATATCAAATTAACACCCAAATTCATATGTAGGACGATATTTGTAGTGCTATTAATCAAAGAGGAACTTAAGCATTGGTAAGACTTCATCGTCGAAGTTGCCAGTGCTTTGTTTTTTTATGTAATTTAGTAATATGCGAAAAATTTTATTTGGTATAATAATTACATTAGTTATACTGTTTTCATTCAAATATTGCGGAGACAAGAAAAAAAACGAAGCAGTATTAAAGGAAAGTTCAGCCTTAATTCAAGAGCAAATCAAGAATGTTGGTAAACTAATTGTTACTGAAGGTCATTTTAGTGAAGTTTTTAATTACAAGCATTCCAAAGAACTTTTTGGCGATTATTTTACTTCAGATAAGCAAGCTTTGGTTGTGGTTAATGCAGATGTTTATGTGGCTTATGATTTGAGTAAAATTGAATTTGAAATTGATGAAGGGTCAAAAACTTTAACGATCTTAAATATACCAAAAGAGGAAATTAAAATTTCTCCAGACTTGGAATATTATGATATTCAAGCAGATTTTTTTAACCCTTTTGAGGCAGATGACTATAATACTATTAAGAACCTCGTAAAACAATCGCTAACTAAAAAATTAGAGGCGTCAGATTTAAAAAATAATGCTCAAAATAGATTGATTAGCGAATTGTCTAAATTTTATATTCTCACTAATTCGTTGGGTTGGACTTTACAGTACAATGAAAAGAATATCAGTTCAATGGATGAGCTTAACGGTTTAAAGTTATAGCTTTTTGCTTAAGCTAAACCAACCGCCACCATTTATGGCATCTATACCGTTTGCCTTTAACAATGTAGCGGCACTTCCAGAACGCATACCACTTGCGCAACAAGTAATAACAGGTTTGTTCTGCTTTTTTATATCCTTTATTTTTCCATTCAATACTTGAAGAGGAATGTTTTTAGAACCAGGAATAGCACCTTGATTATATTCTGATGCCGTTCTTACATCTAAAATAATGGCACCTCGCGATTGAAAGTCTTTTATTTTGTCAGTTTTGTTTCCAGTTAGAAAATCTAATATTCCCATAATTATTTTTTTACAAATTACTTTATTTTTTTTGAAATTGAATGTAACAAGAGTTACACCTTTATTTTTATGACTATATTCATACAATCTTATGAAACAAGAAACCAGAAAAGAAGAAATAATTAAAACAGCAGCAAGACTTTTTAAGGAAAAGGGCTATAGTGCCGTAACTATGCGAGATCTTGCAAAGGCCATGGGAATTAAGGCAGCAAGTTTGTATAATCACATAAACTCTAAACAAGAAATCCTAAAGGAGATTATTATATCCCTTGCTGAAGAGTTTACTAGCGGTATTAATGTAATTAAATCATCCGACAAGTCGAGTATAGAAAAACTTAATGAAATTGTGGCACTTCATGTTAGTATTACAAGCAAGAATACCTATGGCATGGCATCTTTAAACAACGATTGGATGCATCTTGAAGAACAACTGCCTTATTATTTGGAACTGCGTTCCAACTACGAGAATGAGTTTAGAAATATATTAAAAGAAGGAATACAAAAAAACGAAATCATAAATTCAGATGTAGAGGTTATGCTATTTTCAATCCTGTCAACATTAAGGTCTTTGTATTTGTGGATCCCCAAAAAAGAAGATTTAAATTCTGAAGAACTAACATCTCATTTAAGCAGCATCTTAATTAATGGAATTAACAAATAGTTTGAATTATATTTCGTAATTTTGTCAATCAAACTAACAAGTGTTAGTTAAATATTATAACGCAATATGGCTCAATTCTATAAGCTAAAGATTCAAAATATATATAAAGAAACATCTGATTGTTCAGTTGTTGAATTTAAAATACCTCAAGAACTAAAAACAAATTTCGCGTTCCGTCAAGGGCAGCACCTAACCTTAAAAGCCGATATTAATGGAGAAGACGTAAGGCGTTCGTATTCGCTTTGCTCTAGTCCTTTGGAAAACAAATGGAAAGTTGCGGTAAAATTAATACCAGGTGGAAAGTTTTCAACATTTATAAATGAAAGTTTGCAAGCAGGCGACACATTAGAAGTTATGCCGCCAAGTGGTACGTTTGGTGTGGAATGCGATACAGAAAAACGTAAAAATTATCTGTTTTTTGCTGCTGGTAGTGGTATTACGCCAATTTTATCTATGATAAAAACACACTTGGCAACAGAACCCAACGCAACTTGTAAGTTGTTTTATGTAAATAAAACAGCAAAATCCATTATCTTTAAAGAAGAACTGGAACAATTACGAAACACTTATTTCGGGAGATTGGAAATCTACTATTTCTTGACCAAAGAACGTCGCGATATCGATTTGTTTAATGGTCGTTTTGATGACGATAAAATGCAAGTACTCACCAAAACCTTTATCGATATCCCTGATACTAGTGAAGTGTTTTTGTGTGGTCCAGAACAAATGGTCAATTATGTAAGTGACTATTTAATAAAAGCAGGTTTGCCAAAAGAACTAGTGCATTTTGAATTATTTGTCTCTGGACTTTCTGAAGAAGATATCAAACGTGCAGAACGATTGGCACAGCAAAATCTAGAAGGAACAGAAGTAACTATTATAGATGGAGGTAAAGAGTTTTTCTTTACCATGACCAAAGAGTATGATAATATTCTAGATGCAGCTCTTGGCGCTGGAGCCGATTTGCCTTTTGCATGTAAAGGAGGTGTTTGTAGTACTTGTAAATGTCAAGTAAAGCAAGGTGAAGTAGAAATGAAAATTAATTATGCGCTTGAAGAAAAAGAAGTTGCTCAAGATTATGTCTTGAGTTGTCAAGCCGTACCTACAACAGATAAAGTTGTTGTAGATTTTGATGTATAATAATAATGTTATTCCGAGCATAGTCGAGGAATCTGATAAAACTATTCACTAATTCGAAAATTATGAGTGAAGAACAAATTAAAAGTTTAGAAAACCAATTTGAAGCACGAATTGCACGTGATGAAAAGATTGAACCCAAAGATTGGATGCCAGAAAAGTATCGTCAGACGCATATTAGGCAAATGTCACAACATGCGCATTCAGAAATTATAGGTATGCTTCCAGAGGGGAATTGGATAACTAGAGCACCTTCTTTAAGACGTAAAGTGGCACTTCTGGCAAAAGTTCAGGATGAAGGCGGTCATGGTTTGTATCTATACAGTGCAGCAGAAACCTTGGGTATTTCAAGAGATGAAATGTTTGAGCAGTTACACACAGGTAAGGCTAAATATTCATCCATATTCAATTATCCAGCATTAACATGGGCAGACATGGGAGCTATAGGATGGTTGGTTGATGGTGCAGCAATTATTAATCAAGTAGCATTGTGTGGAACGTCTTATGGACCTTATGCCAGAGCTATGGTACGAATTTGTAAAGAAGAAAGTTTTCACCAACGACAAGGTTATGAAATTATGTTGAAGCTTTCGCAAGGTACTCAAGAACAACGCGATATGGCTCAAGATGCCTTGAATCGTTTTTGGTGGCCAGCACTTATGATGTTTGGACCTAAAGATGAAGACTCACCACATACGGCGCAGTCAATGAAATGGAAATTGAAGCGAAAAACAAATGATGATTTACGCCAGCAGTTTATCGATCAAACCGTGCCACAAGCTGAACTTATAGGGCTTACAGTTCCTGACCCAGATTTAAAATGGAATGAAGAACGCCAAAGTTATGACTTTGGAGAAATAGACTGGGATGAATTTTGGCAAGTAGTTAAGGGACATGGTCCTTGCAATAAAGAGCGTATGGCTGCAAGAGTAAATGCCTGGGAAGGTGGTGCGTGGGTTCGCGATGCGGCAATGGCTTATGCTGAAAAACAACAAGAGAGAAAAACGAAACAAGTATCTTAATAAAATCATCTGTTAGAACAATATTGCTTTTGTTTCAAAAACTAGATGTATCAAAAACATAAACTATGTCAACAAAAAATTGGCCACTTTGGGAAGTGTTTGTAAGAAGTAAAAACGGATTGGAACATCGTCATTTTGGAAGCCTACATGCAGCTGATGCTGAAATGGCTCTAGAAAATGCACGAGATGTTTATACAAGGCGTAACGAAGGTGTAAGTATATGGGTTGTGGAATCTAAACATATTACAGCATCAAATCCGGAACATAATGGCGAACTATTTGAGCCTGCACAAGATAAAGTGTATCGTCATCCAACATTTTATAATTTACCAGATGAGATAAAACACATGTAATAATTGTCATTCCTGCATGTCACATTGAGCTTGTCGAGATGAAGGCAGGAATTCCACTAAATGAAACTATGAAAAACAATTTATACAAATATATTTTAGGTATTGCAGACAACAGCCTCATCCTCGGTCAACGAATGGGTGAATTATGTGGTCATGGACCGAGTTTGGAAACAGATATTGCATGCACAAACTTGTCTTTAGATTTATTTGGGCAAGTACGTAGCTATTATCAATACGCAGCAAAAATAGCAGGAGATGATAGGACTGAAGACGATATAGCTATGCTACGTAAGGAGCGTGATTATTTAAATGTACTATTAGTAGAACAACCCAATAGAGACTTTGCTTATGTCATTGGACGCCAGTTCCTGTTTGATGTGTATCATCATTTATTTTTAATGGAACTGCAAAAAAGTAAGGATCTAACTTTGGCAGCAATAGCCAATAAGTCTATTAAGGAAGTAAGTTACCATTTGAGATTTTCAACAGATTGGGTAAAACGTTTAGGTGATGGAACAGAAGAAAGCCATACCAGAATGCAAGAGGCAATAGATCAATTATGGACATATACAGACGAGTTATTTCATCAAACAGAAGCGGATAAAGAAATGGTTTCTGAAGGCATAGGAGTTGATGTAACTAAATTAAAAGAAGAATATTATAATAAAGTGGCAGAGGTTTTAGCTGAAGCTACACTTCAAGTTCCAGATTTAAAATATTTTCAAAAGGGTGGAAAGCAAGGTATCCATACGGAACATTTAGGCTATCTTTTAGCGGAATTACAATACATGCAGCGTGCATACCCTAATATGGAATGGTAAAAATCAATGATTTGTCATGCTGAACTAGTTTCAGCATCTCATTAAAATAAGATGACAACAACAGAACAACATATAGACGAAGTCTTAACTCCAATTCTGGAGAAAGTTTCAGATCCTGAAATTCCTGTATTGTCTATTATGGATATGGGAGTTGTTCGTTCTGCTGTCATTAAACAGGGTATTGTATATGTTGAGATTACACCAACATATAGTGGCTGTCCTGCAATGGATGTTATAGGCGACGATATTAAAGCAGCTTTAAAGAATGCAGGTTATGAATCAAAGATTGAATTGATTCTGCATCCAGCTTGGACAACCGATTGGATAACACCAAAAGGAAGAGAAGCATTAGAACAATATGGTATAGCAGCACCTTTAGAGGCTGAAGCCGATAAAGATGTGTTGCTCAATGGTAAACGATTGGTGAAATGTCCACAATGTGGTTCCACAAATACGAAATTAGTAAGTCAGTTTGGTTCAACAGCATGTAAAGCGCAATTTCAGTGTGACGATTGCCAAGAACCATTCGATTATTTTAAATGTTTGAAATGACAACTTGTTGTCACCCTGAGCGTAGTCGAAGGGTCTCTACAAGATATTATAAGTTTAATTAAAAAGATTCCTGCTTTCATGGGAATAAATAGGTATGAGCAACAATTCAATTCTTTTAAAAATTGAAAATAAAGTGGCGTACATAACGCTCAATAGACCAGAAGTATTCAATAGTTTTAATCGTGAAATGGCTTTAAGCCTACAATCTATTTTAGACGATTGTGAAACAAATATTGATGTTAGAGCCATTGTGTTAACCGGAAACGGAAAAGCATTTTGCGCAGGTCAAGACTTAAAAGAAGTGACAAGTCCGGAATTAAACCCAGGATTCAAGAAAATTCTAGAAGAGCATTATAATCCAATTATCACTCGCATTAGAAATATTAAAAAGCCTATTATTGGAGCAATAAATGGTGTGGCGGCAGGAGCAGGAGCTAACATTGCACTGGCTTGTGATATTGTGGTAGCGCACGAAAAAGTGAGTTTTATACAAGCGTTTAGCCTAATTGGATTAATTCCTGATAGCGCAGGAACCTTCTTTTTACCACGATTAATTGGGTTTCAAAAAGCATCAGCACTAGCGATGTTAGGTGACAAGGTATCTGCAGATGAAGCTGAAAAAATGGGAATGATTTACAAAGTATTACCATTAGAAAATTTTGAAGAAGAAGTAAATAAACTAGCCTTGAAACTTGCTAATATGCCATCATTGGCATTAGGGAAAATAAAAGAGGCTTTCAACCAATCATTAAATAATAGTTTAGAACAGCAATTAGCATTAGAATCAAAATTACAAATCGAAGCTGCCCAAACCGAAGATTACGAAGAAGGCGTTGCAGCTTTTGTAGATAAACGTAAACCAACTTTTAAAGGTAAATAGATAGGACTGTCACCTCGAGCACTACCAAAAGCAAAATATATTTTGCTTGCAGGTATCTTGCAAAGCAAGTCGAGAGGTCTCAAAAAAGATATACATAATTATGAACGTAGGAATAATCGGTTCTGGAACAATGGGAAGTGGTATTGCACAAGTAGCTGCCACTGCAGGTTGCCAGGTCAAATTATACGATACCAATCAAGCGGCTTTAGCAAAGGCCAAAGATAGTTTAGAAAAAATATTGAGTCGTTTAGTGGAGAAAGGACGTATCGATTCTGATGAAAAATCAAGAATACAAGGACATATTACCTATGTGGATAGCTTAAATGATTTAGGAGATTCCAACTTGACCATTGAAGCGATTATTGAAAATCTTGAAATTAAGAAGAAAGTCTTTTCAGAATTGGAGGGTTATGTTGCAGACGATTGTATTATAGCATCAAACACATCGAGTTTATCAATAGCTTCAATAGCATCATCATTGCAAAAACCAGAACGTTGCATCGGAATTCACTTTTTCAATCCTGCACCTTTAATGAAGCTGGTTGAGGTGATTCCTGCTGTGCAAACGTCAAAAGCAGTTTTAGACAAGTCGGTTGAAACTATAAAAAGTTGGAAGAAAACAGTAGCTGTTGCCAAGGACACACCTGGATTTATTGTGAATAGAGTAGCAAGACCATTTTACGGTGAAGCTTTGCGAATTTACGAAGAAGGTATAGCCGATTTTGCAACAATAGACCATAGTTTAAAAACACTTGGCGGTTTCAGAATGGGACCATTCGAATTAATGGATTTTATTGGAAACGATGTTAATTATACTGTTACAGAATCGGTTTTTACAGCGTTCTATTTCGATCCTAGGTATAAGCCAAGCTTTACCCAAAAACGATTTGCAGAAGCGGGTTATTTAGGACGAAAATCTGGAAAAGGCTATTACGACTATTCAGAAGCTGCCATAAAACCTGAACCAAAGCAAGACAATAAATTGGCACAATTAATTTTTGAAAGAGTTTTAGTGATGCTAATCAATGAAGCCGCAGATGCCTTGTTTTTAAATATTGCATCAGCAGAAGATATCGATAATGCCATGACTAAAGGTGTTAATTATCCAAAAGGACTTTTGGCTTGGGCAGATGAAAAAGGAATTGAATGGTGTGTAAATAAAATGGATGACTTGTATAACGAGTATCACGAAGACCGTTATCGTTGTAGTCCGTTGTTACGAAAAATGAATAGAGAGAATAAAATATTTTTTTAATTAAAATGTCATTCAGAGCGAAGTGAAGAATCTCTTGATGAGATTGCCACGTCCTTCGTCCTCGCAATGACAAAATGGATATGAAGGGAGAATTAATTCCATATAAAATGTTAAGTCAGGATGCGTTTAGTCAATGGCTAGGTATTGAGATATTAGAATGTGAGATTGGGCGATGCAAGGTAGCCATGACTATTAGAAAAGATATGCTAAATAGTATGAACTATGCGCATGGCGGCATAAGTTATTCGTTGGCCGACACGGCTTTTGGGTTTGCAGCTAATACGCATGGTAAATTTGCGGTATCCATCGAAACAAGTATTAATCACATTGAAGCTTTAGAAGAAGGTGATTATTTGATTGCAGAATCGGTCATTGAAAAGGTGAATACTAAATTAGGATTTAATATTATAGAAGTAAAACGTGATGATGAATTGGTAGCCCTTTTTAAGGGTGTGGTATATCGAACTCAAAAAGATTGGAAAGAATAAAATTTTAAATAGTTTGTCATTCAGTTCGTGATGCGGAATTTATAATAAAATGAAAAAGTATTTCGAGGCTAAATTTAACTTCGATTTCAAACAATAAAAAATAAAGAAGTTCGATTTCGTCTTCGATTTCGTCTTCGATTTTAAAAAATATGGAAGCATATATCATAGATGGAGTACGAACTCCAATAGGGAATTACAAAGGAACACTATCGGCTGTCCGAACAGATGATTTAGGTGCGTTGGTTATTAAAGAAATAGTAAAACGTAATCCTAATATTCCAAAAGAAGCTTACGATGACGTTATTTTGGGCTGTGCTAATCAAGCAGGTGAGGATAACCGTAACGTAGCACGCATGTGTTCACTGCTAGCGGGATTACCATATACCGTTCCTGGTGAAACTGTTAATCGTTTATGTAGCTCGGGTTTATCGGCCATTATTCATGCTAATAGAGCTATTAAAGCCGGAGATGGCGATCTTTTTATATCAGGAGGTGTGGAAAATATGACTAGAGGCCCATATGTCATTGCAAAACCATCAAGTGCCTTTGGTACAGATGCTAAAATGTACGACAGTAGTTTTGGCTGGCGTTTTATAAATCCAATGATGGAAAAAATGTATGGGACAGATGGCATGGGAAACACGGCTGAAAACTTGGTAGAGATACATAATATTTCTCGTGAGGATCAGGACGCATTTGCATATTGGAGTCAAATGAAAGCAACTGAAGCGCAGAAAAATGGACGTTTAGCAAAGGAAATTATTCCAGTGGAGATTCTTCAACGTAAAAAAGACCCCATCGTGTTTTCAAAAGATGAATTTGTTAAACCAACAACCACAAAAGAGATTTTAGCAAAATTACGTCCAGCTTTTAAAAAAGAAGGTGGTAGTGTGACTGCTGGAAATTCATCTGGATTAAATGATGGTGCTGCAGCTACTATTATTGCATCAGACGAAGCGGTCAAAAAATATAACTTAAAACCATTGGCAAGAATTGTTAGTTCAGCTGTGGTTGGAGTAGAACCCAGAATTATGGGCATAGGTCCAGTTGAAGCTTCAAATAAAGCATTGAAAAAAGCAGGTCTGACGATGGACGATATAGATATCATTGAACTCAACGAAGCTTTTGCAGCACAAGCTTTGGCATGTACTAGAGCTTGGGGATTAGCCGATGATGACCCTAGATTAAATCCTAATGGAGGTTCCATTGCTATTGGTCATCCACTGGGTGTCACAGGAACTAGAATTGCGTATTCAGCTGCTTTAGAATTACAAGAGCAAAATAAACGTTATGCTTTGGTGACTATGTGTGTAGGTGTTGGGCAAGGTTATGCTGCAATAATTGAGAGAGTATAATTCCTGCGTAGGCAGGAATCACAAAATAAGTAGAAGTGAAACATTGGTACGTCTATATCATGACAAATAAGCCTAATGGAGTAATTTATATAGGCATGGCCGATAATATCGATGAACGTGTAAAAGAACATAAGTTGAAAGTTTATCCAAAGTCATTTACTGCAAGATATAATTGCGATAAGCTAGTTTATTTTGAAGAGTTTGAAAATGGTGAGGAAGCCACAATAAGAGAACGAAGGTTTAAAAAGTGGAAACGAGATTGGAAGATTTTCTTAATAGAAAATATGAATCCAAATTGGTCTGATTTAAGTTTAAATTGGAATTTGGATGAAAAAAGATTTAGATCAAATAATTAATAAGATACCTGCTTTTGCAGGCAATGAGTATGAACAAAATACAACATTATGTCCAAGGGCAATGGACTACAGGTAAAGAAGAAGGTACTCCTATTTACGATGCTATAACGGGTGAACATTTTACCAATTGGGCTGTAGAAGGATTGGATATTCCAGAAGTTCTTAATTATGGACGAACCAAAGGAGGTGAAGTGCTTCGTAAAATGACCTTTCAGGAGCGTGGAAATATGCTGAAAAAATTGGCGTTTTATTTGGTTAAAAAGAAAGATGCCTTTTACGAGTTAAGTTATCGAACGGGCGCTACTAAAATTGATAGTTGGATTGATATAGAAGGTGGTTTTGGTAATTTGTTTGCTAATGCATCCTTAAGGAAATTGTTTCCCAATCAACCCTTTCATGTTGAAGGCGATCCAATAGATTTGTCTCGTGGCGGACGTTTTATGGCACATCATATCATGGTACCTAAAAAAGGGGTTGCTGTACATATTAATGCGTTTAATTTCCCTGTTTGGGGTATGTTAGAAAAGTGTGCAGTCAATTGGATGGCTGGAGTACCAGCTGTTGTTTTACCTGCTCCTTCATCGTCTTATTTAGCTGAAGCTGTTGCACGTGAAATCATAAATTCGGGCATTTTACCTGAAGGTGCTCTACAAATTATTAATGGTACTGTAACATCTATTCTAGATACAGTAGAATCTCAAGATGTTGTGACCTTTACAGGTTCAGCTTCAACAGGAAGATTATTAAAGGCACATCCTAGATTAATACAAGAATCTGTACCATTTACTATGGAAGCCGATTCGCTAAATGCATCCATTTTGGGTGAAGATGCTGTTCCTGGAACGCCTGAATTTGATCTTTTTGTTAAGGAGGTTAGAAAAGAAATGACTGTAAAAGCTGGTCAGAAGTGTACAGCCATTCGAAGAATTATAGTTCCAGAAAATTTGGTTGAAGATGTTCAGATTGCTTTAGGGAAAGAATTGGATAAAGTAACTATTGGTGACCCGCGATTAAAAGAGGTTCGCATGGGGTCTTTGGTTAGTAAACAACAGGTAGAAGCTGTTAGAAATTCGATTTCGGATATTGCAAAAGAAGCCGAAATAGTATATGGCAATTTAGATAAATTAGAAACTATAGGTGCAGACGCCAATAAAGGTGCTTTTATTAGTCCTGTGGTATTTAGAACTTATAATCCATTACAAAATACAATTGTTCATGAGCGTGAAGCCTTTGGACCTGTGAGTACTATTATGCCTTATAAAACAATAGATGAGGCTGTTCAGTTGGCACAAATGGGCAAAGGATCTTTAGTGTCATCCATTGCCACATTCGATGATAAAATAGCATCAGAATATGTTGTTAATGCAGCGAGTCATCACGGTCGTATTTTAGTCATTAATCGCGAAATGGCAAGAGAAAGTACAGGCCATGGCTCACCCTTGCCAACATTGGTACATGGTGGTCCTGGACGTGCTGGAGGAGGTGAAGAAATGGGTGGAATGCGTGGTATAAAACACTATTTGCAACGTACAGCCATTCAAGGTACACCAACCACACTAACAGAAATTACAGGCATTTATCAGCAAAACGCTAAATATAAAGAAGCCGAAGAGCATCCGTTTAAGTACCATTGGGAAGACATCCAACCAGGTATGTCGCTCAAAACCCATAAACGTACACTAACAGATTCTGATATTCAAAATTTTGCCAATTTAACTTGGGATCATTTCTATGCACATACGGATATTACATCTCTAGATGGAAGTATTTTTGAAAAACGTACTGCTCATGGTTATTTCATTATATCGGCTGCAGCGGGATTGTTTGTATATCCGAATAAAGGCCCTGTGGCAGCAAATTATGGTTTGGATTCCATCCGATTTTTAAGACCCTTATATCACAACGATACTATCTATGTACGATTGACTTGTAAAGAAAAAGTGGATCGTGATGTGGCATCAACAGAGCATCCAAGTGGTATAGTAAAATGGCATGTTGAGGTATTCGATGCTAATTTTGAAAACCGACCAGAAAGCCAAAAAACAGACAAAGATAGTCCGTTAGTTGCAGTGGCAACCATCTTAACAATGGTTCAGAAAAAACAAGAGACATTTGTTGAAATGACTGAAAAGAAAATACAAGAATGTCTTTCTAAACTTAAAGAAAATGCCAAGCCAAAATGGGGAACCATGTCGCCTCAACACATGGTTGAGCATTTGGAATACACATATAGAATTGCGTCAGGTGAAATACAGGATTTTGAAATAAAGACACCTGAAAAGATTTTGGAAAAAGTGCATGCTACTTTGTATAATTATGAAAAAATGCCGCAAGAGTTTATGTTTCCGTTGGCAGAAGAATCTAAAATAGAAGAAACCGTACATAGTAGTTTGGATGAAGCTAAAGCCAAAATGCTTGAAGCACGCAATGATTATCTTGAATTTTTTAAAGAAAACCCAGATGCTGTTTTAAAGAATGCAGTTTTTGGCAACATGAATCGATATGAGTGGTATTTATTGGAGCGTAAGCACCTTAATCACCATTTTGAACAATTTGGATTAATATAATTTAAAACTAATGTCACCTCGAGCACAGTCGAGAGGTCTCACAAAAAGATAAAAAACAATATGAGCGACCCTTACGTTAAGTTAGAAATAGAGAACGAAGTAGGATACATAGAATTTTTTCATCCTGCACATAATTCCTTACCTGGTGATGTTTTGGCAGAATTAGCCCAAACCATTACCGAGGCAGGAACCAATGATGCTATAAAAGTCATCGTATTAAAAAGTGGAGGAGACAGAACATTTTGTGCTGGAGCCAGTTTTAAAGAATTAATTAACATTAATGACGATGCCACAGGTAAAGTGTTTTTCTCTGGTTTCGCTAATGTGATTAATGCGATGCGAAAATGTCCCAAATTTATTATTGGACGTATTCAAGGCAAAACCGTTGGAGGCGGAGTAGGATTGGCTGCTTCAACCGATTATTGTATGGCAACGAAGTTTGCAGCCATTAAATTAAGTGAATTGAATATTGGTATTGGACCATTTGTTGTTGGTCCTGCTATTGAACGTAAAATGGGATTAAGCGCTATGTCTCAAATAGCGATTGATGCGAATACCTTTTACCCTGCCGAATGGGCAAAAGATAAAGGCTTATTTACACAAGTTTTTGAAAGTACCGAAGCCTTGGACGATGTCGTTAAGGCCACTGCAGAACATTTATGTACTTACAATCCTGAAGCCATGCAAGAGATGAAAACCATTTTTTGGAAAGGCACTGAAGATTGGGACAACTTATTAGCGGAACGTGCTGCCATAAGTGGTCGTTTGGTGTTAAGTGAATTTACAAAAGATACTTTAAAACGATTTAAGTAGTGATTTACGAATTCCAAGGCTACATACCCGTTGTTCACAAAAGCAGTTTTGTGCATCCGCTAGCAGCAGTTACCGGGAATGTGATTATTGGTAAAAACTGTTATGTTGGACCGGGAGCTGCCATTCGTGGAGATTGGGGACAGATAATTTTAGAAGATGGTGTAAACGTACAGGAGAATTGCACGGTGCATATGTTTCCGGGAAAATCTATCACATTAAAAGAGAGTGCTCATGTTGGTCATGGAGCCATTATTCATGGCGCCAATCTGGGAAAGAATTGCTTGATTGGTATGAATTCCGTTATTATGGACGATGCTGAAATAGGTGACGAAAGTATTGTAGGTGCCATGGCATTTGTAAAGGCTGAAACCAAAATACCCTCAAGAAGTTTAGCAGTAGGAAATCCAGCCAAAGTTGTTAAGGAAGTTAGTGATGATATGATTTTATGGAAAACAAAAGGGACGCAGTTATATCAACAACTTCCAAAAGAGTGCCATGATACATTAAGGGAAGTAGAACCATTGCGGGAAGTTCCAAAAGAAAGAAAGATACAAGAAGATGTCTATAAGACATTGAGAGAAACATTTAATAGAAAATAAATGTCATTCCGCACTTGATGCGGAATCCATTTTGAACAATTTAAAGAATGTCAAAATTCGAATTTAAAATGCCCAAATTGGGTGAAAGTATAACCGAAGCAGCCATAATAACATGGTTTAAGAATGTTGGTGATACCATTGAACAGGATGAAATGCTTTTGGAGGTTGCTACTGATAAAGTGGATTCAGAAGTACCATCAACAGTATCTGGAGTTGTGGAAGAAATCCTATTCAAAGCTAACGATATAATTAAAATAGGAGAGACCATAGCCATTATTAAAACTGATGGCAAAGTGTCAACTTCAAAAAAGCCATCAAATAAATCTACTGTCACGTCTAGCGAAGTCGAGACGTCTCAAAAGAAGCAACAGACCAAAAAGAAACGACCTGTCATTCAGAGCGTAAGCGAAGAATCCTATTCAGCTTCAACTTCATTTTCGACTTCGAATTCCAATACATTCTTTTCACCATTAGTTATTTCAATCGCGAGGCAACACCATATAAGCTTCGAGGAATTAGCTCGAATTCCAGCAACTGGAAAGGAAGGACGTTTACGAAAAAGTGACGTATTCAATTATATAGAAGATGGTCGTCCGTATCAATTTGCCCAACCAATGCTTCAAGACCCTACGGCATATCGTATTCCGCGGTTAAATTTTGATAAAGGCAAAGGTAAAATTGTCGAGATGGACAGAATGCGTCAAATGATTGCAGATCACATGGTTTACTCCAAGCATACGTCTCCACATGTTACGGCTTATGTGGAAGCCGATTTGACGAACATGGTCAACTGGCGAAACAAACATAAAAAAGCATTTCAAGAAAAGTATGGGGAGCGATTAACATTTACACCGTTATTTGTTGAGGCTGTTGCCAAAGCCATTACAGATTTTCCAAATATCAATGCTTCTGTGGATGGTAAAAATATCATTGTTAAAGATAGTATCAATATTGGTATGGCAACTGCCTTGCCAAGCGGAAATCTTATTGTGCCTGTGGTTAGGAATGCGGATTCCAAAAATCTCAAGGAATTAGCTACTAATGTCAATGATTTGGCTGAAAAAGCACGAAACAATAATCTGAAAGCAGACGATATTCAGGGTAGCACATTTACTATTTCCAACGTGGGAACGTTTGGAAGTGTTATGGGTACACCTATTATTAATCAACCAGAAGTAGCCATTTTGGCTTTGGGCATTATAAAAAAACGCCCAGAAGTCATTGAAACCGAAAAAGGCGATGAAATTGCTATTCGTAGTATGATGTATCTATCCTTGTCTTTTGATCATCGTGTGGTTGATGGCTTCCTTGGAGGGAGTTTCGTGCGACGAGTAGCTGATTATTTTGAACAATTTGATGTGAATAGAAAAATATAGTAGATATGTCATTGCGAGGACGTAGGACGTGGCAATCTCATCAAGAGGTTCTTCGCTTTGCACTGAATGACAAATAAAATAAAAATGAAAAAAGACATATTAAAACAAGGATTTACAAATTTGGTTACTGCCAAGACCATGGCGGAATTATATGAAGATAATTTTAAGGTTGTATCTAAATATGTGCATGCTACGTCTCGTGGTCATGAGGCTATTCAAACAGCATTAGGGATGCAATTACTGCCACAGGATTACGCTTTTCCTTATTATCGAGATGATGCCATGCTTCTGGCTTTTGGTATGCGTCCATATGATTTAATGCTCCAAGTATTAGCTAAAAAAGACGATCCGTTTTCTGGTGGTCGAACCTATTACTCACACCCCAGTTTAAAAGATATTGATAAACCTAAAATTCCACATCAATCTTCGGCTACAGGTATGCAAGCCATTCCCGCAACAGGTGTTGCCATGGGTATGCAATATTTAGAAAAACAAGGATTAATTAATCCTAATGTCATTCAGAATGATAGCGAAGAATCTCTAATGTCATCTCGAGCGGAGTCGAGAGATCTCAAGCCAATAACAGTTTGTTCATTAGGCGACGCTTCAGTAACTGAAGGGGAAATTTCTGAGGCTTTTCAAATGGCCGCATTAAAGCAAATGCCCATTTTATATTTAGTACAGGATAATGGTTGGGATATTTCGGCAAATGAAGCTGAAACCAGAGCGCAAAATGCAGCAGAATATGCTCAAGGGTTTCATGGATTGGAAGCCGTATCTATTGATGGCGCTAACTTTATGGAAAGTTATGAAGCATTAGAAAAAGTTATAAAAACAATTCGTGAAGAGCGTCGACCATTTTTGGTACATGCTAAAGTACCTTTATTAAACCACCATACGTCTGGTGTGCGAATGGAATGGTATCGTGATGATTTAGAAGAGGCTAAATCACGTGATCCATATCCTGTTTTAAAGCAGCAATTGTTAGACAATGGTTTCACCCAAAAAGATATAGATAGGATTGAAACTGATGTAAAAGCGTTAGTTGAAAATGATTTTCAAAAAGCCTTAAAAGCCGAAGATCCTAAACCAGAAGATTTATTTACCCACGATTTTGCACCAACACCTATTCTAGAAGAAACAGGTGAACGTTCACCAAAAGAAGCTGATAAGGTTGTGATGGTTGACTGTGCTTTATTTGCTGTTGAAGAATTAATGCGTAATCATCCCGAATGTTTGCTCTATGGTCAAGATGTAGGAGGGAGACTAGGAGGTGTCTTTAGGGAAGCGGCAACATTGGCACAAAAGTTTGGTGACGATCGTGTGTTCAACACACCCATCCAGGAAGCCTTTATCGTAGGTTCTACTGTTGGAATGAGTGCAGTTGGATTAAAACCTATTGTTGAGGTTCAGTTTGCTGATTACATTTGGCCTGGGTTGAATCAATTATTTACTGAAGTAAGTCGCAGCTGTTTTTTAAGCAATGGTAAATGGCCAGTAAGTATGATTTTACGTGTGCCTATTGGTGCTTATGGTAGTGGAGGTCCTTATCATTCCTCTTCAGTTGAAAGTGTTGTAACAAATATTAGAGGTATTAAAATTGCCTATCCAAGTAATGGTGCCGATTTAAAAGGACTAATGAAGGCTGCATATCACGATCCTAATCCTGTTGTGATTTTTGAACACAAAGGACTCTATTGGTCGAAGGTGCCCGGAACACAAGGGGCTACTTCTATAGAACCAGCAGAAGATTATGTGTTGCCTTTTGGTAAAGCTTGGTTGTTACAGGAAATCTGGAAACAAGAGGATATAGAAACCTGTACCATTGTTACATACGGTATGGGTGTGCACTGGGCGTATAATGCTTCGGGAGAATTAAATATGCGGGATCAAATTGAGATTATTGATTTGAGAACATTGTATCCATTGGATGAGGATACCATAATGAAATCGGTCAAGAAAACTGGGAAATGTTTAGTCGTAACAGAGGAGCCTAGTAATAATAGTTTTGCAAGAGCCTTATCAGGAAAAATACAGGAAGAGTGTTTTAAATATTTAGATGCACCAGTAATGACCATTGGTAGTGAAAACATGCCGGCTATTCCATTAAATGCAACGCTAGAACAAACCATGATTCCTTCAACGGAGAAAGTGAAAACAAAAATAATAGACTTGTTAGATTATTGACATTTTGTATCTTACTGTGCTAATTTTCTAGTATGTTTATAAAAAGAATATTTCCTCTTAAAGCCGTATTTGTTTGGTCCAAGCGGTACATATTTTTATTTCTTATTCTAGGAATTATACCTGTCTTTCTCTTTGAGGTAGTAGGCTTAAAATGGTTGCATGTACCATGGCTTCCACTAGGAGTATTAGGTACAGCTGTGGCTTTTATTACAGGTTTTAAGAATAATGCCGCATACGACAGGCTTTGGGAAGCTCGGAAAATTTGGGGAGGTATTGTAAACACTTCACGATCTTGGACCATTATGGTAAAGGATTTTATTACTAACGACCACTCCAATTTATCAAAATCTGATGAAGAATTGTTTCTAATTAAGCGTGAGCTGGTACATCGGCATGTAGCTTGGTTAACTGCCCTAAGGTACCAATTACGAAAAGATAAACCTTGGGAATTGCATTTAAGGGCTAGACATTCTGCAATGGATATTAGAAATTCCAAATACCCAGTTTTTGAAGATGAGATTCCAATTGAAGATGTTATAAGAGATTATATATCTGAAGAGGAATTCAAAAGTGTTTTTGCAAAGTCTAATCAAGCCTCACAATTATTGGGTATTCAATCAAAACGATTAAAGCAATTAAAAGAAGATGGTTTGATTGATAATTTTAGGCATATGGAAATGTCTAATGCTTTGGTGGAATTATACACGCTTCAGGGAAAATGCGAACGCATTAAGAATTTCCCATATCCTAGACAGTTTGCAACATTAAATTACATTTTTGTTTGGGCATTTATAATTCTAATCCCATTTGGGATTATGGAGGAGTTTGAGTCTTTTGGAGATAAAATATTAGTTCTGCTAGACAAAACGGAGTTGAAGCATACTATACGATATCAAATACAAGAAACGATAGCGCGACACTTTGTATGGTTTTCTGTGCTGTTTAGTGCACTAATTTCGTGGGTGTTTCATACAATGGAAGCCATTGGAGAGGTTTCGGAAAATCCGTTCGAAGGTAGCCCTAATGATGTACCCATAACAGACCTTTCAAGAAGTATTGAAATAGACATAAGGCAATTAATAGATGATACGAATATTCCTAATCCTTACGAATGGAAGAACGATATTGTGATGTAGAATGATTATCGGATTTATTTTCAGAAAACATAAGGTCTAATAATATTAATTGTTTAATATATTTGATATATTTTGTATATTGAACCCTTATATTATTAAAGACAACTAATTAATTGTTATTATGAAAAAATACATTACACTATTTAGCATTGTTGCATTGTTTTTTATGGGATTACAATCTTCAGTAGCTCAAGATGCACAAAGACAGAGACCAGAAGCTATTGCTAAACAACAAACTTATGATATCCATAAATTGGTGACCCTAACTGGTGACCAACAGGGTGAGGTTTTTAAAGTTTTGGTTGAGCAACAAACTAGCTTATCTGGAATAGAGGAAAACACCAAAAGTATAGCTACAGCACAGGAGGCTAAACTTGCTGTTTTAGAGAACACCAATAAAAGATTAAAAGCTATTTTAACTCCTGAACAGTATAAGATTTATCAAGAATCATTAGAAAAAGAAAAAAAGTAGTATTTATAAAAACTAAAAAAAGCGACTAGTTATAGTCGCTTTTTTTTATTGTAGTTCTGGTGGGTATTTTTCTAATATTTGTGAAACAAATTCTTTTATTCTGGCTTCTTTTTTATCAACATTATTGAAGTTAAGATAGCCAACACCTTGCCCTTGCCAGACCAGTTCTTTCTTTTTAGCGTCTATTAAATCAATATATAAAACACCTTCAGTAGACGTTGATACGGTATTATAGTTCCCGTAAAAATAGGGGTTCCAGCCCCAGCCCCAGCCAGCGCCTCCATAATAATTGTTATAGACATCAATTTTCTCCCTAGCAGAAGCAATTATGCTTACGAGTAAATCGGGGTTTTCTGATTTGGTGTAACCTTTAGCAACTAATTCACTTTCAATAGCTTTTAAAATTCTTCGTTTATCTAAATCGCTAATTTCTGCTTTATCAATACCAGGCTTATAAAACGCAAAGGTTTTGAATTCATTAAAATTAACTTGCTTATCGTAATCGGCTATAACTCGAACCGAAGCACAAGAGGTAAACAATAAAGATAAGCTTAAGACAAATAGTAGTTTAACAAATAGTTTTTTCATAACAATAGGGTTTAAGTTATAACGAGTCTAGTAATTCTTCATCTACACAATTAGGAAGCGTAACTTTTAAATTGGGTTCTGCCTCCATAGCACGTTTTATAGCAAATATAGCTTCATCATTTCTGGCCCAACTTCTACGAGCAATTCCATTATTTACATCCCAGAAAAGCATTGATTTTAAACGTCTTTCCGCATCATTACTACCATCAAGAACCATGCCGAATCCACCGTTTATAACTTCTCCCCAGCCAACGCCACCACCATTGTGAATACTAACCCAAGTAGCGCCTCTAAAACTATCGCCAATAACATTTTGTATGGCCATATCGGCTGTATATCGTGAACCATCATAAATATTACTGGTTTCACGATAAGGAGAATCGGTTCCAGAAACATCATGATGATCACGACCTAGAACGACATAGCCTATTTCGCCCTTGGCAATAGCATCGTTAAAGGCTTTTGCAATCTTCATACGTCCTTCAGCATCAGCGTATAATATTCTGGCTTGAGAGCCTACCACCAATTTGTTTTCTTGAGCACCTTTTATCCACTGTATATTATCAGCCATTTGCTGCTGAATTTCTTTGGGTGAGTCTTGCATAATACCCTCTAATACGGCACACGCAATAGCATCGGTTTTGGCTAAATCTTCAGGTTTTCCAGAAGTACAAACCCAACGAAACGGACCAAACCCATAATCAAAACACATAGGTCCCATAATATCCTGAACATAACTAGGGTATTTAAATTCGCGACCTATTGTAGGATTTTTGGCCATGACATCAGCACCTGCTCTGGACGCTTCTAATAAAAAGGCATTACCATAATCAAAGAAATAAGTGCCTTTGGCTGTATGTTTGTTAATGGCGGCAGCTTGTCGCCTTAAGCTTTCTTGAACTTTCGTTTTAAATAATTCTGGTTGGTTGGCCATCATCTCGTTGGCGTCTTCAAAAGACAGTCCAACTGGGTAATAACCACCAGACCAAGGGTTATGAAGTGATGTTTGATCACTTCCTAAATCAATATGTATATTTTCCTTGTCAAATGTTTCCCAAACATCAACCACATTACCTAAATAGGCAATGGAAACGGTTTCTTTATTGCTTTTGGCTATTTTTACGCGATTAACCAATTCATCTAAATCAGTAATCTTTTCATCTATCCATTTTTGGTCTAGTCTCACTTGCGTGATTTTAGGATTGACTTCTGCGCAGACTGTAATACACCCAGCAATGTTACCAGCTTTAGGTTGCGCACCAGACATACCACCCAATCCTGAAGTAACAAACAAGTTACCTTTAGGTGTTTTCTTTATTTTTCTAAAACCGTTTAATACTGTAATTGTGGTTCCATGAACAATACCTTGTGGGCCAATATACATATAGCTCCCAGCTGTCATTTGCCCATATTGTGTAACACCTAGGGCATTAAATTTTTCCCAGTCATCAGACTGCGAATAATTAGAAATCATCATGCCATTTGTAACAACTACTCTTGGTGCATCCTTATGTGATGGGAACAATCCCATGGGATGACCTGAATACATCACCAACGTTTGTTCATCAGTCATATTGGCTAAATACTGCATAGTCAATAAATACTGTGCCCAATTAGAAAATACGGCACCATTCCCACCATAGGTAATTAATTCATGAGGATGTTGGGCAACAGCATAATCTAAATTATTTTGTATCATGAGCATAATGGCTGCAGCTTGTTTAGATTTTGCCGGATAATCTTCTAGTGGTCTGGCGTACATTTTATAATCCGGACGCAAACGGTACATGTAAATTCTTCCGTAGTTTTCTAATTCACTTTTAAACTCGGGAAGTAATTCAGCATGATGTTTTTTGTCAAAGTAGCGTAACGCGTTTTTTAGAGCTAACTTTTTTTCTTCTTCTGTAAGTATGTCCTTGCGCTTTGGTGCATGATTTATATCAGATTCAAACGCTTTAGGTTTAGGTAGTATTTCTGGTATGCCTTGTAAAATATGTTCTCGAAATGTCATGTTATTATAGTTTTATGTTTAATCTAAAAAGGGTAATGTTTTTAGATTTATACTATGGATAACGAATGTCAACACGATGGTGAGTGTTGGCCACTTTTATACGGTATGTCATTAAAAGTAAATCCAATGGCGTGTTTATTTTTGAGAATGCGTTTTTGTGTTAAATCCATATGGGCAATGCCTGCAACCACTTTCACAACAATAGCCACGTTTCAAATGGTATTGCTCAGTGAAGCAACGATACCCTTCAGGCGTCCAATAAAAATCACCTTCTTCAATGGGGATTATCTTTTTCATGTTACAAAGATAATATAAATGCTTTGCCATTTGGTATGCGGATTGTTGATTTTGAATATGGAGATAATGACAATACTAATTGGACTGATTTTTGATAAACTCCATTTATGATTGTAGTGGTAAAACATTTGGTGCCTAAAGGGTTTTCGGGAATTACTATTTATCCCTTTGTGCTAGTTAAGAACAAGGAATTAAAACATGATGTGATTTTTATTAACCATGAACGCATTCATTTACGACAACAATTGGAATTATGTATTGTTTTGTTTTATGTTTGGTATGGATTTGAATTTTTAGTGCGATTAGCGATATATAAAAATAGGCGTCAAGCATATAGAAATATTGCTTTCGAACGCGAAGCTTATGGTAAAGAAAAAGACCTTGACTATATACAATCAAGGCCTTTTTGGAATTTTATTAAATACTTATAGTTAATGTTTCAAAATAACCTTTTGAATATTTTGCATGCCATTTTCTAATTTAGCTTTTACAAACAATACCCCATCACTTTGGCTTAAGTTATCAATTCTAAACTCGAGTTGGTTAACAGCATTGTTGTTATACAGTTGTCTGCCTAAAACATCATAAACAATAATGGATTGTATAGGGCTATTGCTTGCCTTAACCTTTATGTAATGATTACCAGGAGCAGTAATCGTGATTGCCGTTTCAGAGCTAAACTCATCAACACCCAACGAGTTATTGGTATATCTTAAGATAAAACGATCGTTGAACACTCCGGTTTCAGCAGTAAAGCTATACGGAGATAACCTCAAATCGTGAATAAAGTTATTATAGGTATCTTCTAAATAAATGTTCTGTTCTTCATTTTCAAATAAACCATCCAATGAATTGATGGCAATGGAATAGTTACCTGCTGTTGGGATCTCTATACCTAGCGGAACCATATCGGTAACGTCAAATGGTAGAGCCCTACCTTGTATGGCTAAATCGGTATCGTTGAGAATAGAATAAAAACGGGTTGTAGTTTCACTTAACTCATACCCATCAAAAATCCTATCGAAATCATTAGTGGCATTTTCCACATAACCAACCAATATAGAGTTGGCTGTATTGTTCGGTGTAATTAAATCCAACCAAATTCTATGGCGCTCTATTTCCGTTCTATTAGAGTTTGAATGGCCTGAGCGGTAAAAATCATTATTGTCATTAGGGGTACCACCATTTAAACGCATGTCATTATTGAATACCACATTGGAAGGTGTTGATGCATTATGGTCCATGAGTACAAAGAAAGCTTGACCAGAACCAATGTTGCCACTAAACCCAGATGGGTTGGACCCTGTTCCGTTATGAGCTATATAATCGTTAGGATTATAATTGTAAACAAAATCACCATAGAATGGATCTCCTATGGCACTTGGAGCTGATTGATGTCTCCATAGATATACAGTTCCAACAATAGCAGGTGTATTAGGGTCAGGTGTTGATCCATCCAAAGCAGCATTTTGAGAAATAAATTCACTGGCTAAAATGGCCGAAGGGTATGGGTTTCCAATTAAATTCCAATTATCATCTAAAGCTGTTGCTTGTGTGCCTCCAGCTCCAGCATAGGGTCCACCATTATAACTGCCTCTAGAAATAGGAACCGTAATCGCTCCATTTTTAGGTGTTCCCATAAATTCCACAGTATTAGCGGCAGCAACGCCTTCAGGGCTCGTTCCCGAAACACCGCGAATAATATAACCCACACCGTCTTGCATGGTCTCGCCAGTAGCTTGCCAGTTTCCGTAATTTCCAGCTCCATTTCCACCAATTGTTGGAATCCATTTGTATATGTAAGACGAGCCAGGTGATACATCATTGACATCAAATCCATCTACAGGTGAAGACCAATAGACATAGTCTTGAGGTGTTAAACCACTAACACTTCGTTGCATTTGTATGTTACCTGTATTGGTTATTCCCGTATTGGTTATTTGAATTAAATTAGAACCACTTCGCAAAATCAGTTTGCCATTTGGTACACTAACATTCTCAATATAAATTTCGTCTCTAATCACTAAATCTGAATATTGCTGTACTTCAACAAGACCATTAGATTCTATACGTAAAGACCTACCTAAACCGGGTGCAGGAGGAATAGGAGGTGAACCACTGGATAATGTAGGCGAATTGTTTGAGGTTGTTGTTACATCCGGAACCACAATACAATCAATGGCTGTAGGAATACCATTAGGTGTCCAGTTTGCTGCTCTATTCCATTCATCATCAACAGAACCATTCCATACTTTTCTGGAATCAGTTACCACGATATCATCTTCAAGGGTAACAGAACCATTACAAAGATTATATTGTGAAACAGCAGTGTATGTATCAGCTTGAGATACATTTAATGTAGAACCAGAACCAACAGAAGTCCCGCCAGTTCCACCATTACTGGCAGAATACCACGTAACACTTGTTGGAGAAATTACGGCACCATTAGGCGTGAATCGCCATGCTTCGTTTGTAACTTCCCAATTGTCGTCTAATACATTTCTACATGGAGCAACTGCATATTCATTATTTGGTGCTAAAGGTGTAATGTCACCTTGAATACCAACAACAGCGTTACCATCATTCCAAGGACTTACATTGCCGTTTTCAATACGTTTTTCTTCAATAAACACCTCTATAATATTGGAGGTTTCATGTAATACAATCATTCCTGTATACAAACGAGTTGCATCACTAAACATAGGAATATCATGCCATGAGACTTGAAATTGTCTACATGGTGCGGTTCCTATTGTTCTACTTTTTATGGCACCTGCAGGAAGCCCAAAAGGGTCAATATCATGCATGACACCATAAATAGTCTGTTCATACAAATCGTTGGTGTCGGGAATATCAAAATCAATATTCCAATTACAAAAATCACCAGGGTTAATACTTGAGTCAAAAGTTATTAACCCGTTAGAACCCACTAAAGTTTGGGTGTAGGTATTTCCGTAAAAACAAAATGTAAAATCTAAATCGGTTCTTGAGCTTGCCCAAACATCATCTGTACTAATAACTTGGTTATCACCGTTACCTAAAGTAGGAAAGTCATAATCAGGAGCAGGACTTGGGTATGTTATTTTTTCAACTAAATAACTGGTAGTCTCTCTTAAATTGGAAAAGGCTTGTAAGGTAACATCACCGTTGTCACAATCTAATTGAGCCGTAGGGTCTGTAACAAAAGGGTCTGCGTTAAATGGATCATTACCCGATTCGTCAACTATAATACCGCAAATAGTTGATGTATTTACAGTATCGGAACAAGCTGTTGTAAACGTAGTGGAAACCCAAATACCTTGGTCACCACCACCACAATCACCCCTCACAAAGACATAATAGGTTGTACCTGCTGTTAAACCAGTTAAGTTGATACTGTTTAAAGCTGTAGTTCCAGTTGTATCATCACCTGGTGTACCGGTAGTGTTGTCAGTAGAAATAATATATTCGTAACCATTAGCTGGTTGTGGAGCGGGATGTGTCCAGCTAATTGTCGCTGTTGTAGGCGTTGTAGAATTAGCGGTTACAGTTATAGGATCGTCTGTACAGGTTAAAGGCACTATTGTTAGTGAATAATCTTCAGCCTCACCAGAAGGCCCAGTTGCACTAAATGAACATGGGTCTGGAGAAGTAGCCCAATAATCAGCAACTATTCTAAGTCTATAGGTTCCAGCTGGAATTCCAGGAATAGTGTAAGTATAATTCAAATTGGTAATATAACCAGCAGAATTATAAATTTGTTCACCAGCATCATCAAAATCTAAATCATTATTCCAATCTACCCAAATTCCTACTCCCATACCACCAAATCCATATATGAAATCAGCGTTAAAGGTAATGTTGCCTCCTGGAAGTTGAGAAGCTACCAAAGAGGTGTAATCTCCATATCCCCCTGCTGAATAACCAGTATTATTGTTAGTTATATTTGTTTGTCCATTTGTTGTAGAAAAATCATCAATATAATTAGAACTACTTGATGAGGATGGTATACAATATGTTGGAACAACTGTTGTTTCATTTCCATCCAAAGATGTACTACTATATGCTGGTCCACCATTACAATTATTTTCATTAAATGCAAAAATAAAGAAATAGTAGGTTGTTGTTTGCGTTAACCCCGTCGCTGAAAAACTAGTATCATTATCATTATCAATAACAGTAGCACCTAGTGATGTGTCACCAATAGTATACGATGTGCCATCTGTTGGATCAGTAGGAGCTACTCCTGTAGTATTCATTAAAATTAAATAACCACCGTCTGGTGCAGGTGTAGACCCTGTAAATGTGGCATTAATGGTGTCATCTGTGACCGTACCAAAAGTAATAGGTCCAGCCGGTGTATTAGGAGCTGAACACGGTGGTGTGGTACCCACACAAACATCAAAAGTAGAGGACTGTGTAGAACCACTTACTAATCCATATACTCTAACTAAATAGGTGTTTCCTATGGTTAATCCGCTTACCAATAATGGTGAAGCCGCATTTTGGCTATCTTCTAAAACTAAAGCATTACAATTCACTGGAGCTGTACCACCATCGTAAACCGCAACGCCCATGCCTCCTAAACCTGAAATAACAACAACATTTTCTAAAGAAACCTGGTGCTCTGTACTTGTAGCCACAAAACTAAACCAAACATCATCATTTGGGACTCCAGTAACATCATCGGCTTGCGGCGAAGCTGTGGCGCCAACATTAGTGCCAGCAGTTACAACGCCACAGTTTAAATCGGTATTTACTGTTAAACCAATGGCCCCAGTACATTCATCATTAGTTATGGAAACATTGGAGGTCATAAATGTTTCAGGACCTACCCATGTAGAACTACAGTTACTTTTAACAAATACATAATACGTAGTATTTGGTGTTAAACCAGTAATATTTGCTGTAGTTGCGGCTGTATTACCTGTTGTGTCGTCTCCTGGGGTAGCCGTAGAGTTGTCGGTAGATACAATATAATCATAACCTCCTGCTGGAGCAGGAGATGCTGCAGACCAATTTATGGTAGCTGTGGTTGTAGTAATGGAAGTTGTTGCATTGACTGAAGCAGGATTGACACAAGTAGTATAGGTTATTCTAACCTGACCATCTCCACCATTTCCACCGCTTTCGTCTGTATTAGTATTAGTGTCAGCACCACCACCACCACCACCAGGTGTAAGTCCGTTCGAACCATCTCCATTATTACCGCCAGCCCCTCCTGTGCCACCGCCATTGGCTCCATTTCCACCATTTCCCCCCGCTGTAGCTGTACCATCAACACCATCTGCACCTACTATTATAGTAGTACCGAAACTACCAGTTGTAACAGCTGTTCCTCCGGCACCACCACTATCTGCTCTAGTGCCTCCTATACCTCCATTTGCAAGTACAGTAGTATTGCTAACGCACCAGGTATTTCCTCCGTTTTGACCATCATTTGTGTCTCCAACACCGCCAACACCAACTCTATAGTTAATAATCTGGCCAGGTGTTACAGTAATTATAGAGCTGGCATATGTTCCGCCAGAACCACCACCGGAACCATCAAAAGCTAAATTATTTCTACTTTCACCACCACCAGCACCACCAGCACCCCAGCATTCGACAGTAATAGAGGTTACCCCAGCAGGAACGGTCCAAGTTTCTATGCCACCCGTTGGAGTATTGTCTGTGTAGGTTTGCCCGAACCCACTATAAGAAATTAAAATAAAAAGGAAACTTAAACTAAAAATCTTTAGGGAGATTAGATTTTTAAGATTTTTAAAAAACAGGTAATTATGTATCATTATTAGTTATGTTATTAATTAAAACGACAAATAGGTGTCGTTTAAATATTGCTATTAATCAATACCAAAATGCACACTTTGGTGCATTGTAATAACATAGGATAAAGCTTTGCAGATTTTGGGGGTAAATGCTGTTCAGAATAAATTTTTATAACTGGTTGAAAAATAATGATTTCAATTCAAATTATAAAAGAATATTGAGCTTGACTTTTACAAAATTATTAACATAAAAATAACATTGTTTATTTAGAATATGAGTTTTGGAAACTATAAATCGATAAGATGTCTTTTATAGCGGTTAAAATGCTGGTCTTTAAAACTTGACAATCAATTGAATGACTTGTTTGGCTGATTTGCATAAATTATTTAAAATCACAAAAAATAGTAATTAATACTAAAATAAAAAGCTGAACAATGCATGCATTGTTCAGCTTTTATCTCAATCAAAATAGCTTTAAACTATTTTGACTAATCAAATCAATAATTTATCTATTCGCTATAATAAGCTTTTTAGTACTTACTCCAGATTCCGTAGCTACACGAACAAAGTAAATGCCATGAGACATACCTTGGGTACTTAAACGGTATCTAGGGTTTTGCACATTAGACAGATTGTTGGTAGATAATATTTTACCGTGGAAATCTGTCATTTGGATGCTAACATCTTGGTTTAAGTAATTACTTAAATCTACTTGTACCTCACCAGTTGTGGATGGGTTTGGATATAGATTCCATGTTGGTGTTGATACAGTAGTTGGTGCTTCCCTACTTTGACAAGAAGATACTTCAATAGTGAAGTCTCCTGTTGTGGAACTTGTAGCTGACCAATGAGCAACGTAAACATAATATGCTTGGCCAGAAGTTGACTGGAAAGTAATGGCTTCAATACCGCCGCCAAAACCACTGTCTGAACAATCTACATTTGTTAAACTACCACAACTTCCAGTAGAAATAACCATTTCATGATCGAAACTACCTAAAGCATCTGCGGTAACAGTAGTAAGTGTTCCATCACCAACAAATGTAAACCAGGCTCCATAAGCACTTGGAGCAGAGTCAAAACCAGAATCGCAACTTCCAATACCAGTTTCTGTATCTGTTCCTGTTGCCCCAATAGTAGTAGCATCTACAGCAACACCACAGTCTAAAGTAATTGCAGTGCTACATGTTTCATTAGCAAGAGGTTCTGGAGCCTCTTCGCATTCTATATTTAAAGTAAAAGGACCAAAATTACCGGTTCCAAATCCAGTAACATAAATATAGTACAGGTTATTTTCTAAAGTTGGAAAAGTAACTTCAGATTGTAAACCATCTCCACCATCGTCATCGCCATCAATACAAACCAGGTTCGCACCGCCATTACCACAATCTCCGGTAAATACAGCTAATTGTGTGTCGTAACTAGTGCCATTAGTGTCAACAGTAATAATATCACCGGTACCTTCCAATACATAGAATTTACCTGCACCTGAATTGGCAGATCCACCACAAGAATCTATATCATTGGCAGCTAATCCAGTTGTATCACCATTAACTGTGCCTGAAGCGCACTCAATAAATTCTGCATTAACACAAGCATCTAAAGGTGGTGGTGGAGGGGTACATGTTAAGCTTAATTCAAATTCTCCTCCATCTGAATAAGTTGAAAATTCAGCAACGTAAATATAATATGTTGTCCCTACTTCTGAAGCAAATTCAACTTCAGACAATAAAGAGCACGAATCGTCGTTTCCTGTTAGACAAGTTAATCCCAGACAATCTCCTGTGTAAACACCTATTATCGTATCAGTTAAATCGCTATCTGTATTTGTGCCACAAAGTGAAGCTGTAATGTTATCACCGGTTCCTTCAAATTGATAGAAAACTCCAGGGAAACTACTAATTTCTGCACCTAAGAAAGTGGTAAAGCAAGTATCTAAATAATCACTAATTACGCCATCAGTTATGGTGTTGCCTATTGCGGTACCATCACAAGCTATCGTTTCAGCACTACACCAAGGCCCTTCTCCTGTTGTAAATACAGAAGACTCACAACCTGTTGCTTGACCGTTGCCATTATAAGGTACTATGGTTACATAATATGTGGTTAAAAAGTTTAACCCAGATAAATCATAAGTCAAGGAGTTTCCTACATCTTCACTGTCTATAATATCTATACCTCCTGGTGTTGTACCAACACTTAAAATGTAGCCATCTACTAAACCAGTTGCAGCACCCCAAGAAATCTCAAGTGCGGTAGCTACATCTGTAGCATCTGGGCCTGGTCTTTTTAAGCGTGAATCACAAACTGGTGCAGTATCACAATCTACCACAACATCACAAGCACCTAAAGTATCACCATGATTTAAATGTGCCTGAACGGCATTAGGCGACACACAAATTTGATCACCGTTATGGCATACGTTTACTTTTACATTGTTTGGATTATCATTACAAACTACATTCTCAAATAAAACGGTAGTAGATGCCGTAGAGGTACAACCTTCAGAATCTGTTAATGTAACGGTATAGGTAGTCTGTTCTGTTGGTGTAACAGTAACAGTTGCGCCTGTTTGGCCGTCACTCCATTCGTAGTCGTATATTCCAGAACCGTATAAACCAACCGCATTCAATTCTACACTTGATGTTGGGCCATAACCTGAAAATACTTTAACACACTCACCTTCTTCAATATAGACATCGCATATGCAATCTACAGAAAGGGTATAAATACCACTATTTGTGCCAAAGCCAGTTACATACACATAATAGGTTTCTCCGGCATTGGAGGCAAAGGTTAATTTAGAATCTACACCATCACCGCCATCATCGTCAGAAGCTACACAGGTTAATGTACCGCAATCTCCAGAGAAAATCGCTAATTTTGTATCATAATCTGAACCTGAAAGGTCTATTTCAATATCGCCTCCAGTTCCAACAACAGAATGCCATAAGCCTGGCGCGGTATCAATTGCTAAACCATCACAATCTGCTAAAGCTTCACTTGTTGCAAAAGTTGTATTTCCTGTAGCTATTTCACCACATTCTAGAGCTATGGCTCCAGTACACACATCGTTTTCCGGTGGTGGAATACAGGTTAAATTCAAAGTAAAAGCACCATTGGCACTACCAAACCCTGTTACATATACATAATAAAGAGTTCCATTAGCTGTTGGGAAAGTAACTTCAGATTGTGTGCTACATGCATCATCATTACCTGCAACACAAACTAAAGAACCACATGCCCCTTCAAAAACACCTATTTTGGTGTCATAAGATGAACCACAAAGGCTTGCTGTCACAAAGTTGCCATCACCTTCAAAAAAGTAAAATCTACCTGGTGCTGAATCTAATGTTGTATCACAAGAGCTTAATGAAGAACTATTATAATCAGCAGTAGAATCATTAACCGTATCACCACATTCCATAAATTCTGCGGTTTCACAGGTTTGACCAGGAAGAGGTTCCTCGCAGGTCACGTTCAGGGTATAAGAGCCACTATTGCTTTGATATCCTGTTACATAAATATAATAGTCAGTACCAGCGCTTACTCCAAATGTTACTTCAGATTGAACTCCGCATTCATCATCATTACCAGTTACACAAGTTAAGCCACTACAATCTCCGGAAAAGACAGCAATTTTGGTGTCGTAAGATGATCCACAAAGACTAGCAGTAACTAAATCGCCATTACCATAGCCTTCTAATTTGTAATATACACCTGGAGCGGTATTAATAGTGGTCCCACAAGAACTCATTGGTGCATTTGGTGCAAAACCACTTGTACTGCCTGGGTCTGATGTCCCACAAGCGATAGTTATAGGATTTTCACACGATTCGCCATCAACAGGCTCAGGTTCTTCAACTTCTGCAAAGGTAAGAGACCATGAGTTTAATGAACCATTAGGAGCGCTAGAGTCATCAAAATCGTCACAGACAACTAGTGTCCAATTTCCAACTCCAAAAGCACTAAGATCGGATAATGGTTCTTCTGGGCTATAAGTTCCAGAAATAGTGCCAGTTACAAAATCTAAACTTGATATTGGAGTTGCTGCATTATCATCAAAAATTACATTGACATAATTATCACCAGAACCTCCATTATCACTTGACAGAATTATTGATGTGGTTCCATCAGGTGCAATAAGGGAGATGTCTAAATCATCATTCCAAGTGTGCGTAATGTCTACTGTTACAGTTGCTAAAACATTTCCAGCATCTACAGCGGGAACGTTAAGAATAAATTCATTTGAAGCGTTGCAATTACCATCATCGGCAACCACTCCGCCAGTACCATTATAGGTCTGGGCAAACATTGTCATTGAGGAAAGACAACATATAAACATTATCCCTCTTAAAAATGTGTCGATTTTTTTCATAAATTAATTAATTAATAGTTAATAATTGAGGTTAATTTTAGAAAAGGGGACACCGAAACGTTAGGAAGTAGGATGTTGTTTACAAGAAGATAGTTGGGTAGTATCTGCCAATATAGATATATTTTATAAAACTGTTAAATATTTTATAAAAAAATCGATAAACTGCATGTTTTTTGCTGAATTAATGACGATTACAATTATAATTTAATGTTTCTAAATCTATTTAACAAAGGTTGTTGCGCAAAAGACCTAACTGCATTTAAGGTTTTAAAATGAGCTTTTGTGTTTTTTGCTTACCGCTTTGTAGTGTAACTTTAATAAGATGCACACCATCACAAGTCGAAAGGTTTTGTAGACTGTAATTTAGCTGATTAACATTATGATGTTTAATTATTACCCGTCCCAATACATCGTAAAGTTCGATGCTATCTATAGGATCATTTTGAGATTCTACTATAATGTATTTTCCATTAGGAGCGGTAATCGTTAGCTGATTGTTCAAAGATTCTTCCTCTATACTTAAAGACACATCCGTATAGCGTAAAATAAAACGGTTGTTAAATTCGCCAGCTTCAGAAGTAAACACATAGGGCAATAGTCTTAAATCATGTATAATACCGTTAAAGGTATCTTCCAAATAAATGGACTGCTCGCTAGCCTCAAAAAGTCCATCCAGTGTATTGATGGCAATAGTGTAAGTTCCACTTTGGGTAATTTCTATCCCCAAAGGTACAGTGTCCGTATCTAAAAACGGTAAGGCTCTACCTTGAATAGACATTTTAGTATTATGGATTAAGGAGTAAAAACGCATATTGGTTTCATTTAACTCTATGCCATCATAAAGTCTATCTGTTTGATTTGTAGCGCCTTCAACATAACCAACTAAAATAGAGGAGGCGTAGTTGTTTTCTGAAATTAAGTCTAACCAAATGCGGTGGCGTTCCAGCTCTGAATCTGTTCTGTAAAATTGGTCGTTTCTATAGGTCTCATTTCGCATGAGGTTATCAAATTTTAGAGTACCCGTTGTTCCAGATGTATTATGATCCATAAGAACAAAAAAGGACTGTCCAGAAGCTATGTATCCAGAAAAACCAGCTGGAGACGATCCTGTTAAATTGTATTTTATATAATCATTGGCATTATAGTTATAACCAAAATCATAATAAAACGGATCGTTGTAAGCATCACTTGGTGCTGTTAAATGACGCCATAAGTAAATAGTGCCCGTAATAGCTGGGTTTGTATCGTCAAAAAGTGCAGCAGCATTAACTAAAATAAACCGTTGTGCAGAAATAGATGATGGGTAAGGGTTGCCAATTAAATTCCAATTATCATCATGTTCGGTTGCCATATTTGATCCATAGCCTGGATAATCAGCTCCAGAGTATGTGCCACGTTGAATGGGTATGTTTATTTGACCATTACTTGGCCTTCCATTAAACTCTGTTGTAAAGCCTAATGTAGGAGGTGTTGGTGTGGTTCCAGATAAACCTCTAACAATATAACCTTTACCCACTTCCATAATTTCATTGGTTTGTTGCCAATTACCATAATTTCCAATACCATTTCCGTTAATTGTCGGAATCCATTTATAGATAAGGTTGGGGTTTGAACCAGGTGAAATATTGGTAACATTAAAGTTTTCTACTGGAGAAGACCAGTAAATATAATCTAAGTTTGAGACCGTGCCTGGAACACGGCGTTGAACGGTTATATTACCGCTATTGTTATTGCTTGTTACATCGGTAATCTGAATTAAATTCACATTGTCTCGAATTAAAAAGGTACCTGAATTGGCTACTTGAATGTCATCTGTAACTGTCAGGGATGTACCTGAAGTTAATTCCAATAAGGCGTTATTGCCAATACTTAAAGTTTTAGCATACGCTGGAGTAGGTGGTATTGGTGCGCCAGGATAAGTTAATACAGCCTGGTTGGCAGAAGGTTCAATATAAACACAGTCATTAGGACTTGGCTTTCCAGATGGTTTCCAGTTGTCTGAATTGTTCCAATCAGAATCAACTTCACCTTTCCAAATCTTGCCAATTATAAACTCGGCTTTTATTCTTGGTAAGGTACTGCCAGGACAGTTCACCCAAAAGGTGTAGATGCCTGGTGTATTGGTGTCAACCATGCCAGAACCACTTACGCCTACAGGATCAAATGAAAACCCAGTACCTATTGGAGAGCCACCAGTTTCATTAGCATACCATTCAACATCCGCTGGAGGTCCAATAACGTCCCATTGATAGGGCCCAACATGTCCCGTGTCCGAAAAGGCAAATTTTGTTGTAATAAGTCGGTATGGAACACCTGCTATTAAATCAGCTCGAATTTGCGGATTTAAAGCTGGACCATCATCATCGTCGCCTGCTATCCATGTGCCAGTAGCACAGGACCCTGGTACAAAGTTTCCGTCATTGACAACTATATAGCCCATAGCATCAAAATAAGGTGATGGAGTGGCCATGTTGAATATATACGCTCCAGTAGTGGTAACAGTAAAATCTATTACAGAATAATTGGATGTATTTACTGGGTCAAAGGCGCAAGGGTCATCACTAGAGATAAAAATAAGTGGCTGTAAGGCTCTCGGATCAGTATTTACAAGTGTTCCAGATAGTGTATTCCCTAAACTGGTTGTTCCAGTACAGGAGAAGGTGGCAAATAAGTCCTCACTGTTTTCTCCAGGACAAGGTATTGATGCGTTTACAGTCAGTTCAAGGGTTGGTGAAGTGGCGCAAATACCAAATGTGCCATTATTGTTATTGCCTCGCTCCCATAAACGAATGTAAATGCGTTCTCCTGGTGTTAATCCAATACTGGTTATCGAGGGCATAGAGCCGTTAGCGCTACTATTATCATCACAATCCAAAAGAGTTAAATTATTGCAGTCCGAACCTCTATATAAAGCCATAGCACCATCAGTCATATCTAAATCTTGTGTGTCTATAGTTATCTCTCCTGTATTATCAACAATAATATAGAACCAAACATCACCACCAGCATAATTACCACAGCCCGGATTAGGAATGCCGGAAGAAGCCGTAGCTCCTGCATTTGTATAGGTCTCGTAATCACATACGGGTAAAACAGGTAATCTTATAGCATTAGCACAGTCATTATTTGCTGGAGGGTCAACTGGTGTACCAACACAAATATTAAAAACAACTTGCGCGGAGTTTGAACCAGACTCATAGCCATAGACTCGTAAGTAGTAGGTCTCCCCAATAACTAGACCATTAATACTAAAAACATTAGGGTTTCTACTTGCAATTCTGGTTAAAGTAGTGCAATTTCCAGAACTGCTATGATACACGCCTACTGCTAAATTCACATTTGTGCCTGAAACTGGAATAATATCTAATAAAGATATTTGATGGGTAGTATTTGTTGCTACAAATGAAAACCAAACATCATTGTCTGGAGTGCCTACTACATCATCTGGTTGTGGTGAAGCTGTGGCATTTGCAGTTGAACCTTGAGTCACTGTATTGCAGGTTAAGGTAGGGTTGACAGTTAATCCTATGGCGTCAGCACACTCATCATTACTGGGGCGTGGAGGAGGCGGGCTTATGCAAATATTAAATAGTCCATTATTTATATTGTCATATGACCAAAACCGAATAAATATAGTGTCACCTGGGGTTAAATCGGTTCTAATTATTGAGGACATTAATCCATTGCTACTGTCATTATCATCGCATTCTATTAGATTAAGTGACCCGCAAGCCCCGGAATAAATAGCCATACCGCTATTGGTGATGTCAATATCTTCAGAGTCAATAGTGAACCCTCCTGACGCAGGAACTGTAAATCTAAACCATACATCAGCATCTCTGTAATTTGCGCACCCAGGATAGGGAACCGTTACCGTGTCAGTGGCATCACTATTAGTGAAGGTTTGATAGTTGCAGCTTGCATTTGGGAAAAGTTCAATGGCATTACAGGGTTCGTCATTAGCAGGAGGTGGGGGCATTTGGGAGATAATAGATATGTCGTCAATGCCCGCTGGTGGGTCAACCCAACCACTATCATCATTAATCCACTCCACAACAAATCTAAAAGATGTACCAGCATAGCTTTCGGGAATTGTTAAGGTTGGGGTGGCATTCCAAGTGCTACTATTGTAAAAATCATCGCCAATTTGAATGTTGTCTACAGATTCTAAAATGGCAACCCCATAAGTTGGGGTGTAAGATGTTGGTAATACCCAAATACGCATAACATCACTTCTTACTTGACCTTGGGCAATCCAAATAAAATCAACAGAAATATCCGTCTCATTAACAGGAACAGTAATATCTCTATATATATGTGTGGCTCTTGCTGGGCTCCCCGAATACTTGTGTGGTGGAATTGAAAAACCAGCATTGTTTGATACATAAGCTGCTCCGCGACCTGAAAATCCAGGATTGGCACCTGAAGCGCTTACCCATTGATTATCAGTGGGCCTACTGCTGTTAGTGACTTCCCAGCCCATATCATTGAAATCATTACTGTTCTCAAATCCGCCATCACCGTTGGGGTCCAATAAAATGGTTTGACTGCTAACAGTTGCACTAAAAAAAACAAAACCAATGAAGAGGCAGATAGCTTTTAAAGTTCTTAAGAAAGAACTTGAAGCTAGGTCATGAGTTTTAAGATTGGTATGTGCCATTTTTTTCATTTAAAAAATGGAAGCAAAGTTTTATATAAAAGTATCTTTGTGAAAATGTGCCCCCAAATCGAATATGAACGGCTTAAAATATTACAAATTTGTATGAAATGTAAGTATCTGTTTTTAAATTCGTTAAAATGATTAAAAATATAGACCAACTCAATATTCAACTCACCTCGAGTTTATTTATAAAACCAGAATATAAGATTGATGCCTTTGTTTCAGGTAATAAGTACCGAAAGTTGAAATATAATGTAATGGATGCTGAAAATCGTGGGTTTTCTACGGTATTAACTTTCGGAGGTGCTTATTCAAACCATATAGCTGCAGTGGCTAAGGCAGGATACGTTAAGGGGTTTAAAACTATTGGTGTAATTCGAGGAGAGGAATTGCAAAACAGTATCCAAAATAACCCAACATTACAGTTTGCGTCTAAAATGGGTATGCGGTTTAAGTTTGTGTCTAGAACGGACTATAGAAATAAAACTACGTCAGATTTTATTAATCAACTAAAACAGGATTTTGGTGATTTTTATCTAATCCCAGAAGGGGGCACCAATGAGCTCGCCGTAAAGGGGTGTGAGGAAATATTAACAGAAGAGGATAAAGCCTTCGATTTTATTTGCTGCCCTGTAGGGACTGGTGGTACTATATCCGGACTAATTAATGCGTCTGGAGTACATCAGAAAATTTTGGGGTTTCCAGCACTAAAAGGTGATTTTTTACAAAAAGATATTCGTAAATTTGCGAATAAATCAAATTGGGAGCTTATCACAGATTACCATTTTGACGGTTATGCTAAAATAAATACAGAACTAATCAGTTTTATTAATGCTTTTAAAAGCCAAAATAATATGCCGCTCGATCCTATTTACACGGGGAAAATGTTATTTGGTGTTTTTGATTTAATGAAAAAAGGTTATTTTTCTAAAGATGCCAAAATTTTAGCTATCCATACAGGCGGGCTACAAGGCATAGATGGCATGAATAAGCTGTTGAAGAAAAAGCAAATGCCCTTAATTAATTGAAGATGAAAAAGATTGTAGTATTTATTTTGTTGTCAAGTTTAGTATGTGGTTGTGGCTCAAAGAAACGAGCCGCTTCAAAATCTAGTAGAAATAAAACGAAAACAGAACGCGTTGTAAGGCATACAGAACCTAAAGTTAATACGCCAAAAGTTGATGTTAAAACCCCTCAACCGGAACCCAAAAAATCCAGTGGTAATATAACTGTTGATTATATTGAGGCCTATTATGCCATTGCCCAAGAAGAAATGCGTCTCTATAAAATTCCTGCCAGTATTACATTGGCTCAAGGTATTTTAGAATCGGCTTCTGGTAAAGGGCGTTTGGCTGTTGAAGCTAATAACCATTTTGGGATTAAGTGCCATGGTTGGATAGGAGCAAAAATTTATCACGATGATGATGCTTCGCAAGAGTGTTTTAGGAAGTATAAGGATGCCAAATATTCATTTAGGGACCATTCCTTGTTTTTAACCGAAAGAAAACGTTACTATAAACTCTTTAATTTGGATATTACAGATTACAAGCGCTGGGCTAAAGAACTCAAGGCGGCTGGTTATGCCACAGATAGAAAATATCCGGATAAACTTATCAGTTTGATTGAACGCTATGAGCTTTATAAATATGATGAGGCTGTAACGGGAAGCAAAAACAATATGGTAGTTGTAGTTTCAAATGAAATGACACATAAAGTTGTAAAAGGCGATACCTTATATTCCTTGTCTAAACGCTACAATACAACAGTAGATGAACTTAAAAGACTAAACAGCTTGTCTTCAAATAATTTGAAGATTGGTGAGGTTTTAGTCGTTAAATCCAATTAAAAAAATCAAAAAGTAAATATGTTATATCAAAGAAGCAGTGCGCTTTTTGCACAAGCTCAAACGGTTATACCTGGAGGTGTTAATTCGCCTGTACGAGCCTTCAACGCAGTTGGTGGCACACCAATTTTTATAGAAAAAGCTGAAGGGGGTTATCTATACGATGTTGATGGTAATACCTATATCGATTATATTAATTCATGGGGTCCCATGATTTTAGGCCATGCCCATAAGCCAGTTGTCGATGCGGTGGTAAGGAAAGCTAAACTGGGTACGTCTTTTGGAACACCAACCGAAATAGAAACTCAAATAGCAGAACTGGCTGTTTCAATGGTGCCTAATATAGATAAAATACGCTTTGTTAATTCGGGAACCGAAGCTTGTATGAGTGCTGTGCGTTTGGCGCGAGGATTTACAGGAAAGGAAAAAATTATAAAGTTTGCTGGTTGCTATCATGGCCATAGCGATAGTTTTTTAATTCAAGCTGGAAGTGGTGCCGTAACGTTTGGGTCGCCCAATAGTCCAGGTGTAACACAAGGAACCGCAAAGGATACCTTATTGGCAACATATAATGATATTGAAAATGTTGAAACCATCATAAAGGCCAATTCAGGTGATATAGCCTGTATTATATTAGAGCCTGTAGCTGGAAATATGGGCTGTATTCCACCAAAACAAGATTTCCTAAAGCAGTTAAGAGCCTTATGTGATGCTCATAATATGCTTTTGATTTTTGATGAGGTCATGACGGGATTTCGACTGGCAAAAGGGGGTGCTCAAGAACTTTATGGAATTAATGCCGATATAGTGTGTTTTGGTAAAGTCATTGGTGGTGGTTTGCCGGTTGGTGCATTTGCAGCACGTAGCGACATTATGAATTACCTAGCACCAATTGGACCTGTTTATCAAGCAGGTACATTAAGTGGGAATCCATTGGCCATGGCTGCAGGTTTGGCTATGCTTCAAGAGCTGAAGAATGATACAGAAATTTATGATAGACTAAATTCTAAAACGGAATACCTTCATAAAGGGTTGTCGAAAGTTTTGAATGAAAATAAGGTTACGCATACCATTAACAGGGTGGGCTCAATGATATCGGTTCATTTTTCAAATGAAAAGGTAATAGATTTTGAAACCGCAGCTAAAGGCAATAATGACACCTTTAAAAAGTTCTTTCATGGTATGCTCAATGAAGGCGTTTACATTGCGCCAAGTGCTTTTGAAACCTGGTTTATTACCGATGCCCTAACTTATGAGGATTTAGATAAAACCATCGAGGCCTGTAATACGGTGAGTAAAAGTTTATAAAATAAAACGGGCAGCATAATATAGATGACTGCCCGTTTTAAACTAACCAACTTAACTAACTCAAAAATTATTTTTTATGCATCATCTGCTTTTTTTGATGACGCCCTTTTTTCATTTTTTCTTTTGCCATAGCTTCCCACTTTTCGTATTGCTCCTTATTTAAAATGTCTTTCATTTGCTTTTTCATGGCAATTTGCCGATCGAGCATGTCATTCTTAATTTTTAACTTATCCTCTTTGGTGAGCTCCATTTTTTCTTTATCCTCCATAGCTTTCTGACGTTTTTCCATCATAGCTTTTCTGGATTTGGCATTTTCAACATTTATGACCATTATTTGTTTTTGCTGGGCTTCCGATAAATCTAACTGTAAAGTCATTTGCTTGGTTTGAATTTCAGCAATTTCCTCTGGCGTATATTGACTCATGCGTTCTGCACGTTCCTTTTTGTCCATTTTCTGGCGATCTTTTCTTTCTTGTGCAGTAGCTTGAAGGGTGATTAGGGCTAGTGCAATTAAAACTAGTTTTTTCATAATGTATTTATGTATTTTGTTTGTTGCTTGGACTCGGTTGATTTTAAAAGGTTTAACGCTCAATTTAATTTTAACTAGAGATTAACATTTGCTATTGATTAATTAGCTCAATGGTAGTTTTGTACAAGTCGCTATTTTCCATTTTACTTTTTAGCCAAGCAAAAAAGCTCATAACAAAAATATCCTCGCGTTCTGCTGCAATCCATTTAAAGGATGCTTCAACAGTATTGTGAAAGTTTTTAGAGGTTACCTTTTCGGGGTTTTTGTAATAATACTCAACCAGGTTTAAAAAGGTGATGGCGCGATGTTGGTTAATTTGTTTTAAATAAGGATAGTGCTGGCGTTTAAAGCTTAATATTCGTGAATCCACCAAATCTATATTTTGGAGCTCAATATGTAAGATTATTTCGGCAAGGTTCTTTTTTAGTACCCATTCTATTCCTGCTTTTTCTGTATAATAGTTATTGGTGTGATAAAATTTTGAAAAGACCGTATGTGCTTTTTTGAATTCATTTTTTTGGATATAAAACATAATGAGGCTTAAGTGAATATCCAGCAGTGATTCAATGTCTACATGCTTTACTTTGGTGAAAGGGATTAATTGCTGTATAGCTTTGTCTTGTTGATTGGAGTAGTTGTAATTTAAGGCTAAAAGCAGATTGTATTTTAATTTAAAGGTACTGTAGTGTTTCTTTTTGTTCGAAAGCATTTGGGTGAGCATCTGGTCTAGATAGTGTATTGACAGTTCAAATTTTTTGTTTCTAAATAAGGTGTTTGCTATCATGTATAGCACTTCAATATGGTAAAATAATTGTTTGCTTTGTATTTTTTGACTGGTAATGCTGTTGTAGGTTTTTATTAGAAAAGACTCAATTTTAAAATAGTCATTGGTTACAAATGCCGAAATGCTAACAATACTCATGAGTTGGTAAAGCGATTTAAAAGAGAGGGAGTCGCTTAATTTAATATTATGCTCTTTTAAGGTGTTGTTTAATAGGGTTTGAAAGTCCAGTATTTCGCCTTTGTAAGTTATTTTGTTTAAGGTTTGCCTAATCCTGGCGTAAACCATGTTGAGCTCTTCTTCTATGTACTGGTTTTTCTGATTTTCCTTAAAAGTCTTTATTAGTGTTTCTAAATTAATTGATGGGTTAGTATAAGCGTATTGTATTTTGGTGTGATATATTTCATTTAGTATGTTGTAGAGGTGTTGCTCTTTAGCTAATGCCTCGGCTTTATTCAGAACTTTGTAAGCTGTTTTGGGTTTATTGTGAAGTAAGAACGTTCGCGAAGCCAAAATGTATTTAATAATCTGCATCTCAACAGTATTTTCCTCTTCTAAATTCTTGTTTGCAATAAAGTCTATTAGAGATTGAAAAAGACGCTTTCGGAGGGCGTGATAAGCATTGCATTTGTCGGTTTTGTAAAGTTTTAGGCAGATGTCTTTTGAGGACAATTCTTTACGGCATAAAAGCTTAAACAACTGTATGTTTTTGGCATCGCTACGCTTGTTCTTTTTTTCTAGATACAATACAAATTGCTGTCTTTCTTCAAAAGATAATGTGGAAATAATTGCTTTTATATTCATAAATATATCGTCATTATAAATGTTATAATATTCATTAAAATTAATATAAAATATATAAAATAGAAAAAATATATCGTCATTAATTGTGGTTATTTGTTTTTCATCTTTTTATAATCGTTGGCAATTTTGTGATATAATCATCAAAGCAAACTATTATGAAACGAGTTATTAAAACCACATTGCTTATTCTATTTTGTTTTGTGTTGATCACTCAACTCGAAACCATTTATAGCCATTTAGTAAAAGCCTATGGCAATAGTATAGACTATTTGGCCAATAACACAATGGACAGTAACCTTATTCTTGGTTATTAATGCTGCTTAAAAAGTTAAATATGGCTTTTATAATTACAACGGCAGTTTCTGTTGTTGTTTTTGTATATCTGGTTTTTATAGGTTACGATGAGATAAAAACGTTTAAGGATGTTATTAAAATTATGGCATCCATTTTATTTCCAATTCCCCTATTGTTTTTTGTGCGATTTATAGTAATCGAGCATTTTATGCCCCAAAATACAGATGCCTATAAAGCCGAAAACCAAAAGCCAGCAACATTTCTATTAATTATAACTGTAGTAGTTGGTGTTATTATTATGCAGTTTTTAGAATGGACTACCGGAAATCAGTTAGAGGATAATTTGATTTTCGCCCATCTTATCAATTCAACCGCGATTAGTGGTTATGTACTCAATTTTATTTTATATAACAATTTAAAGGCAAATGGAATTTTGAGTGGTGTATTGTTGGCCCTTGCCATACACGTCTTCTTTTTGTCAATTTAAAAACAAAGTTTAATCATCAAAAATTAATAATTATGAAATCAATGTTTAGTCATACAACAGTTAGAAGTAATTCAGGAAAACGTGAATTACTGTTTACATTCCAATCCATTATCGTAACAGGGTTATTAGCCTTTACGGCTATCGCTTTTTTTGCCTATAACGATCTGTCTATAGTAAAAGGAATTAAAATCATTTTTGCACCCTTTTTATCTGTGGTTCCATTGCTTTTTGTGCTCTCTATTTTAAGGGATTTAAGAAAAGGGTTTGTTGAAGGTAACTATAGTAAACACGAGATCATTAAGTTCAGTATTATTACATTGGTCATTACAGCCGCTTTTACTGGAATAACGTTTTTGCTTTCAAAAATTGATGCTTTAGAAATTTTGTTGGCCGCTATTATGGCTATTCTATGTGCTATTTTCTTTTTAAAAAGCAAGATTAAAGATATTCTGGGTATGAGTATAGTTACGGGTATTGCAGAAGGTATCATCGTATACATGATTTTCTTGTTTTGATGATTGGTTAATTAACCCAAAACCTCGTAATGGTAACATTACGAGGTTTTAAATGGAAAGCCTTCAAAAAATCATAATCCATTTGAACTCAACCTTTTTTTATATCTTGTAAAGATATATTTCCTTTAAAATGGCATATTGGTGGTCTGTTATAATAATAGTAGTTATAGCTTATATAGCTATAAGTGTGGCTTTGTATTTTTTACAGGACTATATGCTTTTTAAGCCCGAAAAATTACCCAAGGATTTTCAGTTTTACTACGAAAACCAGGATACCGAGGAGTTTAATATGGAGACTCGAGATGGTGCACAACTTAACGGAGTATTATTTAAAACCAAGCAAAATCCGCGAGGCGTTGTTCTATACCTAAAAGGAAATTCCAAAAGTATAAAGGGTTGGGGCAAGTTTGCCGTAGACTTTACTAGGCATGGCTTTAATGTGTTTATGGTAGATTACCGAGGTTTTGGAAAGAGTACAGGAAGACGATCCCAAAAAGCTATTAAACGCGATTTGCAAGTTATTTATAATAAATTAAAAGAGCTGGTGCCAGAAAAGTATATTATCCTTTATGGTCGCTCATTAGGATCGGGTTTTGCAACCAAATTGGCGTCCATGAACCATCCCCGAATGCTTATTCTCGATGCGCCCTATTATAGCTTGAACAAGGTAACAGCACGATATGCACCGTTTATGCCACTGTCGTTGTTAATGAAATATCCTTTGCCAACTTACAAGTGGTTAAAATATGTGCAATGCCCAATTCATATTATTCATGGCACAAACGATAAGTTAATTCCATACAAAACAGGCGTTAGGTTGTCAAAAATTAACCCTACCCTAACCAAGCTTCATACGGTTATAGGTGGCGGACACAAAAACCTAAATAATTTTGAGTCCTACCATTTTATGTTGGACGATATTCTCAATTCCAAACCCAAAGAAATAGATTTAGAAACGACCAGTATTCATGTCATCCATACCTCGAAAAAAGCAAGGCACTAGCCTTAAAAAAATCCTATTGTTATTGTTAGGATTGTATCTTGTAATGGGTTTTGCCCTATATCTGTTTCAAGAACGATTGATTTTCTTGCCAACAGTTTTAAACCAAGATTATCAGTATCGGTTCCATCATGATTTTGAAGAAGTGTTTTTAAATACTGGTAACGATGCGGTTATTAATGGTATACATTTTAAAGTAGAACAGCCACAGGGAGTTATTTTGTATTTTCATGGTAATGCGGGGAATTTAAGTCGATGGGGAAATATCGCACAATATTTTACAGATTATAACTACGATGTTTTTGTTATGGATTATAGAACGTATGGAAAGAGTACAGGGACTTTAAACGAAGAGGCGCTTTATCAGGATGCACAGTTTTGTTATAATTATTTAAAAAAACAGTATGGAGAATCTGATATCGTTCTGTATGGTAGGTCTTTAGGAACAGGTATTGCAACTTACATGGCTTCAAAAAATAATCCTAAAAGACTAATTTTGGAAACACCTTATTACAGTTTGGCAGATGTGGCCAAAAAGCGCTTTCCAATTTTTCCGGTAAAACCATTACTATCGTACACCTTTCCATCCTATAGTTTTATAAGTGGTTTAAAGTGCCCAGTTTTAATTGTCCATGGTACAGAAGATCGGGTGGTACCCATGTCTTCTGCAGAAAAACTCTATAAGGCCTCAAATGTTAAGAATACTATTTTTATTAAAGTCAAAGGTGCCAGTCACCATAATTTAATTGACTTCCCAGAATACCACCAAGCCATTAAAAGTTTTTTGCATTAGATATTAAAATTCTTAACGTTTGGGCATATTACTCTTAAATAAAATATAAAGTATTGATTTTTAATGTTAAAGATTTCAAAAGAAGTGTAACTATATGCTAAAAAATGAGTCACTTCAATAAACAATTAAATCTTTACCAAATGAAACTAGTAACTTTAGTAAGCAGTATGATACTTGCAGCAAGTATGACTGTGTCGGACAACGTAATTGAAGAACCAGATGATAGAACATCAGGTAATTTATTGACTGTAACAGCTGAAGAAGAGGCTCGCCTTGAAAGCCTTTTATTTCACAATCCAGATGTTAAACCAATAGCCATTGATGCTATTAAGGTAATGGAGTTAGAAGAAGAGTTGACGTTTAATTTTAACACTCAAGATTATTTACCGGAAAATTTTAATCCGCTTAAAGGAAAGCATGATTTAGATTGGAGTAAAATTGAGCTTATAGAATTGGATGAAGATTTAACTTTTAATTTTAATGTTAAAGACTATTTGCCTAAACATTTTAACCCTTATGCATGCGTTAAAACTAAAACGGTATGCAGTAAATAATTTGTTATTATGACTATTGAAAATTAAAAAGCCAGTGACTAAAAAAAATCACTGGCTTTGGTGTTTAAAATAGTATCGTTTAAAGAGAGTTTAAATATTCATAAATTAAAGCATAGCCTTCATTATGTACCATAGTTGTTCCTATAAGTGGCATGCTAAACCCTTCATTATAATTTCGCATGCGGTTATCAATACTAGAACTTCTTTCTTGAATATAAGATTCTGCAAAAGGTGTTTCGTAAGTTAAACGTAATTGCGATTGGAATTCACAAAAGCCACCATCTTGATGACAGTGTGCGCAATTAATATCAAAATACGCACGAGCGCGTTCTTCCAAAGTGTAATTTACATCATCAGACCAGTCTGGCAAGGTAGCTACAGTGGAAGGATCTGTTAGGTTTCCTAAATGCCCAGCATTAATAAAATCTTGTAGTTGGTTATTAAAATTCATGGTGCGTAATTTTGGACCAATAGGTGTTTCTTCACCGGCGTTACTATGGCAATCAAAACACTGTTGCGCACTAGGAATTACATAATCTACTTGTTGTGTTGTGCCATTGGCATCAATATAATCTACTAAAACGTGGCTTGAGGTATCGTCTAAAACCGCATCGGTTTGGTCGTTGTTCCATTTGTAATTACCCAATTGCCAATTTCCTTCAATTTTAATTAATACTCGCGTTTCAATAATATATTTACCTTGAGAGGCATCACGCTCGTCATTTAAATAATAGAACGACTTGGTAATAACGGTATTATCTGGAAAATCAGGAAAACCATCATCTACATAATCCATAGTGGTTCCTGGAGGTAAGGCTATTAAACGCTGTTTATGGGCATAGTCGGTAAAAAGAGGTGTGTTTAAATCGTATTCAAATACATAAGGACTAGGATTTAAATCGTTCATATTACCTTGATAAATATACATGTCAGATAAGTTGGTCGTAAATTGTGGCACTACAAGCGGTGCTGCAGTTGTAAAACGTTCAACATCTGTATACATGCTGGTATTGGTTGCAGAGCAGTTGGTTCTTACATAAACATCGTAAGTTGTGTTGGCATCTAAACCCGATAAATCAGCTGAATTATTACTAACATCAGCAGATGTTCCAGTTCCTAATGTAAATCCAGAAACGCCATATTCAATAGTGTAAGACGAGGCATTGTTGTTATCCCAATCTATAGTGGCACTATTAAAGGTAATGTTATTTGCCAATACGTTTTGAGGTTTGCCACATTGCGCTACAATAACATCGTCATCGTTCGAACAAGAAAACACAAATAGCGCAGCTAAAGCGATAAAAAATAGATTTTTCATTTGAGATTTGATTAAGCTGCCGTGAAAATAAGAATTTTTTTAAAAATTAGATAAATAAACGGGTAAAAAACTGATTAACAAGAGGTATTGCTAAAATTCAAGAATGGCATTTCCGTTTTCACAGGAAATACCAATGGGCTGTGGTTGTACAGAACAGTCACTTATTAATCCCCATCTTTGGTTAAAGGCTTCTTGCTCCAGTTTATGTGCTTCAACTTTATCTAAAAAAAGTTGTGTATCTATGCTTAGAGGGTAAGCAATATAACCAATAGGACCACCACAAGGCTTGCTTCCAAAACTGGTAAACGACCAATCAGAAGGGTCTTCACATCGCAAGCTAGTAGCCATGCTTTCAATTTCAGAAAACATAGCGTTTAAAATTTGAGCCTCCTCTTCTTGGGTTGGTGTATTATTATCATCATCTCCGCTACAGGAAAAACAAATGACTAGTAATAGAAGTGTTAATTTAAAAGGGAATGGTTTCATGGTTCATTTTTTAAGGTGTTGGCAACTTAAACTATTGGTATAGTACATATCTTGGTGGCTTTAGCCCATTTAGTCGCATATAAACAAGCATTTGTGCTCTATGGTGCGTTATATGGTCTGCTAGTAATAATAAAATCTGTCTTTTGGTTCTGTCCAGTCCAAAATAATCCAATCGTTCTTTAAGTTTATTGGTGTCGAAATTAGAAATGAATGCTATGGTGTTATCAAATGTTTTGGCAATTGTGGCAATCATTTCGGTTTTAGATTTGTTGTCAACCTTAAGCTCGGTATCAGTATTCCAATCTCTGGCTTTGCGTCCACCCATAAGGGATTGGCTATGCCAGTCCATAGCCCAGCCAATATGCATAAGGTGTTCTGCAAAGCTCATGGATTCTGGAGTGGCTTTAAAGGTATACTTATCCTCTGGCATGGTTTCGGCTACAAGAATTAAATACGTTTTCGAGTTTTCCAATCGCTCCAAATACTCTTTAGTAAAGTCGTTTTCTTGTGCTAAAAGTGGCGCTGTAAATAAAGTAAATAGCGTTATAAAAATTAGGGTTGTTTGGTGCTTAATTGTATTCATGTTCGTTAATATTGTAATGGTTTATTTTTTATAGTGTGAGTTGAATTATAGTGCCAAATAGGGCTATTATCAAGCACAAAGGCGAGAATAGTTTAGTGTCCCATTTGCCGAATTCTGTTTCTTTTATTTGCTTAAAAAAACCAACATATTTAAAATCGCCAATGGCGCGTAGCAAGAATATAATTGGAATTATCCAACTGCCATAAGTCATTATCCATAAAGGGAGGTTAATGTTTATAAGTCCAGACTTAATGAGATAAAAAAAACCAAAAGCTGTTAACCCAATACCAACTACTGCACTATCCTTCTTTTTCGGATTTAACAATTTCTCTCCATTTAATTTTGTGGGTAAAGATTCTGAAAACCCAAATTTGCCACCAATTACCCAATTAAAATGAATAAGCCCGAGTCCAATTAATATAACGCTTAATAAAACAGATAGAATCATAACATTAAAAATAAGTACAAATCTTTATAATAATCATTATTAAAAGTAGCGGTTTAGCTATTTTAAATCATCAGAAAAATGGCCTTTATGTTTCCCTTTTAAAAACTTCTTATTGTTAAATTCAGTTGATTTTCCCTTCGGTATTGTCAAGCTATTCCATTCTTGGTCTTTAATCATTCTGCCTATATATACAATTTGTCCAATATGGTAAGCGTAGTGTGCTAGCTGTCTGTTTATTGCTTCAATTATGGAGTGTTCTTGATTTCTAATATAAACTTTAGTCGCGAAGTTTTCTGTATTAATGGTATCTAGCGCATCAAACAAGCATGTCCAGCCGTCATTCCATTTCTCAACGAGTTCTGCTTTGGTTTTTATAACCGGTTCAAACTCCATATCTCTATTGCGCCATTCCTTTTCGCCATCTGAAGTCAAAAAATCTGTCCATCGCGATTTCATATTTCCCCATAGATGATTCACGATTATAGCAATGGAATTGGATGCTTCGTTATACTGCCAAAAAAAGTCCTTTTCATTAAGTTGGTCAAAAGTTTTCTCTCCAACAGATTTATAATATTCAAATTGTTTTGTAATACTTTTTAAATACTCGTCTTTCATTTTTTATAATGGGCTAACGGTCTCGGCTATGGGTAGTTGCGTGTGTTAGCACTTAACTTAGCAAGTACACACCAAACTGAAAATCCGCGAGGATTTTCAGAAGTAG
>NZ_JALJCW010000002.1 GCF_023634025.1 Hanstruepera flava | reverse complement strand
CGCAACCAGCGGAGCCAGCTACGGAATGTTGGGAAACAGCGACCTTTAACAATACAACCTGTTCTTGGGATGTAACGGGTACGCAACCAGCAGAACCAGCTACGGAATGTTGGGAAACAGCGACCTTTAACAATACAACCTGCTCATGGGATGTAACGGGTACGCAACCAGCGGAGCCAGCTACGGAATGTTGGGAAACAGCGACCTTCAACAATACAACCTGTTCTTGGGATGTAACGGGTACGCAACCAGCAGAACCAGCTACGGAATGTTGGGAAACAGCGACCTTTAACAATACAACCTGTTCTTGGGATGTAACGGGTACGCAACCAGCAGAACCGTCTACGGAATGTTGGGAAACAGCGACCTTCAACAATACAACCTGCTCATGGGAAATTATAAACAATGGTGATACTGTAAACCCAGTTTGTAATACTCAAGACATAACAGTGGAATTAGATGCATTTGGAAACGCAGCCATAACAGCTAATCAAATTGACAATGGTTCTTCTGACAATTGTGCCATAAACAGCATGACAGTTATTCCAAACACATTTGATTCAAGTGATATTGGTGATAATGTTGTTGTATTTACAGTTACAGATAATAGCGGTAATACATCAAATTGTAATGCTACTGTAACTGTTGTTGAAAACACACTAGGAAATACAGAATTCGATTATAATGGTGTTAGTATTCAACCAAACCCGTTTAATTCCTATGTAAATATTCAATTACCAATTGTTTCAAGTAACGATGAATTTAAAATCATTCTTTACGACTTAAATGGAAGAATAGTTTACAATTCTATTCACTCAACTTTAAGAGGAGTCATTAAAGTTGGAAACATGGATAAATTGGAGCAAGGATCTTATTTGATAAAAATAACCAATGAATTGAATGGCAAATCTGTAATAAAGAAACTTATAAAGTTCTAAATATCAGAGTTTTCATTATAAAAACCAGTAAATCAGTTAATTTACTGGTTTTTATTTTATTGATTTTCAGTTAGTTATAATATTTTAATGCATTTCATCGATTTTTTTTGCATTTCATGGAGCAACATTGCTATATTTGTCTCATAATTAGATTAGTCCCAAACTAAAAAATTAACCACTTATGAAAAATTTTACTTTTTTAAAGGAAACATTTGCATGCTTGTTGTTTATATTATCATCAGCTGCATTCTCCCAAGTGACCGTAGCCGATTATAATTTCAACACTGACGAACAGGGTTGGACCCTAGGCAGCGATGCTGGTCGGGGAGGAAGTACGTCTTTAAGTTGCGATGGCAGTTCTGGTCATCTTTATGTGGTAGATGACAAAAACTCTAGTATAATTACATCTCCAGGTTTAGACTTAACCCCTTACGATACTATTGATATCTCATTCTGTTTTATAACTGGAGGGTTGGAAAATAATGAAGGCTTTATTTTGCAATATTACGATGGCAGTTCCTGGACAAATATTAAAACATTCAGTAGAGGTACAGATTTTTCAAATAACGGTACTTTCTATTATGCTTCAGAAACCATTACTAGCGGAACGTATACTTTTGACACCAATTCACAATTCAGATTCCGAGGTGATGCTAATAAAAACAATGAATACAATCGTTTTGATAATATTTTAATTGAAGGTTATATTCCTCAACCAGAAATCGATGTTTTAGGCTTAGGAAACAGTATAGCCGACGGCGATGTAACGCCAAGTGCTGTTGACAATACGAGCTATGGTACAGTTGGAGTTTCAACAACTACAACACATACTTTTACTATTGAAAATACATCAAACCCTTCAACAACACTTACCATAAGTAATTCTGGTACAGGTATAACTATAACAGGCGGTAGTGGTTATTTTTCAATAAATACAGAGCCTGCACAAAATAGCACAATATCTGGTGGTAGTAGCTTAAATTTTTCTATTGATTATACGCCTTTGGCTGCTGGTACACATACAGCAACTGTAACGATAGATAATGATGACGGAAATGGTGATGAAATCCCATATAATTTCACTATATCAGGAACAGCTACAATCCCATCCCCTGAAATAAACGTACAAGGAAACGCATTAAATATTACTCATACTGACAGTACACCAGTTATAACTGACGGAACCGATTTTGGATCAACTGACGTCTCCCTTGGTGTTACACATACATTTACAATTGAAAACTTAAACACAGCTACCACCGCACTTTCGGTTGGTGCAATAAGTTTTACTGGTTCAAATCCTGGTGATTTTGCTGTTACTACTGCCCCTTCGGGTTCAGTAGCTATTGGTGCAAGTACTACTTTTGATGTAACTTTTACCCCTAGTGCAGCTGGTATTCGTAGTGCGATCATTAATATTGCTAATAACGACAGTGACGAAAATCCATATCAATTTACATTACAAGGTAACGGGATACCTCCTTTATTAGAAGGTCCCGGCGGTGTTACAAGTCATCTAAAATTATGGCTTAAAGGAACAGATGGATTAGGATATTCAGATGGTAATGCTGTAAGTACCTGGTATGATCAAGGAAGAGGTTCTGATGCTACTGTTAATACTGCAGGTCAAGAACCAACGTACTATGATAATCCAACAAGGAATGTTAATTTTAACCCTGTTGTAGAGTTTGACAATACGTTTTCATCTTTTAGTTTAGATGGAGATTACTCCTATGATAATACCTCCACTCAATTTTTAGAAGGTTCTTCCGGGCTTTACACCCAAGATATGTTTGTGGTTTTAATACCTGACGATACGGTAATCAATGATTCGTTTGGGTTTATGGACACCTTTTGCGGTGATGCTGATATAGCAACCAACGAAACTGATGCAACAGGTATTGGTATGGGAGATTACACTGGGCGTGTTGATAATGAAAGTATTTGTTTTGCACTCGGAACTTATAGCACATCTGAATCTAATGATGGTTATGCCGTTTACGACCAAAATACGAGCTATGACAATGTTGGTATAATTAATGCCCGAAACAATGTTGCAGTAACCCAACAAGAACTATACTATAATGCCAACAATATAGAATATGCACAAAATGATGTGGCTGAATTCTTAAATGTTAGTGATTCTAGATATTGGATTGGCCGAAGTGAAGGTTGGGAAGCTACACTAAACGCTAGAATGTGTGAAATTATTACATTCTCTGCAAGAAAGAATGATACCGACTTAACACAAGAGCGTAACCGTATCCAATCGTATTTAGCCATAAAATATGGTATTACGCTTGGTGCAAATGGCACATCTCAAGATTATGTGGATAGCGCTGGAAATGTAATATGGGATGTTGATACTGGCACTCCTGCTGAAGATGTTTTTAACTACGACATAGCAGGAATTGGTCGTGATGATGATTCTGATTTACTACAAAAACAATCGAGAAGTGTCAATAATGCTCTAGATGGTGCAACACGTGGTCAAGGCGTATTAACTATTGGTATTGGCAGCATAGCAAATACTAACAACTTAAATACCAGCACAGATTTAGAAGATAAAGAATACCTGGTTTGGGGTAACAATGGTGTAGATTTAGATGACCCTTCTGTTGACGTAGAAGTTAACATGAGTACTGATATCTCACCTTCGCTTACAACAAACGTGCAGTTCTACGGTATTGCAAGAACTTGGAAGGTTGTTGAAAATGTTGGTCCAGGAGGTGACATTCCTTCTGTAGAAGTTGCCGTTTTAACTAGTGCAATTCGTACAGCTACTCCTCCAGATGGTCGTTATTTAATGTTTATTTCAGATACCCCTAATTTTGACCCAACAGCAGATTATAGAGTCATGACTGAAGGCACTAATGAATTAGGCGAAGCCATTGTAAAAACCAATTATGATTTTGATGGTACTAAATATATAACATTTGGTTGGGCTCCAGAACTTGTTTTTGAGCGATCTATTTACTTTAACGGAACAACCAGCTATGTTGATATGGAAGATGCTTTAGATTTAAATCCTACAGAATTTACTATTTCTGCTTGGGTTAAGGCAGACACCAATGCGGATAACAAATCTATATTATCTAAACGAGATGCTTCGTTTACAGAAGGATATGATTTTAAAATTAATAGTACTGGTAAATTTGAAGTTTCTTGGAAAACATCTAGTGGATCCATACAAACTACGACTTCCAATACTACTATTCCTAAAAACGAATGGCATCATTTAGCTGTTACATATGGCGCTAGTTTAGTGAGAATTTACATAGATGGTGTATTAGATAAACAAATAAACAGAACAGCACCAAATGATACCAATCAATCATTCTTTATAGGAGCAGCATCTAAATTGTCACCACAGGCATTTTTCCATGGAAACATTGATGAAGTACGTATTTGGGATGTTAGACTTACCGAAGACCAATTGCGATACATAATGAATCAAGAAATTGAAGATAATGCCAGTTTTGTTGGTGGATCATATTTTATTGCTCAAGGCGCTTCGCCAACAAAAGATGAGATAGGCACTATTCCTTGGTCTGACCTAATTGGCTACTACCCTATGTCAACTTACACCTATACCAACACCAAAGACGAATCTGGAAATGGTAATCAAGGGGCTTTAAGAACATTAAGAACAGTAGACAGACAGACTGCTCCATTACCATACCAATCCGCTAATAATGGTGATTGGGATACAGATTCCGTATGGTCAAATGGTAGTGTGCAAGCCAAACCGGGTGCTAACTCTATTGTTGACAATACCGTAACTGTAGATTGGAACATTGTTGAAACCAATCATAATATTACCATGGATAATAGTGGTTTGGCAGCTGGAAACAACGGAAACAGAAACGTATTAGCCCTATTTGTTGAAAGTAACGAGCTTACTGTTGATGGTGATAATAGTACAGATACAGGTTATGGGTTAACCATAACACATTTCTTAAATCTTGATGGAAAAATAGATTTGGAAGGTGAATCGCAATTAATACAAACTACAGATAGTGATTTAGTTCTAGGTGGTTCTGGTGAATTAGAGAAAGACCAGCAAGGTACTCAAGACCTTTATACGTATAACTATTGGTCATCTCCAGTTGGGTTTACAGCAACAGGAACACCGAACAATTATAAATATACGTTAAACAATAATATCCTTAGAGACGGAACAACATCATCGTCACCTGCTAATATAACTTTTGTTGGTGGCTATGATGGTGATAATTCAGGTTCCAATATTGAAATTGCACACTATTGGATTTGGAAATTCAACAACCGATTAAGTGATGATTATGCATCGTGGCAACACGTAAGAAATACAGGTGAAATATTGGCTGGTGAAGGTTTTACAATGAAAGGTGTAAATGACACAGGCGGAAATGTTTCAGATGAACAAAATTATGTATTCCAAGGAAAGCCTAATAATGGAAAAGTATCATTGGGAATAAACAATGGAAACGAATATTTAGTTGGTAACCCTTATGCTTCCGCTATTGATGCCGAACAATTTATTACCGATAATGGTCCTACAATTGATGGAGGTGTTAACCCTATGGTAGACGACCCACTTATTAGTGGTACGCTTTACTTCTGGGAACATTGGGGAGGTGGATCTCACATCCTTGCTGAATATCAAGGTGGTTATGGAACCTATAATTTTTCTGGTGGAGCACCAGCAGCAGCGTGGGGAACCCCAGATCCAGATGTAGCACAAGTAGGCACAGGTACAAAAACACCTGGACGTTATATTCCAGTTGGTCAAGGATTCTTTGTAACTGCTGAAGATGATGGAAACATTGAATTTAACAATGGTCAGCGTGTGTTCCAAAAAGAAGGAACTGCCAGCTCTGTATTTATGAGAGATTCTAATACAGCCTCAAGAACAAACCATGTAGACAATAGAATGAAAATTCGTTTAGGTTTTAACTCTGTTAACACTATCCACAGACAATTATTGGTAACTGTAGATGATCGTGCTTCAGAAAATTATGACTGGGGATTTGATGCCAAATTAAATGAGCTTCAAATAGATGACATGTATTGGATGATTAATAATGACAAGTATGTTGTTCAAGGAATAGATAATATTTCAGACCATACCATTTTACCTATTGGAATTCACACTGATGATGATGGTATAAACAAGATAACTATTGACATTCTTGAGAATGTTCCTAGCGACCTAAATATTTATGCTCATGATAAAGTCCTTAATGTATACCAAGACTTAAGAGAAAGAGATTACGAAATATTTTTAGAAGCTGGCGAATATTTAGATCGCTTTGAAATTACGTTTACAACCCAATCATTAGGTGTTGATGAGTTTGAAGCTAGTGATGCTTTACAAGTATACTTCGTAAACTCTAATACAAGTATTGTAATACAGAACCCAAAACTGGTTGATCTAAAATCTGCTGAAATGTTCAATATGTTAGGTCAATCCATTACAAGATTTAATGAAATTGAAACTAAAAATCATGTAGAATTAAAGACTAACTCATTAAGTACTGGCACTTACATAATAAATCTTAAAACAACCGAAGGTGCCACAATAACCAAAAAAGTATTAGTTAAGTAAATTGGTAGCCCCAAATCTACTATAAGTGTAACTATACTTTGTTTGAGTCCTGAAGATTTCTTCAGGACTCTTTTTTTATTGAAGTTGTGTAATTAATTCACTAAGGGAAATTTCAGATTGTTCACCTTTAAGCATATTTTTTAATGTAAAGGTACTCTTAGACATTTCCTGTTCTCCAACCAACACGACATATGGAATGTTACGTTTATTGGCATGTTGCATTTGTTTTTTCATTTTAGCCGCATCAGGATACAATTCTGCATTAACACCATTGTGTCGTAATTGCTTGATGGCTTTTAAGCTGTACAGAGCTTCGTTTTCTCCAAAATTAATAAACAGGACATCAATGTTTTTAGAAACCTGTTCAGGGAAAAGATCGAGTTCTTCAAGCACCAAATAAATTCTATCCAATCCAAAGCTAATACCAACACCTGACATGTTAGGCATGCCAAAAATACCGGTTAAGTCATCATAGCGACCGCCTCCACCAATTGAACCCATATTAACGTCTTCTGGGGCAGAAACTTCGAAAATGGCGCCTGTATAATAGTTTAAGCCTCTGGCAAGAGTGACATCCAATTCTAATTGTGCAGTTTCAAGTCCTAGTTCAGAAATAGTAGAATCGATAAACTCCAATTCTTCAATACCTTTTTTACCTTCTTCAGAATTACTTAAGATATCTTTAAGTTGCGATACTTGGGAACCAAAATCCCCAGATAATGTAAATAATGGCTGTAATTTCTCAATTCCAGCTTGTGAAATACCTTTATCCAACATTTCCTGTTTCACCTTCTCCTTACCTATTTTATCCAGCTTATCTAAAGCCACCGTAAAATCGATTAATTTATCGCTAGCACCAATAACTTCAGCTATTCCAGAGAGTATTTTTCTATTGTTTATCTTAATTGTAACTCCTGCAAGTTTTAAAGCCGTAAAAACAGCGTCATATAATTGCACAAGTTCTACCTCCTGCCATAACGATGTAGAACCTACCACATCGGCATCGCATTGGTAAAACTCCCTAAAACGCCCTTTTTGTGGCCTATCTGCGCGCCAAACCGGTTGCATTTGGTAACGTTTAAACGGAAACTCAATCTCGTTTTGGTGTTGTACCACGTAACGCGCAAACGGTACGGTTAGGTCATAACGAAGGGCTTTTTCAGAAATGAAAGAAATCAGTTTGTTAGAATCTTTTTCATTATAAATGCCGTCATTGACTTTATTTAAATAATCACCAGAATTCAAAATCTTAAAAATCAGCCTATCACCTTCATCTCCATATTTCCCCATAAGGGTTTCGGAGTTTTCAAAACTTGGTGTTTCAATAGGTTGAAAGCCAAATTTTTCAAATTGGTTTTGTATTGTAGTAAATATGTAATTGCGTTTAGCTACCTGCTCAGGATTAAAATCGCGTGTGCCTTTTGGAATACTTGGTTTTTGTGCCATGTTAACTTCCCACGAAAGTGGGAATCTTTTTTAAATTCTTAAATAGATTTCCTCCTCCTCATACAATTACTAATGTAATGTTTTGATGCGGTGAAACAAAAATAATAGTTTTAATTACTTCTCGATACATATCGACAATAAATGTCGATACACTCGAAGTGACGAAATTAATTAATCAGTTTGTCAAAATACTGAAACAATTCGCCTTTGGTGATGACACCGCCTTGTTTAATTAGTGCAAACTTATCGGCATGTCTATCTTCAGAATAGTCTTTTTTGGCCTGCATAAATTCCACATCATCATCCATTAAATTCTCACGAAGCCAATTAAAACCATCCTTTGTTGTCAAATCTATTGCATTTTTAAGCTTCACGCCTATTACATGCATATTGGTTTCGTTTAAATTGAATAAATGCATTTGCTGTGGCGATATATGCTCTACATATTCAACTTTACCCAATACACCTTCCCAAACCAAGTCGCTAAACACGTCCAACTCTTGTTCAGCCACTTCCGGTTTATTGGTTTTTATATCTTCCCACTCATCAGCAGTTATGGATTGTGTGGCTAAAAAATTAATAAATTCTTTATGTAGTTCTTCAAACTGTTCTTTTGTTAATCTGGCGTATTTCATTTGTAGTTTGATTTATTTATGACTTGCGGTTAAAAAACTATTAAAAAAAAAGCCTCAACTAGGTTGAGGCTTTTAATATGATATGAATTGCTTAAGCTTGAGCAATAACCTCGAATGGTAATTCTACAGTTACTTCTCTATGCAAACGAATTACAGCATTGTATTGACCTAAACGCTTAATATTACCACCAGTAATACTAATGAATTTCTTGTCAATAGTGTGTCCTTCCTTTTCAAAAGCATCTACTAAATCCATTTTGGTTACAGAACCAAATAATTTATCTCCAGCAGAAGCCCCTTCAGTAGCTTTTGCAGTTATTTTAAGTTCTAATGCCTTGATAGCCTCTGCTACTTTTTGAGCATCTTCTATAATTTTCTTCTCTTTAAAGGCACGTTGCTTTAAGTTTTCTGCCAATACTTTTTTAGCAGAAGTTGTAGCCAATACGGCTTGACCTTGAGGAATTAAAAAGTTTCTACCATAACCGTTCTTTACTGTTACAATATCGTCTTTAAATCCTAAATTTTCAACGTCTTGTTTTAATATAAGTTCCATTGTTATGATAATTTTATTTTAATAAATCGGCCACGTATGGCATTAATGCTAAATGACGAGCTCTTTTTACCGCAACAGATACTTTTCTTTGGTACTTTAAAGACGTTCCTGTTAAACGTCTTGGTAAAATTTTACCTTGCTCGTTTACAAAGTTTAATAACCAATCTGCGTCTTTGTAGTCTACATACTTAATACCAGACTTTTTAAAACGGCAGTATTTTTTGGTTTTATTCGTATCTATGTTTAATGGAGTAAGATATCTGATCTCTCCATCTTTCTTCCCTTTTGCTTGTTGTTCTATAGATGACATAATTACGCTTTTTCTTTAAGTTTATTTCTTCTTTTTTCAGCCCAAGCAATTGCATGCTTATCTAACTTAACCGTTAAATAACGCATAAAACGCTCGTCACGTCTAAACTCAATTTCTAATTGGTTGATTACTTCTCCTGGTACAGTGTACTCAAATAAGTGGTAAAAACCACTTTTTTTGTTTTGAATTGGGTAAGCTAATTTTTTTAAGCCCCAATTTTCCTTAGCTATCATCTTCGCTCCATTAGAAACAAGAAAATCTTCGTATTTCTGTACTGTTTCCTTTATCTGATCTTCAGATAAAACGGGATTTAAGATGAAAACAGTTTCATAATGATTCATAAAAATCTAATTTATAGTTAAAAATGGGTGCAAAAATAGTTCTTTTTACCAAATAAAACAACTATATTTAAACTTAATTTAAGGGCTTAACAACTTGTTAAAAAAATGTTAAAAATAACGTTTTAACGATGTTTTTTGGTTTTTAACCGAATTTTTTGTACTATTGTCGATATCTTAACCGAAATAAAACAAATGTTATGACATTAAACTGTGTAGTAGTTGACGACTCAGCAATACAACGTCTCTCAATTGTAAAGTTAATTGAAAACCACCCTTCTCTTAATTTAATAGCAGAGTACAACAGTGCGTTGGAAACCAAAAACGGTCTTAATACCCACAAGGTAGATTTAATCTTCTTGGATATTGAGATGCCTGTTTTAAATGGTTTTGAATTGCTAGACGTATTAAACAACAAACCCCAAATTATTTTCGTAACTGGTAAAACCGAATATGCCTTTAAAGCATTCAATTATGATGCTACTGACTATTTGCACAAACCAATTACTCGCGAACGTTTTAATACAGCTGTAGATAAAGCTGTTGAACAACACAAGCTTAAACTGGATTTCAACGAAACCGAAGGTGAACATATTTTTGTAAAAAGTAACCTTAAAAAACGTAAGGTTTACATTAAAGACATTAAGTGGATTGAAGCCCTTGGTGATTACGTAAAATTGGTAACCGAAGAAACTAGTTTAGTAGTACTTTCTACTATGAAAGCTTTTGAACATGAATTACCAGAAGGTAAATTTTTAAGAATTCACAAATCGTATATTGTGAATTTAGACAAGGTTGACCGATTTAATAGTAAAAATGTTGAGGTTGGAACTTATGAAATACCGTTGAGTAGAAATAAGAAAACCCAACTTGTAGATGCTTTAAATAACATTTAATAGTTATCGACATTTAAAATTACGCGTATAGCCCTAAAATCTTTTACACTAGAGAAGCTGTTATTTACTTTAATAATAGCTTCTTTTGTTTTTACTAGAGATTGTTTATTGGGGATTTTCACTAAAATGTTTTTGTGATATTGATTTCTAATCCTTGAAACAGGTGGGAATTCTGGACCCAGCACATGCTCTTTAAATACCATACGCAACGATTTAGCAAACCAATCAGCTCCAGTATTTACCCGATTATAGTCTTTATGCTTTAATGTAATTTTAATCAATCGGTAAACCGGAGGGTATTTAAAGTTGTGCCTATCGTTTATTTGCTCCTTGTACATACTTTGATAATCATTTATTGATACCTGCTGTAGGATGTTGTGATATGGGTTATACGTTTGAATCAAAACCTTACCTCGAGTATCAGTACGCCCTGCCCTACCAGAAACCTGCAAAAGCAACTGAAAACTGCGTTCGTGTGCCCTAAAGTCAGGAAAGTTCAGCATGTTATCTGCATTCATGACTCCAACAAGCTTAACATTTCTAAAGTCCAAGCCCTTGGTCAACATTTGTGTGCCCACTAAAATATCTATCTCCTGTTGCTCAAAAGCCGTAATAATTTTTTCATAACCGTATTTTCCACGTGTCGTATCTAAATCCATACGTCCTACCTTAAAATCTGGAAACAATTGGCTGACCTCCTCTTCTACTTGTTCGGTTCCAAATCCTTTATTGTCTAAATCTACACTACCACAAGCCTCACACTTTTTTATCATTACACTGGTATATCCACAGTAATGACAACGTAATTGATCACGATATTGATGATAGGTTAGACTTACGTCGCAATTAGGACATTGTGGCGAATGCCCACAGGTCAAGCATTCAATTATAGGCGCAAAACCACGTCGGTTTTGAAACAAAATAATTTGATGCCCATCTTGCAAGGTTTCAGTCATTTCTTCAAGCAATCTATCACTAAAATGCCCTTTCATGCGTTTCCGCTTATGCTTGTCTTTTATGTCTACTAACTCAATGTCTGGCATTAAAACATCATTATATCGGGTTTTAAGCTCAACCAATCCATACTTACCCTGTTCAGCATTATAATAACTCTCTAAACTTGGTGTTGCCGAGCCCAGCAATACTTTTGTATTAAATAAACTAGCTAAAACCACGGCCGTATCTCTAGCATGATAACGAGGTGCCGGATCAAATTGTTTGTACGATTGCTCATGTTCTTCATCCACGATAATCATACCCAAGCTGTTAAAGGGCAATAAGACTGAAGAGCGCGCACCTAATACTACTTGAGCTTTAGGTGAATTGTTTAATACTTGATTCCAAACTTCAACACGTTCGTTATTGGAATATTTTGAGTGAAAAACAGCTACTTGTTCTCCAAAATAGCTTTGCAATCTTGAAACCAACTGTGTTGTTAAAGCAATTTCTGGCAGTAAATACAGCACTTGTTTTTTTTGTTTGAGTGCCTTTTCAATAAGTTTAACGTAAATTTCTGTTTTACCGGAAGACGTTACACCGTGCAACAATACAATGTTATGATTTTCAAATTGTTGAGATATATTGTTTAAAGTTTCGTTTTGAGCTTCACTTAATTGTTTTGAAGCTTCTTTTCCGGTTCCGTCAAATTCAATCCTATCGGTCTTTATAAAATATTCTTCTAGAATATTTTTATCAATTAACGTTTTAATAATTGCTGAAGACGCCTGACTTTCTTTAGACAAATCTGAAACCTTTATTGGTTTTTTAGTTTTGGCTGAAAGTGAAAATAACGTCATTACAACATCACGTTGTTTTGGAGCACGGCTTAAATCTTCTAACAAGTTTCTAATCTCTACTTCTGATTGGTATTCCGTATTGAGTTTGACATATCTAACCAGTTTAGGTTTATATTTTTCATATATCTCCTCATGGACAGAAATAACTTCTTTATCCAACAAACGCTTAATAACTGGAAGCACTTGCTTTTTGTCGACTATTCCCGTAATATCCTGAATGGTTAACGACGTTTGATGATGTAAGGCTTCATAAATCAAAAACTCATCATCTTTTAAATCGGTGTCATTTTCAACGGTATCCTCCTTTCTTGAAATTATGGTTTCACTTTCCAACAAAAAAGCGCTTGGTAAGGCAGCACGCATCACTTTGCCAACTGAACACATATAATACTTGGCTATCCATTGCCACAATTGAATCTGCTTTTGGGTTACAATAGCTTGCTCATCCAGAATTTGATGAATGTCTTTAGCTTCATAAACCAACGGTGGGTTTTGATGTGTTTGATAAACTAGAGCCGTATAGATTTTTTGCTTTCCAAAAGGCACAGAAATACGCATACCAGGTACTAGATATTTGTATTCTGCCTGATTTATACGATATGTAAAAAACTTTTCGAGCGGAATGGGCAGTATAACATCTACAAAATAAGGCATGGATTGGATTTTAGTTCTCACCTATATTTTGATTGTACTTTTTTAATCGGTTAAGCGATGCATTTAATTCGTAACCCAATAGCAGAATAGTAGAGTTCAACCACAGATATAATAACAAAATTAATAAGGCACCTATTGAGCCATAAAGTTTGTTGTATTGCGAAAAATTCTCAATATATATACCAAATAGAAAGGAACTGAAAATAATTAACAACGTGGTAAATAAAGCTCCAACCGAAAAGAATTTAGAATGTTTGCCTTCTTTCGTACCAAAGTAATACAACACGGCAGTCGCGATGTAAACCATAATGACAAAGAACATATACTTTGCGAAAATTATCCAGTTTACCGTGTTTTCTTTATCTACAAATCCATGTTCCTCAAGGTTCCCAATTATGTAAATTTGAAAGTATCCGAAAACTATAACAGTAACTATCGTCAAAAACGCCAATATTAAAGCAACTCCCAACGCATAGAGATATTGTTTAAAAATATTACGTGTTAGTTGTTCGTGATAGGAATTTTCAAACCCAGAGAATATAGCACTTATACCATTGGCCATTAAGGCAATTGACACTAATAAAACCGATGAAACCAAACCTCCACTATGCATATTATCTATATTATCATAAATATTGGTAAAAAAGAAGTCGGATGTGTTAGGCGGCAAAAAGGAATTTAAAAACTGCTGAAAATCCATCTTAAAGCCTTCAATTGGGATATATGGAATTATAAATAACACAAATAACAGAAACGGAAAAATTGCAGTAAAAAAACTAAATGCAATGGCACTTGCCCTAGAGGTTAAAGCACCTTTAACTATGCCTGTAATGTACAATTCCAACAAATCATAAAGCGACAAACCTTCTAAACCCGGAAGCTTAACATTCTTAAGTAAACGTACTACCAGGTTTACAATTGGAATCTTATCCAGTTTGTCCTCAATGATCTTTGTCATTCTAAACGGCTTTTAGACTTAAATCCATGTTATAAACCGAATGTGTCAATGCTCCAGATGATATATAATTTACGCCACATTCTGCATACTTTCTAATTGTTTTTTCGTTAATACCACCAGAACTTTCGGTTAAACATTGATCGCCAATCAACGCCACAGCTTTACGGGTATCTTCATAATTAAAATTATCAATTAGAATTCGATAAATGCCCTCTGATTGCAGAATTTCTTCGATTTCGTTTAAATCCCTAGCCTCAACAATTATTCTTAAATCCCGGTTAGTGTCCTTTAGATACTGTTTTGTTTTATTGATTGCTTTGGTAATACCACCAGCAAAGTCAATATGGTTGTCTTTAAGCATAATCATATCATACAGCGCAAACCTATGATTTTCACCACCGCCAATTTTAACGGCCCATTTTTCAAGAGCTCTAATTCCTGGTGTTGTTTTTCTTGTGTCTAAAATCTTTGTTCCAGTTCCTTCCAATAAATCTACAAACTGTTTGGTTTTTGTAGCTATGGCGCTCATTCGCTGCATGGCATTTAAAACCAAACGTTCCGTTTTTAAAATAGACTGTGATGAGCCTTCTACATAAAATACAACATCGCCATATTTAACTCGGTTGCCATCTTCGATTAACGTTTCAACGTTTAAGTCGTTATCTACGTAATTAAATACCCTTTTAGCAAATTCCACACCAGCAATAACGCCTTCATCTTTAACTAGCAATTTAGCTTTTCCATGGGCATTTTTTGGAATACAAGCTAACGAGCTATGATCACCGTCACCAACATCTTCACGTATAGCATTTGCAATAATTAATTCGAGTTCTTTATTGAATTGATCTTGACTTATCATGTTTTAAATTGTTTGTGCTAAAATAACAATTGATTTTCGAAATATAACGCCATTTGTAACAAGATTCATTGTAAATCGTCGAGACTGTAAACCATAATATGAAGACACTTGAAGCTATTGTTTTTAAACTTCATGAGAAGTTAATCTTTAAACTTTTTACTTGGGGCACCCGAATTTTACTTTCTTTAGCATTTATTCCATCAGGTTTGAAAAAATTATTAGGACAACGTTTCACATTATTGGGAACTGATGATCCTGTAGGATTCTTTTTTGAAGCTTTATATCAAACAGGATGGTATTGGAACTTCTTGGGTTTTATGCAACTACTGGTTGCACTCTTACTTTTAATACCACGAACAGCCTTTTTGGGAGCCGTAATATATTTGCCTATTGTCATCAATATTTTTGTTATTGTAACAGCTATGGGATTTCAGGGCACACCAATTGTTGCCGGACTAATGCTTCTAGCCAATATTTATTTACTGATTTGGGATTATGCTAAAACCGAAGAATTAATAGCTATCATATTCAGAAAAGAGAAACAGATTGAATAAATTTGTATATGACTATAAAACTTCTAGCCATTGGCAAAACAGATAGTAAGCAGCTTCAATCACTAATTGATGATTATACAAAACGTCTGGGGCACTATATTAGATTTGATTTGGAAATAATTCCAGATTTAAAAAAAGTAAAACATTTAAGCGAAATACAACAAAAGCAAAAGGAAGGTGAGCTCATTTTAAGCAAACTTCAACCTACAGATGTTGTAATTTTATTGGACGAAAACGGTAAGCAATACGATTCCGTTGGGTTTTCTGACTATTTACAAAAACACATGAATTCTGGAATAAAACAGCTTGTTTTTATTATAGGTGGTCCGTACGGCTTTTCTGAAGATATCTACAACAAGTCTCATAGAAAGCTATCTTTATCCCAAATGACATTCTCACATCAAATGGTGCGTTTATTTATTGTAGAACAATTGTATCGTGCATTTACGATACTTAAAAATGAACCCTATCATCATAGATAGGAAAAAAAGACTTCTATGATTGATTATCCCATAGCCGTCATAGCTGTTGTATCTATACCTATTGTGTAGAAAAAACTAACAATGTACATTATTAATTTAATCATCATAATGGTAGATAACCCAAAAAATAGAATTAATGATACATTTTCAACACGATTTCTCATAATTTTGATGGTTAATTAAACTTAAAAAAGTTTCGGTTTGAGAACCGTAATTGACTGATGATGTGATTAATATATAAAAAAACTATCAATAAATTAACAAATTGTTAACAAATATTGATAGTTTTTATAAATCCTGTAAGTATAATCTTAAATAGACAGCCTAATTGGACACTTAATGTGTAGAGAATTGTTCTTTACGTTTTTTAAGTTGTTTTTCTAAATCTTTAATAGTCTCTTTAACAGCACTTTCGTAATTTTCTTCATTAGAAGTCGCAAAAATTCGAGGGCCAGGTAGGCTTAATTCAATCTTACATATTTTACCTTTTCCTTTTGGGTCATGAATAACCTCAAAATGCACTTCTGCACTAATAACCCAATCATACTTTTTTCCTAATTTTTCTAATTTACCGGTTACGTATTCATTCATAGCTTCGCTAGTTGCCATACGTACATATTGAATATTAATTGTCATAATGTTTATTTTATAGTTCAAAGTTACTATTCTAATTAGTATATGTAAATGACTTTTGTCATATTTAATCTTATTTATTCAAAACTTTTAAGACATTATTCATCATAATTCTTTGTCCTTCCTCATTAGGATGAACTCCATCATCCAAAACGTGCTTATGCGTCATGTTTAGACTAAAATCTATAACTGGTTTATCCTTTAAATTACAAAACCGAATTAGAGTACTTCTAAAATGTCTAATACATTCAGAATAATTTTCTTGAATAAAATTAAGCTCATTTAAGTTATAGGATAATGTGGGCAAGCCTATAAAAGTTTCTACATTATGGTGATTTGCATGACGAGACATAGCTTGAATATTCGAAATTATAAATTCATCCTTTAAACCAAACCAGAGGTCGTTTGTTCCTCCCAATATAATAAGGTGGGTTGGTTTATGTTTAATGAGTAATGATTCACATCTGGTTAACATACCTGATGTTGTGTCTCCACAAATTCCGGCATTAACAGTACTAATTTTCGGTGTTTTTTTTAAGAGTTCAACCCATCCCAAATCTGGATTGATTCCATAGGTTTCGGTTAAGCTATCTCCAAGGCATAATACTTTCATCTACTCAAAAATTACTTTATCAGCACTTTCAAACCAAGCTTTATAAAACTCTTGATGAATTTTTTCAATATTATTTCGTTTTACTTTTAAACTTGGTGTAGTCAATCCGTTGTCAACATTCCAATCTTCTTTCATAACAACTACTTTTTCCAACATTTCGTGCTTTTCTAAGCTAGGGTTAATAGTGTTTATAGATTCCACCAAACTTTCCGTTAATTCAGTTTCAGATTTAACCTTACCCAACTCAGAAAGCGTAATCAATGCAATTGGTTGCGGAATTCCTGTACCTACTATGCAAATCTGTTCAATATCTGTATTACTTGAAAGCAGCAACTCCATATGTGATGGTGAAATATATTTTCCCTTATCTGTTTTAAACTGATCTTTAACCCGTCCGGTAATGGTTAAAAAGCCATCATGATCAAATTCTCCAATATCACCGGTTTTCAAATAGCCATCCTCATCAAAAACAGCTGCTGTTGCTTCGGGAGATTTATAGTACCCTACCATTAAGCAATCATTTTTCACGCAAATCTCCCCTTCTGGAGACAGTTTTGCTTTTGCTCCAAGAACGGTCTTGCCAACGGTTCCTATTTTGTGCGATTTAGGTAAATTAAAATGTGATACACAACAATCTTCTGTCATACCATAACCTTGGTGAATGGTAATGCCTAACTTTTTATACCATTTCACCAAACTAAATGCAATAGGCGCTGCGGCTGAAACTATAAAAACAGCATCTTTTAAACCTAATTTCTTCTTGAGTTTATTTCTTACTATTGCATTTAAAATTGGAATACTTAACAACACATTCAATTTCTTTTGTGGAATAGAATTTAAAATCTTCTCTCTAAATTTTGTCCAAATGCGTGGAACCGCAAAAAACACATGAGGTTGTGTGTTTTCAAGATCGCGAGCATAGGTTTCCATGGTATCAAAAAAGGTAATTGAAGCACCCAAAGACAACCCAGCATTACACAAGGCACGCTCTGCAACATGAGCTAAAGGCAAATATGAAAACAATTTTAGGTTTTCAGGCAGGTTCATAACCTTTACAAAGGTTTTAGAACTTACCGCAAAGTTAGAGACTGTATGCATAACACCTTTAGGATTACCTGTAGTTCCAGATGTGTAAATTATAGTATGCAAATCATCATGTTTAGGTAAATAAACATCATTAATGGTTGTGTTGTTTTTCATTAAGACCTCCCATTTGTCTCCAACTTCTATACCATACATTTCAGTTGAAATTATTGGCATATTAGGAATTCCAGGCTTTTGAGATTCAAAATCATCCAGCTTACCAACTATAATGGCTTTCGACTCACTATGAATCAATATCTGGCTTATGGATTTTGCGTTTAATGATGGGTAAATAGGAATAGATACATAGCCTGCCATCATAATAGCTAAATCTGCCATTACCCAATGCGCACAATTTTTAGACAACAAGGCCACATGACTTCTATTAGGCAAACCGTAAGATTTTAAAGCTGCAGCTATTTTTCTGGCTTGAAGACCAACTTCTGCATAGGTATACGTATAAACCTTATCGCCCTTAGGTTGTTTTAAAAATACTTGATCTGGTTTTTTGGATTCCCAATACAAAAAAGCCTCAATTGGTGAGTGAAAATCTGGCATAGCTAGTTGGTTGAATTTCTTAAATATACTAAAGTTTTACTTACTTTTTACAGTGGCATCCATAAAACCAAACCTATCTGTAAGATAAAAAACACCAAAAATGGCAAGACTAAATATCCCATGATGTCTCGTGCTTGAAGATTAACACCTTTACCCATAATTGGCATAACAATCAATAAGAAAAATGGCTGAAGCATATTACTCAAGCTCTCTCCATAGGCAACAGAAAGCGATGCTCTTGAAATCATTGCTGTAACTTGTTCTTGTGGTAATCCTGAACCAATTTCCTGAACTGCATTAATTATACTGGGACCAATTACCGCAAACTCCCCTCCTGCCGAAGGAATAGCAAAATTAATTAGTCCTCCGGAAATGTAAGCAAAAAACGGATAGGTGTCCATTGTAGCTACAGAGGCCAATAGTTGACCAAGACGCTCACCTAAACCCGAGTACAACATAATTCCCATGATACCAGCATATAATGGATACTGAAACAATATGCCCGAAATATTACGACTAGATCGCTTCATGGAAATAACATAACGCATAGGTGTTTGATGCAGAAACAACCCAACTATTAAAAACACAAAAATCATGATGTTGAAGTTTAAATCCAGTCCTTTTGAGTAAAAGTGATAAACAATGTAAATCATCCCCATGGTAACAAACACTAATTGCAAAAGGCGACTATTATTTAAACCATCAGACCAGGATTTAAAGGGTAACTTTAAGCTTAACGCCTCTTCCTTAATGGTTTTAACCTCATCGCTATCAGTATCTACTAAAAGATTCTTCAACTCGCGGTTTTTAGCAGATTTAGGACGTAATAAAAACAACAATAATGGCGCCATTACAAGAAAAGAAACTATCATAGCTATATTAAGCGTAGAACCTAGAGTAAAAGACGTGTCTATTGTACTTTGCAATACTTTAGCTTCAACCAAATAATTCCTTTCGGTATTTAAAAGTAATGGTATGGTACTAGAAAGCCCAAAAACCCAACCATTGAATGAAAAATACACACAGGCTATTAAAAACGGGTAATTAATCCCTTTGATACGTTGTGCTAAAGCCCTTGCCAATACGCAAGTAATTACAACCCAACCAAAACTTATCAACGAAAACAACAATCCAATGAGAACCACAAAAAAATACACTTGGTTTGGTGTTTTTATTAAGCTAGCCAATTTATCAATACCTTTCTTTATAACTGGCGATAAGGCAATACTATAGCCTGTAATAATAATTAAAACAATTTGCATGGTGAACGACAGCAAATCAAAAAAGCCATCGTACCACGCCACAATAATATCAAGTGGCTTGACGTCCATCCAAAAATAGGAAGTTAAACCAGCTAAAAAGGTAAGCAGTATAGCAAACACAAAAGCATCTGGCATGTACTTTAAAAATAAATGGGTGAATTTTTCGCCGAGTTTGGTTAGCATTTCTAAATAAATTTAATTTCTTACTTTTTCCGTTTTTTATTAACTCCCAATTTATAACCAAAAGCTAATTTAGCTTTGGATAAGTAAAAGCTATAGCGATTATCAAAACCTAATTGTGTTGAATAGGTTTCGGCGCCATAAATTAGGTTAATATAATACCGTTTCACATTATACCCTAAAGCCAATGTGAAATCTAATTTATAAAGCATGGGCTTTGACGGTTTATAACTCTCATCTTCTAGAGTGACACTTTTATTCATGAGCGCCACTCCTGGCATAATATTACAGGTTGCAACAAAATTTTTAGGCAACATAAAAACCGATAAAAATCCAGCCAATACACCAACCGCAACACTATTGTAACGTTTTATTTCTGCTTTCTCATTATAATACAACTCGCCGTTTGGTGGTAGAATATCATCATTGGATGAAAAATAATCATACACCCCAAAAACTCCCAAACCGCCAGTTATATAGACATTTTTGTTGCGTTTTGCTAAACCCGCTTTTAATAGTGAATATGAAAATTCTATTTCAGATAAGGTATATAAGTAATTAAAACCAACCGTAATAGACTTAATATCGTCCCTAAAAACAGTTGGTTGCCCAAAATTGTTTTTAACGTTAAATCCCTTGTACGATTGGATAAATCCGTTAGCATAATGGTGCTTGCCAACAATAATAGTTCCTTGAGCATCAAAACGATTGGTAGCTTCCTTATTCGCCGTTTTTATATTAAAGGCAATATCAATCAAAACTTTACTACTTGCAAAACCAAAACCCAGTCCATAACGGTTATTGGGCACATAGCGCGATTTGGTATCTCCATTTTTTAACCTAAACTGCTTAACCTTATAATTTGAAAATAATCGCAGAGAATAATTTCTAATATCGTGATCTATAAATAATGAATCAACAACATCAATCAAATTTAAAGAGTCCTTATCTTTCTTAATTTGAGAATGACCTGAAATAGAAATAAAACTTACCGCAAAAAGAAGTATAATTCTGTGAATCATGTTATGTAAAACAACTAAATTTGATGAAAATTATTTCGTTACAACCTCTCAAAAAGCTAAAATTACATTAATTCAATTAATATGCAACTTGTTTTCGCAACCAATAATTTAAATAAACTCAATGAGGTACAGAAACTCATCCCATCACACATAACGCTCTTAAGCTTAAAGGATATTGGATGCGAGGTGGATATTCCAGAAACGCAAAAAACCATAGAAGGCAATGCTATTCAAAAAGCGCAATACATAAAAGAACATTATGGTTATGACTGTTTTGCAGATGATACAGGTTTAGAAGTAGAAGCCCTAAATGGTGAACCTGGTGTGTTCTCGGCACGATATGCCGGTGAGCAACGTCATGCTGAAGACAACATGAATCTATTATTAGAAAATTTACATCAAAAAACAAACCGAAACGCCCAATTTAAAACCGTAATTGCATTACATTTCAATAACGATTTGAAGACCTTTACAGGCATTTGTAAAGGTGAAATTACACAAAAAAAGCATGGTGATAAAGGTTTTGGATACGACCCGATTTTTAAAGCTAAAGGCCAAACTAAAACTTTTGCTGAAATATCGTTAGACAAAAAAAACAAAATTGGCCATCGTGGTAAAGCCATTAAACAGCTGGTAGCTTTTTTAAGTAGCCATTAATCGTCTTATTATAAAAAAAGCTTATATTATCCCTTAATTAAATAAACACCTTAAATAAACTGTCATGAAATACTTTAAACCATTTACTATACTGCTCCTTACTGTTTTAGTTTCTATTTTAGGTTGCAAGGACAAAACTGAAACACCTCAAAAAGCTACGGAAGAAGCTGAACTACAACCTTTACAGGTTTTTGACGCACCTGCTAAACAAAACACTACAGCTCAAAATACAAGCGGTTTATATCATTATACATGCCCCAGTGGTTGTGCTGGTGGCGCAGCAGCCGCTGGAAATTGTAGTAATTGTGGAAATGCTTTAGCACATAATCAGGCCTATCATAATAATACGAACACCAACAATTCACCAACCGCTTCACCAACTAGTACAACAACGAACACTACAGCACAAAGTGGGCAAAATGCAGCTGGTGTTTGGCATTACACTTGTAGCAATGGTTGTGTTGGAGGAGCTGCCTCTGCAGGAAATTGTGGTACTTGCGGTAATACTTTGGCGCATAATACGGCTTATCATAATTAAAAAGACTTTTTTGATTTTTTGACGCAACCCAATTGTGTTTTGAGCATCTACTAATAAACCAACCTTATGAAAAACCTACAACTATATTGTTTAGCTGCTTTTATTATGCTATTCTCCTGCAATAGTGATGATGACAATACTGAAAACATCCCACAAACCATTGAACCCGAAGTTCAAATACTTGGTGAGTGGAAACTTATTTCAGTTTACCACTATGATCCCGAATTAGAAATTGATTATTCAAGTGATAATATTGTTTTTGATTTCAAACCAAGCAATTTATTAGTAGTTTCAGGAAATGACGACCCACAATATGTTTATACTAATGGTGAATATGAATATAGTTTTGAAGTTCTTCCAGCAACTCATCCAAACGGTAATCTAAGACATCGATTAAAAGTTGGTAACTCTAGTTGGGTTTATTTATTCGACCACGACGAGGTTGATTTCATATTATCTCAAATTGATTGGGATGGCCCAGTCTGGCGTTTTGATAAAAACTAAAACTATGAAACACTTACAACTAATCTTTCTTGCTGTTTTTATTACTTTATTTTCATGTAATAGTGATAATGATAATGATTCAAAGGCTGTTCCTACAGGCGAAAATTATTTAATATTTGGTCATTATGCTTTTGTACATTGTAATTTAGAAGAAGCTTGTATAGATGTTTTTAAACTAACAGATGAAAAGCTATTTGAAGATATTATTGATGACAATCGTATAGAAGAATTTGATTTTATAGAACTTGACAATGAACTTTTCGAACTGGTTAATGATTTGCCTGATTATTTCCCTGAAGAATTACTAAATAGTAATGAAACGACTTTTGGATGTGGAACATGCGTTGATGCTAATGATTATTTTGTTGAATACTCACATAGCGGTATTGTAAAAAGCTGGTGGATAGAACCAGATTATGGCGTCACTCCAGAATATTTGCACGAGTTTATAGACAAACTAACTGAAAAAATACTTCTATTGCGATAAGAATAATCATTGCAAGTAATCAGTTTTTATAAAACGTAATTCATCTCAAATAAAAGTGTATCTTTGCCCACTGAAATACAGCGTTTTGTATTTCGTATTCCTCAGGGTGAGGATGTGTTACCAAGAAGTTTCAGGTTAAGTATGTCGATTCGCTTCTGTTGTAACACTTTATAACATAATCGAATACTTACATTTAAGAATGAACACATTCCAAGATTTAGGTCTTAACCAAGACCTATTACAAGCTATTAATGACATGGGGTTTGTAACCCCAAGTGATGTCCAAGCGCAAGCTATCCCAATTTTATTAGATCAAGACACTGATTTAGTGGCATTGGCTCAAACAGGAACTGGTAAAACAGCAGCCTTTGGTTTCCCAATGTTGCAAAAAATACAAATGGATAGTCGCACCACGCAAGGCTTAATCCTATCGCCTACTCGTGAACTTTGTTTACAAATCACCAACGAATTAAAACAATATGGCAAACATTGCAAAGGCTTACATGTGGTAGCCATTTATGGCGGTGCAAGCATTACCGAACAGGCCAAAGAGGTCAAAAAAGGTGCACAAATTATAGTAGCCACACCTGGCCGTATGAAAGATATGATTAGCCGTCGTTTGGTTAATATCTCAAAAATTGAATACTCGGTTTTAGATGAAGCCGATGAAATGTTAAACATGGGATTCTATGAAGACATCACCGATATTCTTTCACACACACCTCAAGAAAAAAGTACCTGGTTGTTTTCGGCTACCATGCCCAAGGAAGTGGCTACCATTGCTAAAAAATTCATGCACCAACCTATTGAAATTACTGTTGGAACAAAAAACGTTGGTAGTGACCAAGTGTCACACGAATACTATTTGGTAAATGCCAGAGACCGTTATTTAGCCTTAAAACGATTGGCTGATGCCAATCCGGATATCTTTTCGGTGGTGTTCTGCAGAACCAAACGCGATACTCAAAAAGTAGCTGAAAAATTGATTGAAGATGGTTATAACGCAGGTGCATTACATGGTGATTTAAGCCAGAATCAACGGGATTTGGTAATGAAAGCGTTTCGTAACAAGCAGATCCAAATGCTTGTGGCAACCGATGTGGCTGCTCGTGGTATTGATGTTGATGATATTACGCACGTAATCAATTACCAATTACCAGACGAAATTGAAACCTACACCCATCGTAGCGGTCGTACAGGTCGTGCTGGGAAAACAGGGGTTTCCATGGTTATTGTGTCTAAAAGTGAAGTGCGAAAAATTAAAAGTATTGAGCGCATTATTAAAAAGGACTTTGTAAAAAAGGATATTCCTAACGGTATGGAAATTTGCGAAGTGCAACTCATGTCTCTTGCCAACAAAGTTCACAATACCGAAGTCAATCATGAAATTGATAAATATTTAGATAGTATTAATCAACTATTTGATGATACCAGTAAAGATGAACTGATTAAAAAATTCTTTTCGGTTGAGTTTACACGCTTCTTTAATTACTATCAAAAATCACACGACTTAAACGTTTCAGCTGATGCCTCTGGTAATCGTCCTGGCGATTCAGGTGACAATACTAGGTATTTTATTAATGTAGGTAAAAAAGATGGCTACGACTGGATGAAACTGAAAGACTTCTTAAAAGAAATTTTAGAGTTGGGTCGTGACGATGTTTTTAAGGTTGATGTAAAAGAAAGTTTCTCGTTTTTCACTACCGAAAGTAAGTTACAAGAAAAGGTATTGGCCTTCTTTACCGATTTCAAACACAATGGTCGTTTTGTAAATGTAGAAGTTAGTGAAGACAAAGGCAGAAGCACAAGTCGTGGTAAAAGACGCCGTGATGGTGGCAAACGTAGACGTGATGACAAACCTAGAGGCGATAGACGATCAAGTTCTAAAAACGACTCTGGGAATAGACGTAGTCGTAGAAGCTCTGAAGGCGGATCAAAACCTAGGCGTTCTGAAACTAGAACATCTTCAGGTTCTTCTAGACCAAGACGCTCAAGACGATAAGCTATTTGTTAATATTAAGTCAAATTAAGGGATAAAAGCCTAATCTATTTTTTTGTTTAGTACTTTTATCCCTAATTTAGTCGAAATGAAAAATTGCTTTTTCCTACTTATATTTTTTCTTGTGTCAGCTTTTGGCTTTTCGCAAGACGATACGTTTGTATTGGGTAAAGTAATAAATGCTACCAAAGCCGAGCCTTTAGAAGGTGTAAATATTGTTAACTTATCTCAAGTAATTGGAACCACAACCAACGAAGAGGGCGATTTTGAATTAAGAGCAAAGCCTAATGATACCTTACATTTTTCGTATTTAGGTTTTAAATCTATCAAGGTTCGTGTAACCAATGACTGGATTAAATATGGGAGTTCTACAATTCAGTTAACAGAACTAGCTTTAGCTCTTGAAGAAGTAGTTATTAATGAGTTTCGTTTAACTGGTTTTCTAGAAGTTGATATCCAGCAAGTACCAATTAATACCAATTATCGCTACAGAATTTCAGGACTGCCATCTACAGGTTATGAGGCTGTCAATAGATCCAATGCTGTAAACAAAGTTTTAGGTGCCATTTTTAATCCTGCCGATTTTTTACATAATATGTTTGGAAAAAAAGGAAATGAAATGAGAAAGCTTAAACAAATGAAGCAAGATGATGAAATTCGTAATTTGTTGGCCTCTCGTTATGACCGCGAAATGCTCATGGTTTTGTTACAGGTAGATAAAGTAGACTTAGATGAAATTGTGAGACAATGCAACTACTCGGCAGATTTTATAAATTCCGCTAACGATTTACAACTACTTGACGCTATTAGCGAATGCTATGAAGAATACAAAGTATTGAGCCGTAGCCGAAGTAGAGGTTAATTATTACAATTAAGCTCTAGAGTGTAACGCTACCCTATTCCCTTCAGTATCCAAAAATACACCCATATATCCATGTTCGGGAGAAATTTGTGTTTTGGGCTGGTAGATTTTACCTCCTGCTGCTTCAATTCTATCTAATTCGTTTTGTACATTTTCGGAAATAAAATACACCAACGTTCCTTCTTGACTTGGTATATAAGATTCTTGCTTTATTAATGTGCCTTGCGCTCCTGGCGCCTGACCTCTGTCTGGAAACCAACCCATTAATATGCCACCAAAATCTACGACATGAATATCAATTTTAAATACCGCTTCATAAAAAGCTTTGGCCCTGTCCATATCTGATACTGGTATTTCAAACCAGCCAACCATATTATTTTCCATAATTTATCGTTCTAAAACAGTTTTCAATTTAGTTAAACCCTCTTCAAAATCCTTACCAACTGCCTTTTCAAAATTAAAAAAGAGCATCATAATATTAAATGGTATTGGATTTACACCTTTAAAACCCCAAACTACTTTAGTTTGATTAGGCTCAAGTTCTTCAACCGTAAAATAACCAATAGATTGTGATTTCCAGGGTTTAAAAAACCGCAATTGTGTTTCCATTCTTTGGTTTTCATCTATTAGTATTATTTCCTGCTCACCCGTACCTACATCTTTATTGCCTTCCCATTTTGAAATGAAGCCAATTTCGCCATCCGTACCTATAAATTCCTGCTTCATATTCGGATCCTTTTGTTTCCAGGGCGACCAATCGTTTTGATTTTTAACATGCTTAATGTAATTGAAAACTTCAGGAACAGATTTATTGATAACAACACTGCGATTAACTTCGTAGTTTCTAGGAGCAACAAGGGCTAAAACCAAAATTAGAGCCAGAAGGCCTAAAAGGATATAGAGAATAATCATAAGAATAAAATGTTAGTTAGTTATTCTAAAACTAGTAAATCATTTATGGATTATAAAATCTTTTAACAATATCATCGTAACTTTTAACAGTCTTTTTTATCCAATCCAGACGTTTTTCCAGCTTTTCGGTTTCAGTCAATTCCCAATTAATTGTAGATTTTTTTAAACGTGTGGTAACATCTTGAAGTAAAATTGCTGCCGAAACAGAAATGTTTAAACTCTCTGTAAAACCATACATAGGAATTTTAAGGTAACAGTCAGCTTGATCCAACACGTCTTGAGATAAACCCTCGGTTTCACGTCCAAAAAAGAAACAGGACTTTTTGCTAATATCAAAATCTTGAAGTAAACAATCGTTTGTATGTGGTGTTGTAGCTACAATTTGATAGCCTTGCTTTCGCAAACTGGCCAAACAGTCCTTTACATTATTATAACGGTTTAAATCGACCCATTTTTGAGCTCCCATAGCAATTTCCCGATCAATACGTTTACTGTTTATCTCTTCAACAATATGGACTTCCTGTATTCCAAAAACATCACAGCTTCTAATTACGGCACTGGTGTTATGAAGTTGATAAACATCTTCTATAGCAACTGTAAAATGTTTAGTGCGCTGTGATAACACATTTTGGAACCTGGCTTTTCTATTTTCTGTTAAATAGCCTTCCAAATGCTCCAATAATGCTAAATCTATCATTTAATTGTTTGAACCAATGTTACCTTGAGCCACCAAAACATCCAATTGTGTATCACTTAAATGCACATTTATATATCCATTTACAGTTCCTACCTCATCATAGCCAAATGATGTGCCATCATCAAGCATTTCAATATTTGTTTCGCTAATTCCTGTATCACCATCTACATTATTAAATGTAAAAATAATTGGCCCTGTTGTTGCCAAATCATTGGAATGTATATGACTTGGATAAGAAGCTCCTGGCACGGCATTTTCCAAAGTGATAACAGCCAATGACATTCCATTGTTTCTTTGGTAAAATGTTGCTGTCCCTTGAATACCTGGCACATCCACTTCGTTTAGCGGATAAGCCAATGCAGCTCCTGTCAATTCGTTTTCACCTATATCGCCATGCGATACTATAGTTTGCAGATTTGTGGGATCTAAATGCACATTAATATGACCATCATATTCTGTGATATCTGTAAAGCCAAACTCGGTACCATCATCTAATTGCGAAACATTAGTTTTGCTAATACCTGTATCGCCATTTATGTTATTAAATGTAAAAACTACTGCTCCACCCTCAAGAGCTGTATTGCCATGAATATGGGCTGGATGCACAGAGCCATTAACAGTATTGGCTAGCTCAATAACTGCTAAAGCTTCTCCGTTTTCACGTTCAGAAAATTTTGCAGTACCACTAATTCCAGACATATCTACATCGCTTAAAGCATACGTTTTTGTATTTCCAGTTAAATCATTTTCTCCAATATCGCCTTGCGCTAAAAGAGAATCTAAATTATTGGAACTTACATGTACATTTAAGTGTCCGTTAAAAATTATAAGCTCTTCGTAAGTAATTGGTGTACCGTCGTCTAACGCTGTAAATGTTGTAGTACTTCTTCCTGTATTACTATTAACTGGATTTAAAGTGATGGCGATAGAACCACCTTCAACTGCTGATTCATAATAAATACGGGCAGGATGACTACCGTTATTGGTATCTAATCCAGACAAAATAACTTGCGCAGTAATAGATTGGTCTTCACCTTTAACAAAACGCACATAACCGGTAACAACAGGGTTTTCCACAGCACTTAAATCGTATTCAATGTAAGTTAAACTTGAATCGATGGGAATTGAATTTTCATCACTGGCACAATTGGTAAATAGAATTGCCGCAATAGAAAACAGTAGTAAAATAGATTTCTTCATAAATAATTTAATAACACTCTAAATTTACAATTTATACTATAAAACCAAATAAGTTATTAATTATTATCTCGTAATTTTTATAATTTTAAACCATGAAGCATATAGTTGTACTTACTGGAGCAGGCATGAGTGCCGAAAGTGGTTTAAAAACCTTTCGCGATGCCAATGGACTTTGGGAAGGTCATGATGTTATGAAAGTAGCCTCGCCAGAAGGTTTTGCCCGAAATCCGGAATTGGTTTTAGAGTTTTACAACCAAAGACGCAGACAGTTATTAGAAGTCAAACCAAATACTGCACATTATGATTTAGCCAATCTTGAACATGACTACAAAGTATCTATAATTACACAAAATGTTGATGATTTACATGAGCGTTCAGGCAGTTCTAACGTTTTACACTTACACGGTGAACTACTGAAAGCCAGAAGTACTTACAATGAACAAGATGTTGTTGATTGGACAACCGATTTGATTTTAGGAGATGTTTGTCAACAAGGTTATCAAATGCGACCACATATTGTTTGGTTTGGTGAAGCTGTACCGATGATTGAAAAAGCTATTGAAGTATGCGTAACAGCAGATGTATTAATGATAATTGGCACAAGTATGCAAGTATATCCTGCAGCAAGTTTAATGCACTACGTACCCAATGGTACACAAACCTTTTTTATAGACCCTAATCCAGCAATGAACAGCTCTATTAATCTTACTGTTATTTCAGAGCCAGCAACCGTTGGTGTGAGCCAAGCTATTGAACAACTAAAGTTACTTTAAGTACTGTTCTATTTCCTGAATTAAGGTGTTAGTCAACTCCAATAATGTTTGGCTTAAATTTTTGATACTTTCTGAACCGCCTCGCCTATAATTAAGTTGGGCAAAAATTGTAGCTTTATGATTATTGTTGAATATTGTTTCTGAAACGATATTATTTTGCTCATCGACTTCTAACCCTAATCCGTTGTTGGCAACAAAAGCACCAAAATTAACATCAGTCATAAATAAATTGTTATTGTTGACAACAGACTCCACATAATCTAAACGCTGAAAATAACGTATAATGTTATGTTGTAAATCTTCATTTATAATAAGGTTAATACTACCGCTGGAAATCATATTACTAAACGTTGCACGATTGGCTTTGAACGTATGTCTTCCTTGAAGTTCATAAAAAAACCTAGATAAAACGGCTTTATCTGCCGTATCTGAAACAAACTTTTTTGCCGAATCAACTTGCGCCAAAACAACACTTTCATATTCTATTTGTTGTTTTATCAGTTGTTTTTGAATTTCTAAATCCTCTTTTAGGTTCTTCAAAATGGTTTTTTCATGTACTCTATTTTGCTTCTCCTTATTCCATGTATTAATCTGTAAAGCAATGAGAATACCTATAACCACTAGAACAATTTCCCCAATGGCATAAAAGAAATAGCGCTGTGCCCTATTTTGCTCCATTAATTTCTTTCTGATTTTTCGTAATGCTGAAACCATTAATCTACACGCTTAAGGTTCAAATCCTGAAAATCGAAACTAAAATCAATATTAGGTGAAATACCTTTCATAGTAAAACCGTTAGCTTTTCCGTTTTCATCTAATGTGAACATAGCAAAAGCATCGGCATTCATATCTTGATATTCCCATTTAATAGCAAAGGTTTCATCTTTATAATGTTTTAAAGGACCATTGAGTAAAGGTGAACGATGACATTTAATCCATAATTGGTCATCCTTCATAAATACTTCAATTTTACCAAACCAAACATCTTCATAAATACCTATATATTTATTCACTTCAACTGCACCTTGATCCATACTCGCTACAGCTTCCCAAACCTTGTTTGTTGCAGCATCGTCACCACTTTTAAACGATTTCATATAGGCAGCATACTTATCAATCCACTTAAAATCATCCAGCTCAAAATACATGTCCAAAATGGTATTGGATATGGCAGAAAACATGGCGCCACCATCATTACTGGTATTGGTTAAAATAACGATACCCAAATTCATATCAGGAATTAAAATAGTTTGCGATAACATACCTGGTAAACCTCCTGTGTGCTCTACCTTCATATTGCCTTTAACATCAGACAAAAACCAACCCAAGCCATAACCTGAAAAGTGTGAGTTGTAACGTGGATTGCGATCTACGTCCATAACCGTATGTATTTTCCACATTTCATTATGGTTGGCTTGTGTGAACAATTGGCTACTTAAATTATCACCATATTTTCCTTTATTTAATTGCAATAGCATCCATTGCGATAAATCGTTGACATTTGAAAAAATACCTCCTGCAGCACCATTAATCATTTCTTCAAAAATTGGAATAACTCTAATGTCTCCTTTTTCTGTAGAATGCGAAGCCGATAAGTTATCTATATCATTTACATTGGATAAAGAACCATGAGTATTATCCATTCCTAAAGGTTCAAAAATTCTACTTTCAACAAAAGCTTCCCATGTCATACCACTTTTTCTGGCAATGAGCTCTCCTGCTACTAAATACAATAAATTATCATAGTCCCATTTGGTACGAAAATCTGATTCTTGCTTAAAATGCTGAAAGCTAGACAACAAATCATCTATAGTAAAATCTGAACCCTGTGGGAAAAACATGAGGTCTCCCACACCTAAACCTAAACCACTTCTGTGTGTAACCAAATCGATAATATTAAAATTCTCTTCCACATAATCGTTATACATCGTGAACTCTGGAATATGTGTTTTTACCTTATCATCCCAATTGAGTTTGCCTTCTTCAACTAACAGTGCTAACGCAACAGTTGTAAAAGCCTTACTGTTAGATGCTATGGCAAAATTAGTATGCTCATTAACAAGCGCTTTGGTTTCAATAGATTTAATACCATAGCCCTTTTCATGCAATATGCTACCATCTTTTACAACGGCAACCGCACAACCAGCCACATTAAACTTGGTCATAGCATAATTAACAATAGAATCTATTTGTTGTGAGGTAACTTGTGCATGAATCTGGCTAATGCAACATGTAATAAGAAATAGGAATAATGTTGCTTTTCTTTTTGTGGATTTCATAAAGAATAGTTGGTTGATTAATAATTAACGATTTGAAAGATAGCTAATTCCATAAGGAATTCCTATTGTTATAAACAGTACTGCATATCATTTGAATTTATCAATTTAAACTACTAAATTCGTTTACACCTGATATAAATAATTCCAACAATTCATATCAGTACGTTAGCTACAATTTAAACCAACCAAATCGTTGAAAGAAAAAGCAGTTGAATATAAAATAAAAGGTGGAGCAAATCGACTGAACGAAATAATCCGAACTGAAATAAATCAAAAAAATTTTAGTAAACAGAATAATATTTCTGGTGAGTATTCTGATGATGGCGGATTTGACCTTTCAAATACATTTTCTATGCTATACACAGAGCCGAATTTAGGTCCTCTTGTTAAACTAAATTTGAAATCGGTTAATTCAAATAGCGACGGAACTGAAAGTAAACTGATTCTGAAAAGAAAAAACGGAATGACTTATAATATTCATTTTTGGTTTGCAATTTTCTTTATCATTCTGACAATTGTTATTGCAATTTATCAAACTTTCACGAATGGAGTTAATGAAAGTCTTATGATTTTCGTTCTTCCAATTTTTGGACTGATTTACATACTGTTAATTGAATTATTCGCTAACTCAACTATTTTAAGTTTGATTAGACGAATTGAGAAAATAATGACAGCGGAAAAAATTGAATATAAAAAACTGTAGCTAACAACGGCTAAAGTTCATTGCTTCTGATATTAGGGGCGATTCTTCTCCTCAATCCATTTACTCATATACTTGGTGCTTTGTAAAGTTTGATGTTGTAACATCTGCCCTATTGTATTATTAAGCCTATGGTTTTGTAAGTTGTCCAGAAGTTTTTGTAATCGGTTTGTAAACTCTCGTTTATGCGCTTCTTTATCAAATCGTGTATTTAGAACCCTAAAGCCATTCTGTTGTTTGGTTTTCCAAAGCGACTCATCAATATACAACGCAACAGCTTGTTCAGCAAATTCCATTGGGTTTTCTGTAATACAACCGTTAGGTTCTAAACTTCCAAACATACCTTCGGCAGCAATTTGAGACATAACGCAAGGCGTACCGTTTTTCATGGCATCAATCAACTTGCCTTTTAGTCCTGCACCAAACTGTAAGGAAGCCAAACACACTTTAGCTTGTTGCATGACTTGATTAACATCATCAGCAAAACCCTTGATGATAAAGCCTTCCCTTTCATTATGTAGTTGCAGGACTTTTTGTGAAGCATAGGCTCCATATACATGCATTTCTGCTTTGGGCAATTGTTTTCTGATTAATGGCCAAATAGTTTTTTTAAGGTACAAAACCGCTTGATAATTGGGTTCATGTAAAAAGTTGCCTATAGTGATAAAATGTTGTCGTGCTTCAAAATTAGGAAGTTGCCCTTCAACCTCCTCTTCTATCCTATCCTCCATAAACGGCAGGTAAACTAAAAGCGATCGATCTACCTTTAACTCATTTGTAAGTAATTCCATTTCAAACTCTGAAATAATCAAGCTTAAATCACTTCTATAAATACTAGCTAATTCTCTTTTAAAAGTATCATTTAATAAATACGTTCTATCAAATGGTTTGTTGTCCTTAAAAGCTTGATGTCTGCCTTTTCGTAATCCGTGTAAATCTTCGGTGTCTAGAATTCGTAATGCATTTGGGCAGTTTTCAGAAACACGCCAGCCAAATTGTTCTTCCATCATAAACCGGTCAAACAATACAACATTGGGTTTCAATTCAGTAACAAAATCATCAAAAGAACTGGAATTTACTTCAATGGAAACAGTATTAATATTCAGTTTTGCTAAATCATACGCTTGATCCTTTTTCTCACAAGGACTCGCAAATGTAATGTGATAGTTTAAGGATTGAAAGGTATCAATAAGCTGCATCATTCGACTTCCTGCCGCAGAACTTTTGGGTTCTGGCCATACATAGCCTATGATGAGCAATTGATTCATAAACTATTCTGGTTTTGCTTCTAAACCGTATTTAATTCTAACGGCTTGTGCCCAGTTAATAACCGATTGTATTTGTGCATCAGTCAGTTTAGCTTCACCATGAGTCCATGTATAGGAATTTAGTGGCATTTCTTTTTCTTCAACCATTTCAATTAACTCTTCTAACTTATGGTCTTTTTTCTTGGTAGAGTATTCGTCCCAAACCGATACATTAAAATGCCCCTTACCATGCTTTACATGGTCTGCCAACCAATAATTAACAGGTGTAATATTGTTATACCAAGGATATCTTGTGGAATTACTATGGCAATCGTAGCAAGATTCCTTTAAAATAGCTTCAACATCTTGTGGTGGGTTGGTATCATTTATAAAGGCGTTAATGGCTAAATCGCCATCGTTCTTTTCTGGCCCAAAAAATTGTGCGATAACGAAAAGGACTAACAGTATGACTAGGAGTTTCTTAAATAGTTTCATTTTGTGTAATTTTAGATTTTTAAAAATAGAAAATATTCGTGACTACAGAACAACTTTACGAAGAATTAAATTATGTTAATCACTCCCGTGAAAAACGCTTGTATTATGCCAATTTAGTGATTGACAATCCTAATTTAATTCCCAAACTTTTGGAAATTCTATTTATGGTTGACGATAAGGTGTCCTGCAGAGCGGCTTGGGTTTTTGAGTTTATGTGTGGTGAAAACCTGGAAGCAGCTATCCCTTATCTTGATACGTTTACAGAAAACTTTGGCAAAGTTCATTTAGATTCGGCTGTAAGGCCAGTTGCTAAAGTCTGCGAGTACTTAACAAAAGCCTATTATTCCAAAACAGATAATAAGATAAAAATGGCTTTAACGCCTAAACACAAAGAACGCATTATTGAAGCCTGTTTTGATTATATGATTAATGATGAAAAGATAGCGCCAAAAGCCTATGCCATGAACACCTTATTTTTACTTGGACAAGATTATGATTGGATTCATCCCGAATTGGCACTTATTCTGGAACGTGACTACCAAATGCAGAGCTCCGGATTTAAAGCCAGAGCACGACATATTTTGAAGAAAATAAAACCGTAACTGTTTATGTTTTAGTGCCCAGCATATACAAAACAACACCTGGACCAGACTTTAGTTTTCCCATATCCCAATTATAATCATCAGAATTGTCCAAACTTGTAACCAATTCTTGCATTTCCTTTACAGAATAGGTTCGCAATGAAGACACGACACCATCCCACAGTACAAATAGCGGAATAATTGGAATAATGTACGTAAACAAAATACGTCCAAACTTAAATGGCCTTATAAAAGGCGTAGTTAGCCATACACTTATAGGAGAAAACAGCATGGCCAATATACTAGGAACACTTCGTTCTTGCGCTTCAAAAATGGCAATAGTAGCATTTGAATCTATAGCATTTTGAAGAATTTGTCGGGCATCGAGAGGTTTAAAATGATGTAATGACAAGAACTGGGTTCTTAACCCTTTCAATTCTTTGGGAACATTTCTGGCATCGATAGAGACACTTATAAACTCAAAATTATCAGCTTGCTTTTTAGTGTATTCAAAAGCTGGAATATTGGGATAATAATCCGTTAGAATAATTTTTAAGTCAGGAATGTCCTTTATCAATTCGCTATTCAACCATAGTAATCCACCACCTCCACCCGAACCCAAATCTACAATTTGATTGGTATCGACTTTACTTAAACCCTTTTTGATAATTGGAATAATTGGCTTATATAGTTTCGTTTTATTTGATAAGAATTGTAAAAAGTCTGTACCATAATTCCTTAAAAAATTTGGAAACCATCTTTGATCTTCAAATTCAAATAGATGTATACGTCCCATTATGCTACCATTTTAAAATGTCCTGAAGTTCTTCATTCGTAACTAGCAACAATTTACTTACAACAAGTCGCGAGGTCAAAGTTTTCCAGTCCTTGTTTTGTTTAAAAATTGATTTTAGAATGGGTTTAGCCTTTTCAAATTGTTTGTTGTTTAATAGATTGATTGCATACCAATATTGCATTTCCAAGTTTTCAGGGAACAGGTTTTGAGCTTTCATGTAAAGCGTTTCGGCTTCGGTTGAATTGCCATGTTCCATAGCCAAATCACCTTTATTCATAAAATCGTATGCCTTATGAATTTGGATTAATCGTTCTAATTCCTGAATGGGATTATCATGATCTTCAACACGCAAATCCATAACTTTATCTTCCCATGAATTACCGGTAGATTCGCCTTTTACAATTAATATGGCAGCCGACTGTTTTCCGCGTATGTCACCTCTTTCGTTTTCTGCAGCTTTCATTGCAGCTAAAATGCGTTCACTTAATGATCCTTTTGCCCTTTCAAAGGCTTCTGCCATAGCATCCCAAACAGTATTCTTTAACATCATATTAGCTTGAACAGAAAAGTTATTGCCTTGCTTGTGTCCAGCTTCAGCTATACATAAATCACCAGTATGTGTTGCCACTTCACCTTTTGAGTTTAAAAATGCAACTTGCCTGTACATTTGTCCAGAATCTTGAGCTAGTAAAGTATTTAATGCGTCTTGAGGTGACTTACCCTCTGACATTAAAGCCAAACCTTTAGGACCATAACTCGGATTTACTAATGACTGTGTGGCCACAACACCAACTCCTGCTTTACCATATGTGACAATACTACCAACACTAAACCAATGGCTCTGTACAGCAACGCCCATTTCACCAGTAACGGAATCGCGCGCAACTATGGAATAGGTGTGCGTGAAGGGTTCTGATTTTTTGTATACTTGACTATAAGTAAGTTCTGAAAGAAAAAAAACGAGTAATAGAAAGTATTTGTTCATGGTAAAAAGTTTATAAATCTAATATACTTAAAAAATAAAATACGTCCCTAAATCTTATTGGCTCAAACTTCGCTCTTCGAAGTAAAAAGATTATCTTTGCATCTTTCAAAAACAAAGCAAAATCATGTCTATATCATCATTAAATGCCATCTCTCCTGTTGATGGTCGTTATAGAAATAAAGTTGAAAAATTAGCACCTTATTTCTCTGAAGAAGCCTTAATAAAATATCGCGTTCAAGTAGAAATAGAATACTTTATTGCATTATGCGAAATCCCGTTGCCACAACTTGCTGATTTTAACTCGGATTTATTTGATGATTTACGTGCTATTTATAAAAATTTCACAGCAATTGATGCTTCGGCAATAAAAGATATAGAGAAGGTTACAAACCACGACGTTAAAGCTGTTGAATACTTTATTAAGGAAAAATTTGATGCTTTAAACATTTCAAAGTACAAAGAGTTTATCCATTTTGGGTTGACCTCGCAAGATATTAACAATACAGCTATTCCTTTAAGTATTAAGGATGCCATGAATGATGTGTACGTTCCTGAATATATGATGGTATTGGAAAAGCTTGAGGCCCTCTCGCAAGAATGGTCAAATGTACCTATGTTAGCTAGAACTCACGGTCAACCTGCTTCTCCTACACGATTAGGAAAGGAAATTGCCGTTTTTACCACACGTTTAAAAGAGCAATTTAATTTATTGAACGATATACCTAGTGCAGCCAAATTTGGAGGCGCAACAGGGAATTTCAATGCTCATAAAGTAGCCTATCCTAATGTTGATTGGAAAACTTTTGGTGGTGATTTTGTTCAAGGTAAATTAGGGTTGTATCACTCCTTCCCTACAACCCAGATTGAACATTACGACCATATGGCGGCTTTGTTTGATTGCCTAAAACGTATCAATACCATAATTATAGATTTAGACAGAGATATCTGGACTTACGTTTCTATGGATTACTTCAAGCAAAAAATTAAGGCTGGCGAAGTAGGCAGTTCTGCTATGCCACATAAAGTGAATCCAATAGATTTTGAAAACAGCGAAGGTAATTTGGGCATTGCCAATGCTATATTTGAGCATTTATCAGCCAAGCTTCCTATTTCGCGTCTACAACGTGATTTAACAGATAGTACGGTTCTACGTAATGTGGGTGTTCCTTTTGGACATACGTTAATTGGTTTTAAATCGACTTTAAAAGGCCTGAACAAATTATTGCTGAACGAAGACAAGTTTGCCGAAGACCTAGAAAATAATTGGGCTGTTGTTGCCGAAGCCATTCAAACTATTTTGAGACGTGAAGGCTACCCTAACCCCTATGAAGCATTAAAGGGATTGACCAGAACCAATGAAAAAATCAATCAAAATTCCATTTCAAATTTTATTGATACATTAGAGGTCTCAAATGAAATAAAAACCGAACTTAAAGCTATTTCGCCTAGTAATTATACTGGTATTTAGTGTTGTTATGCTTACCGATAAACAATCTTTAATTCTTTCTGCTGTAGTTGCTTTAGGCTTTTCAGCTTGTGGTATAATTGGCATTTTGGATAACTATGCCGTTATTGGCTTGCTGATTGTTGGCTTTTTAATAATTATTGCCAACATTTTAATTATTAAGAGTAAAAAAGCACCAGATGAGCAAACTGGTGAATTGGATAATTCTAATCAAAACGAGATATAAAAAAAGGGATCAAATTGATCCCTTTTTTATTTATATATAATAGATATTACTTAAAAAAATCTGTAATACCGTCTAATTGCGATTTATCAAAATCTGCACTTTGAACAGCATTGGTCAGTGTTGCTATTTTTTCTGGACGCATGTCGTCACCTAACACACGTATAATCCCGAAACCCATGTCTGGGGAATTGGCAAAAATTACGACCTCATCGGCGGAATCGTCATCACCAATGTACTTTATTTCAAACTTCATGGCTTGATCTCTAAATTCCATAAGCTCTATATACTTTTTGTCTTGCAAAATTAGCTTTACTTTTTCTAGTTCTGCTTTATAGGTATCTGAATTGGTTTCGCTCATTTTATAGCCCAAGAAATTTAGTTTCTTTAATGAACTGTAAGCCTCTTTCTGATCTTCAGACAAACTAGCTTCATCTAGCTTTACAACAGATGTTGGCAAGTCTGCCGAAATGAAATTCGGCGCTTCTTGATTATCTACAAAATAGGTTTGCAATGTTGGCCCATTATTACAGCTTACTAGCAAGATACTTGCTAGTAAACCGTAAAAAATTGTTTTGATTGATGTTTTCATAATATCTAATAGCAATTCAAATTACTGTTTCTTTTTGTCCAAGTGCTCACCGCCTTCAATGTTCATTTTTTGGGTCAGCTTTGAAATCTGATTTAAATCTATATCTCCTGTTAAAGATACGACTACGGTTTCAAATTCACGTTTTTTTCCATTCATTTCAATATCTGCTTCTTTGGTAATGGCTCCTAAACCATCGACAAACATTAAAAATTCGCTAACATGATCTGAATCACGACCTTCTTTAACATAGAACGTCATATTAACACCATCGTCTTTTACTACCATTAGTTCTTCTAAACCACCTTTACGTTTGTTCACCCAATTAGCAACATCTGTTGAAATAGATTTACTTCCTGTAGTAATTACTTTAAAACTGGTAATACTATTTACCATTTTAATGTATTCCTGTGCTTCAGGGTCATCTGTGTCAATATCCATCTTTGCTAACATTTGAAACATTTTTGGCTTAATTGAAATATAAGTTACTTCTGGATTGTCGGCATATTTAGCAAAAATATCCTGCGCCATGGATGTTAAGGGCATCATTAATAATGCCATTACAATTAAAATTACATTCTTTTTCATTGAGTTTGATTTATTATTTATTATAGTTTTCATTGTTTTTTTATTTAAAAAATTATACTTCTGGAGTCTTTAATATATAATTGATTTTAATCTATTTTTTTACAAAGCGTTTTACAATGCGGGAATCACCATATTCAATTTGTATTAAATATACACCTGCTTGCCAGTCAGATACATTTAAGGTGTTCTTGCTTGCATTTATGTCTTGCGTTTGCAATTGTTTTCCTTGAGAATCCAATACTGTTACATTGGCACTATTGGCCATTTCTGATGGCAAATCTATAGTTACCAAATCTTGTGATGGGTTAGGGTATACTTTTAAATCTTTAAATACCATACTGTCTTCAGTCAATATAGTAGCCGAAGATTCTTTTAGTTGAACTTGGTCTCCAATTAAATCAAAATTAATTTTTGTTATATCTATATTTCCTGTTAGGGAAACCAAAACGGTTTCAATATTTCTTTGGTCACCTTTTGTTTTAGCATTAGAATCATTAATATGACTGCCTATTCCATTAACAAAAATTAAAACCTCCTCAACATGGTCTGCATCTTTTCCTTCTTTAACATAGAATTTAACTAGGGTTCCATCATCTCTAACCTCCATCAACTCATCTAAATTTTTAGATTTCGAATCAACCCAAGTACTCATATCTGCTGAAATGCTGCTTTCTCCAGTAACAAGAACTTTTAAACTGGCAATACTGTTGACCATTTCTAAATAATCTTGTGTTTCGGGGTCATTTGTATTAATGTCCATTTTAGCTAAAATCTGAAACATTTTTGGCTTGATGTCCACATAAGTTACATCTGGATTGCCATCATATTTAGCAAAAATATTTTGTGCCATAGAGGTCAATGGTAATAGTAAAATTGCCATTAACAAGGTAACTGCATATTTTTTTGCAGTATGTGCTGTGGTAGTATTTTTAGTTTTCATTTTTTTAATTGTTATTTGAAAATTCGTTGAATTGGATTATTTAGCTCATCTAAATAATTCACAGATTCAGTGCCTTTCCCTATACTTTCAAGGTAACCGATGCTTGATGTACCTTTATTTAAGTTACTCGACACCATTTGCATGGCTTCTTTAAATTGGTTAAAAGCCATTTGTTGCTCTTCTTTAGACGGCTCTTGTGAAAAAGGCGATCCAAAATAGAAGCCGAAAAATAAGACAGCGACAGCAGCGACAGAAATCCACGTGTAATTAAATGTTCTCTTAGTTTTTAATGGAACGTCTTTTGTAAACTGCTCTTTTTCATTTACCAAAAAATAGGCGAAAATGGGTTTATACACTTCCAAATGTGGCGCTACAGTTTCTTGAGAAAAATAGCTTTTTAACTGTTGCTCTTCTTGTAATGTGGTTTCTCCGTTTTCGTACTTTTCTAGTAACTTTTCTATATTATTTAATACCATAACTATGTGTATTAGTTAATTTTTCTCTTATTGTTTTTCGTGCTCTAGACAATGCTACGCGTATTGCCGTAGGATTCATATCAAGCATTTTTGCTATTTCGTCGTAATCGTACTGTTCTATATCTCGTAATTGAATAACCATTTTCTGCTGTTCTGGTAAATCTTCAATAATACGTCCTACCCAATCTAAACTGTCATTCAACTCAACTTGTTTTTGTACTGAAACATTATGGTCTTGATAATTGCTATGTACAATCTTTAAGTTTTGAGCTTGCTTTGACTTTAATTTATCTAAACAAAAATTCTTAGTCATGGTCATTGAAAACGCTTCTACGTTTTTATACTCACTCATTTTTGTTTTATTATTCCACAGTTTCAACAACACTTCTTGGGTAGCATCTTCTGCTTCTTCACGAGATACCAGTAATCGTTTTGCCAAACGAAACACTTTATCTTTAAATGGCATTACAATATGTAAAAACTCCGTTTGTGTCATTATTTGTGGTTGGGTCATTTTAAGCTTTTTGGCTTATTTACTATTACGACGACCGACTATTAATTTTGTTACAAAAAATTTTTATTCTTGTATAAAGTAAGTACTTTTAAACTGAAAAAGACCATTTTATTGCTATGAAAAAACTTCTATTAGTCACTGCTACTATTACTTTTTGCCTATTATTCACTGGTTGTTTTGAAGATTTAGACGACAATCCTGCCAGTGTAAGAGATTTAAACGATTTTGTGTACAGAGGGTTAAACACTTACTATCTGTATAAAGATAATGTACCCGATTTAGCTAATGATCGATTTTCAACGGGAGGATATGAAGAGTTTATAACAGGTTTCAACTCACCTGAAAACATGTTTAGCAGTTTATTGTACATGCCAGAAACAGTTGACAAGTTTAGTTGGATAACCAATAATTATATTGCTCTAGAGCAATTTTTTCAAGGTAATTCAGCTACAAATGGAATGGACTTTGGTTTAGTAGAGTATCCAAACAATCCAAATTCTATATTTGGTTTTGTAGGTTATGTTATGCCAGGAACCCACGCAGAAAGTCAAGGTGTACAACGCGGTCATATTTTTTATGCCGTTAATGGCATGCCTTTAAACCAAAGCAACTATTCCGATTTATTAAGGCAAAATAACTACACCATTAATTTAGCTACTTACGATGACAATGGAACGCCTGAACCCGACGACGATATTATTACACCCAATGGGCAAAGCATTAGTTTAAGTAAGTCGAATTACACTGAAAACCCCATTTTTAAAACTGAAATCTTTGAGATTAATGGAACCAAGGTTGGATATTTAATGTATAATGGTTTTACACAAAATTTCGATTCGCAACTTAATGCTGTTTTTGGAAATTTTCGGTCTAACAATGTGCAGAACGTCGTGTTGGATTTACGTTATAATCCAGGTGGATCTGTAAATACGGCTATCTTGTTATCGAGTATGATTGCAGGACGAACAGGAGAAGTTTTTAGTACCGAACAATGGAATAGCGATATTCAAGCCACCCTTTCATCTGAATCAGTAACAAATAGGTTTACAAATAATGATAACGGGACACCCTTAAACATTTTAAATTTAGATAAGGTTTATGTTTTGGCCACAAAACGATCGGCTTCTGCCAGTGAGCTTGTTATAAACAGTTTAGACCCCTACATAGATGTAGTTCATATTGGCACGAGTACAGCTGGAAAGTTTCAAGCATCTGTTACACTTTATGATTCACCAAATTTTAGACGTTCTGGAGCTAACCCTTCACATTTATACGCCATGCAACCACTGGTTTTAAAATCTTTGAATTCAGTAGGTAATACAGATTACTCAAACGGATTGACACCAGATATTTTAGTGTCTGAAAACTATAGTAATATGGGAGTTTTAGGTAATGAAAATGAATTACTATTATCTGTTGCACTACAGCATATTTCTGATAATACAAGACTATCAAATCAAAGTTTCGAACCCTTAAATATCTTAGGAGGTAAAGAAACATTTAATCCACCTAATACAGGAATGTATAAGTAATATGTTTTCTTTCATTATTTAATGCAAAATCTCCAAAATGTATGCATAAAACTTATTTTAATTGGAGTACAGGTAAAGATTCTGCTTTGGCTCTTTATTATTTGTTGAAAAACAGACATTATAAGGTAGAACGATTAATTACCACCATTAACGGTTCAAACAATAGGGTTTCTATGCACGGATTACCTTTGTCGTTGTTAGAAAAACAAGTAACATCAATTAAAATTCCAGCACATCAAATCAAGCTCCCCGAACAGGTAAGTATACAGGATTATAATTGTATTATGCAGGCCGAAGTAAAAAAACTCAACAATTGTGGTTTTACGCATGCAGCATTTGGTGATATTTTTCTCGAAGACTTAAGAGCCTATCGCGAACAACAACTCGCAAAAGAGCATGTAGAAGCTATTTTTCCGCTTTGGAACAAAAACACCAAACAGTTAATTCAAGATTTTTTTGATTTAGGATTTAAAGCTGTTATTGTTAGCGCAGATGCTAATTATTTTTCCGAAGATTTTGTTGGTAAAACCTTAACGCAATCACTTATTGATTCTCTTCCTAAAACTGTAGATCCTTGTGGAGAGAATGGAGAATTTCACACCTTTTGCTATGATGGACCTATATTTAGCAATCCTATAGCTTTTAAAATTGGAAAAAAGACTTATCGAGAATACGCTAAACCCAATACTTCTTCAGAAACATCTGGTTTTTGGTTTTGTGATTTAATTCCAAAATAAAAAGCCGCTCAAAATTGAGCAGCTTTTCAATTATTTTTTTAAAAATACATTTAATTAAAATATACTTTTGAAGCATTTATACCTACCTCAAAAGTATTCGTTAATTCACCAGTATTGATATCGTAAATCAACAAATCCCCCTGTGATGCAAAGTCTTTAGCATCCGTAACATAGACATTACCATTATTTACAGCCAAACCATAAGTATTAATCGAACCTAAATTTATTATTGAGGAAGTTGGTAAATCATTCACTGTTTCAGGCATTTCATAAACTTCGTTGTTTAACACGTAATAAATAGTTCCGTTATCGAAAGCCATTTGACTTGGGTGTGCACCATTCGCAAAAGTTAAGGATTCTGAAACTGTATTTGTAGATAAATCAATTTTTGAAATTGAAGCAACTGTTTCATCTCCAGTCCAGGCTGCCTTACCTTCACTTAAAACAACAAGTTCTCCAGCGTTATTAATGAATAACTCATCTGGAACATCACCGACGGTTATTGTCGCAACGGCATTGGTTGAAACATCAATAACAGAAATGATATTATTATTTCCCCAACCGCCTTTATGAGACACATAAACATTTCCATTATGAACTAAAACACGTTCTGGCCCTTCTCCTATTGGGATTGTGGTTTCTACAGAGTTTGTTGATAAGTCTACCACTGCAATAAAATCATCACTATCATCAACACCATCGCCCCAATTACTTACATAACCTTTACCATTTGCAAAACCGATATATCTTGGGGTTTGCAAACCCGTTGTTATGGCATCTTCTTTCTCAAAAGTGTAACGATTAACAATATTAATGGTATTCACATTATCGGAAATAATATAGCCCAAATTTCCATTGAAACCTACTGATTGTAAATATACACCAGGAGCTTCACCATTTACATTTTCATAAACGTTATTCTCAGTAACTGAAAAGTCGTTAGAAATATATGATATTGATGCAGGACCTCCTTCGGCACTTACAATAATACCGTTTTGATAATCTCCCAATGACACTGGTGGATTAACAGAATCATCATCACTGCTACAAGAGGTCGTTATTAAAGCCAATAACAAGCTAAAGGTTAAAAATTTAAATAGGTTTTTCATAGTTTAAAAATTAAAGTTTAAATAAAAATTATAATGAATACCTGGCATAAACCTATTGGCTACGCTTTGGTAGTCTTCGTTAAAAACATTCTTGGCTTGGGCTCCCAAAACATACTGTTGTTCTTTTCCTAAGGCATACTCAAAACCAACATTAGAAACTGTGTATGCATCAAGCATATATTTGGGATTATTATCTGACAATGTAAAAACGTCACCTACAAATAACACTTGATAGTAAAGTGAAGCACGTTTATATTGGTAATTAAACATTGCAGAACCTTTATGTTTGGGTACATAAATAAGTTGTTTGTTGGTATCTTGATTTTCAGATACTGTATAGGTGTAATTGCCTCCAAATGATAATTTATGAGACTGCAAACTAACATTAATGTCAAGCTGTGATTCCAATCCGTATGTTACCACATGGTCTGTATTTATAGGTTGCCATAAACTTCCTGTTGGCAACCAACGAATCATATCTGTAATATCGTTATAAAAACCGGTTGCTTTTAAACTGAAATTATTAAACGACAGCACTTGACCTAATTCCACCTGATAAGACGTTTCTGGTATTAAATTGGTGTTTCCGCTGCCTTCCCAATACAAATCATTGTAGGTAGGTATTCTGAAGTTTTTAGAACCATTTACTAATATTGAATAATGTTTGTTTAGTTTATATTTAATACCTAAACTATACAACAACGGACTATCATAATTATTAGTAATCTCTTGTCTTAAAGTAGCTTCATATAAGAAGTTTTTTAATTGTTGTTTAAACAACAAACTAAACCCTGTTATAGTTCTATTGGTTTTTCCAATACTTGAGCCTTCACCTATGGTGTGTGTCACATCAATAACACTTTGTAGCGAAGCGTTTTTAAAAAGTTTATAATCTAAATTGTACTTGCCTATTAATGTTTTTGCTTCACCAAACGTATGAATATCCTTGTCTATATTGGGAAAATACTTATACTGTTCAGTTAAGTAAGCTACTTTTAAAGTTGATGTAAATCTACCGTAATTTCCTAACCACTCTAACATAGTTCTCGAGTTTAGATCCTGATACTTTGCAGGTGTTTCGGTTGAAAATATTAATGAAAAATTGCGTTCACCATCAAATACGTAACTATATAGTTTTAGTATATTTTTTGAATTGATTTTATATCCAAAATTGGCTGCCAGACTTTGATTATAAAATGATCCATTTAAATTCTTTTTGTCACTATCAACATAATCATAATCGTTATCAGATTGTGTTCTACTCAAAGCAATATCCACACTAAATTTATTAGTTGAAAAACGAGATGTATATCCCACATCCCATGTGTTAAAACTACCATAGTTAGCATAAATGGTATTTTCAAAACCCGAATTAAATTCTAACTCATTATTTAAATGAATGGAACCACCAATAGCACCACTGCCATAAAGTACACTGCCACCACCACTGCGCACACTTACGTCATCAAAATTTCGAATATTAATCGTATTGAAATCGGTTTGCCCATTAAATTGAGAATTAATATTGATGCCATTCCATATAACGGCAGTTTGTTGAGCAGTAGTCCCTCGAAAGGATGGTGACGACACCATTCCCAATCCGTTTTCTTTAAAATAAATCCCTGAATTGTAATTAAGCAAATTAGTTAGAGACGATGCACTTCTGGTCATAACACTATCCTTAAGCACACTAACAGATTGCGTATTGGAAAAAGTTTTTAAATAAATATCCGCCTTTAAAACAACTTCATCCAGAAGCTGTAAAGAATCTAATCTTTCCTGTGACCAAACCACAGTATTAAAAAGCACTAAAATATAAAATGCAAATTGCTTCATAACCTAAAAGCCTTTTTCCCGAAAGCTTTACTGTTTAATTATGAAAATTGGCAGGTCTCCTGACTTGCGTCTTTATGTTGGTCTTCCCAGAAATAGTTTCCAGTGACATGAAGTTTAACATAAAGCTTATAGCTTACAGTTGCGGGAACAGTTCTGGAATTGAAGTTTTATATTCTCACCAGATTCCCTTTTAATCCATGTAATAAATTACATGGAACCAAAATTCGCTGCAAAAATAGGTGCTTTTATAAAAGGAAACTATAAAAATTTTACTTTTTCTTATTCATTTTTATGATTAAATAAATAAACCCAACCAAAAAATGAAGTAATATAATTCCTCCTACTATATATATTGTTAAATTTGAACCGTCGCGCATAATAGAAAATTTTCTCAAATTTAATCTTTAAATGAAGTTATTGCAGTTACAAATGTTACTCAAAAAAAATACATTATTAATGGTATTGGTAATGGTGCTTTGTTCGAGCTGTAAAAAAAACCGTAAATCGGAAATTGCATTGCCGGCAATACAAAAGGAATCTCTAAAGAACTCTTATGCTGAAGGGTTTAAAATCACTAAAACAACTAACAATATATTATTAGAGATTAATTCGCCTTGGCCAAATTCTGAAAAGACCTATAGCTATCTGCTGCTTACCAAAAAACAAGCCATGACAAGCACTTATAATAAAGATGATTATGATGGTATTATAACTATACCTATTAAAAGTATTGTTGTGACATCTACAACACATATTCCAGCTTTAGAACTTTTAGAAGTTGAGCAAACACTTGTTGGCTTTCCAGGAACAGATTATGTGTCATCTGAAAAAACCAGGTCTTTAATTGATAATGGACACATACGGGAGTTGGGTAAAAATGAAGGTATAAATACTGAAGTATTATTGAAACTTCAACCAGAAGTTGTAGTTGGTTTTGGTATTGACGGGAATAATAAAACTTTTGAAACCATTAAGAAATCTGGAATTCCGGTTATATACAATGGTGATTGGGTTGAAAAATCACCTTTGGCAAAAGCCGAATGGATTAAATTCTTTGGTGTTTTGTTCAATAAGGAGAAAAAAGCCGATTCTGTTTTTAAAATTATTGAAAACAATTACAATGAAGCTAAATTACTGGCAGCTAACGTTACAAAACAACCTACAGTTTTATGTGGTGCAATGCATAAAGATATTTGGTACTTACCAAGTAGTACAAGTCCAGAAGCACAATTATTAAAAGATGCCAACGTAAATTATTTATGGCAAAATAGTACTGGAAATGGGAGTTTAGCCTTAAGTTTTGAGAGCGTATACAACAAGGCTAAAGATGCAGATATTTGGTTAAGCCCTTCTTATTATACATCTTATGAAAGTCTTGAAAAAGCAAGTGAACATTATACCAAATTTGATGCTTTTAAAAATAAAGCTATTTACTCGTTTAGTAATACCACAGGTGCAACAGGTGGTGTGACCTATTATGAATTAGGGATTGCAAGACCAGATTTAATATTAAAAGATTTAATAAAAATTTGTCACCCTAACTTACTCACTAACTACGAAACCCATTTCTTTAAAGCTTTAAGGTAAGTGTCAGAAATTAAAACATATAGAGTATCGTTTTTAATTCTAATTATATTATTGGTAGCTTGTTTTTTTATTAATATAAGCTTAGGCTCTGTATCCATTTCAACTAGCGAAATAATTAATAGCCTTTTTGGTTTTTCAGACAACTATATTATTCAAAACTATAGATTACCAAAGGCTATAACCGCTATACTTGTTGGTTCAGGTTTAGGTGTATCGGGCTTGCTCATGCAAACGCTTTTTAGGAACCCACTAGCTGGGCCATTTGTTTTGGGTATTAGCTCTGGAGCCAGTTTAGGGGTTGCCATTGTTATATTAGGTGTTGGTGTTTTTGGAGGTGCTTTTTCAACATTATTAATTTCTAAATGGAGTGTGGTTATTGCTGCAAGTTTAGGTAGTTTTTTAGTGCTATTATCTGTTTTGGCTGTTTCAACTAAAGTACGAGACACCATGGCCATTTTAATCATCGGATTAATGTTTGGCAGTATTACTGCAGCTGTTGTTAGCGTACTCTCCTACTTTAGTTCAGCTGAACAACTGCAACAGTATATTTTTTGGGGCTTTGGTAGCCTTGGAAACTTATCATGGAGCGAATTGTTTGTTTTCTTTTGTATATACCTTTTAGGATTGCTTATGGGCATCGTTTCCATAAAAGCACTAAACACATTATTATTGGGAGAAAACTACGCCAAAAGTTTAGGCTTGAACATCAATAAAAGTAGGCTCGTTATCATAATTGCCACCAGCCTGTTGGCAGGAACCATCACTGCTTTTGCTGGGCCAATTGCATTTATTGGTTTGGCTATACCACATATTGTACGGCAAATATTTATCACATCAAACCACAAAATTTTATTACCCGCCATTGTATTGCTTGGTGCCATCGTTATGCTTATTTGCGATAGTATAGCCCAACTACCTACAAGCGATTATACTTTACCTATAAATGCCATTACCTCATTAATTGGTGCGCCAGTAGTTATATGGTTATTGGTGCGTAAACGCAAAATGATGTTTTAATGAACAACAATAGCCAACATAGCATTCTAAAAACTCAAGATTTAACCATTGGTTATAAATCTAAAAACTCGAAAACGGTAGTTGCATCTGATATTAACATTGATTTACAAGCAGGGGAATTGGTTGGTTTGGTTGGTGCTAACGGCATTGGTAAGTCCACATTGCTGCGAACCTTAACCCAAGTGCATGACACTTTAGAAGGAAAAATTGTTTTAAATGATAAGGACCTTTCTGAAATCCAACCACTCGAACTAGCCAAGAATTTAAGTTTGGTATTAACCGAACAAATTGTATCGAAAAACTTAACCGTATTTGAGTTGGTAGCATTAGGTAGACAGCCCTATACCAATTGGATTGGTAATTTATCAAAATACGATACTGATATTATTGAGAACTCACTGAAGCAAACAAATATTATTGAACTAAAGCATAGAAAATGTTTTGAGTTAAGCGATGGTCAACTTCAAAAAGTTATGATTGCACGTGCTCTAGCACAAGATACCAATGTGATTATTCTAGATGAACCTACAACACATCTAGACATGTATCATAAAGCTTACATATTAAAATTGTTACAAAAACTAGTTAAAGAAACCGGCAAGACTATTTTATTCTCATCACATGAAATAGATTTAGCTATTCAATTGTGCGATAAAATGATTGTCATGACAAATGGCAGTGTGGTTTCAGACATGCCTTGTAATCTTATTCAAAGAGGAATATTCAATGAGTTGTTCCCAAAGGATCTTATTGCTTTTGATGAAAAAACAGGGAGTTTTCGTGTAAACAAATAATTTTTATTACTAACTACAATTCACTATCTTTACCTTATTCGTTTTCAGTCCTTTAAACTACTTTTTATTGAATTAATATCCTGCTCTTTTAACCATTAATTCAAACGTCATGAAAAACAAGTCCTTACCAATAGTTCTCTTTTTAGTTATAGTTTGTAGTCTCTTTTTTATTAATTACCAAAGTCAAACGGATTATCCAGATAAAGTAGGCATGAACTTTATTAAATGTACTCCTGCGGAGTTCTTACTTACTGATATTGATACTACAAAACAAATAGCCCCTTTATTTGATAATTTGGGCAGTCATAGCTTTAAAGTTAGCACCAACGACAATATGGCCCAACAGTTTTTTAATCAAGGGCTGCGTTTAACATACGCGTTTAATCATGCTGAAGCACACCGTTCATTTATGGAAGCTTCGAGGATTGACCCTAATTTAGCCATCGCTTTTTGGGGTCAGGCCTATACGTTAGGCCCAAACATTAATGATCCATTTCCAGATGATGAACGAAAAACAAAATACAATGAGGCTATTGCCAAAGCAATTAAACTAGCTCCCAACGCTTCTGCACGAGAGCAGGCTTTGATTCATGCCTTATCTTTTAGGTATTCAACAGATTTAGAAAATGATGTTTCTGAATTAAATTTATCATATATGGAAGCCATGGAAAAAGTGGCAAAGGACTATTCTGAAGATTCAGATATTTTAACCCTTTACGCAGCCTCTGTAATGAATACCGTTCCCTGGAATTATTGGGATAACGAAGGCAATCCATCTCCTAATATCCCTGAAGCCAAATTAGCTTTAGAAAAAGCCATTAGTATTAATCCAGACAGCCCAGGTGCTCATCATTACTATATTCATATGGTAGAACTTCCGAAACCGGATTTAGCAGTTCCTAGTGCAGAAAAATTAGGTACACTAATGCCTGCTGCCGGTCATTTGGTTCATATGCCATCGCACATATATATAAGAGTTGGCCGCTACAAAGATGCTGTTTCGGCTAATCAAAAAGCTATACTTGCTGACGAGGACTATATTTCGCAGTGTTATTCCCAAGGCATGTATCCTCTAGGGTATTACCCACATAACATTCATTTTTTATGGTCTGCAGCTAGTTTATTGGGCGATAGCGAGACTGCCATTGATGCTGCCAAGAAAACAGCTGAAAAAGTTCCTGTTGGTGAAATGGAAGAATTACATTTTCTTCAAAACTTTGCGGCCACTCCACTCCTTGCTTATACACGATTTGGAAAGTGGAATGATATTTTGACCTTTCCAAAACCCAATGACAGCATTAAACATTTAAAGCTTATATGGCATTATTCAAGAGGTATAGCTTTTACTAGAAAGAATAATAGCAAGGAAGCTAAAGAAGAACTTGACGCTATTGAAGCGTTAATTAATGACCCAGAAATGGAGAACATTTTAGCTAGTGGTTTTGACACAGGAACTACCATTGCAAAACTGGCTTATGAAGTTGTTGCAGGTGAAATTGCTGCTCTTGAGGGGGATTTAAATTTAGCTATAGAACACCTGGAAAAAGCCGTAGAAATGGAAGACAATCTCATCTATAATGAACCTTCAGCTTGGCATATTCCTCCAAGACAAAATTTAGGTGCCGTTTTATTGAAAGCAGGTAAATTTCAACAAGCTGAAGCAGTTTATCTCGAAGACCTATCAGATTTAAGACAAAACGGTTGGTCTTTAATGGGATTACATGAAAGTCTAGTTGCGCAAGGTAAACAAGATGAAGCCGCAGCCATTATGCAAGAATTCAATACGGCTTGGCAATATGCTGATATTGAAATTGTAACATCTGTGCTATAATTAATTGTATTTATCTAAAGGCTTTTCTTTTTATCCTCAAGCTAAAAATTTATCTTTGGGTAAACTTCAATTTTAAATGAACGATAGTATAATTCTTATCCTTTCCATTCTTTTTTCAGCTGGTTTAGGAGCCTATATTGGCATAACCATTTCTAAACTAAAAAGTAAAGGAGATAAAAGCACTCTAGAAGAGCGACAAAACCAGTTATCTAATACTATTAACGATTTAAAAGAAAACCTAACCAAAGTTGAAACAGAACGGGAAACAATTAGAAAACAAAAGGATTTTTTGAATTCTGAACTAACACGACGAAATACCGAATTTGAAAACTTACAACAGCTTAATCTAAAACGTGATGAAGAACTTGCCAAACAACAAGAACAGTTACGTAAGGACTTTGAATTAATGGCCAGTAAAATATTAGATGAGAAAAGTGAAAAGTTTACGCTTCAGAATAAAGAAAACATTAAGCAAATACTTAATCCACTTCAAGAAAAGATAAAGACCTTTGAAGATAAAGTTGAAAAATCCCAAAAAGAGAGCATTAGCATGCATTCCGCTTTAAAGGAGCAACTATTGGGATTAAAAGATTTGAATCAGCAAATGACAAAAGAGGCCAATAATTTAACTAAAGCCTTAAAAGGTGATAGTAAAATGCAAGGAAATTGGGGCGAGTTGGTCTTAGAGCGTGTCTTGGAAAAATCAGGTTTAGAAAAAGATCGCGAGTATTTTGTGCAACAGAGTTTTAATCGTGAAGATGGTACTCGTGTTTTACCCGACGTCGTTTTGCACCTTCCAGATAACAAACGTATGATTATTGATAGTAAAGTGTCTTTAACAGATTATGAACGCTACGCCAATGCTGATGATGATGAAAAAGCAGTGTTTCTTAAAGCTCATGTCAACTCCATAAATAAACATGTTTCACAATTATCAGAAAAAAAATATGAGGATTTGTATGATATGGAATCTCCAGATTTCGTACTTATGTTCATTCCTATCGAACCTGCTTTCGCTGTAGCCTTAAATGAAGACAACACCCTTTACAACAAAGCCTTTGAAAAAAACATTGTTATTGTAACACCTTCTACTCTTTTGGCCACATTACGAACGGTTGACACCATGTGGAGTAATGAAAAACAACAACGTAATGCGCTTGAAATTGCCAAGCAAGCTGGTGCTTTATACGATAAGTTTGAAGGACTTGTAAGTGATTTAACAGGTGTAGGAAAGAAAATTGATGCTGCAAAGGCCGATTATTCTTCAGCCATGAATAAATTGGTTGAAGGTAAAGGTAATTTAATAGGGCGTGTTGAGAAATTGAAAAAAATGGGAGCCAAAGCCAAGAAATCTTTGCCCGAACCTATTTTAAAACGTGCTGAACATGATGACGAAGAGTAATAATATATAGTTATATGAAAAAATTTCTTTTAAAAGTTTTAGGTATTGCCGTACTGTTATTTATTGCCTATGCTGTATTTATTTATTTCGCTAAATATAGTGAAGGTATTCGGGCAGGCGAATTGGTAAAGTTTAGCCATAAAGGGGTTATTGTAAAAACTTGGGAAGGCGAAATAAGTCAAGGTGTTTCTGAAGCACAAATTTTTAAATTTTCTGTTGAGAGTGGAGAAACACAAGTTATTGAGGATTTACAGCGACTTCAAGGAAAATATGTAAAACTTCACTATTTTGAACGTTTCAAATCGTTTTTCTGGTTAGGTGACACTAAATACTTTATTACAAAAGTAGTTGAGGACGTTGAGCGCAGTAATAGACGTTTATAATATTGAACCAACAGTTTAAGTTCTAAAAACACCTTTGGTTAAAATACACGATAATTCCATTTTTTAGGAATATATTTGTTTATTCCGTAAAAAAGGCATATTTTTAATTATTCCTTAAATAAGGAATATTAAAAATTAAGATATGACCAGTGTAATAACAGGAGATATTATAAACTCAACGCAGTACAAAAACTCTAATGAATGGCTCATGCCTTTAAAGGGTGCGCTACAAACTATATCTACCAATACTAAAGATTGGGAAATATACAGGGGTGATAGTTTTCAAATAGAAATAAAAGATGTTTATAACTGTTTTATAAGTGCCGTATACATAAAATCTTGCATAAAATTAGTAAAAGGGTTAGATGTTAGAATAGCTATAGGCATAGGATCTAAAACATTTGAAGGAGAATCAGTAACAGAATCTAATGGAAGTGCTTTTCAAGAATCTGGAAATTTAATAGAACACTTAAAGAAAAATAAAGCCAATCTAAAAATAAGTACAGGCAACCACGAACTAGATAGTGAGCTAAACCTTTATTTTAAGCTTATAAGTATACCTATGGATAGCTGGTCTTCCAATTCAGCAGAAATAGTTAAATTACATTTAGAAAACGAAAATAAAATTCAACAAGAAATTGCCAAAATAATCGGTATTAGTCAAGATGCCGTTAGTAAGCGTATGAAACGTGCTTATCTTGATGAAATATTGGAAGTCAATCAAATGTTCAAAAAAAAAGTGGCTCAAAACCTATTAAAAAATAATGATTCTATTAGTTAAACTTATTCTAGCACATCTTATTGGTGACTTTTTCCTGCAACCCAAAAAATGGGTTAAGGATAAAGAAAAGAGAAAACTTAAATCATCTAAACTCTATATACATGTTGCTATACATATAGCCATAATGTTTTTAATTGTTTGGGATTTAACCAAATGGCCATTACTAATTACCATAGGTGCTTCGCACTTTCTAATTGATGTTATTAAGCTGTTGTTTCAAACCAAAAACACCAAACGCATATGGTTTTTTATAGATCAATTATTACATCTCTTAAGTATTGTAATAGCATTCCACCTATTTACTGGCGATACAATAAAGACAGATAACCTATTTACAGAAAACACGGTACTACTCATAACATGCTTATTGTTTTTAACACAACCTGTCTCAATTATCATGAAAGCTATTTTTAGCAAATGGAATATAAAAGAGCTAACCAAAGGCAACGAATCTCTTAAAGATGCTGGAAAGTACATAGGTATTTTAGAACGGCTTTTAGTTTTTATTTTTATAGTTACAGGTCATTGGGATGCTGTAGGATTTTTAATTACTGCCAAATCAGTATTTAGGTTTGGTGATTTAAAAGAAAGTAAACACAGAAAACTTACCGAGTACATATTGATTGGTACACTTATTAGCTTTGGAATTGCTATTGTTACTGGATTATTATTTACTGTTTTGATATAAAAAAACCATCAGTGAAAACTGATGGTTTTAAATTATAGATATTCATTATATTATTGCTTCACAAAACGCTTGGTAAAAGTTCCAGAATCTGAAGATACACGCACTAAATACACACCGTTATTCCATTGCGAAACATTAATAGAAGTATTTAATTTATTTAATACTGTACTATAAACTCGAGCACCTAAAATATTGTAAACTTCAACTTTAGAAGCATGTTCTATGGTTGGTAAAGTAATATTTAATTTAGATCTGCTTGGATTTGGATAAATTGTAAAGGCATTGTTTTTACTATCAAAATCCTTACGAGATAACGTTGTAGAAGCTGTGATATTATCAACACGTAGTGTAGCAGCAATAACCTCTCCTCTCCAACTATCAATATTCTCTTCTCTAACACTTATTATTCGCATAGTTGAAACCGCAGCCAAAACCTCAGAAACTGTATTAGGCCCAGATTGAACGGTAAAATCATTTATTCCACAAGGCAACGCAATACTATTCCAACCAGAGCCAGCTGTAACAATTACTGGGTTAGTAGAAATCATTCGTGTTCCATTAGGTCCTTGAAATGCTAGTCTTAAGTGCAAATCGTTGGTCAATACTTCAACATCCATTTGAACTTCAACTATACTTTGTGCAGCAAAATCACCAGACCATTGCTGAAACGAATTGAATATGGCCATTCTGGCTCCCGCTCCATTAGTTCCAGTTGAGGTATATTCTAAAAAGTTGTCGTCAACACCTCCTGGACCACCAGTTGCAACATTAATTGGAGAAAGAGGACCGGTAATTCCAATAATCCAGTTCTGAACAGTACCATCTTCAAAATCATCAATCTGACCTGCACTAACTTGTGCAAATGCTATAAATGATGACAGTGTTAGAGATAAAAAAAGTAGTTTTTTCTTCATTATATTCAGCATATTTTTTACTAAAATAATACATTTTTAGCAAAAGCGTTGAAATTCTTCTGTATTTAGATTGAATTATTTGCTCAAATACATTTTACGTCTAGAGTACAAGTTGTAAAACTCGTCATCTTTTAAGCTGTCGATAAATAATATACTTTCGCCCGTACTTTTCATTTCTGGTCCTAACTGCTTATTTACGTTAGGGAATTTGTTGAAAGAAAACACAGGTTGCTTTATGGCAAATCCTTCCAATTTAGGGTTGAAATTAAAGTCAGTCACCTTTTTGTCTCCTAACATCACTTTAGTAGCATAATTTACATAAGGTTCACCATACGCCTTTGCAATAAAAGGAACCGTTCTAGATGCTCTTGGATTGGCCTCTATTATGTAAACCTCATCATCTTTTATAGCAAATTGAATATTGATTAAACCAACTGTATTAAGTGCTAAAGCTATCTTTTTAGTATGGTCTTTTATCTGTTGCATAACAAACTCGCCCAAATTAAATGGTGGCAATGTAGCATTACTATCTCCAGAGTGAATACCACAAGGCTCAATATGCTCCATTATTCCAATGATATATACATTTTCACCATCACAAATGGCATCTGCCTCTGCTTCAATGGCACCATCTAAATAATGGTCCAAAAGTAATTTGTTATCTGGCATGCCACGTAATAAATCAACCACATGCTCTTCTAGCTCTTTTTTATTGATAACAATTTTCATGCCTTGACCACCAAGAACATAAGATGGTCTTACCAGAATTGGAAAATCCAATCTATCAGCTACTTCCAATGCTTCATCGGCTGTGGTAGCTACATCAAATTCAGGATAAGGAATATTATTCTCTTTTAAGAGTTTAGAGAAACTCCCTCTATCTTCAGCTAAATCTAAAGATTGATAGGTAGTTCCTAATATCTTTATTCCGTATCTATCTAGCTTTTCTGCTAATTTTAAAGCCGTTTGTCCACCTAATTGCACAATAACGCCTTCAGGGTTTTCATGCTGAATGATGTCGTATATATGCTCCCAGAACACAGGTTCAAAATATAACTTATCAGCAATATCAAAATCTGTTGAAACCGTCTCTGGATTACAGTTAATCATAATGGTTTCGTAGCCACATTCTGATGCTGCCAAAACTCCATGCACACAACAATAATCAAACTCTATACCTTGTCCAATTCGGTTAGGACCAGAACCTAATACTATTATTTTCTTCTTATTACTAACCTCACTCTCATTTATAGGTTTTTTACTACCATTAGAATCTTCAACTTCATTTTCAAAGGTTGAGTAATAATAAGGTGTTTCAGCCTTAAACTCTGCTGCGCAAGTGTCAACTAATTTGTAAACACGTTTTATATTGAATTCTTCTCGCTTTTTATAAACCTGGCTCTCCAAACATTTAAGCATATGGGCTATTTGTCTGTCTCCATAACCTTTTTGTTTAGCTTCCAACAATAAATCACGTTCAATGGTATCGATGGTGAACTTGGATATTTCTCTTTCTAAATGAAAAAGTTCCTCGTATTGCTTTAAGAACCACATATCTATTTTTGTGATATCATGAATACGACTTAACGGAATTCCCATTTGAATAGCATCGTAAATCACAAAAACACGATCCCAACTGGCATGTGTCAATTTATCTATTATTTGATCGTAATTTTTATACCCTTTTCCATCAGCACCTAATCCATTACGCTTAATTTCAAGGGATTGTGTGGCTTTATGTAAAGCCTCTTGAAATGAACGACCAATAGCCATAACCTCACCCACAGCTTTCATTTGAAGACCTAACGTTCTATCTGATCCTTCAAACTTATCGAAATTCCAACGTGGAATTTTAACAACCACATAATCAATAGTTGGTTCAAACAACGCCGAAGTAGAACCTGTAATTTGATTTGTTAATTCATCTAAGGTATAGCCAATAGCCAATTTAGTCGCCACTTTAGCAATTGGATACCCTGTAGCTTTACTTGCCAAAGCCGAAGAACGTGATACGCGAGGGTTAATTTCAATGGCTATAATCTCTTCCTTTTCATCTGGACTTACTGCAAACTGTACATTACAACCTCCTTCAAAATCGCCTATACTACGCATCATGTGAATGGCCATATCACGCATGCGCTGGAAGGTTTTATCAGATAGTGTCATTGCTGGTGCAATTGTGATAGAATCTCCTGTGTGGATTCCCATTGGATCCATGTTCTCGATTGTACAAATAATAACAACGTTATCATTTTTATCTCGTAATAACTCTAATTCGTATTCTTTCCACCCCATCATCGCCTTGTCAATCATAACTTCATGAATAGGCGAAATTTCCAAACCACGAGTCAACAGTTCATCAAAATCTTCTTCTTTATAAACTATAGATGCTCCTGCCCCACCTAAAGTGTACGATGCTCTAATTACCAATGGAAAGCCAAACTCTTGAGCTATTTCTTTACCTTTTAAATACGAAGTAGCTGTAGCCTGTGGAGCCATTGGAATACCAATCTTAATCATAAGCTCTCTAAATTGCTCACGATCCTCAGTAATGTTAATGGCATCAATATCCACACCAATCAATTTAACTCCAAAATCTTCCCAAATACCTTTTTCATCAGCTTCAATGGCTAAATTAAGGGCTGTTTGTCCTCCCATTGTAGGAAGAACAGCATCAATTTGCGGATGATCTTTTAAAACTTTAATTATTGATTTGGTAGTCAAAGGTAAAAGGTACACATGATCTGCCATGGAAGGGTCAGTCATGATAGTTGCAGGATTTGAATTTATAAGAATAGTTTCAATCCCGTCTTCTCGTAATGATCGTAAAGATTGTGTTCCAGAATAATCAAACTCACATGCTTGACCAATAATAATTGGACCAGAACCTATAATTAAAACCGATTTTATGTCTTTGTTTTTTGGCATGTTAAAAATTTTGTTTTGCAAAAATAGTTATCAATAGGGTACAAAAAAAGGTGTTACGCCTAAGTAACACCTTTAAATATTAACAATTGTTAATCATTATTTCTTATGTCTTGGTTCAGAAGATACAGATAATTTCTTTCTTCCTTTAGCGCGTCTACGTGCAAGGACTTTTCTACCATTGGCAGTTGCCATTCTTTCTCTAAAGCCATGCTTATTTTTTCTCTTACGCTTTGATGGCTGAAATGTTCTTTTACTCATTACTTATATCTTTAAAATCTTCTTAATTATTTTTTAGATTTTGGGATTTCAAAACGCACTCCCAAAACTGCGTGCAAATATACAAACCCTTTTTTATTTGACAAACCTTATTTTAAAAATATTTTTTCAATAAAAATTTAGTTTCTTTGCACTCTAAATGAAGTGAAATTGAATACTTGCTGAAAATATGGCAAGTTTATAATAAAATACCATTAAAATATGTACAATAAAGTTATCAAATTAATTATTGCTTTCGGGATTATTGCTTTTGCAATTTATCAATTTACAGAAGGAAATATTGGTAATGGCATTATGTATATTCTACTATCTGGAATATTTATTTTCTTATACTTTAAAAATGAGTTTATCTTGTTGGCTTTTTTAAGATTGCGCAAGCAAGATTTTGAAGGCGCAAAAAAATGGTTAAGCAAAATTAAAAACCCGAGTTCTGCTCTTGTAAAAAAACAAGAAGGATATTATAATTACCTTCATGGCATTATGTTAAGCCAGGATAATATGAATGAAGCAGAAAAGTACTTTAAAAATGCTGTCGCTCTAGGCCTGTCTATGGATCATGATCTAGCTATGGCTAAATTGAATTTAGCCGGAATAGCATTTTCAAAAAGACGCAAACAGGAAGCTCAATTATTATTGAAAGAAGCAGAAAAGCTTGATAAAAGAAATATGCTGGCCGATCAAATAAAGATGTTTAAACAACAAATGAAAAGAACATCTATTCCTAAACAACATTACGGGCAGCCAACTTCTGCAAGACAAAATAGACGTAGTAAACGTTAAAGGACTATAATAATGGCGACCAAAGTCGTGAATAGGCTTCTTTTATCTTATTAACTGAAGGGCGATTTTGCCAATCTGTTAAGTTTAACTCTTCGCTATCTTTCAAGTCGTTTAAAAACTGTGATTTTAACTCTAAACTTGTTTTAGAATTATAGACCAATGCATTTATTTCAAAGTTGATATTGAAACTTCTATAATCAAGATTAGCTGTACCTACGGTACAGAAAATATCATCGACAACAATAGTTTTTGCATGAATAAATCCGTTGGTATATCTGTACACTTTAACTTGGGCTTCAAGTAATTTTTCTATATATGAGTTTGTCGCATATTTAGCCGTCCAAGAATCTGATGCTTTAGGGATTAACAACCTAACATCTACTCCGCTTTTAGCGGCCACCTGAAGCGCAGTAATTATTTGATCGTTAGGAATGAAATAGGGCGTTGTAATATATACATAATCATCTGCAGTATTGATGGCTACAAAAATAGCTTCCATAATATTGGCCCAATCGGTATCTGGCCCACTAGCAGCAATTTGTACTGCCAATTCTTGTTTAACTTGGGTTTCTGGGAAAAAGCTTTGGGTTATTTTTAAGTTTGAACTAGAAACAAAATCCCATGTCATTAAAAAATGTAGTTGAAGTTGCTTAACAGCTTCTCCTTCAATTCGCATGTGGGTATCTCTCCAAAACGATTCCCCATTTTTATAATTAACATAATTATCGGAAACGTTTATTCCTCCAACATATCCTACTTCTCCATCAATAACAACTATCTTCCTATGGTTTCTATAATTCATTTTACCGGTAAAACCTGGAAACAACACAGGCATAAACGGATGAAATTCTACACCGCTATCTTTAAGTTTTCGTTTTGACTTACTTGAAATTTCACTTCCTACATCATCAAAACTTAAGCGCACCGAAACACCAGATAATGCCTTATCGCAAATAATGTCTATTAATTCACTTCCTATATTATCATCTTTAAGAATATAATACTCTAAATGTATATGATGTTTAGCTTTCTTTAAATCACTAAATAAATATTCAAACTTTTCTTTTCCATTCAATAGTATTTTTACCTTGTTGTGTTTTGTAACTGGTGCGTTTTCAGAATTAAACAATAATCTAACCAACCTAATTTTATCATCTAAAAAATCATCTAAACGCTTTAAATCTTTTTTATCGAGAATAAATTCGTGGTTTACACGTTTTACGACACTTTTGTTTAAGATACTTTTTCTGTTAAATATTTTATTTTTTCTATACTCCTGTCCGAAAAAATAATACACCAGCAATCCAAGAAATGGAAACATTACCAAAACCAAAATATAGGTTAAGGTTTTTGTTGGATTGATATTCTTAAACAGAATAACAACAATGGCTATTAAGGCTAAAAGATAATTTAGCCCTATTAAAATAGACCAGATGTGTGCTTTTAAAAAATCAAACATTAAGGATTAGTTGAATAATATCCTTCTTTCGGAATTTCGATATAATACTGTTTTCTGGATTTATTATTTAAATGCGGTTCACGTAACCAAGGGTTGTGAATTTTTAGAATTTTATAATTAATATTGAATTTTTCAGCAAATGCAGTAAAGTCGGTAACAGCTGTATCTACAGCCAATTTATAAGTTGGGACTTCAGTATATAAATCTTTAGTTCTAAAGTTAAAACCGTATTTGTTAGGATGTGATAATATCTCCTTAAGCGCAACAATTCTAAACATATAACGCCCTGTCTCTTCGCCAAGAAGCAAATCGTAATAATTGGATACATTTTGGTCCTCCAAACGTCTAGAAATACCTGACATACCAGCATTGTATGCCGCAGCTGCCAACGTCCAAGAACCCAATTTATCTTTAGACTCTTTTAAATACTTACAGGCAGCTTCTGTTGCCATTTCTAAATGATAGCGTTCATCAACATTATCATTCACTTCTAATCCAAATTCTCTTCCTGTCTTGGGCATTATTTGCCATACTCCACGTGCTCCCGCTGGTGAGACCACATTTAACAAACCACTTTCAATAACAGCGAGGTATTTAAAATCATCTGGAATTCCATTTTTCTTTAAAATAGGCTCAATTACTGGGAAATATTTATGCGCTCTTTTAAACATAAGCAATCCGTTAGACTGCCAATAGGTATTAACCAATAACTCCCTATCCATGCGCTCATAAATATCTGGGTTATCGAGAGGCAGCTGTTCTCCCGCAAAATTCAAATTATCAGGAACTTGTAATGCATAAACATTGTAATCGTTTATTAGTTTCTTTTCAAAATTTTCATCACTTGGTGCATCTTGCAATGCAAAAATAAAGATTCCTGCTAGTGCCATTAATCCAAATAAAGCCAATATGTTTTTTATAGTTTTCATTGAGGGGAATTTTTCATTAAAGTTATGAAAAAAAACGCTATTGTTTACAGATGACCTTCTAAAATAAGTTTCGGTAAATTCTCATTAAACCACCTAAATTTATTGAGAATCATAATATGTGTGCCGCCCTTGATTGTAATACATTTATGTATATAAGAATGAGGAAAGACCATATCGTTCTCTCCATGGATATGTATTACGTTTTCTGGTACTTTCTCTTGATTCCAGCAAACCATCTCTTTAATTGCCCAATCTAAATAACGCTTATCGTTAACCGATAGATACATCTTATAAAGGTCTAAACGCTTTTTTACGTTAGATCCAAAAGCATATTTTGCAAACACTTCAATTTTACTCGCAACACTTGTAGGCGCAATAGCATATGCTTTAGTTTTACGTGCAATTTTCATACGTTTGGGCAACTCATGTTTAGAACACACACTGGAAATTACAATTAATCTCGATGCATTAATATGTTTGCTTATCTCTTGAACTAAAACCCCTCCGAATGAAACACCAATAAGTACAGGATTATCATGTTTGATATCTTTAGCTATTCGTAAAGCATAATCTTGTATTGATTCCTTTTTATTTGGTATTATCCACTCCAAAAAGTGCATTTTAAACTGACTTTCGGGTAGTTTAATATTTTCAAATATTTTTGGGCTCGCTGCCATTCCCGGCATAAAATAGACGTGTATTAATTCTTGATTCATAAGGCATTAAGGCAGCTAATTATTTAAAATAACAATATTTTTTTGTACTTTTGCGTTACAAAACTATTGAAAAATAGTGGACACTCCTTATAATTCCATTGAATAAAAGTATATGATTATGATTGAAGCACATGAACTTATAGACAATGACTTTTTACGTCAGTTTGAATTGAAATTTGAAGATAACCTTGCTAAAATTGAATATTCACTTCAAGAACGTAAAATTTTCCTGACTAAACTTATAATACCCGAATCAATCTACTCTGAAACGTTTCAAAATGAATTTATTGTAGCCGTTTTAAAGCATATTGAAGACCGCAACTTAAGCGTCGTTCCCACCAGTCCTGAAATTGCTAAATTTATACGAAAAAACAGGCAATATAAAAGTATGCTTCCAGTGGGTGTTAGAATCTAATTTTAAACCACCAACTCCTTTATCAATTCTATTCTAACCAATCCGTCTTCGTCTATTTCATGCAGTTCAACTTCATGAATTGTATTAACGAGTTCTGGATTCCAAGGCGTTTTAACCTTTACATAGTTTTCAGTAAAACCTAAAATATAACCTTCTTTATTTTCACCTTCAAACAAGACTGAACGCTTTTTACCAATTTGGCTTTCATAAAAAGCACGGCGTTTTTTAACTGACAGTCCTCTCAACATTTTACTGCGCTTTGAGCGAATGTTTTTTGGAACTACATTGCCCATTTCTGCAGCTGCTGTATTTGGTCGTTCAGAATAGGTAAAAACATGTAGATAAGAAATATCTAGCTCATTTAAAAAATTGTAGGTTTCTAAAAAATCGTCGTCAGATTCACCTGGAAAGCCTACTATAACATCAACTCCAATACAAGCATTAGGCATGACTTCTTTAATCTTATTCACACGGTCAACATACAACCTACTTAAATAACGACGCTTCATACGCTTCAAAACAGCGTCACTTCCACTTTGTAATGGCACATGAAAATGAGGCACAAAAGAATTAGAATTGGCTACAAGCTCAATAGTTTCGTTTTTAAGCAAATTAGGTTCTATTGAAGATATTCTTAAACGCTCTATACCTTCAACCTTATCCAATTCAGAAACTAAATCCAAAAACGTGTGCTCATGCTTTTTGTTACCAAATTCTCCTTTCCCATAGTCACCAATATTAACACCTGTTAGAACAATTTCCTTGATATTTTGAGAAGCAATTTTTTTTGCATTGTTAACAACATTTTCTACAGTATCGCTACGTGAAATTCCTCTAGCTAAAGGAATCGTGCAGTATGTACACTTATAATCGCATCCATCTTGCACCTTTAAAAAAGCCCTGGTTCTATCTCCAAATGAATAGCTTCCCACATAAAAATCAGCTTCTTGTATCTCGCAAGAGTGTACCTCTCCCATATCGTTTTTAGAAAGGTCGTTTAGATAATCGGTAATTTTAAATTTTTCTGTTGCGCCCAAAACTAAATCCACGCCATTAACATCTGCTAGGGCTTGAGGCTTTAATTGCGCATAACAACCAACAGCCGCTATAAAAGCTTCTGGGTTTTTACTTTGAGCCTGCTTTACGATGTTTTTAAAACGCTTATCGGCATTTTCAGTAACCGAGCAAGTGTTAATCACGTAAATATCTGCTGCTTCAGAAAAATCCACCCTATCAAAGCCTTCGTTAACAAAATTTCTAGCAATTGTTGACGTTTCAGAAAAATTAAGTTTACAGCCTAATGTATAAAAAGCTACTTTTTTGCGCACTTATTAAATAGTTTTCAAAATGGATGCAAATTTACAAAAAAAGGGCACTTTATTAATAAAGTGCCCTTTTAAAAGTTTTAAATTCAACGTGTTGTTTTATTCTTTTATAATTCTTCTAGAAACAATACCATTGTCTGTTTTAATTCTTAAAATATAAACTCCTGTTTTTAATTGGGATACATCAAGTGTTTCTAAATTTTCTTTTCTTAAAACCTGCTTTCCAGTAATGTCATACAGTTCAGAAACAAAGTTTAAACTGTTGTTTGGAATTTCAATATTAATAAAATCTGTTGCAGGATTTGGAGTGACAGATATTTGGCTCATTTCAAACTCGTCTACGCTTAAAAGGTTACCAACCACGTTCATAACATACTGATTGTCTGGAAAACCAACAACAGTAGTGGTAGTCGGTACATTAATATTACATGAAGCAGACATTAAGTAACTGTCATCATTTTCTCCAGCAGCGTTAATACCAGGAAAAAAAGTTTCTCCAGTATTTGTTCCACTATCTCCTGCTAAAACCTCAAAAGCAATTGTTGAATTGGCTGGTATACTAGCTGAAAGCGCAACACTAACCAATGTTAAATCATCGGCTGCAGCGGATGTATGTGTAGCTGTACCCACCAACGTAAGTGTAGCTGTATTTAAATCATCTGAAGTTGCAGTATATATATTAAGTGTTATTTCTTTTCCATCATCGGCTGCACCTTGTCCATATTCAACAGAAGTAACATCAAAAGCTTCAGTAATACCAAAATCAGCCAAATTATATGCTCTCATAAAAGAGTTTTCACGATATTCGCCATTACCATTATTCCAACAAGCTACACCTCCATCTGTTACATTAACCGGATCTACAGATTGCGTGAGAGTAACCTGAGCGTTTGTAACACCTATAGTTAAAAGTGCAAATAGAAATAAGATGTAATTTTTTTTCATATTTTTAAATTTTATAGATTAATAACTACTAAATATATGCTTTTTTAGGCAATAAAATGAAATATCAATTCATAATTTTCTTACTTTTTATCGGTTGCTCATCAAAAAAAGAAGATTCTCTTAATGTTTTTAGATACAATGAGCATAAAAATATCAGCTCATTAGACCCTGCATTCTCAAAAGACTTATCAGATATTTGGGCTACTAATCAATTGTTTAATGGTTTGGTTCAAGTTAACAACGAGCTTCAAGTTTTACCTTGTATAGCTAAAGATTGGGTGATTTCTGAAGATGCGCTTTTTTATACGTTTCATTTAAGAAATGACGTCTATTTTCATAAACACAAAATATTTGGCAAGGATTCCACACGTACTGTTAAAGCTCAAGATTTTGCATATAGTTTTAACAGAATTAAAGACCCTAATTTAGCTTCTCCAGGTAGTTGGGTGCTTAATAAGGTTAAAGACTTTAAAGCCGTTAACGATTCTACTTTTCAAATCCAGTTAAAACAACCCTTCCCTGCTTTTTTAGGCTTACTAACTATGAAGTACTGTTCTGTTGTTCCCAGAGAAGCGATAGAATATTATGGAAATGAATTTAGATCTAACCCAATCGGCACTGGACCATTTCAATTTAAGCGTTGGGAAGAAAATTTAAAATTAGTTTTTAGAAAAAATGAGTTTTACTTCGAAAAAGATGAACATGGAAATAATCTGCCCTATTTAGAAGCTGTCGCCATAACTTTTTTGCCTGACAAACAAAGTGAATTTTTACAGTTTGCCCAAGGTAACATAGATTATGTTTCTGGATTAGACGCCTCATATAAAGATGAATTATTGACAGCAAAAGGTGAATTACGAGACACCTATAATAAAGATGTTAATATGATACGAGGCCCATATTTGAATACAGAATATTTAGGGTTCTTTATGGAATCTCATGTTACCGAAATACAATCTGAACTCATACGCAAAGCCATAAATATTGGCTTTGATAGAGAAAAAATGATGCTTTATTTACGCAACGGGATTGGAATACCTGCATCTGGTGGCTTTATCCCAAAAGGTTTACCAGGTTATAACCCCAACATAGGTTTTAAATATAATCCAGAAAAAGCAAAAAAATTAGTCAATAATTTCAAAACGAAAACCGGAATAGCATCCCCTGAAATTAGTATTTCAACAACTAGTAACTACTTGAGTTTTTGTGAATATATTCAGCGTGAATTACAAAAAACTGGATTACAGGTTAATGTCGATGTTATTCCTGCTTCTAGCCTAAAAGATGCCAAAGCAAACGGTAAATTAGATTTATTTAGAGCCAGTTGGGTTGCAGACTATCCAGATGCCGAAAACTATCTTTCTCTCTATTACAGTAAAAATTTTGCTCCAAACGGCCCAAATTACACACATTATAAAAACGAAACTTTTGACAGTTGGTATGAACAAGCATTTATGGAAACCAATACTGTAGAGAGAGAAGTTTTATACAGCGAAATGGACAGCTTAATAATGCAGGAAGCGCCAATAGTACCCCTGTTTTATGATGAAGTGGTTCGTTTTACTAGAAAAAATGTAAACGGGTTAGGCATTAACCCAATCAATCTATTGGAGTTAAAGCATGTAAAAAAAAAGTAATTAATCGCGCCTGAATTTTTTGGTTTCCTCAAACACATGTTCTAAAATAGCTGCATCTTGTTCAGTAAACTCAATATCTCTTCTTGCCATAACAACTTCAGCCACTTCAAAGGCTTTTTTTGTTAAATATGTGGTAAAACCACTATTGCCTCCCCATGAAAAACTGGGGACAAAATTTCTTGGAAATCCACTGCCAAAAATATTAGCACTTACACCTACTACCGTTCCAGTGTTAAACATGGTGTTAATACCACACTTGCTATGATCACCCATCATAAGCCCGCAAAATTGTAAGCCTGTTTTTGCAAAATTTTCAGTTTCGTAATTCCAAAGCCTAACATGAGCATAGTTGTTTTTTAAATTGGAATTGTTAGTGTCTGCACCTAAATTACACCACTCTCCTAGCACAGAGTTCCCCAAATAACCATCATGACCTTTATTTGAATATCCAAAAAGAACCGAATTAGTAACCTCTCCACCAACTTTACTATATGGTCCAACTGTAGTTGGACCATAAATTTTAGCCCCCATTTTTACAGTAGCATGATCACATAACGCAAAAGGTCCACGAATAATACTACCTTCCATAATTTCAGAACCTTTACCAATATAAATTGGTCCATTGGTAGCATTTAGAGTTACAAACTCTAATGACGCACCTTCTTCAATAAAAATGTGTTCAGCTTTTATTGTATTAACCGATTTAGGAATTACTGCCGACTGTCTTCCTTTAGTTAAAAGTTCAAAATCTTCAGCAATAGCCTCTCCGTTTTTAGTAAAAATATCCCAAGTGTTTTCAATTTTCAGAATTTCATCATGGTATTCAATGGCTTCATAGCTTTCAAAATCCACATCCTCTTGTGTGTCTTTAGTGAAAAACGCTATGACATCTTCCTCTTTAAAAATAGCTTGATTTTCACCAAGGCCTTTAATCATTTCAGCTAATTCTTGATTTGGCAAATACGAAGCGTTTATAAGAACATTTTCTGATAACTCTACCATAGGATACTTATCAGATAAGTATTCTTCCGTAATGGTGGTTGTGGTATACTCTAAATAACGCTCCCATTTTTCACGTATGGTCAAAATTCCAACACGAATATCTGCAACAGGCCTGGTAAATGTAAATGGCAATAGACTATTACGCGAAGGACCATCAAAAAGTATATAGTTCATAGTTATGCTTTTGGTAAAAATAAAAAAAGCCTTTCAATAGTTGAAAGGCTTTTCTAATATATTTTAAACTAAACTTATTTTTTAAATTTAGCGTATTTTGTTTTAAACTTATCAATACGTCCAGCAGTATCTACCAATTTAGATTTACCAGTATAATATGGATGAGATGTTCTAGAGATTTCCATTTTTACCAATGGGTATTCAACACCATCAACTTCAATAGTTTCACTAGTGTTTGCAGTAGATTTTGTTAAAAAAACATCGTCGTTAGACATGTCTTTAAATGCTACTACTCTATAATTTTCTGGATGTATATCTTTTTTCATCGCTAAATGCTTTATAATCTTTACTTTTTTTCGAGGTGCAAATTTAAGCAATTTTACTAAAATTGCAATACTTTTTTGTTTTTTTTATTATTTACAAATTTCTGTAACGTTTTGGTATATTTGTTTACTAACCCATTGTAATTAACTAAAACCAAAAATAATGGAAAATCTAAAACCCTCTCCTGGAAAATTTGCTATGAATTACGGCTTGATTCTTGGGGCAATTATGATCTTAATTTCTATAGCTATGTATGTTACAGGAATGTTACTTGAAGGCAAAGAATGGCCTCAATACCTATATTACATTATCTTCCCTGTAATTATTTTTTATGCTATTGGACAATTCAAAAAAACAAATGCTAATAGCCTTTCATTTAGTGAGGCTTTAAAGACAGGAATGGTAATTGCTGTAATTAGCGCTTTGGTATATGCTATTTATGGCTTGGTTTTTAATTATATTATTGATCCTGATTTTATGGGTGAAATGATGAAGATGGCTGAAGAAAAAATAGCAGAAGACCCTAATATGCCTGTAGAAATGAAAGAAAAAAGCTTGGAAATGGCCAAAACGTTTTCTAATCCATTTATAGGGTCTGCGCTATGGCTTGCTTTAAGTGCCTTTTTTGGACTTATTTGGTCTGCTATTGCAGGTTTAGTCATGAAAACGAACTCACAAGATTAATATTTTATATTTTTGATTTTCTAATTTAGAAATCATTTCAATGAATATATCAGTAGTCATACCACTACTTAACGAAAAAGAGTCTTTACAAGAATTACATGATTGGATTGTAAATGTTATGCAATCCAATCATTTTTCTTATGAAATAATTTTTATCGATGATGGCAGTACAGATGGCTCCTGGGAAAAAATAAATCAACTATCAAAAAGTAACGACCATGTTAAAGGCATTCGCTTTTTAAAAAACTTTGGTAAATCGCAGGCGCTACATGCCGGTTTTGAAAAGGCTCAAGGTGATGTTATTATTACTATGGATGCCGATTTACAAGACAATCCCGAAGAAATACCAGAATTATACGATATGATAATTAATGATAATTATGATATGGTTTCTGGTTGGAAGAAAAAACGTTACGATTCTGTACTATCCAAAAACTTGCCTTCCAAGTTATTTAATTGGGCTGCCAGAAAAACTTCAGGAGTTAAACTTAATGATTTTAACTGCGGTCTAAAGGCTTACCATATTAATGTGACAAAAAACATTGATGTTAATGGCGAAATGCATCGCTATATTCCTGTTCTGGCCAAAAATGCTGGCTTTAGCAACATTGGAGAAAAAGTAGTTAAGCACCAAGCCAGAAAATATGGAGAAACCAAGTTTGGAATGGACCGATTTATTAACGGGTTTCTCGATTTAATTACCATTTGGTTTTTATCCCGTTTTGGCAGAAGGCCTATGCATTTATTTGGTGCTCTGGGAGTGGTTATGTTGACCATCGGTTTTGCTTTTGCATTATATTTAGGTATTGACAAAGTGTTTTTTAATCCTACTGGCCGACTAATTACCCAACGTCCACAATTCTATATTGCCTTGACCACCATGATTATCGGAACACAGTTTTTTGTTGCTGGATTTCTTGGTGAAATTATACTTCGCACTAAGCAGGATAAGAAACGCTATTTGATAAAAGAAAAAATCAATTTGTAATACTTGATTTTAAATTAACTCGTATTTCATTAACACATTATATTCTATTACGTATTTTTGTACGCGATAAACAATACTATGATACATATTGAACCAAAATTATTAGAACGTGTTAACACCTGGTTAACACCAGCTTTTGATAAGGATACTCAAGATTATATAAAAAACCTAATTGCTACAAATCCTAAAGAACTTGAAGAAGCTTTTTACAAAGATTTAGAGTTTGGAACTGGTGGCATGCGTGGTGTAATGGGAATTGGCACCAACAGAATAAACAAATATACTTTAGGGAAAAATACGCAAGGCTTAAGCAATTACCTTAAACAATCATTCCCAAGTGAAACTCTAAAAGTCGCCATTGCGTTTGATTGCAGGCATAACAGCAAATCATTAGCCAAGATTGTTGCCAATGTATTCTCTGCAAATAATATTGAAGTGTTCTTGTTTGAAGATTTACGTCCTACTCCAGAGTTATCATTTGCATTAAAGCACTTAAATTGTCATTGTGGCATAGTATTAACGGCATCTCACAATCCTCCAGAATATAACGGTTATAAGGTATACTGGCAAGATGGTGGGCAATTGGTGCCACCACAAGATGCTGAAATTATTTCAGAAATAAATAGTTTAAACTATGCTGATATAAAATTTGATCCTAACGAATCTATTATTAACACAATAGGTTCAGAAATCGATCGGGTTTTTATTAAATCTTCGATAGAAAATGGAAGTTTTAATACATCGCAAGCAGCCAAAGACAACTTAAATATTGTATTTACTTCATTGCATGGAACCTCAATAACCACTATTCCTGAAACCCTAAAACAAGCAGGTTATAATGCGGTTTACATTGTTGAAGAACAAGCCGAACCAAATGGTGATTTCCCAACGGTTAAGTCGCCAAACCCTGAAGAGCCAGAAGCCTTAAAAATGGCTTTAGATATGGCAGAAAAAGTCAATGGTGATATTGTAATTGGTACAGATCCTGATAGTGACCGTGTTGGAATTGCTGTTCGTGATTTAGACAATAACATGATTCTGCTTAATGGAAATCAAACCATGGTTGTTATGACAGCTTTTTTACTGAAACAATGGCAGAAAAACAACAAATTACAGGGCAAGGAATTTATTGGCTCGACTATTGTGTCTACTCCCATGATGCTAGAATTGGCTAAAGCTTACAATGTTGAATGTAAAATTGGGCTAACGGGTTTTAAATGGATTGCCAAAATGATTAAAGATTTTCCAGAGCTTGATTTCATTGGTGGTGGCGAAGAAAGTTTTGGTTTTATGGTAGGCGATTTTGTACGCGATAAGGATGCAGTAACATCTACATTATTGGCTTGCGAAATTGCTGCACAGGCAAAAGCTGAAGGATATTCGTTTTATGAATCCTTAATTGATTTATATGCCAAACACGGTTTTTATAAAGAACGCTTGATATCCATTACCAAAAAAGGAATAGAAGGCGCTAACGAAATTAAGAAAATGATGATTGATGCACGCAACAAACCATTAACACAAGTAAACGGATCAAAAGTTGTAAGGATTGAAGATTATCAGCTATCGCAAGCAAAAAATATGCTCACAGGAGATACGCAAGATATTCATATTCCAAAATCCAATGTGCTAATCTATTACACAGAAGATGGCAGTAAGATTGCCTTAAGACCTAGCGGAACGGAACCAAAAATTAAATTCTATATTAGTGTCAGTCAAGAATTAAATTCTAAAGCAGAATTTGAATCTACCAACAAGACGTTAGAGTCAAGAATTGATGCTATTGTAAAGGATTTGCAACTTAACTAAATGAAAAAAATAATTCATCAGTTATTACCTTTTATTAAGAAATTTAAATCGCATGTCATTTTAAATGTCTTATTCAATTTACTATATGCCTTATTCAGTTCTTTAGCATTTGTGTCTTTAATACCTATGCTAAATGTTTTGTTTGACAAAACAACAATAGTAAGAAAAGCGCCTGTTTGGACAGGTATTGGAGACATTAAAGATTATGGCGAAAATTTACTCAATTATAAAGTTAGTGGGTATTTAGAAGATGGAAATGCACAAATGGCTTTAGTTATTGTTATAGCCATAGTAATTTCAACCTTTATTCTAAAAAACTTATTTGGGTATTTAGCCATGCAGCATGTTATGTTTCTAAAGAATGGTGTTTTAACCGCTTTAAGAAAAGACATGTACAACAAAATAATTCAACTTCCTTTAGGTTTTTACTCCAAAAGGCAAAAAGGTGATGTTATGGCCAGAATTCTTGGTGATATTAATGAAATGCAAAATTCATTCTTTATCATTCTAGAACTTATAGTTAGAGAACCTTTAACTATCATCTTTTCATTAATTCTCATGTTTACAATTAGCTGGGAATTATCGTTGTTTGTATTATGCTTTATTCCAATAGCAGGTTTTATGATTTCAAGAATTGGAAAAAGCCTCAAGAGTAAATCATTACGCGCACAACAAGAATCAGGGAAGTTAATTTCCATTGTAGAAGAATCGTTAACAGGACTGAAAATTGTGAAGAGTTATAATGCTGAATCCATCTTTACAAACAAGTTTACAAATTCAGCAGATAAAATTTTAAACCTTTCAAACAAAATTGGCTTAAAAAACAATCTTGCCGGACCAGTAAGTGAAGTTTTAGGTATTGCAACCATTGCTGTTTTGTTATGGTATGGTGGTAAATTGGTATTAATAGATAAGGTAATTGAAGGTACAACTTTTATTGCTTTTATGGGACTTGCTTATGCTATTCTAACACCAGCAAAAGCAATAAGTAAAGCATCGTATAAAGTAAAAAACGGTATGGCAGCAGCCGATCGTGTTTTTGAAATTTTACATGAAGAAAATAGCATGCCTGATCTCCCTAATGCAAAGGAACTTGGCGATTTTAAAGATAGAATCTCTGTTGAAAATATTTCATTTAAATATGAAGACGAATTCGTTCTTAAAAACTTTTCAATTCAAGTGCCAAAAGGAAAAACTGTTGCGCTTGTTGGCCAATCTGGAAGCGGGAAAAGTACCATTGCCAATTTGGTAACGCGTTTTTACGATGTTAACACAGGAAGTATCAAAATAGATGGTATAGACATTAAAAATGTTACTAAAAAATCATTACGCCAACATATGGGTTTAGTTACCCAAGACTCTATTTTATTTAATGATTCTATAAAGAATAACATTTTAATTGGTAAACCCGATGCCACAGATGAAGAAATTATCGATGCTTTAAAAATTGCCAATGCTTGGGAATTTGTTCAAAAGTTGCCCGAAGGAATCGATACTAATGTAGGTGATGCTGGAAATAATTTTTCTGGAGGTCAAAAGCAACGTTTAAGCATTGCTAGAGCCGTACTTAAAAACCCTCCTATAATGATTTTGGATGAAGCAACTTCTGCTCTAGATACTGAAAGTGAGCGACTTGTTCAGTTAGCATTAGAAAATATGATGAAAAATAGAACATCTGTTGTTATTGCCCATAGGCTATCTACTATTCAAAACGCAGACGAAATAATAGTTATGCAACATGGCGAAATCGTTGAACAGGGTACACATTCAGACCTGTTGGCAAAAAACGGTATGTATAAAAGATTAGTAGAAATGCAGAGTTTCGATTAAAACTTCAACACAATATTCAAATTAAAAAAGAGCAAAAAATACATTTTGCTCTTTTTTGGTTCTTGTTAGACTTGGGGACGACTAACAAACATAAGTTGGTTAGGAGTTGTAAACATATACTAAAAAAATGAAAAGACCAAGAAAAAAATGCATTTTATCGTGTTTTTATGCTTTTAATCGATTTTTGTGTTTTTAACACCTTGTTTATCAATTCATTAAAAAAACAAGATAAAAGACATTAAACTTTAGTACATTTAAAAGGTCTAACTATAAAATATCTTTGTGAGTCAAGAAGCTGTTTTATTAGAAAATCTTAAAACCGAACGCAACAAACATGTTGCGTTCAACGAACTTGTATCGCTTTACAAAGAACGATTATATTGGCACATTCGTCACATTGTAAAATCGCATGACGATGCTGACGATGTACTCCAAAACACATTTATTAAAGTTTATAAAAATATTGAAGGCTTTAAAGGGGATAGCAAGCTATACTCGTGGCTATATCGGATTGCGACAAATGAAGCCATAACCTTTATTAATAAACGTGCGAGAGAAATGAAAATTTCAAATGAAGATTTACAACAAAACAATATTCAAAACCTAAAGTCTGATGTTTACTTTGAAGGCAATGATATTCAGTTAAAATTACAAGAGGCCATTGCCACATTGCCAGAAAAACAGCAATTAGTATTCAATATGAAGTATTTTCAAGACTTAAAATACAAAGATATGTCCGAAATATTAGAAACTAGCGAAGGTGCCCTAAAAGCTTCATACCATATAGCTGTTAAAAAAATTGAAGCTTATTTAACCGAGGATGATTAAACCTTTATTAAATTTTAGAGTCTTAATAATTAGACCATGACAAAAAACAAATTACATAACGTTAAAGCATCAGGTTTTAAAACTCCTGACGATTATTTCAATCAGTTTGAAGACAATCTTCTTTTAGAATTACAATTAAAAGAAAATGTTTCTAATTCTGGGTTTAAAGCACCCGAAGGATATTTAAATGCCTTTAAAGTTAATGTAACACCTATTGAATCAGAAACTAAAGTCATTCCATTATTCAACAAAAAAACAATCCTTTACGTAGCAAGCATAGCTGCTGTATTTTTGATGTTATTAATTATTCCAACCTCAAAAAACAATATCAACTTTGCTTCTCTTGATAGTGAAACGTTAGAAAATTATTTATTAACTTCAGATTTTGAATCTGTAGAATTAAGCCATTTAATTACCAATACAAGTACTTTTGAAAACAGTATTCTAGAAGAAACTTTAAGCGATGTTAATCTTGAAGACTATCTTTATAACAATACAGAGTTAGAAGATTTAGATTTTGATCTTGAATAAAATAGCAACATAATGAAAAATACCCTAATTTTATTTATCTGTTTAATGTTTACTGCCATTTCATTTTCTCAAGATAGGATGGACAGAAACGAAAAAATCAAAGCTTTAAAGACAGCTTATATAACAGAGAAATTAAACTTATCAAAAACAGAAGCCGAAAAATTCTGGCCTATTTATAATGATTTTGAAGAACGCATGAATAAAATGCGTGAAGAAATGTACAAGGATCGTAAATCCATTGATATTGAAAGTATGACTGAAGATCAAGCTAATAGTTTGTTGCAAAAGTTCAAAAATTCAAATACCCAACGAAATAATTTATACAACGATTATATTTCAGATTTACAAAAAGTAATATCATCGAAAAAGATAGTCCTCCTTAAAAAAGTAGAAGACGACTTTAAACGTAAAATGTTTGAAGAATACAAAAAACGTCGTCATCAAAAAGGAGGAGATAAACCATAAAAAAAGAGAAGCAAATGCTTCTCTTTTTTTTTTATTTGAACTTCAATTTTGAAATCCGCTTGGAGCCAGCAGCATATGCTATACTATCATTTAAAAATCTAATAGTATAGTAACCTTCATCGCTTAAATGGTTCCAAGTTTCACCATTATCATTTGAGTAATCTATACCCTTAAACCCTATCGCTATTAGCTCATTCCCTATTCCATTAGGAATATATTGTATACAACTTCTGTAACCAGGACTTTGATTCTCGGCTACTAATTGCCAGGTTTTTCCACCATTTAGTGTTCTAATTTTATTTGCAGAACTATCAGCCGGTTTAGTATAATCACCTCCAATAGCAAAACCCTTTAAGTTATCGTAAAAATCCATTGAATAAATACCTTCTGTTTCTTTGGCTTTAATGATTGGTGTTTCAATTACTTCCCAATTAAACCCTTTATCTGGCGAATAATAAACTCTACCTGTGGTTGTTGCAACCCATGTCTCATCTCCAACAATATCAATATTGGTATTACTAGCTGCAAAAGCACCTTCTCCTTTTATACCTTTTGGCAATTTGCTACATGATAATTTTTGCCAAGTAAACCCACCATCTCTAGTAATAATAATACTCAAACAATCATCTGTTGTATCACCAATGGCAATACCTTCTTGATCATTCCAGAATTTCATGGAATCATAAAACACATTGTCATGTTCTTCTTTGTAAACTAACTCCATTTCACCGGTATCGCCAGTTCTATACAATAGAGCTGGATTTCCAACACTTATCATAAAAAAATCTATTGTATTGTTTGCTATGGCCCTAAACTCAATATCCAAAGAATCGTGTTCAATTTTAGAAATCAACCATTTATCGGCTTCACTATTATATAATCCATAGGTATTGTTATTGGCTGCAAAAGCCAGACTCTCTTGATCTAAAATCTCTATGGCACGAACGCTTAACGTAGAATCTTCCAATATGGATTTAAACTCAATATCTGTTAATTTTCTTTTTTGAATCTCTTTTTCAGTCTGGCAAGACAGGCAAGACACAGCCACTACAAATAGTAATAATTTCCTCATTTATAAAATATTTAGGATAAAAATACGTAATTAAAACGTACCTTTGCACGCCTAATAAAATAGAATGCGTTTACACAGAAATTTATGTTTTGCCACCATTGATGGATTAATGAAAATCTTCAACGAGGGCGAGTATGCTGATAAGGTTATCCAACAACTCCTTAAACGTGATAAACGTTGGGGAAGTCGTGATCGTGCTTTTGTTGCAGAAACAACTTACGACATTGTGAGGTGGAAACGTTTATATGCCGAAATTGCTGAAGTAAAAGAACCTTTTGACCGTGATAACCTATGGCGTATGTTTGCGGTTTGGGCAACCTTAAAAGGTATTAAGTTGCCTGATTGGAAATATTTTGAAGGTACACCTACCAGAAAAATCAAAGGTCGTTTTGACGAATTATCAAAAACCAGAAAATATAGTGAGTCTATTCCAGATTGGATAGATGAACTTGGAATAAACGAATTGGGTGAAGAAAAATGGACAAAAGAAATTCATGCGCTTAACCAACAAGCTGATGTAATTTTAAGGGTAAACACCTTAAAAACAACAAAAGAAAAACTTCAGGCCACTTTATTCGATCTAGATATCGAAACCGAGTTTATAAAAGGTTACCCAAATGCTTTAAAATTAAAAGAACGAGCTAATGTTTTCCAAACTGAAGCTTTTAAAGATGGCCTTTTTGAAGTTCAAGATGCCTCATCACAATTGGTTGCAGACTTTTTAAATGTAAAACCAGGTATGCGTGTTGTTGATGCTTGTGCTGGAGCAGGTGGCAAAGCACTACATTTAGCAGCTTTAATGGAAAACAAAGGGCAGGTTATTGCCTTGGATATTTACGCCAATAAGCTCCATGAATTAAAGCGCAGAGCAAAACGAAATGGTGCTCATAATATTGAAACACGTGCAATAGACTCTACCAAAGTCATAAAAAAACTTTATGATAAAGCTGATCGTGTATTGATTGATGCGCCTTGTTCAGGATTAGGCGTATTACGTCGAAATCCAGATGCCAAATGGAAGTTAGAAGCATCTTTTATTGAAAAAATTAAAAACAAACAACAAGATATATTACAGCAGTATTCACGTATGGTAAAATCTGGAGGACAATTGGTTTATGCGACCTGTTCTATTTTACCATCTGAAAACCAAAATCAAGTAGAAGCATTTTTAAAATCTGATTTAGGAAAAGATTTTAAATTTGTAGAAGACAAAAAAGTATTGGCCCACGAATCTGGATACGATGGATTTTACATGGCTTTAATGGAAAAAAAATAATATGAAACAATTTTACACAGCCCTATTTTTAGTATTAACCTCAACTGTTTTTGCACAAATACCCTCAGGATATTATGATTCTGCAACAGGTACAGGCTATACTTTAAAAACACAACTACATAATATTATTGATGCTCATAACGATCAAGGATACGATGCCATGGATGGCTTTATTTCCACTTACGAGCGCGATTATTATTACGATTCCAATGGTAGTAACACTATTCTAGATATTTATTCTGAAATACCTAATGGTGGTAATAATACGCCTAACGATCCTTATAATTTTTCACCTACCACAGATGAGTGTGGTAATTATTCTGGTGAAGGCGATTGTTATAATAAAGAACATATTATCCCACAATCGGTTTTCAGTTCGGCTACACCAATGCGTAGTGATGCCCACATACTAATGCCTACTGATGGTCGTGTAAATGGCTTTAGAAGCAATTACCCTTTTGGTCGAGTTGATGATAATGATTTGATTAATCAAAGTGGAATTTCTAACCCAACATTAAACGGTTCTAAACTAGGTGGAAATCTAAATAGTGGCTACTCTGCAGGATATACAAGCACAGTTTTTGAGCCTATAGATGAGTTTAAAGGTGATATCGCAAGGATATATTTTTATTTTGCAACACGTTATGAAGATCAAATTAGCGCCTGGTCTGCTTATGATATGTTTGATGGTAGTTCGGACAAGGTGTTGTCAGATCCGTTTCTGAATATTTTAATCACCTGGCATGAAAACGATCCTGTCTCACAAAAAGAAATAGATAGAAACAATAATATTTATTACAACCACCAAAGTAACAGAAATCCATTTGTTGACCATCCAGAATGGGTAGCTTTAATTTGGGATACAACACCTGATACCGAAGCGCCAACAGATCCTACAAATTTAGTGGCATCAAACCCTACGGACAATACAATTGATTTAAACTGGACAGCGTCAACAGATAATGTTGCGGTGGCTTCATACGATATTTATGTTGATGGTAATAACACATTTAATACGAATACAACTTCATTCACAGTTACTGGTTTGACACCTGACACAAATTATTGCTTTACCATTAAAGCCAAAGACGCTACAGGAAATGAATCTGGCTTTAGTAATCAAGATTGTGAAACAACTACAAATAACGGCTCATCTGGAGGCGGAGTCGATTTATTCTTTTCAGAGTATATTGAAGGTAGTGGGAATAACAAAGTCTTGGAAATAGCAAATTTTACTGGAGCCGATATAACTGATTTATCTATATACACTTTAAAATTAAGTGCAAACGGCAATGCTTCTTGGGGTTCACCATATTCGTTTCCTGCCAATGCTGAAATTATAAATCAAGACGTATATGTTATTGCCAATGGAAGCGCAGGAGTTTGCACCTCTGAATATGATGATTTAAATAACGCTATTACTTCATTTAACGGAAATGATGCCATTGGGCTTTTTAAAAACGATGTTTTAATAGATATTTTAGGTGATTTTAACAGCAGCGCTGATTATGCAAAAGATGTGACTTTAGTTAGAAAGCCGGAAATAACCGAACCTGTTACAACCTTTGATATTAATGAATGGAATTCGTTTCCTCAAGATAATTGTACAGATTTAGGTAATCACACGCAAACTTTAAGCACAATAGAATATAGTTTAAATGAAATCAAAATTTATCCTAATCCGGTTAAAGACATACTAAATATCAACCTAAAAAATCCTGAAAAAACAGGTATATCGATTTATAATATTCTTGGCAAGCAAGTTTTAAACGAAACACTAATGCGTTCAGGAACAATAAACACTTCTAAGTTAAAAAATGGTGTTTATGTCGTAAAGATTATTCAAGGTAATAAATCAATAAGCAAAAAACTGATAAAAAATTAAATTATAAAGTCTCGAAATTTTTCGGGACTTTTTTTTGGTTAATAAACACGTGAATAACTCAACATTTTCGAATCAAGTAATAGAAGAAAATACATCAAAAAGAAGTAAATTTGCATCTTTAATACAACACACAAACTAAAACATAATGATTCACTTCTTCGGAAACCAAAACAGTAAAGTATTTGCTGTTCAAGCAACAAAAGAATTATCAACTGAAAATATTACAAAATTAGTGTGGTTATTTGGCAACCAACCCAAAATAGAACAAGCATCAATCGATGCTTTTTTTGTTGGTCCAAGAGCCGCCATGATTACGCCTTGGAGTACCAACGCTGTTGAAATTACCCAAAACATGGGGATTGAAGGCATTATTAGAATTGAAGAATTTGAATCATGCAGTAAAGGCTTCAAAGATTATGACCCCATGATTTCAGAGAAGTTCAATGGGTTAAACCAAGAGTCTTTTACTATAAATATTAAGCCAGAACCAATTATTAATATCGACGATATTTCTGCTTACAATCAACAAGAAGGCTTGGCTTTAAGCGATGAAGAAATAACGTACTTAGAAGGTGTTTCAAAAAAAATAGGAAGACCCTTAACCGATTCTGAAGTCTTCGGTTTTTCTCAAGTTAATAGCGAACATTGTCGTCATAAAATCTTTAACGGCACTTTTGTTATTGATGGTGAAGAAAAACCTGTTTCATTATTCAAAATGATTCGTGAAACGTCGAATAAAAATCCAAACGATATTGTATCGGCATATAAAGATAATGTAGCCTTTATAAAAGGTCCAAAAGTTGAACAATTTGCGCCAAAACGTGCAGATATTCCTGATTATTACCAAACCGAAGATTTTGAATCTGTAATTTCACTTAAAGCCGAAACCCATAATTTCCCAACAACCGTTGAACCTTTTAATGGTGCTGCAACAGGTTCTGGTGGCGAAATTCGAGACCGTTTAGCAGGTGGAAAAGGTTCTATTCCGCTTGCAGGAACAGCTGTGTATATGACATCGTATTCAAGGCTGGAAGAAAACAGGCCTTGGGAGCAAGCTATGGCAGAACGTCCTTGGTTGTATCAAACACCCATGGATATTCTTATTAAAGCCAGTAATGGTGCTTCAGATTTTGGTAATAAATTCGGTCAACCCTTAATTTGTGGTTCGGTTTTGACATTCGAACATGAAGAAGATGCTAGAAAACTTGGTTTTGACAAAGTTATTATGCAAGCTGGTGGAATTGGTTATGGTAAAGCCAGTCAAGCTTTAAAAGACACACCTAAAGTTGGTGACAAAGTCGTCATTCTTGGTGGTGAAAATTATCGTATTGGTATGGGTGGTGCAGCGGTTTCTTCTGCCGATACTGGTGAGTTTTCTTCTGGAATAGAATTAAATGCTGTGCAACGCTCTAATCCAGAAATGCAAAAACGTGCAGCAAATGCTGTTCGCGGAATGGTAGAAAGTGACGAAAACCATATTGTATCCATTCACGACCATGGTGCAGGTGGTCACTTAAACTGTTTAAGTGAATTAGTTGAAGAGACTGGTGGCCATATCGATTTAGACAAATTACCTGTTGGTGATCCAACATTGTCTGCCAAAGAAATTATAGGTAACGAATCCCAAGAACGTATGGGATTGGTTATTGCCCAAAAACATATTGAAACGCTTCAAAAAATTGCAGAACGTGAGCGTTCTCCAATATATACTGTTGGTGATGTAACTGGGACCCATCGCTTTACTTTTGAATCTAAAACAACTGGCGAAAAGCCTATGGATTTAGGTATGGATGATATGTTTGGTAGCTCTCCAAAAACATTCATGCATGATAAAACTGTACAAAGAAATTATTCAGATACTGCTTACGATAAAACCAAATTTTATGATTATTTAGATCAATTATTACAGCTTGAAGCTGTAGCTTGTAAAGATTGGTTAACCAATAAAGTAGATAGATGCGTTGGTGGAAAAGTAGCCAAACAACAATGTGCAGGACTATTACAATTACCATTAAACAATGTTGCCGTAATGGCTTTAGATTTTAAGGGCAAAGAGGGTATTGCAACCAGTCTTGGCCATGCGCCTATTTCTGGATTAATTGACCCGAAAGCTGGTAGTAGAAATGCAATAACCGAAGCATTAACCAACATCATTTGGGCGCCTTTAAAAGATGGCTTGAAAAGTGTTTCACTATCAGCAAATTGGATGTGGCCTTGTAAAAACGAAGGCGAAGATTCCAGATTATACGAAGCTGTTCAAGCCGTATCTGAATACGCCATCGATTTAGGTATCAATGTCCCTACCGGAAAGGACTCACTTTCCATGAAACAAAAATATCCGAATGAAGATGTCATTGCACCTGGAACAGTTATTATATCTGCTGCAGCAAATTGCAATAATATTAATCAAGTAGTAGAGCCTGTATTGCAAAAAAATGCTGGTGATATTTATTATATAAACTTATCACAAGACGCCTTTAAGCTTGGTGGTAGTTCATTTGCTCAAATATTAAACAAAATAGGTAATACAACACCTAATGTGCAAAGTGCCGATTATGTAAAAACAGTTTTTAACACTATTCAACAATTAATAACTGAAGAACAAATTGTTGCGGGACATGATGTTGCTTCTGGCGGTTTAATAACAACATTGCTAGAAATGTGTTTTGCAGATAATAATTTGGGGGCTGAATTAGATATCACAGCTTTAGCCGAAAAAGATTCGTTTAAAGTCTTATTTGCTGAAAATGCTGGTATAGTAATTCAAGCTAAAGATGCATCAATTGAGACTGTTTTATCTGAAGCTCATATAGAATTTTTTAACATCGGAAAAGTTACAGATGCTGATGTATTGAGTATTATTAATGACACCGATGTATTTACCATGACCATTTCACGATTACGTGATATGTGGTATAAAACGTCTTTCTTGCTTGACCAAAAACAAACAGCTAATGGTTTGGCAAAAGACCGTTTTGATAATTATAAAAACCAACTGTTACAGTTTGAATTTCCAAAGCATTTTACAGGAAAGCTTCCCGAATTAGATAACAGTAAACCAAGACCTAAAGCAGCTATTCTACGAGAAAAAGGCAGTAATTCTGAACGCGAAATGGCAAACGCAATGTATCTGGCTGGTTTTGATGTAAAAGACGTCCACATGACCGATTTAATTTCAGGCCGAGAAACGTTAGAAGGCATTCAGTTTTTAGGTGCTGTTGGTGGTTTCTCAAACTCTGATGTTTTGGGTTCTGCAAAAGGTTGGGCAGGTGCCATTAAATACAATGACAAAGCAAATGAAGTAATTAAAAACTTCTTTAAAAGAGAAGATACCTTGTCTATTGGTATTTGTAATGGTTGTCAATTGTGGATGGAGTTAGACCTTATTAATCCAGACCATGAGGAACATGGAAAAATGATTCATAACGATTCGCATAAGCACGAAAGTTCATTTACTTCGGTAAAAGTTCAAGAAAACAATTCGGTGATGTTATCATCATTAGCAGGAAGTACCTTAGGGGTTTGGATTTCACATGGTGAAGGAAAATTCAGTTTACCTTACAGTGAAAACAAGTATCATATTGTTGCCAAATATGGTTACGAAGGTTATCCTCACAACCCAAATGGCTCCGATTTTAATACAGCTATGATGTGTGATAATACTGGAAGGCATTTGGTAACTATGCCACATATTGAGCGTTCAACATTCCAATGGAATTGGGCTAACTACCCTAATGGAAGAAATGACGAAGTGTCTCCATGGTTGGAAGCCTTTGTTAATGCTAGAAAATGGATTGAGAATAGATAACAAAAAAAAGGAGCTTAAAATTAAGCTCCTTTTTTTGTCGGGATGACAGGATTTGGAGAATCCTTTTACGTCACTACTATTGCAAATTAAAGCTACGCTTTAATTGTCTCTAAAGAAAAAGCTAACTTAAAAAAGTAAACTTTCTACATTAGCTTTCCGCTTTAGCTTGTCGGGATGACAGGATTTGAACCTGCGACCACACGGCCCCCAGCCGTGTACGCTAACCGGACTGCGCCACATCCCGAATTAAGGACGCAAAAATACAAATGCTTTTTTTATTGTAATAGTTTTGATTCAATAATTTCAATTCTAGAATTTAAATCAGATAGTTCTTGTGACTGTCTGTTGTTTCTCTTTTGCTGTGTTTCAATAATGATTTGTTGTTCCTGAATTGCCTTAATTAGCACAGGAATTAACTCGGTATAGTTTACGCCGTATTTATCTTCTTCTTTACTATAATCCACTACATTTTTAATCACTTTATCTACTTCTTGGGCAATCAATCCTAATGACTTAAACTCTTGTTCTCTACCCTTCCAGAAATACTCTGTTGGACGCAATTGGATAATCTCATTAAGACCATATGATATATCTTCAATATCACGTTTTAGTCGTCTATCCGAAGCCTGTACAATTGCACCACCAATTCTTACATTACCACCTTCATTTTGCAAATAAAGATCAGAAACCAGACCAGCATTTCTTGCTTGAATTTCATTTCGGTCCATAGCTATATTTTGCCCCAATTCTTCGCCTATGACTAATGTTCCTGATCCTAATCCTAAACTCACGTCATTGTGGGTTGTTATATGTAGAGGCATATTCGGGCTTTGTGTTCCGATACCAACTTTGGCGTTGAATCCAATAATATCGTTATCGAATTCTCCATAAATTAATGGTGTAGCACTCGAAGAATTTTCAATATACAATTTATTGCTTCCTTCTTCATCTAATCCTGCTGCAGTACCGAGGAATATATTATCACTGCCTTGATTAAAAAATCCAGCAGCAGAACCAATAGCCACATTATTGAATCCTGTAGCATTGTTCCTTAATGCAGTATGACCCAAAACCGTATTAAAATCGCCTGAAACCTTGTATCTCATGGATCCAGAGCCAATAGCAGTATTGGCGCCACCTTCCTCATTAGAACTCAACGATAGATAACCTAAAGCTACATTATCTACTCCCATCGTATTACTTTCAAGAGCTCTTCTTCCAATACCAATATTATTATCTGACGCAACATTATCCTTTAATGCAAATGCTCCAATGGCGATATTTGATGACCCTGTAGTATTAAAAAATAAAGCTTCTTCTCCTATAGCAATATTCTTTTCCCCTGTAGTATTATGATAGCCAGATCTATCTCCTATAGCGATATTTATTCTACCTATTGTATTATTCCTTAATGTATAACCTCCTATTCCAATATTACCAAATCCATCTCTATTTTCATGAAGTGAATATATACCAATCGCGACATTACTCAAGCCTTGAGTATTTGTATGAAGTGATTGGTAACCTGCAGCGAAATTATTGGTGCCAGTTTCATTAGAATATAAGGCTTCCTCACCAAAGGCTATATTTCTAACACCTGTGGTATTGTTTACTAATGTATTATCTCCTATTCCAATATTATGGTTATCATCTAGATTATCTAGCTCTCCTGCATTATCTCCAATATAAATGGAACCTCCAGTTCCTTTAGTAGTAACGCCATTACCATGAGCTTGCCAGTTTCCTATAGCTTTACTATATGGAACCGACATAAATTCTGTTGTACCTACCTCTTCTCCTTGTAATGAAACATTCAAAAAATGGCGTTGTGATGCCCAATTAATATCTTCAAAAAGATTTAATGTAGGAGAACCGTTTCCTATTAATACAGAAAACACACCATTTGCATCAGTATTGGTAACATGGCTTTCTGCATATACAGTAGTACCATCTGGTGTTGCTTCATTAATATTAAAATCTAATGTTATTTCAACTTCTGTCATTAAATCGCCTTGAGCATCTCGTGCTACACCTTGATAATTAATTCCTTTTTGAGCGTAAATCCCCATGCTAAATAGTAAACCAAGTACGTAGATTATTATTTTTAAAATTGGTAAAATAGTTTTCATGATTTATTGTTTTATAATTTTTATTGTGTTGTTATATCTATTGTCTAAAGTCTTGATTGTTAAAAAGTAAAGTCCATGTGATAGTTTAGTCATATCTAACCTTGTATCCATATTAGTATTAATTTCTTTTACTATGAGTAGTTTCTCATTCAAATCATAAAGGCTTATATTTGTTTTAGAGCTAAACTTATTGCTAGCATTTATATTTAAATAATCACTTACAGGATTAGGATATATTTTAATATGTTCCATTATCTCATCTTCATAATCTACACTTAAAGTTCCTTCATTTAGAAGTATAGACCAGAATCCTTGGCTTAAAGTCGCATTGTTCTGAATTTCGCCCACTATAGATTCACCTACAGTGAATGCTAAAACGTAAGATGTACCTGTTAGGGTTTCTCCTGAAGCTCCTATGACTTGTTTTGAAATGTCTTGTGCATTACTATGCGTTGCAAATAGTAGCACACAAATAAATAGTAAAATTGATTTCATAATAAATTGATTAATTGTATTTGAAACCAAATCTAATATCTAATCACCTTACTAATTGTTGTTAATTGATGAATGACATTTTTCAATTGATAGTTAACAAGTTATACCCAAAATTGTAAAAAAACATAGTTGTAAACGCTATTAAAACCATTTGTCAATTGAAGAATACCAATTATCAATTATGGAGTTTTTATAGAAAGAAGTGCCTGTATGTTTGCGTCATAAATCAATAAACAAAAAAAATCATGACACGAGTTAAAAAAAATCACGAATTAAAAAGCAAAAGACATTCAATTAAATACCTAGCTGTTTTAAGCTTTATCCTGCTAGGTTTAACAACTATCTTGACAAGTTGTAGTAAAGATGACGAACCTATAGAAAACTCTGGACAGCAAACTGTTCTACCTACCTTAACATTGGTTAATGGACAAACAAGTACTAACTATGGCGTTGTTGGAAGCCCGACTACAGGCTCTTTACAATACACTATAAAAGCAACAGCACCAGATGGTTTTGATACATTAGTTATTGAAAAGGTAGTAAACGGAAGCGCATCAGAATATGAAACAATAGACATTACTCATCCCAACTATGTAGAAGGAAGCAACACATTTACTTATCATTTAAATTATATATTAAGTGAAGATGATGTAAATGATGTTATTGAGTTTAAGGCTATGTTATTAGACATCAATAATAATGCTGACAATTTATCATTTGCTAAAACTGAAACTAAAATGCCAATGCACTTTTCTTATTTAGCAATGAGAACAGATAACCCTCCAAGCGCAGCCAATAATTTTCCATATTATGTTTATGCTGACTATTATGAACTTAAAAAGGAAACAATAAATGGCATGAATATTAGCACACTAGATAAAAATGTGGCAGCGGTTTTAAGTTGGAACGATGGTTCTGGGTTATATTTTTCATCACCTAACATAACCATAGAAACTCAACTTACAGATAATTTAACAGAAAAAAGCATTACAAAATTCAAAGAAATTTCGATGACTGCTGATGAGTTTTATGAACTAAACATTTACGATTCATTTGAAATAATGAATTTATTTGAAGATGCATCCTTTAATTCTCATGAAGAAAAAGCTGAAGATGTTAACATTGGTAAAATTTACAGTTTTTTGACCTATGATGGAAATGCCGGACTTATGTATGTTAAAGATTTAGAGGTTCAAGGCAACGTTTTCTTTGTTGATGTAGATATTTTCTATGCACGATAAAATTTTAAAATAGCGCAGTAGTATTTGAATCCCACTGCGCTATTATATTTTTAAAAACAATTTTTTTAATTGTAATTTAATGACCTAATTTTAATATCGAAGCAACTTTTGTATTGACAATGAAACCTAAAATGAAGATAACGCAAAATTCACAGTTATATCCGGAAACAGATGTAAACAAGTTTTCAGATGTACTTATGTATTTTTCTGAATCTTTGCTTGATATTAATGATGAAGAAGCCATACTTTGGGATTTAGCTAAAAACTGTATTTCCAAATTGGGCTTTGTAGATTGTGTAGTATACCTCCTTAATGAAACTGGAGATACTATGCTACAAAAAGCAGCATATGGCCCAAAAAACCCTAAAGATTTAGAAATTCATGCTCCTGTTGATAGACCTTTAGGAACAGGTATTGTTGGTCACGTAGCGCAAACTGGCAATGCAGAGTTAATTCATGACACTTCTAAAGATAAAAGGTACAGAATGGATGACGAGTTTAGATTGTCTGAGGTTTGTGTCCCTATAATTATAGACGGCCAAGTAATTGGTATAATAGATTGTGAACATCCTGAAAAGAACTTTTTTACAGAACATCACTTGCATATGCTATTAACCATGTCTTCTATTACGGCGATAAAGCTTAAAGGTTTAAGAACACAAAAAAAATATCAAGAGGAACAAAAAAAATCTTTAGAAATTCAAAAGCAACTTATCGATTTAAAACTAAAGGTCCTGCATTCGCAACTAAACCCTCATTTTGTCTTTAATGCCCTAAACTCTATTCAATATTTTATTACTTCAAATCAGAAAAAAGACGCGCTGGAATTTTTATCTGTATTTAGTAAGTTAATTCGTTTCTATTTAAAAAATATTGAGAGTGAAACAGTATCTCTTCTTGATGAAATTAATTTACTAAAATGGTATCTTAAACTTCAAAAATTAAGGTACAGTGACAAAATTAACTTTGAAATTAAAACTAATAAAGAAGACAATCTTGATGTTAATATACCTAGTTTTCTTATTCAAACCTTAATGGAAAACTTAATAGAACATTCTATTTTTAATGAGCATAAAAATCAAAAAATTGAGATTAATTTCAATATCTCTTCTAAATCGGTAGTTGTTCTTATAAATTATAATCACGATCCACTTAAACTTACTGAAGCCAAATATAATCCGGAATATCGTCAAAAAATCATGAATTGGCAGGATCAAATACGGTTACTGAATACGGGTAAAAACTATGGAATTAAAAAACATATAACTTTTAAAAAGAATAAGAATAAAATTGTAGGAAATACAATTAAAATTACTTTACCAATCATTAATTAAATGATAAAAAGATATTCTGTTATTACATTATTTTTTAGCTTTCTTTTTTTGACAAGCAACTTAATTTATGCTCAAAATTCAATTAACAGAAAAAGTACACCTTTACATTTTGACGTTTATAAAACAGAACTAGACACATTGTCTATATCTGATGTTCTATCAGATTTATCAATATTCAATTCTACGCTTTTAAAACAAGAAAAGACACATCCTTCTTACACCTATTGGGTGCTTATAGATTTTGAAAAGCATTTAACTACAATTTCTAAAGATACATTGTGGTTTTTAAAAATGCCTAAGTTTGAACATGCAACACTTTATAAGCAAACAAAAAATGGTTTGTCTGAAGAAAAATATGGAAGATTTGAATTTTCAGAAAAAGATAGATCTGTTTTATATGGTGCAGGTATTCCTTTTAAACCAGAAAACTTAATCAACAATCGATACCTTATTTTAAAGTTAAAGCGTACAGCCTACATTAATAATATTTCAAATTGGAAAATTGGATTCGCATCCACTCGTGTTGAACATTTAACTAGATATTATTATTCCACCGCTAATATAAAACGACTTGCTCCATACTATATTTTCAGCGGAATTTGCATCATCATGTTCTTTTTAACTTTAGCTTTTTATATGTATTCTCAACGTCAAGAATTTTTATATTACATGTTGTATGTATTATTCTTGTTACTGTATTTAAACTCCGAGGTATTTAAGTTACATGAGGTTTTCTTTGGTTCTTATGGTTTATTGAGTTATGCCTTTTTTCAAATCTCACAAATGGCTATAAACCTGTGTTATATATTATTCATTATGCATTATTTAAATACTAAAACAACTTATAAAAGGTTACATGTAGCTTTAAAAGCTATCGCTTATCTATTAGTGTTTTTAATTATTCTAGATGCTTTTTTCTTTGGTTTCAACTACCTTATTGGCCATATATATCTATTACGATTTGAGCAACTTATTATGACCGTTTTTGGTTTAGTGGGTATGATATATTTAACCTGGAAAAGTGTCAATAAACTAGCTTACTTTGTAGTTATTGGTTCTTTCTTTTATATGGCTGGTGCTTTAGGACTTTTGTTTTTAAGCGATGCCAGGTATATGATTGCTGGTGCTACTCTAGAGATTTTAATATTTGCATCTGGATTAGCGTATAAAATTCAGGAAGAGTTTAAGCAAAAATTGCGGTATCAAGAAGAAGCCATTAGAAACAAAAACAAAGCGCTTCGGGCTCAAATAAACCCACATTTTATATTTAATGCTTTAAGTTCTATACAACATTTTATAACAGACAACAATAAAACTGGAGCATTAAAATATTTATCAAAATTTAGCAGACTCACCAGAAATATACTGGAAAGCTCTATGGAGTCAAGAATTGTACTTTCAGATGAGATAAAAATGATAAATGATTATTTAGCATTAGAAGCATTACGCTTTGACAATTCTTTTAAATACGAGATTATTGTTGCTCCAGAAGTAGAACAAGATATTATTGAAATACCCATGCTAATAATTCAACCATTTATTGAAAATGCCATTATTCACGGCTTGCTAAACAAAAAATCAAAAGACAAATTATTAGTAATAAAATTTAACGATAAACAAACTTATCTAGAATGTATAATTGATGACAATGGAATTGGAAGAAAGGCCGCTCAAAAATTCAAACGGCATACTAATAAATCTAGAGGGTTAGAAGTTACTGAAGAACGCTTAAAAACCAATAACCAATCAGACTGCAATATTGAAGTAATTGATAAATATGATGCCAATAACTTAGCAGTTGGAACAAGAGTTATTATAAAAATTAACTATTAAAGAAAACATGGATTTAAGAGCAGTTATAGTTGAAGATGAAAAACACAGCAGAGAATCATTAAAAAATCTGTTAGAAGAGTTTTGCTTAAATATTGAAATAGTTGGATTAGCTGAATCAGTTGAAGAAGCGGTTTCAACAATAGCACAATTAAAACCTGATGTGGTGTTTTTAGATATTGAATTACAAACAGGAACTGGATTTGATGTTATTAACCGACTTAATAATATTCAATTCGATGTTATTTTCACTACAGCTTTCGACCAATATGCCATTAAGGCCGTTAAATTTAGCTCTTTAGATTATTTATTAAAACCTATAGATTTAGAAGAACTACAAAATGCCGTTGAAAAAGCAAGAAAAAAGAAAAACCAAGACGTATATAAAAAACAATTAGAGACACTAATGCTGAATCTCAAACAAAGGAAACCTACTTTAAATAAAATTTGTTTAGCAACCTCTGATGGTTTTGAATTTATTGAAGTAGGCAACATTCTTTATTGTAAGGCAGAAGGTTCCTATACCAAGTTTATATTAAAAAACAAAGAAACCATTTTGGTTAGTAAGCATTTAAAAGAATATGAAAATTTGCTCCTCGAACAAGATTTTATGCGTGTTCATAACAGCTTTCTTATAAACTTAAAGGAAGTGAAAAAATATATTAAATCTGATGGCGGTTATATAATCATGAACAATAACGATTCCGTAAGTATCTCACGTTCAAAAAAGGAAGATTTTATTAAAGTCATGTCTGCATTAATGGATACATAAAAGATTTTGAATTCTAATTGAAGATATTTTTCCCATTTGATAATACCTTTTTATTTCATAATTTGCATGTCTTCAAATTAGACAAGACAGATGGCAGATATTACCAGACTTTTTGATTTTCCTTACCACCAACTTGAAACCTATAACCTTAATAAAGCCTTTACTACTAAGTATAATGGTGAGTGGTTTTCAATTTCAACTCAAGAATATATCAATCAAGCCAACGCTATAAGCCGTGGTTTACTACGTTTAGGTGTTGATCCAAACGATAAAATAGCTGTAATTTCTACAACCAACAGAACCGAATGGAATGTTGTTGATATTGGGATTCTTCAAATTGGTGCTCAAAATGTTCCTATTTATCCTACCATAAGCAAAGAAGATTATGAATATATTTTGAATCATTCAGAATCAACCTATTGTTTTGTTTCAGACCAAGATATTGTTGAAAAACTCAATGCTATTAAAGGCAATACTAAACTCAAAGGCGTTTATACTTTTGATGAGGTTACAGGTGAATCCAATTGGAAAGATGTTCTAGAATTAGGTAAAGACGATTCTAATCAAGATGTTGTTGAAGATAGAAAAAAACAAGTGAAACCTCATGATTTAGCCACCTTAATCTATACTTCCGGAACTACAGGAACACCAAAGGGTGTGATGCTTTCACATAATAACATTGTATCAAATGTTTTGGATAGTGAAAAGCGGGTTCCATTTGATTATGGAAAATCCAAATCTTTGAGTTTTCTTCCAGTTTGTCATGTTTTTGAACGCATGATTTTATATCTGTATCAATTCTGTGGAGTTGAAATTTATTTTGCTGAATCCATTGAAGCTATGAGTGATAATTTAAAGGAGGTCAAACCTAATGTCATGACTGCAGTTCCGCGTTTATATGAAAAAGTATACGATAAAATTGTTGCTAAAGGCAGTGAGTTGTCAGGAGTAAAAAAAGCTCTTTTCTTTTGGGCAATAGATTTAGGCTTAAAATACGAACCTTATGGTGTAAATGGTTGGTGGTATGAAAAGCAATTAAAATTAGCTCGTAAACTCATATTTAGTAAATGGCAAGAAGGCCTTGGTGGAAATTTAGAACTCATGGTTTCAGGTAGCGCAGCTTTACAACCTCGATTAACAAGGGTATTTGCTGCAGCTGGCATGCCAATAATGGAAGGTTATGGCCTAACGGAAACGTCTCCTGTAATTTCTGTAAATGACCAGCGAAATAATGGGTTTAAAATTGGAACCGTTGGTCGCATTATAGATAATGTGGAAGTGAAAATTGCAGAAGACGGTGAGATTTTGGTAAAAGGACCCAACGTTATGCAAGGCTATTATAAAGATGCTGATAAAACCGCAGAAGTCATGTCTGGTGATTATTTCCATACTGGTGATATAGGTGAAATCGATTCAGATGGTTTTCTTAAAATCACAGATCGCAAAAAAGAAATTTTTAAAACTTCTGGTGGAAAATATGTTGCTCCTGCCCTACTCGAAAATGAATTCAAGCAATCCCGTTTTATTGAACAAATAATGGTTATAGGTGAGGGTGAAAAAATGCCTGCTGCCTTAATTCAGATAAACTATGAATTTGTAGAGGAATGGGCTAAACGCCATAATATTGAGTTTTCTAACGGCACAATTAGAGAAAATCAAAAATTAAAAGATAGAATTCAAGAAGAAATCGATTCCGCCAATAAAAAATTTGGTAAATGGGAACAAATCAAAAAATTTGAAATCACTCCTGATGTTTGGACTATTGATGGTGGACACCTCACTCCTACTATGAAAATGAGACGTAAGATTATAAAAGAAAAGTATAAAGGTCTTATCGAAAAGATTTATCGTTCATAAAAACAACCTTAGTATTTTAGTTAATAACTATTCTACTATCCTTAAGCAAGTTAGCTCTTAAAATTTTAAATTTAAAATACTAACTAATACATTTAAAATTATGAGTACAAAAAATTTTATCGTAGGTGGTATTGTAGGTGGTATCATTGACTGGCTTTTAGGGTGGTTGTTTTACGGAATTATCTTTGCAGATAAATTTCCTCAACCAGATGAAACAACAAATGCCATGTTGTTTATTACTTGTGGATGCTTTGCTTTTGGATTTTTCATTTCCTTTATTTTTAATAAATGGGCTGATATAACAACGTTTGGAGCAGGATTAAAGGCAGGTGTAATCATTGGTCTATTTATGAGTCTTATTGAAGGCTTTTTTAATCTTGCAGAACAAGCTTCACCAAACTATGAAATGTTTGGGCTTGTATTGTTCATTTATATTGTTACCTCTGGTATTGTAGGTGGTGCAGTTGGAGCTGTTAGCGGTAAATTAGGTTAAGTTAATCTTTACAGAACTCAAAGCGCTCCAATTATGAAGCGCTTTTTTTATCTATTCTATTATTTATTTTTTAAATTTATTATGCACGCATAATAAATTTTCTGTATCTTTGGTTTTCGAAAAATTACATTATGAAGGATAAAACCATTGATTATGTCTTCAGGACCACCTGGTTAGCCATTAACAAAATGTACAACGAAGAAGCTGCTCAATTCGAAACCACTATGGCTACTGGTTTTGCCCTGTTGAGTATTGACCCTGAAAATGGGACGCCTTCAACGTCCCTTGGCCCTAAAATGGGCATGGAAGCTACAAGCCTTTCTAGGACTTTAAAAACCATGGAAGAAAAAGGACTTATCGAGCGTAAACCAAATCCGGAAGATGGTCGTGGTGTCATTATTCACTTAACAGAATTTGGTCGTGAAAAACGTGCCTATTCAAGGGAAAAAGTTTTGACTTTTAATGAAGCTATTCGGAAAAACATTTCTCAAGAGAAACTTGACCACTTTTATGAAGTTGCCGAACTCATAAATAATATGATATCAAACAAAAAAATATATAACCAAAAAGAACATATACTTAAATAAATATGAGTAAACGTAGAATAAATAAAGTAGCTGTTATTGGTTCTGGAATAATGGGAAGCGGTATTGCATGCCATTTTGCCAATATTGGTGTAGATGTACTTCTTCTCGATATTGTTCCTAGAGAGCTAAACGAAAATGAAAAAGCCAAGGGCTTGACATTAGAAAATAAAATAGTTAGAAATCGTATTGTTAATGATTCTCTACAGGGAGCATTAAAATCGAAGCCCTCTCCTATTTATCATCAAAAATTTGCCAATAGAATAACAACGGGGAATTTAGAAGATGATATTGCAAAAGTTAAAGATGTCGATTGGATTATTGAGGTTGTTGTTGAACGTTTGGATATTAAAAAACAGGTATTCGAAAATCTTGAAAAACACAGAACTCCAGGAACCTTAATTACATCAAATACTTCAGGTATTCCAATTAAATTTATGAGTGAAGGCCGAAGTGATGATTTCCAAAAACATTTCTGTGGAACACACTTCTTCAATCCAGCACGTTACTTAAAACTTTTTGAAATTATCCCAGGTCCTAAAACAGATTCAGATGTTTTGGACTTCTTAAACAATTATGGTGAACAATTCCTTGGAAAGACATCAGTTATTGCTAAAGATACACCAGCATTTATTGGAAACAGAATTGGGATTTTTGGAATTCAGTCCTTATTTCATCAAGTAAAAGAATTAGGGCTTACCATTGAAGAAGTTGACAAATTAACTGGTCCTGTAATCGGCCGACCAAAATCGGCTACATTTAGAACAGTTGACGTTGTTGGTTTGGATACATTAGTACATGTTGCCAATGGTATTTATGAAAATTGTCCTAATGATGAAGCACATGAATTATTTAAGCTTCCTGATTTCATCAATACCATGATGGAGAACAAATGGTTGGGTAGTAAAACAGGACAAGGTTTCTACAAGAAGATAAAAGACGACAAAGGTAAAAGCGAAATTTTATCACTGGATTTAGATACTTTAGAATATCGTTCAAAAAAGCGTGCACAATTTGCGACACTTGAATTAACCAAAACAGTTGACAAGGTCATAGACCGCTTCCCTATTTTGGTAAAAGGAAAAGACAAAGCTGGTGAATTCTATCGTAAGAATTTTGCCGCCATGTTTGCCTATGTATCCAATAGAATTCCAGAAATATCTGATGATTTATATAAGATTGACGATGCTATGAAAGCTGGCTTTGGATGGGAACATGGCCCATTCCAAATCTGGGATGCTGTAGGTGTTGAAAAAGGATTGGAGCTAATTAAAGCTGAAGGGCATCAAGTAGCCGATTGGGTAAATGAAATGCTAGCATCAGGTAGTAAATCATTCTATTCGGTAAAAGAAGGCGCTACGTACTTCTACGATATTCCTTCTAAAACGCAAACTAAAATTCCTGGACAAGATGCCTTTATCATATTAAATAATATCAGAAAATCGAACGAAGTGTTCAAAAATTCAGGTGTTGTTATTGAAGACTTGGGTGATGGTATTTTGAATTGTGAATTCCAATCCAAAATGAACACCATTGGTGGCGATGTATTAGCAGGATTAAATAAAGCTGTTGATCTTGCCGAAAAAGATTTTGAAGGATTAGTAATTGGAAATCAAGCCGCTAATTTCTCGGTAGGTGCCAATATAGGTATGATTTTTATGATGGCTGCCGAACAAGAATATGACGAACTGAACATGGCAATCAAGTATTTTCAGGATACAATGATGCGTATGCGCTACTCTTCTATTCCAACTGTAGCAGCACCTCATGGAATGGCTTTAGGTGGTGGTTGCGAGTTATCAATGCATGCTGATAAAGTTGTTGCAGCTGCAGAGACCTACATTGGACTCGTTGAGTTTGGAGTTGGTGTAATTCCTGGTGGTGGTGGCTCTAAAGAAATGGCTTTAAGAGCTCAAGACACCTTTAGAAAAGGAGATGTGGAATTAAACGTATTACAAGAATACTTTCTAACAATTGGAATGGCTAAAGTATCCACTTCAGCTTACGAAGCTTTTGACCTAGGAATCCTACAAAAAGGAAAAGATGTTATTGTTGTAAACAAAGATCGCCAAATTGCAACTGCAAAAGCCCATGCCAAATTATTGGCTGACGCAGGATATACCAAACCTGTCAAAAGAGCAGACGTTAAAGTGTTAGGTAAACAAGCTTTGGGAATGTTTTTAGTGGGAACAGATTCTATGGAAGCTTCAAATTACATTAGTGAGCATGATCATAAAATCGCCAATAAACTAGCATACGTTATGGCTGGTGGTGACTTGTCAGAACCTACAATGGTATCTGAACAATATCTTTTAGACCTTGAACGCGAAGCATTTTTATCGTTGTGTACGGAACGAAAAACTCTAGAACGCATCCAACACATGTTAAAAACAGGAAAACCTTTAAGAAACTAATAAAATGAAACAAGCATATATAGTAAAAGCATATAGAACAGCTGTTGGTAAAGCACCAAAAGGCGTGTTCCGTTTTAAAAGAACAGATGAGTTAGCTGCTGAAACCATAGCTCATATGATGAAAGAGCTACCCGATTTTGACAAAAAACGCATAGATGATGTGATTGTAGGTAACGCCATGCCAGAAGGTTCCCAAGGCTTAAACATGGGAAGGCTTATATCTTTAATGGGATTGGACATTGTAGATGTTCCTGGCGTGACGGTAAATAGATTTTGCTCTTCTGGAATTGAAACTATAGGAATTGCAACGGCAAAAATTCAAGCTGGAATGGCCGACTGTATTATCGCAGGTGGTGCTGAAAGCATGAGTGCTGTTCCTATGACAGGATTCAAACCAGAATTAAATTATGATATTGTTAAAGCTGGTCATGAAGAATACTATTGGGGAATGGGTAATACAGCTGAAGCTGTAGCCAATCAGTTTAAAGTATCTCGTGAAGACCAAGATGAGTTCGCCTATAATTCACATATGAAAGCTTTAAAAGCTCAAGCTGAGAATCGCTTTCAAGATCAAATTGTGCCCATAGAAGTAGAGCAAACATATATTGATGAAAACGGTAAAAAAGCAACAAAAAATTATACCGTAACCAAAGATGAAGGTCCTCGTAAAGGAACAAACTTAGAAGCTCTAGCAAAACTTCGACCTGTTTTTGCTCAAGGTGGTAGTGTTACTGCTGGAAATTCTTCTCAAATGAGTGATGGTGCTGCATTCGTAATGGTTATGAGTGAAGATTTAGTAAAAGAATTGAATTTAGAACCTATTGCCAGATTAGTAAACTATGCTGCTGCTGGTGTTGAACCACGAATTATGGGAATTGGTCCTGTGAAAGCCATTCCAAAAGCCTTAAAACAAGCAGGCCTAAAACAATCTGATTTGGAATTAATAGAACTTAATGAAGCTTTTGCATCGCAATCATTAGCAGTTATCAGAGAATTAGGCCTAAACAACGATATTGTTAATGTAAATGGTGGTGCCATTGCATTGGGACATCCATTAGGATGTACAGGTGCTAAACTTTCAGTGCAACTGTTTGATGAAATGCGTAAGCGAAACATGACAGGAAAATACGGTGCCGTTACTATGTGCGTAGGAACTGGTCAAGGCGCTTGTGGAATTTTCGAATTTTTAAATTAAAAAACACAATTATAGAGTTATGGAAGCAATAGAAAAAGACATATTAAGAGGTGGTCAGTTTTTGGTAAAAGAAACTAACTGCGATGATGTGTTTACACCTGAAGATTTTTCAGAAGAGCAAAACATGATGAAAGAAGCGGTTATGGAATTCAATGACCGAGAAATCATTCCACACAAGAATCGATTTGAAGCAAAAGATTACGCGTTAACCGAAGAGTGCATGCGTAAAGCTGGTGAACTCGGATTCTTGGGAGTAGCCGTTCCTGAAGCCTATGGTGGATTAGGAATGGGATTTGTATCAACTGTATTAACATGTGATTACATTTCCAGTGGTACTGGTTCGTTCAGTACAGCCTTTGGAGCGCATACAGGTATTGGAACGATGCCAATAACCTTATATGGTACAGAAGAACAAAAACAAAAATATGTACCAAAATTAGCTTCAGGTGAATGGTTTGGTTCTTATTGCTTAACAGAGCCAGGCGCTGGTAGTGATGCCAATTCAGGTAAAACAACTGCCGAGCTTTCTGCTGACGGTAAAACATATAAAATTAACGGTCAAAAAATGTGGATTTCCAATGCTGGATTTTGCCGCTTAATGATTGTTTTCGCGCGTATTGAAGATGATAAAAATATTACTGGCTTTATTGTGGAATATGATCCTGAAAATCCAAATGGTATTACTTTAGGTGAAGAAGAACATAAGCTTGGTATCCATGCCTCTTCAACAAGACAAGTATTCTTTAATGACACAGTTGTGCCTGTTGAGAATATGTTGGCTGGTCGTGGCGAAGGTTTTAAAATTGCCATGAATGCGCTTAATGTTGGACGTATCAAATTAGCAGCTGCTTGTTTAGATTCACAAAGACGTATTACAACTACAGCTGTTGAATATGCCAATGAACGTAAACAATTTAAAACCAGAATATCTGATTTTGGTGCTATCAAGAAGAAGTTGGCTGAAATGGCTGCAAGTGCCTATGCTGGTGAATCGGCTACCTATCGTGCATCAAAAAATATAGAAGACCGCATAGCCTTAAGAGAAGCTGCTGGAAATTCACATCAAGAAGCTGAATTAAAAGGTGTTGAAGAATACGCCATTGAATGCTCTATACTAAAAGTAGCCGTTTCTGAAGATGTTCAAAACTGTGCTGATGAAGGCATTCAAATATTTGGCGGTATGGGATTCTCAAAAGAAACCCCTATGGAAGCTGCCTGGAGAGATGCCAGAATTGCTAGAATTTATGAAGGAACCAATGAAATAAACCGTATGCTATCTGTAGGTATGTTGGTTAAAAAAGCCATGAAAGGTCATGTGGATTTATTAGGTCCTGCCCAAGCAGTCCAAGAAGAGTTAATGGGTATTCCATCGTTTGAAACACCTGATTATTCTGAATTGTTTTCAGAAGAAAAGGAAATGATTAAAAAGTTAAAGAAAACCTTTTTAATGGTTGCTGGTGGTGCTGTTCAAAAATTTGGTCCGGATTTAGAAGGTCACCAACAATTATTGGTAGCTGCTGCAGACATTCTAATCGAAATATACATGGCAGAATCTGCCATTCTTCGTACCGAAAAGAATGCGAAACGATTTGGAGAGAAAGAACAATCTGTTCAAATAGCTATGGCAAAATTATACTTGTACAATGCTGTAAATATTGTAGAAGACAAAGGAAAAGAAAGTATCATTTCATTTGCCGAAGGCGATGAACAGCGCATGATGCTTATGGGTCTTAAGCGATTTACAAAATATCAGAATTATCCGGATATCGTAGACTTAAGAAACGAAATAGCCGAAAAAGTAAAAGCCGAAAATAAGTACTGCTTTTAGTTGTAGTTAAGTTTAGTTAGGAGTGAAAAGCCGTTTCAATCATTGGAACGGCTTTCCTTTTTTTAGTATTTTAGTCAAAAAATAAACATGAAGCATTTTAACATATTATTTGTCCTTGTTTTTATTTCAGTCAGTAGTTTCAGCCAAGGGTTACTTCAAGAAAAATCGAATTTCACTCGTCAAGACACATTACGTGGAACTATTACCCCAGAACGTGAATGGTGGGATTTAACGTATTATCATTTAGATATTAGTGTAAATCCAGACGAAAAATTTATTTCTGGAAAAAACACCATAAAATATAAAGTTTTGGAGCCCTACTCTACCATTCAAATTGATTTGCAAGAGCCTTTAGTCATAACAAAGGCAACACAAAATGGCAAAGAATTATCGGTAAAACGTGATGGCAATGCCCATTTCATTTCACTTATTGACAAACAAATTCCAAACACTATCAATTCTTTAGAAATACACTATCAAGGTTACCCCAAAGAAGCTGTGAGAGCTCCTTGGGATGGTGGTTTTTCATGGAAAAAAGATAAAAACGGAAATCATTTTGTGGCAACTTCTTGTCAAGGGTTAGGTGCCAGCGTTTGGTGGCCGAACAAAGACCATATGTATGATGAAGTGGATAGTATGCTTATAACAATTACTAACCCTAAAGGATTAAGTAATATTTCAAATGGACGATTACGATCTAAAACAGATAATGAAGACGGTACAGTAACATCAAATTGGTTTGTTAGCAATCCAATTAATAATTATGGCGTTAATGTTAATATTGGTGATTATGTCCATTTTTCAGAAGTCTATCAAGGTGAAAAAGGCCCATTGGATTTAGATTATTATGTGTTGAGTTATAACCTTGATAAAGCAAAAGAACATTTCAAAGATACACCAAAAATGATGAAGGCTTTTGAACACTGGTTTGGCCCATACCCTTTTTACGAAGACGGCTTTAAACTTGTTGAAGTTCCTTATTTAGGTATGGAGCATCAAAGTTCGGTCACCTATGGCAATCAATACAAAAAAGGCTATTTAGGTAATGACCTATCAGGAACAGGTTGGGGTTTGAAATTTGATTTTATTATTATCCACGAAGCCGGTCATGAATGGTTTGCCAACAACATAACTAACAAAGACATCGCCGATATGTGGATTCATGAAGGATTTACAGCTTATTCCGAAAACTTATTTTTAGATTACCACTATGGAAAAGAAGCTTCTGCAGAATATGTAATTGGTACACGAAAACTAATTCAAAACGACAAACCACTTATTGGCCCTTATAATGTTAATAAAGAAGGCTCTGGTGACATGTATTATAAAGGCGCAAATATGCTACACACACTGCGTCAACTTATTGAAGATGATGACAAATGGCGACAAATTTTAAGAGGTCTGAACAGTACATTCTATCATCAAACCGTTACAACAAAACAAATAGAAGATTACTTAAGTGAGCAATCTGGAATAGATTTAACCGAGTTTTTTAGTCAATATTTGAGAACCACAATGATTCCAACTTTAGAATATGAGATTGTAGATGGAAACCTAAAATATCGCTGGATAAATATTGTAGACAAATTTGATATGCCAATTGAAGTTACCATTGATAATAAAAAGCAGTGGTTATTCCCTACTGCCCAATGGAAAACATTATCCATAAAATCTAATAATATAGAGATAGATAAAGATTTCTACGTGTACAGCAAAAAACTATAACATTGGAAATTCCTGAACTTTATTTTCAGCGTGATATTGATTGGTACGACTGGTTGTTACAAAATCATGAAAAGCACAATGCCGTTTATCTTATATTTTACAAACTAGAAACCAATATGCCAACCATGCGTTGGGAAGAAGCTGTAAAAGTTGCCTTATGCTTTGGTTGGATTGATGCTACTGTTAAAAGTTTAGGCCATGGAAAACGCAAACAATATTTTACACGTAGAAAGTCTAAAAGTAATTGGAGCACACTAAACAAAAAGTATATAGCTGAACTTGAACAGCAAGGTTTAATTCAAGAGTCCGGTTATAAATCAATAGAGCATGCTAAAAAAACAGGTACATGGTTCGCTATGGATGCAGTTGAAAAAGGTATTATTCCAGATAATCTCAAAAAAGCATTTGACAAAAACCCAATAGCATTTGAAAACTTCAAAAATTTTGCACCGTCTTATCGAAAAGGTTATTTGTCTTGGTTAAATAGCGCTAAACGCGAAGAAACCAAACAAAAAAGAATTAAAGAAATAATTTCGTATTGTGTTAAAAATATAAAATCAAGAAATTAACCATTTCTTTTTCATTAATTTTAGTGTTTAACAAACCAATCCGAATGAAAAAAATAGTGACCCTCGTCATGCTTTTTAGCTTGGCTATTGTATTTCCGCAACAAGAATTCTCTTTAGATCTAGTAAAAAACATGAAACCGCGTAATATTGGGCCTGGCGGTATGTCTGGGCGTGTTACAGCAATAGATGTTGTACATAATAATCCAGATGTTATGTATGTTGGTACAGCATCTGGTGGATTATGGAAATCAACTTCAGGAGGTATAAAATGGGATCCTATATTTGATAATGAAGTAACTGGTTCTATTGGTTCAGTAGCCATTCAACAATCCAACCCGAGCGTGATTTGGGTAGGTACAGGAGAAGGAAACCCAAGAAACAGTCTCAATGGCGGTTATGGTATTTACAAGTCTTTAGATGGTGGCAAGAATTGGCAGCTTATGGGCTTGGAAAAAACCAGGCATATACATCGGGTTATCATTGACCCAACTAATCCTAATGTGGTTTATGCAGGAGCCATTGGCTCACCATGGGGCGAACACCCAGAACGCGGTGTTTATAAAACTACCGATGGTGGTAAAACATGGAAAAAAATCTTGTTTGCAAACAACAAAACAGGTGCTGCCGATTTAATTATGGATCCCACAAATCCTAATAAATTAATCGCTGCCATGTGGGAACATAAGCGAGACCCTTGGTTTTTTAATTCCGGTGGCGAAGGTTCAGGTTTACATATTACCCATGATGGTGGCGAAACATGGAATAAAGTAACTTCAAACGATGGTTTTCCAGAAGGAAATCTAGGTCGAATAGGCGTTGCCATAGCTGCCAATAAACCAAACATCATTTATGCTTTAGTAGAAGCTAAAAAAAATGCACTTTATAAAAGTGTTGATGGCGGCTTTAAATGGCGAAAAATCAATGACAAAAATGATATTGGTAATCGGCCTTTCTATTATTCCGAAATTTATGTAGATCCACAAAATGAAAATCGTGTCTATTCGGTGTTTACTTACGTAAATGTAAGTGAAGATGGTGGTAAAAACTTTAGTCAACTTATGCCAGCATATGGCGTAAGTAATGGTATTCATCCTGACCATCATGCTTGGTGGATTCATCCAAACGATGGGAGTTTTATGATTGATGGTAACGATGGCGGTATGAATATAACACACGATGGTGGAAAAACGTGGCGCTTTATAGGCAATCTACCCGTGGCGCAATTCTACCATATTAATGTTGATAATGAATTCCCTTATAATGTTTATGGTGGTATGCAAGATAATGGGTCTTGGCGAGGACCAGCTTATGTGTGGCGCTCACAAGGAATTCGCAATTCTTATTGGCAGGAAATCAGTTTTGGAGATGGTTTTGACGTAGTTCCAGACAAAGACGATTCCAGATTTGGTTGGACCATGAGTCAACAAGGTTATGTTTCGCGTTACGATTGGAAAACTGGTAATAATTACATGGTTCGCCCTACTCCACCAGACGAAGATACCATGTTACGTTTTAATTGGAATTCTGCTATAAATATCGATCCATTTGATAATAGTACGGTTTATTTTGGTAGTCAGTTTGTACATAAATCTACGGATAAAGGTGAAACTTGGGACATTATTTCAGAAGACTTAACAACAAACGATCCTGAAAAACAAAAACAATCAGAAAGTGGTGGTTTGACTATGGATGCTACTGGTGCTGAAAACCATTGCACTATTTTGGTTATTGAACCATCTCCTGTTGAAAAAGACATGCTTTGGGTTGGCACAGATGATGGTCGTGTTCACATTACACAAAATGGTGGTGAAACATGGACTGATGTTTCCAAAAATATAAAAGGCTTACCTATTGGCAGTTGGATTCCACAAATAAAAGCCAGTAATAAAAATAAAGGTGAAGCCTTACTCATTGCTAATGATTATAGACGTTTTAACTATACACCTTATGCTTATCGAACAAAAGACTATGGCAAAACTTGGTCACGTATTGTAGATGAAAATGACGTTGAAAGTTACACGTTGGCAATAGTTGAAGATATTGAAGAACCTAATCTATTGTTTTTAGGTACTGATGATGGCTTATACATCTCGTTAGATGCTGGAAACAAATGGATGAAATGGACAGAAGGCTTCCCTACCGTTTCCGTAAAAGATTTGGTCATTCAACCAAGGGAGCATGACTTGGTTATTGGTACCTTTGGTCGTGCGGCTTGGGTTCTAGATGATATTAGACCATTACGAGCTATGGCTAAAGATAAATCGGTTATCAATTCAAAATTACAATTATTTGAGCCTCCAACCGCTTATCAAGCAGCATATCAACAACCAACAGGAAGTCGTTTTGGAGCCGATGCCATGTATCATGGTGAGAACAGAGGCTATGGTGCTACGCTCTCTTACTTCATTACTGTCAATGAAAAAAAAGCTGATGATGATGAGAAAAATAAAAATACAGATATTGAGAATGATGACGAAGTTGAAGTTGATGATAACAATAGCGACTTTGAAAAAGAAGAAAATGTTATCAAATGGGATTCCATTACCATGCAATTTTATGATGGTGATCGTTTGATGCGTACCTTAAAGCGCAAAACACCTAAAGAATCAGGCTTACACAAATGGACTTGGTATATGGATGAAGCTGGTGTTTCTAGACCTTCACGTAGCATTAGGGAATCTAAAAATGAGCCAGGAGGCGTGAGCGTTAAACCTGGTCGCTATAAAGTAGTTATGAGTTATGGCGATCAAAAATCTGAAGCATTTATTACGGTTAAATCAGACCCTAGAATTGAAGTTTCTCAAAAAAATATTGATGAAGTTTATAATGCAGGAAAGCAATTAGAGGTTATGCAACAAGAAATTGCTGATGCTGTTAAGCAATTAGTTGAAAGTAAAAATATAGCCAAAAAGTATCAATCAGACTTAAAGAAGTTAGATAAAGAAAAATATGAGGATAATATTAAATCATCAAAAGAAATAATTGAAAAAATTGATGAGTTAATTGACATATATCTCGGAAAGCAAGACAAAAGACAAGGCATTACCAGAAGTAGGGAAATGACAGTTAATAATAGATTAGGTGCTGCAAGAAGTTATGTTAATTCTCGTCAAAATGGATTAACAAGGACAGAAACTCAATTAATAGATTTTGCAAAAAATGCTATTAATGATGCTTTTGAAAAGACTAATGAATTTTTCAATAACGATTGGAAAAATTATCAATCCAATATGGAGGAATTAGAAATAAATCCGTTTAAAGAAACAAAGACCTTTAAAATCGATTAAATAAACCTACATAATTAAAACACTAAAAATGAAAAAAATAGTTGTATTATTTATGATTGGTGCATTTTTATCATGTAAAAATGAGCCAAAAGAATCAGTTGCTAAAAAAGCACCTGAAATAACACAGTACACCATAGAACAGTTTATGGATAATGAGGCTGTAGGCAATGGTAGTTTTGCACCTGATAATTCAAAATTATTGGTACATAGCAACCGATCTGGAATTTATAATTTATATGAAATACCAGTAAAAGGCGGTGAATTTAAGCCACTAACACAATCGGATAGCTCTTCAATTTTTGCTATTTCTTACTTCCCCAATGATGAACGCATTTTGTTTTCATCAGATGGAAATGGAGATGAGTTAGACCATATTTATTTGAGAGACCCTAACGGAAATATTACAGATTTAACACCGTTTGACGGTGCAAAATCTAATTTTTATGGTTGGTCTGACGATAAAACTAAATTCTATTACGGTTCTAATAAAAGGGATTCGAGGTATTTTGATGTTTATGAAATGAATATTGAGGACTTTTCATCTGAACTATTTTATCAAAATAACGACGGGCTTAATCTTAATAGCATATCAAATAATGAAAAACACATCGCATTATCAAAATCTTTAAACACCAATGATAGTGATTTGTTTATAGTAAACAGAGAGACTAATAAAAAAATAAAAGTCAACGAGAATTTAAGTGGAAATTCTGCCCAAGGTTTTTCTATTGATAATAATACATTTTATTATACAACGGATGATGGTGCTGAATTTGCATACCTAATGGCCTATAATCTGGAAACTGGTGAAAAAACCAAAGTTTTAGAAAAAAACTGGGATATTTGGGGTTCAAGCTTTACTGAAAAGGGTAAGTACATGACCGTTTTTGTAAATGAAGATGGAAAAAATACTATCGAGGTTTTGGATGCCAGTACTATGAACCCTATAGAATTACCTGATTTTGGAGATAAAAGTATAACTAGTGTTAGTTTTTCTGAAGATGAAAATTGGATGCGCATGTATGTAGGAGGTTCTAACGCGCCATCAGACTTATACACTTACAATTTTGAAACCAAAGAACAACACAAATTGACCAATGTTCTTAATAAAGAGATTAACCCAGATGATTTGGTTACTGCAAAAGTTATTAGATTCAAATCGTTTGATGGTGTAGAAATACCAGCTATTTATTACCTACCACATCAAGCCTCTGAAACCAATAAAGTACCAGCTATGGTTTGGGTGCATGGCGGTCCAGGAGGACAGTCTCGTCAAAACTTTAGTTCCTTGATACAGTATATGGTGAATCATGGATATGCTGTTTTAGCCGTCAATAATCGCGGTAGTAGCGGTTATGGAAAAACGTTTTATAAGATGGATGATTTAAACCATGGTGAGAAAGATTTACAAGATTGTGTTGAAGGCAAAAACTGGCTGGCAACACTACCTGAAATTGATGGTGATAAAATTGGAATTATAGGGGGTTCTTATGGTGGTTATATGACCATGGCCGCCTTAACTTACACTCCCGAAGAATTTGATGTAGGTGTAAACATTTTTGGTGTTACCAATTGGCTACGTACTTTAAAAAGTATTCCACCTTATTGGGAATCGTTTAGAGAATCGCTTTATCTAGAACTAGGGGACCCTCATTCAGCTGATTCCATAAGGTTAAAACGCATATCACCTTTGTTTCATACTGACAAGGTTACCAAACCCTTAATTGTTCTGCAAGGTTCACAAGACCCTAGAGTATTACAAGTAGAATCTGATGAAATAGTTGAGGGTGTTAGAGCAAATGGTGTTCCAGTTGAATATGTTTTATTTGAAGATGAAGGACACGGCTTTGTTAAAAAGGAAAATCAAATTGAAGCCTACAGTAGTATTCTGAAATTTTTAGATACTTACCTCAAGGAAGTTAACAAGCCTGTTGATGGTGAAATACCAGATACTGAAATCGAAGCTGAAAAATAAACTAAAAAACGCTCTCAAATTTGAGAGCGTTTTTTTATTCTATACTTTCAAGACCTTTTAAGTCTTCTATCTTTATTTGTTTCCCAGAGGTTGAAATCAAACCTTCTTTTTTCAATTGAGAAAGTATTCTAATGGCCGACTCTGTTGCTGTTCCAACAATATTAGCATAATCTTCGCGCGATAAGATTACATCTAAAAACCCTTCGTCGTTATTTCCAAAATGGTTATAAACATAAATTAAGGTTTCAGCTAAACGTTGTTTTACAGATTTTTGAGCCATATTAACAATAATGTCATCGCTCTCTTTTAAATCTTTAGCCATTTGTTGTAAAACATCAAACGAAAATTTAGAGTTTTGTTGTAAATCATTCATTATTTCATGTTTGGGTATAAAACAAACTTCCATATCATTTAGAGCTACAGCACTCAAATTAGCCGACTCTTCACCAACCAAAGAGCGCTGACCCAACAAATCACCTTTTACAACCAATTTTACTATTTGGTCTTTACCATTGGCGCTTAATTTTGACAATTTGCAAATCCCATCCTTTACGCAAAAAACGCCATTGATGTTTTCACCTTCCTCAAAAATAATTTCGCCTTTTTTTATGGTTTTTGTCGTTTTACAACCAGAAATTCTAATTAATTCCTCTTTAGTTAAAGATTTTAATGAATTAAACTGGCGTATAATACATTGTTCGCACTTACTCATACCTAATAAAAATGTTTTGTAAAGTTAGTTAAAACATGACAAATATCATATATTGTCTACTCATGTTTTGTGACTTTTGTTACAGGTATAAAATGAGCAATTTTTATGGACAAGGCTACTTGTTTCCACTGTGGCGACATATGTAATTCAGAACGAATAACTTACAATGATAAACTGTTTTGCTGTAATGGTTGTAAAACTGTTTATGACATTTTTTCTGAAAACGACTTAACCTGTTATTACGATTTTCAAAATGCTCCTGGTGCGGTACCAAAAGAAATTGAAGGCAAATACGATTTTCTGTCCCAAGAGAATATTATAGAAAAGTTAACCGAATTTAATGATGGTAAAATTCAAATTACCACATTATACATTCCACATATTCATTGCAGCTCTTGCATTTGGATTCTTGAGAACTTATCTAAATTAAATGCAAATATTTCTGCTTCTCAAGTTAATTTTGGTAAAAAAAATGTTAGGGTTACATATAACTCTGAAGCCGTAACCTTAAAAGATGTTGTGTTACTTTTAAGTTCCATTGGGTATGAACCATACATTTCCCTCGACGATTTTAAAACCGGTGAAGAACATATAAATCGTTCGTTAATTTATAAATTAGGCATTGCTGGTTTCGCCTTTGGTAACGTTATGTTTTTGTCATTTCCTGAATATTTTGAAGTTGGTGAATTCTGGTTGGAAAAGTATAAACACCTATTTAGGTGGATTATGTTTGCTTTCTCTCTGCCTGTTGTTTTTTATGCTGGACAAGATTATTTTATTTCGGCTTATAAAGGGCTTCGATCTAAACTCTTAAATATAGATGTTCCAATTGCATTAGGTATTGCAGTACTGTTTATTAGAAGTACAGTTGAAATTATTTTTGATTTAGGCTCTGGTTTTTTCGATAGCCTAACAGGCTTGGTGTTTTTTTTATTATTAGGGAAATTTTTTCAACAGAAAACCTATTCATTTTTATCATTCGAACGCGATTACAAATCGTATTTTCCAATTGCTATTACTAAAATTTTTGAAGGTAAAGAGACACCTATTCAAGTTTACGATATAAAAAAAGGTGATAGATTACTTATTAGAAATGAAGAACTCATCCCTGTAGATGGCATTTTAATTAACGGTAAAGCTAGAATTGACTATAGTTTTGTAACTGGAGAATCTGAAACTATATCCAAAACTTCTGGAGATAAACTTTTCGCTGGTGGCAAACAAACCTCTAGTGTTATAGAAATGGAAGCTTTAAAATCTGTTGAGCAAAGCTACCTAACGCAATTATGGAGTAATGATGTATTTAGCAAAAATAAAGAAGAGGGTTTTACGACCTTGACCAATGCTATTAGCAAACGCTTTACTATAGCAGTACTTAGTATAGCCATTTTAGCTACAAGCTATTGGTTGGTAGTAGATTCCTCTAAAGCTATGAATGTCTTTACAGCTGTTTTAATAATAGCTTGCCCATGTGCCATTGCCCTATCAGCGCCATTTACATTTGGTAACTTGTTACGAATTTTTGGAAAGCTAAAATTTTACGTAAAAAACGCATCGGTTATTGAACAGTTGGCACACATTAATACTATTATTTTTGATAAAACTGGAACTATAACATCAAATAGAAAAAGTACAGCTGCCTACGAAGGCGAATCACTTTCTAATTCAGAAGAGATTTTATTAAAAAATACCCTTCGTGGATCTAATCATCCTTTAAGCCGTACATTATATGATATTTTAGACAGTCATAATATCATTTCGCTCAATCACTTTGAAGAACATTTAGGACAAGGTATAGAAGCATCCCATGAACAAGATTGTATAAAAATTGGTTCAGCCAGTTTTGTTGGAGCTACTGAAACCCAATTGCTTAACACAACAGTTCATATTAGTACCAATAATAAGTACAAGGGAAAATTCACATTCTATAATAGTTATAGAAAAGGTATTTCAAAACTGTTTAATAAACTTAAAAAGCACTACGATTTAGTAATACTTTCTGGAGATAATGAAGGAGAATTAGAAAACCTAAAAAAGTTACTCCCATCTAAAACCAAATTAATTTTTAACCAAAAACCAGAGGACAAGTTAGAATATATAAAATATCATCAAACCGAAGGCGCTAAAGTTCTTATGGTTGGTGACGGTTTAAATGACGCAGGAGCACTAGCTCAAAGTAATGTAGGAATTGCTATTTCAGAAAATGTAAATGTATTTTCTCCTGCCTGTGATGCTATTTTAGATGCTACAAAATTCAATAAACTATATCGGTTTATTAAAGCTTCCAAATCGGCGATTAAAATTATAAAATGGAGTTTTATACTATCATTTATTTATAACATAATAGGATTATACTTTGCAGTAACAGGACAATTAGCACCAGTAATTGCAGCTATATTAATGCCTTTAAGTTCTATTAGCATTGTAGTTTTTACAACTATTGCAACAAATTTAATAGGTAGGAAATTAGAATGATTACAAATAATGTGAAACATGATTTTTATCATATTTTTAAGTAACTTTTAACAATATTTTTGACATGTAACTTCAAATAGGTATGAGTGTTATATACATTTTATTGAGTATCAGCATTATAGTTGCTGTAATTTTTTTTATAGCTTTTATTTATGCTGTAAAAAATGGGCAGTATGACGATAGTTATACGCCTTCTGTACGTATGTTATTTGATGATGAACTTGTCAAAGAACAACCTAAAAAAACCATCATTAAACCAAAAAAAACTAATTAATTATTATGGAAGTACAACAGTTTTATTACGATAACAAAATCGTTAAAAAATTCCTCTATGCCACCATTGTATTTGGTGTTGTAGGAATGGTTGTGGGTTTGCTACTCGCATTTATGTTTCTATTCCCCAACCTTACCGATGGCATTTCGTGGTTAAGTTTTGGTCGTTTAAGACCCTTACATACCAATGCTGTTATTTTCGCTTTTGTTGGTAATGCCATGTTTGCTGGTATTTATTACTCTCTACAGCGTTTATTAAAAACAAGAATGGCCAGCGACCTTTTAAGTAATATAAATTTTTGGGGTTGGCAATTAATTATTGTTGCTGCCGCTATTTCATTACCGTTAGGTTATACAACCTCAAAGGAATATGCCGAGTTAGAATGGCCAATAGATATCGCCATTGCTTTGGTTTGGGTCGTTTTTGGTGTAAATATGATATGGACTATCCTAAAAAGAAGACAACGTCATTTATATGTAGCCGTATGGTTTTACTTGGCAACCTTTGTAACTGTAGCTGTACTTCATATTTTTAACAGTTTTGAATTGCCTGTAAGCGCTATGAAAAGTTATTCGGTTTATGCCGGAGTCCAAGATGCACTAGTACAATGGTGGTATGGGCACAATGCGGTTGCATTTTTCTTAACGACACCATTTTTAGGACTTATGTATTATTTTGTTCCTAAAGCGGCTAATAGGCCTGTTTACTCATATCGATTGTCTATTGTACACTTCTGGTCTTTAATATTTATCTATATATGGGCTGGTCCTCACCACCTATTGTATACGGCTTTACCTGAATGGGCTCAAAACTTAGGAGTTGCTTTTTCAGTGATGTTGATTATGCCGTCTTGGGGTGGTATGATAAACGGTTTATTAACCTTGCGTGGTGCATGGGACAAAGTACGTACGGATCCTGTTTTAAAATTTATGGTTGTTGCCATTACAGGTTATGGTATGGCCACTTTTGAAGGGCCAATGCTATCATTAAAAAATGTAAATGCCATAGGTCACTTTACCGATTGGATTATTGCCCACGTACACGTTGGAGCATTAGCATGGAATGGTTTTATGGCCTTTGGTATTATATACTACCTCATTCCAAGGTTAATGAAAACGAAGCTATATTCTGTTGCTTTAGCCAATTTTCATTTCTGGATTGGAACGCTAGGAATTATTATTTATGCATTGCCTATGTACGTCGCTGGTTTTACTCAAGCAAGTATGTGGAAACAATTTAATCCGGATGGTACTTTAGTATATGGTAACTTTTTGGAAACCGTATCTGAAATTATCCCTATGTACTGGATGCGTGCTATTGGTGGAACATTATACATTACGGGACTATTGGTATTAGTTTACAATATTATTCTTACCGTTAAAAATGGTTCTAAAGTAGAAGATGAATTAGCCGAAGCACCAGCCTTACAAAGAGTAGCTAAAGGTCGTGTTGCCGGAGAAGGTTGGCACACTTGGTTAGAACGCAAACCTATAAAATTGACTATTTACGCTACTGTTGCTATATTAATAGGTGGTATTGTACAAATTATCCCAACAATTATGGTGAAATCTAACGTCCCAACAATCAGTAGTGTGCAGCCTTACACGCCATTGGAGTTAGAAGGACGTGATATTTATATTCGAGAAGGATGTGTTGGATGTCACTCACAAATGATACGTCCATTTAGAAGTGAAGTTGAGCGCTATGGCGAATATTCCAAAGCCGGTGAATATGTTTACGACCATCCATTCCTTTGGGGAAGTAAGCGTACAGGGCCAGATTTACATCGTGTTGGTGGAAAATATTCAGATAACTGGCATCTTAACCATATGTACGACCCACAAAGTACATCTTCCGGTTCTATAATGCCTGCTTATCAATGGCTTGTTAGAAATGAACTGGATAAGTCGCAAACCGAAGCCAAAATGGAAGTCATGGTAACATTAGGCGTTCCGTACACAGAAGAAGATATCGCCAATGCTCAGCAACATATGTTAGAGCAAGGCACCCAAATAGAAAAGAACCTATATTCTGATCCTGACTTTGCTGAAACCTATGAAGCTGACAAACAAGCTGGTGGAGCAGATTTTGTTGAAATGCGTAATCGAGAAATTGTAGCGCTTATTGCCTACTTACAACGATTAGGGACAGATATAAAAGTTAACGATTTAGAAACAACCACACAAAACTAGAATTATGCTAAAATTTGTAAAGAATCATATGGATAGCATTGCAGGTATAGAAATATATCCTATTATCTCGCTGCTTATCTTTTTCATATTTTTTGTAGTCTTATTTTGGTGGGTTTTAACAGCTAAAAAGGACTATATCAAAACCGTAAGTAACATACCTTTAGATAACGATAACCAAAACCAGACAGAACTATGAGACAATTAATTCCTTCATGGATAAGAGTCCCGTTAGTATTTTTTATAATCTTCGGACTCGTAGAATATTTTATTGAATCGGGAGACCAACCTGCATTCATGGAACAGCCAGTAATCTTGCTTTTTTTAGTCTTGGTTTTAATAATACTCATTGCAGTAGAAGCCATCGTAAGTTCAATGGATAATATATTATATCAAAGTTTAGATGCTGAAGCTAAAGCACGTTATGATGCGCAACAATCTGAAACTCCAAGATTTATTGTTTGGATTCAAGAAACCTATAAAAAACTTTTAGGTCAAAAACCTGTTGAAGAGGAGCACGAAATTATATTAGACCATAATTACGATGGCATTAGAGAGCTAGACAATAGCCTTCCGCCATGGTGGTTATACGGGTTTTATGCAACTATTATTTTTGCTGCCGTCTATTTAGTAAGATTCCACATTTTTAACGGAGAGAATCAATATCAGGAGCTTGAAGCAGAATATGCCCAAGCCAAAATTGAAATAGAAGAATACAAAAAAACAGCAAAAGATTTAGTAGATATTAATACGGTAACTGTTTTAACTGATGCTGCAGATTTAAAAGCCGGTCAAGCCATTTTTGAAGAAAACTGTGTAGCTTGTCATATGGCTGATGGAGGAGGTGGTATTGGCCCTAACCTTACTGATGAATATTGGATTTTAGGAGGCGGCATTAAAAATGTCTTCCAAACCGTATCTGAAGGTGGCAGAAATGGTAAGGGTATGATTGCCTGGAAACAAAGTTTAAAACCGTCTGAAATAGCCCAAGTATCTAGTTATGTGCTACAATTCCAAGGTACAACACCGGCTAAACCTAAAGATTCAGAAGGCGAGATATGGGTAGATGAAAATGCGCCTGCTGAGGACATTCCAACAGAAGCCATGGAAGTGAAAACAGATTCTATTATAACCATAGAAAATTAATGTAATTTAGAAAATATATAGCCGTGGAAGCTCCAGAAAACGAATCGTTTAGAGATTCGATAGGTACCATTGATGAAGAAGGAAAACGCGCCTGGGTTTACCCAAAAAAACCCAGTGGCAAGTATTATGACAAACGAAAAATAGTCAGTTACATACTATTGGCTTTTCTATTTGCTGCGCCTTTTATCAAAATTAATGGCAACCAATTCTTGATGTTCAATGTGTTGGAACGTCGATTTAATATTTTTGGATTTCCATTCTGGCCACAAGATTTTCATCTATTTGTTATCTCCATGATAATTGGCGTGGTGTTTATTACGCTTTTTACTGTTGGATTTGGTAGAATATTCTGTGGTTGGATTTGCCCACAAACCATTTTTATGGAAATGGTTTTTAGACGCATTGAATATTGGATTGATGGTGATAGAAACAAACAACGCAAATTAGATAGACAAAAGTGGGATGCTGAAAAAATTAGAAAACGTTTGCTAAAGTGGTTTATCTTTTTGGTCATTTCATTTTTAATAGCCAATATCTTTTTAGCATATTTAATTGGTAGCGATAAGCTTCTTAAATATATAACTGATGGTCCAACAGAGCATATGGGAACCTTATTCCCATTAATCATATTTACGGCTGTTTTTTATTTTGTTTTCGCCTGGTTTAGAGAGCAGGTTTGCATAATTGCTTGTCCATACGGACGCTTACAAGGTGTGCTGTTGGATACAAAATCAATTGTTGTAGCCTACGATTATAAACGCGGTGAAGGTGAAAATGGTCGTAAAAAGTTTAGAAAAAATGAAGATCGCGAGGCTTTGGGACATGGCGATTGTATTGATTGCTTACAATGTGTTCATGTATGCCCTACTGGAATAGATATTAGAAATGGTACACAATTGGAATGTGTAAACTGTACGGCTTGTATTGACGAATGCGATCATATAATGGAAAGCATTAATCTGCCTAAAGGCTTGATACGTTACGCCAGCGAGCACGAAATAGAAACAAAAGAAAAGTTTAAGCTAACCGCTAGGATGAAAGGTTATATAGCTGTTCTGGTTATTTTAATAGGTGTTTTAATTGGTATGTTGCTTATTAGAAATGATGTTGAAGCTCGTGTACTACGATTACCAGGCCAGCTTTATGAACACAAAGAAGGTGATATTATTAGTAATGTGTTTACTTATAAATTGGTAAATAAAACAGTTCATGAAATTGACAGTGTTCACTTTAAATTACGCAAGTTTAACGGCGAAATAAAGGTTGTGTCCAACACCAATAATATTGTGATACCTAAGGAAGGCCTATCTGAAGGTACTTTGTTTATTGAAATAGATAAAAAAGAATTAACAGGAGACAAAAACAAACTTATGATTGAAGTTTACAGTGGTAACGAGTTAATAGAAACTACAACGGTAAACTTTTTAGGTCCAAGAAGTTATAATTAAAAAAACTATTATGAAATTTAATTGGGGAACTGGTATTGTAATTGCTTTTGTGGGATTCATTTCATTTATCATGTATTTTGTTATCAATATGAATACCAATAAGGAATTGGATCATGATTTAGTAACTGAAGACTACTACAAACAAGAACTGGAATTCCAAAATGATATTGATAAAGAAAAAAATGCTAAAGCTTTAGCAGAAAATATTAATTGGAAAAAAACCGAAGACGGCATAATTATAGTATTTCCGCAATCCCTTGATGTTAATGGTATAACAGGAAAAGTGTTCCTATACAGACCATCTAATAAACAATTTGACTTTGAAAGGGACATTTCATTGTCAAGCCACAATTTGCTCATACCTGACAAGCGTTTATTGGATGGTCGTTGGAACATTAAAGTTGATTGGCAATATAATGGAAAATCATATCTCTACAAAAAAGAAATTGTGTATTAAATGCTATGGTCAGCAATCATATTAGGTTTATTGGGCAGCTTTCACTGTGTCGGCATGTGTGGTCCAATTGCCTTTATGTTACCTGTTGACCGAAGTAATTCTATTAAGAAAATATCACAAATTACTACATATCATATTGGTCGCATTATAGCATATAGCTTTATTGGACTTTTTTTTGGTTTGGTGGGTAAAAGTCTATATATATTTGGCTTACAACAACAACTTTCAATAGCTATTGGTGTTTTGATGATTTTAGTGGTATTGATTCCGGTAAATACATTCAACAAATACAATTTATCCAAACCTATTTACAAAGTCATTTCCAAAGTAAAGTCAGGGTTAGGTAACGCTTTAAAAAGAAAAACAGCAGACACCTTTTTAACTATTGGTTTTTTAAATGGTTTTTTGCCTTGTGGATTGGTTTATATGGCTGTATTTGCTTCCGTAGCTATGCAAAATGCTTCACATGGTGCTTTGTATATGGTGCTTTTTGGATTAGGAACCATACCATTAATGACTACTGCCATTTATTTGGGTAAATTTTTAAATGCAACCATTAAACAACGTGTTCAAAAAGTAATACCTCTTTTCGTAATCCTTATTGGACTATTATTTATAATTAGAGGATTAGGTTTGGGCATACCTTACCTCTCTCCTGCTCCAGTTATTGAAACCGCAAATGGCCTTATAGACTGTCATTAATTATTTTATTTAAGATAAATTTGTCCGATTTAATTTTTTGGCTTAAATTTGTGTCATATAATTAAAGTATGTTTTCAAAAGCTTGCGAATACGGTATTAAAGCATCTATTTTTATAGCCTTTAGCTCATCTGAAGGAAAGCGCGTTACACCCAAGGAAATAGCAGAAGAAATTAACTCTCCCCAAGCTTTTACAGCAAAAATCCTACAGGCTTTGGCAAAACACAATGTCATTAACTCTGTTAAAGGTGCTTATGGCGGCTTTGAAATTGACAAAAACAATTTATCCAAGATAAAACTAGCTCAAATAGTAAATGCCATCGATGGTGATAAAATTTATAGAGGATGTGGATTAGGTTTGGAAAAATGTGATGAAAATCATCCTTGTCCTGTTCATGATAAGTTTAAAAGTATTCGTAACAACTTACAGTATATGTTAGAAAACACCACTTTGGAAGAACTAGCCCTTGATATTAAATCTGGTACATCATTTTTAAAAGTCTAAAAAAAATTAATATTAAATAGGATAATTTTATCTTAAATAAAAACAATATGGAAACATTAGAAAAAAACACCCAAAAACAAATTGGAGACTATGTAGCTGAAGATTACAGAACAGCTGCCGTATTCTCTAAATACAAAATAGATTTTTGCTGTAATGGTGGTAGAACTATAGATGAAGCGTGCCAAAAAAAAGGCGTGGACAGTAACCTACTACTAGATGAGCTTAATTCTGTTTTAAATAATAAAGGAAACGAAGTCATAGATTACAAATCTTGGCCATTGGATTTATTGATAGATTACATTGAGAAAAAGCATCACCGTTACGTGGAAGAAAAAATTCCTGTATTAAAACAGTTTTTAGATAAATTGTGTCGTGTTCATGGTGAGCGTCATCCAGAATTATTTAAAATTAATGAATTGTTTACAGGTTCTGCTGGAGATTTGGCTGCCCACATGAAAAAAGAAGAACTTGTTCTATTCCCTTTTATTAAAAAAATGGTTCAAGCACAATTAACAAATGGATCTATTGAAAGACCACACTTTGGTATGGTTGAAAACCCTATTGCCATGATGAAACATGAACATGACAATGAAGGAGAGCGTTTTAGACAAATTGCTGATTTAACAGACAATTACAATCCCCCAAGTGATGCCTGCAATACTTATCGCGTAACATTTGCGATGCTTGAAGAATTTGAGAAAGATTTGCATTTACATATTCATTTAGAAAATAATATACTGTTTCCACAAGCCATAAAGTTAGAACAGTTGTTTGGTTAATAATGTAATAATTATTTGTTTGGTTAAAATTCCAGAAAGTTGTCCTCAAAGGCTTTCTGGAATTTTTTTAAATGTGTATTTTCATTTTTTTTAATTTATCAATGCACAAAAAGCTTACTTTTGTTTGTTTAATTAATTTCTTGATTGCAGCCCTAATGGGTTTGCTATTAAGATATTCTTTCGTTAACAATGTATCTTTTAACTATCGTTTTTTAACGCACGCCCATTCCCATGTCGCTATGTTAGGTTGGGTATATTTAATGCTTTACACCTATTATGTACATTATCTTATTCCAGATAAAAAACCCATTTACAGCCGTTTGTTTTGGGTTACAGAGCTAGCTGTAATTGGAATGATGATAAGTTTCCCCTTTCAAGGTTATGCAGCAATATCCATTAGTTTTTCAACACTTCATATCCTGTGCAGTTATTATTTTGTTTATGTAATCTGGAAGCATCTTAAAACGAATTCTAGAGTAACCAAACTATTGGTAAGAGCTTCTCTTCTATTTATGTTAATTTCTACTTTAGGGGTTTGGTGCTTGGGTCCGGCTGTTGCTACGCTTGGTCAAACCAGTGCATTTTATCAAATTGCCATTCAGTTCTTTTTACATTTTCAATTTAATGGTTGGTTTTTTATTGGCGTAATTACCATTCTCTTTTTCCTTTTAAATATTGAATATTCTCAAGTATTTAAATACTTTTTTTACCTATTAATTTCTTCAACTGTTTTAACATTAGCGTTGCCCATTCAATGGTTCATTCCTCACAATAGTTTAATATGGATAAATAGTCTTGGTGTAATATTACAAATCATAACATTAGTTCTGTTCTTTAAGCTTATTAAACAGAAATTAGTCGGCTTTTTAAAAAAACAAAATAACCTTGTTCGATACCTATTGCTATTTGTTGTTTTCTGCTTGGTATTAAAAAACATTTTTCAACTCGCATCCCTTTTCCCTGAATTTGCACAAGTAGTATACGAACATCGGAATTTTGTGATCGGGTTTATTCATTTAAACATGCTAGGCGTTATATCAGGATTTTTATTTGCTTTTATTTTTCAAAACCTCAAGTTAAAGGCATCCAAATTTTTAACTATAGGTGTTTATGCTTTTTTAGGCGGATTTTTATTAACAGAATTCATAATAGCGCTTCAAGGGTATTGTTTTTATCAAGGAAAAGGTTTAATCGACCAATATTACTTAATGTTATTTCTATTCAGTATATTATTACCTATAGGCATTGCCGCTATTACTATTACCATAAGTAAAGAAACGTATGAAATCTCCAAATAAACCCTTAAAACGCCATAAGGCCTTACAACCATTAAGTAGAGAGCATCACCATGGACTATTGTTATGCTGGAAAATTAAAACAGGATTTAAAAACCATATTGCTACAGAACGCATTTGGACCTATGCTACTTGGTTCTACAAAACACACTTAATTCCGCATTTTAGGGTTGAAGAAAAACATATATTTACAATTCTAAACAACAGTAACAAACTCGTTATAGAAGCTATTGAACAACATCGAGAACTGCAAATGCTCTTTACAGAATCTGCAAAAGACACCCAAACCCTTTCTGCTATTGAAATACTATTGGAAAAACACATTCGTTTTGAAGAGCGTGTACTATTTCCCGAAATTCAACAAACGGCTACAGAATCTCAAATGCTTGAAATTGAATCTCTTCATCAATCTGAACCGTTTCACGACAATTTAACCGATGAATTCTGGAAATGATAAAACTTTAAATCGAATTACTATTAATTCCTTTAATCATTATTACTCTTTTGCAAAGTTATAATTAAGTAGTTTGGGCTTAAAAGTAATCATGACCCAAGCCCAATTGTTTGTTAAATCTTTATCGCCACCCTTTAGCACTTCCATAGTCTCTGTTGCAAACATTTGAGAATAACCTAGTTGTAAGTTTATGTTATTGGAATAGCTATACCCAAACACAAAATCTATTTCTGTTCCTAGAGCATTGTCCATAACTTTTCCAGTATTGTCAACCACATTGGCAGCCGAAGAAAAGAAATGAGGAATAAGTTTTGCCATAAGTTTGTCTTTTTTAAAGGCAAAAGTTGCATAAAGGTCAACCAAACCAACCGAATTAATATGATTACCCACGTAGAAATAATCCATCAAACCATTAAATTTATGGTTTGTACCAAACCATGGATTAAACGAGCGAAGCGTATTGTCTGTTGCATCCATATCGGTTCCTGATAAAATTTCTGCTCCAAGACTAGCACTAAAATTTTTAGCAAATCCATAATGAAGGTTTGCAGCCACATTGTAAGCACTTAAATCTGTTTGCATAATTTTTCCAGTTTGGAAATACAAAGAAACATCTGCTTTAAATTTGCTTTTGGCAAATGTTGCACGTGAACCTATTGTTTGATTATAATCAACCTCTTGATTACCATTATTGTCAAAAGCAAATCCACCATTCAAGAACAGAAAACTTAATCCAACATCACCAAAAACACCATGATACCATAAATATTGAAAGTTTTTGTAGTTGGCAACATCATAATCCAATTCAAATAACGATTCGCTTTCTGCACTTAAGGCCAAACCTAAATCTAACTGATGCTTTTCATTAGGATTAAATGTAGTTACCATGGCATCGTGGCTTCGTGCTTGTTGTGCCCAGTCAACACTACCAAAAATTCGTTGATCGTCATAATTAATTTCTTGGCGACCTAATTTAACTGACAGTTTTGGACTTAAAATAGCTTCTGCCCAAGCCTCGTGAACAGTTGTACCATTCCTATCAGAAAGTGCCATTGTTGCAACATCTCCCCAAACTCTTACATTCTGTATTGCTACATAAGCATTCAATTTTTCACTCCCATAACGAAAATTCAAACGTGTACGTTGCGAAACAAAAGTGGCAGCGTTAAGCGAATCAACAGCTAAAGTTTTAAAACCATGCCTATACTCAAATCTAGGTCTTAATTCTGCAGACGATTCAAAGGTTTGACTATAAAGATTATGACTTATAAATAATAGAATTATATAAAGGGTAAAATTTTGATACTTCATTGCATAAAGATTTTTGAAACTTGTTATCGTGTTAGCTATTATTAAATAGGATAAATATATCCTATTTAAACTATTCAAAAGTACATTATAAGTCCGCACATAAACATGACTTATATCATATTTGAAAAATTTAAACTACAAAAACTAATTCGAAAATAAAAAAATGGAAACAAAGGTAATTATTAATAGCATTCAATTTTTATTAAACTCTTTTAGAATTGAAAAGTAAAACCTATCTAATTACAAACGAAGCATTAACATAGAAATTTCGGCCTTGTCTTGGTATGTTGTTCCAGTCGGCATAGGTTGAATAGAAACTATCCAGTATGTTTTCAATGCCATATTTAAATACCAACTTATTGCTTTTTAAATGTACAACATTACCTAAATTAAGATTTAAAACACCATAAGCTGGCGTTTCGTCTTCCCCATAAAAACTACTAAAACGACTTTGGTTTGCATTACCCTCCAACTGTAAGGCAGCATTGAATCTTGATGTTGCATAAGCCACTTCGGCTACATAAGAAAATGGTTTGATTATTGGTAATGGTTCGCTATTACTACCTTGTCCGTAATTATACCCAACTGTTCCATTTACCGAGAACTTTTCGGTAAAATTATATGACGTGTTTAAATACACATCAAAAATAGATGCATGATCTAAACCTGTATAAACCTTTACACCTGAAGCACCAATGGTCATGGCACTTAAGGTCGGATCGATCTCTCCTATAATATAATCCATAATATAGAAGTATGAGCTTTCTATACCAATCTTAAAATCATTAATACGGTAATTGGCTTTAATATTGGCCTGAAACGATTTTTCATTGGATAAGTATGGATTCCCTATATAATCAAAATTATCAAAACTGTTAAATAAGAAAAATCCATACCCTTCACTTACTGAAGGTGCACGCTCGCCATAACCAACTCCAAATGAAACATCATAATTAGATTTTTTATAAAGATAATCTGCGGCAAAACCCATTAAAAATCTATTCTTTGAGTCGGTTAAATTCGGATAAAAAATTTGCAAACTTTCCAAACCAACTTCATTGCCAATAGTGTTATTTTGAATACCCAATCTCAAGTTAGCCGAAACAATAGCATTCTCTGAAATAGCGTAGGCATCTTTAGCATAAATACCCGAATATAGAGTTCTAATATCTGGCCATGTGTACATAAACATTAATGGCTGATTCGAATCATTGGGATACATGGTCATTTCGGCTAATGAACGGTTGTAGAATCCGTTTAAATTGAACAACAAACTATGTTTATTTTCTTCCATTTTTACCTTACTGTAAAATCCGTAAGTATCACTCCATCCAGGCATATCCATACGAATAGGCACATCTGGTCGTTGTGAATCATCCATAATATGTGTAATGGTATTAAAGTAAAGTTTTGACTCCCAAGATTTTATAAATGTAGAATCATTTTCAAAGCTATGCGTTACCGATGTAATTAAAGCTTCGGCAAGCGACACATCCATTGGTAATGCTGGATAGCCGACATCTGTAGCCTTATCATAAATAACATTAGCATCTAATTGATGGTTCTCAGATAATTTATAACCGCCTTGTAATGAAACATTATATTTCTGAAATTGCGAGTACAAAACTTCTTGATTACCTCCAGCATCATAATTGTCAGATTTTCTGAAAATTCCGTCAGCATTCAAATAAAACTTATTCCCAGAATACTCTATATCCAGTCCTGCTGTTCTGTAATTTCCGTTGGTTTCATAACCAACATCTACACTCGATTTCAAACCAAAATCATAATATTTAGATTCTGGTAATTGTAAATCTATAGCGCCACCAACACAATGACCATTTTCAGTACCTTCCTGCCCAGAAGCAATGGTTACTTTTTTTAGGTTAGATACATCGACATACGAGGTAATAGGATCCATTTTGTCGGTACAAGCGCCAAATATTTGCATCCCATCTATGGTAACATTTAAACGCTCGCTGGTCATATTACTCAATGTAGGTTCCCAAGCATAATTCCCACGTTTTATCATGGTAACACGATTAGATTTCTCTAAATAATCGTCTATACTAGATAATGTTTTCTCTTGGCGATAATTACTTAGTTTTCGTTGTGATATTAATATAACTTCATCCAATTGGGTTGTATCCTTTTCCATTGAAGGCAAGGCCTCTTGCCCAAATGAAAGTGTGCTATATATAAGACTCCAAACTATAAAGAGTTTTTTCATGTCTACAGTATTTGATGGCATTCTTAATATTGAATGAATACCAATTTAGAAGAAGCCTCGATGCCTTGCATCGAGGCCTAGCTTAAAATTAAAATTCTAGTTCTAGGTACAAGCTACTTTGCTCGTTAGTATCGGTAACGTCCTCACCTTTTAAAACCTCATCTTCTGTATTCATTAGTTTTAAATTCAACACCCAATACCCTGTCATGGTTAATGATAAATTAGCATGATACATATTATCAGCAGCATTAAATGTCAAGTTTGTGTTATTTGGAGAACTATGGTTACCCATTCCAGGCATACGAGGATCTAATGTTAACATATAGTTTTCAACAACCGGAAAAGACATCATATTTTCCATTTTATAAACACCAACAACTAATTCGTTAATTCCAATTATTGGATCTTTAGGTTCTACCATAGCCACAATATATCGACTATCATCACTGCCCATAAAACTAGATACATTTTGATCATCATTCTGCATTACGGTAATAGTTTCAGAAACCATATAGTCCATACCATCAATAGTATATTCAAGTATTAAAGACCAGCCTGAACCATCGGTATTTGTCATTTGATAAACTATTGTGCCTTCATAAACAGTATTCTTTCCACTGGCTTTCATAGGATTGGTTTTAGGGCATGAGTGTTGCATCGTTGGCATTTGCATCATAGGCATCCATGTTATGGTCGCATCCTCTTCGTATTGGCCGTTAGAATTATCTTTAATTCTTAAACTCACGTTATTGTATCCTGTATAGAACATACCAGATTCGTTGTATAATTCAATAGTGTGTGTATCGTTAGATAGCTCTTGAATAAGTTGTAATCCATCAACTTCACTTGTTGGTGGAGTATAATCATCATTATCATCTGAAGAACAGGCAACTGTAAATAGTGCTAAAAATAGGATAGGTAAAATATATTTAAGTTTCATTTTAATTTGTTTTAAAAGCATACCAATCGCCAGTAGCTTACAAATAGCTACAAGCATTGATACATAATTTTGGGTTTGTTTTTTAAAAATTTTAATATAAAAGCCTTGTCCAACCATTATTATCAGGTTAGAAAAGCATAAAACGTCATGTTTTTTATAAAAGAAACTAAACTACGTTTGGAGGAGGTGTGTCAACTGAAAGCGTTGTTTCAGAAATGATATGTGTTTGATAAAACACCTTGCTTTTGTTTATATAGAAAGAAATAAATTGGGCATCAACAGAATTAATGTCTGTAATAAAAAACACATCTAATACCTGACGCTTATTTTCTTGAACTGGTGCTTTACCATCTGTTCCTGTTTCATTTTGCGCCAATTGCTTTTTTAGTTGACATTTACCATTACACCCTTGTTGGTTATCTTTCTGAATACAAAGGGTTTTAGCTATAAATTCTTGGTTGGCCAAAAAGTCACCCACAATAACCAGCGTATTGATATTATGTGCTAGTAGAATAACTACTAAAACATACGCTGTTATTTTATGGGTTATACTTTTAATCATGGCACAAATTTAATTAATGGCTTTTGTTTAAAATATGATAATCATCACTTTTTTACAATTTAAAATATTGATAATACGCTTCGATAAGTTCAGTTAAATTAATCAAAGCATGTGCCGATTCTGTTTCACTATCCGTTTCACGTAATATTGAAATTTCATCTAACATGGGTACCAGAACCACATGCAATTGATCATGTGGTTTGCCTGTCATGGTACAGTTTTTTATAATATAACTGGTCTGTTTGGAAAGAGCCTCGCCCAATTCTTTATAACTCATGATTCCTCTGGCTTCAAATTGTGAAATAATTGAATCCATTTTATTCACGCCTTCATGGGTTTCACTATTTACCAACCATTTGTCAACGGCATTAAGTTCTAAACTTAAAGTATCTGCAATTGATATTGTTTTCTCCTTTTTGATTGGTTCATCCACTTCCCTTTTGTCTTTCTTACAGCTTATACTAGAAAGAACTAGTACAACCCAGATTAGATGATAAACTTTCATACCTAAAAATCTTTTCTTCTAGATTTAAACATAATTCGCAATACGGGCAAAACAACCCAAATTACGAGCATTACAAACGATACAACCAACCCAAAACTAGTACCGAAGAATTGTTTGAATATAGCTCCCGTATAACCCAAAAGCGCTGAAATATCGAGCTTTAATAAGATTAATGTTCGAGACAAGTCAATCGGGTTAAGCATAGTACCTACCAAGGATAATTTATCTAAAGGATAATCTTCAAAAAATATTAAGGTCATTAAAAAGATACCATCATAAATAATGGCCAAAAACAGCCACAATAAAATAGCATAACCAAATCCTTTTATTTTATTCTCGTTAGACAAGGCAATATTGAATGCCAATGCTGTGAATATGAGGGTTAAAAATGTTCCGGTTATAAGTAGTAATGAAAAATCCCAAATGGCATTACTTTTAAATAAGCCATAAAACACAAATGGAATACCCAATCCCAATATTAAACTCATGGATAAAGACAAAGCAACACCCAGATACTGACCTAAAAAAATGGAAGATCGTTTAAGTGGCTGCGCTAAAAGTAATTCAGTAAACTCTTTGGAATTGTAATAATACATGACTCCGAAAATGGTTCCTATAAGTGGTACTAAAACAATGATAACATTCATTAAGGTTATGACAGCTTTAGACAAATCGTTATTGAGAAACAAGAGCACAACTCCCAATAGCAGATAAAACCCAAAATACACGTAGCTCCAACGGCTACGCATTAAATCGAAAAAACTATATTTTAAAATTTTAAGCATGGTTGTCTGATAATATAGACGCAATAGCATGTTCAAAATCTGGCTGATTGGTCTTGGTTTTTAATTCTGATATGGTACCCTTAAAATAGATTTTGCCTTCCAACAAAAACACAATTTCATCGGAAACCTCTTCTACAAAACTCATGATATGTGATGTGATTAAAATAGTTTTTCCTTTTTGTTTTTCTTTTTGAATCAATTCCTTTAACCTAATTAATGAAATAGGGTCCAAACCTGTTGTAGGCTCATCTAAAATAATAAGCGGACTATCAAACATAAAGGTTAATACAATGTTCACTTTTTGCTTTGTACCTCCAGAAAGGTTACCCAGTTTTTTATCTAAAAAGGGTTGTAACTTAAACAGCTCAATTAAACGTTCATCTTCATTGGTGTTTTTTCGTAAATCTTTTATCATACGAATCAACTCTTTTACCTTTAAATTACTAGGAAAATTAGCTATTTGCGGTAGGTAATCAATCTGATGTCTGTAACTTGAATTTTTCTTAATATTCTCACCTTGAACTGTAATAGTCCCTTTACTTGGAACAACCATGCCAAGCACCGACTTAATCAAGGTAGTTTTCCCAGATCCATTTGGACCTAGTACAGCAAAAATACCACCACTCTTGATGTTTAAGTCAACACCTTTAAGGACTTCGTTCTTACCAAACTTTTTATGTAGATTTTCTATACTTACCATGTTATGCGTTTTGTTTGTGGATTATTATCCATAAGGTTGTCCGGTGTAAATACTGGAGACACTTTTTCTGAAAAATCTATGATATCAATAAATAAACTACGTAACAGAATAATAGTTTCTGGTGTACGATTTACGATATAGGAAAAGAGTTTTACAGGTCTATAAGGCACATCGCCTATACCATCCTTATCCAAATCATATCCTGTGTAGTTACTCCAATAATTTCTATCGAAAATATTATCGTTCACCTTGCTGTTATATGAAATATCAAAGGAGTTGTACAAGAAATTATTTTCTATAAAACGATTAGCGTAACATGCGCCTCTTACCTTTATAGCCCAACCATTATTGGTAAAATTGTTGTTCTTGTAAGTAATGCGGTTGGATCCTTCTAAATTGATTCCTATTGTATTCTCTTCAAAGGTATTACCTATTATTTCGGCATCATTAATTTCTTTTAATAGCATGCCATATGATGCTGTTCCCCAATTTTTTTTAAATGTATTATTTAGCATTTTAATTTTCTTTGAAAACATGACAGCCACACCAGCTCCATTATCTTCAAAAGTGTTATCTTGGTAAATATCATCATTAGAGAACATGAAATGCAGGCCATATCTCAAATTTTCTGCACTAACATTGTTTTTAATTACACAATTATCTGAAAACTCTAGATAAATACCATCACGAACATGTTCAACAAAATTATGCTCAATGTCTACATAATGACTATACCATAATTGAATACCATTACCTGAGTTATATTCTTCAACGGCATCGCCAATTATTTTGTTATGATAAATTTTACCATAACTGGATTTTTCAATGTATATGCCAAAAAACAGTTTTTCTAAAACAACATTCTGTATCACAAAATGTTTACTTTTTTTAACACGAATAGCCGCATAATCTTCCGTATAGCTGGTTCCAACATTAATAACGAACAAACCATCAACGGTTACACTATCTGAAACTACCGTAATAATTTCGCCCTTTAATTCACCATCAATAACCGGATAATTTTCACCAACTAAAGTCAAGGGTTTGTCTATAACCACATCATGCTCTTTGTAGATGCCCTTTTTCACCCTCACCGTATCAAAAGGTTTAGCTAAAGTGATAGCATCACGCAATGAGGTAACATTACAAGTACCACATACATTAATTGTTTGCGCACCAAGTGAAGTCGCCATAAACATGGTAACCAAAAATAAGCGTATTGACCTCATTTCAATCTTTAAAATGCGTTAATAATTCCTGCCAAGTATACAATGTTCCGCCTTTTTCTGATTGAACATTTTGGGCTTCTTCTCTGCTTTTAAATGCCGATAGAAAAGCACCCATAGGGCTTGGCACGTTTTTGCTAATTAAAAAAGTGGCATGTGTAGCATCAATTAATACTTCAGGTTCAGAATAGTTATTTGACAAGTACAATTCAATTTCAGAAGTATCAAACTCGTCCATGAAATTAATCATACATTCTGTAGCATCGAATTTATAGACTTTTCCTTTTTTGGTGACGATTTCAGCTGCGTGTACTTTATCAACAATGGTCATCTTACAAAAGTGACATCCATCATTACCATAGTCAATTGGTTTTGGTGACACATTGCAGCTTACCATTAGTACAACAAATAGAAGTACAACATAGTGTTTTAGTGTTTGCATTTTTTTAGTGTTTTAGTGTTTTGCTGAATGGCTTTCCTTTGCTATTACATTTCTAAAGACTTTTTATACGATTTTTTCCCTACAAGGTAAGCAATTAATGATGTTCCTATTCCCAACGCCAAAAACAAGGCTCCTAAACGCGGATAAGAATGTGCTCTAAAGTTCAATATATCTTTTGAACCAAATAAAGGTGGTTGAAAGCCCATTTGTGTACCATCTGGATTTGTAAATTTCATGATAGCTCTTGGATCTAGATTATGTCCATAATCATGTTCCCAGAGGTAGAAGTCATAAAGTCCAGCACTACTTAATACAATCATGAGTATAAACCAGTATAAAAACCACTTATAGTTACCTTTAAATGCAATAAGTAAACCTATTACTGTAGTTATAAGAATGCCTGCCGGAAATATTTTAAATTCAGGAATGGCCTCTGGAATGTACTTCATCCCTACGTAGTGGTTCATAAGGTTAATATTCTTGATATCGTGTGGATTGGCATCAGCGAAATCATTGATATAAATATACATGCCCAATGGTGTTGGATATTGTGGAGCCTCCAATGTAATTTTCCAAAGTGGAAACAAAAAGAGTCCGAGTGGCAATATAGCAGCCAATAGCATAATTATATTTGACTTTTTCATCGTGATAGAAATTAGTGGTTTAAAAAATCAGATATCTCTGAATAATTAGTGTTTTGAAAATAGAAAGGCGAGAGCGAAATGCATGCTCTCGCCTTTGATAGGAAAATAAACACTAAAACAAAATTCTCCTAATTTGTTTTATTCTATATCCTCACCAAGAGACCATTTTAATGGTGTATTTGCATTTGCTGCAGACACACGAACATAGCCTTGCATTTCTTGGTGTAATGCCGAACAGAAATCTGTACAATAGAAAGGCCATACACCTTCTTGTTTAGGCTCCCAAAGGAAGGTTTCTGTTTGTCCTGGCATGATTAATAATTCAGATGTATTCGCTCCAATCATACTCACACCATGTGGTACATCGTAATCCTGCTCTAAATTGGTAACATGGAAATATACTTTGTCTCCCACTCTAATACCTTCAATATTATCTGGTGAAAAGTGACTACGTATCATGGTCATGTAGATATGAACCGTATTGCCATCTCGTACAACTTTAGTATCCGCTTCACTTTTTGTTGCATAAGGGTGATTGTTTTCTTCAAGTGGGAATAACTTTTTAGATCGTGGTTTAATTAAATCGGCAGGGCAACCTGCGGCATAGTGAGGTTCTCCTACTGTAGGGAAATCTAACAACAATTCCATTTTGTCACCTGAAATATCGTATAATTGAGCCGATTGTGTTACCTCTGGTCCTGTTGGCAGATAACGATCTTTTGTAATCTTGTTCATGGCCAACACATATTTTCCAAATGGTTTTTGAGAGTTACCACCAGGAATCATTAAGTGACCAACTGAATAATAACAAGGTTGTCTATCCAGTACTTCCCATGTTCCTACTTTCCATTTTACAACTTCTGAAGAAATAAAGAAGGTTGTATAGGCATTACCTTTGTCGTCAAACTCGGTATGTAAAGGCCCTAGACCTGGTTGCTCAACCACACCTGCTAAAGAATCATCAAAATTAATAATTGGAATACCGTAAGCATCTCCAGCAAATTTTTCATTTTCAATAGCATCCAACATTTTTGTAAATGAGTGAATCGTTAAGTTTGCAGAAAGTTTACCACTACCTACAATATATTCACCAGTAGGATCAACGTCACAGCCGTGAGGCGATTTAGGCGTCGGCATTAGGTAAACAGCTCCAGGTACATCTAAAGGATTTACTGTAAGAACTTCCTTCTTCATGGTTGATGTCGCCATATGAGTAGATTCATCATAAACATTATGAGCATAATTGGCTGGCATCATGGTTCCACCACCATTATTCACATACTCTTCAATCTTTTTCCAGTTAACAGCTGCAATAAAATCTTTATCGTTTTGCGAGGCATTAACTTCCATTAACGTGCTTGCCTCTTCGGTATTATAGGTTGAGAAGAAGAACCATCCATGCGATTTTCCACGGCCAGGATGTGATAAATCATAATCGAAACCTGGCATGATCAACTGGAATTTAATATCCATGTGTCCATGTTCTGGTTCTACAGAAATAAAGGTTAAAGCGCCTTTAAAGTTACCTTTGTAATCCTTAATAGGCATATCCTTTTGAGGTACTGGAACAGAGAAACGCGTTCCAGCTACCACATACTCTGTGTTTTCAGTAACAAAAGACGAACTGTGGTTACCAGCACTATTAGGAATTTCTATAATCTCGGTAGTTTCGAAAGTAGTTAAATCTATTTTCGCAATACGTGGCGTATTGTTACCATTAATAAATACCCAACGTCCATCTAGTTCTCCAGCTGTCTGTGAAATATCTGGGTGGTGAGCATCGTCCCAAGGTATAAAACCATGAGAAGTTTCTAACATAGGCTTGGTTTCTTCATTATAACCCCAGGCCTTTTCAGCGTCTTGTGAGAATACGGGAATAACTTTAAACAAACGCCCTGATGGTAATCCGTAAACAGCTAATTGTCCACTAAATCCACCAGAAACAAAGGCGTAAAACTCATCGTGTTCTCCAGGAGCTACATATACTTTTTCTGCAACATTACTTGCTAAAGCACCAGATTTTGAATCTGATTTTTTTGTATCGTTACAACTTGTAAACGCTATAAGAACAGTTACAAGTGCAGCAATTGATTTTAAAATATTCTTCATTGTTTTTTATTAAATAAGGTTAGTGATTTATTATTCTGAAGGTGGTAATAATACTTTATCGATTACGTGAACAATACCATTTCCAGCAGGAACACTAGCAATAATATTTGCTCCGCCTATAACTGGTTTTCCGTCTACCACCTCAACTTGAACGCTTTGGTTATTGGCTTGTCCTAATTTTGGTAGCTTGGTAAGGATTGTTGTACTTAAATTACCTGGCGTAACATGATACTTTAAAATGTCTGCCAAAGTATTTTTGTTTTCAGGTTTTAAAAGGTTATCTATTGTGCCTTCAGGTAATGCTGCAAATGCTTCATCAGTTGGTGCAAAAACTGTTAACGGTCCAACATTTACCAGAGCATTTTCTACTTGTGCAGCTTGAACGGCAGCTACCAATGTTTTGTGATCAGGCGAACCAATTGCTATTTGAAGACAATTTGGTGTTCCCTCGTCGTCTTGTATAAATGCTTGACCAGATCGCTCTGTTGTGGTCTCTTCAGTATTAGTTACTGAAGTTGTACTTTGGGCTTCTTGACTCTCGTTCTTACATGCAAAGAATAGACTTATACATGCCAAAACAAGACCTAACTGTTTAAATGTATTCATATTCAAATTATTTTAGTGTTCTAAAGTATTCTAATACAGATCTAGCTTCTTCTTCTGTTAAGTTTTGATTGGCCATTGGCGAACCATTAAACTCAATTAGTAATTCTTTGGCCAATGCATCTTTTTGCACCATTTCTTCAGGATTTAGAATCATGTTCATAATCCACTCTGGAGAGCGACGTTCTGTTATTCCAGTTGGTGCTGGTCCAATAAACTTTTTATCAGCTCTATGGCAAGCGGTACACATTTTTTTGAATACCTCTTCTCCTTGTGCTGCCATAGCTTGGTCAATATCTGCTGGTAACTCAAGCGAAGTAATTGGTCCAACTCCTTTAGTAGCTAAATCAATACGTTTGGAAGCGGGCACTTTTTCTTCTTTTTTGGTAACTGCTTCAGTTTTTGTCGACTTCTTTTCATAAGAGAATTTCTCTTCTTTCTTTTCTTCTTTGCCACCACAACTTAATACAAGTGCAGCAAATAATAAGGTCATTAATTTTAGTGTTGCTTTCATGTTAATTATTATTTATAACACAAAATTACTGTCAATACAACTTTAAAAACATGATAAAAATCATATTTCGGATATTTTTATCTTATTTAAATTTTTAATACGCTCAATATTCATAAAAAGTGCTATAAATGATAAGAGGTGCAGCTATTAACCACACCTCTTATTTAAAACATCAACTAAACTTGCTATTAATTACATTTTAAAACTCATTACAGGTAACATAGAATGATTTGCTATATCCTCTGAAATACTTCCCTCAAAGAAATGTGCCAAACCTTTACGTCCATGCGTTGCAACAGCTATTAAATCTGCTCCTATTACATTGGCGAAATTTAAAATTCCTTTTTCTACTGTATAATCGGCTACATATTTAACCGTATCCAATTTATCTAAATTACCATTGGCTTTTTTAAGGAATGAAACAACCTTACTTTCCATTTCTGCTGAACTTTTAAAGCTTTCGCTTGGTAGGTTTACGTAAACCAAATGCATTTTTGACCCTAGGCTTTCAAACATTCTAGACGCTCTTAAATATGGCTCTATAGCTTCTTCTGAAAAGTCGCAAGCAAAAGCAATGTTTTCAAAATCGGTTAAAATAGGGTTGTGTTTTGTTACCAGTACAGGAATTTCGGCATGTCTCACTACTTTTTCAGTATTGGATCCAACAAAAAATTCTTTCAATCCACTTGAGCCATGCGAACCCATTACAATTAAATCGGCATTGTGTTCTTTAGCTACATCATTAACTTCACTAAACACTTTAAAGTGCTTAACAATTGGCGTGATGTTTACACCTTCTAAATAGTCTTTCTCTAAAAACTCATTGAAACGTTTTTCGGCTAACTTTAAAAAGAATACCGTTTCCATTTTCATTTCGTTGTCGTTTTTTGTTAAAATGGCATCTGAAATTTCTAACATGTGCAGGGCTAATATTTCAGCATTATTCTTTTTTGCCAAAATGGCTGCTGTTTCCAGTGCATAATCTGAATATTCTGAGAAATCTATAGGTACAATAATTTTTTTCATCTTTTTAAAGTTTAAGTAAGGTTAATAAATAGTATTAAATAGTCATGGAAAACAATTGCGAATTGGGTTGCTTACGTTGCAACAATAAATCGAATGCCATACAAACATTACGTACAAATGGTTTTCCTTTTTCGTTTATTATAATTTGTTTTGAGTTTATTTCAATTAATCCATCGTCTTCCAATGGTTTTAATTTAATGAGCACATCAGGTATTTCGTTACAATATAAATCTTGATTTTCCCACGATGTTTCAAATTGACACATTAAGTTTAAAATATGTTTACGGATTACTAGGTCTTCCTGGGTTAAAATATGACCTCTAAAAACTGGCAACTCGTTTTGATCTAAATAGTTGTAATATGTTTTAATGTCCTTTGCATTTTGAGCAAAACCATACCAACTATCACTAATTGATGATACACCCAGACCAATCATCATTTGTGTTTTGGAAGCTGTGTAACCCATAAAATTACGATGCAATGCTTTTGTTTTTGTAGCTTTAAACAAGCTATCGGTTGGTAAAGCAAAATGGTCCATACCAATTTCATGATAACCCAAATCTGCCAGTAATTGTTTGCCCAACTCATATTGTTGGCGTTTTACGCTAGCTGTTGGTAAATCATTTTCACTAAAACCACGTTGTCCGTTCCCTTTTATCCAAGGTACATGGGCATAACTATAAAAAGCAATACGGTCTGGTTTAAGCTGTTTGGTTTTCTCTATGGTTTCTTTTACATGGGCAATAGATTGTAACGGCAAACCAAAAATAATGTCATGTCCAATTGAAGTATAGCCTATTTCCCTAGCGGTTTCGGTAACAAACTTTACATTATCAAACGGTTGGATGCGGTGTATGGCTTTTTGTACTTCAATATTATAATCCTGTACACCAAAACTCACGCGTCTGAATCCCAAATTATAGAGGGTTTGCAAATGCTCGCGTGTAGTATTATTAGGATGTCCTTCAAAACTAAACTCATGCTCCTTGGCTATTTCAGCTTTACAAAAAATCCCATTAATTAAGCGCTCTAAATTTTCTGGCGAGAAAAATGTAGGTGTACCACCTCCTAAATGTAATTCTTTAATAATAGGTTTTGTTTTAAAATGGTCGCAATACAACTGCCATTCTTTTAACACATAACTTATATAAGGTGATTCTACCTCATGACGTTTGGTAATACGTTTGTTGCAACCGCAGAATGTACATAAACTTTCACAGAAGGGTAAATGAATATACAAACTTATGCCCTCTGAACCATTACTTTCTTTATAAGACGTAAAAACAGAATCCAACCATTTCTCTTTAGAAAAACTAGACTCATCCCAATACGGCACTGTTGGATAGCTTGTATAACGCGGTCCTGGAATATTATATTTGTTCACTAATTTGCTAGACATACCTTTTTATTATAGTCCAAAATTATCGCGATTAGATATAATATAATATGATAATTGTCATATTCTTACATAAGCACATTTTAATATGAGTTAAATAATACGTAATTTTATGGTAACTAAAAACGAAAATTAAACCATGAAAAAAATAAGTTTATTACTTACAGCCTGTGTTCTTGTAGCTACACTATCGTGCAAAAATGATAAAAAAGAAACCGAAAAAGTTGTTGAAACTGAAACAACAGAAATAGAAGCTCCTGCAGACGTTGAAACTACTGCTGAAGACAAAAAAATAAAAATTGCTTTAAATGCCAAAAGCGGTAGCAATGTAACAGGTAATGCTGTTTTTAGACAAGAGAATGGCGAGGTTACTATGATAGCTATTATGTCTGGATTAGAACCTGGAACACATGCTATTCACTTACATGAAACAGCTGATTGTTCTTCAGACGATGGTAAATCGACAGGTGGGCATTGGAACCCAACTGGTCAGCCACATGGCGAATGGGGAGCTGAAGCCGGTTACCATAAAGGAGATATAGGTAATTTTAATGCTGATGATAAAGGTAATGGTACTATTTCATTTACTACAGACCAATGGTGTATTGGTTGTGGTGACCCAGCTAAAGATATATTAGGCAAAGCTATTATTGTTCATCAAGGAGCCGATGATTTTACTTCTCAACCTTCTGGTGCTGCTGGAGCGCGTATTAGCTGTGCAGGTGTTATAGAGGACTAAAAACTTTTACATATCATTACAAGAAGCTACCGAAACGGTAGCTTTTTTAATTGCCAATTAATTCCTACTTTGGTAAAAAATAAGTACTGCATGCAGTTAGAACTTCTAGTTTCAAAATTTCAAAGCAAAGACGAAAAAGCTTTCGAAGCACTTTATAATATGTACAGTGACAGTATGCATGGTGTAATCTATAATATTGTACGCGATAATGACATAGCAGAAGAAGTTATGCAAGATGTGTTTATTAAAGCTTGGCACAATGCCAGTAGCTATTCGGCTAAAAAGGGGAGGTTTTTCACATGGCTTATAAATATTGCCCGAAATGCAGCCATTGATAAAACACGGTCTAAAACCTTTAAAAACTCCAAAAAAAACCTTGATGCTAATTTTTTCGTAGATATTCTTGAAAACCAAGATAATTTAAACAGCCAAACCGATGCCATTGGTATTAAAAAATTTGTAAATAAGTTAGCCAAAAAATGCATAGAAGTTATAGAGCTGTTATACTTTAAAGGGTATACTCAAAAAGAAGCTTCTGAATCGCTAGAAATGCCCATTGGTACTATAAAAACACGCAATAGGAACTGTATTAATGAATTGCGAAATATGTTGGATGTATAACCATGACGAATAAAGAATATATAGAATCTGGAATATTGGAACTTTATGTTGCCGGAGCACTTTCTGAAGAAGAAAATGAAGCTGTATACCAAAAGCTTTTAAAAAACCCAGATATTCTGGATGAAGTCTTAAAGATTGAAGCTACTGTTATTCAACTAACTGCAGCAGTAAGTCCTAGAGACTCCAAATATATATTCCCCGCTGTTAAAGAAGCTCTTGGATTGGACACTAGCGATTCTAAAGTGGTAACCTTACCTCGCCAACCCAGAACCAATTGGTTTACCTATACAGGTTGGGCGGCATCGGTATTATTGGCTGGTGGCCTTATTTGGTTATTAAATCAAAACCGTGCTTTACAAACTGAAATTAAAACGATAGAAACCGAAATAAACAAACAACATATAGATAATCAGCTACTTGAAGAACAAATACGTACCGCACGTGCTAATTTAAAAGAAACCAACAAACTTCTTGATGTTATACGAGACAAAGAGATTATTGCTATACCACTAGCTGGCCAAGCCGTGTATCCAGAAGCTTACGCTAAAGTCTATTGGGATAAAAAGACCAATAATATTTATCTAGATGCACAAGGTCTGCCAGAACCACCTAGAGGCAAAGTATATCAGGTTTGGTCTTTAACATTAAGCCCGCTTACACCTACCAGTTTGGGAACTCTAGACGATTTTAAAACTGATGACAACAAAGTGTTTACTATCACAAATACCAACGCCTCTGAAGCCTTTGGTATTACTTTAGAACCAGCGGGTGGTAGTGAGACGCCAACCATGGAGCAGTTATATACTTTGGGTGCTGTTCAGACTACTCCATAATGTTTCATATTAATAAATAACGGTTAATTTAGATAATCTAGAACGTAAGGTTACGATTTGAATGATAGTATCATTACTTTAATCGCTATTTTGAATATTAATCCAACATAAATTAAACAGAACCAAAAAAAGCGTCTGCAAAAACAGACGCTTTTCAACTAACAAAAACACTTAACAAACGTCTTAGCAAAACACTTCAGATATTTGTTAGCTTCTTCATTAACAACAAATTCTTAAAATCTATAACTCACCACACCCTTTATAAAAAAAGGTGTTCCCGGCGTAAAATGTATTTCTTCAACGGGTTCCAACTCATTTTGTAATCGCGATTCTGTGGCAAATTGGGTTTCGTTCCATTCTGTATCAAATACATTTTCTATTAACATACCCAAGCTCAAATTTTTAGTGAAGGCATAATTCATATTTATATCGGTTACAAAATAACCTTCGGCCACTATGGAGTTATCTTCGTTAGCAGGCCTGTCATCTACATAACGGTAGCGTATGCCTGCTGAAAAGCCTTTTAAATCGTTAATTGCCAAGCCTCCTGTAAGGGTAAAGTCTGGTGCCAACGGAATATAGTCCGCTCCTTTAGGCTCATCAACGCTTCGCGCATGGGTAAAAGTAGCATCGGTATCAAAATACAACCAATCCGTAAATTGATAACGCACCCCTATGTCTAAACCGTAACGTTCTGATTTTCCACTTGGTTCTACTATTCCAGCATCGCCTACATATACAAACTCCTGCTCTAAAAACAAGTACCATAATGCTGTATTGAACACCATTTTTGGAAAGGGTTTCCAAATGGTTCCTAAATCGGTTCCGTATGCTTTTGGTAAAATTTCTTCACCACTTTGCGCCACTACTACCCTTGCATCGTTAGAGTGAAAGCCTATTCCTGATTTTAAATACCATTGCAGATTGCTGTTCTGATTAAAGAACACATTTAGTTTTGGACTTAAAGTTGTTTTTGTTTCTGCTTGGGTTTCATAGGCTGTTATTAAATCGTCATTATACATGAATTTAAAATAATCTAAACGCAAGGCTGGTGCTACAATAAACTTCCCTAATTCAAAATTAGCATTTAAAAACCCATACATGTTGGTTTGATTAACATTTCCCAAAGCCAGAAAATCCAATGTTTCGTTTCGGTTTAAGGTATGTGATAGTTCTACATCGTTAACTTGATCTAAACGTAATCCAAAACCTGATGTTAATTGTGTTTCAATAGACCCTAATTTAGTATCATTAATGAATTGAGTATTAAAACCATAGATGTTTCTACTTTCATGTTGCTTTATTTGGTCCCCATTAATGGGGTCTTCCAAAAAGAACGTGAAATTTGAAAACAGTTCAAAATCATATTTGGAATAAAACACATTAGATTTAAACTGTAAATTTTCCTTAAGCATTGCGTCATAGCTTATATTTACATTACTTCTAGACGTATTACCGCCTTCAGTATCATCAATAGCTCCCCAACGTGTTATTAAACCACTATCTACAGCACGTTGTGGTATTTGCCCAGAAGCATCCCAACGGCTTGTAAAATGCGATACAGACAATGATAGTTTATCATTACCTTTTAGATAAGTACTGAACTTCCCAAAAAGGTTTAAACGATTGAAATTTTGAGGTGAGTCAAAAGGGCCATCAAACTCAATATACTCCAATGCTACATAAGCATTTGAACGTTTATTGTTTTTTAAAAGGTCAAACATTCCTAAGGTACGCAAGGAATTAAACTGACCATAACTCAAGCTTATCTCACTTGACTCTAATTTATCTTTGGTATTAAAATCTACATAACCAGCCGTTGTAAAATCGCCTTTGTTAGCATAGTATGGTCCTTTTCCAAAGTTAATGGCATTAATAGTCTCTGGAATTAAAAAATGTAAATCGCTATACCCTTGTCCGTGAGCATGCGAAACCATATTTACAGGCATTCCATCAACTGCCAAGTTAATATCTGTACCATGATCTATATCAAAACCTCTTAAAAAAATCTGTTCGGCTTTACCACCTCCTGCATGTTGACCAATAATCAAACCAGGGACTTTACGCAAAACTTCTTGTGACGAATTAACTGGTGTGGTTTCTAAATCAATTTTAGCCACACTGTTTAAAGCATTAACCTGTTCTGTTATTACCAACTCATTTAATAAAATAGTCTTGGGTTGCAAACGCACTTCCATTCCCTCGGTGAAGTGCAAACTTGTTACTACAATATTCTTTTTTTGGTATCCTAAAAGGCCAATATTTATAGTATCGCCTTTTTTATTATTTTCGAGAATAAACGATCCATTGGCCAAAGCGTGTGCATGACTGGTAGATGTTTTATTATAGATGTATGCATTTTCTAGAGGTTGACCATATTCGTCAAACACAAATCCTTTGATAGTATCTTGTGACCACATCGTGTGACCTATACAAAGTAATACTAGAAAATAGAAACTATTATTTTTTAAAAGCATAGATTTAGGTTGATTAGTTGATTAAATTCTTTCAATATCGCGTTCCATAACTGGACCCAATTCATAAATACAGGTTTCCAATTCCTTTTTGACATCAAGTGCTTTACTGTCCAAACCATTAGCTTTATAGATAATAGCCAAATGATATAAAGAAAGCGGCTCAAAAGTATAACCCACTACAAAACTTTCCATAATACTTAACGCCTTTTTAACATCTCCTTTTTTGTAGTAACTCCATGCCAGTAAATCATAAGATTGAGCTGTAGGTCTAGTTTCAATTTCTTTTTTCGCCAATTCAATTGCCTTATCAACGGTTTCTTGTTTGTTTACATATAATTCAATGTTATAAGCATTGTACATATCGCCATAGAGATTATTTGAAACCAGGTTTTGATAGGCTTTCACGTTTTTACGTTTATGTTCATTTTTATCTAGAAATTCAGCCATTTCAGCTTTTAGCAAATACAAGTCTGGCACGCGGTAATCTTCTGTTATCGTATTTAAAATGCGCATGGCTTCTTGAGGGTTACGCTCATAGGAGTACACTATCCATGCAATACCTTTTTTAGCATAAGCATCATTAGGATTTAGCTCTAATGCCTTTAAATAGTAATCATATGACTTTTTAATCTCTCCAGCATGTCCGTAAAAATCTGCCAAATTGGTATAAGCCCATTGCTTGGTGGCACTTATATTTGAAGACTCTGCTATAGCTGTAGCCTTTTCCATGTATTTTATGGCTGCTTCCAAGTTACCATTATGATCGCTCCATTTAGACAAGCGGATTAAATAATCGTAATCACTAAAATCTTTAATTCGCTCCAAATAGGTTTTGGCAGCAACAGTATTTCCTAATTCCAATTGTACATCAAAAAGCATTTTATATGTAGCAGCAATATTTTCACCGTTTAATTCTGCCTTATTTAAAAGTTCCAAAGCTTCTTTAAATCGGTGTTGTGAAATATAATTTCTTGCAAGCGCTCTTAAATAACCTGCATGGTTATAATTTGTGCGTTTGTTAGCTTGTATTAAACTTTTTTCGGCATTGATTAAATGGACAATTTCTCCAGTATGACTAAATAATTGAGAGTGACAGGCTGCAATTTTAGCAAAGTAAGGAAACTGTTTCGGTTCTTTTTCTAGCTTTTTTTCCCAAAATTGTAAGTCACTTTTTGCCATTTGCAGCGCATCATTCTCGACTAATTCAAGGTATGTATTGTAAGTATTGACATCTGTTATTTTCTTGGGGTTATTGTTACATCCCATTAGAAAAATAAAACAGATTAATACGACTATATGGTTTGTTGTTAATGTCATCATATTGTGGTTTTAATTAGTGAAAAAAAAAAAAAAAAAAAAAAAAAATCAGAGCACACAGAACGCATGCTCTGATTACATACTCCTACCAAGGGGCTGCTAGGTAGGGAAACGAGGTTAAGAACGGTTTATCGTTAGCATCAACGTTATCATTGGACAACGTTGGGTTTTCGCTAAAGTCTTCACCTCCAAAAATTAATAGTAACTCAACTGTAATTACATCGTCTGCCAAAGCGCGACCGGTAAGTACATTGGTCCCATCATAAAATGTTGTTGTTCCGTCTAAAGATAAATTCAGCACATCTGTAGCCAATAATGTTGTGAATGCAGCGGCATCCTGTCCAAGGGCGTTCATATCTCCAGGGTTTGCAAAAGCTGGACTTAAAGCCTCTAAATTGGTTTGAAACATATTTTGGAAATCTGCATTTTGCTCTGATGGAATTGTAGTATTAAACATATTTTTACTATCGCTCGAAACAAATACTGTGTTTACCGCTGGCCTACCCATTTGATCCTGTTGTATGTATACTCCAGAAAAATCAGGTTCATTATTTCCATCTCCACCAGTATTTGGTGTAAAATCATCATCATTTGAACAATTAAAGCACAAGGCTGCAATTGCTATTAGGGTTAACGTGTTTTTTATATTCAAAATTTTCATAATCTAAGTCTTTAATGTTTTATTGTTTTCTTTTTGATTCTACCCAGGTGTTTACAGTTCCTGAACCGCCAACCATGGATTTAGGCACCTCAACAACCACCGATAACACATTACTACCCGCAAATGTATCGCTACCTGGATTATCAAATCCAGAAGCATTTCCGGCTATAATATCACTGTATTGAGCAAAATCCATAAAGAAAGGATCATCGCGAGGTCCTGCAAAAAATTTCATACCAGCATTGTCCTCTGTAACAGGCGTCATTCTTGTAGAAATATCAACACTTGATTGTGTTGCGCTTGTTAGTATTATACTGTTTAATCCCGTTGAGTTAGGAGCCGCTGGTCCAAAAAAGTACATTTTACCATCTCTTGGGATTGCTTGAATAACGAGATCTTCAACATTATCTTGATCGGTATCAATGTTGAATTCAATAAGTACATTTTCATCAAAGGCAGCATTTTCGGTTGCTCCCGGTGCCAATAACCCTTGAAGGTTCGCTACAAACACAACATTGTCTGTATCCTCTGCCTGAAAGGCGTAAAAGTCGGTAATATCACTTGTACCACCTGATACTGCAGGCGCATCTATATGATCGGCTGCTACTAATAGGAAACCAGCAATTGCAATAATGCCTATTCCCAAATAAATTTTCATGTTTTTCATAATTTTGAGGTTTTTGTTAATTAATTTTTGACTCTCACACCTACCTACGGAAAAACACCTATAGTGGTTTTGTTAAAGTTTTGTTAATGCCAAAAACTCTTTTTCTTATGGATATAAAAATTATCTTTACTTCATAAAATTCACGGTATGAATCCATCGGCAAATGGCTGGATAAAAAAATTACTGAAAGACCAAGTACTCATTGAGCGCATACATGAGATAGCGGTTACTCCATTCTATGAGGCCTTAAGGTCTAGTGGTTTTATATATGGTAGCAATATTATGGTTATTGGTAACCTGATTAAGAATGACGATTTTACCAATGAAGAAATTTGCAAAATAAACTTTTTAATAGCTTTTTATTATACGTACCATATTTCAGGCAGCAAACACGACTTTACGCATAGTGTTATTGACTTTTACACTCAAATCAATGCCCATAAAACCACTTTTTTTTCTGAATTACTCGGAGAAAAGAAGTCCAATGGTTTATTGGAAAAAATTATTCATAAGCGCATACAGATTGATGACAACATTATAGACAAAAGCTTTAACTACTTTATCACCAATGCTCTTTTGTTTACAGATATATTAGCCTATAAAACATTCTTGGAACGCAATGAAATTTCTGAATCCTATATTCAGAATTTTGAGTCTTCAATTGAAACCATTGTCATGGAGGCCCTAAATGCCAAAGTTGAAAAAAGTGACTATGACCATAGCTTAATCAACCTATTTGAGCAATCCTTACGCTACCAACATATCCATAAAATAAGCTATGCTGAAGCCATTGCTAATATTAAAACACCAGAAGAATCGTATTACATAATTGATATAGCCTGTATGGCCACTTGGGGTGATTCGGTTATTGATAAGGACGAGAAAAAATTTCTAAAACAATTGGGCACCGATTTACAATTGGACAACAAGAAAGTTTTAGCTGCCATGGAATCTATAAACGTCTTTTACGCCAAGCATAAAGATAAGATAGCGTTATTAAGTTCTAAAAACATTGTAAAGACTTTTTACGACAACTCCAGTAAAATGGTTACTAAATTAATTTCTAGAAATAGTAAGCGTTTGCAGAGGGAGTTGCGTGAAAGTAAAGAGCTTATGAAACTCTTGACCAAGTCTACAATTCGGGATTTAACCGAAGACGAGCAAAAAAAGGTTAACGACCAATTACTCGATATTTTTAAGTCTATACCTAGCCTGGCTATTTTTTTACTACCAGGTGGCGCTTTGCTGCTCCCTATAGTCATAAAGTTTATTCCCAAGTTATTGCCATCGGCATTTGATGATAATCGTATAGAAGAGTAATACTATTTATTCCAACCAGTTTTTAAAATCTTTTACACGTTCTCGAGCAACAATTACCTCTTGCCCATTGAATGTTTTCAGTTTGATTTGTAATCTGGAGTTGGTATAGCTTATTATATCTTGGATGGCATTGATGTTAACAAAAAACTTACGGCTTATTCTAAAAAACGTTTGTGGTTCCAACTCCTCTTCCAACTGCTCTAAAGTATGGTCTATAAGGTAATTTCTACCATCGACCGTATGCAAATATGTTCCTTTGTTTTCACTGTAAAAACATTCAATATCATCAATATTCACCAGCTTTAAATGGTGACCTATTTTTACTGAAAACCGTTTTTTATACTCACGCTCAATGGGGTTGACCAATAAATTTTTAATATCACTAAAATCTAAAGTTACTTGTTTATTAACCGGAAAGTTGTCGCGGTATTGATGTATTGCTTTTTCAAGTTCGCTTTCGTCAATAGGTTTCAACAAATAATCTATACTATTTAATTTAAAAGCTTGCAAGGCATATTCATCATAAGCGGTTGTAAAAATAATGGCTGATTTAACGGCAACAGATTCAAATATTTCAAACGAGAGCCCATCGCTTAACTGAATGTCTAAAAATATTAAATCGGGATGCTGGTTGTTTTGAAACCATTCAATAGACTCTTCTACCGAATGCAACAGCGTATTGGCCTGAATATCCAATTTATCCAACATACGTTGTAAACGCCTAGCTGATGGTTTTTCGTCTTCTATAATTATTACGGTCATTACTTTTTAAATTTACTAATAAATTGATTTTATGTTATTCCCATTTCTGGTTTTCCTTATCAAGTAGTTCCTTGATCTTTCGGTTTTCCCATTTTTTTGAAAATGATATGTTTTTGCCAAAAACTAAAAACCAGTGCGAAAGTATGCCAACACCCCAAAATACAGCCATAGCTACCTGACCGTAACCCATTCCCCAAAAACCATATTGGGTATAGCTGGACATTTGGTTGTAATACAACAAAATCATTATCCAAACCAGATTGGTAACCAGATATATAAACACATGCACATAAAAGCCTTTTATTTCTTTTACTCTTTTTTCTGCCTTATCCTGTTGGTAGGGTTTAAACGCATCCTGTTCCATATCAACTCCAGTGTTTTTTATCGCGGTCCATAATTTCTTTAATCTTGCGTTCCTCCCAGTTTTTTCCCAGTACAAAATCAGGTAGAAAAACTGATAGGCCATGTACTGCTAGTCCCAATCCCCAAAAGAACAGGGTAAAAAAGTTCTTATATTGAAAATAACTTTCTCCTGGTTCCAAGTTTTGAACGTTGATAATGACAATCATTATATTTATAACCACATACACCAATAGGTGTGAGTAGAACCCTTTTATTTTCTTAACACGTTTTTTAGCGCGTTCCAATCGTTTTTGTTGTTCGAATGCCGTTTCCATTAGTTCCAGTTTTTACGTTGATTTTCTTTCTCTAGAATTTCTTGAATTTTACGCTCTTCCCAGTTTCTGCCATATCCAAAAACGCCAAAAGCATGAAATACAATACCCATTCCCCAGCCCAAAATAGGAAACCAAAACCATTGAAAATCCCATGATGTTCTATAATTAATAAAAATTAAAAAGGGGATTACTACCATAAAAGAAATGACATTGCCATAGAAACCTTTTATTTCCTCTACCCGTTTTTTAGCTTTATAGTAAGCCTCTTCTTTACTGTTTGAATAATTTGATTCCATAATTGATATTTGTTTTGTAAGCATTGGTATTGCTACTGCAAAACGGTTTGCTTGTTGATTGATGTTTACTTTTCTATTTGTTAATAATTGGTAGCGTTGCATAATATTACTTAAACCTACACCACTACTCTTTTTTACAATTTGTTTGGGCTGAAAATTGTTTTCTACAATTAAGTCGCCATGGTCTTCATAAATTTTAATGTGTAAGGGCTTACTGGATGTTACCGTGTTATGTTTTACCGCGTTTTCCAGTAACAATTGTAATGACAAAGGCACTACCTTACTTTCTGGATTTGATGCTTTTTTGGGTATTTCAAAAACAATGCTATCTTCAAAGCGCATTTTAAGGAGCATCATATAGGTTCGGGCAAAGTCCAATTCCTCATCTACCGAAACCAAGTCCTTGTTTTTTTGTTCCAATACGTATCGGTACACTTTGGATAAGGCTGTTGTAAACCGCTGCGCGTTATCTGGGTTTTCATCAATTAAACTGGTTAATACATTTAAGCTGTTAAACAAAAAATGAGGGTCTAACTGATTTTTTAAGGCATCGAACTTGGCACTAGCTGTACCAGCAATAACTTTTTGTTCCTTTATTTTGTTCTGCTGATACTTATTGTAAAAGTAAATGATGTGAAATACGATTACGATGCTTAGGGTAATCCACAGTCCAAATTGATAGGCTCTAAAGGTTTCGTGCTCTAAAAACTGTTGAAATGTATTACCAAAATAATACAATGAGGTTCCCATGCGAAGCAAAAACAATCCCATTAAGGTAATACCTACTGATCCTACGATACCTATTGTCAACCGTTTAATCCTGTCAGTCTTCTTCCAATTAATAGACTCTAAATACCCAAAGAAGTACATATTGGAATACCCCAACACAAATGTATATAGCTGATAGAACAAAAATTCAATAAAAAAGTCGGTTGTACTTTCAAATTCGAAACCATCTGAAATGAAGTTTCCAATTATAAAAACACCAACTCCAATACAGAAGGTGATAACAATATTTTTCACATGTTTGTTCATAGGTATCTATCTGCTTAAAGGCTTATTGTTTACATTCTGCCAATACTTGTTCGGCACGTTCTTTCCCCCAATTAGGGGCAAAAGGTGATTCCGGTTTAAAGTTAGTGAAAAGTTCTATGGATTTTTCAATGTCCTTACAATATGGTGCTGTATCGTTACCAAAGTATCGTGCACTTCCCATTTCCCATTCTGCCTTATTGTAAACCACTCTGGGATTGTTAGGAGCTATAGTATAGGCTTCGCTATAAATTCCTGAAACAATGCCGCCATATTTCATGCCATAAGTTGCGCCATCGTAAGCCACCCAATTGGTATATATGTGGGCTTGCATGACCATAATCTCGGGGTTTTTAGGGCTAATGGCCTTGGCCTGATCTATATAGTTTTGGGCCTTGTCCAATTGTGCCTTTAATACATTAATATCTTTTTCCTCCCAGCTTTTTAAGCTATTAATCTGTGCCACGTAATAATAAGGCAACCATTCGTCTTTTTCAGCATTAGCTATACGTTCAAAAAGTTGTTCGGCTGCATTCATGTCTCCAGATTCCCAAAGTGCAAAGGCCTTTTGCATTCCTTTTTCAAATGGTGTTTGTGCCTGCACTGTTAATGCTACTAGGGCAAATACGGTTAGTAATAGTTTTTTCATAATTCGAGTTTTAAAAATATATTGTAACTGTTCGTTTAAATTGATAGGACAAATATCTACACCATTTACAGAGAAATAAAATAGAATACACCGAACTGTTATTTTTTCATGATGAAATGTTAAATATAATCTATTCGCCATTAATTTTCTTTACTTTAATGGTATCAAATCGACCATGAAAGCCTTCGTTTAAAATACTTAAGCCATGAAATCCCGTTTATCTATTGCCCTTTTATTCCTGTTTTTTGTACCATTTACTTTTGCACAACATATAGATTATGGAAAAATCAATATTGGGTCTATAGATACTATTTCATCTCAAATACTGAATGAAGACCGTAGACTTTGGGTTCATGTACCCAATACAGAGCCTAATTCTGGAGAGCGTTTTCCTGTTGTGTATTTGTTGGATGGCAGTGCGCACTTTCCGTCTGTGGTTGGTATGATACGTCAATTAAGCTCCATTAATGGTAATACCCTTATACCCAAAATGATAGTAGTTGGTATTCCCAACACTAACCGTATGCGTGACTTAACACCTGTGGCCGATGGCAGCATGGGTGCCTTAAACGTTACTGGTGGTGGCGAAAACTTTATTAAGTTTATATCTGATGAGCTTATGCCCTACATTGATGAAACCTACCCTACAACACCTTATCGGTTATTTATTGGTCATTCGCTTGGTGGATTAACTGTGTTACATACCCTTTTAAACCACCCAGACTTGTTTAATGCCTATATTGCTATTGACCCAAGTTTGTGGTGGGCCCATTCTGATTTACTCAACAAATCTAAAGTACTCTTAAACCGCAACAATTACAGTGCGGAAACCGTATTTGTGGGTATTGCCAATACCATGGCACCTGGGATAGATGTCAACACTGTTATGCAAGATACTACAGGTACTACGCAACACATTCGCGATATCTTGGAATTTTCTACTCAAGTTGTTCCCAATAGCAGTAGTAGATTGGCATTTGATTACAAGTATTATAATGATGACTCCCATGGCAGTGTCCCTTTAATTAGCACGTATGACGGTTTGCGGTATATTTTTTCCTGGTATGATATGGGCGACATTATTCCGCGAATTATGGAAGACGATATAACCACGGAACGTATTATAGCCGCTTTTGAAAACCATTATGCAAGGGCCTCACAAAAAATGGGCTACACATTATTGCCACCAGAGGCCGTTATCAATCAGTTAGGCTATGCCTTTTTACGCCAAAACATGAACGACAAATCTGAAGCTTTTTTTAAGCTGAACGTTAAAAACTATCCCAACAGTTCTAATGTTTACGATTCGTTAGGTGATTATTATACGGCTGTTAACCAAACCGACAAGGCTATTGAGGCCTACGAAAAAGCCATGTCCACCAATGGCGGAAATGGCTATTCGCAAGCTAAATTAGATGCTTTAAAAGCAGGAAACTAATTTTGTATTTTAAAATGTATAGGAATACTATAAGGTACTTTTACAGGTCTTCCGCGCTGTTTGCCAGGCTCCATGGTTGGCAGCAAACTAATAATGCGGTATGCTTCTTCCTCTAATTTTTTGTCTGGGCCACGTGTTTTAATATTGCTCACGTTACCATTAGCATCTACAGCAAACAATACAAATACTTTACCATGCACACCCATTTCCAGTGCAGACTCTGGGTACTTAAAATGCTTTTTAATATGCTCGTTCATTTTTAGGGCAAAGCAATTACGCAGTTCTGTATTGTTTTTCCCTTTACATCCTGGGAAGATGGGTACGTTTTCTACAACAGAAAACGGTACAGACACTTCTTCTTCCACTTCTTCTACTGCTACATCAGACACTTCAATAGGGTCGGCGATTTCATCGTCTTGGTCTGTTTCAGAGCTTTCAATAACCGTTTCTTCTATTTCCTCGGTATCTTCAACAATAGTTATAACATCAGGAGCTGCAGCGGCTGGTGGCGGTGGTGGTGGCGGTGGTGCCTCTAAATTGGTTATTGGAATATCTTCTTCAATTTCTTCGCCTATATCCAATATTTCCATTGCAAAATCGTCTTTTTCGTAGGATTTGTATTCTAAACCACGCCATGTAAAGAACAGCATGATATTTAGGCCAATAGCAAAGTAGATGCTGCTATTTCTACCTATTTCCAGATTGGGATTCTTTTTAGTTTCCATAATATTGCTATTTACTGACTTAAAGTTAGTTAGCATTTAAGCCAAAAACTATGATATAAGTCATGTTTATCCTATAGGCCTTTGGGTATTAGTATTTTGTTAACGGTAAGGTGTGTGTTCTTTTAATACATTAGTAAGCGAAAAACGTATAACCATGAAACACTTTGTACTTATTTGTTTTGCTTTGGGTTTAAGTATGACCGGCTTTGCCCAAAACGACACCAAGCTATCATCTGTAGATTTTGTTGCCGTACTTAACAACAACCATGCAGAAACCCTGTACTACTATGAAAACAATTGGAAAGCCTTACGGGAGGCTGCTTTGACAAACGGTTATATTGCCAGTTACCAACTGTTGGAAATTGAACCCAGTGAAGTGACACCCTACACCTTTATTTTGATTACCACCTATGCCAATGCTACGCAATATGAAAACCGAGAAGCCCATTTTGAAGCGTTAATTAAAGCCTCTGGTGGGTTAAAGCTACTGAACGCTAAACAGCCCAAGGATTTTAGGCAGGTGGTGCATGGGCAGGATCCTGTTAAAAACCATTAAGGAACCGTATTACACCTCCTTTACCCCTAGCAACCGATACAGATAGGTTTGGGTTTAACCTGAAGGTTGGTAAAGAGCCTACGATGAACCCAACCACCTAGTATTATTTAAAGTTGCTTTTTTTGTTTGTGCCATTTTATGCTGTTTTTGCCGTTTTATATCATTTTTGTTGAATAGGCTATTGCATACACTATCCATACTTAAGCCATACTTAAGCCATACTTAAGCTATACACGCACCTTATTTTTAGGTCGTATTTTGTAGGAATTATCACGGGTTGGCCTGAAGGAAACCTTAAGGAGGCCTTAATAAGACCTAACGCAGACCTTAAAGAGCTATTAGCTAAATTACGCACCCGTACGTATAGGTTAAATAGCAAGAAATGGTTAGTTTTGAAGTTATTAACTTTATTCGCCCTATATGGGTGTAAAAGCACTCTTATAGGGATAAATATAATGGGAATAAACACCACTGTGTTTATCCAATTGTTGCCATCAATATGAAAAAACCGACAGTATTCTTAATCAATCTATTTTGTTTTATGAACATTTATTCTCAAAATGATTCAATTAGGACAATTGATTTCAGTACTGTTGAAAAAAAACTTTTAGCTACGACTGAATTGAATCTAAATAATAATTTGAAATGTGATTTTAAAATAATTGATTCATTACATTTTTATGAAAATTCCCTTAAAGAAGACTTGCTAACTGCTGACTATAAAAAGGATTTTGAATTGCATATGGGTGACAGAAAATCAATTTTTAAGTTTGAATGTAAAGAAAAAATTGTTGGAGCGTGCTACCAATACAATGGATATTCTGAAAATGCTGAAGTTCATATAATTTCAAAATGTAGAGATGTATGCGAATTATATTTAATTGATTCATATAGTGGCTCAACTCTATCCGTGGCTTCTGAATTTGATGGAGGTTCTTATCCAATTTTTTTACCAGGATATATGATTCTTTACTCATCTTGTTATGATGATAGTTTTGAAAAATACTACGAGTATCGCTCAATTATAGATGTTTATAAAATGAGCAGTACAAATGAGTTGGATAAAAAGTTCAACTATATTGGTAGTATCAATTCAAAAAATTGGTCAATCCAAGAAATATATCAATCAAATACTGAAAATTCATTTATGATGAAGATTTTTGACAAACAGAATGAATTTGATTATATTGAAATAACTATTGAATAAAAAATACTGTTGGCAACAATGGCTATAACTAATTGCTTGTTCTCGCCTACTTCTGAAAATCCTCGTGGATTTTCCGCAACGAGCCATACACAAAACCGTAGGCTACAATTTGGAAATGATGCGAATTTGGTGTATGTTTACATCAAACTATTAGATTATGTCGAGACAAAGTATATCATTTACAAAGCCAAACGATGAATGGCTAAAATCTCAAGTAGATAATAAAGAATATTCAAGCAAAAGCGAGTTAGTTAACGATTTGATTAGACAAGCACGAAAACAGCAAGTTCAAATTGACTGGATTCGAGCTAAAATTGAAAAAGCTGAAAATAGCGGATTTACGAATGACAGCAAAGAAAATATTTTAGCTCAATCAAAGTCTTTGCTAAATGGCTAAATACAAACTGACAAACGAAGCGAAAAATGACTTGATTCGGATTCACCATTACGGAGTTAAAAAATTCGGAATGCCCCAAGCGGACAAATATTTTAAGTCTTTTTTTGAATATTTTGACATTATTGCTGAACGACCTTTTTCTTTTGAATCTGTTGACTATATAAAAAAAGGTTATAGGCGTTGCGTATGTGGAGTTGACAGTATTTACTATAAAGTAAATGAAAATATTGTTGAAATAGTAACAATAGTTGGAAGACAAGATTTGAATGAAAAACTATAATGGAAATAAAAACGCACTACAACAATTTATAACTGCATTTATCCGCGGAAAAGCTATTTTAAATTTATGAGCTCATGAATCTTACAAGTTCGATTTGCTAACATCTGTGCTTAACCAAAAAATATTAACTTTAATCCACAACTGACGGTTATACGAAACCGTTCTACGCAATTTGACCAACCAATGAACAAAGGATTAAAATATGGACTTCTGATTTTCGGAATTGTAATAATTACAGTTGTCGGATTTATTGGATTTGGACTATACTCAATGGAAATTTAAGACCATTATGGAGATTATCAAACCATTTATTACAGGTCAAAAAATTCGGATATAATCGTAAATGAAGAAACATCTGAATTCGGAATTGTTGGAAAGAATTGGATAAGGTTAAATGTTTTGACTAAAGAAAAAGTTTGGACCGATTTATACACATTTGCGAGTAAGGCAAGTTACTATTCAAACATAAAAGTATATCGACCAAAAACAGAGATAGAAAAAACAAAAAGAATGAATTTCAGCGATATTCAAAAACTGATTGGGGAAAACAAAATTGAATTAATACTTGAGCATCAGAATGAATAAACTAATCAAGAAATTATGGAAAATCATTCTCGGATTTTCTATCCTTGCGAGTGTCTTGATTTTCGGAATTCTTTACATCCTAAAAGTTAACGGAATTACTGAATTTGATTCAGACAAACCAAAATACGAGCCTTTAGTTTCCAAAGACGATGAGCGAACACCTGAATTTGAAAAAGGTTTAGAAATATTCCTAAATGACTGTCGAAAGTGTCACGTTACAAAAGGACGACTTCATAATTATTTAGATGGAATTGTAGATAAAGTTGGAGTTGATTATTTAAAATTATACATAACAAAACAAGATTCGTTAACCGAAAATAAAGACAAGTACGCTTTAGCAATTAAAGAAGAATGGGGAAACCAAGCGAACAGTCATAATTTCAAATACTCGGAAAATGAATTGAATTTATTAATAGAATATTTAAAATAAAAACTGCGTAGAACAACGTGTATTGCTCATTGCGGCTGAATTCCTTAATCGGAATTCATTGCAATTTGCTATCTTTCGGTTCACGGCGGAAAATCCTAGCGGATTTTCACGCAACGAAACCATAGCCAAAACCGTTGCCAGTAATTTGACCAATCCACAATTTTATGTGTTCACTCAATCAAATGGACTATTCACTCATTTGAATTTTATATTTTAAAACTTCATTTCTATGTTTGACCTATAAATTAAACTATGAAAAAACTAATATTAGTTTATTTTCTGCTAACTACATCAATTATTTTTGGCCAAAAAATTACCATAAAAGGAACAGCTATTAACTCTAAAATTAATAGAATCCCTGTATTTGTAACATTGAATGATACTATTAACAAATATGATAACAGTAGGGATTTTAATCAAGACAAATACGAATCCTTATTTTTAGATAAAAATTATAACACTTGGACAAACAAAAAAAACAAATTCAAAATAAGAGCAAAACTCACAGACTCATTAACTTTTAGTTCGCCGAGTCAAATTTCTGAATCATATCTTGTTTCTGATTTGATTTCAAAAGATAAAATCATAATTCAACTAAAAACAGAGCCTTGTAAAGAATATATTGCTTGTGAAGATAATGAGCCTAAATTATATGTTTTTATAGGGAAAAAGTTAACTGTCAACTATGGAGGCAGTGATAATTATTGTGATGTAATATCAATGTCCACAAAATATAATGCTCATTATAAAATAATTGAAAATTTATATGGCGGCTATCAAAATGATACAATGAAATTTGTTGCATATGAGCACGGAGGAAATGGAGATGCTAGTTTTGCCGAAAACGAGTATGTTATACTATACGTTGCCGAATATTGTGGAAAACTAATTAAGTTAAGATACCTAGATAATGAAGTATATAAAGCAAAAAATGGAAAATGGGCTACACCATTCAAAAAGCTCAATTATAGAAAACTAGATTCTGTAAAAATTAAACAGCCAGAAATCATTGAATTTGAAAAAGACCTTATATTTAAATTTGGCAGAGGAGCAGATTCAATATGGCTTGAGAGAAAATATCCAAAACCATATTATCAAATTAAAGGAGTTAAAGCTAAAGCTATCTATGGCTACTATGCAAATGATATTTTAGAGATAATGAAAAAGACTATTTTGAAATCAAAGGGATTTTTCGAATAAAAAAACTACTGGCAACAGCGTATATAATTTATTGCTAGTTATAGCCTACTTAAGAAAATTTGCCAGCGTACAGTTCGCACTTTGTGCTCGTGTCTTGCGGATTTTCTATTCGGTTTTTATTTACTAAATTACGTTCTTAAACCACGTAACTAACATATAGAAACACGTTGGCAACAATAAAAAGAACTTATGAAAAACAAAGTGCAAAAGAATGTATTATTCATTTTATGCCTAATCATTACTTCTTCATATTCGTTTGGACAATCTATTAAGCCTCATACAATTGGAATAGTAGTTAGCGATATTGAAAAATCCACAGATTGGTATGAAAACCTTTTGGAACTGAAACTTTATAAAGAAATGGCTTTTCCTGAATATGACAGTCTAAAAATTAACTTTCTGAAAGGAGAATATTTTCAGCTTGAATTAATGGAAAAAAAAACATCTTTCATAATTGATGAATATGTTGCTGATTACAATCTAAACAACAAACCTTTAATTGGATTTTCTAAAATCGCATTTTCTGTTCCTGATATTGCTTCGATTTATAAAAAAATTAAAGAAATGAATGTTACAGAAGTTTTAGGAATTACAGAAGACAAAGAATTTAATTTGAGGTATTTTATAATTAAGGATTTAGACGAAAATGTAATACAGTTCATTGAACAAAAATCTGATTAAAAATACTGTGCCAACAACGTGCATAATTCATTGCTTCTGATTTTCATCATTAGAAAATCCTCGCGCTGAATTATTGCCTGTAATTTTTAATTAAATTAGTTGCTGAAACACGCAACTACTCTTAGCCAAGACCATTGTGCTTTATATAGAAAGACGAAACTCAATAAATAACGGGAAAGCCGAAAACCGACCAATGTAGGCAATAAACAATCAGAATTATGAAAAAACTAACCAATCAATTAACTTTTCTCGCAACACTCTGCGTATTGATTTATGCATTTCAAAGCTGTGAACAAAAACCAAAGGAAGTAACTAAAGAAGTGAAAAAAAAAGTAATAGTTGAATCTGAAAAACCTGAATATTTTCTCTTGCGTCCAGAGGTAGAAAAAGCTTACGGATATTCCCACGCTGTGAAAATTGGAAATAGCATTAAAATTTCTGGAGCAGTAAGTATGGACGATGACGGAAATCCAACTGCGGTTGGCGATATAGAACAGCAGATGAAAAACTGCTACGCAGATTTGGAAAGCATATTAAAACACTTTGGTTGCACATTTGACGATGTGGTAAAAGAAGATATTTTTACAACAGATATGGCCCAAATGCTCGAAAAATCAGCTTATCGAGCTGAAATTTATAAAAACGGATTTCCAACTGGTACTTGGCTTGAAGTAAAAGGATTAGCATTGCCTGAATTTATGGTAGAAATAGAACTTGAGGTACATAAATCGGAATAAAAGTACGAACACAAAACAATAGCTACAAGTAACCTGCCAGAGAACGACTCTTTCGGGCTAATTGCTTGTTCTTGCCTAATCCTGAAAATTTGCTAAAGTCTGACCAAAAAAATAATAACTTTATTCCCGCTACTGACGGTTATACGAGAACGTTGGGAACACTATTATGAGCACTCAATCTGAAAATATAATCTTCAAACTCAACAAACTAAAAATCTTCTTTGTAACAATAGGTTCGTTACTATTTGTTTTAGGAGGAATTGGAATGCTATATGCTTGTGGATTAAAATTTAATTTCAGTACTCTCTTACCACAATCAATCGGAATATTAGCTATTCTTTTTTTTGGAATGACTGGTGCTTTCGGAATAATTAAATTATTTGATACAAATCCTGGATTAATTATTAATCGCAATGGAATTTATGATAATTCTAGCGTAATTGGTGGTCAATTAATCAAATGGAAAGATATTGTCAGTTATGAATTATCTCTTGTTAATCGATCAAGCTTCATACAAATATTTGTCAAAAACCCAAAAGAATATTTAGACAATGTAAATTGGTTTAAACGGTTTTGATGCGATTAAATAATAAGTTTTATGGCACTCCATTATGTGTTTCTCCAAATTTTATTAAAGGTGATTTGGTTGATTTAGCAAAAACAATTCGAAATGAATCAAATAAATACGGTGTACAACACCTTGCATAGCCCATTGCAACTGAATTGCTTCGCCAGTTCGTTGCACTGGTATCCTAAATGGGAATTAAATAATTATTCTAACTTTAGAGAAACAACTAAACAATGATTAAGTTCTTTAGAAAGATTCGCCAACAACTACTATCAGAAGGAAAAACCAGTAAGTATTTTAAATATGCCCTAGGTGAGATTGTGCTCGTTGTAATTGGAATACTGATTGCCCTTCAGATTAATAACTGGAATGAAAACCGAAAAAATAGAATTACAGAAGCAGACTACTACTGTAGAATTTTAGACGATTTTGAACTCAATGAAAAATTAATTGATGAAACAACCGAACTCACAACTTACAAAATTAAGCTTTGTAAAGCGTTGCTGTTAGATTTAAACAACATACCGAATAACAGAAGTGACATCCTTAACAAATTTGTATTGGCCTTAAGACAAGATGTTTTTGTACCCAGTAATATTGCTTTTGAAGATATAACATCTTCAGGACAATTAAAGCTGTTAAAGGATTTAGAACTTAAAAATAGGCTTATACAGCATAGTACATTTTTGAACAATATTTTAAATCTACTTCAAGAAAATAGGGATGTTATTCTTGACCGAATGAGTGATTTTGAGTTAATATCTGAATTTGGATATCAAGATATTGATTATCTTCAGCGAGAGCTTGACGAAAAACATATTGCCCTTTTGCCAAAAAACAATTGGACAAATGAACCTGATAATCCCATATTTTTAAAGTTTCAGGATAATCTTGTTGTGTATATAGCTATGCTGATAAGACAGAAACAGCATTTAGCTAATTTAAAGACCGAAATGCAAGAACCTATAGCTTTATTAAACCGTAAAGCGTGTAACTAACCAATGGACAACAGCATATACTTTTTATGGTTTGTTGGTTTTATGCCGAAAATTCTACAAGATGTTGGAAGTTTAGCAAAAATAGATTTTCGCGTAACGAGATATACAGTAAGAATTAGATATTAAATAATTAATGGACAAATTAATAAGGTTACATAAGAATGTATTAATTATTGGAATACCCCTGTTGATTATTGGTATGATGATACTTATTACAAAATCATCCGTTTTTGAAGAATACCCAAAGAGCCTATCGACTGCAATTACATTTGATTTGTTGCTAACCGTACCCTTTATTTACTATCTGCTTATTAGAAAAACACGTGTTCCAAAGATAACTGTAGTACCGCTTTTAGTTATTGGAATGATAGTCTGTGCTTTAATAATTCCACCACAAAACCAATACTATCTTGAACTTTTTAAGACTTGGGTATTTCCTGTTATAGAAATCGCAATAGTATGGTATATAATTTACAATGTTAGCAAAGCCCTAAAGCAATATAGACTGGTAAAAAAAGAAAGCGCTGATTTTTTCACGACATTAAAAGACACCTGTGCAGACCTACTTCCTAAAATTGCAATTATTCCATTTGTAACAGAAATTGCCGTTTTTTACTACGGATTTATTTATTGGAAAAAAAGAAGACTAAATGACAATGAATTCTCTTACCACAAAGAAAGCGGAACAGTAAGCTTGCTTATTGCAATAATGCTTATTATAACAATAGAAACAGTGGTGCTCCATATTCTTCTGGCTAAATGGAGTATTGTTGCCGCTTGGATTTTAACGTGCTTAAGTACATATTCTATAATCCAGCTTTTTGGATTCTTAAAATCAATGTACAAAAGACCTATTTTAATTGAAAAAGGCAAACTGTTTCTTCGATATGGAATTATGAACGAAACAATTATTGATTTAAAAAATATTAAAAGCATAGCGGTTTCATCAACAGATATTGAATTAAACAAGGAAACTAGAAAGTTATCGTTTTTAGGAGAGCTGGAAAGCCATAATGTTATTATTAAATTACATCAAGAAAGTATACTATTTGGACTCTATGGAATTAAACGCCAATACAAAAATCTAGCATTGCACGTTGATAAAAAAAATGAATTTGTAAACCGATTAAAAATGGACTTATAACACTGGTAGTATGCCATTGCTAGCACTCATCAGTCTCTAAAAATCTTATAAAGGCCATGACAAGAGCTGATTTCTATTCGGTTTTATTTGCTAACTTATGAGGCTTAACTCAACCCATATTATATTCAGGGTTCTTGAAAACACCATTAAAGATGAAAAACGCTATTCATGATTTAATTTCTAAATTAGATTTAAAACCTCACCCAGAAGGTGGTTTTTTTAAAGAGACTTATAGAAGCAAAGGGGTAATTGACGAAAGTCATTTAGGTGCTTCTTACACAGGAAAAAGAAACTATTCAACATGCATTTATTTTTTATTGACTTCAGATAATTTTTCGGCATTTCATAGAATCAAGCAAGATGAAATCTGGCACTTTTACGATGGTTCGCCTATTGACCTTCATGTAATATCAGAATCAGGCGTATATCATAAACATGTTATTGGAATAGATATTAAAAATGGAGAAGTTCCGCAATTTGTTGTTCCTGGAGGAAGTTGGTTTGCTGCTGAAGCGATAAACCAGAATGCTTATGCTCTTATTGGTTGTACTGTTTCGCCTGGATTTAGTTTTGAAGACTTTGAGTTAAAATCGAGAGACGACTTGATTTCTTTGTTCCCTGACCATAAAGAGATTATATCTCGATTAACCCATTTTTAAATATAGTGCCAACAATGTTGACCATATGTTATTAACCAAAAATTACGTAAATTAAATTCGTAACTGGTGGTATCAGCACATCATTGGCAGAAAGTTTAAAACACAACACCAAATAATTTATTGATAAATATGGAAATAATTAAAGTTAAACGTCTTGTTGTAATGTTACTAGCTTTTACCCTAGTTCTAATAGGATGTCAATCATCAGAAAACAACAGAGATAGCAGTATTAATCAAAATACTATTGTTATTTTAAAATTTAAAACTCAACCAGAAAAAGGCTTAAAGGCTCTGGAAGAATTTAACAGTCTTATTGAAAAAGTTAGACAAGAACCCCATTTTGTTAAAATAAAGATTCATGTGGACTCCAAAGACGACACAAACATTTTACTTTACGAAGAGTGGGAAGATCAGGATTATTATAACACTGAACATATGGAAACGGATTATATGAAAGCATTTATGGCTAATTCGGTTAACTTTTTAGCAGGTCCGCCAGAAATTACTTTTTGGAAGCTTGAGAACGTATTTAACTAAACAAACATCTTGCTCTTGCTTTCCTCCTTTTAACAATTTTAGGACAACGTTTTAGGGTCCTTCCTTCAGGACATAAAAGCTCTTGGCGAGTATAGGATTTATAAAACAAGTCGCTTATAAAACTATAAACATTTCTTTCATTAACTCCCTATTTGGTGTAATTATTTTTTTGTTTTTGCCTACACCTTTTATTCGTATCTTTAAAATCCATTAAAAACCAACACCTTATGAAATCCTTATTACTTTCCGGACTATTATTATGTATGAGTATGAGTTTATATGCCCAAGACGACCCGTATTTGTGGTTAGAAGAGGTTGATGGCGAAAAAGCCCTTGACTTTGTAAGCACCCAAAACCAAAAAACGATAGATAAGCTTACCAGCACATCCTATTATCAAGATATTTACGATAAGGCCTTGGCCATTTACAATTCTACCGACCGCATTGCTTACCCAACAACCTATGGTGATTATGTATACAATTTCTGGAAAGATAAAGACCATGTACGAGGTATTTGGCGTAGAACCTTACGCAGCGATTATTTAAGCGGAAACCCTAACTGGGAAACCCTTTTGGATATTGATGCGCTTTCGAAACAAGATGATGTAAAATGGGTATACAAAGGTGCCAGCGGTTTACACCCAGACTATAACCGATTTTTGGTACGCCTGTCCAAAGGTGGTGGCGATGCTGTGGTTACCAAAGAGTTTGACGCAAATACCAAACAATTTATTGAAGACGGTTTTTATATTCCGGAAGCCAAAGGGAATTCTGCATATGTACACCAAAATACTATACTAGTTGCTTCCAATTTTGGCGACAATACCATGACCACATCGGGATACCCCAACCAAATTAAACTGTGGAAACGCGGTACAGCATTAAAAGATGCCAAGCTTATTCATGAAGGCAACTCAACCGATGTAGGCTCTTGGGGAGCGGTTATGCGCGATGGAGAGAAAAGCTATGTTATGGCGTACCAAGCTATTACCTTTTACACCCGAAGTGTAAAAGTATGGCACAATAACAGCATGGTGACGCTAGATATTCCTGATGATGCCGCACCCAGTGGTATTTTAAATAATCAGTTGATTTTAGATTTAAAGTCCGATTGGACAGTTGCTGGACAAACCTTTAAACAAGGTGCCATAATAAGCTTAAACATGACTGATTTATTGGATGGTAAGCACACAGTACATGCAATTTATCAACCCGATGCCTATTCCAGTGTTTCTGGTATTTCTACTACCAAAAACAAATTGCTTTTAAACCTGTTAACCAATGTAACAAGCAAATTATACATTTATTCGTTTAATGCTACAGCATGGACTAGTGAGCAGGTTAAAGCACCAGATTATGGTAATTTATCGGTAGTAGACACTGATGAACTCTCTGATGCTTATTTCTTTCAGTTTGAAAATTTTCTAACACCTGAAACCCTTTACAGTGCCAATGCCCAAGACAATACGGTTAAAGCCTTCCAATCGTTACCAGCCTATTTTGATGGTAATAAGTACAAAGTGAAACAATTTATGGCCACCTCAAAAGACGGCACCAAAATACCGTACTTTGTGGTAGGCGCCAAGGATATGCCTATTAATGGTAGTAATCCTACCCTATTAAATGCCTATGGTGGTTTTGAGGTATCGCGAACGCCTTTCTATTTGGGTTCTATGGGTGAAAACTGGCTAGAAAATGGTGGCGTATATGTATTAGCCAATATTAGAGGTGGTGGTGAGTTTGGACCTAAATGGCATCAAGCTGGCTTAAAGGAAAACAGACAACGCGTATATGACGATTTTCATGCTGTTGCCGAAGACCTTATAGCCCGAAAGGTGACTTCTCCTGAACATTTGGGCATTATGGGTGGCAGTAACGGTGGCCTATTGGTAGGCGTTGGTTTTACACAACGCCCAGACCTTTATAATGCTGTGGTATGCCAAGTACCGCTATTGGATATGAAACGCTATAACAAACTATTGGCTGGTGCTAGTTGGATGGGCGAATATGGGAATCCAGATATTCCAGAGGAATGGGCTTATATAAAGCAATACTCACCATACCAAAACGTCCACAAAGACACTGATTATCCCGAGGTATTTTTCTATACTTCAACCCGCGACGATCGTGTTCACCCTGGACATGCCCGTAAAATGGCGGCCAAAATGTTGGATATGGGCCACCCTATATACTATTATGAAAATACCGAAGGTGGTCATGCCGGCTCTTCAACCAATGAGCAACGTGCTAAATCGAGTGCCATGGGATTATCATACTTATTGATGAAACTGAAATAATAGCGTGCGTGACATAAGCTACATCTTTCTGTTTCTAGCTTTAATTGCTGAAATAGTTGGTACTATTGGTGGTTTTGGTTCATCGGTGTTTTTTGTACCTGTTGCCAATTTCTATTTCGATTTTTATTCAGTTTTAGGGCTTACTGCCCTGTTCCACTTGTCCAGTAATTTGAGTAAGATTTTCCTGTTTCGTAAAGGATTGGACAAAAAACTATTAGTGAACATTGGGATTCCATCAGTGGTGTTTGTTATAATAGGCGGGTTTTTATCGAAGTATTTAGATAGCAGGTACCTCGAAATTTTTCTAGGTGTGTTTTTGGTGGTCTTTAGTTTGTACTTTTTGATTAAAAGCAAAGTGATTGTACTACCCAACAAAAAGAATGCTGTTATTGGTGGTACACTTTCCGGATTTTCGGCAGGCTTGTTAGGTACTGGTGGTGCGATAAGAGGTTTGACCATGGCCGCTTTTAACTTGGAAAAGAGTGTGTTTATTGCTACGTCGGCCTTTATAGATTTTATGATAGACTTCTCCAGAACTTTTGTTTATTACCAAAATGGTTATATACAAGGCGACCTCTTGACGTATGTGCCTTTTTTGTTTGTCATTGGGCTTGTAGGCTCGTACATTGGTAAAAAGATTTTGGTCTATATCCCTCAAACAAAATTCCGAGTTATTTCATTGGTTTTGATACTTCTGATTGGCTTGGTAACTATAGGTCAGTTGGTGATTAAGCATGACGTTCTATAAGTTGTCCAATTGGTTATCGGTTTTGTTTTCGCTAATCGTCCAAAAGAAGCCAATAAAGAAGAAGCTATCTGCTGCTGGTTTTAAGGCTCGACTGTTGTAATACCCATTACTATCTGGCATATTGGCAAATTGATATCCATTGATATTCTGTGTGCCCAAGACATTGTTAACCGATAGATACAATATTTTTTGCTGGGTAATTAAATAAGCCCAGTTCATGCTTATACTGTTGTAGTTTTTTGTTGTTTGGTTTAAAAAACCACCCAAATTAGGATCGGTATACGTGCGGCCAGTTGCAAAAGTATAGCTTATGCCTACCTGACTTTTCCAGTCATCAATCCAATATTTCCCTACAATAGATAGGTTGTGCGTATTGGCAAAGCTTGGCGTTGCCATTTCGGGGAAGTTTTGGTAATCACGTTCGGTATCTAAATAGCTATAGCTTACCCAATAGTCCACATTATTAATGCTTTTATTATCGCGCCAAAACAAATCGAGACCTTTAGCATATGCAGAGCCATTGTTGGTATAATTACTATTAAACATGGTAAACTCGGTATCGTATTTTACCAAATCGTCATAATTTTTATAGTAGGCCTCGGCTCTAAAAATCTGTCCTTCACGATTTAACTGGTAATTTAGAATATAGTGCTGGGTATTTTCGGCAACCAGATCTTGATTGAACTTTAAAATACTGCTATTCGGGTTTTGGTAGAAATTACCATAGGCCAGGGATATTTGGCTGTTTTGACCTGTTTTGTAGGCCAAAGCCATGCGTGGTGATAGGGTAAGCTGCTTAAATAATTGGCTATACTCCAAGCGCAAACCGGCCTTTAAAGCTAATTGTTTCGAGAAAATTATATCGGCTTCGGTGTATCCTGCAGCAATGTTGTTATTAAAACCGTAATTAATAGCTTCGGTAAATGGATTACGGTAGTTTTCGTTAAAATCGGTTGCAAAATATTCGGCACCAAAGTTTAGCTTAAATCGGCTACTAAAGCGTCGTTTAAGCTTGAGCTTGGCATGAATAGAGTTTTCTGTATCTACAATATTATCCGTAATATATTGTGTATCGGTCTTGGCATATGTATAGCTCATACCTCCAAAAATAGACCACGTATCTGTTAACATGCCACGATACGAGCCGTTAAAATACAGATTGCTATTGTTTAATTTGGTATATACCCCTTCAGGAAAATTAATATCCTCTTGTGTTAAGGCAAATCCACCAGCATCAAAAGCGGAATAGAGTTTTAACATCCCTGAATTGAACTTTCGTCTAAAAACGGCTTCGCCAGAACCTCCGTAGAAGGGCTTATCCCAATCATTTCTATCGGGAAACAAAGCAATGTAAGGCGCTAGATTAATATAAGAGCCGTTAACACTCAATGAGCTGTTCTCCCACTTTTCGGTATGGCCTAAAGCTGCACCAACACTCATAATACCTATATCGGTTTTCTCCTGATCGGGTTCTTCAATGGTATTCAGCAATAAGACACTGGACAATGCCTGACCGAATTCAGCCGAATAACCACCAGTAGAAAAGGTTATGCCATCGAACAAAAAAGGTGAATACCTACCCCGTGTTGGTATATTGTTGGTTGTTGGTGTGAATGGTGTAAACACACGAATGCCATCGATAAAGATTTGGGTTTCATTGGCATCACCACCACGTACGAACAATCGGCCATCCTCGGCTACGGTAGCTGTTCCAGGCAAAGTTTGTAAGGCACCTACAAAATCACCTAAAGCACTTGCTGTAGTAACAACATCCAGGGGTTTTAAAACAGAAACCTTACTATTATCTCCCGCTTCAAATGTTCCGGCCGAGATTACTACCGTATCTAAAGCATTAACATCATCGCGCAGTTTAATTGTTATCTTATTAAATACACTGACATCTGCCAATTTCTGATAGGTTTCAAAAGACAAAAATGAAACCACAAGGGTTTGGTTTCCTGTTTCTTCTGTTTTAAACGAAAAAGAGCCCTTTTCATCAGAAGTGGCTCCATCGTAAGTGCCTTCTAAGTACACATTAGCGCCTTCAATAGGTAGATTTTTGGAATCGACAACAACTCCTGATATTTCAGTTTGGGCAATACCCATAGCCACGCAAAACACACATAATAGGTTGGTTAGTATTTTCATTTTTGATTGTTTGTTACTGTTCGTTTCAATTGATGCCCCAAAATTGCGGTATTGGCTTAAATCACCAAACTAAAACACACCGAACTGTCAAATTTTAATACTGAATTGCATATTTTTGATAGAAAAGATACATCATGCTAACCAAAATTGAAAAACTATTTGCCGCTTTATTTTGCATTCTACTTTGTTTTGAAATGATAACCGCTGAATATCATTCCTTTTTGCACTATTTTGCAAAACCCTCATTACTTATAGCCTTGTTGGTCTTTTATTATACCCAAAGTAAGCCCATACCTTTAGCTCTAAAACGACTCACTATTGGTGCTTTATTCTTTTCACTTTTAGGTGATATTGCACTCATGTTTGTCAATCAATCAGCTCACTTTTTTACGGCTGGATTGGCGTCATTTTTAATCGCGCATATCCTCTATATTTTTGTATTTCTAAAAGCTAGAAATCGCAGCAAATCACCATGGCTTTTTACCAGTATTTTATTAGTGTATGGCGTTGGATTATTTTGGCTTTTAAAAGACAATTTAGAGGCGATGCTTTTACCGGTATTTTTATATATGCTCGTTATACTAACTATGGCAACAACAGCATTTTTACGTGAAGGCCGTGTACCGAAAATCAGTTTTTATTTTGTGCTTTTGGGCGCTATTTTATTTTTAATTTCAGATAGTTTACTTGCTGTCAACAAATTTTACACCCCTTTGGCGTTTTCAAATATAAGTATTATGTTTACATACGCCTTTGCACAACTATTTATCGTTTTTGGACTACTAAAACAATAATAGATTTTATTTATAGTTTATATTCAAACAATTGTTTATCAAATACTTAAATGCGAAACATTAAACTATTGGTTTACCTTGTGAAAAGGACGGATAATTAAGCGTGCTGCTTTGTCAAAATTAATATAATTGTACACCCAATTAAAGAAAACCACCACTCTATTTCGAAATCCTACGAGTGCCATGAGGTGAATAAACATCCAAACGAACCATGCAAAAAAACCACCGAACTTTACCTTCCCTAAATCGACAACGGCTTTATTCCTTCCAATTGTAGCCATAGAACCTTTATCGTTATATTTGAATTTTTGCATCGGTTTATCAGCTATTAATCTTAAGATATTTTTGCCCAATAATTGACCCTGTTGAATTGCCGGTTGAGCAACTTGTGGATGTCCCTTTGGAAAAGCTTCGGTTTCCATATATGCGATGTCTCCCAAAGCAAAAACATTTGGATAATTTTCTACCTGATTATAGCGGTTAACCTTATACCTATTTGAACGTTCCATTAATGAATTTGCTGACAAGCCTTTTACCGGACTTCCTGTTACACCAGCAGCCCAAATTAAGGTTTCGGATTCCAACTCTAAATTGGTATTGGTTTCTACTTTTTTTCCATTGTATTCTTTAACCAAGGTATTACAATGCACATGAACCCCTAAATCTATTAAAAACTGTTTGGCTTTAACAGAAGCCTCTTCACTCATTGGTGGCAACACCCGATTAGCACCTTCCAACAAATGAATTTGCATGTCATTTGCATTTAAATCGCGATAATCACGTGGCACGATATGGTTCTTTAGTTCGGCAATAGCTCCCGCAAGCTCGACTCCTGTTGGTCCAGCCCCAACAATTACGAAGTTTAAAAAGGCTTTACGTTCCGCCTCTGTTTTAGCTATGGTCGCTTTTTCCAGATTCTGCAAAATTAAACTTCTAATATTTAGGGCTTGAGGAACCGTTTTCATGGGCATACTGTATTTTTCAACATCTGTATTACCAAAAAAATTAGTTTTGGTGCCTGTGGCCAACACTAAATAATCATACGTTATTTCACCTATTGTAGTTTTAATACGGTTATCGTCTGGCTCAATTTCTTCAACTTCGGCCAAACGAAAAAATGTGTTATTAGATTTTTTAATAATCTTTCGCAAGGGATAGGCAATGGAATCTGGCTCTAATCCCGAACTAGACACCTGATACAACAAGGGTTGAAAGGTATGGTAATTATGTTTATCTATTAAAACCACTTGAATGGGTTTGTTTTTAAGCGATTTTGCCAAATTAATGCCCGCAAAACCACCTCCAACTATAACTAGTCTTGGGAAATTGGACTTGGGAATATTCATACTAAAGACGTAAAAAAAGTGTGTTACAAAGATACAACATACCAATCTTAAAGACTATTTTTATGGAATATTTCAAATGTCTGTAACATTTTAAAATTTATGCTACTTATAGTGTAACTAAACCACCAATTTGAGCGAAGAATTAGAACATAGTTTTATCGAGCAACTTGAAAAGCATCAAAACATTGTGCATAAGGTCTGTAGGCTGTACACCAACAACCAAGATGCACATAACGATCTCTTTCAAGAGATTACCATACAACTCTGGAAAGCCTACCCAAAGTTTCGTGGTGATGCCAAGTTTAGCACTTGGATGTATAGGGTGGGATTAAACACTGCCATTACGCTTTACAGGAAGAAAAAACGCACTATTGACACACAGCAGTTTGACAATATTGAGTTTAAAATAAAAAGCGAAGAATATGATGATACAGAAGAACAACAGCTTAAATTGTTATACAGCGCTGTACATCAATTAAATGATATTGAAAAAGCCTTGGTGTTTTTGTATTTAGAAGATAAGAACTACCGGGAAATAAGTGAAACAATGGGTATTAGCGAAGTAAATGCTCGCGTGAAAATGAATAGAGTGAAAACGAAGTTAAAAACCATTTTAAATCCGTAATACTATGGATGAATTAGATTTATTAAAAAAGGACTGGAAGAAAGCGGAAGATGATTTTCCTAAATTATCCTATAATGATATTTATAAGATGATTCTAAAAAAATCGTCCTCTATAGTGAAATGGATATTCATCATTAGCTTACTAGAGTTTGGTTTGTGGCTTTTAGTTTCGTTTGCACTAAAAGACAACAAAAACATGGAACGCTTTCAAACCTATGATGCCGATTGGATTTTTATACCCTTATCGATTATTGGCTATGTTGTTCTTGCTTATTTCTTTTATTTATTCTACAGAAATTACCGCAATATATCGGTAACCGACAACGCTAAAATATTAATGGAAAATATTTTAAAAACAAGGCGTTCCGTTAAACACTATGTTGCGTTTAATTTAATTTATTTGGCTGTTTCTGTGGTTTTGGTATTGTTTATACAATTTGACCAAGACGAACAGTTTATTGCACAAATACAACAAGCATCGGCAGATGGTGAACTAGTAAAATACTACGTTATTGTCATTCTAACCACCATGGTGTTTTTAGCTATTGCAATAGGCGTATTATTACTATTCTATTGGTTAGTTTACGGCATATTATTAGGAAGACTAAACAAAAACTACAAAGAGCTGAAAAAACTAGAGTTATAATTAGCTTTCCTTATAGCTCCATCTGCGTTTTTCGTTTAAGCGTTCTTGTTCCTCCAATTCTTCCTGAGGAATAACTTTTAAAAATGAAGGATGCTGCTCAATGGCATATTCAATTTTTTCAACGATTTCGGCAATCGATTCGTTTTCGTAATCAATCTCCAAAGGCTCTTTTATTTCCATAGATTGCAGAATATTCTTTTTCTTAACCCGTATTCCTTTTTTGTCAAACGAACGTCTAAACCCATCTATAACAATAGGAACCACAATAGGTTTGTAGTGCTTAATAATATGAGCCGTACCCTTTCTAATTGGTTTAAAAGGCGTAGTAGTACCTTGTGGAAAGGTAATAACCCAACCATCGTCTAAAGCCTTTTTTATGTTTGAAATGTCGCTCATTTTCACCTGCCTCTGCACATCCTTACCATCAGCTCGCCAGGTACGCTCAATACTTATAGAACCTGCATAAGCCAATATTTTTGGCAGCAATCCCGATTTCATGGTTTCTTTGGCTGCCACATAATAAATATTCAATTTGGGGTGCCACAAATACCCTACGTTTTTAATATTGTCATCACGATTACTTAAACTCGCGTTAAAAACGTGAAACATGGCCACGACATCCGCAAAATAGGTTTGATGGTTTGAGATAAAGAGCACATTGCTTTCTGGTAAGTTTTTAATAATATCCGATCCCTCAATCTGCAATTCATTAAAACCCCTAAAACGTCTATGGGTTAGTGTTCCGATAATTCGAATAACCCATTTTTTTAAGAAAAGATAATGTCCGAAAGGATTCGTTTTAAACAATCCCATGAAATACTAATGTTAGTTAAGAGTACAAATGTAGTAAAACTGATAGTTTAGAGCATTTCTTTTAACAAGTCTTTTATCTCGCTTAGCATCATAGCTGTAGCTCCCCAAACCACATGATTGTTAAGTTTGAATGCCGGAACATCCACATTAACCTTATAGGAGGTTGATACTCTTTCGGTTATAACATTGGCATCATCCAACAGGTCTCTAATAGCCACCTCAATAATGGCTTCAACCTCATCGTCCTGTTTTGTAAACTTTGGAGTATTAGGTGTTATCCCGACATAAGGTTGGACGAAAAAATTACTTGGCGGAATATAAACCTGCGTCAATTCTTTTAATACTTCAATGGCGTGAACCGGCACACCTACTTCTTCATACGTTTCGCGTAGGGCCGCATCTTTTATGGTTGCATCCTGTTTTTCCAACTTTCCACCTGGAAATCCCACTTGGGCAGAATGCACCCCTTTATATGTTTTCCGCAAGATTAACACCAGGTTTGTTTGGTTCTCAAAGTTAGGATAAAACAATGCCATGACCCCTGCTCTTTTAGCCTGTTTAATTTTGTCTTTTTGCATTTCCTGAAGCTTTAATCTAAAGGGTGGCGACATTTTAAACTGCGATGTTTCGGCTGGAAGAGGGATATTTTCTATTTTTGAAACAGCATATAAAAATTGGTCAAAATTCATTTATGAAACGTATCGTAATAATTAGTGTTTTACTTACTTTTTTAGGTTGTGAAGATAAACAATCCCAGCCGAAAAAGTCAAGCGCAAAACCTATTCAAAAAACTGTAAAAACCAAAAAGAAAGACAGTATAAAAGAAGTCGTACCTGAATTTCCTTTTTTAACAAGCGATAATGCCATGGAATTCTTTTTGGAATACGAAAAGGAAAACAAGGAAAATAAAGTACGTATTACTACTAAATTTGGTGACATTGATATTTTGCTTTACGATAAAACGAAGTTCCATCGTGCCAACTTCATTTACTTGACCAAACGCGGTTATTTTGATAAAACCCAATTTTATCGTGTGGTCAATAACTTTATTATTCAGGCTGGAAATACCGATGATCCCAAAGTAAAACGTAAGCGCAAGGATATTGGCTACTATTTATTACCGCCTGACACCAAACGTGGTTATAAGCACAATCGAGGCGTTGTAAGCATGCCGAGCAGTGAAATTGAGAATGCTTATAAACTAGCCTCGCCTTTTGAATTTTTTATTGTTCAGGCCGATCATGGTGCCCATCATCTGGACGGTGCTTATACTATTTTTGGTGAAGTTATTAAAGGCATGGATGTTGTTGACGAAATAGCCGCCCAAGAAACCGACGAAGGCGAATGGCCGTTACGCAACGTTTATATTAAAAAAGTTGAGATTATTGAATGATGACAGGTGACGTGTGATAAGTGATAAGTGATAAGTGATAAGTGATAAGTGAATTAGGAATTAGGAATTAGGAATTAGGAATTAGGAATTAGGAATTAGGAATTAGGAATTAGGAATTAGGAATTGTAAATAAACTAACTACTTCTCTTTATACAAACTTGGTAAACTTATTTTAAACCGGACTGCAAGTAACCTAACAGTTATGACAACCGCTCCTGCTATTATAAAAACAAGCCCGTTATCTATAGGCAACTTCCTTACCAAAAAATAGGTAAGCCCTCCTAAAATACATGCAGTAGCATAAATCTCTTTTCTAAAAATAACAGGGATTTCATTACACAATATATCACGAATAACACCACCAAAACAGGCTGAAATAGTACCCAGTGCAATACAAATAATAGGACTCAATCCCGCACTGATACCAATTTCGATACCCACAACGGTGTATAGACCAATTCCAATAGTATCAAACAAAAACAAGGACCGCCTTAAATAATCTATTTTAGATCTGAAGATTACGGTAAATATTGCCGAAACAATTATAACATAGGTATAGGTGAGGTTTTGCATCCAACTTACTGGCGTTTCTCCTATAAGCACATCGCGAAGTGTACCGCCTCCTACAGCTGTAACAAAAGCAATTATTAGAATTCCAAACGGATCCATTCTTTTACTTAAAGCCACCAATACGCCCGAAATGGCAAAAGCAATAGTTCCTAAAATGTCAATGGTGTAAAACATATTATCTGTTTATAATCTCTTAATTGTAAAAAGGTGTATGGCTAACTGGTAAACTTAACGCTTTTAAAATAGCTTCTAATTTAATGAGCGATTCACTATCTATTAATCGTACATTGATTTTCATTTCATTATTATCGGTCATCAAGATATATTGGTTTGAAAACTTTTTAATTCGTTTAATATTTTTTAGCTGAAGAGATTTACCATTTCCATATAATATATTCATTGTTACTACCCCTCCATCAATCTTCAAGTATGGATATATCAATTCATTAAATACCATACCAAGATATATAGCTCCTAAAAGGAAATAACTATATTCAAACCAATGCGGTTGATTACCAAAAATCAATTTATAAACACCTAATGACATCCACAAAATGCCAATGATAAGATTTACATATAGACGATTTTTTTTGAATTCTATTCGCATAAGTCCTTAAATTAAATAAAAAACAACTCTTTTAAACACGATTACTTTTCTACATAACTTTTACATTATAAAATTAGTTATAATGAACTCTATACAAAAAATTATAAGACACTTCGACAAGCTCAACGTAAGCGATTCACACAATTTTACTCTGTAAAATTGGTTCTCTGCTTACATATTTTGTGTATAGTAATTATAATCCTTTAAAATGGTGTCAATAAACTCTTTGTCGTACAATTCAGACTCTATATTCAATACTTCACAAATTTTATTTTTTAATACGGTAAGCGTTTTAAAATCGTTGTTCTTTTTGGCAATCAAAAAAGCTTCTTTAATAATGCGTACATCTTTATCGCTCAACTGGGTTACTGTAGTAAATTTTGGGTTGTAATCGTCTGTAATATCTTCTAAAATGGTACTAGTTATTTTGTGTTTCTTTTTAACGCTAATTACAATAGTGCCCGCTGCCGCATCGCCAACACGTTGTTTTTTGTCTGACAACAAAATACTCAAAACACCAATAGATGCAAAAAACATCCAAATATCGATAATTCGCAACATCCAGCGTACCAGAAAATTATACCATTGTGTTGGCGTACCATCAAAACGAACAACTTTAATTTTCATGATTATTTTTCCAACTGTCTGCCCTCCAAAAATTATATGGCATAATAAAGAGTAAAAAAAGGCTGGCAGCAAAAACAAGCTTAAAAACCCTACACGTGTCCAATCGTCAACATCAAAGATTTCAGAGACAGCCACCAAATTTTCAACTATGGTGATATATGCTGTTAAAATAAGGCCGTCAATCAAAAATGCAACAACACGTTCACCTAGTCCAATTAGCTTATAATCTAAATTGACATTTTGCGCCGTGTTAATTGCTAATTTGCTCATGGAAATGTATATTCGTTTAAATTTTTATTTGTCTATGCGCGAAGCATCTTTCGTGAAGCAAAATAAGGAAAAATGGATAGGATTTGAAACCGCTTTACACAATAATGTAAAAATAAATCCAGACGACCTTGCTTCATATTATATACAATTAACTAACGACCTCTCATACGCCCAAACTTACTATCCTGATAGTAAGACACTTTTGTATTTAAATTCGTTGGCTTCGCAAGCACATCAAAAAATTTACATCACTAAAAAGGAGTCTAAGAACAAGATTATTTCGTTCTGGAAATATGAATTCCCTTTATTTTTTAAACAGTATCATAAAACCTTACTCTATACCTTTTTGTTTTTTATGGCTGCCGTTTTGATTGGTATTGTTTCTACTTTAAATGACGACAGCTTTGTACGATTGATTCTAGGAGATGGTTATGTCAATATGACCATTGAAAATATTGAAAACGGTGAACCCATGGCGGTTTACAAAAGCGGCAGTCAAGTAGGGACGTTTTTAGGTATTACCGTCAATAACATTCGCGTTGCTATAATTGCATTTGCTATGGGTGTTTTATTTAGTGTAGGGACCATTTTTGTGTTATTTAGTAATGGTATTATGCTTGGTGCTTTTATAACCTTTTTCTACAACTATGGTCTTCTAGATAAAACTTCAACAATCTGGTTACATGGCACCATTGAAATATCAGTTATTGTAATAGCTGGTTGTGCTGGATTGGTTATGGGAAACAGTTTTTTATTCCCTAAAACATTCAGTAGGCGTGTTGCTTTTATGAAAGGTGCCAAAGATGGCTTAAAAATAGTAGTTAGTACCATTCCATTTTTTATAATAGCTGGATTTATAGAAGGATTTTTTACCCGCTTTGGAGAACAAATGCCGAATGTTTTAGCCTACGGAATTATTCTAGCTTCGTTGGCATTAATAATTTACTATTACATTTTATATCCCATTAAACTTAACAAACAATACCTAAAAACCTCTTAACCTTTACCGTGAAAAAGCCCTATTTAGAATTACGAACACGAAACAGTTTTGGTGATATTATTAACACTTATTTTTTATGGCTTAAATACAATTTTAAACCCTATACCAATCTGTATTTACGGTACAATGCTGTGAGTATTATTCTAACCCTCATAGGGTCGTATCTATTGGTAACCGGTTTTATGGGATTGGCCAGTAGAGATTTTAGATTTGGTATGGGCAGTAATATTGACAACGAACTGTACTTGTATGGTGGCCTTTTTATGCTGATTATTATTTTGGGGTTAACAGCCATTTTAAACTATAGTGTATCTAGCGCCTATATTATCGAGTATGTAAAAAACGAAGGCGATGTTGAACCCAAAAAAGTAGGAAATGCCATAAAACAACGGATAGGAGCCGTTATTATATTTGTTATTATTGGCGCCTTTATTTATGTGGGCTATATAATAGTGTCCGTTATTTTGGCCTTTATTCCTTTACTAGGAATGCTTGCACAATACGCTATTAGTTTTACCTTAACGGCTTTCTTTGGATTGGCCTTCACCTCACTCTTTAAAGGAAAAAATACTGTTACAGAAGCCCTTAATGAAGGGTGGTCGTTTACTTTTTCTAATTTTTTACGCGTAGTTTTCTATGGATTAATCATCGGGATTTTAAATTTAATGATTACATTTTTAATTGTTTCTATACCAACATTTATATTAGGTATTTACACTTACTTTTCTGTAGAAAGCAGCATTGATATTACCACAAGTGTTTTTGCCACTATTATTTACACTATTGGTTTTGCCTTATTTATTTTGAGCTTTGTTTTTACACAAGCCCTTTCACAAATAGCTTTTGGCATTCTCTATTTTAATTTACACGAAGAAAAATACAACATCTTTTTACGTGAGCGTATTGAACAAATTGGTATAAATGATTAAAGGCCCTAAACATATACGGTTTTATTTGCTTGTTTTTTTGATGAGCTTGACATCAGTCCATTATAGTCAAGACAAGAACATAAAAACCGATAGCGCTGAAGTGGCTATAAAACCCTTTAAGGAGAATATTAAAGACCGTTATCAAGACCGTGCGTTTAATTACGATATTAATGACACTGGTGGTGTAAACTTAATCCAAGGGTTGTTTAGAAAATTTTTCAGATGGCTTGGTGATATTTTTGGCGTAGAAATTGACTTTGTAGATTATCAAACTTTAGAAATAATAATTTACAGTCTATTAGGCTTAGGGTCGCTTTATTTATTTTTAAAATTTATGTTTCAATCGCCAATAGGGGCAGTATTTAAAACTGAAGAGCAGGATATTGAAGGCTTTAGTTATGTTGAAGAAAACATAAATGAGGTTAATTTTGAAGACCTTATTGCTTTAGCATTAAAACAAAACAATTACCGTTTGGCCACGCGCTACATGTATTTAAAGTCCTTAAAAATTTTATCTAAAAAGGGCATTATAGATTGGCATTACGATAAAACCAACTCTGATTATATAAACGAGATAACCAACGAAGCTACGCGAAACAGCTTTAAGCGTATTTCCTATATCTACGATTATGTTTGGTATGGTGAATTTGAAATAGACGAAAACCAATTCAAGCGTAACCAAACCGATTTTAACACCCTAAACACAAACGCCAATGGATAAACGCTCAAAAATAGCATTGTACGCCATTGCTGCCATTATCGTTTTGTTGATGGTTGCAGAGGTTACAAAACCGAAGGCTATAAACTGGAGAGACTCCTACTCTGCCGCAGATAAAATTCCGTTAGGCTGTTATGTGCTGTTTAATGAATTGAAAAACACATCAGACTTTGATATTGAAACATCCAATAAAAGTATTTACGAAGCGCTTAAGCACGTTGATAGCTCTAACAAAAAGACCTTATTATTAATTAATGATTACATAAGCCTTGAAGATGAAGGCAGCATATCCTTACTTGATTTTGTTGAACGCGGCAACACCGTTTTTATAAGTACAAATTATTTTTATGGTAGAATAGCCGATACGTTAAACCTTAACTTCGATCAAGATTACGAAGGGTTTTTAAAGAGCTCATCATACAGTACATTTAGCAACCCGCGTTTAAAATCGCATAATACATTATTTGAGGATGTTATTGAAAATTATTTTATCACTTCAATAGACACATTACACACAGTAGTACTGGGACACGTTTTAAACGAAGACAAGACAAAACAAGAAATCAATTTCATTAAAGTGCCATTTGGCGACAAGGATGGTGCCTTTTATCTGCATACAAATCCATTTGCCTTTACTAATTATCATTTACTAGATGATAAAGAAAATTATGCCGCAGCAGTTTTGTCCTACTTACCCAACAATCCCTTAATTTGGGACAATTACTATAAAAGCGGACGAAAGGTTATAACGAGTCCTTTGCGTTTTATACTAACAAATTCAGCATTAAAATGGGCGTTTTACATAGCACTGCTATCGCTTATACTTTTTATATTGTTTAAAGGCAAACGCACACAACGTGTTATTCCGGTTATTGAGCCGCTTAAAAATACCACGGTAGAATTTACCAAAACGGTTGGCGATTTATATTACCAACATGGTGATTACACCAATATTATTCATAAAAAAACAACCTACTTTTTAGAGCACGTTAGAAGCTCGTATTATTTAGATACCAACGAATTAAGTGAGCGTTTTATAGAAAAGCTAGCCATAAAATCAACAAACAACAAGACGGACACCAAAGCTTTAATCGATTTTATTGCCTATCTCAAATCAAAATCAACACATACAGAAAACGATTTAATTGAATTACATAAAAAAATAGAAGAATTTTTAAAAAAACATTAATAAATGGACGATTTACAACCAGAAGCTGAAGATTTAAACTTCACCAATAGGATAGATTTAAAACCACTACAGGAGCATGTAGAGCAAATAAAAAACGAGATAGGCAAAATAATTGTTGGTCAAAACGATATGATAGAACTGCTTATTATATCTATACTGTCCAATGGCCACACCCTAATAGAAGGTGTGCCAGGAGTTGCCAAAACCATAACCGCTAAATTATTGGCAAAAACCTTGGATGTTGATTTTAGTCGCATTCAGTTTACTCCAGACTTAATGCCTAGCGATATTTTGGGAACATCTATTTTTAATGTAAAAACCAATGATTTTGAATATAAAAAAGGGCCTATTTTTTCAAATATTATTTTAATTGATGAAATAAATAGGGCGCCTGCCAAAACACAAGCCGCACTGTTTGAAGTCATGGCAGAACGTCAAATTACAATAGATAACAATAGGTTTGTAATGAACAGTCCGTTTTTGGTATTTGCAACCCAAAATCCCATTGAACAGGAAGGCACTTACCGTTTACCAGAAGCCCAATTAGATAGGTTTTTGTTTAAGATTGATGTTGATTATCCATCTCTAGATGAAGAGGTTCAGATTTTAATAGACAACCACAAGCGTGAAGATAAATTAGATTTCAACACCATAAATTCAGTTTTAAAAGCCGAAGACATTATGGCTTATCAAAACTTAATAAAGCAAGTACTTGTTGAAGATCATTTACTAAACTATATAGCTGCCATTGTAAACAATACCAGAACGAATGCCAATTTGTATTTAGGTGCATCGCCAAGGGCATCTATTGCTATACTAAATGCGGCAAAATCCAATGCTGCCATTCACGGACGGGATTTTGTAACACCAGACGATATTAAACGCTGTACAAAAGCGGTTTTAAAACACCGTTTGGTATTAACACCAGAACGCGAAATGGAAGCCTTTACCGTAGAAAAAGTAATCGATCAAATTCTTGAAACTATAGAAATTCCACGCTAGTGAAGCAGTTTCTTAAAAATACATATTTAGAATTCCGCTTTTTTATAGCTGTTATTGGTCTTATAGCCATATATATCCTTGCGTTTGTTTTTACAGGTTTATTAGCAATTGCAAACATGTTAACTGCTATTTTGACCGCTATTTTAATAATCGATATTATTTTGCTGTTCAAACAGCAAGGGATATCGGCTACCCGAATCCTACCAGAAAAATTAAGTAATGGCGATGATAACCCTATAGAAATCAACCTAAAAAACAGTTATAATTTTAATGTCGACCTAAAACTTATTGACGAATTACCGTTTCAATATCAAAAACGGGATTTTGAGATTGCCACAAGCCTCAATAAGTCTGGTGATAAAAAAATAACCTATGCGTTAAGACCGTTAGAGCGTGGCGAATATCATTTTGGAAACTTAAACGTTTATGTCACATCTCCAATAGGGTTATTATCTAGACGATTTCAGTTTGGCAACAAAGCTATGGTTCCTAATTATCCCTCGTTTTTGCAACTCAAGAAATATATGCTCATTGCATTTTCAAATAAGATTTTTGAATTTGGGTTAAAGAAAATTAGGCGTATAGGTCATACCATGGAGTTTGAGCAAATAAAAGATTATGTTGCTGGCGACGATATTAGGAACATTAATTGGAAAGCCACTGCCAAACGCAACCAGCTTATGGTTAATCAGTATCAAGATGAACGCTCACAACCTATTTATAGCGTAATTGATATGGGTCGCGCCATGAAAATGCCTTTTAACGGGTTAAGCCTTTTAGACTATGCAATAAATGCCACGCTTGTAATTAGTAATGTTGCGCTTAAAAAACAGGATAAAGCGGGTATGTTTTCGTTTTCCCGCAAAGTAACCGATAAAGTAGTTGCTGAACGTAGACCTTCGCAAATGAATCAAATTATGGAAACCCTTTATAATTTGAATACTGATTTTGCTGAATCTGACTTTTCCCGACTATATATTGACATTAAGCGCAGTCTTAACCAACGTAGCTTACTATTACTCTATACAAATTTTGAAACTTTAGATGCACTTCACAGGCAGCTTCCCTATTTACAAGCTATTGCAAAAAATCATGTACTCGTTGTCATTTTCTTTGAAAATACCGAGCTTTCGCAGTTTATTAAACAGCCAGCGCATAAGACTAATGAAATATTTGAAAAAACCATTGCCGAAAAATTTATTTTCGAAAAGAAACTTATTGTAACCGAATTACAAAAGCATGGCATTCAAAGTATTTTAACAGCTCCTGAAGACCTTACCATTAATACCATTAATAAGTATTTAGAAATTAAAGCTAGAGGCTTGATTTAGTCTATGATTTATTAATAATCATTTCTAGCATCTAGCAAAATTAACATTTCATCTGTACGATTCTACAATTCAGTAAAATGGATTTCGAAAACATGTTAATTGTTATAATATTTACACCATAACAATAAAATCAATCCATATTATGAAAACACTAGCATTAGTCATCACCATGGCATTAACAACAGTTTTAAGTTACTCACAAGAAACGTATACGTTAACCGTATCTGTAGATAATGTTTTAAACAATAACGGTCATGTACTGGTAGGCCTACATACCGAAGATACCTTTATGAAAGGTAAAGGTATTAAAAATGCCAAAGCCGAAATACATGAAGGCAAGATTTCAGTGACCTTTAAAGATGTAGCGCCAGGTATTTATGCGGTTATGTTACTACATGATGAAAACGATAACGAACGCATGGATTTAGAACCTAATGGCATGCCTATGGAATCGTATGGTATGTCCAACAACCCTATGTTATATGGTCCTCCAACTTTTGCCGACGCGAAGTTTGAACTCACCGAAGACACTGAAATGAAAATACGATTCTAGAATGCTGTTAAAAAAACGCCTATTAGCAGCTTTAATAGATTATTTAATCATCCTGGTTTACGGCTCAATATTATTTAGTATCAGTATTACCTTGGTGCCATTTGATGAATTTCCTAAAAAAACAGATCCTGCTTATGGTCAGCTAATTGGTTTTTTTAGTCTTACGCTTCCTGTTTTTTTGTATTTCTATATCATGGAAAGTAGTAAACTAAAGGCGTCTTTAGGTAAATTAGCTTTAAAAATACAGGTGAAATCAAATGGCGGTTCTGTATTAAAACGCACCATTCTAAAGTTTTTACCATGGGAAATTGCCCATCTAGGTGTGCATTGGATAAACTATTATGAATCGCAAAACAATTCTGTACCACTATGGGTTTGGATAGTATTGATTCTACCTCAGATAGTTGGTTTATTATACTTTTTTAGTATTATCAATTCTAAGGGAAGTAGTAGTCTTTATGATCAAATGTCCCGCACAAGCATAGCGTGACAAAAAAAGCGACCAAAATGGTCGCTTTTTTAACTACTAACCAAAGCTATTAAACTGTTTCTCCTAACCAAGCTTTCATCATCCAAACTGTTTTTTCTTGTTCTGTAATAAAATCACTCATCATAGCATTTGTACCTTCATCATTAGCATCTCCAGCCTTTTCTAGAATATGGCGTTCTAATTTTAACAATTCTGAAAGCGAATCGACTATTAACTGAACAGCCTTTTCATCTTTTGAAATATTTTTTCCTACTGGCACCTTTGCGGCTTGGGTATAGTCTTCAAATGTATGAAGCGGTGTTATACCTAATGTTAGAATACGTTCGGCTATTTCATCAACCTTTACATTGGTGTCATTGTACAACTCTTCAAACTTCACATGTAAATCAAAGAACGCTTTGCCCTTGATATTCCAATGAATACCTCTTAAATTTTGATAATAAATTTGAAAGTTGGCTAACAACTGGTTTAAATCGTTAGCAATATCCTTTGTTTTATTTTCGTCTAAACCTATACTATTTAGTGTCATAATTTCTGTTTTAATTTCTTACCACAAATTTAATTTATAATTAACAGGTGTTTCTATAAATTTTATTGATAGTTTTTATATTTTTATAGCCTAAATTGATTGAGATGACCATTACACAACTATACTATGTTTTAGCTGTAGCCGAACAGCAAAATTTCACCAAAGCGGCAGAAAAATGTTTTGTAACCCAACCGACTTTAAGTATGCAAATTCAAAAGTTGGAAGACGAACTTGATATTCAGATTTTTGATAGGAGTAAAAAACCTATTGAACTTACTGATGTAGGCCGAAAGATTGTAACCCAAGCCAAAAATATTGTTAACGAATCATATAGAATTCAAGATATTGTTGATCAGCAAAAAGGATTTATTGGTGGTGAATTTAAATTAGGTATTATACCTACTATTATGCCTACTCTTTTGCCCATGTTCTTGAAGACTTTTATTAAAAAGTATCCAAAAATAAAGTTAAAAATCGAAGAGCTTACAACCGAGGAGGTCATTTCACGTATTAACGACGGTCATTTAGATGCTGCTATTGCAGCAACACCTTTGGAACATGATCATATTAAAGAACGTGTATTGTATTTTGAGCCTTTTGTAGGTTATATACCACCGCATCATAGGCTGCATAGTTCTGGTAAATTAAATGTATCGGATTTAGAAATTGACGATATGCTGCTTTTAGAAGATGGGCATTGTTTCAGAGATGGTGTTATTAACCTATGTAAAGCATTTAAAGACCATACTGACGATCAGTTTCAATTGGAAAGCGGCAGTATAGAAACGCTAATAAAATTATCAGATGAAGGGTTAGGCATGACGCTGCTACCCTATTTACACACATTGGATTTGAACGAAAAAGCCAAACAAAATTTACATTACTTTAATGATCCTGCTCCTGCAAGAGAAGTCAGCTTAATTTATCATAAAAGCGAATTGAAGATGCAAATAATTGAGGCCATGCAAGGTGTTATTTCTGGGATAATACGAGGTGCTATTGCATTTCAAAATGTCAATATAATCAGTCCTATATCAAAATAAAAAAAGCGACCAATTGGTCGCTTTTTTTATGGTTTTAAATATATTAAACATTGATTTAAATCTGGGTTTTGCAGTACCAAAGATTGAATAAAAATCTTTAACTCTTCAATTTCGTAGGGTAATAAACGTTGAAGCGCTTTTTGTACTTCCTTGCAAAACAACGTAGCATCAAAACTCACTTTATTCAGTACAGTCTTGGTGTACTCAAACATTGCTCTTGCCATTAATTTTAAGGTTTTAGGTTAAAAAAAGTAGATGTGTTCTATAGGCTGTAATAATTTTTTGGTTTTCTAAATTTACTAAAAAAAAGAATTACTTTTTGTGTTTAAACAAAATTTTAACACCCCAAATGTCGTTCTTAATTGAAACGAAAATCAATAAAAGCCAAGTAAAACAAAGCTTTTACAACTATTAGAAATTGTTGATAACATTTATTAAAACCTATTATCACCATCTAACAAATCGCCAAGACCTCCAAGTATACTTCCTTCTCCTTTATCCTTTCCACCTCCTTGAGGTGCAGAAGCCAACACACGACCTGCCAAGCGACTAAACGGTAAGGATTGGATGTAGACCGTTCCTGGGCCTTGAAGTTTAGCAAAAAACAATCCTTCGCCACCAAAAATGGTGTTTTTTATTCCTCCAACAAATTCTATGTCATAATCTACCTCTTGTGTAAATCCAACAATGCATCCTGTGTCTACTCGTAACGTTTCACCGCGTTGTAATTCACGTTTTGCCAATGTTCCGCCTGCATGAACAAAAGCCAACCCATCACCTTCCAACTTTTGCATAATAAATCCTTCGCCACCAAATAGTCCCCTGCCTAAACGTTTGCTAAATTCAATGCCTACACTCACGCCTTTGGCTGCACATAAAAACGCATCCTTTTGACAAATAAACTTATTACCAAATGCCGTTAAATCTATAGCTACTATTTTCCCAGGATAAGGCGAAGCAAAGCTAACTTTTCGCTTTCCCATTAAGTCATTGTAAAACGCCGTCATAAACAAACTTTCCCCTGTAAGTATGCGCTTCCCAGCTCCAAGGATGGATCCTAAAAACCCTTTGTTTTTTTCTGAACCATCACCAAAAATGGTTTCCATCTTTATACCATCGTCCATCATCATGAAACTTCCGGCTTCGGCTACAACACCTTCATTTGGATCCAGTTCTATTTCTACATATTGCATTTCTTCACCATAAATTTGATAATCTATTTCGTGTGCGTTCATGTTTTTAAATTTTTATTGATTGATACTTTTATTCGTTGACAGAATACCGTTTTTGTTACACTACAAATTACACTTTTACTTTAAGCGTCCATTCAAAATTAAAAGTAGATACTTCCACACCATCAGAATTTGTTCCAACAGATTGCATCCAAACTGTTTGCCCCTCACCTGTTTCAATAGATTTTGCTATAGCAGCATCAACCTTATCACCATCATTACAAACAAACGTAATTCTACCAGTTGCTTTTTTGGTAAACGACGCATTATTACTTAAAACCAACATGGAAATATTTTTCCCGCTCTGTTTAATCTTTGCCATAACCAAAGCTCCAGTGGTTAATTCTGCTGCCATACCCTGAACAGCCCAAAACATCGATTTAAATGGATTTTGATTTACCCACCTGTGTTTAACTGAAACTGTACAAGACCCCTCATCAATAGCTTTAACACGAATACCTGTAAAGAAAGCTGCAGGAAGTTTAAACAAGTTGAAAAGGTTTATTTTACTTGGGGTAAGTTCCATATTTCCGAATAAATTTTTCTTAAAAGTATTGAAAATATACGAGTTATCATATGTTAATTATTTGTTAATTTTTAGTACTTTGTATTGCATAATACCTTCTTTTAGATATATATTTGCATAAGAAACTATTATATACTTTTTAAACATGATAGATAATCACCAAAAAAATATAGCCACATTTATTCACTTATCAACCTTTAGCAGGTTTGTAATTCCATTTGGAAATTTTATTGGGCCACTTGTATTGTGGATTGCAAACAAAGACAAATCGGAGTTTGTTGATGCCCATGGAAAACAGATTATCAATTTCCAAATTAGCATCTTACTATACGCTTTAATAATTGGCATGATTACCATTCCATTCTTTGTCTTTAATTTATTTAATGGTATCGATTTTTTAGATATTGACGCTTTTGACAGCATTCATTTAAACGTTACAAAACCATCTCCTCTATTATATATTACTGGTGGATTAGGCTTTTTAGCCCTTATGGGCTTTATTTTAGAAATGGTATTCATTGTTAGGGCCAGTTTGGCAGCAAAAGACGGTGAATACTTTAATTATCCGTTAACTATTAACTTTTTAAAATAAATCAGGCTGATTAGTTTCAGCATTTCATCAATCACAATCAATCAAAAAATGAACAGTTTAAAAAATTTAAAACGCTTTAGAATATGAAGATAGAAAACACAAAAGCACAAATGCGTAAAGGTGTTTTAGAGTATTGCATCCTTTCGGTTTTAAAGGATGATGATGCTTATGTTGCAGAAATACTGGACACTTTAAAGGATGCCAAGTTGCTTGTAGTTGAGGGTACCATTTACCCATTGCTTACAAGGCTTAAGAACGCAGGACTTTTAAATTACCGATGGGAGGAGTCTACTTCTGGACCACCTAGAAAGTATTATGGTCTAACAGAAACAGGCAAGTTGTTTTTAAACGAACTAAATACAACTTGGAATGAATTACAAAACGCAGTTAATATAGTAACAAGTCAAAAAAACAAAAAATAATGAATAAAACAGTCAACATAAATTTAGCAGGTATATTCTTCCATATTGATGAAGATGCATACTTAAAATTACAACGCTATCTTGAGGCTATAAAACGTTCATTTACAGATTCTCAAGGTCGATCTGAAATACTATCGGATATCGAAGCACGAATTGCCGAATTATTCAGCGAACGCGTACAACACGAAAAACAAGTTATTGGCAACAAAGAAGTAGATGAAGTTATTGCCATAATGGGACAACCAGAGGATTATTTGGTTGATGACGAAATTTTTGAAGATGAACCAAAACAATCCTATCACAGACAAACTGGTCCGTCAAAAAAACTATTTAGAGATACCGAAAACTCTTATGTAGGTGGTGTTTCTGCAGGTTTAGCACACTACTTTGGAATTGACGCTATTTGGATTCGTTTAGCCTGGATAGTATTGATCTTTGGAGCAGGGACTGGTATCTTCCTTTATATACTGCTTTGGATTTTAGTCCCAGAGGCAGTTACGACTGCAGATAAATTAATGATGACAGGCGAACCTGTTAACATTAGTAACATAGAAAAAAAAATTAAAGACGGATTAGGTAGTGTTTCAGACGCAGCAAAAAATGTTACTGATTCTGTAACTGGTGTAGCAAAAAATGTTTCAGAATCAGTTTCTGATGCTGCAAAGAATGTCGATTTTCAAAAACAAGGCAATCGCATTAAATCTGGATCCCAATCATTTTTTGATGCCGTAGGCGACATTTTTATGTTTTTCTTTAAGGTATTGGCAAAGTTTATAGGCGTTATACTAATCATTACTGGAGCTTCGGCGTTAATAGGCTTAATAATCGGCTTATTCACATTTGGAGCATCCGATATAATCCATGTGCCAGGTTTTGATTTTGTTGATGCTGCCAATGCAGCCAATACACCTGTATGGCTTGTATCTATGCTATCATTATTTGCTGTAGGTATACCCTTTTTCTTTGTGTTTTATTTGGGCTTAAAAATCCTTATTAACAATCTAAAGTCTATCGGAAACATTGCAAAATTTGTATTACTAGGTGTATGGTTAGTTTCTATTATAAGTTTAGTAGTTATAGGCGTTAGGCAAGCCAGCGAACATGCTTTTGATGCCAGTGTTACTAAAAAAGAAGTACTAAATATAAGCGCCAGTGATACCTTAAACCTAAAAATGGTTGGCAACGACAACTATAGAAAAGGTGTTTACAGACATGGAACTTCTTATAGATTATTACGTGATGAAAACGAGGATAAAATTATTTATTCGTCAGATATTCGCTTAATAGTACGCTCAACAAAAGATTCATTGGCATCAATTAGCATCGAGAAAAATGCCGAAGGTAGTGATTACCAATTAGCTAAAAAGCGTGCAAATAATATTAATTACAACTACGAATTAAAGGGTAATGAATTATTACTTGATGGTTATTTAACTACAAAAATTGAAAACAAATTTAGTGATCAAGAGGTTGAAATTATTTTGTATTTGCCTGAAGGCAGTACATTATATGCCGATGACAATACTTATAGTTTTCACAGAAATTCCAGTTATTACAATGACATTTTAGACAATGGTATGGAAGAACATTATTTAAAAATTATTGATGATGATGTTATTTGTTCCGATTGTCCTGACGAAGATTTTCATTTAAAAGTAGATGTGGATAAGGATGGAGCAAGTGTTAAAATTAATGATAAGGGTATTGAAATTAAATCAACAGACTCTAGTCTAGAAATAAATGAAGACGGTGTTAAAGCCAATGGCGAAGAGGTAAAAGTAAATATTGACGAAAACGGTATTGAAATAACTTCTGAAGACAATTAATTACAAAAATCAATCAAAAAATAAAATCAATCAAAATCATGACAACATTAACAAAACTAATTGTATCATTTATTTTATCCTTACTCCTATTATCATGCGAGTTCAACACGGGTTGGGGTCCTGGAGTAACAGGTGACGGTAATGTAATAACCAAAGAACAAAGGCTACAAAATGAATTCAATGAAATTCATGTAAGTCGCGGACTCGATGTGTATGTCACACAAGGACCTTCTGAAAAAGTAACCATTGAAGCCGATGGTAATCTACATGACATTATACTGGTAGCTATCAATAATGGTGTTTTAGAAATTACCGCTGAAGAAAACATACGGTCTGCCGCTTCAAAAAAGGTACTGGTAACTTTTAAAAATATTGACAAAATTGTGGCAACCAGTGGTAGCGATGTATATTCAACCAATACTATTAAAGCAGATGACTTGGAGTTAGAAACCAACAGCGGCAGTGATATGGAGCTTGAGATTGATACCCAAAAACTTTACTGCCTATCAACTAGTGGCAGCGATTTGGAATTAACAGGACGAGCCACTACACTTAAAGCGGAAGCCAATAGTGGCAGCGATATTGATGCAGGCGATTTATTAGCTGAAAAATCCACAATTAGAGCAACTAGTGGTGCTAGTATCTCTGTTAATACTTCAAAAGAGCTTATTGCAAAAGCCAATAGCGGCGGAGACATTACCTATTATGGCAGTCCAGAAAAATTAGAAAAAACAGAAGGCGTATCTGGTGGTATTGGTAAAAGATAACTTCAAAAATAATCAACCAAAAATTAACCATCAACTACCCTTGTAGTCCGATGGTTTTTTTGTTTTATTATAGAAATGTTAACCATTATGAGACATGATCTCAAGATATTTTAAACATATCATAATAGTCTTAAATGAAGATTAAAATTAACTATCACATCAGGGTGTACTACTATTAGCCCCATCATTTTCTTTGGAGCTTCCAATTTGTAATCCCTTAAATCTATAGAAAGATCACCTATGATATGGATGCCTTCATTTTTTGTTACCTGTACTGGAAAAGTATAAGAATTAACAACATCTGCAATATTAATCTCAACTTTAGCATTGTAAGTGTTCTTTAATTCAGAAGTTTTTTTTATTGCTAGAAGATTTAATTTTATCCTAGGATAAAGTTCAGTTTTCAAAAGCTTATTAAAATCCTTATTTATAGCCTTATGGCCACAATCAAAACAGTCACTTTTCAACTCTAATACTGTTGACTGAAAAACCATGTTTTTATTATTGGACTCAAAACTTACAGGAATAGGATCTTCTAATTTGTCTATATTATAACAACATGTAAAGGAATTCACATTACTAGTTCCTGAAATAGACACCTCACTATCACTTTTAACCACAACTTCTAACGACTTTTTTGCAACTAAAAAAGACATAGTGACAAGAGTTAAAGCAAAAAACAATGTCAATAATAAAAACCTTTTCATGGTAAAAAATTATAACGTAATCAATTTATAAAAAACATGCCTTATGAAACAAATCTTAAATTACAAATCTGTGACAAAAGGCATGTTTAATAATAATAATTATACAATTAGTTTAGAAGCTAATTACCGCTTCTACCATTAAACCATTGAACTTACCGTCATAAAGAATATTAGCCTCTGGATAACCATCATAAGTTTGGTTAACATATTCTAGTTTAGCCAAGATGTTTTTTGTCAAGAAGTATCCAGCAGAAAATTGGAATCTATTGATATCTACATCGCCAAATGATTGTTCAGAACTTACCGTATTATAACGCCCACCTAGGTAGAAGTTTTCAGCTTGCCCGAAACGGTAGATTACTTCACCTGCTAATTGTGTAGTACTACGATTCTCCATTTCAGTAGATGCTCTACCATTTGCAAGTTCGATTGTACCAAAGAATTCCAAACCATTATATTTTACAAAAGGATTGAACATTACCGCTGTGATTCTATTTCTGAATCCAGGATCGAAACGTCCAGATCTGAATGGAGACTTTGCAGTAGCATCAACATCTTCCATAACAAAGTAATATCTAGAACCTGCTCTGTCAGCTGTGTAAAGATAGTTGTTAGGAACATAACCTGTTGTATATATTGAACCTGTTAATCTCAATCTTAAGTCTTCTGTTAACTGATTATCGTATCCTAATTTAGCTATGAATGAAGCACCTCCAGTTTTCTCATTTGAACCTTCAGCTACAGATTGATTCAATTTACCGTTGGTGAACCCTACCATACCTAAAAAACCATTACGTTGATAGTACAACTCGGCACCAACCTCTGTAGTAAAAGAATCCATAATTAAGTTTCCTACAAATGGGTTGTATATAGCTTGCGCATTATCTGTTCTTCTAAAGTGCGCATCACCATAGTTGTTTTCCATGTGACCAACTTTAAGGGTAGTATATTTCATTAAATCGTTCAACAATCCTTCAGAAATAAAATCTAAATTGTCAATTTGGAAATACCCTCCTTTTACATAAGGTTCTGGGTGGTGACGAGAAGATAAATATGTTCTTAAGTGCATTCTTACCCCTTTAGCTAAAGCCACATCTAAATCTAGGTTTGCAGTAGCTAAATTAAAGTTAGAGCCAATACTCTTAAGCTCCATAACAGTTCCATCATCAATCAAATCTTGAGGCACACCATTTTCATGGGATAATGCTTGGAATTGAAGCGTAGATGCTCCACCTACCCTTACTTTTACTCTTTCAAAAGTGGACACCGTATCTTTTGGTGCTTCAAACACATTGATACCTCTTTGGTCTGGAGCTCTCCAATTATCCAGGTCTCTTTTATTCTGGGCATATAAACTGACCCCAATTAACATTAGCGAAAAAATTATCGCTTTTTTGATAGTAGTTCTCATAACGCTTTAGTATTTAAAGATTTATTTTTAATTAGTAAATATTGATTTAAATTTTATGGTCACGTCTTCTCCAGTTGTTATTGTTCCGAGCAAAGCTTTTGGTGGTTCAATACCAAAATCTTTCATGTTAAAGGTTTTCTCACCTTCTAAAGTCACTGTATTAGATGCTAGTGTCATTTTGAAAGACAAATCGACTGTTTTTGTTACTCCCGAAACACTCAATTTACCAGAAACTGTTACTTGATATTGAGAATTCCCCAAGTCCGTTACTTTTTTAGACTCATTCATCTTAAAAGTTATGGTCTTATGGTTTTTTGTATCCAAAGCTTTATAAGTATTTTTATCCATTGCAGATTTTCCACTTTTAATACTTTCAGCAACAATACTTACATTTAGGTTTGATATGTTTATCTCTCCATTGTTGTTCAATTCTATATTTCCAGATTGTTCTTCTACAGTTTCTTCCCAATCATGCAAACTGGATGTTCCAAAAATTGACATGCTTGATTTCGTATTGTTAAGATTAAATTCCTGTGCTAAAAGATTTTGACTTGCGAAGATTACAGTTAATATTGTGAATAACCACATCATTCCGTTTTGTTTAATTATTCTCATACCAGTTATATTTAATTTACGTTACAAATTTCGGGGTTATTAGAAACCTAAAACATGATTTATATCATGTGAAGCCAATTAACTTTAAAAACAAAAAAATCCGGGATCACCCGGATTTTTGATTCTAAAATATTGTATTTGACTCCTTAATTATACGTCGAAGTGCTTACTTCAAAAGATGCATCTTTGGCTGCTAACCAACGTTCAGCATCTAAAGCTGCCATACAACCTGTTCCAGCGGCTGTAACTGCTTGTCTATATACATGATCTGCTGCATCACCTGAAACAAACACACCCTCTACATTCGTTTTAGAAGTACCAGGAACATTTATAATATATCCTGTTTCATCTAAATCTAAAAAGTCCTTAAAAATGTCTGTATTGGGTTTGTGACCAATGGCTACAAAAAATCCTGTAGCAGGAATTTCATGTTTCTCATTAGTTTGGTTGTTAAACACGCGAACACCAGTTACTACTTGTCCATCACCTAAAACCTCATCGGTTTCTGTATTGTAGAGTATTTCAATATTTTCTGTTTTCTTAACACGTTCAGCCATAATTTTTGATGCTCTAAATTCATCGCGACGCACAAGCATAGTCACTTTTTTACATAATTTAGATAAATAATGAGCCTCTTCGCAAGCACTATCGCCTGCTCCTACTATAACCACTTCTTGATTTCTGTAGAAAAACCCATCACAAACGGCACAAGCAGAAACACCTCCACCAAGCTTTAAGTACTTTTGTTCAGAATCTAATCCTAAATATTTAGCTGAAGCACCTGTAGAAATAATAACCGTATCACAGTGTATCTCTTTTGTATCATTAACCCATACTTTATGGACTTCTCCAGAAAAATCTACTTTGGTAATCCAACCATCGCGTACATCAGTATCAAAACGCTCGGCTTGTTTTTGTAGCTCAATCATCATTTCAGGTCCCGTTATTCCATTAGGGTACCCAGGAAAATTCTCTACTTCGTTTGTAGTTGTTAATTGACCCCCAGGCTGACTACCTTGGTATAATACTGGATTCATGTTTGCTCTAGCTGCATAAATTGCCGCAGTATATCCTGCTGGACCAGAGCCTATAATAAGACATTTTACTTTTTCAATTGTATCTGACATAATATGATTACTTTTTAGTATGACAAAAGTAGAGTTTTTGTCAAAAAACTTTCACGAAACTTATTAAAAGTTATTATGCAACTATTGGAAAATATAATAGTAGTTTATTTCCAAAGAAATGAAGCAACAAAGTACATTCATCTACTTCAGAAATCGCTTTATAAGGGTATAAAAACCATACTTCCCTAAGACGCTAAAAATAGAGCTTACCCAATTAATAGGCTTTAAAGTATCTTGAAATTCACTTTTAACCAGTTTCATTTCTTCCAAAGCAATATTTCGTTCAAGATCTAAACGTTTTAGATCCTTTTCAATATCATCAAATGACTCGTATTGTTTCATTTTTAAGAATTAAAAAATTTAGAAGACAGACTCTTTATTACTTTACGTTCTATTGTGTGTCTTTGGTAATACACCAAAACGCATCCCAACAAAAACACTACCCCAAGCATTAAATAACCCAAAGCTAAATTGTCCAGCCATTCACCAATTGCCATTGCCAGAGCAAAGGACGCAAAAAACAACCCAATAAATAATAAACTTCCAATTACTAAAGCCTTTGCAACAAAAGTAATGGAAACACTAATTTGCTGAAATACTTTAAGTTTAAGATATTCTTGAGACTTTTTAAAATAAGCCTCTCCTGCATCTGTCATCTTGCCAGATGTTTCGTTAATCGATTCAAAAAGTTTCATTGAAAATTATTTTTTTTGGTACTGCTTATTCCTTGCTTTTAATTCTGCCAGTTTCTTTTCAAGCGCTGTTATAACATCATCTGCCTTGTGACTTACATCAGAAACAATAGACTCTATTTGTTCGTCTAAAGTTTCTTTTTTACTGGCTACATTCTCGGCAACTTTATCTCGCATATTATGTGCGGTTTCAGAGACTTTATCGCGAGCAACTGCAGCTTCATCTGCTATTTTTTGACGTGTAACAGAACCTTTATCTGGAGCAAACAAAATTCCTAAAGTCGCTCCTATTGCGGTTCCTGCCAATATTCCTAATAATGTACTGCTTTCTTTTCCCATCTTTCTTTCTAATTATTTAGTTGTTATAATTCGTTTAATTTGTGATATATAATATATCTTTTTTAATTAGAAAATCAAAGTTGGTTAGCAATTAATTAACACTTATGGTACAAATAAAAAAGCCCAACATATGTTGAGCTTTAAAAGTCGGGGTGGCAGGATTCGAACCTGCGACCTCCGCGTCCCAAACGCGGCGCGATAACCGGGCTACGCTACACCCCGAAACTTGGTTATCATTTTAGGACTGCAAATATATAGCTTTTCTTTAATTTCTTACAAGTATTATCTTAAATTTATATCATAATATTTTTCCCTATGAAAATTCGAATAATAATTGTTTTTACCCTTGCCTTTTTGAACCTTACCACTTGTGCCCAAAATTCAAGTAAAAACAAAAGTTACAATATTATCGTGCCTGATTTAAACATCCCTTGGGGATTTACTTTTTTACCAGATAATTCGTTATTGATAACCGAAAAAGCAGGTAAACTTCTTCATTTTAAAAATGGCATTACTAAAGAAATCTCTGGGCTACCTGAAATTTATGTAAGGGGCCAAGGCGGCTTAATGGATATCGTTCTACACCCTAACTACAACGAAAACGGTTGGGTATATATCTCATTTGCCTCATCAGCAGGTAATGGCAAAGGTGGACATACTGCTATAATGCGTGGAAAAATTAAAAATTCGCAATTCACCGACAAACAGTTACTTTACAAAGCTTCACCAAATTCAACTTCTGGTCAGCATTTTGGTTCTCGATTAGCTTTCGACAATAATGGCTATTTATATTTCTCTATTGGCGAACGTGGTGATCGAGACACTAATCCTCAAGATATAACTCGCGATGGCGGTAAGATTTATAGACTACATGATGACGGTCGCATCCCTAAAGACAATCCGTTTTACAACGCACCCAATGCCAAACAAGCCATATACTCTTATGGCCATCGCAACCCTCAAGGCTTGGCTATTCATCCTGAAACAGGTGAATTATGGTCTCATGAGCACGGCCCAAAAGGTGGCGACGAGATTAATATTATTAACAAGGGTAAAAACTATGGTTGGCCAAAAATTACTTATGGCCGAAATTACTCAGGTTCTAAAATAACAGATAAAACAGCCTTGCCAGGCATGGAACAACCTTTGCACTATTGGGATCCTTCTATTGCTCCTTGCGGCATGGTGTTTATTAGCAGTGATATTTATCCGAAATGGAAAGGCAACGTATTAGTTGGCTCCTTAAAATTTCAATATCTAGATAATATTTACTTAAAAAACAATACGGTAACCAAAGAAGAAAAACTATTGGAAGGTTTAGGTCGCTTGCGTTCAATTGGAATAGGTCCAGATGGTTATATTTATGCTGGAATTGAAAATTTAGGCATTGTTAAAATCAATCCCTAGTTAGTCTTAAATTAGAATTAGAATGCCCTTTAAATTCCATACGAAATAACTAAATTTGTTCAACAAAAAATGTTTACATGCTAATTATTGGAATTGCTGGCGGAACAGGCTGTGGTAAAACAACCGTTGTTAATCAAATATTAAATCAATTACCTGAAGGTGAAGTTGGTGTCATTTCGCAAGATTCGTATTATAAAGACACATCGCATTTAAGTTTTGATGAACGTGTAAAAATAAATTTTGACCACCCAAGGTCTATAGATTTTGAATTATTGGAATCGCACCTTAAAAAACTAAAAACAGGGCAAACTATTGCGCAACCTGTATATTCTTTTGTCAAGCACAACCGAACAGGTGATACTATTTTAACACACCCTAGAAAGGTTATGATTGTTGAAGGTATTTTAATTCTAACAAATCCAGAACTTCGGGACATGTTTGATATTAAAATCTTTGTTCATGCCGATAGTGACGAGCGTTTAATTAGACGTTTAAAGCGTGATATTTCTGAACGCGGAAGAGATTTAGATGAAGTACTAAACCGCTATCAGTCAACACTTAAACCCATGCATCAGCAATTTATTGAACCCATGAAGGAGTATGCCGATATTATTATTCCTAATAATAAATACAACACTGTTGCAGTTGATATTGTTAAGACCATAATAAATGACCGTTTATAATAAATGAAGTTTCTTAAAAACAAATACGTTAAACCTTTCAAAAATATCTTTGTACTTATTTTTGTAGGCTTTACTATTTGGATGTTATTTATAGATGCCAATTCTTGGTTTATCCATCATGAATTAAATTCTGAAATTGATGATCTTGAAGCTGAAAAAGAATATTATAAAAGTGAGATACAAAAAGACAAAAAGGCTATAAAAGAGTTAAGTAACGAAGAAGGTGTTGAAAAGTTAGCTCGTGAAAAATATTACATGAAAAAGGCCGATGAAGAAATCTTCATTATTGAATATGAAGACAGCATTCCAAAAGAGGATAAAAATGACTAAAAAATTATTTAACGAATTTCCTAACGTTTCTGCCAATGAATGGAAACAAAAAATTCAAGCCGATTTAAAAGGTGCCGATTACAATAACACCTTAATATGGCATACAAACGAAGGCATTGATGTTAAGCCTTTTTATCATCCCGAAGCATTTGAATCTATAGAGGAAGTTCCCGAAACTAAAGTAACTTCTTGGACCATTGCACAAACCATTTATGTAGACGATGTTACCATTGCAAACAACATAGCTGTTTACGCTCTTAATCGTGGCGCAGAAACCATTAAATTCATTTTACCCAACACTACCGTTTCCATAACCCAATTGCTACATAACATAACTGCCGAAACACTGTATTTTGAATGTTTGTTTTGCGATGATGATTTTGTAAAAACCATCCAAAACCATGATACAAAAGCAAGAGTTTATATCTGTACAGATATTATTGGCCATTTAGCGCGTTCGGGCAACTGGTATTACAATCTAAAAGAAGACCATGGGCAATTTTCCAATATTGTAAATTACACATCACAATTTAGCATTGATACAAGTTTATATCAAAATGCAGGTGCTAATACAGTACAGCAATTAGCATATACCCTAGCCCATTGTAACGAATATTTAAATTATCTACATTCTGAAAAGTCTTTAAAAAACAAAAAGTTGACCCTGACTTTGAACGTTTCGGTTGGATCTAACTACTTTTTTGAAATTGCGAAGCTTCGTGCCCTACGGACTTTAATTGAACTCTTTGCAGACACTTACGAATGTAAGCTGGAAACCAACATTTTTGCCACTCCTACCAAACGCAACAAAACATTGTACGATTACAATACCAATATGTTGCGAACCACAACCGAATGTATGAGTGCTATTTTAGGAGGCGCCAATAGTATTTGTAATTTACCTTACGATGCCATTTACCATAAAAACAATGAATTTGGAGACAGAATATCCAGAAACCAGCTGTTAATTTTGAAACATGAAAGCTATTTCAATATGGTAAACAATCCTGCAGATGGTGCTTATTATATAGAAACGCTTACCAAACAACTTGCCGAAAAAGCCTTAACACTTTTTAAGGATATAGAAACGCAAGGTGGATTTTTATCACAACTTAAAGAGGGTGTTATTCAAAGAAAAATTAAAGAATCGGCTCAAAAAGAACAGGATCAATTTGACTCTGGAAAACTGATTTTAGTAGGCTCTAACAAGCATCCAAATAATGAAGACCGCATGAAGAATGAACTGGAATTATATCCTTTTGTAAAAACCAAACCACGCAAAACACTTATCGAACCTCTTATAGAAAAGCGTTTATCAGAAACATTGGAACAACAAAGATTACACAACGAATAAATTTTAAATTTTACGAACTATGAAATCGAAGATTAAAGACAACCTATTAAAAGTAAAATTAACAACTATGAGTAAATCCATTTTAAAACTAGCTGTTCTAACCGTATTATTAACAGTATTAAATTGTAAAAACGAAACCCAAACAGTTGATTTTGATTATAAGTATACTGAAACTGAAAACGCATTAAATTGTACTGATGTAGACACAAAATTAATTCATGAAGCGCTTTTGTCTTTTGAAGACGATATTATGAAAACCTACAATACCCGAAGCTCTGATTTACGTGTTGCCTACACCAACTTTTTTAGGGCAACCCAAAGAAAGGGTGTTAAGTATCAAGAGGTTGTAACACCACATAGTATGGAAGTTTTTAATGCGCTTAAAAACCAATCTCAATTATGGAATGCTGACAACACCCTTAATTACAAGGCAGACATCTTTACTTGTATTGGAGACAATATGAAAGACAAAGGATTAGCAACCACCTACAAATCGCTAATTTCTGTTAACAGTATGCGTGCTGATATTTTTGGAGCACCTTTATTGAATAAAGTTAAAACGGCAAACACAGACCGTTATCTGGCTGCATTTATAGCTTTAGATTTATACTATTCTAAATTATTTGATGTTGACCCAACACAAGTAACAGAAAAAAAAATTCAAGAAAAAACAACCTACCGCACCGAACCAGGCAAACCTTTAATTAAACAAAAGCCTGCTACAGAAAAAACAGATGACCATGCAGGTCACAATCATTAACAATTAGTAATTAATCAGTGAAAAAAAGAGTAAGCATATTCCTTTTAGTTTTATTAAGCTCTATTGTTATTTCAAGTTGTTTAAACTCTGTTGCAACAGAAGTGATAACTTGGATAGAGTCTGATAATATTAACGAGGTAGAAGGGTCATATCATTTTTTAGAAAATGATGGTATTAAAATATACCTCCCTTCAGTATTTAAAAAATACTCTACAGTTGATTATCAAAATCTGTTGGACTCTATTGTTCCTGAAGAAGCTTACAAATATGAAATAGCACGTCTAAATAACATGAGAAAAATGGATGGGAATTTATATTTGTTTTATGATGAGCTATCACGATCCACCTACACAATAAACACTGTGAAATACATGCCGCTTCAAAAGCGAGATGCCCAATTTTTATTAGGTATGATACGTCAAAACCATGAACAAACATCACACCTTTCAAATTTAGATTTTAATAAGATAACAGCTAAATATAGTTCGAATAAAGATGTACAAATCTTTAAAGCAGTTTTTCGAATTGATAATCCTAAAATTAAAACATCCGTTTTTAGTAATTCATATATTATATCTTCAAAACAAAAAACGGTATTGATAAATTTATCTACACCTTACCAGATTAATTTTGATGAATATCTACAAAAAATGATATTATAATGTCTAGAAAAAACATGCAACATATAAGCCTTGCAAATGGCAAACAACATGAATTAGAGAACGGTATCCACTCTCATAACACAGCCGAGGATATACAGGTTAAATCCACTTATTCGAAATCGGATTTAGACACTGTTGAACATCTCGGTTTTGTTGCTGGAATAGCGCCTAATCTTCGCGGTCCTTACAGCACCATGTATGTACGTCGCCCTTGGACCATTCGCCAATATGCTGGATTCTCTACTGCAGAAGAAAGTAACGCTTTTTATCGTCGTAATTTGGCTGCTGGGCAAAAAGGACTTTCCGTAGCTTTCGATTTGGCAACACATAGAGGTTATGATTCTGACCATGATCGTGTTGTTGGCGATGTTGGAAAAGCAGGTGTAGCAATCGATTCGGTTGAAGACATGAAAATCCTTTTCGACCAAATTCCTCTGGATAAAATGTCGGTCTCCATGACCATGAATGGAGCTGTTTTGCCTATCATGGCTTTTTATATTGTAGCTGCCGAAGAGCAAGGCGTAAAACCTGAACAATTGGCTGGAACCATTCAGAATGATATTTTAAAGGAATTTATGGTGCGTAACACCTACATTTATCCGCCTACGCCTTCCATGAAAATCATTTCAGATATTTTTGAATATACCAGCCAAAACATGCCAAAATTCAACAGTATCAGTATTTCTGGTTACCATATGCAGGAAGCGGGTGCCACCTGCGATATTGAATTGGCTTACACCCTAGCTGATGGTTTAGAATATATTAGAAAAGGTTTGGAAGCTGGAATGGATATTGACACTTTTGCGCCGCGTCTTTCGTTTTTCTGGGCTATTGGTATGAATCATTTTATGGAAATTGCCAAAATGCGTGCGGCACGTATGCTGTGGGCTAAACTAGTAAAGCAGTTTAATCCTAAGAACCCAAAATCTTTAGCCTTAAGAACACATTGTCAAACATCTGGTTGGAGTCTAACCGAGCAAGACCCCTTTAATAATGTAGCGCGAACCTGTATAGAAGCTGCTGCTGCTGCCTTTGGTGGTACGCAAAGTTTACATACCAACGCTTTAGACGAAGCCATTGCCCTACCAACCGATTTTTCGGCACGTATTGCTAGAAACACACAAATTTATCTTCAAGAAGAAACCCACATTACTAAAACCGTTGACCCTTGGGCAGGCAGTTATTATGTTGAGAAGCTAACGCATGATATTGCCCAAAAAGCATGGTCGTTGATTGAAGAAGTTGAAGAATTGGGTGGCATGACCAAGGCCATTGAAGCTGGTATTCCTAAAATACGTATTGAAGAAGCTGCTGCTAGAAAACAAGCCCGTATAGATTCTGGTCAGGATATTATTGTTGGTGTAAATAAGTATCAACTAGAGGAAGAAGCGCCAATACAGACTTTAGAAGTCGATAATCAAACCGTTCGTAATCAGCAAATTGATAGTCTAAATAGAATAAAATCTGAACGTAATGCAGAAAACGTTAAAAACGCATTATCGGCTTTAACAGAAGCAGCACAATCAGGTGAAGAAAATTTATTAGCTTTAGCTGTTAATGCAGCTAGAGAACGTGCCACTTTGGGTGAAATTAGCGATGCTCTTGAAGCTGTTTTTGGAAGATATAAAGCACAAATTAAATCGTTTTCAGGCGTGTATAGTAAAGAAATTAAAAACGACGATTCGTTTAATAAAGCCAAGGCTTTAGCCGACCAATTTGCCGAGCAAGATGGTAGAAGACCACGTATTATGATTGCCAAAATGGGACAAGACGGCCATGATCGTGGCGCCAAGGTAGTTGCCACTGGTTATGCCGATGTTGGTTTTGATGTTGATATTGGTCCTTTATTCCAAACACCACAAGAAGCCGCCAAACAAGCTGTGGAAAACGATGTCCACATATTAGGTGTATCGTCATTGGCAGCCGGTCATAAAACCTTGGTACCGCAAGTTATTGAAGCGCTAAAAAAATACGGTCGCGATGACATTATGGTTATCGTAGGTGGTGTAATACCCAAACAAGATTACCAATATTTATTTGATGCTGGTGCTGTAGCTGTTTTTGGTCCTGGTACAAAAATTAGTGATGCCGCTATTAAAATTTTAGAGATTTTAATTGATTGATAGTAACACTAAAGTGTAGTCCTATCCAAAATAGCAAGCGGTTTATTAACCATGTATACTGTTAAGCTATAAGTTGTAGCACATTAAAATTGAAGTTTAGTTAACTAAATTGGCAAACTATTGTCATCAAAAAAGTGTAACATTCTATCGTCATCGATATCTTATAAAGAAATTTAGTAATACAATTGATCACATAGAACTCAAATGACTTATAAGATTTTTTTTATCATCGGACTAGTTTTCCTTTTAACAGGTCAAATATTGTTAGCTCAAGGCAATGATTTTGTATACAACCAGAAACCTATTGATTTTGCTCATTGGTTCTTGTTAGTTGGAGTAGTCTGTCTTATTCCACAGGTTGTATCCTTTCCTAAAAAAATTTACAGCAGCATTGGAATTCCATTAACCTTAATTGGAATAGCTTGTATGATTGGAATGTGTGTACTAGATTTTATATTTTGGAGTTTTCCAAACCAAGAAATGCGTAACGAATTCACAAGCCATATTATACAAATTCCATCAATCTGGAAAACATTTATTACTTTAGGACCAAGTTCAAAAGTCTTTAATCTTGGCTTGTTAATTTTAAGTCTTAATTACTATAGCAAACGAAAAATTGGAATATGTATTCTTCTAATAGCTACACTAATTTTATGGCATATAATACCAATCCCTTTTAGATTGGTTTTTGGATACTCTTTAACCTTAATTAGCTATATTGTGATACTTTTTGGAACTGAGATTAAAAACTTAAAACGTGTGTAATTAATCCTGCGGATTTTTCCTCAACGAAAGCACAGTCGATATCGTTGGTCATTAAACTAAATCATAAATGAAAAAACTTTTTAGATTAATAATACTATTTGGAGTTCTTTCGAATATGTCCTTTTCGCAGACTAACAAAAAATTCTATGTGGATAATAATGAAGATTATGTTTTTTTAGCAGACTCGGACTTAAAATACTCGAATCAGAATCAACCCAATTCTAAAATTGACGTATTTGTAAAAACATCTGAAAATGAATTTAAATACACACTATTGATATCCAAAATAACTGATCACGGATTTGAAAAGGGAAACCTTTTGGATGGAAAATATGAAACTTATTACCAAGAAACTTGTGGCTGCGAAGTAACAGAAATTGATTTAGTTTTTTATAACAATATAAAACCTTTAAGACATTTCATTTCTACAGCAAAAGGAGAAAACAAATTTAAAGGAATAAACTCAAGTTTTGTAAGTGGTAAGCATCTATATAATATTCTATTTCTAACTTTCGAAAAGGATTTTGAAAACCAAAAGATAAACTATGCAGATATCATGAATACTTTAGTTATAAACGGAAAAACAACTGTGGACAGTTATTCGGAATATCAAAAATCGGAATAAAAAACTACCTATAACAACCTTTGTAATTAATCTTGCGGATTCTTTGGCACTGTATTGAAACCTAAATTGTCAGCCACTATTTAACGATTAAAAAAATGATTTCAAATATAAAGCGAATAGTATTCGGGCTTCTAACAATTGGGCTGTTAAGCTGCAACTCGACACAAAAAGAAAACCCTACCAAAAACACAGAAACCTACTCAGATATTAAAATTGTAGGTGCTATGAAAAATGTAATGTGGAAGGGCGAATTAGGAGCCAGTATAAACCTAGATACAATTTCAAATAAAAATGGACTTTATGGGCTAGGGCCCGAAAGCTACCTTACTGGTGAGTTGTTAATTAACGAAGGGAAAAGTTATGTTTCAAAAGTAATTTCCGATTCTACAATGATCGTTAAAAAACAGTTTGATGTTACAGCACCATTCTTTGTTTATGGTAACGTAACCGATTGGAATGAAATTAACTTGCCTGCTTCGATTAAAACCATTCAAGATTTAGAAAACTTTATTGATACAAATACAGCTGATTTTAAAAGACCTTTTGTTTTTAAATTAGCAGGACAAGCTATTAGTGCTATTATACATATCCAAAACCTTCCAGAGGGAACAAAAGTATCTTCACCAGATGAAGCTCACCAAGGGCAAACCAATTATAAATTAAAAGATGAAACTGTAGAAATAGTCGGTTTTTTCTCAACCGAACACAAAGGTGTTTTCACACATCACGATTCATTTTTACATATGCATTTAATTACAGCCGACGAACGTAAAATGGGACATCTAGACGAACTAGAAATTGACAATATGAAATTATACTTACCTGAAAAATAAAAAATCTCACTAGAGCATATTTATTTTTTAGAGCTTTGATGATTTTATTTGCTAGCTATTTTAGCTAGAACTTAAAGCCAATAGATTACCATTTAGACATAAAAAAGCCAACGCGTTATTAACGTGTTGGCTTTTTAAAATTGTAAAAAGAACTTTAATCTACTTTCTTATCTTCTTTTTTAATTTCTAAACTTTCAAAGTCTCCAGCATTCACAACTGTCCACTCTTCATAATTTTTAAAGTACTTTTTAATAGCTGCATTTACATCATCTACAGTTAAGTTTTTTACTTGTTCTTCAATATTTTTTTGGAAGGTCATATCACGATCGTAATATAAATTACTACCTATTAAACCAGCAAGCTCATTGTCTTTAGCACGCGATACACTTTGTGCTTCTACCCAACCTTTAACTGTTGTTTCCAATTCTTCTTGTGTAATACCTTCTGCTATAAAGCGAGCAATTTCCTCTTTAAAACCTTGCTGCACTTTGGCTGCATTTTCAGGCGCATAAATAGCATACACAAACGCTGACGAGTTTTTCTCTTTACTATTGTTGTCTACATTTACAGCGCCTCCTGCTCCATAACTTACACCATCTTGTTGGCGTAATCTGTTGGCGATTCTAGACGATAAGAATCCGCCACCTAAAATTTCACCAGCAACCTGAAGTGCTGCATAATCTTTATCTTCTCTACTTACTTCCATAGCCAGCATACCAAACGAAATAGCATTCTTTTTATCTGGTGTTATTATACTTTCATTGGCTGCGGTATTCTTGGTATATACATCTAAAATAGGCTCATAATTATGGCTGTTTCTAAAGTCGCTAAAGTTTGTATTGAAATAAGTTTTCAGCTCTTGCTCATCAATATTACCAATTGATACTACCGAAGCATTATCTGAAATACCAAAATATTCTTTATGATACGCTTTTAAATCGTCTACAGTAACTGCTTTTATAGCTTCAATTTCTTCATCAATAGTCATGTTGTATAACGGATGACCTTTAGGGAAAGTCTGGTTTAACAATCCCATTTCACGAATCGCTAAAAATTGTGGATCTGTTTTGCTTTGCTCGATGTTCGCTAAATCTTGAGTTTTTAGTTTCTCTAATTCAGCTTCATCAAACACAGGGTTCTTTAGCATATCGGTCATAACATCTAAAGTTGCCATTAGGTTTTCCGCAGTTGAATTTACAGATGCACTTACACGTCCATTTCCACTACTTACAAAAGCAGACGATTTTAATTCGCTTAACTTATCTTCAATATCTTGTCGAGACATATTAGTTGTACCTTTATTGAGCATACGCCCAACATAACTCGCAATTTTTCCTTTGTTCATAAAGTCGTTTACATTACCATTTCTAATGGTAAAATTTAATGTAACCGTTTCGCCACGATTGTTCTTTTTAATAAAGCCATATTCAATTGGTAATTTTTCAAGAACTCCAGAGTCTAAACGATTTTGAATGTTTTCGTAAGACACATCAAAAGCTTCACCAGCATCTAAACCTTCTTTGCCTTTATAATTGGCAACTAACTCATCTAATCCTTCAGTATGCTCAATAGCTACACGAATAGGTTTTTTAGTAGGTTTGAATAGGCCTACCGTTCGGTTTGTATTAATTAAGTAACGTTGTACTGCTGCATTAACTTTATCTACAGTCATGTTCTCAATACGATCACGATGTATAAACATTAATCTCCAATCTCCAGCACCAATAAACTCACTTGTGTATGTTCCTAAATATGAAGAATTTCTTGAAATCTGATCGATTTGTTTTAACAAGTTGGCCTTCGCACGCTTAAGTTCATCTTCTGTTACAGGTTCTTTTGAAAAATTATCAAGAACACCTAATAATGTTTCTTCGGCAACTTGTAAGGACTTATCTGAAGGTACATTTACGTTAATATAAAGAAACGATGGTTCTTTAGTAAAGGGTGAGAAAGAGTATAATCCAGATGCCTTTTTCTCATCAACTAAAGCCTTGTACAAACGCCCTGAAGGGTTATCGGTCAATACTTCTTCTGCAATAGCCATAGCAGCGAAATCTTCATGAGATCCTGCTGGTATATGGTATAATGCCGAGGCAATTTGTAAATCTCCAACACGGCTTAACTCCACACGCCTTTCACCATCTTGTGGTGGTTCAATAGTTGGAATATCTCTTAATTCTACATCAGGGTTTTCTAACCCACTAAATTTTTCTTGAATTAAGGCTAAAGTCTTATCCTTGTCAAACTTACCCGTAACCATAAGAACGGCATTATCTGGGCGATAATATTTTTTGTAAAAAGCCTGTAAATTTTCTATTGGCACACGCTCGATATCTGAACGGTTTCCAATGGTAGATTGTCCGTAATTATGCCATAAATACGCCGAACTAATTACATTTTTCATTAAAACTCCAGATGGCGAGTTTTCTCCACTTTCAAACTCGTTTCGTACTACTGTAAATTCTGATTGCAAATCTTCATTGGCAATGTAAGAATTTAACATTCTATCTGCTTCCAAATCTAATGCCCACTCTAAATTTTCATCGGTGGCATTAAAAGTCTCATAATAATTGGTTCTGTCATACCAGGTGGTACCATTAGGCCTGGCTCCATGTGCGGTTAATTCTTCTGGGATGTTAGGATGGTTAGGCGTGCCTTTAAAAACCATGTGCTCCAACAAGTGAGCCATACCTTTTTCGCCATAACCTTCATGTCTTGACCCTACTTTGTAGGTAATGTTTACCGTAATTGTTTGTGCTGAATTATCAGGAAACAGTAAAACTTTTAAACCGTTATCCATCATATATTCAGTAATACCTTCTACACTCGCAGTTTGTTTAATTTGAGCATTTCCATCAACAGAAACACCAACCAACAACAGAACAATTAGTAAGCTTTTGAATAGATTGTTTAATTTTTTCATAATAGATTATTGATTAAGGCTATAAAGATAAAACATCTAGCTTTTATTTTTTTGAATTTTAAAAACAATCTTTTTTAGCCAATAAATATTACATTTACATAAATTGAAAACTTATGGATTACAAAGGAAAAATGCTACGTGATGATGCCTTAAAGGGAAAAGCCATTATTGTTACAGGTGGAGGTAGCGGATTGGGAAAAGCCATGACCAAATATTTTTTGGAGCTTGGTGCACAAGTTGCCATTACGAGCAGAAATCTGGAGAAACTTGAAAACACTGCTGCGGAATTAGAAAAAGAAACGGGTGGAGTTTGCCTACCGTTGCAATGTGATGTTAGACATTACAATGAAGTTGAAAGTATGCGAGATGCAGTTATCGCACAATTTGGAAAAATTGATGTGCTTTTAAATAATGCAGCCGGAAATTTTATATCGCCAACAGAACGCTTATCGGCCAATGCTTTTGATACTATTATAGACATAGTTTTAAAGGGTACAAAAAACTGCACGCTTGCTATTGGTAAGCATTGGATTGATAAAAAATATACAAACACAACTGTACTTAATATCGTTACTACATATTCTTGGACAGGTTCTGCTTACGTCGTGCCAAGTGCTGCAGCAAAAGCAGGTGTTTTAGCCATGACCAGAAGTTTAGCTGTTGAATGGGCAAAATACGGCATGCGCTTTAATGCTATTGCACCAGGGCCCTTTCCTACAAAAGGGGCATGGGATAGATTATTACCTGGTAATTTGAAAGATAAGTTTGATATGGCCAAAAAGGTACCCTTAAATCGTGTTGGTGACCATCAAGAATTGGCCAATTTGGCGGCCTATCTCGTTTCCGACTTTTCAAGCTACATCAATGGCGAGGTTATTACTATTGATGGCGGCGAATGGCTTAAAGGCGCTGGCGAGTTTAACTTGCTAGAAGACATACCACAAAACATGTGGGATGAGTTGGAACAAATGATACGCAGTAACAAGAAAAAATAGCAGTTTAAAACCAGCTAAATATTACGTTACAAATGTTTAACGTTTGTTAACAACTTACGTTTTCTAAACCCACAAATAATTGTATTTTTACGCGTATTTAAACCAAATCGATTAATGGGTAAAATTATAGCAATTGCTAATCAAAAAGGAGGTGTTGGAAAGACCACGACTTCTGTAAATTTAGCTGCTTCACTAGGTGTACTCGAACAAAAAGTATTACTAATAGATGCCGATCCTCAAGCCAATGCCACATCGGGTTTGGGCATAGATGTAGAAACCGTTGAAATTGGAACCTACCAGTTACTGGAACATACCAATAATGCCAAAGAAGCCATTGTACAAACCTCTACTCCAAATCTAGATATTATACCTGCTCATATAGATTTAGTAGCTATTGAAATTGAGCTTGTAGATAAAGACGAACGTGAGTATATGCTGAAAAAAGCATTGGAAGATATAAAAGAAGATTACGATTATGTATTAATTGATTGTGCTCCTTCTTTAGGTTTATTAACCTTAAATGCTTTGACAGCTTCTGATGCGGTAATTATACCCATTCAATGTGAGTATTTTGCTTTGGAAGGATTAGGTAAATTATTAAACACCATAAAAAGTGTACAAAAAGTCCATAATCCAAAGTTAGATATTGAAGGGCTTTTGTTAACCATGTACGATTCGCGATTACGCCTTTCTAATCAAGTTGTAGAAGAAGTACAAAAGCATTTTAACGATATGGTTTTTCAAACCATAATTCAGCGTAATGTGCGTTTAAGCGAAGCACCAAGTTATGGTGAAAACATTATTAATTACGATGCCAGTAGTAAAGGTGCCAGTAATTATTTAAGTTTGGCTAAAGAAATTATTAATAAAAACTCCTAATTATGGCGAAGGCAACGAAGAAACAAGCATTAGGACGTGGACTTTCAGCGTTATTAAAAGACCCATCTAACGATATAAATTCTGCCCAAGACAAAAATGCCGACAAGGTTGTTGGCAATATTGTTGAGTTAGACATTGATAGTATTGAGATAAATCCGTTTCAACCACGAACAAATTTTAATGAAGAAACCTTAAGGGAATTAGCGTCTTCAATTAAAGAATTGGGAGTCATTCAACCTATAACGGTAAGAAAACTAGAGTTCAATAAATTTCAATTGGTATCTGGAGAGCGTCGTTTTAGGGCTTCAAAATTAATAGGGCTTGAAACTATTCCTGCTTATATAAGAATTGCCAACGATCAGGAATCGTTAGAAATGGCTCTTGTTGAAAATATTCAACGCCAGGATTTAGACCCTATTGAAATTGCTTTATCCTATCAGCGTTTAATAGACGAAATTAACCTTACTCAAGAACAAATGAGTGAGCGTGTTGGGAAAAAGCGCTCAACCATAGCTAATTATTTACGTTTATTAAAACTGGATCCCATTATTCAAACTGGTATGCGCGATGGTTTTATTTCAATGGGTCATGGTCGTGCCATTATAAATATTGAAGACCAAAGCACACAATTAGACATCTACGAACAAATTATTACAAATAAATTATCTGTTCGAGATACAGAGGCATTAGTGCGAGCGCTTCAGAATGATGAAAACCCTAAAAAACCTGAAAAGAGTACTGTTGAGACTCCTAAATTTGTAAAAAAAGGCATCAAGGAGTTTTCAGATTTTTTTGGTCATAAAATTAGTATTAAAGCATCTGCCAATGGAAAAGGTAACATAAGCATTCCTTTTCATTCAGAAGAAGATTTCAATCGTATAATAAAACTTATAAAGCGTGCTAAATAGATTTGCAATAGCAATTGTTTTCATGTTATTTTGTTCGCTTCCCTCTTTTGCTCAAGATGGTAAAGAGAATAAGAAACAAAAAGAATCCAATGAAGAGCTCGTTGTAGAATCTGGAACAGTTGTTACTGACCCTATAGATCCTTTAGCACCTTCTCGAGCAGCTTTTTATTCGGCTGTAATTCCTGGTTTAGGGCAAGCCTATAATAAAAAGTATTGGAAAATCCCTATTGTTTATGCGGCTCTTGGAGCTGGATTGTATTTTTACTTTGATAATGGTAATGAGTACGACCGTTATCGCGATGCCTATAAACGACGTTTAGCTGGTTTTACTGATGATGAATTTTTTGGCACTATTACAGACTCTGGCTTAATAGAAGCACAAAAAACCTTACAGCGAAACCAAGAAATTTCACTACTGGTAACCATAGGTATTTATGTATTAAATATTATTGATGCTAACGTTGATGCCCATTTATTGCAGTTTAACGTTGACGATAACTTATCATTCAAGCCACATTATAAAATCAATGACTTTGATAAGAGTGGTGATTTAGGATTAACCTTTAATTTTAAATTTTAAACAATGAAAATTGCATTGCTTGGCTATGGCAAAATGGGGAAAACCATCGAGAAAGTTGCAATAAGTCGCGGACACGATATTGTAATTAAAACCTCTGAAGAAGATGGATACGATATTACTCAAGCCGATATTGCCATTGACTTTAGTGTGCCTGATGCAGCCTTTTATAACATAATAAATTGTTTTAAGCATAATGTTCCTATTGTTTCAGGAACAACCGGTTGGCTACATAATTATGAAGATGCCCTTCGTTTTTGTAGAGAACATGATGGTGCTTTTATCTACGCCTCTAATTTTAGTTTAGGTGTTAATATTTTTTTCGAGCTCAATAAACAATTGGCAAAAATGATGAACGGATTGTCTGATTATAAAATTTCTATGGAAGAAATCCATCATATACAAAAGTTAGACGCGCCAAGCGGTACAGCCATTACTTTGGCTGAAAGTATAATTAATGAACATGAGGATTATTCTAAATGGAGTTTGGAATCGTCTGAAGAAAAAGCCATACCTATCCATGCAAAACGTATTCCTGATGTACCTGGTACACACAGCATAAATTATAGTAGTAAAACCGATAGTATAAAAATAGAACACGTGGCCCATAGTAGAGAAGGTTTTGCTTTAGGTGCTGTTATAGCTGCTGAATGGTTATTGGGAAAAACGGGTGTGTTTAGCATGAAAGATGTGTTAAACATTGGTTAATTAAACATAAACTTGTAACAATTAGTAGCTTAAGCAAACTAATTAAAACAATAAAAATAAACGAACATGACATTTACTGAATTGTTAATCGTATTTATAGTTATTCAAATTATACATGGTTTAGGAACTTGGAAACTATACCAAAAGGCTGGTCGTCAAGGTTGGGAGGCATTTGTTCCTGTTTACAATGCTGTAGTTTTAATGAAGATTATTAATCGCCCTTGGTATTGGACTATTCTATTATTCCTTCCTATTGTAAACCTTATTATGTTTCCCGTAATATGGGTTGAAACCGCTAGAAGTTTTGGTAAAAATTCTACTACTGACACTATTCTCGCTATTATAACATTAGGTTTTTATAACTACTATATTAATTACGCACTAGATGTTGAACACGTAAAAGATAGAAGTTTACATCCTAAATCTGCAGCTGGAGATTGGATAAGTTCTATTCTGTTTGCTATTGTAGCAGCCACAATTGTACACACCTATTTTATTCAACCCTACACCATACCAACATCGTCTCTTGAAAAGTCATTATTGGTTGGTGATTTCTTGTTTGTAAGTAAGTTTCATTATGGTGCTCGTGTGCCCATGACGGCAGTTTCGGCACCTATGGTACATGATACGATCCCTATTTTAAATAAAAAATCGTATTTGTATGATGATGATGTGAGTAAAAAGAGCACCTCGTTTATCAATAAATTCTCATTACCCTACATGCGTATTCCTGGATTTCAGGAAATCGAGCATAACGATATTGTAGTGTTTAACTGGCCTGTAGATACCTTATACAACATGTACAAACAAGCCGACAGAAATTATTACAAGCCTATAGATAAAAAAACCAATTATGTTAAGCGCTGCGTAGGACTACCTGGAGATTCGCTTGAGGTTCGTGATGGTTATGTTTATATTAATGGTAAGCAAAATGTACTACCAGATCGTGCAAAACTTCAGTTTTTTCACACTATTGAAACTAAATCTGAAATCAACCAATTTTTCTTAGACAAATATGGTATTACCGAGTATGGACGAGTTTATTTGTTGCCAACCAATGTTTGGGAAGATACTAGAATTCAGGATTATTTAAATAAAAACCATGCGCATTTAGATGTCGTTTATAAAGACAGTAGTGAAGTTCATTTTATTGGGCAAATAAGCCAGAATGCATTCAACCAGCTTAAGGTTAATTTTGTGAGCAATAAGATTAGTGCCAACACTACATTGGAACTTGCTGAAAAAATTAAAAATGATTCGCAGGTGAAATCTGTTATCAAAAATAATTCCAAAACCAGAGATGAAGGTGTATTTCCACATGACCCAAATTACGATTGGAATAATGATAATTTTGGTCCGCTTTACATACCAAAAGCTGGAGTTACCGTTGAGCTTAATTTAGACGTACTTCCAGTCTATAAACGCATCATTACCGAATACGAAAACAACACCTTACAAGTTAAAGGCAATCAAATATTTGTAAATGGTGAATTGGCCGATTCTTACACGTTTGAAAAAGATTATTATTGGTTAATGGGTGATAACCGCCACAACTCGTTAGATGCAAGGTCTTGGGGATTTGTTCCATTTGACCATGTTGTAGGTAAGCCTGTGTTTATTTGGATGAGTTGGAACACAAATGGCAAAGGCATTAAAGAAAAAATTCGTTGGGAACGATTATTTACTACAGTAAATGGTAGTGGGAAACCAACATCATACTTTATTCCGTTTTTAATATTGCTAGCCGGTTGGTTTGGTTTCAACAAATGGCGTAAACATAAAAAAGCAAATAGTTAATTTGTTTTATGGATATTCTCATCCATCCGACCTATTTACCAAATATAGCGCACTTTGCTGCTATTATACAAGCTGACAATGTTTGGTTTGAAATGGATGACAACTTTCAAAAACAAACCTATAGAAACCGAGCATATATTTATGGTGCCAATGGCAAATTATCGCTCAATATTCCTGTAATACATACACAAAAGGAACGCCAGAAATATCGCGATGTTAGGATTTATAATGCTGAAAAGTGGCAATTAAACCATTGGAAATCGTTAGAGTCTGCATATCGTACCTCTCCCTTTTTTGAATTTTATGAAGATGAAATTGCTCCGCTTTATCAAACCCAAGTTGAGTTTCTTTTAGATTTTAACATGACGTGTTTTGAAACCATTTGCGACTGCCTTCAGCTTGAATTGCCTATTTTGAAAACTGATGTGTATGAAAAAACAGTGACTAACAAGTTAGATTGGCGACATCTGGTAAATGCGAAACAAGAAAAGCCGAAACAGTTTGAGCCTTACACCCAAGTTTTTAATGACAAACACGGCTTCATCAGCAATTTAAGTATTCTTGATTTATTGTTTAGCGAAGGTCCAAATACAATAAACTATTTACAAAATCAGTCTCTTTTAGAACTATGACACAGGGTTTGGTCCATTATGGGTTACATGTTTTATTACCGCTATTTATAGCTTTAAAATTTTACCCTAAGCGCGTCATTATTGCTTATGCCATTATGATGGCTGGAATGCTCATTGATTTGGATCACCTTTTAGCCACCCCAATATTTGACTCGAACAGATGCAGTATTAATTTTCATCCACTGCATACCTATTGGGCAATGGCTATATACATTGTACTATTATTTCCAAAACAAACCCGATTAATTGCACTGGGTTTAATTTGCCATATTATTGCCGATATAGCCGATTGTTTATTGATGTAATTGTAAGGTTGTTGAAATAGGATAATGATCGGAATAGTGTTCATCAAATGTTTTAAAATCCTTTACCTCAAACGACGGATCACTTAAAATGAAATCAATTCGAATTGGAAAGAATTTAAAGTCGTAAGTTCTACCAAATCCATTGCCAGATGCCTTAAACGTATCAACCAAATCACCTCGAATGGCATTGTATACATACGAAAACGACGTGTTATTGAAATCGCCACAAATTACCATCTTATAAGGACAATTTGCCTTGTGATCCAAAAACAGTTCGGCTTGAGACTGTTGCATTTCAAACGTCCGTTCAACACGCTTAAATAAACGTTCAGAATCTTCTTGTTTTAACTTGTCAACATTAGCATCAATACGCATAGACTGCAAATGAATATTATACACGCGCAACGTATCTTCTTGTTTTACAATGTCAATAAATATGGCATTGTTTGATGTATTTGGAAATTCTATAGATCCTGAATTAATTATAGGATATTGCGAAAAAATAGCCTGACCGTATTTTACCTTTTTACCAGAAAGCTTTTCAAATTTATACTTGAAAAACGATAAATCTAAATCACTATGTGGATGAAACTCCTGAATGCTTAATATATCAGGATTTTGTTTTTTAATAAGGTTGGTCATTTCTCCTACCATATCTTTTTCTGGAATCCAATCGTATAAATTGAAAAGTCGTACGTTGTAGTTCATCACTTCTAAATCGTTACTACTTTTTACATACTCTGAAGATGAAAACTTATAAAGCGACCCAAAAGCGAAATAACCTATTAGTAGCACCACTAAAGATATAGAAAGTTGTTTTTTAAGTTTCACCAACCAATACAAGAAAAAAATAACATTTATAATAATAAGAAATGGCACACCTAAACTCAATACAGATAGTATGGGAAATGTTTTTGGGGGCACTAGTGGCAGACAATAGGATAGCAATAACATAAATGCCAACAGACCATTAATAAGGTAAATAATTTTGTCTATTAGCTTTAAGTTCTTCATGCTTACTTACCCGCTTTAAATAAGAATTCCTTTTCTTCAGCAGTTAAACTATCGTAACCACTTTTACTTATCTTATCTAAAATTAAATCAATTTTCTTTTGCTTATTAAACTCGTTAAACTCGGCTTTAGTATAACCCGCAACCTTTCCAGACTTTTTACGGTGGACTGTTCGTAAATTCGACTTTTCTCGTTTCTTGAAAAGGCTAGACAGACTGTCCATCATTTTTTCAAATCCCTTACCAATATCTTGGCCTTTCAATAATTGCTTGGCATAAAAATACCCCAACAACGCACCTCCAAGGTGAGCTAAATTACCTCCTGCATTACCTAATATTGGGTCTTTTATTCCGGCAAACACTCCCAAAACATCAAAAACAACAATAGCTGCGCCAATATACCATAGCTTTATGTTGAATGTAAAAAACCGAACTTCCATTTTAGGCATATAGGCACAAAGGAATATTAATAATGCTCTTACAGCAGCCGAAGCACCAACCAATCGGGATTTGTTAGGAAATAAATCTGGAAACACATTATACCCTAAAAGAAAAATAAAGCCTCCAAAAATAGCACCTAGGAAATAAACATTTAAGCCCATTTTGGCATTAAACAAATTGGAAAACATATTCCCTATAAAATACAGCCACAACATATTGAAAGCAAAGTGCCAAAAATCGTAATGTACAAAAGCGTATGTAACAACGGTCCAAGGTTGTGTAATAAAGTCATTAAACGCGCTAGGCAGTTCAAAGCAATTAAGACTTAAAGTGAAAACATTTCTTAATAGCAAAGCTATAATAAACACAACCAGGTTGGCTACAATAAGCTTTTCAAAAACATTAAGGCGTTTTAATTTGTCTTGTATATCGTGATTAAGCGATGTCATTTTAATTCCATCTATTTTTATTAAACTGTGTTTTTTTCCAATACCACATAATTAAAAATCCGGTTAAGGCTCCACCAATATGTGCCATATACGCAGTGTTACTTGGGCTAAAAAATGATTGCCCTGTAATTGCAGAAATTAAATCTAACCCAATGATGCCAGGAATAAAATATTTGGCCTTTATAGGAATTGGTAAAAATATGAGCATTAGTTTAGATTCTGGATAAAGCATTCCAAAAGCTACTAAAACACCCATTATAGCTCCAGATGCTCCTACCATAGTACTATTAAAAACACCAACAAAGTTCTGTAACTGCTCCTGATTTAAATGCTGTGACCAACGTGTATCATACATATTATAACCCGACTTTAATGTGTTTATAGTTTGGGCTTGGTCAAATCCAGCATCATTTAAAACACTTATCCCTGAATAAAACTGAAAATAGTAATATCCTATCATCAACAAAGCAGCCCCTAATCCAGATGACATGTAAAAGAACAAAAACTTTTTACTTCCAAATCGCTGTTCTACAGCTGTACCAAACATCCATAGCGCAAACATATTAAAGAAAATATGCATAAACCCACCATGCATAAACATATGTGTTATAATTTGCCATGGTTTAAACATTTCGTTTTGGGGAAAATGTAAGGCAAACCATTCGTAAAACAACTCGTTATTGCCAATTGACGCACCTCCAACAGTTAGTGTACCAATAAACATAACAACATTTATTATAAGTAAATGCTTTACGGTATCTGTCATTGAATTCATCATATGCTTTACTAAATAAATTTATTTTCTAATTCATTCATATCCATCGTTATAAACGTAGGTTTGTTGGTAGGAGACATATTGGGTTCCTTACATCCAAACAAACTATTAACCAAATGCTCCTGCTCTGTTCCCGTTAGCTGTTGACCTGCCTTTATAGCCAAACTTTTAGACATAGATTTGGCCAACAAATCTGTAGCACTAAAATTCGTGTCAGGGACTTCATTCTGAATATCGCTTATTAAACGTTCCAATATTATTGAAACCTCTTGCGCTGGGACATTAACAGGTATACCCGAAATTTCAATATGATCATCCTTAAAATGTGTAAACACAAAACCTGTATGTTCCAAATCTTGTTTTACCTGTTCAATACAAGCAATTTCTTCTGGCGAAAAGAAAACCTGAACAGGAAATAACAACTGCTGGCTTACACTTTCTTTTATGGTTATGTGTTTTAAAAATTCTTCATACAGAACCCGTTGGTGTGCTCTATTTTGGTCTATTATTAGCATACCCGATTTTATAGGACTAATTATATACTTTTTATGAAGTTGGTATGTGGTATGATTAGATTCCAATTTAGAACTGTCAGTAAATATACTGGGTGTTTGTTCCTCACTCTCCAGTTGAATTTCACTAAAATCTTTCGACGATTTTGTGCTTTTTGACTCTAAATCCACATATAAACTCTCCCAACTAGCTGCAGGTTGTTTAGTATAGCTCGATCTTGAAGAGGCTTTTGAAACAGTTTCCTCCTGAAACGGGTTAAACGATCTATCGACTTCTATACTTGGTGTCTGTACCGATTTATTTTTATACGAATACGGTGTATCTAAATTTGCATCACGATCAAAATCTAATACAGGAGCAATACTAAATTGACCCAAACTGTGTTTTACAGCTGAACGTAACAACGCGTATAACGTATGCTCGTCATCAAATTTAATTTCTGTTTTTGTAGGATGGATATTGATATCAATAGACTTTGGGTCAACCTCTAAATTCAAAAAATAACTGGCATGGGTTCCTTCACGTAATAAACCATCGAATGCTGAATTTATAGCGTGATTTAAGTACGCACTTTTAATAAAGCGGTTGTTAACAAAGAAAAACTGTTCGCCACGTGTTTTTTTGGCATATTCAGGTTTTCCAACAAAACCTGATATCTTTAGTACTTCGGTATCTTCTTTTACGGGTACTAATTTTTCATTAGTCTTATTCCCAAATATATTTACAATACGTTGTCTATAATTACTTTCAGGCAGGTTAAATACCTCGTTGCCATTATGATACATTGCGAACCCAATATTAGGGTGTGCCAACGCAACGCGATGGAATTCATCGATCACATGGCGCAATTCTACAGGATTTGATTTTAAAAAATTACGCCTGGCTGGAATATTATAAAACAGATTCTTTACAGCAATAGAAGTTCCTATTGGCGTCACTACAACATCCTGTGACTTCACCTCACTACCCTCAATTTCTATTTGTGTACCAACCTCATCATTTTCCTGTCGCGATTTAAGCTCCACATGCGCAATAGCCGCAATACTTGCCAAAGCCTCTCCACGAAATCCCTTGGTATGCAGTTGAAATAAATCTTCAGCAGAACGGATTTTTGATGTGGCATGACGTTCAAAACTCAACCGCGCATCGGTAATACTCATTCCGCAACCATTATCAATAACTTGCACGAGTGTTTTTCCAGCATCTTTAATTAACAATTTAATCTGTGTCGCCTGAGCATCAATAGCATTTTCAAGTAGTTCCTTTACTACAGAAGCTGGACGTTGAACCACTTCTCCTGCAGCAATTTGGTTAGCAACATGATCGGGTAATAATTGAATGATATCTGCCATTAGTTATTTGAAAAGAAAATTGACAAATCGAATCCAATAAATACAAAAAAGAGAAAAACAAGAACCGCTATAATTATTAAAACACGTTTGTTTGCTGTTTTATCTGAATTATGGCGATAATCGTTTAAAGCATTGTTTAATTTTGCCTTCAGCCCTTTATTGCTGCCTACAGTAGTTCTATAATCGTCAAACTTGTGTTTTATTTCATAAGGATTTCCTTCACCTTGGTAGTGTCTTGGTGTATAGCTAAACTTTTTATTCTGTCGTGTTTTAAAAATCCCCATGATATTAGTTTTATTCGTATTGACTCAAAATGTAAATTAACACTAACATAGCAATCAAAAACAAGACCAAAAACAATGGCGATGTCAAGAAACTATTTTTACGCTTACGCGTTTGTTTTAAATCTTGCCATTTTGTCTGCAAATCGGCTTGATCGACATTATGATTTTTATCCTGAAATCTAGGTTTATAATTAAAACTTCGTTTTTGTTTTGCCAATGGTAACTATTTAAGCAGATACCTTTCAAAAATACTGAAATTACAAGCAAACATAAAGTTCAAACTGCCAAAAATTGTTAACAACAGTAAGAATTACTTAAAGGAGTAATCTAAATTTGGAATAGCGTTTAGTTATTTCGATTCAAATGGGCCATTTTAATGGCGGCAATAGCTGCTTCTGTTCCTTTGTTTCCGTGTTTACCACCAGAACGGTCTATGGCTTGCTGCATGGTATTGTCTGTCAACACGCAGAAAATAACTGGAATGTCGTGAAGTACATTTAAATCTTTTATGCCTTGTGAGACGGCATCGCAAACAAAATCGAAGTGTTTTGTTTCACCTTGAATAACGCTACCAATAGCAATAACAGCATCTACATAATGCTGCTGCATTTTCTTGCAACCAAAAATAAGCTCATAACTTCCTGGCACATTAGCACGTGTAATATGCTCTGGTAAAACACCATGTTCAATTAAAGTATTGTAGGCTCCTTCATAAAGGCCTTCGGTTATAGTATCGTTCCATTCAGAAACAACAATCCCAAACCGAAAATCTTTCGCGTTTGGGATTGTTGTCTTATCGTAATCTGATAAATTTTTATTTGCAGTTGCCATAATGCTTGCCGAGTACTCGGTAAATTATTTGCTGGCCAACGCTTTAGCTTTTCCTATAAATACATCAATATTTGCAGCTTCGGTTGACTCTGGGTAATTTTCCTTAATATTTTCAAAGTGCTTAAGGGCAACATCTGTTTTACCTAACTCCATAGCCACGATTCCAGCTTTATATAAATACATGGGTGTCGTAAAATCGTTAGAACGCATAGATGCAGCTTGCTCATAATAACCTAAAGCATCTTCTTGTTGATTTAATTGTACAAAGGCATCACCTATTCCACCTTTGGCCATTGGTGCCAAAACCTCATCATCGCTAGAAAAATCGCCTAAATATGAAACTGCATTTTTGTAATCTTTCATATTTAAGTAAGCCATTCCTGCATAATAATTAGCAATATTAGCGGCTTGTGTTCCATTGTATTCAGAAATAATATCTAACATTCCAAACTTACCTTCTCCACCATTTAGAGCTAGATTGAATAGTGAATCTTTAGCTGTTGGATTTGTGATAGCTTGATCATAGAATTTTTGAGCTTGGAACATATCGTTCATAGCTTCATTTTGCTTTGGCTTTGCTATAAATTCGTTATAACCTAAATAACCCAATACCACTGCAGCTACCACACCAATAATTACAAAAATGTACTTTTGGTTTTTAATAACCCAATCTTCAGTTTTTGAAGCTGTTTCATCTAGTGTATTAAATACTTCAGCCGTTGTTGAGTGGTCTTCAATCTCGTGCTCTTTCTCAACTTTGGTTTTAGGTTTGTATCCTCTCTTCTTGTACGTTGCCATTTATTTAAAATTTATGCGCCGCAAAAATATAATTTTTCTTTAGATTTAAAAGGGTATTTATTTGTTATTTTTCAATAATTTGCACAACTGTTTACCTAATATTCTAAAAATTGCTTCAATTAGTTCTAGATTCATGATTTTAAAATCGTTATCACTTCTTAACTATAAAAACTTCGACAGTGTTTCATTTTCTTTTAATGATAAAATAAACTGTTTTGTTGGAAATAATGGTGTGGGAAAGACTAATGTTTTAGATGCCATTTTCCACTTATCCTTTGGTAAAAGTTATTTTAACCCGGTGTCTTCCCAAAACATTAAACACGACGAATCCTTTTTTGTAATTAATGGTGAATACGAAAAAAACAAGAATACCGAAAAAATTGTTGTCAGTTTAAAACGTGGACAAAAAAAGGTTATTAAGCGCAACAATAAAGCTTACGATAAGTTTAGTGACCATATTGGCTTTTTACCTTTGGTAATTATTTCTCCTGCCGATCGCGATTTAATTATTGAGGGTAGCTCTACACGACGAAAATTTATAGACAGTGTTATTTCACAAAGTGACAAAGTGTATTTAGAACAATTAATTAAATACAACAAAACTGTTTCGCAACGCAATGCCCTATTAAAGTATTTTGCTGCCAATCAAACTTTCAATGCAGATACTTTATTGGTTTACAACGAACAACTAAACACTTTTGGACAATACATTTTTGAAAAAAGAAAACAGTTTTTAGAAACCTTCATCCCTATTTTCAAGTCGCGTTACGAAGCTATTAGTGGCGGAAAAGAAGCTGTTAATTTGGTTTACGAAAGCGATTTAGAACACCATACACTTGACAATTTATTAAAAGAGCACCTTGCTAAAGATCGTGCTTTGCAATACACTTCTGTAGGCATCCATAAAGACGATTTAAATTTTCAAATAGCCGAACATTCCATTAAAAAATTTGGAAGCCAAGGCCAACAAAAATCATATTTAATAGCTTTAAAACTGGCACAATTTGATTTTATTAAAGCACAAAAAGGCACAAACCCAATTTTGCTATTAGATGATATTTTTGATAAATTAGATGAAAATCGCGTTGCGCAGATTTTAAAATTAGTTGACGATGAAAATTTCGGTCAGCTTTTTATAAGTGACACCCATGCCGACCGTACTGAAGAAGCCGTAAAACATGTTCATCAATCTTATGAAATATTTAAATTATAAATTTATATTATCATTTTTAATCATTTGTTTTTTAATAAGTTGTTCATTGAAAAGCAATGTTGACTTATCACATTTAGATGGCTATTGGGAAATTAAGTCGGTTACTTTTAAGGATGGTACTAAAAAGGAATATACGTTTAGCGACACCATAGATTTTTTGTCATTAACTGATAGCTTATTTGGCATTAGAAAAAAAATGAAACCTAATTTTAGCGGCTATTTTGAAACCTCAAAAGATTCGGAACGTTTTGAAATTAAACTAGAAAACGATAGCGTAAACGTATATTACCAAACTCCTTATGATTCGTGGAAAGAAACTATTTTGGAATTATCTGAAAGTGAATTAGTAGTCAGTAACAAAAGAGGAGCTATTTATTCTTACATACGTTATCAACCTATAAACATCGAGTAAAAACACATCACAAAAAATGGCAAAACGCAACAATGAAAATTTAAATATGGCCGAGGCTCTTAAAGAGTTTGTTGAAACCAATAGACTGGAAAAAGGTTTAGATGCCGTAAATGTTCAAGATGCCTGGAAAAATATGATGGGAAATGGCGTAAATAATTATACTACAGCTATTCAGCTTAAAGGGGATATCCTTTATGTTCAGTTAAGCTCCAGTGTTTTGCGTGAGGAATTAAGTTATGGTAAACAGAAAATAATTAATATGCTAAATGAAAGTTTAGGCAAAGAGCTCATTAAAAAACTGGTACTGCGTTAAATTAAAAAAGCCTGAATGTATTCAGGCTTTTTTCTTGTATTCAATATTTATAAGTCTTAAAACATCTCGCGACCTGCAAAATGAAATGCACCTTCAATAGCTGCATTTTCATCACTATCACTACCATGTACAGCATTTTCTCCAATAGAGGCTGCGTATAATTTTCTGATAGTTCCTTCAGCGGCATCAGCAGGATTAGTAGCTCCAATTAATGTTCTAAAGTCTTCAACAGCATTGTCTTTTTCTAAAATAGCTGCTACAATAGGACCACGAGTCATATATTCTACTAATTCGCCAAAAAACGGACGCTCTTTGTGAATTGCATAAAACGCCTGCGCATCTGCAGTTGTCATTTGTGTTAATTTCATAGCTACGATTCTGAAACCTGAAGCTGTAATTTTTTCTAATATTGCACCAATGTGTCCTTTCTCAACAGCATCTGGCTTAAGCATTGTAAATGTTCTATTTGTTGCCATTTGTTTTTTTAATTTGAGTGCAAAAGTAATGCATTTCTTAAGAAAAACAATATTAAGCGATATTAAAAAATTGTATATTCGTGCCCTATGACAGAACAGGCAATACAAGAGGTAAAAGTTTTATTACAATCACCAAAGCAAATCGTGATTGTTCCGCATAAAAACCCTGATGGCGATGCTATGGGCTCTACTTTAGGATTATACCATTTTTTAAGAAAGTTCAATCATGAAACTACTGTAATTGCACCAAATGATTATCCCGAATTTTTAAAATGGCTCCCTAACGAGGATACTGTTCTTAAATACGATTCGCAAAGCGACGTTTGCAACAAACTTATTGAAGATGCTGATATTATTTTTACATTAGATTTTAATGCACTTAACAGGGCTGGTGATATGGAGTTTTCACTACAAGAGAGTCGCGCCATTAAAATCATGATAGATCACCATCAACAACCAGATGATTATGCACAATATATGTATTCTGATGTTGCTATGAGTTCTACCTGCGAAATGGTTTACAACTTTTTTGAAATGCTTGGTTATACAAGCAAGATCGACGTCAATATTGCCTCTTGTCTTTATACTGGTATTATGACCGATACAGGTTCCTTTAGATTTCCGTCTACAACAAGCCAAACCCATCGTATTGCAGCAGCACTTATAGATTATGGTGCTAATCACGCCGAAATTCACAATGCCATTTACGATACCATTTCTTATGACCGTTTACAATTATTAGGTTGTGCGCTAACAAATTTAAAAGTCATTCCAGAGTTTAAAACAGCCTACATTACCTTATCGCAAGAAGAATTAAACAAATATAATTTTAAGAAGGGCGATACCGAAGGTTTTGTTAATTATGGTTTATCACTGAATAATATAATTTTTGCAGCCATTTTTATTGAGGATCAGCAGCAGAATATCATTAAAATTTCGTTGCGATCTAAAGGCGACTTTTCAGTAAACGAATTTGCAAGAGCTCATTTTGATGGTGGCGGACATACCAATGCTGCAGGAGGAAGAAGCGAATTAGATTTACAAAACACCGTTGAAAAATTTATTAGTATATTACCAAACTATAACAATGCCCTAAATTCATGAAGCCTTTTGCATATATAATATTGTTATTTCTAGTTATAACTGCGTGTAAATCTCCTGAAGCACGCAGGCCTATTTCTGCTAAATCAGGGTCGTTTATCGATAAATCGGTCGCACGTAATATTCAACTTAATGAGAGGGAAGAACTCATGTTTCAAGACCTAATGGAAGCCGATACAACTAAAAATTACGAAGCTTCAGAAAATGGATTTTGGTATAGTTTCAAAAATCGGGTGAATGATTCCTTAATAACACCTTCATTTGGAGATACAGTAGTTTTCGATTATAATATAAAAACCAGCAATGGAGAAATTATTTATTCCAAAGGCGATTTAAAAACGCAACGCTATATAATGGACAAGCAAGAATTATTTAGCGGTTTACGCGAAGGTTTAAAGCTTATGAGAGCTGGCGAATCGGCGACTTTTCTTTTCCCTTCACAAAAAGCTTATGGCTACTATGGTGATGAAAATAAAATAGGCACCAATGTTCCTATAATGTGTGATGTAACCGTACATACAATTAACCCAAATAAATAAAACCTATTCAAATAATTAATTTATCAGTATGAAATTATTCAAACAAACAATGAAATTATTAGTCTTAACACTCTTGTTAAGCCTAACGTCATGCGGACAAGAAAAATATCCAGATTTAGAAGATGGACTGTATGCCGAAATAGTAACTAATAAAGGTACCATGGTTGCTAAACTGTTTTATACAGAAGCACCTGTAACAGTTGCCAATTTTGTATCCCTTTCAGAAGGCACACATCCAAAAGTTGCCGACACATTAAAAGGAAAGCCTTTTTACAATGGTTTAACGTTTCATCGTGTTATGGATAAATTCATGATTCAAGGTGGTGATATTTTAGGCACAGGAGCTGGCGGACCAGGTTATACATTTGGAGATGAGTTTAGCCCAAATTTAAGACACGATAAGCCAGGTGTATTGTCCATGGGAAATAGAGGTGTAAACACGAATGGTAGTCAGTTTTTTATTACAGAAGTACCAACACCTTGGCTAGATGGTTTAGACGCCAATGGAAGTTTAAAGAATTGTGAAAACCCAAGAGTTGGCTGTCATAATGTTTTTGGAGAATTGGTTATAGGATTAGAAGTACAAGATACCATTTCAAATGTAGAAGTTAACAAGTCGAATAACAAACCCATTGAAGATGTTGTTATTCAAGAAGTAAATATTATTAGAAAAGGTGCCGATGCAAAAGCTTTTGATGCTCCAAAAGTTTTTACTGAAGAATCCGAAAAACTAGCGGAAAAATTAGCAGCAATTAAAGCTGAAGCAGAGCAAAAGGTTAAAGAATCTGCAGCAAAAGCGGCAGAAGCTTTTCTTGAAAACAATAGTGATTTACCTGGACCAGTTAAAAAACTAGACACAGGTGTAATTATGATTTATATCAACGAAAGCAACGGTGAAAAGCCAAGTAGTGCAGATCGTGTTTTACTGAATTATGCAGGTTATTTTGAAGACGGCCGTTTGTTCGATACAAGTTGGGTAGATGTCGCAAAAGAAAATAATGTTTATAACGAACAGCGTGACAAACAAGGTGGTTATAAACCGCTAGAAGATGCTTATAACGCAACTTCCAGAACAGTTCCTGGTTTTAGGGAAGCAATGCTTAATATGAATGTTGGTGATAAAGTTCGTGTGTTTATCCCATCGTATTTAGGTTGGGGAGCACAAGGTTCAGGACCAATTCCACCTAATGCCAATGTTATTTTTGATATTGAATTGGTTGGTATAAAATAACTAAAATCAAAATCATAAAAAAAGCAGCTCGTTGAGCTGCTTTTTTTATTTAAACCCTGTATTACTTTTTCGGAATCTGTTTTAAAATTTCCAAAACAAAGTTCCAATATTTTTGAACCGATGATATTTGTGCGCGCTCATCAGGTGAGTGAGCCCCTTTAATGTTAGGCCCAAAGCTTATCATATCCATATCTGGGTAGTTTTGTCCCAAGATACCACACTCTAATCCCGCATGGCAAGCAGCCACATGTGGTTTCTCATTATTCATTTCTACATAAATACGCTCTAGAACTTTCAAGATTTTAGAATCCATATTCGGCTTCCAACCTGGATAATCTCCTGAAAATTCTACCTCACAACCTGTTAGTTCAAAAGTAGCACGAAGCATATTGGCCAAATCCCATTTCGAACTTTCAACGGAAGAGCGTGTTAAGCATTCAATCTTAATACCTCCTTCTTTTATAGATACCTTTGCAATATTATTTGATGTTTCCACTAAATCAGGAATATCGGCACTCATTCGATATACACCATTGCAAGCAGCATACAAGGCTCTGGTAACTCCTTCCTGAACACCTAAATCCATAATTGTTTTTGGTGTATCGCATTTAGAAACTATAATTTCCAAATCGGGTTCCATGGTATTAAGTTCCGCTTTGATGGTTTGGGCTAATTGTGCCATTTCCATAATAAAAGCGTCTTCGTGAATAGCATCAATTGCAACAATGGCATGGCTTTCGCGTGGTATAGCATTACGTAAACTACCACCGTTAATTTCAGAAATACGCAAACCAAAATTCTCAAAACCATCAAACAACATGCGGTTCATTATTTTGTTGGCGTTACCCAACCCTTCGTGTATTTGCATACCTGAATGCCCACCTTGTAGTCCTTTTACGGTTATAGTATAACCAATTTTGAACTCAGGTGTTTCCTCTTCATTATAAGTTCTGGTAGCAGTAACGTCTACACCTCCAGCACAACCCACTCCTATTTCGTCATCCTCTTCAGTATCTAAATTCAGTAGAATATCGCCTTTCAACAAACCACCTTTTAAACCCATTGCTCCTGTCATTCCCGTTTCTTCATCTATTGTAAATAATGCTTCAATTGCAGGATGCGGAATATCTTTACTTTCTAAAATGGCCATAATAGTCGCAACACCCAATCCGTTATCAGCACCCAGAGTCGTTCCTTTGGCACGAACCCAATCACCATCAACATACATGTCTATGCCTTGTGTATCAAAATCAAATTCGGTGTCGTTGTTTTTTTGATGTACCATATCCAGATGCGATTGCATAACAACCGTCATCTTATCTTCCATTCCCGGAGTTGCTGGTTTTTTTATGATTACATTACCAACTTCGTCTTCAACAGTCTCCAAACCCAATTTGGAGCCAAATTCTTTCATAAAGGCAATAACACGTTCTTCCTTTTTTGATGGCCTTGGTACGGCATTTAAATCGGCAAATTTATTCCATAAAGTTTTAGGTTCTAATTCTCGTATAGCTTCATTCATTAGTCTAATTTTTTAAGTCGAACAAAGGTAATTAATGTATAGCGTATTACAAACATTTCGCTATTTTTGAATTATGCGAAGAAACCCAAAACTATATATTGCGCTTGCTTTAATTCCGCAACTTATAATTATTAAAATTCTGACCTACTTTCCAGAGTTTATTGAAAACTATTATAGCAATGGATTGTACCACTGGATTTCTAAAATTTCACGCTTTGTATTTGGATGGTTACCCTTTTCATTTGGCGATGTTTTTTATACGCTTTCAATACTATACGTATTAAGGTGGTTGATAAAAAACCGATGGCGTCTTATTAAAGATTTCAAAGGCTGGATAATTGATGTCGCTTCAGCAATTTCAGTAATTTACTTTGCTTTTCACTTTCTATGGGCTTTAAACTACTATAGACAACCGCTTCACAAGAACTTATCATTAGAAGCTGATTATTCAACAGAGCAGTTAATAGCTGTGACCAAAAAACTTATAGAAAAAAGTAATGCTATTCATCAAAAAATAATGACTAATGATAGCTCTAAAGTTGAATTACCTTATTCCAAAAAGGACATTTTAGAAATGACTCCTCTTGGATATACCAACCTTGAAAAAGAATATCCACATTTAGCTTATTCACCATCAAGTTTAAAAACATCGCTATATAGTTTACCACTCACCTATATGGGATTTAGTGGTTATTTGAATCCTTTAACCAATGAAGCCCAAGTTGATAGGCTGATTCCAACTTTTAAATTTCCAACAACCGCTTCGCATGAAATAGCCCATCAATTAGGATATGCTGCCGAAAATGAAGCCAATTTTATAGGCGCTTTGGCTGCTATTTATCACGATGACATCTATTTTAATTACAGCGGCTATACTTTCGCTCTTCGTCATTGCCTATTTGAAGTGTACAAAAGAGACCAGGATTTATACTTTGAACTAGTAGAAACACTTAATAAAGGAATTATTAAAAATTATCAGGAAGTTCAAATGTTCTGGGATTCCTATCAAAATCCTTTGGAACCATTTTTTAAAGAAACCTATGATAGCTTTTTAATTGCCAACAATCAAGCAAAAGGTATGCAATCTTATAGCTATGTTGTTGCCCTTTATGTTAACTATTTTCTTTCTCAAACTTCTTAAAATGTTAAAATAACCCATTTGAGCAACAGTCCACTACCGTTTGTTTATCTTTAGGCTTCAAAAATTTCTAACCAACTTTTTTATGATAAAAAATTTTATAGTTCCTGTTTTTTTATTGTGTTGTCTGTACACTTCAGCACAAAAATATTTTCCGAAAAACGACGGTGTAAAAGTTGAAAAATCCAATTACACCGCTTTTACAAATGCAACCATTTATACTTCTCCAGCCGAAGTTATACAGAACGCTACGTTACTTATTAAAGATGGTATGGTCGTCGCATCTGGCTCCAATGTTAACATACCGAAAAACTCGATAGTTTATGATGTTTCAGGTAAGTACATTTACCCATCTTTTATAGACGTATATACTAGTTTTGGTATACAAAATCCAAAACGTGCTGAACGTTCCAATGCTCCCCAATATGATGCTTCACGTGAGGGCTATTATTGGAATGACCACATTAGACCAGAGCAAGATGCTATTGAACATTATAATTTTGATGCCAAATCCGCAAAAGAATTTCGTGAAGCTGGCTTTGGTATAGTTAATACGCATATCTCTGACGGTATTATTCAGGGTACTGGAAGTATTATTGCATTGGCGCCTAATACAACTGATGCAGCTAGGATTTTGGATGATAAGAGTGGTCAGTTCTATTCAACTCGAAAAAGTGTAACGTCTAACCAAGCTTACCCGACATCATTAATGGGTACCATTGCCTTATTAAAACAAGTAAACTATGATGCCGATTGGTACGCCAAAGGGCTTTCTGAGGTAACTGACAGATCTTTAGAAGCGTTTAACCAAAATAAATCATTGGTTCAATTTATGGATGCTGGCAGTAAAGTAAATGCACTCCGTTTTGACAAGGTAGGTGACGAATTCAATACCCAGTTTGTTATTGTTGGTGGTGGTGACGAGTATGAAATGGCTCAAGCTATCAAAGCAACCAATGCTACATTTGTAATTCCAATAAATTTTCCTGATGCCTATGACATGGAAGACCCTTTCCTATCACAAGCCGTTGGGTTATCCGAATTACGTGAATGGAATCAACGACCTACAAATCCAAAAGTATTACATGATAATGGCATTGTGTTTTCACTAACTACCCATGATCTAAAATCTCCAAAAGAATTCAAGGGCAATCTATTAAAAGCTATTGAGTACGGTTTTGATAACCAGGCTGCATTAGAAGCACTGACAACCATTCCTGCTAAAATATTAGGAAAAGAAAATAAGCTAGGTAAGCTAAAAACTGGTTTTTATGCTAATTTTTTAATCACATCAGGAGATATTTTTGACAAGGAAACAACCTTATACGAGAATTGGGTAATAGGAGACAGACATGAAATTACTCCAATGGATGCCATTGATATGCGAGGTGACTATGAGTTTAATGTTGCTGGACAAAAATATGCAGTTTCTATTTCTGGTGATATCAGCAAACTTAAATCAAAGGTTAAAACTGATAACCATGAACTAGGTTCTAAAGTTTCCATGAGTGATGATTGGATGACCCTGATTTTTTCCGGTATCGATTCCACCAAACAAGATTATACTCGATTGACAGCAAAGATTGTTTCGACAAATAATTTTAATGGTGTAGCTATTTTACCAAATGGCAATGAAACCTCATTTTATGCCACAAAAAATGTAAAAGACGTTGTTTCAGAAAATAAAAAAGAAGGAAAAAGCGACTCAAAAGATTCACCAAAAGTATTCCCTATTACCTACCCTAATGAAGCCTATGGTTTTTCTGAATTACCAAAGCAACAAACCCTATTGTTTAAAAATGCAACAGTCTGGACTAATGAATCTAATGGTATTTTAGAACAAACTGATGTATTGATTAAGGATGGAAAGATTTCTAAAATAGGTAAAAACCTAAATGCAGGAAACGCCCAAGTTATTGATGCTACTGGGAAACACCTAACCGCTGGTATTATTGATGAACATTCGCACATTGCAACTGCAGCTGTTAATGAAGCTGGACATAATTCTACTGCCGAAGTGAGTATAGAAGATGTTGTAGATTCTGAAGATGTTGACATATACAGAAACTTGGCTGGTGGAGTTACTTCCATTCAAATATTACATGGTTCTGCAAATCCTATTGGTGGTCGTTCAGCCATTATAAAATTAAAATGGGGTGAAACTGCCGATAAATTGATTTACGATAATTCACCTAAATTCATCAAGTTTGCTTTAGGAGAAAATGTCAAACAATCCAACTGGGGCAACAATGTACGTTCTCGTTTTCCTCAAACCAGAATGGGTGTTGAACAAGTGTACATCGATTACTTTAACAGAGCAAAAGCTTATGATGCTGCTAAAAAAAGCGGAAAGCCTTACCGTAAGGATTTAGAAATGGAAGCTTTGTCCGAAATACTTAATAAAGAGCGTTTTATTTCATGTCATTCCTATGTGCAAAGTGAAATAAACATGCTTATGAAAGTAGCCGAACAGTTCAACTTCAACATTAACACCTTCACCCATATTTTAGAAGGATACAAAGTAGCTGACAAAATGCAAGCTCATGGCGTAGGTGGTTCAACTTTTAGTGATTGGTGGGCTTACAAATTTGAAGTAAATGATGCTATTCCCCAAAATGCAGCCATTATGCACAATCAAGGTGTTGTGGTTGCCATCAACAGTGATGATGCTGAAATGTCTAGACGATTGAATCAAGAAGCTGCCAAATCGGTTAAATATGGTGGTATTAGCGAAGAAGATGCTTGGAAATTTGTAACCTTAAACCCAGCAAAATTATTACATATTGACGATCGTGTTGGTAGTATTAAAGAAGGTAAAGACGCCGATGTCGTGTTGTGGAGTGACAATCCATTATCCATTTATGCCAAAGCCGAAAAAACAATTATTGATGGAACAGTCTATTTTGACATAGACCGTGACCAGCAAATGCGCAAAGACATGAAACGTGAAAAGAACGAACTTACAACCATGATGTTGCAGGCCAAAAATAAAGGTTTAAAAACCAAGCCTATTGAAAAGAAAGAGGATGAACTATTTCACTGTGATACCATAAACTAAAAAACTAGAAAGATGAACATAACAAAAATATATACCATTATTGCTTGTTTTTTAGTAACAAGCTTTATGCATGCCCAACAAGCACCAGCTTCAAAACAACAAAAAGCCATTGCGATTGTAGGTGCTACTGCCCATATTGGAAATGGGAACGTCATAGAAAACAGTGTCATCATTTTTGAGAATGGCAAAATACAGACAGTTGCCGATGGTTCCACCATTAGGATTGACAGGACTAAAAATGAAATCATTGATGCCCAAGGCAAACATGTATACCCAGGATTTATCGCTCCCAACTCTACGTTGGGATTGGTGGAGATTGATGCTGTTAGAGCCACAATAGACAGTGACGAAGTTGGGCAAATGAATCCTAATATCAGAAGTATTATTGCCTACAATGCTGAATCTAAAATTGTAGAATCTATGAGACCCAACGGTGTTCTAATGGGGCAGATTACACCACAAGGTGGTCGGATTTCCGGAACCTCATCCATTGTGCAATTTGATGCTTGGAACTGGGAGGATGCTACTGTAAAAGCAGATGATGCCATTCACGTAAATTGGCCAAATCCGTATTCTAGAGGTCGATGGTGGTTGGGAGAACCGAACGTATTAAAACCAAATGAAAATTATAGTGATCAAGTTACCGAATTGAGTGATTTCTTTGGAGCGTCTAAAGCCTATTTAGCTGGTGATAAAAACGAAAAAAACATATTATACGAAGGCATGTCGGGTATATTTAATGGTAGCCAAAAGCTGTTTGTGCATGTGAGTAATGAAAAGGGTATTCGTGACGCTGTTGAATTTACCAAAAAACACCAACTGAAAATGGTAATCGTTGGTGGTTATGATGCTTATAAAGTTGGAGCGCTTTTAAAACAAAACAATATTCCCGTTATTTTAAATGGTGTACATAGTAGACCCAATAGTGATGATGACGATTATGATTTACCGTATAAAGCAGCCAAATTATTGGTTGACCAAGGTGTTTTAGTCGGTTTGCAATCTGAAAGTCGAAATGAACGTATTAACACGAGAAACATTCCATTTTATGCAGGAACCTGTGTAGCTTACGGATTGGATAAAGAAGAAGCCTTAAAGCTCTTAACATCAAACACAGCTAAAATATTAGGTATTGACGATTTTTGTGGCACGTTAGAAGTTGGTAAAGATGCAACCTTATTTATTAGTGAAGGTGATGCCTTGGATATGCGAACTAATATTCTGACAAGAGTTTTTGTTCAAGGTCGTGATATTAGTTTGGAAACGCATCAAACGGAACTGGCAAAACGATACTCTGATAAATACAAAAATGAATAAATTAAAGGCGAGCAGTTAGCTCGCTTTTTTTTGGTTTGTTTATTTTTAATTCTACTTTTGTTTTGAAGTCATGAAAGCAATAACCAGTGTACAGAACCCATTTATCAAAGAGCTTTTTCAGCTTAAGGAAAAATCGCGTACCAGAAAAAAGTCTGGATTATTTCTTATCGAAGGATTTCGGGAAATTCAATTAGCAAACAAAGGAGGCTATAATTTAACGCATATTCTTTTTTTACCAGAATTAACCTCTGAACAAGAGGTTTCAAAATTATCAAATCACTCCATTGCATTGATTGAAATTTCAAAAGACGTGTATCAAAAATTAGCGCATCGTGATACTACCGAAGGTGTTTTGGCTGTTGCCAAATTCAAAGAACACAATATTGAAAATTTAACTTTCAACTCCAAAAATCCATTAATATTGGTTGCTGAAGCGCCTGAAAAACCGGGTAACATAGGTGCTTTATTACGCACAGCAGATGCTGCCAATCTAGATGCCGTAATTATTGCCAACCCTAAAAGCGATTTATACAACCCGAATATCATACGCTCTAGTGTCGGTTGTGTATTTACGAATCAAATTGCTACGGGAACTACTTCAGAAATTATTCAGTTTTTAAAGAAAAACAACATTTCTATTTATTGTGCCGCTTTGCAGGCCTCAAAAGGTTATCACACGCAAGATTATATAAAACCTACGGCAATTGTAGTAGGTACAGAAGCAACTGGATTAAGCGACGAATGGCTTCAGGAATCTACTCAAAATATTATCATTCCTATGCAGGGAGAAATTGATTCCATGAACGTATCTGTTGCAGCAGGAATTCTTATTTTTGAAGCCAAAAGACAACGCGATTTTAAGTAAATACCATGACTGCAAGTACCCTATTTTGGATAATTATAGCTATTATCATCATTAATTTTATTGTTGATAAAATATTGGATGCCCTCAACGCCAAACATTTTAATGAGGCGCTACCTGAAGAAATTAATGATGTGTATGATGACAACGCGTATAAAAAATCGCAAAGCTATAAGCTAACAAATTATAGGTTTGGTATTATTACATCAACATTTTCGTTGGTTTTAACACTCGTGTTTCTATTTCTAGATGGTTTTGAATATGTGGATAATATTGCTAGAAGTTATTCGAACAACCCTATAATAATTGCCTTGATTTTCTTTGGGATTATTATGATAGGAAGCGATATAATTACCATCCCTTTTTCGTATTACAAAACATTTGTAATTGAGGAAAAATTTGGTTTTAATAAAACCACAAAAAAAACATTTGTTCTAGACAAAGTAAAAGGTTGGTTGATGCTGGCTATTATTGGTGGTGGAATTCTAGCTTTAATCATCTGGTTTTATCAAGTAACAAAAGTCAATTTTTGGTTATATGCTTGGGGAACGATTGCTGTATTCACCGTATTTATGAATATGTTTTATTCGCGACTTATTGTCCCATTATTTAATAAACTAACGCCTTTAGAAGCTGGTGGTTTGCGTGACAAAATTTCGGCTTATGCTGAAACGGTTGGTTTTAAGTTGAATAAGATTTTTGTTATTGATGGCTCTAAACGCAGTACTAAAGCCAATGCCTATTTTTCTGGATTTGGCAACGAAAAACGGGTAACACTTTTTGACACGTTAATAAACGATTTGGATGAAGAAGAAATTGTAGCGGTATTGGCGCATGAAGTTGGTCATTATAAAAAGAAGCATATTATTTTCAATTTAATAGCTTCCGTTTTATTAACTGGGCTTACATTATATATACTTTCAATTTTTATATCCAATCCGCTTCTCTCCCACGCTTTAGGTGTAGAGACAGCTAGTTTTCATATAGGACTAATAGCTTTTGGGTTGTTATATTCGCCTATTTCAGAAATAACAGGATTAATTATGAATGTATTCTCAAGAAAGTTCGAGTATCAAGCAGACAACTATGCTAAAGAGACCTATAAGGCAGAACCGTTAGTTACATCGCTTAAAAAACTTTCTAAAAACAGTTTAAGCAACTTAACGCCACATCCTGCGTATGTGTTTATGCATTATTCGCATCCAACACTTCTAAACAGAATAAAAAATCTAAAACGCTAACTGCAGTGATTATTTTTTCCTTTGAGCTTTAGGAGGCATGGTTCCAAACACTTTATCCCAAAATGTATTAGACACTCCAAATGCTTTGTCAGGATATTGATAATGGTGCAAACTATGGTGCATCCATAAATTTTTAAAACGTTTTGGTGGTCTCATTACGTGGGTTGCTCTATGAACAAACGAATACATTAAATACCCTACAAAGAATCCAGGGAAAAAGCCATAAACCAACTGTGTATAGCCTGCAATCCAAAAAATCAAAAAGAAAAACCCAAATAATATAGATGCCAAGATTAACCCAGGTACTGGAGGCATAAGTAAACGCTCTTCATCTTTTGGGTAGTGATGGTGGGCACCATGCATGATAAAATGAAAGCGTTGTGACCATTTAGCTTCAGTTACCCAATGAAACACATAACGGTGTAACATATATTCGGCAAATGTCCAAAAAAATAATCCTACAATAAATAAACCAACAAATTGCAGAACGCTTAATCCCATAACTTCAATAGCCACATAACCTAATATTAAATTTGTTAGGCCATACACAATAATATTTGATATAGGATCAGTTTTGGTTAAACTTTCTAAAAACGGATTTTTAAAAATCTGCGCCTGACCAGCTTGAAATTCTGTCGTTACTCGTGGTTTCATAATTTCTTTTATTTAGATTTGGACTAAATGTTTTGCAAAATTACCTAATTTTATATAAATAATGAATTTTTGGTGTTATTTCCTTTTAACCATCATAAATAAGTGCCTATTTTGCTATGAGAATGTTGAAATTAATTTGGGATTTTAGAGGTCCTCTTGCTGAAAAAACAGCTGAACATCATGAAATCCATTTAAAGGATTATATAAAAACAGAACAATTAAATTTGAATATTACTGGCTTTCAAACCATTAACGATATGCACGCTATTGCATTTATGGTTGTACCAGAACATATTATGAAACCAATTCGCGATGCCTTAAAACCACATCGCGGACAATTATATCAGGAATAAATATGATAGCAACAGCAATTATTTTCGTCGTTTTAGGAGTTTTAATAAAACATGGAAGATTTTATAACCTTATTGCTGGCTATAATACCATGTCTAAAGAAGAGCAAGCAACTTACAACATTGAGAAAATAGCTACTCTATTTAGAAATGTCATGTTTGCTATGGCATTTTTAATTATTCTTAGCTATATACTAGCAAAACAATTAGAAAACGAGCAGATAAACTTCTATGCTATCATAATGGTGAGCATTATAGGCATTCCATATCTCCTAATTAAATCAAATTCTAAAGCTTACAAGAACAATAATTCCAATTAACGAGAATAGTTTGGTGATTCTTTCGTAATGGTCACATCATGTGGGTGACTTTCGTTTATTCCTGAAGCCGTTATTTTCACAAATTGACCAGTTTCCTTAAGCGTTTCAATGTCTTTAGCACCACAGTACCCCATACCAGCACGTAAACCACCCACAAACTGGTGAATACTTTCATTTAATTCGCCTTTATAAGGCACACGACCCACAATGCCTTCCGGAACCAGTTTCTTGATATCGTCTTCAACATCTTGAAAATAACGATCCTTACTACCTTGTTTCATAGCTTCAACCGATCCCATACCACGGTAAGACTTGAACTTTCTACCTTCGTATATTATAGTCTCTCCTGGAGATTCTTTAGTCCCTGCTAATAACGACCCTAACATCACACAATCAGCTCCTGCAGCAATGGCTTTAGGAATATCGCCTGTATAACGAATTCCGCCATCTGCAATAACAGGAACACCAGAACCTTTTATAGCAGCAGCTACTTCTAAAACAGCTGAAAATTGTGGAAATCCAACACCAGCAACTACTCGTGTTGTGCAAATAGAGCCAGGACCAATTCCTACTTTTACAGCATCGGCTCCAGCTTCAACTAAATACTTGGCAGCTGTTCCTGTAGCAATATTACCAACAATAACATCTAAAGTTGGAAATTTAGATTTTACATCCTTTAATACATTTACCACACCTTTAGTATGTCCATGAGCGGTATCAATTATTATGGCATCTACTCCTGCATTTACCAATGCTTCAGCTCTATCTACTGCATCGCCAGTTACACCAATGGCAGCAGCAACACGTAAACGACCAAAAGCATCTTTATTGGCATTTGGTTTTTGAGTTAATTTGGTAATATCTCTAAAAGTAATTAAACCTATAAGTTTATAATTTTCATCGACTACAGGTAACTTTTCAATTTTATTTTCTTGTAGAATATCTTCAGCATCCATCAACGATGTTCCCTGACCAGCTGTAACCAAATTTTCAGAGGTCATAACCTCCACTATTGGACGGTTATTATTTTTTTCAAAACGCAAATCACGATTGGTAACAATACCTTTTAAAACACCATTTTCATCTACAATAGGAATACCTCCAATACTATGTTCTGCCATATTTTCCTTCGCATCACGAACAATAGCCGTTAAGGGTAAGGTAACAGGATCGATTATCATACCGCTTTCTGCACGCTTCACCTTTCTAACTTTTGAAGCTTGCTCTTCAATGGTCATATTCTTGTGTAAAACACCAATACCGCCTTCCTGTGCCATGGCAATTGCCATTTTACTTTCGGTAACCGTATCCATAGCAGCAGAGACTATAGGTACATTGATGGTAATATTTTTTGTGAATTTAGTTTGAATATTGACTTCGCGAGGTAAGACTTCAGAAAAAGCAGGAACTAAAAGGACATCGTCATAAGTTAAGCCTTCTCCAACAATTTTGTTTTGATGTGCGATCATGATGCAATTACAGTTATAATTGCGTGCAAATATACGATTTTAATATGGATTTCTATTTTAATAGTATGTTAATAACATATTATGTCATTTTAAGAAAGGTTTTAGCTAAAACTAGTAGCAATTTCAGTCAATATAACAACGTAAAAAATTAACATGTGATAGCACATTAATAACCAGGTAATTACATTTTTTTATTTTTATTTATTCTAAATAAACTTGCGAGAAGTAATTTTTGCTACTACTTTTGCAGCCGTTAAATCAATTCTATTTATAATAAGTCTAAATAAAAATGAAATACTATTTATCACTATTTACAGTACTTTTAAGTTTATCTATAGTCGCTCAAAATGAAAAACCTCTTGATTCTGTTCAAGATTTAAGTGAAGTTATAATTTCTACAAACGTTATCTTTGGAAACAAATATGTAGCCAAAAATCGAACAGGTTCTGCCTACTACATTTCTCCTGAAGAATTAGCAAAATTTAATTACACAGATATTAACCGTGTATTAAGAACTGTTCCTGGGGTAAATATTTATGAAGAAGATGGTTACGGATTACGACCAAACATTAGTCTACGTGGAACGTCACCAGAACGTAGTGCCAAAATTTCTATTATGGAAGATGGCGTTTTAATTGCGCCAGCTCCCTATAGTGCCCCAGCTGCTTATTACTTCCCTTCTATTGCGAGAATGGAGGCCATAGAAATATTAAAAGGAAGTAGCCAGGTGCAATATGGGCCATTTACAACTGGTGGAGCCATTAATATGGTTTCGACTCAAATACCAGATTCATTTTACGGTAAAGTTTTTGGTAGTTATGGAACCTTTAACACAGGACAATTTCAGGCTAAAATTGGTGACAGTAAAGAAAATTTCGGTTATATGGTAGAATACTTGAACTATAATTCCGATGGTTTTAAAAATCTGTTGGACAACCAAAATACAGGCTTTGACAAAAATGATGTAGTTGCAAAATTCAGAGTAAACTCAAGTCATGATGCCAAAACTAAACAAGCATTAGAGTTTAAGTTTCAATATTCAGACGAAATTTCTAATGAAACCTATCTAGGATTAACTGATGAGGATTTTGAAACCAGTCCGTTTGATAGATATGCATCTTCCCAAGTTGATAGAATGGATACTGAACATATTCAATTTATGGCAACCCATAGCCTAGACTTCACACCTGATTTTAGAATTACGACAACAGGATATTATAACAGATTTCAACGCAACTGGTACAAATTAAATGATGTGACGTTAAATGGTGACCGTGTTGGAATTGCCAATATTGTCAGTAATCCAGAAACGTATGCTGATTATATGCAAATAGTAAAAGGTGAAATAAACTCTCCAGACGATGCGTTGCGAGTAAAAGCCAATAACAGGTTATACCATTCAAAAGGTATTCAAACTAAATTGGATTATCATTACAAAGGCGACAATACATTTCACGATATTGAAGTTGGATTACGGTATCACTACGATGAGGAAGATCGTTTTCAATGGGTAGATAATTACAAAATAAATAATCAAGGGTTAATGACTCTAACCACAGCTGGAACACCTGGAACTGATGCAAACAGAGTTAGTGCAGCCAAAGCATTTGCAGCCTATGCCATGTACAAATTCAGATATAATAAATTAACTGTAACACCAGGTCTACGTTATGAAAATATTATTCTTACTCGAGATGATTATGGTAAAAATGATGTGAACCGTTCAGGTATAAATTTAGCCTCTCGTGAGAATAAAGTTGATGTCTTCATTCCTGGAATTGGATTTAGCTATAAGTTTAATAACATGACATCCATTTTTGGTGGTGTTCATAAAGGATTTTCTCCACCTAGTAATCAGGTTGGGCAAAAACCAGAAGAAAGTATTAACTACGAATTAGGTTCAAGGTTCGCAGTTGCTGGTCTAACAGGTGAAGTTGCAGTTTTCTTTAATGATTACAGCAATCTATTAGGCAGTGATTTAGCTGCAACTGGTGGAACAGGATCATTAGAACAATTCAATGCAGGTGAAGTTAATGTTGCTGGTTTTGAAGCATTGTTAAACTACGATTTGCTTTCCAATAACGAGAAATTTGATCTGCCAATTTCATTTGGTTATACCTACACAAACGCTGAATTTCAAAATAGCTTTGGAAGCGATGATGATCTATGGGGCGAAGTTCAAGAAGGTGACAAATTACCTTACATACCAGAACATCAATTTAACCTGATGGTGTCTTTAGAGCACAAAAAATATGAGATAAATGCCAGTGGGCGCTATTTGGGAGAATTTAGAACAATGGCGGGATCTGGTGCCATACCAGAAAACGAAAAAGTTGATTCAAATTTTGTATTAGATTTTTCAGCAAAATACCATTTTAATGATCACTTTAGTTTAACTGGAAATATAATTAATGCCTTAGATACTACCTATGCCGTTTCAAGAGTACCTGCTGGATTAAGACCAGGTATGCCTTTTGCAGCTAATGCAGGATTAGAGTTTAGGTTTTAAAACTATGAATTAGTCTAAATTTATAAAGCTACTTGATTCAAGTAGCTTTTTTTATGATTAGTGAAATGCTGAAAATATTTTTGTCGCTTCGTTATAGGCACTCTCAAAACTCATAGCATTTAAATCAGATTTCTTTTTTGTTGTAAAATAAGACAGTAATTTTTCGGTTGGCATATTACCTGTTAGCTCATCTTTAGCCATTGGGCAACCACCAAAGCCTTGAATAGCGCCATCAAATCGCATACAACCTGCTTTATAAGCTGCGTCTACTTTTTCAAACCAAGTAGATGGTGTAGTGTGTAAATGGGCACCGAATTCTATTTGAGGATATTTGGGAATTAAGTTTGAAAATAGGTAGTCGATATTTTCCGGGTCTGAACTTCCAATGGTATCACTTAAAGACAAAATACTAACTCCCATCTTGCTTAAACGCTCGGTCCACTCGCCTACTATATCCACATTCCAAGGGTCGCCATAAGGATTACCAAAGCCCATGGAAATGTAGACCACAACTTCTTTATTGGACTTATCGGCTATTTCCAAAATCTCACTTAACGTTACAACAGATTGCGCAATGGTTTTATGTGTGTTACGCATTTGGAAGTTTTCCGATATCGAAAATGGATAGCCTAAATAATCAATTGCTGGATGTTGTGAAGCATCCTGTGCGCCACGAGTATTCGCTATAATGGCCAATAATTTACTTGTGGTTTTAGATAAATCTAATTGCGCTAAAACTTCAGCTGTATCAACCATTTGCGGAATAGCTTTGGGTGACACAAAACTCCCAAAGTCAATAGTATCAAAACCAACACGTAATAGCGATTGTATATATTGTACCTTTTTTTCAGTAGGAATAAAAGTCTTGATACCTTGCATGGCATCGCGTGGACATTCAATGATTTTAACCGATTTATTCATGGATTCCAAAGATAGTAAAGAAAACTATCTGCAAAAATGTTTTATCAAAAACTAATAGCTTCTGGAAATAACCATTTTCCTAAAAATCCAAACCAAATACCAAATCCTAAAATACCACCAATAAAACCAGAAACAATAAAAGTGAATCTATACTTAAAAGGAATAATCTTAAAAATGATAAACATAGAAACAGCTAAACCCATTAACATGGTTATTATTGGAACTACCCATTGGTTTAATCCCAATGCGCTTGATGTTCTAAATTCATCGCCATAAAATTGAGTTGAGCCAGAAATAAACATTGTTAAAGTTGCTGTAACTGTATTAAAAACTTCACGTAAAATGAACAATGCCAGAAAAACACCCAACCAGTCTAGAAATTTAAAATCACTACGATGTTTTGATTTTCTGAAGTAAAGTATAAAAAGCCCTATCAAACACGTTAAAATGGTTTGCACTGGACCACCAATAGTTATCAATAAATCATGAGTTTTATTGTTTGGAAATTTCTCTTGAATTTCGGCAACCAAATTATTGTAATGGTCTAATACTTTCTTATCTAATTCTTCAATATTTGTTATTCCTTCATCTTGAAACTTTTGCTCCAACTCTTCTAATTCTATAACATTTTTATCCTGGTTATAGTCTTTAGGCAAATGATACATACTACCATAACTTAAATACGTTTCATAACCAAAATATTTAGCAATGGCTATATGGCCTATTTCGTGGGAAAGTGTACCAACTATTGTAAAAACAATAAAGCTCAATATTACCCAAAGGAATGTTTTTTTATTAAAGTTAAACACTATCGTCAGATTAAAATTAAAATTGCAATACCTATAAACACCACTATTTGAAGCCATTTTAATACAGCCCCAACATTTTTATGTGATTTAATGTAATCTGATATTGTTCCTGACAATAACGCTATAGTTGAAAAAATAATTAAGGATACAGCCATAAAAACAAAACCTAAGACATAAAACTGAAGAACCGTACTTAATGTGTCGCTAAACAAAAATCCTGGAAAAAAAGCTAAAAAAAAGATGGTAACCTTTGGGTTCAGCACATTCATAATAAACCCTTGTTTAAAAAGTTGACCATACGTTTTCTTTGGGATGTGTTCGTTAGATAAATTTATAGTACTATGGCTTTTATAAACCTTAAAAGCCAAGAATACTAAATACAATGCACCTAAAAGCTTTATAACAAAAAAAAGCGTTTCACTCTCTTTGATAATTAGTGATACTCCAAAAGCCAATAATGTGGTATGAATTATACACCCAGTAATAAGCCCAAAGGTCGTTGCCAAGCCATATTTAAACCCATTTACCACACTTTGTGTTAACACATAAATGTTATCTGGTCCAGGCGAAATAGCTAATATTGATGTAGCCAGAATAAAAGATAATAGTATTTCTATGATTAATTATTTTAATTACAAACCAAAAATAGTCAAAAAGAAATTGTAAGCAATTGCTAATTAAGCGACCTAATATTAAACGCTTTGGCTATGAAAATAACTACTCTACTCTACTCAATATTAGCTTTTATTATTACGAATATTACATACTCGCAGTCTATAGCTACATATGATATAATATTTACGAGTTCTTGGAATTCAACTGATCATGGTACACTTCCAACCAATGCACATTGGTCTAGACTAGTTGGAGCCAACCACAATAGCAATGTCACATTTCTAGAAATGGGACAATTGGCAACTCAAGGTATTGAAGATGTTGCAGAATTGGGAGACAATACTGTTTTTATGGCCATTGAAGTGGAGCAAGCCATAAACAATGGAAACGCCGAACAGTATATAAACGGAAGCTCATTAGCCCATGCTACAGGTACTATTGAGATTATGGCTTTAGAGGTTAGCGAAGATTACCCGCTTTTAACGTTAGTTTCAATGATTGCTCCGAGTCCAGATTGGATGATAGCAATAAGCGGCATTAATTTAAGAGCGAACGATTCTTGGAGGACCACTATTTCTATTGATTTGTATCCTTATGATGCCGGTACTGATGATGGTGTCAACTATACATCTGCCAACGCCGATTCAAATCCTCAAGGTGTAATTACCAGTTTGGTTAACATTAGTCCTTTTAATGACCAAAAAATAGGAACACTTACCATTTCACTTCAAGATGTTTTAGGAGTAGAAGAATTTCAAAGCGAATCTGTTAAGTTGTTCCCAAACCCAACGACAACAAATTTCAATATTGCTTCAGCTCCCAACAATGTAGTAACAGAAACTACCATTTACAATGTATTGGGCAAACAAATCTTAAAGGTGGCAAACACTAAAAATAATAAGCTTCAAACTATTAATGTCGCCAATCTAAAAAAAGGAGTTTACCTTGTTAATATGAAATTTAAAAATGAAGAGTCTGTTTTAAAAAAGATTATTATCCATTAATAATGGCTTTATTAATCTGCTTGATAAGTTTAGGTCCTTCATAAATAAAACCCGTGTAAAGTTGTATTAAATCGGCTCCAGCATTAAACTTATCTAAAGCGTCTTGTACTGAATGAATACCACCAACTCCAATAATTGGAAAGGCCTTATTACTTTTCTCTGATAAAAACCGAATAACTTCTGTAGAACGATTAGCCAGTGGTTTACCACTTAAACCACCTGTTTCAGTTTTATTAGCACTTGTCAATCCATTTCGTGAAATAGTGGTATTGGTTGCGATAACACCATTAATTTTAGTGTCTTTAACGATGTCTATAATGTCCAACAATTGCGAATCCGTTAAATCTGGTGCTATTTTTAATAATATAGGTTTTGGCTTGCGCTTTTTGCTATTTAAATCTTTAAGTGTTTGTAACAATTTTGTAAGCGGCTCCTTATCTTGCAGTTCGCGTAAATTAGGTGTATTTGGCGAACTCACATTAACTACAAAATAATCGACATATTTAAATAGTGCTTCAAAACATGTTTTATAATCCTCTACAGCTTTCTCGTTAGGTGTCACTTTGTTTTTTCCAATATTACCTCCAATTAAAACACCTTTATTTTTCTTTAGTCTTTCAACAGCAGCATCTACACCACCATTATTAAAACCCATTCTATTTATTATAGCTGAATCGGATTGTAATCGAAACAACCGTTTTTTCGGATTGCCATCTTGAGGTTTTGGTGTTAGTGTTCCTATTTCTACAAAACCAAATCCGAAATTCGACAATTCGTTGAATAGTTTGGCATCCTTATCAAAACCTGCTGCTAAACCCACTGGATTCTTGAATTTCAACCCAAATAATTCGCGTTCCAATCGTTCATCTTCAACTTTATAAAGGCTATTTATAATACTAGAAACAAAAGGTAGTTTGTTAAAAAAACGAATAGTTGAAAACGTAAAATGATGAATTTTCTCTGGATCAAAAAGAAAAAATAGTGGTCGGATAAGTACTTTATACATGTTGCCTCTTTTATGCTGCAAAAATACAATTCTAATCGATGTTTACCATCCAATATTAGTCTTTTTGTGTATGTCTAATATACTTTTCAATAACAACTGCGGTAACAATCACCAAATAAAATTGACCAACCATACCTACTAATACAGAGGCTTTTTGCACTATCTCTGCGTTTGGAGTAATATCGCCATATCCTATGGTTAATAGTGTGATGTAACTAAAATAAATTAGCTCTTCAATTTTAGACGCTATTGGCATATCAAAGGGAATACCATTAAAAGAGCCTGGAGCAACCAATTCTATACAAAAAAATGTAAAAAACCCTAGAAGACCCAATGACACATAACCACTCATTAAACCAAAAATTACGCTTCTAGTTACTGTTTTTGCATTCCATACTTGGCGTATTATTTGATAAGTGACTAAACAATAAAATGCAAAGTAAGCTACCAGTCTTATATATCTAATAGAGTCGTCTTCATTATTTCCAACAGTCATAAATAAAAAAATGGCCAGTACTAAAACGAATATTCCAATAACAATTAAGACCTGCCTTTTGGTTTTTATGAAAAAGAGAATTCCAGATAGTATATTCACTAAAAACAATATTGGAGAAATACTATTTGCAAATAGGTCTTTTGGAAAAAATAAAGAACCGAAAAGCACGCAAATAAGACTAAAAAAGAACAACTCAAATCGATGTACATATAGCTTCTTCAAAACCATACTAATCATTCATTAGATCTTCATTAAACGTATAGTCTTTATAATGCACTTTGTAAAGCACACTGTAAAAAGATGGGATAAACAACAATGTTATAAACGTACCAAATAATAATCCAACCATGATACTGACAGCCATACCTTCCCACATTTCGCCGCCACTCAAATACAACGGAATTAAACCCAAAACGGTAGTAAAGGTCGCCAATAAAATAGGTCTGAAGCGCTGTAAGCAAGCTGCAATTATTGCATCCTGAATAGGTCTGTTCATTTCGTGCTCTTCAATTTGCATCCTATCTATTAAAACAATGGCATTATTGATTACAATTCCAGCCAACGATATCACACCCAAAAATGGCATAAAACCGAATGGTTCCTGAAATATTAGAAGCCCAATGACTACACCAATAATTCCTAATGGAATGGTTGAAGCCACCATGATTGTTTTTCTAACTGAATTAAATTGAATAATAAGCAATAATATAATGATGAATCCTGACAAAGGTAAATATCCAATTACTGCTCCCATATTTTCAGCCGTGTTTTCAGCATCACCGCCAAACTTATAAGTGTAACCTTCTGGCCAAGATTTGGACTCATTCTCTATCCAAGGTGTAATTTCTTTCATAATAGCCGAAGCATTACCATCATCATTCAACTCACTAGAAACCACAATAGTTCTATCAATATCCAATCGTTTTATTTTGGCGTATTGCCATTCTGGAACAATAGTAGCCACTTGACTCAATGGTACACTTTTGCCAGTATTTTGGGCATAAATATTTAAAGTTTCAATGGAAGCCAATGTTTGCTGTTGACTACCATCACTTCGCATAAGAATAGGGATTGACTTATCGTCTTCGCGATATTCACCTGTTTGAAAACCATCCAATACCGTTTGCAAGGAAGTCGCTATATCCTGATTGGAAACACCTGCTAAACGTGCTTTATTCTGATCGATATCCACCACAAACTTTTTACTTTTTGGCCCCCAATCATCTTTAACATTTTTGGTTCCAGTAATTTTTGATAACTTTTGTTTGGTTTGTTCTGATAAGGCTGCCAATACATCGGGATTATCGCCAGATATTTTTACCTCAATAGGTGTACCACCACCTCCTGAACCTAAAAGACTTACCTTAACATCAGCTTCTGGAAAGTTGTCGTAACAAAAAGCATCCAGTTTATTTACCAATTCGTTATTGTAAATCGCATCAGAAACATTTACAAGCATATGCCCATAACTCGCATCGGGTTCGTCAGGTGTGTAACCTAAATCATAGGATTCGGGTCCTTTACCAACATAAGAAGACCAATCGGTAATACCGTTTTCACGATTGGCATTAACCAATAACGAATCGCGCATATAAACTTCTAATTCTTCAACTAATTCTTGGGTTCGCTCAATGCGAGTCCCTTGGGTTAGATTAATATCTACCGTAATCATGTTACGATCACTATCTGGAAAGAAAATAAACGGAATTTTAGTAAAACCGTATAACGACAAAATAAACAAACCAACAATTACCAAAAGCACCGTTGCCTTAATTGATAAAGCTTTTAAAATCAAATCTTTATAATACCCCTTCAGTTTATAAATTACTTTATCAATAGTACTTGGTTCGCGTTCAGCTTTAGGTTTTATTTTTAAAAATAAAACGCAAAACAAAGTAATTACTGTTAGTGCTAATATCCATGATGACAACAAAGCCATTGAAATTACCACGAAAATTGGCCCAACAATATCTCCCATGGTTGATTCCGCCAAATAAAACGCTAAAAATGCTGCCGATGTGGTTAACGTAGAAATTAATAATGGCGTAAACAATTCTGAACAGGCATCAATTGCAGCCGTTTTCGCTTTAGCTCCATTTTCCATTTTTACCATAATGGTTTCGGCAACAACAATAGCATTATCTACCATCATACCCAATGCCATAATTAATGCAGCCAGTGTTACTTGGTTTAACCCCATACTAATCACACCCATGAGCATTAAGGTCATTATGGTAACAAGCGGAATTAAACTGGCTATAATAGCTCCTGTTCTAACACCCAAAAATATGAGCATTACCAGTAGTACTATAACAATGGATTGCATAAGATTGACGATAAAATCGCTAATCTTAACATCAATATAGGTATCTAACGAAGCCAACCTAACAAGTTCCAAGCCAACCGGAAGTCTTGTTTCCCATTCAGCCATTACTTTATTAACATCTTCACCCAATTGAATAACGTTAGCACCTTCTTTTAAGCTAATGTGCATAGAAATGGCTTCTTTACCGTTCACTTTTACAATTTGTGTAGGTGGATCGATATAACCTTTAACAATGTTTGTTATATCGCCCAAATAAACCATTTGAGTTCCGTCTCCAACTGGAATTAAAGTATTTTTTATGTCTTGTACCGAATTAAAGTTCCCTGTTGGTTCTAAAATAATACGTTCACTGTCTAAATTAACCTGACCACCCGAACTTAATATGTTTGTAGCTCCAATAGCTTGTTGCAATTTTGAAGCTGAAAGACCATATTCTTTTAATCGGGCATTATCAAATTCAACAAATACGCGCTCATCCTGTACACCTCCCAACTCCACTTTAGCAGCAAAATCCAGTTTTATTAAATCGTCTTTAATATCGTCAACATACTCTTTTGCTTCTGCATAGGAGTAACCATCTGAAATGATACCGACGGCAATTCCAAACACTTCTCCAATACCATCATCATCTAAAAAAGGGACTACATTTGAAGGGAGGCCTTCTAAAGCATCAAGTTTTCGTCTTAATCTATCCCAAACCGGTTGCAGTTTTTCAGGTCTTACTTCATCTTTTAATTCTACAGTAACTACCGAAAGACCTGCTCGTGATGTACTGGTTACTTCTTTTAATTCAGGTAACTCCTGTGAGACCTTTTCAACCTTATCGGTTACAAGCAGCTCAACACGTTCTGGACTAGCACCTGGAAAATTGGTTACAATATTAGCAACACGAACCGTATAAGGTGGCATACTATCTCGTGATAAACCTTGATACAAGACAATACCCATCAAAACGATAGTAGCTAAAACAGTAAAGGTAATTCTATTGCGCTCTATTGAAAACTTGGCTAAATTCATGTATTGCGCTTAATTTAATTTAACTTTTTGACCATCTAAAAGGGTTTGCAACCCAGCTGTTGCTATTTTTTGACCTTCCTCTAAACCCGAATCAATTTCAAAACCTTCAGCAGTCAACTCACCTATTTCAATAGTTTGGCGCTTAATAACATAATTCCCCTCTGCACCATCAATAACAAATACGAAACGATTATCTCCGTCTTCTCCCACACTAACTGGTGGTATTACCAATTTACGCTCCTCGCTTTGGCTTGTAACAAATTCAAAGGTAACACTGGCGGCCATACCACTTTTTATACGCTCGTCATCATCAAGAATAGTTACACGAATTGGATAAGTAGACGTATTGCTATCTAATGCTGGAGCAACCTCGGTAACCTCACCATTATATTGTTTGTTTCCAATAGCCGTAAACGACACCTTAACCTTCATGCCTTTGTACACATTGTTAATAACGCTCTCTGGAAGGCCAATTTCAATTTCTATTGCTGATCCTGCATTTAATACACCTATAGTTTGACCAGGTGAAACGTTTTCATCAACTTCAGCAACAACCGAAGCTATAGCCCCATCTTCTGGTGCATATAGGTATCCAAACTTAATTTGGTCGGCTTGAATGGATACACTACGTTTAGACGATTCAAAACTGGCTACTGCAGTGCGGTAAGAGTTTTTAGCAGCTTCATAATCACTTAATGAAGAGCTACCTTTTTCGTACAAGGTTCTGACCCGGTTTAAATTTAATTTGGCGGTATTCATTTGGGATTCGGCACTGTTTTGTGATTCAATTGAACTTTCATAATTCAATCGCGCCTGAACATTATCGAGTTGAGCCAATAAATCGCCTTTTTTAACTTTCTGACCTAATTTCATATCAAGCATTACAATAATGCCTGTATTCCTAAAACTCAAATTGATAATTTTTTCAGTTTTAGCCGTACCACTAAAATGTCTAATCTTATCTGCTCCCGCATATTTTACTTCTGTATACTTTACGGGGCGCAACACCTCTTGCTTTGGTGCTTCCTTTTTACCGCAGGCCATAAAAAACCCAAGCATTAAAAGTGATAGTAATTTATAGTTTTTGTTTAAAATCATACGTTTTATGTTTAATCTTCAATACTGGCCTTAAACTCTAAAAAACGAGCTGTAAAAGCGTTACGTTCTTCTTGAGATTCCAGTAAAAAGAAGTTTCCTATATAGCGTTCTAGTGTTAGCATGGCTAACAAATAATTATACGTTGCATTACTACTGGCCAATTGCGCCTGTAAGTAATTGTTTTGGGCATCCAACAGTTGGATGATATTAACTGCGCCATTTTCATAAGATGTCTGGGTTAATTCCAAAACTTCTTTTGCAGTTTCCTCAAATACTTTAGATAACTCAATATTTGTAATTTGGTTGATGACTTCCAATACAGCATCATTGATATTTTTTTCAATCTGAAGCTTTAGGTTCTCTGTTGAAAATTGAATTTGCTCTTTTTGAATTGTGGCAATTTGCTTATTGATATTTTGTTTATTCTGATTAAATATGGGTAAGCTTAAATTTACGCCAACATTATAATAGCCGTCGGGTGGAGTTGGTATGAATACTGGAAATGTACTTCCTGCTCCACTTCTAGAAAACACATGGTTATATTGACCTTGCAAGGCAACAGTTGGCAAAAAACGGCCTGGGCCAAATAGTTTTTCACTTCGTTCGGTAGCTATTAAATTGTAATCTAAAAACTTCAACTCCGGAGAGTTGTTAAGTGCTTCCTGAATTAAGAATTGAATAAACGGTCTACGCTCCAAAGGATCGTTTAATAAATCGTTAAAAGCATGGTAATCATATTCTTCAAAAATACCAGAATCCAATTCCGCATCATCAACATCAATAACCAAGCTTATAGGATTATTAAGCAATTGATTTAGCACGTAATAACCTTGATTTAACTGATTAAACGACTCTACATTATCCTGCATATTTTGTACCAGCTCACTTCTAAAACGCAATACATCTGATTTTCCAGATTGTCCAGCATCATAGTTTTGAGCAGCAATCTGTAGGTTACGTTTGGTTAAATTTAAGTTCTTACTTTGTATCTTGTAATTGGCTTTAAGTATTAAGGCATTAAAATAAGCCGTAACGGATTCAAAAACAATATTTAACTGCTCGCGATTATATTCTTCTTGTTGCGCTTGTTGCAAGGCCGTTTGTATTCCAATATTAGCATTTGCGGCTTCAGAGAATATAGTTTGCGACAGGGTTATATTTCCTGCGGTCAACACTTCTGGATTTTGACCGTTGGTTGCAGCCGCAAATTCAGGATCGGTATAATTTGCAGAAGCTGAAGCAAATACATCTGGCAAATAATCACTTTTAGCTAACTTGGTATCTTCTTCAGAAACCAACACATCTTGCTGCAACTCTTTAAGTGTTAAGTTTTCCGCAATTACCTCTGTCATTACACTTACTAAATCGTAGCGTTTATCTGCATCTATATCTGAAGCATCTCCAACAAAATTTGTTGTTGCTATTAAGCTATACTTTAAGGGTACACCAATACGCTGGGCAGTATTAAAGTTGATAGTAAGGCTTTTATTTACAGTGAGTAAAGATGATGATTCACTGGGCACATCATCAACCACAACCGATTCGACACTTAAGGCAATACGCCTAAAAAACTGATCAATTTGAGATTGATCATTGTTGGTCGCCAAAAGACCATTTTCAACATCACGAATTTGAGTTGTGGTAAACGAAGGAATTTTTTTAGCTATCAGCGCATTTGCAATATTTTTTATTTCATCTTCAGTAAGGTATAGTCCTCCAATAAAATATACAGCCTCTTGACCCTCTAACGTATTAATAATATCTTGAGCAGTATCAAACGGTAGCAACGTTAATTCCAGTTCTAATTCTGATGATAACTTTGCTAAAATTTCAGAAACAGGGCTGTATTCTATAGCACCACGCTCCATTAAAACACCAACACTCTTACAACCAACCAGTTCTTTAAATATGCGTAAATCTTCCTCATAGGAAAGTGGTGTTACTATAGAGGTGAAGTTTTCAACACTGCCTTTAGTAGTTCTTGCCGTCTCAATAAAATCCTCATTAACTGTCCCAAAAAGAATAGTAGGTATTGGATAGGTCTCCCTTTCCGTTAAAACTTTATTAGTGGTTACACCGTAGGCAATAACAATATCCACTTCTGAAACCAGTGTGTTATATTGCTCTTTAGCCAGATTGGGATTAAAATTATTTACATACCTTCTGTTAGAAGGAAAAACAACCGTTGCGTCTTCACCAACAACAGCAATAATTTCTTCCTGTAAATCATCTACCAATACATTAATTCGGTCATTGGTTTTATCTATTAAAAAACCAATTTTATACGTTTTGTCTTGTGATAAGGCTGAAAAATTAACTGCCAGAAAAAAACCAATGAGTAATAAATAGCGCATTAAAAGGAAATTATGCTAGCTAAAATAATTTTATTTTACTTGTAATCAAAGTCCATCGGCAAATTAAATTACAAGAACATATAGTTTAATATCCCAAATGATATTTTTACTTTTGGCAAAAACAACTAGCCATGATTGACAAAAATCACATCATTAATCGATTTATAAGTTACGTAACCGTTGACACGGAATCTGATCCTGAATCTGAAACCACACCGAGTACTGCAAAACAATGGGATTTAGCCAATGCCTTGGTTGATGAATTGAAATCAATAGGATTAACAGATGTTACTATAGACGACAATGCTTATATCATGGCAACGCTACCAAGCAATGTAGATCATGATGTTCCTACCATTGGGTTTATATCGCACTTTGACACAAGCCCGGATTTTACAGGTGCCAACGTAAAACCTCAAATTGTAGAAAACTACGATGGCAAAGATATTGTTTTAAATGAAGCTGAAAATATTGTGCTTTCTCCTGACTATTTTGAAGATTTACTCATGTATAAAGGTCAGACTCTTATAACAACCGATGGCACCACACTTTTAGGCGCTGATGATAAAGCAGGTATATGTGAAATTGTTTCGGCAATGGAATACTTAATACAGCATCCAGAAATTAAACATGGAACCATTAGAATTGGTTTTACACCAGACGAAGAAATTGGTCGTGGAGCCCACAAATTTGATGTCGAAAAATTTGCAGCCGATTGGGCTTACACTATGGATGGCAGCCAAGTAGGCGAACTGGAATACGAAAATTTCAATGCTGCTGGAGCCGTTGTAAAAGTAAAAGGCAAAATTGTACACCCTGGTTATGCCAAAGGGAAAATGGTAAACTCCATGTACATAGCTACAGAATATATCAACTCCTTACCACGAATGGAAACACCAGAACATACCGAAGGCTATCAAGGCTTTTTCCATTTACACAATATGAAAGGAGCTGTTGAAGAAACCGTTTTACAATATATTATTCGCGACCACGACAAAGGGCATTTTGAAGCACGAAAAGAAGTCATGCAAAAGTTGGCCAACGAGCTTAACGAACAATATGGGCGAGAAGTTATAACCCTAGAAATTTCAGACCAATATTTCAATATGAAAGAAAAGGTTGAACCTGTAATGCATATTGTAGATATAGCCGAAGAAGCCATGAAACAATTGAACATAAAACCACTTATAAAACCCATTCGTGGTGGTACAGATGGTTCGCAATTAAGCTATATGGGCTTACCTTGTCCTAATATTTTTGCTGGTGGCCATAACTTTCACGGACGTTATGAATATGTACCTGTTGAGAGCATTATTAAAGCGACTGAAGTGATTTGTAAGATTGCAGAGTTGACAGCTAAAAAGCATGAAGCCTAGGCGGTTTGACTTTGTTAAAAAAATAACCGAACTTCGTTTAACGGTGTATATAATTAACCTGCATTGAGCATAGTCGAAATGTTAAAATGATATCATATACTCAAGTTGTAGTTAATTTTAAACCTATTTAATGTTAGAAGAGAATAAAGAAAATATTAAAAAATCTGATAAAGCACTTGTTGTATTTAAACCTACTCATGGCAAAACTGAATATCAAGTTATATTAGATGAAAACCAAGAAACTCTTTGGGCAACTGAAATACAAATTGCAGAAATATTTGGTAGAGATAGAACTGTAATAAATAGACATATTAAAAATAGTTATAAAGAAGGAGAATTAGATGAAAACTCAACTAGTGCAAAAATTGCACAAGTTCGAAAAGAGGGAGATAGAGAAATAGAAAGAGAAGTAAAACATTATAATTTAGATGTAATAATATCTGTCGGATATAGAGTAAAATCTCCTCTAGCAACTGAATTTAGAAAATGGGCTACAAATAAATTAAAGGAATATTTATTAAAAGGTTATACCATAAATGAACAATTACTTCAGGAAAGCACAAAACAAATAAAAGAGCTAAAAACTGAAATCAACCTTTTAAACGAAATAGCATTCAAAAATCAGCTCCAACTTACAGATGGATTCCTATCCATAATAAGCCATTATTCCAAATCTTTTGAACTACTGAATAAGTATGATACTCAAGACCTAACAATGGATAATCTCACAGATGAGATTATTTATACAATAAATTATAAGGATGTTAAATCTGCAATAGAACAACTCAAAAAAAATCTAATTTCAAAAGGTGAAGCAGGCGAATTATTCGGTAACGAAAAAGATAAATCATTTGAAGGAATACTAGGTAGTATTTCTCAAACTGTATTTGGTGAGTTAGCATACCCAACAGCTGAAGAGCAAGCAGCTCAACTTCTTTATTCGATAATAAAAGGACACGCATTTAGCGATGGAAATAAGAGAATAGGGTCATTTGTGTTTGTTTGGTTTCTAGAAAGAAATAATATACATCTTACAAAAGAAGGAGAAAGAAAGATCAGTGAAAACTCATTGGTTTCATTAGCATTGGCTGTCGCACAAAGTTCCCCGGAACAAAGAGATACAATTATTAAGTTAATTGTTAACCTAATTAAAAACTAACTTCAAAATGCCTATAACCTATACCTCTAATACACTAAAAATTATCTATCTTTATTTGTGTAACTCACTCTTACCGAAAATAGGTACTAGCCATACACAAAACCGTTAAACGAAACATGAAAAAAGTCACCTCTGTAGAAGAATATATAGAAAACAACAGCCACTTTGGTGAAGCCTTAACGCTGTTGCGCAACGTCATCACTAAAACCGAATTGGAAGAAACCCTAAAATGGAGCGCACCTGTATATACACTTAATGGTAAAAATGTGGTGGGTTTAGGTGCCTTTAAAAACCATTTTGGCATTTGGTTTTTTAATGGTGTATTTCTAAAGGATGAAAAGAACTTACTGGTAAATGCCCAAGAAGGCAAAACCAAAGCCTTACGCCAAATGCGTTTTGAAAATATTGAGGATATAGACCAAGCGGCTGTGCTGGCTTACGTTAAAGAAGCCATAGAAAACCAAAAACTAGGTAAAGAAATAAAACCAGAACGCAAAGGTAAATCGGTTTCTATACCAAAAGAACTACAAACCGCTTTTAAAGCTAACGCAGATTTACAAGCTAGTTTTAAAGCCTTAACACCTGGTAAACAACGTGAGTACTGTGAGCACATAGAATCTGCAAAAAGAGAAGCCACGAAGCAATCACGATTAGAGAAAATAACACCTATGATAATTAGTGGTGTGGGTTTACACGATAAGTATAAAAATTGTTAGTTATTAATAGATTCCGCATCAAGTGCGGAATGACAAAAAATAAAAAAACTCCGAAGGCGACTTCGGAGTTTTTGTTTTATAATAATTGAATACTATTTAGCTGGAGCGTTCAATTTTTTGCTCATTTCCATGGATATGGCCGATTTATCAAACTTAATTTTACCTGCTAGAGTTTCAATAACACAACTGCCATCTTTATCATTAAGTTCAACAACCTTACCATGCATACCACTTTTGGTAATCACTTTGTCTCCCTTTTTTAATTCAGCTGCAAATTTCTTTTCTTGTTTTTGACGTTTCATCTGTGGTGCAATCATGAAAAAATACACGACTACAAACATTAAAATAAACGGCAAAAATGTGCTTAAACCACCTTCTCCCATAAAATTACTTAACTTGTGGTATAGTAGCTTTTGCTGGTTCTACAGCATTAGGGTCTGGCTTTACAAATGCAGTAATTTTTACTGTTTCCTTACCTTTTTCAGTATTAGCTGTTACAGTAACTGTTTTAGATACTTTATTTTTACCAGAACCATTAAACTTTACTGTAAATTGACCACTGTCTCCTGGAGCTAAAGGCTCTTTACTCCAATCTTGAGGTACTGTACAACCACAAGAACTCTTAATATCTGTAATTACTAAAGGAGCGTCTCCTGTGTTTGTGTAAGAAAAAACAGTTTCTACAGCCGTTTTAGCTTCAATTTCACCAAAATCATGCTCTGTTTTATCAAATGTAATTACAGGGTATTTTGATGAGTTAGCATCTCTTTCTGCAGCTTCTGCTACATTTTTTTCATCAATCTTTTTTGTAGCATCTTCTTTACAAGATGTAAATGCAATCATGCATAATGCGCTTAATCCTAATATTACTTTTTTCATAATAAAAAATTTTTGTTTGGGGCGTAAATGTAGTAATTATTTCTAATTACATCAACCCACGACCGGTTTTATTTAAGGTATTGGCTTCTTGATACTCTTTAACCAAGTTATCTAGAATACCATTTATAAAAATACTGCTCTTTGGGGTTGAGTACTCTTTAGCAATTTCTAAATACTCGTTTATAGTAACTTTTACTGGTATAGACGAAAAGTTTTTAAGTTCGCATATCGCCATTTGCAGCAATACCTGATCGATATTGGCAATACGGTCTGCTTCCCAGTTTTTTGTTTTCTCTCCAATTTCGGAGTTTAGCTGATTTTGGTTTAAAATGGTTTTTTTAAACAAGTCTAACGCAAACTCACGGTCGTCAATGTCCTTAAACAAGTCTGGTAGCATGTACTTTTCCGAAGAATTAGGTTTAAGCTTACGTAATAATTTTACAATAGTTGTATTTATAACCGGTAAATCGTCAACCCAAGTTAAATTTTGGTCTTCTAAATAATCATACAACTTATCGTTAGGCGCAATAATTTCTTTGTAAATGTCTATAACGAAGTTTTTGTCTTCATTAAAGTTAGAGGTCCTGGTTTGCATGTATTCGCTATACAAACTACTAGATTTTATAGCTTTAAACAGCACATCTACATATTCGTTATCTAACTCCCAATTCTTTACTTTATAATCTTCTAAAGCATCTTGAAGTGCTGTATTGTTTTTTAAATACAATAACACTTCATTGTTTGCAAACTTTTGATTCGGGTTTTTATCTTCTGAAGTAGCTAGGTGTTTTTGTTGGGTTTTCTCAACGTAAATAGCTTCACGCTTTTGAATCTCAACCAATAAGGACAGTTGTAATAAGTAAAGTGAATACATATTCTCAATACTTCTTAACAAAAATGTTTGGTCTGCTTTAAAATCTCCGCCTTCTCCGCCTTTATAAGCGTAAATAGTTTGCATAACCTTTATGCGAATATGTCTTCTGTTTAGCATATTTACAAAGAACTTTTTATTTAAAGAGGCGAAAGTATACACAATCGCCTCGCTAAAATACTATTATTTTAAAGAATTATTTTGAATTCTCTTGTTTTCTCGTCTCAATGCGTTGCTTTGCAATATTTAAAGCCGCATGGTTAGTTGTTATGTCATGCGTTTCAGCATTCTTCAAAATCTCTAACGTCGTGTTATAGATGTTTTCAGTTTTACGCATAATCTCTTTTCTATCGTAACCCTCCAACTCGGCATACACATTAATAATACCTCCTGCATTTATTAAGAAATCTGGTGCATATACAATACCACGGTCTTGTAATATTTTACCATGCTTTTCTTCTACAGCCAATTGGTTATTAGCCGCTCCTGCAACTATTTTTGCTTTTAAATTATAGATGGTATCATCATTTATAGTGGCCCCAAGTGCACAAGGTGCATAGATATCCATATCTTCACTATAAATATCATGTCCGCCATAAATAGTTACACCATATTTAGAACGCACTTCTTCCAGTCTATCTTGGCTAATATCCGCAATGGTAACCTCGGCACCTTCATCTACCAAATGCTCTACTAAAGCTTCACCTACATTACCAATACCCTGCACAAAAACCGTTTTACCTTCTAGCACATCGCTTCCAAACTTATACTTTGCAGCAGCTTTCATACCCATAAATACACCATAAGCTGTAATTGGCGACGGATTTCCTGCCCCTCCAATTGACTCTGAAATTCCGGTAACATAAGGTGTTACTTCACGAACCGTATCCATATCAGCAGTGGTCATACCAACATCTTCAGCAGTAATGTATTTTCCGCTTAACGAATGTACAAACTCACCAAACTTTCGCATTAATTCAGGTGTCTTTTGGGTTTTGGCATCACCAATAATAACGGCTTTTCCTCCACCTAAATTTAATCCTGTAATAGCCGACTTAAAGGTCATACCACGCGATAAACGCAAGACATCATTTAAAGCTTCCCATTCATTGGCATAGTTCCACATTCTTGTCCCTCCCAATGCAGGTCCTAAGACTGTGTTATGAATACCTATTATTGCTTTTAAACCTGTATCTTTGTCGTTGCAAAAAACTATTTGTTCGTGATTATCGAATGAAAGCTGACCAAAAACAGGATCTGCTTTATGAAGTTCATTTGCATTTATTATGTCTGTATCCATTTGTATTTAATTTAATATTTAATCGCTCATTTAAACGATTCATAAAAAGAGCATGCAAAATTAAGTGAATATTAGTGTTTAAACAACATAATTAAGATTAAAATAAGAATTTGTTAAAAACTTTATATTAGAAAGCAAATCGTTAATGAAAGAACTAAAGCACTTAAACAAGTACTTCTATAAATATAAATACAAACTACTGGCAGGAATACTCATTACTATTGTAGCTAGAATCTTCCTGTTATTTACGCCTAGACTAGTCAGTAAAATTTTCACGGCAATAGAAAAAGGCCTGGATGGCTCGATAACGAGAGAGGCTTTTAAAGCTGAACTGACTTTGTCCATTATTTATATTATTGGCGCTGCAGTTATCGCTGGACTTTTTACCTTTTTAATGCGCCAAACCATTATAAATGTATCGCGCTACATTGAATACGACCTGAAAAATGAAATTTATCAGCAATACCAGAGGTTATCATTAAACTTCTACAAGAAAAACCGGACTGGCGATTTAATGAACCGCATAAGCGAGGATGTTGGACGCGTACGCATGTATGCAGGTCCTGCCATTATGTATAGTATAAATACAATTACCTTATTTATAATTGCTTTAATCTATATGTACAATGCAGCCCCTACCCTAACGCTGTACACTGTTATTCCTCTACCTATTTTATCAGTGGCTATTTATAAGTTGAGTAGAGAAATTCACAAACGAAGTACTATTGTTCAAGAATACTTATCTAAACTATCGTCATTTACCCAAGAAACTTTTAGTGGTGTTGCCATTATTAAATCGTATGGCATTGAACCCCAAACGAATCAGAATTTTGTTGAGCTTGCCGAAGGTAGTCGTGAGAAGCAATTGAGCTTGGTTCGTGTAAGTGCATTGTTCTTTCCTATGATGATTTTACTTATTGGTGTTAGTAATTTAATTGTTATTTACATAGGTGGCTTGCAGTACATAAATGGTGAAATTGAAAGTATAGGTACTATCGCCGAATTTATTATTTATGTCAATATGCTTACATGGCCTGTTGCCACAGTGGGTTGGGTAACATCAATTGTGCAACAAGCAGAAGCTTCGCAGAAACGTATTAACGAGTTTTTAAAAATAGAATCTGAAGTTCAAAATAAGAATAACAATCCTTCAGATATTATAGGTGACATCCAGTTTAAGGATGTAACTTTTACTTACGACGATACCAATATAACCGCTTTAAAAGGCGTATCGTTTAAAGTAAATCATGGTGAAACTTTAGCCATCATTGGCAAAACAGGTTCTGGAAAGTCAACTATACTAGAATTAATTGGTCGTTTATATGACGTAAAAGAAGGTAAACTTACCATAGATGGAAAACCTATAGACCAAATAAACCTTTACAGCTTAAGAGACAGTATTGGGTATGTGCCCCAAGATGCCTTTTTGTTTTCAGACTCCATTAAAAACAACATCAAATTTGGTAAAGAATCTGCTACTGATGATGAAGTTATGCAAGCGGCAAAATATGCACAAGTCCACAAAAACATTAAAGGTTTTAACAAGGGCTATGATACCATTTTAGGTGAACGAGGCATTACCTTGTCTGGTGGGCAAAAACAACGGGTTTCTATTGCTCGGGCCATAATAAAAGATCCCAAAATATTACTGTTTGACGACTGCCTTTCTGCAGTAGACACAGAAACCGAAGAAAAAATTCTAAACAACCTAAAAAAGCTTACTATTGGCAAAACAACAATTATTGTGAGCCACCGTATATCTGCTGCCAAAAACGCTGACAAAATTATTATTCTGGATGACGGTAAAATAGTCCAATCTGGCAATCACGATAGTTTGATTGAAGAAGATGGCTACTATAAAAACCTTTACTTAAAACAATTAAGTGAATCTGAAAGCCATTAAGCTACCACAAACACATTAAGCGATTGATAATGTGATACATACAAACCGAAATTAGAAGTTAGCAAAAGAAATTTCATAAATTGTTGGTTCGTAACCTATTTTTTTAGATTTTTGAAGAACTCATAATTTAGATTTTAATTAGTTTTAAGACAATGAACAACAATGACATGATGGAGAAAGAAGAAATTTTTTCGAAAGTATTAAGAGCAGGAAGACGCACCTATTTCTTTGATGTAAGATCGACTAAAGCCGGAGATTATTATTTAACTATTACAGAAAGTAAAAAGTTTACTAACGATGATGGTTCGTATCATTATAAAAAACATAAAATTTATTTATACAAAGAAGATTTTTCTGAATTTAATAGCATTCTAGCTGAAATGACAGATTATATTATTCAGGAAAAAGGCGATGAAGTTATAAGCGAACGTCACCAAAAAGACTTTAAAAAAGAATTTGTAAATAACGACGATTCTGAATCAACAGACGATGTCGCATCAAAAGCTCCTGAAAGTTTTACAGACATTGATTTTGATGATATATAACAAAAACTAACTATATACATTATACGAAAGCCACTAATATCAATTAGTGGCTTTTTTGTTTACAACTTTATAGCAAGTAAACTAAACAGTAGTGTTAACAGCATATAACCTAAACCTACTTCCCATCCAAAAAACGTAATTAAAACCATTACAACAAGGAGTATCCAAATTGGCACAAGTGTTATAGCAATAGCAAAACGAAATGTTGAGACAAACTCTATTTCGCTAACTCGAGGCTTAACAAACCAGACCCAAATGGCATATGGAGCAAACAACACCATACACATTAACGCTTTAAAAACAGACTTTAAAACCTTAGGCGTGTATTGTGATTTAAATGAACAATCCATATAATTTGAAGCCATACAAGTATTAACTGCTATAGGGTTTAAAAAATTGGCGCGAAGCTTTTCTAATGCTTCAAGATTTTCATCATAATTCTCGGCTGGAATATGTGTGGTTAATACCTTTAGGTTATCTGAAACAACTTGCTTTAAATCTAAAATATCTTGATTACGGTTATCAGAAATAAAATTTGATGCCTGTAGTGGGCTTCCTATAACCATGGAGACACTATCTGCAAAAGTATCGGCCTGTTCATAGTTTAACCCAATTGGTACAATTTTTAAGTCCGTTTCCGGATAGGCTTCTAATGTTTCAAAAATAATTCTGGTAAAACCTTTGCTTAATGGTCTAACGGTTCGCCTCATATTATGATTTCCTTCAGGAAATAAGGCTACAGCTTTTCCCATATACAGTAGCTTCCTACAATACTCAAAAATTTCATTATTGTTTTGAATAGTACTCCATCCATCGCGAACACGATAAACAGGCAACATATTCAAACTCATTAAAAAAGATTTTATTTTAGGATTTTTAAATACACTGGCACGTGTTAAAAAATAGGAGAACCTACCTACTCTAGTAGCAATTAACAAGGCATCCATTAAGGCATTATTATGATTGGACAAAATAACTAACGGACCTGTTTTTGGTACAGCCTTTCTATTGACTTTATAAAACCTTCTGTAGTAAAAGAATAGTCCAATTCGCAGATAAGCTCTTACCAAATGTAACCAAAGTGCTTTCAAACTACTGCGTGTTTTTTATGCGATTTAACAGACCAAAAATAAGCTAAAACCAACCCTGAAATAATATGCCAAATACCCCAAAATGCAGCCATTATGGCCATACCGCCTAACCCATTAAAAAAAGTAAATATAAGTAGCAATCCTAATCCAGAATTTTGAATCCCTGTTTCTATAGCTATTGTTTTTTGGTTTTTAAATGACAGCCTAAATGCTTTGGCCACCAACAATCCCAGTAAAATGGCCACTACATTATGACTAACACCTAAAACCAATACATGATGAATGTAATTATTAAAAACATCAAGGTTATTCATAAACGCCATGATGACTATAGCCACAAAAATCAATATGGAAAAAGGCTTTAAGAGCTTAGATGTTTTTATGGCGAAATTAGGAAACCTATAACGCACAAGCATTCCAAACAATAAAGGTATTCCCAGAATTAAAACAACTAGCTTAACCAAATCTATTGGGCTTAAAGCTACGTATTGTAACAGCTCGGCTGTGGGTTGGTACATATTACCATAAAATTGAAAATTGACAGGTGTCATAACCACAGCTAAAAAGGTTGAAAATGCGGTTAAACTTACTGATAGGGCTGTATTGCCATTAGCCAAGTGTGTCATAAAATTGGAAATATTCCCGCCAGGACATGCGGCAACCATCATCATGCCCAAAGCAATACTTGCCTGAGGCTGAACAATTAAAACAAAGAAAAAAGTAACCAATGGCAATAAAACAAACTGTGACAAAATACCTACAAACACCAATTTGGGCTTTTTGAACAAGGCCCTAAAATCATCTGCCGTAATGCCCAGAGCCACGCCAAACATGACCACCGCCAATGCAATATTCAGAATCCATAAATTATTAGAATCGAAGTTAATTTGAACCTCATCGAGTTCCAGCATACTTAAAAAGTTAGTTAGTAAGCGGTAAGATGGCAGTTAATTTATTAAAAAACAAGTAAGTTTTTAAAAGAAGTCCATTATCAGGAAACTATTGAGCCATTTTTCACCTTACTTTCCGGGTTTAAAAGTATAACATCAGAGCCATTAACCGCTCCAAGTAGTAAACATTCACTCATAAACTTGGCTATTTGTTTTTTGGGAAAGTTAACCACTGCGACAACCTGTCTATTAAGCAAGTCCGTTTTGTTATATAAGGTTGTGATTTGTGCTGAAGTTTTTTTTATACCCAGATCACCAAAATCTACAGTTAATTGATAAGCTGGTTTTTTGGCTTCAGGAAAATCGTGAACTTCGGTTATTGTTCCCACACGAAGATCTACTTTTGTAAAATCCTCAAAATTTATTACATTATTCATGCTATAAAATTACATTATTTAATAACAAAGCAAAACCAAATTTATGTCATTAACACCTTCAAATATGTTGCCTTTAGGTACAACAGCTCCAGAGTTTACATTACAAGACACCATATCAGGAAACAACTATAGTTTAAATGAGTTAAAAGGAATAAAAGCCACCGTTATCATGTTTATCTGCAATCATTGTCCGTTTGTTAAACATGTAAACCCACAACTGGCTCAACTAGCCCGAGATTACAAGAGTAAGGGTGTTAATTATATTGCCATTTCCAGTAACGATACCGAAAACTATCCTGAAGATGCACCCATACATTTAAAACAACAGGCAATAGATAATGACTTTAAGTTTCCATATTTATACGACCAAACCCAAGCGGTCGCCAAAGCCTATGATGCTGCATGCACTCCAGATTTTTATGTTTTTGATGCCGAATTAAAATTAGTTTACCGTGGCCAATTAGACGATTCCAGGCCCGGAAATGGCAAACCATTAAATGGTAGCGATTTACGGTATGCTTTAGACTGTATAATAGAGCAAAAAGAAAACACGCAAACCCAAAAGCCTAGTATGGGTTGTAATATCAAGTGGAAATAACGCAACTTTAAACTTATCTTTTGAGTCAGAACGCATCTTTTTATTTTAAACAAGAGGAATCAAACAAAAGCTGTTTGCTTACGCTTCGTGATATTATTTTAAAACAAGATGAAAACGTAACAGAAACCACAAAGTATGGTATGCCTTGTTTTTGTTATAAAACCAAAATGTTCGCCTATCTATGGACAGATAAAAAAACGGGGGAACCTTATATCTTATTTGTTGAAGGCAACCATCTTGATTTTCCAGAATTGGAAAGTGGTAATCGTTCGCGAATGAAAATTTTTAGAATTAATCCTAAATCGGATTTACCAATAAAGACAATTAACGCACTACTTAATGCTGCTTTAGATTTATATAGAAAAGGAATTATTATAATAAAATAACTTAAACCCAACCTTCACGCTTTATTAAATTTTCGATATGCGCATAATGGTGATTGCAATGCCAAGCATAAATACCAATATTCTTTTTTAAAACAACTTCCTCGTTATGCTCTGGATGAATGAAGGTACGGTTTAATTCAGCGTCACTCAAACCCTTCAGCAGATAAACCAATTTGGCATGCACGGCTTTTAAATGGAGTAATGACATGTCAATAGGCCCTGTTTTAGAATCAAACAATTCGGCCCAAAGCGCTTCATAGTAATATTTTATAACTGGATTCTCTTCGGTTAATGCCCATTTAAAACGAATATAACTGTGGTGATGGCTATCAGCCACGTGATGAACTACTTGCCGAATAGTCCATCCTTCTGGTCGGTAGGGCGTATCTAATTGTTGATCAGTCAAACCAGCCGTTAATTGTGTTAATCGTTCAGGAAACGTTTCCAAAACCGTAATCCAATTTTCAATTTGCGTTTTAGAAATTACATCTGGGCATTTAAAATGACCTATAGGATACCTCAATTGCTCGAGTTGCTTGCTATTCAATACCATCTGTAATGATTAGGTTTTAAAATCGTTTAATAATCTCTAAAAATCATAAAAGTAATCCAACTTAAAAAATTTCAATATAAAAACCTTATAGAATATAAATTATTCAGTAATTTCTAAAATAAAAAAGCCCAACAAAATGTTGGACCCTTCAGCTATTAATCATTGTTGGCTGGCTAGTAAGCTTATAATTATCTTTTTAAATGCACTTAACGACATCTTTTCCTTGGTACGTCGCTGTTAATAATCAACTTATTTTTATAAATATAATCTTGTTTTTAGACCTAAAAAAAGAATTCATCTTTGCTTAATTTAACTTATTAGTTAATTTGTCTTTTCTACAGCAGGTGGTGCATATAATGGGTCAAGCGCATTTGGATCAGGCCAGTAAATGCGTGACTGTAATGAAAACTTTCCATCATGTGCTGGCAGCCAATTAGATATTTTATCTTCTCCAGGATTGTCTTTCTGGATATAAACATCCAAAGAACCATCGTCGTTATATTTTAAGCCTTTGGTATTACTGCTTATTATGTAGCGATTGATTTCATTCTCTATAAGCAGTTGTTCAGGTAGTTTGTACATGGTTAGCGACCAAAACGCTTTGGCAGGAGGCAATTCATCGGCATTAAAATGCAAGATATAGTTGTATTTAGATCCGTCGAGTTCCTCACCATCTGCATCAAAAGTAGTTTCGGGATAGAAAGCTTCTTCCAAATCATTTCCATAAAGCCCAAAATATGCTGCTGCTGCTCTTCTCAAATATTTTCCTTTCATGGCTTCCCTTGTTCCAAAGGAACCAGAAATCAATTGCCAACCGTCTTTTCTCATACCTAACTTTGTTGACTCCTCTTTTATTTTTTCCATCCCTGATTGTACGCCTTCATTTATTGCTGCAAGAACTTCAGGTTCAATATCATCAGAGTTAAACAGTTTTCCAGATGCTATTCCAATTTTTGCAAACCGTTCAAACATTGCTTCTTCATTAGGATGAATAGGTCCTTGAGTCATTAAAGCATTTAAATAACTAATGAAATTTGCATCGGCTGCTTTCTGTGGATTGTATGGTGGAAAATCAGGATTTGGAGGCATAACTGTTGCTGAAACATTACCCAGATATTCATTGAGCGACAATACTTTATAAGCTGTCATCATTTCCTGTGCGTTTTCAACATCATCGGGACCAAAAACTTGAGTGCGCCCAAGTGCTAAAAGGTAATTTCCTTCAGAATGAATGACCTTGTTAATTCCTTCTGGAGTTTCACCTTTCCAATTTGGACCAACAAACATATAATTTCCTGCATCAAAACCTGTTTTACGGGTACCTACATAGTCTATATTGTGAGTATACATGTCAATGATTTGGAATGAATAGTATCTTCCATTGGTAATAGCAGGAACTTCCATAATTTGAGGTTGATGTGATAAATCAAGCCATACAGAGGAATAAAAAGTATCATTATTAGGTCGAACAATAATAGTGTCTTTTGGTCCATTCAATGTTGCATTATTCGAAAGCGTATTAAATGGTCCTGTATATAGCCCTGATTCTTCATACATAGTATAGGCAAACATCATTTTGTAATGTTCTATCATAGGATAAGCATAGATGTATGCTTCTTCAGCAATTTGTTTGGTTTCTTGAAGAGTTAAATCTTGTTTTTTATTGTCGCAGGAATTTGTTCCTAACATAATTGTACCAAACAAAAAAACGGTGAATAATGTTTTCAGTTTTACAGTTTTCATTTTATACTATTTTTATTTTTTTAATACTTCTATTAAAGGTTGTCCAGATGCTGCAGAGGGTATTTTGATTTTAAGATAATTTGATAAAGTTAATGCGACATCAACTGTTTCAACATTTCTAAAAATATTTTGATGTTTTAGACCATTTCCAGCAAAAATTACTGGTACAGACGTATCATACTTCCAAGGCGAACCATGTGTACTTGCCACAGTTAAACCATCAAAATCATTGATGTACCAATACGGTTCTGTTACAATGAATATTTCGCCTGATCTTTTAGGGTTGTAATTTCTTAACACCGACCTATTCAGTTCAGTATCGGCAAGCTTACCTTCCAATAAATCAATGGATGCTATGGCGAAGGCTATGCCTTCTTGATTTTGAAGTTCGTATGCCAGCGTTCGGGAAACTTCATTGACATCCAAATTATATTTATTAATAACGTCGGTGTTTAAATACACATAAGGATGAAAATAACCTGAAACAATTTTTTCGGTTAAATTGAACTTTTTGTTCATTACCTGACTTATGGCTGTTGTATCAACACTGTTAATATCAAAATAACCTGCGTCAATACCAAAGTTCTTTAATCGTTCAGGGACATCAGGGCCACCATGATCGGCTGATAATACTATGAGTACATTATCCAGCCCAATTTTTTCGTTCACAAAACTTATGAGATTGGCAAGTGTTCTATCTAATCTTATGAGATTGTCTTCGCTTTCTAAACTTGCTGGACCAAAAGTGTGGCCTATATAATCAGTAGATGAAAAACTCACCGATAAATAATCAGTAATATTATCACGGCCTAATTGTTCAGCTACAATCAATTCTTTCGCAAAATCTAAGGTTAATTCATCTCCAACTGGGCTAAGTGTTAAAAATGTAGTAAAATATTTATTATCTAAACCTCCGAAATTATGTGGGAATACTACACCATATCCAGGAAGATTTGTTTCATAAGGCATATCATCTTCTTCACCATGAATATAGGTTGAAATATCATGTGTTAAATTCCAACTGGTATTGGCATACGCTTTATACTTTTCTTTCTTGTTCCATTTGTTTACCCAATCTGGATAGTCATCATAATAGTAAGTACTTGTTGCAAATTGACCAGTGGCCTTACTAAACCAAAATGCTTTTCCTGCATGACCAGCCATAGGTATTGCACCACGATCTTTAACCGAAACACCAAATATTTTTGATTTGCCATTGGTGAATAAAGCTAATTCATCTGAAAAAGTTGTTGAAATTAAAGCCGAAGGAGATCTCCCATCAGTTGAAGCAGCTGCTTGAGTGGGATCTATTTCAGTAGTCTTGTCCACTCCTTTACCTGAACCAATTAAGGGGTAACGGTAATCCTCCACGTTGTAAACCGATTGCTTATGTTCTTTATCGTACCATAAATTACCAATCATGCCATGTTCAGAAGGGTCGGCACCTGTGGCCAACGTTGAATGACCTACGACTGTTTCTGTATTGGCATGTCGATGATGTGCATTTTCATACACAATGCCTTGATTATATAAATATTTAAATCCTCCATCAGGTAAACGATCTAGAACCGTTTTGGGTAAATCGGCCCTTAATTGATCTACAGTTATCTGCAATATCAATTTAGGATTTGAATCATTTTGCGAATAAGTGTTTAGAGAACCAATAAATAAAAAGACAATGAGTCCTGAAATGATTTTTTTAGCCTGTTTAAAATAATGTATACTCATAATATTTTTGAAATTATAGGTTCGTTAACTACTTTAATCACTAGTGTTATTCAGGATTACTTTCTTTTGATTTAAAAATGCTTTTAGGTAGCATCACTTGAACCTGAACACGCCATTGCCATTCTGGACCAAAATCTGGTCTTACTATATTATAATACAATTGGGTTTGTAAATTAAGGGGTAGTTTTCCTCCAAGCATCACTAATTTACCGCCGCCTGCACCAATTGGTACAATCCATCGGTCGTCGCTTTCTGCTTTCCAATCTGCTGTTATAATTGGTGCGCTATTGATGTACCAACCATTGCCCATTTGTTTTACCAAAAATAAATTCAACAGCATGTGATTTACATCATTTGCTTCAGATTCGCCTGCAAAGGACCATGTATTATTTACAAGAGCACCAAATGTCCAGTCACCAGGTTGAGCTAAAGCTACAATAGATGGTCCAACACTCCATTTATCTGTACCGCGTAAACTTCCTCCAGTTGGAATTTCTAGTACAGGACCTATTCCCCACATAATGCTTTTACTTTCTGGTACATAAAAGGCAGTAAAAACAATATCGCTTAATCCAGGCGTCAACTTTCCACTTTCACTGCCAAAGTCTGGTATATTTACAATTGGAAAGATAGTACGCGTTATAATTTTTCCGTCAGCAAAAGGAATTACGGGTTGAATGTTTAAAACATTAAGATTACGATTGTATTCTCCATAATTCATGTTCAGGTTGTTCTGAAAAGGAAAACTAATTAAATCTGCTAAAGGATTTGCAGCTGCTGTTGACAGTTGCTCCGCTGATTCTTGAGCACTAACGCTTAAAGCTAAAAACAACACCAACAGTTTTGCTATCAATTTTTTTTTCATTTCTTAATTTTTTACCATAGGTGGATTCACCCATTCTCCTGATAAGGTCTCAGGTTTCGGCAAATACAATCGCATTACAACTGAAAATGGTCCTTTGGGTGCAGGCAACCAATTAGGTTCTTTTTCTTTGCCCGGAGATTCATTTTGAAAATAAAGGGTAAGTCCTCCGTCTTCGTCAAAAACAAAATCGTCCATCATGGGTGAATTGAGCAGATAACGGTTAAGTGGGTTCTCCACGAGAAGGCTCGCCGGAAGCTCATACATGGTTAAAGACCAAAAGGCATCAACAGGAGGTAATTGTCCCGGTTCAAAACGAAGGGTGTAGTTATTGGCACCGTTAAGGGGTTCATTTTCCGAATCGACATAATAGGTTGGGTAAATCGCTTCTTCGGCACTCGCTCCCCATATTCCCACTACAGCAGCTATCATCCTGTAGCTGTAGTTATTGTTAAGGTGTTCCCTGGTGCCAAATATTTCTGCCGACCCTAATTCTCCGGCTTCTGCTTGCGTTTTAAGAGCCTCAAAGTCAGCCCAGGAATCGGCAATCCCTTGTTTTATTGCATTTTGAATTTCCGGTGAAAAAGAGCCCCATTTGAATTCTTTTCCAGCTCCAATCCCTAGTTTAGCAAAGCGTTTCATTAATTCTTTTTCTGAAGGATGGGTAGGACAGAATTGCAGAAGATAGTTCAACTGCTCAAATACCTTTGGAGACGCTTTGATTTCATCCTGCGTTAAAGGTTCGATGAATTGAATTTCCGGAGCTGCCTCTGGTACGGGTAAATCAAGAAAAGAAGATAGCGGTTGAAGCTTATACTCCGACTGAATTTGCTTAACATTGTCGAGATCTTCGGGATTGAAAAGTTGTGTTCTGTACACTGCCAACACCCATTCGGTTTCGGCTTGAATCAACTTTTCGATGCCATCTGGTATTTCACCTTCCCATCCCGGGCTGGCAATAAGAAAATGACCGCCATTATTGCCCACGGTTCGGGTGCCGATAAATTCAAAGTTATGGGTGTACATATCAATAAGCTGTACACTGAAATAACGCCCTTCTTCAATTTCAGGAACTGTAAGAACTATAGGTTCTGAACGCAAATCCAAGGCAGCAAAACTATATGGCGTATCGGAATTTGCAGTCTGTATCGTACGGTCTTCATGAGTATATACCCTCGCCATATTGATAACTGTATTCCAGGGGCCTTTGTAGTCTGAACTGTTTGTGTCGATGAAGTAATTGTAAAGCCCTCGATAATGGTCGACCATTGGATTGGCATAAGTATAAGCCTCTTTGGCAATTTCTTTGGCTTCGTTAGCTGTTAGTTTTGGTTCTTCTATACAGGAAGTCAGTACTAGCAAGATTGCCAATAATAGTAAATTGGTTTTCATTTTGATTGGTTATATATTCATATTTAATTTTTTATTCATCAATATACTTTATATTAATTTTTTCAATTTTACCGTTAAAGCGGAACGGCGCTCGGTCAAAGTAATCCAAAGATACAGGAGAACCTAAATCAACACCTACATCAAAAGTTTCTGAAGCCGTATGCAATGCAGGAACAGACCTTTCAATACGCCCTTGCCCTATTTTCTCACCATTTATTTTTAACGTAAGAGTAGCTGGTGCCATCCGTTCTTTTGAATCGTATTTGGTTTCTACCTCAATCTTTACTTTGCCAGTTGGAATAGTTGATTTGGACGCTATTTTATATCGGTTTAGAGTCATCGCATTGTATTCTGCCTTTAAAAAACCCTTATCCATATAGACCGTAAAACCAGAGGAAATACCACCCAAAGCAAAAAGAACGCCTTCTGTATTATTACTGATTTCAGCATCAATAATGGCTAAAGTAGAACGTCCACTGACAAATTTAGGAGCCATAGCTTCTGGGATACGGTCCTGACCTTCATAAAACGACCATTCTGTTAGTGGAGAAGAAGGTAGTTCGCTTGGGCTGTAAAAAGCGGTATAAAATGAAGCTCCAATTGGATACACAAGATTATCAGTTGCCTCTTTGTCAAATATAGCCTTCAGCTCTTCAAGCTTTTCTGGGTTTTTATCTGCTAAATTTTCAGCTTGTGAATAATCTTCATTCAAATTGTAAAGTTCCCACTCCTCTTTTTCAGGCTCCCAGTTTATAATACCTGTTGGGTCTGTTGACCAAGGCATTTTAGGACCAAATGTTCCTGCGAACCATCCGTCATGGTAAATACCTCTACTGCCAAGAATTTCAAAATACTGTACACCTTTAGTAGTTTTTGCATCTGCATTATCAAAGGTATAAACCATGGATGTTCCATCCAGTGGTTGTTGTTCTACACCGTTTACAATTTTAGGCGGTGTAATGTCTAAAATGTCGTAGATGGTAGAAGCAATGTCGTTCACATGATGAAATTGCGAACGTACTTTACCGTCATGCTTTATTTTTTTAGGCCAAGAAATGACCATGGGAGTTCGTGTGCCACCCAAGTGAGCAGCTACAAGTTTTGTTCCCTGAAAGGGTGATGCCCCTGCATAAGCCCATCCATGGTGATACATGATATCTAGTTGTGGCCCACCTAAAGCTTCCATGCCTCCATAATCGCGATTAAGCACTTCCAATTGTTGTTCGGTAGTAGAAGGCATGGCATTTTGTGCCAATAGCTCACTAATGGTACCATTCATTCCCTCGGCTGAAGGACCATTATCAGAGTTGATATAAATGATTAAAGTGTTTTCCAACAAACCTTGTTGCTCTAATTCATCGACAATTTTTCCATATTGTGTGTCAGTATGCTCTAAAAAGCCCGCATAAATTTCCATCAAACGACTTTGGAATTCACGTTGGGATTGAGGCACGTCATCCCATTTTTGCATACCTTTTGCCAATGGGTTTAGTACAGCATCTTGTGGAATCCAACCCATATCTTTTTGTTTCTCAAAAGTCATGTCGCGCAATGCTTCCCAACCTTCGTCAAATTTTCCGTCATATTTATCTGCCCATTCCTTAAAAATTTGATGTGGGCCATGAACGGCTCCAGGGGTGAAATAAAGGAAAAATGGTTTATCGGGAGTTACTGTTCTGTTGGTTCGCATCCATGTAATGGCTTTTTCTGCCATGTCTTCCGTAAGGTGATAGCTTGGATCATGAGGAGGCTCGATAGGATTGGTATTTTCAAACAAACGTGGTTCATACTGTGAAGTTTCACCTGCAAGGAAACCGTAAAAGTAATCAAATCCTAATCCTGTAGGATAACGGTCAAAAGGCCCCAGTTTGGTTAGATCTGTAATAGGCGTGTTATGCCATTTACCAAACGCTGCTGTGTTGTACCCATAATAAGACAAAACTTGGGCAAACGTAGCGGTGGATTTTGGTATTTTGCCTAAATACCCATCCCAGTCTGATGCCAACTCGGCTATTTGACCTGCCGCTACTCTATGATGATTGCGACCTGTGAGTAAGGATGCCCTTGTTGGTGAACACATAGCAGTAGTATGAAAAGCATTATAAGAAATACCTGTTTCAGCCAAACGCTCCATAGTTGGTGTGTGAATGGGGCCGCCAAAGGCACTTGGATTGGCAAAACCAGCATCATCAGTCATAAAAATTACAATATTAGGAGCGTCTGCTGGTAAGTGATTTTCTGCTTGCCGCCATTGATGTTTAGAGTCTGCCAAAGTCTTTCCTGTGACACTAGAAGAAGCAGGTTCATCAAATGGTAAAACAGCTCCTTCATGCTCGGTTTCCATTACCTTATTCTGCTCATGGTTTTGCTCGCAAGCAAAGAATAGGCTAACAATTACAAATAAAATCCAAGTTAAGGGATTGTTGTTTTTTGTTTTTAAAAGAAGATTCATTTTTTATCAAGTTAAGTTTTTATTGATTTCTTTTGGAAAACCAGTTTTTTCCTTTAATGCCAAACCTATAGTTTAATGAGAATAAACCTGCTGTACGATCTCCAAGGAATTGCGCTTCGGCCCTTACTTGCCATCGGTAATTTATTTGCCACTGCGCCCCAATTAGCATGTTCCAAGGGTTGTTTATTTTCTTATCAAAGGAATACCGGATGTAGCCATTGTTAACAGAATCTTGTAGATTCTCAAGACCATTGTTTAGCTTGGTATAAGGAATATAATATTTAAGTTGATCCGCTGGGCTTAAATTATCATACCAATCATTTAAATTGGTAATCATTTCATCAATTCGTGCTGGGGCATCAGGCGCTAATTCAGTTGCTCTTATAGAGCCTACAGTTTCACTATTAAAATTAGTATACATCGCTCCAGCCCATAGCGTAATATTCATTTTAGGATTATTCTTGAACTTAAATACAGGACCTGTTCGCAGTCCGGCAATGGACACTTTAGCAGGGTCATCTAGTCTAGGGTTAAAGCTATAAGTTTGGTTTGCGTCCAGCGAGATAAACAATGGACCTACCGCTCCTGCGGCCATCATACCATAACCAACGTAGGTACCACTAACTTCGGTGGTGACGCTCAATGGTATCGGGTCTATGAGCGTAACGCTTATATCGGCTTTTTTGGTTTTTCCAACAATACCGTAGACATTTAAAAAAGGTAGAACCCACGTATCAAATCTTAAATTATAGGTCGAGGTTTGTGCAGTAATATCTTCAAAGGTCACAAATTCGCTTAGGTCAATCATTTCTGGATTGTCAGGACTATTTACATTGCCAAACCCTAATTGCATATTGTCAAGTGATAAATATTGAGTGCCAACAAGTGCGTTAAACATAACTCCTATAGGTAAGGGCATCCTTACTTTGGTATTATGTGCTTTATCCCCAAGAATTGGTAAAATGTAAGGATAGGGTTTACTAAAAAAAATCGAATCGGTTCTCGACATTATTTTAAGATCATCTTGAGCATTCGTATGATAAACACCAAAAATTATAAAAATGAATAGGGTAAATAACTTTATTTTCATGTACAATAAGTTAAAGTTTTTTTGACTGACGATAACAAATTTACTGAATTAGGACAAAGAATTTTAGACAAGGGTGTCAGGTTCCGGTAATAATTAATTCGAAACCAATTTAAAGGCTTTAGAAAGGAAACTATCAGCTTCTGTTTTGCGGATTGTTTTGATATAAACCGATAGTGTTATTCATAATTTCTTCAGCTAAAGAATTTAGGTAATCAACACTGAAATCGGAAAAATTCAATTTTGAGTACCACGCATCTGTTAGCGTATTATAAAATTGATGAATTTCTTTGTCAGTAAAATTTCCGCCAAAGTGAGGTTTTATTAATGGTAATAATATTTTAATCGAGCTTTGATTAAAATTACTATATACTTCAAAAAATTCTTTAATATGCGCGTTACGAAGCAATTGCTGATGAAATCTGACAGCCATCTTAAATCTGAACATAATCTTGTAAAGATCTGGCATTAATATTTTTAATTTTACTATTTCTGATTGAAAATTTTCATTCAGGCGAGAATGTTCTTTTAAAAGTTCTTCTATCAATTGCTCTTTATTATTAAAATAGTAATAAAAAGTTGCTCTAGGAAGGTGATATTTTTTAGATAGTGCCTTTAAACTGAAATTAGGTCCATTAATTGCAAATTCCTCATAAGCAGCATCAATCCATTCTATATATTTTTTATTTCTTTCCATCACAAATTTGTTATCAGTAAATACAAAAGTGTAGAACCAAATTTACTTTATGGTAAATAGTATTATTCATTTTTTTTTACAGATTCACTTTTTTTTCCAGCTCCAATAGGAATGTTAACTTTTAAAAATAGTGAATTGTTCTTTGTACCGCTTATGTCTTTATAAACATCAATTAAACCAAAATAATATTTAGCACCAATAGTCATGCCTTTACCTTTACCTATATTGTAGCCAAGACCAAAAGTAAAACCTGCATCAAACTTGTTGATCATATCTTTATTGAATTCTTTAATTTTTGCTTCTTTACCACCCTCATCAGAATTATATTCTATCCAAGATTTATACATTAATCCAAATTGAGGTCCACCTTCAACATACATATAATTATCAAACTTGTATTTTGCGAGTGCTGGAACTAAAAAATAATTCATTTTTTGACTGTAATCACCTTTTTCCTCGTAAATGGTGGCATCAAGCAACTCAAGATCAGCTGTTGTTAGCTTATGAAGTCCCAAATTAGATTTTGCCAAAACACCTGTATAGAGATACCACTGATTCTTCATTCGGATATCAAAATAAAAACCAAGATTCCATGTTGCCAAAGATTTAGAACTATCTAAATTGGAAATATTCGACCAATTAAAGCCTGTTTCTAAACCAAACTCCAGACCATCAGAATTTAATTTATCTCCTAATAATAACGAAATTAATATTTGAGATTGAGCTGTTATACCTACTAGTAAGAAAGTAATAATTAAAAAGTATTTTTTCATATTAAAAACATTAAGATTCACAGAATTCGTATACAAAAATCAAACAATTTATGAATGTTTTAAAGATCGTGTTCTATTCACTAAAATAGTTAATTATAAACTTTAACAAATATATCTTAAAAAGAAAGAAAGAAAAGCCCAACATAATGCTGGGCTCTTCAAAAATTAACCAAATATTGGCTGGCTAGTTAACCTAAAACTATCTTTTTATAATGCGCTTAACGACATCTCTTCCCTCGCTATCAGTAACTTTAACTAAATATATTCCTGAATTTAAATCAGATATATCTATCTGTGATGCTTGGTTAGCTTGTTTAACTTGAGCACCCAACATATTATAGATAACAACAGATTTTGCCTGAATACCTGGCTGTAAAGCGATATTCATAACATCTTTAACCGGGTTCGGGTAAATTAACAATTCGGTGGTGTCTAAAGTTGGTGTATCGACACTTAAAGTCATGTACGATACATCGTAAGTAATAATACCTAAATCTGGTGTAGACATAAAAGCCTTAAAACCTGTACCGTTAAAATCAATGGCCATTTGGTACGATTGCGTATAACCTATGTTCTGATAAGGCACCATAGTCCAGGTAGTACCATAATCTTCTGAATGGAAAATAGTGGCTTGAGCATCTAAAGTTGAATATACTGTTGCTACCATTACTTCAGGGTGGTTTGGATCGTATAGCACTCTACTCGCATCATTCGTATTAAGTACGTGTACCCAATTGGCATAATGATCTGTAGATTTCCAAACACCATTTGAAGTTGCTAATGTAAATTCATTAGGATCATTAGGACTTTGAACAATATCAAAAATACTTCCAGAAGTTGGGTCAAGCGTTAAACCTGTACTTGAATTAGTCCAGTTGGTTCCACGATCTGTTGTAGACCAAATTTCGCCACCTTGACTTATTAAAACTTCTTGATTATTACTAGGGTTTATCCACATAGAATTAATTCTACCTGTAGCAGGCAATGTTACATACGTAATGGTAGGTGCCCAAGGGTCTGTACTGGTTACATCAACTATTTGTGCTATAGCTGAACCCCAAGAATCAAAAGCTACCCATACTTCGTTTGTATTTACAGGGTCTGGAACTAAAGTTACAAGTGGGTCGAAGAAATTATAAAACGTATGAAACGATTGACCATGGTCTGTACTGACGCTTAAGGCGTTTCCACTAAAACCACCAACAGCACTAAATACGCGACCATACTGGTTTTCATCTACAAAATAACTACCACCATCATTACTCACGTAATCAATTTGTTGCACATTGTATGTGGTCTCTACCGACGTGTTTAAGTTTCTAGCAATAAAACCACCTTTGGCTCCATAATAAAGGTATGGGTCATCCGATCCATTGTCTGGAGATAATCCTACAGCAGAAGTAAAGCCATAAGGCGAGAACATTCTAGACAGGGTTACGCCACCATCTGTTGAACGGAATGGGTACCAGTTACTGGTGTAAATAACTTCATCATTATCATTGGGATTAAAAGTAGCTGATAGACCATAGAAGTAATCTGTTTCAGGCAAACCTACATCAAACCATTGCACTGACCAGTTTGCTCCACCATCAGAACTTATAGCTATTTCGTTAGTCTCTAAAAGATAAATTTTGTTTGGAATTGCAGGGTGAAAAATAACCTCATTAAGTTCTTGAAGTGAATAATCATCAAAAGGAATGGCTAATTCAGTCCAATTCGCACCTGCATCCAATGTTTGGTAAACCGCTACTTGCTCTCCCCATCCTGGATCTGTACCTATCATCCAATGATCTGCATTGTTTGGGTCTACAGCTATCCCTCTTATGTTTATTGTTGCATAATGTTCTGTCCAGTTGGCTCCAGCATCCGTACTTACCAAAAGCCCTCCATTTACACCATTGGCACCGTTTCCTCTAGTTACAAATAAAAGGTTTGGATCGTCATAGCTAATTAAAACTTTATCTACAGAAATAAGATTATTAACTATTTCATCATAAACCAAAGTCCATGTGGTTCCACCATCCGTAGTATAATACACACTGTCATAACTATCAAAACCAATCATATACGTCTGCTTATAAAGCATAATATCGGTGTCATTTTCGTAGATACTATATCCTGTTGCCCAAGACACTTCAGCCGATCCATTGACAGGTCTGTCAATGGATGTTAAAGCAAGGGTGTTTAAATCTATCAAATAAACGGTGTTATAATCCTCGTAGCCAGTATTTCTTAAATAAAAACTTAAGTGTGTATTATTAAGCGTTTGCAACTCTGCTATTTGTCCTAAAGAAACAGAATAAAACAATTCCCAGGTCACGCCATTATCATGAGATACCAGAATATGGTTATTCAGGGTTGCCGCGTATAATTTGTTTTCTGTATTCTGGTCATAGACCACATCAAATATACGTCCATACTCATCAGAAGTAATTGATGTTACTTGTGCAAAGGAAAATAGAGTTCCCAACATTAAACAAGCTACAACAAGTGATTTAAACTTTTTCATTGTGTACTTTTTTTTCATTGTGTTGTGATTTAAAGATTTTTTACAAAAGTCAACAAATCAAGTCGTTATTGCCGAATTTTAAGTCGGACAAAACGTGACATAATACATAAAAAACGTGATGCAGTCTATATTTGTGAGATGTAGGTGTACAAATCTTCGTTTTCGGTAAGCTCAATTTTTTTGGAGATACGTTCCTTTCGTTTTCTACAAGCCTCTGGTGTAATATTCATTATTGAGGCTATTTCTTTCATAGATAAATTCATATATAAATACGAAATAAAACGAATATCATTAGCGTTTAAATTTTCATGCTTGTCTTTAAGGCGATTTAACAAACCATGGTTAACCTCATCAAAATACTGAACAAAATTTTCCCATTCCTCGTCGCTTTTAAGCAAACCTTTTAAACGTCTAATATGACCTGTTACTTCCCTACTCGGTTTAATTTTATCAGATTGCTCCAAATCCTGGATAATAGTTTCAACCAAACGATTACGATCTATTAAATACAAAGCTTTAGCTGAAAGCTTTCTGTTTTTGGATTCAATTTCACGTTTGTGCTGTTCTTGTTCCAACAACAATTTGGTTTCGTTTTCCTTGAGTTGTTTTTCTAGAATTAAATTATTGGCCTTTTCGTTTTCCAATTCTAAATTCAATATTTTTTCCTGTCTCGCTAATAAATCTTTACGCTGTTTATTTTTTATACGACTTAACCTTAAAGACCATAGCAATAGAAAAATAACAAGGAAAGAACTAATAGCCAGAATAAGTATTAGCCGTTTTTGCGATTTAATACGTTGGCGACCTTCGTTTAATTGGGTTTCATAATTCAGCACCTCAAACTTTACCTTATTGGCTTGATATTGTCTACTATTTTGAAGGTCGTATATCTCCTGTTTTAATTGTAGCATACTATCCATAGCCTTTAAAGCTTGAGGATAGTCGTTTACTTGTTCACTATAGTTATGTATTAAACTATAAATCTTGTATTTGGTTTCTAAATTAATGGGTTGCTGTTTTAAAGCGCTATTCCCTAATGCTAAAGCATCGCTCCAATTGTTTTTGGCGTTTTCAATTTTTGCCAAGGTTAGTAAAAGTACCACGCGTGTTTCGGCATAACGATTGCCGTCCAACTTGGGCATGAGTTCGTTTATCAACTTTTCAGACTCTTGTTCTTTACCAAGTGTATGTAATAATACAGCCTCTAGAGCTTCTGCCTCAAGAAGATAATCAGGATCGTCATCTAAAAGTTTTATGGCCTCTTTAATGTAGGGCATTGCAATTTTTGGTTGCCCAATGTCATGGTAAACTTGTGCTAAATTAATGGCGTAGATTCCTTTTTTTGATTTGTCTTTTGGAACTAAAGCTAAATCGTAAGCCTTTTGAAAATACTCAATAGCCTTGTCTGAATCATTCTCTTGCGAATACAGTATGGCTATATTATTTAAGGAGGTCATTTCGTAGCTATAATCCAATTCCTTAATAGCAATTTTATAGGACTCCAAATAATACTCTAAAGCTTCATTATTATCGAGTAGTTTATGATAGTTTAAACCAATATTATTAATGGCTACAAATTGATTGGTGTAATCTTCATTCTCTTCGGCCTGTACTCGAGCTTTAGTTAGCAATTCCAAAGATTCACTGTAATTGCCCTCCATCATGGCATTAACACCTTCAACTATAATATCATAAGTTTCATCGTTTTGACCTATTACATAACAGGTCTGCAATACGAAAAAAACAAATAATATGTATGACTTAATTTTCAATGCTAATTAATTTTAAGGTTCAAAAATACAATAAATGAATGGCTTCTATTTCTAAAACCTTACAAAACACGTTAAAGTTACTATATTTTTAGCCTACTTTTATACGGGTAACGCATTAGATTTTGATAAATTTGTTATCTTATTACTTTCATTAAAGCCATCAGCAAATGAATAAAACCAATGGTATTTTAAGTTTAGTTTTTGTGTTCATTTTTCAGATTTCATGGTCACAAGCTCCTTCTACCGAAAAAGACAGCACTTATTCGCCTTATCAATTATTGTCCAGTTATTATGATACAGAATTTACGCCGTTTAAAAAAAGGAATGTGTATTTAGGCATGGCACTTTCTTTTGAAGACAGAAAAGTTGAAAATGCCAATAACATTATTGAAACGGTTTTGGATGGTGACAGAACAAATTATGATATCACGCTAAAAGGTGGCTATTATATTGGAAATTATGCTATGGCTGGCATAGGTGCCAATTATAATCAAAATAAGTTTTCTGGGACAGTGTTAAGAGATTCTGACACCATTCAATCAAAATCCATTACAAGAGGATATGCTATTACACCATATTTTAGATCGACGGTACCACTAACCAGTAATGAACGCTTAAGTTTTTATACCGAACTGGGCGTAACATTTGGAGGCGGCAATACCCTCACTAGAGATATTAAAAATTTGGACCAAATTGACAAGGTGTATACCACAAATTTTAATTTTAGAATTGGTTTAAGTCCTGGTATTACGTTTTTTGCTATGGAAAATTTTGCTTTAGAAGTGGGCTTGGATGTATTGGGTTATGAATTAAATTCCTCTAAAACCACCAAAAATGATATTGAAGAATCCAGTAAAGTCCGGCAAAATGTAGATTTCAACATCAATATATTGTCGCTTAACATAGGGCTGGCCTATTATTTTGGAGGATAGCACTAAAATTGGGTGTGCATTAAAGACTTAAAAAATGAAAAAGATTATTTTAATTACTACAGCATTAACATTCATGTTATGGTCTTGCGTTGAAGAAGATTATTTTGGGAAATCACAATATGGCTATATCAATACTATTGAAGTCAGTAACCAATCTGGTGCAGCTACTATTATTAGGGATAGTTTATTGGTTACCGTGGAAATTCCTGGAGGTGTTGATTTAACCGCTATTAATATTGAAAAGCTTGAAGTTTCATCATTTGCAAGCAGTAATAAATCTCAAGGAGATATCCTTAATTTGAATGAGGATGATACTATTAGCGTTACAGCCGAAGATGGTTCTGTTTATAATTGGACGATTCGTGCTTTTGTGGCATCAGAAACACCTCAACTTGATAATTGGCAATTAAATGATTGGTATATGACCGCTACTAATTATTACGAACCAGGAGCAAGTGCCGCGACTACTATTTGGGGAACTGGAAACCAAGGTACCCAAATTTTAAATATACTGGCCACAATACCAGAAGATTTAGGTAATGATAATTTAGCTGCAAAAATGATGACCATGGATAATGGCTCTTTGGCAGGGACTTTTGGGGCACCCATTTCAGCAGGCTCATTGTTTACAGGATATTTTGACCCAGATAACATTGATTTAAGTGATCCTGAAGCAGCTATTGAGTTTGGCACGCCATTTTCTGGGCGACCATTAAAAATCAGATTTAAGTATAGCTATGTGCCTGGAGAAGAAAATAAAGATCGCAATGGAGACCTCTTAAGCTATGGTGATGCCTGTGATATCTATGCTTTATTAGAAATTAGACAAGGTGGAGAAATACAGCGTTTGGGCACAGCATGGTTTAGGAGTGATACAACTCAAAATGAAATGATAACCCAAGAAGTTGAATTTACTTATGGCGAATTGGACAGCAGTTTTCCGGCATACATGTATCCAGAGAACAACAATTATGTCACACCAGATGTAGCCGAATTTGGACTACCAACACATATAACATTTGTAGCTTCATCCAGTTTTGATGGGGCAATCTTTGCAGGTGCCATTGATAGTACTTTAATAATTGATGATATAGAATTAGTCTATGAATAAGCCCATAAGGCTGTTAAAGAAACACTTACTCCTTTTCAAACGCCTTTACAAAAGCTTTGGCTCTTCGATTACCTGAATCAATGGAAATTGCCTTTTTGTAATTGGTATAGGCATTTAAACTATCACCAGTTCTTAAATAGGCATCAGCTAAACTATCATATACATTATCACTCTCTGGATGCAAAGCTACATTCATTTTAAACACTTGTATAGCATGATCGTATTCTTTTTTGCGCAATAATTCGTAACCTTTACTGTTTATTTCCCATTCATCAATAAGTACACTAGTTGAATCTTGTGCCTTAATTTCTACAAAACCAGCTAGTGCTTCCTCAAAATTATTAGCTTCTAAATGCATACTTGGTGTTTTAAAGTTATCGGCTACTTTCTCATAATCATAAGTAAACTTGGTTTCGTCATCTTCTGAAACAACACCTAAATACCGTTTTTTAGAATCTGGGTGTTGAACAAATCGAAGCTTTTTATACATATCTGGAATAAAGAAAGTGGTTTCATCCAATGCTACTGGTTTTAATTCATCATTCCCTCTCCATTTTAAAAATAGTGTGTTATCCTCATAAAAAACATCAATAACTTCATCTGGTGTATACAAATAACGTCCCGAAGTAGTATCGATAATATCTTGAGAATATTCAATATTCTTGGAGCATCCCATTAGAATTAATAAAAAAACTATTGAAAAAAATAAACGTGTAGTTTTCATGGATTTATGTTATGATTGATTAGCTGAAATGTAATAAAAAATGAGCAAAAAAAGTCTCATTATAAATGAGACGATTTTTTTGAATTATTGTTACGAACAATGTAAAAATATTCTCGATACAATTTGCGTAGGCAAATCACTCGAATTGACGCGTTTATTTAACATCCATAAGTTCAACATCAAATACTAAAGTCGCATTTGGTGGAATTACACCACCTGCTCCACGACTGCCATAACCTAAATCGCTAGGGATTACTAAACGTGCTTTATCACCTACATTCAAAAGGCAAATACCTTCATCCCAACCTGGAATAACCTGTCCAACACCCACTGGAAATTCTAAAGGTTGATTACGTTTGTACGATGAATCGAAAACAGTTCCATCAGCCAATTGCCCCTTGTAGTGTACGGAAACGGTTTGACCTTTTTGAGCTTTTGCCCCTGATCCCTTTTGAAGAATTTGATAGCGCAAGCCACTATCTGTTCTTTCAAAACCAGAAGCCAATTTATCCAATTCTGCTTCGCGAGCCTCACGCTCTGCCGCAACACGCTTTTCTCTTGCGCCCTCAAAAGTTCTAAAGGCCTCAACAGCATTAAAGTTTTCCGCGGCTTTACCTACTCTAATAATTTCTAAAGTATCTATAGTATCACCTTGTGCAATAGCATCAACAACCTCTTGCCCTTCTTTTACCTTACCAAAAACGGTATGGTTACCATCTAACCATGGCGTCTCCACATGTGTTATAAAAAATTGACTCCCATTAGTTCCTGGCCCAGCATTGGCCATAGATAAAACACCTGGCCCATCGTGTTTTAGGTCTGGGTGAAATTCATCATCAAATTGATAACCCGGATTTCCAGTACCTGTTCCTTGAGGGCAACCGCCCTGAATCATAAAATCTGGAATAACACGATGAAACGTTAATCCATTATAATAAGGGTTGCCTTGTTTTTTTGCAGAGTTCTCTAAATTCCCTTCTGCCAAAGCAACAAAATTACCAACTGTACCTGGTGTTTTCTCAAATTCTAAATTAACTAAAATATCACCTTTTGAAGTATGAAACTTTGCGTATAAACCGTCTTGCATTGTATTAATTTTAAATGAGGTGCAAAGATAGGAAATGATGACAGAAGACCGAAGTAACTACCAAGAAGATTTTTTTAATAAAGTTGATTTGAAAATTTAGGGGCAATACGCCTTAAACGATTTACTTTCTGCATAGCATGATACCTTAAAAAATGTCAACGCTACAAAATAATCTGAAATAGGCAACACTATTTAGGAAAGTACAACATACAACAGTCACCTGTTGCCTGTCATCTGTCACCCGTCATCTGTAATCAAAACTAATTAGCTACTTCACTGATAAACTTTATACGGTATAAACGAAGCTCTTCATCATCATAATCGCCATCAAACTCATCAATAGCTACATCTATTTTATCGGTATCGGACTCCATAAAGTAATCGTGGATCTCTTCTTGTTGGTCTTCATCCAAAATATCATGGACCCAATAATCAATATTCAGTTTTGTACCTGAATATACTATAGCTTCCATCTCTTTAATTAAATCGGGCATTTCCATACCTTTTGCCGAAGCTATATCATCTAATGGTAGCTTACGGTCTATATTTTGAATGATATACAATTTAAGTGCCGAATTGCTTCCCGTAGATTTTACTATCAAATCGTCAGGCCGTTCAATGTCGTTATCATCAACATATTGCTTTATAAGTGCTACAAAATCTTTGCCGTACTTTTTAGCTTTACTCTCACCCACACCATGTACATTACTTAACTCTTCAATGGATATAGGGTATTTTAAAGCCATATCTTCCAACGATGGATCTTGAAAGATCACAAATGGCGGTACACCTAACTTTTTGGCGTTGCGTTTGCGTAAATCTTTAAGCATGGTCATCAGGGCTTCGTCGGCTACACCGCCTCCACCTTTTGCAGCTGTAATTATAGAATCGTCAGCTTCTTCAGAAAACTCATGATCTTCAGTCATCATAAACGATTCTGGGTTTTTAATAAAATCCAACCCTTCTGGGGTTAACTTTATGACGCCGTAGCTTTCAATATCTTTTCTTAAATACCCAGCAACCAAAACTTGACGAATAAGTGCCATCCAATATTTATCAGACTCGTCTTTTCCCAATCCAAAAAAGGGCTGCTCGTGTGTTTTATGTGAATTAATTAATGCGTTTTCCTTACCAATAATAACTTTCACTAAATCTTTAGCTTTATACTTTTCGTTGGTTTTTTGAACCGTTTGCAACAATGTTACCACATGATCTTTAGCTTCGTGTTGTTTCTTGGGGTTACGCATGTTATCATCCATATCGCCACCTTCGCCAGTTTCATTATCAAACTCTTCGCCAAAATAATGTAGTATAAATTTACGCCTTGAAATTGAGGTTTCGGCATAAGCCACAACTTCTTGAAGTAACGCGTGACCTATTTCCTGCTCGGCAACAGGTTTACCAGACATAAACTTTTCCAGTTTCTCTATATCCTTATAAGCGTAAAATGCCAAACAATGGCCTTCTCCACCATCTCGACCTGCACGTCCAGTTTCTTGATAGTAGCTTTCAATACTTTTAGGAATGTCGTGATGAATTACAAATCGAACATCTGGCTTATCGATACCCATACCAAAGGCAATGGTTGCCACAACAACATCAACATCTTCCATTAAGAACATATCTTGATGACTAGCTCTCTTTTTAGCATCCAACCCAGCATGATAAGGCACAGCCTTTATACCATTGACCTGTAAAGTTTGTGCCAACTCTTCCACGCGTTTACGACTCAAGCAATACACAATTCCAGATTTGCCTTCGTTTTGTTTTATAAAGCGAATGATATCTGAATCGACCTGTTTGGTTTTTGGTCGTACTTCATAAAACAAATTAGGTCTATTAAACGACGCTTTAAAAGTCACCGCATTGGTCATACCTAAATTCTTAAGAATATCTTCCTGAACTTTTGGCGTTGCGGTAGCTGTAAGCCCTATAATGGGTATATCATCACCTATACGTTTTATAATGTGTCGTAAATTGCGGTACTCGGGTCTAAAGTCATGTCCCCATTCACTAATACAATGGGCTTCATCTACAGCCATAAATGAAATTTTAACCGATTTCAAAAATTCAACATTTTCATCTTTGGTTAAGGATTCCGGAGCCACATAGAGCAATTTTGTAACACCATCAACTATATCCTGTTTTACTTTTTTAATCTCCGTTTTGTTAAGCGAAGAATTTAAAACATGTGCAACACCTTCGTTATCGGAAACCGCACGAATGGCATCTACTTGATTTTTCATTAAGGCAATTAATGGCGAAACAATTATGGCCGTACCATCTTGCATAAGCGCAGGTAATTGGTAGCATAAGGATTTGCCACCTCCAGTAGGCATAATAACAAATGTATTATGGCCGGCTAACAAACTTTTTACTACGGCTTCCTGTAATCCTTTAAACGTATTAAACCCAAAGTATTTTTTTAGCGCTTCTTGTAAGTCTTTTTCAACAACAGACATGAACTATCTTTAATATTAATTTACACATATTAAACACGCTATCAACAAATTTGCTATTAATTAATCCAAGCGTATCTAGGGTACTCTCATAATTTTTTTGTTAGCTTTGCAGCATACGTGAACTAACGTAATATTATTAAGAAAGAATTACTTAAAGATAATAAAATCTTTAAAAGCATCAACCCAAAAAAATAATAAATTTTGAATAGTCTTAAAGCAATTATTGAAACGGCTAAACAAACGGTTGAAATGGAAAGCCAAGCCATTTCAAATTTAGCTCATTTTATTAATGACGATTTTGCCAACACTGTTGAACACATATACAACTCTAAAGGACGTGTTATTATTACTGGAATTGGTAAAAGTGCCATAATTGCCACTAAAATTGTAGCCACCATGAACTCCACAGGAACACCTGCAATTTTCATGCATGCTGCTGATGCTATTCATGGCGATTTAGGTCTTATTTTAGAAGACGATGTGGTCATCTGCATTTCAAAAAGTGGTAATACGCCCGAAATTAAAGTTTTAGTACCTCTTATTAAAAATGCAAAAAACAAAATGATAGCCATTACTGGAAATCCCGATTCATTTTTAGGACAACAGGCCGATTATGTATTGAATACGTTTGTTGAAAAAGAAGCTTGTCCCAACAATTTGGCTCCCACAACAAGTACAACTGCCCAATTAGTAATGGGTGATGCTCTTGCTGTTTGCTTGTTGGAACTACGTGGGTTTTCAAGTAAGGATTTCGCTAAATACCACCCTGGTGGTGCCTTAGGGAAAAAATTATATTTACGCGTAAGTGATTTGGCAGATGCTAATCAAAAACCCGCTGTAAAACCAGACACAACAATCAAGGATATTATTATTGAAATTTCTGAAAAAATGCTAGGTGTTACTGCGGTTGTGGAAAACGATACAATTGTTGGCATTATTACAGATGGTGATTTACGACGTATGTTGAAAAAAACAGACAACTTTAGTGGGTTTAGAGCCAAAGATATTATGGGATTAAACCCTAAACGCATTGATTACGATGCTATGGCTGTAGATGCAAAAGAAGATATGGAAGCCCATGGCATTTCTCAACTATTAGTAGAACGTAATGGTAAATATGCTGGTATTGTACATTTACACGATCTCATTAAAGAAGGCATTATTTAATGGCAAAGAAGAATATTAATGAAATGTCTTTTCTAGATCATCTAGAAGATTTACGCTGGCATTTAATTCGAGCCACATTGGCTATATTAATTGGTGGTGTTGTCGCGTTTTTAATGTCAGACTTTTTATTTGACACCATTATTTTTGGTCCAAAAAAAATGACCTTCCCTACCTATCAATGGCTTTGTAAGGTATCGCAATTTGTAGGTGTTGATACTACTTTTTGCTTGGATGAATTTCCATTTAGAATTCAAAACAGGACTATGGCCGGCCAGTTTTCGGCACATATATGGACAGCCATTACAGCGGGATTTGTTATAGCTTTCCCTTATGTTATTTATCAATTATGGCGTTTTATTAGTCCAGGTTTACACCCCAATGAACGCAAACACTCCAGAGGATTTATCATTATATCATCATTTTTATTCTTTATTGGTGTGTTATTTGGGTATTATATTGTTACACCACTATCCATCAACTTTTTAGGCACCTATGTCGTGAGTTCTGAAATTTCCAACGAAATTGATTTAAGTTCCTATATTTCGTTAGTTCGCTCTTCAGCATTGGCATCAGGTTTAATATTCGAACTTCCCATATTGGTATATTTTCTAACTAAAATTGGGTTGGTAACACCTGAAATCCTTAAAAAGTATAGAAAATTTGCTTTAGTGTTGGTATTAATATTATCGGCTATTATTACACCTCCAGATATTGCGAGCCAGATAATAGTTGCCATACCTATTTTAGTCCTCTATCAAGTTAGTATTTATATTTCTAAAATGGTTGTAAAAAAAGAAAAACGAAAAACATCTAAACATGTCAAATCTAGTTGAAGATTTTAATGCCTATCGTTCAAAAATGAACGATAAAATTCTAGCTGATAACAACAAAATTATCAAGCGTATTTTTAATTTGGACACCAACGCATATCAAGAAGGTGCTTTAGATGTAAAAACCAAAGAGCTTTTGGGGCTAGTAGCCTCAACCGTGTTGCGTTGTGACGATTGTATTAAATACCACTTAGAAAACAGCTACAAGGCTGGCTTAACCAAAGAACAGGTTGCGGAGGCTTTGGGCATAGCAACACTAGTAGGCGGAACCATTGTAATCCCGCACTTACGTCGTGCTTATGAATTCTGGGATGCTTTAGAACAGCGTTAAACTTTGCATAAATTAGTCCAGTAACAATTATAGAGTTTTATGATTTTACTATTTTAGCCTCCAGTTTGTACTTATGAAATTAAAAGCAGAACATTTAATGAAGTCTTATAACGGTCGTAAAGTCGTTAAAGATGTCTCTTTGGAAGTTAATCAAGGGGAAATTGTTGGATTGCTGGGCCCTAACGGAGCTGGTAAAACCACATCGTTCTATATGATAGTTGGATTGATTAAACCCAATGGTGGACAAATTCATTTAGACAGCACCAATATTACCAAATATCCTATGTATAAGCGGGCTCAAAATGGTATTGGTTATTTGGCGCAGGAAGCTTCTGTTTTTAGAAAATTGAGTATTGAGGATAATATTTTAAGTGTTCTGCAATTAACCAAGTTGAGTAAAAAGGAACAGCTTCATAAAATGGAATCCTTAATTGAAGAGTTTGGCTTGGGGCATATTCGAAAAAACCGAGGTGATTTATTATCTGGTGGTGAGCGCCGTAGAACTGAAATTGCTCGTGCGCTAGCTACAGACCCTAACTTTATTTTATTGGATGAACCGTTTGCTGGTGTAGACCCTGTTGCTGTTGAAGATATTCAACGTATCGTAGCCCAATTGACCAAAAAGAACATTGGTATTCTTATTACAGATCATAACGTTCAGGAAACTTTAGCTATTACCGACAGAACCTATTTAATGTTTGAAGGTAGTATCCTAAAAGCTGGAGAACCCGAAGAATTGGCTAACGATGCCATGGTTCGGAAAGTGTATTTAGGGCAAAACTTTGAATTGCGAAAGAAGAAAATTAGAGACTAACCTATCATTCATAATCGGTCACCTGTTGTCATTAACTACGTCGAATCTTCGATTTCAGAACGAGCACAGCGATGTGAAGAATCTCCCTATCATCAGTCATTTGTCATTCAGAACGAACGTAGTGAAGTGAAGAATCTCCTTGTCATTCAGAACGAACGTAGTGAAGTGAAGAATCTCAAAAATTCATTACATTTAGTTTAATGAAAACTAAAGGCACACACAATTATTATGTTTACATGTTAACAAATAAAAGTAAAACAGTACTATATACAGGTGTTACAAATAATCTTAAAGAACGTTTATATCAGCACAGAAACCCATTACCTTTTTCCAAAGCTTTTACAACTAAATACAAATGTTTTTTCCTAATATATTATGAACATTTTAATAATATTGAAATAGCCATTGAACGCGAAAAACAAATAAAAGGATTAAGCAGAATCAAAAAAGAACAATTAATTGATGCCTTTAATTCGAATTGGGAATTTTTGAATGATAGTATTTAAAAGTTTGAAAGATTCTTCGGTCGTCCCTCCCTCTGAATGACATTGGTCTTTTTAACAAAGAATATCTCTGTCATTCAGAGCGTAGCGAAGAATCTTGAAGTGAAGAATCCCATTGTCATTGACTACGTCGAATCTTCGATTTCAGAACGAGCACAGCGATGTGAAGAATCTATTTATCATTAGTCACTTGTCATTCAGAGCGTAGCGAAAAATCTCTTTGTCACCTGTCATCAGTCATTTGCCATCTGTCATGTACCACGCTTTACTTATCGCCTAAACATGTTCACAATTCCTTTCACAGCTTTAAAAACTAAAAGCGCCATAAACCCTACACCCAACCCTACAACAAAATCGCGTAACAGACCTGGCCACAACTCCAACACATGATGTAAGCCATCTATATTGTGCACAAAAATGCCTCCAGCAACCAATAACAGGGCAATTGTTCCAATTACCGATAAACTTTTAATAATCCATGGTAAAGCCTGAATTAAAAGGTTGCCTAAACTAAACAGTAAACCTTTTTCATCAGCGTTACGCTTAACCAACCATAATCCAAAATCGTCCATACGTACCAACAAAGCCACAATACCATAAACTCCAATAGTTGCAATAATAGCCACTATAGATACGACCAATATTTGAAACAGTAAATCCTGGTTTACAACGGTCCCTAAAGCAATAATGACAATTTCAACAGATAAAATAAAATCGGTAATAATAGCCGACTTTACTTTTTTCTTTTCTATATCAAGCACACTCTCTTTAGGCATACTTGCCGTAACCTGTTCCTGTTCCCCATGGGCATGGGGTACAAAAAATTCGTAAATCTTTTCGGCGCCTTCAAAAGCCAAATACACGCCTCCTAAAACTAAAATCAGTGTCACAGCCCAAGGCACAACAGCACTTAACACAAAAGCGATAGGTAAAATAATAAGCTTGTTTAAAAACGAGCCTTTTGTAATAGCCCATAAAACAGGGAGCTCGCGTGATGACATAAAACCAGAAGCCTTTTCAGCATTCACAGCCAAATCGTCACCTAGAATACCCGCGGTTTTTTTGGTGGTTACTTTGCTCATAACCACCACATCATCCATTAAAGCACCAATATCATCCAATAAGGCAAAAAAACCTGAAGCCATTTATAATTTCAATATTATATTAAACAATTGTTTTTTGAGCCAACAAAGATAGAAGTATATAACCAACAATAATTAATGGAATTGCTGCAAATTGCAAGACAATTAACAACACAATGCTTAAAAGTAAAAAAGTATAACGCATACTATTTTCACTAAACCCCCAAGTTTTAAATTTTAGCGAAAACAATTTAAAGGGTGCGTTTAATGCATAGCAGCTCAATATGGTTACGCCAATTAAAAACCAAACATTGGTAATGGTCGCATTAATGATATCGTTATTTTGAAATTCCATAATTAAAGGAAACGATAAAATTAACAAGGCATTGGCTGGTGTTGGTAAGCCTTTAAAATATGATTGCTGTTCGGTATCAATGTTAAAGTTGGCTAACCTATAGGCAGAAGCTAGGGTGATAAGTAAGCCTATTAATGGTAAAAACAAATACATTTCAGCATTAGAAATTTCAAACCCAACAGTACTGTAATATTCTAAATAATCCCATTGCGGCCCTGTTAGCTCTATAAGCTTATACATCATTAATCCCGGAACTAACCCACTGGTCACCATATCTGCCAGAGAATCCAACTGCAGGCCCAGTTCGCTCTGAACATGTAATTTACGAGCAGCCAAACCATCAAAAAAGTCGAAGAAAATACCTAAAAAAACAAAAATGGCTGATGCCACAAAATAATTATTCATAACCAGAATAACGGCTATACAACCACAAAATAGGTTTAGCAAGGTAATTATATTAGGGATGTGTTTTTTCATAAATATGCATTATGCTTTGTAAAAATAACAAACTATTTGCGTCTAAAACAAACAACGCACAATAAGTCTATAAAATTCAAGTTTATTATATTGAAAAATTGTAGCATATTTGCAAAAAAAGAATTGTTTTTGAGAACCTTACTAACCACGGCACTATTAGTTGTAGTTTCCATTTCGTTATGTGGACAAACTGTTCGTAAATATTCCAATGAATTTATGAATATTGGTGTAGATGCTGCGGCTCTAGGTATGAGCAACGCGGTAACTGCTAGTACTGCCGATGTTAATTCTGGTTATTGGAACCCTGCTGGTTTAACCGCTTTAGAGGACAAACAAATTGCCTTAATGCACTCCAGTTACTTTGCCAATATTGCCAATTATGATTATATAGCATTTGCTATGCCTTTGGACGACAGAAGTGCCATTGGTATTTCGGTAATACGTTTTGCTGTTGATGATATTTTAAATACTACCGAATTAATTGATGCCGATGGAAATATTAATTATGATAGGATAAGTCTGTTCTCTACTGCCGATTATGGGTTTACCTTTTCATATTCTCGCAAACTACCCTTAGATGGTTTAAATTATGGTATAAATGCCAAAGTTATACGCCGTATTATTGGTGATTTTGCTACGTCTTGGGGTTTCGGACTTGATGCCGCTATTCAATTTGAAACCAAAGACGAATGGAAGTTTGGTATTATGGCTCGTGATATTACAACAACCTACAATGCTTGGGCGATTAACGAAGAAGAATTTGAAAAAATACAAAATGCCATACCAGGTGAGAATCAAGATTTGCCTGAAACGACCGAAATAACCATTCCTAAATTACAATTTGGTGTCGCCAAGAAATTTATTATCCGTTATGATTATTCCTTATTGGCTGAAGTAGACTTGAACTTTCGTTTTGCAGAAACCAACGATGTTATTTCTACATCATTTGCCAGCATAGCACCTGCTTTAGGTTTAGAGTTTGGGTATATTGATATGGTGTTCTTACGTGCTGGTATGGGTAATTTTCAAAATGAGCTACAAATAGACAATTCAGAAAAGGTGACGTTTCAACCTAGTATTGGTCTTGGTTTCCGATATAAAGGTATAGAAATAGATTATGCCTTTACAGATATTGGTGACCAAAGTGTCGCCCTCTATTCCAATGTCTTTTCACTAAAATTGGATTTTAGTATCTTTCGCTAATTAAACCCTTACCATGAGCTTGCGCATACTTATATTTTTAGTTTTTTTAAGTGTTCACAACCTATTTGCGCAACAATTATCACCAGAAGCTTCCATTCGTGTTTTAACTATTGGTCCAGGCTCAAATTTAAATGATGCTTTTGGGCATTCGGCATTTCATATTCAAGATCACTCCCAAAACATTGATATGGTATTTAATTATGGTGTTTATGATTTTGATACCCCTAATTTCTATACCAAATTTGCGCAGGGCAAATTACATTATCTTATTGGTGTTAACTATTTTGACGATTTTATGCTCATGTACAAACGTCAAGACAGAACTGTTCTATCTCAAGAATTAGATTTAGATTCTGAGCAAAAACAAGTGCTTTTTGACTATCTACTTGAGAATTACAAACCCGAAAACAGGCGTTACCTTTACGACTTTTTCTATAACAACTGTGCGACTAAAATTAGAGATGTTTTACAAACAGCTATTGGTGAACCTATAGTTTTTCATGAACCAGAAGTATTTCAACCGCAAACATTTCGCACACTTATTCAGGATAATTTGAAAACCAATTCTTGGGGCAGCATGGGTATAGACCTAGCATTAGGTTCTGTAATTGATCAAACCGCCACTGCCGAAGAGCATATGTTTTTACCAGAGTACATACATACGTTTTTTAACACGGCTACTTTGGGAAATGGTAACAAAAAACTGGTCAAGCAAGACAAAACCTTGTATACCAAACAGGATATCAACTCCAACAAATCGTCATTTTTTATTAGTCCGGGTTTTATATTAGGTGCTATTGGGCTGTTTATAGTTATTATAACTTATTTCGATTTTATTAAAGGAAAACAAAGCCGATGGTTAGATTTTACTATTTCTGCATTAACAGGCGTTATTGGTTTGTTGCTTTTACTATTATGGTTTGCTACTGATCATACGGCTACAGCTCAAAACTATAATTTACTTTGGGCATTTCCGCTCAATATTATTTTGGGTATACAATTACTTAAAAAACAACCAAAGCTATGGGGTATCAAATTCTTAAAGTTTTTGCTTATTATGCTAGCCTTAATGGCCTTTCATTGGACTGTTGGCATACAAGTTTTTGCTCCAGTACTTATACCGTTGTTATTAGCATTAGCCATTCGGTATGTGTATGTGATATATGCTTTAAAGAAAAGGTTGTAAAAAGGTTATAGTAATTCTTAATTCTTAATTAAAAAAACTACTGTCCCCTAAAAAATATCATAGTGCTCAAGGTTTTTATAATAACATTAGCATCTAAAAAGAAACTACGGTGCTTAATATAATACAGATCGTATTGTAGCTTTAATAGGCTATCCTCAACAGTAGAACCATAACGCACTTTAACTTGAGCCCAACCCGTAAGTCCAGGTTTTATAATATGTCTCGTTTCATAAAACGGAATGACTTTAGATAGCTCCTGAACAAAATAAGGGCGTTCTGGCCTTGGTCCTATTAAACTCATATCACCTTTTAAAATATTAAAAAACTGTGGCATCTCATCTAATCGTGAACGTCTTAAAAACCGTCCAAAAGCAGTAACCCGTTTATCATGTTTTGTGGCCCAAACCGCACCTTCCTTTTCGGCATTTACAATCATGGTACGAAACTTAACAATTTTAAACACTTCGCCATTCTTTCCCACCCGTTCTTGTGAATAAAATAGAGGGCCACGATTAGCCACTACATTCCCCATTATAATAAAAGGCATCAAGATTAAAGCACATACTACACCAATACATGCAATAACTAAATCGAACAATCTGTGAAAAAACAAATACAGTTTATTTTGATTGCTTCTACTAAATGGAAAATACTTGTAAAAATCCTTACCAACAAACTGTACTGGAACCCTATAGGTAATATCCTCATATACCTGGGTGTATTCCTTAATGGGAAAACCACGTTCCAGTAAGGCTATTAAATCTAAATAAATTTCCGAAGTAATCGTTTCCGCATTATAACTAGCCACAACAATCTCAGAGATGTTTTCCTCTTGGATTACCTGATGGATAGCATCTGGTTGATATTCCGAGATGCCCTTATAAACAATATCATTTTCCTTTTTGGCTTCACAATTAATAAATCCAATTATTTTATAATTGGGATCCGAGTTTTTAAAGGCCTCGACAATGGTTTCGATATTAGAAATCTCACCTACTATCAATACCTTTTTATAAAATCTGGGCGAAGTTATAAACTTTACATATAAGAAGCGCCAAAGCATTAACGCTACTATAATAGCTAAATAAAAGTAAAGAATTTGCAAACGATTGTCGGGTAAAAAAGGTGTAAAATATGGTGTTAGTAAATAAAACAACACGGTTACCGATGCTGTAAGCACAATATTGGCCAACACGGCATCCAGTCTACTGGCTTTTTGTAAATCATAGAGTTCAAAAACAGTACCAAACGCACTAATGTAAAGTGCCAGTACCAAAACCCAACTCCAATTTTCTGCACTTATGGTAAAGTAATCGAAATTAAATTTTACACTTATAAAGCACAATACCAGCAAGACACTAATCACATCCATTAAACGCAATAAAATCTTACGTTCAGAAATATTAAAATGTACGGTTTGCTTCCCCATTTCGTTAATAAAATGTTAAGGTAAAGATAAAAAGTATACCGTATAAAGCAAGGTTAAGCTTTGGTAATTATTTTAAAAGTATGTACTGATGATTAGATATTGTTCTAAAGTACCACAAGCATTCCATTAGTTCGATTATAGTTCCACAAAGGTCTTATCGGGATTTTGACCCTCTTTCTTGAACTTTTAGTTTAGTAGATTTTAATTCTAGGCTAAACTCTAAAGAGATTACTCACATATTATTGTTTTTATAAAGAGGTATTCGTAAGTCCTTTGTATTTACCACTACTGACGATAAATGCCAGCATTGCAATGCCTTTATTATTGTCATTCAGAGCGAAGTGAAGAATCCCTTATGCTAAATTTTGTTAAACTTTAAAAGATTCTTCGGTCGTTCCTCCCTCTGAATGACAATCAGCATGTTATTGACTACGTCGAATCTTCGATTTCAGAACGTGTAAAGCGATGTGAAGAATCTCCATGTCATTCAGAACGAGCGCAGCGATGTGAAGAAACCTTTAGGTTCAGCGCAGCTAATCTCCCTATCATCAGTCATTTGTCATTCAGAGTGAACGAAGTGAAACGAAGAATCTCCCTGTCATTCAGAGTAAACGAAGTGAAACGAAGAATCTCAAAAATTCATTACATTTAGTTTAATGAAAACTATAGGTACACACAATTATTATGTTTACATGTTAACAAACAAAAGTAAAACAGTACTATACACAGGTGTTACAAATAATCTTAAAGAACGTATACATCACCACAAAAACCCATTACCTTTTTCTAAAGCTTTTACAACTAAATACAAATGCTTTTTCCTCATATACTATGAACATTTTAATAATATTGAAACAGCCATTGAACGCGAAAAACAAATAAAAGGTTATAGCAGAATCAAAAAAGAACAATTAATTGATGCCTTTAATTCGAATTGGGAATTTTTGAATGAAAGTATTTAGAACCTTTAAAGATTCTTCGGTCGTTCCTCCCTCTGAATGACATAGGCCTGTTTTATTTAGTAAACGAAGTGAAACGAAGAATCTCCATGTCATTGACTACGTCGAATCTTCGATTTCAGAACAAGCGCAGCGAAGTGAAGAAACCTTTAGGTTCAGCGCAGCTAATCTCCTTGTCATGCTGAACTTGTTTCAGCATCTCCAAACAAGTGAAGTAAGATTGTTATACTTCGATTAGCATTATAATCAAACACTCCGTCAAAAAGCCCTTCTTTTTGACACCTCCCTTTATCTAAAGGGAGAAGCCCATTGGTTAAATAATTATAACAAGCACAGCTCCCCTCTTCGCCTGAAGAGGGGAATGAATTTGTCGTAGTGGACGAAGACAAAGAAAGGGGAGTTTGATAAGAAAGGTATGATTTTACATAAGCGCAGCAGTTGTAAAGAAAGGGAGTTTGACTGTAGTAAAGTATTACTAATTCAAACTTAACCAATCTTAAAAAGAGATTACCACTACTGACAATACATATCAGCATCACAATGACAAGTTTAACGGTTATTAACGTAACACCTCAAACCACTGGTGTTTCACAACTTCCCAAGCAAACCGTTCAGCTTTTTTTCTAGCATTAAACGTCATAGTTTTTGTAGTTTCAGGGTTATTCATAATACGTTTAATAGCGTTAGCCATAGCCTTAGCATCATTGGGAGGTACAAGTAAACCGTCTTTACCATCGTCAATCAAATAGGGCATCCCTCCCACGTTGGTTGATACAATTGGCAGACCAAGAGCCATAGCTTCTATAACACTTACGGGCATATTATCAAAATTGGTGGTATTTACAAACACGTTGTAATCAGTAGCTAAATTGGTCCATTCTGTTTTGGACAATTTACCGGTAAGTCGCACTGGTACTTGTAAATCGTTGACTAATTGCTCTACCTTCTTAAAACTCCCGTCGCTATCGGGTCCAACCATGCAAAGGCTTGCATCCAGACCGTCTTCACGTAAAACCTTGAGAAGGCTGACCGCTAATTGAGGATTGTATATAGTTGAAAAGGCGCGTACCCAAAGTAACTTAACAGTATCAACTGTTTTGGGTTGAAATCGATATTGTTGAATAGGAATACTATTTGGAACATAAACTACGTCAAGATAGTCAAACCGTTGAAACAAATCACGTATATACACCGAAGGAGCAACCATAACCTTCGCTTTTGTGAATATTGCCTGGCACAATCTAGGAGAAAATTTCAAGCGTCTTTCCAAATTACCCCCTCTCAAAATAGGAATATATTTAAGGTTTAATAATTTACAAACTTGAGAAACTGCAAAAGCATAATAAAAATTTTGAGTACTATAAGTATCTATAAGAACGACATCAATCTTATAAGCGTATCGAATAGTCTTAAAAACCATGTCTAATAACCTAAAAAATTTATTGTGTACAGTAGAGGCATAATACAATTTAAACCCTTCAGACTCTAAAAGTGGCCCTAATATGTCTATTGAGGTAGTATTAGTTTGCTTATGATTTAATTTGTTTCCTATGTATAGGACGTTTATCATGTGTGACACGTAATAAAGCTAGTGCATATATAAAAGCGGGCATAGCTAACCGCATGGACATATGGTTAATGGTTAAAAACCAAAAAGCCATAAAGGCATAAAAATAATAGTTTTGTTTGTTTTGAAAACGTAAATCTAACGGTTTAAAAATTAATATCATGAGAATCATGACCCCAAAAATACCATGTTCGGCTAAAGTACGGCTAAATTCGCTGTGAGAGGTTACTCCTTGCCCTTCAATTTCTATACGTTGGTCTTTGGCACGACTAGAACCAATCCCAAAAAAAGGGTTGGAAATAAATCCTTCCAATTCTTCTTCAAATAATTCAGCCCGCCCAGTAGTAATATCTTTCTTTTCACGACCTAAATGATCTTTATTTGCATAACGTAAATTCACTAATCCACCAGTTTGATTGATACTCACGAACCAGGTCATGGCAAGACTAATACATAACAAACCAAAAACAGCAAATATTTCATTACGCCTTCTGGAAGATGTTTGTATATAATAATAATATAAAAACACTAAAATGGCTAATATAGCTGTAATAACACCGCCTCTGCTTAAAGTAGTAATGGCACGAAATGCAATCAACCCTAAAATACTAGCATTTAATACCTTCAAACCTATGTGGGGAGATTTAGTAAACAATCGAATGGCCATAATAAACATTCCTAGACCCAATATTGCAGCTACTTGGTTAGCTCCAAAACCTCCTGCGGCAGCTCTATTGGAGACCGCGCTAGAGAGTACATCTTTTAAATCTGGAGTATAAAAATAGATATAGACTGTATGAGCTATGATGGGCAGAACCATAAAATACAAAATTTGAGAAAGTTGTGCAAAACTAACTCGCTTGTCATAACAAAATAGGGCTGCTAAACCCAAACAAACCGGCCCACTTAAAACAAAGGCAATATTAGTCCGAAAGTTGGCATCAAAACTTAAAGTTGTAGAAGCCACAAAAATGGAAGGTATTAAGAACATCAAGTACATAAAGTAGGGATAGCCTTTACCAGAGAGTCCTTTATAGAACATCCCCATCATCATAAATACAATCACCAAATATTTACCAGCCTCATAGGATATGGCTCCACGTGTTGTTCTAAAAAACACTTCTGCTCCAACAAAATAGGCACAGGCTTTCAACACTTCATAAGTTTTATTCTGTTCAGCTGAAGCTATGATACGATATCCAAAATAACATAATGCAACAAAAAAGTAAACTTTGGACAAAGTTTCATTAAAATAAATAAGAAGACCAATAGCCACATGAAAAACTATGGCTGAAATATATGTTATATTGGTTTTCAAAGTATCTTAAACTTATATTTATACTCGCAAGATACCACAAAATTAAAAAGCGTCAGAATAAATCAATTCAATAATATTCTTATGAAAAAATCTTATTATAATCATCTAATGGGAATCTATAATGATAACTTTTGTTCAACAAATAAATTGCAAAATGAGTCATAAAAACAGGTAAGAATGGACGAGTACGTTCTAAAAAAGTATCATAGGTCTTATTACTATAGTCACAAACTAAAAAAGGGGTTATACTGGGGTTTAAGTAATTCTTATAGACATTTTTGATAACCAATTCACGATTCGGATTAAAACTGTCATATCGAATAGGAACATCTTGTCTTAAATGTTGGTAAACCTCTATCACAGATAAAGGTACATTAGTGCCGTTATAAAATAATAAATTCCACGATGGATCTATCAATATCCATTTGCCCCACTCATAACTGTAAAACTCATTAAAGGAATGCCCACCATAATTACGATTAAAGGGAGCAGTAGTTGTACCCCACTCACGTACTTTTATTTGATTAATCACACAGAAATTGTTGAAAATTTGAGACATATCACTACATACGCCCCCTTTACCAGCCAACATGGTCTTAAGGGCCTTTTCCGAAGGTTCACTTAAACCAGGACCACCCTTGATATGGTCACGCAACCATAGTGTAATCCGTTTTACTACTAGAAAGTCTGTTTTAGGTTTTCCTTCTTTAAAAATTTCTTGGTTAATCTCAAAAAAGTAATCAGGGATGTCCTCTTCTTTGTTTAATTGATTGTAATCATAGGATCCAATATCTTCAATATCTGAATTTTTAGATAAAAGCCTAAATCTAGTTAGATAGAGAAACGGATGACGTTTAAATATCCAATGTAATTTCTTTAATGGCATTAACTATATGATATTGAATTTATTGATGTTAAAAATATAATTTTTTTTTGAAGAACAGCAATATTACACATAAAGTTTAATTACTACAATTGCAAGATTCTAATAAAGAAAATCAGTTTAAAATATATTTGAACAAATTCCGATTATATTGATTGTAGGTAAATACTCTGCTTACATTATGACCAGACTTAATCATTTTTGAAAATGAAATCTGGTTCACAGCCAGAAGTTGCCTTATTTGTTTTGACACATAATCGGGTTCCAAACGGTCAAACAAAAACCCAGATTCACCAGCAATCACATAATCACCAATCGCAGGAATATTGGAAACCATTGGTAGACATCCGTAGTTAAGAGCTTCAGCAACAACTTTAGGAAACCCTTCAGAATGTGAGGGTAAAATTAAAACATGAGATGTTTTGTAGATGTCATGCACAGCAGTTCTGGACAAAACGCCATGAAAGCGAATATTTATTGTTAAATTTTGAGCTCTACGTTTATAAGCTTCCAACTGTGAGCCACCACCTACAATATGAACAACTTGTATTTTGGTTTTATCACTCTCGCTCAATCCGCTCAAGGCCTCCAATAATATATCTAGACCTTTTTGAGGCTCTAATCTACCTACAAAACAAAAGTTTATATGGCCGGGCTCAAAATATTTTTGATTAATTAAAATTTCTCCCTCAATAACCTCGTCAGCTGTTAAACATGGGTTTTCAAAACTAATACAATGTTTTGGCTGTTCAGGCCAACGTCCATTCATGGTAACTAGTCGCCTTTGTCGCTTCAAAAGAAAGTTTTGAAACCTGTAAGCCAAAGGACTTTGCTTAGCCGACCAATTACCAGCATATTTAAACCAACCTTTACCTTTATGTAAAAATATAAGATAAGGCACTATAAAAACACCAATACCTGTTGGAGCTCGAAACTGAAAATAATCGGTCTGTTTAAGGGTTTTTCGAACCCGATTTAAAATCCGTGGCATGCGCCATAACATAGCACCTTTATCTATCCAAGTCTTTCCTCCTACTGGTGGGATGGGTACAAATACAATACGTTTGGAAACATATTCCAAACAATTGTCTGGAGCAACCCCCTTATGCAACATGGCCACATGATAAATGGTATCGAAAATATCTAGCAAATGATTAATCTCCATAACCGTGGCTCCTAAACCAACGACGCGGCCATCTTTTCTTTGATAATGCTCGGTGTGCGATATAATCGTTAATGTGCGCATGTTAATACAGCTTCGTATTGTTTTATTATCTGTGACCAGTCATGCTTGATAGCCCAAGTCTTGGCATGCTGTGAAAAATATTTATAATTTTGCTGCAATTGCTTTATACTTGTTGCAAAATGAGCAATGTTATCTCCATCGATTAGAAATCCTGTAACACCATCAGAAATAGCATCTTCTATGCCGCAACCTTTTGCGCCAATAGCTGGAATACCCAAGGCATTAGCTTCTAATATCGCAATACCAAATCCTTCCACATCACCGGTTTTGCTTTCGGTACTCAACATGACAAAAATATCTGTAGCAGCAAGTGCTTGTTTTAAGGTATTAGTAGACAGCGCACCATGAAAGGTCACATGCTCGGAAACACCTAAATTAAGAGCCATACGTTTACAAGCAACTGCCTCCGTAGGCAAGCCAATACAATGATAGTGTAATTCTGGAAACGTCTCTAGTAATTCGGGTATTTGCTTTATAACTTCTAGCTGACCTTTTCTAGCACTTACCCGACCTACAGTCGTCAATACAGGGCTTCCTGTTAAGGCTAAAGGAGGTACAGTATCTAGCCAGGTTGTTACATCTATTCCATTGGGAATGACTTCTATTGGTCGCCCTAAATGAGCTACAAGTTGTTTGGTGTACTGCGACACGGCCACAAGGGTATCGAATTGATTTAACGCACTATTCGTCATCTTGCGTAACACGGGCTTTTTTAAATTTACTTCACTACCATGCAAAACAGCTAGTGTTTGTCGTTTAAAAAACAGTGAACTAAAGGCCACATTCCATAATGAAAATTTACCGCTCGCTATCACATAATCTGAATGCTTGCAGGCTCGTATCGTTATCAGAATACGATTTAAATACATTAACCCTCTAATACGCTTTAAGGTAATTCGGCTCACCTTAAACGGCAAGGTTCTATCAAAATCAAAATCTGCAGTTCCTTCGCTACGCTGGTCGGTAATTACCTGCACCAAATACCCTAGTTTATTAAACTGTAAGGCTAAATGATAAGCATGGTTGCCTATCCCACCTGGTAAGGGAGGGAATTCGGAAGTGATTATGAGTATCTTTTTATTCAAGAGCGTTTTCGCTTAAGGTTTCGTTTTTTTAATGTAATTCATGCTATATTATACAGTCTTTATTCAATTTCGACTTCATCTTAGTCTTCATCTTCGTCTTTACCCCCTCACTCAAACTCCTCAATCAATGGACCTATTTTCAATTTAATACTAGCCAAGTGCCATGACTTTAAAACCTGAAAACAAACAATCGGAAATAACAATAACGTAATTAACAATCCAACAACCATCAATGCCTTATTCTTTTTAAACTGATAGGGAAATATAGATATTGGTATGGTGCGTAATAAGGCCCATCGTGCTGCCGCACTCCCATAATAGCGTCTAAAGTAATACAACACACTCGGAATGGGGCGTGGAGCAAAATATTTTGAAGGTCTAAAAGCATCCCAACTGCCCATCTCACGCAACCCTCCCGTACTTGCTTTTACATCTAGACAAGAGGCTAGCGGATTAGAAACACTTTTTAGCCCTGCCAAATACACGCGTAAACCAAATTCACCATCGCCCATACGCTGTTTTTCAAATTGCCTATCAAACAATCCCACCTTCTTAAAGACAGATTTATACAATAACGCATTTCCCGTAGCAAATTGGGTGGCTATTGCAAAAAATGAGCGATCTTTTGGAATATCTTTGCCTTCAGGATAAAATACGCCTGCAGATACTTCAGCTTTAAAAAAATCTAAACATTTTAAATGGGTCTCCAGCCAATTAGACCTCACACGTACATCATCTTCCGAAAGGGCAATTAAATCGCCTTTAGCCTGTTTAATAGCTGTGTTTCGTGCCAGCCATAAGGCTTTTTCCTCTTGGCGAATCAATTGAATATCTAAATTATAGGATTTATAAAAATCGGGTTGAAACACATCCGATTGATCAACAATTAGGACTTCAAAATGGGTATAAGTCTGCTTTTCTAAATCTTTAAGAATATCCTGCAAAAAGGCATACCTATTAAGCGTCGGTATTACAATACTCACTAAAGGCTGTGTTGCTATTAGTGCTGATTGGAATGTATTATAATCCTTTAGCTTTATAGGATGTTTTATAGACTGTTGACGATTTACTGAACGGGTCAGAAAAAAGGCCCTGAATTCCTTAAATGGATTATACAAACTACACACACGTAATACCAAAACATACCATACCCAAGCTTTATGAAAGTTTTTACGAATAAAACGATAATTGTCCATTACCGAAACTGACTCAAAATGTTGATACCTTGACACATCACCGATATAACCTGCTTGAATGGCCTGCCAAGATAGATCATAATAACTAGCTAATTCAGAGTCATAATTAGTATCTGGCGACAAAACCTCTAATTCTAAGTCCGAAAAATATTCTGGCTTGGGAAAAATACTTAAGCCAGAATGGGACACTAATCTAAAATAGTGCGTGGGTTGTAGATATTTTAAAAAGGCAAAGGGCATTATATAGAGTTAGGTAATGGTGCATTCTGCGTTATTCCTTTTAAGTAATTTGGATAAGACTTATTTTCTGGTAATAGTAACAAATGACACTTTCCACGATCTTTTATAATAGCAGCACTGGTTAAAAGCGATCCCGTTTTAAGATACCAAGCCTTATAATCCATTTGCGCACACCAATCTAACATAAAGGCAGCAGCTGCTTCCATACCCAAATTTTCAACGGTATGCATTTCAATAAAAAAAGTACACTGGGTATCCTTTGCTAATACTTTAGCGCCTTCCATAACCTGTGTTTCTGCACCTTCAACATCAATTTTTACCAAATCAGGTTTCATGTCATAGAAGATAAAAAGATGATCTAATGTTATGGTTTTAACATCCATAAATGCATTCATAGAAGCCGCTGTTTTTGCGTGAGTAGGATACATGCTCCCTGCTGCACCTGCACCAATTGTATAGAAACGAACCGTATCGTCAACCGTATTACCAACAAAAGCTGCTTGATAATAAACCTTATTCCCTATACCGTTATTAATGATATTTAAAGCCGCTTTCTGCAAGGCTTTGGGATTGGGATCTACCAAAATCATTTTTTTATTGGGATCATGAATCAAACCTATCAAGGCCGTATAACCTATGTTACATCCTATATCAAAAATAACATGATGATGTTTAGATAAATAAAACCACCAAGCATCATCTTGATCTGGATTTGCTCTGCAAGTTCCCGGCAGCACCTGCAAAGATGTCCCGCAAAGGTTAACGGGAATATATCGTTTGTGCTCTCCTTTGATGATTCTTTTTATAGATAGTAAAAGTGTTTTTATAGACATCATAAACTTATTAAATCACTGTTTTTTTATGAGCAACAGCCACCAAATGAGCTGTCCCTTTAGGTTTGTTTTCTAAACCTTTAGACTCATAGGTGTTAATAAATGTACCTAAAAGGGTCTTCAGAATATGTATGGGGTTTTTAGTTTTTAAACTTTTTAAACTCCAAACCCGAAAACGGCCTGTTTTAACAGCATAATGTACAGACACCTCATCAAAATAACGTGCCAATAATTGCTCTAATTCCACTTTAGTATAATGTCGAATGTGGTCTGGGTTCTTGTCTGGCCCCTCATTCTTAATAAAGTCGCCATTTGGCGTCGTTAAATAAACCCAACCCCCAGGTTTAATGACCCTAGATATATGTTTTACAAACAAATCATCCTCGGGAACATGCTCTATAACTTCAATTGATACAACGGCATCATAACTCGCATCAGGCAAGGTAGATTGTGTCATGTCTTGAATAACCAAATCACTTATATTGCTACGTTTTATTTGGATATCAGACAATATCTTTTGGGTAAAACCCAAATGTAAATCAGCTTTAACTCCTGTTTCTTGGGGCACATCCAATAACGTAATAGCAGCAGGCACACCTATGGTATAAGGTGACTTCCTACCCCCTACATCCAATATAGAAAGTGTCCTTTCAGGAGATTGTTTTAAACCTACAAGCTTCTGGATATCATGCCGTACAGTTTTTAAATGCACCGTCATAAGTGGGAATGTAAACCACCTAAACCATTCATAAGAGGTCATATCGCATACGTTTTATCATACAATAATAAAAGTTCTCGTTTTAAAAACCACAATATAAGGGCTTTATTTCTCATAAAATGCTAAAAATAATTGCTGCTGTTGTTCTAAATTAAATTGTTGTTGTACACGACTTACAGCATCATTAGAGATTTGTTTACAATGCAAAGGCGTCATTTGCAATATTTCCAACAGACAATCGGCCAAAGCTTGAGGTTTACGCTTAGGCACCACCCATCCTGTTCGCCCATGCTGAACATTTTCATCCAAACCTTCCGCATTACTCACTACGCACAATAAGCCCATAGCTTGAGCTTCCAATACAGCGTTGCAAAAACCTTCTTGTATACTATATTGCAAATAAATATCTGATGCTTCTAAAACTTCTTTCACAGCTTCTGATGAGAGGCGCCCTGTAAAAGTTACAACATCCTCTAACTTCAATTGATGCACCGCAAACACTAGACGCTCATAATCCTCTCCAGACCCTATAATGGTATAATTAAACAACCCGCCTTGTTGTTTAAATATAGCCAAAGCTTCTAGGGTATACTCCAAACCTTTCTTCCAATGTAAACGGGCTACAGTAACAATTTGCATAGTTTTGTCCAGCTCTTTGAACAATCTTTCCTTTTTAGTATTAAAAAACGAAACATCAATAGCTGGGGTAATAACCTGTATCGCTTCTTCAGGAACTCCATAAGCGTGCAAATCTCTTCGCATGTTATGAGACAGTACATGATAACTCACCGTTTTCATGCTAAATAACAAATCATAACAATTGGGGTGTTTTAAAGGAGATAGATACAAATCAAACCCTCTGAAACTCACTGCCATACGAGCTTTTATCGTTTTAGAAACATGCTCCCGTCCAACAGCTAACATACCAAACCCAAAATGCAACCAGTCTAAATCCTGTTTAAAAAAAAATGCATTTTGTATTAATCGTTTTAAACTTTCTTGTACTGAAATATTGGCTTGTCTATCTAATTGGAAATGACGTAAACTGCTTTTTGGTGCAAATACAAGTGCTTGGAAAAGTGATTTTAACACGCGAATACCCACACGCAATTTAGAACCTTTAAATGATGGTGCAACAACAATCTCACATCCCAATACAATCTTTTCACTTGGCGCCGTATCGGTCACTATCAAAACAACCGTTTTATCTGCGGCTTGCAAACCAGCTATTTTATTTCTAAAAAAGGTTTCAGAATATCCAGGAATTTGTGATAATACCAGACCAATACGTTGTTTCATAGGTTAACTATTGTTTTCATATTTTGATACAAACTCAACTAAACACAAATTACATAAGCTCTTCAGAACTTCCTTTGTATAGTTTTTAAAGCCGTTTTAGTGATAAAATTATACTGTTCTCTTGGCAGATTCTTTATCATAACCAATGTATCGGCTATTGCTTGCGCATTACGTATGGGTACTAAAAACCCGTTCTCACCATTAATAATCAAATCATTTATACCGTTACAATTTGTGCTTAACACCAAGGTCTCAATCGCCATAGCTTTCAACACCATATCAAATTCACACTCGCCTAAACTCGTTAACAACAGCACATCAGCATTATTAAAGTATTCATCTACCATATTATCAGACAGCTTCCCTAATAGTTCCACCTCATCACCCAACTCCAAATCATGAACTTGGTATTGAAACTCAATGGCACCAGATCCCTCAATTAGGGTATATTGAAAAGAAATTCCCAAATCTTTTAACAGTTTAAGGGCATCTAAAGCATAAACATAACCTTTTTTCCAATGTGGACGTCCTATAGATACAACCTTTAAAACATTGTGGTCACATAAATCTTGGTTTTTAAGAAATGACCCCATAAGAATATACTGTTAAATTTTAAATAATAATCAATTAATCAAAAGATGCTTGATTTACTCCAAAATAATTAAATATTTCAGAAATCTGCCTATCATTTTCGTTTGCAAAGACATTTGTAGAAAACAAACTTTCTGCTTGAGAATCCGGTATCTCTATAAAATTCTTAAAATAAAAATTGGTGTAAACGACAGGTACTTCATTTATAATTTGACCCGCTTTTAACCAAATATCATCATTCATACATTTAGTTTTTTTTATACCTTCTAAATCATAAAATGATTTTGAGAAAAATTTAGGTTGATATAATACACCACCAACCCCAGTAGAAAACAATCTTTTTGATGGGTTATTATCTCCAACATCATTTATTTTCCAGCCCCTGTAAGGCTTAAAACCAGAAGCATCCATTTCCATTAATCGAACTCGGTTGGCCACAACACAATCTGGGTGTTTAATGTGTGTTTCTTCTAATATTTTTAAAAGATCTCGTGAGTATATTACATCATCATCTACAGTAACTATCAAATTTTGCGGGTATTTTTGAAATGCAAAAAAATACTTTTTATGCGCCTTGATGTCTTTACAAAATTTAATCTCTAAACCTAAAGGCTTTAACTCCAACAAAGAATTTGGCAGAGATTCTTCACCTAAAGGAAATTGTTCCTCACCCAACCATAGCAAAACTTTTTTTGGTTTTTGTGTTTGATTTAAAATGCTACGTACGGACAAATAAACAACTTCAATTCGTGCAGGAAAAGAGGTTAAACTTACTATTACATTACTATTACTATCAACACCTAAATTATTTAACGATAAATTTTTATAATATTTAACCAAACTAACCTTTAGAAATTTATAAATCTGCCAATGCAACCACAATGTTATTTTATACCTCTTCTTTAGGGGATTACTTTTTAAAAAATAACTATAAATAATATGAATCATAATTCGGAAACTTTCAATTAGGCCATTGATATTAAACATCAAATATATCTAAATTTAATCAATGAGCTTCCTATCTTTTCTATAATAATGGCTACTAATTAAACATAAATAATTAATAAAATAGACAGACCTTAAACCAAAGTTCAATTAGAACTGTTTTGAAATATTAGGTTACCATCTTCAAAAAATGTAATAAAGGCCAAAACAAATGCCGCTTAATCTTATTCTAAAAAGGTTTTAGAGTATAATTCCGTTTTAAAAACATCTAATATTTGACTTACTTGGTCTACTTCTACCGAAGTTAAGTTTTTCTTTTTAGCGGGTGCTTTATGCAAAGTACTATTAGGATGTGTTTTAGAAGATGGCTGTTTCAATATTGCTTTTAAGTCATCTACAGGTTCCAGATTAAATCTACTACATATATCGTAAAACATATCAAGGTTGTTGAACAATTCTTCATAACGAACAACCAGTGCTTTGTTAAAATATGGTTTAAAAACCTCTAACGGAATAACATTTTCTATACACCAACGCAAGGCCAAAATTTCAGTATGATTCAAGTTACTAAATTGAGTGATATCATATGCATATGTCCTTTTTATCAGCTCAACCAATCTGTCTTGCTTTACAAAATGAGACAAATCATAAAGCCATGGAAATTTTACTTGTTGTTGAGAGCAAATAACATCATACGGATTTCTAATTATATGAATTAACGGTATTGCAAAAACCGTATTCATATAATGGGCTGCTAAATTAGCCCGAACAAACTTGATGATATACTTTTTGGGTAAAAAAGGCCATAAATGACGCTTGAACTTTCTATTACTGTTCTGGGCTATCCAATCACAATCAACACGGTTCTGAAAAACACGCTTTAAATAGGTATGCGCCTCCTGTGTTACAGTTTCAGTATTTAGCCACTTATCACAAATTAAATGCCCTTTTTTGGTACGCGTTTCTTGTTCTGGTTCAAATAACATACGATACCTATACGGTTGTGCTAAAGTTTCACTCAACCAACTGGTTCCGCTACGGGCACTTCCCACTACAATAACATGTTTCTTAAACGAACTCATAGTTTTACAAGAGATTTATAGAGAGTTTCATGTGCGCTAATAAATGCTTCCATAGTAAAATGAGTTTCACAATATGCTCTTAAAGATTTACCTAACAACTGTCGTTCTTTCATAGTTAAGGCTTGAACTTTAGAAATTTTGAGTGCCAAAGCCTTGGCATCTCCGGCTTGAAACAACAAATCTTTAAAGTCTTTTAAAACAAATTTAATACCCGTTATATTAGAACCAAGCACAGGTATCCCCATACTCATAGCCTCAACCAATGCCATGGGCATACCTTCTTTTCGCCCTTTGTCCAAAGTAGGTATAACATAAAGATCTGAAGAAGCTATATAAGGTCTAACGTCCATATGTTTACCAAGAAAAGTCACCTGCTCATCCAATCCCATTTCACGGCTTAAAGCAAACATAGACTGTCCATAATCATTACTAAAGTCTCCTAGAACAGTTAATCGTAATTTAGAATTGTTTAGAATTTTAATAGCCTTAAGTAAAACTTCCAAACCTTTTACAGGAACTAAATTGGCCACAGTAATAATATGAAAACAAGAGCTGTCCAATGGTAAAATATCTTTTAATGTTTCGGGACTATAATAACGAGTATCAATACCTATGGGTATTAGAGCCTGTTGTTTTTTATTAGGAAAATAGGCGTGCATCTCATCATTAATTGTTATTATAAAGTGTGATAAAAAGTTCTTTAATCTCCAATGCTTGTTATTAGCTCCCATAGCCTTTTTAGTGTAAATCCATTTTACGCCTATAAATCGGGCCGCCAACACTGAAGTCCAATCACTACTCCAATGCCAGGAATGTACAATATCATAATTATTTGCTTTATAAAACTTTGATATTTTTAAAACACGTGGTATCAAAGTTGTATAAGGGCGATAAGGGGTTTTGGTTTCAAAAACATGTATCGGAATACCCAATTTTTCTACTTCTTTAAAAAATACTCCTTGTGTACTTTCACATGCAATTTCAATATCAAAATAATTTTTGTTAAGCCCATTAATTAAATCATATACCACTTTACCACTACCAGCAGTATAAAAGTTTGAAATGGTGAATAGGATACGTATACGTCTTTTACCCATTTAATCGCTTAATTATTTTAGCAGGATTGCCGGCAACAACACAATGCGATGGCACATCTTTAACAACTACAGAACCAGCCCCTATAAGTACATGGTCTCCAATGGTAATATTGCCAATAATCACAACTTGAGCACCCACAGTAACAAAATCACCTAGCGTTGGCAATTGTGCATTATCATTACCCTTATTCCCAATAGTAAGTCCATTTCTAAACTGAAAATTCTTTCCAATAGATTTGGCATTAATCACAGTTGAAAAGGGATGGTAACACATCATACCACCTCCAATTTCAGTGCTTCTAAAAATCTTAAATGGTATATCATCCAGAAACAACCCGCGCCATTGATTTTTTGATTTATTAATTCGCCAAAAAAATAGTAATGCATAGTCTGGATAGTGCAACATCAAATGGTTAAACTGCTTCTCTAGTGATTCTTTTTGAACCTTGCTGCCTCTAACTTCAAGCGTAGCAACAATATCATCTTGAATGGAAACATCATGCAAAACATAGCGCCTATACCAGATTCGTAATAGTAATCGCCTCAATAGATGTTTCATGAAATGTAATGGCTTCAATTAAACTGTTTTTTTTCAACTAGTTGTTGCACTGCAAAAGGTACAATATAATACCCATATACTTTTCGCAAACTTTCTAGAGGCAAGATAATTAATATTGTCAAATTAACCTGTATGTACCAGGGAATCTTAATAGCTTGAATGTCCTGTACCAGTTGTTGTTTTAATTGTAAACGTTGGTTTAGTCCTTTGGTATGAACAATCTGTCTCCCCATGGAAAGAAACAACTGTCTAAACAACAATTCCTGAAACCGCTTTGGTGTATCACGTGCCAAAAAAAAGGGTAAATGTTCCTTTATCAAACGAGGCCAAATCATAAACGCACGGGGCATACGCCGTTTCGCTTGTTCTATAGTAGATTCTTCATGTTTAAAATACAAATACACATATCTATCTATAAAAGCCACACATTGTGTCAGACCTAGTTTAATATCCAAAGCTGTATCTTCATTATTCCTAATAGATTCATTATAGTATCCTATAGAATCAAAAACGGCCCTCCTGTACAAAAAAGCTGGTGGTCCTACAACTGTTTTTAAGCTTCCAAACCATTCTAAACCCCAATAAGGAGGTTCTTTAATGACTATAGCATGGGTTTCGTCATCTGGTTTCATTGTCTGCGTAATACCCTTATAAGATTTTACCATCTTACCAAAAACCGCCATTACTTCTGGATGCAATTCTAAAGCTGACAATAAAGCCTTAAGTGCATCAGGATAAATTTCATCATCAACATCAAACACATAAACATAATCCCCTCTTGAAGCCCGTATACCCATATTACGAGCTGCAGCTGCACCTTGTTTGGGTTGATTCAATAACTGCACCCTGCTATCAATAGACTGTATTTTAAGTATCTCATCAACAGATTGGTCTCGAGAATTATTGTTTACATATATGAGCTCAAAATCATCTATACCCTGACCCAAAATAGATTGATAGGATTTTTCAATAAATGCTGCACCATTATAAACAGGAATTACAACTGATAATTTCATAAATTCATTTGTTTCATTAACTCATTATCGCATTACCTCATTACCTCATTATCTCTACAATTGTTATACCATACAGACAAAGTTAACAACATACTTACTGCATGGGCTGTATGCAAAGGGTCCTCCTTTAAAAATCGGTTATAGGTCTCATTCACGATAGATTTTGGAATCCATTTATTAAATTGTGAATCAAATAAATAATCCTCTAAATACTTTCGGTTATCAGCACCTAAAAACTGTAATTCCCAGTTGCGCTGTATATAAGGGTTTCCTATCAATTCTTGTACTGTTCGCCTAAACTTACTCCATGCACGATAAGGAATATTATAAGGTACCTTGTTATAGTGATAATTTTGTAAATTAAAGGGTTTTTGTGCTTGCCAGGTTATGCGTGACAAAGATTTATCCTGCTGTAAATGAGCTATTTGCAAACGCCTGTCTGCCAGATAGTCTTCTGGAACAGTACAAATAAATGAACACATGCGTGTATCATAATACGGCAAAGTAATGGGATGTGCGGCCGTAAACACACTCAAATTAGTAGTGGTCCAACGGTGTGCCCAATGACTGGTCTTATAGGCCCTAACCTTGGCACTAATGTTATCTATGGTAATCGTGTTTAAATCGGTACTGATGCGGTCTATCAAATAAGTCTTAAAATCACCTGTCAGACCCCATGTCTCCCATAATTGTTCTGCCAAGATCAACCCTTGGGGTTTTATCATTTTCTTGAGTAATAGGGGAATAACATCAGCCTCTCGAGTACCCTCAGGGACTCCCCTATCAAACAGCACATCGCCCCAATGGCCTAAAGAAAATACACCTTGCATTTGTTTCAATTGAGACAATACAGCCATTTGTCGAGGATGCGTAAATTCAGAATAACACCCATTTATGGCAGCCAGGTCTTCAATCACCTCCCATAAATACCCTTTTTTTATATCAAACTGCTCAAAACTAAAATCACAAGCTGCAGCTATCTGTTTAGATATGTGATGTTCGGGATAGCCACCCTCAAAAGCATAGCTAAATGCATGAACAGGGTTATCCATCTGTTTTAATATAAGAGCCTGACTACGGCTATCCAAACCACCCGATAACGGTAAAATAACAGCATTCTCACCAACCTGTTCAGCTACAATAGACTTAAAAAGGGTAATATACGCCTCTAATGCTTCATCAAATGACATATTATTTGGAGAATAGTGCCACTTAAAATTAGGGTTACTGTTTAACAAAAAACCATGAGTATCCAACTCATGATCATGCCCAGGTAATAAGCAAACAGTATCTTTCCAGTAGGTATCCGAGCCCATAAAAAAACCAGCAGCTATAAAAACACAAATAGACTTAAAATCTAACTCATGAGGCTCGTTTAGCTGTTTTGCAAACGTATGACTGTTAGGAAGTATAGGCAACGATAGGGTCATAGTGTCATTAAAAATTACAAAGACAATCGGGCTTTGGTGTAACTAAAACCAAATTTCAATAGTCCTTTCAAGTCTTTAGTTTTATAAGCTGCTTTAGCCATACGCTTATACATGGTCTTTTCAACTTGCAATACAGAAGCTTTAGCGGTATTTCCAAAATAATCATTCCAAAATCTAGCGCGCTTTATTTTAGCTTTCATAAATTGTATGCCCGATTCGTAAGGGGTTTTGGTTAGGGTTCTCTTAAACGTAAAACTGTCATCATGCCGCCTGTAAACCGCAAATTCCGCTTCCATTTTACGTCCTAGCCCATCAGATCCTAAAGCGCGAATCCAAAGCTGGGAATCACTTCCCATATCATCAGCGTAATTAAACCCGTTATCTTTAATAAAGTTACGAATCATAGTAGCACAGGTAGAACATTGATTTCTTATAATCATATCTTTATAAGTAAAATCATAAGCCTTTTTTTCTTTAGAACCAATAAATTCTCCCGTACTTTGAACATATTGTTTAACATAACCGGTTACAAGATTATACGTGTTATGCTTCTCTAAAAAATCCACTTGTTTTTGCAGCATGTGTTCATCTATCCAATAATCATCACCTTCACACATCACTATGTACTTACCGCGACACTTTTCAAGAGCAAATATAAAATTAGGAATCATTCCTATATTTTTTTCAAGCTTAATATAATTAATAGTTACCCGGCCATGGTCAATGCCTAAATATTTTTTCACCTCTAAATCGGTCTTATCAGGAGAACAGTCATTAGAAATCACCAACTCTACATCAAAGTCGGTAATCTGCATCAACACACCATCTATGGCCTCGCCTATATAATCCTCATGTCCGTATGTTATCATACAAACACTCACAATAGGTTTATTATTCATATTTATGTAATATCTGTATAGTAGTCACAATCCTTTAAACTGCAATATAAACATAATCACATTTAGTTTCTAGTAAGTTATTCTAAATTTCATGCACATCCCAGCCATAATATTTTGCCGTAAACAGAGAGCATCAATAGATAAACAACCTATCAAAAATTTTAAATAAAACAGACTGAAACCGCTTTTGAATATCAATTGGAAATAAGATTAATAAAAAAGCAAACTTTATTTTTGCGTACAAAGAAAAAGACATAATACCTTTATATAAGTTGAAAGCTTTATCCACTTCTTGTTTGCTCACTTTGTATATTGCCCTATTTAAATGGCCCAACTCAACAAGCTTTTTAAATAGCATACCAAAGTATTTAGAATATAGGCTAGAGTCTATTATGCTCAAACTCACTATTAAAGTCTGTAAAACTTGTTCCTTTTTAACTGCAGTGCTTTCAGCACTATATATACCTCCTTCATGTAATCTATAAGCCCCAGTATTAATGTCAATAAATTTAATTTTACCAAATTCAGACTGCCATAATAGCATAATAGTATCAAGTCCAGGCGCTGTAGGCAGTTTATTAAAATCTCGATTTCTAAATACCCGTGTTAAAGTCGGTGCCCAAATGGGTAAATCTGAACGCTCATAATCTGTCTTTCTATCATCTGCAATCAAAACCTCTTTTACAACATGTCCATCCTCATCAACAATACTAATATTGGTAAAACAAACTTCATATTCCGGATGGCTTTCTAAAAAATCAACTTGTAATTGCAATTTATTGGGGTCGGTCCAGTAATCATCGCCTTCACAAATTGCTACGTATTGTCCCCTACACTGGTTCAAAGCAAACATAAAGTTACCATACATACCTAAATTTTCAGATTGCTCATAATACCGAATAACATGCCCTTTAGGGTGTGATGCCTGTATGTCTTCAATTATAGTTCCGGTATGGTCTGGAGAGCAATCATTCGCAATAATAAGCTCATAATCAAATTGGGTTTCCTGATTCAAAATACCAGTTATAGCCTGCTTAATAAAAGCAGCCTGCTTATAGGTAATAACAAAAACACTTAAAAGTGGAGCCCCCATAAATACCTAATTTTCAGGAGTCAATATTTTTTTAACAACAGCAGGCACCCCAGCAACCATACAATAGTCTGGAACATCCTTGGTTACGACAGCACCAGCTGCAACTACCACACCTTTACCTACCGTAACATCTTGCAAAATAGTTGCCCCACTACCTATATGGGTAAAATCACCAATAACACAACGCCCTAGCAAAACAGCTCCCGGAGATAATTCCACATAATCCCCTACACGTACATCATGGGTAATAAGTGTATTATAATATACCAATACACCCTTACCAATAGTAACATCATTTGAAACAATAGTTTGCTCAAAGACATTGCTACCAGAGCCAATAGAAATACCATGCTGACCTATTCCCGCTTTAGCACTAACAATAGAAGTTAACACACCGCCAAGTTCCTCAAACACCAAACTCAATTTTTGACGTAAATACGGATTACCTATTCCCAATGCAAATCTATTATCAACCATTTTAAAATACCGTTGTGCAGCTTCTTTTGACTTTAAAATGGGATATTTATCATAAAGTTTATCAGGACCTTTCAAATTAACATCATCATAAAACACCAAGTTATCAATTAATCCATTTTCGTCTTGATAAACAAGTTCCAATACTTCTTTAGCCAACCCTTTGGCGCCTATAATCAGCATATAATAGTTTTTATTACAGTTAATACCCTATTAATATCTTGAGTTTCAAACCCAACAAAAAGTGGCAAACATAAAACCCTAGAAGCAATATCATCTGCTACTTCACAAGCAGAACCATCCACATACGGCAAGGTGTTCAAGCTAGGATAAAAATACCGCCTCGGAAAAATATCAGCCTGGTTTAAAGCAGTTTTTACTGCCAGTAATTGTGCTTCAGTTTTAAAAACAACTGGGTAGTAACTAAAGTTCCATAAGGTATGGTCCCGTATGGCTAACAATTGTATCTCCAAATCAGTTAAAACCGCATTATAAGTTTCAACAACACGTTTTCTAGATTCTAAAATATCAGACATATACGGTAAAACAGCCAGTCCCATAGCGGCTTGGGGTTCACTCATCTTGGCATTAATACCCAAGCCATAAAAGGCCTCTGGTCCATCATGCCCAAAATTATGATGCCAATACATACGCTCATAATATTCTGGCTTACAAAACAAAGCACCACCTTCCCCAGTATGAAACAATTTGGTAGCATGAAAACTACAAGTACTCACATCACCATAATTAAAAAGAGATTGCCCCTTGTAAGTCACACCAAAACAATGGGCAGCATCATAAATAACTTTTAAGTTATGTTTTTTGGCTATAGCTTCAATAGCCTCTACATTACAGGGGTTACCAAACACATGTGTTGCCAGAATAGCTGAAGTTTTTAAGGTTATAGCAGCTTCAATCTGTGTTTCATCAATGGTCAAATATTCGGGGTGAATATCCACAAAAACCGGTGTACAACCTTCCCACACAATGCTACTGGTCGTAGCCACATAACTAAACGGTGTGGTAATAATTTCTCCTGTTAAACCCAACGCCTTTATAGCTATCTGTATCGGTAAGGTACCATTGGTCATGCTTATAAGTTGCGGGACTCCCAAATAAGCCTTTAACCTATCTTCAAGTTCTTTAACGAGCACACCTCTATTGGTCATCCAGCCTGTATCCCAAGCCTGTTGTAAAAGAGCCTGATACTCCTGCTGTGGAGGTAAAAATGTTTTGGTAACATTAATCATGGGGTATGGTGTAAAAATTGGTCATAGCCTCTAAAAATTTTGCCCGACCACTTTGTGATATCACATCGTTTCGGTTCTGTAAAATATCAAAACACTTTTGTTTCTTTTTAATTTGTTCTAAATGTAAAGCAATTTCATTAAAATCACCAACTTCCACCAAGATACTATTACTGGAATTTAAGGTATCCTCTACACCACCGCTTTTAGTAGATATAACAGTAGCACCACATAATAGGGCTTCCCGTACGGCCAACCCAAAAGTCTCTTCAATACTGGTAGAAACGAAAACATGGGCTTCTTGTAAGATTTGTATAATCTTGGTTTGGGTAGCATAAGGAATAAAAGTACATATTTCCCTTACACCTAGTTTAGCGGCTATGTTTTCAAAATATGATGTATCTGAATCTGGCGACGCTCCAAAGGTAGCATTACCCACCACAATAACCTGAACATCCTGATAAGTGTCCATTTCAACAAAAGCTGCTAGCGCTTTAAAAAAAGTAGTAACATCTTTTACAGGGTCAGAATACGTAATGGTTACAATCCGAAATGTTGAATGTTGCTTTTTCTCTGGAATAATAAACTTCCTTTCATCCACTAAATTCCATACTACTTCAATAGGTCTTTCTATTCCATCTCGTAATAAACAGTCTCTTTGATATCTACTTACTGCGGCCACTTTATTTGCTTTACGAAATGCTGTTTTTATTTCGTCTTGAAAAAAGCTAGAGTAACTCTTTAATCTAAAAGGCGAATGCTCAATAATAACATAGGGCAAATCAAATACACTACAAACGTATTGAGCTACTATTCCAGCTTTAAATACGTTTTGCGCATGTATTAAATCAGGTCGCCATCCTAATTCCAAAAGTTCTTGAAATGCAACCTTATACCTCTCTTTATAAGTGTTCATTTTTTTTCTTTCACTCCAAGATTTTTGAATGACTAAAGGAAAAGAATAAGCCGTTGGATTTTGGCTTAAAAAGTCGGTTGATAAAGTATTACGTTTATTATAAAAAATGCGTTTTAAAACTTGAAAAACATAACTCTTGGTATGTAATTCCTCGGCCATCAAAACTTTCACATCAAAACCATTTTGACTTAAAAACAAGGCTTGATCTCTAAAAAATGACCCCGAATATTTATTATGGCTAGGGTATAATGAGGGTATAATCAGAATTTTTTTCATAACCGCTTTAATGCTGGATGATACTTTAATCTCAAATGAATCCGATAAAAAGGGTGTTTAAATAGCATACAAGCAGCTCCTAACAGTCTTAATTCAAACTTCAGCCTAGCACTCACCACACCCATAATACGGGGTAATTTTTTTAGTATAAGTGTACTATTGTTATAATGTTTATGATTTAAACCTGCAAAAAAATAGTTTAACAATGACCTATAAAACATGATAATTAAATCCTTGTCTTGTAGTGCAACACTCCGTTCCAAATTGGCTATATAAATTCGTGTTTGACTGTCCTTATACAAAGGGTTATATCTTTTATCTTCAACCGTTTTTGTTTTATCGTGTTGCCTATATAAAAACAGGCGTTTGTTTATTATTTGATACTGCTCAGCTGTTTTAAAATAAAACAACCGTAAAAAAAAGTCCATCTCTTGACCTCTTACCAAAGTTTCATCAAATAAATCTATTTCGTTTAAAAAGGACTTTTTAAACAAAATTGAAGGCGTTAAAGCTATAAATTTTATTTGAGCATAATCCTTATACAAATTCTGTGATTCTGATAAAGGTATTAATGTTTGGCTCTTCAAATTTTCATCGGTATTATATCCCGTACAAATAACAAATTCAATTGCTTGGGTTGTAAACCCTGCCAATTTAGCACTCAAAAACTCCGGTAGCATCACATCATCACTATCAAACCATTGTATAAAAGCACCGTTTGAAATCTCAAACCCATAGTTTCGGGCTCCATTACCACCTGGCAAATGGGTGTCGGGCCGCCTATGATATTGAAAACGCACATCATTATCTATATAGGTTTGTAATAAAGTTTCCGTGTCATCAGTACTACCATCGTCTACCACAATACATTCCCAGTTTGGGTAGGTTTGTGCCAATACACTATCCAAGGTTTCACCAATAAGGTGGGCACGGTTATAAGTAGGGATAATTATAGAAACTAAGGGTTGTTTAGGCATGATTATTATTTACCCGACTAATATACAATGTAGAATTATAATAAGGAATTTTTTGCAGCGGCTTCTAAAATGTCTTGAAGGTCTTGAATGTGGCGTTTCATAGAAAACTGTTCAAGAATGTTGGCTTTTCCATTAGTCCCCAATTGCCTCGCAAAATTGACATCGTCAAGCAATTGCTTCATATGTGCAGCCATGCCATCCACATCATGCTCATAGCATAACAACCCTGTTTCGCCGAGTTTTATTACATCAGGAATGCCCGCATGTTTGGTGGCTATTACAGGTAAACCGGAAACACTCGCCTCCAATACCGCTAATGGCGTGCCTTCCATATCGCCATTAGTTGCAGTAACCGAGTGCTGTACAAACGCCAAAGACTCCCCTAACAGTTCCCGATAGCGTTCTGGGGTGATAACGCCTAAAAACTGCACCTGGTTTTCCAATTGGTAGTGCTTTACCAAATTTTTGCACATATCAAGCAACACACCATCGCCTGCTAATACTAATTGGGCTTCGGGATGTTGTTTGGCTACCTTGTTAAAAGCCATAATGGTATAATAAGGTGCTTTTTTATCAGTAAAACGCCCAATGCCTATAAACTGCTTTTTGCTAAACTTGGGGTTTACAGATTCAAACTCGGGTTGCGGCCCATAAACATTATAGACCAGTTTAGCTTTTGGACAACCTAAAGCTAACAGCTTTTGATACATCACTTGTGATACGGCCACCACATATTTAGCATAGGCAAAAACGGCTTTATATTGCTCGCATTGTTCTATCACTACATGCACGCTCGCATCATACCCATGAAAATGCACGACAACCGGTAAACCACTTTGTTTTAAAAGGGATAATAAATTATGGGCATGCGTACCATACTCCACCAAAACAACATCTACCTGCTGCTGTTTTAAACTATACAATATGCGCTGGCCATTAATAGCGCTGTAAGACTGCTTTTGTATTTTACGTTGTAACCGATATTGCCATTCCTTATGTTTGGGTACTAACGCGGTTTCGCCTTCTAGACGCATATGCCTTAAGTTACCATAATAATAACACACCCTATCCTGTAAATACTGCTTATGCGCCTGAATAAACGTCTCCGAATACGGGTTTTGGCTAGGTGTAAATATGGCGATGGTCAAAATACTATAGGTTTTTTAATTTAATTGTAAAAAAATCACTAATCAATGCACCATAACTTTTGTTTTTTAAACGCACCTGATAAAAGTACGGTTTAAAAATATCATATTTAGTATGTAACGCAAACCACTTTAAATACATAGTTTTTGTAGCACTTTTATGGAATAAACCAAAGGTATCTAAAGCAAAGTCTCTTATCGTAGCCTCTTCTAATAAGCGTTGTTTTTTTATGGTTGGTGTCTTATGGTTTCTACTTACTTGCGAATGATGCCTAAAATAATTCAAGGGTTTATTTATAAATGCCATGTTTGTATCCTGCACGAGTTGCAACCAAAAAAACCAATCGCCACACATGCGCATCTGCAAAAGACTATTAGTAAAAGTTTGCTTTGTAACCAATTCTTTTTTAAAAACTACGGCACTGGCATTGGGAATCACATTCTTAACAAGCAAATAGTCATTTATAAATTCACGCCCTGATTTAGTAAAGTTAGCCTGCCAAATATTGGGTTTAAAAGTATTGGTATAGACCTCTCTATGTCTTAAACGTTTACCTTTTTCATCTACATCTAAACTTTGTGTGTAAACCAACCCCAATTGCGGGTTTCTTGAAAAATCCTCTAAACAGGTTTCTAATAAATCAAGTTCACAATAATCATCACTTTCGGCAATCCATATATATTTACCTTTAGCTAAAGCAATACCTTTTTGCCACTGTTTAAACGGACTACCAGAATTTGTTTTATTGATTATCAATTGACTCACTTTTGGGTGGTTTTGATACGGTTTTAGTAAGTCCTGACTGCCATCGGTTGAGGCATCATCTAGTAAAATAACTTCAAAATCTTGATAGGTTTGATGAAAAACACTATCTAACCGCTGTTGCAAATACGGCTTATGATTGTAGTTAGGGATGATGATGGAGACTTTGGGCTTCAAAATCGTTTTAAATATTTCTTCAATGTTTCAAAAAATGTAGATGACAGCTTTTCTCTTAACACTTTATTTTCGTTCAATAATTTAGAAAACTCTTTAACATACAAATCATAGTGTTTTTTCTTGATATAGTTTATATTTTCTTGCATCATATCATTATCAAAAGTCTTAATCATTGAATTACTTGATACTCTATAATCAAATGTTATTTGCTTAAGATAATAAAACGTAAAATCACTTTTTATAACGCGTAACCAAAAATCCCAGTCTTCATGCCCTTGGTGCGGCAAATTTTCATCATATCCACCAATACTCTCATATACAGATTTTCTTATTACAGCACAGGCGTCAATATAATTATGTTGTAACATTCTATACTTATCAAAAAAACCAACATCCCATAATTCGTTTTTATCTCCAAAAAACATAGCGTCACCATAAACTACAGCAACCTTTTCATTGTGATACATAACATTTATTGAAGCACCTACAAAATCAGGTCTCACTTTGTTATCTGAATCCAAGGGTAAAATAAATTGCCCTCTTGCTTTTTCAATACCATAGTTTCTCGCACTTCCTAATCCCCCATTATCTTTTTTGAAATATTTAAAACGAGAATCTTTTTTTACCCAACTCAATGCAATAGATTCTAAATTATCTGGGGAACCATCATTTACAATAATTGCTTCCCATTGTTGAAAATCTTGATCAAAAACTGATCGCAAAGTATCTTCAAGAGTGGATTCAGAGTTATAACAGGGTATAACAATACTTAATTTGGGATTCATATCTTATTACATGTTCATACGAAGATATTGATTATATATCTTTTGTAGCAAACGATTTTTAGGGAACCTTAACTTACTCTTTTTATAAGCTACTTTTTTAATTTTTGAGTCTACTATTTGTTTTTCATCTTTATAATTATAAAATGAACGGCAAGCAGCCTTAAAATCACCTTCCATGGCACCACCTATAAGTGCCAGAACATCTACTTGCACATCTGGTTGTTCCTTTTGCAACCACCTTAAAAAATGCAAAAGCACCATAGGCGCACCAGAACGCGATGCATCGTGTGTAATTAAGAGGAGTTTCATTTTAATAACTTATTAATTTCATTTGAAAAAGTATCTACCGGATCTTCAGTAACTACCTCATATAATTTATCTCTAGATGCCTTGCCCATAGCTACCCACATATCGCGCTTTTCCCAAGCCTGTTCTAATGCTTCATCTATAAGCTCAATAGTTGGTGCTTTAGCTAAAAAACCCGTTTTACCGTGTTCTATTAATTCTTCAGCCGCACCAACAGCTGTACTAATAACCATACGGCCAAATGACATAGCCTCTAACATGGCTAAACTTTGCCCTTCCATTCTAGATGGCATGATACAAGCTACATTATTTTTCCAAATAACCCCTTTATTAGATTCATGTCCTTTTAAAACTACCGTGTTCTCTAATTCGTAACGTGTAATTAACCCCTTAAAATGTTGTTCGTTTACACCACTTCCATATAAGTTAAAACAAACGTTTCTCGTTTTCCATTTGTCTTGAGAAAGTACTTTTAATAACAAATCTTGACCTTTATGAAACATGGTATAGGCAGCTACACAAGCTACTTGCAACATGTCGTTACTTTCAGGTTGTACATACTTTTGTTCATAATTAAAAGGGTTGTTTATTTTAAAAATATTATTTAAAGATACGCCTAATTGTGTTTCTAATACGATTCTGTTTTCAACGGATAAATAACCTACGCCTTTTGCTTCATTATAAGCTAAACTTAATTTTTCTATTTGATGGTCATGTAAGTACCGTAAACTAGTTGCTAACTGTACTACTAGTACATAAGGTATGTTATGTTGTTTTAAATAGTTTGTTAAACTAATAATGTTAGCATCTACATGATTTCCTACCGATAATATAGCTAGGTCGAATGATTGCGTTTTTGTTACTCCTTCTAAATCATGTGGTTTAGGTGTAGGCTTTTTAAGTTTTCTTTTTATGTGATGCAAAATACCCTTTTTATATGGCTTTGGTTTTGGCTTGTAATGAATCTTACCGCCTAAAGCTTCAATTTGTATGATACGGTCATGTTCTTCTTGCCATTGTTTTTTTACTATGCTTATATGGTGTTGGTTAACCATTTCCAATGCCGCTTTGCTCCATAGCTCTTCACTACCTCCCCAAGACACATGGTCATTTAATGTTATGAATAAAAGTTTTGACATATATTTAAATATTTTCCAAAATATAGTTTGTAACCGCTTCTACTTGTCCTTCAGGGATTAGCATCTCTACCATTTCCTTTTGGCGTAAATACATCATCTTTTTTTCATGTGAGCCTAAATTAAAAGCTGTTTCCAAATTTTGAAGCAATTCTACTTCACTAAATCCTTTTAATGCAGATTGCCCATCTACGAGTGGTAACAAAGGCTCCACTTCAGATAGATTAGCATGTATAACAGGAATACCAAATCGCATCGCTTCAACTCCTGCAGTAGAATCTTCAGTAACAACAACCGTACTTTCACATAGCAATTCTGATAAAATAGATTCCTTTATTTTTACACGCTCATGGAGCCCGCTTTGCTCTATAGCATCATCATAAAGCGATACTAAATCCATAGGATGTGGTTTAATGACAAGTTCAATATGTTTATTTTCCCTTAAATATTCTAGGATGACATTTAGTATGTTTAAACCTTCTTTATGACTTCTTGAAGGCGAATAACATTTTAATGATTTATGAGGTCTTGTTATAAATAATATTTTATTTAAACCAACTTCCTTACATTCCGGTTGTTTAGATAAAAAAATATTTCCACAAACTTTAAATGATTTTGGTTGCATCACCGAATTCAATTCATACATTTTTTTTCTATGATTACTCCATACACCAATAAAATCCGCAAAACAATCATCATAATAATAATACTCACAATCTAAACCATGTTGATAGGTAAAGGTAGGTATACCTAGTTTTCGGGCGGCCAACACATAATTTATAAACGGTGGATGATTATCCGAATGTACAAACACAGCATGTGGCTTATTGTCCTTCAATTCAGCTATAGCCAAGCTTGTCATTGCTACAACACCTGAAATTTGTTCTTTTAAAAGCAAAACATCCTCAGGAATTAAACATAAGCCTTGTTCGTTCAATCCGCGTATTAATTGATTATATAAGGTATCATTCCAAACGCTATCAAAATTATATTTCTTTGGCTTTATGATATTTTTTTTAGAAAGAATACCACCTGATACTTTTGAGATAACCTTAACGCCTTTTGTAAGTTGCAGTTCATGAATTATTTTTTGCGTGTAATGAGATTGAAATGGTATAAAAACAATTTTATTTCTCGATAAAAAAGATTTTTTAAAACTTCCTTTTGATATTACAGGCGTATAGTATTGCGGATAGCTTTTATACTCTTTCCTATAAAATTCTACTTCACCATAATCAATACCATGTTTTATACGTAATGCACGCCCAACTTTATCCCATAAATAAAACCGGATTATATGACTATAATCTATACCATTATACACTGGATTAAAGCCTGTATACTTATACCAATTACAAACTATATCGTAAGCCTGTTTATCTAAGTCCTTCAACCCAACTGTCATTTTCTTCATATCCAAATGCTACTAAACTAGAGCCTGCTATTTCATGAAACAATTTCCCATCGGCATAAGTAAAGTAATTCTTCCAGTCTCCTGAAACTCCCTTACGTACATGGGCATTGGCTTGGGCATCTCCGCGTTCCCTTCCCTGGCTCATACGTTTAAAATCACCTACCTCAAGGCATGTTTTAATCATACTTTCATTGGTCTTGGCTCCTAAAAACGTGAGGCATTCTCTTAAAACGCTATTGGTATCCTTCAAAACATCTTCATAATGTACAACCTTTACTTCATGGTTCTTTTTAGCTTCTTGTATAGTTTGCAATGGCTGCATCCATTCTGTTGCCCATTGTTCTATCTCCTTATCTTGAAAAAAACGCGTGCCTTTTTTGCGCTCGTTGTGTAAATACATAGTACGTCGTTCCTGCTCAAATGTACTTAACGCACTCCCTATTGGCTGCTTATTAAACCAATGAAAAACCCCACTTGTAAGCACATCTCTACCATCTCTTACCAAAAATAAGATTTTAGCTTTCGGAAAAAAAGTATCTATCTGCGATAATACTTTATCTGCTGTATGTATATAGGGTGTTACCTTATCAACTACTACTTTTTTTCTTGAAAACTCACGCTCCGTATTTAAAACACCTGCAATAACACTACGCAACATCGATTCTTTCTGTTTCCGTGGGTATCCATGGTGCAACAACATACTGTTTATATACTTGTCTAACGTTATGCGTAACCTAGGTATTTCTTGCCCTTCATCTAGAACAAAATCTGCATAATCACCAAACAACCTACGCTCTACACAAAACACATCTTCATGGGCATTCAACATCTTGCTCATCCAGGTAGTGCCAGAACGTGGTGCTGCTATAATAAAATGATTATTGGTCTTTTTTTTGAAAATGCTCATCAACCTAGTAGTCTATTTTTTATTTTTTGAATTACATTGAACTTATTAGATGCTTTCTTGTTTTTCCAGGTTACCTTTTGAATGAATAATTTTTCTTTCTTTAATATTTCCTGTTTACTCGGGAACTCAATGGGCTCAATATTATCATCTATTTTACATATCACTGCCATGGCTGGTGTTAAGGCAGGCAATCCTTCTTCAAAAGATTCTACTACTTCAAATCCACATATATTTAGCAAACTTTCAAGAGTCTGCATGTCAAAAGAAAGTACATGTCCTAAATGAACAGCCCCTAATCCGTTGACCCTATCATTCATTATATTAGGAACTTCAATATATAATACACTTGCTTTGTGCATCATTTTTTTTAACTCTAGTAAATATTCTTTTGGGTTTAAAATATGTTCTAAAACATGTGTTGAAGTAACAACATCAAAACAGATACCACTAGAATGCTTTATAAAATCTTGATAAGAACCAATAAAAATATCCCCTTTAAGGTTTTGTTTTGCATACTCCCCAAACCCAATACTTGGTTCAATCCCATAGGTCTGTATATCAGGGTAATATATTTCAATCTGTGATAACAAAGTACCTTCTGCACACCCAACATCTAAAATCGTTTTAGATTTTTGTAAATACTTATTTAAAGCATCTTTCACAAAACTAGCTCTAGCTTTAAAAGGACCTTTATTAATATAATCTTGAGTAGGAACTTCTATAGACTCATAAAATGAACGGTAATGATTTTTATAAAAATTGTTCATTTCCAATTCTGTAGGTCTTGGGTTAATGTAAATCATACTACAATTATTACAAATAACTGTTTGTACACCCATACCATACCTATCTTTATTAGCCAACACTTTAAACTGATTATCATCACAGATTGGGCAAAGTATTTGTTCTTTTTTAAGATTTGAATAATACTTTTTGGAATCTTTATTCTTCATATTTAAAAACTATATCCAAATCGTTCTATATCTTCTTTATAATTGTTAGAAACTAATTCAAAAGTCTCATTATCATAATACTCTCTGTAATGTATCCTTTTCGTTTTATTTAAATGGTTTAGTTTGTATTTCCTTAAACCTATTTCTTTAGCTATTATCGAAAAATCACTTTCTAAATTTTCAAATTTACCTATAAAATCTAAATCTATAAAACAATGATATGGATGGATTTGTGGTAAAGTATGATGCCTTAAAACACTTTTAATACTATTCCTTGAATGATAATCAATAGAAGCATCTGTGGCAATTTTTATAAAATCAATAAAACTCGTATTCTTTAAAGGAGGCTCATTATTATAAGACCATTTTGATTTTTCCATCCCTTCAGTAAACATTTTCCATGCAGACACCATTCTATCATATGGATTACGCACAAAAGCAAACTTAAAATATTGATTCCAATCATTTGGGATACTCTTGAATACAGGTCCTTCATAATCCCCTTTAAACACTCCATTACGTATTGATGTACCAGCAACTTTTGGTATATGGACAAAAACACACTTTGGATTGTTAATTAAAAATGCTCCCATATAAAAATCTAATTTTGGTTTATTAAAACATTAACACTCATAGGAATATATGAATCAAATTCATTATCTGATAAACTTTTAAAATTATAAAACCCTTCATACCTCAATAATCTCTCTTTAATTTTCATATTATCATCTACTTCAAAAACAACGAGTGTCAGTGAATAGTCTCCATGATTTAAAGGGTTAGTAAAAGAAATATTTATTGATTGAGAACTTCCTTTGTTTATAAAAATATGTCCTTCATGTAAAGAATTTATATCCAACAATCCCTTGAACTCACTATCATACACAACTCCCCTTATTCCAAAACGTTCAATTTCAGGGCTTATATCTAAAGTAAATTCTAAACTAATTAAAGAATCTTTCTTTATTGAAATCTGTTTAGAAGCATCAAAATTCGTTTTAACTATTTTAGCTTTACCAGACCCACTTATCATCTCTTTATTATCAATAGGACTATCTAAAAAGTATTGATTAATTACTTTAGATACATCAATTGACTGATTTTTAACTTTACCCCTTGAAAGCAATAAAGCAGAACTTGACAATTTAGCAATTTGTGGCATAGAATGGGATACAAAAATAATGGCTGTTTTTTTTTGTAGTTCATTAATAGTATTATAACATTTCATTCTAAATGCCACATCCCCCACAGCCAATACCTCATCAATAATAAGCACATCAGGTTCCATTTGGGCGGCTACGGCAAAGCCCAAGCGTACTTTCATACCACTACTATAATGCTGTACAGGCATATCAATAAACTCCTCCAGTTCAGCAAAGGCTATAATGGCATCCAGCTTGGCATCAATCTCCCTACGGCTAAACCCTAAAATAGCACCGTTGTTATAAATGTTTTCACGCCCACTCAATATCGGGTTAAAACCGGCTCCCAGTTCTATTAAGGCACCCACTCGGCCCTTTATGGTTACTTTTCCAGCATCTGGGTTTATCAACCCGTTCAATATTTTAAGCAGCGTACTTTTTCCGGCACCATTATGGCCAATAAGTCCCAAACACTCCCCACGGCGCAGTTCAAAGCTCACATCTTGTACCGCCCAAAATTCCTTGGGGCGCAACTCCCGCTCCTGCCTGGAACCACGCACACCACTCACCAAATCCTTAACACCATACCACAAGCTGGTTTTTAGGTCCTTGCAAAACTTTTTGCTTAGGCCCTCTACTTTTACTAAAATTTCACTATCGTTCATTTTTTCGGTTACCGGTTGTCTGTTGTGGGTTGTTGGTTAATTATAAACTTCAAACTTTCCAATGTTGTTCTACATAATTTTTAAAACTGTATAATTTTGCTCCTAAAGTATCATATTTTGAAATTAAACCTTTAACTTCTAATTCATACAACAATTCTATCATTTCTAATTGACTTCTACATTCTAAAAGCGATGCGTGTGCGTACACTAAAAATTTAATAAAATCCTGTTTATAACTACGTCTTCCATAACCTTCTACAATATTATCTTTTATAGATTTAGATGATCTTCGAAGTTGACTTCCTTGTTCATAGAGTTCGTACTTCGGCAGCTTTAAGGTAAGTTCATGTACTTCAACAGCATATTGGAAAGCTAAAACATAAACCTCTAAATCTTTATAACTTTTCATTTTTGTTTATTTTTTTGTGAGTTTGCGTTATAACAGAAAACTGACAACCGAAAACCCACACCTCCCTACGCACTCAACCGTTCCACAATAATAGGAATCGAAATACGATACAGCACCAAACCTAAAAACAGCAAAGGCACACATATCGCTAAAACAATTAAAAAATAGCTTAAATACTCTGGTGTAAACCCAACCGCCAAATCACGGGTGGTCAAAATAATAGGGGTAATCGGGTTATACGTCATAATCGTTTTCATCATACCGGCTTTGGGTATGGCATACACCACAGGGGTGACATACATTAAAAATTGCATCCCAAAGGTGATGATTTTACCAATATCTTTATACAGCAGTCCTATAGGTGTTAAAAACAGCCCCAAAGTACTTCCAAACAAAACAGCACCCAAAACAGCAATAGGCACCAATAACAAACTCCAATGAAATCCAACCCCAAAAATAAACACAAAGAGCACTAATAGTAATATCTTAATACTACTATCAAATAAAAGTTTATAAACACCCGAAAGCAATAAGGCTTCTTTAGGAAAATTAATTTTTGTAAGTATGCCTTTAGCGGCATTAGTACTCTGCATGGGCGAATTAATGGCTGCCACAATAATAGACCATATTAACGTACCCGAAAACGCATATACAGCATAAGGTACACCAGTATCACTTAAACGCACAGTACCACTACTATTCAAAAAAATCCAAACCGCAGCAGTAGCAATGGGGGTAATAAAGGCCCATAAAATACCTAAATATGATTGCCGGTATTGGGCCTTGATATCGCGCTCGGCCAATTGCCGGGCTAAAAAACGGGAGCCCAACAAATCCTTTAAACTCGCTTTTAAAAGCGCACCCATTTTTAAAGTACGTTCCTTTTGATAAACACGGGTTTCTAAAGGCATAGAATATTAATGTAAATTTTTAGTGCTTTTGTTAGGGCTAATATAAATAATTAAGAGTTAAGAATTAAGAATTAAGAACGCGTTTTTAGTGGGTAATGGAATGTGATAATGAGATTGCTGTTTTCGTTCTTTACTTACAACAACAATGGGGAAAGCTGTTATTCTCTGGAATCCACTTAAACACCTTAACAAATCCTACTCAAGCAAAACCGGAAAACTGCTGTCATAAGCATAAAGCACAAAAGCTTCAATATAATGAAGTCTCATATACCCTCAACTTAACAAAACAATAAATCGATTTCACAAAAACTTAATTCATGCGCAGAATTAAAACCCACTGTCGTAAGCATAAAGAACAAAAGCTTCGAGGACAGGAGCTCTGCGACGCGAAGTTTTGGGCTTGGTTCACCGTAGGTGAAATGCCTACCGACAGTGAAAGCACTTTTGGGTTCTTTTTTGTGCGTAAAAAAGAACAAAATAAAAAACTTGAGTGCTAGTAAATAGCAAAAGCAAGTAAAACCACTATAATTCTGCCTGTCTAAAATCTCTCATAAGATTACGGCTATAATAAAAAGAACACAGAGAAAAAAACCAAATTTCGACAAAGTCGAAAACAACTGTCAGAAGAATAGCGTCTTGTTGAGTTATTATAATGAGTACCTTGCTTTAACATCAAACCAGGAAAGCCAGTATTAAGCCTGTTTGGTTATCAAAATGTTCTCAAGAAATTAAAAGAATGGAAATAAGAAAGTCATAATAGTAGAGGTCCAGTATTAATCCTCCTAAAACTCAAAACAAGTCACAAATATATTAAGCAGATTGCTTATCATGTTTTGGGGTAATTTTATTAATCATATTAAAAACCTCATCATAAGGTAAGCCCTTATATTCACAAAACTCTTTAATCGTAACATCCTGATGCTTTTTCTTACAATAAGCATCTTTTATAGTTCGTATTAAAGTTTGAGCCGTATTAAGTTTAATCCCCAATATTTCTGACACCTCGCATGGGTATATTGTTATCCGATAATACATGTAATATTAATCTTTTTACTCTTTGCTGTTGTTTAATGAGTCTTTTCATTATTAATTGTTTTAATTATTAGTTAATGCAAGCAAATTAGTCCAAAATATTACAATCTTAAAACAATCTGCTTATGAGTTATTAACTATAACTTAACAAACTCGTAGTTAATATCTCACAAAAACTGTTAACAAGCATAAATTTTTACAAATCAAATAAAAATTACTCTTCACTAAATGACATCATGATGTCATAAAAAGCAAACCAACAAAATTCTTTCAAAATAATTTAGGACATGCTTTTTAAGCACTTAAAAAATTGAATTAAACATCTTATTTTCAATACTTTAACATCATTAATAAGTCCAACACATAAAATTACTAGCAAATATAAAATTCACAATGGGCACAGTGTAATGAAGAAACCTTTAGGTTCAACTTAGCTAATCCTTTTGTCATTCAGAACGAGCCTGCCTATCGGCAGACAGGCGCAGCGATATTAAGAATCTCATAACATAAAAAAACTGCCTTGTCATCCTGAACCTTGTGCTGAACTTGCTTCAGTATCGATTCAGGCCCATCACCCTTCGTAAACGTCTCACCGTGCAAACAAGTCTGTCATTCCGAGCTTGTCGAGGAATCTCATAATACAAAAAACTGCCCGTGTCATCCTGCGCTTGACACACAATCCACTACGCTGCCCACTACCCGCTACCCACTACTCACCCACCACCTAGTCCCGTAGATACTCCGTAGATAACCCATACATGGCTCGTATGTAACCCTATGACCTCAAAAACATAATAAAACGTATAAACAGCAATAAAACGGATAAAACTCACAAAACAGTACTAATCGCAATAAATAAAAAGAAAGACATAAGAATGTTAGATAAATCAGTTTAGCTGAAATACTATCAAAGAACGGCTATACCTTCAAAAAGCAAAATGTCAATTAACAACACTATTTAAATTTGTCTCAACAGTTGAAAGCTCGGGATAATGATAAAAATTTTTAAGTAGGAGCTCATACTTAAGCGCGCATATCAAAACCCTGAGCCTACAACCAAATTTAATTTTGTTTTATCAGTATGTTTAAATAACATGCACAATACTTAAAAAAATGGCAAAGTACAAATCTTTGTTTAAGGTGCGCGGCTCCTTAGACGATGTAAACTTCTACAAAACAGAAGACGGATACCGCATGAGAACAAAGGGCGGTGTCAGTAAAGAACGTATTCAAAAAGATCCAGCTTTCGAGCGAACCCGAGAAAACAATAATGAGTTTGGTGCAAGTGCATCAAGCGGAAAACTCTTAAGACGGTCTATTTTGGATATGGTCTCTAATGCCAAGGATAGCAAATTGGCATCAAGATTGACCCAACGGATGATTAAGGTTAAAAACCAAGATCAGACCTCATTTAGAGGGCAGCGAAAAGTCGAAATAGGAATTCAAACACCTGAAGGTAAAGCTTGGTTAAAAGGATTTAATTTTAACCGTAAGGCACCTTTGGAAGAAGTCCTACAAACCGATTTTAGTTTAGATACAGTCACAGGCGAAGTCACTATAACCGACTTTACGCCAACTCAAAAACTGTATATCCCTCCAGGTGCCACACATGTGGAGTTTACTACAGGATTCTTGAATCTGGATTTTGCAACGAAGGAAAAAGATTTACAATTGAGTAACACCGTTAATGTAGCAATTAATGCAACAACCTCAACGGTAACACTCACCCCTTCTGCTGCGGCATCAGGTTCTGGACAGTCTATCTATCTCTTGAAAATTGCTTTTTTTCAAGATATTAACGGACTGCAATACCCACTTAAAAATGGGGAATTCAATGCATTGCAAATCATTGAAGTATTGTAATCAGTTTAGATGTAAACAGAAAAAGGAAGCTTCGGCTTCCTTTTTTTTATTTTCAATACCTCCGTCTCTCCTTTATCTAAAGTGAGAAGCCTTTTGGTAATCAATTATAACTAGTACAGCTCTCCTCTTCAGATACGGCCAAGCGTTAAGAAATAGTCCAGTGGACTATGCTAATACAGGAGCAATCTCGTGCACGGGCATTGAATTCACATAAGTAAACAACGTCAAACCTAATTTCGGCTCTGCCGAAAACCACTGGCAGCAGTATAGATAAACACATCCCGTTTAAGATTTTTGAAGCCTTGGAAAAAATCTAGGGATGGGTTTATGGTTTTAAAGGCTTTCTAAAAAAACCTTTAAAAATACCTCTGGCAGTAAAAGTCTTTTTTGGTTCTTTTTTTGACCAGAAAAAAAGAATAAACACCATCTCATTACAATCAGATTCCCAAAACGACCTAGTTTTAATACCGTAGTAAAATCAAGAACAAGTATGGCGGCTGGTAGCGGAGCATTGCCGAAGCAAAGCGGTTGCAATGCACACGATAAAACTTGTTCGTAAGATTTTCAAGGTATTAAAAGTAAGTCTAGAGTTTTTTGTTTCTAGCCTGTAGTGAGCCTGTCGAACTATTTGATCGATGCAAATGCGAAGCATTCATGAATTCCTTTAAAAAAAATAGTAACCCATGAATAAAAAAGAAAGAAAGCACTAAAACTGTAATATACTGTTTTTAAACGCGCTGTCCCGCAATGACAAAAGGGGTATTTTTTAGTAGAGATTCTTCAGTCGTCCTATCGTCCTCCTTCTGAATGACATGGATCTGTTTTATTTAGTGAACGTAGTAAAGTGAAGAAACCTTTAGGTTCAGCGCAGCTAATCTCTCTGTCATTCAGAACGAACGTAGTGAAGTGAAGAATCTCTCTGTCATGCTGAACTTATTTCAGCATCTCATAATTAGGGAAAGGAGATTGCCACAGTCGTTTGCCAACTTGCAATGACAGTAGGCATATTTTTTTAAAGAGATTCTTCAGTCGGTTTATAACCTCCTTCTGAATGACAAATAATTAGTTATTTATTAAACCAATCCCAAGTCAGTTTCAAACCCTCACGAACTGAAACTTCAGGCTGATACCCTAGCAGACCTTCCGCTTTAGAAATATCAGCCAAACTATCACGAACATCGCCTTGACGTGGTGGTCCATAAACCGCTTTTAAATCGGAACCTGCAGCTAGCTGAAGACTTTCCCAAAGGTAATTAACACTAATCCGTTCACCACAGGCCACATTAAAAACCTGGTTGCTAGCCGTGTTGTCAGCAAAAAAACTTTTAATATTGGCTTGCACCGCATTATCAACATAAGTAAAATCGCGTGTTTGCTCGCCATCGCCATTAATTTTAGGCGGTACATTATCACTCAAGGCCTGCATAAACAACGGAATGACCGCCGCGTAAGCCCCATTGGGGCTCTGCTTAGGGCCAAACACATTAAAATAGCGCAACCCTATAACATCGGTGCCATACGTTTTTCCAAAAACATCAGCATATAATTCATTCACAAACTTAGTAACCGCATAGGGCGATAAGGGCTTTCCTATGGTATCTTCAACTTTAGGTAATGACAGACTATCACCATAGGTAGAACTCGAAGCCGCATAAACCATACGTTTAACGGTATCAGAATCCTTTAATGCAATCATCATGTTTAAAAAACCCGAAATATTAACAGCGTTAGTTGTAGCAGGATCGTTAATAGACCGTGGTACAGAACCTAATGCAGCCTGATGACTCACATAATCCATACCTGCCATGGCTTGTTTACAGGTATCCAAATCACGGATATCCCCCTCCATAAGTTCAAAATTAGGGCGATTCATAAATTCGGAAAGATTCTCACGATACCCATTGGAGAAATTATCTAAAACACGTACTTTTTTAGCATTGTTTTTCAACAGGTATGCAACTAAATTGCTACCGATGAACCCAGCCCCTCCGGTTATTAAATAACTATATTCTTTTATTTTATTATTAATCATTTTCATCTACTTTATTAACTTGACTTATGAAATAAGATTTGAGGCGATTGCCCAAATACATTTTTCCATAATGTGTTTTTAAATATTTCTCACGTTTCAATGCATCTTCCTGTGTTAAACACCCTTCAAAATATATCAACTTTAATGGTCGTCTATGTTTTGTAGATTTGACTTTTCCTTTCTGATGCGCCTCAAATCTTGATGACAGATCTTTGGTATAACCTGTATATTTATTACCGTCTTTCAATGATTGTAAAATATAAACAAAATAATATGTTTGATCTAATTCTGTCATCATTTCATGGGTTGAACCCAGCTCCGCCAGTAATTAAATAACTATATTCTTTAATTCTATTTTCCATTATCATTAAAACTTATTTGTCATTGCGAGGTGCTTGCGCCGTGGCAATCTCTTTATCTTCTAACTTATTAACTTGACTCATTTATCCTGTGAAACAAATTTAGGTTTCACGGGATGAATACGATTTAAAGCGATTGCCTAAAAACATTTTTCCATAATGTGTTTTTACAACTTTAAAAATAATACTAATTACAGGAAAACAAAGTGAAAGATGTACCAATTAGATAAACAGATAAGCTCTATCGAGCAACGGTTAAGCTTTTAAGGTTTCAAACCCTCCGTCTAGGTTTTATCAAACCTAGCCACCTCCCTTTATCTAAAGTGAGGAGCCATTTGTAAATAAATTATAACCAACCCAGCTCCCCTCTTCAGGCGAAGAGGGGTGGACAAACGCAGTTTGGACGGGGAGTTTGATAAGCGGATAATGAATTTACTAAAGTGATAACGGAAATAAAGAAAGAGGAGTTTGAATAATTAATTTTATTATATTTAATTTATGCCCAAACAACGGATACACAACAAAACCCAGTTAAAAACCAAAAGACAGGAATTAAGAAAAAACCTGACTCCAGCTGAAGCGTTTTTATGGACACATATTAAGTCAAGGCAGTTAAAAGGCAAACGATTTACAAAACAACATAGTATTAAAAACTACATTGTAGACTTTTACTGTGCATCCGAAAAACTTATCATTGAACTAGATGGTGAAGTACACAACAATCCTGTAGCTCAAGAGTATGATAATATACGTTCTAGCCATTTAGAAAATTTAGGCTATACGGTTATTCGATTTGAAAATAAATTAGTTTTTGAAAATTTACCGTCTGTCTTAAAAGAGATTACTTCTAATTTTGAAGACTAATTCAAACCCTTCGTCTAGGTTTTACCAAACCTAGCCACCTCCCTTTATCTAAAGTGAGGAGCCAGTTGGTAATATATTAACTATTTAAGCTCCCCTCTTCAGATGAAGAGGGGAATGAATTTGTCGTAGCTTGCGGAGACAAAGAAAGGGGAGTTTGATTTTAAATATATAATTACTATTTCAAACCCTCCGTCTAGGTTTTACCAAACCTAGCCACCTCCCTTCATCTAAAGTGAGGTCCAGTTGGTAATATACTATCCATTTAAGCTCTCCTCTTTAGATAAAGAGGAGAATGAATTTACTGAAGTGATAACGGAAGTAAAGAAAGAGGAGTTTGATTTAAATTATATAATTACTATTTCAAACCCTCCGTCTAAACTGCTTACTGGCAGTTTATCCACCTCCCTTCAACTCAAGGGAGGAGCCTCTTGGTTAATTAATAATTAGTACAGCTACCCTCTTCAGATGAAGAGTGGAATGAATTTTCTAAAGTGATAACAGAAATAAAGAAAAAGGCGTTTGAAAAAAACACCTCCTTGAATTGTCAAACCCTCTGTCCAGCCTTTTACAAGTCTAATTACAACCCGCACTTAAACCAAATTCCGGCAAAGCCGGAAAATAGAAGGTCTGAAGACATAATGAGACATAAAAACAAAATAAGCAATTTAATACTAGGGCAAAATCAAAAAATAAACTGTAGTCTTCAAAATTCTAATAAAAAAAAGAGGCGAATGGTCTGAAAGAATGTCCTCCAGATCTTCTTGATTTTTTGGTTCGTTTTGTATCAAGACAAAATGAACAAAAACAAAACACAATGTCTAACTTAAGTAAATAATTATAACCCAAAAGAATAAAACCTAACTTCTCAAATAACACCAGAACCCTAAAAGGGATTGCCACGTCCCCAGACAGTAAACGTCTGGATCCTCGCTATGACAGCGCGCTTTTCATCACAATAACTGCTTGTTGTTGTTTATGTTGCGTTGTCGTCTAGCCTCTATAATCTAGTCTCTAGACGCTTCAAAATTAAACTATGCTATGAGATTAAAAGTCCCCTTTAGGGATTTAGAGTACTACAACCGCGCATCAGTCTGCTCGGCAGGCAACATAGACTTCACATCAAAAACTACCCCAGAAGGGGTTTTTAAATTTTGAATATTTAAATCTGTAAACTTATCATGAGAAACAGCCAAAACCACAGCTTGATAATCGGTACCCAATAAATCGTCACTACAAATTAAATCAAAACCGTATTCCTCCTGAACTTCGTCTGCCGATGCCCAAGGATCGTACACATCCACTTGAATGTCGTAGGTTTCAAACTCACGAATAATATCGATAACACGCGAATTGCGAATATCAGGACAGTTTTCCTTAAAGGTAATACCCAGAACTAATACTCTGGAATTCTTAATGGTGGCTCCCTTTTTAATCATCAGTTTTACCGTTTCGGTAGCCACATAACTACCCATACTATCATTCATTTTTCGCCCTGCCAAAATAATCTCTGGGTTATAACCCGATTCAATGGCTTTTTGTGCCAAATAATAGGGATCCACACCTATACAATGCCCACCAACCAAACCCGGTGTAAACTTGATAAAATTCCACTTGGTTCCAGCAGCTTCCAAAACAGCTTTTGTATCAATATCCAACAAGCGAAATATTTTGGATAACTCATTAACAAAGGCAATGTTAATATCCCGTTGCGAATTCTCAATAACCTTCGCAGCCTCGGCCACCTTAATAGACGGTGCCATATGGGTACCTGCCGTAATTACCGATTTATATAAATCGTCTATAATTTTAGCAATTTCTGGTGTAGAGCCCGATGTAACCTTTAAAATTTTGGTAACGGTATGTTTTTTATCTCCTGGATTAATACGCTCTGGGGAATAGCCCGCATAAAAATCCACATTAAATTGTAATCCTGACTCGCGCTCTAAAATGGGCACACAAATATCCTCGGTAACACCAGGATAGACGGTAGATTCATAAATTACGATATCGTTTTTCTTTAAAACCCCTCCAACACTTTCACTCGCCTTGATTAAGGGCGTGAAAATAGGTTTGTTCAACTCATCTGTAGGTGTTGGAACTGTTACGATATATACATTAGATTGTGATAAATCCGACACTTGATCCGTAATATAGAGCCCTTTTGACTGCTTGTCTGTGGATAATACAGCCTCTAATTCTGGTGAAGACACCTCTAAAGTACGATCTGTGCCTGAACGCAACTCCGCTACCCGCTTAGCATTAATATCAAAACCCACAACCGGGTATTGTTTCGCAAATTCAACCGCCAAAGGTAATCCTACATATCCTAGACCCACAACAGTAATATGATGTTTCATATATAATCCCAATTAGTGTTAATAGCTTGAAAATTTAAAACCGCTTTATAAACCGTTTAACTTTTTGAAAGGTTGATAATTTACCATCTTCATGATAGGCATTACCATATACGCCATAACCGTAACCATAGCCATAACCATAGCCATAGCCATAGCCGTAGTTATGATTGGTTTTATGTTTATAAAAATTCAAGACAAAATTGATGTTTTTAATCTCCCCGCCGCGATACTTCGCATTAATAAGTTGCAACATCCCTTTTTTGGTATAATCTAAACGAACCATAAAAATAGAAGTATCGGCATATTTAACCAATTCCAAAGCATCAGTAACCAACCCTAATGGCGGCGTATCCAAGATGATGATATCATAGGTCTGCCGTAAGTCTGCCATTAGCGTACGCATACGATCACTCATCAATAATTCTGAAGGGTTTGGCGGTATAGGCCCAGCTGGTACAATTGTTAAATTTTCGATGTGGGTTTTATGTATAACTCTATCGAAGTCTGATTCTCCAATAAGGTAATTTACCATACCTAAATCATTGGTAATATTAAAATCATCAAATATTTTAGGCTTACGCAAATCCAGCCCTAATAAGATGGTTTTTTTACCACTTAAGGCATAAACCGTAGCTATATTAATCGAGCAAAAGGTTTTTCCTTCACCACTTACAGAAGAGGTAATCATTATGGCTCGGCCATCGTCTCGTGTTTCTTTATTTAAAATAAATTGTAAGGAAGACCTAATGGAGCGAAAGGATTCCGCTACCGCCGATTTGGGCTTTTCAAACACAACAAGATTATTATGGTAACGGTACTTCCCTATTAAGCCCATAATGGGAATACTAGACAACCGCTCTACCTCATCGGAACCATGTATGGTATTATCCAGTAAAAAGATAATAAAAATGAGGAACATAGGTATAAAAAAGCCTAGCATAAGCGCCATCATATAGTTCAAAGACTTATTGGGGCCTATAAGGCCTCCTCCAATATCTTTGGCCTCATCTACAATGCTAATATCGGAGATGTTGGCTGCTTTTACTATGGCAGCTTCACTACGTTTATCCATATAGACATTATAGGCTTCCTGACTGATATCCAACTTCCGTTGAATTTTTAAAAATTCCTGTTGGTCTTCTGGCAAATCACTCAATTGCGACTCCATATTGGCTATATTCCTATTGTTACTTTGCAAGAGCACCATTATGGTGTTACGGGTAGCATCAATAGTTTCCAACAGGACATTCTTCTCCGCATCAATCCGCCTATCCAAATCCTTAAACAAATCAGAACCTTCCCGCGTAGTATATTCCAAACTTTGCCGCTCAATAGCTAACGCTGTAATTTTAGAAACGGAATTTTGAATATTCTTCTCCTCAATACCTACCGAACTGGGTGCCGCTATTTTAGTATAATCGGTTTTGGTCCGCAAATAGCTCTCTAACGTTTTTAAGTAATCTAATTTGGTGTTTTCAATCTCCCGTTCAGTTTCATATTGTTTTAGTTTTTCAGAAACTTGGGCCATTTCTTCAGATACATCAAATATCTTATTTTCCTTACGGAACCGATTCATTTCTTCATTAACATCTTTCAGGTTATCGTTTACTGCCGCGAGACTACTATCAATAAATTTAATGGTATTCGTAGCATACTGGTTTTTACGCTCCAATTCCGTTTCACTTAATATAGTAGCCGTAGTATTTAAATAATCAACTAGCTTGGCCTTATTGGTACCTGCCAAAGATAAAACCAAAACAGATGCCGAAGAATTACTAAAAGGTCGCACACCAATTCTCATCTTGTAGGTATGTACTGTACTATCGTAATTACTAAACTTAATGTAGTATTCCTGACCAACCTGAATGGTTCTGCCATCTCTTAAATTAACAACACCATGTAAAAACGATATATCAACGGTTTCACCAAATCTAAAGACCTGTTTAAATTCGCCTACAGGAACAGTAACGGCTAGGTGTTTTTTAGTATCATAGCGCTGACCCATTCCGTTTTCTGTTTCAAAATTGGTAAACACCTCAAAACTAGTATCAGATAAAATACGTATCCCAATAAATTTATTCAGCACTTGGGGTTTAGCCATATCTAAATCAAAAACAAAAGGAGCCTGTTTATAGATATCAATCTTTCTATACTTACCTTCTCGATAATAATTCAAGTAGGATTTTAAAGAATCTACAACCAACTCATTATGGGTTCGGGTTTGTAGTGTGGTAATGGTTTTACCCATTTTACCAGAAACCCCTCCCCAGTTAAAGGAAATACTGGTATTCGCCGTAAAAAAAGGATTCTGGTCATTTTCTACAGAAATTAAGGATTCAAGCTTGTATATATTTTGTTTCCTAACATTTATAAAATAAGCTATGGTCAACGCAACACCTATACAGATTAAAACAAATTTCCATAAGTTTAAAACCTTAAACAAATAGCCCTTAAAATCAAAAGTAATCCTACCTGATTCTATATGCTCTAATTCATCATAATCACTCACGGCCATAGTTTATAATCTATCAATTAACAAAATAGTGGTAGTAACAAATGACATAACAGCAACAATGGCTGTAAAAGTTTGTAATCCTGTAGTTCCCGTGCCCCATGATTTTTGCTTGAGGGGTTTTACATAAATGATATCATTCATTTGAATATAGAAGTAAGGCGATTTCATAACATCCACATCCAATAAATTTAGATGGTGAATTTGTTGTCCATTGGGGTATTGCCTAATAACTATTACATCCTCACGATTACCTGTAATGGTAATATCGCCAGCATTGGCCAAAGCTTCAAATATATTAACACGAGGCTGATATAAGGTACGTGTACCCGTTCTACCCACCTCCCCATTAACCGTGTAGCGCAATCCCGTAAGTTTGACACTTACAAATATATTGGCGGTTTCCTTAAACTCTTCTTCCAACAGTTTTTTCTCTAATAACTGCTCAATCTCTTCTGTGGTATACCCCAATACATTGACTTCTCCCAGTACTGGAATACGTATATTACCGTGTAAATCGACCGTAAAGCCATCAAAAAAAGCGCGTTCCTCACCATTGGCATTTAATTCACGTTGACCGGCTGGGTTAAAAATCTGCACATTATTCTGGTCCATTACCTTAACCACAATATTTAAAATATCATTTATCTGTACGCGGTATGGCTTTTGAGCTTCGGTTAAAATTAATGTACTATCTAAAGCGGCTTCTTGGTTTTGTAGATACACCAACTTTTTATTGGGAATACAGGACTGCATCAAACAGACCATAGCAACCAAAAATACGATATATAAATGCTTCATAATTAGGGCATCGGTTTCATCACAAATATAGCCTTTCACAAGGAATATCAAAACATATCCCCTAAATTTTGGTTTTTTTACGATGAAGAGCTTAAGCTTTTCGTTTTTATCGTAAAATATGGTAGGTTATAGAACGCTTTTTCAAACCCTCCGTCTAGGTTTTACCAAACCTAGCCACTCCACACGCCAGCTCGCCCTTCACTAAAATAGTCCACTGGACTATTTCTTAACGCTCTGCCGCACTTCAAGGGAGGGGCCCTTCGGAAATGAATTAAAATTATCCAGGCTCTCCTCTTTAGTCAAAGAGGAGTTTGACTGTTGCTAAGTATTACTATTTCAAATCTTACAAATTTTAATTTGAGATTGCCACGTCGCCCCAAATTATTGGGCTCTCCTCGCAATGACAAGCAAAATGTCATTGACTACGTCGAATCTTCGATTTCAGTACAAGCCTGCCTATCGGCAGACAGGTGTAACGAAGTGAAAAAACCTATAGATTCAGTGCAGCTAATCTCTTTATAAACAATCACTTGTCATTCCGAGCTTGTCGAGGAATCTCATAATACAAAAAACTGCCTTTGATATCGTGAACTCAAAACAAACAAAAAGAGATTGCCACGTCGTCCCAAATTATTGGGATCTCCTCGCAATGACAAGCAAAATGTCATTCAGAGCAAAGCGAAGAATCTTTTTGTCATGCTGAACTTGTTTCAGTATCTCGAAACATGTGAAAAGAGATTGCCGCGTCTCTAGAAAGTAAACGTCTGGATACTCACCATGACAAAGGAAGATTTTCAACCTTTGGATAGCACTTCGACCTTTCGACAAGCTCAAGGCAGGCTCTGCTCAATGTGACATAGGAATGATTATTGTCATTCAGAGTGAACGTAGTGAAACGAAGAATCTCTCTGTCATGCTGAACTTGTTTCAGCATCTCGAAACATGTGAAAAGAGATTGCCACGTCGTCCCAAATTATTGGGACCTCCTCGCAATGACAAGCAAAATGTCATTCAGAGTGAACGCAGTGAAACGAAGAATCTCTCTGTCATGCTGAACTTGTTTCAGCATCTCGAAACATGTGAAAAGAGATTACTCATGCATAATAATTTTTAGAAATAGGTATTCGTGAATACTTCGTATTTGCCACGTCGCCCCAAATTATTGGGACCTCCTCGCAATGACAAGCAAAATGTCATTCAGAGTGAACGCAGTGAAACGAAGAATCTCTAAAGCATTCTAACCAAAACCCTATTTTTTTACGTTATTTGCAAAAAACACACGGTGAACTACCTATCTGTTGAACATATTGCCAAACATTACGGCGAGTTAACACTCTTCGAAAACCTCTCGTTTAGTATCCATAAGGATCAGAAAATAGCCTTAATTGCTAAAAATGGAACTGGAAAAACCTCCATACTGAATATGCTTGCCGGAAAGGACGAACCTGATGCCGGACAGATTGTATACCGCAAAGATATTCAGGTGGCTTTCTTGGCCCAAGAACCTGAACTGGACGACAACTTAACCATTGAAGCTGCCATTTTCAGTACCAAAAATCCCACGTTGGACATTATTAAGGCTTATGAAAGTGCCCTTAAAAACCCGGAAGACGCAGAAGCCTATCAAAAAGCGTTTGACAATATGGAGCGCCATGGGGCATGGGATTTTGAAACCCAATACAAACAGATTCTATTTCAGCTTAAGCTAGATGATTTACAGCAACACATAAAAACACTTTCAGGCGGACAAAAAAAACGTTTAGCCCTAGCCCTAGCCCTTCTTAAAAAACCCGATTTGCTTATTCTAGATGAGCCCACCAACCATTTAGATTTAGAAATGATTGAATGGCTGGAAACCTTTTTCGCCAAAGAACAGCTAACCTTACTAATGGTTACCCATGACCGTTACTTTTTAGAGCGCGTTTGCAACGAAATCATAGAACTTGACCAAGGGCAACTTTATACCTATAAAGGCAATTACAGTTATTATTTAGAGAAACGTGACGCCCGATTGGAGCAGGAAGCCATTGAAACCAACAAAGCCAAACAACTATTTAAAAAGGAACTGGAATGGATGCGCCGGCAACCCAAAGCGCGGACCACTAAATCCAAGTCGCGGATTGACGATTTTCACGATATTAAACATCGTGCCCAACAACGCCGCAAAGACCATGAGGTACAGCTTGAACTCAATATGGAGCGTCTGGGCAGTAAAATTATCGAGTTGCATAACTTGGGCAAAAGTTATAAAGACAAGGTTATTTTAAACGGATTTGACTACACCTTTAAAAAGGGAGAGCGCGTTGGCATTATTGGGAAAAACGGCACTGGAAAATCAACCTTTCTCAATATTTTAACCCAAAGCCTAAAACCTGATACCGGAAAAGTTGTGGTTGGCGAAACGGTACAATTTGGATATTACACCCAAGCGGGTATTCCAGTAAAACCCAAACAAAAAGTTATTGATGTCATTAAAGCCTATGGTGACTATATCCCCTTAAAAAAAGGGCGGCAAATTAGTGCCCAACAACTGTTGGAGCGTTTTTTATTTGACCGTAAGAAGCAATACGATTTTGTTGAAAAGTTAAGTGGTGGTGAACGTAAGCGTTTATATTTATGTACAGTTCTTATTCAAAACCCCAACTTTTTAATTCTGGATGAGCCTACAAACGATCTTGACATTGTAACCTTGAATGTCCTGGAGAGCTTTTTATTGGATTTTCCGGGTTGCTTAATTGTGGTTTCCCACGACCGATACTTTATGGATAAGATTGTCGACCACCTTTTTGTGTTTCGTGGCAATGGTGTGATTGATGACTTCCCAGGGAATTACACCGATTTTAGAGCCTATGAGGACAGCCAAGAGCCCTTGGTGACAGACGCGCCTAAAAAGGAAAAGAAACAATGGAAAAAAGATAGTAATACGACCTTAAGTTACAATGAGCAAAAAGAGTTTAAGAGTATTGAAAGCAAACTAAAGTCGTTGGAGTTTGATAAAAAAACAGTAGAAGACGAATTTCTTAATCTTGATTTATCTAGCGAAGCCATTCAAGACCTATCCCAAAAACTACAAGTTATTTTAGATACGATTGAAGAAAAAGAAATGCGCTGGTTGGAGCTTATGGAAAAACTAGAGGGTTAGTAAGTTAGGTGACGGGTGACCGATGACAGGTGACGGGTGACGGGTGATTGATGACTGATGATGGATGAACGATGACGGGTGACTGATGAAAGTGAAGTAGAATTAGGAATTTAATATATATAACATGTGGCACGCTGTGATATCTTATTTTAAATTTTTGTTTAGTTCCACCAATCAACATGGTGTGCACTCCCCATTTGTGTATCATTTGGTAACCCAATGCTTTTACGACCAAACAGTCTATAAAGATTATTCGAAGTTAATCAGCTATCGCGAGCAATTATTACAAAACGATCAGGTTATATCCATAACCGATTTAGGGCCTGGATCCAAAACCCAACCATCCAATCAACGGCAAGTCTCTACAATTGCAAAAACTTCTGGAACCCCTTTAAAACGCAGTAAGCTATTATATCGTTTGGCACAATACTTTAGACCCCAAAATGTATTAGAACTGGGAACCTCTTTGGGCATCAGCACCCAAGCTATAGCATTAGGAAATCCTGATACCCAAATTACCAGTATTGAAGGCTGCCCAAAACTATCTGCTTTTGCTAAAGAAAGCTTACAAAACCACAAACACATCACACTTTTAACTGGTGATTTTAACAGTCATCTACCAGATCTTAACCATCAAGTTTTCGATTTTATTTTTTTTGATGGTAATCATACCAAATCTGCAACGCTTGGTTATTTTGAGACACTACTCCCTACAGCCCATAATGATACCGTTTTTATTTTTGATGATATCTATTGGTCCAAAGGCATGACTGAAGCTTGGGAAGCCATTAAAAAACATCCACAAGTAACCGTAACCATTGACACCTATTTTTGGGGTTTTGTGTTTTTTAGAACCGAGCAAGCTAAAGAGCATTTTAAGATACGCGTTTGATTATTAGTTTTAGTCCAAAAGATTCTTCAGTCGGTTTTCAACCTCCTTCTGAATGACATTTTGAATGCTTTTTATGATTTGGAAGGCACTTCGACCTTTCGACAAGCTCAAGGCAGGCTCTGCTCAGTGTGACATATGTCATTCAGAGTGAACGTAGTGAAACGAAGAATCTCTTTGTCATGCTGAACTTGTTTCAGTATCTCAATCCACATGAAAAAGACAAAATTCATATTAAGCTTTAGCTTACAAAAGATTGCCGCAGTCGTTCCTCCTTCGCAATGACAATTAAAAAAGCTTTTGGTTTTTGGATAGTATATCCATGTTTTGAAGGCACTTCGACAGGCTCAGTGTGACATAAACATCGGTAATTTCAGTGTGATATGTTAAAGTCGTTGTCATTCAGAGTGAACGTAGTGAAACGAAGAATCTCTTTGTCATGCTGAACTTGTTTCAGTATCTCAATCCACATGAAAAAGACAAAATTCATATTAAGCTTTAGCTTACAAAAGATTGCCACAGTCGTTCCTCCTTCGCAATGACAATTAAAAAAGCTTTTGATTTTTGGATAGTATATCCATGTTTTGAAGGCACTTCGACAGGTTCAGTGTGACATAAACATCTGTAATTTCAGTGTGATAAGTTAAAGTCATTGTCATTCAGAGTGAACGTAGTGAAACGAAGAATCTCAATATCTCATTTTTAATTTCTTTTAAAATTTATCTAGTGCTTAAACGTTGTAAGAGATTGCCGCAGTCGTTCCTCCTTCGCAATGACAATTGAAAAACCTTTTGCCTTATAACTTTTAACCACTAACTTTGTTATTATGAAAATTTACACAAAAACAGGCGACAAAGGCACCACAGCATTATTTGGTGGAACCCGTGTGCCCAAACACCATATTCGTATAGACAGTTATGGTACTGTAGACGAATTGAACTCACATTTGGGGTTAATTCGCGACCAAGACATCAAACCTTATTATAAAGATATCTTAATCCATATACAAGATAGGCTATTTACAGTTGGAGCCATATTAGCTACAGATCCTGAAAAAGCCATTTTAAAAAGCGGCAAAGAGCGCTTAAACATTCCCAAAATATCTGCTGATAACATCAAACTGTTAGAAGACGAAATGGATACCATGAATACCGAATTACCACAAATGACGCATTTTGTCCTTCCTGGCGGTCATCAAACTGTGTCATTCTGTCACATTGCTCGCTGTGTATGCCGCAGAGCTGAACGTTTGGCATCGGCACTAAACGATATGGAGCCTATAGATCCTATGGCTTTAATGTACTTAAATCGTCTTTCTGACTACTTATTTGTGTTGGCACGAAAGTTGTCCTATGAACTGCAAGCTGACGAAGTGAAATGGATTCCGGAAAAACATTAAGGCCTTTGTAAGCAAGCACGTTCTTTTTATTAATGCGTAATTAATTGTTTTTTTTCTTGCCTATTTAAACTAAAAATTTATTTTTGCAAAAAATTAAAACACATTACAAATGTATTGGACATTAGAATTAGCATCATATTTAAGTGACGCACCTTGGCCAGCCACTAAAGACGAATTAATTGATTATTCCATTAGAACTGGTGCTCCGTTAGAAGTAGTTGAAAACTTACAATCTATTGAAGACGAAGGTGATTCTTACGAATCGATTCAGGAAATATGGCCTGATTATCCAACAGACGAAGATTACCTCTGGAACGAGGACGAATATTAATAGTTTAAACAACATATAAAAAAGTCTCGTTTTGAGACTTTTTTTGTGTCTATTAATTATAAAAATTAACCGAACAACGGTATCTTTGGGAACGTTAATTCTCAAAGAAAGAACTATTACTATCAGTTATCAAACTGGTACAATTAAAATATATAACACATGAGTTTTTTAAATTCTGTACTTAAGGTTTTTGTAGGCGACAAATCGAAACAAGATGTCAACGCCATTATGCCCATAGTAAAACAAATTAAATCGCACGAAGCTGCATTAGAAGGCTTATCGCATGATGAACTACGTGCCAAAACTGCTAATTTCAAGGCCCAGATTGCCGAAGCCCGAAAGTCTCTTAACGAAACTATAGAAGACCTTTTAGCCAAAGCTGAAGCCACTGAAGATATTGATGAACGCGAAGACATCTATATTGAAATAGACAAGATAAAAGACGAAGTGTATCAAGTTACTGAAGCTGTTTTAAACGACATTCTCCCCGAAGCTTTTGCTGTTGTAAAAGAAACTGCCAAACGTTTTGTGCATAATACCGAAATAGAAGTTACTGCCAATACCTTTGACCGCGAAGTATCTGGCGAAAAAGATTACGTAACCCTTAATGACGATAAGGCCGTTTGGGCCAATTCTTGGGATGCTGCCGGTAAGCCCATTACTTGGGATATGATTCATTATGATGTACAGCTTATAGGTGGTATTGCTATGCACCAAGGCAAAATAGCCGAGATGCAAACTGGTGAAGGAAAAACATTAGTAGCCACCTTACCAGTTTATTTAAATGCATTAGCTGGTAGAGGTGTGCATTTGGTAACGGTTAACGACTACCTAGCGAAACGTGATAGTGCTTGGATGGCTCCTATATTTGAATTCCATGGGTTAAGCGTAGATTGTATTGATTACCATCAACCTAATTCTGCTGCCCGTAAAAAAGCCTATCGTGCCGATATTACCTATGGTACCAACAATGAATTTGGTTTTGATTATTTACGTGATAACATGGCGCACTCACCAGACGATTTGGTTCAGCGCCCGCACCACTACGCCATTGTAGATGAGGTGGATTCTGTATTAATTGATGATGCCAGAACCCCATTAATTATTTCAGGGCCTATTCCGCAAGGTGACCGCCATGAGTTCGTGGAACTTAAACCTAAAGTAGAAGATATTGTTTCGGTACAGCGTAAATATCTTACTGGTGTTTTAGCCGAAGCCAAAAAATTGATTGCTGAAGGCGATACCAAAGAAGGTAGTTTTCAATTGCTACGCGTGTATCGTGGAATGCCTAAAAACAAAGCCCTTATTAAGTTTTTAAGTGAAGAAGGCATTAAGCAGATGCTTCAAAAGACCGAAAACTTTTACATGCAGGACAACAACCGTGAGATGCCAAAGGTAGATGCGGAACTGTACTATGTTATAGAAGAAAAAAACAATCAAATTGAATTGACCGATAAAGGTATCGAGCATTTATCGGGTAAGGATAATCCTGACTTTTTCGTGATGCCCGAAATTGGCATCGAGATTGCCAAAATTGAATCACAAGGCCTGACATCGGAAGAAGAAGCTAATTTAAAAGAAGAACTTTTCAGGGATTTTGGTGTTAAATCAGAACGCATCCACACCCTTAACCAATTACTAAAAGCCTATGCTCTATTTGAAAAGGATATCCAGTATGTGGTGATGGACAATAAGGTTATGATTGTTGACGAGCAAACGGGACGTATTATGGATGGTCGTCGTTATTCTGATGGGTTACACCAAGCCATTGAGGCCAAAGAGAATGTTAAGATTGAAGATGCTACCCAAACCTTTGCCACAGTAACGCTACAAAATTACTTTAGAATGTACCGCAAGTTATCTGGTATGACCGGTACAGCGGTTACCGAAGCCGGCGAGTTCTGGGAAATCTATAAATTGGATGTTGTTGAAATTCCAACCAACAAACCTATTGCCCGTGACGACCGCGAAGATTTAGTTTATAAAACCAAGCGCGAAAAATACAATGCTGTAATTGATGAGGTTACGAAATTGTCTCAAGCTGGAAGACCGGTGTTAATTGGTACCACGTCTGTTGAAATTTCAGAATTGTTAGGAAAAATGTTGAGTATTCGTAAAATACCGCATAATGTCCTAAACGCCAAACAACATAAAAAAGAAGCTGAAATTGTGGCCGAAGCTGGTAATGCAGGTCAGGTAACCATTGCCACCAATATGGCCGGTCGTGGTACCGATATTAAATTATCTGATGAAGTAAAAGCCGCTGGTGGTTTAGCCATAGTTGGTACGGAACGTCATGATTCCCGACGTGTGGATAGACAGTTACGAGGTCGTGCTGGACGTCAAGGAGACCCAGGAAGCTCACAATTTTATGTATCTCTAGAAGATAATTTAATGCGTTTGTTTGGTAGTGAGCGTATTGCCAAAATGATGGATAGAATGGGATTGGAAGAAGGTGAAGTGATCCAGCATTCCATGATTTCAAAATCTATTGAACGTGCGCAGAAAAAAGTAGAAGAAAACAACTTTGGTGTTCGTAAAAGACTTTTGGAATATGATGATGTTATGAACTCGCAACGTGAAGTGGTTTATAAACGTCGTCGCCATGCCTTACACGGTGAACGTTTACGCGTGGATTTGGCCAACATGATTTATGATACCTCTGAAGGGATAGCCGAAACCAACAAAGCGGCTAATGACTATAAGAATTTTGAATTTGAATTGATTCGTTACTTCTCTATGAGCGCTCCGGTTTCAGAAGATGAATTTGGAAAATTAGGCGTTCAAGAATTAGCAGGCATTATTTACAAAGCCGCATTTGAGCATTATCGTGCCAAAATGGAGCGCAATGCCGAGATTGCCTTTCCGGTTATAAAAAATGTATATGAAACACAGCGCGATAAATTTAAGCGTATTGTAGTACCGTTTACAGATGGTGTTAAGAATCTGCAGGTTATAACCGATTTAGAAAAGGCCTACGAAACCAATGGTAAACAGTTGATTAATGACTTTGAAAAAAATATTACCTTGGCCATTGTAGATGATTCGTGGAAAACCCATTTGCGTAAAATGGATGAGTTAAAGCAATCGGTCCAGCTGGCTGTACACGAGCAAAAAGATCCGTTATTAATCTATAAGTTTGAAGCGTTTGAATTATTCAAAAGTATGATTGACCAGGTGAATAAAGATGTGATTTCGTTCTTGTTTAAGGGAGAGTTACCTACAGAAACCACCAATGCTATTCAAGAAGCGCGTCAAACCCGTAAAAAGGAAAACTTAAAAACAGAAAAAGAAGATATTCCAAATATGGATGAACGTGCTGCCCAAAGTCGAGCTGCGGGCAATACGCAACGTCAGCCGGAAGTTGTAGAAACCATAGTTAGAGATCGACCTAAAATTGGTAGAAATGACCGTGTGACCATCAAACACGTTATGAGCGGCGAAAACAAAACATTGAAATACAAACAAGCAGAACCTTTAATCGCCAAAGGCGATTGGGTTTTAGTTGAATAACATTTTAAGATCATATTATCCATAATACCGCGTATTTTAACGCGGTATTTTTTTGGTAGTAAACTCTAAAACCGATATTTTTTCTTTTTAACGAAAATCACCGTTTACATTCTTGTAGATTGCTTGATATTAGTAAATTTACATGCGACAACTTTCCTGATAATTAAACTATTTTTCGATTAATAGCACGAATAAGCGAAAAGTAATGTTATGACTGTATTATCGTATTTTAAAAGCAAAGGCTGTTTTCCTATTCTGATGGCCTTAATTTTAGTTACAACCATTAATAATATAGCAGCCCAATCCATTAGCTTCGGATCAACTGGCTTGCAAAATGAAGGTGTTTTAAACCCTACATCACTTGACTTTGGTCCTGATGATAGGCTTTATATTTCGCAACAAAATGGTACCATATATGCCTATACTATTGAACGTGATAATGCCGTAGCCGGAGAAGGAACGTATACCGTAATAGATACCGAAGAAATAGATATCATTAAAACAGGAATTCCGAATCATAACGATTTAGGGGAATTCAATCCCAGCCAACAACGATTGATAACCGGAATCATGACTGCTGGAACAGCTCAAAATCCTATTGTATATGTAACATCATCTGATTATTTATTGGGTGGGGGTTCAGCAGGAAATGATTCAAACCTTGATACCAATTCTAGTATGTTATCCCGAATTACAAAAGTAAATGGTGTTTGGGAAAAGGTTGACTTAATTAGAGGCTTGCCTCGCTGTGAAGAAAACCATGCTGTAAACGGTTTGGACATGTTTCATAAAGATGGAAGCGATTATTTGCTTATTGTACAGGGTGGACAAACCAATAAAGGCGCACCAAGTAACAATTTTGCAGGGACTCCAGAATTTTTTCTATCGGCATCCATGCTTATAGTAAATCTTACCGACTTGGAAAACATGCCCGTTTATACAGATCCTAGGACAAACACGCAATATGTTTATGACTTACCTACGCTAAATGATCCTTTGCGTCAAGATATTGACAATACCCATCCAGAATTTCCATATCCCGTAGGGCATCCTATGTATAATGCCACAATTGATATTGGTGATCCTTTTGGAGGTAACAACAGTTTAAATCAGGCCTTTCCAGAAGCAGGTGGCCCTTTACAGATTTTTGCTCCTGGTTTTAGAAACGCTTATGATGTTATTATAACAGAGAACAATAGAATTTATACATCCGATAACGGACCAAATGCGCTATGGGGCGGTGTTCCAAGAATTTATGATAGTGCTACAGACACCTATTTAGGAGATGAAAGCACCATTACCTACGACCCTAATTTACATTATATTACGAATGAAATGAATGAGAGTGGCAGCAATTTTTCTGGTGATCCGTTGCATTTTGTTGGCACCATTAATGATGCAAACGGAACCTATTATGGTGGGCATCCTATTCCTATTTTGGCATTTCCATCGAGAGCCCGTGTTATTTCGTATGAACAAATAGATGGTTCTTGGGTAGCCACCAATAATCACGATTTAGCTTCGATGCTTGTAGGCACTTCAGGTTACTTTAACAGTTCATTTAACATCGGTGATTTTCCAGATCAACCTGAACTGGGTGAGTATTTAGTAGACGAACCTGTGTCCAGTCCTAGAAATAATATTTTAGATGTCATTCCATCTTCAACAAATGGTATTACTGAATATACTGCAAGTAATTTTTCTGGTGCCATGCAAGGCAATATTTTAACGGCGTCATTTAATGGCGATATTAACAGGTATGTACTTAACGCTTCTGGCGACACCGTTTTGGAACACGAGGTTACTTTTAATGGCTTTGGTAGTATTCCTTTAGATGTTATTGCCCAAGGCGATGATGATATCTTCCCTGGCACAGTTTGGGCCGCTACCTACGGGTCGAATAGCGTAACCATTTTTGAACCATCGGACATAACCTGTTTACAACCTGGCGATCCTGGCTATGATCCTAATGCTGATACGGATAATGATGGTTATACCAATCAAGATGAGATTGACAATAATACCAATATTTGTTCTCAAAGTAGCAAGCCCAAAGATAATGATGGCGATTTTATTTCAGATTTAAACGATCCAGATGATGATAATGATGGCATTTTAGATGTCGATGATGCTTTTGCTATTGATGCCAATAACGGAACAACTAATAACCTGCCTATTGACTACCCGTTTTGGAACAATGATCCCGGCACCGGTTTTTTTGGACTCGGTTTTACGGGTCTCATGCTAGACCCAACTGGTAATACAGATTATCTTGACCAGTTTAATGAAACGCAAATGTCTTTTGGGGGTGCTGCAGGAAAAGCTACTGTAGATGGTGTTACTGGAGGTGATGCTTTTGAAAATACTAATGACCAAGATTATGGATTTCAATTTGGAGTAAATGTGGATGTCAATTCAAATGCTTTTACGGTACACTCCAGAATAGAATCGCCTTACTTTGGTTCAAACGGCATGCAAAACGATCCTGTAGATTTTCAATCGTACGGTATACAACTAGGTACAGGCGATCAAGACAATTATTTAAAGTTTGTATTGATGAATGGTACAGACAACAACGACAACATTAATGGTCTACAAGTATTATTGGAATCTGGTGGTGTTGTAACGTCAAACACTAGTTATGATGTCCCTAGCATTCTGGACTCAGGTTCGGTTGATCTTTATGTATCGATTGATCCCGCGACATTATCTGCGCAGCCTTTCTACTCTTTAGATGATGGCCATACGTTAATAGTTTTAGGTAGCCCTATAACGATTCCTTTATCTTTTTTAGACGATACAGATAATAAAGGTTTGGCAGTTGGTTTGATTTCAACGGCACGCTCGCAAACTACACCAAACTCCTTTACAGCTACATGGGATTTTATTGAGGTTTATGAAAATCTAGACGGTATCATATCCATTAATCCGGATCCGTTACAATTTGGATTAACTCCAGTTACCAATTCGCAGCGCACAAAGTACCTAACCTTAAATAATGAAGGCGGTCCAACAGATACTGCAATTACAGTTACTGCGCTTAATTTTTCTGGAACTGATAGCAGTTTATTTTCTACAGATGTCAGTTTGCCTTTTAACATTAACCCAGGTTCATCGGTAACCATTCCAATAGATTTTAGTTCAGATGCCCTAATAGGCACAAAAACAGCAGTAATTTCTGTTGTCCATTCTGGAAATAATTCGGCCATTCAAGCAGATATAACTGCTGAACTCACTGATATTTTTGCTCCAGTTGTTAGAATAAATGCTGGTGGTGCCGAAGTTGTAGCAACAGATGGCGGCCCTAATTGGGAAGACAATATAACACGTAATGGGGAATCGTTTGTTGTAGCTTCAGGTAATCCTTTTAATGGTAGTGTAGACTATAACAACAGAGATGCATCTATACCAGATTATATGGATAGTAGTACTTACACTACTGTTTTAAGTAGCCAGCATAGTAACAGTGGACCTGACTATCCCATGATTTATGCTATTAATGTGCCAGATGGCGACTATATAGTTAATCTATATTTTGCTAATTTATACAGTGGTACTTCGGAACCCGGAGAACGATTATTTCATGTTGAAATTGAAGGTGAACGCAAAATAACCAATCTTGATTTGTCTTTACGATTTGGTCATGAAGTTGGAGGTATGGAACAATTTAATGTTACTGTTACAGGAGGGGCTTTGGAAATAGGTTTTATTCATTCTGACATACAAAACCCTTTAGTCAATGGCATTGAAATTTTAGGTATTCAATACCCTGAATTGGAATTACAACCTATTGCAGACCGTATGGACTGTGAATTAGAAATTTCTGATTTTCAAGCGGAAGGATCTGGTGGCAATCCTCTGGATAATTTAGTATATGAAATTTCTGGTCAACCTTTAGGGATTGCCATTGAACCGACAAACGGTTTAATATTTGGTACTATTGACGAAACCGCTGTTTCTGGTGGCCCTAACAACGATGGTGTGCATCAGGTTACTGTAACCCTAAAAAAACCGGGGAGTTTAGATGTTAACCAATCTTTTGAATGGATTGTTTTAGACGATACTGAAGCACCAACAATAACCTGTCCAACAAACCTTCTTGAAGAGATACCGATTGGTACTACAGAAGCCAATATCGTTATATCAAATCCTACGGCATTAGATAATTGTGATAGTGTTATTACCTATGACTTTTCGCGTTCTGATGGGTTGTTACTTACAGATCCATTCCCATTGGGTACAACAACTATTACTTGGACTGCTACGGATGCTTCTGGTAACACCTCGTTATCTTGTAACCAAACCGTTGATGTTTTAATTCCGGAATATACTATTGATTTAAGTGTAAGTCTACAAGGACGATCAGACCATAGCGGCTCCTACTCTGTTTTGTTTTATACTTTGGACGACTTAACAACACCTGAATATACTTTTAATGAATCTGGAGATTTAGGCGGTACCATTTCTTTAAGCTCGACCATTAGCAAAGGCACCTATAAGGTTTTAGTAAAACATCCTCAATATTTACAGCAGTTAAAAATAGTAGATGTAAATGCCAACGGTACAGAAATTATTCCGATGCTACTGGCCGGTGATGTTAATAATGATAATGCTGTTAATATTTTTGATTTGGGAATTTTTGCTGGTACCTACAACTTAAGTAATGGTGATTCAAGTTATGATTCGCGAGCTGATTTTGATGGTAACCAAACCATAAACATTTTTGACCTTGGGCTATTTTCTGGAAACTACCAATTAGTAGGTGATACACAAAATGATTAAAATTTTAAAGATGAAACAAATAAAACCATATTTTCTACAAGTTGCCTTATTGTTTTTTATAAGTATGAGCTTAAGTGCTCAATCGGTAGATTTAGTTGCAACAGTAGACGTTACTCCCCCATTAAGCAATGGGCAAACATTTAATTATTCTATTCTGTCTACCGGGAACCCATATAATGCATTACGAATAAAACTCATTTACAACCCTAGTGTTATTCAACTTAATAGTTTAACTCCAGTATATGCTTTTGATTTTACTCCTGTAAACGATACTGGAACCCCTGGTTTAGTGAAATATGAAGCGGCAAGTTTATCTGGCAACATTACTACCGATGAAATTATTTTTACTATTGAATTTGAAGTTCTCGATGAAACACAAGCTATTTCCATTGCCCACAATTATGATGCTGCTGATGGTACTGTGGTTGTTAACAACTCTGGAAGTGATATTTTAGGCACAGCAAATGACATTCTTTTAGAAACCCTATCTATTGAGACATTTAGTAATTCTCTAACTGTTTCCATCTATCCAAATCCAGCACAAGATACAGTAACAATTAAACTCGCTGATAATCAAACAGCTATTCAGTCTATAACCATACAAACCCTTGATGGAAAAACGGTGCTTTTAAAGCCAATGGATAGCAATTCTCCAACTCCTGAAGGAATAGTTTTAGACACATCTGTATTACCCAGTGCATTATACTTTTTAACCGTTAAGACTATAGAAGGTAGCCAAAACGTCAGTAAGCTATTAGTATCGCATTAAGGCAATTTTAGAAGCAGATTAGGGTCTGGACAATTGTTTACATAAAACTGTAAATCTTTTTTATTTGACACACCTGGATAGTCTCCATTATAATTTTCGATATCTCGAATAAGCTGAAAGTGTAAATGTGGTGCATAATCGCCATTTACTTCTGCACTTCCCAATGTAGCTAAATAATCGCCAGCTTTGAAAGCTTGTCCTATTCTTAGACTACTTATGGATTCTAAACTTAAATGTCCATATAATGAATAAAACACCACATTTTTAATCGCGTGTTTAAGAATGATGGTTGGCCCATAATCGCCATGATTAACATTATTGGCATAACTATGAATTGTACCGTCTAAAGGTGTATAAATACAACTTCCAGCAGCTAACCATAAATCTATTCCGAGATGTATATTGCGCTCTAAATCTTTATGAGATTCGTTAAAATATGAACTCCGTTTGTATATACTGCGTTTTTCCAAATAACCACCGTAAGCTACTTGAGACTGTTTGTTTTGCAAATAATCATCTAAATACGTTTCCCAATCTTGGGAATTAGCAACATTAAATGCTAGTAAATCTGGATTGGTTTCAGATAAGTTAATAGGTGTATACTTGTTTAAAGGAATGGTCTTATCTAAAACATATAACGGTTCTTTACTTATACCGTTTAAAAAAGAAGAAAATTGAGTGGCGTTCATTTTACAGTATGAAAACCCAAAAATAAAAAACTATTGCATGATTACCTTACTGTATTTTGCGTTTATTACAATAGTTTTATTATTAGCTATGCTTCCCAAATTAAATGAAGAAACCGATTTCCCTTTGTTATTTTCAGGGTGCTCTAAATAAGAATGCTTTCCTTGATACTGCAACTTAAAATTACCTTTTGGCAATTTAACTGCAGCATTACTATTATCTAAAGTTATATTTAAATTATTAAAATTGTCATTTATATTATGGATCACCAAGTCGCCAAAGCTACCATTAATTATAGCATTTCCAGATAATCTATCAATTCCTATATTAGACGAATTGGAATTTAAAACCATACCATTGACATCTTGAAGCAAGGCATCTTGAACAAAATTGAGTTTTAATTCGCCCATATTCCAGTTTTTTACAAACACAGACGTATAGGAAGCATTGATGGAGGTTTTTTCTCCATCAATGCTATTGGCCAAAAAGGTGGCATGATTTAAATCTGCCTTTAAATTATGTATTACATTAGAAAACTTTAATTCACCATGACGCACGTTAACTTTTAGTTTGGCATCTTTTGGGATTTTTATCTTAATGGTTTTCTTAATATTCAAATTCTTTTTGGACTCTTTTTCTAAAAGCACGCGGTAAGCATCTTCTCTTTCTTTAAATAATCCTTCGTTTGCCTCTGCTTGCTCTTCAATTATTTTTGCACGTTCTTCATAAACTTTGGCACGCTCTTCCATTTCCTTACCAAATTCTTCGCCCCATTTCTCCATATCTTCACCGAATTTTTCACCCCAGGCCTCCATGCTTTTTCCAAAACTTTCGCCAAAGGCTTCGCCCCATGCTTCCATTTCTTTTCCGAATTTCTCTCCGAATTCTTCTCCAAATTTTTCACCCCAAGCTTCCATTTCTTTTTCATACTTGGCTAGTGCATCTGAATCCACAGATTTAGCCCATTTCTCCATTTTTTTTGCGTAGGCTTCTCCATACCTTTCACCATATTCTTTACTCCATTTATCCATGTAGGCTTCGCCTTCTTTTTCGTATTTATCAAAATCGAAATTAATATTATTCATACCTTCTGGTAAGTCTGGTAAATCTGGCATTTTTGGCATTTTTGGCATATTGGCTAGATCCATAGACTCTAACAGACCGTCTACCATAGGCATTACAGGTAAATCGGCTAATTCGATTTCTAAATCTTGTAAGGCATCTATAGATTCCAATTCAAGCAAGCCTACACTCTCCGTCCAGGATAATCCAGAAGCGTTAGAACTAATGGTAACGTTATCTTTAGATCCATCAACGCTTACTTTCCATCCTTTTAAATAGGTTTCCAATTCTTGTTTTGTAAGAGTATTGCTCTCCATATAAGCTTCTACTTCAATAATATCTTTGTTCCAGGTATCTATAATAATATCGGTTTGGCTTGTATTGAGATTGATAATCACATCGTCATTTACATTAACTGACTGTGAAATTTTCTCTAACCGTTGTTGTGCCGAAACACTTATTGTTAGGAAAAATAGTATACTTAATATATTTACTGTTTTCATTTTTTGATTGTTTTATGCATTAATCTTGTTCTGATTTTGATTTTCGTTGGTTTCATTTAGCATCTTTAATTGTTCCTTTAAGCGGTACATTAAGTTTAAACGAAACTTTAAATTGGTAATTAAGGCATTTACAGTTAGCTCATTAGCACCAGACTCGGTAAGCTCTATAGACAGGCGTTTGTACTCCTTATTTAATTCGTCTAGCCTACTGATGTAACCATCGATTAACTCTTTATTGTCTGGCGTTAGCTTTACCTTCGATAATTCTAAATTGATATTAGCCAAATAATAATCTTCAACCTTTTTTAAATCTGGTGAAATATCACCCAAACTTTTTGTAGGTTCTTCAATGGTTTTATTATTGGTATCTACAACCTTTACAGGCTCTATAGGATTATTAAAATAGCTATACGTACCGTATCCCAATCCCAAAACAACTACTATACTAGCTGCTATTTGTAACCATGTAAACCTTTTGGATTTCTTGATTGGTAATTGGTTATCTAGCTTTTTTAAAAATCGGGCCTCATGTCCAGAAGACATTCTATCTTCTGTGTTGTTACGGGCATCTTCAAATAATTTTCTAATATCCTGTGCCATTTTGTTTTTGTTTTAGCAATTTTTGCAACTGTAATTTACCTCTATATAGCTGTGTTCTTGAAGCCACTTCTGAAATATTTAAAATTTCTGAAATTTCTTGATGGTCATAGCCTTCAATTAAAAACAACATAACGACATACTTGTATTTGTCAGACAGTTGATTTATAGCTTCTTTTATTTCATCTATACTCACAGCATCATCTGCCAACCATTTGTCATCATCTCCAGTATCAACAACTTTTAAGTGCACATCATCCAATTCAACAAGGCGTTGTTTTTTAGATTTTAAAGCATCAATACTAGTATTAACAACAATACGTTTTAACCAAGCTCCAAACGTTACTTCTGCATTATACTGATGAAGTTTTGTAAACGCTTTAATAAAAGCGTCTTGAACAACATCTTCGGCTTCGGCATCATGTTTTACAAATCGTTTAGCAACACTATACATACCATTGCAGTACTGGTTGTACAACTGCATTTGTGCTTTACGATCGTTTTGTTTGCATTTTTCAACAATGTCTATTTGAAACATGCTTTGTTTGGTTTTTGGTTTGGTTCATCTTAAAGACGAACAAAAAATTCTGTTGTTGCAAAAAAGATATAATTTTTTTCACAGATAAAAATTTGTATAAATTTTATGGTTTACTATTTTATTACAAATAACATTTAAAGTATCTTTATAACACTATTTTTTGGGGAAATGAATAATAAATTTCGATGGTTTTTTGGCTTATTGGTACTCATAGCAGTGAGTCTTTTTTTGTATTCTTATTTTGTAGACGATAGCCTTTTGGCAAAAAGAAAGAGTCCGATAGATACTGTTAAGCTTATAGAAAATGATTTAGTCTTTGAAGTAGTATACAACAGACCATCAAAACGCGGCCGAGACATTTTTGGCGGTTTAGTTCCTTACAACAAAGTCTGGCGTACTGGTGCTAATGAGGCTACTACATTTAAATGTTCTAAACCTTTAAAAATTGGTAACGACTCATTACCAGCCGGAAAGTATACGCTATGGACCATACCCAACGATTCTACATGGCAGGTTATGTTTAATAGTAAACAATATCCTTGGGGTGTTGATGCCAAAATGAATCCGTTACGAGAACCCGAATTTGACGTTGTAAATATTTCTGTTCCTGTTGAACACTTAAATCAGGTAGTAGAGCAATTCACCATTGGCTTTAACAATACACTAGACAGTATATCATTAACCATGGCTTGGGACAACACCAAAATTGGTATACCTTTAAAAACTTTTGACTAAAAAAAGCAGACATAAAACGGCATTATCAGAACAAAAAGGTGTTTCATATCCTGAAATCACTAATACTAATGCCATACATAAAATTAAGCAAAAACGTCTGCAATCGGTTTCTACAGACACTCTAGTTTCCGAAATTCTAAAAGGGCAAGTTACTGCATTAAGTAGAGCCATCACGTTAATAGAGAGCAAAAACAGTAAGCATTTAGAGAAAGCCAATACAATTATCAAAGCATGTCTACCGCACGCTAACAAGTCGGTTAGAATTGGCATAACCGGAGTTCCTGGAGTTGGCAAAAGTACTTTTATTGAGTCTTTAGGCAAACACTTATCTGCTTTAGGTAAAAAAGTCGCTGTATTGGCCATTGACCCTAGTAGTTCTCTAACCAAAGGAAGTATTCTTGGTGATAAAACCCGAATGGAGGATTTGGTAAAAGACACCAATGTATTTATTAGGCCTTCTCCTTCTGGCGATTCATTGGGAGGTGTTGCCCGAAAAACACGTGAAACGATTATTTTATGTGAAGCTGCCGGGTTTGATACTATTCTAATTGAAACAGTAGGTGTAGGACAAAGTGAAACTGCCGTACATAGTATGGTAGATTTCTTTTTACTTCTTAAATTAGCTGGAGCTGGTGATGAGCTTCAAGGTATAAAACGTGGTATTATTGAAATGGCTGATGCTATTGCCATAAACAAAGCGGATAATGATAATATTAAACGTGCCAAATTAGCCAAAGTAGAGTTTAACCGTGCCCTCCATCTTTATCCTGAAAAAGCTTCCGGTTGGACACCTAAAGTTCAACTATGTAGTGCCTTACATAACGAAGGTATTTCGGATATCTGGCAAACTATTGAAGATTATGTTACATTAACTAAAGGAAACCAGTTTTTTAATGAAAGACGGCAAGAACAAAACAAATATTGGTTAATCCAGACTGTAAAAGATAATCTACAGAATGCTTTTTTTAATCACCACAAGATAAAAACAGCTTTAGTTGAACAGCTTAAACTTATAGAAACTAATCAAACCACTCCGTTTGTAGCCGCAGAATACCTTTTAAGCTTAAAACAAGGATTATAGAAAGTTCTCCTTGTACCAGCCACTTTTTTTTTAACTCCTTTTAATACACCCATTATAATCCTGTTTAATTAGCCCTCAATTATACAGCTTATAACTTAAAACATTTTTAGTCCTTCGTATGGTTTTATCCAAAAAAGAATACATTTGCATAACTAACTACGTGTAATATGGATTACCAATTTACCATTATAGTACCTGTTTATAATGAAGAAGATAATTTACTACGTGTTGAAAAAGAACTCCTATCCTATATAAAAATAGCCTCAAGAAAAACTAAAGTTTTATTTGTTAACGATGGCTCAAAAGATAACAGTCAAGAACTTATTGAAACCATATCAAATAGAAATGCAAGTTTTCATTTTATTTCTTTTGCTGAAAACAGAGGTTTAAGTGCTGCCATAAAAGCTGGGTTTGATTACGCAGATACTGAATTGGTTGGGTATATAGATTCTGATTTGCAAACAGCTCCTGAAGATTTTAATTTATTGTTGGAGCATATTGGAGAGTATGATTTAGTAACTGGTGTACGAGCAAACCGAAAAGATTCATTTGTAAAAAACATGTCTTCAACCATTGCCAATGGTATTCGCAGAGCCTTTACCAACGATGGCATGGACGATACAGGCTGTCCTTTAAAAGTGATAAAAACAGTTTATGCCAAACGAATCCCCATGTTTAAAGGCTTACATCGATTTTTACCCGCTATGATTTTACTACAACAAGGTAAAATTATCCAAATTCCGGTTCAACATTTTCCCCGTGTAGCGGGTCAGGCTAAATTTGGTGTTTGGAACAGACTTATAGGCCCTTTAATGGATTGCTTTGCCTATTTATGGATGAAGAAAAAGTACATTAACTATACTGTTAGCAAAACTAGCGAATGAGTCATTGGTTAATATATAGCATTGGGTTTTTGGCTCAAATATTATTTTCCTCGCGACTTATAATTCAGTGGATTTATTCAGAAAAAGAAGGTCGTGTTATTACACCAACTATTTTTTGGACCTTAAGCTTAATAGCCTCATTTCTATTATTTGTATATGGCTATTTACGAGATGACTTTGCCATTATGCTCGGCCAAGGTTTAACCTATTTTATTTACATTAGAAATCTCCAGTTACAGGACAAATGGGAACAGATACCCAAATGGCTGCAATGGTTTATTTTATTAATGCCATCATTTATTGTCATTTACTATTTTAATAATAACACCATAGATGTAGAGAAGTTATTTAAAAACGACGCTATTCCTTTATGGTTATTAATCCTTGGTATTGTTTCTCAGGTAGTTTTTACTCTACGTTTTGTTTATCAATGGATATATTCTGAAAAGCAAAAAGAATCTTCTTTACCTATGGGGTTTTGGTCTTTAAGTTTAATAGGGTCTCTATTAATTTTAACTTATGCCGTTTTTAGAAAAGACCCAGTTTTATTTGTAGGGCATATTTTGGGCGCTACAATTTATGTTAGAAATTTAGTTTTAATTTACCGATATGCTAAAGCGACTCGTTAATTCTTATCCTTTATTAACACTTTGCATAATATTTATGGTTATGCTGCTACCTAATTTAAATGTATTAGAAGTAACCATAATGGAAGCCCGTAATTTTATTACAGCCAGAGAAATGTTAAGCGATAATAATTGGCTATTAACCACCATGAATGGTGAAGCCCGTTATGAAAAACCACCGCTACCAACTTGGCTTACCGCTATTTCAGCTTCAGTTTTTGGTATTAAAAGTGTGTTTGCCATGCGGCTGCCTGCAGCTTTATTTGTGGTTTTACTTGTTGTTTTTGTATTTAAACTTTCAAATAAGCTGACCCAAAATACCTTTTTTGCATTCAGAAACGCTTTAATTGTGGGCTCATCATTTTACGTAATAGGTATTATAATAGAAGCACCTTGGGATATATTTACCCATGGTTTTATGTGCGTTTCCCTCTACTATTTGTTTCAGTTTTTTGAACATGAAAAATTTCATTTTAAATATGCGTTACCGGCAAGTGTATTTTTAGGCTGTTCGTTTTTAAGTAAAGGGCCTGTTTCGCTATATGCTTTACTTCTACCTTTTTTATTAGCGTATGGTTTTACCTTTACTTATAAACCGTTTTCCAAAAAACTTATAGCTATTGTAAGTATTATAGTTGTTGGTATTTTACTTGGTGGATGGTGGTATTTGTATGTTCGCACTTATGACCCTATAACGTTTACAGCTATTGCTGAAAAAGAAACTGGGAATTGGAGTAGTTATAACGTTAGGCCGTTTTACTATTATTGGAGCTTTTTTACGCAAAGCGGTATTTGGACTATTCCTGCATTTATCAGCTTATTGTATCCGTACTTAAAAAATCGAGTAAGGCATTTAAAAGCATATCAGTTTAGCTTATTGTGGACCCTCTTGGCAGTTGTATTGTTATCGATTATTCCAGAGAAAAAGTCACGCTATTTAATGCCTGTTTTAATTCCATTGTCCATAAATATCAGTTTTTACATCGATTATTTAATTCGTGAATTTAAAACCTTAAAAGATAAGCGGGAAACTTTTCCTATTTACTTCAATTTTGGCTTAATTGGATTGATAGGCATTGTATTTTCTTTTCTAGCTGGATGGTTTTTAAAACATAATTTGGATGGATATTATTTCTATTTCATATCGTCAAGTATCATTCTATTGGGTATTGGAGTTTTAATTTTTAAGAGCTTAAAACGCAAGCGAATATCTACTGTATTTTATTTAACATTTGGACTGTTTGCTGCACTACTTATTCTGGCTTTGCCCTTAAAACAAGCGTTTGAGAGTAAAACCTACCGTCCAATCAGTAATTTGAAAGAAACTAGCGATTTAAATCTTTATCAATTTAATTATATCGCTCCAGAAGTTATTTGGCAATATGGTGATAAAATTCCAGCCATAAAATTAGAAGATGGCTCTATTGAATTTCCAAAAGATGACACCTTTGGTTTATTGACCATTGGAATCAGCCCTGAAGATTCCGATTATATGCAATCTTTATATCAAATTGAAAAACAGGGCGTTTTTGATTTAAACAAAGTTGATACAGATTCCAAACAATATAAAGAACGCTTACGAGCCAACTACTACATTCTAACCAAACGATAGTTAGCGCATTCTAAATCGGTTTTGAAAGTATTTATCCAAACGATAAAACATATAACCTGAGAGTCCACCAAAAACCCATCCACTTAACACATCAAGTGGGTAGTGAACTCCAATATAAATACGGCTATACCCCATACCAATTGACCAGGCTATTAAAATATAAAGCAAGTATTTAAAGCGATAACGCAGCATAAATCCTGTAAATATGGCTACGGCCATAGAGTTGGAAGCATGACCAGAAAAATAACCGAACTGTCCTCCACAATTTGGTTTAACTAATCGCACTAAACCTTCCAACAAGGGGTCATGACAAGGTCTTAATCGCATTACCAGAACTTTTTTAAACACATTAGTAATCTGGTCGGTAAATGAAATCATTAAAACTATTAAAACAACAGTTAGAATAAAAATTTTAGGATTCGGCATCTTGTAAATCAAAAATAACAAAACGGCATATAGCGGTATCCAGTAGAATTTTGTGGTATAAAACATCCAAAAAGGATCCCATGTGGTTGTCCCTAAATTATTAAGGTACAAGAAAAGGTCTGTATCTAACTGCACTAATTGTTCTAACATAACTATTCTTCGTAGCGTTCCACTTCCCTATCGTAAAATGAGTTGGCTTGTTCAATTAAGTTTTCAGCTTCATTTTCCAATTCACGTTGATCTTGTTGATCAAAATCCTCCAACCATTCTACATCATCATTTTCTAGATTAATTATAAACCTAGGAAACTCGGTATGTATTACATAAATAGCGTTTGGATAATCAGTATTATCACCTAAAATAAATTTAGGAAGTTCCATGTTTTGCATCAATCAACTTTTTTGTTAAATAATTAAATCTAATATACAATAAAATAGCAGCAGTAGTCAAACCAGCTAATAAGCCAAGCCAGATTCCAAAACTACCCAAACTATCTGCTTTACCAAAGTAAATACTTATTGGAAAACCAACAACCCAATACGAAATAAATGTTATTAGAGTTGGTATTTTAACATCTTGCAAGCCCCTTAAAGCACCTAGAACCACCACTTGTATACTATCACTTATTTGAAAAATAGCAGCTGCTATCAATAGTTTTGAAGCAATAGCCATAACTTCAGTATTATCAATGGCATTCAAAATATCTTTTTGATCCAAATATAATTTTGGCAATTCGGTATGAAAGGCAAAAAATAAAAGTCCGAAACATATGGCAAATAAAGTACCCATTAAAAATAATGAAAATGCAATACGCCTTAACTCCAAATAATTCTGCAATCCTTTTTGATTCCCAACCCGTATCATAGACGCTACACTTAAACCCATAGCAACCATAAAGGTCATTGATGACAGATTTAATGCAATTTGATTAGCTGCTTGGGCATTCTTGCCCAACAATCCACTTAACCAAATTGCTGCCGTAAAAATAGCTACTTCAAAAAACATTTGCATAGCACTTGGTGAACCCAAGCTCATGATTTTTTTAATCATACTAGAATTCAATACAAACAGTTTGATTTGGGTAACATAGGCTTTAGATTTTTCATGTCCCTTTAAGAGCCACCACAAAAAACCAACCATTACAAAACGGGATATTAATGTACCATAAGCTGCGCCAACTATACCCAATTGCGGAAACCCTAATTTCCCAAAAATCAACACGTAGTTTAGAGCCACATTTACAATATTCGCTACCAATGTAGCATACATGGGATAGCGCGTCATTGACAAGCCGTCACTAAACTGTTTAAAAGCTTGAAAAGACACTAAAGGAATTAATGAAAATGCTACCAAATCTAAATACGGAATGGCTAACTCCACAACTTCGGCTGGTTGCTTCATGAGATACATAAGGGGTTTTGCAAAAAACACCATTAGAAACAACAGGATACCTAAAACCATACAAAGAAATAAGCCATGTTTAAAAGCCGATTTTCCAGATACAAAATTATTTTCAGCATCTGCTTCAGCTACCAAAGGTGTAATGGCTGTTGAAAAACCAATACCTAAAGACATGGCAATAAACATAAAACTGTTACCCAACGATACTGCAGCAAGTTCAGCCGTTCCCAACTGCCCAACCATGATATTATCAACAAAACTCACAAAAGTATGACCTAGCATCCCTAACATAACAGGTGATGCTAATTGCCAATTGTACTTAAATTCTTTGGTGTATGCGCTTAATACCATTTGGCAAAAGTAGTACTTTAGAATTGTACTTCATTGATAAATAGTTACAGATTAACAATTCCTTATGAAGTAACTAAACATTCAATTCCTATCTTGTATTATCATAATATATAAAACATGAAAAAACTCTACGTACTAATTTTTTTATTGAGCATAAACTTCTGTTTTAGTCAAAATATACCTAAACCATTTATACCTGAAATCACCAAACAATTTCCGAATGTTCGTGATATTACCATTTCGCCAGATGGCAATGAAGTTCTATTTACTGCGCAGAGTGTTATGGGCAATTTATCAGCCGTTATAAGTGTTAAAAAAAATAATACGACTTGGAGCAAACCTCAAGTTGCATCCTTTTCTGGAAAACACTTTGATTTAGAACCTTGTTTTTCTCCTGACGGCTTAAAGCTATATTTTGTGTCAACAAGACCTTTAGATGATTCATTGGAGCCAAAAGATTTTGACATTTGGTATGTTGAACGATCTAGTTTAAAGAACCCTTGGTCAGAACCCAAAAATTTAGGTGCGCCCATTAATACGGAGCATGGTGAATTTTATCCTTCAATTGCTGATAATGGTAATTTTTATTTTACACGAGATGATACTTCAAAAAACCGAAAGGATGATATCTATGTTAGTGTTTTAAAAAACGGTAAGTATCAAGAACCAAAGGCTTTACCAGATTCCATAAATTCTGAAAGCTATGAATACAACGCTTTTATTGCCCCAGATGAATCTTATATTTTATTTGGCGGTTATAACAGAACTGGTGGATATGGTAGTGGTGATATTTACATCAGTAAAAAAACGAATATAGGATGGACTCAAGCTGAAAATTTAGGAAGCACTGTTAATTCTCATAAAATGGATTATTGTCCTTTTGTTAAAGAGAATATCCTCTATTTTACTAGTAAACGCGACAATACTCAAATTCAACACGAACAAGCTTTAGATTTAAAAAATCTAATTAATGAATTTAATAGACTTGATAATGGTTCGAGTATATTATATCAGGTCAATATTAATAATGCTTTAAAATACTAGTTTACTTCTTAATTATCTTTAGGGTTTCTTGATTACCATTACTATCATGAATTGTCATAAAGTAAATTCCTTTTCGAACTTGAGACAAATCAACTTTTTCTACATATTCTTGCCCTAATATTTGTTGACCTAAATTATTATAAATCTCAATTTTTATAACTGGTAATTTAGATTGAATATTTATTTCATCAGTTGTTGGATTAGGATAAACAGTAAATCTAGATGAAGTAAACTCTTCAATTGAAAGCGCACCAACAAATTCTGTAGTAGCAGTATTCGTAACTATTGCCTCATTAAAATCGAAGTAAATATCAGCTGTATTATGTACAATATCACCTTCAATTACATCACTTTTTGGTTTTATTTTATAAGCGATAAAACCGTGAGAATTGGGTTCATCTGATGTGCTATCTGGTAAATTAATACCGCTAAAAATAAACGACAATTCATTACCATCTTTAATTTCCACGCGATTCATATGACTTATAGTCTCAATTTGTAGTGTGTTCCAATCTAATTTATCATCCAGTACATTCTCCACTCTAATATTAATTGCTGATGCTGTTCCTGTATTCTGAAAACGAATGAGATAATGTAAGTATTTATCTGAATCATCAATTAAAACCTCATCTCCTTCAAGACAGGTAATATCGTTTGGATCATACGAACCAATAACCAATTGATTGTAACTAAACACATTATCTTCTTCTGTAAAATCTCCTGAAACTGGATTAATTATTGCCTCTAAAAAAATAACATCATCAATATTAACTGTTGGTGGAGGCAAAACATTGAAATCCACATCTATATAGCGCGTCTCGTAAGACATTAAATCTGAATAATTAAATGTTAAGGCATTAGCAGTTTGATTAGAAATTGTTTCACTTGCGCTCAATACGTTAAGCATATCGTTATCATATTGAAAATCTATGGTGCCACTTAAAGTTTCGGTTCCCACATTTTTATACACTATTCTGTAACTCACTTCAAAACCTGGTCTTGCTTGCAATAATGGGTAAATACTAATGTTTACATCGGGTATTGCTTGGTTTGGTTCCAAACAAAAATCGGCAGTTTCTATGTTACCTAAATTGCTATAATTAAAATAATATGAAGCCGGATTAGATGTTAGATAAGATGGTAAACCACCAGCAATACTCGTTTCAAAGTTTCCTGTATTTACAGGTATTTGATACGAGCCATTTGGCATAGTAAAGGTTCCGAAACTTGTAGAACCATTACTGGCCACTACCATAATATTAGGGTAAAAGGCATCTTGTTCATCGCAACCATTACCATTTATATCAACTTGAATGGTGCCATTAATTTCATTTCCTAAAACACCCAAGTTTTTTGAGAAGGCAATTTGGTCGTTACCTTTTTTAGTGGAAACAACATCAACATCGCCATCAAAATCCATATCGGTTGCAAAGAAATATTTGTCATAACGAATATCTGCAACATGACCTCCACTAACAAAATCGCCTAATCCATCTTGATTGGTATACCATAAAATATCATCTCCTACTGTTATTATAACATCTAAAGCGCCATCGTTATCAACATCATTAAGGCTAACAACAGCCGAACTTGAGGTTCTAATATCATTGCCGTATCCAAATTGACCGTTGGGATGGCTATTTCCTTCTTCGTTGCGATACCATTGCAAATCTGAACTATTACCACTTCCAACTACAAAATCTAAAAACCCATCGCCATCAATATCACCAACATCCATAGATATTGCATTATACGCTCCATAAACAAAGGTTTGTTTTGGTCCGAAGCTGCCTTGACCATCTGTATGTTCAACCCATCCTATTTGACCATCACCTCCTGATGCCAATAAATCTAAATCGCCATCGTTATCAAAATCGGCAGCATAAATAGCATGTGCACTGTTGAATTCTGTTGAAATTACTTGTTGGGCACCAAAACTTCCTATGCCATCAGTATTCTCATACCAAGCCAATTTATCATCAACTGAAGATGCAGATAATAAATCTAAATCGCCATCATTATCCAAATCAACTAACTGAATCATTTTTGGGTTATTGGTATCTGTTGTAATTGTTATTTCATTATCAAAATTGCCATTACCTTGATTTTTAAACAACACTATTTTATCCTCAATCTCTAAAACCACAAATATGTCAACATCACCATCCGCATCGATATCTTCGGCTCTTAACGACTTCCCTCTATAAATTTGGGTTGAAATGATATGATGCTCAACAAAATTTTGAGTGCCATCTACATCTTCGAACCATGAAATTTTATTATCTCCAGTTGACAATACTACAATATCCAAATCGTTATCGTTATCCACATCTGCCGATAATGTTTCTATTGGATTACTGGTATACTCTGCTAAAATATGTTCATGTTTAAATTCACTTAAAGTTTGATCATATTCATTTAACATAATTCCAGAAGTGTAATTAATAAAACCATCTGAAAACACATCTACATCTCCATCATCATCAAAATCTGTGGTAAGAATAAATTGCGACACACCAGCGTTGGATGTGGTACTATAAATATTTTCCCTAAAACCAAAGTCTTCATTGCCTTCATTTTCAAATAAAAACAAACCTGTTCCATCTGCCAATACATCTAGGTCGCCATCGCCATCTAAATCATCTACGGCTACTAAATCTACATCACCTAATACAGAACCGATAAATAGATCCGTACTAAATGTTCCAAGTCCATTAATGTTTTCAAACCAAATAACATCATCGTCATAACCATCAGGTACGACAATATCCATATCGCCATCTTGATCTAAATCTACTGGAAGAAATTTAGCTGTTGTTGTAGATGCTATATTATGTTCCGTGGTAAACGTGCCGTTTCCATCGCTATTTTCGTACCATTTAATACCATTGTTATTCACTACTACATCACCATCGCCATCGCCATCCATATCTTCAGCAAAAACAATTCCTATAAAAACAGAATTGGAATCAGAAATAATTTGTTGAGCACCAAAACTGCCTAAACCATTTTCGTTTTCATACCATGCTATTTTATCGTCATAAATTGAAGTTGACAAAATATCCAAATCACCATCGCCATCAATATCATAATAATCAATGGAGTTCACAGATTCCACATCGGTAGTAATAATATGCTGCATGGTAAAATTTCCGAGACCATCATTTTCATACCAAAAAATATCATATCCAGAAGATCCCACTGGGTCTAAATCGCCATCATTATCAATATCAATTGCAAAAACATTGGCATTTGAACCATTTATACTATTATGAATAATTTTTGGTTCTACTAAACCACCATCATTAGGCTTGTTTTCAAACCAAACAAAATTCCCTTCGTAATAATACGCTAGAAGATCTAAATCGTTATCTCCATCTAAATCGGCTGCATAGGCACCAGATGCGCTAGTGCCATAATTTGAATTATCTCCGATTATACTCGTTTGAAACTGAATTTGAGCATGACCAATTGTAGAAAATAAGCAAAATAGAAAAAGTAGTTTTTTTAGTTTCATAGCGTTAGTTTTATTCTAATTATTAAAGGCTTTATAATAAATTATAAGTTTAGCGCGGAGCGTTTAGCTTCTTCAAACTCCTGCATCATATCCTTAACAATTTGAGCTGTAGGCTTTATATCATGAATGAGTCCTGCAATTTGTCCTATTTCTAATTCGCCATCCTCTAAATCGCCTTCAAACATGCCTCGCTTTGCACGAGCTCTACCCAATAAATCTTTTAATTGCTCTACTGTTGGAGCTGTCTTATATAGCTCTTGAACATCATTAAAGAATTTATTCTTAATTAATCTAACAGGTGCCAATTCCTTTAAAGTTAATTGGGTATCCCCTTCTTTGGCATTAACAACAACTTGTTTAAAAGCCATATGTGCCGAACTTTCCTCACTGGCCACAAACCTACTGCCAACCTGTACACCATCTGCACCCAAAACCATAGCAGCCAACATAGCCTGCCCTGTTGCAATACCTCCAGCTGCAATAAGGGGAATTTGTAGCTGTTCCTTTACCATAGGTATTAGGGTTAATGTAGTTGTTTCATCACGACCGTTATGTCCTCCAGCTTCAAAACCTTCTGCTACAACAGCATTTACACCTGCCTCTTGTGCTTTTAAAGCAAACTTCACACTACTAACTACATGTACAACAATAATACCTTTTTCTTGCAACCAACCGGTCCAAGTTTTTGGGTTTCCTGCCGAAGTAAAGACTATCTTGACACCCTCTTCCACAATAATATCCATTATTTCATTAATATTAGGATACAACATGGGAACATTTACTCCAAATGGTTTGTCGGTTGCTTGTTTACACTTTTGAATATGTTCACGCAATACATCTGGATACATGCTTCCTGCTCCTATTAAGCCCAAAGCACCAGCATTACTGGCAGCCGAAGCTAATCGCCAGCCACTATTCCAAATCATGCCAGCTTGTATAATTGGGTAATTAATATTGAAAAGTTGGGTTATTCTATTTTGCATTTAAATGAAATTTAATAATGAAAGGTCACGAATCAGATCGAAATACTAATTTCAAAAGTAAGAAAATGAAATTAGAATTTACAGTAATATTAAGTATCGTAAAACTATGATATAACTCCCGAACCAATAAGCTCGTCATCTTGATACCAAGCCGCAAACTGCCCTTCGGTTATAGCTGATTGTGGTTCTTCAAATTCTATGTACAAACCTGACTCTACTTTATGCAATGTAGCTTTTTGTAATAGTTGCCTATACCGGATTCTGGCATCAACGGACATTGTTTCACCAATTTGCAATGCTAAATCTTCGCGAATCCAATGTAGTTCCTCATTTTTAATAAACAATGCCGACTTGTACAATCCTGGATGCGCCTTACCTTGACCTGTATAAATTACATTTTTCTCAACATCAGTATCAATAACAAATAATGGCTCTGGAGTTCCGCCTACTGCCAAGCCTTTGCGCTGTCCTTTTGTATAAAAATGGGCTCCTTGATGTTTCCCAACTATTTTGCCGTCGGAAACATCATATTTTAGTTTTCTAGATTTGTACTCTAGTTCTTCCCATTTAGAATCGAAATTATTAATATGGTTTTTATAATTTGAATTGGATTGTGGCACCTCAACAATTACACCGTCTTTTGGTTTGAGTTGTTGCTGTAGAAAATCTGGTAATCTTACCTTACCTATAAAGCATAGTCCTTGTGAATCTTTTTTATCGGCTGTAACCAAATCTAATTTGGTTGCTATTTCACGCACTTCTGGTTTGGTGAGTTCTCCAATTGGAAATAGTGATTTTGACAATTGGTCTTGAGACAATTGACATAAAAAATACGATTGATCCTTATTGTTATCAACACCAGACAGTAATTGATAGACTACCTTACCATCTTTTTCAATACTTCCTTTTCTACAATAATGACCTGTAGCCACAAAATCGGCTCCTAAATCAAGAGCGATTTTCATGAATACATCAAACTTAATTTCTCTATTACAAAGCACATCAGGATTTGGCGTACGTCCATTTTCATACTCCCTAAACATATAATCTACAATGCGCTCTTTATATTGCTCACTTAGATCGACCGTTTGAAAGGGTATGCCCAATTTATCGGCTACCAACATGGCATCATTACTATCATCCAACCAAGGGCATTCATCTGAAATAGTCACAGAATCGTCATGCCAATTTTTCATGAACAAGCCAATAACCTCATACCCTTGCTCTTTTAAAAGGTATGCAGCAACGCTGGAATCTACTCCACCCGATAAACCTATTATAACACGCTTTTGTTCCTTCATAATGGGCTGCAAAGATACATAAATACTCTTATTTTTAAACCATTGTTTTTCCTCTAAACTATCAAATAATTAAATGATTGAGAGTGAAAACATTTCTATTTGTTTAAAGTTTTGTTAATTTTTTTAAACATTATTTGGTTATTTGTTTAATCTTTTTATATATTTGCTAAACAAAAATTTAATAATCTTAAATCAAAAACAATGAAAACATTAACAGCTTTAAAAAAAACAACAGCTTTAGCCTTGGTGTTATTGGTTACTCTTTCGTGTAGTAGCGATGATGACAATACTACACCTAGTCCAGCACCTCAAGCTAAATCTATTGTAGAAATTGCTCTGGAAACTCCAGAATTGTCAACACTAGTTCAAGCCCTAGTGCGTGCTGATGGGAATTTAGTTGACGTACTAGAAGGTGATGGCCCATTTACAGTGTTAGCACCAACAAATGCAGCGTTTACTGCATTTTTGAATGCTAATGGTTTTGCTTCTTTAGAAGACGTACCAACAGATGTACTCTCTCAGGTCTTGCTTAATCATGTGATCATGGCAGATATCAAAGCCGCTGATCTTCAAGCCCAAGGAACTGGATACGCAGCCGGAAGCGCTACGAGTGATGCAGGTCTAAACATTAGTATTTATTTTGATGCGACAGGTGGTGTTCGTTTCAATAACGCGGGAACTGTAACGACGGCCGATATTGACGCATCAAATGGTACCATACATATTATTAATGGTGTTCTTGGTCTTCCTGACATTGTCGATCATGCTATCATGAATGATAATTTTTCAAGTCTTGTGACTGCTTTAGGCGCTGCAGATGGTGATTTGGTTTCAGTATTACAAGGCGATGGACCGTTCACGGTTTTAGCGCCAGATAACGACGCTTTTGAAACTTTCTTAAATGGAACACCTATAGGAAGCGTACCGACGGATTTATTATCACAAATTTTGTTAAATCATGTTATAAGTGCTGCTATTAATGCAGACTTCTTAATAGATGCTGGATCAGGATATACCAATACTCTGGCAACAGGTCCGAATGATAACAATATAAGTATATATTTTGATACAACGGACGGTGTTGCATTTAACGGTGTTTCTCAAGTCTTTCAAGCTGATGTTGTTGGAACCAATGGTATTATACATGCAGTGAATAATGTAATTGACATTCCAACAGTGGTTACTTTTGCTACGGCTGATCCACTTTTTTCAACTTTAGTTTCTGCTTTAACAGATTTGACACCTGGGACTGATTTTGTGGAAATATTAAGCAGAACTTCAGGAAGTAATGCAGACGGTATCAATCCAGATTACACTGTATTTGCTCCAACAAACGATGCGTTTGATTCACTAATCGAGGATTTAGGTGGGGTGCCAAGTGAGGTAGTCTTAACAAATGTATTACTATATCACGTGGCGAGCGAGGCTAATGTAACTTCGGGAGACTTAATGATGGGTGCAAATCCTGTAACCTCGTTACAAGGAGGCGTATTTACATTGAATGTTCCAGGTACAGGAGATAATATTGCTGATATTACAGATGGATCAGGAGCCACTGATATTGGCGTTGTAGCTGTAGATGTACAAGCTGGAAATGGTGTTATACATGTTATAAATAAAGTGATGTTGCCAAACTAAATGGTGAATCCATCCACAAGAAAAAGTATTTTATTTGATTGATGGGATAAAAAGGTCTTTTAAAATTCCTTTAGTTAATATTATGAGACCTTTTTTATCGATGTAAAAAGCTTTAACAAATAAGCTTTATGAATAAAAAGTTTAGGTGGTGTGCAGCCTTAACGATTGAGACGCCAAAAGTAAGCGATTCATATTTGCTGTTGATGTTTCATGCTGCCGATGACGTTGTAAAATTTAAATAAGGTTGTTTTACCACCTTTAATTTTAACAGCAAAAAAACATAGTCATTTTATATTTGGTTGGTTGTCAAATTAAGTTAGTTAGTTTAAAAATGGCTATGAAAAAGAGGAAGACCATTCTTAATTAAGAATGGTCTTTTCTCATTTTAAAAAACTTTTTATTATGAGAATATTTTGTGAGTCTTAAATTATTACATATATTGCCCATACTTATGTTTAGGTACTTCCCCATTTTGATGATTAATAGCTTATAAATTCAAATTAGATTATACCTAACATAGAAAAGCTCCTTAATTTCTTAAGGAGCTTTCATTTTAAATAAACTGTGCTTTATTAATTTTTCTTTTTCTTGTAAGGATTTTTACTGTATACCGTAAAGTCTTTTTCCTCCTTTAACTCACCATTTTCATAGTACTTCCAAATACCGTGTTTCTTATCATTTCTATACACACCCTCAACCATTAGCTTGCCAGCCTTATCATAAAATGACGCTTTACCATTTAACTGGCCATTATCATATAAGTACTCCTTTATAAGCACACCATTTTCTGCATACCAATTAGCTTTACCATCAAGCTTCCCACTTTTATAAAATGTTTTTTCTGCTATTTGCCCATTGGGATAATAAATTATACGGTCGCCATCTAATTCTCCTGAACTATTATAGTGTTCTAAAGTCATTAGCTGGTCTGAATTATTATGGTAGTATTTCCATGGGCCAATATATGTTCTGCCTTTCATTAGGCCTTCGCTTACAACTTTACCGTTAGAAGCATAAAACATAACCTTTGCTGTTCCATCAGTATTAAAATCTCGGGTGGCTGTTAGTACGGCCTTGCCGTTTATATTCTTATAAAACTTAAACTGGCCTACTTCTTGGCCGTGATTAAATTTTCCCTCGTAACGCAACACTTGTGTACCATCGAAGTTTTTTTTCCAATTACCATGTCGCTTACCATTAGCGTCAAACTGATTAAACTCTTGGGCAGATGCCAATCCAGCTATTAATACAATTAAAATAGAAACAATAGATTTCATTTTTGAATTAAGTTTTACAATTTTAATAAACGTAAATTTCATGAAAATGTTTTATAACAAAAAAGCTGCCAAAATTGACAGCCTTTTTACTTATTTACGGTTTTGGTTCTTTTTTTGCTGCTCGGCCTGCTCCATCATTTCTGCCATTTTTCGCTGAAACTTATTTTGCTTTTTAGGCTTTTTCTTGTTCTCTTGAATTTTAGCATGAATCTTATCTTCATCAATAATGTAGTTCTTAATAACCAACATAATACCTATTGTGATTAAGTTGGAAACAAAGTAATACAAACTTAAACCTGAAGCGTAGTTATTAAAGAAGAACAACATCATGATTGGTGAGAAATAAATCATATACTTCATCATTTTACCCATATCAGGCATCCCTTCTTGTGTAGGTTGCGACGCCATTTGCTGGCCCGTTGTCATTCGCATATAGAAGAAAATCGCTAATGACGCCAATATAGGGAACAAACTTACATGGTCTCCATAAAAAGGAATATTAAATGGCAACTTAGCTATAGTATCATAAGATGATAAATCTTCGGCCCAAAGGAAGCTTTTTTGTCTTAAATCGAATGCCGAAGGGAAAAACTGGAACAAGGCATAAAAGACCGGTAATTGCATTAAAGCGGGTAAACAACCAGCCATAGGGCTCACACCTGCTTTGCTATACAAGGCCATGGTTTCTTGTTGTTTCTTCATGGCATTGTCTTTATATTTTGTATTAATTTCTGTTATTTCTGGTTTAATAACTTTCATCTTTGCCTGTGAGACATAAGACTTATATGTAACAGGTGACATAACAATTCGCACCAAAATTGTCATAACAATAATGGCAATTCCATAGGGCAAGAAACCACTTAAAAATCCAAACAACGGGATAAACACATAGCGGTTTATCCAACCAAATATTCCCCAACCTAAAGGAACTACCTCATCCAGATTACGGTCATAGCTATTTAAAATTTTATAATCGCTTGGTCCGTAATACCAATTCATACTTTTATTTAACTCACCACCTTGTAATTCCAAAGGCAATTTGGTTGCAAAAGCCTTTGTATAAACCGTATCTATTTCTTCATCTTGAACTAGATTTTCTGATTTTAAACTTGCTGATTTAAATGGTGTATCGGCTAATAGTATAGACGTGAAAAAGTGCTGTTTGTAAGCCACATAAGTTACATCTTGTGCGGTATCTTCTGTTAATTCTTGCTGACCTAAATAATCATCTTTACCACCTTCATATTCAAATACAACTTCTGTATATCTGTTTTCATATGAAATACTTTTCGCGTGGCGAATGGCTTTTAAATCCCAGTCCATATCTATTGGTTTCGAGGTATTAAAAACCGACGCTAACCCTTGCGAGCGAATGGTGAAATCCATCATATACTCGTTAGGTTTCAGCTCATAACGGTATTCTAAAAAGGCTTGCTCTGAAACCTTTAATTTCATAGAAACAACTGTATTCTCTCCACTTTTAGAAATATTAGGCTGAAAATATAAATCCCTTGTGTTTAAATTACGACTATCAGTCGTACTGAAATTAATATTAAAGTCGGCATTGCCATCTTTTATTAAGTAAATAGGGACAGAATCGAAATCTACAAATTGTTTTAATTTTATTTCTGAGACATATCCTCCTTTATTACTAAACTTAATCGCTAACACGTCATTTTCAACTAATGTTTCTTTAGCTGTTGCAGAAGGTAATGTAGCGGAATACGCAAAAGCTCCCAATTTATTATTTATTGCTACCAATTGTGCAGAGTCCTGAACTGCAGCTACCGAATAATCTTCGGCTGATGTTATAGCAGCGGCTTTATCTTGTTGCGCTTTTTTTTCAGCTTCAACTTGTTCTTGTTTTGCTTTTTCCTGTTCTGCTAATTCTTCAGGAGTTGGTTGATTAGTGTACATCATGTACACAAGAATTCCAAAAATCAGAATAAATCCGATTATTGAATTAAGGTCAAATTTCTTTTCTTCCATATTAATATTACGGCCAAATTGAGAAAATTCTATAAACTATTTACTCTTCTTCTGACTATTTAGTTGTTATTACATTTTGGATTGTCAAAAAACTATCCAAAATTACTTTTGTGCCATAGTGGCATCTTTGCTTTTATTCTTTCGTTTGAGAGCCGCTTTAACAAATGATACAAATAATGGGTGTGGATTGGCCACCGTACTCTTATATTCTGGATGGTATTGTACCCCAATAAAGTATGGGTGTTCAGGTATTTCAACAATCTCAACTAATTTGGTATCTGGGTTAATTCCTGTTGCAATCATTCCTGCTGCCTCAATTTGCTCTCTATAATTATTATTGAATTCAAATCTGTGACGATGACGCTCCATTATTGCGTTAGACTTATATACATTATACGCAATACTATTAGGTTTTAAGTCGCATGCCCAAGCTCCTAAACGCATTGTCCCTCCCTTATCTGTAATGGTTTTTTGATCTTCCATTAAATCTATAACTGGATTTTCACAATCTGAAGCCATTTCTGTTGAATTCGCATCTGAAAGGTTTAGTACGTTTCTTGCATACTCTATAACTGCCATTTGCATACCTAAACAGATTCCGAAAAAAGGAATATTATTTTCCCTAACATATTTAACAGCATCTATTTTTCCCTCAATTCCACGTTCTCCAAACCCAGGAGCCACTAAAACACCATCTAAATGTGACAACTTAACATCCACATTTTCTTCCGATAAATATTCTGAATGAATAGGCTCAACATTAACTTTTACTTCGTTTTCTGCACCAGCATGAATAAATGCCTCTAAAATAGACTTATATGAATCCTGCAATTCTACATATTTACCAATTAACCCGATTGTCACTTCGGTTTTAGGATTTTTATGCCGTTGTAAAAATTGGTTCCACTGGGTTAAATCTGGAACTGCACTTTCTAAATCCAATTTCTTAAGCACGACTTTATCAAGTCCTTGCTTTAGCATTAAATTTGGCACATCGTAAATTGTAGATGCATCAATAGATTGTATAACAGCTTCTTCGCGAACATTACAAAACAGTGCCAGCTTGCGTCTTAAATCTTCTGGTAATTCATGTTCTGTTCTACAAACCAATATGTCTGCCACAACACCACTTTCCATCAATGTTTTAACACTGTGCTGCGTTGGCTTTGTTTTTAACTCGCCTGCTGCAGATAAAAATGGTACTAATGTTAAATGGATAACTATAGCATTATGCTCGCCCAAATCCCATTTCAATTGACGTACCGCTTCAACATAAGGTAACGACTCGATATCACCAACGGTACCTCCTATTTCAGTAATGACAATATCATAATCGCCAGAGTTTCCTAAAATCTGAACACGTTCTTTAATTTCATCTGTAATATGAGGAATAACCTGAACGGTTTTTCCTAAAAATTCACCACGACGTTCTTTTTCAATAACACTTTGATAAATTCGGCCAGTGGTTACATTATTAGCTTGACTGGTAGGCACGTTTAAAAAACGCTCATAATGCCCCAAATCTAGATCGGTTTCAGCACCATCATCTGTTACATAGCACTCACCATGTTCATAAGGATTTAGTGTTCCAGGATCAACATTTATATAGGGATCTAATTTTTGAATGGTTGTTCTATAACCTTGTGCTTGTAAAAGTTTTGCCAAAGATGCAGCAATAATTCCTTTACCTAATGAGGACGATACTCCTCCTGTCACAAATATGTATTTTGTTGTTGTCATGTTGCGTTGTTAAACGCAGGCAAATTTACAAAATTAAATTAGGTAATTGGGTATTGTTTTTAAGATTAAAAACAGCAAATTATTTTAAGCTTTACGGTCTTGGGAAGTTATTTTTAATATTCCTTACCAAATCTTCTAACCCATTAACTTTTAGCTCGTAAACCGTTTGAAGATAATCGCCCAACCTACCTTTAGGAAACCCTTTACTATGATACCACACTATGTAGTACTCTGGTAAATCTATTAAATACCTATCCTTATATTTCCCATAAGGCATTTTAGTATGTGCTAATTTTATAAGAAATTCTTTATCTGGTTGCACTTTTTTTAATTCAACTATTGGTAATCATTTAAAGCTTCTAAAGCCTCCTTAATACTTTTTTGCCATTTGGCTTGAGCCTCATGATTTCTTGAATAATTGGTTTCGTTATCATATTGATTTTGAAAATCATGTAGTTCCTTGACTATTTTGTTGTGAATGGCGTCCAATTCATTATTTGCGTTTTGAGAAATAGTAACTTGAGAAGTAGCCTTTCGTAATTTACGTGTATATAATTCGGTAATATCAAAATGTAACTGCTCATGAGCCAAAATATGATTATCAGCTTCTTTTGGTTTAAACCAAGACTTTTCAGGGTAAAAATGCGCTGTGGCTTCAACACGAATACTCTCCACAACATTATTAACACGACTTAACCGATAACCGAATGTAATACCCGAAGACGTTACCGCAGCAGCATCAGAATTAGTGTCAGGTTGCCCTATAAAATTCTCCCAACTTAATTTATAATTTTTTTGCCAAGGAATACTTTGGTCACTTTTTAAAAGAAACAAGGGTATTAAACAAAAAACAAGAATGCGAAACATAAATTATTAACGACACGATATTCTAAAATATTGTAGGCATAATCAAAGGTAAGAACCCTTATTTCACCTCTACGATTTTTAACCCATCGTACTTTACCAAATATACCGTGTTATTATAATAGCCTCCTAACATCTCCTTTTTATAAGAAAACTTGTTCTCCACATATTCAGTTAATGGGTCATTAACAACTGACTCGTATAAATTAGAGTTTGTAGCCAATCGTAACACAACATCCATAGTTAAATCAAAACCTCTAACAGCTATAGCATTTGGTGTTATACCAAAACGCGATTGGTAATGTTTAGCAAAACTATTATTGTCTTCTTCATTATAGGTTTTCGCTATTGTAGGAAAATGAAATTGTAAGTTTGATAAATGATAGTTAGATACCTCATCATCCTCAAAGGCTTTATTCATATTAGTAGTAGCCAACACAATCTCAATATCATCTGTTCTTAAAGCGTTTAGTTTGCTGGTAACGTTTGAAATTAAGCCAGAATTGTCTGTCTCTAAAAACACTATGTTCTTTCCTGGTTTCAATTTATCAATAATATCACTATCCAAAATAAAATAAGCATCAACTCCTTCTTTATTTTTTCTAGAATACACTTGTGATGCTCTATTGAATATGCGCTTTAAATTATCACTAACTTTTGTATGTTCATGATCAGCTATAACGATTATTTGACTTAACGTAGAATCAGTTTTTACATACTCAATAATTTTATTCGACAACAAATCTTCTGAAGGCCTTGTTTGAAAAACGTTATCTAATAATTTAACATTTTTAGTTAAGGGTGAAACAACAGGAACTTGGTACGCATTTAAAGCTTGTGCAACACGTTCAACATTATCTGGCATAAAAGGACCAATAACCGCATCAACAGCATTGAGGTCTTCAGTTCTTAAGATAGTTGACACTTCACTTGACATATTTCTTGTATCGTAAACGTCTACTTTTAATGAAACTCCCAATCGTTTCAGGGAATCGAAAGCCACTAAAACACCCGAATAAAAATCTAAAGATGTTTTTAAGTAAGGATCTCGATTAATTTGCCTCTTAGTATCGGTAATAGAATCTAGAACAACTTTATCTAGCTTAAATGGTAACATTACAGCAATATGTTTAGTCTCACCATTCATATGTTTTGAAGTCAAATCCACATCTTCAATATCAGCTATCTCACCATTGACCTCACCAGTAAAAGGTATTTTTAAAACCATGCCTACCTTTAGCCCACCATTTTTTAATTCTGGATTTAAAGCTTCCAGTTCATCCTGTTCTAAACCTAATTTTAATTTTAATCTGTAAAACCCTTCTTTGGGCAAAACCTCATAGTAGGAATATTGCTCACTTACCTCTTTTACTTCATCCTTATCAACATTAGGAACATAAACTTTATCGCCAGGGCTTAATACTTCTGGCATATTAGGATTTAAAGCTTCCAATTCATTTACCGTAATGCCATATTTGTAAGCTATGCGCCATTTCCCCTCTTTTGGCAATACTGTATAAGTATTAGTAGGTGAAACAGGCTCGACAACCACCAATGTTTTTTTATAGACAGGTATTTTTAATTTGTCACCCTTTCTTAAATTATTGGCATATAAAAACGTGTTGTGCTTTTTAATTTCATCTTCAGTGACATCATATTCTTTAGAAAGACTATAAAGGGTCTCCCTACGTTTAACCTTATGCTCCTTGAATCCGATCAATTCTTTTGAAATGGCAGCTTGTGGAGCATCTGTTACTTTAGAATCTGGAATAATTAAAACTGTATTTTTCTTTATTCCTTTTTTAGCATCAGGATTTAAAGCATAAATATCATAGGGTGTGACCAAATACTGCTTGGCTATACTTTCTATAGTTTCTCCATCTTTAACTTTATGGGTTTTGTAGTTTTGCGCATTTATACTTGCACAACTAAAGACAAATAGTAAGGTTATAAGATAAAAAAACTGTTTCATGTGATATTAATTTTAATTATATACGGTAAAAGTTTAATTAAAGACTATTCCCACTCTATAGTTGCAGGCGGCTTTGAGCTGATATCGTATACTACTCTATTAACGCCTTTTACCTTATTTATTATTTCGTTTGATGTTTTTTGTAAGAACTCATAAGGTAAATTCACCCAATCTGCTGTCATACCATCTGTACTTTCAACAGCTCTTAATGCCACACATTTTTCATAGGTACGCTCATCTCCCATTACACCTACGCTATTTACCGGCAATAATATGGCTCCTGCTTGCCAAACACTATCGTATAAATCCCACTTCTTTAAATTATTTATAAAAATGGCATCAACTTCTTGTAATATACGAACTTTTTCAGCCGTAATATCCCCCAAAATTCTAATGGCAAGACCTGGACCTGGAAATGGGTGTCTGCCTAAAAGTGATTTTTCCATGTGCATTGAAGCACCAACACGTCTAACCTCATCTTTGAACAATGCTTTTAGGGGTTCAACAACTTTAAGCTTCATAAAATCTGGTAAACCACCAACATTATGATGACTTTTTATGGTTGCACTTGGACCTCCAGTTGCAGAAACACTTTCAATAACATCTGGATAAATAGTTCCTTGAGCCAACCATTTTACATCGGTAATTTCATGAGCTTCATCATCAAAAACTTCAATAAACACACGACCAATAGCTTTACGCTTTTGCTCTGGATCGCTTAATCCTTTTAGGGCATCCAAAAAGCGTGCCGAAGCATCAACACCCTTTACATTTAGTCCCATGCCCTTGTATTGCTCAAGCACATCATGGAATTCATTCTTTCTAAGAAGACCATTATTAACAAATATGCAATACAGGTTTTTACCAATAGCTTTGTGCAATAGCATGGCAGCAACGGAAGAATCTACGCCTCCAGATAAACCCAAAACAACTTTATCATTACCAAGCTTTTGCTTTAAATCTTCAACTGTTTCTTCAACAAAGGATTGTGGTGTCCAATCTTGATTAACTCCAGCTATATCTACCAAAAAGTTTTCTAATAATTGTTTTCCATCTTTTGAATGGTATACTTCTGGATGAAACTGAATAGCATAAGTCTGCTCACCTTCAATTTTATAGGCCGCATTTTCAACGTCGTGAGTACTTGCCAAAAGCACACCATTTTCAGGGAGTTTCTTAATGGTATCGCTATGGCTCATCCAAACTTGGCTACCTTCATATATATTGTAAAAAAACGGTTCTTTTTCTTTTATATACGATAAGTTGGCACGACCATACTCTCTAGTATTTGAAGGTGCTACCTCGCCTCCAGAAAAATGAGCCAAATATTGCGCACCATAGCAAACCGCCAGTAATGGTTTCTCGCCACGAATATGTTTTAAATCAGGATGCAAAACATCTTCTCCTCTTACAGAGTTAGGGCTACCTGATAAGATAACAGCCTTATAGCTTTCAATGTTGTTTGGAATTTTGTTAAACGGGTGAATCTCGCAGTAAATATTGAGTTCCCTTACACGTCTCGCAATAAGCTGTGTATATTGCGATCCGAAGTCTAAAATAAGTACGTTGTTGTGTTGCATGTGCAAAAGTATTAATTGCATTTAGATTGACATACGTCCATCACTATTTTTTTATATATTTATTGCATGGATTCCAAAATCAACTGAATATCCTTTTCAGTGGTATCTGGATTAATAAAGCAAAACCTTGAAACGGTTTCAAAAGTATCTCCATTTTTCCATTTTGTTGGTGTAACCAATGCAAATCCTTTTTTGTGATTTTCGTAGGTCCAATGTGTATAGTCTTCCGGCTTCCAGCCTATTCTTCTATAAAGCACACAAGATAAACTTGGCTCTCTTACTAACTCCAAGTTAGGGTCGGCTTCTATCATTTTTCCTGCTATTTGTGCCAATTCAATTCCTCTTTCTACAGACTCCTTATATCTATCTGTACCATGTGTTGCTAATGAAAACCATAGTGGCAAGCCTCTCACACGACGTGTTAATTGTATTTGATAATCGGTTGGATTAAAACCATGGGCACCTTCATCTTTAAAAATATCTAAATACGAACCTTGTTGTGAATGTGCTTCTTTGGCCAATTCTGGTTTTTTATAAATAACCGCTCCACAATCATAAGGTGAAAACATCCATTTATGAGGGTCTATAGTGATACTATCAGCCCGCTCAATCCCTTTAAACAAAGGTCTAACAGAATCTGCCGCAAGAGCCCCACCTCCATAAGCTGCATCGACATGAAACCATAATCTTTCGGTTTCGCAAACTTCGGCAATACCTTCCAAATCATCTATAATTCCAGCATTGGTTGTTCCTCCAGTTGCCACAACTGCGAATAAGCGCTTGCGTTGATGAAAAGTTAAATTATCAATGGTTTCACGAAGTGAGCTTCCTGTAAGTTTCTCTTCAGTATCTACCAATAATATATCGACATCTGCCACTTTGGCCATGGCCTTAATTGATGAATGCGCACCGATTGATGTTATTATCAAGCCCTTCTCACGTCTATAGGTATCATCGCGTCTCCAATATTCTCTAGCCGTAACAATTGCCGATAAATTGGCAGCAGTGCCTCCACTTGTAAATACTCCAAAAGCACCTTCAGGCAGACCAGTCAATGAGACGATCCATTTCATAGCTTCATTTTCACAAAAAATACCTCCAGCACCTTCCATCCAATAGGCACCATGAATACTTGAAGCCGACGTTACCAAATCGAACATTACAGCAGCTCGTGTTGGTGAGGCTGGAACAAACGCTAAATTTCTGGGGTGATCCACGGGAACATTGGCTTTAGACAAATGTTCTTTCCAAAGATTAAATGCGTATTCGCCACCGATACCTTTTTCCGTTACAGTTTCACCTACTAAAGCTTTTAACTCTTCCGCTTTTTTGGGTTTTCCTATTTCGTGTTCGGTTGCTGAAATTCTACCAATGGCGTACTTCATGACGTCTAGCGTCATTTCAATAAGTTCAATATCAATCTTATGCATGAATTAGTCTAAATTTAGTATTGTAAACTCCCCTTTTAGCGGTTGCAAATTTACGACTAACTGTTGAATAAATTGGTCTCCATAGACTAAATAAAACTCTGAAAAATTGGCATAACGTTCTTGTAAACTTCCATTTGGAAATAATTCGTTTTGCAATTGGGAAACGCGATTTAGAAGTTCACTATGTTTTCTTTTTTGAGCCTTTAACAACCGTTTTTCAAGATGTTCTAAACCTTTTATCTGTTTGCGTTCTTGCGCAGCTACAGCTCCAACAAACGATTTGTCGGTTTGTTCAGACAACTTATATAAACCCTTAAATTGATTTTTAAGGTGTTCCTTTTGACTTGAAAAATCTATTTCTATTGACGATATGTGCTTTGCTACTTTTGAAACAAGCTCATCTTGATTCATGAATAGGTCTGTTATTTTTAAATCAAGCTTTTCGAGTTTAGAACGCTGTTTTTGAGATGTAACTAAAACCGAATTGCGAAGTAACAGCATTGGAAACGTAACACCTTGAGCTTCAAAATTGGATTGTAATTGAAACCAATATGCCAATTCGCCACCTCCACCAATGTAACATAAGTTGGGCAAAATCACTTCTTGATATAAAGGCCTTAAAATAACATTAGGACTAAAACGTTCTGGATGACTATCCACCTCTTTTAGCAAGGTTTCCGCATCCCATTTTAATTGGGTTTCCAAAACCGAGTACTGCCCTTTATCTTCCACAATACGTTCTCTAACACCTTGGTTTAGATAAAACAGATTAATTTCCCTAGGATTAACCTGAATGGTATAATCTGCATTAACCTCCTTAATTCTTTCGTTGGTTTCAGACACATGCCTATAGGCTGTTTTGTTGAGAAGTTCATCTTTTATAAATGGCTTAAATAACGATTTTAAACCGTTATCATTTCCATCCAAAATTACAAGTCCATATTCGGTAAACAGTTCATTAACCAAATATCTAGTGGCTTCTGTTAAGGTTTGATGTTTTAAATATGCCGTTTTAAAAAGTTGTTTCAATTCATTGGCATGCTTACCTAACCCTAGCTTTTCTTCAAAAACATGAAATACATTCTCAATGTCACTTAAATGCAATTCACCAACTGCTCCCGAAGCGTCCTTAATCCATTGTATCTTTTCATTATTAAAGTTGAAAAAATTTATTTCCTCAAAATCATGATCTTCTGTGGCCATCCAGTATATGGGTACAAAATTAAATTCTGGATATGCTGCCTTTAATTCTTTACATAGATTTATGGTAGATACTATTTTGTAGAAAAAGTAAAGTGGTCCCGTAAATAAATTTAATTGATGACCTGTAGTAACCGTAAATGTTGTTTCGTTTTGTAAGGCATTTATATTTTGAAATGTAAGTTTCGACGCCTCAACATTTTTATATTGCTCATTAAGCGATTTTACAAGGCTTTTTCTGGTTTGTGGAGAACATGTTTTTCGTTTTTCTTCTATTTGAGCCTTGAAGTTTTCTATTTTGGGAAAACGATTGTAAAACGGTTGCCATTCAGGTTTTTCATCTAAATAATCACATATTAAGTTTGAAAAATAATGGGTTTCTCGAAAGGGAACACTATTTGTTGGCATACGCAATTCAAAATTTATGTAAAGATACCATCTTTTATAAACTATATTTCAATATATGATTTTTAGCTTTTTTTTAACAGCCAAGTTTTAATTTAACCGGTATTTGCAGGAAAAAGACTATTCCCTAACCATATGTCACGATTCCCTAATTAAAGAGTAGGATTCACTCAATTTAACACCAAATTCATTTTTTAGAAAGCTAACTTTATAACTGATTACATGATTAATAACCACATTTTTACTACATTTATTAAAAAATTGACAACCATGAAACATTTAAAATTACCATTTATTTGTCTGTTTGCACTTGTGCTAACTTTTAGCTGTAGTTCAGACGACAGTGACGAGCCATTTGTGCCACAACGTTCATTTGACGATGTACGCCAAGACTTTAGCGAGATTGACTTCACTACTGGCAATAATGACATTGCTCTTTTAAACCATTTTAATTTTGTCTGGAACTTTAGGGTAATTATGCCAGATGTAGATTTTACAAACAATAACCGACCCTTAATTATTACGCTACATGGTGGTGTATTGATAAACAATCCCGATGCACATAAGCAGACCGATTGCTATGCCGAACCTGGTTTTGAATCCTTGGATGCTATAATTATTAGTCCGAATGCCGACCAATTGGCTTGGTTTCATTCCTATAACGTAGAGCAAGTATTATCGTTAGTCGATTTAGCTGTAGAGTTTTTACCAGTAGACCCCACTAAAATTGTAGTTAATGGGTACAGTGATGGTGGAAACGGAAGTTGGTATTTAGGCGAAACACGTTCTAGTTACTTTTCAGCTGCTATCCCCATGGCGAGTACTTACGGTTCGTATAACCAAAACGGATCAGCAAGGGTTATGCCCATACCCATGTATGCCATTCATGGGGAAAACGATGAGTTGTTCCCTCTTGCAGATATTGAAGACTGGATAACAGACACAAACGCAGCAGGAAGTGATGTTACTTTAGAAGTTGCTCCTAACCTAACCCATCTGGAACCTTGCGAATATGTTTCGTATTTACAAAATGCATCCAATTGGCTTGAAAACTACGTTTGGAATTAACTTAAGGGTTATTTAAAAGATAATTCGTAATTTCAAATTACCATTTTATCGTCATGAAATTACGGTATCCATATTGCTATTTATTTGTAATAAACCTGTTTTTATTTTCAGGTTCATTAGGGTATGCGCAAGAGAAAAACAATGCCTTTTTAGAAATTAATGGCTCTGTTACCGACAGCAATACTAAAGACCCTTTGGTGTTTGCCGACCTTATTGTGCAAGGCACAAATATTGCCACAATTACGAATACCGAAGGGGATTATTTATTAAAAATCCCGGATTCCTTACAGCATAAATCGGTTGTAGTTCAATATCTTGGTTACGAGGAGCAGACCATACCCATACCAGCGTTGTTACGCAATGATAACATTCGCTTAAATCCATCTGTAACCACCTTAAACGAAGTCACCATTAACGCGCCAAAAGATGCCGAAACGTTAGTGCGGCTTATGTTGAAACGCAAAGGCGACAATTCGTTTAGCACAGGTATATCTATGACTGGTTTTTACAGAGAAACCATAAGAAAAAGGCGCCAAAATGCCTCCTTATCTGAAGCCGTTGTTGAAATTTACAAACAACCTACAACAAGCAATAAACGCGATGCCGTTAAAATTGTAAAGGTGCGCAAAAACACAAACTATTCAAGGCTAGATACCATAGCCTTAAAGCTACAAGGTGGCCCGTTTAGTAATTTGTTTGCCGATATAATAAAATATCCGCAGTATATTTTTTCAGAAGACAACTTATCAGACTATATCTTTACTTTTGACAAACCCACCCAAATTAACGACCAGCTAATTTATATTGTGAATTTTAAGCAACGTCCTGAATTGAAAATCCCGTTGTATTTTGGAAAGCTATATATCGATTCACAAAATTTTGCTTTAACCAGTGCCATATTTAGTTTAAATGTGGACAATAAGGTTCTTGCTAGCGAACTGTTTGTACGCAAAAAACCCAGTAGAGCAACGGTCTACCCTACGCAAGCCAATTACCGCGTTAATTACAGAACAAGTAATGGTAAATGGTATTATAGCTATAGCAACATTTTACTCACTTTTAAAGTGAATTGGAAAGGCAGACTGTTTAGCAGTTATTATACGCTTAACAGTGAAATGGCCATAACCGATTGGGAGCCTACAAAGGTGAAGTACGAAAAACCAAACAACAGAAACCTAATATTAAGACCAACTAGCATTTTGGTTGATGAAGCCTCTGGGTTTAACGACCCGGAATTTTGGGGCGAATACAATATTATTGAGCCCGAAAAGTCTATTGAATCTGCCATAAAGAAGATAAAAAAGAAGCTAGACAAGGTTCAGTGAAATTGATAGTCTTTTAAGGTTATTAAAAAAATATTGCTTTAATTAAAAATTAACAGAACTTTATTTAAATCTTGATATAAGCCATTAAAAAAGTTTATATAATTGTATTATACTTTATTTGTAAAATGGCGTATAGAACAATCAACATTACAATTTTAATAATATTTTCATTGTCAATTTTAAATTGTGCCAGTTATTCTAAAGACACCATTAAAACGTATTCAAAACCAAAGACTATTCCTGAATTTGGAGAGATAGACGGAAAGTATAAAATATACGGAGTTTCTGATTCTTTAAATATCACTAATATTTATGAAAATATTTTTGGAATCTGGTGGAATTCAGAAAAATATAAGCTTGATTTAAATACGGACTACGATTATTTTGCTGAATTAAAATTAGTCAGTGAAAAAGAATTAGAATTTAACCTTTATCAAAATGGAATTAAAATAAAAAATGATATAATTAAAGGTAGAATTGAAAAGGGAATTTTCTATATAAAACAAAGTTTAAGCATTTCAGGTTTACCTTATATTTTTGGAACATTTGCGAATGACAAAAAGCGAATTATATTAAACGATAATTCAATAATTATAGAAAGAATAAATCACGAATTTGGGGCGATTCTTGTTATTTTTCCTGCTGGATTTAAGTATACGAGTTTACTTGAATATGAACGAATAAAATAAAAAACTCTTACAAAACCAATAACGAAACTCCCTAACTCACCACTTCTGCATAGAGATCAAAGTCAGCAGCATCGGTTATTTTTACTTGTGTATATTCACCCGTTTTTAAGTAGGTTTTAGAAGCATCAATTAACACCTCATTATCCACATCTGGAGAATCGTATTCTGTACGCCCAACAAAGTAGCTACCTTCTTTTCGATCAATAACCACCTTGAATTCCTGGCCTATTTTGGCTTGATTCAGCTCCCAAGAAATTTGCGATTGTATTTCCATAATTTCATTGGCACGTTCTTGCTTCACATCTTCAGGAACATCGTCCTCTAAATTATAGGCATGTGTATTTTCTTCGTGGGAATATGTAAAACAACCTAAACGCTCAAAACGCATATCTTGTACCCATTGTTTCAACTCTTGAAAATTTTCTTCGGTTTCGCCAGGATACCCAACAATTAATGTGGTACGAATGGTCATCTCTGGAACTGCTTCACGAAACTGTTTGATGAGCTTGGTGGTTTTTTCTTTGGTTGTTCCACGACGCATACTCTTTAAAATATCATTGGAAATATGCTGTAACGGAATATCCAGATAATTACAGATTTTGGGCTCGCGTTTCATGACATCCAAAACATCCAATGGGAAACCTGTTGGAAAGGCATAATGCAAACGAATCCACTCAATACCCTCTACTTTTACCAAGGCTTCCAACAGTTCGGCCAGATTGCGCTTTTTGTATAAATCGAGCCCGTAATAGGTTAAATCCTGGGCTATTAAAATGAGCTCCTTTACACCATTGGCCGCCAGTTTTTCAGCTTCTGTTACCAATTCCTCAATTGATGTACTTTTGTGTTTACCACGCATAAGGGGAATGGCGCAAAAACTACAAGGTCTGTCGCAACCTTCTGCTATTTTTAAATAGGCATAATTTTTAGGCGTGGTTGTTAAACGCTCACCTATCAACTCATGCTTGTAATCGGCACCTAAAGCTTTTAATAAGTGTGGTAATTCTGTTGTTCCAAAATAGGCATCTACATCAGGAATTTCCTTTTGTAAATCGGGTTTGTAGCGTTCACTCAAACAACCTGTAACAAATACCTTATCCACTTCACCTGCTTCCTTTTTTTGCATGAATTCCAAAATGGTATTCACACTCTCTTCCTTGGCATTATTGATAAATCCACAGGTATTGATAACTACAACATTCCCTTCTTCCTCGTGAGCCACTTCTTTACCATTGGCTTTAAGCTGACCCATTAGCACCTCACTGTCGTAAACATTTTTACTACAGCCTAGTGTAACCACATTGATTTTATTTTTTTTACGTGACTTTGTTCGCATGAAACTTATCTAATTAAATAAAGATCCTTCAACAAGTTAAAGATAGCAGTACGTTAATTATTATTTGAAGAAGGAGTCTACAAACTCGTATTTATTAAAGACTTGTAAATCTTCAATACCTTCCCCGACACCTATATATTTTACAGGAATTTGAAATTGATCTGAAATACCAATAACTACACCTCCTTTTGCTGTACCATCTAATTTGGTAACCGCCAGCGACGTGACTTCGGTTGCAGCTGTAAATTGTTTGGCTTGTTCAAATGCGTTTTGACCTGTAGAACCATCTAAAACCAATAATACATCATGAGGAGCATCGCCAACTACTTTTTGCATAACGCGCTTAACTTTGGTAAGCTCGTTCATTAAGTTCACTTTATTGTGTAAACGACCAGCTGTATCAATAATAATAACATCGGCATCTTGTTTAACGCCAGATTGCAAGGCATCGAAAGCCACCGAAGCAGGATCACTCCCCATGTCTTGTCTTACCATAGGAACATCTACACGGTCCGCCCAGACCTGCAATTGATCGATAGCTGCAGCTCTAAAGGTATCGGCAGCACCCAAGACCACTTTGAGTCCTTTTTTCTTGAATTGATACGCTAACTTACCAATGGTTGTTGTTTTTCCAACACCATTGACGCCAACCACCATAAGCACATATGGTTTTTTATCTACAGGAATTGTATAATCGGTTTCTTCACCCGAATTGGTTTCGCTCAACAATCCAGCAATTTCTTCACGAAGAATTTTGTTCAATTCATCGGTTCCTAAATACTTATCCTTGGCAACACGTTCTTCAATACGTTCAATAACCTTTAAAGTAGTGTTAACACCTACATCACTAGTAACCAAAACCTCTTCAAGGTTATCTAAAACATCATCATCTACTTTTGATTTTCCTGCAACAGCCTTACTTAATTTATTGAAAAAGGAAGCATTGGATTTTTCTAAACCCTTGTCTAGTGTTTCTTTTTTTTCAGAAGAAAATATTTTTTTAAAAAAACTCATAGTAACTATTTATAACTCTGTATTACCTAACAAAAGCCTTGCCCAAGTAATACATCTGCACTTTTGTCATTCGGGCGTAAATATAAAACAAAAAGCTGCTTTCGAAAACCGAAAGCAGCTTATATATCTTTAAGAATAAATTCTTATTGTTTGTTTAACCAATCGTTTACTAACTCTGGAGCCATAACAGATTCTACAAACATGTAAGATCCCGTTTTTGGAGATTTTACCATTTTGATAGCTTTTGTTAATCTTTTAGATCCTGTTTGTAACGATGCTACTGATTTCTTTGCCATGTCTAAATATGTTTTAGGACATTCTCACAAGGTGAAAATCTCTGAATTACTTAATCTCTTTATGAACTGTCATTCTCTTAAGAATAGGATTAAATTTTTTAATCTCCATTCTATCTGGTGTGTTCTTTTTATTTTTAGTTGTAATATATCTAGACGTTCCTGGTTGTCCAGATTCTTTGTGCTCTGTACACTCTAATATTACTTGTATTCTGTTACCTTTCTTTGCCATTTTACTAACTTTTTATGTAGCTATTACTTAATGAAACCTTTAACCTTCGCTTGTTTTAAAGCAGCAGAGATTCCTATTTTGTTAATAGTCTTTAATGTTGACGCAGCTACTTTTAAAGTAACCCACTTATCTTCTTCAGGGATGTAAAAACGCTTCTTAACTAAATTCGCATTGAATTTACGCTTTGTTTTATTCATCGCGTGAGACACGTTGTTTCCAACCATGGCCTTCTTTCCTGTAAGTTCACAAACTCTTGACATTGTTCTAACCTTTAAATGTTATTGTGTTCTGAATTGACTATTCTTTCAAAACAGGGTGCAAATTTAGTAAAACTTTGGAATATCAACAAACTAAAATAACTACTTTTTTAAAATTTCTTTTTGTAGCATTTCAAAAGCTTTGTTTACGGCTTTTCTAATCACTTTTTTTCTGTGGTTTCCAAAGTTGAATTCTTCGGAGTAAACTGCATCTTTATTAGCTATTGCTATAAAGACAGTACCAACTTCTGCATCAGAATCACCTTTATCTGGACCTGCATTTCCTGTTGTAGCGATAGCGTAATCGGTTTTAAACAATTTTAAAGCGCCCATTGCCATGGCTTCGGCAACTTCTTGAGACACCACCGAGTGTTTTTTAATTAATGCTTCTGAAACATGCAAAACATCTACCTTGGCTTCTGTGGCATAGCTTACCACACTACCTTTAAAATAATTTGAAGCACCTGGAATAGCCGTAAAACTTTCAGCTATTTTTCCTCCCGTGCAACTTTCCGCCGTAGCCAGGGTTTTTCCTAAATGAGTTAATTGCTTACCTACTATAGCTTCCAAAGAATCATCGGTTTCAAATCCAGCGAAAATATCCTGAATTTGTGGCAGTAAGGTTTCAACCTGTTTTTGCATTTCGGTTTTAACCAAATCTTTATCCATAGCTTTTGCCGATAGGCGCAAACGTACACGCCCTAAACCAGGCAAATACGCTAACTTCATGAAATTGGGCAAATTATCTTCCCAGTCTTCAATACGCTCGGCCAATGAGCTTTCGCCCAAACCATAGGTTAATAAGGTTGTATGCTTGATAAAAGGAAACTTATAAGCTTTTCGTAATCTTGGAACAACCTCTTGTTCCATTAAGGCTTTCATTTCATAAGGTACACCAGGCAAGGATATAAAAACCTTATCATTTTTCTCTAACCACATACCTGGCGCACTGCCAAACTTATTCATTAGCACCTCTGATTTAGAGGGTACTAAAGCTTGATCGATATTGACTTGCGCCAATGGTTTTTTGATATAAGTTTCCCAGAGATGCTCAATGTTTTTTAAAACCGCATCACTTTGTACCAAAGTATCATCAAAATATTCAGCTAATGTTCTTTTGGTAATATCATCTTTGGTTGGACCAAGTCCACCTGTAATGATAATGATATTGGCATTCTCTTCGGCTTCATACAGAGATTTAAGTATGTGTTCATTATCATCTTGAACCGAAGTAATTTGATAGACGGAAACCCCAATTTTATTTAGTTGTTTGCTAATATATGCTGAATTGGTATCGACAATCTGACCAATTAGAATTTCATCTCCAATGGTTATGATTTCTGCCTGCATTACAATCCGAAGTCTGCTTTTAGTTCTTCAGTGGCTTTTTCAACAGCCATTACAACATTATTCAATTTTTCGGTTGGGTCCATGTCTGTTTTTTCGAATTTCCCCCAATCTTGAACTTCAATTAGATCTTGAAGCACACCCAACTCAAATAAATCGACTGTAGGTTTCATTTTATGAGCGGCTTGATAAGCCGAATAATAATCGGTGTTGGCAACTGCCGTTTTTAATCGTTCCAAGTCTTCTGGCACTTCTTCTAAAAAAGCAGCGGCTAAAGCAGCTATAAAATCTTCATCATTGTCTGCCATTTCGCGTACGCGATATAATTTGTAATGTTGTTCCATTTATTTTATTGTTATTGAAAACAGTTCTTTGTCTTCCAAAAATCCTTTTATTTTATCGTTTGCAACTACCTTGCCAACTCCAGCAGGTGTTCCGGTAAATATAATATCTCCAATCTTTAAAGTAAAATATTTAGAGACATATTCTATTAATTCGTCTATTTTCCAAAGCATATGACTGGTGTTTCCTTGTTGGACGACCTCATCATTTTTTTGCAGTGAAAAATTCATGTTGTTTAAATCTGAAAACTGTTCTTTAGGTAACCACTTCCCAATTACAGCCGCACCATCAAAAGCTTTTGCCTTTTCCCAAGGCAGTCCTTTTTCTTTTAGTTTAGCTTGCAGATCACGTGCTGTAAAATCGATACCCAAACCAATTTCATTATAGTATTTGTGTGCAAACTTTTTATCAATGTACTTACCAACTCTGTTTATTTTGACCAACACCTCTACTTCGTGATGCACCTCATCTGAAAAATCGGGAATAAAAAACGGTTGCTTTTTTAACAGAATAGCCGTGTCAGGTTTTAAAAACACTACAGGGTCTGTTGGTTTTTCGTTTTCCAGTTCCTCGATGTGCTTGGTATAATTACGACCGATGCAGATTAGTTTCATATTAATTCAACTTATTATTCAACGCTCGTAATTTAATGGCTGTTAAAACTTTTTTGGTATACAACGGAAAATCAGCGTTTAACAACCAACCAAAATAACCTGGTTCTTCTTCTAAAATATCTTCTACGCGTTTACCTTTATGTTTTCCAAATGAAAAGCACTCTTCTCCTTTTTTATTATAGGTTATAAAACCTGCAAAATCTGCAAACTTCTTACGAGAACTAAACTCTGCTAAAAACTTGGAGTTGTTTTCCAATTCTTCATATTTGGCGACTTGCGCCTTTAGCACTTCGTAGGTTGCATTCGTATCTGCTTCTGCCGTGTGGGCATCTTCCAAGGTTTTATCGCAATAAAATTTATAGGCAGCACTCAAGGTGCGCTGTTCCATTTTATGAAAAATGGTTTGTACATCTATTGACAAACGGTTTTTCATATCAAAATCCACATCGGCTCGCAACATTTCTTCAGCTAATAAAGGAATATCAAATCTATTAGAATTAAAACCTCCTAAATCGGAATCCTTAATCATATTATGAATCTCTTTGGCCAGTTCTTTAAATGTAGGTTGATTAGCCACATCGGCATCTGAAATACCATGAATAGCGGTTACTTCTTTAGGTATTGACCGCTCCGGATTTACCAACCAACGTTTGGATTCTTCTTTACCATCTGGATACACTTTTAGTATGGCTATCTCTACGATACGGTCTGAAGTGATGTTTACACCTGTGGTTTCTAAATCGAAAAAACAGATGGGTTTTGATAAGTTAAGATTCATTAAAAATGTTTTTGGCAAAGATACTGTTTAATGAAAGAAAATGTAGGTCAATATCAAAACTATTAAAGCATTTAAAACCAAAACTTTCAATCATCTAAAAAAATCACGACCTTTACAAAAAACGAAAACACTATTATGAAACATCCAATTTTAAAAATTTTGTTTGTTTTGACAATACTCACCTATTTTGGTTGTCAAAATAATACATCTGAAAAATTAAGCAATCCTGAAGAAAATCTACCTGAAGGATTTGAAAAGTATGGTCAAGAATTTAAAGGAAAAATAGCAGAATCTTATGAAGATTCAGAGCAATGGTGGCCTAAGAAGAAAAGACCGAAAGAAGGATCTCCAAATGTTATTATTTTTCTATTAGATGACACAGGATTTGCTCAAATAGGGTCATTTGGTGGTTTAATTAACACGCCAAGCATAGATAAACTTGCATCTAATGGTCTACGCTACAATAATTTTCATACAACAGCACTTTGCTCGCCTTCTAGAGCGACTTTAATGGCAGGACGTAATCCACATAAAATTGGGCTAGGAAGTCACGCTTTAACAGCAATGGGTTTCCCAGGATATAATGCTATAGTTCCTCCATCTGCAAAATCTATTGCTAACTATTTACAAGAAGAAGGTTACGTTAATTATTCTCTTGGAAAGTGGGATCACACACCATTATATGAAGTATCACAAATAGGACCATTTGATAGATGGCCAAGTGATGAAGGATTTGATCATGGCTATAATTTCATGGCAGCCGATGTTCATCAATTTGTGCCTGTTATGTGGAACGATCACACACCAGAACCTTATAGAAAATCGAAACATTTAGATGCGGATTTAGCTGATCGCGCTATAGAATGGATTACTGGACACAAATCTTTAGATAGCGAATTACCGTTTATGATGCTTTGGGCTTCAGGTTCTATGCACTCTCCACACCACGCTCCAGACCATTATATAGATAAGTATAAAGGTAAATTTGATCAAGGCTGGGACAAAGTTCGCGAAGAGATAATTGAAAATCAAAAACGTCTAGGAATTATTCCACAAAATACTAGACTCACTGATAGGATTGATGAAATTCCAGCTTGGGACTCATTAAATGACGATGAGAAAAAACTTTATGCAAGGCAAATGGAAGTATTTGCTGCTCAGCTAGAGTTTGTTGACCATCAAATTGGAAGAATTATTAAAACATTAGAACGTATTGATGAGTTAGATAATACATTGATTTTTGTAACCTCTGATAATGGTGCTTCTGGAGAAGGTGGTTTAGCAGGAACGTTTAATGAAACTTATGTTTTAAATGGTATGCAAACACCTTTTGAAGCCAACATGAGAAATTTAGAACGTTGGGGACGTGCTGACACTTATCCGCATTACCATGCTGGATGGGCAATGGCAGGGAACACACCATTCAAATATTTTAAACAGTCTGAACACCGTGGTGGTCAAGCCGATCATTTAGTGGTTCACTGGCCAAATGGCATTAAAGATAAGGGAACGATTAGACAACAGTATCATCATATAAGTGATATAGCTCCTACTATTGCAGAAGTTACTGGAATAGAAGTTCCTGATGAGTATCATGGTATAAAACAACAGCCTTTTACGGGTGTTTCAATGCAATATTCATTTGACAATCCAGATGCACCAAACGCCAAAAAGAAACAATACTATGAAATGTTTGGTAATCGTGCCATATGGGCAGACGGTTGGAAAGCCGTAACATTACATGGTAACCGTATGCCATGGGAAACAAATGTTGTAATTCCATTTGAAGATGATGTTTGGGAACTATATCATGTTGCAGAAGATTTTTCTGAAAGCAACGATTTAGCTGAAGAAAATCCTGAAAAACTTGAAGAATTAAAGCAAATTTTTCACGAAGAAGCACTTGCAAATAATGTCTATCCTTTATACGATGATATGATAAAGCGTTTAAATGACGTAAACAAAGTTCTTTTTGGAGATCAAACAGACTACGTTTATTATGCACCTGGAGCAGTTCGTATTGCAGAAAAAGCATCAGCACCTGTAAAAGGTCGATCTCATACCATTGAAACCACTGTTGATCTTCAAGGCAATGAGGAAGGTGTAATTGTTTCTTGCGGTGGAATGACAGGTGGATATACTATGTACATAAAAGATAGCAAACTTCATTTTGACTATAACTTTTTAGATGGTGTTCATTACCATTTAACAAGTAATACATTACCGAAAGGTAAAACAGATTTGAAATTTGAATTTATACTTGATAAATCGAAATTAGACGGAACATTTAAACCATGGTCTGGTGATGGTATAATATATGTAAATGGTGAAAAACAAGATGAAATGTACTTTGATGCTATGCATATTAGTACCTACTCTTTAGCTGAAACCTTTGATGTTGGTATGGATTCTGGCACACAAGTGGATCCAAATTATGAAGGAAGCCCATTTAAATTTACAGGAGAATTAGATCGTGTTATCATCACACTAACAGATTAATAAAATTAAAAATCTTAAAAAGTCCAGTTTTAAAAACTGGACTTTTTTATTACAGCCATTAATAAAATTCTAATATTTTGATAAATGAATAATCACTATTCTGATGTTTTAAATTTTAACTGCGGACTCCAAATGAAAAACCGCTTTATGTTGGCACCACTTACCAACCAACAAAGTCATGAAAACGGTAAGTTATCTGATGACGAATACCATTGGCTTGCTATGCGAGCCCAAGGTGGTTTTGGATTGGTTATGACCTGTGCCTCTCACGTTCAAGAAATTGGAAAAGGATTCTCTGGACAATTGGGCATTTTTTCAGATGATTTAATTGAAGGTCATACCAAGCTAGCCTCTAAAATTAAGAGTTATGGGAGTTTGGCTGTTATTCAACTGCATCATGCTGGTATGCGCTCACCTTTTGAAGTCATAAAACAACAAGCAGTTTGCCCTTCGGATAGTGAAAAACATAACGCTAGAGCTTTGACTTTAGATGAAGTACATCAACTTAAAGACGATTTTATTCAAGCTGCCATTCGTGCGCAAAAATGTGGCTATAATGGTGTTGAAGTTCATGGTGCTCATGGTTATATTTTAACGCAGTTTTTAAGTGATACTATAAATAAACGTAAAGATCGATATGGTGGTTCATTAGAAAATCGATCTCGTTTACTTTTTGAAATTGTTGAAGGTATTCGAGCAGCCTGTGGAAAAGAATTTTTACTAGGCGTACGATTATCACCAGAACGTTTTGGCATGAAATTGTCTGAAATAAAAGTTATCAGTCAACAATTAATTGATGATTATAATATTGACTTTTTAGATCTTTCGCTTTGGGATTGTTTTAAAAAACCTGAAGAGTATCCAGATTCTGATAAATCATTGTTACAACATATTACCGATTTGAATTTTAAAAACGTGAAGCTAACAGTTGCTGGAAATATTAGAACTGGTGATGATGTGCAAAACGTATTAGATTCTGGAGTAGATTTTGTAACCACAGGTCGTTCTGGTATTTTACATCATGATTTCCCAAAACGTGTGATTGAAAACCCAAACTTTAAACCTATTGAAAATCCTGTTTCAGAAAGCTATTTAAAATCTGAAGGTTTGAGTAATACTTTTATTGATTATATGCGCAGATGGGATGGGTTTGTTGCTAAACATTAATTTTTTAATTCAATTGAAATTACCATTATTTATTAAATTTATCACTTGAAAGAATTATATGGAATTGAAAAGATCAATTGGCTATACATCAAATTGGATTCATACCATTTTTATAAGTATAATACTATCCATGATGGTGGTCTTTATTCTAATTTTTTTACAGCCATTTGATACCTATACTACTGATATACCTTATAAAAATCTTAAGCTATTTGGATATTCATTCTGCATAATTATACCTATATTATTTTTACACTTACTCGAGAATTTATGGTATGGATACGCAAACCGTAAATGGAACGTTTTACAAGAAGTTTTTATTCTTTTATTAGGTTTTATTTTAATAACAATTGTATCATATTTTTACAATACTATATTAGTAAATGGGTTTAAAATTCACTTAAATGAAATTTTAAATTGGTCTAAATCTTTTAGTGTTCCCTTTGCTCCAATATTCATTCCAATTTGGGCATATTTGAGATTTAGATTTAGTAAAATTGAAATAAAATCCACCTCTTCAGAAAGTGATAATAAAATTGTAATTAAAGGAAGTAATAGCAACGAGCAAATTAAGTTTTTAGAAAAAGACTTTATAATGGCTCAAGCCCAATCAAACTATGTTGATATTTATTTTCTTTCACAAAACACGCTTGAAAAACAAGTCATTCGGTCAACCTTATCAAACCTTATCAAAGAGATTCCTCGAGGACAGCAAATACATAGATCGTTTATTATTAATCCATCTTTTATTACAGGTATTGCAGGAAATACAAGAAAAGGAACAATAAAGCTTAGTTATATCGATGCCGATATTCCTATTTCGTCAAAACACTTTTTAGGCGTTAAAAAGTACCTTCAAAATCGTCCCTAAAATTCAATTTTAGCCCTAAATCTTCAATTTCAAATAATTATTTTCAGCATCATCACTATAGTTTTGCAGGTATTCTTATGCACCATTTATTTGTACCAACAAAACAATAAAACACATAAAAATGAAAACAATTATTATTACATTATTTACATCGTTAGTTTTAATTAATCCGCTAAATAACCAATTAGAGAATGAACGAATTGAACTATTAAATCAAGTATTCAAAACTCTAGAATCTCAAATAGCGAATCCAGAATGGTTAAAGCATGAAGACTTCATTACATTCAAAAATCACATGTATTCAAACGAAATACTAAACCTAAATGAAGAAGACTTTTATATTGCCTTTGATTTAGGTAGAAAAAACTTACCATTTTCACATTTTCAATTAATTAAAAAAAACAAATCAACAAGTAAGGCAACTAAATCAGAACAAAATTTGCCAATTACTTGGAAAGCTTTAGATAATAAAACTGCATATTTAAAAATAAGCTCATTTATTGTTAGTGGCGAACCTATGATGCAAGCCGTTCAAGAAATTGGAACAGATAAATTTGAGAATTTAATAATAGACTTAAGAGGTAATACAGGTGGATCACTAGATGCTCCTGTGATATTAGGTCAATTCTTGACACAAAATACAATTGATGCAGGTTACTACTTAACACGCAAATGGTTTGAAAAATCAAATTCTTTACCAACTCAAAGTCAAGTTTCTAAAATGCCTTTACTTCAAGATTTTACTTATACTGGAATTCGCAAAATGTTCGTGAATGAAGCTGCATTTAGAACGATAATACCAGGACATAATAGACCAATCTATCAAGGCAAAGTATATATTTTAATAGATTATAATACTGCAAGTGCCTGCGAGCCATTAATTGACCTTGTGCAAAAGACAAATATTGCAACATTAGTTGGCGAAACCTCTAATGGCGCTATGTTGAGTGGGCACACATTTCCAGTTAACGATGATTATTCTGTATTTGTACCAATAGCAGATTATTATACTTCTGATGGAAAAAAAATCGATAAGATTGGCGTTAAACCTGACATTGAAGTACATCCAAAAAGGGCAATGGAATATGTTTTAAATATTATTAATCAGGAATAAATTATCAATAAAGATTTAAAAAAAAGAAAAAGCACAATCTGTAGATTGTGCTTTTTCCTATATTAGATTCCTACCAACTAAGGAACTCATTAAATCTCTCTATTCGGATCCCAAGCTTCTAAATAATCTTTAACTGCTTTTACAAACTGACCACCTAATGCACCATTCACTACTCTGTGGTCATACGAATGTGACATAAACATACGGTAACGAATACCAATAAAATCGCCTTCAGGTGTTTCTACAACAGCAGGTACTTTTCTAATAGCACCAAGTGCTAAAATACCTACTTGCGGTTGATTAATAATTGGTGTTCCCATAATACTGCCAAAGGTTCCTACATTGGTAACTGTATATGTTCCGCCTTGAATATCGTCTGGTTTTAATTGGTTTTGTCTGGCTCTATTAGCTAAATCGTTTACCTTTTTTGTCATACCTACCAAGTTTAACTGGTCTGCATCTTTTATAACAGGTACAATTAAATTACCATCTGGCAAGGCTGCTGCCATACCTAGGTTAATATGTTTTTTCTTAATGATGCTATCTCCTTGAACCGAAATATTCATCATAGGATAATCGCGTAGTGCTTTGGCTACAGCTTCCATGAATATTGGTGTAAAGGTTAGGTTTTCTCCTTCGCGTTGCGCAAATTCTTTTTTAACCTTATTACGCCAGTTCCAGATTTTGGTAACATCGGCTTCTATAAAACTCTGTACATGTGCCGAAGTTTGAACCGATTCCACCATATGATGCGCAATCAATTTGCCCATTCTGGTCATTTCAATAATTTCGTCATCACCAGAAGCTACAACTGGTGCTGCTTTTGGCTTTTCGGTTTGTTGAGCTGGTTGAGACTTCTCAACTGTACTCGGAGTCGCAACAGGTTGACCTCCTCTGTTATCTAAATAAGCAAGAATATCATTTTTGGTAACGCGTCCATCTTTACCGGTTCCTGGCATGGCATCTAATTCACTTTGAGAAATACCTTCTTTTTTTGCGATATTTCTAACTAAAGGTGAATAAAAACGGTCACCAGAAGATACAATAGGAGCTGCTGTTTCTTGAGCTGCCACTACTGTTTTCTCAACTTCAGCTACAGCTGGCGTTTCTGGTACAGATTCTGTTTTAGCAGATTCTGGTTGTGATGTAGAAACACTAGCTTCACCTTCGGTTTCGATAACGGCAATTGTTTGCCCTACCTGTACCACATCGTCAACATCAAAAAGTTTTTCAACTAAAACACCTTCAACCTCACTCGGCACTTCGCTATCCACCTTATCGGTTGCTATTTCTAAAACCGCTTCGTCTGCTTCAATAGTTTCGCCTACTTCTTTTAACCAAGAAGTAATGGTTGCTTCTGCTACACTCTCTCCCATTTTTGGGAGTTTTAATTCAAATTTTGCCATATCTGTAATGGAACGCTGTTTTTTTAAATTACGACTGCAAAATTAATGAAAAATCATCGAATTGATTGCAGTTTTGTTAATTAATTCTTTTCAAACAACATGATTTCACCTCTACACTTGGAGCTATTACTACCAATCATGAAATGCGCATTATTTGGCAGTATTTTGAAGGAAATGGTACGTTGCGTCTTATAATTATCAATCAGTTCTATAATGGATTTGTAACTGAACGTATGGGCATCAAAAATAATTTCGGTATACGGTTTTAAATCTGGTAATTCAGAAACCACTTCAACGGGTTTATCTAAAAATGGTATTAAAAAATCGCAAATCCGTTTGGACAACACTAAAAAGGTGTCAACCCGTTTTTCTTGTTGTTTAGGTTCTGAACGTAGCACGTAAGCTGCTTTTATTCCAAACCAAACTATAGTGTTGAACAGCCAATTACTTTTAAAATGCTTTTTGTAAAAAATTTGCATAGCACCATAAAAACGTTTGGCATATTTTACGTCCTTTAAAGTACTCTCTCCTTTATAATGTATAATACTGGTCGTACCATTATAGTAGTTTTTATAGCCAGCTTTTAAAACTTTATAGGAAATGTCTACATCTTCCCCATACATAAAGTAATCTTCATCGAATCCACCTACAGCTTCATAAACCGCTTTTTCCATAAACATAAAAGCACCAACAAAAACCGGAACTTCACCAATACCAAACTCATCAACTTGATTGGCATAATAGTCATACGGATTACCCAACAGCTTTTTTAGTGCCACTTTAGGTTTTGGGATATTACGCTTACTTTCTGGTAAAAAATGCCCTGTTCCATCAATCAAGCGACAACCTACAATTCCTGGATTATCCTGCTGTTTGATAAACTGTAATAATGTGGAAAAGGTGTTTTCGGCCACAACGGTATCTGGATTTAAAATACAGATATATTCGCCTTTAGCTTGAGCGACACCCAAATTGTTTCCTTTTGAAAACCCATCGTTGTTTTTGTTTTCAATTAAAACAACTTCAGGGAATGTAGTTTTTACCATTTGGCAACTGTCATCAGACGAGTTATTATCTACAACTATAATTTCGGCATCTAAATCAACTATGGCAGCTTCTACACTTTTTAAACATAACTCCAAAAAGTAACGCACGTTATAGTTTAGTATGACGACAGATAGTTTCAAATGATATATTTAAGATTTTAAGGAAGCTTCAAAAGGAATGCGGTTAATGATGCTTCTTCCCAAAGTCACCTCATCGGTATACTCCAGTTCGTTTCCTACTGAAATACCTCGTGCTATTGTTGATGTTACGACATTGTAATCCTGAATCTGCCTATAAATATAGAAGTTTGTGGTATCGCCTTCCATGGTAGAACCTAAAGCAAAAATGAGTTCTTTAACTTTACCTGACTTTACCTTTTCAACCAACGTTTCAATATTCAAATCGTTGGGCCCAATACCATCCATTGGTGAAATTTTTCCACCCAAGACATGATAGAGTCCACGAAATGAACTGGTATTTTCAATAGCCATTACATCACGAATATCTTCAACTACGCAAATGATTTCATCCGTTCTATTTGGGTTTGAACAAATTTCGCAAACCGCAGTATCGCTAATGTTGTGACAGCTTTTACAGAAATTAATTTCTGATCGCATGGTTTTCAATGCATCTGCCAATTGATTGGTCTGATTCTCGGGCTGCCTCAGCAAATGCAACACCAAACGTAAAGCTGTGCGTTTACCAATTCCTGGTAATTGCGACATTTCGTTTACGGCACGTTCCAATAATTTTGATGAAAATTCCATTGCTGCGAATTTACGATTTTACATTTAAGAATTGTATATACAATGGTAATTTGTATTTTGGCTCTACAATATTTTTTTATGAATCCAACGCAGATTATTTTACTCATTGTCGCCTACTTTGGCTTGCTGATACTGATATCGTTTTTTACTGGAAAAAAATCTGGCAATGATGCTTTTTTTAAAGGTAACAGACAATCGCCTTGGTATGTAGTAGCATTTGGAATGATTGGCGCCTCTTTATCAGGCGTGACCTTTATTTCTGTTCCCGGTTGGATTGAAGCTTCGCAGTTTAGCTATATGCAGGTTGTATTAGGTTATATTGTGGGCTATCTGGTTATTGGGTTGGTTCTACTCCCGTTATATTATAGGTTAAATTTAACTTCCATTTACACCTATTTGGAAACACGTTTCGGAAACTACTCTTATAAAACAGGTGCTTCCTTCTTTCTTATATCGCGAGTAATAGGAGCAAGTTTCAGATTGTATTTAGTTGCCAATGTTCTACAAATCATTTTGTTTGATGAATTAGGCATAGAATTTTGGCAAACGGTTACCATTACAGTTTTGCTAATTTGGCTGTACACTTTTAAATCAGGTATCAAAACTATTGTTTGGACAGACACCTTACAGACCCTTTTTATGCTTATTGTCGTTGGTGTTACCATTTATTTTGTAGGCGATGAATTAGGTTTAAGTGGTAGTAATATTTTCAGTTTTGTTTTAGATAGTGATTTAAGTAAGACCTTCTTTTTTGATGATTTTAAATCTAGTAATTATTTCTGGAAGCAATTTATTTCCGGTGCTTTTATAGCCATAGTCATGACAGGTTTAGACCAAGATATGATGCAAAAAAACTTGACCTGCAGAACACTGAAAGATGCACAAAAAAACATGTTTTGGTTTACTATTGTATTGACTATTGTGAATTTTGTATTCTTAAGTTTAGGTTTACTTCTAACGGTTTATGCGCAACAAAATGGTATTGATGCCCATAAAGATGATTTGTTCCCCATTCTAGCAAAAAACCATTTAGGTATTGGTGTTTTTGTATTTTTCTTACTCGGATTAATTGCAGCAGCATACAGTAGTGCCGATTCGGCATTAACCTCTTTAACCACATCATTCAGTATTGATATTTTAGATATTGAAAAAAAACACAATGCCGAAAAACAGGTTCGTATTAGAAAACGTATTCATGTATTTATTTCCCTAATTTTAATTCTGGTAATCATTGCCTTTAAATACATTATTAAAGATGCCAGTGTTATTGCCAAACTTTTTGTGTTTGCAGGTTATACCTATGGCCCACTATTAGGCCTATATGCTTATGGTTTGTTTAGTAAATGGCAAGTAAAAGACAAATGGGTTCCGGTAATTGCGATTCTCTCACCAATCCTTTCCTATATTATTAGTGTGAACAGTTCAAAATGGTTTGGATTTGAATTTGGTTTCTTTATTCTTATACTAAATGGGTTTTTGACCTATTTAGGTTTAATACTGATTCGTAGACAACAACACTAACGTACAAGCTTCTTCAAAATCAATGTTATTCTCTCGCAATAATTTATAAAATGCAGGGTTTTCCGTTCCTGGATTGAAAATGACACGCTTTGGGTTCAAGCCTATTATATAATTGTAGTAAGCTTCTTGCCGTTTAGGATTTAAATACAATGTAACAGTATCTATATTATTATAACCCATTAATTCCGTGTCTATTGTTACTCCAGAAACATCTCCAGATTTCATTCCAAAAGCAACAACCTCGTGCTTATTTGCTACCAAGCGCTGAATGGCATAATGAGAATATCTGTTAGGTTTTAAAGATGCACCAAATACTAGTGTTTTTCTACTCATGTGTTAAAGTGTTGTTAAGTAATGTTAAAAAGAGTAACAAGCAGCAAAAATAGACGTCTGTAATAATAATAACAAAAATAAAACATCAATCAAAAGACAACCAATCAGATGAAAAAGCTATTAACAGTATGCTTGTTATTATTAACTCTATTTGCGCAAGCACAAACTTCTGTAAGTAACGTTCCCATTCTTGTTAAAGGAAGCATTACAGGTACAATAATAGACGCTACTTTAAACCAACCCTTACCTTATGTTACCGTTATTTTAAAAAGTGAAGCTGGTGAAACGATTAATGGAACAATTACAGATAACGATGGAAAATTTTATATTCAAAAAATACCTGGCGGAAAGTATGTTGTAACCATACAGTTTATAGGATATAAAACAATAGACCGATCGATATCCATTAACCAAGATATTAAAGATATTGATTTAGGCACCTTGACTCTTGAAGAAGAAGCAACAGGTTTAGATGAAGTTACCATTGTAGCAGAAGTATCAACAATTCAACAAAAAGTAGACAGAAAAGTAGTTAATGTTGGTAAAGACTTAACAACTGCTGGAGCAACAGCTTCTGATATTATGAACAATATTCCTTCGGTTAGTGTAGACCAACAAACGGGAAACATTAGCTTGCGTGGTAATGAAAATGTACGTGTAATGATAGATGGCACATTATCTAATGTTCCTATAGCGCAATTACTTCGTCAAATACCTTCTACATCAATCAAGCAAATAGAGCTCATAACAAATCCTTCAGCAAAATATAACCCTGAAGGCATGAGTGGTATTATTAATATAATCCTTTACAAAAACACCAACATTGGGTTTAACGGAAATGTAAATTTTGGTCTTACCAAAGAAATCAACGCGCGTTTTAATAGCTCTATTGACATGAACTATCGTAATGGCAAAGTAAATCTATTTGGGAATTACGGCAATAACGTTGGGTCTAATAATAGCTATGGAAACATTTATAGACCTGACAATACCTCCAATCAGATATTCAATACAGATAGAAACGGTAAATCGCATTTGTTTAAAGTAGGGCTTGACTATTATTTAAATGACAACAACACCATTTCCTTTTTTACCAATCAAAATGTTTTTGATGGAAAAAATGATGGCACGACAGATGTGGTTTATGACAATGGTCCAACCGAACGCCAATTGTTCAACAACACTATTGACAACATTTCTTCACAATATAATTTAGCCTACAAACATGACTTTAAAAAAGAAGGTGAAAAGCTGGATATTGAAATTGATTACAGCGATTTTAATCAAGAAGAAGATGCTAACTTCGATTTTATCAACATCGCCTTCCCGCCAAACTATGAAGATTATGTAAACACAGATCGTGCCCAAACCATCGTAAATATTGATTATGTAAACCCTCTAAACGACGAAACTAAACTGGAAGCAGGACTTGAAGCCCGACTTTATGATACTACAGTTGATTATAAATCAACAGGGCTTTCTCCAAACCCTGATCAAGACGATATTGCTAACAATGGCGATGAGTTTAGACCAACACCTTCAACATATTTCGATTATAAAAGAGATATTTACTCGGCTTATGTTACTTATGGAAAATCAAAGGAAAAATGGAGTTATCAATTAGGTGTAAGAGCAGAAACAGTAACTGTAGATGCTATTGCTACTAATTTTTTAGAAAATGAAACAGAGGTTAATCCATTTGAAAACGATTATATACAATTTTACCCATCTGCCTTTTTAACCTACACTCCTAGTGATAAGAACACCTATCAATTAAGTTACAGCAGACGTGTAGACAGACCAGGTGTTGGGCAAGTTAACCCTATACGAGAGTGGAGCACACCTTTGTTATCCAATGTTGGAAATCCTGAATTGGAGCCACAGTTCACTAACTCTATTGAAGCTAATTACATTCGTAACCTTGAAAAAGGATCAATTACTGCTGGAGTTTTTTACAGATTAATTGAGGATGAGATTAATAGAGCCGTTTTTGTTGACCGATTAGATTTCAATAAATACATTTTAACTTTTGAAAATTTCGATAACACATCAGCCTATGGTGTAGAACTATCTAGTAATTACAGACCAACGAAATGGTGGAATTTTAACACCAGTTTCGATTTGTATTACAGACAGCAAAAAGGGTTTACCGAGCGTGTAATTGCACCTCCTGGTGTAGACCCTACCGAAGACGATATTATAGTTGATCAAGTTACAGCAGATAATATTATTTGGAATTTTAGAATATTCAACAACTTTAAAGTGGTTAAAAATTTGGACCTATCACTTTTTGCCATGTATAGAGGTGAAGAGGAAGGTATTCAATTTACCAGAAAGCCTATGTACTTCGTAAATACAGGAATAAGATATAGCTTCTTGGAAGACAATAGAGCTACAGTAAGTTTTAACTACAACGATATTTTTAATACCATGGCTTTTGAATTTGAAGGTGAAAATCCAGTACCATCTGTTGGCGGATTTAATTGGGAAAGCAATACATGGAATATAAACATTTCTTATCGTTTTGGAGGAAATAAATATAGAGCGCTTCAACGCAAAAACCGCGACAACAACGAAAAGTCAGGTAGTGGCGGATTTATGTAAAATATATTTAATAGCCTAACATAATAGTTGATGGTTAGTGTTAATGTTTTGGTTATTAAATTAGAAAACCCAGGGTGTCACTGCCTTGGGTTTTTACTTACCAAGTGTTAAATCATCGTTAAATACAGTTCTATATGAAATAAAAATAAACTTTTTACGTCTATATAAATAAGTGATAAGTTTTTAAGTAATATAACTGTGAACTTCTCGCGGTTAGTGTTAGTTAAAATTGGTTAATAGCGAAAAAACCCGGAGCAGACTTGCCTCGGGTTTTTTTTATATTTATTCATGCATTTCAAGAATTTATTACCATTTAATAATCACACTGCCCCAAGTAAAGCCACTTCCAAAAGCAGCCAGCACAACTGTATCATCTTCTTTGATTTTACCTTGTTCCCAAGCTTCGGTTAAAGCAATTGGAATGGAAGCTGCTGTGGTATTGCCATACTTCTGTATATTATTGAATACTTGGTCATCTGAAAGTTTAAATTTCTTCTGTATAAATTGCGCAATTCTCAAGTTAGCTTGATGCGGTATCAACATATCAATGTCCTCAACTTGAAGTTTATTTGTCATAAGCCCTTCCATAATCACCTCGCTAAATCGAACCACGGCATTTTTAAATACAAATTGTCCATTCATATAAGGAAAATAACTTTCATCATTAGGGTCATTATCTGCAATGATATCATTTACCCAACGTTTGCCCATTCCAGGTGCTACCAACACCAATTCTTCAGCATGCTCACCCTGTGAGTGTAGATGTGTAGATAAAATGCCTTTAGATGTATCTTCTTCACGAGTTAAAACCGCAGCTCCTGCTCCATCTCCAAAAATCACCGACACACCTCGCCCTCTAGTTGTTTTATCTAAGCCATGAGAATGTAACTCACTACCTATTACCAATACATTTTTATACATGCCTGTTTTAATAAAATTGTCAGCAACCGACAGACCGTAGACAAAACCCGAGCATTGGTTTCTAACATCCAATGCACCAACGGTTTTTATATCCAAAGCATGTTGAACCTGAACACCTGGTCCTGGAAAGTACATATCAGGGCTTAAAGTAGCGAAAACAATAAAATCTATATCATCTTTATCAATTCCGGCACGATCTATAGCTATTTTGGCTGCTTCTACTCCCATACTAGCCGTTGTTTCTCCAGAATTTGGTTTCACCCAACGACGCTCTTGAATACCTGTACGTTCCTGAATCCACTCGTCACTGGTATCCATTATTTTAGACAAATCATCATTCGTAACCACATTGTCAGGAACATAATATCCCAACCCAATTATCTTTGAATTATACATAGGCAATGTTTAAAGTAAGTCCCGCAATTTAACTATTTACGGTCTAATTGATTTCAAATGTCAATTGCAATCGTTATGCATGCATAACAAATAAGATTTAAGTTTTCTTAACTTTTTAGCAGGAGCATTTTAAGTATCTTTAGGGCTCTAATTAAAATTCAATGTCATGAAATACATTTTTACACTCTGTTTATTTCTTTGTTTATCCTTTGGTTTTTCGCAAGAAAACCTGACCTATCAAAAACCTCATCAAAATATTTTAGAATTAGCTGAAGCACCTTTGGCTCCTAGTATTCGTATGGATAGTAAAGGGGAGAACATTGTGTTTCTATACCGCAGTAACTACAAAACTATTGAAGAACTTTCTGAAACCGAATTACGTTTAGGCGGTTTACGAATAAACCCTGTTACCAATATAGGCAGTAGAACGCGTTACTACACCGACGTAAAAGTTAGAAATGGTAAAAGTGGTGATCCAAAGAATATTTCAGGCATGCCAGATAATGGCCGTTTTGCTAATTTTTCATGGTCGCCAGATCAAAAGTTTATGACATTTACCAATACGGTGTCTAATGGTGCTGAACTTTGGTTATTGGATATTCTAAATGCTTCCGCTAAAAAAATAACCGATGCCAACTTAAATGCCAATATGGGAAACCCTGTAACTTGGTTTAAAGACAGTAAAGCCATGCTGGTTAAAATGCTACCTGATACTAGAAAGCCTCTTATCAATACTAAAGAAGCTGTTCCAACGGGACCAACAGTTTCCGTAAGCGAAGCCGGTGTAAAAGCCCAAAATAGAACCTATCAAGATTTACTGAAAAACAAGAATGACGAGCACAATTTTGAGCAATTGGCGCAATCCGTTATTTACAAAGTTAATTTAGATGGTTCAAAATCGGTGTGGAAAGAAAGCGATATGTATCGTGGTTTATCATTTTCGCCTAATGGTGAATATGTTATGATAACAACTATTAAAAAACCATTTTCATATTTAGTTCCCTATTATAGATTTCCATCTGCTTCAACCATTTATAAAAGTAATGGTGATAAGGTTAAGACTGTTCTAGAAGTTCCTTTAATTGAAGATTTACCAAAAGGCTTTATGGCAGAGCGCAAAGGTAAACGTAATTTTACCTGGCGTGATGACAAACCAGCTACATTAGTTTGGGCTGAAGTACTAGATGGTGGCGACCCTGCCAACGAAGTTCCTTATCGCGATGAAGTGTTCCAGCAAGATGCGCCATTTGATGGACTAGCGAAATCCATTTTAAAAACCAAGGATAGGTTTAGCGGAATTATTTGGGGAAATGACAACACAGCTTTAGCTTACGATTATTGGTGGAACACCAGAAACACAAGAACTTACGTGTTTAATCCTTCAAACCCGAATCAGGAAGCAAAGATTCTTTTCGATAGAAATTATCAAGATCGTTACAGCGATCCAGGTAGTTTTGTTACTTCTAAAAACGCATTTAACGAGTATGTTTTAGAATTGGATGACAATAAAGTCTATTTAATTGGTGATGGTTACAGCAAAGAGGGTAAATTTCCATTTGTAGATGAATTGGATTTAGAAACCAAAAAAACCAATCGCTTATATCAATCGCAACTTACTGATAAAGTTGAAGACATATCAAGCGCTTTAGATGCCAAAAAAGGTGAATTTGTTGTTCGTATAGAATCGAAAAACGAATATCCTAACTATTACATTAGAAACATAAAAAAACGTATCGGGTTAATCCCTTTAACGCAATTTGAAAATCCGTTTAAAAGCATTCAAGATGTTGAAAAGCAAGTAATAAACTACAAACGTGATGATGGTTTAGACTTAAGCGCCACTCTGTATTTACCAACCAATTACGAAGCAGGCAAAAAGTACCCGATGATTATGTGGGCTTATCCTCGAGAGTATAAAGACAAAAACAGTGCAGGTCAAAATACATCAAGCTCCAATGAATTTACGTACCCTTATTACGGTTCTCCAATTTATTGGGTAACTCGTGGCTATGTGGTTTTGGATGACGCGTCTTTTCCGATTGTAGGTGAGGGTGACGAAGAACCAAACGACAGTTTTATTAAACAATTGGTTGCCAATGGCAAAGCAGCTATTGACGCTGTTGATAATATGGGTTATATAGACCGAGATCGCGTTGCTGTTGGCGGACATAGTTACGGTGCGTTTATGACGGCAAATCTATTATCACATTCCAATTTATTTGCTGCTGGTATTGCCAGAAGTGGTGCCTACAATAGAACATTGACGCCTTTTGGTTTTCAAAGCGAAGAACGTAACTATTGGGAAGCACCAGAGATTTATTACAACATGTCGCCATTTATGCATGCAGATACTATGAAAACACCTTTGCTGCTAATCCATGGTGAAGCTGATAATAATTCGGGAACCTATCCTCTACAAAGTGAACGCTACTTCAATGCTTTAAAAGGATTAGGCGCTCCAGTGCGATTAGTTATGCTGCCAAAAGAGAGTCATGGTTATGCCGCCAAAGAATCAATCATGCACATGCTATGGGAGCAAGATCAATGGTTAGAACAACATGTGAAAAACAAAGCAGAGGTTAAAACGCCTGAAGAATCTATAAAGAATTAAGTTCTCGATTTAAATTTATCAAAGCACCCTTCAATCGAAGGGTGCTTTTTTTGCTTGAAATGTCAGTTTGTCACATTTTTTGTCTTGGTACTTTTTTTGTCTATTCTGTTTGCAGAACAAATATTTAATTAATCTGTCTGTTCGAGCGTAGTCGAGAACTAAAAGACCTCTCGACTGCGCTCGAGGTGACAAAATAAAATAACAAATCATGACAAAAGGAAATATTAATGTTTCGGTAGAAAACATCTTCCCGCTCATTAAAAAATTCTTATACAGTGACCACGAAATATTTCTACGTGAGTTAATTAGTAATGCTACAGATGCTACCTTAAAACTGAAGCACTTAACCAGTATTGGCGAAGCCAAAGTGGACTATGGCAATCCGCAGATAGAAATTAAAATTGATAAAGAAGGTAAAAAGCTTCACATTATAGACCAAGGAATTGGTATGACTGCTGAAGAGGTTGAAAAATACATCAACCAAGTGGCTTTTTCTGGCGCTGAAGAATTCTTGGACAAGTACAAGGATGCTGCCAAAGATTCTGGAATTATTGGTCATTTTGGTTTAGGTTTCTATTCGGCTTTCATGGTAGCGAATAAAGTAGAAATCATCACGAAATCTTACAAAGACGAGCCAGCTGCGCATTGGACTTGCGATGGATCTCCTGAATTTACTTTAGAACCGGTTGAAAAAACAGAGCGTGGTACTGAAATTATTCTTCATATTACAGAAGATGATAAAGAGTTTTTAGAAGAATCCCGTATCCGTGAGTTATTGGTGAAGTATAACAAGTTTATGCCTGTTCCAATTAAATTTGGAACCAAGGAGATAAATGATCCAGATTTCACGCCTAAAAAAACAACAGATAAAGACGGTAAAGAGACTACCGAGCCACATAAAAAAATCACGGTTGACAATATCATCAATAATCCAAATCCGGCTTGGACCAAACAACCAACGGATTTAAAAGATGAAGATTATAATAATTTCTACCGCGAGCTCTACCCGATGCAGTTTGAGGAGCCTTTATTCCACATTCACTTAAATGTAGATTATCCGTTCAATTTGACTGGGATTTTATACTTCCCAAAAATGACGAACGATTTAAATATTCAACGCGATAAAATCCAATTGTATCAAAATCAGGTTTTTGTAACAGATAATGTTGAAGGAATTGTCCCAGAATTTTTGACTATGCTACGTGGTGTGATTGATTCACCAGATATTCCATTAAACGTTTCGCGCAGTTACCTGCAAGCTGATGGAGCCGTTAAGAAGATTTCATCTTACATTACCCGTAAGGTAGCCGACAAGTTAAAATCACTGTTCAATAACAATCGTGAAGATTTCGAGAAGAAATGGGATGACATTAAAATTGTGATTGAATACGGTATGCTTTCTGAAGAAAAATTCTTTGAAAAAGCTGATGCTTTTGCTTTATACCCAACGGTTGATGGCAAGTATTTTACTTATGATGAGTTGTTCAATGCCATTAAAGCAAAACAAACCGATAAAGATGATAAATTAGTAATTCTTTATGCATCAGATAAAGATGCACAACACAGCTACATTGAGGCTGCTAAAGCTAAAGGCTATGAAGTATTGTTATTAGATTCTCCTATTGTTTCGCACCTTATGCAGAAGCTAGAAGGAAGTAAAGAGAATATTTCATTCACACGTGTTGATGCAGATCATATTGATAACTTAATCAAGAAAGATGATACTAAAATCTCAAAGCTTTCTGAAGATGAAAAGAAAAATCTTGATGAATTATTAAAAGAGGTCATTCCATCAGAAAAATTCATGGTTCAATTAGAAACTATGGATAGCGATGCAGCACCATTTATGATTACGCAACCAGAATTTATGCGTCGTATGAAAGAAATGCAGCAAACTGGTGGAGGCGGTATGTTTGGTATGGGTAATATGCCAGAAATGTATAACTTGGTTGTGAATACCAACTCTGAACTAGTAGGCGAAATTTTAAATACCAAAACACGCAAAAAGCAAGAGCGTTTAATTAACCAAAGTTTAGACTTGGCAAGATTAAGTCAAGGGCTTCTGAAAGGTGAAGAACTAACAAACTTTATCAAGAGAAGTTATGATATGATAAAATAATTTTGTCATGCTGAATATGTTTCAGTATCTAACAATTAGAAAACCACTTCTTAATAGAGGTGGTTTTTTTATTCCCTAACCAGACTGCATTATTTACTCATTGAAAAGCACCCTAGTCTAATACTTGATTTTCTTTAAACCATCTAATTGATAGGTTTGCTATATAAATAATATAACCATTATGAAAAATCAATTCAGTTTAGACATTAAAAAACCGTGTTTAGAAAACTTCAACACTTTTAGACCGACAGAAATGGGTGGTTTTTGTGACTCTTGTAATAAAGAAGTTGTAGACTTTACTTCAATGAACTCCAAAGAGATTATTACTTTTTTCAAGAATAAAAATAAAAACAATACTTGTGGAAGATTTAACAGCAATCAATTAACAACTTATAACAAAACACCTAAAAAAAATAGAACGTTAAGCTTTATAAGTAGTATTGGATTGGCTTGTTTAACATTGTTTTCATTCAGTAATAGCTATTCACAAGAACTTCAAAAACAAAATGATGCTTCTAACCAAGACCCTTCAAATATCAATGACGTATCTCAAGAGAATGAAATTGAAGTTAAAGGAACTGTTTTGGACGAAAATGGTTTACCACTTCCAGGTGTAAATATTATTCAGAAAGGCACTACAAATGGTACTCAAACTAATTTTGATGGTGAGTTTAAATTCCCTGAAAAGCTAAATAAAGGTGACGTTTTGAGCTTTAGTTTTTTAGGTTATGAAACACGTGAAATTATAATTAACAGTCAGAATTCAAAAACTAAAATTCAAATGGAAGTCAATATGGATGCTTTAGAATTTGTAGTCATGGGAAAAGTTGCTACAAAAGGAATTTATAAATCGAAATAAATTTTTCTAATGAAATTCATTATTCTAGCCCTATTTTTTGTCAATTTCACGTTTGCTCAAGTCTCTGACTTTGAATCTGTTGATTTTACATTAGCTGATCATATGGCAAAAATTAATAAAGGAGCAAGTTTAGACCACTTACCCAATCTATCTTATAACCTAACTCATAAATTACAAACTGATGTAGAAAAATTTAGAGCTATTTATACTTGGGTTTGTAAAAACATTAAAGCAGATATAAACCAAGAAAATACAATTTTCAAAAAAAAGAGGAAATATCAAAATGATAGCCTAAAGTTCATAAAGTGGAATAATCAATACTTAAAAACTGTGTTTGGCACGTTACTCAAAGACAAGAAAACAATGTGCACGGGGTATGCCTATTTAATTAAAGAATTATGCCTTTTTGCTAATATAGAATGTGAAATAATTAATGGATATGGCAGATCCATAACTTCCAATGTAAACAAACTTGAAATAGCCAATCATTCATGGAATGCTGTAAAATTAAATGACAAATGGTATTTATGTGACGCGACATGGTCTAGTGGCTATACAATTGGAAATACTTTTATGAGTGATTTTAACGATGGCTATTTTTTAACAGATCCAATCCTTTTTTCAAAGAGTCATTATCCATTACAAGAAAAATGGTTGTTAATCGATTCATTAACGCCAACACAATTCACAAACTCGCCTCTAATTTATAGCGAATCTTTTAAACACAAAATAATTCCCATAAATCCGAATGAAATGCACATTTCAATAAAACGGAATCACAAAATAGATTTCAGCTTCAAATCACTCAAGCAAATTACAAATCATACAATTTCATTAATAAAGTATAATGGAATAGAAGAGATTACATTTGAAGTTTCCAACTTAAAAAATGAAAATGGTACAATTTCATTTGATTATACTTTTAAAAGAAAAGGACTTTATGATGTACACTTAAAAATCAATAATGATATAGTAGCCACCTACGTAATACAAGTTTCATAAATAACGTACGATTGAGTTATTATTAAATAGTTTGGTTATTCTTATAGGTTTCAGAATCGAAAAAACCACTGCCTAACCGAAGTGGTTTTTTATTATAAATTTTACTAATTCTCTAATAGAGTATTAATAGTCTCAACAAATAAGGTGTTATTTTTATTACGTATCTTAGCATCACTAACAATTACATTTTTGGCAACCAACTACTTTAAAAAGAAATATTAACTATTTATTTAAAAAGAATGCCTTATGAAAAAATTGAATGTAATCTTATTGTTAACTACGTTTTTAGCTTTCACTTTTGCGCAAGCTCAAGATGAGACCGAAAAAAAAGAATCGAAATTTAGCGTTATGGCCTTTGGTGGCATTGGTTATGGTATTATGGATAGTGATTCCCAACCTAACTACAATGTCAATGCTAATTCTGCAGAACTTGTGTTTAATTACAAATTAAGCGAAAAAGTAGGTCTAGCCACTGGAGGAGCATACACTAGCTTAACTGGTAATGCTTTTAATTATGCCGGAAACTTTTACCACGAACGTGTACTTATTAAAATCCCTCTTTTGGTAACGTTTGATTGTTTTGTGGCTGATAATTTTAAATTTATTGCCCATTTAGGCCCTTATGCCCAAACCATTTATAAAGATGAATATACCTATAACAGCTTTAGAGTAGAAGATGTTTACGAAGGCTGGAATTTTGGCTTTCAATTAGGCCTTGGCTTTTTGTATAAATTTGGAGACTGTTTTAGTGCCGGTTTAAATTATAGCGGTCAATCTGATTTTTCAAAATTTGAAACTAATAACGGACAAGTTCTTAATGACGAACAACGTCTAAAAAATTTAAATACTATAGGTCTAATATTTATACTGGACTTTTAAAATTTTAAAAGGCATCTTGATTGAGATGCCTTTTTTATTTCTTTTCATTCTTAATGATGAAGACTAACAAAGTTTAAAATTGATATATCTTTGTTACAAATACTAATTCATGTCATTTAAAGACTTACAACTCATTAATCCCCTTTTAAAATCAATTGAAGAACAGGGGTATTCGCAGCCTACTGAAGTTCAGCTGAAAGCCATTCCAAAAGTATTAGACAAAAAAGATATTATAGTTACTGCCCAAACGGGTACTGGTAAAACGGCTGCTTTTGCCTTACCTATACTACAGCTATTATTCAAAAAGCAAGATGCTCCTAAAGGTGGTAAGATAATTAAAGCTTTAATTGTGAGTCCTACACGTGAATTAGCGCTACAAATTGGCAATAATTTTAAAGCCTATGGCAGACATACCAATTTAAGGACAACAGTTATTTTTGGTGGCATTTCAGACAAACCTCAAATTGATGTTTTAACAAAAGGTGTTGATATACTCGTGGCAACTCCGGGTAGGTTAATTGATTTACAAAAGCAAGGTTTTGTAGATTTAGATCAGGTAGAAATACTTGTGTTAGATGAAGCTGATCTTATGCTGGATATGGGTTTTATTGATGACGTTAGAACAATTGAAACCCTTTGCCCAAAAAATAAACAAATAGTATTGTTTTCTGCTACCATGCCTTTTAAAGTTGAACAATTGGCTAATTCCATCTTAAAATCGCCTGAACGTGTTGAAATTTCAGCAAGTTCAACAGCTGCAAAAACAGTAGACCAGCACTTATATTATGTGCCAAAGCGCAATAAAATGGAATTGTGTTTACATTTACTCCGAAATACCATAAGAGGCAATATCCTTATTTTTAGACGCACAAAATTTGGAGTTAACAAATTAGAAACCGCACTTATTAAAAACGGTTACAAAGTAGACACTATACATGGCGATAAATCGCAAACCGATAGACAAGAAGCACTAAAAAAGTTTAAAAATGGTGTTGTAGATATTTTAATAGCCACAGATGTAGCTGCTAGAGGTATTGATATAAGCGAATTGGATGTCGTTATCAACTTTGATTTACCCAACATTCCTGAAACTTATGTCCATAGAATTGGAAGAACTGGCCGTGCAGGACAAAACGGAATAGCATATTCGCTATGCTCCGCTGACGAAAAAAATTATGTTAAAACCATTCAACAATTCATTCAAAAAGAAATTCCTATTGAGGAAAATCACCCTTACCCTTTAGATCCAAAAGCAAAAGCTATTGTTCACAAATCCAAAGACTCAAAAAGCAAACATAAAAAAGGCCGTAAAAGCAAAGCTTCAAAAAAGAAAAAAAGACGTTGGTACTAAACTAAACCTGAAAGCGTTTATCAAAATGATGCTTTAAAAACGGAATTTGCACACATAACATAATACCAAATAACCCTATAGCATAAACTAGCGTTTTAGATAAGGATATAGATGAAAACGCGTTGGTTACTTTATTATTGGTCAACGTATAAAAATCTATACTGTTTAACCAGCTTGTGTTAGAATCAGTACTGTTTAAAGCTAAATATACTGTTGTTAAAACCAAAATTAGTGATAAAACTGCCCAAACCGGTTTAGAAATAAGTGGCCTGTAACGTGTAGTTTTACTTGCTTCCAACTCAAGTATTTCTTGCATTATTGTTGCTGTGAAATCTGAAGACGGATTTTCAACTTCTACTCCACGCATCAATCTGTCTGTAATTTCTTCTAACTTTTTATTTAAATGCTTTTCCATAAACTTCAATAATTTCGGGTTCTAATTGTTGCATAAAAATTGAACCTAGTTTTTTTCTGCTTCTAAAGAGTTTAACTTTAACATTATTAGCTGTCAAACCAGTTATTTTAGATATCTCATCTAAAGATTGCTCATCAAAATAATATAATGTCATTAAAAAACTGTCCTCACTAGGTAATAACTCCAAACACCTTTTAATAGCTGTTTGTTTCTCTTCACGTTCCATGGATTCTAAAGCATTATCCAACGTTTTTATATGATGCTCTGTAAATTCATCTATGGCAACTGTATTTTGTTGTCGTTTGTTTTTCTTTAATCGATCTAAACAGGTGTTATAAGTTACTCGGTAAACCCAAGTTGAAAATTTAGAATCACCTTTAAATTTCGATAACGATTTATATACTTTTATAAAGGCATCTTGCGAAACCTCCTCTGCCTCTTCTCTATTTTTTAGCATTTGTAATGCTAAAGTAAACACCAAGTCCTTATAACGTTCCACCAATATAGCAAAGGCATTTGTGTCTCCAGCTATCACATTTTCTATGACTATGTTATCGTTGTTGGTGGTCATCTGATTTTTAGACGACATGGTTTGCTCTTGGGTTACAGAGAAAAATGAAAAAAATTGTGATAAAGTTGTAACCATAATTGTAAAAGTGTCGTCATAAGCTATGAACACATTAAAAGTAATCAATTAAAAACAAACAATTATGGGATCAGAACTAATAATCATACCAATCATTTTCGGTGCAATATTTGGTGTATTCTACTTGTATTTTTCAACACGAAATAAAGAGCGCCTTGCTTTAATTGAAAAAGGTGTAGATGCCACTATTTTCATGAAAGGTAAACAACAAACCGCTCCTATTTGGAAAGTCCTAATTTTAAATTTAGCCCTTTTGCTAATGGGTATTGGATTAGGTGTATTTATAGCATCCATATTATATAACTATACCACTTTAGGAGAAGATGTATATCCCGCCACTGTTTTCTTTACAGCAGGTGTAGGTTTATTCATAGGCTTTAACTTAACTAAAAATTTAGATAAAGAATAACCAACTACAATTTACAACACTTCTTTTAGCCGTAGTTATTATAATTACGGCTTTTTTTGTTTGTTAATTGAAGTCTTTATTGATTATCTTTAACGTCCTAACTAAAAAACCAACTAAAATGAGGACTCTCATATTAATCTTATGCATGGCATTTACAATAACGTCTTGCAAACAAGATTCTAAAGACTTGAAAACAACTGCTAAATCCATAGAACCAAACGAAGCATTTAAAATTATGCTTGACACGTATTACGAAGATGGATTGAAACTCAATCCTGTAAGCGCTACTTTTTCTGGCGACAATCGTTACAATGATCAGTACCCTAACTCTTTATCTGAAGACTATAAATCTAAAACCAAAGCCTACTATACAAAATATGCGAGTTTATTAGAAGAGTTTCCTGACAGTACGTTGTCAAAAACCGAACAAATGTCTAAAGCCGTATTAAAATGGGAGTGTGATATAGCTTTAGAAGGTTTTAACTACTTGCATCGTGAGTACATGCCTATAGACCAGATGTGGTCTCCACATCTATCTGTGGGACAGTTAGCCAGTGGAGCGGGTGCTCAACCCTTTAAAACGGTAGAAGATTATAACAATTGGTTAAAACGTTTGGATGGCTACATTGCTTGGTTACAATCAGCCAAAGAAAAAATGGCCGAAGGTTCAGAAAAAGGTTATGTTTTACCGCAATCGTTAATCGTAAAAGTATTACCACAATTGGAATCTGGCACTATAGAAGATTTGGAACAACATTTATTCTACAAGCCTATATTAAATATGCCTGAATCGTTTAGCGATGAAGACAAAACCGAAATAACACAAGCTTACACCAAAAAAATTACTGAAAATCTCATTCCGGCCTATAAGGACATATACCAATTTATGAAAACTGACTATCTCAATTTAGGACGGGAAAGCTCGGGAATTAGTAGTACACCTCAAGGTGAAGCTTTTTATAACTATATGATAAAGCGCTTTACTACTACAAATATGACAGCTGATGAAATCCATAATCTTGGATTAAGCGAGGTAGAACGTATTTCTGCCGAGATGGAAAAAGTAAAAACCCAAGTTGGTTTTGAAGGTGATTTAAAAGCCTTTTTCGATTTTGTACGCAACAATAATGAGTTAATGCCATTTAACGATCCACAGGAGGTAATTGATAATTTCAATGCAATTCATGAAACCATGAAGCCCCAAATTGAAAAACTTTTCGATTTAAAACCTAAAACACCTTTTGAGGTTAGACGCACAGAAGCCTTCAGAGAAGTATCGGCAAGTGCCGAATATAATCAAGGTTCTCTTGATGGTACACGTCCTGGTATTTTTTATGTGCCTATTCCAGATGTAGAAAATTATAATACGTTTAGTGACGAAGCTTTATTTTTACACGAAGCCATTCCTGGTCATCACTATCAAATTTCATTACAACAAGAAGACCAAGATTTACCACAATTTAGAAAAACGCTTTGGTATAGTGCCTATGGTGAGGGTTGGGCTTTATACTCTGAATCATTAGGAAAAGAATTAGGTCTGTATATGGATCCATATCAGTATTTTGGCATGCTAGGTATGGAAATGCATCGTGCTATTCGTTTAGTTGTTGATACTGGTATGCATACCAAGGGCTGGACCAGAGAACAAGCCATACAATACTCTCTAGACCATGAAGCTGAAAGCGAAGCTAGCATTATTAGTGAAATTGAACGTTATATGGCCATGCCAGGACAAGCTTTATCTTATAAAATAGGACAATTAAAAATTAGAGCATTGCGTGCCAAAGCAGAAACCGAGTTAGGCACTAATTTTGATATTAAAGAATTCCACAATCAAGTATTATCTGTTGGATGTGTCCCATTAGCACTACTTGAAGATAATATTAACGTATGGATAGCAGAAAACAAATAATATGCCGTTTAAGAAACTCCTTATCTCCTCTTTACTTTTTACATCGTTAATTTGTTCTGGGCAAGTCACAATTAAAAGCAGTAAAACCCAAGACGGAATTCCGTATGCCACCATATCCTTTGGAAATGGCCAAGGTGTTTTTGCTGACGATGAAGGCGTTTTTATTTTTACTGAAAAATTATATCCAGATGTCGATACGTTATTTGTCACCTCTTTAGGATATAAAAATGTAATCGTTCCTACATCAGAATTGAGCGACACCATTTTAATGGATGAAGAGGTTAGTCAACTGAATGAAGTGGTTTTGGTTGCAGACAATCGTAAGTTTTCCGAAGAAACATTAAAACCGTATTTAGATGATGATTATTACCATTGTTGGCTGCCTACAATTGAATCTGAAATTGCAGTGTTTTTCAGAAACCCTGATGCCGATCTAAAAAAATTGAGCACGGTTCATTTCCCTATAACTTTAGAGTCAAAAGATTGGGAGAAACGCAAAAGAAAAAACGCTGAAAAAAAGCCATTTTCTACTTTATTTAAAGTGAAATTCTATGAAAACAATAATGGCTTACCTGGACAGGTATTAACTTATGAGAATATTGTTTTTAGGGCCACCGAAAAAAATGGCGATGTTCATAATTTAGATGTTTCAGAATACAATATCACCTTTCCTGAAAATGGTTTTTTTGTATCCCTTCAGGTTTTAGGTTATACGGATGCCCAAGGAAAATTACTTCCTAATAAAAAATATAAAGAAATAAAAAGCAAAAACGGTATCGTAAAAATACCAACAAACTTTAGACCCTTGTTACCGTTTACAAGTGAAATTCCAGAACATCGCACCTATATAAAACGTGTGTTTATCAATGGAAATAATTGGGTGCAGTTTAGAAAAGGCAATATAGAATCGGGGTTGTTTAGTGCAGGTTTAAACAATTACGGAATTGGCATTAGCTACAAGGTTTATAATGATGAGTAATCCTTGGCACTTATACGCTATGGCAGCCATGTACATGTTTGCTGGTCTCATGCATTTTATAAAGCCTAAAATGTATTTACGCATTATGCCGCGCTACTTACCAAATCATAAGTTACTTGTGTATTTAAGTGGTCTAGCTGAAATTGTCTTAAGTATTGGCTTATGCGTTAGCACCACCAAGAATCTAGCTATTTATGGTATCATCCTTATGTTAATTATTTTTCTATTGGTGCATGTGTATATGCTATCTAGCAAGAAAGCCGCAGCAGGTATCCCTAAATGGATATTGGTTTTACGAATTCCATTACAATTCTTTTTAATGTATTGGGCTTATTATTATCTGTAACAGGAATGTTTCGATAGGAAAAAAACCTTTTTTCCCTATTTTATCACAAAATCAAAATAAGTATCTGGAAATGGTTCTCCTCGTAAAGTAAAATGCCACCATTCTTTAGGATAATTCCTAAAACCATGTTTTAACATAACAGTTTGCAACAACTGCCTATTCTGTTTTTGTTCTTTGGTTAAGCTTGGGTGTTCAATCCAAGATTGCTCGCCAAAAAAATCAAAAGGGCTTCCCATATCCAATGGCTTAAGGGTATTTCCGTCTATAATTGTTAAATCTAAAGTACTTCCTCGGCTATGCCCTGATCGTGAAGCTATATAACCATCACGAAATAAATGGCGCTTGTTTACATCTGGATAAAACCGGCGCTTATTAATAGTATCATTTAAATTTTTAGCCCATCGTATAAAATGATTGACGGCTCGTTGAGGCCTATAGCCATCATAAATTCTTAAACACAGATTCCGTTCCTGCAATTCAGCTTGTACTTTTTTAAGCGCTTCCGCAGTAGGCCTTGTGACTATTAGAGTATTGGCTTTGTAACCCGTTATGGTATCACCAACAAAATTATTTGTAGAATAGTATCGTAATTCAACATCCAAATCAGGAACAACAGTTTTAGCATAAACAAAACCTTTGGGTAAATGGCTTTGTTTAGTAAAGGCTAAAGCCGCTAAAGCAAATACGAGTAAAAATACTTTGTTTTTCATAGGGTATCAGCTAATTTAGAAAAAATAATACTATGGATTTACTTTCAACAGAAAAAACCATTTTAAAACTACCGCAAGCCTGCATTACTTATATCCCCAACTTCTTAAACATAAATGAAGCCCATGAACTTTTTGGATATTTAAGGAAAGATGTAGATTGGCAACACGACGATATTACTCTATTTGGAAAAACCTATAAGCAACCTCGCTTGACGGCTTTTTATAGTGATACCAAAAGGACTTACACCTACTCCAACATTACTATGGAACCAAGATTGTTTACACCAAAACTTTTAAAGCTTAAGAGACAGTTAGAACTAACCTTTGGTTATCAATTTAATTCTGTACTGTTAAACTTATATCGAGATGGTAGTGATAGTAACGGTTGGCATGCAGACAACGAAAAGGAACTTGGCAAAAAGCCGGTTATAGCATCTATTAGTTTAGGTGCTGAACGCCTATTTCATTTTAAACACCGCACACTAAAACATGAAAGACACAAATTAAAACTGGAGCACGGCAGCCTATTAATAATGTCGGGAGAAATGCAAGAATATTGGCTGCATCAAATACCAAAGACCAAAAAACCAATTGGTGAACGTATTAATTTAACTTTCCGACATATTATATAAACAAAAAAACCGAGGTCCCTCAACCTCGGTTTAATTTAATTTGCATTTTTTATTATGCTGTTAGATTTAGGGTCTCTAGTATCAACGACATAATGCAAATATTAATTAATTAATCCATTGAACTAAAAAGTAACTTTCTAGTACACTTCAAATGTAAAATTAATACACAAAACACACGTTTAAATACATATATTTTCGATGAAATGCATGTTTTTTTAACATTTAAAGATTAAATAATGTTTTTTATCGATGAAACGCACTATTTAAATTGAAACAGAACTTATAAAACTTGTTATAAAATTATATTATAAAACCCTATTTTTACGTTGATAAAATGCTCTTACGTTTAAACCTATTTTTAATTATGAAATCTTCAATACTAACTTTTTGCCTGGCTTTTCATTTTATATGCTTCTCACAAGAATCAAATCCGCAAGAAACAAACGTAGTTATAAACCAACATATTGAAGGTTCGTTATTATTGCCTGATTCTGGCCAATCAGATTATTTAGCCATCATTATAGCTGGTTCTGGGCCAACTGACAGAGATGGTAATCAAAATTTTCTTAAAAGCAATAGTCTTAAAAAACTAGCTCAAGGTTTAGCCAAAGAAAACATAGCAACTTTTCGTTATGACAAGCGTATAGTTAAACAAATACGAAAAGGCAATGTAGACAAAAACATTATGTTTGATGATTTTGTTACCGACGCCAAATCTGTAGTTGATTATTTTGAAAAACAAGGCACTTTCCCCAATATATATATAATAGGCCATAGCCAAGGCAGTTTGGTAGGTATGTTAGCCATTTCAAATGCCGTTAAAGGCTATGTTTCTTTGGCTGGTGCTGGACAGCCAATAGATATAGTTATCATGGATCAGATACAAAAAACGGCACCAGGACTATCTGAAGACGCACAAAAAACTTTCGACATTCTTAAAAAAGGGGAAACAACTACCGAATATCATCCTGCACTGGCATCAATTTTCAATATAGATACACAGCCGTTTATTACAAACTGGATGAGTTATAATCCGCAAGAGCTCATCAAAGCCATTGATATCCCTATACTATTGGTTAACGGCACAAAGGATCTCCAAGTATCTGTTGAAGAAGCTAACATGCTTAAAGAGGCTAATAACAATGCGCAACTGGAAATTATTGAAAACATGAACCATGTTTTGTTTATAATAGAAGGTGATGATTTAGAGAACTCAAAATCCTACAATGAATCTTATCGCGAAATTGCGCCCCAATTAATTTCTTCAATTTCTGGTTTTATAAAGACATAAGGAAACCACATAACATATCATATACCCAAAAAAGAAAAGCATCCCGAGAGGGATGCTTTTACTTACTAACCAACCAAAAATATGAAATGTTATTGTTTTTAATTAAAGTAACCACACATTAATTAAAGTTAAGTTACAATAACAATTTATGTTATTCAATTAGCGTGCCAAACTCAATTTGCAGGATAATTATTTTTATGATATATTTGTGATATCATTTTAATATCATAATAAATTTTTAATCATGAAAGAAGAAAAAATAATAGTTCCAGCAAATGGCTACCTTATGCTTTTTGTGTTTTTATTTATATTTTTTGGCACCATTGCATTTGCCATTACAGCTAATAAGCCCGAATTCTTACCCATTTTAATTATTGCCTTATTAATTGCTCCTGGTTTTATAATGGTGCAACCCAACGGATCACGTGTACTGCTTTTATTTGGTAAGTATGTTGGTACCGTAAAGAAAAACGGTTTTTATTGGGTAAATCCGTTTTACACCAAAAAGAAAATATCATTACGTGCCAGTAATTTTGACAGCGAACGCTTAAAGGTAAACGATAAACTTGGGAACCCTGTAATGATAAGTACCATATTGGTTTGGCGTGTACAAAACACCTACAAAGCAGCTTTTGATGTAGATAATTACGAAAACTTTGTTCGCGTGCAAACCGATGCAGCCGTGAGAAAATTAGCCAGTATGTATCCTTACGATAATTTTGCAGATGAAGGTGTTGATGAGGATATTACACTCCGCTCTAGTGTAAACGAGGTTAGCAATGCTTTAGAAAAAGAAATAGATGAACGTTTATCTATTGCTGGCATAGAAGTGCTCGAAGCTAGAATTGGTTATTTGGCTTATGCTCAAGAAATAGCCAATGCCATGTTAAAACGCCAACAAGCAACTGCCATTGTTGCTGCAAGACACAAAATTGTTGAAGGTGCCGTTAGTATGGTGGAAATGGCTTTGGAGGAATTGGGAAAAAAACAGATAGTCGATTTAGATGAAGAACGCAAAGCGGCCATGGTGAGCAATCTGATGGTTATCCTTTGTGGCGATAAAGATGCTTCACCTGTTTTAAATACGGGAACTTTAAATCATTAATAGATAATGAAAGAATATAAAGTAATTGTACCAAAAATCGGATTTAAAAATCGAGTTCAAAATTTTGAAGACATCTTGAATCAACACGCTCGTGAAGGCTGGGTTGTTAATCATATTGGGCAAGGCTGGAGTAGCGTTGTATTCGAAAGGAATAAAAACAGATAACCATGCGTAATACTAGACCAAGAATAAAAGTCCCTTTTGAAGGTATCGATATATTCCTAGAATTGGTTTCTATTACACTATTGTTATTAATATGGATTTATGTATTTATTGAATACAATAATTTACCAGAAACCATCGCATCGCATTTTAATGCTAAAGGCGAGGCGGACGGTTACAGTAACAAATTGTATTTATGGTTTATACCAGTATTGGCAACGACGTTATATGTTGGACTATTTGTGTTAAATAAGTATCCCCATGTTCACAACTACATAGTAAATATTACAGAAGAAAATGCCCTCAAAAATTACAGATTTAGTACCCGAGTAGTAAGAGTCGTTAATACATTAACAGTTATTATGTTTGCTTATATAATTTATTATATTGTTCAAAGCGCCAAGGACAACGAAATACATTTAAGTAATTGGTTTGTACCAGTTGTAGTTGGTTTCAGTTTATTATTGCCAATTGTAATACTCTTATACTATAAAAAATTAAACAAGTCTTAATATTACAATGTCAAAAAAGAAAGCATTTGCATTACGAATAAATGAAGACATGCTCAAAGCTATTGAAAAATGGGCTTCTGATGAGTTTAGAAGTACCAATGGCCAAATTGAATGGATGCTCATGCAGTATTTAAAAGAACATAAACGTGACCCAAAGCCCAAAAAAGATAGCAATAAAAAAAGCGACCAATAACGGTTGCTTTTTTTAACCCATTTATTTTGGTATTTTGCGGTTCAAATTAAACTAATATGCAAGAAGCACCTATTTTTACTGATGACACAATAGTTTTTGGGCTCCTAATGTTAACATTAGGTTTTATTTTTTATACAGAATCTGTAAAAACTGGATTTTGGCCTAAATTCTATAAGATAGTACCCGGACTCTTTATGGCCTATATGCTACCTGCTGTTTTAACTACATCTGGGCTTATTGCTCCAGAATGGGAGACCACATCTGAATCTGGTGAAGTTATAAAGCACAGTACAAATCTTTATTATGTAGCCAGTAGATATCTATTACCTGCAGCTTTGGTGCTTATGACATTAAGTATCGACTTAAAAGCCGTTTTTAATTTAGGTTGGAAGGCTTTGGTTATGTTCTTAACAGGAACTTTGGGTATTGTAATTGGTGGTCCAATAGCAATTTTATTAGTCTCTATGGTATCACCGGAAACCGTTGGAGGTGTTGGGCCAGATGCGGTTTGGAGGGGTTTGTCAACATTGGCAGGAAGCTGGATTGGTGGTGGTGCCAATCAAACAGCCATGCTGGAGATTTACGGTTACAATCAATCAGAATATGGCAAAATGGTGTTTGTAGATATTGTTGTTGCTAATATTTGGATGGCTATTATTTTAATTGGTATTGGTCGATCTAAAGCAATTGATAAATGGTTAAGAGCAGATAATTCAGCCATAGAATCTTTAAAAGAAAAAGTAACCTCGTTTGCAAAAAGCGTAAAGCGAAATCCATCTTTAACAGATATTATGATTATTGTAGCCATAGCTTTTGGTACTGTTAGTTTTTCTCATATTGGTGCTAATATTCTTGCGCCTTATTTTGAAGGTATAGTGGATAATATTGATTCAGCTACCACTAGAAATACGTTTACATTTCTTGGTTCAAAATTCTTTTGGATGATTAGTATTGCTACATTAATAGCCATTCTACTATCTTTTACAAAAGCAAAAAATTATGAAGGCGCAGGAGCCAGTAAATTTGGTAGTGTTTTTATCTATATACTTGTTGCTTCAATAGGTATGAAAATTGATTTAGGATCTATTTTTGATAACCCTGGGCTTATTGCAGTAGGACTGATTTGGATGTCCATTCATGCGGTGTTATTAATTATAATGGCAAAACTAATAAAAGCACCTTACTTCTTTTTAGCTGTAGGTAGTCAAGCCAATGTTGGCGGTGCTGCTTCTGCTCCAATTGTTGCATCAGCATTTCATCCATCGTTAGCTACTGTTGGTGTGCTATTGGCTGTATTTGGATATGCCATTGGAACGATTGCTGCAATTGGCTGTACAATTCTTATGGAATTAGCAGCCATAAGCTAGTATTTAATTAATTTTTATAAGATATTTGCGCTCGTTAATTTAAACGTCAGATGAAAAATTTAATCACTATACTAATTGCTTTGTTAATTGTTTCTTGCTCGAGTGAGAAACAATACGATTTAATAGTAAAAGGACACGTTAAAGGGCTAAAAAAGGGAACACTTTATTTACAAAAAGTAAAAGATTCCACTTTAGTAAGTGTAGATTCCGTAATTGTAAATGGTGATCCAACTTTTGAATTACATAGCGATTTAGAAACTCCTGAAGTGTTTTATCTTCATTTAAATAAAACGAATAGCGACGATAAAAAAATAGCTTTTTTTGCAGATAAAGGCATTACCGAAATTCACACAACACTAAAGGACTTTGTTTTTGATGCTGAAATAAAAGGCTCTAAACAACAAGAAAAACTAGATGAATACAAGAAGGTTATGTCACGTTTTAACGATAGGAGTTTAGAATTGGTTAAAGAAGAGTTTGAAGCTAAAACCAACCGAGATTCTATAGCTATAGCAGAAAACCAAAAAGCTTATGAAAGCTTATTGAAAGGAAAATACCTATATACGGTTAATTTTGCAATCAATAATAAAGACAGTGAAGTGGCTCCTTACGTCGCGCTAACAGAAATTTACGATGCTAAAATTAAATGGTTGGACACCATTAATAATGCTTTAAACCCGGAAATCAAATCTTCTAAATATGGTTTAATGCTGGATGAATTTATTAAGGATAGAAAATCTGAATAAACACTAAATAAACTAGAATAAAAAAAACGATACAAAATTTTTGTATCGTTTTTTTTGAGCCGATGGAGGGACTCGAACCCACGACCTGCTGATTACAAATCAGCTGCTCTAGCCAGCTGAGCTACATCGGCAAAACAGTTCGCAAATATAATCTTGTAAACTCTATTTGCAAATTATTTTTTTCAAAAATTAACCTAACTTATTTATTTTTTCGATTAACTCACGACCTTTAGATTCAAGCTCCTGATTAATTGCCTTAAAGTGTGCTTTTTTATCTTCAACACTTCTGTCGTTTACTTTAGCAATTAGTGTATCAAAAGTCTCAATAGCCTCATCAATAATAGCTTCACTTTTTTTTGTGTCTTTGTCTGTATTTGAATATTCCCAAACATAAACAGCTTCAATAATATCACCTAAAACGTAATTAATATCCTTTTTTAGGTCTCTTTTATTTGCCATAATTCTATAATTTATTTTGCTACAAAATTACACATAAACTTCTAATAGTGTAGTATTTTTAGCAGTAATTTCGAAGTCTTTAATTGCTGCTGGCATAAGTATTGTTTCGCCTTTCTTTATATGCTCTTGAGAGTTAATTGTAGTGATACTCGCTTCACCGTCCACACACATATAAATTATAAATGAATCGTGGTTGTTTTGCTTTTTTAAGGTTTGATTAACTTCAAGATAATTTGTTATAAAGTAAGGACAACTCACCATTTCATTAGGCTTGTTTTTGGTTTTACTATAAGAAACCCTAAAGTTATCTGGCATGTTAAAGTTAAAGGCATCAATAGCCAAATCGTTATGCAATTCGCGCTCATTTCCATTATCATCCACACGGTCCCAATCGTAAACACGATAGGTAATATCACTTGTTTGTTGGATTTCTGCCAATAGCACACCTGCTCCGATAGCATGCACACGGCCAACCTCAATAAAATAAGTGTCTCCAGTTTTTACCTTATGGAAATTCAAAATTTTTGTTAGTGATTTTTCTTCAAGATGTTTCAAGTATTTTTCAACAGTCATATCCTGATTAAATCCCACAATTAAATTAGAATCTTCATCGGCTTGCATAACATACCACATTTCGGTTTTTCCATAGGAATTATGGCGCTTGGCTGCCAATTCATCATTGGGATGCAATTGAATTGACAAATCTTCTTTAGCATCTATAAACTTTATAAGTAAGGGGAATTTTTCTCCAAACTGTTTAAAGTTTTTGATACCTATAAGCTTGTCTTTATATGTGCCCAATAATTGTTTTAATGATTTCCCTTCAAGGTTTCCATTAGATACTATGGAAGTATCTCCTTCAACATCACTAATCTCCCAACTTTCCCCAACGTTAGTTAAGTTAGAGGGTTTATTCAATAAGGTCTTTAGTTTTTGTCCGCCCCAAATCTTTTCTTTTAAAATAGGGTAAAACTTTAAAGGATATAAATCACTGTTCATTACTTGCCGTTATAACTTACAAAGTTTCTTGGTGTTTCGTTTAGGGTAACCTCAAGATCTAAATCAGCAGGTAGTTTTGCTCTCATTTTGTTGTAAATAACCACAACTATATTTTCGGCCGTAGGATTCAACGCTTCAAACTCTGGAACTTCTAAATTAAGGTTTTTATGATCAAAAGCATCTTCAACCTCGCTTTTAATAATAGCTTTCAACACCTTCATATCAATCACATAGCCTGTTTCTTTATCAATTTCTCCTGTTACACTTACTATCAACTCATAGTTGTGTCCGTGATAATTAGGGTTATTACATTTACCAAAAATGGCATTGTTCTTCTCAAAATCCCAATCTTTTCTGTACAATCTATGGGCTGCGTTAAAATGGGCCTTCCTACTTACCGTTACTTTCATTTTGCGTAATGTTAATGAAGTTATAGAATTTATCGAAAATTATTTTAAACCAAGCGGTATATGTTTCTGAGTTTATTTCCATGTCCTCTTTAACCGATTCTAAAGTCATCCATTTCCAATCGGCTACTTCTTCAGGATTAATATCTGGGGCATTTTGATATCTCCCTATCAAAATATGATCGTATTCATGTTCGGTTAGGCCGTTGTCAAAAGGGGCTTTATATATAAAAGATGTAGTTTCTGATAATTCGGTGACAAAACCCATTTCTTCCTGTAAACGGCGTTTACCAGCTTCAATATTACTTTCTCCAGCTCTTTGATGACTACAGCAGGTGTTCGTCCATAAGCCTGGCGAATGGTATTTATGCAAAGCGCGCTGCTGGAGCATTAATTCATTTTTATCATTAAAAACAAAAACAGAAAAAGCACGGTGCAATAGCGCTTTTTCATGAGCTTCCATTTTGGGCATCAATCCTATTTGTTCATCGTTTTCATTAACGAGGATAACATGTTCTTCAATCATAGTTTCACAAAAATACCAAGATATACATTAATATTCCCATACTTAATTATAAAATGTGTTAAGGCTTTATAAATTGACAATTTTAAAAGTATCTTTGCAACCCATATTTCAAAGCATATTATGAGTTTTAAAAGTGAAATAGAAAGACGTAGAACATTTGGGATTATCTCGCATCCTGATGCAGGAAAAACCACATTAACCGAAAAATTATTACTTTTTGGAGGTGCTATTCAAGAAGCTGGTGCTGTAAAGAGTAACAAAATTAAAAAAGGAGCCACAAGTGATTTTATGGAGATTGAGCGCCAAAGAGGAATTTCTGTAGCTACTTCTGTCTTGGCTTTTGAGTATAATGGTATTAAAATTAATATTCTGGATACACCAGGTCACAAGGATTTTGCTGAAGACACATTTAGAACCTTAACAGCTGTAGATAGTGTTATTGTTGTTATTGACGTTGCCAAGGGTGTTGAGGAACAAACTGAAAAGTTGGTTGAAGTTTGCCGCATGCGAAATATCCCTATGATTGTTTTTATAAACAAGTTGGATCGTGAAGGAAAAGATGCTTTTGATTTATTGGATGAAGTTGAACAGAAATTAGGATTGAGTGTTATACCATTAAGCTTTCCCATTGGAATGGGCTACGATTTTAAAGGCATTTACAATCTTTGGGAAAAGAATGTAAACCTTTTTAGTGGCGATAGCAGAAAAAATATAGAAGAAACAATAGAGATTAATGATTTAAGTTCTCCAGAACTCAATAAATTAGTTGGAGATAATGCTGCAGAAACGTTACGCGAAGAAATTGAATTGGTTGAAGGTATTTATCCAGCTTTTGATAAGGAAGAATATTTGAACGGAAAACAACAACCTGTTTTCTTTGGTTCGGCTTTAAACAACTTTGGTGTTCGTGAATTGCTAGATTGTTTTGTGGAAATAGCTCCAAAACCAAGACCTAAACAAAGTGAAGAGCGTTTAGTAAAACCCGATGAACAAAAATTTACTGGGTTTGTTTTTAAAATCCACGCTAATATGGACCCTAATCATCGTGACCGATTAGCTTTCGTAAAAATAGTTTCGGGTAAGTTTGAGCGCAATAAGCCCTATCTACATGTTAGAAACAATAAAAAGTTAAAGTTCTCTAGCCCGAATGCTTTCTTTGCCGAAAAAAAGGAAATTGTAGATATTTCCTATCCTGGTGATATTGTGGGTCTACACGATACTGGAAACTTTAAAATTGGGGACACCTTAACTGAAGGTGAAACTATAAACTACAAAGGTATCCCAAGTTTTTCTCCAGAGCATTTTAGGTACATTAATAATGCCGATCCTTTAAAATCCAAACAACTTTTTAAAGGAATTGATCAGTTAATGGATGAAGGTGTGGCGCAATTATTTACATTAGAGCTCAATGGCCGAAAAGTTATTGGAACAGTCGGCGCGCTCCAATACGAAGTCATTCAATACAGATTAGAACATGAATACGGAGCCAAATGTACTTATGAAAATTTAAATGTACATAAAGCTTGTTGGGTAGATCCAGAAGATGATAAGACTGACGAGTATAAAGAATTCTTGAGGGTGAAGCAACGGTTTCTAGCAAAAGACAAACAGAATCAGTTGGTTTTTCTTGCAGACTCCCCTTTTTCATTGCAAATGACACAGCAGAAATATCCAAGTATTACCTTTCATTTCACATCTGAATTCAATTAATTTAGGTGTCGTTCATCTAAATTTTTAACAAAAATTTGCTTTTTATCGATTTTTTAATACTTTTAATCGATGATTAGAGTGAGTGTTTTTATTTGATATTTACATTTAGAATAGATTATAACCCCAAATATTAATCTACTTATGGAAACAAATGACAATGTTTTCAGTAATGACGACATTACTGTTACCTTCAACCCAAGTGCTTGCATCAACGCCGAACGTTGTGCTCGTGAGCTTTCAAATGTTTTTAGAAATTCTGTAATTCCTTGGATTGACCTCGATGGAGCTTCTACAGAAGAAATTATTAAGCAAGTAAAAAAATGCCCTTCTGGAGCTTTACAATTTTGCTTAAATAAAAAAGAGGCTTGCTAAAAAGCAAACCTCTAATAATATTTTCTTTAAAGAACTATTTAAGCCTGTCTTGTTCGTCTAGAGTTTAAAGAAATGATGGTTTGGTAGTTACACGCAAACTTGTCGAGTAACTCTTCACCAATTAAAACATTAGGCTTGACCCGTTGATCCAAAATTCAAAGGAATTGGTGGTTGCCACATGTAAACATGTCGATCAACTCTTCACCAATTAAAACATTAGGCTTGACCCGTAGGTCCAAAATTCAAAGGAATTGGTGGTTGCTCGTAATCTTTGATTTCACCATGGGCATTTTCAAACCTAGAAACATTCTCACCTAAAGCCTTTAATAAGCGTTTAGCATGTTGAGGCGTTAGAATAATACGTGATTTTACTTTGCTTTTTGGTGTACCAGGCATAATACTAACAAAATCGACAACAAACTCTGAAACCGAGTGGTTAATAATAGCTAAATTAGAGTAAGTCCCTTCAGCTACTTTTTCATCAATTTCAATATTTATTTGACCTTGCTTTTTTTGATTTTTATTATCGCTCATAATATTTTGTATAAAAAAATAGCGTGAATTTCTTCACGCTATTCTTAATATTAGTTATAATTAACTTCTTGCTTTACTTGCATCATCTCATCGAATTCTTCTTTAGAACCAACGATAATGTTTTCATAAGTTCTCATACCAGTACCAGCTGGAATTCTGTGACCTACAATTACATTTTCTTTAAGTCCTTCTAAAGTATCAACTTTACCATTTACAGCAGCTTCGTTAAGAACTTTAGTAGTTTCTTGGAACGATGCAGCAGAAATAAATGATTTAGTTTGTAATGACGCTCTTGTAATACCTTGAAGTATTGGCGTTGCTGTAGCTGGTTGTGCATCACGTGCTTCAACTAGCTTTTTATCTTCACGACGTAATAATGAATTTTCATCACGTAATTCACGAGGTGAGATAATTTGACCTGCTTTAATATTTTCAGAATCGCCAGCATCTTCAACTACTTTCATTCCAAAGATTTCATCGTTTTCTTCGATAAAGTCTGATTTATGAACTAATTGATTTTCAAGGAATGTCGTATCACCAGAATCTATAATTCTAACTTTACGCATCATTTGTCTTACAACAACTTCAAAGTGCTTATCATTAATTTTCACACCTTGTAAACGATATACTTCCTGTACTTCGTTTACCAAATATTGTTGTACAGCTGAAGGGCCTTTAATATTCAATATATCGTTAGGTGTTACAGAACCGTCAGATAATGGCATACCTGCTTTAACAAAGTCATTTTCTTGAACAAGAATTTGATTTGATAATTTAACCAAGTATTTCTTAATATCACCTAATTTAGATTCAACAATAATCTCACGATTACCTCTCTTGATTTTTCCAAAAGATACCACACCATCAATATCACTAACAACAGCTGGGTTAGATGGGTTACGTGCTTCAAACAATTCTGTTACACGAGGAAGACCACCAGTAATATCACCAGATTTAGCAGATTTACGAGGGATTTTAACTAAAACTTTACCAACTTTAATTTTCTCACCATCGTCAATCATAAGGTGTGCTCCAACAGGCAAGTTGTAAGAACGGATTACATTTCCTTTTGCATCATCAATATGCAATGTTGGAATTAATTTTTTATTTCTAGATTCAGAAATTACTTTTTCTTGGAAACCAGTTTGTTCATCAATCTCAACTTGATAAGTAACGCCTTGCTCGATATTTTCATAACGAACTTTACCTGCAAATTCAGAAATAATTACACCGTTATATGGATCCCATTGACAAACAACTTCACCTTTTTTAAGTTCTTGACCATTTTTAATAAAAATAGTAGAACCATAAGGGATGTTATTTGTACTTAAAGTAATTCCTGTTTTCTTATCTATTAATTTCAATTCAGATGTACGAGAAATAACAATGTTAGCTGCATTTCCTTCAGAATCTTCACCTTTTACAGTTTTTAACTCATCAATCTCGGCAATACCGTCAAACTTAACAGCTAATTTATTCTCCTCTGAAATGTTTCCTGCAATACCACCAACGTGGAATGTACGCAATGTAAGCTGCGTACCTGGTTCTCCAATAGATTGAGCAGCAACTACACCTACAGCTTCACCTAGTTGAACCATTTTATCTGTAGCTAAATTACGACCGTAACATTTAGCACAAATACCTTTTTTAGCTTCGCAAGTTAAAGGCGAACGTACTTCAACTGACTCGATTGGTGAGTTTTCAATAGATTTAGCTATAACTTCATCAATCATCTCTCCACTAGCTACCAACAACTCATCAGATTGAGGGTTATAGACATCATTTAATGAAATACGACCAACAATACGCTCTCCTAATGTTTCAACAACTTCATCGTTTTTCTTTAAAGGCGTAACTTCTACACCACGTAAAGTCCCACAATCTTCGCTATTTACAATAACGTCTTGTGAAACGTCAACCAAACGACGCGTTAAGTAACCAGCATCAGCCGTTTTAAGAGCCGTATCGGCAAGACCTTTACGTGCACCGTGAGTAGAGATAAAGTATTCTAAAATTGAAAGACCTTCTTTAAAGTTAGAAAGAATCGGGTTTTCAATAATTTCACCACCACCTGCTGTAGATTTTTTAGGTTTTGCCATTAATCCACGCATACCTGTAAGCTGACGAATCTGTTCTTTAGATCCACGAGCTCCAGAGTCAAGCATCATATATACCGAGTTAAAACCTTGCTGATCTTCGCGAATACGTTTCATAGACAATTCAGTCAATTCAGCATTTGTAGACGTCCAGATATCAATTACTTGGTTGTAACGTTCGTTATTAGTAATAAGTCCCATGTTATAGTTAGCCGTAATACCATCAACTAATCCATTGGCTTTATCAATCATATCATGCTTTTCTGGTGGAATAATAATATCACCTAAACTAAATGATAAACCACCTTGGAAAGCAAAGTTGTAACCTAATGTTTTAATTTCATCAAGGAACTCTGCAGTTTCAGGAACACTAGTAACTTTTAAAATATCACCAATAATATTACGAAGTGATTTTTTAGTCAATACCTGATTAATAAATCCTGCATGGTGTGGTACTTTTTCATTGAAAAGCACACGTCCAACAGTCGTATCAATAATTTGAAGTGTTAACTTTCCTTCTTCATTAAAATCCCACGTTCTTACTTTGATAGCCGCGTTCAAATCAACACGCTTTTCATTGTAAGCAATGATAACTTCTTCCGGAGAATAGAACGTTAAACCTTCACCTTTAATTTTAACATCATCAGTAGATTTACGCTCTTTGGTCATATAATATAAACCTAGTACCATATCTTGAGATGGTACAGCTACTGGCGAACCATTCGCAGGGTTTAATATATTGTGAGATGCTAACATTAAAAGCTGTGCTTCTAATATAGCCTCTGGACCTAAAGGTAAATGTACCGCCATTTGGTCACCGTCAAAATCGGCGTTAAATGCAGTAGTTACCAATGGGTGTAACTGGATTGCTTTTCCTTCAATTAATTTTGGCTGGAAAGCTTGAATACCCAATCTGTGTAGTGTAGGAGCACGGTTTAGTAATACTGGATGTCCTTTAAGAACATTTTCCAAGATATCCCAAACCACTGGCTCTCTTTTATCTATAATTTTCTTTGCAGATTTTACAGTCTTAACAATACCTCTTTCAATTAATTTTCTAATTACAAAAGGCTTGTATAATTCTGCTGCCATATTTTTTGGCAATCCACATTCGTATAATTTTAATTCAGGTCCAACGACAATTACCGAACGTGCAGAATAATCAACACGCTTACCTAAAAGGTTTTGACGGAAACGTCCTTGCTTACCTTTAAGTGAATCTGATAATGATTTTAACGGTCTATTAGAATCCGTTTTAACAGCAGAAGACTTACGTGTATTATCGAATAACGAATCTACAGATTCCTGTAACATACGTTTTTCATTACGTAAGATAACTTCAGGAGCTTTAATCTCAACCAATCTTTTAAGACGGTTATTACGGATTATCACTCTACGGTATAAATCGTTTAAATCTGATGTTGCAAAGCGACCTCCATCTAATGGTACTAAAGGACGTAATTCTGGTGGGATGATTGGAATAACTTTCATAATCATCCATTCAGCACGATTCTCACGGTTTTCGTTAGACTCGCGTAAGGCTTCAACAACTTGTAAACGCTTTAAGGCTTCAGTTTTACGTTGTTTTGATGTCTCGGTATTGGCTTTGTGACGTAATTCAAATGATAATTCGTCTAAATCAATACGCGATAACAACTCAATTAAACACTCTGCTCCCATTTTGGCCAAAAACTTGTTAGGATCTGTATCCTCCAAATATTGGTTTTCTTGTGGAAGGGTTTCTAAAATGTTTAAGTATTCTTCTTCAGTAAGGAAATCCATTTTTTGAACAGGCTCTCCTTCTGCATTTTTGGCAATACCTGGCTGAATTACTACGTAACGTTCGTAGTAAATGATCATATCTAATTTTTTAGATGGTAAACCAAGTAAATAACCTATTTTATTTGGTAACGAACGGAAGTACCAGATGTGAGCTACAGGAACCACTAAATTAATGTGTCCTACTCTATCACGACGTACTTTCTTTTCAGTTACTTCAACACCACAACGGTCACATACAATACCTTTGTATCGTATACGCTTGTATTTTCCACAAGCACATTCATAATCCTTTACAGGACCAAAAATACGCTCACAAAACAAACCATCACGCTCTGGTTTATGAGTTCGATAATTGATAGTTTCTGGCTTTAAAACTTCACCACGAGATTCTGCTAAAATAGATTCTGGTGAGGCTAAACCAATTGAGATTTTGTTAAATCTCTGTACTGTATTCTTATCTTGTTTTCTTGCCATAATATATGGTTGAAATGATTTTTTTAATTAACTACTCCTCTAATCTGATATCCAATCCTAGACCTTTCAATTCATGCATTAATACATTGAATGATTCTGGTAATCCAGGTTCTGGCATTGGCTCACCTTTAACAATACTTTCGTATGTTTTAGCTCTACCAATAACATCATCAGATTTAACGGTCAATATTTCTCTTAATGTTGCAGATGCTCCATAAGCTTCAAGAGCCCAAACCTCCATTTCACCAAAACGCTGACCACCAAACTGTGCTTTACCACCTAATGGTTGTTGCGTAATTAATGAGTAAGGTCCGATTGAACGAGCGTGCATCTTATCGTCAACCATATGGCCTAACTTCAACATGTAGATAACACCTACTGTTGCTGGTTGGTCAAAACGGTCACCAGTACCTCCATCATATAGATAGGTGTGTCCAAATCTTGGAATTCCAGCTTCGTCTGTAAACTCGTTAATTTGATCTAAAGTAGCACCATCAAAAATTGGTGTTGCATACGTACGGTTTAACTTTTGACCTGCCCATCCAAGAACGGTTTCATAAATCTGACCAATGTTCATACGCGATGGTACGCCAAGTGGATTCAATACGATATCAACAGGTGTTCCATCTTCAAGGAATGGCATATCTTCCTGACGAACGATACGCGCTACAATACCTTTGTTACCGTGACGACCTGCCATTTTATCACCAACTTTAAGCTTACGCTTTTTAGCAATATAAACTTTAGCTAATTTGATGATACCAGCTGGCAATTCATCTCCTACAGAAATTGTGAATTTCTCACGACGTAAAGAACCTTGTAAATCATTTTCTTTAATCTTGTAGTTGTGAATTAAATCGGCAACCAATTTATTAGTAGCGTCATCTGTTGTCCATTGTCCACTTGTTAAGTGAACATAATCGTCAACAGCGTTTAACATTTTAAGAGTGTACTTTTTACCTTTTGGTAAAACCTCTTCACCTAAATCGTTATAAACACCTTGAGCAGTTTTACCACCTACAATAGCAAATAACTTTTCAACTAAAATACTCTGTAAGTCGTCGAACTTCTTATTATACAATGCTTCTAACTGTGCAATATCCTCTTTATCTTGAGCACGTTTGCGTTTGTCTTTTACAGCACGAGCAAATAATTTTTTATCGATTACAACACCATTTAAAGAAGGTGACGCTTTTAATGATGCATCCTTAACATCACCTGCTTTGTCACCAAAAATAGCACGTAATAATTTTTCTTCTGGAGTAGGATCTGATTCACCTTTAGGCGTAATCTTACCAATAAGAATATCACCAGGTTTTACTTCAGCACCTACACGAATCATACCGTGTTCATCTAAATCTTTAGTAGCTTCTTCAGATACATTAGGGATATCGTTAGTTAATTCTTCGTTACCCAATTTAGTATCACGTACTTCTAAAGAATACTCATCAATATGAATAGATGTAAAGATATCTTCGCGAACCACTTTTTCAGAAATTACAATCGCATCCTCAAAATTATACCCCTTCCAAGGCATAAAGGCTACTTTCATATTTCTACCTAAAGCTAACTCACCATTTTGTGTAGCATAACCCTCACAAAGTACTTGGCCTTTAGTAACTTTATCACCTTTTTTAACAATTGGCTTTAAGTTAATAGAAGTACCTTGGTTGGTTTTTCTAAACTTCACTAATGGATATGTTTTGGTATCGCCATCAAAGCTTACTTTAGCTTCATCTTCTGTTCTATCGTATTTGATAACAATTTCGTTTGCATCAACATACTCTACAACACCACTTCCCTCTGCATTTATTAATACACGAGAATCCGAAGCAACCTGTCTTTCCAATCCAGTACCAACAATTGGGGCTTGCGGACGTAATAACGGAACTGCTTGGCGCATCATGTTAGATCCCATTAAGGCACGGTTTGCATCATCATGCTCCAAGAATGGAATTAAAGATGCCGAAATAGAAGCAATCTGGTTAGGAGCAACATCAGTATAGTGAACTTGAGTTGGTTCAATTACTGGGAAGTCACCTTCCATTCTAGCAATTACCTTATCATGAACAATTTTACCTTTGTCATCAACTTCAACAGTTGCTTGAGCAATTAATTGCTCTTCTTCTTCTTCTGCACTTAGGTAAACTGGATCTCCTTTAATATCTACAACACCATCTTCAACTTTTCTGTAAGGTGTTTCAATGAATCCCATTGAGTTTACTTTAGCGTAAACCGATAATGAAGAAATTAAACCAATGTTTGGACCTTCGGGTGTTTCAATAGGACACAATCTACCATAGTGTGTATAGTGAACGTCACGAACCTCGAAACCTGCTCTTTCTCTAGATAGACCTCCAGGTCCTAAAGCTGATAAACGACGCTTGTGTGTTATCTCTGCCAATGGATTCGTTTGATCCATAAATTGAGATAACTGGTTTGTACCAAAGAATGAATTAATTACAGACGATAATGTCTTGGCATTAATCAAATCGATTGGTGTAAATACTTCGTTATCACGAACATTCATACGCTCACGAATCGTACGAGCCATACGAGCTAAACCTACACCAAATTGTTGAGATAATTGCTCACCAACTGTACGTACACGACGGTTAGATAAGTGATCAATATCATCAATCTCTGCTTTAGAGTTGATAAGTTCGATTAAGTATTTTATAATGGTGATGATATCTTCTTTAGTAAGCACTTGCTTATCCATTCCAATATCAAGACCTAATTTTTTGTTCATTCTATAACGACCTACTTCACCTAAAGAGTAACGTTGGTCTGAAAAGAATAACTTGTCAATTATACCACGAGCCGTTTCCTCATCTGGCGGCTCGGCATTACGTAATTGACGGTATATGTGTTCAACAGCCTCTTTTTCAGAGTTTGTTGGATCTTTTTGTAATGTATTGTGAATAATGGCATAATCACCTTGTTGTGCACTTTCTTTATGTAAAAGAATAGTTTTTACACTTGTTTCAAGGATTTCTTCAATATTCTCTTTATCTAGAACGGTATCACGATCTAAAACTATTTCGTTACGTTCAATTGATACTACTTCACCTGTATCTTCATCAACAAAATCCTCATGCCATGTGTTAAGAACACGTGCAGCTAATTTACGTCCTAAAACTTTTTTCAATCCAGCTTTAGATACTTTTATCTCTTCGGCTAAATCAAAAATTTCTAAAATATCTTTATCTCTTTCAAAACCAATAGCTCTGAATAAGGTAGTTACTGGCAACTTTTTCTTACGGTCGATATACGCATACATCACACTGTTAATGTCTGTTGCGAATTCAATCCATGACCCTTTAAACGGAATGACTCTTGCTGAGTATAATTTTGTTCCATTTGCGTGGAATGATTGACCAAAGAATACACCTGGAGAACGGTGTAATTGCGATACAACAACACGTTCAGCGCCATTAATTACAAATGTACCACTTGGCGTCATGTAAGGAATTGTACCTAAATACACATCTTGAACAATGGTCTCGAAATCCTCATGTTCAGGGTCTGTACAGTACAATTTTAATCTAGCCTTCAATGGAACGCTATATGTAAGTCCTCTTTCAATACACTCCTCAATGGTGTATCGTGGTGGATCAATAAAGTAATCTAAAAATTCTAAAACAAATTGATTACGTGTGTCTGTTATTGGGAAGTTTTCCATGAAGGTATTGTATAACCCTTCATCTCCTCGTTCTTCAGATTTAGTTTCTAGCTGGAAAAAATCCTGGAAGGATTTTATCTGAATATCCATGAAATCTGGATATTCGGTTCTATTGACAATAGACGAGAAATTTAATCTTTCAGCTTGTTTTGCTAACATCAATGGACGGAATTTTGATTAAAAAAAATGTGACTGCGTAGTATGTCACGGTTATATACGCAAAATGGTCTAGGCCCAAAAGCGATTAACTTCAGGCCTAAACCGTTATGTGTTTGAGGCGTTAAGCTTACTTAAGCTCAACCTCTGCTCCTGCTTCTTCTAAAGAAGTCTTTAAGCCTTCAGCTTCATCTTTAGAAACACCTTCTTTAATTGCGCTAGGTGCACCATCAACTAATTCTTTAGCTTCTTTTAATCCTAAACCAGTTAATTCCTTAACTAATTTTACAACTGCTAATTTAGAACCACCAGCGGCTTTAAGGATTACATCGAATTCTGATTTTTCTTCAGCAGCTTCACCACCACCAGCACCAGGGCCAGCAGCAACAGCTACTGCAGCAGCAGCAGGCTCGATACCATACTCATCTTTTAAAATAGTAGCTAACTCATTAACTTCTTTTACTGATAAGTTAACTAATTGTTCTGCGAAATCTTTTAAATCTGCCATTTTTCTATCGTTTTAATAAATTTTTAATTTTAATATAATTGTGTAAAAAGTGCGTACTCTTTTGGATTATCCTTCTTTTTCGGATAATGTTTTAATAATACCCGCAAGCTTACCACCACTAGACTGAAGTGCTGAAATAACACTCTTGGCAGGTGATTGTAATAAGCCGATAATATCGCCAATAACTTCTTCTTTAGATTTGATATCAACTAAAGCGTCTAATTGTTCGTCGCCAATGTAAATTGCTTCCTCAATAAAAGCACCTTTTAAAAGTGGTTTATCTGATTTCTTACGGAAGTTTTTAATTACTTTGGCTGGCGCATTACCAGTTTCAGCGTACATGACTGAAGTATTTCCTTTTAATGTAGAAGGAAGGTCTCCAAAATCTTTATCTGATGCTTCCATTGCTTTTTCAAGCAAGGTATTCTTAACAACTGCTAATTTAATGTTAGCCTTAAAGCAAGCACGACGCAAATCTGAAGTCGTACCAGCATTTAATCCAGAAATATCTGTTAAATAGATATTTGAACTATTGGCTAATTGTGCAGTTAAGTCTTCAATTACTTGTGATTTTTCTTCTCTTGTCATAATAAAAGTTTTAAACTACTTAACCAATTTTTGGATCAACGGCTAAACTTGGACTCATTGTACTAGACATATAAATACTCTTTACATAAGTTCCTTTAGCTGCAGTTGGCTTAAGTTTTATTAATGTTTGTAATAATTCATTTGCATTACCTGCAATTTTATCAGCACTGAAAGATGCTTTACCAATAGATGCGTGTACAATACCTGTTTTATCAACTTTAAAGTCAATTTTACCAGCTTTCACATCGCTAACAGCTTTTGCAACATCCATAGTTACTGTACCTGTTTTTGGGTTTGGCATTAAACCACGAGGACCTAACACACGTCCTAAAGGACCTAATTTACCCATTACACTTGGCATAGTAATAATTACATCTACGTCAGTCCAACCACCCTTAATTTTATCAAGGTACTCGTCTAAACCAACATAATCTGCACCAGCTTCTTTAGCTTCTGCTTCTTTGTCTGGTGTTACTAATGCTAATACTTTCACGTCTTTACCAGTACCATGAGGTAATGTTACAACCCCTCTAACCATTTGATTAGCTTTACGAGGATCTACACCTAAACGTACGGCTAAATCTACAGACGCATCAAACTTGGTATTGGTAATTTCTTTCACTAATGAAGAAGCTTCATCAATAGAATACAGTTTTCCTTTTTCTATTTTTGCTAAAGCCTCCTTTTGTTTTCTTGTTAATCTTGCCATTTTAAAAATTTTTTAGATTAATTAGGGGCTTGGCCTCCTTTTACAGTTATACCCATAGATCTTGCAGTTCCGGCTACCATTGTCATGGCAGACTCAACAGTAAATGCATTTAAATCTTGCATTTTATCTTCAGCTATGGTTCTAATCTGATCCCAAGAAACTTTAGCTACTTTTTTAATGTGAGGTTCACCTGAACCCTTCTTCACCTTGGCCGCTTCTAATAATTGTACTGCTGCAGGAGGAGTTTTGATTACAAAGTCAAATGACTTGTCTTTGTAAACAGAAATCACAACAGGTAAAACTTTACCTGGTTTATCTTGGGTTCTCGCATTAAACTGCTTACAGAACTCCATGATATTAACTCCAGCGGCACCTAAAGCGGGTCCAACCGGTGGCGACGGATTCGCAGCACCTCCCCTAACTTGTAGTTTAACTACTTTACTTAATTCTTTTGCCATTTTTTATAATTTAGTTTCATACAATTCTTATGATTGGAAGCGTAAGATTGTATTTATATCATGTAACAATTATTATACTTTTTCAACTTGCATATAACTTAATTCCAATGGTGTCTTTCTTCCAAAAATCTTAACCATTACTTCAAGTTTACGCTTTTCTTCATTTATCTTCTCTATAGTTCCGTCAAATCCATTAAACGGCCCATCAATTACTTTAACTGTTTCACCTTTTGTAAATGGTATTGCTACATTTGCATCTGCTTCTAACGACAACTCATCTACTTTACCTAACATTCTGTTTACTTCAGATTGTCTTAATGGCACAGGATCTCCACCTTTAGTTTCTCCTAAAAACCCAATAACATTGGTAACAGATTTTATGATGTGTGGAATTTCTCCAGTTAAATTTGCTTTAATCATGATATAGCCTGGAAAATAAACTTTTTCTTTGTTTATTTTCTTACCATTTCTGATTTGAATAACTTTTTCAGTTGGCACTAAAACCTCATCAACATAATCTCCAAATCCTAAACGGGCAATTTCGTTTTCAATGTAAGTTTTGATCTTGTTTTCTTGACCACTTACAGCTCTAACTACATACCACTTTTTTTCGTTTCCTTCAGACATACAATTTTAGTTTAACCGTTAATCCATTTAAAGTAAAATCCTATGGCTTTGCTGAACACTGTATCTACCCCCCAAATTGCTAACGAGAAAATAATTGAAAACACTGCTACTAACACTGTTAAGCTTTGTGCTTCTGCCCAAGACGGCCAAGTCACATTATTTTTTAACTCTCCAAACGATTCTTTTATATAGTTTACAATTCCAGCCATTATATGTTTAATTTACAATTTTAGAGTATCAAAATGCATTGAGACTCACTGTTTTGTTTTACTTGCACGGGTTGAGAGGCTCGAACTCCCGACACCTGGTTTTGGAGACCAGTGCTCTACCAACTGAGCTAAACCCGTAAATACAAGTCAAGGTATTCCGAAAAACGAAATACCTTAACTTACTATTTATTGAATTTTATTAGTCTAAAATTTCAGTTACCTGACCAGCACCAACTGTTCTACCTCCTTCACGGATAGCGAAACGTAAACCTACGTTCATTGCAATTGGTTGGATTAACTCAACAGTAATAGTTAAGTTGTCACCTGGCATTACCATTTCAACTCCATCAGGAAGTGCAATGTTTCCTGTTACATCAGTTGTACGTACGTAGAACTGTGGACGGTAGTTATTGTGGAATGGCGTGTGACGACCACCTTCTTCTTTTTTCAAGATATAAACCTCTGCCTTAAATTTAGCATGAGGAGTTACAGAACCTGGCTTACAGATTACCATACCTCTAGAGATTTGAGTTTTCTCAATACCTCTTAATAAAATACCTGCATTATCACCAGCTTCACCTCTATCAAGAATTTGACGGAACATTTCGATACCAGTAATAGTAGATGTTAATTTTTCAGCACCCATACCAATAATCTCAACTGGATCACCTGTATTAGCAACACCTGTTTCGATACGACCTGTAGCAACAGTACCACGACCAGTGATAGAGAATACGTCTTCGATTGGCATTAAGAATGGCTTATCCATATCACGAGTTGGTTCTTCAATCCATGAATCACAAGCTTCCATTAATTCTAATACTGTATCAACCCACTTTTGCTCACCGTTAAGCGCTCCTAAAGCTGAACCAGAAATAACAGGTCCGTTATCACCATCGTACTCATAGAAGTTTAATAAATCTCTAACTTCCATGTCTACTAATTCTAATAATTCCTCATCATCAACCATATCCACCTTGTTTAAGAAAACAACGATTCTTGGAATACCAACCTGACGACCTAATAAGATGTGCTCACGAGTTTGTGGCATAGGACCATCAGTTGCAGCAACAACTAAAATAGCGCCATCCATTTGAGCAGCACCAGTTACCATGTTCTTAACGTAATCCGCGTGACCTGGACAGTCAACGTGAGCATAGTGACGATTTGCTGTTTGATATTCTACGTGAGATGTATTAATTGTAATACCTCTTTCTTTCTCTTCTGGAGCGTTATCAATTTGATCGAATGATCTTGCTTCTGAAAAACCTGCATCAGCTAATACTTTAGTAATAGCAGCAGTTAAAGTTGTTTTACCGTGATCTACGTGTCCAATAGTACCAATATTTAAATGTGGTTTTGAACGATCGAAAGTTGCCTTTGCCATGTTTAATTTATTTAATCTTAATTTATATTAGTGTTCAATTTTATTCAATCCTAAAAAAAAGAGCCAATGACGAGATTTGAACTCGTGACCTCTTCCTTACCAAGGAAACGCTCTACCCCTGAGCTACACCGGCTTTTCATTTACGATTGCCGATTATTAGATTTACGATTTGTAAACATTTATCGTAACTCGTAAATTTTTTGAGCGGGAGACCGGGTTCGAACCGGCGACATTCAGCTTGGAAGGCTGACGCTCTACCAACTGAGCTACTCCCGCAATTTCATGTTTTAAGGATTACCTCGTTTTACTTGGTGATCCGTGAAGGTGACCCTTCACTAAAAATTCTTATTGCAGTCTTACAAAAGCAAGCTTTTAACAACTACTATAACAATTTTCGTGGGGAGAGCAGGATTCGAACCTGCGAAGTTAAAAAACAACAGATTTACAGTCTGTCCTCGTTGGCCGCTTGAGTATCTCCCCAATAAAAAATTAGTTTCAGTTTCTTTAAGAACTTGAGCCGATGGAGGGACTCGAACCCACGACCTGCTGATTACAAATCAGCTGCTCTAGCCAGCTGAGCTACATCGGCTTTTACCTTGCTTTTTTAACTAAAAAAAAGCCCGCTATTTCTAACGGACTGCAAATGTATATATTTATTTTCTTATTCAAAACATTTTTTGAAAAATTTTGTCATAAATATGCTCTTAATTTTTCTTTTCGCTTTTTTAGCTGTCTTTCTAATGATGCAACTGCACTATCAGCTCCTTCTTCAAATGTTTTACATTGCTTTTTTACTACAAAAGTATCACCCGGAACACTAACACGTGCTTCGAAGATTTTATTTTCTTTATCACTTGTATTTTCAACTTTTAAATACACATCTGATTGTATGACCTTATCATAAAATAACTCTAACTTATCCATACGCTTTTGAATAAAGGCTATCAATTTTTTATCTGCATTAAAATTGACTGATTGCGTGTTTACTTTCATACTCTTCTATTATTAAGTTAAACATTAGTGTTTTTCGATTTACTTTTTACTTCTAGGGTGCGCATTCATGTAGACTTTTTTTAGCTCTGCTATACTATTGTGTGTATAAACTTGAGTTGCCGCTAAACTAGAATGACCTAATAATTCCTTTACAGTATTTAAATCGGCACCTTGATTAAGTAAATGTGTCGCAAATGAATGTCTTAATATATGCGGACTCTTTTTTACTTTAGAAGATGCCAAACTAAAATAATCATTAATTATTCGGTAAACAAGAGTTTCATAAATTTTAACGCCTTTTTGTGTTAAAAATAATATGTCTTTATCTTGAATATTATCTAACGATTTTCTTACATATATATATGTCTGCAAATTTTTGAGGACTGAATCTAATAACGGAATAATACGTTCTTTGTTGCGCTTACCCAGTACTTTTATCGTTCGGTTTGAAAAATCGATACTGTTTAGTTTTAATTCTACTAATTCAATTCGTCTGATTCCTGTTGAATAAAACAACTCTATAATCACCTTATCTCTTATACCTTTAAATGAATCATCAAAATTCAATTCGTCTAAAACAATAGCCACTTCAGATTCTGAAAACGGAATCTGAACTTTTTTACTTGTCTTTAGCGCCTTATGTTTGGATAAAGGATTGACTTTTATGTCTTCAACCTTTAAGAGAAATTTATAATAAGTGTTTAATGCCGATATTTTCCTGTTAATCGTTCGGTTTGAAATTTCCTTATCCACAAGCGATACAATCCAACTGCGTATAAGCGGATAGGTAACAGCACTCAAATCTGTAGATTGATATTCTTGGTTTAAAAAATTATAAAAATCATTTAAATCTTTTTCGTAAGCTTGAATGGTGAGCTTGGAATAATTTTTCTCCAGCGACAAATAATCTAAAAAGGATTTAAAAGGCATATTTTATAAAGCAGTAGATTTTTATAAAAATACAAAGTTTAAATTACAATTATACTAGAATAAAAAAATCCTGCATAATGCAGGATTTTTTTATTTATTGAGCTTTTATTTAAATCTCTTCTTGATCTCTTAAACTCTGAATGTATTGCGCTTTTTGAATCTGCGCTCTACGTGCTACAGAAGGCTTTGTATATTGCTTGCGTTCTTGCAACTGATTCTTTATTGTTGTTCTAACAAACTTACGCTTGTAACGCTTTAATGCTCTATCTATATTTTCTCCGTCTTTAACTGGTATAATTAACATAGGCTCTAACCTCCTCTCTTTTAGAATTTTCAGGTTGCAAAAATAATAACTAATTTGAATTCTGCAATAGAAATCAAAAAATTATTCCTTATATAATGAGTAGCGTTGTGTTAGGTCTTGAATAAGTTTTTCTTCTTCTTCGCTTTCTAGTAAAGTATTGTAGTTTTTCCAGAAGGCTTTATCGTAAGGTTTTGGAGAGAACATGTCAGCATCCCAAGGTTTGGATAAGGTTTCGCTAACCTGCTCTTGGTCTGTTATGATTTCAGTAAACAAAATTTCTTGAACCGTATAGTAGTATCGTTCTTCTTTATTGACGGCAGATTCATCAACTTCCGTTCTTGGGTCGTCTTCTGCAACACCAACATTAACCAATTTAGGTGTTTCATAATACACATAGTTCAAGTACATTTTATCTTGATACTCTTTATAATTGATTATCAATTTATGGTTTAAATAGGTATCGAACAAAGTTTTACTTCGGCTACGCTGTGCTTTAGAAGCGGCATGTAGTTCATATTCTATACGCTTTATCGCATAGGTATCCCAATAGATATAAATCCAACCCTTTGGCTGATAACCGTCATTAAAAACACCTTTAGTCTCTAAATTTATGTGTTCGAAACTTTCAGAAATTTGTATTTTATAAATTTTCCTATCGTTTTCCACTAATACCGTATCCAAGTTAAACATATGCTTACTTAAAATATCTTCGGGATCAAACAAGGCTTTAGGGTTCACAGAATTTCTAACCATATTTAACTTTCCGTGGAACAGGGTTTCCAACCCGTTAATTCTGTTATCGTTCCATTTTATAGCCTTAACCAATGAAGCTGTTTCAATGGTATCGCGATTTAAATTTCGTGAACGTAGTTTGATTCCTTTATTTCGCAGATATGACGTATAAGTCAACAAACTATCAACATCTCTTAAATCGTAACTCTTACGTACTTGGTCAACATTAATTTTAACAGGCTCTCCAGGTATTGTATCATAACCAGGATCGTACAAGGTAATAGCACTTTCAATAAGCCATTTAAATTCTTTTTTATTGCGCTCTTTATGACGTAAGAATCCTTTTTGAAGATACGATGAGTCTGCCAAATTCTCTGTTAGTTCCTCCAAAGCTCGAAGCACAATATCATTTCCTGTTTTTGGTCTTGTTTCTGCTACCAACAATACTTCGTCTAAAGAAGCCACATCGGGTTCTAGATACACATCAAACGTATTATCAAATTCGTTTACTGGAACCTTATAACTTTTAAAACCAATTGATGAAATAACAAGCGTATCCTTTAGATGCTTATTGGGAACAACAAGTAAAAACTTTCCATCCTCATTAGTAATGGTTCCAATAGTTGTATTTTGAACATACACACTGGCACTTTCTAATGGTAGAAACGATTCAGCATCTAGAACAGAATTTTTAATTTCAGTTTGAGAAAATACATTTGCACAAACAAATAAGGGTAGAATTGCAATTAAATTTCTAATAAAAACAGAATTCATTGTAAGTTTTTAAGTTAAGTAGCAGGCTTATAGTCTTTACCATCAAGTTCTATTTTAGCGATAATCTCACGTAAAATTTCTGAAGTTCCACCTCCTATTGGCCCCAAACGACTATCGCGCAACAATCTTGCCATTGGGTATTCTTCCATATATCCATAACCACCTAAAAATTGCAGGCATTGATAAATAACCTCGTCTGCCATTTTTGTGGATTGTAATTTAGAGACTGTTGCTTCTTTAACTACATAAACACCTTTATTCATGCGATATGCTACCGAATAATTAAACTCCTTACATACTTCCATATAACCGTAGGCATCAGAAAAGGCATGACGTAAAGCTTGGAATTTATTTATGCTTTGACCAAAAGCTTTACGCTCACTCATATATTGTTTTGCATAATCTAGAGCATATTCTGCTCTAGCGTGCGCATTAACTCCCATAATTAAACGTTCAAAAGCAAAATGCTGCATAATGTAATTAAAGCCTTTATTCTCTTCTCCCATTAAATTTGAAGCAGGAATAGTAACATTATCAAAAGCTATTTCAGCAGTATCACTAGCACGCCAACCCAACTTATCCAACTTCGTTGAAGATACACCAGGCGTATCACGATCTATGATAAACATACTTATGCCTTTATTTCCCAATTCTGGATTGGTTTTAGCTGCAACTACCAAATAATCACTATAGACACCATTTGTAATAAAAGTCTTAGAACCATTAATAACATAATTATCACCTTGCTTAACAGCAGTTGTCCGCATACCAGCAACATCACTTCCTCCAAAAGGTTCAGTTACGCAAAGACAGCCTATCATATCTCCTGAAATACTAGCTGATAAATATTTTTGCTTAATAGCTTCGCTACCTTCGGCATTTACATGGGTCATAGCCAAATAAGCATGAGCCCACATATTAGCAGCAAAACCACCAGAGTTTATTTTTTGTAACTCTTCAAGAAAGATGACCGTATAAAATAAATCGAGATTTAAACCGCCATAAGCTTCTGGATAATTGACACCGAAAAATCCCATGTCTCCAAATTTCTTCCAAATGAAGCGTTCTACGGTTCCGTCTTTCTCCCATTTTTCAATATGGGGAACCACTTCTTTTTGTAAGAAATCTTTCAAACTCTGCCTAAACATATTATGTTCTTCTGTGAAGTACATACTATTCATACCTTCTTTTTTTGTGATTAATTGAGCATCAAATATAACTTAATTATATCAATTTTATGAACTGGAAAGTCCTTAACTTTTGTTAATTCATCCAATGATTTAAAACCATCACGCAGGGTTCTTTCCTCCATAATGTTATAGGCAATTTCATAATCTATATACTTAATAGTCACCAATTCATCTTTGCTAGCTGTATTTAAATTTATTTTTTGAATGGTTCGTGGCGTTTTTACGGTAAACGCTTTACCAATATTCTCTATAACGTCAGGCTTTAGCCCGTAAACTTCCTGTAATTCTATATCAGCTGCAAAACCTCCAACTTTAGTTCTATAGTTAATAATGTTTTCTGATAGTTTTTCACCAATACCATATACACGCTGTAACTGACTTGCTGTTACTGTGTTTAAATCTGTTTTTTCATCATAAGTTTTAGGTGTATTCTCATATTGTGTTTTTTGAAAAGCATTTGTTTTAGGCTTTGTCACCCATTCTGGAAATTTAAAATAAGGTGAAATCTCTTCGAGCAATGTATCTGATATTTTGGTTACTTGCTGAAACTCTTGGGCCGAATTGACCCATTGATCTTTTGCTCTAAATTTTAACAATCTATCAATCTCTTGATTAGACATGCCTAAACTGTAGCCCTTGTAGTCTGTAATAAAATTTGGGTTAAAAGGGTAGATTTTCGGTTTACTTTCAGCAATCTTAATCACCTTAAGAGAATCTATTTCACGCTGCCATTTTATAACCTGTTCTGAATCTTGAACATCCGGTTTATTTGATGAAGCGGAATAAAATATCGCTATTTGAAGCAGAATAATACAAATGAACAATAAAAAAATCCCATTCCGTTGTTTTTTGGTAAACGTGAAATGGGATTTCATATATTTTGGTTTTTGTTAATCTTCTATAGCATCGGCTTTAAGCTTGATGGCATCTAGATATCTATTTAATTGTTTTTTCACAACTGGGAACAAGAAGTAAAGACCAACCATATTTGGGAATACCATAGCAAAAATCATCGCATCAGAGAAAGCCCAAATTGATCCCATACTTGCAGCGGCACCAATTACAACAAATACTAAAAATAATAATTTATAAGTTAAATCTGCTGCTTTACCTCTACCAAATAAAAACTTCCAGGATTGTAACCCGTAATAAGACCAAGAAATCATTGTTGATACCGCAAACAATACAACAGCTATTGTTAAAAATACATTAGAATAAGGAATGTATTCTGCAAAAGCTTTAGAAGTGATTCCAGCACCTTCATAACTCATACCATCAATTATCACTACTCCAGCTCCAGTTGCATCTCCATACTCGAAGAAACCTCCAAAGTTGAATATAATAATTACTAAAGCTGTCATCGTACAGATTACAACTGTATCAATAAATGGTTCCAATAAGGCTACTAAACCTTCACTAGCTGAATATTTAGTTCGTACTGCAGAGTGCGCAATTGATGCCGAACCCGCTCCAGCTTCGTTAGAAAACGCCGCTCTTTTAAATCCAACCAGCAAAACACCAATAAAACCACCAACACCAATAGCAGTTGGGTTAAAGGCTTCTTGTACAATTAAACCAATAGCATCATCAATCAAATCAAAGTTACTTAAGATGATATATAAACAACATAGAATATAAAGTACAGCCATAAATGGCACAACTTTTTCGGTTACTGACGCAATTCGCTTGATTCCACCAATAATGATAATACCTACTAAAATGGCCAAAACAACGCCAACAATAGCTCCTGCTGCCGTGCTTTCCCAATTAAACATTTCCTTGATTACTATTGTAGCTTGATTAGATTGCGCAGCATTACCACCACCAAATGATCCTCCAATACAAAACACAGCAAATAATGCGGCAGCTACTTTACCTAGGGTTTTAAAGCCTTTTGCTTTAAGTCCTTTACTTATATAGTACATTGGACCGCCATAAACGGTACCATCTTCACCAACATCTCTATATTGAACACCCAACGTACATTCCACAAACTTGGTTGACATACCTAATAAACCACAAACAATCATCCAAAAGGTTGCTCCTGGCCCACCTAATGCAATAGCTAATGCAACACCAGCAATATTTCCGTTTCCAACAGTTCCAGAAACTGCTGTTGCTAAAGCTTGGAAGTGTGATACCTCTCCATCTGAACTTTCATCGCGAATAGTATCAACAATGTCTCCATCTATAGCTAAATCATCATTAGCAGCTAACTTTTCTTCTACCTTATCAAGATGTTCATCAATATCAACTTTTGTTAAATCTTGACCTTGAGCAATACCATCTTCACCATATAATTCGGCTGCGCCATGTTTTTCAATGTCTTCATATTTTCCTCTAACCGTATTAATGGCTTTTCCGAAATAACGAATATTAGGAAACCCGAAATAAATCGTGAAAAACGCAGCACTACCTACAAGTAATAAAAGAACGAAAGGTGTTCCTGCAATTTCAAAGAAAATAACGTTCGAGAAAAAATCTGAAACCGGCTGAAAGGCTTGGTCAATTTTTTGATCCAATCCCACCTCTTCTTGAGCAAATGTTAAAAAAGGTAATACAAGTGTAAATATTGAAAGAAGATACTTCTTCATAGTAAAATGTTAGTTTAGTTAAATAATAAAGTCAGCAAGATGCTAAAAAAAAATGAGTTTTTAAAACCTGATTTGTTAAAACCCTATAAATGCGCTTTTATATTGTACTCTGTATTAAGCTTGTGAATTTGTTCAGGTCTTCCCAACACAATAATTTTTGATCCTGGCATAAGCTTTTGGTCCGCTTCTGGGTTTACAACATATTCACCATCTCCATTTTTATAGCCAATAACGTTGCAACCTGTTTTTCGTCTTAAATCCAAATCGCGAATGGTCTTTACTGTAGACACATCGTATAGTTTACTAACTTCAACTTCTTCAATGTTAATATTGGCCTTACCTACAATTGACAAATTATCTATAAACTCTATTAAATCTGGGACCACTACCAAGGAAGCCATATGGTCGCCACCTATTTTATCGGGAAGGATGACATTGTTAGCTCCTGCTAACTTGAGTTTTTTGTATGATGTTTCAAGAGAAGCTCGACTAATTATGGTCATTTTGCTATTAATTTGCCTAGCCGAAAGCACGACAAAAAGATTGTCTGCATCTTCTGGTAATGCTGAAATAAGTGTGCTGGCACGATCTATTCCTGCTTGTAATAGCACTTCATCTTCATTGGCATTACCATGAATAAAAGGTACTAACTCATTTTGATGCTTTTCAATAGTCGCTTTATTTTTTTCAATTACCACAAATGGTTTTTTGTACGCAATTAATTTAGTTGCTGCCTGTTTACCATTTCGTCCATAACCACAAATAATGATATGGTTTGATAGGCTGTCAATCTTTTTTTGCATCTTCTTCTGTTTTAATTCATCAATATTATTCTGGCTCAATATATATTCTGTAATAACTTTTAACGCGTACCCCACTATAACAACACTTGTAAGAATTAAAAAAATGGTGAATATTTTTGAAGGATCATCAAGTGGCCTTACCTCTCCAAATCCAACTGTGGTAATGGTTATTACCGTCATGTATAAGGCATTTATCCAATTATAACCTGACAACACCCTAAAACCAATAACACCAATGAGCAACAATAACATCAATAAAATGATGGCCGTATATATTTTAGATCGAAATAAGCGTGTTATTTTGTTACTCATAAATTATAAGTCAAAAACTGATGACCGTTTTGTGTACAATAAATCTTTAATGCGCATCCAAAATGCCAAGAACAAGTATAACGCAAAACCAAAACCTAAAGTTACAAATGTAAGATACACAAACGACGTTCTCACCACTTTAGCCCGAATACCCAAACGGTCTGCAATGCGTTGACACACATAGTATCCATGCCGTTGAAAATATAGTAATGGTCTGTAAATAATGTTCATGCTGCAATGTAATAATTTATTCGCTTAAAAGTGCATTTCCAATAGCACATTGCAAGCATTTATTCTTGTCGCAATACTCTTTTTTAAGCTGAATAAAGGCTTGCGAATGATAGGCTGAATAATTCCCTTGTTTTAATTCTTGAAATTTAGAAACAATACTATTGCTCTCTACTGGAATGTGCTCCATAAGTTGAAGAATTTCTTCTGTTATTTCCTTACCTAAACTCTTGGCGTAAGCAAACTTTATGGGAACAATGGTATTTATAAGCAGTAGATCTACAAATGGTTTGGTAAGGGATTTTTTAGACTTTTTAGAAACTGTACCAAAGTTATAATGTGTTTGCCAGTATGTAGAAACCGTAACTTCAAATGTTTTGTAGAAATCGGTTAAGGTGCTTACATCAAGTATTTGAGAAAACAAATTTTGGTACTTAGAATATAACATAGCAAGTTGGGATAACCTGATAGTAGGGAAATTTGGTGGTCGCAACTTAAAAAACTGAGCGGGTAAGACCGCGGAATTTTCCAAGCCAAACTTATGTTTTATATAGTGGTATCTTTCTAAAAGTTGTTTATAATAGGTGTCCTCTAATACCGAATCTAACAAACCTATTTGTCCAAAAAACAATGCCTCTAAATCCATGGGGTTGGATTGCAACTTTCGAACGATTGAAAAATCAAACGATTGGCTCATGCTTAAAAAGGCTTCGCCATTAATATTGAGACCAAAATTTTTGGCAAGCATATTAAACAAAACGGCTTCCCAATTGTTCTTGGATTTTTGCAATAATTCCTGAATAACAACCGACTTACTTTCTAGGCGTTCAAAATACAAGCGTTCTAACCAGTTTTGCAGAATAAAGCTATCGATATCTGGAAAATCGTTTTCACAATTAATCCATTTGTTGGATTTCAAAAACAGTTTTTGATAATTATCTAAAACAGATTGGCTTATATAGTTTTTAAGTTCAAGTGTTGGAATAACCGAATTATCTTTTCTATAAATATCGGCATCATGCTCCCAAACTACATGTAAAATAACATTATTGTAGTTAGAATCGGTTTCATGATTGTGCACATACCAGTCACTGGATTTAATATGTATTTCTACATTACCTGCCCAAAGCTGGTTACCAATTCTAACTTGTGCATTAAAAAAATCTGGTCCTGCCAGATGATTATGTGTTCCCGATGATTTTACCAATACAGCTATGCCATCAACTGTTTTTAAATTGACTGATTGATATTTTTTTTGCTTCCAGATGTAATGTAAAAAGTCTTCTTGCATATTTAAAACAAGTTACAAAATAAAGCTAAAAACGTTTATGGTTTATTTAAGAGAATAGACACGTGTATTTCGTATTTTTACTAAAAAGCTAATGAAACATGTATATCCTGTATGCTTGCCTGCTCTTAATTATTCAAAATTCTATGATTGTATACGACTTTAATCCTAAAAGCAAAGCTAATGATTGGCTATTAGTAGATGATGTTGTTATGGGCGGACGCTCTGATGGTAATTTTTATATTGACGAAAACGGTCATGGTGTTTTTGAAGGCGAAATATCTTTGGAAAATAATGGTGGTTTTTCATCGGTAAGACATAATTGCGAATCTATACAAGTAAACGGTTATTCCAAAATTCGTTTGCATGTAAAAGGCGACGGCAATACTTACCAATTACGATTAAAAAGCAACCGAAATGATTATTATTCCTATGTAGCCTATTTTCAATCGGACAATAATTGGGGAGCCATTGATATTCCTTTGAAAGCTTTTTATCCTGTTTTTCGAGGTAGAGATTTGGATATGCCTAATTTTAATGGTGAAACTATTGAAGAAATTGGTATTTTAATCGGCAATAAAAAAGCACAAGCCTTTAAATTGGTACTGGATAAAATTGAACTCATTAAATAATGATAAGAAAACATACACCCAAAGACCTTGAAGCTATTCTCAATATTTGGCATCAAGCATCTACACTGGCACATCCGTTTTTAGATGATGCTTTTGTTGAACAAGTTAAAACAGCTATGCGTGATATGTATATACCTGACTCTGAAACTTGGGTTTATGAAGAGTATGGTACTATTCTAGGTTTTATAAGTATGATGGATAATGAAATTGGCGGTTTATTTGTTTTACCAAACCATCATAGCAAAGGTATTGGTTCGCAATTAGTAAACTTCATTAAACCTTCATATAAGAGTTTAGAGGTAGAGGTGTTTGATAAAAACACTATTGGTAGAGCTTTCTATAAGAAATACGGTTTTAAACACATGCATTCCTATTTTCATAAAGAAAGCAGCCAAGATGTCTTGCGTTTAAAATTTGACAATCTCAATTAAAAAATCGAACTTCGTTCCTGACTGGTAAAAGTCTGTAACTCCTGATATTAAAAAACCAGTATTGAGCCTATAGAAATATTTAAATGGATTAAATCATTAAGCTGTAAGTAATATGACCGAATCGATAGTGAAATACCTAATCCTCATAATTATTTGTGTATTTATACAATCTTGTAGTTCTGATTGCAAAAATGTCTATTTTACAGCAAATGATAAAACTTGGTTCAATAATTACAAAGTTGGAAATAAATTGATTTTCAAATCGCAACTCGATGATTTTGACACAATTTTTATTACTAATAAAATTATTAAAGAGCCTAAAGGAGAATGCAACCCATTTGTTTCAAATTTCGACAAAGAATTTGCTCGCATAGATTACAAAATCAAAAAGGACACCTTCAATATAGTTGAGGACTACTTTGTACAAATTAGTGCAAATGAGAAATTGGGAAACTCAAGTCCAGTAATTCGTTTATTGAATTTAGAATATAGTAATTACAATCACTATTTACCGAAAACAAAAACATCTAAATTAAATCCTAACTGGAAAAATGTTTATACATTTAATAAAGATAATTGTCCTTATTTCAATCTTAATGGAAAATATGGAATAACTGAATTTGAATGGGATAAAGAATATGGACTTGTCTCATACACAAACGAAAAAGGAGAGACATGGACTTTAATAAAAAAAGAATAAAACCTATTCGATATACCCCATTTTTTTCATCCAGTCGTTATTAAACATTTTGCCTACATAGCGACTACCATGGTCGTGAAACAATACCACTACCACATCATCTTTTCCAAAATGTTCTTTTAACTGTAATACGCCTTTTATGGCCGCACCCGCCGAGTTGCCCAAAAACATGCCTTCTTCCTTGGCCAATAATTGGGTGTAAACTGCAGCGTCTTTATCGGTTACTTTGGTAAAGCCATCAATAATTGAAAAATCTACGTTTTCCGGTAAAATATCTTCACCAATACCTTCGGTTACGTAAGGATAAATTTCGTTTTCATCAAAAATGCCGGTTTCGTGGTATTTTTTAAACACGCTACCATAGGTATCCACACCCCAAACCTTTACGTTTGGATTCTGCTCTCTTAAATATTTACCAACACCAGAGATGGTACCTCCCGTTCCCACGCCAACTACAAAGTGCGTAACTTTTCCATCGGTCTGTTTCCAGATTTCGGGCCCTGTACTTTCGTAATGTGCTTTTGCATTACTTGGGTTGTCGTATTGGTTGACATACCAAGAATTTGGTGTTTCTTCACCTAGACGTTTTGAAACAGAATAGTAACTTCTAGGGTCGTCTGGCTCAACATCAGTAGGGCAAACAATCACCTCGGCTCCTACAGCCCGAAGTATGTCCATTTTCTCTTTAGATTGCTTATCTGAAATTACAAAAATACATTTGTAGCCCTTTACTATTGCCGCTAAAGCTAAACCCATTCCGGTATTACCCGAAGTACCTTCAATTATGGTTCCGCCTGGTTTTAAGCGACCATCGGCTTCGGCATCTTCAATCATTTTTAAGGCCATTCGATCCTTAACCGAGTTACCTGGATTAAAGGTTTCGTATTTTGCCAAAACCATACATGGTAAGTCTTGAGTAAGTTTATTGATTTTAACCAAAGGAGTATTACCTATGGTTTCTAATATATTTTTTGCGTAATCCATACTTATTTATTTGCGGTGCAAATGTACAGTAAAAGTTAGAAAAGTAAAGAAATGATTCGGTTATTTAAAGTAAGTATCTATTTTGAGATTGCCACGTCGCTCGGTCCTAGCAATGACAAGACTATTCGAAACGCATAGCCTTTACTGGCGATATTTTTGTAATGATGTAAGATGGTAAAAGCAGCATAAGCATGCACATCACAAAGGTTCCTATATTGAGGGCCAGAACATAACCCAAGCTCAAAAACACAGGTGCTTCACTTACGTAATATACATCTGGATTCAAGGGGAATAATTTAAAATATTTTTGGGCCAATAGTATTCCCAAACCGATTAGATTACCCCAAAATAATCCTAAAACAATTAGGTATGATGCGTTGTAAAGAAATATTTTTCGAATACTTAAATTACTACTTCCTAAAGCCTTTAGTATGCCTATCATTTGTGTGCGCTCAAGAATAAGAACCAATAAAGCTGTTATCATATTAATACCAGCAACCAAAATCATGATACCAATAATCCCATAAATGTTTTTATCAAAAATATTTATCCATTCAAAAATAGTATCAAACTTCTGCTCTACAGTAATGGTATTCATATCAGAAGGTGTGTTTTGATATACCTGTTCTTGAATAGATTGCAATTGGGAATAATCATCAACAAACAGTTCAAAATGTCCTACTTGATCTGCATTCCATTTGTTCAGTCGCTGTATATGTTTTAAGTCGGTAATAATATAGGTTTTATCAAAATCTTGAAATCCTGAATTGTAAATGCCCACAATTTTATACGGAATGATACGTGGTGACTTATTAATATCATCACGCATAAAATACGTTTGAATGGTGTCTCCTAATTTCAGATTTAATCTATTAGCTATATATTTTGAAATTAGCACATCCTCATTTCGTTTACCTGAAAAATTGGGCAAACGACCTTCAATCAAGTACTCTTGAAAATAATTCCAGTTATAATCGCCACCTACACCTTTAACAATAACAGCTTCAAAATCGGTTTCGGTTCTAATAATACCAAACTTTGTGGCAACCGCTTGAATATGGCTAACGCCTTCAACTGCTTTAAATTCGGGATAAAAATCTTGTTGTAATGAAATAAAGTTATCACTTTCATGTGAATTGTTGTTACCAAACTTTGAAATCATAATGTGACCATTAAAGGCCACAACCTTATCCCGAATTTTTTGCTGCAAACCAATTCCAGTAGCAATGGCTATAAGCATAACCACCATACCAATGGCAATTGCGGTAATTCCAATTTTTATTATTGGTGCCGAAACGCTACTTTTATACGTTTTACTATCAATTATACGTTTAGCTGTAAAATATTCGAAATTCAAATGATGCAATTAGGTTTTAATAAGGTCAAAAATACCGTTTTTTTATTTGTTTTAGTGTTGATTTCCTGTGGAAACTTTTCTGATTCAAAAAGAGAGATTAACAATAAAGAGATTGCTTCATCGCATGACTCCCTGTCTGCCGACAAGCTGGATAGTAATAACAACAGTATTGTAGTTGGCGCGAACAGAACAGAACTCTATTTACCGCTGTTAAACGACAAAAAAGTTGGTATTGTTGCCAATCAGACTTCAGTTATTTTTAAACGTGAAGATTACACACATCTAGTAGATTCTTTGGTTAGCTTAAACGTGAATTTAAAAAAGGTGTTTTCACCCGAACATGGTTTTCGCGGTACAGCAGATGCAGGCGAATTAGTTAGTGATGGTGTTGACATAAAAACAGGACTGCCTATTGTTTCATTACATGGAAAAAGCAAAAAACCTTCTAAAGAGCAGCTTCAAGATATTGACATTGTAATTTTTGACATTCAGGATGTTGGTGTTCGTTTTTACACCTATATCTCCACCTTACACTATATCATGGAGTCTTGTGCTGAAGCAAATATTCCTTTAATCGTTTTAGATAGACCAAATCCTAATGGCCATTATATTGAAGGTCCCATTTTAGAACCTGAACATAAAAGTTTTTTAGGCATGCACCCTATTCCTTTAGTTCATGGCATGACCATTGGTGAAATGGCGAAAATGATAAATGGTGAAAATTGGTTAAATGAAGGGATAAAATGTGGATTAACCGTGATTCCTATTGAGCATTATACACACGAAACACCTTATAGTTTACCTATTAGACCTTCACCTAATTTACCTAATGATCAATCGATAAAGTTGTATCCAAGTCTTGGGTTGTTTGAAGGGACGAACATAAATGCTGGTCGTGGTACTGAATTTCAATTTCAACGTTATGGAGCACCTTTTCTTAACCCAGAAACCATGACATTTACCTATACACCAGAATCAAATTTTGGAGCCAAATACCCTAAACATAAAGACAAATTGTGTTATGGCGAAGATTTAGCCAAAGAAAAAATTAATGGCATGACTTTAAGGTGGATTATTAAGGCCTATGAAAACTCCATAGATAAATCTAAATTCTTCTTAACCGATGGATTTACCAAGCATGCTGGAAATACAACTCTCCAGAAACAAATTGAAACTGGCTTAACTGAAAAGGAAATAAAACAAACTTGGGATGCTGGTTTAAAAGCCTACGATACCATGAGAAAACCTTATTTGTTATATGAATAATTTAATCGTCCAAATATGATAATTTTGATTTTTCAAGGGTAATCATTTCTGGTGTTTGCCGTATTCTTAAAACAAATACAATTTTTTTGGGAGACTCGCCAACAACCAACAAATGTTTCCCTTGGGACAACCCAGATAATGGCAATTGGTATTCATTAGTATCTAAATACACATCAATCTCCCGTTTATAGTCACTATTTATAGAGTATATGTGAGTGATTTTTCGAGTGCTTTTTAACAGCAATGTATCTTTAGTTGTGTTTAATTGGTGTGAAAGACTACTCGCACTAGTATTATAATTTTTTTCAATTTTAGCATAAGAGTTTTGAGCCAACCCCATATGAAACGTTAGTAAAAAGCTTGGAATCAATAGTGTAGTGAATCGTGTTTTCAATTGTGTTATTGCTTTATTGTACATCATTTAAACAACAACAATTTTGAATTCTCCCTCGAGTTAAATCTACTTAAACCACTGACAATGAAAACAATAAAATCTTTAAACTACACAAAAACTGGGATGAAATTCATTTAAAGCCATAAAAAAAGCCTTTAAAAAAGGCTTTTTTTATCTAGATTTAATATCATTAAAACAATTGATAAGATACAAACATTCCTATGTTGGTAATTGCACTCGAACCATAAACTGATCCTAATACCTTATCAGAAATCATAAATCGTCCTTCAAATGAAAATCTTTTATAAATTACACCAGCTCCAACACTGAAGGTAAAATAAGAATCGGCACTACCTATATCAAACATCTGTTCTTCATCTGAAATAGCATTTACTCTCTTGTAGCTTACATAATTTTCATAAGATAACACATAGTTAAATCCAAATCCACCATTAATAAACGGAAATAAGTCTTCATTTTTACTTTTAAACTTATAACGTATTAATACATTAGCACCTAAAGTAGATTGTTCTAAATACATAGTACCATCTGTTATTGTCGTTAATTCATTAGGTTCAAATTCTCCTTTATAAGCAGAGTATAACAATTCGGTACGCAAAGACCATTTATTTCTGTTTTTAGAAATAGGTATATCAGCAGCAGCTCCAAAGCTTGGCGTTGTAAAGCTTCCTCCATCAAAATTTTCTAGAATTGAATTTGGGTGCTCAAAATTAAAATTTGAAAAAGCAAAACCAGCAGTAACATAAAAAACCACTTTTTCTCGCTCAACTTTTTTAGTGTAATTGTCTGAATCATCACCCGATATACACGTGTTATATTTGTTGAATATTTTAGATAAAGGTAATCGTCTGTATTCTAAACCTTCAGAAATTTTTAAGGAACTACAATCATTAAACAGTACATTTAACTGCCCCAAATATTTCTTAAAAGTCATTAAATCTTGATTGCCTTCCTGTAATTTTTTACGATTTATTAGTTCTATAAACGTGTCTCCCTTTTCAGCATAAAAATGGGTTCTAGAATCATAATACTCATAAAGGTTGGCATTACCTTGAGCTAATACATTTAAAAAAACATGTCTATCTTCAAACATAACCTTTTGAGTATCTGTCATTTTACTCAATTGTTGTTCAGTAACATCTACGGTAACAGATCTACTTATAAACTTGTCATTTTCTACTTGAAAAGCAAGTAAATCTTCAGGCTTAAAGGTCCTGATATCTTCGCCTTGTCTAAAGTTAATAGTTTCAGGTGTCTTCTTCCAGTCCTGATAGTCTATCTCTCCATTTAAAATTTGATTGTTTTTAGTTGTAACAGAGCCTGTTACAAAATTTGATTGTGCAGACATGGATGTAACGCACAACATAAGGGCAATTTTAATAAGTTTCATTGGTTGTTAGTTTTGATTTAAAGCCCCCAAAAATAGAAAACTCTACACTCCTAACTAATAAAAAACCGGTTATTTTTCAGAAACTTTTATTGTAGGCTTTTGATACTCCTGAAAAGGCTGTTTAAGCAATTCGCCAATCTTTCCATTAGCTACTTCATCAGGAAAAACATCTACACCATATATCAGCTTATCCCTATCTAACTCCATGTATGTTCCAAAAAGTCTGTCCCAGATTGAAAAAATATTTCCGTAGTTAGAATCGGTGTAAGGCAACACATAATGATGGTGCACTTTATGCATATCTGGAGACACAAAAAAATAGCTTATAAATTTGTCTAATTTTCTAGGTAATCTAATATTAGCATGTGTTAATTGCGTAAATACAACCGATAGCGATTGATACAAAAACACTAGAGCAATAGGCGTTCCGACAATAAAAACACCTAACAAGGTAAATGTGAATCGAATTACACTTTCTATTGGATGGTGTCTATTGCCTGTTGTTGTATCAACATTATGATCAGTATGATGTACCAAATGCACCATCCACAATGGCTTTACTTTATGCTCTACTAAATGCGCCAAGTAAGCACCAAAAAAATCCAAAAGCATAACTCCAAGTACAGCATATAACCATAAAGGCATTTCTGGCAACCAATTAATAATTCCAAAATTATTGCTAGCAACCCAATCAGCAGACTTTAATAATACGAAAGCTAAACCAAAGTTTATGATAATAGTTGTTAAAGTAAAAAAGAAATTAGGCCAAGCATGCTTCCATTTTTTATAATTAAATCGAAATAAAGGGATAGCTCCTTCTAAAAGCCAAAACAAAGTAATTCCTCCTACAAGCAAAATACTTCTGTGTAGAGAAGGGATTGTTTCAAAGTAATTAATAATAGTCTCCAAAATGAACTTTTTTAACTAGTTTCTATAAATAAATCTGCTTTTCTTATATCAGCTTCAGATATTTGATTTCGCCATTTAGAAATATTAGAATCATCTCCAAGTTTTAAATAAGCAACATAATACAAGAAACTGTAAAGTTCTACATTAATTTGCTCAAGACTTTCTTCTTTAATTTTTCCAAGCTGTTTTAAGGCTTTATCTGGTTTATTTAAAATTAAAGTTTCTTGTATTTTAAAAAGTGTGATTTTTTGTTTGAAAGCCTTCTTGTTTTTCATTTTACTTTCTTTAAGGTATGCTTCGGCATCCTCCAAATAGGAAGTAGAAAGTGTCAAAATATCCTTTTGTATAGAATCTCCCAAATGCAAACTGTAATCCTGGTATTTTACACCTAATCTAAAAGCAGTTGTAAAACTTGTATTTTTGTAATAATTGATTAAATCTTTGCTCAAATAGGATGTATTGAGTGCATATTTTTCTAATAAACGAATTACTTCACTTTTACGTTTATAACTCATTTCCTTATAAACCACCTTACCATTTCCATCCATTATAAATATAAAAGGAATACCATTTACACCATACTTTTGGGCAAGTGCTCTATTTTTGTCTATATCAATTTTAACTGGAACATAATTATCCATAAGTAAATGCACTTCATCTTTACTCCATGATTCAGAATCCATCCGTTTACAAGGCCCGCACCAAGTTGCCCAAAAATCCACTAAAATTAATTTATTGGTTCCCAAAGCCAATTTCTGTGCTTCTTCAAAAGATGTCAACCAGTTATCTGCCCTGACTGATCCGAAAGAAACCATCAACGCCAAAATAAAAATTACTTGCTTCATTATTTAGTTTTAAATTCACTTAAATATACCATAAATACAGTTTTAAGATTAAATTTTTATATTTTTTTTCATTTCCTCAACTATATTAAAAGCCGCAGGACAGATGGCTACATTTTTTAAAGTTAAATTTGATATCTGCTGAAACTTCTTTCTATCTGTATGTGGAAACTCCTTGCAGGCCTTAGGTCTAACATCGTATATGCTGCAATAATTATCTGCTCCTAAAAACGTGCACGGAACAGACTTAAGCACATAATCGTTTTCTTCATCAATTCGTAAATAGGAATCAATAAATTGCTGTGGCTTCATTTTAAAAAACTTGGCAATACGCTGTATGTCTTTATCTGTAAATAAAGGCCCTGTAGTTTTACAACAATTGGCACACTCTAAACAATCAGTACGTTCAAATTCAGCCTCATGCAATTCTTGCATAACATAATCCAATTGTTTTGGAGGTTTCTTTTTTAGCTTTTTAAAAAACGTTTTGTTCTCGTTATGCTTATCTTTGGCCAGCTTTGGAAGACTATCTATAAAGTTTTGCATAATGCAAAAATAGGTAAACTTATAACAAAACAAGAGATTCCTACTAAAGTAGAAATAACAGGATATGAAAGATTTATTTGGGAAAGCCTTATTGGATTATTATAACGGTAATTATTCAGAAGACATTATTACATCTACTAACATCTCTGATGATGACGAATTACCATTGCCCTATCTCTTCAGAACCTACAACGATATGCCTAAAATAGAGCAAAAAGCACTCCAATTAGCCAAGGGTTCAGTACTAGATGTAGGTTGTGGTGCAGGAAGCCACAGTCTTTACCTGCAAAATAAAGGTCTTGCCGTAACTGCTATTGATATTTCCCAAGGTGCTTTTGAAGTTTCGCAGAAACGTGGTGTTAAACAGATTAAACAAATACATCTATTAGACGAAACCGAACATTTTGATACTATTCTATTGTTAATGAATGGTACTGGAATTTTTCAAGAAATCAATCAGGTTAGCGCCTATTTAAACCACTTAAAGTCGTTACTCAAACCAAATGGTCAAATATTGATAGATTCTTCAGATATTAAATATATGTACGAAGATGATGATGGCGGTCTTTGGATTGACACCAATGCCAGCTATTATGGCGAACTGGATTATTATTTGAGCTACAAAGGCGAAGAGGAAATACCTATGAAATGGCTGTATTTAGATTTCAAAACGTTACAAATAGCTTGCGACAGTGTTGGATTAAAATGCAAAAAAATATTAGATGGCGAACACTTTGATTATTTAGCAAAGCTATATTAAAGCTGGGACTTACCGTTAATAAAAGTATACAGAACTTTAGTTTCAGGAACCTTTCTAATATCAACTTCCATAATATCCTGATCCAAAATAATAAAATCAGCATACTTCCCAACTTCAATGCTACCTTTTTCTTGTTCTTCAAAGTTAGAATAGGCTGCCCATATCGTCATGCCTTTTAAGGTTTCTTCTCGTGTCAACCTGTCTTGAATATTAAAACCTCCTTCAGGGAAACCGTTAACATCCTGTCTAGCCACTGCAGCGTAAAAAGTTAAAAACGGACTCACTTGCTCTACTGGGAAATCGGTTCCCAATGCTACTTTACCACTGGCCTCTAACAATGTTTTGTAGGCATAAGCCCCTTTTATTCTATCAGAACCTAATCGGTCTTCAGCCCAATACATATCACTTGTTGCGTGTGTTGGTTGAATAGAAGGTAAAATATTATCGTTCTCAAAGGCATTAAAATCATTATCGGTAATTATTTGAGCGTGCTCAACGCGCCAACGTCTATCTAATTCTCCTTCCAACACCTTTTCGTATGTCTGCAGAACATATCGGTTTGCCGAATCGCCAATAGCGTGCGTATTCATTTGATAGCCTGCAGACTTAATACGTTCAGCTAAAATTTTATAATCATCCAAACCAATAACCATGGCCCCAAAGTGATTCTCTTTATCTGAATAGGGCGCTTTTAAAGCAGCTCCTCGCGATCCTAATGCACCATCTGCGTAAACTTTTACTGATTGTACATGTAATGAATTGGTTTTTATTTTTCCTTTTGACAGGTAATAGTCTAAATTCTTTGGCGTATTGCTAACCATAGCATACACACGCATTTGTAAATCACCAGCCTGTTGTAAGCTATCAATTAACTCTATTACATCACGATCCAATCCAGCATCTGAAACAGTAGTCAAACCTAAATTTGAGCATATTTTTTGAGCATCCAACAATGCGTTAATTTGAAGTTGACGATTGGGTTTAGGAAACATGACTTCCACCAACTCCATAGGGTTATCAATTAGAACTCCTGTTAACTCACCATTTTCAACACCAATTTCACCGCCATCAATTATAGTTTCAGAAGTAATATTGGCCAAATCCAATGCCGCTTGATTACACAGCATGGCATGACCATCTATTCTCGTTAAAGCCACTGGTGTTTTTGGAAACAAAGCATCTAGTAATTTTTTGTTGGGGAAGTTTTTATCCTCCCAATCATTTTGATCCCAACCACGACCAATAACAAAATTAGCTTGTCTTTGGTTTTGATAATCTATCACACGCTTCATGACGTCATCAAAACTAGTGGTCCCTATTAAATCTACTTTTTGCAGGTTCAATCCCAATCCGTAAAAATGACAATGCGCATCTATAAACCCAGGAAATACAGCTTTACCGTTAGCGTCAATAATGGTATCGGCTTGGTATTTATTTTTTAGGTCTTCAGAGTTTCCGACTTCCAGGAACTTACCATCTTTTATGGCAAAAGCTTCTGCTTTATCAAAATTGTCGCTAACGGTATAAACTGTTCCATTTATAACAACAGCATCGACTTGTTGTTTTTCTTTTTCACAAGAAAAAATTAGAATTAAAACGAAAATGGAGAATAACTTTTTCATAAAGAATAAACTTTGATAATTATTTGTACTGTATAGAAAACGGAAACAGATATCAGTGTAAAAATAAAAAAAGCCCTCAAAAATTGAGCACTTTTATAAGCATTTAATAAAATGCTGAATCCAATTCAGAATAATACATAAACTAGGATAATAAAAAAGATTCTTGCTTTTGCAAGAATTTGTTAAAAGTCAAACTTATATGTTGCACCTGCTAAAACCTGAATGCCTTGTACGGGATAGTTTTGCCAACGTGCATAATCGTTTCCTGCTAAATTATTACCTCTTGCATAAACCGAAAATCTATCATTAATATGATAACCAACATTAACATTAATATCAAAATAACTATCTAATGTTACAACTTGAGGAGTTGCTGGAAAAATCATACTGTTTAAATAAAACTGGTCTTTACGCTCGCCAACAAAAAATAAACTTGCGCCTGCAAACCAATGCTTATCAATTTGATAATCCATAAACAACGAAGCTTCGATGTCTGGTAAGTTCCAAGCTTCAGCTTGTTGGTCCACATTATAAATAAAATAATCTCCTTTTAGACCTAAAGTAAAATTACGGTTGACATCAACATGTAACTCACCTCCTACCGAAAACGTGGAAACATCATCATAAACCACACCAAAGGAGTTGCCATAAGTATAGTCTTCTTGAGTTATTGTGATATCATTATTTACAAATAGTGCACGATCTCTATCGGCTAAATACGAGCCGTGAATATCATAGCTCATGCTATTGGAAACCTTTCCTTTTAATCCAACATAGGCATTATATTGCTGGTCTGTAGGCATAATCATTAGTGTTGGTGACACAAATGGATTCTCTTGTGAAAAGTCGTAATAGGAATTCTGATTCAAGCCACCTTTTATTCCACCGTAAGCAATTAAAACCTCATCAACCAAACGATATGATGCAGCAATATTTGGATAGATATAAAACTTGTTATCACCCAATTCTGTATCGTTTAAATAGAATAGAGACACTCCTAAATCTAACGTTAAATCATCTTGAGTCAGACGATAAACAGGAGCCAAACCTATATTAAAATTACCATACTTTAATTCGGTATTTGTGAAATAATTTCTATCGAATGTACCGCCTAGATAATCCAAATACAAAGTCGTAGAAATTTCTTCATCAGCAATTGGAATTGCTGCTTGCGCTTGCATTTTAAACCTATTTTCAGAGGATCCGTTGTCATCTCCAAAATACCTGAACAGCACTGAAACAGTCTCTAAATACGACTCTTCAAATTTCACATCGCCTCCAACATGCGCGCCATAAAACGTATGGGCAACAGCTAAACTATCTGCTGTGGCTTCATTAAACAATGGTCGCGCCAGACCATACCAATTATACTTCTGGTGCAAACCTCCTAGTTCCACATTCCAAGACATATCGCGTAAGTTACTGGCATAATTTACGTTTAGTTTGGTATCCAAAAAATCATCGTCCAACAACACATCATTTATTCCACCTTGAGAGGAATGGTGACTAACATATCCACCAACACTCTCCGTTCGACTTAAAGCATGGTTTAAATATAGTTCGCCTAAAATGGTTGTATAACTCCCAAAACCTAAAGAGGCATAATTATCAAATAATTTGAGTGGTTTCTCTTTATCTACAACAGCTGCTTTTCCTTTTGCTGGTGTAAATGTAGATGCTACAGGAAATGAAAAAATATTGTACATCACCTCTTTTTTTGCCGTATTGACATCGTCGTCCAAATTAGGTTCTTCTTTTACCTTAAAAGCATCAGAAACCGATGGTGTATAAGGCTTTACTACATCAATGACATTAGTATCTATAGTATCTTTATCGCGCTCCTGGGACCACAATGCCGAAACATTGGCTAGAAATAAAAATAGGGTTATGATTGAAATCTGCTTACGCATAAGATATTTTTTTGTTTGATGAATTCTAATTAATTGTCTTCAGTTTGAATTGACGAATTGGTTTTAGCTTGTTCGGTTTTTATTTTAGAAAGCTCGTTTTGTGCTTCAGTAGTTACATCGTCAAAATCGGAGAAATTTTCAATAACACTTTCTAAAATATAGGTAGCTTGAAACGCATCATCCAAATTGTAGAAATTTTTAGCCATGACAATGAGCCCTTTGGCACTATAATATTTATAAGATGAATAATCTTTGGCTAATTTTTGTACAACAGTATTGGACTGCTCATAATTTCCATCCTGATTTAAAAAATAAGCCTTGTAATACATCGCCTCTGCAGCCGTTTCTCCGGAAGCTGTTTTTTCTACTTCAACATAGGCTTCACGTGCTCGGCTCTCGTTATTAGTTTTAATAGCTGATCTAGCTATAATAACATAAGCGTCACTTGTGATTTTATTATCAATTTTAGATTGGTTCAATACTTTTTCTGCATAAGCAACCGCTTCATCGTATGCATTTAATTGATAATTGGCTTTCATAAGATTAGATTGTGCAAAAACAACATTCTGTGGAAAACTCGCTTCAGTTTCCAAGCGTTTTAAAATAGGTAGTGCCCCCACCCAATCTTTTTCATTTAAACTAATTTGCGCTAAACGTAATAAAGCCTCTTCAGTAAACTCACTCTGTGGCGCATCAGTTACATACTTAAAATGCGGTTTTGCATTAGCTTGCAAATCGTCTTTAAAATACAATTGTGCCAAATAAAAATGAGCCTGTAAAGTGTTCAATCCGTTAGGGAATTCATTTAAGTAACCGTTAAATTGCTTGATAGCATCTGATGATTTGTTTTCCAAGAATTTCTTTTCTGCCGACTCATATGTTGCCTTATCCAAATCAGCATCAGTAACATCAACATAATCTAGTGTTTTAACCCACGATGCATACTCATTTACACGGCCTAAATCAATATAAATTAGACGTGCAGTTGAAACCGCTTGAGTGGCTTCAGGTGTACCAGGATAATTGTTAGCAACACTTTTAAACTTACTCAAAGCCTCATTGTTATCTCCTGCATTATAGTATACAAGACCTTGACGCAACTGGGCTTTTGGAACCAAAGTACTCATACGGTATTCTAAAGCCAACTGATTGTATAATCGCATAGCTTTATCGGTATCATTCTGCTTAACATAGGTGTTAGCCAATTCATACATAGCATCGTCGCGCAAGGTTGATTTAGGGTATTGCTTTATAAATTGTTCAAGGCCATCGATTTTCTTATTAGTCTTTCCAGCGTAACCTTCGCTTAAAGACATTTGGAAATACGCATAATCTGAATCGACCTTATTAATTGAAACGGCTTGCTTATAAGCACTTATGGCTTCATTATAATCGCTAGCCACAAAATTTACATCACCCAAACGTAGATAAGCATCGTTTAAGCGAATATCATCATTGGAGTCTGAAATAAAATTCTCAAAATATGTTTCGGCATTCGGATAGTTTTTCTGCTTAAAATAAGTGTAAGCTAAATTATAATTGATATTTTGAGATTCAGGCAACTCACTATTTGCTTGCGACTGAAATTGTTTAAAGCCAATTAAAGCTTCATCATAGTTTGTTAAATTGTAATTGGTCTCGGCTTTCCAAAATGTAGCTCGCGCTGTAAAGCCAGGATCACGAGGTTCTTTAAGTGATTTCTCAAACAAATCCAATGCTTCTTGATATTTCGATTCGTTATATAGCTCCAAACCTCTGTAAAAAGCCACTTTTTGAAAGGCCACTTTATACTCAAAACTCCGTTTACCTTCTAACAGCTTTAAGGCTTCTTCATAATTTTTAGACGTGATATACGAATCGATCAACAGAATTTCAATTTCTTCTTTATAAGCAGTATCTGGATATTTATCTAGATAATCGGTTAGCACCTGTGGAACCGATTGATATGGATTTCCTATATCATAACTTATTTTAGCATAGTTTAACCAAGCATCTTCCTGAATCTTTAAATCGAAGTCCATTTGAGAGGCATTTCTAAACGCATTTAAAGCCTCTTGTTTTTTATCCAGTTGGATATAACTTTCTCCCAAATGATAATAAGCGTTTTGAGCAACTCCATTATTACCGTCAATTATTTTATTAAATTCAGAAATAGCATTTTCATATTGCTTTTGCTTATAATACGCATAACCCAATTGATAGTAATCGGTATTATTCCATTTGCCGCGCTTTCCTTCGTACTCTTTTAGAAAAGGAATGGCTTCTGCATACTGCTCTAGGTTAAAATAGCTTTCACCAATTATTTTATTAAGTTCGGAAACCTCTTCCCTATCACTATCTGGCAATCGTTCTTTAGCTAACTTAATGGCCTCTTCAAACTTTCCTAGTTTAAAATTCAAATCGGCTTGATAGTACGACAGTTTCTCTTTGTATTTCTCTTGGTCACGAACCTGATCAAAATATGTATTCGCCTCATCATAATCATCGCCTTCATAAGCCATATAACCAATATAATATTTGGCCTGCGAACCATATTTAACTGAATTTTCAACACGGCTTAAATAGGTTTTTGCCGATTTGTAATCGCCTGTTGAAAAAGACACATAGCCATTATTGAAATTAAATTTTTCACGTTCATTTCGCGCCAAAGCATCTTCATCTACCTTATCGTACCACTTTTTGGCATGTGCATACTTTCCATTCGTAAAATAATAATCGGCAACATCAATAAATGCCGTATTACGCTTTGTACTTGTAGGATGATTTTCAACAAAATCCTCGACTAACTTATCAGCATTTTGCTGATTTAAACGTACTGCACAATTAGCAATGTAATAATCGCAATCGGAAACAATTTCATCTGTAGAAGCTGTTTTCCTAATACTTTTAAACAAGGATTGAGCTGCTAAATATTGATTATTATTGTAAAGAGATAGTGCTTTTTGATAGTCAACCAAATGACTCGTGTATATTTCAGATTCTTGGGCATTTATCGTGCAATTAAGCCCTATAATAAGTAAAAAAAATACCGTTATTCGCTTTAACATGTATGCTTATTTTATTAAAATCAAAGATAAATTAATCTTAATCTTATAACGTTAGAAATATGTTATAATTATAAACAGGCTTATCAAATTTCGAACCAACTTTAAAAAAGGCTTCCCATTTACTCATAAATACAATAGAAAATAATATTTTTACAACTATACATTTTTTATCTTTTATGACTACGACCTGTATTATTGTTCCTTGCTATAATGAATATAATAGGATTGATAGTACAGCCTTCAAAAATTATTCTACTACATTAGATTTTCTATTTGTTAATGATGGAAGCAACGACAATACCAAACTACTACTAGATGAATTGGTTGAACATAATGACAATTTAAAAGTTCTACACTTAAAAAAAAATGTGGGTAAAGCTGAAGCCATTAGACAAGGTGTTTTATCTTTAGGCAAGGAACATGATTATATTGGGTATTTGGATGCTGATTTATCAACATCTTTAAGTGAAATTGAGCGTTTAAATAAAATTGCTGTTAAAAAACAGAAATCTATTGTAATGGGCTCTCGGGTGAAACTAATGGGCACCAAAATAAAGAGACGTTTAAAACGACATATTTCGGGTAGAATAATAGCCACTTGTATAGATACTTTTTTATTACAACTTGGTATTTACGATACACAATGTGGTGCAAAAATTATTGAATACAGTTTAGCAAAAGACATTTTTAAAAATCCTTTTAAAACTAAATGGCTGTTTGATGTTGAATTAATCTTACGTACTAAATTACGTTATGGGAAAGAATATTGTTTACAAAATATTCTAGAGATTCCTTTGTTAACTTGGACAGATGTAGGTGCATCTAAAATTACACTTATTGATATCCTAAACCTTCCTTTCAACTTTTTAAAAATTTATAGGCACTATAAGTGATTTTTTTTCAAAACATAAAGGCAGCAATTAATCGATATCCAATAGTCATTCTATTAGGATATGCTTTTCTGCTTCGTTTTTTGGTATTTTGTTTTTATAACCATGTAAGTATTTTTCCGGATAGTGAAGATTACACCAATCTAGCCCAATATCTTGGCAATTTTAGTTTAACCAATTATACTGGTCAACGTACGCCTGGATTTCCGGCACTCATAGCCATAAGCGGACAGAACCTAAACATTACGGTTTTTATACAGACTGTTTTAGGGTTATTAAATTGCTATTTACTTTTTGATTTTTCACGTAGTCGTACTAAAAACGAACGTCTCGCATTTTGGATTACTATCATTGTCACATCTTTCCTTCATGTTGTTTTCTACGAGTTTGCTATACTTACTGAAACACTTTCTTTTACTCTAGTCATTTTAAGCTTTTGGTATATAGAAAAACATGCTTTACTAAATAGAGAAGGAAAACTTAAGCACCTTTTTATATTATCGCTATTGTTTGGTGTGTTGTATTTAACAAGACCCATGTTTATTTATTTCCCTATTGGATTTTTGCTCTTTTATATAATAAAAAACTTCAATAGTAATTTTAAAGGAATAATCTTTAAAAGCTTAAGCGTTATTGCTGTACCGTTTTTTTGTTTTTACGGTTGGAATAAGCTTAATGAAAATAACATAGGATACTTTACAAGTTCATACTATCTAGGAATAAATTTAGCGCAAACAGCGACTTCATTTTTTGAAAAAGCCCCTGACGAAGACCGATTAATCCGTGATATTTTTGTAAAGCACAGAACTTATGTTGAAAACAATTTGTCAAGAACCATGTATGCTATGACCGTATGGCGTGCTTACGACGAGCTTCTGGAAGAAACCCAATTAAGTCCGCCTGAATTATCTGCTGAACTCGGTAGAATATCCAAAAATCTTTTTGTGGCACATCCCGATTTATACGCCAAACAAGTATTTATTTCCTGGCGAGACTTTTGGGGAGGCGCTTCAAGTTTACTATGGAATGCCGACGAATTTAAAAACAAAACCGTTAAACACATGCTTGTTGGCCTGTGGTTATATATTCAAAAACCCGTTCTTATTTTATTCAACTTTTTATTTCTTTTGTTTAGCTTAATTAAAATGATACGGTTTATGAAATTTAAATGTAAAATTTGGGATTCTGATTTGTTTCTAATTTTAATTATACTTTCTGGCTCTTTGGCCCAAGCATTAGTAGCCTATGGAACAAATTCGCGATTCTGCTTTCCCTTTTTCGCATTAATTGTTTACTTTGTCATGTCGAATCTTTTCAATTTAAAAATCTTAAAACCAAACTATGCAAACAGTCCTTCATCTTAAAGATGCCTCTATCTATCAAGGAGATAGCCTTGTATTATCTGATGTCAATGTAGAAGTCAATAAAGGTGATTTTGTCTACCTAATTGGTAAAACGGGAACTGGAAAAAGTAGTTTTATGAAAACATTGTATGGAGACTTACCGCTAACAAAAGGTGAAGGTAGTATTGTAGATTTCGATTTAAGAACGCTGAAAGAAAAAGATATTCCCTTTTTACGCAGAAAATTAGGTGTTGTATTTCAAGACTTTAAATTACTCACAGACAGGACTGTAAACGAAAATTTGATGTTTGTATTAAAAGCTACTGGCTGGAAAGATAAAGCTGAAATGTCAACACGAATTGAAGCCGTATTAGATAAAGTAGGTATGAAAACCAAAGGCTTTAAATTCCCTCATGAATTATCTGGTGGCGAACAGCAACGTGTTGCCATTGCTCGAGCTCTACTAAACAATCCAGAGCTTATTTTAGCCGATGAGCCTACAGGTAATTTAGACCCACAAACCAGCGTTGAAGTTATGGAAGTGCTTCAGGACATCAACAAAAATGGCAACACCATTTTAATGGCTACCCATGATTATGCCTTACTGTTAAAATATCCAAGTAAAACCCTTAAATGTGATGACAATCAAGTTTACGAGGTAGTTCAGCGTAAGGCTTAAAGGTTTTCAATTACCGAATTAATTATTGCGCTACATTTTTTTGCACCATTAACATTTAAATGGTCTGCATCGTGAAAATCTTTACGAGAAAAGCGTTTGTCATAAAGTAGATTCACATGCGTTACGTGCTCATAAGTCTGGCTAAACACTTTAGAAATTTTTGATATGGCTGTTACTTCTTCTTGATTTAAAAGTGATAAATATGGTTGGCTAACTGGCATATTAACCAATACTACTTGAATATTGTACTCCTTGCATGCTTGAATTAAGACATCTATTCGCTCTCTATTTTTTGAAAAATCCATTGAACCATCGTCGTGCTTTCTTGAAATTATTTTTGAAAGCCTTTCTAACTCAAGTGAGTCTACAGTGGAGACATAGGTATTTCCCCAACCTTTTTTATCACAACCAATTAATGTTTTATTATTTAAAAACGTTTTAACATAAGAACCAGTTTTTCCAAATTTTTGAGTAAGTGCCAAACTGTACTGTTTGGGATCGTACCATTTTATGTAAGGCACTGTCAAACCCATTTGCGAGGCATAAAAATACTTTCGCCAATAATCTTCTTGTATATTGTCAGCTTGACTAAAGGTCGTATATTCAATTGGAAGAACTACACATTTCAAGTTTGTTAATTTAGAAACATGCTTCTCAAACAATAACTTATCAAAATAAATTGTTTGGCTAACATTAGCCATATTTAGAGTTGAATTGGAAAAATATTCTGGATTTAAACCATAAAATGTATGAGAATCTCCAAAAATTAAAACCTCAACCGTTTCTGATTTGCTTTTAATAAGCTGGTTTTTAAACGTGTAATTATTAGGTACTTTTCTGTAGAACAATTCAACGGTTAACCAAACCAAAAAAATAGGAATTATTAATAAACCAATATGTTTTAGAAATTTGTTCATTAAAATTGAAAATATATAAACGCCTGTGTTTCTCCTGCAAAATAAAAGACAACAAAAACCACCGCATAATAGACCATTAAACGAATAGGTTTAGATTTTATAAAGCTGATTTCTAATATATGGTCTTTATCACGTTGTAACCATTCAACAATCAAATACACAAACAAAAACAGAATCAAGCCCCTAGACACATTTGGTATGCTAAACAAGCTTTTATCAAAAATTCCGCCTAAATAATTTAAAGCGTCATACAAGGTTTCTGCTCTAAAAAACACCCACAATAAAACAACTACTAAAAAAGTTGTTCCTATTTGCAATATGGTTTTTAAGCTAGGAAATAATTTACCTCCATCTGCAATGTCCTTAAATTTTGTATTTCGTTCATTAAGAATTAGTGGTAAAAAACACAAGGCGTGAATGAAGCCCCAAACTACAAATGTCCAATTAGCGCCATGCCATAAACCACTTACCAAAAACACGATACATATATTACGTACAACTTTAAATTTAGAGCCAGAATTTCCGCCTAATGGAATATAAACGTAATCGCGAAACCAAGTAGACAATGAAATGTGCCAACGCCTCCAAAATTCACCAAGATTTCGGGATAAATAAGGCATATTGAAATTTTTCATTAAATCGAAACCAAATAATTTGGCAGACCCTATAGCAATATCTGAATACCCTGAAAAGTCTCCATAAATTTGAAAAGCAAAGAAAAATGCTCCAAAAAATAGTGTACTACCACTTTGTTCTGGATAATATTTAAATATTTCATCAACTACCCGTGCACAATTATCAGCAATAACCATTTTTTTAAACAGCCCTGTTATTATAAGTTTCAATCCTAAAACACTCTTATCGTAATTAAATATTCTGGCCTTAAGAAATTGTGGCAATAAATTTGAAGCACGCTCAATTGGTCCAGCTACGAGTTGCGGAAAGAAACTAACAAAAGCAAAAAACGCCAATACATTATTGGTAGGTTTTATCTTTCCTCTATAGATATCAATAGTATAACTTAAGGTCTGGAATGTGTAAAAACTAATACCTACAGGAAGTAGAATTTGCAGGGTTGATGATTCAAGTGATTTACCAAACAAAGTAAATACTTGATTAAAGTTTTCAATAAAAAAATTAAAATATTTAAAAAAGCCCAATATTCCTAGATTGGTAATTAAACTCAGACCCAATAACAGTTTACGTTGTTTAGCCAAGCTTGTTTTGGCTAGTTCCTTACCAACTAAAAAATCGACTAAAGAACTAACTGCAATAAGACCTAAAAATCGCCAATCCCAACACGCATAAAAAAAATAGCTGACGACAATTAAAAAAATGTTTTGAATTTTAATATTTGCTTTAAAAACAAACCAATACAGCAAAAACACTACTGGAAGAAAGATGGCAAAATCTACTGTATTAAAAAGCATAATTTAAATTAGGAGCATTTTAAAAGGCATCTCTTAACTTGGTAAATATACCTTTTTTAGATTAACGAGCATACAACTAAAGACCTAACCAACCTATAATCCGTTTAAAAAAACCTTCATGTTTTTCTACGGCTTTATCTTCGGTTTCAAAACTAACCATAAAAACGCCAAAATTGTTTAGTGTTTTAGAAGGGTAACCCTCAACCTGCATAGGAATTTTAATTTTTAACGACTGACTTAAAATTCCAGAAGCTAATACCTTGTCATAATCTTCAACATCACGTATGGTATACTTTGCATTGACAGGTAAATTATAAGCATTAAAATCTACTTCAACTTCATTTTCATCCAAGTTGAACAAAGTAACACGGAATGTGTTTTTAATATGCTTATTTTTTGTGATATTAACTAGTTTTTTAGGCTCAAAGGTTTTAAAGGATTGCCATTTTGAGTTTTGATCAAGACCATAAGTATTATACCACTGCCCTAGGCTGTAATCTCTGTAGCTTTGAATTCGCATAGGTTGTTCTCTGCGCGTATAGTATGTATTGCTGCCAAATTCCCAAGTGTTATTATTAAGGTGTTTCAAGTTTTGTTTGTAAAACCTTATATAACCGCTATATACGCTGTTGTTATTAAATTCAATGGATTCAACACTCAAAAAACGGATAGCGTCTTTTCTTCCAATAATTACATTGTTTTCAACTATAATGTCTTTAATCGGCACTTTAGGGTTAAAACCTAAAGTGAGTGATGGCGCTTCAGTATTTTCTATGGCTTTTTTCAGGGATACGTTATGATAAAATATGTTATTTCTAATAATAATATTTTTGGCAACATTAACATGAGTAACATCATCGGTTGCTACAATTAAATTATCTCTAAATTTCCCCGAAACCAATCCGCTGTTAAATAGAATATTATCCTCAAAACTAACATTTTTTACATACTCGCTTTTTGCCTTTCGAGATGCAGACCAAATCTCAACACCTTTGTAATAGTTATTAAAAATGATATTTCCTCTAATAATTCGCATATCATTTGAAGCATTCTGAACATATATACCCACACCTCTACCCCGTCTTTCAGTCAAAAATCCGTTTTTGTAAATAATACAATTTTCAATTTTCGCATTACCTGTTTGCTTCCATGAACCAAATCCTGACCCTGGATTATTATGTATTCTTATATTAATGAACTCGCAATCTCTTCCGGAATAATGGTTTATACCATCAGAACGTTGAAATACTTCATCGCTTTCAACTCGTGAAAAATCGCCCAGCCAAGTAACTTCAAAATTCTGAAATGTTACGCCTTTAGAATATACTGCCATAACTTCCTGTTGTTTAGATTCAACATTCCCATTTAAAACTGCCCATTCATTATTATACGACGACACAACTATTCGTTTTCCCTCTATAGTATTTTTTAATCTACTAATAAAACGTCCATTATAAATCCCATTATGTAACCAAATAGTATCACCACCATTAACTTTTTCAGGTTTTTGGTTTAAAGCAGTTTGTAAATCCCATGGATTTTGCAGTGAACCATCTCCTAAAGGCGATCCTACATTAGATTTGGATTCTTTAGGAAATACATGATATGATTTTTGTGCAAAACCATAAAAACATATAAATCCTAAAATAAAAGTGAGTAAAAACTGTTTCATAAACCACTAAAATACAATTACTATACCAATACTAATTTTAAAGTTTTAACTAGAATTCTCAAAACTGCTAATTATTGATTAGTTTTGAATGCTTGGCGCAAATTTTCTTATGCTTTCAATATTAATACCTACATACAATTATAATGTTTATCCACTGGTTGAGAACCTTGTAAATCGAGCTGTAAAATCTGATATTATTTTTGAAATTATTTGTATTGATGATGGCTCCAAGTCCAAACTAAACACGTATAACAAAAATATAAATTCATTAGCTCACTGTACGTTTATTGAACGCCAAACCAATAAAGGTCGAACTAAAACCAGACAAGAACTCGCCGAGAAATCGCAGTATGACTGGCTTCTGTTTTTAGATGCAGATGTTATGCCAAAAAACGATGCTTTTTTAACCCAATATATAAGCCTAATTTCCGAACCTTATAACGCTATTTTTGGTGGCATAGCCTACAGCAAAAGCAGCTACAATAAAAACAATGCTTTGCGGTACACTTTTGGTATTAACCGCGAGGTTGTTGACGCCCAAAAGAGAAACACACAGCCTTACAGAGTGACATGTTCAGCAAATTTTATGATACAAAAGCCTCAATTTTTAAAAATAAATGCTTCTATCTTGGAAAACACCTACGGTTTAGATTATGTATTTGGAGTAAAGCTCAAGTTGCAGCAAGTTTCTCTTTTACATATTGATAATGAAGTATACCATTTAGGTATTGATGACAATGTAGACTATTTAAATAAAACCAAAAAAGCCTTACAAACACTTTTACAATTGTATACTAGCAATCAAATTAACAATTCTGAAATCCGTTTGATTAAGGCGTACAACAAACTTCAATTTCTTGGATTACAAAATATATTTGGAAAACTCATTGGATTTTTAAAAAAAGCCATTGAAAGTCATTTGTTAAATAGCAAAAGCCCTAACTTATTCGTATTCGATTTGTACCGTTTAGGCTATTTTTGTAGAATAAAGTCTAATACATGACACCAAGAATATCCATAATTATCCCTCTTTACAATAAATCAAACTTTATTGCAGATACTGTAAACAGTGTTCTAAATCAGACATTTATTGATTATGAGATTATAATTATTAATGATGGCTCAACAGATAATAGCCTTGATGTTGTGAACTCAATTAACGACAATAGAATTCAAATTTACACAACAAAAAACCAAGGGGTATCTGCGGCTCGTAATTATGGTATTTCTAAAGCTAGGGCAAATTATATTGCTTTTTTAGATGGAGATGATTATTGGGAAGCTACTTTTTTAGATAGCATGCATCAACTAACAATAGACTATCCAAAAAACCACGTTTTTTCTTCAGCTGCTAAAATGATTAACGGTAGGAGAAATATGCCTTTAAAATATTATGCAAAACCAAAAGACAAAGTATCTACATTAAATTTTTTTAAGTCAAGCCTTGGTTTCCCCATACTTCACCCTTCGTCTTTAATAATGTCTAAACATGTTGTAAACACAATAGGCTTATTTGATGAAACTTTATATACTACTGAAGACACAGATTATTGGATTAGAATTGGAACGAAATACAAAATTGTTTTTTTAAATGTACCATTAGTAACAATTAGAATAACAAAGAATGGACTAACTCAATCTAACAGAACTTATTACAAACCACTAAATTATTCCAAATATTTAGAGAACTGTGAAAAAACCCCTTTCATGAAAGAGTTTTTGAATAAAAATATGTATTCATCAGCTTTAAAATATAAACTTTTAAATGACAAAGAAAGTTACCTATACATAAGAAATTTGATAAATTTGAAAGCTTTAAATATGAAGCAACGAATAATACTAAATCTTCCTACAGTTATTTTCAAAAAAGCAGTAAGTCTTTATAGAACTCTCAATAAAGGCAAAAACTACTATTAATTCTTAATTTTCAAAAACTCATTGTAATCTCTAACATAATCGTTTTCATTAAAAACATTTGAAGCCAAAACCAAACAAACAGAGCCAGAAGAAAAATTTTCCAATTCTCTCCAAATACCTGTAGGGATAATTAATGCCTTATCTGGTTTATTAAGCGTAATTACTTTTCGCTCATTACCATCATCTAAAATCACATCAAAACTCCCACTTAAAGCAATTAATACTTGTTTTAAGTTTTTATGTGCATGCCCACCTCTGTAAGCATTACTAGGTACATCAAACAAATAATACACGCGCTTAATTTCAAATGGTATAACATCTTTTTCAATGATTGCCAAATTACCACGTGGGTCTTGAATTTTAGGGATATCAATTAATTTTATGTCGCTTAAGTTTCCTGTCATTTAATTGAGTTTAACAAAGTTTGCCATTTTTTAGCAATCTCACTTGTAGAATACTTTTTCACACTTTTAACCGCATTACTTTTACAAAAATCATATAGCTCACTATTAAATATAAAACTATCCATGGCATCGGCTAAAGCTTTGGCATTAAAATTTTCGACTAACAAACCATTCTCTTTATTCTTAATTATTTCGCTTGGTCCCGATTTGCAATCAACTGAAATGACTGGTGTCCCAAGGGATAATGATTCTATTAAAACTCTTGGAAACCCCTCAAACCTACTCGATAAGCAAACAAAAATGGCATTTTTAACTATTTCAAATGGATTTTCGGTAAATGGTTTAAAAATAACATTTCTGGTTAATTTTAACTCCTCAACTTTATTCATTAACAGACTCAAATCTGGTCCTGTCCCTAAAATAACAAGCTTAATATTTCTGTTTGGTAATCTGGACAACTTAAATGCACTTAATAGTAATGAGTAATTTTTTACTTTCTCCTCTAATCGACCATAGCACAATATATATTCCAAAAGGTTATCCTGTTTTTCAAAAATCCCACCATTGATTTCTACTGGATTTTGAATTGCCACAACATTTTTAAATACAAATTCTTTTTCTATTTTACTTTTTATTTCATTTGAAACTCCTACAATGGCACTAGCTCTCTTATAGTTTAGTTTAGCCAGAAATTTAATTTTAGAAAATGAATAATCTAAATTATAGCTTCTTACAACATAGACAGTTTTATATTTAGAATAAATAAAATTTGATATTATAAACTCACGTAACCAAAGATTCCTTGATCTGTTATCAATAATATAGTCAAAATTATGTTCTTTTAAATATGATATGAATAATCGTCCTTTTTTTATTTTTTTTAAAAACCCTCTTTTTGTAGAGAACAAAGCTCCTAAATTAAAAAGCTTACCTTTATAACTATAGGTAATGTTGTTTTGTATAGAAACTATATAAACATCATACCCAAGTCCATCAAGAATTTCTGATAATAACGCACTAGACCTTTCCGCTCCTCCTTCTCCTAATGAAGACACTACAAGACAAACTTTTTTTGAGATACTAATCAAATTAAAAATTTAATATTCAAATATAGTAAATGCGAGCAATGCTATTAAATTAAAATGAATTAAGTTACTTTTATCCACAAAATACTCATCTAGATAACAATATTAATGAGAATATTATTAATAGGCGAATATAGCCGTTTACATAATTCACTAAAGGAAGGTTTGAAAAGGCTTGGGCACGAAGTTATTATTGTTGGATCGGGAGATGCCTTTAAAAATTATCCTGTAGATATTAATATTCGTCAACCTTTTACAACTGGCCTTGGTCTTTTTTTTAAAAAGGCTGTTTATAAAATATCTAGTATAGATTTAACATCTATTGCCATCAAACATCAAGTATTTGGCTTAAAATCACTTATCTCCAACTATGATTATGTTCAATTAATCAATGAAAACGCTTTTAATGCCCTCCCTAAAGTTGAAAAGGAATTGTTAACATATGTTTTTAAAACCAATAGAAATGTTTTTCTATTGTCTTGTGGTGCTGATTATTTGAGTGTTCAATTCGCACAGAATAAAAAATTCAAATACTCTATTTTGACTCCATATTTTGAAAACAAATTATTGAAAAGAGATTTTTGGTATATCTTAAAATATTCAACTCAAATTTATAAGAATCTTCATGAATTTATTTTCAATAATATAAAAGGTGTCATCGCTTCAGATTTAGACTACCATATCCCCTTAAAAAACCACAATAAATATTTAGGTTTAATACCAAACCCCATAAACATTGAAAAATTAGAATTCACGCCATTAGAAATTACAGATAAAATAGTTGTTTTTCATGGTGTAAATTCTAAAAATTATATAAAAAAGGGGAACGTTTTTTTTGATGAAGCACTACAACAAATACAAAATAAATACCCTGAAAAAGTCACTGTATTACGCACTGAAGATTTGCCTTATGTGCAGTACATTGAAGCTTTTAATAAAGCCCACATAATTCTGGATCAAGTATACGCATATGACCAAGGCTATAATGCATTAGAAGCCATGGCAAAAGGCAAAGTGGTTTTTACTGGCGCAGAACAAGAATGGTTAGATTATTATAATTTAGAAGAAAACACAGTAGCAATCAATGCCCTTCCAGAAACTAAAGCTATTGTAGAGAAACTGTCGTGGTTAATTGAAAACCCTAACAACATTTTAGAAATCTCTAAAAATGCTCGTGCCTTTATTGAGAAAGAGCACCATTATATAACAATTGCTAAACAGTATTTAAAAACATGGGAGGCTCATTCTAATTAATCTTCAACATCATGTTCTTCAGGTATTACTCCAAATAATGATGTACTAAAAATTAACAGTATCAAACCATAATACAGGACATAGGTCACAAAATGCGCTATATTGGCACCTTTTACGCCATAAATATCAATAAAATATATACTCATAAAATATAGTATTATAACGGAGAAAGCTTCGGTTATAATATAATGCCAAAACATTTTTTTTGCTAAAAACTGATAGGCAATAACTATTGAAAGCACCTTTACAAAATCGCCTAGCAATTGCCATAAAAACAGTTCCTCAACCGGTTTAAATTCTTCTGAAAACACCAAGGCAATGATAAAATGTCGTAACAGATATATTACCAACAAGCCTGCACCGAAAATTGGAATTATAGTTTTATAGAAATTAAAAACCTCGTTTCTAAATTCCTTAACATTATCTATTTCAGAAAATCTAGGCAGAATATAAAGTGTTAATAAAGACGACACAAACATTAAATAGTATTTAGATATTCTATTCATAGCTTCCCAAAAACCGGCCTCCTGCATCCCGATAACCTCATTATCATTGCTTTCAATAATATAGCTTCTAATGGCTAAAGCGACAATTGGCAAAAAAATGGCCGAAAAAATAGCCATAACAGAAAAGGAACTTAATTTTTTAAGATAATTAAAGCTTATATGTTTTACCTGTAATAAAGGTATTAAACTGCGTTGGTTGGCTACACCAACAAGTGTGATTAAAAATATTAGTGATTCGGAAATGGCTACCGAAATCAAGGCGCCATCTATACGCTCTTTATAGATTAATAATATGGTTACAGACAAGCCTAAAATCTGACCGATAATATTAATTATAATAAGAATTTTATATTTGGAAAAACCATTTAATATACCAAAAGTAAACATGTTTAAGGCATAAAACGGTAATGCAATTGCTACTATTTTTATAACATAGGCATAGTCATTGTAATACGAAAATATCGTATCATTTATGTACTCTGCATTAAAATAGCAGAGAAACGACACTAAAACCGTTGCTATAAAACCTAAATAAAAAACTGTTGAAATTGTTTTACTCAATTCAACAGTATTATTCTTAAATTCAGCTATATATTTTACTAATCCGTTATAAAAACCCAGAGTAGCTACAGATTGTGCTGAACTCAAAAAGTTTCTCAAATTTCCAATTATAGCCAACCCTGCCGGACCAACAAACAATGCAATGGCCTTTGAGGTTAAAAATCCAGCTATAATTTTTGTAGCTACAGAGGCCGAGTTTAAAGAAGCTACTTTTATTAAAACATTATTATTTATGTACTGTAGAAACTTTTTCAATTAGTAGGCATTTATTGTATTTATAATTTGAACTACTTCAGCATCTGTCATAACAGGACTTATAGGCAGACTAACAATTGTATCATGTATGTTTTCCGTTATGGGTAAACTTAAATGGCTGTACTCTATTAAGGCATCTTGTTTGTGTGGTGCAATTGGGTAGTGAATTAATGTCTCAATACCATTTTCCTTTAAATACCCCATAAACCTATCACGATTGTCTACTTTCACCACAAAAACATGAAACACATGATTGTCTGAATTATCGTAATAGGGTAATCCAACCTTTACATTAGCAATACCATCAATAAATTTTCGAGCGATCTCTTGCCTTCTGGAATTATCGGCATCTAATGTTGATAGTTTTACATTTAAAAAAGCAGCTTGAATTTCATCCATTCGATTATTAAACCCTAGACTTAAATTTATATACTTTTCTTTTGAACCATAATTACGTAATTCTGTAATCTTTTCAGCTAAAACTTCATCATTTGTTGTAACGCCTCCTGCATCTCCTAATGCGCCTAAATTTTTACTCGGGTAAAAACTAAAAGCAGCTGCATGTCCCAAATTACCCGATTTTTTTCCATTTACGTCAATTGCGCCATGAGCTTGGGCAGCATCTTCTACAACCAATAAATTATGCTTTTTGGCTAGGGCATTTATAGCTTTCATATTTGCCAACTGTCCATAAAGATGCACAGCTAGAATAGCTTTTGTACGGTCCGAAATATGTTTTTCAATTATATCGCTTGAAATATTATAGGTATTAGGATCAGGTTCCACAAAAACAGGTTTTAAACCCGAATGAATAACTGATAAAATGCTTGCAATATATGTATTGGCTGGCACTATAACCTCATCTCCTTTTTTAAGCCTCCCTAAATTTATGTATGCTTTAAAAATTAATAGTAAAGCATCTAACCCTGAACTTGTAGCAACACTATGTGACACTCCGCAATATTCAGCAAAACGCTTTTCAAAGAGCCTTACCTCATTTCCCAAAATATAATACCCTGATTTTAAAACCTTATTAAGTTTTAAAGTAAGCTGGTCTTCAAATCTTGCATTTATGGCTTGAACATCTAAAAACTTTATCATAACAATACGCTATCTAACATTTTAAAATTAGCAATAGGTATTGCATAAAAATCTTGAACAATAGTGCGAGCTCCAAATCCTTCTTTCCAATATTGTAATCCAGAATTGATTTTTCTACCTTGATTTTCATTTGAAATACCAAAATCAAAATAACGTTTATCTTTAAAAACTTTACTTAATAGGTAATCATGTAAATAATCTAAACTCCCTAAACTATTTTTATCTGTATTTGCTGATATGTATTGTGAATGTGCTACGTTTTTAGTGATAAAAATAGTTGTTCCAGCCACAAGTTTATCATTATGATATACATTATACTGTTTTATATTACTAGGAAAACGTTGTTTTAACAATTTAATTTCATCTAAAGAATGAACAGGTTTTACGTTGTGTTTTCCTTGTAAATTAGGAATTAAAATAGTGTTCCAAAACGTATCAAACTCGTCATCTTCCTTTATAATTAGATTATGTTTTTCAGCACGTTTAACGCCATCTCTTCTATCTTTATTATATTTTAATCTATTATCTAACTTAATTACCGATAACGTATCTCGTTTGATTAATTTGGCATCTAGCAAAAATGCTAGATACAATAACTCATCACTTGGCAAATCACTATAGATATTCGGCATGATTTTTATCTCCAAATCAGTAAATCCTTGGTTTTGATAGTACTCTAAAACCAATTTAAAAATCTCTATAACTACTTGAAGCTTTAGTTTGGAATTCAAAATAATTCCACCATAAGTTAGCCCTTGATGCGAATAGATAGTCTGATTAACATAGTTAGCGGGAAATAAAGCCACTACCCTATCATTTTTAAAAACCATGACAGATGCATCTTGAAAACGATCTTTATGATAATCCATAAAATGACGATTAAACAAAAATGTCGCGTTTTTGGATGTTGCAACATAGTCATTCCATTGTTCATCAAATTTTGAATGATATGGTTTTACCTGATAGCCTATGGTTAATTGATTTTTTATTCGAGTGAAAAATACTAATTATAATTCACTCTGTTGAATTCAATTTTTAGAAACTCGATTAAAAGTGACATCTCCTTTTTCATTTATATATTCATAAACTCCAAAAGGTGCACCAGATTCAATTTGAATATAGCTTTTATCTTCTTGTAAGTTTTTTAAATATTTTTCATTTTCAGACAAATATGAAAACAAAATTCTAAACAAATTTACGGGTGTTTTTATCTGACCATCGTAATTGGGCACCTTATTGTTTGGCCACTTTATGGCCAGTTGAGCTGTGAAAATAGAATAAATTAAATCACGATCAGTCAATTTTGATCTTGCTTCCAGAGTTGTATTCATACCCACAAACCCACCATGGTCAGCAGTTATAACAATTAAACCGTTAGGGTCTTTTTGTTCAATATAATTTATAACCTCCTTTAACCAATCATTAGTATCTTCTAGTCTATTCAAATATTTTTTACGCTCAACATCTGCGATATCTCCGGGCGATTTTTTATTAGTTACATGACTTGGTGATAATTCTTCAAGAAAGAAAAAATTGGGGTGCGTACCAGCAGATATATCAATTGTTTTAAATTCTGAAAAAATGTCGCTTGACATCTGGAACCCTCTAGAAAAATATGATAAGCTATCCGCACTCATGTTACAATAATCATAACCCATTTCAGATCGATTAATCAACATGTACGATCGGTCTAAAAGCAAATGCGTTTTATAATCGTTATTGTTTAAAATTCTCAAAACAGGATTATCGCCAATAATAACATTACGTGCATTATAAACCTCTCGAATCTTACTGCTTGGAAAATTATAGTAATGATGTTTCATTGAAAACATTGAACTATTTGAACTTAAAGTTGAATAATAGTTACTACGATAATTGTCATATACTTGAAATCCTTTCTCCAACAAAAAGTTTCTAAATTCAGAATTATTGTATTGGTAGTACCCTTTATTTATTTCAGAGAAATTTGCGTAACCGTCGGGTTGAATTATATAAATATTAGGAGTCTTTTTAAACACAACACCTTCTATATCATCTGGTTGACCCATCCATTCTTCTGGATATTGAATATCTAAAAAGACATACTTCCCAAGCGAAAATGTAATTACAAAGGCTAGTAAAAATTGAAAAACGATTATTTTATTAAAATAATTGCGGAGTAAAACTCCTGCAAAAATAGCTAATAACACTGCCAAAAAAATATATTTTAGGTTGAACCCTCTGGTAATTATAACCAGTAGATATGCAGACCAACCTAAATTAAGAATTGGCAAAACAAAATATCTAACCGGTTTAAAAAATGATATCCTATTAACAAAAATATGAGATACTTTAAACAGAATAATAGGGATCAACAAAAAGTAAACAATAAAAAATACAACTTGTTGCCACGAATTTAAAAGTGTGAAATTTGAATAATAATAGTACAACAAAGGAAATAGCCCTGCGGAAATAGCCGCAATTACAGGAGTTTCTTTATCACTCTTAATGAAAGCTATAATTTTTTCGCGAAGGCTTTGCATAACTATTTTCTTTTTAAGAAATACATCACACGTTTAGTATTTGTTATTTCTGTTTTCTCTACCAAATCAAAATTTTGTAAAAAGGCACTTTCAAAATTCTTCACATTGTAAAAGTTAAAGTGGTCTTTAAATTCTCCTTTAGTATTCAACAAACGCTCTACCCAAGAATCTCCAGGTTTAGGAAACTCAATTATTAAATACTTGGAAAATTTTGCAAAAAATTCAGCAGACATATTGAACGTTACATTTCCCGTTAACGTTATATGGTGAATAACAGCCAAAGCTAAAGTTAATTGTGGTTCATAAACTTTTATTCGTTCAATAAACGAAGTTCTTTCCTTATTATTAAAGCCCAGACTAGGAGAAGGATTTAAAACATCTAAAACAAAAGGCAACATATAGGTTTCCTTATTAGTTTTTACTTTTTTATAGTTGAAATCAACTGCATTATTATCAACATCACAAACTAATGCTTGTTCAATATCTTGATTTAGGAGCCGTAAAAAAGTGCCATCATTTCCTCCTACATCTATTACAGTTTTTGGCTTAATAGTATTCGCCCAAGTGTTTATAATTTTGGATTTCAACTTAAAAGCTTCATCTGAATAGTTCATTTTAGTATAATAATCTCCCCATTCAGAATGTTCTTTTAGAGACATTTTCTTTATATAGTCATAAAGTGTCGTAATGATATTGAGCTGCGCTTTTTTAGATAGGGTCGTTTTTTTTGATTTTCCTTCGTAGTCATCATTATGTTTATCCTCAAACTTTGCCAACAAATGTACATTGGAGTACAAAAACGGATTTAATTTGGTTTTATAGGGCAGCATTGATGCTAGTTGCTTTATTGGAATACCATCAATAAAATTACTCAATAATTTAAGGGACTGCGCTCCGTGGTAATAAGCCAGTAATAATGGTCCTAAAAAGTGCGCAATAAACTGTTTGTAGGCTCGCCAAGGTTCATTTTCTCTATAGAAATCGAATGACAAGGTATCGATAAAAACAGCTTGTCCGTTATGAAATGTTACATTAAAAGCCGAAGCATCCTTTAATGAATAATTGTGATCCAAAGCATACTTCTGAATCTTTAATGTGAGTAATGCAGCTTCTTTATATTGTAAAAAACACCATTCGTAAGGGTAAGTAATGAATGGAATCTGCTCTGGTATAATTATAATTTTAGATTCGGTTGATAGTTCTTCACTATGTGGAATCAATAAGTTATTGTTAAACAGCTTATCAAAAAAACCAGAATCTTTTAGACTGCTATACTGTTTGAAATAAATGGGATTAATTACACGCTTAAAAATACCTTGGTCGTTAATAACATATCCCGATGGATCTCTAAATGAAGATGGATGCCTTTGATTATTTATCACCTGTATTTTTGTTTTCTATATCAGATTCTTTAACATCAATATCATCAAACAAGTCATCGTCATTTTTAACAAGACCTAAAAATGATTTGATTTTAAACATCAAACCTTTAGAAAACAAAACAACTCCAGCAACTGCAGCAACAATAGCTTGAGCAATCATAGCACCTAAACCCGGATCGAAATAAAGAAAATGCATAATCTAATCTTTTGGTAAATATAATGAACTCTACCTTTTCTTTAACGCTAAATAATACAAGTTTATTAAGAAAATAGCTGTATTGGTTATTATTATAGGATAAGATAACGGATTTAGCATAAAGCCATAAACCACAAAAAGCAAACAACCTACCGAATTTACCAAACGTAAGTTGTTTACTTTTTTCATTAAAAATGAAATTAAAACTGTAGCCATGGCAGCATAACCAACCCAATCTGTTACAGTAATCAATTCCATAACTTATATATTTTTATTACGCTTACGATCAACCTCTTTTAAAAGAATTTTACGCAAACGCAAGTGTTTTGGCGTTACCTCAACATATTCATCTTTTTGAATGTACTCTAAAGCCTCTTCTAATGAAAATTTAATTGCAGGCACAATTTTAGCCTTATCATCTGCTCCAGCAGAACGCACATTACTTAATTTTTTGGTTTTAGTAACATTAACTACCATATCGTCACCACGAGAGTTTTCACCAATTACCTGACCTTCATAAATGTCCTCACCTGGATCGATAAAAAACTTACCGCGCTCCTGTAATTTATCAATAGAATATGGAATAGCTTGACCATTTTCCATAGATACCAATGATCCGTTTTGACGTTCAGGAATACCACCTTTTAAAGGTTGATATTCTTTAAAACGATGTGCCATAATAGCTTCACCGGCTGTAGCAGTTAATAACTGATTACGTAAACCAATAATACCTCTTGAAGGCACAATAAACTCACAAACCATACGATCGCCTTTGGCTTCCATGCTCAACATCTCACCTTTTCGCATAGTCACCATTTCTATGGCTTTACCAGATACCTCTTCAGGTAAATCAATAGTCATTTCTTCTACAGGCTCACATTTTACACCATCAATTTCCTTAATAATTACCTGTGGCTGACCAATTTGTAATTCATAACCTTCACGACGCATGGTTTCAATCAACACCGATAAATGAAGAACACCACGACCAAATACCATAAACTTATCAGCACTATCAGTTTCTTCAACACGTAATGCCAAATTCTTTTCCAGCTCTTTAGTCAAACGCTCTTTAATATGTCTCGATGTCACATATTTTCCATCTTTTCCAAAGAACGGCGAATCGTTAATGGTAAACAACATACTCATGGTTGGCTCATCGATGGCTATGGTTTTTAATCCTTCAGGGTTTTCCCAATCGGCAACTGTATCACCAATTTCAAAACCTTCTAAACCAACAATCGCACAAATATCACCTGCTTTTACTTCATCAACCTTTTTACGACCTAAACCTTCAAAAGTGTGTAATTCCTTAATTTTTGACTTCACAACGCTACCATCGCGTTTTACTAATGAAATATTTTGTCCAGCTTTTAATTCACCACGTGTTAAACGACCAATAGCAATTCGTCCTGTAAATGATGAAAAGTCTAAAGATGTAATTAACATTTGGGTTGTGCCTTCTTCTATTTTAGGCTCTGGAATATGATTGATAACCATATCTAAAAGTGGCTCAATGTTCTCGGTAGGCTTTTGCCAATCTTCACTCATCCAGTTATTTTTAGCCGAGCCGTAAACCGTTGGAAAATCCAATTGCCACTCCTCTGCTCCCAATTCAAACATCAGGTCAAAAACTTTTTCATGTACCTCATCTGGCGTACAATTTTCTTTATCAACTTTATTTACCACCACACATGGCTTCAAACCTAAATCAATAGCTTTTTGTAACACAAAACGGGTTTGCGGCATAGGGCCTTCAAAGGCATCAACCAATAACAATACACCATCTGCCATGTTTAACACACGCTCAACCTCGCCACCAAAATCGGCGTGACCAGGTGTGTCAATTATATTAATTTTAGTGTCTTTATAAATTACTGAAACGTTTTTTGAGGTAATTGTTATTCCGCGTTCACGTTCTAAATCGTTATTATCAAGAATTAAATCGCCTGTGTTTTCATTCTCACGAAACAACTGACAATGGTACATAATCTTATCAACCAAAGTGGTTTTACCATGGTCAACGTGTGCAATAATTGCAATGTTTTTAATTTTAGCCATAATGATGCCGTATTTTAAGCGCGCAAAGGTACGTTATATTTTAACAATTACACTAAATTATAGTTAATTATATGTTATAAGATATTCCTTTTATACGATTTATAAGTATATTTCGTTAAGTAATTGATTAATAGTAAATAGCCATTACTAACCAGCTCATAACCACCAAAGGCGTTTTACTCATGTTAAAACATGTTTAACCTTTAAATTGAGCAAAATGAAACTGATTAGTAAATACTCTAAATTTATCCCTTATCTGTATTACATAGCTGTAATAGCCTATTGGTTTACCGACATAAATAGAAGCGAAGGCCTTACTGCATATCCCATTTTATTGTTTGGCATTCCATTTCTTTGGCAATTAATAAAGCCCAATAAGCAGCTTAACTTTTCGTTGGGAATTGTCTTTGTTTGCCTATCATCTTATCTTATTCTAGCTTATTTATCAGATCTATTCAATATTATTGATATTTCTACCTCTACCAAAACCTTTATAATTTATGGTGGCATTTTTGTATTCACCAATTTTTTAATGGCGTTATGGATGATTAGGAATAGTCTAAAAAAAGCATTTTAATTTAACTATCTTTGTGGCTTAAATTTTTAAGCTAATGAATCTCACAGATGTTCCAAAATTAATGCACACCAACAGTGATAATTTCTTCTTATTGGCTGGGCCTTGTGCCATTGAAGGTGAAGACATGGCATTGCGTATTGCTGAAAAGATTATTTCTATAACCAACGATTTGCATGTCCCATACGTTTTTAAAGGCAGTTTTAAGAAAGCCAACCGCAGTCGTATTGACAGCTTTACAGGTATTGGTGATGAAAAAGCTTTAAAAATTTTACGCAAGGTTTCTGAAACATTTGAAGTTCCAACAGTAACAGACATCCACGAGGTATCTGATGCCAAAATGGCCGCCGAATATGTTGATGTACTTCAAATTCCTGCTTTCTTGGTGCGTCAAACAGATTTAGTTGTCGCTGCTGCAGAAACTGGTAAGGTGGTCAATTTAAAAAAGGGGCAATTTATGAGTCCGGAAGCTATGAAACATGCCGTACAAAAGGTTAAGGATTCTGGTAGTGACAAAGCTTGGATAACCGATAGAGGAACTATGTTTGGTTACCAAGATATGATAGTTGATTTTCGCGGTATTCCTACCATGCGTCAATATGCACCTACTATTTTGGACGTTACGCACTCATTACAGCAACCAAACCAATCGGTTGGTGTTACAGGTGGGAGACCAGATATGATTGAAACCATTGCGCGTGCTGGAGTGGTGAATAATGTGGATGGCTTATTTATTGAAACGCATTTTGACCCAGCCAATGCCAAAAGCGATGGTGCCAACATGCTACATTTGGATAATTTGGGGAGCTTACTTTCAAACCTTGTGGCCATTAGAAAAACCATTAACAGTTTAAAATAAGCTAACAATATGGATATTGAAATCCGTCAAGCCACTGTTGAAGATATTCCTGAAATTACCACACTTTTTCGGGATACTATTCGTGAAGTGAATTCAAAGCACTATTCAGATAAGCAGATTCAGACTTGGGCAGATGGTGCAAATGACACCCAAAAATGGGAAGACCGAATTAACAGATTATACTTTTTAGTTGCCGAAAGCCATAACACCATTGTAGGTTTTGCCTATTTAAAAAATTGCAATTATTTTGACGGACTGTTTGTTCATAAAGACTTTCAGCGACAAGGTATCGCTTCAAAATTACTGCGTATTATAGAATCAAAAGTTATGATGGATGGTTTTGAGAAAATAAAATCTGATGTCAGTATTACGGCATTACCATTTTTTGAAGACCACTACTACGATGTTATTAAAAAGCAAAAAAAGATTCTTAAGGGTATAACATTTGAAAATTACGTAGTCAGCAAAACGCTCTAAAGAAACCAAGGTTTTTTGCTTTGTTCCAATTGCTTTGCCGCTGCTTGTAATAACATAACAAAACGGTGTTCATCTAAATCTTCAATTCTTTTTAATTGAATAGATCGTACTTGTTTGCGATTATTATAATTCTGTAACTCCGGAAAATCATTTTCCAGTAAAACACCTTGCACAAAAGCCACATCTACAAAGTTGGTTCCTTTTAAAACATTCAAATAAATCATGGGCTTTTTCCCTAGGTTATAAAACGGAATTTTATAGCTATATCGCTCTTCAACATTGGGTAAAGTCTTTAATATTACCTGCCTTACATACAGCATAATGGACTGATAGGGTTCTTTCTGTTCCAAAAAATAAGCATCAACAGGTTTCATTTAGTTGCACGTAATTGATAATAATTTGTAAGAATTTACTAAATTACTAATCGAAAATGACCAACCAAAACTACTACACTATTTAATTTACTTGGAACTAACCAGTAAATGCTAAAATTCTTTCGACGGATAAGACAGAATCTCCTTTCCGAAAACAAAACGGGTAAATACTTTAAATATGCTATTGGTGAAATAATTCTTGTAGTCATTGGAATTCTCATTGCATTGCAAGTCAATAATTGGAACACTGAAAGACAATTAGAACAAACTGGACGTAAATTGTTGAAAAATATTCAAAAAGATCTTTTAACAGATATAGAAAGTGCTACAAATATTTTAGAAACCTACGTAATAAAGGATTCGTTAGCACGATTAGTTGTCAATAATAAATTCACAATATCTGATTATCAAAATAGTATATACGGACCAGAAGGCACCTATTTCATGTATTGGTATGACAACTTCGTAATCAATAAAGAAGCTTTTTTAAAGTTTAAAGACTTTGTAAAAAACCTAGATGATTCATTTATTAGCTTTCAGGACTCATTAGATGAACTCTACATTACTCAAGGTAATTATATAGACAAGTTCAATCAACGAATAAGCACAACAGTATATAAAAATTTAGACTACCTCGCCAAGAGTAAAACATGGTATCATGAATGGCAATATGGAAGCGACACTGGAAACCATGATGAAAGCCATTTGTTTTTTTTAGAAGACCCTTTATATAAAAACCAAGTTGCTAATTACATTAACGATTATAAAAACCTAAATAGAGGTACACAAACCTTCAGAGTACAGGCTGTATCACTCTACAAAAAGATAAGCGATGTGTTAAATGAAACTCCAGAAGACAACGAATTACTGAAGTTACAAATCAGTCAAGAGCATCAACTTGATCATTATTTAGGAGACTATAAACCCGATAGCGAATCTATAGATATGACAAGAATTATATTAACAAACAACTATTTACAAAGACAGGATTCAGACGGTCAAACTACTAGGATGTACAGACATTCGAACACCTCGTTTTTCATGTTTAAAACCAATGAAGTTGAAGTTGTAAAATTTAATTTATACAGCGACCCAAGTGAGACAAGTATTAAGATTATGGCAAAACACAAGTATCTAAACTATAAAAAGGTGAATACTAATGATTAAATTCTTCCGTAAAATCCGCCAAAGATTACTTTCTGAAAATAAATTTTCAAAGTATCTACTTTATGCCATTGGCGAAATTATTCTGGTAGTCATTGGGATTTTAATTGCATTGCAAATAAACAATAATAACGAACTAAATAAAGCGCGTGAAAAAGAACTGAAATACCTTAAAAACATCAAAACCGATTTACTGCTTAACATTGACAACATTGATAGTTTTATTGAAAAAAGAGAAAGTTCTATTGCATCGGCCAATGCTATTTTAGAATATTATGAAGGCAAGCCTCTTACTGATCTTGACGACTTTAACAACCACTGCTTGAACGTGTATATTTGGCACAAATTCTACCAAATAAACAACACCTTTTTAGAGCTTACCAATTCTGGGAATTTGGCTTTAATATCAAACGACTCCATTAAAAACCAATTGCTCAATATAGATGCACTATACAAGGAACTAAAAGGCGAAGAAGAACACTATCGTTTTGATACTGAACAGCTCCTTTATGGACCCTCATTCAGAACTTTAGACCTAAACCCTTTGACTAAAAAATACATCTATAATGTCACTAATGGTCAAGCTGGAGAAAACCGGGAAATCCCTAGGGCAAACTTTGAAACCATACTTAAAGACCTAGAGCATAAAAACGGATTTGTTATGGCAGACTATGAGTTTACGGTTATGAATGGGCAATTGCGTGAAATGAAAACCATGTCTGAAGATCTTATTAAACTTATAGATAAAGAAACCAATACAAGTGATTAAATTCTTTAGAAATATCCGTAAAAAATTAGCCGCAGAAAACAGAGCTATGACATATTCACGATACGCCATTGGTGAAATTATTTTAGTGGTTATTGGAATTTTGATTGCATTGCAGATTAATAATTGGAATGAAGAAAAGAAAACCAAACGTTTGGAAACCAAAATCCTTAAAGAGCTACATGAAAATCTTAAAATAGACCTATTGGGTATTCAAGAAGATATAAATACTATGGATTCCATAAAAAAAGCATGTAAAGAGGTAGTAACCTATTTAAAAACTAAAGGCCAACCCGATTCTTCTTTTTATTATTTAACCACTGCATTACGCGTAAGACCTCACTTTGATCCCAATAAAAGTGGTTATGGTCTCTTACAATCTAAAGGTATGGAGGTAATATCTAATGATAGCTTGAGAAATGATATTTCACTGTTATATGAACGTGCCTACACTTATTACAGAAGGTATGAAGACGAACGACTAGACTTTCATAATTTAAACAGTTCTGCTAAATTTTTAGAATATTTCTATGAAAACTTTGACGCAAAGGCCACTTGGTACTCTAAATTTTTAATAACACAAAAAGATTACGAAAGGTTGAGAAAAGATGAGTCGTTTATCAAACTTGCTTCGGCAATATCTTTTGAAAACTCAACCCTACAAAACAGAGCGCAACGTACGGAAAGACACATTAAAAATCTATTACAGTTTATTGAAGAGGAATTAAATTCAAATTCTAACTAATGCTAAAATTTTTCAGAAAAATACGCTACAACCTTATGAGTGAGAACAAAACAGGCAAATACCTTAAATATGCGATAGGCGAAATTGTACTCGTAGTCATCGGGATTTTGATTGCTTTACAAATCAATAATTGGAATGAAAAGCAAAAAGATATTGAAAAAGAACAACAAATACTTTTAAGCTTAAGAGAGGAATTTAAACAAAACATTAAAGAGCTAGAATTTGACCACACCTTAAATGAAGGGAGTTTAAATGCCATTGTTGCGTTAATGAATTTTGACCATACAAACCCATTTAAAACCAAAACAATTGATAGTCTATTAGGACAAATGTACAATTACGCCACATTTGATGCGCGATTAGGTGTTATGAACGACATTACATCTTCTGGTAATCTGGAACTCATAAGAGATTCTAAATTAAAATATGCGCTCAACCAATGGACAGGTGAACTTGACGACTACAAAGAAGACATTATTATTAGAAGAGAATATTGGGTAAATAATGTGCCAGGAATATTGTACAAGTTCATCCCGCTGCGAAATGTAGACGCTTCAATGAACAGATCTGATTACAAACGTGATATTATTATTCAACCTATAGAAGTTCCAAAAGAAAATTACGTAGACTTCCTGTCAAGCCTAGAAGTAGATAGCATGCTGTTTGATTATTACATGAATCAATCTTATGTAACCGTAAACGAGAATGTTATTATGCGATTTTTAAAAGATACTTTAAGTTTAATTGAAGCCAACATACAAAATGATTAAATTCTTCCCACCAAAACTGATTGTCGTGTCGAGCGGAGTAGAGACATCTCAACATGAGATTTCTCAATCGTCACTTTGTTCCTCATGTCGAAATGACAACCAACTATGATAAAGTTTTTCAGAAACATTCGCAAAAAACTGGCTTCCGAAAATAAAGCTGCAGCCTATTCCAGATATGCCATAGGCGAGATTGTACTCGTAGTTATTGGGATTCTAATTGCCTTACAAATCAATAACTGGAATGAGAAACGCATAAAATCAAATAAAGAAACTGCCATTCTAAAAAATATTCACCACGAGTTCAAGGAAAACCAAGAACAGTTAGACTCGGTAGTAAAGCAACACCAACTTGTATATGATAGTTGCGCTAAAATAATCAGCCTATTTCCAATAACAACTAAACCCGAACCAGAAGTTTTAGATTCGCTAGCCTATCAGTTATTTTGGTCTTATGGTGGCAACACGTTTAATCCATCTCAAACAAGCATTAATGCTCTAGCAAGTACTTCCTCTTTCGATATTATTAAAAATGAAACCTTGCGCAACCATTTGATTTCATGGAATGATTTAATTACCGATTATCAAGAAGAAGAATTACGTGTTTTAGAACACATGGTTCAACAATATGACCCCTACATGTCAAAGCATTTCGATTGGAATTTTAATTTTAATGACCCAAGAAATGACTTTGAAGCGCTTCAAACTCTAGAATTTGAATATTTAGTAAGAAACCAACACTTTTTAATCGATCAAATATTAACAAATACTGGCGAACTTCAAAAAGTACAGAAAACACTGAATGAGATTATTGACCTTTCAAAGCCCAATTCCAACAATTAAATTTTAAACCAAATATTTCATCTTTTTACTTGCTAGAAAACATATTTTTATTTTACTTTGTATTTCAAAGTACTTTTATATGGAATCAAAAGATTATCTAAAAGACATAAGCGAGATTAAAAACCTAATGAACAAATCGTCTCGGTTTATTTCGCTTTCAGGCTTATCAGGAATCCTGGCAGGAATATATGCCTTAATAGGCGCTGCAACAGCTTACTGGCTAGTAACAAATTATAGTTACGGCACATTAACATTAGATGGCTGGGTATTTAGAACCTGTGTATTGATTTTAGGCTTGGTAGCATTCTTTAGTATTGTTACGGGAATACTCCTTACAACGCGCAAAGCGAAAAAACATGGAGAGAAAATTTGGGATAATACTTCTAGACGTTTAGTCTTTAATTTTTTAATCCCATTGGTGGTTGGAGGTATTTATATTCTAATAATTTTGAATCAACAAAAGTATGGCCAAACTGGAGCGTTAATGTTATTGTTCTACGGATTGGCTTTAATAAATGCCTCAAAATATAGTATTGGAGACATCCGTTACTTGGGATTTATTCAAGTAATTTTAGGACTCATCTGCGCCTGCTTTCCCGGATATGGATTTTGGCTTTGGGTATTGGGGTTTGGTGTTATGCACATAGTTTATGGCACTTGGATGCATTTTAAATATGATAGAAATTAAATTATGAATTAAAAACTGAAAGGCATGTTAGCACAAAACAAACGGTTTGTCACAATAATCTTGTGCTTAGAAGCACTATTACTGATTCCCTTGATCGCCATGCAATTTACCTCTGAAGTCAATTGGATTTATACCGACTTTATTGTCTTTGGCGTATTGCTTTTAACGGTTGGCGTTTTGGTTGAATATATATTACGAATTGTCAAAAATCAGGAAAGACGTATTATCTTGATTGCTTTTTTGATATTGATTTTCTTACTAATTTGGGCCGAATTGGGCGTTGGAATTTTTGGATCACCATTCGCTGGAAGTTAATTTTTAATGAGTATAATAACCAACATAAATAAAGTTTTTGATCACCGCATTCGTTTGGGCATTATGTCTATTTTAATGGTCAATGAATATGCCGATTTCAATACTCTAAAAGAATTGTTGGATGTAACCGATGGTAATTTAGCCAGTCATACTAAAGCACTTGAAAAGGCTGAATATATTTCTGTTGAAAAACAATTTATAGGTAGAAAACCAAACACACGTTATGCTACAACCAAATTGGGCAGATTAGAATTTAAAAAGCATATTGAAGCATTAGAAAAATTAATTAATAAACAATAACCTATCAACAAACTCAATACGAGCTATTTTTTTATTATTAAGCTTTGAATTTCAAAGTACTTTAAATTTAAATATATGAAGAATATCATTTTATTATTTGGCGCCATCTTGTTCAGTACACTTTTTTACAAACAAGATATCGGTTTAAACATGTCTCTATTTAGTATTGTAACCATTATAATACTATCCATTTTTAATCCAAAAGCTTTTAAAAGCAAATCGTCAATTGCATTAACCACAACGTATCTTATTACCGCAATCGCAATTTTCTTTTATAATTCCAGTCTTTCCATTTTGGCAAACTGTTTAGCCTTTTTTACATTAGTAGGCCATATATCACAACGTAATACGTCAATATATGTCAACTGGCTAAATGGATTATACACATTTGTAGCTGGGTTTTTTCTTCACGCGTTGCTAAAGTCAGAATCTAACAAAGAATCCAAAAACAAAACACAAATTGATTACATTCATTTAATAAAAATTATTGGAATACCATTAGCTGTAATAATTGTATTTATACTACTATATAAAAATGGAAACCCTGTATTTAATGAAATGATTTCTAAAATAGATTTCAGTTTTATTAATTTGCAATGGTTACTCCTTACCACACTTGGTTACTTTTTATTTTATAATATTTCAAAGCCTATACAAGTTAATCCTGCTACCGAATTAGATTTAAACACAAGCAATACTTTAGCAAAGAATCATAAATTTTCAATTGACACTTTAAAAAAGGAAAATCAATTAGGGTTAATATTAATAACTCTGCTCAACATCCTGATTGTTGTCTTCCTGATAACAGATATAACCTACTTAACTACCTCTAATGATATTATAGCAGCAAATCTATCCGATCAAGTACACAATGGCATAAATGCCTTAATAGTTTCAATTGTTATTGCCATAATTATTATTATTTACTTTTTTAGAGGAAACTTAAATTTTTATGAGCAAAATAGTAAACTAAAAGCCGCTACATATTGTTGGATAATACTCAACACCATTTTAGTTGTTAATATCGTTATTAAAGACAGCCAGTATATTTATTATTATGGTTTTACGTATAAAAGAATTGGCGTATTAGTTTATCTATTGCTTGCAATGATAGGATTACTTACAACGGCTCTTAAAGTTTTTAAAATAAAAAACTTGTGGTTTTTATTCAGGGTTAACAGTTTAACGGCTTATGCCCTATTAATTATCTCTTGCACGGTTAATTGGGATAATTTAATTACCAATTATAATTTATACCATGCCAAGTCCAATGATTTTGAATACTTGATTAGCTTATCAAACAACAATACCTTTCTATTAAAGGCATACTCCGAAAAAAATCAATTGAGTACAAAAAATCAATTTCTAGTTGATAAAAAGCATAATGATTTTGTAGAAAAGCTAAATAGCAATACATGGCAAGAAATGCAGTTCGATAATTTTAATATAGAACAATACAAATGAGATACTCCAAATCAATCTTAAAATCTATTTTTTTATCTGGAATTATATTTTGGTTAGTCATTTTTTCAGAAAGCTTTAATGCTGATATGCTATTTTGGGCGTTTTTATCAATAATACCTATCTCACTTTGTTGCTCTTTTACAATCTTTACCACCATTGCACCTTGGTTTATTCTAAACTCTGGCATGAAACCTAGAGAAGTATATGTCAAATATTTTGCTTACTACGCAATTCTTTGTTTTGCCTTATGTTTTTATGGGGTCTGGAAAAACGATTTCAACATTTATGCTATCAGTTTTTTTGCATCAGCATTTATTACCACTATGCAAACTTGGAATTGGCTTGTAACCGATAACCCAAAAAACACAATATCATGAAACACTTAAAAAAAGCACTCTTTATGGTAATCTGCGTAATTGTTTACGCCTTAGTATTTAGTTCTTATGTGTCATCCAATGCCAAAGATTACATTTACAGTACCTTACAAAATATTCCGAAAAACAGGGTTGGTATTATTCTAGGTGCAAGTAAGTACACCCGTAATGGACAAATAAACTTATACTATAAATACAGGTTGGAAGCTGCAATTGCATTATATAAATCGGGTAAGGTAAAATTTATACTAGTTAGCGGAGACAACAGTAAAAAAGACTATGATGAACCTAGTGATTTTAAAAATGACCTTATAAAAAATGGTATTCCAAAAGAAAAAATATTTTTAGACTATGCAGGTTTTAGAACATTAGATTCTATGGTTCGAGCTAAAGAAATTTTTGGATTGGATTCATTAACAATTATTTCCCAAAAATTCCATAACGAACGTGCGCTTTATTTAGCTCAACATTACAACATACAAGCCATAGCCTTTAATGCAAAAGACATAAATGGACGTTATGGATTTAAAACCAAACTTCGTGAATATATTGCGCGCACCAAAGCTTCTATTGATATCCTATTAAATATTAAACCTAAATTTTTAGGTGAAAAAATAAAAATTGCATGAAGTTTCAATTCAACAAAATCTATTTTTCTGGTTTCATCATATTGTTTATAGTAGAGTTCCTTATTGCAACCTGCTTAAAAGATGGTTTTATAAGGCATACGTTTGGAGATTTTTTAGTAGTTATTCTTTTGTATTGTTTTATTAAAAGTTTTATAGATATAAATCCATTATCAGCTGGGATACTGGTATTAACCATAGCATTTACAATTGAGTTTCTCCAGTTATTCCAACTCTTAAAACTTTTGAATTTAGAGCATAATTATATAGCGAAATTGATACTTGGAAGTACATTTCAAATTGGGGATTTAGCAGCCTACACTTTAGGCATAATTACCGTATTACTTATCGAAAAAATAAACCAAACAAGACCATGAATTCATTAAAAGTCTTTTTGTTTAATCGGTTTAATACCTTATCAATTTTAACAGCATCTGTAGGTTTAAGCATTTTTCTATTAATGCTTCGTATTAAACTAACCCACTCATTTTTCTTAATATTTTTAGTATGGAATTTGTTTTTAGCCATAATTCCATATACTATAAGTTTATTTTTAGAAAGTAAACCAACCCTTTCAAAAGCAAAACACTTACTTTACATGGGTATTTGGTTAGCTTTTCTCCCCAACGCCCCCTACATTGTTACAGATTTTATTCATTTACGATTAAGCTTAAATTACATGGTATGCTTGGATCTTGTTGTTATAGCGTCATTCGCTATCACCGGTTTGGCTTTCTATTTCCTGTCAATAAACGACATGATAAAAATTCTAAAAAAGAATTATAAACTTCAAAATGAAAAATACATGCTATTTGTTATATTTCTATTGTCTAGCTTTGGTGTGTATTTAGGTCGCTTTTTACGCTATAATTCGTGGGAAATAATTCAAAACCCAATTATGCTTATAACTGATATTTTATCAATTATATTCTTTCCAAAAACACACGTAGGTGCATGGGTGTTTACTATTGTATTTACATGTTTTTTAAGAGTTTGTCACTTCATTTTACTTAAAAGTAATTACTTAAAAAAACTTTAACATCAACAAATGTAAAATATTACTATCTTCAATGACCGTAAAAAACACAAATACATTATGAAAAAAATCTCAACCTACATTGCAATCTTAACTGTACTTTTTACAGCATGTAAACAAGACGAAGAAAAAGTTGAATCACCTGAATTAGCCATGGGTGATTTTGTTTTTAAAACCGAATATTTCAAGCCTGGCACATCTGTAAATCTCACTTATAATGGTGAAGAAGATAATGTAGAAAGCTTTTATTTCTACATGGTAAACGACAAATCATACCCTGTAGACATCAATTTTAACGCAGAAAATACTTCCACAGTAAAAATTCCAGATTCTGCTCAAGCTTTAGCTTTTAACTTTAAAATTGATGGCGATTATCTGAATAACGATAAAAAAGGGTTTCTATACCAATTAAAGGATGACACAGGTAACGATTTACCAGGAAGTAAAGCTGCATTAGCAAATTATATTATGCGATATGGTGGTGAATTCGGAATTAAATCAGATAAAGAAGCCTTATTCAAAGATCTTGAAAATGACATTACCGCTAATCCAGAAATTAAGAACGATTGGAATGCCACTTACCTAGCAATGACCTACCGCCAAAATCAAGAAAAAGGCAAAAAAATGATTAATGACTTTATAGAAGAAATATCTAATAAAGAAACAAAGACTGAAGAAGATTATGCCACTTTATCTAGAATGTATAATACCATTGGCGACAGAGAAAAAGCAGCATCAATAACCGAAGAAGCCAAAGCTAATTTCCCTAAAGGTGCTATGGCAAAAAACAGTTATGGCTCTACATTTTCTCAAGCAAAGGATTTAGAAGAAAAAGAAAAAATATTTTTAGAATATAAGGAAACCTTCAATGAAGTTGATGGTAATTTAGGAAACTATATGGTGCGCTCTTTAGCCCAAGCTTATCAAGATAAAGGCGACGAAGAAAAGTTTGAGTACTACGCTAATATGATGAAAGACAAGTCGGCTAAAGCAAGTATGTTTAATAGTATAGCCTGGCCTTTGGCCGAAAAAGGAGAGAATTTGGATTTTGCTGCTAAAACATCAAAAGCATCATTAGAGCTAATGAAAGAAGCACAGCAAAATTTAGATAACAAACCTGAATATTATACTAAAAATCAATATCAGAAAAATTTAGAAAATTCGTATAACATGTATGCAGATACCTATGCTTTAATTTTATTTAAGCAAGGTAACGTAAAAGAAGCCATAACTTATCAAGAAAAAGCTATTGGAGAAGGAAAAAATGGAGAAATGAACGAACGCTATGTTGAATTTCTTATGGCTGATGAAAATTATGATTTAGTTCAAAAAAAGTCAGAAGAATTTATTGAATCTGGTAATGGTTCAGAAAAAATTAAAGGGTTTTATAAAGAGGCGTTCATGAAATCTAATGACAATGTTCAAGCATTTGAAAGCAAATTAGCACAATTAGAAAAAACAGCCCATAACAATTATAAAGCTGAAATTAAAAAGACTATGATTAATGAAGATGCCCCTGAATTTGCTTTAAAGAACACCAAAGGTGAAGAAGTCTCGCTAGCGTCTTTAAAAGGAAAAACAGTTATCCTAGATTTTTGGGCAACTTGGTGCGGACCATGTAAAGCATCATTCCCTGGAATGCAACAAGTAGTAACAAAATACAAAGATGATGAAGATGTTGTTTTACTATTTGTAGACACCTTTGAAAGTGGTGATGATAGACAAAAATTGGTTACTGACTTTATTAAGAAAAACAACTACGATTTCCATGTGATTTATGACAAAGCTATAGAAAACAGCAGAGGTTTTGAAGTAGCTGACAAATATGGTGTTTCAGGAATACCAACTAAAGTAATAATAGATAAAGACGGTAAAATTCGTTTTAAAGCTGTTGGCTATAGTGGTCAAACAGAAAAACTTGTTGATGAAATGGATATTATGATAGAAATTTTAAAATCATAACACCCTTAAAATCAAATAAAAAAGGTTGACTTATAAGTCAACCTTTTTTATTTTAATTACCATCTACATAATCTTGCAAGTACTTAAATCTTTCGGTCAATTTTCCTTTATCAGTAATCTTGGCTCGCTTTAAAATGCCGCGTTCATCATTATTAAAAAAGGCAGGAATAACATGCTCCAAAAACATTTCGCCAAACCCTTCACTGGCATCTTTGGGCAATTCACAAGGTAAATTATCAACTGCCATAACCGTTATAGCGCCTTTGGCATCAAAAGCTACTTCACGTTCAGTTTGTGCATCATAACCATAAAATGGATTGGCAATAGTTGACGCTCGTAATGTTGAGGCTACTGGACCATCAACATCACAACTAATATCAGCAACCAAATTAATTCTAAAATCAGGATGCTTGGCATCATTCCGTGTAAACAAATAAGGTGCGTTATTACCATAAAAGTGACCAGCAATAAAAAAGTCGGTTACTTTTGCATAAGGCATAAAATTACTTTCATAACCTGAAGGATCTTTGTAAAACTCTTGTTTTTTTCCAACCTTACCATCCTTTCGCTTGTTGTATTCCATAACATCTGCCATAACATAAACCGGCTCCGTAAACTCTGAAGTTAAATACAAGGCATCACTAATTTCCTTAATATTTAAATGATCTAAAATTTCTTTAGCACCTTGGGCTACCTTTCCTGTTCCTGTAAGTAAAATTTTAATGTTTGGTAACGTTATTTTATCCAACTCGGCTTTTACCTCATTTAAATCGGCTAAAGTTTCCACTTTTGGCAAATCAAATAAGCCATCTCGTAATCCTAGAGCTCTAAATCCATTGTATGCACCAACCAAACCAGCATAGCGCCCAAAACCAATTAAACGCGCTCCACTTTGTTTTACAATGGTTTCATGGTCATACATGTCTATGTTATTATCAAGCATAGCTTTTAATAACTTTCTATTGTAAGGCTGTTTTTTTATGGTATGCGAAAAATAAAAGTATTTTTTATTGGGAATTAAATTTTCTATTGGCACTTCCTTTACACCAAGCATGACATCACAACCTGACACATCGTTAGTAACCTTAAACCCTAAAGCTTTATAATCCTCATCTGGAAAAATACGAATATCACTAGACTCAACTATAAATTCTGCTTGAGGGAACTGTGATCTAGCTTCTGCTAACTTTTCTGGTGAAAAAACCACACGTCTGTCTGGTGGATTTTTACGCTCTTTTATGATGGCAAACTTCATACTGAAACGAATTGGAATAATTTTTGCACGAAAATACATGTATTGCCAAGGTTATACAAACTTTTTGATAACTTTGCAATCCTTTACCATTATTGTAAATAAACTTGGGGTCGACTGGTTTTGACAGCAAGATTAATGAAATGGTAAGCACGTCGTGTAATGACATTGAAACACGTAAAAGGCTAGGTCAAACTTTTAAACGGCGAGAATAACTACGCTTTAGCTGCTTAATCTGAATTATAGTAAGATTGGCCTAGGTACACAAGGTGTACAAGCTAAATGTCTCCTGAAAGCCTTGGTTAATGGCGTTCGATTAGAGGCATCGTAAAAATTAACATAGAACGTAAAGTGCTTCGATTTATGTTTGAAATTTAAGAAGATAAGTTGCAAGTAGGTTGTCTGTAACCAGCTTGCAATCGAAAAAACAAGAACAGAATAAACGTGTAGAAAGCCCTTTGGTTACTTGTTTGGACGAGAGTTCGATTCTCTCCGACTCCACTTATAAAACTCACAATCTCATTTAATTGATTGTGAGTTTTTTTACGCTTTAACAATTTAACGTGCGAGTTGTCGGAAAAATCATTGCTAATTAAATTGATTTTATAAATTCATGTCACCATAACATAAGTAGGTTAAGTTTATGGTAGATTTGGGGCAAAAAAAGGTAGACACATGTCTACCTTTTTTATTTCAATTATGTCTGTTTTTTTTAATTGGATCTCACCACATCATTCCCGTTATGAATCCATTTTGTTATCCCTCCTTCTAAATCATAAACCTTAACGAAACCCGCCTCAACCATTTTTTTGGCACATCTTGCACTTCGCCCTCCAGACTTACAATATAGTATAACCGGCTTTTCTTTATCGAGTTTTAAAATATCCTCATCAAAGGTTGGAGACATAAAATCTATATTCTGAAAATTAGCTATATAGCCTTCTTCATACTCTCCTGGAGTTCTTACATCTACCAATTGAATATCCTCTATTGCCAGCAACTCTTTCATTTCCTCTGAAGTTACAACTTGCATTTCGCCTTGAGCTTCAGCTTGCTTACAAGAAAAGCACAAAGTCATGATAGTAATACTTAAAATTAAGACTCTACTCATATTATTATGTTTTAATTATTGACTACTTCTCCAGACCATTGCATAATTCCACCTACTAAATTGTAGGCGTTTTTAAAACCCAGTTGCGACATAATGGCACAAGCCTGTCCGCTACGTCCTCCAGATTTACAATACACAAAGTAATTTTTGTCTTTATCAAGCTTATTAATACTATCCATAAAATCCTGTCCTTGATAAATGTCTAAATGAATTGCATTGGGTATAAAACCGTCTTCCAATTCTTCAGCTGTTCTAACATCTAAAACAACTGCATTTTTGTCCTCACTCAGCTTTTCTCGCCAAGTATCTTGTGATAAATCTGCCATAAATTATTTAGTTAGTGTATAACAAAATTATACATTTCTAATTAAAAAGACATAAAAAAATCCGAAGCGTTACACTTCGGATTATAATTTTCATTTATACTTTTATAGAACACCCTATGGCTCGGGTTTTAGGTTCTTTCACTTCTTCTCCCGCCAATAAAGCATCAACAGCGTCCTCAACATACTTTTGGTTTACCGCATTGGCATCTTTATAATTATCATCAATTGCACCTATATACTTAACAATATTACCTTTTGAAGTTTTTTCCAAAACATATACGTGCGGTGTTTTTGTTGCACCATATTGCGGATAAATTTTCTGCCCTTTATCCATTAGATAAGGAAATGTGAATCCTTTTGATTTTGCCCTTGCCTTCATGGCATCCATATTATCACCTGGTTTCACATCGGTATTATTTGGCATAATCGCCACAACAGGATAACCTTTACTGGCGTATTTTTTATTAAGAGCTTCTACCCTATCTTCATAGGCTACAGCATAGGGACATGTATTACATGTAAAAATTACTATAAATCCTTTGGCATCTTTAAAATCTGATAGTGAAACCATTTTACCATCAATATTCTCTAATTTAAAATCGGTTGCTACATCACCTATATCATATCCACCACTGTAATTAGTTGTTGTAAAAGCAAATAGCCCTAAAATGGCTACTAGCATAAGCATTGTTTTTAGTGTTTTCATAGTTATTAGTTTAAAAATTTGTTAACCTCTGTTTTGAGCTCTTCATACGTAAAGGATTGCTCATAAAATTGTTTTTTATCTTTATTATAAATTATTGTTGCTGGTATAGCACCTTCCCAATCTGCACTCACTTTTGGAATCCATGAATTCATATCTGGATCGTCCAATACTAGAATTTTAGATTGTAGTTTATTTTTCTCAATAAATGGAATCAATTTCGATTCATAATGGTTTGGAAAGTCTAAACTTATTAATACCACCTTTACATTATTATCCTTAAAGTTTTTACCTAGTTGCTCAAAAAAAGGCAATTCCTTAACACATGGTGCACACCAAGTAGCCCAAAAATTCACAACATAAACATTATCATCTTTAATGTTTAAATAGGGCTCAATATCAACATAGTCTTTAATCTCGAGCTCTATGCCCTTACTATTTTCGTCAATAGTTTCATTTACCTCAACTATTTCTGTTGGCGCTTCTTTACAGCTAAATACGAATAGGACAAGTATTAAAATAATAGGTTTCATAACTTATAAAGTTATATATAAAAACATTAATCGCCTCAACCTTTAACATACTTTTAAAATGAAAATCGACTTAAACATTTAATTTTCATGGAAAAACTTTGTATAAAACCGAATTCATTTTATATTTGAACAAATAAAACAATGAACACAATTTTAAATCATACTTGGTGGTGTATTTATCGAAATCAACTTTCGTGAATTAACCCTGTATATTTAATAAAAAAATATTTTAAAGGCTTGTCATTCACGACAAGCCTTTTTTTTGTATCCAAATGAAAACATTTAGTCTTTACACACATTACAGAAAAATACTAGCAGACACTATTACACCTGTTAGCGTATATCTTAAATTAAGGGATAAGTACCCTAATAGTATTTTATTGGAAAGTAGCGACTATCATGCTAACGACAATAGTTTTTCTTATATCTGTTGCAACCCAATAGCATCGATACAGGTAAAGGATGAAACAATAACACAGCTATTCCCTGACAATAGTGAGACAACAAAAAAATTAACCACAAAAACCAACGTGGCGGAGCACATCCATAAATTCACAAAGCGTTTTAAAACACAAGCATCTAAAAACTTTAAATTTATTAACAACGGTATTTTTGGCTTTACGGCTTATGATGCCGTACGGTATTTTGAAGACATAAACATATCTAAAAAACCAAATAGCTTAAATATACCTGATGTGCATTACGCAGTTTACCAAAACATAATAGCCATTAATCATTTTAAGAATGAGGCTTATGTTTTTGCACATTGCTTTAATGCCGAGAATAATATTGATGATGTATTACAACTCATAAAGTCTAAAAATTATGCAGCTTTTAATTTTAAAACCGAAGGAGAAACGACCTCCAATCTAACGGATGAGGAATACAAAAACCATGTTATAAAGGCAAAGCAGCATTGTGCAAGAGGTGATGTATTTCAATTAGTGCTTTCAAAAAAATTTACGCAACAATTTAAAGGTGATGAGTTTAATGTCTATCGTGCTCTGCGAAGTATAAACCCATCTCCTTATTTATTTTATTTTGATTATGGCGATTTTAAAATCTTTGGAAGTTCACCTGAAGCACAGCTTATTGTCAACAATGGTAAAGCTGAGATTCATCCTATTGCTGGAACTTTTAAAAGAACAGGTAATGATGAACACGATGCTGAACTGGCAAAAAAATTAGCAGTAGATGATAAAGAAAATGCCGAACACGTCATGCTAGTTGATTTAGCCAGAAACGATTTAAGCAGGCATGGCAGTCACGTAAAAGTTGACACATATAGAGAAATTCAATTCTTTTCACATGTTATTCATTTGGTAAGTAAAGTAACTGGAATTAAAAGTAACAAAACTACCACCATGCAAATGGTAGCTGATACTTTTCCAGCTGGCACCTTATCTGGCGCACCTAAACACAAAGCCATGCAGCTTATTGAACAATACGAAAAAACTAGTCGCGAGTTTTACGGTGGCGCCATAGGCTTTATGGATTTTAACGGTAACTATAATCACGCTATAATGATTCGTACATTTTTAAGCAAAAACCATACATTACACTGGCAAGCTGGTGCAGGATTGGTATCAAAATCAAATCCTGATGACGAATTGCAAGAAGTATATAACAAACTAGGCGCATTAACAAAAGCCATTAAAATTGCTGAAACCATTTAAAATGAAAAACGTATTAGTAATAGATAATTACGACAGTTTCACTTATAATCTTGTTCATTATTTAGAAGATTTAAATTGTAATGTTACTGTTTTTAGAAACGATCAGTTTCAATTGGAAGACGTAAAAAAGTTTAATAAAATTTTACTCTCACCTGGTCCAGGCATTCCTGATGAAGCAGGCTTATTGAAACCATTAATTAAGCAATACGCCTCAACAAAAAGTATTTTGGGTGTATGTCTTGGTCAGCAAGCTATTGGTGAAGTATTTGGAGGATCAATAATAAATCTCGACACCGTTTTTCATGGTGTTTCAACAACAATTGAAATAACAGACACTAATGAATATTTGTTTAAGGGGTTAGACAAACGCATTGAAGTAGGCCGATACCATTCATGGGTTGTAAGCAACAATCTGCCAGATTGTTTGAATGTTACATCAGTTGATAAAAATGGTCAAATCATGTCCTTGAAACACATAGAATATGATGTTAGAGGTGTCCAATTTCATCCTGAATCTGTTTTAACTCCAAATGGCAAACAAATTTTAAAAAATTGGATAAATCATTAAAACATGAATAAAAGTTTAGTCCTAATTTATGGCAAAATGAATAAAGGCTCGATACAACAAACAGGTAAGTTCCAAATTTCGATAAAGTCGAAATCATCAAAATTCAGAAATAATGAACGAAAGAATGCAGATGCAAAGCGTAGCTTTAAGCACGAAGTTCTGAAAGTGAATGGTGCTCTAGCAATTTCCTAATTTTGATTGTGATTTTTTGGTTCGTTTTGTATCAAGACAAAATGAACAAAATAAAAAGTTTAACTACAAAAGATTTCTGCCAGAGTATATCTTGAGTGATAATCGAGAAGCAGGAAAGACAAATATGAAAAATATTTTAAACCGATTAATAAATCAGGAAAGCATCTCCAGTGAAGAGGCTAAAGACGTATTGGTAAACATTTCTAAAGGCAATTACAATCAAAGTCAAATAGCTTCTTTTTTAACCGTTTATATGATGCGCTCTATAACCATTGAGGAATTATCAGGATTCCGTGATGCCTTATTAGAACTCTGTATTCCCGTAAGTTTAGACGATTATAACACGATTGATTTATGTGGTACAGGTGGTGATGGTAAAGACACATTCAACATTTCAACATTAGCCTCTTTCATTACTGCTGGTGCAGGAATAAGTGTTACAAAACATGGTAATTATGGTGTGTCTTCTACTTGTGGTTCATCAAATGTTATGGAATTTTTAGGTGTGAAATTTTCAAACGATATCAATTTTTTAAAGCGTTGTTTAGATGATGCAGGTATTTGTGTATTGCATGCACCATTGTTTCATCCAGCCATGAAAAACGTAGCACCAATTAGACGTGAATTAGGTGTGAAAACATTTTTTAACATGTTAGGACCAATGGTTAATCCTGCGTTTCCAAAAAACCAACTGGTTGGTGTGTTTAGTCTAGAGTTATTGCGTTTGTACAGTTACTTATATCAAAATACCGACAAAAACTATTCAATTGTTCATGCCTTAGATGGTTATGATGAAATATCATTAACAGGTCCAGCAAAAGTTATTAAAAATAATAGTGAGCAAATTATAGATGCTTCAACTTTTAATATCGACACACTAAAACAAGAACAAATTCATGGAGGAAATTCAGTTGAATCTTCAGCTAAAATTTTTACCCATATCTTACAAGGACAAGGTACCGATGCGCAAAACCATGTAGCTTGCGCTAATGCCGCATTGGCCATATCAACAATAAATAACACATCAATAGCAGACAGTTTTCAAACAGCTAAAGATTCTTTATTCTCTGGCAAGGCTTTCAAAAGCTTTAAAACATTGGTCGCATTAAGTCAAAACGCATGAACATCTTAGAGAAAATAGTCAGTGATAAACACAAGGAGGTAGCATTAAAAAAAGGCCTGATTCCAATTTCCCAATTAGAAAGTTCAGTTTTGTTCAACAAGCAAACCATATCACTTGCCAGTAATCTAAAAAATAGCAAATCTGGAATAATAGCAGAACACAAACGCCAATCACCCTCAAAGTCAATTATTAATAACAGCTTAAACGTTTCTGATGTCGCTTCCGGCTACGAACAAGCAGGAGTTTCAGGAATGTCTGTATTAACAGATGGAAAGTATTTTGGAGGATCGTTAGACGATTTAATACTCGCTAGAGCTAGTTGTAATTTGCCTTTGTTACGTAAAGAATTCATTATTGATGAATATCAAATTCTAGAAGCAAAAGCATATGGAGCAGATGTTATCTTATTAATAGCAGCTATACTTTCTAAAGATGAAATCAAACAGTTTTCCCAACTCGCAAAATCATTAAAACTAGATGTGCTTTTAGAAACACATAATGAGAATGAATTGAACAAATCTATAATGCCAAATATAGATATGATTGGCGTAAATAATAGAAATTTAAAAACTTTTGAAGTTAGTTTAGCCACTAGCAAGGCGTTAAGCGAACTAATCCCTGATAACTTTATTAAAGTTTCTGAAAGCGGCATTAGTTCTATTGAAGCCATAAAAGAATTACAACTTTATGGTTATAAAGGCTTTTTAATTGGCGAGAATTTTATGAAAACTATTAATCCAGGAGAGAGCGCAAAAGGTTTTATTAATAAATTAAAAATATAATGTCATGTCGAACGAATGTGAGACATCTCATAAGGAGATTTCTCAATCGCTTCGCTCATGTGGAAATGACAAGAACATGAAACTAAAAATCTGCGGCATGAAATACCATGATAATATAGAAGCTGTTGCAAAATTGCAACCCGATTATGTTGGATTTATATTTCACGAACCATCACCTAGAAATTTTGATGATAAAATTCCCAATATTCCAAATTCAATAAAAAAAGTTGGCGTTTGTGTTGATGAAAAAATTGAATTTATTTCACGCCAAATTGAAAAACACAAATTAGATGCTGTCCAATTACATGGTCATGAATCACCTGAAGCGTGCAGAATTCTAAAAGCTTCGGGTATCCAAGTCATAAAGGTGTTTTCAATTAAAAATGAGTTTGACTTTTCTGTTTTAGAGCCCTATGAAACCGTTTGCGATTTTTTCCTTTTTGATACAAAAGGGAAACTTCCAGGTGGTAATGGTTACACATTCAACTGGAATGTTTTAAAAGATTATCCTTCAACCAAACCATTCTTTTTAAGTGGAGGCATTGGATTGGAAGATACAGATAATGTCTTGTCATTCCTGAAAAGGCAAGAATCCAAATACTGCTATGCAATTGATATCAATAGCAAATTTGAAATAGAACCAGGGCTAAAAAACATTAAAGAATTAGAAAAATTTAAAAACAACGTTTGTCATGTAAAGCACAGTCGAGACATCTCATAATGAGATTTCTCAATCGCTTCGCTCATGTCGAAATGACAAAAAAATAATATCATGAACTATAACATCAACAAAAAAGGCTATTACGGTGAATTTGGAGGTGCTTTTATACCAGAAATGCTCTATCCTAATGTAGAAGAATTGCGTCAAAACTATTTAAAAGTCATGGCAGAACCTGACTTTCAAAAAGAGTTTAACCAGCTACTAAAAGATTATGTTGGACGTCCTTCTCCACTCTATTTTGCTAAACGATTATCTAAAAAATACAACACCAAAGTGTATCTAAAGCGTGAAGATTTAAATCATACAGGAGCGCATAAAGTCAACAATACCATTGGTCAAATTCTAATGGCTAAACGGTTGGGGAAAAGCCGAATTATTGCCGAAACTGGTGCTGGACAACATGGTGTTGCCACGGCTACTGTATGTGCCTTAATGGGATTGGAGTGTATAGTCTATATGGGCGAAATAGACATTGCTCGGCAAGCACCAAATGTTGCAAGAATGAAAATGTTGGGTGCAACCGTAGTACCAGCTACTTCAGGAAGCAAAACACTAAAAGATGCCACCAACGAGGCTATTCGCGATTGGATTAACAATCCTGTAAATACACACTATATTATAGGTTCTGCAATAGGACCACATCCTTATCCAGATATGGTTACAAAGTTTCAATCGGTTATATCTGAAGAAATTAAATGGCAATTAAAAGAAAAGGAAGGAAAAGAAGATCCAGACTACGTAGTTGCCTGTATTGGTGGTGGTAGTAATGCCGCAGGCACGTACTATCATTTTCTAGACAATAACAATGTGGGGATTATTGCTATTGAAGCTGCGGGAAAAGGCATTCATTCAGCTGAAAGCGCAGCAACATCAGTATTAGGTAAAGAAGGTATTATTCATGGTTGTAAAACACTATTAATGCAAACCAACGACGGACAAATAACCGAACCCTATTCTATTTCGGCTGGATTAGACTATCCTGGTGTTGGACCATTACATGCGCATTTATACAAAACGGGACGTGCCGAATTTTATTCGGCTACAGATAAGGAAGCCATGCAAGCAGGATTAGAACTTACTAAATTGGAAGGTATAATTCCAGCAATTGAAACCTCTCATGCGCTGGCAATTTTTGAATATAAAAAATTCAAAGCTGACGATATTGTCGTCATTAGCTTATCTGGGCGTGGCGATAAAGATTTAGAAACGTACATTAAGCATTTTAATTTATAATGAACAGAATTAATAAAAAATTACAAGAAAACAAGAAGCTTTTATCTATTTACTTTACAGCGGGTTATCCAAACTTAAATGATACAGCTACTATTATTCAAAACCTTGAAAAAAGTGGTGTAGGTATGATTGAAATAGGCCTACCTTTCAGCGACCCTCTAGCCGATGGACCTACCATACAAGCTAGCTCCACACAAGCCTTAAAAAATGGTATGACAACCAAAGTTTTATTCAATCAACTACAAGATATTCGTAAATCGGTTTCCATTCCCCTAATCATTATGGGCTATTTTAATCCCATGTTACAATACGGAGTTGAAGCTTTTTGCAAAAAATGTCAAGAAATTGGTATTGATGGTTTAATAATTCCGGATTTACCAGTTGATGTTTATCATGACAAGTATAAGTCAATATTTGAAAAGCATGGTTTAATAAATGTCTTTTTAATTACACCACAAACAAGCGACGAACGCATCCGATATATCGATTCGGTTTCAAACGGATTTATCTACATGGTAAGCTCCGCCAGTACTACTGGAGCTCAACTTGGGTTTGGCGAAGAACAAACTAGCTATTTTAAACGTATTGCAGACATGAACCTCCATAATCCTCAAATTGTAGGTTTCGGCATATCTAACCATGAAACATTTAAACAAGCTACACAATATGCCAAAGGCGCTATTATTGGAAGTGCTTTTGTAAAGTTTATTAAAAACAGCCCTTTAAGTGATATTAAAAGTTTTATGCGCTCCATAATTGGTTAGTAGTTTTATTTTAAAACATTTATCTTTAGCATGTAAATCAATCATAAAAAATGAAAAAGCTTTCCTTTCTGTTCATTCTATTAATTCATTGCGTTTCTTTTGCTCAAAATAATTCTGATAATTCAGCTGATAATCAAGATCAAGAAATATCTCAAGCCGATAAATTGGCCAAACAATTGCAAAACCCTGTCGCCAGTTTAATAAGTGTGCCGTTTCAAGGGAATTTTGATTTTGGAATTGGTTCTGAAAACGGTTCACGAATGACCCTTAATATTCAACCCGTAATACCAATAAGCATCAGTGGGAATTGGAATTTAATTGGTCGTGTTATTTTACCTGTAATTTCTCAAAACAATGTATATGGTAACAGTGGTAGCCAATTTGGGTTGAGCGATGCCGTTGTTAGTGGTTTTTTCTCTCCAAAAGAGCCTACTTCAGGAGGGCTAATTTGGGGAGCAGGACCTGTGTTTTTGGTTCCAACTGCTACAGACAACTTGCTTGGCACTGAAAAATTTGGAATGGGTCCAACTGCTGTTGTTTTAAAACAAGCTGGTAAATTCACAATTGGAGCTTTAGTTAACCATATTTGGTCTGTAGCTGGAAGCAATAATAGAGCCGATGTAAACAACACGTTTTTACAACCCTTTATAGCCAAAAACATTAAAGGTGGGTATTCTATAACCCTTAATACAGAATTAACCCAAAACTGGGAAGCAGATGCTACTTCGGGAAGCCTTCATCTTATAGGCGCTAAAGTTTTTAGCATTGGCAAACAACTGACACAGTTCGCCATAGGCCCAAGAATACCTTATGGTAATGCCAATACAGCAGATTGGGGTTTTAGAGCCATGATTGTATTGTTGTTTCCAAAAGGATAATTTAGAAAAACCTTAAAGATGAAACGCCTTAAACTTAATTTTATCTTATTATTTATTGTAACACCTCTAACACTTTGGTCACAAAATGATACCATTGTGTTAAAAAATAAAGATAAATTGGTTGGTGAAATTAAATCTATGGATCGTGGCATTGTCACCATTGAAACCGATTATAGCGACTCCGATTTTACCATTACTTGGGTAGATATCATGAGTATTAAAAGTAAACAAACCTATTTAATGACGCTGTCAAATGGTACACGTATTAACAGCTCCATGTACACCAAAGAAGGCGATTCTGCAGTAGTTACATTAAAGGGCTACAATAATGAAAAAGTTAGAATTAAGGATATTGTTTACATTAATCCGGTAAAGAAAAAATTCCTATCCAGAATTGTCGCTTCAGTTTCGTTGGGCTATAACATAACAAAAAGTAATAATTTAAGTCAATTGTCTATAAATAGTAACTTAAGTTATACGGCTTATAAATGGAAATTGTACGGTAGTTACAATCAAGTACGTAGTAACCAGGACAGTGTAGCAGCTACAGATCGTATGGATGCTTCTGCAGGCCTTAAATACTTCATGAAAAACGATTGGTTTTATTCATTCTCCGGAGATTTTCTTTCTAATGATGAACAAAAACTGCAATTGCGTTCAACCGTTAAAAGTGGTTTGGGTAAATACGTTATACATTCCAATAAAATGTATTTTGGTGGCGGATTTGGTTTAGCATTCAACAACGAAAAATTTACCGATGTAAGCAATACCAATAGAAATTCACTAGAAGCCTATCTAGGTTTAGCATTAGATGTGTTTGATGTAAAAGATTTTAATCTTACAACAGATATAACTTTCTATCCTAGCTTAACCCAAGGTGGACGTTATAGGGTTGACTACGATCTTAACTTAAAGTACGATTTACCACTAGATTTTTTTATAAAACTCGGTCTAACCTATAACTACGATAGTAAACCTGTTGAAGGCGCATCGGTTTCAGATTACGTATTTCAATCCACTTTTGGCTGGGAATTTAACTAAACAACTATGGCATTCATTAACAAATCATCACGAGCTTTAGTATTTGGAGGATTATTTTTTATGGTTCCCATTTTATTGGTATTGTTAGCTTGGAAAGAACTTCACCAAATATTAAAACCCATCAGCACCAAAATAAGCGAAACCCTAGATTTACAAAGCTTTTTCGGACCTGCTTCTATAATTATTGTTACAATAGTATTAATTCTATTATTGTGTTTTGTTGCAGGTATATTAATAGAAAAAGGTATAGTTAAAAAATGGAGTTCTGGACTTGAAAAAAAACTATTTGTTTTTTTACCATCACTACAAATGTTGAAGTTTCGCTTAATAGGCGATCGCGATAATGTAATTAACCAGTTTTGGCAGGGTATAATTTTTAAAGAAGACAACAGTTATAAAATTGCTTTTATAACAGATAAGACCGCTAATTATACTGCCATTTATATTCCTGATGCGCCCAAGATTGATGCTGGCGAAGTACGCTATATGATTAATAATGAGTTTGAGTATCATAACATAACTATGAAAGATGCCATGTCTGCTATCTATAATTTTGGCGAAGGGTTGGATATTGAAAAAATTATAACCACCTCAAAATAAGTATCTTTCCGTATCTTTAACTAGAAACTTCCAACCCATTTGTTATGTTAAAGCGCATCGTATTAAGCATCTTCTTCTGTTTAGCAATTATAAGCTGCAACCAGCAATCCAAAACTCAAGAAGCAGAAACCAATGTTCAACCCCAAAAACTAACCAATAAAACCCTAGTAGATTTGTCACACGAATATTCCAAGGAAACCGTGTATTGGGTAACAGCCAAAGAGTTTGAACTCGATACCGTTTTTGCTGGTGATACCGATAAAGGCTTTTACTATTCTGCCAACAACTTTGCCACTGCCGAACATGGCGGAACCCATATAGATGCACCCATTCATTTTTCAAAAACCGGACAAACGGTTGAAGAAATTCCTTTGGAGCATTTAGTGGGTGCAGCCATAAAAATTGATGTGTCCAAAAATGCCAAGGATAATCCGGACTACCTGATTTCCATTGAAGATTTAACCAACTGGGAAAATCAAATAGGCCATCAAATTCCTGATGGCAGTATTGTATTATTGCAAACTGGTTTTGCCAAATACTATCCCAATAAAGAAAAATATTTAGGCACAACAGAACGTGGCGACCATGCTATTGCTTTGTTGCACTTTCCAGGACTATCACCTGAAGCTGCCCAGTGGTTGGTTGATAATAGAAACATTAAAGCTATTGGAATTGATACACCCAGTATAGATTACGGCCAATCGCAATTGTTTAAAAGTCATGTTATACTGCTTTCTAAAAACATTCCAGCCTTTGAAAACTTAACCAATCTAGACAAACTTCCCAGTGAAAATTTTGAGGTCATTGCCCTACCTATGAAAATAAAAGGTGGTACTGGTGCACCATTAAGAATTATAGCGTTGTTGGATAATTAAATAACCACCTATAGCATCATAAACAACCAAAAACCGTCTGTTCGAGTGTTCCGACCGAAGCGTCAGAACAAGTGTCCGACCGAAGCGTCGGAATGCATCGAGAACCCCATGTCCCAAACATAAGTGTCAAGAGTCTGGGCATCTAAACCGTCATTGCGATGCTGACTGTAAACGTCAGCAGAAGCAATCTCTCTGCCATTAGCCTAAAACCAACAAAAAAAGTACCCTTATCCAGAAAATAAACCCTAAAAAAAATATATTTATACGCATATAACGAGATGTAGCACATTCAGCTGAAGCTGACCATCGAGGGAAAACGTTGCTACATCAATGGCTATAAGCAATTTGATCACGTTCTACTTGTCTTTTTAATTATTTGTGAATAAATTCACATAATCAAAAATCCAGAACGTAACTGCGCATAGCCCAGCCGTTGGCAACAATATGAGAAAAGCTCTGCTAACATTACTAATTTTATTTTCATTTGAACTTTATTCGCAAGAAATAATTGAGATGAATATTGACGGATTTAAATTTCAGCTATCAAAAGATTGTGACGAAAGCCATTGCAAAATAACCGAAATTAAAGTCTTTAAAAATGGACTCTTTATTCAAAAAATAATTCCAAGCGAGAATAATTTTTCCTCATTTATAAAAAACGAATTAATTATAGAAATTGAAGATATGAATTTTGATAATTATATTGACTTTCGAATCATTAAATCAATTCCAGCCGAATATTCATTTCCATATTTATATTGGATTTATAATCACGAAACTGAACTGTTTGAAAGTAATACTGATTACGAAATAATTATATCACCAGAATTCGATTATGAAAAAAAACTAATTATTTCGTCTTGGAGAGAATATCTTCCAAAATTTTATAAAGATTATTATAAATTAGAAAATGGAATTCCAATTCTTACGAAACGATATATTACTGAACCTGATAGAAAAGGAATAAATCAAATAGAAACTTGGAAAACCATAGATGGAAAATTAAAGTTTGTAAGTAAAAAATCCGAATAAATACTACTGGCAACAAAGAACTGAAGCAAAAAACATGTAAAAACCCATTAACTTTTCACTAAAGTACTTCTATAAGTTTCATCATATATAAGTCCTGATTGCACATTCCAGAGTTTTGATCGACAGTTCCAGACTTTTGATTAACCGTTCTAGAGTTTTGATTGACCGTTCCAGACTTTTGATTAACCGTTCTAGAGTTTTGATTGGTCGTTCCAGACTTTTGATTGACCGTTCCAGAGTTTTGATTGGGCATTCTAGACTTTTGATTAAGCGTTCCAGACTTTTGATTGACCATGTTCCAGTTGTTATTGACCATTCCCGACTTGTTATTAACCATTCACAAGTAGTTATTAAGCATTCCCCAGGAGTTATTGACTATGTTCTTTTCACACTCCCCTCTCCAACACCTAAAAAAACTCCCGATACTGCATTACCCGAAAATCAAACGTATTGAATTTTGGGTCTTTGGCCTTTAACTGTTTATACAAAGGCATTCGGCTAATGGAAATATTGGCCGCACCAGATCCCGATGTTAACGAAACCGTTTTAATAATACGTTTGTCATTTCTAGCTGAATGACATAACTCAAATTGGTGTATTCTAGGTATTTCGCTTGAAATCAATTCAAGCTTTAGGTTATATTCCTTAATATGTTTTCTAAAAAAATATTCAGGACCATTTTTACTATTGCCACCAGTAAACAGTAAGGTATCAATATTAGGATATTGCTTTAAATAACCCACCAAATCCCGTAGCACAATGTTTGTCATCCCCAAATCAGACGCATCAATCTTGTTGCGCTCAGCTGATTCCACAATATCACAAACACCTATTCGATGCGCAATTAAAAACGCTTTGCGCTCTTCAATGGCTTCTTCCGAATTATCGTAACGTAAATTTAAATCATGAATTTCGTCAATAAACAACCACAGACTGTTATAGTAACTACCATAGCAAAAATCGACATCCTTTTCCAGTAAATCGCCCGTAGAAAAACGTGGCGGTGGCAAGGTACCTACAATTAATTTTGTCGTGTTTTCTTGAATAAAAGGTTTATATGGATGTTTGTGGAGAAACATTATGTATCCCTTAAAAGTTTTTCTACCTCCAGTATGGTTGTTCGGTATTTCCTTTTATTAATTTTTGTCATATGTTGAGATTCGGCATAAATCTCATTTAAAATTTCTTTAGCATCAGACTCCTTCCCAATTTCAAATAGAAACTTTGACAATTGCAACCGCTCCTCATAATTTGAATAACGTTTGTCTACATTTCTCAAATACTGTTCAGCTTTATCCACAAAGCCACTTTTGTATAGTGCCATACCATATAGAAATTCCGATTCAGAATTTTTAAAATTCCCTTCATTCATCTGTTCCCAGAAATTAATAACGTCCTTAAAATCGCCTTTATTAAAATAAGCAGCAATAAGCTGTTGCTTTATATAATCATTATTTTGGGACTTATCTTCTAAAGCTTTTTGATAATGGAAAATAGCATGATCAAAATCATGTATTTGAAAATAAGCATCTGCTAAATCCACTCTGTTTTGATAGGTATCTGAAAACTTAAGTTTTTGCTCTAAATCTTTTACTTTTTTGGTTGGATTAATTATAGTAGTTATTTCGTTGGATATCTTTTTAGCATCGCGCTTACTAAAAACTTGAGTCAATAAATAAATTACCGAACCAACCAAGGGCAAAAAAATTATTAAAAAAATCCAATAGTAATTATTCCTGTTTTTAATGGAATGATAAATACAAAATCCTTGTAGGGCTATTATAAGATAGTAATGCATTATAAATTTTCTCTATTTGACCAAAGTATAAAATTTTCTTATCTTAAGAAATGTATAAATAACTGAAAATGGGAAAAGGAGACAAAAAAACAAAACGTGGTAAAATTAACAGGGGTACCTATGGTGTAAGACGACCACGTATCAAGAAAAAAGTTAAGCCCGAAGATAAAATTAACGTCAATAAAAAAGCGAAAGCTTAACGGCTATCTAATGAATACTAAATCGGTATCGGTTGACATACTTTCACTAAAGCCATACCCTTCATAATTAAACCCTTTGATGTCATCTAAAGTTTTAGCATCAGTGTCTATGATATATCGGGTCATATAACCTCTCGCTAACTTTGCAAAGGTCATGATGGTTTTGTATTCACCATTTTTTAAATCTTTAAAGTTAGCTGTAACCACCGGTACTTTTAGCGCTTTGGTATCAATGGCTTTAAAATACTCGTTGCTGGCCAAGTTTAAAAAAAGCTCATCATCTTCCAATTCATCATTTAAAGCTTGAGTGACTTTCTTTTTCCAGAATTCATACAAGTTTTTGTTTTTCCCAACAGGGAATTTGGTTCCCATCTCTAGGCGATAGGGCATAATCAAGTCCAAAGGCTTCAACACCCCATACAATCCCGAAATAATCCTCACGGTATCTTGAAGTTTATCTAATTGTTTTTCAGAAATAGTATACGCATCCAACCCTCTGTAAACGTCTCCACTAAAAGCATAAACCGCTTGTCGAGCTGAATCTTTTGTAAAAGGCAACTGCCACTCTTGATTACGTTCATAATTCAACTGCCCCAGATTATCAGAAATGCTCATCAATTTTGATAAACTCTTTGCCGATTTCTTTTTTAACAGCTTGTTCAGGCGTTCGGCTTCATTTAAGAAACAAGCTTCAGTGGTTTTGGTTGTTGGCAACTTGCTTTCATAATCTAAAGACTTGGCAGGTGATAATACTAATTTCATTGACATAAAGATTTGTCTCAAATTTACAATTACCTGTAGAAAATATCAACCTACAATGGTTTTTGTTTCTATGAAATTATAAATAAAATTTATTCGTTGGATTGGTGCTTGGAGTACTGGCGCCATTTTTCAATGCAAGCTTGCATATCTTGAGGAATTTCAGAATCAAATCGCATAATTTCACCCGTTATTGGATGTTCAAAACCCAACGTTTTAGCATGTAATGCTTGGCGTGGCAACACCTTAAAACAATTCTCTACAAACTGCTTGTATTTAGTAAAGGTGGTTCCCTTTAGTATTTTTTCGCCACCATAACGTTCGTCATTAAACAATGTATGCCCAATGTGTTTCATGTGCACACGTATTTGATGTGTACGTCCGGTTTCCAAACTGCAAGACACTAAAGTCACATAACCTAAACGCTCCAAAACTTTATAGTGGGTAACAGCTGGTTTTCCTTTGTCGGCATCATCCCCTTCGTAAACCGTATTTTGCAATCTGTTTTTAGGATGCCTCCCTATGTTGCCTTCTATAGTGCCTTCGTCTTCTTCAATATTCCCCCAAACTAAAGCCACATATTCCCGCTCACTGGTTTTATCGAAAAACTGTTTAGCTAAATGGGTCATAGCCTCTTCGTTTTTAGCTATAACCAATAAACCACTGGTATCTTTATCGATACGGTGAACCAAACCAGGTCTGTTACTTGAATTATTGGGTAAATTATCAAAATGATAAATCAACGCATTGATTAAAGTTCCTGAATAGTTACCATGTCCTGGATGCACAACCATACCAGCTTCTTTATTGACCACCAACAAATCGTTATCTTCATAAACAATATTAAGAGGCAGGTTTTCAGGAGTCAGTAAATACTCATAAGGTGGATGTTCAAAAAGTACCCGTATTTTATCAAAAGGTTTGACCTTGTAGTTTTGCTTAACAGGAACATCATTCACATAAATATTACCGTTTTTTGCGGCGGCTTGAATCTTATTGCGCGTAGCATTTTCAATAAAATTCATAAGGTATTTATCTATACGAAGCGGTTGCTGACCTTTTTCTGCTGTAAAAGCATAATGCTCATACAAGTCATCATCTTCAGTTTGATTTTCTGGTGTATAATCGTCCATTATTATTCGGTTGAACCAGGTCGTTTTCCGTTCCCCAAAACCAAATCTATTTTAGAGGTTTTAGGCAACATGTCACCAGCTTTAATTTCTTGACCATCGTGCGTCATTTTTATAACCACATCAATAGCAATATTATCCACATAGGTTAATTTTCCAACTTCAAAACCTAAAGCTTCCAAAGTCGGTTTCGCTTGCCTTAAGGTACGTTCTTTTAATTCGGGAACCATGACTTTTCTGTAACCCGATGGATTAAGAGTTAAATATATTTTTCTGTTTTCTTTAACCTGCTTACCAGCAATAGGATCTTGTTCTATTACCGAGAATTTGGGATAATCTGGATTAAAATTTGAAGAATCCAATATCTCCATAACCAAATTGTTTTCCTTCAACTCAATATTGGCAACCTCAATGGATTTTCCCTTTAAATCGGGTACGGTTTCAAATTCACCATGATTGGTAGATATATTTAACCATTTCAACATGATAAAAACCATAACAACTATCGCTACCAATGCCAATACCAATTGCTTTAAAAACACTTTACTTTTTAGAAATCCTATTAAACTCATGAATGATTGTTTCTGAAACAAATATATAAAAACAGAACTGTTTTTACTTTCGATTTTTTAGTGATATTTTAGCTTAACTAATAATAGATACGTTTTATTGTTCGTTTTAGATTTTATAGACAGAATTAATCAATTTGATTTCCACTTAAGCGGAAAATAGACATGAAAAAAAAGATTGGAATAATAATGGGTGGCTACTCTAGCGAATACGAGATTTCGCTTAAAAGTGGCAACGTGGTTTATGAAACCTTGAGTCCCAATAAGTTTGAGGCTTATAGACTCCACATATTTGAAGACAGATGGGTTTATGTTGATGATAACGAGCAAGAATTCCCTATCGACAAAAACGATTTTTCCGTGATTATAAAGGATACGAAAGTTTCTTTTGATTGTGTGTTTAACGCCATTCATGGTTCGCCTGGTGAGGATGGCTATATGCAATCTTACCTAGAGCTTTTAAAAATTCCGCACACCAGTTGCGGTATGTATCAGGCTGCCTTAACCTTTAATAAACGAGACTGTTTGAGCGTGTTAAAACCTTATGGCATTAAAACAGCTGAAAGCTATTATTTAAACTTGGGTGATACCATTTACGAAAATGCCATTATCAACAAAGTTGGCTTACCTTGTTTTGTAAAAGCCAATAAAGCCGGTAGTAGTTTTGGCATTACCAAAGTTTATAAACAAAACGAACTAAAACAAGCTATTGAACACGCCTACAAAGAAGATGATGAAATAATAATAGAATCGTTTTTAGATGGCACCGAAGTTTCTGTTGGTGTGATAAAGTACAAAGGTGAGGTTACTGTTCTACCCATAACCGAAATCGTGAGTGATAATGACTTTTTTGATTATAAAGCGAAATATTTGGGTGAATCCCAAGAAATAACTCCAGCTCGTATTTCTGAAGCTGATGCTGATAAAGTAAGAAGGTTAGCAAAACAAGTTTATGAGATTTTAAAAATGGAAGGCTTTTCCAGAAGCGAATATATTTTCAAGAATGGTGAACCACATCTTTTGGAAGTCAACACAGTTCCTGGTTTAACTAAAGCTAGTATTTTACCACAACAAGCTGCAGCTGCAGGAATTAGTTTAGCCCAATTGTTTGAAAATGCTATTGAAGAGGCTTTGAAATAAAAATTGTAATTTTAACCTATGAAACGAGCCATTTTTCCAGGATCATTTGACCCTATTACACTTGGGCATTACGATATTATTAAGCGTGCCGTGAAACTTTTTGATGAAGTAATTGTGGCTATTGGCATCAATGCTGAAAAGAAATATATGTTTTCGTTGGACGAGCGTGTCCAATTCATCAAAGATGCTTTTAAAAATGAGCCCAAGGTAACAGTTGTTTCGTATGAAGGTTTAACTGTTGACTTCTGCAAAAAGAATAATGTTAAATTTATCTTACGTGGCTTACGCAATCCAGCTGATTTTGAATTTGAAAAAGCCATTGCGCACACCAATCGGGATTTGGCACCTATTGAAACCGTTTTCTTATTGACGGCTGCTAATACCTCTTACATTTCGTCATCTATCGTGCGCGATGTTATTAGAAATAATGGCGACTATACCAAATTGGTGCCTGCCAGTGTTCGGGTAAAATAAACTGTCATGAAACCCATCTCTCTCTATTTCCTTTTAATTCTTATACTATCTACCAGCTGCAAAAAAGAACAATCCAAAGCATTGGATAAATTACAAGTTATTAGTGAAATTGAAACCATGTTTGATGAATATCATGAAGCTATCAAACAAGATGGTTTACCTGCTGAGTTTGATTATTTGGATGATTCCGATGATTTTTTTTGGGTGCCACCAGGTTACCAATCGGCTATTAAATATGATTCTATTAAAGCTATTCTTATTCTGAACAATAAAAGCATTCAATCCATTTCATTTGAATTTCAAACTTTAGAAATTTTTCCTTTATCATCAGAAATTGCTAACTATTCTGGTATAGTAAAAGGAAAAATGGTTGATACAGCCAATGTTATTTCCAACTTCAAAATAATAGAATCAGGTACACTTATTAAACGCACTGATGGTTGGAAACTTTTAAACGGACAATCTCGAAATTTGGATTAAAACTTATATTCCGAAAGTGGTTTCGGAAATTCTTCAGGATTAGCAGCTAAATGATAGCGTGGGTCATCAATATCTTCAATAATAACTTCCCGAAATTTAGGGCTAGCCTTGTACAATAAGATTTTACAGTCCTCGCTTAAATGTTTCAACTTAATTGATTTGCCTTCGGCCTCATATTTTTCAACCAAATTGAAAATAGCTTCCAACGCCGAATGGTCACTGACTCGTGATTCTACAAAATCTATTTCCACTTTTTCTGGGTCGTTTTTTACATCAAACTTATCGTTAAATGCTTTAATAGAACCAAAGAATAAAGGGCCCCAAATTTCATAAACTTTCGTACCATCTTCTTTAAAGCGTTTACGTGCACGAATACGTTTCGCATTTTCCCATGAGAATACCAAAGCACTTACAATAACACCTGCAATTACAGCAATGGCCAAATCGAATAAAACCGTTAAACCGGATACTAAAACCAATACAAATACATCGGATTTTGGAATCTTATTCATGATTCTAAAACTAGACCAAGCAAAAGTTCCAATAACTACCATAAACATCACGCCTACCAAGGCTGCAATAGGCACCTGTTCTATTAGACCAGAAGCAAACAAAATAAACATTAACAAGGCAACTGCTGCTACAATACCTGATAGTCTTGTTCGGCCACCTCCTTTAATATTGATAATGGATTGCCCAATCATGGCGCAACCTCCCATACCACCAAACAGACCTGTTACAATATTGGCTCCTCCCTGTGCTAAACATTCCCGATTGGTATTTCCTCGGGTTTCGGTCAATTCATCAATTAAGTTTAAGGTCATTAAGGATTCTATCAAGCCAATGGCAGCCAAAATCAAGGCATAAGGCCCAATAAATTTTAGTGTTTGCCAAGTAAATGGTACTTTGTTAAAGGTATCAAACTGAAACTGTGGCAAACCGCCTTTCAGGCCTTCGCCACCTCCTTCTCTAATAAAACTTCCAACAGTAGCCACATCTAAATTCCCAAAAATGACAATAGCGGAAACCACCAAAATAGCCATTAACGCTTCGGGTAGTTTTTTGGTCAGTTTGGGCAAGCCAAACATAATTCCCATTGTCAAGGCTACAAGACCAATCATGGTCCATAATTCAGTTCCATGCAACCAAACTTCATTACCGTTTTCAACTGTCATAAACATGCCTAACTGCGATAGAAAAATCACAATAGCCAAACCATTTACAAAACCCATCATAACGGGGTGCGGAATTAATCGTACAAACTTTCCAAGCTTAAAAACACCTGCTAGCATTTGAATAATACCCATAAGAATAACCGTTGCAAACAGGTAGTACAAACCTAATTGCTCGCCTTGTACTCCCATGGCATTTCCTTCTGCCACTAAACTAACCATCACCACTGCCAAAGCACCTGTAGCACCACTAATCATACCTGGACGACCGCCAAAAATAGAGGTAATCAATCCAATCATAAAAGCAGCATATAAACCGACCAATGGGTCTACGCCTGCTACAAAAGCAAAAGCCACAGCTTCTGGAACCAAGGCCAAGGCAACTGTTAGACCTGATAAAATATCGTTTTTAGCATTAGCCGCTCGTTTACTAATAAACTCAGTCATGATGGTAGTTTTACAAGCTGCAAAAATACGGTTAATCTTAAGAAGCACAAGTTTATATTGTTAGAATTTGATTAAGTTTATGGTTTAAAACTTACTTTTATGAATAGATTATGTGCTTTTCTGGTGTCCTGTTTAATGCTTCAAAATGGTATTGCCCAAGATTTTGAAACGGTTTTTGAAAAAAGTAATGGGACTGAAACAGCCACCTATCAACAAACCATTTCGTATTATGAAAATTTGGCCAAAAGCTATCCGGAAATTTCTATTCAAGCTATAGGAAAAACCGATTCTGGCGAACCTTTGCACCTTGTCACCTTAAACCCAGATAAAGTATTTGATTTTAGTAAAATAAGACAAGCCAACAGACGTATTTTATTGATAAACAATGGCATTCATCCAGGTGAAAGCGACGGTATTGATGCCACCATGATGTTATATCGCGACATCGCTCAAGGCAAAATAAGCATACCAAAACATACGGTTTTAGTAACTATCCCAATCTATAATGTTGGTGGTAGTTTAAACAGAAATTCCGGTACGCGCGCAAACCAAAATGGACCAAAGGAATACGGTTTTAGAGGCAATGCCAGAAACTATGATTTAAATCGTGACTTTATTAAATGTGATACCGAAAATGCCAAAACCTTTGCACAAATATTTCATTTAATTAAGCCTGATGTATTTATAGATAACCATGTAAGCAACGGTGCCGATTATCAATATACCCTAACGCATCTATTTACCCAACATAATAAATTAGGCGGCTCTCTAGGCAATTACCTTAACACTGAAATTATGCCGCTACTAGAAAACAAATTGGCTCAAAAAAACTGGGATATCACACCTTACGTGAATGTATTTAATCAAGTTCCTGAAATTGGGTTTAGTCAGTTTATGGATTATCCCAGATACTCAACTGGATACACAACCTTATGGAACACATTAGGCATGATGGTTGAAACACACATGCTTAAGCCCTACAAACAGCGAGTTGAAGGCACATATGAACTCATGATAAGTATGATTGAAATTATTGAGGAAAACCATGAAACTATTAAAACAGAGCGTGAAAAAGCTTTTAATCAATTTCAATTAGGCTCAAAATATCCAGTTGATTGGACAGTTGATGATAGTAAACATAGCACACTACAATTTAAGGGTTATGAAGGCACATTTATTAAAAGTGACATCACTGGAGCACAACGCTTAAAATACAATCGAGAAAAACCGTTCACAAAAGAGGTTAAATATAAAAACCATTTTAAACCAACTACCGAAATAACTATACCAAAGGCTTACATTATTCCTCAAGGCTGGCACGATGTTATAGATTTATTAAAAATTAATCAAGTTGAAATGACACAACTTGAAAATGACACCATTATTTCAGTTGAGTCTTATAAAATTTCAGAATACGAGACACGAAAAAGTGCTTACGAAGGTCATTATCAACACTATAATACTAATGTTAAAACCAATCAATTAGATATCAAATTTAAAAAAGGTGATTATTTAATTTCAACAAATCAAGCTGGTAAACGGTATTTATTAGAAACTTTAGAACCTCAAGCACCAGATTCCTTTTTTAATTGGAACTTTTTTGATACTATTTTACAACAAAAAGAAGGTTTTTCACCTTATGTTTTTGAAGATGAAGCATTGGAATTATTGGCTACTAATTCAGAGTTAAAAACCCAATTTGAAAAGAAGAAAGAATCGGATTCGCAATTTGCAAATAATTGGTATGCCCAGCTTAATTGGATTTTTGAGCGCTCCAATCATTATGAAAAAGCCCATATGGAATATCCTGTATTCAGAATTAAATAAAGAAAAGCCTCTAAACAGAGGCTTCTCTTACTGATTTAAATTTTCCTTTTTCAATTTTCATTCTATCTATTCACCAATATTTTTTTGGTAAGGGTTCGGTATTCAGATTCGAAACTAATGATATACATACCATTTATTAAGTTATTGGTATTAATCATTAACGATCCATTTGTGAATCTCAAATCGTTACCGCTTAACACTTGTCTTCCGCTTACATCAGTTACACGGTAGCTCATAACTTCATCATCAAATAATTGAATATTTACATTTAAGTCTGATACTACTGGATTAGGATATAAACTAATTTCAGAATTGTTAGCTATAAAGTCTTTTTCAAAAGATTTATAGTTATCATAATTCTCAACATATGCTGTTAAACCAGAGTCATTAGAGTTAGTTCCTTTGTGATAGTTCTCAAAGAAGAAGCAGAACCAATTGCGACCAATTACTAAATTAATAGCACCATGAACGTCTAAAGATGCACAAATGTTATTATCGTTAATCAAGTTTACCACATCAAACCCTGTAGTTTCCCCTGGTACAACAACACTTAAATCTAAAGTTTCTGGATTATACACTAAACTGTGTATTCTGTAAAAACCTCTATTTGTAACGGTAAATTCGGGTGTTGTAGAAACATTTAAAATAGTAAGTGTAAACGCTTCTGTTAAAACAAACAATTGCTGATAACCATCCGGAATATTAGCCGGATTATTTTGCATAGCCTCTATCATAGCACTTCCATCTGTCAGGCATGTGATTGGACTGCTTGAATACATAGTCCCTGCATCAGTAATACATTCAACTTCCTCATTAACCATTATTGGCGCACCTGGCACATCCAACGAGGCACAGATACCGTTGGCATTGATTAAGTTTAATACATCTACTCCTGTCGTAACGCCTGGCTCAACAATGCTCAAATCCAATGTCTCTGGATTGTAAACCAGTGTATGGATGGTATACTCGCCTGCTTCCATTACTTCAAAGCTTGGCTCTGTGTTTACATTAACGATGACAAGGTCAGCACCTTCTGTCAATACAAACAAGGTCTGGTAACCGTTCGGTACATTTACATTGCCATCTGGCGTAGCCGATATCGTGGCCATACCGTTTACCAGCTCAACCGGGTTCATATCGGCTGTCAGTGTCCCAGCATCGGCCATACATTCCATTACGGCTACCTTGGCGCCCGTAACATCCAAAGAGGCACAGATACCGTTGGCATTGATTAAGTTTAATACATCTACTCCTGTCGTAACGCCTGGCTCAACAATGCTCAAATCTAATGTCTCTGGATTGTAAACTAGTGTATGGATGGTATACTCGCCTGCTTCAGTTACTTCAAAGCTTGGCTCGGTGTTTACATTAACGATGACAAGACCAGCACCTTCTGTCAATACAAACAATGTTTGGTAACCGTCTGGTACATTTATATTGCCATCCGGCGTAGCAGATATCGTGGCCATACCGTTTACCAGCTCAACCGTGTTCATATCGGCTGTCAGTGTCCCGGCATCAGCCATACATTCCATTACTGAAACTGGAGCACCTGGGACATCCAACGAGGCACAGATACCGTTGGCATTGATAAGGTTCAATACGTCAACGCCTGTAGTCACTCCTGGCTCAACAATGCTCAAATCCAGTGTCTCTGGATTGTAAACTAGCGTATGGATGGTATACTCGCCTGCTTCCATTACTTCAAAGCTTGGCTCGCCTCCTGCATTTACAATCACTAATCCTGATCCTTGTGTTAATACATAAACTGTGCTGTATCCGTCTGGTACATTTACATTGGCATCTGGTGTAGCCGATATCGTGGCCACACCGTTTACCAGCTCAACCGTGTTCATATCGGCTGTCAGTGTCCCGGCATCGGCCATACATTCCATTACGGCAACCTTGGCACCCGTAACATCCAAAGAGGCACAGATGCCGTTGGCATTAATTAAGTTTAATACATCTACTCCTGTCGTAACGCCTGGCTCAACAATGCTCAAATCCAATGTCTCTGGATTGTAAACCAGTGTATGGATGGTATACTCGCCCGCTTCCGTTACTTCAAAGCTTGGCTCGCCTCCTGCATTTACAATCACTAATCCTGATCCTTGTGTTAATACATAAACTGTGCTGTATCCGTCCGGTACATTTACATTGCCATCTGGCGTAGCCGATATCGTGGCCATACCGTTTACCAGCTCAACCGTGTTCATATCGGCTGTCAGTGTTCCGGCATCGGCTGAACATGTGAGTGAAAAACTAAATCTAATGCGGTCACAATTACGACCCCTCCCGTTGTCTGCGGCATGAATATCGGCTTTCAATAAAAATTCTCCTAATCCTAAATCCCAAGGACTATCCCCTTCTGGAAAGGTATAATCTGCTTGGTTATCAATAATGGAACGTCGCTCATCAGTATTAACGTTTTCAATAGAAATTCGGGAACTTTCAGAATTCCCATTCACCATCAGTTGAACATAAAAATTTGAAGGAAGATCAGAAATATCATATTGTCCGCCATTCTGTATGGTGACAAATTCACTTCCGTTTGTGAACATAACTCTTTCCAAACTCCCACAATCATTGTTAGCTGCAGAAATTAAAGTTTGAGAATGAACAATCGATCCAAAAAATAATAACATGAAAAGTATTAAGATAGACTTGGGGATTTGGTAAGTAACTTTTTTTTTCATGATTTTTTGTTTAATGTTTGTGCTGTAAAGTTAAACAAAATAAAAGTTGAATTTACAAGCCTACTTAAACATTAACAGTTTTTAACATAAAGAGTGATAAAAAATTGACTAATTAATCCGAAACTAGATTAGGGTACCAATGTCTTAATATTGGCATAAGAGTTTTTCATGGCTTTTTTAATTTCTTTTTTATTCAGCCAAGCTACTTTGGTTATACCTTCCTTTTCTTCTGGTGTAAAATCACCATCAAATTCGGTGTACATTTCAAACCAATAGGTAATTTTAATACGGTATCTACCATTACGTTTAAATATATGATAAGTGGTCTCTAAAGGTTTTGTAATTCTCAAACCCGTAACACCAGTCTCTTCTTCAACTTCTCGTATTGCAGAAGCCTCAATAGGTTCTTTTTTTTCAGTTTTCCCTTTAGGTAAATCCCACTTTCCGTTTCTAAAAATAAAAAGTACCTCGCCTTTTTTATTCAACACCTTACCACCTCCTGCAATTACATTTGGTAACTTTTTTAGAAACTTTTTAAGTAGTTTTTTTTCGTTATGGTGAATAATATGTACTTTTTTCCTATTTGTGGTATTAAGCTCTTTAATTACCTTTTTAAGGTTAACCGATTTAAGGAGGTAATTTTCAAACTCACTTTCCTTTTTAACCTTAGTCGTTAAGATAATGGGCTTATCATTAACAAAAACTTTATACATATTCTAGGTACATGATATTAAGTTCTGTAAAAATATCAATTTTTAAACGATGACAAAGGTTTTAAAAAATTTAATTTAATATGGCAAAATTGAAAAAGAGATTAGCAAAAAAAGTGTAATTTTGCGACTATGATTTTCAACAAACATACTGCCAGAAAAACCGCCGAAGTTTTACTTCAAATAAACGCCATTAAACTTCAACCCAAAGACCCTTTTACTTGGGCTTCAGGTTGGAAATCGCCAATATATTGTGATAATCGTATTGTGTTGTCCTATCCGCCAATACGCAATTATATTCGTGAAACCATGGCTAAACAAATTGAAAAACAATACGAAAAACCAGATGTGATTGCTGGAGTTGCAACTGGCGCCATTGGTATTGGTATGCTGGTAGCTGAATATTTGGGGCTTCCTTTTATTTATGTTAGACCAGAAGCAAAAAGCCATGGTCGTCAAAACCAAATTGAAGGCCATTTAGAAAGCGGTCAAAATGTTGTTGTTGTTGAAGACCTTATTAGTACCGGAAAAAGTAGTTTAAATGCTGTTAAAGCCATACAAGAAAACAAGGGCAACGTTAAGGGCATGATCGCTATTTTCTCTTACGATTTTCAAGTAGCCAGGGATAATTTTGAAAAATCTGGTATTCAATTATTAACTTTAAGTGATTACGAATCGCTTTTAGAACAAGCCCTGCACACCAATTATATATCGACTAAAGAACAAGACATTTTAGCTTCTTGGAATGCTAATCCTTCAGAATGGAACGCTAATTGATTAGTGATATAACAAAAACACAATTATGAATTTAGAATCACCAAAAACAACAGTAAACAAATCACCTGAAGAGGTCTTTAATTTTTTATCCGATGTCAAAAATTTCGAAAAGCTTATGCCTGAAAACATTAGCAAGTTTGAAGTATTAGACGCTGATAAGTTTTTGTTTGCTTTAAAGGGCATGCCAGAAATTGTCTTGAAAAAGAAAGAAGTTACTCCACCTAACAAAATTGTTTTAGGAGCTGCTGGTGGTAAAATAGATTTTTCACTTGTTGGACATATAGAAGGCATTGATGCTAATACAAGTCATGTTCAGTTGGTATTTAACGGTGATTTCAATCCTATGATGGCCATGATGATAAAAGGCCCAATAACCAAGTTTATTGAAACACTTTCAACAAACATTCCTTCAGCAATTTAATACAAAAGCTGAATTTCTTTTAAATCGTATTCTCGTAATTCGTTGTCTTCAATCAAGATCTGCAATTTACCAGAATCTGTTACTGCTTTTATAAAGCCCGAAAACAGATTTCCTTGAGCATCTTTAAATGTAGACGGCTTATCTTTTCGGAACATAGATGATTCATAATCCTCTTTAATTTGGAACAATTTATTCTGTTCCAATAGGTTTAAATAATATTTTAAGTGCGTGATAAAACCCAATAATAGTTCATCCAAGTTATAATGGACACCTGTTATTTTACCTAATGAAGACGCATGTGGCAAATTATCAAATTGCAACTGGTTTACATTCAAACCAACACCAATAATAGTAGATTGCAAATTGTTTTGCTTAACCATATATTCTATTAAAACACCACATATTTTCTTGTTTTCTGACAAAATGTCGTTAGGCCACTTTATCTTCAATTTAGGTATTGAAAATTGCTTCAGCATTTTTATTAATGCTAAACAAGTTGCCATACTAATATAAAATTGCCGATTAAATTGCAAAAAAGAAACATCAACAAATACGCTAGCTATAAGGTTTTTACCCGTTTCACTTTCCCAGGAAGTTCCCATTTGACCTCGACCGGAATTTTGCTTGTCAGCCGTAACAACTGTATAATTAGAAAGACTTTTATCATTACTTAATTGCCTTAAATATGAATTTGTAGAATCAGTGGCATTAAGTTTGATTATATGCATTAGAAAAAGTTATTAATACGCTTAAAAAATCTTATGATTTTTTTACAGTATAAAGAACTAAAAAATAATAACTTTGCACAAATTAAAACAAATTAATGGCGAAAAAACATTCGAATGCAGACCAGTTAATTGCTACTATATTAAGTGGAATTGAAGATGTAAAGGGTAAAGAAATAAATATTCTAGATTTACGAGACATTGAAAACACAGTTTGCGACTATTTTATTGTTTGCGAGGGTACTTCCAACACGCAAGTTAATGCCATTGTAAATGCCATCCAGAAAAAAGTTAGTAAAGAACTAAAAGACAAACCTTGGCATATTGAAGGAGAAAGTAATGCCGAATGGGTGTTAATGGATTATGTAAATGTTGTTGTACATGTTTTTCAAAAACATATACGAGAATATTACGATATTGAAAGCCTTTGGGGTGATGCAAAAACAACAGTAATAGAAACAAACTACTAAATAGATTAATGATAAACGACAATAAAAAACCGAAAGCCAAAAAACCTAAATTTAATCCGTATTGGATTTATGGTGGAATAATAGTCATCTTTTTAGCCATGCAAATTTTAGGTGGCAGCGGATTTCAAGATACAAAACAAACTACGCCTTCTCAATTTATGACCTTCCTTCAGGATGGTGATGTTGAAAAAGTGGAAATTGTTAACAGACGGGAAGCCAAAGTTTATTTAACAAAAGAAGCTGAACAAAAAGAAACACACAAGAATTCAAAACCGACTTCTTTGTTACCTTCAGCAACCAAATTGCCAAATTACACTTTTGAATTTGGTGATCTTCAAAACTTTGAAGACGAAATAGCTACAATTATAAATGCTCAAAATTTAGATCCTAAACCTAAAATTGAATACAAAACCGAACAAAACCTTTGGGGCGATTTCCTTATTGGTCTTTTACCATTTATTTTATTAATTGGTGTTTGGATTTTTATCATGAGGCGTATGTCTTCTGGTGCTGGTGGAGGAGCTGGCGGACAAATATTTAATATTGGAAAATCTAAAGCCAAGTTATTTGATGAAAACGATGAAGTAAAAACCTCGTTTAAGGATGTAGCCGGTTTAGAAGGTGCTAAAGAAGAAGTTCAAGAAATTGTAGATTTCTTAAAGAACCCAGAAAAGTATACCTCTCTAGGTGGTAAAATACCAAAAGGTGCTTTATTGGTAGGTCCTCCTGGAACTGGTAAAACCTTATTGGCTAGAGCTGTAGCTGGAGAAGCTAAAGTACCGTTCTTTTCATTATCAGGTTCAGATTTTGTTGAAATGTTTGTAGGTGTTGGTGCATCAAGGGTGCGTGATTTATTTAAACAAGCCAAAGAAAAATCGCCTTCAATTATATTTATTGATGAGATAGATGCTATTGGTCGTGCTCGTGGAAAAAGTAATTTTTCAGGTTCTAACGACGAACGTGAAAACACACTTAACCAGCTATTAACCGAAATGGATGGTTTTGGAACAAACAGTAATGTTATTGTATTAGCCGCTACAAACCGCGCTGATGTATTAGACAAAGCTTTAATGCGTGCCGGACGTTTTGATAGACAAATTTTTGTTGATCTACCTGATGTTCGTGAACGTAAGGAAATTTTTGAAGTACATTTAAGACCTCTGAAAAAGGCCAAGGATTTAGATTTAGATTTTCTATCTAAACAAACACCTGGTTTTTCAGGAGCTGATATAGCCAACGTATGTAATGAGGCCGCTTTAATTGCCGCCAGAAATGGTAAAAAAGCTGTTGACAAGCAAGACTTTTTAGATGCTGTTGATAGAATAGTTGGCGGATTGGAAAAGAAAAACAAGATTATTACGCCTGAAGAGAAAAAAGCAATTGCGTACCACGAAGCCGGTCATGCAACTGTGAGTTGGATGTTGGAACACGCTGCACCTCTAGTAAAAGTAACTATTGTACCACGTGGGCGTTCGTTAGGCGCTGCTTGGTATTTACCTGAAGAGCGTTTAATTGTTAGACCTGAACAAATGCTCGATGAAATGTGTGCTGCCCTAGGAGGGCGTGCTGCCGAAAAGGTTATTTTCAATAAAATTTCTACAGGAGCTTTAAGTGATTTGGAAAAAGTCACCAAACAAGCCAGAGCCATGGTAACCATATATGGCTTGAGCGATAAGGTTGGTAATTTAACATATTATGACTCTTCGGGACAAAACGAATATGGTTTTACTAAACCTTATAGCGAACAAACTGCAGAACTAATCGATAAAGAAATTTCAGATATCATTGAGGAGCAGTATCAACGTGCCGTTAATCTTTTAGAACTACATAAAGATAAGCTAACGCAATTGGCTGAAGTTCTTTTAGAAAAAGAAGTGATTTTTAAAGATAATCTTGAAAAGATTTTTGGAAAGAGACCTTTTGATAAATCTGAAGAGACAAACAAAACAGAAAAAACTTCTGATGAAGAAGAATAAAAACCATTAGTATTTCTGTTAACTTTAACTAAAAATCTTAAATAAACCCAAAGGTTCGTTTAAGATTTTTTATATTTGAAAAACACCTTAAATCACTCAGATTAATAGCACAATATAAATGAGTCTTTTTAGAAAAATTTTTGGTTCAAAATCTGATAGTTCAGAAGAAGAATTAAAATCAAGTGATAGAGGCAAATATATGCCTGAAATAAAGCTGCCAATAGACGAAAGGTTTACTATAAACTTTAAAGCTAATGGCGGTAAGTTTTTGTATTGTGAAAATTTAGATGAAGTTTTTGAGAGTTTAGACTTAATTCTGAAGGAAAATGATTGGGAAGATAAAAATGGCTTAATATTAGATGCCAATCTAAAAGACCGCTTTAAGAATACGAATATTAAAATGCATGATTCGCTTCATGATGCTTCGTTTTTTGTTACAACTTGCGAAAACTTAATTGCAGATGATGGCTCTCTGCTTATATCGTCTAATCAAATAGCCGAAAAAAAATTAGGTGAATTCCCAAACAACCTTATTGTATTTGCAACTACAAGTCAGATTGTAGGTAGTATTGGTGAAGGTTTGCGCGGCATTAAGCACAAGAACAAAAAAAGTATTCCTACAAACATTACTACGATTAAGCACTTTAAATCTCAAGAAGAGAAAGATTTCTTGAGTTACGGTAGCAGCTCCAAAAATTTATACTTACTTCTTTTAGAGGACCTTTAAAATGAAAGAAATTCTTGTAAGATCTTTTACGGGTTTGGTGTACATTTCCTTATTAATGGTATCATTGTTAAATGAGCATGCCTTAATAATATTATTTTATTTTTTCGGACTCATCTGTTTAGCTGAATTCAAAAAGCTAATTGGATACAAGTCTTTTTTACCCTTTATATTTTTTACAATCCTATATCTCGTATTTGGTTATTGGCAATTTTTCATGAATTCGCATACTGGACTTGATGAGGCAACTCAAATCCTACAAGTGGTTACCATATTTGTGCAATTGTTTTTAATAAAAGATTTATTTACCGAAAAACGCATCCCGCTTTTTATATCTAAACGGTTTATACTAACAACATTCTACCTATCGAGTGCTTTTGTGTTTTTAATTTTAATAGCCAATTACAATAACACATATGAACCTTTAATACTATTTGGTTCTTTTGTATTGATTTGGACAAACGACACCTTTGCTTTTTTAGTGGGTAAAAATTTTGGCAAGCAAAAGTTATTCGAGAAAATTTCGCCTAAAAAAACTGTAGAGGGCTTTTTAGGTGGATTACTTTTTGCGTCGATAGCGAGCTATTTTATTGCTACCTTTACAGAAACCTTAACCTTCAACCATTGGTTGATACTGGCTATTATAATTAGCGTGTTTGGCACTTTAGGCGATTTAATAGAATCTAAATTTAAACGCCAAGCCGATGTTAAAGATAGTGGTATTATCATGCCAGGACATGGTGGATTGCTGGATAGGTTAGATAGTATTATTTTTGCAGCTCCATTTATTTATTTGTTTTTAGAAATTATTTAATAATATGTTTCATAAAGAAGGTCATAAAATTATAGTGCTAACCCTAATTGTGGTTGTTGGGCTATTTCTACTTGTAGACAGTTTTAATCTTGCTTCATGGCTAAGCACTTTAATTATGCTTGCCCTTTTGGTATTTTTAATTTTAATCCTTCAATTTTTTAGAAATCCCAAACGCAATATATTTTTTAACGACACGCATGTAGTTTCTCCAGTAGATGGCAAGGTTGTGGTTATAGAAGAAGTAGAAGAACCGGAATACTTTAAAGACAAACGTATACAAGTTAGTGTGTTTATGTCACCCATAAATGTTCATGTTACCCGTTACCCTATTGGAGGCGAAGTTGTTTTTAGTAAATATCATCCTGGTAAATATTTGGTTGCTTGGCACCCTAAAGCCAGTGAAGAAAATGAACGCACAACAGTTGTTGTTGAAAACCCTTCATTCGGGAAGGTGTTGTACAGACAAATTGCTGGTGCTCTTGCCAAACGCATTGTAAATTACGCCAAACCAAATGACAAGGTTAATCAAGGTGATGATTCTGGGTTCATAAAATTTGGTTCTAGAGTCGATTTGTTTCTACCTTTAGATTCCGAAATAAAAGTACAGCTTAATCAAAAAGTTAGAGGCGGCGAAAGCGTTATTGCAGAAAAAAAATGACATCAGAAGAATTAGATATCGCATTTAAAGACGCTGTGGCGAGAATTAACGCACACACCGAACCGTTTCCAGCAGATTTCTTATTACGTTTATATGCTTACTATAAAAAAGCTACCAACGATTATGGTAGACCAAGTAGTAAGAAACCTATAATCAACGCGTTTAAAACCAATGCCCTTTTTCAGGTTAAGAACATTACAACAGACGAGGCCAAACAAATCTATATAGACCTTGTAAACAACTATTTTTTATATAGAAAGTAACGCTAATCTTGAGTTACTTCAAATACAAACTCAAGTGGATTGCCTATTGCCCCATTAGGAAAGCTGATATTAAGCAATGCCGAAATAGTAGGTGCTATATCTGTAATATTGGTACGTTGCAATGTGCTCCCATTTGCTATTCCCTTACCAAAAAACAATAGCGGCACATGGGTGTCATAATTTAAACCCGAATGGTGGTCTGTTCCTGTTCGGTTCCAAGGTGTATCTTTAAAAACTGCTGGTTCGTACACAAATAATATATCTCCAGAACGTTTTTGGTTGTGCCCATTTCGTAACAATGTTTCCAAATAGCCATTCGGCCCTTCAAAATGATTAATTGCACTGGTTACAAAAACCTTATCTATCAACTCATATGTCAGCAGCTTATTAGCAACATCATTCTTAATGGTTTCAAGATTTAAACCCGATTCTTGAATTTTTTGATGGTCTAAAAACAACTGATTGTTAACTCTACTCAAAATCAAGTTTGATTGATTATACTTCTGCAACAAAAAGTCATTCAGCTCCTTACGCATAGCCTTTTCATCAAAAAGTCCAGCAGGAATTCTTTTAGACGCTAGATATGATGGCACATTGGGAGCAGCATGGTCTGACGTTAAAAACACCATATATTCCCCTTTACCGACCTTTTCATCCAAGGCAGTAAACAAGCGTTCCAATTCTAAATCCAAACGCAAATAAGTATCTTCAACCTCAACCGAATTGGGGCCAAAGTCATGTCCTACCTTGTCAGTACTAGAATAACTTATGGTAAGCACATCTGTAACAAAATCAGCTCCTAATGCTTCAGTATCAATAGCTTTAATGGCAAAGTCTGTTGTTAAACTGTTTCCAAACGGTGACTCGGCAATAATTTTAAAGCCTCCATTATCTTCTTTTAAAGCCTTCAAATCATAAGGAAAAGTTGCTGTTTCCTTACCTTTAAAAATTCGTTCGAAGGTGTTTAAATCGGGGCCACTTTCAACATAAGTTTGAATATCATATAAGGTGTTCCAGGTCTTAAAATAAGATTCAGCAACACCCGATTCATTAAAATCCTTAACCCATTGTGGTAAACCATCCATATAGAATGAACTAGTAATCCAATTACCTGTACCGTCATGATCATAATCAAACCAATAGGCAGCATTAGCTGTATGCCCTGCAGGCAGGATAGCACCTCTGTGTTTTAATGATATCCCTATTGTTTTTCCTTTCATTTGGGTAAACAACCTATTTTCATCAGCAAAAGTTGTGTTTAACATCCTTATGGGAGACTTTTTACCATCCTTGCTGTCTGTACCAATGGGTGTTACAGTATCATCTTGAACACAGTTTACATTTTTACCCCTTTTTTTGTCAAACCAATCATTCCCAATTATTCCATGATATTTTGGGGTTGTACCCGTAAAAATTGAGGCATGACCGGGACCTGTTTTGGTAGGTATGTAATTAAAATGATTGTTTTGGCAGTTAAAGCCTTCACGCATCATGCGTTTAAAACCACCTTCTCCATATCTTTCTGTAAACCGTGTTAGATAATCATAGCGCATTTGGTCTATCACTATACCAACTACCAATTTCGGCCTGTTATTATGGTTGTTATTTTGTGCCTGTATAGATAAAAAACTACATAAGCAGAGTAAAAATAAGATTGGGTTTTTCATGTATTTCATAATTAGGATTCAAAAATACTGATTTTTAGACATCCCTATTTAAAATTACGGTTAATACATTTTAGTTTTTTATTTTAGCACTAATAAATTTTTCTATGACTTACCTCCATAATATTGGTACATATTTTTTAATGATTAAAGAAATGTTTCGTAAACCAACCAAGTGGTCGGTAATGAAAACATTAATCTTTAAAGATATAGACGATTTAATTTTTGGGTCTCTTGGTATTGTAGCCTTTATTTCCTTTTTTGTTGGTGGTGTTGTTACCATTCAAACAGCATTAAATATTGACAACCCTTTAATACCAAAATATCTGGTAGGCTTTGCCACAAGACAGTCTGTTATATTAGAGTTTGCTCCTACATTTATTTCCATAATAATGGCTGGTAAAGTAGGTTCGTTTATTACCTCTAGTATAGGAACCATGCGCGTGACCGAGCAAATTGATGCTCTTGAAGTTATGGGAATTAATGCCATTAATTATTTAGTATTCCCCAAATTTGTTGCCATGATGCTCTACCCTTTTGTTATATCTATTGCGATGTTTTTGGGTATTTTAGGAGGAATGGCTGCCTGTATTTATGGTGGCTTTAGCACTTTAGAAGATTTTATTACTGGTGTTCAATTGGATTTTAACACCTTTCATATTACATACGCTTTTGTTAAAACTTTTGTTTTTGCCTTTTTACTGGCTACCATACCATCGTATTATGGTTACTTTATGAAAGGTGGCGCTCTAGAAGTTGGTAAAGCCAGTACAACATCGTTTGTTTGGACCAGTGTTATGATTATTCTTTTAAATTATTTACTAACCCAATTGATGTTGAGCTAATGATTGAAGTTAAAGATTTACATAAATCCTTTGGTGACGCCCATATTTTAAAAGGCATATCAACTGTTTTCGAAAAAGGCAAGACCAGTTTGGTTATTGGGCAAAGTGGCTCTGGTAAAACAGTGTTTCTAAAGTGTTTACTAGGTCTTTTTCATCCTGAAAAAGGTACTATTTCATACGATGGAAAGATATATTCCAATTTTAGTGATGATGAAAAGCGTAACCTGCGTGCAGAAATGGGCATGGTGTTTCAAGGTAGTGCCTTATTTGACTCTATGACCATTGCCGAAAACGTGATGTTTCCATTGCGTATGTTTACTAAACAAAGTAAAAGTGAAATGCAGGACCGTGTGAACTTTGTTCTAAATCGTGTTAATCTTTCTGACGCCCACAATAAAATGCCTAGTGAAGCATCTGGTGGTATGCAAAAACGGGTCGCAATTGCGAGAGCCATTGTGAACAATCCTAAATATTTATTTTGCGATGAGCCCAACTCTGGTTTAGATCCTAAAACAGCTATAGTAATAGACAACCTTATTCAAGAGATAACGGACGAATACAATATAACAACCATTATTAATTCGCATGATATGAATTCGGTAATGGAGATTGGTGAGAAAATTGTGTTTTTAAAAGATGGCCATAAAGCTTGGGAAGGTTCTAACAAAACCATTTTTAAAACCGACAATGAAGCGGTTACAGGCTTTGTATATTCTTCAGAGTTGTTTAAAAAAGTACGTCAAATGTATTTGGAGGAGCGCCAATAAAACTTTAATTATCACGCCTTACCACCAAAGTATCTAATTGTAATTTTGTTTTAAGCCAGCGCCCTAACTTGTCTTCTTCTTTTGCGATATCACGGTTTTTAATTTTGGACTTGTCCCATTTCACAATAAAAACAGGTAAGGTATCTGTCTTTTTAAAATTAGATACTATTTCACTGGCATACCCAAAACGCTCTAAGGCTTCGTAGTTTATTTGGGCTTCACTTGCTACCTGATTGAATGGTATGGCCTGTTCTTCTAAAACCGATAAGGTTTTTACCCGATTTTCCAAATAGGCAATTTTTTCAGATTGGTTTACCAAATCGAGAGAGTCCCGATAGCGCAAACGCTCCATATACTTTAAATTATCAAACTCTTCGTCGGGTCTATTTTGATTAAAAACCACACGAGTATTTACTAGAGCAGGATAAGCACTGCGTTTACTTTTTAACAGCTCAATTGTCGACTCTGGAATTTCATCTAAACCGTAGGTATTAAAAGCTATAAAGGAATCCCCATCGTTATAACCGTAGTTCATATTCTTTTTAATGTACTCGAACTGTGGTAAAGAACTAAACTCATTATCCACATAATTTCTTGCATCTACATAAAACCTACTCTCTTGAAGCACATTATAAAAAGTCCACATAGCAGGCACCATAACTACTATGGCCAAAACCGATGCTATTCTGGCAATACGCTTACGCTTTTTAGAGTTGGCGTATTTAAGCATGGGAAAGCGCAGGGCTTTTATAACAATAAAAGTTGCCAGGGCAATAAAAATGGTGTTTATGGTAAACAAATACATGGCACCAAAAAAGAACTGCCAATTTCCTTTAGCCAAACCATATCCTGCCGTACACAGCGGTGGCATTAAGGCTGTAGCGATAGCTACACCAAAGATTACCGAGGCTATGGTTCCCTTTTTTGTTTTTGCAATTATTAATGCCGAACCACCAAAAAAGGCTATAAGCACATCGCGAATATCTGGTCGTGTACGTGCAAAGAGTTCAGAGGTTTCTTCACTTAATGGAAACAGCCAAAAGAATAAAAAAGCCGTTAATAAACTCAGCACAATCATAGTGGCTAAATTTATTAGCGATTTTTTCATGGTATCAATATCATTGACCGCTACCGATAAGCCGATACCTAAAATAGGGCCCATTAAGGGTGAAATTAACATGGCTCCGATAACCACAGCAGTTGAATTGGCATTTAACCCAATGGAAGCCACAAAAATAGAACAGACCAAAATCCATGCGGTAGCACCTTTAAATGAGATGTCTTTTTTAATAGCCTCGATGGTTTCATCGCGATCGGTATCTTCCCGAAAATCCAGAAGCTCTATTAAAAACTTCCTGATGTTTTGCACCAAGCCCTTGGCGTCTTTTTGAACCGCTTTTTTAGATTCTTCTACTGCAGCATTTTTTTTCTCTTCGTCTTCGGAGAAATTGAATTTATGTTCTTCCATATACTACTATCCTAGATTATCACCAAACTTATCTTTTACGCTTTGGAGCACTTTTTTAATATCCTGCTCTTTAGCTTTAGGAAAGATAAGCAAAACTTCCTCTTTATCAACAATTATATAATCATTAATACCGTCTACTACCACAACCTTTCCTTTTGGTGCCCTTATCATATTTCCCGTGGCGCCTTCGGTTAAGGTTTTGGCATTTACTACGGCATTATTTGCGGCATCTTTATCCAACTTATCGTATAAACTGCCCCAAGTGCCCAGATCGTTCCAATCAAAAGTTGCAGGAATTACGTATACATTTTGCGAACTTTCCATAATGGCATAATCTACCGAAATGTTCTCTGCTTCGGCATAATGCGCCTCAATAAAAGCCGTTTCGGCATTGGTATTATAAGCTTCCATGCCCTTTTCAAACAGCGCATACAAATTGGGTTGATTGGTTTTAAAAGCTTCGATTACGCTTTTAACGCTCCACATAAAAATGCCGGCATTCCATAAAAAATTACCTTGAGCTATAAACTGTTTGGCTGTTTCGTAATCGGGTTTTTCCCTAAACTGATTAACCTTTTTTATGGTATTGGTAGCTGCCTTATTGTATTCAATATAGCCATAGCCTGTATTAGGAAAGGTAGGCGTAATACCCAAGGTCATTAGCGCGTTGTTTTGTGTACAAAATTCAAAGGCTTGTTGTACGTTTTGGGTAAAAGCCTGCTCGTCTTCTATCCAATGGTCGCTAGGTGCCACAATCATAACTGCATCTGGGTTTTCCTTTTGTATTTTTAGTGACGCATATAATATACAGGGTGCGGTGTTACGCATGGCTGGTTCTAACACCACTTGCCTACTGGTTACTTCTGGTAATTGCTCGAATACCAAATTGTTGTAACGCGCGTTGGTTAAAATAAATATGTTTTCTTTTGGAATAAGCTTACTTAAACGCTGGAAGGTTTTCTGGATAAGGGTTTCGCCTGTTCCTAACATATCGTGAAACTGCTTGGGAAAATCCTGTGTACTTACGGGCCAAAATCGGGAGCCCACACCTCCAGCCATTAAAATGGCATAATAATTCTTATTCATAATTTAATTTACTAATTCTACTTCGGCATTAGGGTTAAACAAATACAATTTTCCTGATGAAAGTTCTATACATTCAAAACGTTTTGTGCGTTTGCCCACTTTTTTAAACACACGACCATTGTACAATTTAAAGGTACTACCTAATGGTAATTCAAAAATAAAGGTTTTATCGTTAGGTTCGTCAAATTGCTTTAAAGCAAGAGCCAATTGTGTATCGGTATCGCTACTGGCCTTGGGGTTTTTAAAATGTTTTGCCAATAAAGGCAACAGCTGTATGGGGAACACTTCTGGATTTAAAAAGGGCAGCATGAGGTGCTGAAAGGTATGCTTCCATTCCCTACCATGTGGCTTTATGTTTTTACCGTAGGTTTTATAAGCTTCAAAATGGGCTATTTCGTGAATAAGGGTTATTAAAAACCTGTAGTTGTTTAGGTTGCTGTTTACGGTTATTTGGTGCTTGCCATTAGGCAAACGCTTATAATCGCCATGGCGTGTTTTACGTTCGCTTTTAATCTTTACGGTAAGGTTATCGTGGTTTAGCAAGTCTATAACCTGATGAACCGCTTGTATTGGTATGTAGTTTTGGAGGGTTTTATACATAACACAAACATAGTGTTTTTTAGAGATTTTTTACATGCATTTAAGGCTTTGGCCAAGAGGCTTTATAAGCCTTAAGTATTTGGTTCTGCCATTTCTGCCATTTTTACCATTTTTTACTGTTTTTAAGCGTATTTACCGGAATAGTATGTTTGGGTTGATATGCTCTTTGCATACACTATCCATACTTAAGCCATACTTAAGCTATAGTGAAGCCCTACTTAAGGAGGTGTTTGTAGGAATTTTAACGGGTTGACCTGAAGGAAACCTTAAGGAGACCTTAATAGGACCTGACGCGTACCTTAAGGAGCTATTAGCAAAACTACGTACAAGTACGTATAGGGTATTTGTTAAGAAATGGTTAGTTTTGGGTAGTTAACCAACCCTAAAGGTAATGTTATACACCCATATTGGGTGCAAAAGCTTACCTTTAAGTATATATATAATAAAAATAAACACACCAGTGTGTTTATCCATACGTTGTAATGCATTTAAGACCAAACTAAATGGCAATACCAAAACACGATAAAATAAGAGTTCCAGTAATGGAATTATTGAATAAAAACGGAACAATGAAACTTCGAGATTTCATTGAACCTTTATCTGAACATTTCGGACTGACAGATGAGGAAGTTAACGAAATGTATCCTTCTGGAAATGGACACATTTTTTATGACCGAGTTTCTTGGGCATTGAGTTATTTGAATATGGCAGGACTTCTGGACAAGCCAAAGAGAGGAATGTATAAAATCAATGATTCAGGAATTCAATTATTAAAAACACCTGAAAAGGTTGATAAATACATTGAGGAACAACTTGAAAAAAGAGAGCCAACAAGACAAAAGAAAAAAACAACAGAAGAACAATTAACAATTGATGAGTCTTCTTCAGAACTTACGCCTCAAGAAAAATTATACTCTTCATTTTCGAACATAAGAAAATCTGTTTATACAGAAATTCTTAATACAATTTTGACTAAAACACCAACGGCTTTTGAGAAATTAGTGGTTTTACTTCTTCAAAAAATGGGTTATGGCGGAGAAATTGAAAATTCTGGACTTGTGACAAAAGTTTCGAATGATGGCGGAATTGATGGAATAATTAAAGAGGACGTACTTGGACTTGGACGAATTCATATTCAAGCTAAACGGTATAAAATAGACAGTTCAATCGGACGTGAGGAAATACAAAAATTTGTTGGAGCTTTAGCAGTTGCTCAATCAAATAAAGGAGTGTTTATTACAACTTCATATTATTCAAAAGGAGCAATTGAATATGCGAACAATTTAAATGGCTCGACAACTTTGGTACTGATAGACGGAAAACAACTTGCGGAATATATCTACGACTATGGACTTGGAATGCAAGTTGAGCAAACAATAGAAATTAAAAAATTGGATGCCGATTTTTGGGATTCAATGAAAGATGATGAATAATAAAAAACGCATTACAACAATGGCTATAAGTAATTGCTTGTTCTCGCCTACTTCTGAAAATCCTCGCGGATTTTCAGGTTGGTGTGTACTTGCAAAGTTAAGTGCTAAACCACGCAACTACTCATAGCCGAGACCGTTGTACACCATTTGAAAAAAGCAATCTACATAGCATTAATATTTGGGATTTTGGTTTCTTGTAAAGAGAAAACTAAACCAGAAAAAGCG
>NZ_JALJCW010000001.1:657500-1585466 GCF_023634025.1 Hanstruepera flava | reverse complement strand
GCTACATTGGCTACTATATTGTCAAACTCTGTTACAGAATAGTTGTATGTGTTGTTGCCATCTGTTAATTCGATATCACCATCTACCCATGCTCCAATTATTGGATTGCTTGATGTTGATACAAATACATTGGCTGATGTTTGGTCTTCAGAGAAAATTGGTAAAAATACATTGCCTGATTGAGCTTCTATTGTACTACAGTTTACATCTACTGTTCCAGTTACATCACATGCGCCTGGTCGTGTAAAGGTATAGTTGTATGTTCCAAAGGCTACATTGGCTACTATATTGTCAAACTCTGTTACAGAATAGTTGTATGTGTTGTTGCCATCTGTTAATTCGATATCACCATCTACCCATGCTCCAATTATTGGATTGCTTGATGTTGATACAAATACATTGGCTGATGTTTGGTCTTCAGAGAAAATTGGTAAAAATACATTGCCTGATTGTGCCTCTATCGTGCTACAGTCTATTACTACCGTACCTGTTGTATCACATGCGCCTGGTCGTGTAAAGGTATAGTTGTACGTTCCAAAGGCTACATTGGCTACTATATTGTCAAACTCCGTTACAGAATAATTGTACGTGTTGTTGCCATCTGTTAATTCAATATCACCATCTACCCATGATCCTATTATTGGATTGTTTGATGTCGATACAAAGACATTGGCTGATGTCTGGTCTTCAGAGAAAATTGGTAAAAATACATTGCCTGATTGTGCCTCTATTGTACTACAGTCTACTACTACCGTACCTGTTGTATCACATGCGCCTGGTCGTGTAAATGTATAGTTGTACGTTCCAAAGGCTACATTGGCTACTATATTGTCAAACTCCGTTACAGAATAATTGTACGTGTTGTTGCCATCTGTTAATTCAATATCACCATCTACCCATGATCCGATAATTGGATTGTTTGATGTCGATACAAATACTGGTGCATCAGTTTGACCGCATTGTCCATAACCAATAAAGGCTAAAAGGGAAAACACTATTACAAAGTAAAATTTTTTCATAATTAATTATTTAGGATTGTTGTTAGTATTATTTTTCTTTTCTATTTCTTCAAAAATTTTTGTCATCCCCACTTTTAAGGATTCATTTTTTTTGATTAAATCTTTTAATTCATTATCAAGATTTTTAAGCTCCTCTGATTCCTGTTTAGAAATCTTGGAATTTTTTGAGTTGTTTGATTTATCCAATTTGATTGTTGTTTTGAGTAAAACTATTTTAATCAATTGATAATGGAAGGGTAAAGGCTATTACAAAAAAGCTACAATTTGAAAAAAGTGTACTACAAAATCACTACAAGTAGTCGCAACTAATTGTTTTACAGATTTTTAAATCGTAATTTTTTTAATTAGAAAAGTGAGTAAAGTTTAAAGATTTAGAGTCTATTTTAGACTTTTTAGATAGGCAATAAGATTTTCATCTCTATCAATATGTAGCTTTTTACGTAATCTAAATCGAGCCATATTGATGCTTTTAACAGATTGATGTGTAATGGCTGATATTTCTTTTGTAGACATATTTAACCTTAAAAAAGCACAGATTTTTACTTCGTTCAATGTTAGGTCTGGGTGATTTTTATGTAGTTCATTATAAAAATCTTTATGCACTTCCTTAAATCGAATTTCAAATTCCTCCCACATTTTTGTAGAAGAATTTTGTCTTATTTCATTTATAATTTGTTGAATTAAATCTTTATTATCTTTTTTTGCATCAGGTTTTAGTTCAATAAGTTTTTTGGAAATAGAAGTTATGAATTCGTTCTTTTCCATGAGATACATCATATTAGAAACTAATTCTTTCTTTTTATATTCAAGATCCTGATTTAATTTTTTTCGTTCTAATAATAGATTTTCTTCTTTTAATTTAAGTTTGGCATTTCTGTTTCTCTGATTAATATACAATAGTATAAGAATTACTGCCAGTAAAACGGCAAATCCTGCAACTGCAATATATCGCAACTCTCGGTTCTTGTATTCTGCTTCTTTATAAATGCGTTCAATTTCATTCTGCTTTAGAATCTCATCGAATTCATTTTGCATTTTAAGCTTGGTTAGCTGTTTTACATCGTATTCGTCTTGATATTGCTCATTAAAATCTATATAAGTTTTATAATACACCAATGAAGAATCTACTTGCTTGGCTTTATCATAAATTTCAGCTAATATTTTAGCACTCTTGAAAATATTTATTTTGTACGAATTAGCTTTAGAGAGTTTTATTCCTTTTAAAGCATATTTTTTAGCTAAATTTAATTCGCCTTCCTTAAAATATAATTCAGCTGCATTAGTATATATTGAGGCTTCATAAAATGATGACGGTCCTGTATTAAAAGAATCACTTTTATCTTCAATAGCATTTAAGGCCATTTCCAAATATTCACGAGCCCTATTCGTATCATCGCTTTTTAAGTATATTTCAGAAATTGAGTTATAAACAGAAGCTAAACTAACCCAGTTTTCAGTTTTCAAATGATAAGTTGTTAAATTTAAATAGCGATTAATAGCATCTTCATCATTCCCTACTATACTTTGAATTAATGCTACATTATAAAGTGGATATACTGAATTGGCTTCATCGTTATTTTCTAAAAACAATTTGTAAGCCTCTTCAAAGCTATTTTTTGCATCATCAAAATCTTCAATTTGTTTATATACCAATCCAATATTATTATATAAATGAGGAATTAGAGATTTAAATTCGTTTTCTCTCGAAAGTTTTAAGCACTCTTGATATAATTTTAAAGCATCTATGTGATTATTCTGCGCAAGATTAATGTTGCCCAATCGCATAGTATTTTGCGTGTATGCAAATAAACTATCTGTTTGTTGGAAAATATTTCGAGCTTGATTGTAGTATACTTTTGCTGAATCTAAATTATTCTGCATTATATAATAGCGACCTAATTCAGCTGATTGCTGACCTTTTTCAACAGAACTTTTGGCTTTATACAATAGCGTGTGCAAACTATCTATCTGATTACCTTGGGCAAAAGTCAACAAACAATTTAACAGAAATAATAGACGAACAGTTTTCTTCATTATTTCAAATATAAAAAAAGAGCAGCTTTTGGCTGCTCTTTTATAACTGAATTAAAGTAAATCTATTTACTCAACATCAATAACTCGTTACAAATTATTTCTGTCATATAACGTTTATTACCTTCCTTATCTTCCCAAGAGCGGTTAGTTAATTTACCTTCTATGGCAATTTCTTGACCTTTAGTCACGTAGTTTTCAACCACTTTTACCAAGCCACCTTTTACTACGATATTGTGCCAATAAGCACGTTCTACTTTTTGGCCATTTTTATCCTTATAGCTATCATCTGTAGCTAAAGAGAATTTGGCCATTTTGTTTCCGTCTTGAAAGTTTACAATTTCTGGATCTTGTCCTAATCTACCAATCAACTGTACTTTGTTTCGTAATGCGTTCATAATTTTAAATTTTAATGTTAAACAGTTAATACTATTGAACCTTTATTGATTCAACACTGCAAATATGAGACAGCTTACAAGTTTTATTCGGTTGTTACCTATTTAAATTCGTTTGTAAATGTTTGTTGTCGTTTGTAAATGATTAATTTATTATATTTACTTTTTGTAGGTAATTTAACACATCTGCAATTTTACGTGTTTACTCAATCAAATGGACTATTTACTCATTCCGATTTTTTTTTGCTAAAACACCTGAATTAGATTTGATAAAGAATTATAGTAAATGAAAAAAACAGTCTTTATCTTTTTTTTGATAATTACCTCATTCTCATTTGGACAAAACCTTACCGAAAAAGTTGGAGAAATTGAAGTACAATTAATTTATCATTACTTCAAGACAGATTCATATGGCAAACCAACAAAGAAAAAAACAAATAGAAAAAACCGACCTCACACAAAAATGTATTTTGATTCAAACGGTATTTTATTGAAAAAAATTGGTTTTGGAAAACACCACAATACTGATATAAGATTAACCGATTTTATTGAAGTTTATAAATATGACAATAAAAAACTAACTCAAACAATTGAATATGAATCTGATTATCAAAAGCATATTTACCCTTATTGGAAAACGGAATATATTTATAATGAAAAAGGACAGTTAATAGATGACTCTATGTTTTATTATAAAACAGATTCTCTTTTTCATAAGACAACCTATGAATATGATTTAAATTCAAATAAAATCAAATCAATTTTCAATCCAACTTATTATTATCAAAGAGATTTTGACTCAATAAATAGAATAATTTCTTGTAAACAAATTTATGACAGTAAATTAAGGTGGGAATGGAACTATACATATTCTGACAATCAACGAATCGGAATTTTCCAAACCCATTATAATGACGGAAAAGATTACTCTAAAAAAGAAATCCAGACTTTTAATGAAAATGGACAGCTAATTGAAACACAAGAAAAATATATCTCAAAAAGTGGACTTGAAGAGAAAGTGAAGATTTTCTACGACAAAAATGGAATAATATCTAAAATTGAGCAATACGAAACATACGGAAGTGAATATGTATTTGTTTCTTATACAGATATTAAGATTAAGTCAAAATTAGAATTGAATTCAAATATTGCAGAAAAGATAAATGAACAAATTGAAATCGAATAAAAAACACTTACAACAATAACTATAATTCATCGCTTCGGTTTTTCACGCAACGAAATCATAGTCGAGACCGTATTTGCATTATATACAGGCTTTGGTTTTTACTAAAAAACTAAAAGCATCTTATGGATTAAAAGCATTTCTCTTAATCTATTAGTCACGTAAAGCCCTTAAATACAAATCATATTTCCAAGACATATATAGAAAATACGCAATAGCAATAACTATAAGTGCTATTACAAACCATTTGAGTAGCCAAAAGAAAATATCTATCAGTTTTTTACCGAGTTGCTTCATTGCGTTACTTATGGTATAAATTTATGATTTTTAATTTTTGTGGTAAATTGTATATAGATGCCTATATTTAGGCATCTAAACGTATAAAAAATGAAAAACCATCTTTTAATAGTACTCCTTTTTGTAAGTATTTCGTTTGGATACTCGCAAATCACTGAAAAAGTTGTACTAAACGACTCTGTAAAAACACTATTAAATGCTACGGTAAAAAATGGGCAAATTCCTGGCATAAGCTTTTCAATTATTGATAGTGATGGCAACATCAAAAACTATACTGCTGGTTTTTCTGATGTTGAAACCCAAACAGAGCTTACTTCACAAAAAACTTTTTTATCAGGCAGTATTGGTAAAACCTATGCGGCCACTTTAGTATTTAGATTGGTGGAATCTGGTAAAATTGATTTATTTAAAAAATATATAGATTACTTTCCGGGTACCAAATGGTTATCAGAACTACCAAACATAAACGACATTACGGTTGAAATGTTATTACAACACACCAGTGGCTTGCCACGCTACGTGTTAAAGCCCGAAATTTGGAATGCTTTACATGAAGACCCCAATAAGGTTTGGACATATGAAGAGCGTTTAAAAGTTATTTTTAAGGATCAACCTGTTCATGACGCTGGAAAAGGTTGGGCGTATTCAGACACCAATTACATTCTGTTGGGAATGTTAATAGAACATGTTACCGGCAACACTTATTACGATTTAGTACAAGATGTTATTTTAAAACCTTTGCAATTAACACACACTTATCCGTCAAACCAAAGGTATATTGAAAATTTAGCACAAGGGTATTCTAAATTACCACCTAGTTTTCATGTGCCACCAAAAACGGTAAAAGATAAAACCTATTACATGAATCCACAGTTGGAATGGACAGGTGGTGGTATGGCTTCAACTACTGAAGATTTAGCCAAATGGGCAAAAGATTATTACGAAGGCAAGCTGGTTTCTAAAACCAGTTTAAAAAGCATTACAACACCAAACCCAAACGGCAAAAATATAGAAGGCACCAGTTCTTATGGCATGGGAAGTTTTATTTACAAAACAAAACATGGCGAAGCCTTTGGACATAGTGGTTTTATGCCAGGCTTTAATGCGCTTTTTATTTACTACCCTAAATTGGGTATAGCTGCTGCCTTGAATATTAATTGCGATTACGCAGTAGGTGTTTTGAATATGAATACGTTAATGGATACTTTAGTTTCGATAAGCACTTCAGAGTGATAAAATGACTTTTAATTTAGAAAAATCGATAGAAGTTTTAGAGCGAACACCCAAAGCATTGCATATGTTACTAATAGGACTATCTGATGATTGGATTTACAGTAATGAAGGCGAAAATACTTGGAGTCCATTTGATGTTGTTGGTCATTTGATTCATGGCGAAAAAACCGATTGGGTCCCTAGAATAAAAACTATTCTAAACATATCTGAAAATAAAATGTTTGAACCCTTCGACAGGTTTGCACAATTTGAGGATTCTAAAAATAAACCCTTACATACTTTGTTAGGTGAATTTGAAATGTTACGATACCAAAATTTAACCTATTTAAAAACATTAAACATTTCTAACGACCAGTTGTGTTTAAAAGGGCAGCATCCCGAATTAGGTCAAGTGACTCTTGAGCAATTAATTGCAACTTGGGTAACTCACGATTTAGGTCACATAACCCAAATATCTCGCGTAATGGCTAAACAGTACAAAAATAATGTTGGCCCTTGGATACAATATATCTCCATCTTAAATAACTAATTATGCAAAAACAATGTCTTGAATGTGGTGAAAAAATTGTAGGACGAATTGACAAAAAATTCTGCAGTGATGGTTGTCGCAATACCTATAATAACCGTATAAATAAGGATAGTAAAAACCTGATTAGAAACACCAACAATTGGCTTCGTAAAAACTATCGTATTCTTGAAGAGCTTAATCCAGATAAAAAAACAAAAACGTCAAGAGCTAAACTTATTGAAAAAGGATTTGACTTTAATTATATAACAAGCATATATACCACAAAAGCTGGAACCGTTTATTACTTTGTGTACGATCAAGGTTATTTACCTTTAGAAAATGATTTTTATGCTTTAGTAAAACGCGAGTAATAAGCTACTATTTCCAGTTTTGACCTTTAAGTTCTAAAGCTGCTTTTAAAATATCTTTTTGGCTAATCTGCCCAACCAATTTACCTTCTTCAACAATTGGGAAACGGCGTCTTTTAGAGTCTAAAAATTTTTTGGCAGCATCAAAAACATTCATGTTACCATCAATGGTTTCTACATCCTTAATCATTCGTTTTTCAACATTGTCACTTTCCATTGGCATGTTGTAATAACGGCTATCACTAATTTGTTTTAAACAATCACCCTCTGAAATTATTCCTATCAGCTCATTCTTTTCATTAACAACTGGTCCACCAGAAATTTTGTTCTTAATAAGTATATCAATAACCTCTTCTACAGATTGTTCTGCTTTAAAAGTTATTAAATCGCGTGTCATATAATCGCAAACTCGTAATGGTTTCTCTATAGTATCATTATTTTGTTGCTTTCTTGCTCCTTGAAAACTTTTTATACCCATAATCTTAAATTTACTTGTAGTCAATATACCAATTTTTAGACTGTTTTCCTATTGCAAGTTTTCAACACAACAAGCCATGTTAAAATTGTTTACTTTTATATCAAACTAATGCGCTAATAACATGTCTAAACGAATTATAGCTTTTTTGTTAATTGCTCTAGCCGTATACTGGAGTTTTTCGGTATTACTCCCAAATACCATTTCAGATATTGACACACCAGACTCAAAATTTTCTACACACCGCGCTTTGGTACATTTAAAAGCAATTTCAAAGCAACCTCATTATGTTGGTAACGCCAATCACAGTGAAGTTAGAAATTACCTCATTTCAGAATTGGAAAAATTGGGTTTAAAAACACAAGTGAAAGAAGGGTATTCCATGGGACCTTGGGGAAATCTATCAAAAGCAAAAAATATTTTAGCGCGTATTAAAGGAAATGATTCCGAAAAAGCCCTACTCTTATTATCACATTATGACAGTAACCCACACTCTTCTTTTGGAGCCAGTGATGCAGGTTCAGGTATTGTTACCATTTTAGAAGGTGTTCGTGCTTTTTTGGCTGAAAACAAAACTCCAAAAAACGATATTATTATTTTATTTAGTGATGCTGAAGAGTTAGGATTAAATGGTGCTGATATTTTTGTAAATCAACATCCCTGGGCAAAAGATGTTGGGCTCGTTCTAAATTTTGAAGCTCGTGGAAGTGGTGGCCCAAGCTATATGCTTATTGAAACCAATCAAGGTAATGCTAGTCTCATGAAACATTTTGTTGAAGCCCATCCTGAATATCCTGTGGCTAATTCGTTGGCATATAGTATTTACAAAATGCTACCAAACGACACCGATTTAACACGGTTTCGTGAAGATGGGGATATTGACGGTTTTAATTTTGCTTTTATAGATGATCATTTTGACTACCATACGGCTTTAGACACCTATGAAAGACTGGATAGGAACACATTGGAACATCAAGGTAGTTACTTGATGCCTTTACTATATTATTTTGCTGATGCCGACTTAACCAATATAAAAAACAACGAAGATTATATCTATTTTAACGTGCCTCTGTTTAAAACAGTAATCTATCCATTTTCATGGATTATGCCCATGCTTATTTTGTCTATTGTACTATTTGTTGGCCTATTAGTTTACGGACTCAAAAAAGAAAGCTTGTCATTAAACCAAATTGGCAAAGGGTTTATTGCCTTTTTTACTGCCTTAATTCTTTCTGCTGCTAGTGGGTTTGTATTATGGAAATTACTTTTAAAACTTTACCCACAATACCAAGATATGCTTCATGGGTTTACCTATAACGGCCACACCTATATTGCTGCATTTACATGTTTGGCATTGGCCATATGTTTTATGGTTTACCATAAGTTTTATGCTTCAGAAAACACAGCCAGTTTATTAATTGCACCTCTTGCTTTCTGGATAGTAATATGCGGTATAGTCGCTTTTGCGTTAAAAGGTGCTAGCTTTTTTATCATTCCAGTTTTATTTGGCTTATTAAGCCTGCTTGTTTTAATTAGGCAAAAAGAACCCAATATATATGTATTGGTGTTTTTAAGCCTACCTGTAATTACTATTATGGCTCCTTTGGTTAAAATGTTTCCGGTAGGATTAGGCCTTAAAATTTTATTTGTATCCTGTATTTTAGTTGTGCTGATTTTTGGGTTGTCAATAAGTGTTTTTGGGTCTTTCCCAAAGAAAAATAGGTTAGCCTATCTGTTTTTAAGCCTAACTATTGCCTGTTTGGCTGTATCGCATGGTCGAGCTTCTTTTTCAGAAGACAGACCCAAACCTAACAGTTTGCTATACGTACTCAATAGTGATGATAAAACTGCTGTTTGGGCAACCTATGATAATGTGTTAGACGATTGGACGAAGATACATCTAACCGATAGTCCTGAACCGGCTTCAGAATTACAAGAAAACACAATTGGCAGTAAATATAAAACTGGTTTTACATTTACCAACAAAGCCGAATTAAAATCTCTTCCAGAACCTTCCATCACTATTTTGCAAGACACGGTTATTGGAGACAATCGTGAAGTTGCCGTTCAAATAAAATCTAATCGTCAAGCAGAACGTTTTGAAGTATTTTCAGATTCAACCAATATGTTTAAACGATTTACAGTTAATGGTGTGTCTGCAAAACGGGAAAATAATTCTGATTATGTTTTTGAAAAACGATGGCAAAATAGGCTCTTTAGTTATTACGTTTCAGATAATGAACCGCTTGAGATGTATTTTGTTGTACCCAAAAATCAGCAGACTCGTTTCACGATTTACGAAGCTACTTTTAATTTGCTGGAAGATCGAAATTTTAGAGTTTCAAAGAGAAAGCCTAATATGATTCCAAAACCTTTTGTACTAAACGATGCCGTTGTTGTCAAAAAACAATTGACCATTAAATAATTAACCCGGTTTTAAGAGATTGATTGGCTATTTTTTATAGTTTTGGGGCAAGATTAAAAAACAGATACCTCATGAAGAAACTAGTAGTCATTCTTTTACTTTTTATAACAGCTAATACCGTAGGACAAACCAATCAGGAATTGCTGAAACACTACGAAGCTTATTATAAACAAATGAAGCAACAAGGTGATGTGCAAGGCGTAATAAATGGCCTAACCCATTTAGCAGTTTTGGAACCCAATCAAGCCAGAAAAGATACTTTGGCATTAATTTACATGAGCGAAGGCATGCATGTGCAAGCCTTAAACACCGTAGGTATAGAAAACAATGCAGCCGATTCTGAAATAGCTATCGAGGTAAAAGCCGTATCGTTAAAAGCCCTAAATGAAACCGAACGTGCTTTGGTGTTTTTTGAAAAACTGTTTAACAGAAATCCTAATGTTTCTGTGGCTTATGAATTGGCAGAATCGTATTTACAGACCAATCAATTGGAAAAGGCAAAAACCTATGCCGATTATGGTGCTGAAAATTCTACTGACAAAATGGGCAAAACCTTTTACGAATCGCAACAACCCTATCAAGTACCTTTGAAAGCCGCTTTTATGTATTTACAAGGTTTAATTACGTTTAACCAAGATAAAACTGCCAATATTGACGCTGCTGCTTCCATTTTAGAAGAAGCTATAAAATTGGCACCTAACTTTAATTTAGCACGATTAAGCAAAAACGCTATTTTAAACCAAAAGCCCAAACCAAAAGAAGATTAAAAAGACTTTTAAATAATAAAAAAAAGCAGCTTTAAAAGCTGCTTTTTTTATTGTAAAGAAATCACAATTTACCAAATTCGTACGCGCTTCTCTGGAGCAATATACATGCTATCGCCTTCTTTAATATCAAAGGCCTCATAAAACGCATCAACATTTAAAAGTGGCTGCACTGCTCTATTCATTCCTGGCGAGTGTGGGTCGGTTTTAATTCGAGTCTTCAAGGCATCGTCACGCATTTTAATACGCCAAACAGTTGCCCAGCTCATAAAGAAACGTTGCTCTGGTGTTAAACCATCAATATTCTCTGGCCTACCATTTTTTTCAAAGCTCATTTGCAAGGCATCATAAGCTGCTAAAACACCACCTAAATCACCAATATTTTCTCCTAAAGTAAATTTACCGTTAATGTTTACATCTGGTAATACTTCAATAGCACTATATTGGTCTGCCAACGCAGCTCCTAAAGCCTCAAATTGCTCTAAATCCTCATCGGTCCACCAGTTATTCAAATTTCCATCTTTATCATAACGTGCTCCAGAATCATCAAAACTATGCGATATTTCATGACCAATAACCGCTCCTATTCCACCGTAATTTACGGCGTCGTCTGCTTTATAATTGTAAAATGGTGGCTGTAAAATAGCTGCTGGAAAAACAATTTCGTTAAAAGCAGGATTGAAATAAGCATTCACAACTTGTGGTGCCATGTACCATTCGCTTTTATCTACTGGTTTTCCTAATTTATCTAAATCCTTTTTAAAGTTCCACTCTCTGGCATTCATATTGTTTTGTAGATATGAACCACCTTCTTCAACACTTTTTATTTCTAATGCCGAATAGTCTTTCCACTTATCTGGATAGGCTATTTTAATTTTTGTCGCTCTTAATTTTTCAATGGCTTTAGCTTTGGTTTCTTCGCTCATCCAATCCAGATTATTAATACGATGTTCGAAAGCTAAAATCACATTTTTAATCATGTTTTCTGCTTTTACCTTCGCTTCAGGCGGGAACATTTTGTCCACGTATAATTTACCTAAAGCCTCACCAATTGTACCATTTAATGCTGCCAAAGCACGCTCGTCTCTTGCACGTTGCTTTTTGGCACCATTCAAATCACGGCCATAAAACTCCCAATTGGCCTTTTCTATATCGGTACTTAAAAATCCTGCTGAACCTCTAAAACCGTTCCAGCGCAAATAAGCTTTCCAATCGGATACATTGTTTTCAGCAAGGATAGTTTGCAGCGTCTTAAAGTAATTGATATCACCTATAATAACCGTATCGATTTCTTTTACGCCAATACCGTTAAAAAACTTGTTCCAATCTACAGCCGGAACCATATCTTGAACTTGCTCAATAGATCTTGGGTTATAACGCTTACGCGCATCACGACGATCTACTTTATCCATTTTAGCTTCTGCAATTCGAGTTTCAAAAGCTAATATTTGTTCTGCTTCTTGTTTTGCACTCGTTTCATCTTCACCTAAAAACTGCAACATACGTGTAATATGATCGACATACATTTTGCGCTTTTCTTTAGAGTCTTCATCATCTTTTATATAATAATCTCTATCTGGCAAACCTGTACTACCACCTCCTAAATAACCAACATTCCTGTTACTATCTTTAGGGTCTGCTCCAACTCCAAAACCATAAAGGCCTCCACCTCCAACGGGTTCCATTTCTATCATATAATTTTGAAGGTCTTCAATATTCTGGATGGCTTCAATTTTGGCTAAATAAGGTTTAATTGGGTCCAAACCTTGTTCGTTTCTGCCAACAGTATCCATTATGGTTTGGTAGTAGTGTACTGCTTTTTCTTGATCTGAACCTGGTAAGATTTGAATTTTCTCGAGGTCTTTGTTGTCAGACATTGCTGACTCAAGAATACTTAATGCGTCGGCATCTGTTTTTTTGCGTAACTCGGCAAAGCTTCCCCAAGATGTTCTATCGTCTGGAATTTCATTGGTTTCCAACCATTTTCCGTTTACGTATTTAAAGAAGTCTTCGCTAGGCTTTACTGAAGTATCTACATAATCCATGTTAATTCCTGGAATAGCCTCTTCTTCAACAATAGCTGTTTCTTCTTTAGCATCATTTTTACAAGCTACCAAGCCCAAAAAGACTACAGCACTTAAAAATGACATGTTTTTTAAATTAGTTCTCATAAGTTTGTGTTTAATTTTCGAACCCTAATTTACTATTATTTAGGTCTTGAAAACCATGTTTTATAGCAGATTAACAAAACATTAAGATAAAAAAAGCGTCTTCTGAATTAGAAGACGCTTATGAGCAAATATAAAAGTATATTTTTAATTCAAAATAAGCTTTTTAGTTACTGTTGCTTTGTTAGACGTTAGTCTCAAGAAATAAACGCCGGAAGCATAATTACTCATGTCTAAAGCATAGCTGTCCCCTGATGGATTTATATTTCTATTTTGCATAATGCGTTGCCCTGAAATATTATACACTTCAAAATCAAACGTATTAGCTTGTTTCATTTTAATATTAAATACGCTACTTGATGGGTTTGGATAAATGCTGAATGCATCTGCAGAAAACTCATCTGTACTTAACGTACCGCGAACCACAAAATCATCTACTATAGCACCTTCTTCAACAACAGCAGCATCAGAATGGAACACAATTCTAAACATAATATTAGACTCATTTGTAAAGTTGGTTAAACTATAAACATACTCCTGCATTTGGAAACTTATTCCTGTCCATTGTGCTCCAGGACAGTTAAAACATGTATTGTTCTCTCCGGCTGTAGTATCGCTATTGTACCAATTTGGATCGTTTGCCGACCCTAAAAGATTCCAAGATATTCCTGAATCGGTTGAATACTCAACATAAACAATATCCCAATCTTCTTCCAATTCGTAAGCCATATAAAATGATAATTCTGGGCTAGATATATTGGTTAAATCGTAACAGTTGGAAATTAAATAGCTTTTAATACCATTGTCATGGTCGCCAGATAAGTTAGTGCCATATACTTTAGTTCCTGAATTTGTGGAACTTAAAAACCGGCCTGTTGGCACACCTTTTTCCCAGTATTGTCCCGAGGTGCCTTCATCGATTACCAATAATTGTTCTTCAGGTGTTTCAAATTCGTTTACTTGATTAGGTGTACCCAATTCATTGGCATAAATTAAAAACTGTTCTGAATTGTTGTTTAATTCATAAGCGTCATTTACAACAGTAGTACTTACATAAAAATCATGTGAACCACTACTTACTGTAAATTCTGGGATGTCAATTAGTTGGGTATTTCCTGGAACAATAGTCCCTGTCCAATCAAAACTTGTTGGTGTGTTATCAACAAAATAAGTAACCGAAACGGTATTAATGGTATTTTGCCCATTGTTTTCAACATTTACTTGAGCCATAATTGAACTATCACAACTTACAGATGATGTTAATCCTGTAACCTCAAGCAACTTCACATCGTCTGATGGGATTTCAACTGGAATTGGTGATTGCCAAATTCCACGACCATAGGTAGATGCTGTAATGGTATCATCAAACACATTGATTTCGAGATCAGTAACTGTAACATTAGGCAGATTGTTATTAAACAATTCCCAATCTCCAGAAGTGTCGTCATAACGATAAACTCCTAAACTTGTAGCTAAATACAAAGGGTTTTGAGAATGTAAATTTTGATGTTTAATACAATTCTTTGTTACGCTTGGTAAGCTACCTGTAATATTAGCGAAATTATTTCCACCATCTATCGATTTATAAACACGACCTGTAGATGTACCACTAGTGGTAACATAAACAATACTGCTATCATTTGTATTAACCTCAATTGACGTAATATTTGAAGAAAACGTTTCAACATTAGTAAAACTCAACCCTCTATTGGTGCTTTTACGCAGTGTATTATTAGTAGCCACATATATATTGTCTGGGTTTAAATCGTCTATTTCCAGCTGATCAATATTAGTCCCTAAACTTGATGAGACTGCCTGCCAACTTGAACCGTTTAACTTATATAGACTTGAAAAACCAGCATATAATTCACTATTACTGTTCATAACCAATGGTGTAACCCAATTCCCTTGCTCGCCACTTGGTGAACTAACTTGACTACTTAATTCACCACCAGCAGAAGTTGAAATATTTAACGAGCCTCCAAATTGGGTGAATCCGTAATAGGCATTTGAATCATTAGGGTCTATTGCTGTATCCATTCCGTCTGCACCATAGTAATTCTGCCATTGATTATTGTTAAAAGCATGACCACCATTATCTTGTAAACCTCCTACCATTTTATCTGATGATTGTTTTGAAACAGCAATTTTATAAAACTGACTAATTTGCATACCAGCGGTTAAATCAGAAAAACTGGCAGCGGAGTCTGTAGATTTATAGAATCCACCATCTGACCCAACAAATAGATTTCCATTATAAAAACGCAGTAAATGAATATCGGCATGAGTATAAGTTGAAGTAAATGGCGCATTCCAGTTATTAATTTTAGTAAAGGTTAATCCGCTATTACCTGTTTTCCAAACATTTAATACCCCAACATAAACTTCATCTTCATCAATATCAGATACAGCTAGAGCCATGTCATACCAAGCTTGTGTGCTCTCAAAAATATCGCCAACAGTACCTTGACTGGCAACAACAGTAAAATCTGCCCCCTCGTTAGAAGATTTATATAAGCCTTGAAAACCCCAAGAGTTATTCGCAGCTAAAAGATAAACCACAGCTGGATTGTCCGGTGTTATGTCAATAACCATTCTAGCAGAAGAAGTAGGTAGACCATGGCCTATAATAACATTAAAGGTATCTCCTCCATTAGTTGATTTGTAAAAACGATTAGTTGTTACCGCATAAATAATGTTAGGATTCGTTGGATGAATTTTTATGTCCTTAATATTTAAATTAGCTGTTCCATTAGAATTTGACCAAGTTGTCCCAGCATTAGTCGTTTTGTAAACACCACCACTTGTAGCAACCCATAATATATTTGAGTTAGTAGGATGAATATAAATATCGTTCATTGAACCTGGTGTGTTAACAGGGCTCAATCCTGTTGTATTCCATGTCATTCCACCATCAGTAGATTTCATAACACCAACACAAGAAGAATCTCCTGCATCATCATCACCAGTAGCAATATAAATAGTATTAGAATCATTATAATCTACAGCAATTCCAGATACACCTATTTGAGGTAGAGCATCTGTTGTTGTGCTCCATGTTGTTCCAGCATCTGTTGATTTCCACAAACCACCTGCTGGTGCACCACTATAGTAAGTGTTAGGGTTGTTGGGATCTACAATTATGGAGTTAACACGACCTTGACCAGATGACCACGATCCAGTATTGGTATGAGTAAAGGGGCCAACAGGTTGCCAATCACTTTCGTCAACAATTCTTCTGTTTTGGTTTTCATTCTGAAAATCTTGCCATGTATTCCACAACGCTTCTTCTGTTGGCAATACACCATTTTCATCTACAAAATTTTTCCAATAATTTTCCCAACGTTTAAAAGGTTTAAACCCACTGCCTTTTACATTGGGATCTCTAGTTTCCCAATACGTATTAAAAGCATCAACAATTTCTTGAAAAGTAACAGGGTTAGAGTTTCGCCTTTGCTCCACATTTAAATCTTTCATCCAAGGTGCATCTTGATTGAATTGGGCAAAAGTTATACTAAATGATAGCGCAAAAATTAGAAGTAGTGTCTTTTTCATTTTTAATTTTTTTAACTGAAGCAAGCCTTAAAAACTAAAAATGAAAATTTAGGACTTGATTCAAAATAAATTTGGTTTCCAAAAATAGCACAAATTGATATAAATAACAGCAGATAATCGTAAAAAAATGCTTTTAAACTTGCTAATTATTAAATGTTTACTGCGGTCTTTGGATATTTTGCGATTCTTTTTCCAGCTTTTTGTTCATTTGTAGATTAAAATTAGAAAAGGCAACCAGAACTTCTTTTATAGCATAAAGCACATTTTCTTTGTTGGCATTTGAAAGGTTAACATTGCTTTCTAATTTAAAAATTTTAGTTTCCAGAGCTATAATTCTAGCCATAACATGAGGAGAATTTACTTTTTCTGGAATAGTGGATTTTAACTCTTGAATTAAGGCAACAACAATTTCATTATTATCCCTTAAAAAGGTTAAGTTCCCTTCTTTAATATCAACTATTACTTTTTGAAGCTCATTGTATTTTTCCCAACCGCTAATAGCACGTTCTACTTTGGCATCTATTACAAACTCCGTATAATTCAAAGATTGGACATCGTCTTTAGAAACAACTTCAACTGTTGAGCTTAATGAAGTTTCTTCAACACTATCACTTTTAGAATCTTGGCATGAACAAAGTAGTATTATAATTAGAAAAGAAATAAATCGCATAAAAACTTAAATTTTCAATACAAATATATTGTATTAAGAGCTTTCATTTTAGAATAATAACAATACTTTAATTTTTGGTTCTTTTTTTACGTTAAAATTAGGGAAACATCATGAAAATCTTATTATTTTTGAAGTCCCTTTAATATTCAATTAATGAATCCGAAAATTTTAATCATTGGAGCTTGTGGTCAAATAGGTTCTGAATTAACCACAAAATTACGACATATCTATGGCGACAATCAAGTGGTTGCAAGCGATATAAGCTATAATAATTTAGATATTGTTAATTCTGGTTTATTCGAAATTTTAGATGCCCAAGACTATGCCAGCCTTAAAATATGTATTGAAAAATACGAAATCAATACCGTTTATTTAATGGCTGCCATGTTAAGTGCAACAGGAGAAAAATATCCAATGAAAGCGTGGGATTTAAACATGAATTCATTATTTCATGTTTTAAACTTGGCAAAAGAAGGATTTATTAAAAAAGTATTCTGGCCGTCAAGTATAGCCGTTTTCGGCCCAACCACTCCAAAGGTTAATACACCACAATATACTGTTATGGAACCCTCAACAGTTTATGGCATAACTAAACAAGTAGGCGAGCGTTGGTGTGAATATTATTTTAACAAGTATAATGTTGATGTAAGAAGCATTCGTTATCCAGGTATTATTAGCCACAAGACACTTCCTGGTGGTGGCACAACAGATTATGCTGTTGATATTTATCATAAAGCCCTTTCTGATGGCCATTATGAATGTTTTTTAACTGAAGAAACTGAACTCCCTATGATGTTTATGGATGATGCCATAAAAGCAACAGTGGACATTATGCAAGCACCTACTGAATCTATTAAAATTAGATCGGCTTACAATCTAGCTGCTATTAGTTTTACACCTAGAGAAGTTGCTGAATCTATTAAAAAACAGCTCTCAGATTTCACAATTTCCTACGCTCCTGATTTTCGTCAAGATATTGCAGATTCGTGGCCTAAAAGTATAGACGATAATGAAGCCAGAAAACACTGGAATTGGAGCCATGAATTCGACTTGGATGCCATTACCAATGAAATGTTAACTAATCTGGAAAAGAAAACACTTCAGAATTCTTAAGGCTAATTAGTTATTACCTGTTTTCCATTATTTTAAAAATACGTAGTTCGTCGTATATATTTAAAACTAAAGTTATTTTATATTGCAGTGCTTAATCAAATAACTATTATCATGAAAAACATTTTTTTTATTACAGTATTACTCGTTACTACATCACTAGCAGCCCAAAAATCTAAAGTCACTAAAGGTGACTGGATGGATTTAAAAGGTATAACAGAATACACTCTTGAATTTGACTATTCAGATTTAGAAATTCCAAAATATGATTCTGAAGAAGCCTTTTTAGAAGATAAAATGGCTGACAGAAATGAAAAAGAACCTGGTTCAGGTGAGAAATTCAAAGCCTCTTGGTTTTCAGATAGAGAAGAGTATTATGAGCCAAGATTTATAGAAACATTTAACGACAGGTATAAAGATGGTGCTGTAAAAGTTGACAGAGATTTAGGAAGTGCTGAATATACTATGAGAATTCACACAACATTTATTTATCCTGGTTATAATGTAGGTGTAGTTAGAAAGAATTCTAAAATTGAGGTTACTATAGATGTGTTTAAAAACGATAGCCCTGACGACATTATTTTTTCGGTAGATTATACTAAAGTAGAAGGCGCTGGAAATGGTGGTTACGATTTTAACTCTGGACAGCGTATTGCAGATGCCTACATTATTTTAGCACGAAAAGTAGTGAAAGATATGTATAAAAACACGAAATAAGACCTTTTATTTAGTGTCTTTATAAAGAAAGCGAGTACTAAACAGACTCGCTTTTTTCTTGCTCCATGTTGATGATATGTGCCATAGTTTTAACTAAACGGTCATGTTTAGTAACAAAAGGATTTGTTTTATCCCATACATAGCCTGCTAAAACGGCACAAATTTGTCTTTTAACTTCTGGGTTTTCTGGTCTATGAAAAAATAATGTTTGCAAATTACCTGTGTACCATTCCTTTACATAAGTTGCAAAAACATCAACTCCATATTTAATATAATTAGTATAGTCCTCCTCCCAATCTACTGTTTCTCCATTAAGCTGTTTTGATATTAATTTTGATGCTTGTAAAGCAGATTCTGTTGCAAAAGTAACACCTGACGAAAACACAGGATCTAAAAATTCAGCACTATTCCCAGTTAAAGCAAAACCTTTACCATAGAATTGCTTTACCGCAGAAGAATAATTTCTAATACTCTTTGGTTCGAATAAAAAAGGGGCGTCTTTAAAACGTTCGTGGTAATAATCAGATTCTTTAAGCATAGCTTTCAAACGCTCTTCTGTTGTGCCCTCAAAAGAGTCTATAAATTCATTTTTACCAACAAATCCAATACTTGTATCGCCATTAGAAAATGGTATAACCCATAACCAAGTGTCTTTACTCAATACATCAAAAGTAATAAGTGTACCTTCCTCACCTTCTGGCCTATTGATATCTTTTACATGACCAAAAATAGATGAATGCTCTGGAATTGTTGATGGCTTGTCTAAATCTAACAATCGAGGTAGAACACGTCCCCAACCACTAGAATCAACAATAAACTTTGCATGAATATTATAGCTATTTCCATGTTCGTCTTTCACTTCAGTTTTTGAATTTCCAGTTTCATCAAAATCAACAGCAACTACCTCATGTTCAAACGAAATATCTACACCTTTTCTAATTAATTCTTCAACTAATAAATTGTCAAAATCAGCTCTTGGAACTTGCCACGTCCAATCCCAACCTTTGGTATGTTTTTTACTAAAGTCGAAATTACATACAATATCATCTCTTAAAAAACGTGCACCTCTTTTAATTTCAAATCCACCGGCTTTCAGCGCACTTAATAAACCAACTTCTTCAAAATGGTCCATGCATCTTGGCAACAGACTTTCACCAATAACAAAACGTGGAAATTTACTTTTTTCAACTACTTTAATATCTAACCCTTTGTTATGCAAATAGGCTGAAGCAACAGAACCTGAAGGACCAGCTCCTATTATTAAAACATCTGTATTTACATCCTGCATAGTATAGTAGTATAAATTGATTTATTATTATAAATTTGCAATCGGAAATAACTGAATGAGTTTCAGTTGTTCAAATATAATACTAAAAACATACATGTTAAAATTTAAGGGCAAATTAGGAATAGAGGATTTTTACAAAGTAATTTTTGAAAACCAATCTATTCAAATTGAGGATGAAATTATTGAGCGTGTCAATAAAAGTTTTAACTTTCTTAAAGAATTTTCTGAAAACAAAGTTATATATGGTGTCAATACTGGGTTTGGCCCAATGGCACAATACAAAATTAAGGATTCAGAACGTATTCAACTTCAGTATAATTTAATACGAAGTCATGCCTCTGGAACTGGCAATCCAATTGACCCTATTTACGTTAAAGCAGCCATGCTTGCGCGATTAAACACCTTGTCATTAGGTCATTCAGGAGTGCATTCTTCAGTTATTAAATTAATGGCTGAACTTATTAATAGAGATATTACTCCGCTTATTTATGAACATGGTGGTGTTGGTGCTAGTGGTGATTTGGTACAATTAGCGCATTTAGCTTTGGTTTTAATTGGCGAGGGTGAGGTATTTTACAAGGGAGAAAGGCTAGAAACTAAAACCGTATTTGAAAAAGAAGGTTTAAAACCTATTTCTGTTGAGTTACGTGAAGGTTTAGCGTTGATGAACGGTACATCTGTAATGACAGGTATTGGTATTGTAAATGCTATTTATTCAAGACGTTTGTTAAATTGGATGACAGCTAGTTCGGCTTCTATTAATGAAATCGTAAAAGCTTATGATGACCATTTATCTTATGAGTTAAATCAATCCAAAAAACATTTAGGTCAGCGTGCTATTGCAGAAAGTATGAGAGAACATTTAAAAGACAGCTCATTAACCAGGAAACGTGAGCATCATTTATATTCTAACAACGATAATGTTTCAGTGTTTGAAGATAAAGTTCAAGAATATTATTCATTACGATGTGTGCCTCAAATTCTAGGTCCAGTATTAGATACTTTAAATAATATTGAAAGAATTTTAATTGAAGAAGTAAATTCAGCTAACGATAATCCTATAGTAGATGTGGATAAAAAGCATGTCTATCATGGTGGAAATTTCCATGGCGATTATGTTTCACTTGAAATGGATAAATTAAAGACTATAGTTACAAAATTAAGTATGCTTTCTGAAAGACAACTTAACTACTTACTCAATGCGCGTTTGAATGACATGTTACCTCCTTTCGTTAATTTAGGTAAATTAGGTTTGAATTTTGGAATGCAAGGTGTACAGTTTACGGCTACTTCTACAACAGCAGAAAATCAAATGCTGTCTAACCCAATGTACATACACAGTATCCCAAATAACAACGACAATCAAGACATTGTAAGTATGGGAACCAATGCCGCCTTAATTACCAAAAAAGTAATTGAAAACGCTTTTGAAGTACTAGCGATAGAGCTCATAACAATAGTACAAGCCATTGAACATCTTGAAGTTCAAGATCAAGTATCTTCAAAAACTAAAAAGATGTATAATGAAATTAGAAATATAGTTCCTATATTTACTGAAGATGTAGTTATGTATCCTTATGTCAATAAGGTTAAAGACTACATAATTAACCATTAAATGCTATTAATCATGAAAACAAAATGTCTGTTACTAATATGTTTAGTTACGGTAATAACTAGCTTTGCCCAAGAATTAGCTCTTGCTAATGCAGATGGAAAGTTTGGTTACATCAACTCAACTGGAAAATGGGAAATCGAACCACAATTTAAAGTCGCTAAAAACTTTTCGGGTGATTTGGCTGAAGCCATGAACGATAATAAAAAATGGGGCTATATCAACCGTAAAGGTGAGTGGGTAATTGAACCTCAATTTGATAAAACAAAAGAATTTAATTCTGGAATAGCACTTGTACATAACAATAAAAACTGGGGCTATATTAACACTAACGGAGAACCTATTCTTACCAACATATCATCAGATAAACTTTATGACTTTGAAAACGGCTACGCTATTTATAGAAAAGATGATGGTGTAGGGTTTATAGACACTAACGGCAAAGTAGTTGTAGAGCCTAAATTTAAAAAAGTTTTCAATTTTGAAAATGGATATGCCAAAGTACTTGAAGGAGAAAAATGGGGATTAATAGATGCTTCAGGAAATTATTTTGTTAAAACAGAATATGACGGTGTAAGCAACTATTATAATGGTAATGTTGTTGCCAATAAAGGTGAGTCTTATGGCTTAATTATAAATGGTGAGTTTAAAGAAATACCTGGAGCTGAAAAAATCTGGGATTTTTCTGTAAACGGCACCAATACTTATGCAAAAAAGAATGATAAAATAGGTTTTATAGATAACAAAGGCAATTGGATTGTTGAACCGCAGTACGATAAAGCAAGGGCTTTTATTAACGGTTTAGCTCCCGTTTTAAAAGGTAAAGAATGGGGCTATATAAATGCTTCTGGAGAAGTTGTTATTCCATTTCAATATCGTGACGCAGAAATATTTAGTGAAGATGGTTTAGCACCAGTTAAAGTCTCTAAACTTTGGGGTTTTATAAACGATAAGGGCGAAATGGTTATTGAAGACAAATACGATATTACAGCTGGTGGGTTTTCAATCTTTCAAAAAAATAATCAAAAAGGGTTTTATAATGGTTTAGCTCGTGTAAAAGACAAGAAGTCTTGGGTTTATATCAATACAAAAGGTGAAGTTCTCAATAATATGACTTTTGAAAATTTAGAACTTTTTAAATAACCCGTAATCAAAAATTACTTTTTTACATGAAATGCGCACTAGTAACTGGTGGATCTAGAGGAATTGGCAAGGCAATATGCGAACAGTTAGCAAAAGATACAGATTATCATATTTTAATTAATTATAATTCAAACGAGCAGGCCGCTTTAGACACTCTTAAAAATGTTGAAGCCCATGGTAATTCTGCTGAAATTATTAAATTCAACGTTTCAAATTCTGACGAGGTAAATTCGGCCTTAAACACCTGGCAAGAAAACAACAAAGATGCTGTAGTTGAAGCGATAATTAATAATGCCGGAATTACTAAAGATGGTTTGTTTATGTGGATGCCACAACAAGATTGGCAAGATGTCATAAATACTTCGTTAAACGGATTCTACAACGTTACCAATAATCTCATTCAAAAAATGTTACGTAACCGCTACGGAAGGATAGTTAATATTGCTTCTGTTTCGGGCGTTAAGGGAACAGCAGGACAAACCAATTATTCAGCTGCAAAAGGCGCATTGGTTGCAGCCACAAAAGCACTTGCGCAAGAAGTTGCCAAACGAAAAATAACTGTAAACGCTGTTGCTCCTGGTTTTATAAAATCGGATATGACAGCTGAATTAGATGAAGCTGAACTTAAAAACCTAATCCCAATTAATAGGTTTGGAGAGCCTGAAGAGGTTGCTCATGCCGTTTCGTTTTTAGTTTCAAAAAAAGCTTCTTATATTACTGGAGAGGTTATTAATATTAATGGAGGAATCTACTCTTAACTCAATGAATAGGGTTGTTATTACAGGAATGGGAATTTACTCGTGCATAGGTAAGAACCTCGCCGAAGTAAAGGAATCATTATATCAAGGTAAATCTGGTATTGTTATAGACAAAGAACGTATAGATTTTGGGTATCGTTCACCATTAACCGGTATGGTAGAGCCACTTAATTTAAAATCAATGCTTTCTAGAAGAGAAAGAATAAGTTTAGGACAAGAGGGTGAGTACGCTTATGTTGCTACAATTGAAGCATTAGAAAATGCTAAAATTTCACAAGAATTTCTAGATGCTAATGAGGTGGGTATTCTCTATGGCAATGATAGTACCGCACAATCTGTTGTTGATTCAGTTGATATTATTAAAGCCAAAAAAGATACAACACTTGTAGGTTCAGGTGGTGTTTTTAAAAGTATGAATTCATCGGTTACCATGAATTTATCCACCATTTTTAGACTTAAAGGTGTAAATTTTACTATAAGTGCTGCCTGTGCTAGCGGTTCTCATGCTATTGGTATGGGGTATTACCTTATAAAAAGTGGCTTACAAGATTGCATTATTTGCGGAGGAGCTCAAGAAATCAATCCCGTATCAATGGGCAGTTTTGATGGTCTAGGTGTATTTTCAACACACACTGAAAACCCGAAAGAAGCTTCCAGGCCTTTTGATATGAATAGAGATGGTTTAGTGCCTAGTGGTGGAGCGGCCAGTTTAGTTTTAGAATCTTATGAAAGTGCCATAAAGAGAGGTGCACCTATTTTAGGCGAGATTGTTGGTTATGGGTTTTCATCAAATGGTGAGCATATTTCAACACCAAATGTAGATGGTCCTACAAGAGCTATGAAAATGGCACTCAAACAAGCGCAAATAAGCCCTTCAGACGTTCAATATGTCAATGCCCATGCCACATCAACTCCAGTTGGAGATGCTAATGAGGCAAAAGCAATTTTTGAAGTATTTGGAAAAAACGGCCCTTATGTGAGCTCAACAAAATCTATGACAGGTCATGAGTGTTGGATGGCTGGTGCTAGCGAGGTAATCTACTCTATGCTCATGATGCAGCATGATTTTATTGCGCCTAACATTAATTTAGAGAATCCAGATGAAGATTCATCGAAATTAAATTTAGTTAGTAAAACAATAGATAAAAAAATTGATGTATTTTTGTCCAATTCGTTTGGATTTGGCGGAACAAATTCGGCGTTAATAATCAAAAAACAATCTGATGGTAATGGATAAAGAGGTTATTATTGAAAAAATAAACGACTTTCTTATTGATGAGTTTGAAGTTGAAGAAGAGAATATTGCTCCCGAAGCAAATTTGAAAGAAGCCCTTGAACTTGACAGTTTAGACTTTGTTGATTTAGTTGTTGCTGTAGAATCAAATTTCGGAGTAAAATTGGTTGGCGAGGACTTTGTTAATGTAAATACACTTCAAGATTTTTACAACCTTATCGAAAATAAATTAAGCTAAAAAGAGCACTAAATATGTATGGCTGCTGAATGGCAAGGAAAATCTAGAGGAACTGTTCTAGGATACAAGATTTTTGTATTTTCCATGAAGCATTTAGGTTTAAGAGCCGTATATTTTATCCTGTATTTTGTTGCCGCTTATTTCTGTTTTTTTTCTAAAAATAGTTCTAAATCAATCTACTATTATTTCCGGCATCGCTTACAATATTCCAAATTCAAAAGCCTTGTAAGTATTTACAGAAGTTATTATATTTTCGGACAAACCATACTAGATAAAATTGCCATCAATTCTGGTTTAAGTCATAAATTCACTTATGTTTCTTATGTTTCCAATTTAATAAATGAAGCCCTTAAAGAAAATAAAGGCGGCATTTTAATAAGTGCTCATGTTGGAAACTTTGAAGTGTCTGAATATTTCTTGAGCAATTTAGAAGTAAACACATCTGTTAGCATACTTACAACAGATGTGGAACATACAGCTATAAAAGAATATTTAGATAGTGTAAAGGAAAAATCTAGAGTTAACCTCATAATAATAAAAGAAGACTTATCTCATATTTTTGAAATAAATGCAGCGTTAGCACGAAACGAAATTGTTTGCATTACAGGAGATCGCTATGTTAAAGGATCTAAATATTTAACAGAAGAATTATTAGGAAAGACTGCTAAATTTCCTGCTGGCCCTTTTATGTTGGCCTCTAGACTTAAAGCACCTGTTATGTTTGTCTACGCTATGAAAGAAAACAATAGGCACTACCAATTATACGCCAGAAAATCGGAAGCTAAACATAGGGACGCACAAGCCTTATTAAAAGAATATACTGAAAGTGTTACATGGATGTTAGAAAAATATCCTTTACAGTGGTTTAATTATTTTGATTTTTGGGACGACTTAAAATAAGTTTTTAGAAGATGAAAGAAGTTTTAATTATTCATTACTCGCAATCCGGGCAATTAACTGAGATCTTAAACAATATAACCTCTCCTTTAAACGCTAAAGAAGTTAATATAACCCATTTAGAAATTGAAATGGAAAACCCCTTTCCATTTCCTTGGCCTAAAGCTGAATTTTACGGTGCCTTTCCAAAAACGTTTAAACAGGAAGCTCAAAAAATTAAGCCCATTCCAGAAAACATATTAAATAAAAAATACGATTTAATTATTTTCGGATACACCATATGGTACTTAACACCATCGTTACCCACAACATCTTTTCTAAAAACTCCAGAAGCCAAACAACTACTTAATAACACTTCTGTAATAACTGTTATTGGCTGTAGAAATATGTGGATAATGGCCCAAGAAAAAATGAAACGCCAACTTAAAGAGTTAGGAGCCAATTTAGTTGGCAATATTGCTTTGGTAGACAGACACATAAACCATATAAGTGTGATAACCATAGCACAGTGGATGTTCTCCGGAAAAAAGAAACGCTTTTTAGGCATTTTTCCAAAACCAGGAGTATCTCAAAAAGACATTAATGATTCTACTAAATTCGGGAATATTATTGCTAAACATTTGCACAGTAATGACTACCAAACACTTCAAAATGAGCTTTTAAAAGAAGGCGCTGTTAAAATAAAGCCTTTTTTAATTACTGTTGACAAAAGAGCTAATGTCATTTTCTCAAAATGGGCCCATTTAATCACCACTAAAAGTGAGGAAAACTCATCAAAAAGGGCTTTTTTAGTTAAAATGTTTAAATATTACCTATTATTTGCCATTTGGCTTATTGCTCCTATAGTTTTTATCTTATTTTTGTTGACTTATTTACCTTTGTATCGTCAAATACAAAAAGATAAAGTATATTACGCATCTGTTGCATTAAAAGAGTAGGCATTTTAAAATGAAGGAAGTTTATATTACTAAAATATCAAAATTTTTACCTAATCGTCCCATTAGTAATGATGAGATGGAAGAAAAGTTAGGTGTAATTAATGGGAAATCTTCAAAAGGGCGTCGTATTGTTTTGCGTAACAATCAAATAAAAACACGGTACTATGCTATTGATGATGATGGAAATATAACTCACAACAATGCGCAACTTACAAAAGAAGCAATTGCAAATTTATGCGAAGGTACTTTAGAGCCTTCAGAAATAGAACTATTGTCCTGCGGAACATCTAGTCCAGACCAAATATTACCATCGCATGCAGCAATGGTTCATGGGTTTCTTAAAAATGGAAACACAGAAATTAATTCGCCTTCTGGCGCATGCTGTTCTGGAATGAATGCTTTAAAATTTGGATATCTTTCTGTCAAGTCTGAACAAACAAAAAATGCTGTTTGTACTGGTTCTGAACGCACCTCTTCATGGATGAAATCTGATACTTTTGAAGAGGAACTAAAATATCTTGAAACATTAGAAGAAAACCCTATCCTGGCTTTTAATAAGGATTTTCTGCGTTGGATGCTTTCTGATGGTGCTGGGGCTTTTCTATTGGAAAGTGAGCCAAAAGGCAAGCAGCCTCTTAAAATTGAATGGATGGAAGGCTACTCTTACGCACACGAATTAGAAGCTTGTATGTATGCTGGTGCTGATAAGTTGGAAAATGGTTTTTTAAAACCTTGGAGCGAATATCCATCTGATCAATGGAGTAAAAAATCACTATTCGCCATGAAACAAGATGTAAAACTTTTGGGCGAAAACATCCTTAAAAAAGGTGTGGATAGTTTAAAACAAGCCTTAAACAAACACCATCTTAAGAGTACAGATATTGATTATTACCTACCTCATATTTCTTCAAATTTCTTTAAAGAAAAGCTCTATCAAGAAATGGTAGACCAAGGAACCGAAATTCCTTGGGAAAATTGGTTTATGAACTTAAGTAAAGTTGGTAATGTTGGAGCCGCTTCAATTTATATCATGTTAGACGAACTTGTTGATTCAGGTAAGTTGAAAAAAGGCGATAAAATATTGTTATCTGTTCCAGAAAGTGCTCGTTTTGCATATGCCTATGCACTTTTAACTGTTTGTTAAAATGGCATCACAAGTGTTTCCTATAAACGATATTTCTAATTTAATCCCACAAAAATCGCCGTTTGTAATGGTCGATTCATTATTGGATTTTTCTGGCAATTCCGTGGTGTCTTCCTTTAAAATATTAGAAAACAATCTGTTTGTAGAAAATGATTATTTGCTTGAACCTGGCTTAATAGAAAATATGGCGCAAACAGTAGCGTTACATACAGGCTATGATTTTTTTGTAAAAGGAGAAGTTCCCCCAACAGGTTACATTGGATCGATTAAAAAAGTTGAAATTTTCAACCTCCCTTTTTTAAACGACACTATAACAACTAAAGCTAACATCCTACACGAATTTAATGGTGTAACAATGGTTTCAATTCAGGTTTTTGATTCTGATGATAAAGAAATTGCCTCTGGAGAAATGAAAACCGTTATAGCTAATTAATGAATTTATCGTATCTAGATATTACCCGTTTTTTACCTCACAGACCGCCCTTTTTAATGGTCGACAACGTATTATCTATAGATAACGAACATGTTTCAACATCATTTAAGATTGAAACCGATTGTATTTTCAACGACAATGGTTTTTTTAACGAAGCCGGTTTAGTGGAAAATGCCGCTCAAACCTGTTCTTCTATTGTTGGAAAAAGTTATTTTAAAGAAGATGACTTTGAAGGGAAAGGCATTAAACTAATTGGTTTTATTAGTGCGATAAAAAAAGTAACCGTTTTTAGTTGCCCTAAAGTTGGAAGTACCATCATTACAAATGCCAAATTAAAATCTAGGTTTGATACCGATGAATATAGTATTTGCACTATAAATTGCTCAATAACTTCAGACGATAAAGAATTATTATCTTGTGAATTAAATTTGGTGATACAGGAACTCAAATAAATTCAGCATGAAAAAAGACGAAGTCCCTCAAGATAAAAGTAATTTAGAATCCGCTAATTTTAAGGAATTATGTTATGCTGTTGATGAAAATGGCGAGTACACAACTGTTAACAGCTCGGGTTGGGATCCTAAAACCATAGCTTTAAATAAGGCTATTGAAGAAATTAAAGAACGTGTGGAAAATGCCAAACAACGCGTTTTAAACAATAAAACAAGTCCTATTGAATACTATATGGAATTTCACAAAATGGACCTCCCAATTTTAGCAAGCTATGTTGGGCTATGGAAATGGCGAGTAAAAAGACATTTTAAACCTAGTGTCTTCAACAAATTATCAAATAAAACACTTGAAAAGTATGCTGATGTATTTGACATTAGTATTGAACAACTAAAAAACATAGAGCTTCATGCAGATTAATTTTACACACCACCAATCAGCTCATTGCGAAAACGGTGTGATTTCCAATTTAATGAAACACCATGGCTTTAATGTTAGCGAGCCTATGGCATTTGGCATTGGTTCAGGTCTTTTGTTTTGTTATATCCCGTTCTTAATGGTAAACCATGCACCTGCTTTTACATACAGAGCATTGCCTGGAATTATATTCAAGCGTTTTGCTAAACGTGTTGGTATAAAAATTAAACGCGAAAAATTTAAAAATCCACAGCTAGCAAAAGCACGACTAGATGAGAATTTAAAAAACAATAATCCGGTAGGTTTACAAGTAGGAGTCTATAATTTAGTTTATTTTCCAGATGAGTATCGTTTCCATTTTAATGCCCATAATTTAGTTGTTTATGGAAAAGAGGGCGACACCTATTTAATTAGTGACCCTGTTATGGAAACCGTAACCACCTTAACAGATAAGCAACTAGAAAAAGTACGTTTTGCTAAAGGCGCATTTGCGCCTAAAGGTCATATTTACTACCCTATTGATTTTCCCAAAGAATTAAACCTGGAAAAAGCGATAATAAAAGGAATAAAGCACACATGTCGAGATATGTTAGCTCCTATGCCGGTTTTAGGTGTAAAAGGAATACGTCATACAGCTAAACTCATAAGAAAATGGCCCAAGAAAAAAGGTATTAAAAAAGCCAATCATTATTTAGGGCAAATAGTTAGGATGCAAGAAGAGATTGGTACAGGTGGTGGAGGCTTCAGATATATTTTTGCTGCCTTTTTACAAGAGTCAAGTAAGGTTTTAAGCAAACCCGAACTATCTGAACTATCAAAAGAAATGACCGATATTGGAGATCTATGGCGTGATTTTGCTGTTGATGCCTCTAGAATTTATAAAAACCGGAGTGCTAAAGACGATGCCTACAACAATGTTGCCTCGCAACTTGAAGTTATTGCAGATAAAGAAGAGGTGTTCTTTAAAAAACTAAAGAAAGCTATAAAATAAGAATGATAAAAATTGAACAAGTTTCTAAAAAATATAAAGGTTCCGAGAATTTTTCGGTGTCTAATATAGACTTGTTGATTCATGAAAAAGAAATCTTTGGTTTACTAGGCCCTAATGGCGCAGGAAAAACCACATTAATCTCTATGTTATGTGCGCTTATCAAACCCACCTCGGGTACTTTTTCCATAGATGGTTTAACTTATCAAAAAAATAAAAACCAGCTTAAACAGCATATTGGTATTGTTCCTCAAGAATATGCATTATACCCTTCATTAACCGCTTTTGAAAACTTAAAATATTTTGGAAGCATGTATGGTTTAAAAGGAAAAGAATTAGACACTAAAATTAACCATACCCTCGAACATTTAGGCTTGCTTCATTTTGCCCATAAAAAAATAGATGCATTTTCAGGAGGCATGAAACGACGTGTAAATTTAATTGCAAGCATACTGCATGAACCTAAGGTTTTATTTTTAGATGAACCAACTGTTGGCGTAGACGTACAATCCAAGAATGTTATTATTGAGTTTCTTCAAGAGCTTAATAAAAATGGAACAACAATAATTTACACTTCGCATCATTTAAATGAAGCAGAAACATTTTGTACTCGAGTTGCTATTATAGATCATGGAAAAATAATTATTAAAGGACATCCCAAAGATTTAATTAAAAACAATGATGGTGCTCATAATCTCGAAGATGTTTTTATTAATTTAACCGGAAAAGCCTTAAGAGATCATGCATAAATTAATAGCTTCTACATATAAGGAATTTTTATTGCTCACACGTGATATAGGTGGTATTGCTATCCTATTTATTATGCCTCTTGTGCTTATTATTACTATTACTTTAATTCAGGATAGCACATTTAAAACAGTTACTGATTACAAGATTCCCATTTTAATTGTCAATAACGATAATGGCCATGTGTCAAAAACCATTTTAAAAGGCCTAAACGAGTCTAATACTTTTGAAATAAACTTAAAAGAAACCGAAAGTACAGCAAGAGATTTAGTGTTTAAAGGCAAATACCAGCTCGCCATTATAATTCCTGAAAACTTAAGCTCCGGTTTAGATAAAAAGGTATCACAAAATGTAGATGGCATTATTGAAAAATTCGGATTGGAAGAAACCACCGATAACCTTCAACAAGAAGTAATAAAAGGTAAAGAAGTTAAATTATACTTTGATCCAGCAACCCAATTAACCTTTAAGAATTCCGTTAAGAATGGTATTGACAAAATGGTTGCAAAGATTGAAACAGAATCCATTTACAAAGCATTTCAAGAACAGCTAACTGACGACCCATCAGAAGTTATTTTTGATACCGAAAGCTATATCACTTTTAACGAAATACTTCCTCAAAAAGACAATGAAGAATATATCCCAAATTCTGTCCAACATAATGTACCTGCCTGGACACTGTTTGCCATATTCTTTATAATTGTTCCGCTCTCAATAAATATTGTTAAAGAAAAAAGCCAAGGTACTTTTGTTAGACTCCGAACAAATCCCGTTTCCTATGCTATAGTATTAGGTGGGAAAACATTGGTTTATTTAATGGTTTGTCTAATACAATTTATTCTAATGCTTTTGGTAGGTTTATATGTTTTCCCAGCCATTGGTTTACCAAATCTAGATGTTTCAGGTCGACTGCCACTTCTTTTTGTGGTAGCCGTTTTTGCGGGACTGGCAGCAATAGGTTTAGGTTTATTACTGGGCACAATTGCTAAAACCCAAGAGCAATCGGCTCCATTTGGCGCAACCTTTGTTGTAATTTTAGCAGCTTTAGGTGGTGTTTGGGTTCCTGTTTTTGTTATGCCAAAAATCATGCAAACCCTATCTCAAATTTCACCAATGAATTGGGGTTTAAATGCTTTTTACGATGTATTTTTACGAAATGGGTCGCTATTAGATATTTTACCAGAAATTAGTCTGTTGTTACTCTTTTTTTTAGCAACCACTTTAATTGCAATAGTTTATAATGAAAAGAAAAATGCCTTATAACCCAAAAGAAATTACACACATTAGTGAAGTACGCGTTCGCTTTGTTGAAACAGATCCATTGGGAATTGTTTGGCATGGTAACTATATACAGTATTTTGAAGATGGCCGTGAGGCTTTTGGCAGACATCATGGTATTTCATATTTAGACCAAAAGAAGTTTGGGTTTGCAACACCTATTGTCAAATCGAGTACAGATCATAAACTACCATTGCGCTATGGTGATATTGCAACCATTAAAACAATTTATGTAGACAGTCCTTCTGCCAAAATGGTTTTTAGATACGAAATTTACAACCAAAACAATCAGCTCGTTTGTACTGGTGAAACCATTCAAGTATTTGTTGATAAAATAGGGGAAGGCGAATTGTGGTTAACTATTCCACCCTTTTTTAAAAATTGGAAACAAAAAGTAGGCTTACTAGATGAATAAAACCTATGTGTCATATAATAACATTATCTCATCACTGGGTTTTGATAGTGAGACTGTTGTTCAAAACATTCACAATGAAATTTCAGGCTTAAAACTGATAGATAATAAAACTTTTCTGCCAGAGTCGTTTTATTCTGCCTTAATCAATACTGAAGATTTAGAAAACGCTTTTCAAAAACTGAAGCCTAACCAAGATTATACTCGTCTCGAAAAAATGATGATAACCGCTTTACAAAAGGTTATTACCAAATCTGGCATAGAGTTAAACAAACGTGTCGGGTTAATAATTTCAACTACAAAGGGTAATATAGATGCTCTGGACGAAAACAATCCTTTTTCGAAAGAACGTGCATATTTAGATGAACTTGGAAAGTCTATCAAAACCTTTTTCAATTTTGAAAATGATGCCATTATCGTTTCTAATGCATGTGTTTCTGGAGTTTTAGCAGTAGCCATTGCAAAACGCTTTATCTTACAAGATGTTTACGACCATGTTTTTATAGTAAGTGGCGATGTTGTTTCAGAGTTTATATTATCTGGATTCAATTCATTTCAGGCCTTAAGCAATGAGCCTTGTAAGCCCTATGATAAAAACAGAACAGGTATTAATATTGGTGAAGTAGCTGCAAGTGCTTTGGTAACTAATAACAATACTAATCTTGCTGAAGAGGCTGTTGAAATTCTTGGTGAAAGTTCATGTAATGATGCCAATCATATTTCAGGACCATCCCGAACTGGAGAAGGACTCTATAGAAGTATTCAATCTGCCATAAAACAGGCAAAAATAAGACCATCTGAAATCGATTTTATTTCAGCTCATGGTACAGCAACAATGTTTAACGATGAAATGGAAGCTATCGCCATTAATCGTAGTAACATTCAAAGTGTCCCTTTAAATAGCTTAAAAGGTTATTTTGGACATACATTAGGCGCATCTGGATTGCTAGAAACTATTATCGGGATGCATTCATTAAAAAACAATGTGCTTTATTCATCAAAAGGTTTTGAAACGTTAGGAGTTTCAAAACCTTTAAATATTATAAAACAAACGACAAAACCAACCAAACCGTTACAAACGTTCCTTAAAACCGCTTCTGGCTTTGGAGGATGTAATACGGCTATAATTTATAAAACGCTAACATAAAATGACGACAATGACAAAAAAACCAATTAGGGCTATTGATGCCGTTGAAGAAGCTGAAAGAATTGCCTTTGCTCCATTCGTATTTCAAGCTGTAGTAGCCCTACGTAAACTAGGTATTTTTAATTTAATTTTTCAGTATAGAAAAAAAGGCGGTATTACTATAGAGAAATTAGCAGAAGAATTAGAACTCAGTGTTTATGGTATTGGTGTTTTATTAGAAATAGCTGAAAGCTATAGAATAGTAGACCAAGATGATTCTGGTAATTTTGAATTAACAACAACAGGTTACTTTTTAGCTTTTGATAGAACAGTTGATGTCAACATTAACTTCACCCAAGATGTATGTTATAAAGGTCTTTTTCATTTAACCGATGCCATTAAAACAGGTAAACCTTCAGGTTTAAAGGAACTTGGTAACTGGAATACTATTTATGAAGGCCTTTCTGTGCTTCCTAAAGATGTTCAAAAAGCTTGGTTTGAATTTGATCATCATTATTCAGACGATGTGTTTCAGGAAGCTTTAGAATTTGTGTTTAGAAACAACCCAAAAACTATTTATGATGTTGGCGCAAACACAGGTAAGTTTGCCATTAGTGGTAGTAAATATAATGACTCGGTTACTATTAAAATGATTGATCTGCCTGGCCAATTAAAAATAGCACGTGCCAATGTTGAAGCGGCCGGTTTCGGAAATCGCGTAACACATCATGAAATAGATTGGCTGTCTGAAAACCCACAATTACCTCAAGGTGCAGACGCCATTTGGATGAGTCAGTTTTTAGATTGTTTCTCTGAAGATGAAATATTAACCATTTTAAAAGCTTGTGCCAATGCTGTAAATGAGGATGGCGAAGTGTTAATCATGGAAACATTTACAGATAGACAACGTTTTGACAATGCTAAATTTGTTTTAGAAGCTACATCATTATACTTTACGGTTATGGCAAATGGAAACAGTAAAATGTATCCATCAAAAGTGTTAATTAGACTAATAGACGAAGCAGGTTTGGCACTAATAGAAGATATTCAGGTTGGGGAATATCACACCATTTTAGCATGTAAGAAAAAATAAAATTGAAAAACAACTATTACATATCTTCGTATTGTCATATCAAAAACAATTCTGTTTGGCTAGATGGAAATGATGTTTATCAGGATAGTTCGGAAACCTTTTCAGAGTTTATTAAGAACCTATATCGAGCAGAAAACACCAAATATGCCAAGTTTTTTAAAATGGATAACTTAAGCAAGTTGGCATTTATGGCGGCAGATATACTATTAAAAAATGAAAACCTCAACACGAGTACTGACAATGATATAGCATTGGTTTTTTCAAATAAAGCTGCTAGTTTAGATACGGATCGTAAGCATCAAACTTCCATACAAGATAAACTAGACTACTACCCTAGCCCTGCGGTATTTGTATACACGTTACCAAATATTTGTTTAGGCGAGATTAGTATTAAATATAAGCTGTTTTCTGAAAATAGTTTTTTTATCTTTGACAGCTTTAATGCAGACCATTTATTTAACTATTCAAATAGTTTATTAGATTTAAATAAATCTGAAGCTGTATTAAGCGGGTGGGTTGATTTTGATGATACTAATTATGAAGCATTTTTATATTTAGTATCTAAAACAGGAGATACAATACATAACAAACAAAACATAATAACATTATATAACGGATAATATGGATGCTTTAAAACAGGAATTAAAAGAAAACATCATAGAACAATTAAACCTTGAAGACATGACACCAGCTGATATTGCTGATGATGACATGCTTTTTGGTGATGGTTTAGGTTTAGACTCTATTGATGCCTTAGAACTTATTGTAATGCTTGATAAAAACTATGGTATTAAATTAACAGATCCTAAAGAAGGGCGCACCATTTTTGAATCAATAAATACAATGGCAGCTTATATTACTGAACACAGATCTAAATAAGCTTTATTCACTGGTGCAGGGAATGTTATGAGTAAAGGAGTCGCAATAACTGGAATGGGTATAATTTCTGCCATTGGAAACAATGTCGCAGAAAATTATCAATCTCTCATTTCAGAAACTAAAGGAATTTCAAGAATCTCAAAGATTGAAACTACGCACCAAAATGATATTATGGTTGGCGAAATAGACTATACCAATCAAGAACTTGAAGATCTTTTAGGCCTTACTCCAGACAACAACTATTCTAGAACCGCATTCCTTGGTGCCATTGCAGCTAAAGAAGCGCTTAATAACGCTAATATTTCTGATATCAACAAATACAAAACGGGTTTGGTTTCGGCTACTAGTGTTGGTGGAATGGATATGACTGAAAAGTATTATTATGAGTATCTAGAGAATAAAGCACATAGAAAATATATTGCTGGTCACAACGCAGGAGATTCTTCTCAAAAAATTGCAGAACAACTAGGTATTGAGCAAAGTTTAGTTACCACAATAAGTACCGCTTGCTCTTCAGCTGCGAACGCTATCATGTTAGGTGCTAGGCTCATTAAATCAGGACAATTAGATCGTGTTATTGTTGGTGGATCAGACTGCTTATCAAAGTTTACCATAAACGGTTTTAAAACTTTAATGATCTTATCAGACACTTACAATACACCTTTTGATGATAATAGAAAAGGATTGAATTTAGGTGAAGCTGCAGCATTTCTGGTTTTAGAATCTGATGCTGTTGTTAATTCAGAAAACAAAAAGGTGCTAGCATATGTAAAAGGTTATGGTAACGCTAATGATGCTTTCCATCAAACAGCATCGTCAGATAATGGTGATGGCGCCACTTTAGCCATGGAAAAAGCATTACAAGTTGCTAATTATTCACCAAAAGATATAGACTATATTAATGCGCATGGTACTGCAACCGGTAATAACGATTTATCCGAAGGGCGTGCAATAATTCGTGTGTTTGGAGAGGACGTTCCAGATTTCAGTTCTACTAAAGCTTATACAGGACATACGCTTGCAGCTGCTGGAGCTGTTGAAGCTGTGTATTCCGTTTTAGCGCTTCAAAATAATGTTATATTTCCTAATTTGAATTTCAAAACCCAAATGCAGGAATTTTCTATAACACCTCAACTCACACCAAAAGAAAAACCGTTACAAACCGTAATGTCCAATTCATTTGGGTTTGGAGGAAACTGTTCAACCGTTATATTTTCAAAAGTAGGGTGATGAAACGTGTTTATATAAATAGTGTTGGGTCAATTTCAGCTCAAAAAACGTATGAAAATAATAATTTCCTTTCGGAAATAATTGAATATAACGATACCGTAATACCTGCTCTAGATCCTAATTACAAAGATTATATTCCTCCTGCTGCAGCCAGACGTATGGCCAAGGGTATAAAAATGAGTATTGTAGCATCAAAAATAGCACTTCAAGATGCCGGTTTAGAACAAGTTGATGCCATAATAACTGGAACAGGCATGGGTTGCTTACGTGATTCAGAAAAGTTTTTGAGTAATATTTTAGATAATGACGAACAATATTTAACACCTACACCATTTATTCAATCAACACATAATACTGTTGGCGGCCAAATAGCTTTGGAGTTGCAATGTAAAGGATACAATTTCACATACGTACATGGTAGCAGTTCATTTGAGTCTTGTTTAATAGATGCTAAACTACAACTCGAACAAAACGAAGCTCAAAATATTTTAGTTGGTGGTGTAGACGAAATTGGCGAACATACTGTTAAGCTATTAAAATTAGTTGATCAAATAAAAACAGAACCTGTTAAAAGTAGCGAGCTACTACTGTCTAATACTAAAGGTGTTGTTTTTAGTGAAGGCGCTAATTTCTTTGTGTTCTCAAACCAACAACAATCATCTACTTATGCCGAAATTGTAGGTGTCAATATTTATAATACACTACCTAAAGATGGTATTTCGTATACTGCGGAAAACTTTTTAAAGGACTATAATTTAAGTGTTGATGACATTGATTTAGTTGTTCTTGGAAATAATGGCGATGTAAGATATGATGATTATTACAGCACATTAACTTCTGGCATTTTTAAGGAAATACTACAAGCTTATTACAAACATTTAAGCGGTGAATTTCATACGGCTTCCTCTTTTGGGTTCTGGTTGGCTGCTAACATTTTAAAAGCACAATCGCTTCCAGATTTGGTGAAACTGAATGACAAAAACATTTCTCAATTTAAAAACATACTTTTATACAACCAGTATTGTGGAGAAAATCATAGTTTCACTTTACTTCGTAAATGCTAAATTTTAAATCAATAAACATAACCGCAATAGTTATCTTTATAGGTTTACTAGTATTGTTTCTGTTTTACCACATATCACTTTGGTGGTTTGGCCTACTACTTTTAATTTGGTTTAGTATTACTGCATTAGGTTCAGCTATTATAGGCTGGAACTACCATGTCAAGAGTTTAAACAATAATCCCGAAACACTTAAAAATCATATTGCTATTACTTTTGATGACGGCCCTCATCCAGAATTTACTCCCCAAGTTTTAGCCCTATTAAAACAGTATAATGCAAAAGCTACGTTTTTCTGTATTGGAAAACATGTAAAAACCTACCCTAATGTTTTTAAACAAATTCTAGCTGAAGGGCATACCGTTGGAAACCATACATATTCCCATAATAATTTGTTTGGCTTTTTTAGCACTAAAAAAGTAGTTGACGAACTGCAACAAACTAATAGAACTGTTAAAAATCTAACTGGATTGTCACTACAGCTTTATAGACCTGCCTTTGGAGTAACCAACCCAAGAATTAAAAAAGCAGTTAAAGCATTAACATTATATTCTATTGGGTGGAATAAACGATCGTTTGATACGACTTCCATTAGTAAACAGCAAATACTAAATAGAATTACCAAAAACTTAAAGAAGGGCGATGTTATTCTGCTACACGACTCTAGTTTAAAAACTGTAGAAGTTTTGGAACAGTTATTGTTATTTTTACAACATAAAAATTTAAAAGCGGTTACAATTAATGAACTTTTTAACATTAAAGCTTATGCATAGATTATGCTTTATTTTAATTCTATTCAGTACGACAATAATGGCTCAAACCCCATTAAACGATTCTGAATCCAAAACGCTAATAAAGCGTGTTAAGGATAAAGCTTTAACAACAAAAACCATATTAAGCAATTTTACCCAATACAAGCATTTAGATTTTTTAACCAACGATATTATTACTAATGGTAAACTTTCATTTAAAGCTCCAGATTTAGTTAAATGGGAATATACCAATCCTTATAGCTATTCGGTTATTTTTAAAAACGAAACACTATATATTAATGATGAAGGTAATAAAAGTGAGGTCAACATCGGGTCAAGCAAACTATTTAAACAATTAAATAACCTTATAATAAAAAGTGTAAAAGGTGATATGTTTGATGACTCAGAATTTAATATTTTCTACTTTAAAAATGACAATCAATTTATTGTGCATTTCAAACCCAAGGATAAAAAATTTGCTAAATATATAAGTGATTTTCATATTTCCTATAATCAAGATGGCGATGTAGAAGAAGTAAAAATGATTGAAGCTTCAGGCGATTATACTAAAATTGTTTTTAGCAAAAAAGTTTTAAATAAGCCAATTGATAATGCGGTATTTAATAATTAGTTTGCTCGTGTGCTTTGCAAGCTGCGCATCGTATTCAAAAAAACAAGGCTTCACTCCAATTACAAATTCAACACAAACTGTAACAAATCCTTATTTTTCTGACTCAACCAAAGATTATGTTTACAAAGCCAATATAATGGTTTACGATCGTGATTTTAGCGGGTTACTTATTGTAAAAAAAATAAATTCTAATTCCCATCGTGTAGCTTTTACAACAGAAATGGGAAATAAATTGTTTGATTTCTCATTCACAGAATCAGATTTTAAGGTTAATTACATTCTTGATGAGTTAAATAAAAAAATGTTGATTAACATTTTAAAATCGGACTTTCAAACACTTACAGACGAAAACTTTAAGGTTAGTCAAGTATTTACTAAACAAGACGATTTAGTGTTCAATAGCGTGGTGAACAACAAACATTACTACCTTTATAAAAAAAATGATATATATAAAATTATTAGAACAAATAAATCAAAAGAAAAAGTCGTATTTACGTATTCAGAAATAAATAATAGCTTTGCAAACAACATAACAATCGAACACAAAAACATAAAACTCAACATCACCCTTAAATCAATTTCGCAATGAAAAAACTCATTTTATCTTTTGCAGTAATTATGATAACAGCTGCATCATTCTCTCAAGTAAAAGTTCGTCCAGGAATTAGAACTGGAATAAACGCATCAACTATAACCGATTTGAATAATTCATCTAGAAAAATAGGTGTTAACGGAGCTATTTTCGTGAACTTAAGATTAGGTGGTTTTTATGAATTACAGCCTGAATTCACTTACTCAAATCAAGGTTGGTCCCAAGATTTTCCAAATGTTGAACCCTATAACGATCCTGTTTATCAAAATAATAATGATGGTGATGTAAATGTTCATTATATTGGAATGGCGATAACTAACAAATTCTATTTCGTACCAAATTTAGGGCTTCATTTTATAATTGGCCCTAGTGTTGAAGTTAACATATCTGACAACTTGTATTATGATGACCTTACACCAATTGACTTTGCTCTATTTGGTGGACTAGGTTACGAATTCCCTATAGGGCTTGGTATAGAAGCACGTTATAAGCAAGGGCTTATTGACGTTAGAGATGGTTATTATGACTATTACTTTGATGACAACAACAACGATTATTATAACGGAAGCAATAAACTAAATTCTGTGTTTCAGTTTAATGTCTATTATAAATTTGGTTGGTAATGCTTTTAAAAGATTTCTACAAAGTAAATGAATTAAATTTTTCTGATGGCCAGGCCAATGCTAGCATAACCATTAATAAAAATCATGACGTTTTTAAAGGGCATTTCCCTGGAAACCCTGTAACACCAGGTGTTTGCATGATGCAAATCATCAAGGAATTATCAGAGCAGGTCCTAAACAAAAAATTATTTATGGAATCGGCTAGTAATGTAAAATTTATGGCCATTATTAACCCAGAAAAAACACCAGATTTACAGTTAACTTTAAACATAAGCGAAACCGATTCTGGCTATCGTGTAAAAAACAGTACCGCTTTTGGAGACACTATGGCATTAAAATTGACAACTAATTATAGAGTCCTTTAATAATGTTATGAAACACTTTTTTTTAATACTAATAGCTTATTCCTTTATATCTTATAATATATCCTTACCCGAAGTACGTGAGGCTTATAAGGCGGCTGCCAACGACAAAACTAAAGTTGAAGGGTTTTTTAACATGTTGTCTGAGATAACAAAAAAAGACAAAAGCACTTTAGTTGCCTACAAAGGGGCTTCAATAGCTTTGCAAGCAAAATATGCTAAAACTATTAAAGAAAAAAAAGAAGGGTTTATCAATGGTGTTAGTTATATAGAATACGCTATAAAAACCGACCCTAATAATATTGAGCCACGTTTTGTACGTCTAGGCATACAAGAAAATACCCCTAAATTACTAAAGTATAAAGACGCCATAGATGAAGACAAACAATTTATTCTCAAACAGTTTCAATATATTAAATCTAACAATCTAAAAGAACATATTCGCGATTACATCTTGCAATCCAGTATCTTTTCATCAGAAGAAAAAAAACTAATTAAAAATCAATAATTAAAAATGAAACAACTAACCACCCTAATTCTTTTCTTATTTAACCTATCATTATACGCACAAGATATTATTGTAACCTCGAATAATGAAGAGGTTTCTGCTAAAGTTGAAGAAATTCACATAGAAACCATTTCATATAAGAAACCAAATAATTTAACAGGCCCTTCTTACCATATAAAGAAATCTGAAGTTTCAAAAATTATTTTTGAAAATGGTACTGTTGAAACTTTTGATGTAAAGCCAACAAACAATAAGAGTGATGTTACTTATGAAGAAACACAAGCTTTTTTAGTTGATTACATTGGCAAATACTGTTATGACGACAACGGCTATTTAAAGAACAAATATGTTGCAAAGTTTGAAGGTGATTATTTACGATTAATAGTCATGAATAAAAACCAAACAAAAGAAATAAGTTCTATTCTATACGATTTTAAAAGTGTTTATTCCTTTAGAATGCCTGATAAAAGAGATAAAGAATTAGCTTTTATTAACATACATGCTCCTTATTTAGCTAATGAGAAAAAAGACAAATGGGAACGCCACAAATTAGTTATGAGCGTTAAAGGCCACGAGAATGCAGAATCTATTGTAAACGCCTTAAAACATTACAACTATCTTCTAAAACAGAAAAGTAAAAAACCTGGCCAAAAATTTTAGGCGTTTTTATTTCACAATCCCTTTAATTAAGCAGAAAAATCAGTATTTTCGAAACTATAACATTTTAAGGCTCTTTTAGTTGAATACTGAACTTATTAGACAAAAAATTTCGGATTTAAACGTATGTGTAATCGTTCCCACATACAATAATCAACATACCTTAAATCGTGTTTTAAATGGTGTTTTAGAGTACACCTCAAATATTATTGTAGTAAATGACGGTTCAACAGATTCTACCTCAACCATTCTAAAAGAATATGAAGGTATTGAACTAATCCATTTCCCAAAAAACAGGGGAAAAGGAATGGCCCTTCGTGAGGGCTTTAAACATGCTATAACATTACATTACGACTTTGCACTTACAATAGATTCAGATGGTCAACATTTTGCCAGCGATATTCCAGCCTTTATAAAAACACTGGATGAACACAATGCAACCGATATTTTAATTATTGGAGCCCGAAATATGGATCAAGAAGGCATTCCTGGCAAAAGCAGTTTTGGTAATAAATTTTCAAATTTTTGGTTCAAGTTTGAAACTGGCATTAAACTACAAGACACACAATCGGGTTTTCGGCTATATCCCTTACGGATTATAAAAAACATGACCTTTTTTACTACTAAATTCGAATTTGAAATTGAGGTTATCGTTAAATCGGCTTGGCGAGATGTTCCTGTACTAAATATTCCTATTCAAGTATTATATGACGAATCTGAACGCGTATCGCATTTCAGACCATTTAAAGATTTTACCCGAATTAGCATATTGAATACCTGGTTAGTAATTTTGGCGTTGTTGTATTATAAGCCAAGACAAGTTTTTAGGGATTTTAAAAAAAAAGGGGTTAAACGTTTCTTTAAAGAGGATGTATTAGGTAGTAACGACTCTCCCAGAAAAAAAGCCTTGTCCATTGCTCTTGGTACATTTATTGGCTTTTCTCCCCTTTGGGGTTTTCATACTTTTTTGGCAATTACTTTGGCTATTTTTTTTAAGCTTAATAAAACCATATCATTTGCATTCTCAAATGTTAGTTTCCCGCCTTTTGTGCCTTTTGTTGTTCTTATGAGTTTAGAATTAGGACAGCTAATTTTTAATGAGCCTCTAACATATTCCATAACTGAAGCATTGGAAAACTTTGAGGCCTTAAAAAATATAAAACTTTACATTGTTGGTAGCTTTGCATTGGCGATAATTGGCGCTGTTTTATTTGGTGGAATAAGCTATATTATTCTTGAATACCTGCAGAACAAAAAACAAGCTACTGTAAATGGTTGATTTATTCTACAGGACATATCAATTCATTAAATCTAACACACTAGTGAGTCTTTTGGGTTTTATGGTAATCCTTTTAGGTTTAATATTTTTAGCTACAAGAATTGAATTTGAAGAGGATATTACGAAACTTATACCAACTTCTGAACAAAATGCAGATGCACAAAAAGTTCTTAAGACCGCCAATTTTGCTGATAAGATAATAGTTAACATAAGTCGCGAATCTCATGCTTCGGTTGAAGACTTAACGGCTTATGCCTCTCAATTTATTGATAGCTTAAATAAAAACTCCAGTAACTATTATACCCAAATTCAAGGTCAAATTCCTGAAGAAACAGTTTCTGATGTTCTCAATTTTATTTATGAAAATTTACCACTGTTTTTAGATACTTCTGATTATGAAACTATTCAAAGGAAACTCAATAAAGACAGTCTTGAAGCAATAACCAGAGCCAACTATAAAGCATTAATATCTCCTTCGGGCATTATAGCCAAAGAAACCCTTTTAAAAGATCCATTAGGGTTATCTTTTATGGCTTTAAAAAAACTTCAACAATTAAGTTTTGGAGATGATTTTATTTTAGAAAATGGCTATCTCTTAAGCAAGGATAAAAATCATATTCTACTATTTATTACACCCAAACACAAATCAAGTGAAACAGCACAAAATGCTGTTTTTGCCGAACAACTTTACAAGTTAAATAGCGATTTAAATACCAGCTTTAATGGTAAGGTTTCCAGTGAATACTTTGGAGGTGTTCTAATAGCGGTTGCCAATGCCAAGCAAATTAAGCAGGACATCCAGATTACGGTTGGCATAGCCATGAGTATCTTATTGCTCATACTTATAGTGTTCTATAAAAAATTGAGTATTCCATTAATACTATTTACACCAACTGCTTTTGGGGCTTTATTGGCAGTAGCCTTACTTTTTGTAATTCGTACAAAAATATCAGCCATTTCATTAGGAATAGGTTCAGTACTATTGGGTATTACTTTAGATTATGCCTTGCATATTTTAACTCACATTAGGAGTAATAACAATCCTAAAACCTTATATACCGATATAACAAAGCCTATTCTAATGAGTAGTTTAACAACTGCCCTGGCATTTTTGTGCTTGTTATTCTTGAAATCGCAGGCCTTGCAGGATTTAGGCATTTTTGCTGCTATAAGCGTATTAGGCGCATCGGTATTTTCATTAATTTTTATTCCGCTTGTTTATAAAACAAAAGTGGTTGTTTCTAGTAAACAAACACTGTTAGATAAAGTCGCTCTTTATCCTTTTCATAAAAACAAATGGTTCATACTCGGTGTTGTAGCACTGTTAATATTAAGTGCCTTCACTTATAATAAGACGCAATTTAATAACGATATCTCTCAATTAAACTACGAACCTCAAGAATTACTTGATGCACAAAACAGGTTAGATGCGCTAACAAATATCAGTTCAAAGTCTATTTATTTGGCAGCTTATGGCAATAGTGTTCAAGAAGCTATTTCAAATAATGATAGTATATTTTCTAAATTGCAAAGTCTAAAACAGAGTAATGAAATTATAGATTTTAGTTCAATAGGTGCTTTAATTCAATCTCATAAAAAACAAGAAAACGATATTAAGGCTTGGCAAAATTTTTGGTCAGATGTTACTATTCAAAAAACAAAACTTCAACTTATTGAAAGTGGCGAAACCCTTGGTTTTAAACCAAATACCCATCAAAGTTTTTACAATCTTTTAAATACAGATTTTAAACCATTGTCCTTAAATGAGTACAGTGCCATTAATACCATTTCCATTGATGACTATATCAGTACTCAACCAGACTTTACTACAGTTACATCATTGGTTAAGGTGAAAGACAATCAAATCGAGAATCTGTTGCAACATTTTGAGGGTTTTCCAAAAACATTGGCCATAGACAGAAAGCAAATGAACGAAACCTTTTTAGGTGGCCTAAAAACCGATTTTAACCGGTTAGTAATGTATTCCCTCATTGTTGTTTTACTACTCCTATTATTGTTTTATAGAAGCGTATCATTAACATTGGTTACGAGTTTACCCATAGCTTTAACCTGGCTTGTAACTATAGGTTTAATGGGTGTTTTACAGGTTCAGTTCAATATTTTCAATATTATTATTTCTACTTTTATTTTTGGTTTGGGAATAGATTACAGCATATTTATAACAAACGGGTTGCTGCACGAATTAAAAACAGGAGAACGCGTTTTACCAACTCATAAAACCTCAATAATATTATCGGTAATCACAACAATACTAGGTGTTGGCGTTTTAATATTTGCCAAGCATCCAGCTTTGTATAGTATTTCATTAGTTTCTCTAATTGGCATATTATCGGCCGTCTGTCTGTCTTTTATTATTCAACCTATCATATTCAAATTTTTTATTGGAAGTAAATCTAACAGGCCTTCGCCAATTTTAATGTTTATCCTCTCTAGTATTTCGTTTACTTATTATGGTTTAGGCGGATTAATATTATCCTTTTTAGGAATTGTTTGTATGAAAATCATTCCGTTGAGCATGAAAATTAAGATGAAATGGTTTCACAAAATTATGTCTCGATTTATGAAATCGGTTTTAGACTCATACCCGTTTTTTAAAACGCGTGTTCTAAACCCACATAACGAAACCTTTGAAAAACAAGCCGTAATTATAGCTAACCATACATCATTTTTAGACATTTTAGCCATAGGAATGTTGCACCCAAAAATAATTTTCTTGGTTAATGATTGGGTCTATAACTCCCCTTTCTTTGGAAAAGCCGTAAAACTTGCTGGATTTTACCCTGTTTCAAGCGGAATAGAAAAAGGTATCGATCACTTACAAAAAAAAGTAGAACAAGGGTACAGTTTAATGGCATTTCCAGAAGGTACTCGATCGTATACCAATAAGATGAAGCGGTTCCATAAAGGTGCTTTCTTTTTGGCAGAACAGTTCAATTTAGATATCGTTCCTGTAATTATTCACGGTAATTCTGAAATTCTACCAAAAGGGAATTTTGTTATAAAATCTGGAATTCTATCTATAAAAATCCTCGAAAGAATTGCCATTAATAACCCTAAATTAGGCACAACTACCCGAGATAAAACCAAATACATTAGTCAAGCGTTTAAAAAACAGTTTAAAACTTTTAGACAAGAACATGAAAGCGAAACGTACTTCCACAAGGTTGTGTTAGAAGAATACCGATACAAAGGCGACCTTTTATATAAAACTGTTAAGCACGATTTAAAAGCCAACAAAACCGTATATAAAACGGTTATGGAATCCATAGGCGAAAAGGAGAGCATTACGCATTTATCTAAAGATCAAGGTCAATTAACTTTTTTATTGGCGTTAGATAGCCCGAGTAGACGAATAACAACATGGCTAGAAAATGATAGCAACCGAAAGCTTGTAAAAAGCAGTTATATTACTAATAACCACTACAAAATTACGGTTACAGATACTATTGAAGAATCGTTAAACTCAATTTCAGATGTATTGATAATCGACTTCAATTTAACATCAAACCATCAACTTGAGTCTATTTACAGCCTGGACTATTCTAAAATAATACTTTTAAAATCCAGTCTACATTTAGAAACAGCTTTTGTTTCTAGCAATTACAAAATTGTACAAAAAAGTACAGCTATAACTTGTCTCATTAAAACGGATAACACTTGAAACCTAAATCTAAATACGATATTGTAATTGTTGGCAGTGGTCTTGGCGGACTTGTTTCTGCAGTTATTCTTGCAAAAGAAGGGTATAGCGTATGTGTTTTAGAAAAAAATCAGCAGTTTGGCGGTAACCTTCAAACATTTTCTAGAGACAAATCTATTTTTGACACTGGCGTGCACTACATTGGCAGTTTGAGCAAGGGCCAAAACTTATATCAATATTTTAAATATTTAGGTATAATGGATAGCCTTTCACTCAAAAAAATGGATGAAGACGGATTTGATATTATATCTTTTGACGATGACAAAAAGGAATACGCTTATGCGCAAGGGTATAAGAATTTTAAGGCTCAACTAATCCAAGACTTTCCAGCTGAAGCTAATGCGATACATGCTTATTGTGAAGAAATGCAGAAAACCTGCGACAAGTTTCCATTATATCGTTTACAGTCTGGCATACCATATGCCGATGGCGTTTTTAGGCTTCAAGTAAAATCTTTTTTGGAATCCATAACGTCTAACAAACGTCTTCAAGCGGTTCTTGCAGGAACTAATTTCCTATATGCAGGAGATGGTTATAGAACACCTTTTTATGTCCATTCCCTTTCAGTAAATTCATATATCCAAAGCGCTTATCGCTGTGTAAATGGCGGCAGTCAGATTACAAAACTACTCATAAAACGACTTAAGGAACATGGCGGCGAAGTTTTTAAATACCATGACGTTATTAATTTGGAATGTCAAGACAACGAGATAAAATCAGCTATATGTAAAAATGGGAATCGTATAAAAGGCGATATTTTTATTTCTAATATTGAACCAAAAGTTACATTGGATTTAGTAGGGAAAGAACATTTTAGAAAGTCTTACACCAATAGGATAGATCGTATAGAAAGTACTGTTGCGTGTTTTAGTTTATATCTGGTATTAAAACCAGGTTGTTTTAAATATTTGAACAAAAACTATTACCACTTTAAAACCAAAGATGCGGTTTGGAACGCGCAACACTATACCCAAAATAGTTGGCCAGAAAGCTATATGCTTTCTATGGGAGTTAAAAAAAATCAAAACGAATATGCCGATAATTTAACCGTTATGACCTATATGCGGTATGAAGAAGTAAAGCCTTGGGCAAACACATTTAATACCACTGCCCATAAAAATGACCGTGGTCAGTCGTATGAAGAATTTAAACAGGAAAAAGCAGAAAAAATCATTCAAGAACTGGAAAAAAAATTTCCTAATATTCGGGAATGTATTGAAAACTATTATACCTCATCACCGCTGTCCTATCGCGATTATATTGCCACAAACAAAGGTTCCATGTATGGTTACGTGAAAGACGTCAATAAATCTATGCAGTCGTTTATTCCTCCTCAAACAAAAATTCCTAACTTGCTTTTTACTGGGCAAAGTTTAAATATGCACGGCATTTTAGGTGTAACCATAAGTGGTGTGGTTACCTGTTCAGAAATTTTAGGACAAGAGTATCTATTAAATAAAATTCTTGATGCAAATAAGTAAGGTATATATTTTAGTAGTTTTCGTTCTCGTTTTAACATCATGTGGTGTTAAACCATCTCTTCTTGATACACCTGATGTGAGTGCCTATAACCAGAACACACCAGAACGCCAAAAAATTACAGATTCCTCATATACTACCAAAAACGGATATTTGTCAAAAAACCAATACGGACAATGGGAATTGTACGTCTCTGGAGATCCTTATCAAATAGGCTTGCAAACAGGCAGTCTAACTCAAGAACTCTTTCTTAAGCAAGAAGATGCTTTTTTGGGAAAAGTAAATGAGTTGGTCCCTTCGGAAACCAAACAAAAAATACTACGAAAATTATTGGCTTGGTACAACCGCAAAATGTATTTACACATTCCCGAAGAGTATAAATCTGAAATTTTAGGCGTATCGCAATATGCTGGTGATAAATACGATTATGTTGCTGATGACTACTTACGCATATTATATTTCCATAGTGCTCACGATATTGGTCATGCCTTGCAAGACCTTATGCTAGTTGGTTGTTCGTCATTTGCAGCTTGGGGAAACAAAACCGAAGATGGTGATTTAATTATTGGAAGAAATTTTGACTTTTATGCAGGTGATGACTTCGCAGAAGATAAAATAATAGCCTTTTTAAAACCCACAGAGGGGCATAAATTTATGTCAGTTACTTGGGCTGGAATGATGGGTGTGGTTTCTGGTATGAACGACCAAGGACTTACAGTTACTATTAATGCAGGAAAATCCAGTATTCCGTGGGTAGCCAAAACGCCCATTTCCATTTTAACGCGTGAAATATTGCAATATGCTTCCAATATTGATGAAGCCATTGCCATAGCCAAAAAACGTCAGGTTTTTGTATCAGAATCTATTTTTATAGGCAGTGCAAAAGACAATCGTGCCATTACTATTGAGGTATCTCCAAAGAATTTTGGTGTTTATGAGGTTGAAAATTCTAATCAACTCATCTGTTCCAACCATTTTCAAAGTGAAGCATATGCCGATGATGAAAAAAACCTAAAGCATAAAGCTGAAAGCCACTCGCAATATCGTTACAAGCGTATGGAAGAGCTTTTAAGCGAATCGACGAAAGTTACACCTAAAATTGCCGTAGATATTTTACGAAACAAAGAGGGATTGCACGACAAAGCCATTGGTTATGGTAATGAGAAGGCATTAAACCAACTCTTAGCGCATCATGGCATTGTTTTTAAACCTAAAGATGGCTTAGTTTGGGTTTCGGCCAATCCGTATCAACTTGGTGAATTTGTGGCTTATAACTTAAATACCGTTTTTAGTGAAGCGCCAGAAAACAGTAAAGCAATGTCTCTACACAATGGCAATTTAACCATTGAAAAGGACCCGTTTCAATTTACAGAAGCTTACAAAAACTATGAAGACTACCGTATTTTAAGACGAGAAGTGATTGCTGCAATAAATAATGATATGCATTTGTTACCTTTAACACTTCAAAAGCTTCAAGATTCCAATCCTGAATATTGGGAAGCTTATTATTTAGTTGGAAAATACTATTACGAAAGAAAGTATTATACAGCAGCATATAATGCATTTGAAATTTCAAAAACAAAAGAAATTACAACCGTTACTGACCAAGAACAAGTAGATTTGTACCTAAAGAAAATTAAAAGGAAATTAAACCAATGATTCCTGAAATAGAAAAAGCATCAGCTTCAGAAATTAAAGCTTTTCAAGAAAAAAAACTTAAAACCCTATTGACGTATTTAAACACCAATTCTAAATACTATAAACAGATATTTAAAAGGCACACCATCGATGTGAATAGTGTTAATACTCTAGAAGATTTAACTAAAATTCCACCAACCACTAAAGATCACCTCCAACAGTTTAATGATGATTTTCTATGTGTTGAAAAGTCAAAAATTATTGATTATGTCACGACCTCTGGAACGCTTGGAGATCCGGTTACCTTTGCCTTGACGGATAACGATTTGGACCGATTGGCTTATAACGAAGCTATTTCATTTGCCTGTTCTGGGGTAACAGATCAGGATGTCATGCAACTCATGACCACAATAGACAGGCGTTTTATGGCTGGACTAGCCTACTTTTTAGGTGCTAGAAAATTAGGAGCTGGTATTATTCGTGTTGGTGCTGGAATTCCAGAATTGCAATGGGATTCCATTCTGAAATTTAAGCCGACCTACTTAATAGCTGTTCCTTCCTTTTTATTAAAACTCATTGAGTATGCCAGACAGCATGATATTGATATCAATCAATCGGGTGTAAAAGGTGCCATCTGCATTGGTGAACCTTTACGCAATCAGGATTTTTCATTAAATGCCTTGGCCAAAAAAATTACGCCTGATTGGGATATTGAACTGTTTTCCACTTACGCATCAACCGAAATGAATACGGCATTTAACGAGTGTGAAGCACAGCAAGGTGGTCACCATCATCCAGAACTCATTATTGCTGAAATTTTAGATGAAAACGACAATCCTGTTAAACCTAATACGGTAGGCGAACTAACTATAACAACGCTAGGTGTTGAAGGTATGCCTTTATTGCGTTTTAAGACTGGAGATATGGTTATGGCTCATACAGAACCTTGCATATGCGGTAGAAATACTATGCGTTTAGGTCCTGTTGTGGGCAGAAGAAAACAGATGATAAAATACAAAGGCACCACATTATATCCACCTGCAATGGATAATATTCTAAATGATTTTAACCAAGTGGAAAGCTATATTATTGAAATATCTACCAACGACATAGGGACCGATGAAATTTGCTTAAAAATCGCTTCAAAAGAACAATCAACAAAATTACTTCAACAAATAAAAGATCATTTTAGAGCTAAACTTCGTGTGACACCTAAAATTGAATTTCATGATAAAAAAACCATACAAAAACTACAGTTTCCTGCTATGAGCAGAAAACCTATTAAGGTTATTGATAAGCGGAAAACAGAGTAATCCAATACGTTAACAGCTGTTAAAAAAGTAGCTTAAAATAGTTTTTTTACGTAATTTAAAAGCATGAAGCTGTTTAAAGTATTAATCGTTTTATCTTTTGTCTTTGTATCAACCTGGCAAGTACAGTCTCACCCGTCATGGGGAATTGTTGTTGATGAAAACGGTTGCATTTATTTTGCCGATGTTATGCACAATGGCGATGGTACCCTTTGGAGGCTAGACCCAACAACCAATGAATTGGAAGCTGTTTTTACCAATTTTCATGCCCATCATATCTATTTACATAGTCCAAACGAAATCATTGCGGGAATAGCCAAATGGCGATCAGGTGAGATTGAAGGCGAAGGCCATAACTATTTATTCAAATATGACACCCAATTAAAGAAATTAGATACACTATTGTTTACTGATGATTGGGACGAATATCATGGTCAGGTATTTTCAATGTCAAAAAATTTAAAAAACGTGTATTTTGCCATGAACAAGCAAATACACACAAAGCCACTTGATGGTTCTGTAAAACCATTGCTTGACAGAAAATTCGAGCGAATATGTACATTAGCTTCAGATACATCAGGTAACCTCTACATTTCTGATGCCAATTACAAACAAGGGACTCTTTTTAAATGGAATGAAACTCAAGGATTGGTTGAACTAGCCAACAACCTGATAGAACAAAACCCAAAACACCCCATATTTGAAGAAAAAAGATTCCAATTATTTTACGGTATTGCGTTCTCAAAATATAATAATCCGCTTATTACTGAATGTGCTGGCAGAACAATAAAAGAAATTTCAAACAAAGGCTCTAGTCTAATTAGGTACACTTCTAAAAAAAATTGGACTCCTAATGGCGTATATTATTACAAGGATAGATATTATATTATGGAAACCGGTTATGACAGTCAACACTTGGGTCCTCGCATCATAGTAACGGACTCTAATTTCAAAGTATTAAAAACATTAGAAATAAATTTCAATTCAAAAAAAGTTAAATAATTTAGAACTTGACCTCTTGTCACTTTTAATGTTATTTAACTTTTTGACGACTCTTTTTTTTACCGTAAGTTTATATGGTTATTGGTAATAATTAATGAGCTTCAAAAAACATCTTTTTTTGGTCATAGTATATGCGTCATGTTTTGGTTATGCGCAACAAGGTAATTACAAGTTTAATAATTTTGGTAATCGTTCAATATTATTAACCGGAAATGTTACTGGTAGTGTGTCTGATTTAGGACTAACGTATTACAATCCCTCATTCTTGGCAAAGGCAGAAAATGTGGGGTTTTCGTTAAATGCTAAAGCTTATCAGTTAGTAGATATAAAAATAGAAAATGTATTAAACGAAAATTCAAAATTAACAAGCTCACGCTTTAATGGCGCTTCAACCATGGCTGGTGGTATTTTTAACTTGTTGGGTACACGGTTTGCCTACTCTTACCTTACAAGGTCTAATTTTAATTTCAATGTTAATTATGGCAGCTATTATTTAAACGATAATATACTAGCATTATTTCCTGATGCAGAAAGACATTATGCCAACATTGGTTTAAACTCTAGAACAAAAGATGATTGGACAGGGTTAACCTGGGCCTATGCCTTTGATGATAAATTCAGTGTGGGAATTTCTGGTTTTGCCTCGATATACAGTTATAGTGGTGGTTCAGATTTAAGCCATACTGTTGAATCTACAGGTAACGAAGTTGCGTTTTACCAAAACACTATTAGCTTTAGACAAAAATCCTATGGGTTGTTTCTAAAAATCGGGGCAAGTTATGTGCTTAAAAACATTGAATTGGGTTTAAATATTAACCTGCCCTTCATTGAAGTTTACAATGAAGGTACTTATAGCTACAACGAGGTTGTTGCAGGTATGGGGCCTAATTACAATAATTTTGTAGATAATTACTTTGATGACCTTTCCGGTAAACGCAAAGAACCTTTTGGTATTTCTTTAGGAGCAGGAATACCTATCAAAAAAAGTAAATTACACCTCAATGTCGATTATTATAGCGGATTGGGTGAATATAAACGATTGGACATTCCTGATATCGATACTGGAGACACAAGTTTAACTCCTGTAAGTTTTAATGAAGAGCGTCGTGCTGTATTTAACTTTGGTGCAGGTATTGAATTTTACTTGTCGGAACAATTTAAGGCTTATGGTGGTTTTTCTACTGATTATAGTGCTTTTAAAAGCAGTGCCAATGTTTTTAATCTATCATCAACAGATAATAAAGATATAAATATTGGCTCTAATTTTTTTCACATGAGTTTAGGTGTTGACTGGAAGTTATCGTGGTCTAGTATAGTTGTGGGTGCAACCTACTCTAGCAGTTCAGACAGTTTTGCCAATCCCTATACCCTAAATGTTGATGGTTTTGAAATAGAGAATACCCTAAACCCTGAATTAAAATATACACGTTGGCAATTTGTAATTGGAATCGATATCCCTATTCTAGGTAAAAAAGTAAGCAACATATTTAGTAAGGATGACAATGAAGAGGAAAACTAATTACATAATATCTAAATAAATAGACAATAAAATAAAGTTGTCTACCTTTTTAGCTTGCTAAAACAATCTAACCTACAGAAAATTTCAAATTAAAAAATTGTACCCTATTTGAACCCTGCCTTTGTTTTATATCTAACAAATTTTAGTTTTATTTGTGAAGAGACTTGTCATGACCCCAACGTTGCTTAAAAAAGATATTTTATTATTTGCACTACTCTATTTTTGTAGTTACTTGTGTATTAGCGCTCAAAACTATGATTTTGATAAAGATAGTTTAGATTTTGAAGCGTTTTATAAAAATGGGCGTAGTTTTTCGCAAGATTACGAGAAAACAAAAGAATTTTTTGAAGTAGCTATTAGAAAGCTTGATACCCTACAAAATAAATATCCGAATAAAGAATTTATATTAAGACGTCGTGCAGACGTATTTCATAAGTTAGCCATTCCTGAAATTAATTCAGGAAACTTTGCAGAGGCTTTAAATTACCTTGAAGAATCTATTGAATCGAGAAAGCAAACCAAAAACCCTGACGATGCCGCATTTGCATATTATCTTAAGGGTATAGTTTGGGTAAGGCAAGATAGATATAGCAAAGTAAAGACAGCTTATGATTCGGCTTATGCTATGACAGAACGCCTTATAAAATCTGGAAAGAATCGTCATGCATTTAAAGCCAACTTGTTGAGCGCATATGCAGGGCATTATGCCAATGTAGATAGTATAGATAAAGCGGAGTTCTATTTTAAAAAAGCCATTAGTTATGCCGATTCTATAAACGATAAAAATGCGAGCGCTACTAATCGTATTCAATATGCAGAAGTGCTAATTGGTGAGCAACAAAACTATAGCGAGGCTCTTAAATTACAATCCAAGGCAATGGATCTCTATAGAGAATTGGGATATAAAGATGATCAGATGAATACGGCATCTGAAATGGCAAGAAGTTATAATGGTCTTGGAAATTACAAAAAAGCACTCCAACTAAAACAAGAGTTTATCGATCATTTGCGTGAAACTGGACGTAAAGATCGACTACTACTAGAGCTTGATAATTATGTTATTATCCTTGAAAACAATAAACTATTTAAGGAGGCACTTATACACCAACGAGAGCTAACAAACCTTAGAGACTCTCTTCGCAATGAAAAAAACTATAAAGAATTAGCTGACTTAGATGCCAAACTAAAATACGAATCCAAAAAGTCTTTAGATAGTTTGAATATCATTTCAGAACGTAAGCTTATTGAAGCTGAAAACGAAAAGAAAGCCAGTGTGCAATTTTGGATAGTAGTAACTATATTATTGACCATTCTTGGCGGCATAGCTTTTTTCTACTTAAAAAATAGACAGAAAATAAAAGAGCAGGCCTATCAAAATATTTTGCTTAATAATAAAGTTGCAACCAAAACTGAAGAAATTAACGAACTTCTTACTGAAACCATTCAGCATATAAAATCTAAAGAACGCATTGCTGAAAACCTTCAAAAATTGTCAAACGAAAATGAAGGCATCACGTTAAAAAGCATTATAGCAGATTTAAAAGCTAGTAAAGCAGATAATGCGAAATTAATGTTGATTAAACAAAATATTGAGCAGGTCAATTTTGAATTCATAAAACATTTAAAAAACCGACATCCAGAACTTACCAAAACCGATGTAGAAATTTGTTCCTTAATCCGAATTGGTTTAAGCCGAAAAGAGGTAGCAAATCTTCGTAATACATCGCTAGAAGCTGTAAAAACATCCCGTTTTCGTATTAAAAAGAAACTCAATCTCTCCGCAGAACAAAGTCTTGACGACTACATTAACTGCTTGTAATACAATTAAATAAAGTTTTGAACCCTATTTTGAACCCTATCCTTTTTAGGTTTTTAGGTTCCCCGTTCAATAGATTTGTTTTCAGAATCAATAAATACGTATTTGGAAAACAGCATCAAATTGAAACCACAAAAAAGAGATAAGCATAAACCTAATCAAGATGTTTTTGAAAAGGATATATCCTGTATTAAAATAATGCAAAACCAAGCCGATTTTTTAAAACAACATTTAGCCGAGTTAAAAAAGTTAAATAATAAAATAAAGGGAATAAAATAGTGTCCCATCAAACTTAAAATACAATAAAACCAAACCTAAATAAAACCCAAATGAAAACAAAACTACTTATTCTGGCCTTTCTAATTTTTTCATTTAAAAATTTTGCACAGCAATGTGGTGCCTTAATGGAACCTGTATCGCTTTCGCAGCGTGTTACAGAATCTACCCTTGTTATTGAAGGAGAAGTAATCAATAGCCAAGGCTATTGGGATGTCAATAATAAGAACATCTACACAGTGTACACTATAAATGTTTACACCAATATGAAGGGAAACAGTTCAACAACGGTGAAAATTGTCACATTAGGGGGGCAAGTTGGTGATGCAATCCAGGTAACTTCAAGTGAAGCCAATTTACAAGTTGGCACCATTGGAACCTTTTTCCTTAAGGAGTTTACGGGTAACTTAAATGTTTCGGGCACATTATACCAAATGGTAGCAGCCGCTCAAGGTATAGTTAAATACAGTAGTCACTCAGAAAAAGCTTCTGATGTTTTCAATACGTATAATTCTATTGAAAATGAATTATACAATAGCATTCAACTAACAACTGGAAGACGTTTTCAAACTATACAAGAACGACCTGCACTATCCAATACTAACAGAAGTCAGAGGGCAACACCTATTGTCTACAGTTTTTCGCCACTAACGGCAACAGCAGGCACTGAAACTGTGTTTACCATTACTGGAGTGAATTTTGGATCTAGTATGGGTAGTGTTGGTTTTTCCAATGCATCAGATGGTGGTGCAAGCCATATTAACGCTGCAGATTCACAAATATTAAATTGGTCTGATACCGAGATACAAGTAGAAATACCCTATTCTGCAGGTACAGGAAGTATTTTGGTAACCAATACCGATAACCAAAGTCATGAAACAACAGTTCCGCTTACTATAACGTATAGCCACCTTAATGCTTCTGGCAGTAGCGCTGTTTATCCATCCGTTTTGCAGGATGATGATGACAATGGTGGATATACATTTCAATACCACACAGATTTTAATACCAGCAGTGCCAAAACATATTTTGAGGCAGCTTTTGAGCTTTGGAACTGCGAATCAGATGTAAATTTTACGTTCAGTGGTACAACCACTACAGACGAATCTATAAATGACGGCATTAATATTGTTCGATTTGATAACGGTAGCGAATTGCCAACCGGAGTACTTGGGCAAGTAACCACTCGTTTTCTAGGAACGTGCCCAACGACCAACAGAGCCATTGTAAACGAAATGGATATTACCTGGAATGATAGCACGAATTGGTATTATGGTTCTGGAACACCTTCCATTTCACAATACGATTTTAAAAGCGTTGCCTTACACGAATTGGGTCATGCTCATCAATTAGGTCATGTTATAGATTCTGATGTCATTATGCATTACAGTATTAGTAATGGCGAAAGCAAGTATTCTTTGGACCAAAATGATATTGACGGTGCCGTTTACACAATGGGGCTTTTTACACAATCAGTAGGTTGTGGTATTTCGCCAATGACAGAAAACATACAATGTTGCGATGATATTGTTATAACAACACAACCACAACATACTACTGTAGAAGCAAACAACGGTACAGCTCAATTTACAATTGTAGCTGAAAATTATGATACAGTGCAATGGGAAGAGTCTATAGATGGAGGCGACACTTGGCTCACAGTAAATGATGGAAATGCTGATGGCACAACTTATTCAGGAAGTGAAACGACTACCCTTTCGATTACAAATGTTCCTGAAACCACAGACTTGTATTATCGTGCCATTTTAACAAATGCATGCAGCGATAGCCTAACTTCAGATGAAGCTAATCTAATGTCAATAATATATACTCAAATTCCAGATTCAAATTTTGAATCTGCACTGGAGGCTTTGGGCTATGACGATATTTCTGGTGATGGACAGGTGCCAACAGCATTAATTGAAGTGGTAACCTCATTAAACGTAAACAGTCAAAGTATATCTGATGCTACAGGATTAGAAGATTTTGTGGCTTTAGAAGAACTCTACATAAAAAGCAACAATTTAACAAATCTTGATCTTTCTACTTTGGTAAATCTTGAGCGTATTTGGGCGCTAAATAACAGCTTAATATCTCTTGACCTATCAAACAATCCATTAGTTAGAGATATACGTGTAGAAAACAATGTTTTAACCTCAGTAGATTTTAGCACCTTAACCCAATTGACCATTCTTCAAATAAATAGTAATGAATTAAATGAAATTGATTTAAGTAACAATACCTTGCTAGAGCGCGTTCGATTACAAGACAATAATCTTGAAGAGCTTGATTTTTCCAACCATCCAAACATTAATGAATTAAAAGTTAATAATAATAATTTAACTTCATTTAATGCCCAAAACGGCAACAATACCAATATTTCAAATTTCTCTGCATTTAGCAACCCGAACTTAAAATGTATTTTAGTAGACGATGCTTCCTACAGTACAGTAAATTGGACTAGTATAGATGCTCAAACTAGCTTTAATGAAACATCTTGCAATTATGTAATGGTTGATATCGATGTCCTTTTGCAAGGCGCTTTACTAAATCCTTATACTGGTGAAGAAACTTTAATGCGTGATGATTTAAGAGCTAATGGAATAATTGATAACGATTCTCCATACTCCGATGGTCAGGTCATTACCGAAACCATTAACCAAGATGATAATGGTGAAGATTCTATGGTAGACTGGATTTGGGTTGAATTGCGAGATGCTACAGATCCAACAATAGTTATAGCGGGACAATCAGCCATTTTACAACGAGATGGAGATGTTGTATCTAACGTGAATGATTTGTCAACTGCGCTAACATTCAACGTTAACCCAGATAATTATTATGTGGCTATATCGCACAGAAATCACTTGGGTATTATGACAGCGAGTGCTATAGCTTTAAATCAGTCTGAAACAACAATCGATTTTACCGATGCTAACAACCAAATCACTCAAGGTAACAACGCTCAAACTACCTTTGGCATGCCTAATAATGTGGTAGCCATGTGGGCTGGAGATGTAAATGGCGATGGAATTATTCAATATTCTGGAACAGAACCTGATACGCCTAGCATTTTATCTGAAGTACTAAACGATTCGGGTAATTTCTTAAGTTTTCCAACCTACACCATAAACGGATATAATAATTATGATACTAATATGGATGGTGAAACCCAATACTCTGGAACCAATCCTGATGTACCCTATATTTTACAGAACGTATTAGCGCACCCGAGCAATTTCTTGGGCTTCAGCACTTACCAAATAACAGAACAACTACCTTAAAAAAATGATACCTAATCTATTAAAAACAATAACAATGAAAACAATTACTTTACCTACAATTTTTCTAATAAAATTGAGCCTTTACACAATAAATATTAAGGCTCAAGATGGATATACATACACGTTACTCCATAATGGCGGATATGATTTTATTGTACAGGCTGTACCAAATAGTAGTTCCAATAATTTTGCTACTTCGGTGCAGAGTTATGGTTTTACTATTATTTTACCAGATGGTGTTACCATTACACAAACGTCTTCTTTAGGTAATGGTGCTGATACTACTTTTTTTGATGGCACAAACGTTGGAATGTCTTCAATTGACGGTTATTTAATAACTGAAACCTTAAGCAGTCCTATTGCATTATTGCCACCATCTTCCGCGACTAATTCTGATGTGTTCAGCTTTACGGTAAATGGTAACCCATCGAGTGGCGAATTATATATCCTGGAGAACAATTCCACGCTAGCCACAACAGTGACACCTTTAAAATCCTTTATGCAAGCCGACATGGTTGACGATAGTGTAACTATTTATACCAATGTTGTTGATGCTAATGGTTCTGCCGTATCTGGGATGAGCTCTTTTAGTTTTGATACACTAGGAATAAACACACATGTAGTTTTTGATGTGTCTATATCACCAAACCCAACAACAGGAATCGTAAATATTAAAGGTGTAGAAAACTTAAAAAAAGTAACGGTTTACACAATAAATGGCCAATTAATAAAATCTTTTACCAATAATCATAATATTCAACGTATTGATATTGGCACATTACCGTTAGGTATTTATGTATTGAATATCCACACAGAATCTGGCATCAAGAACATAAAACTTATTAAACGCTAGCTTGAAGCTTTCTATTTATTATGGGAAATTTATTAAGGAGTGGAAACACTCCTTTTTAATTGATTTAATTCCTATTAAAATTGGATAAAATCGTTTATTCTTGTTGTTTCATTTCCAACTGTTTTGAGTTAAACAATTGGCATACAAATCAGCTTAAAAATGGGATACCCAGCCTTTTGGAATGGGATACCTATAGGGATACCTTTTTTAGAAAAAAAGTTGGCAAGTTGACTGTTTGAGTAGTTTTGCATATAATGCAGTAAATGCAAGTATATCAAGCATTTAACTAAAAAAGCCTCTACATTTCTGTAAAGGCTTTCTGTTGTTAAGCTCCCCCTCTTGGGCTCGAACCAAGGACCCTTTGATTAACAGTCAAATGCTCTAACCAACTGAGCTAAGGAGGAGTGTTATTCGCTTTTGCGAGCGCAAATATAAAGTATTTATTATTTACTACAAATATATTAATTAAAAAATCTACTTAAAATTTTAATTAAATATAGCTTTATAAATATCATTGCCATTAGCAAATAATACCAATGCTATTAAAAGAATAAACCCAATAAGCTGAGCGTATTCTAAAAACTTATCGCCAGGTTTACGCCCAGAAATCATTTCATATAATAAAAACATAACATGACCACCATCTAACGCTGGAATTGGCAACAGATTTAAAACACCCAACATAATAGATAAAAAGGCTGTAATGGCCCAAAAAGCTTTCCAATCCCAACTAGGTGGGAACATATTCCCAATGGCGGCAAAACCTCCAACTTGTGAAGCGCCTTTTTTTGTGAAAATATATTTAAACTGCGCCAAATAATCTTTAATAGTCCAATAGCCTAATGAGGTGCCCTGAAATATGGCCTCACCAAACGAATAGTCCTTGTGATTGGTAACTATACGTTCTGTCTCCAAACTTACAATTCCGATGGTGGCATCTTCGGTTGGCTTAATCTCTAAATTTACAATCTTATTATTTCTTTCAACTCCAAGATTTAATGTGTTGTTGCCATTGCGTTTTAAGCCGTATTTCAAATCGGTAAAATAATTAACAGCCTCTCCATTTAAACTCACAATTTTGTCTGTAGGCAACAATCCAGCTTTATCAGCAGGAGAATCAGATGCAACCGAATCTAATTTAAATGGTAAACGAGGTGACATTGCAGGTAAATCACCAGCTTCAAATAATTGTGTGCCAATATCTTCAGGAACACTTAAATCTTCTATTTCTCCTGATTCGCGTTCTACTTGTATCGTATTAATATCTCTAAATAACAAATACGAATTAATATCTGTAACTTCATTAAAAGGCTTACCATCTACAGACACTATTTTATCACCTTGCTGAAAACCATATTTTTCCATAGTTTCCGATACACCAAACCCATAGGTAATATCATCTTTATTGGAGTAATCGGTTCCCCAAACAAATAATATCATCATATAAATTAAAAAGCCTAGAATAAAATTCACAATTACACCACCAAGCATGATAATTAATCGCTGCCATGCTGGTTTGGTTCGAAACTCCCAAGGTTGCGGTGGTTGTGCCATTTGCTCTTTATCCATACTTTCATCAATCATTCCGGCTATTTTCACATAACCGCCTAACGGCAACCAACCAATACCATAAACGGTTTCGCCAATTTTCTTTTTAAACAATGAAAATTTTATATCGAAAAACAGATAGAATTTCTCTACACGTGTTTTAAAAAGTTTAGCGGGAATAAAATGTCCTAATTCATGAAGGACTATAAGGATAGACAAGCTTAAAAATAATTGCGCTGCCTTAATTAATATAACGGTCATAAAATCTGTCTTCTTTTAAATAACGCACAAAAGTAGTGTTTTTTAACTCAAGAATAAAACATGAATCAAAGCACATTGGCATTTAACATATAATTATAGTCCTGAATTGTTTATTGGCTTCAAAAATCAATGTATTTTTGCAAAAGCAATGCCAACAATACTGCCTTATGCTATCGTTTTTTAAAGACTACAAATATTTCGCCATTGTATTTGCTATTATTTCAATTATAATAATTTCAATAATTTTTAATATTCTAAATGTTGATAAACCACTTCCTATTTATCAACCTACAATGGTAAACTCTGAATTGGTTGACAGCACACTTTTAGATGTAAAGAAATATCATAAAATTGCTGATTTCAGTCTCTTAAATCAAAATGGCGAAATTGTAAACCAAGACAACTATAAAGACAAGATTTATGTTGCCGATTTCTTTTTTACCACATGTCAAACCATTTGCCCAATAATGACCAATCATATGGTAGACATTCAAAATGAAATTTTGGATGATACTGATGTCATGCTACTTTCACATTCTGTAACTCCAGAAATAGACTCTGTGGCGCAATTAAAAAAATATGCTTTAAAAAAAGGAGTTAACGATAGTAAGTGGAATTTAGTTACGGGTGACAAAAAACAAATCTACGATTTGGCTCGCAAAAGCTATCTAGCTGTTAAAGATCAAGGAAATGGTGATCAATATGATATGATTCATACCGAGAATTTCATGCTTATTGATAAAAAACGGCAAATTCGTGGTTTTTACGACGGAACCAATCCTGAAGATATTGAGCGTTTGCTAAACGACATTGAAACCCTAAAAAAAGAATATTAATAGTTTTTCTACGCAAAGTTTTTGCCTTATTTTTGCTTCTTTAAAATCAATCTAAATAAGCTTGAAGGTGACTTTAGCAGATATTAAACGTGGTGAAAAAGGTATTATTACTGATGTTTCATCTATTCATATCCCTCTTAAATTATTAGAAATGGGTTGTCTTCCCGGTAATTCAGTTGAACTGGTCCAGGTTGCTCCTTTTGCAGATCCCATGTATCTAAACATTAATGGAAGTCATCTTGCTATTCGTAAAGAAACAGCTATTCACATTTTAATAGAGATTTCCAATGGGTAAACAAATTAATGTTGCACTTATAGGAAATCCAAATACAGGAAAAACTTCGGTATTTAATGCTTTAACCGGCTTAAATCAAAAAGTAGGAAATTATCCTGGTATAACAGTTGAAAAAAAAGAAGGTATATGTAAGTTACCTCGTGGAGTAAAAGCACATATCATAGATTTGCCTGGCACCTATAGTTTAAATGCTTCATCTCTTGATGAAAACGTCGTTATAGAACTGCTATTAAATAAAAAGGACAAAGATTTTCCCGATGTGGCTGTAGTGGTTAGCGATGTTGAAAACCTTAAGCGCAACCTTCTTTTATTTACACAAATAAAAGACCTTCAAATCCCTACAATATTAGTCATTAACATGGCCGACAGAATGGCCTATAAGGGTATTTCGTTGGACATTCCGTATTTAGAACAACAACTTGAAACGAAAATTGCTTTAATAAGCACAAGAAAAAACCAAGGTATTTCAGCCCTCAAAGATCTTATAGCAAATTTTAAAGAGCTATCTGTTAAGCCTTGTTTAAATGCTTCTGAAATTGATACCGAGTATTTCGATAACTTAAAAAAAGCTTTTCCTAATCAGTTATTATATAAACTTTGGTTGGTAATTACTCAAGATGTTAACTTCGGAAAAACAGACAGAAATGAAATTGATGCCGTAGCCGATTTTAAAACCAAATCTAAAGCCGATTTAAAACGTCTGCAGCAAAAAGAAACCATTAAACGCTATCAATTTATTAATGATACGCTAAAAAAGGGGCAGACTATAGATTTAAGTACGGCTAAAGATTTAAGAATAAAACTAGATAGGATAGTAACTCACAAAGTTTGGGGTTATTTAATTTTCGGTATTATATTATTGACCATTTTTCAAGCTATTTACGATTGGTCTAGCGTACCAATGGACTTTATTGATAGTACTTTTGCATCGTTTAGTGAATGGACAAAAAACGTCATGCCTGAAGGTGCTTTTACCAATTTAATTGCCGAAGGCATTATTCCTGGCCTTGGAGGTATTGTTATATTTATTCCGCAAATTGCCTTTTTATTCCTTTTTATTTCTGTTTTAGAAGAAAGTGGTTATATGAGTCGTGTGGTTTTCCTAATGGATCGCATAATGCGTCGTTTTGGTTTAAGCGGAAAAAGTGTTGTACCTCTTATTTCTGGAACTGCATGTGCAATACCAGCCATTATGGCTACTCGAAATATAGAAAGTTGGAAAGAACGCCTCATTACGATACTTGTTACACCGTTTACAACGTGCTCTGCTAGGCTTCCTGTTTATCTTATTATAATTGCATTAGTTATTCCTGAAGGGCGTGTTTTAGGATTGAGCTATCAAGCATTAACGTTAATGCTGCTGTATTTAATTGGTTTTGGAGCTGCTGTAGGTTCAGCTTATATTTTAAATAAAGTTCTTAAAATAAAAAGTAAAACCTTTTTCGTAGTTGAAATGCCTAACTACAAGTTACCGCTGTTTAAAAATGTTGCTTTAACCGTTATTGAAAAAACCAAGTCGTTTGTTTTTGGGGCTGGTAAAATTATTTTAGCTATCTCTATTGTGTTATGGTTTTTAGCATCCTATGGTCCAGGGGATAATTTTAATAATGCCGAAACTATAATTACCGAGCAATATGCTTCACAAAATATTTCTCAAGAAGATTTACAACAAGAAATAGCTTCATATAAATTAGAACACTCCTTTATTGGTATTACTGGAAGAGCCATTGAACCGCTTATCAGACCTTTAGGATACGACTGGAAGATTGGTATTGCCATTGTAAGTTCATTTGCAGCACGAGAAGTATTTGTTGGTACCCTTGCCACTATTTACAGTGTTGGTAGCGACGAAGAAGAAACTATTAAAAATAGAATGGCTGGAGAGGTTAATCCAATTTTAGGTGGTCCCTTGTTTAATTTCGCTTCAGGTATTTCTTTATTGCTCTTTTATGCGTTTGCTATGCAATGCATGAGCACTCTGGCCATTGTTAAACGGGAAACTAATAGCTGGAAATGGCCTACCTTACAATTAGTAATAATGAGTAGTTTTGCTTACATTGTAGCTTTAATTGCCTTTCAATTATTAAAATAATGAACATTGTTATTCAAAACATATTGGCCATTACAACACTTTGCATAGCCCTTGTATATCTGGTAACTAAATTCTTTTGGAGACCAAAACAATCTAAATCAAAACATTGCAGTTCAGGCGATTGTGGCTGTCATTAATCAGTTATAATTATTAATTGAAGATAATAATCAGCTTTATTAATCTTAAAAGTATATTCGGGATACGGTAAAACATTATAGATTTCTACTGTTAGGCTTTCGCATTCTAGAATAACTGGATAGTCATTTTGAAGATAAGTGCTAGGCGTAATAGTAGCTACTTCATTTTTAATTGTTTCACCATTTTTAGCGACTTGATATTTTACTTTAGCTTCTCCTGCCCTGACACAGTTAACATATTTTGGGCAACGTGAATCATTTGATACATCTTTAAACTCAATATCAAATTCTCCAAGCTGTATTTTATTACCTAATAAAAGTTTAGTAACAATTTTAGGGCTTTCAACATGAACATTTATAGTGTCTTGAGCACTTATAGCCACAGAAAGCATTAACATTAGTGTAAATAATTGGTACTTCACAATTCCATTTATAAGGTATTATACCAAAGTAATAAAAATTTGCAACTAAATTTAATTTAATTATATTTGAAAATATTTTTAAGTATACTTAAATTTTATTTAAAGCAAATATAAATGTCTATAGCTATTGAAAATTTCGTTAAAGCAATTTATAAAAATGATAAAAACGACAGCAATAATACAAAGCCTGGTAACATTGCAAAAAAACTAGGCATATCTAATGCAGCTGCAACGGATATGGCAAAAAAACTAGCTTCAAAAGATTTGCTTCACTATGAAAAGTATCAGGAACTTCAGCTTACCGACAAGGGAACGCAAATGGCCTTGAATATCGTAAGAAAGCATAGACTTTGGGAAGCGCTTTTATTCAAACTATTTGACATGTCATTACATGAAATTCATAAAGAAGCCGAATTACTTGAGCATCAGACATCAGATTTTTTGGCCGATAAGATTAGTGCTTATTTAGGTAATCCTAAATTTGACCCTCATGGTGATCCTATTCCTAATGCTCAGGGTGAAATTACAACTGTGGATAATTCAGTAGCCTTATCGCAAACAAAGGCTGGCGAAACCTACATCATTTCTAGATTAATGAGCGACGATAAGGAATTCTTTGATTTCTGTGCACTACATGGCCTAAAGTACGGCAATAGGATAATGGTTACCAACCAATTCCAAAACAATAAAATGACTCAAATTTCAATTAACCACAATACCATTTTACTAAATGAAGATTTCACTAATATTATCTATGTCAACGAGATTAATTAAAATTAAATATCAAATTATACTTGGGCTTTTACTATGTTCCTATTCTGTATCTTTTGCCCAAGAGGAAAAAAATTTAGGCGCTTTGGAAACTGACAGACCTGATGCGACCGAAGCCTCAAGCACAGTCCCTAAAGGCTTTTTACAGGTTGAAACTGGTGCCTTTTTTGAAACTTTTGAGCGTAACCAAATAAAGACCGAAAACTTTACCTATAATACTACATTAGTTCGCTATGGTTTGTCAGACAATTTCGAATTGCGTTTAGGATGGGATTTACAAGAAGATGTCACTCACAAAAACGGTCAGAAATTAGAAGATGTTTCAAGTGGATTTAGTCCCTTGTTGCTAGGAATGAAAGTTTATATTACTGAAGAAAAAGGGTGGATTCCAGAAATCAGTTTAATAGGACATGTTTTTCTACCATTTACTGCAAGCACAGATTACAGACCTGAAACTACAGGTGTAGATTTTAGATTTTCGTTAGCACATACATTAAGTGAGAAATCCAGTTTAGGATACAATTTAGGTATGGCTTGGGGAAATGATTCACCAGAAGCCAATTACATTTATACAATTGCTTATGGTTATAGTATTTCTGAAAAGTTTGGTGCCTATGTTGAATTATATGGTGACCTTCCAGAAGATAGTAAAGCAAATCATTTATGGGATGCTGGTATGACTTATCTGGTTTCAAATGATCTACAATTAGATATGTCCTTTGGAACTAGTATAACAGAAGGTCAAGATATATTATTAAGCGCAGGATTAAGTTTTAGAATTCCAGTAAATAACAATTAAAAATGAAAAAATTAACATTACTTATATTAACACTTTTATTCAGTATTTTAAGCTGTAAAACCGATGTTAAAGAGAATGAAAAGCTCAATATAGTTACTACAACAACCATGATAACAGATCTGGTTAAAAATATTGGAGGTGATGCCATTAACGTAAAAGGTTTGATGGGAAGTGGTGTCGATCCGCATTTATACAAAGCCAGTGAAGGAGACGTTTCAAAACTAGCAAATGCCGATTTAATTTTTTACAACGGATTGCATTTAGAAGGTAAATTAGTTGAAGTATTTGAAAAAATGGGCAGTCAAAACATTAAAACAATTGCTGTTTCTGATGCAATAGACAAAAGCACTCTAATTGGTTCAGAATATTTTGCTTCAAATTACGATCCGCATATTTGGTTTGACATTACGTATTGGGAGCAAGTCACGCAATTTGTTGTTGATAAACTATCTGAAGCTCTACCATCAGAAGAAAATACGTTTCAAGAAAACGGAAATCGATATCTTAAGGAGTTAAGTGATTTAAAAGCTGAAATCAATACAACAATCAATACGTTACCAGAAGATAAACGTATATTAGTAACGGCACATGATGCCTTCAACTATTTTGGAAAATCCTTTGGCTTTGAAGTTGTTGGATTACAAGGCTTATCAACGGCTACTGAAGCTGGTGTTCAAGATGTGCAAAAATTAGCAGCATTTATCATTGAGAAAAAAGTAAAAGCAATTTTTGTTGAAAGTTCAGTGCCAAAACGAACCATTGAAGCCTTGCAAGCTGCTGTAAAATCCAAAGGTCATGATGTTAAGATTGGCGGAACACTATATTCTGATGCTTTAGGTGATGCCGGAACCATTGAAGGCACGTATATTGGCATGTTTAAATATAACGTAAACACTATAGTTAACGCTTTAAAATAATGAGCAAAAAAACAGCAGTCCAAATAGACGATTTAACTGTAGCCTATAACTATAAGCCAGTGCTTTGGGATATTGATTTAGAAATTCCAGAAGGGGTACTAATGGCTATTGTTGGCCCAAATGGTGCTGGAAAATCTACACTTATAAAATCTGTTCTAGGTATTTTAAAACCAATTGCTGGAAGTGTTAGTATCTATGGTAAATCATATGAAAAACAACGTTCTCTTGTGGCTTATGTACCACAAAAAGGTAGTGTAGATTGGGATTTCCCAACAACAGCTTTAGATGTTGTTATGATGGGAACCTATGGCAGTTTAGGATGGGTAAAACGTCCTCGACAAAAAGAAAAAAAGGCTGCTCTTGAAGCGTTAGAGCAAGTAGGCATGTTACCTTTTAAAAATAGGCAAATAAGTCAATTATCTGGCGGACAGCAACAACGTATATTTTTGGCACGTGCTTTGGTACAAGATGCATCTATTTACTTTATGGATGAACCCTTTCAAGGTGTTGATGCAACCACTGAAATTGCCATCATCAATATTTTAAAAGCATTACGAAAAGCCAATAAAACGGTAATCGTTGTGCATCATGACCTACAAACAGTTCCCGAATATTTTGATTGGGTAACCTTTTTGAACGTAAAAAAAATAGCCACAGGGCCTGTAAAGGATATTTTTAATGATGACAATCTAACCAAAACCTATGGTATTAATTATAAAGTGAGTATACAAAAATAGAATTCCTGTGAAAGCAGGAATCTCCAATCTATAAACTAAAATAAACATAATAGATTCCGCATCAAGTGCGGAATGACAAAATGGACTTACTAGAATACATAGAACTCGTAATTAACGATTACACCTTAAGAACCATAACGCTTGGTACTGCTATACTCGGTGCTGTAACTGGAATGCTAGGAAGTTTTGCTGTACTACGTAAACAAAGTTTATTGGGAGATGCCATTTCACATGCCGCTTTACCTGGCATTGCTTTAGCGTTCTTACTAACTGGAGCAAAAGAAAGCAATACATTACTTCTTGGTGCGTTAATAAGTGGATTAATAGGGACGTTTTGGATAAGAGGTATTATTACTAAAACACATTTAAAATCTGATACCGCTTTAGGGTTAATTTTGTCTTTATTTTTTGGTTTCGGAATCTTATTATTAACCTTTATTCAAAAACAACCCAATGCTAATCAAGCTGGATTAGACAAATACCTATTTGGACAAGCTGCAACATTAGTGGAAAGTGATGTTTGGCTTATGGCAATTGTAACAGGTTTATGCCTAATTGTTTTACTCCTATTCTGGAAAGAATTCAAAATTTTATTGTTTGATAAAGATTATGCCAATACCCTTGGGTTTAACACCAAAACTATAGACATTTTAATTACCTCTTTTATTGTTTTGGCTATTGTTTTAGGCCTACAAACAGTTGGTGTGGTTTTAATGAGCGCCATGCTTTTGGCTCCTGCCGCTGCTGCAAGACAGTGGACAAACAGCTTGAGTATGATGGTGTTTTTGGCAGCGCTTTTTGGTGCTTTTTCGGGAGTTTTCGGCACGGCAATTAGTGCCACTCAAAATAACCTATCAACTGGGCCAGTAATAGTTATTGTGGCTTCAGTTTTTGTGATTTTTTCTTTTATTTTTTCACCCAATCGTGGTTTGTTGTTTCGCCAAATTCGGTTTATAAAAAATCGTCGTGATTTAGAATTGCATAAGACCCTATCCTTTATGTTCAATATTGCGAAAACACACGAAAATATTTCGCATCCACATACCATAAAAATCCTTAATAATTTTCAAGGGTACACCAAAGGCACGCTTAAAAAACTGGTTGATAAAAACTATGTGACATTAAATGGAAACATGTGGAGCTTGACTCAAGAAGGATTTGAAACGGCGTCTAATTTATATAACCAACAACTAAAAAAAGATGAGTAGCGCACAACTTGAAATACAACTCATTGCTAGTTTGGTTGCCATAGCCTGTGCTATTCCAGGAACGTTTCTGGTATTGCGCAAAATGGCTATGATAAGTGATGCCATTAGTCATTCCATTTTACCGGGAATTGTTGTTGGATTCTTTATCACACAAGACCTCAACTCGCCATTATTGATTGTTTTAGCCGCACTAACAGGTGTAATAACCGTGGTATTGGTAGAACAAATTCAAAAAACAGGATTGGTAAAAGAGGATACTGCCATAGGATTGGTTTTTCCTGCTCTGTTCAGTATTGGTGTCATTATGATTGCTAAAAATGCTAATGATGTGCATCTGGATGTTGATGCGGTTCTTTTAGGTGAATTAGCTTTTGCGCCTTTTGATAGACTACTCATTTCAGGAGTTGATGTCGGACCAAAATCATTATGGATAATAGGTAGTATTCTTGTGATTACTGTTGCGCTTCTATTCGCATTTTTTAAAGAATTAAAATTAAGTACTTTTGATGCTGGCCTGGCTGCTTCTCTAGGATTTTCACCAGTTATTATTCATTATGGATTAATGACTGTTGCATCTGTTACAACTGTTGGTGCTTTTGATGCCGTTGGAGCTATTTTGGTGGTTGCACTTATGATTACACCTGCAGCTAGCGCCTACCTTTTAACAACAGATTTAAAAAAGATGCTTTTCCTCTCTATATTTTTTGGTGTGTTTAGTGCTATTTCTGGGTATTGGGTTGCGCATTGGTTGGATGCTTCCATTGCTGGTTCAATAACCACTATTTTAGGTTTACTGTTTTTAGTTGTTTATTTATTTGCACCTAGCAAAGGTTTGATAGCCGTAATGTATCGTGAAAAACAGCAAAAAATTGAGGTGTCTCTATTGACCTTCCTGCTTCATTTAAAAAATCATACCGAAGAAAACGAACGCCATGTTAATCATTTACGCGAGCATATCAATTGGCAAAAGATAAGAGCCAAGACAGTTGTAGATTTAGCATTAAAAAACAATATGATTACCATAGATAAGCATATTGTTTCTTTAACTGAAAAAGGTGATGACTTTACCTCTCAAGCCATTGACTATATCATTACTAATGAAGATGCCCAAATTGAAGACATGAAAGATGACTTCTTTTTGTTTAGGGGTTAATCAAAAAAATCATTCAGTTTAACCATTTCATGTTTCAATTCTTCAATTGTAAGGGGCTTAAACTCAAAATCCAGTTCTGATATATCTTCAATTTTTGTTTCTTTAATACCCAAGTAAAAGGTGTCGTTTTCCTTTTTAATGGCAACCAAAACAATTTCTTCATCTTTAGGGACTAGTCCAAAATCTACTTGATTATTTACTGTCTTACTAGGCAAGATTGAGTTTAAAGATTTAAAGACCATTTTTACGTTTGCCCCTTCAGCATTCTTGATTTTAAACTTATATTTTATTTTATTTTTCCAACCGTTCACAAATCGGTCGCAATTAATCCAGCCTAAATTAGTATTAGAAAATGCATAAGAAGACATATCTGAAGAGCTGACTCTTACACTATCTTTGCTAACTATACGTTCTTCAATACCATTAATGTCGTTAATAATCACACTTGCCCTAGGCCTTGTTTTACCTTCCATCATCGTTTCAAATGGAAAGAAATAAGGGACAGTTACTACTTGGCCTCTTTGTAAAGCGGGTTGCATTTTAGGAAACGTTTTTAACACACGTATAGCTTCTCTTCCTAATGCAGCGTCACTAGCTCGTGTTCTAATATCGGTAATTTGCCCTTCTTCATTAATCTTGAAAAAACTGTTTACGAATACCTTTCCTGTTAAATTTAAATCTTCGGCGATTTTCAAATTGAACTTCTTGAAAAATTCCTCTTGAATTTTATCGTTAAAGCATTGCTTCCGTTCGGCATTGGTAGAAAATTCTTCACAACCAGGAAATAATGGTACATTTTCAACAATGTTAAATGGTACTTCAACATTAAAATCTAATGACTCTAGAGTCTCGGCTGTAATTTTTCTATTACCATTAGGAATCCAATTAATGTTACCATCGTTTTTTTTGCCCGAAAACAACTGCATATCTGGTTTGGGCTTGGTAAACGGAAAGGCTAACGAAATCTGTTTTTGCAGTTTTAGCTTTTTACCGTTTTTGGTAGCATTAATATAAAGCATTCCCCCTGTTTCCAAAGCTTCGCCATTTGATGTGGTTGATAAATTTCCTAAAAGCATATCAGAAAGCTTATAGTACTCTGTAACCTCTAATTGAACCCTGCCACGAACTAACCGATTTGTTTTCTCGTCAACAAAAGCATGTTTTGGTATTGTAATTGTCGTTCCCTCATCAAGGGTAAGGGATGTTTTCTCTTCAACATGTATTTCAATAACCTGTGGTTTCTTTTTAACAGCTTCAAAAAATGAATTCAGGGATTGATGTCTTGTGTTGACTGCATCTACAGGCTCATTTTCAATTAAAGAATCGTTTAGAATTGTGGCCATTTCTTCTGTTTCTTCAACTTCTTTTTTTATTGGATTTTGTTCTACCTCATTTGCTAAATCACTAGATTTCATATTGGAGATAGTAGGCTCGTCACTTTTTATCGTATCTGTTTGAACATTTAAAACTTCAATTTCTGGCGCAGAGGAAGTTTCTATTTTGGGCGCTTCTTCTATTTCTAAACTTATGTTGTCTTGAATAGGTGTGGGTTCGGAATTTGGTTTGTTGAACCATAAAGCTCCTACTACAATTAAAGCCAGAATAACGGTTCCTGAAACACCAATAATTTTCAACCATTTCGCCGTAAAATAACGTTGCCTAGCAATAGCGATATCTTCTTTTAATCCGGCACGCTTAATACCTTGAATTATTGTTTTCTGTTCGTTAAACAATTGCTTGAAATCGATATCCGTACGCAAACGTTCTTCAAAAGCTTGTGATTCGGAAAGGGTAAGCTCTCCGTTTAAATATCTTGTAATTAGCTCAATATGTTTTATATCTGTTTTCATGATTTCTGGAATTTAGGATTGGACGGTTTGTTGTTTATTCTTGTAAATACCTCGAGCTTTAGATAAGCACTTATACTTCTGGTTTTTGGCAATTTTTTCAGTAGAAAATTGCATAACATTGGCGATGTCTTTAAAAGACATCCGCTTGTGATAAAACAGCAGCAAGAGTTTTTTACAGCGTTCTCCTAATTCAGAAAAAGCTTGTTCGGCTAATTGAAATTGTTTGTCTTCATGAATAGTTTTTGTAATGGTTGCTTCGTTTTCATTCAGTTGGTTAGAAAGTAGTTTAGATTCCTTTTTTTGCACATCGCTCCAAACAAATCTTGAAACAGAATACAAGTAGGTGTAGAATGATGACGTAAGCTTGAAGTTCGATTTTTCTAAATTCCGATACAGAATTATAAGGGATTCCTGAAAAACATCAGATGCATCCTGTTTTTGACCTCCTTTAGACAATACCAGTCGTTCAATTTTAGGATACAGCTGGTACAACTTCTTAAAAGCCTTTTCGCGTTGACCATTTTTAAAACACTGTAAGATTTTTTGATCGTTCATAAAACGTTTTATTACTTAATGGTCAAATTTTAAAAAGGTCACCTGAAAAATTTCTGTTTTTTTATCGCGCACAATTCACGCACAAAAAACTTTCAGGACGAATAAGTATTCTTCCAACGGGAATTGGGTTTTGACATTTTAAGCAAATGCCAAAATCGTCATCCTCAACTTTTGATAAGGCTCGTTTAAGATTTGTAAGTTTGGTTTCGGCCTGTCTCAATGAGGCTTCATTAACACTTCGGTTGTTAATGGCGTCCATTCGGCTTACCCTACCAATAGCATTATTTGGCGAAATGGGTTTGGTCAATTCTTTGTAGCCTACAATAGCTTTTTCTGTTTTCGCAATTTCATCTATTATAGTTTGCTTTATCTGCTCTTTATCCATAAAGATTAAAATTTACGCTCTTTTTGTATTTGTTCGTAAGCCTGTTGCACCTGTCTAAACTTTTCTTCTGCTCCTTCTTGGTGCTCCTTACCCAAATGAACCACTCGATCAGGATGATATTTTTTAGCCATTTTTCGGTAAGCCGCTTTTATTTCAGTTACTGAAGCGCTTTTGTCTATTTCTAAAATCTTATAAGCATTATCACTGCTATTGTAAAACATAGCTTTAATGCTTTCGTAGTCACGCGAACTGATTCCTAAATACCCTGAAATAGTATAAATTTGCTTAACCTCATCTTCCGTAACATGCCCGTCAGCTTTAGCAATTCCGAACAAAAAATGAAGCAATTGCAAACGCGATGGGTGATCCATCATCTGCCGGATTTGCAAACAAACCTGACGTACAGGAATTTGTTGCTTATTAATGTTTTTAAATAGCTTAAAGGCATGGTTGGCACGTTCTTTACCATACATACCAGCAAATTGTTGCCTTACAAAATCCAATTCTCTTTGATCTTGCTTACCATCAGCCTTTATAACAATTGAAGCTAATATTAATAAACTCACTTCAAAATCACCCGATTGGGTTCTTACACTGCTTCTGCCTCTGTCTTGTGCTCTTCTATACTGTTCTTGACCAAAAATGGTTTCATTTCCATTACCAGATACAGCATCAACAACACCTCCCAATGCCATTCCTATTATGGCTCCTATTGGACCACCAAATGACCATCCTAATGCTGCTCCAATCCATTTTGAAAAACTCATGTACCTATCAATTTTATTTATGGGTAAATATACTATTTGTTAGTAGATTGCCTGCTTAAATTGTTACACAATTGGTATCTTTGCACCATCTAAATATTAATCTTAAAATTTAAAATATATGTATCCAGCGGAATTAGTAAAACCCATGCGAGAAGATTTAACCAATGTTGGTTTTGAAGAATTACAAACTGCAGAAGCTGTTGATGCCGCTTTAGCAAAAGAAGGCACTACATTGGTTGTCGTAAATTCGGTTTGTGGTTGTGCTGCAGCCAATGCACGTCCAGGTGCTAGAATGAGTTTGCAGAATGCCAAAAAGCCAGACCATATTGTGACTGTTTTTGCAGGCGTCGATAAAGAAGCCGTAGATAAAGCTCGTGAACATATGATACCATTTCCACCGAGTTCACCTTGTATGGCTTTATTTAAAGATGGTGAATTGGTGCACATGTTAGAGCGTCATCATATTGAAGGTCGTCCTGCTGAATTGATTGCTGAAAATTTAGTTGATGCTTACAACGAACATTGCTAAAAAAACGCAACCCTTAAATTATAACCACGATTCTATCGTGGTTTTTTTGTGCTTTAATCTTATTGGTTAATTTTGTTTATTAATTCATTTTCATGCGAAAATTACTAGCTTACATACTAACCTCAATTTATGCGTTTTTTTTCTTACTCACGCTAGTGGTCTTTCAACCTATTCAATGGTTTTGTTTTAATGTTTTGGGTTATCAGGCACATAAAATAAGTGTAGATTGGTTACAGTTTTTTATCATGAGGTGTTTGAACTTACTAGGCACACGGTTTTCTTTTGAAAACAACTTTGATATACCCATTAATAAGCCTTTGATAATTGTTGCCAACCATCAAAGCATGTATGATATTCCACCCATTATTTGGTATATGCGAAAACATCATCCGAAATTTATCAGTAAAAAGGAATTGGGAAAAGGTATTCCTAGCGTCTCCTACAATTTACGACATGGCGGCTCGGTATTAATTGATAGAAAAAATCCGAAACAAGCATTACCTGCCATTATGAAGTTTGGTGAATATATTGAAGAAAACAATCGTACCGCAGTTATTTTTCCTGAAGGAACCCGAAGTAAGAATGGTGAACCCAAACCTTTTCAAACTAAAGGGTTGGATATGTTGTTCAAAAAAATACCATCAGCAATAGTAGTTCCTATAACAATTAACAATTCATGGAAAATGTTGCGTTACGGAAAATTTCCTATGGGAATAGGTAATCATTTAACTTTTAAAGTTCAAGAGCCCATTTCTTTAAAAGATTATAAAGGCGATAATTTGATTTCAAAAATCGAAAATGACATAGTTAAAGATATTGTAAATGACTGATGTTAAACTCATAGAAAACACTATAGCTTTTGTAAAAAAAGAATTAAAAGATGCTGAAGGTGGACACGATTGGTTTCATATTGAGCGCGTCTATAAAAACACAATTAATATTGCTAAACAGGAATCTGTTAATTTAGAAGTTGTTCAACTTGGTGCTTTACTTCATGATATAGCTGATAGTAAGTTTCATAATGGCGATGAAACTATTGGACCCAAAAAAGCACGTGAGTTTCTATTCAGTCAAAATGTATCATCCGAGGTCATTGAACATGTGGTTAGCATTATAGCCAATATGTCTTTTAGTAAATCATTGGGTAAGGGTGGTTTATTTACATCACCCGAACTGGAAGTGGTTCAAGATGCCGATCGTTTAGACGCCATTGGCGCCATTGGTATTGCAAGAGCTTTTAATTATGGTGGTTTTAAAAACAGAGCGCTTTATAATCCAGATATAAAACCAAATCTGAATATGAGTAAAGCCGAATATAAAACCTCGACAGCTCCAACCATCAATCATTTTTACGAGAAGTTGTTACTTTTAAAAGACAATATGAATACTAAAACGGGTAAGCGTTTAGCTGAAAAGCGACACAAATTTATGTTGCAATATCTCGATCAATTCTATGCGGAATGGGATGGAAAAAAATAATATAACATATACTCCTCTAAAAGGCTCACTAAACGACGGCTTACTAAATTCGGTTTTAGACTTGTATAAAGACCTCTTTATTGATGCTGACTGTGATTTTTTTAAGGAAAGGATACAAACTCAAACACACGTGTTTTCTGTTTTAGCATTTAGTAATGATGAACTTATTGGTTTTAAAATTGGTTATCCTAAAAACATGGAAACCTTTTACAGCTGGATTGGTGGAGTAAAACAAAAATATAGAAATCAAGGTATTGGTAAAGAGCTAGCCCAACTCCAAGAAATACATGCTAAAGAAACGGGTTACAAAATTCTTCAGACAAAATCCATGAATCGTTTTAAACCTATGATGATATTAAACTTAAAAAACGGGTTCAACATCACTAAAGTTTACACAAACGAAAAAAGGCAAGCCAAAATTATTTTTGAAAAAAATCTGGGTTAAAACAACCGTAACTGACCATCTTTATACGCTTCATGAAGTTGGGTGTTTAATCTAGGCATCTCTTTATCCTTAAAATATTTTTGTCTGGCCAGTTTTATCAAATCATTGATTTGTTTGGCAATCTGACCCTCACCTCGCATACGTGTTCCATAACGCGAATCGTTAAGTGTTCCGCCATGGCAGTTTTCTATTTGATGAATAACCTTATCGGCTCTGTCTGGTAATGCTTTTTTAATCCATTCTGTAAAAATTTCACCAATAGCACCATTTAATCGTACAATGGTATGCGCTATGGACAATGCACCTGCTTGATCAGCGGCTTTAGACAAAGGCAAAATTTCATGACTGTTAATTGATGGAATAATGGGCGCCAACATCACATTGACCGGAATTCCGTTTTCAGAAAGTACTTTCACCGTTTCTAAACGCTTTTTAATACTTGCAGTTCGAGGTTCTAAAATACGTCTGGTATCTTCTGATAATGATGTTATGGAAATATTGACAGCAACTAAATTGTCTTTTGCCAGTTCCTTTAATACATCCAAATCACGAAGTATTAATGCATTCTTGGTAATAATTCCAACTGGATGTTTATATTTTAAAAACATCTTTAAACATTCCCTTGTTATCTTAAATTGTTTTTCAGCTGGTTGATAACAATCGGTATTCCCAGACATGACAATTGGGTAAGCTTGCCAAGACTTCTTTTTAAGTAACACTTCCAATAATTTTGGCGCATCCTTTTTTACTAAAATACGGCGCTCAAAATCCAACCCAGCACTGTAACCCCAATATTCGTGGCTATTTCTGGCATAGCAATAAACACAACCATGCTCGCAACCTTGGTACATGTTCATGGAATATCCCATACCCACATCTGGGCTTGTAACTTTATTGACTATAGTTTTAGGAAAAACAGGTAAATACAGTGTTTTATTTTTGTCGGCTTCTTCTCCTTCTTTAGCACAGTACTCTAAAAAATCGTTTCGTTGTTCATGGCTCAATTCAAAAAAACGGTTAGGCACGTTGTGTTGGGCACCACGCCCTTTTATAAAAGACTTAGGGTTCATATAGCTAAAACTTGTGTGAATGGAAAAACCTGACACCTTAAAATTAGCTTATTTTTTAGCCTAAAAGTGTTAAATCAAAAACGGGTTATTAACAAAAAATTTAGTCATTAATTTTAAAAAGACTAAACTTGTCATTATTCCTGGCAATTAACAAATGGCTTTTATCGCCTATGTTTATAGGTAATATTTGACATACATGTCCCGGTATTTTAAAGCCACTTTTGTAAGCTGGAACAACCTCTAGGTTATTATCCCCTTTATTGAGTATAACATCTCCTATTGAAGCATCATAACGTCCAAACTCGGCATCTGTTTCATAAAAATTACCACCAGATACAACATCCATATTACCATCATTATTAATGTCTAACGCACTACAGGATTGTAAAACGGATGTTTGTACATTTCTAGGGAGTTCTTTGGCCATAAAGCCTTTACCTTTTTCATTGGTATACAGAGTGTGGGACAAATGGTTTGCTTTTAAGACCTTTACATCTTTAAGCTCTTCTGAAGTGAAAATATCATTTACAGTTGCCCTAGCATAGGGATCATAACGCGTAAAACGCTTTTTAAGCATTACCATTTGGTTTAACAATCTATCCCTACCGTCAACTGGATAACTCACGCCATCAATATATGAACAAAGAATAGCATCAAGACTGCCATTACGGTCAAAATCTTTGTAATATAGTTCCAACGGTTCTTTTGTAGAAGCTTTAAGAAACGAATTTAGTCCTAAATTCCCTCCAATAATATCTGCATATCCATCATTATTTAAGTCTTCAACCGTTAGCGAATTCCACCAGCCAATCTTGCTATCCAAACCATAGTCATGGGTTTTGTTTTTAAAAATACTTTCCTCAAATTTAAAAACAGAAATTGGCATCCACTCTCCACATAAAATTAGTTCATTAACACCATCATTATCTATATCATTAAACGCAGCATCAGTAATCATTCCAATTTTTTGTAAGTCTTTAGACCATTCTAATGTTACGTCTGTATAAACACCGTTATTGTTTTTTAACAAATAACTTTTTGGTGCCTCTGGATATCGGCCAGGAACAACTCTTCCTCCAACAAACAAATCCATCTGCCCATCACCATCAATGTCGTTAGCTTTTACTACTGAACCACTTGAGCTTATTTTAGGTATGGCTTTGTGATCTCTTTTAAAGTTTCCTTTTCCATTATTTATATAGAGTCTATCTTGGTATAATGAGCTATTACTATCAAATTCGCTTCCACCACTCACCACATAGAGATCCAAACTTCCATCTCCATTGGCGTCAAACAGCAATGCAGAAACATCCTCATGGTCCTTATCCTTTTCAAAATCTAAAATTTCGTTGGCATTAAACCTTCCTTTATTGTCTTGAACAAATAGTTTAGCTGCAAATCCCGATGCACCTCCAACATAAATATCATCCAACCCGTCACCATTTACATCTCCAACCGCTAAACCAGGTCCTTCAACACTAATTTTATGGTGAAGCAAAACTTCTCTTTTGAAATCTATATACGTATTTTCCTCATGCCGCATATTTTTTGGCAGCTTATCTGAAACATCTGTCAATAGTGTTTTTGGTTTTGACGACTCTTTAAATTTACCATTAGGGTTTTTGACAACATTCATGATTTGATTTGGAATCGGATTTTCAAAAGTTTGCATATTTCTATCTGGCCAAATAATTTCTAGCTTATCAATAGTGAGATCATTAGAAAACCCAAAATGTAATCGATGTTGGGATGATGACAAAAATCCTCTTGTAGGGTAAAGGACTTCTGTTTGAACTGTACCATTAGACAAATACAACTTGGCTTTTGTACCTAATTGTGTTTCGTTTGGTATGGGTTCAAACTTTATGGATAAGTAGTTATTGTTTGTAGAATTTGCTCCAGTATTTTTCATTATAAATGGATGATCGTTTATATTGCTAACAACCAAATCTAAATACCCATCATTATCTAAATCGCCATAGGCTGAACCATTTGAAAATGCTGGTGGTCCACTATTCCATGTTTTTGAAGCATCCTTGAATGTAACTTGACCTTCATTTTTAAACAAAAACGATGATACTGGTACACTTGGAATATTTTCTATCCAATCTTTTAATGTAATTTCCTTTGCATTAAACTTCTTTTGAAGAATATCCATATCATAACGTGCGTAATCATTGTTTGTTACATCGCGTTTATAGCCATTTGTAATATGAATATCCTTTAGCCCATTGTTATCAAAATCAGCCATTAAAGCACTCCAACTCCAGTCTGTTTGAGCTAGGTTATCTAAAAAAGCAACGTCAGTATAAAACCCAGTCCCTGAATTAAGCTGCAAGGCATTTACAGAGTATTGCGCACCATAGTCAAACAACTTCATCTTTTCGAACTTATCATAGTTTTGAGCCATCATAAGCATTTTTCTTCTGTAATTATCTCTTGGAGACATATCAAGAGTTATTAAATCTGGGTGTTCATCATTGTTTATGTCTGCATAATCAGAACCCATTGAAGAAAATGAAGTGTGGTTAAAATAATCATAGATATGATCTTCAAAAGTGTTATTTCCAGTGTTTAACAACAATCTATCTGGTTTAATATAATCGTTACAAACATAGATGTCGGGTAAAAAATCATTATTAAAGTCGGCAATCACAGCACTCAAACCAAAAGCGATATCTAAAACACCGGCTTTTTCAGATATGTCAACAAATTTACCTCCTTTATTTTCATAGAGTCTATCGGCAATATGCTCGAAGTTTTTAGGTTTAGCAACCTCTAATTCCCCTTTATCATTTTGTGTGACTTTTATAGAATTAGCTTCACGCATATCACTAGGATGATTCAATACGTAAACATCTAAATCCTTATCTCCATCCATATCAAAAAAATAGGCTTGAACAGAAAACCCTGAATCGTTCAATCCCAATTGTTGAGCACTCTCTGTAAATGTTAAATCTCCATTATTGATATAAAGCATATTCTGTCTATAAGAAGCATCGGCAATTGCAGATTTACAAACATAAATGTCCAACAGGCCATCATTGTTAACGTCTGTCATGTTTACTCCCGTTTTAAACCCTTGACCTCCTGATACACCAGCGCTTTCACTAATATCTTCAAATTTAAAATCGCCCTTGTTTAAATATAACCTGTTAGAAACTGTATTCCCAGAAAAGTAAATATCCAATAACCCATCATTATTAATATCGCCTAAAGCTACACCTCCACCATTATATAAATACTCATATAGAAGCATATTAAAGGTATCTGTCTCGTTGATACTATTTTGGAAGGTAATATTGGTCTCACTTGGAGTTAAAAATTCAAAAAGTTTGTTTTCTGTTTCTACTTTACTTTTTGAAGCATCGTTTTCTTCCGAAGATATTGTTTTCTCTTCTTTTTTTGCACATTGAAAGAAGCAAATAAAAATTAACAGAATACTTATGCTATATTTATTCATTGTATATTTTCTTTAAAATAGCACTTGCAACAAAAGCACCTTGTTTTGCACCTTCTTCTACACCTTGCATATAATGAATACCTCCATAGAAACGACTTAAATTCACTTGATCCGCCGCTTCTTTAAACGATGAGAAAGAGCGTTGTTCTAACCCAAACCGCAATTGTGTATTATCGGTAAATGCGTAATTATCGCCATAAATAGACGTTAGTATTTCTGCCGCTGAAGCCGATGTAGCACTATGTCCACTTGTATATTCTGGGAAAGGCGGTGTTTGCAATACAGGTTCCCAATCTGGATCAATAAATTCTTGGATATATGTTATTGGCCTTACAAGATCGGTAGTATATTTTATATGCCAAGAACATATTATGGCATCAAACATAGCCATAGAAGTTAGAGTATATGCTTTTGTGGTTGTAAAATAATCAGATGCTTCCTTCTGTGAAACTTGAGTTATGATATTCATCCAATGTCCAGGTGGTGGATATTTATGAATAGTTGTCATCATATGCCCTTTATGTACGGTAAGTATAGGGTTACAATCCCAAAACCAAGCAATTTTACCTTTCTCTTCGGTGGTGTTTAAAGATTCATCATAAACTTCTTTTACCATTTTAAAGAAATCAGAATCTTCAGCCGTATCGTATACTGGTAAAGGTTTTGGTTTATAGATATCTGGATTGTCTATAACCAATGGTCTAATCTTATTCCAATGCGGCTCTAATGCCGTAGCATAATCTGGAGGTGTTTCTCTCCAGTTCTCTGGCTTTTTAGTACTGGTAAATCTATCGTAAGTTCGCGTCTCAATATACATATCCTTATCTATCCAAGCACTTAATTGTTTAGATACTTTATTGGCATATTCTAAAGAGGCATCTATGGTTTCTTGAGATAACCCATAATTTAAGGCTTTAATCTGCAAGGTGTCGATGTGGTCATTAAAAAAATGCTCTGCATAAATTAATTTTTTACCGATATTGGAAAAAGCCAATAAGCCTGCTAACTCTGGATTTACATTCTCTTTATTTTCCGGTATGTCTAGCTTGAGTCCGTTTAATTTTGAACTTATATCTACTAAACTGTCTTTATAAAAAGATTGGGTTATAATATAATTAGCTAGATGGCTATAGGCATAAATCCTACTTGCTACAGGTGGCGAAAATGCTCCATCCATAACACCTTCAAGTAGTACCGTATTGGTTTGTCTTAAATCTTGAGATGTAAAAACTTGTTCTGTTGATGTTGATGTCTTTTGGCATGCTGTTACCATTAACACCAAAATAACGGCTATGGCTCTGAATTTCATAATTTGGAAGTTAGGGGGATAAAATTAATCAATTTTATTAATTAGAAAAATTACAACTTTAAAACACAGTAACCTTTTCAATAGCAGGAATAACATGCTTGGTTATATTAAAAGATAAAGTAGTAATTCGTTTAACCTTAATACCTAAACCTAATTTTAAAAATAATCTAGAAACAGATTGATTGAACAATTCAATACTTACTAACATATTGTACATGAAGATATTAAGGTTGATTAAACTTCAATTACAAATTGTTTATAAGATAAATTAACTATTGTCTATAAAAACAAGTTCAAAATCACAGCTAATCAGCAGTTTAAAAAATTCTTATTTAGATTTATTATAAATAATTTGGCTGTTTCAAGTCGCCTAAATATTTTTGTCGAAAATAATTATTTGTATTAAGTCTAAATAAAAATAAATGAAAAACATATTTCCTTTTTTAACACTTTTGATACTAACAAATTTAACATTAGCACAAAACTCTACCATAACCGGAAACATCACAGACAATAACCTAAAGCCTCTTGTTGGTGTAAATATTTCAATAAAAAAACTCTCTAAAGGAACACAAACAAATGAGAGTGGTTTTTTTGAAATAACAGATCTAACAGAAGGTAATTATACACTTCTTGTATCTTATTTAGGATTTAAATCTAAAGAAATACCCGTTTCAACTTTCAATAACCAAAATACCGATTTAGGAACCGTATTACTTTATGAAGGAAACGAAATTTTGAGTGAAGTGGTTATTCAAAGTGAACGTCGAAATAAATTTTCAAGAAGAAAAACGGCCTATGTCTCCAAGCTACCGCTAAAAGATATTGAAAACGCACAAGTTTATAGTACAGTTACCAACGAGCTTTTAGAATCCCAAGTTGTTATCAATTTTGATGATGCCTTAAAAAATGCCACGGGAGTAGAACAGTTATGGACATCTACTGGTCGTGGAGGCGACGGCGCTGGGTACTATTCACTTCGTGGGTTTTCAGTACAACCGCAATTGGTAAATGGCTTACCAGGATTAACCAACGGAACCATTAACCCTGCAAATATTGAACGTATTGAAGTACTTAAAGGTCCATCGGCAACTCTTTTTGGAAATGCAGTGAGTTCTTATGGTGGTCTTATAAATGTGGTTACCAAAAAGCCTTTTGTTGGAACAGGAGGTCAATTGTCTTATACAACAGGTAGTTATGGTCTCAATCAAATTGTTGGCGATTTCAATACAGCCTTAAGCGTTGAAAGCAACCTATATTTTAGGTTAAATACGGCCTACACTACAGAGCAAAGCTTTCAGGATGCAGGTTTTAGAAAATCGTTTTTTATTGCACCTTCATTATCTTATAAGGTAAATAACCGATTATCTTTCTCTTTCTATGGCGAAATTACACAGGCAGAGCAAACCAATCCAACCTTTTTATTCTTAAATCGTAGCGCACCAACCGAAGCATCAAACCTTGAGGAACTAGGGTATAACAACAAACTATCTTTTACCAGCAACGATTTATCCCTGAAAAACCCTACACAAAATTACAGGGTTGAAATGGATTATAAACTATCCGATACTTGGCAATCGCAAACCCTACTCTCTAGAAGCACCACATCAACCAAAGGTTATTATTCCTACTTGTTTGACTATGGCATTTTAGAAGGTAATACTTATTCGCGTTTTATCAATAAGCAAAATGCCAACACACAAACAACTGATATTCAACAAAACTTTATTGGCGATTTCAAAATTGCAAGCTTAAGAAACAGAGTTGTTATTGGGCTTGACTATTTTAACGAAACACAAACCAACAATAGTACAGGTTATACTTTCTACGGAAACATTACACCAAATGGTGGATCAAATGGCGACAATCCATTTACACCTGAAATAGAAGATGATGCCTATCCGCTTTCAACATCTGGCGTCGATGCTGCTTTGGCCACTCAAGGTGTCAGCAATGTAAAATCTAAATATCATATTTATAGTTTGTACGCTTCAGATGTTATTAATCTCACCGAAACCCTTTCTGCTATGGTAGGTTTACGATTAGATCATTTTGACAACGAAGGCAATTTGACAAATCCTGATGATGATTACAAACAAACAACTCTCTCTCCTAAATTTGGTATTGTTTATCAACCCATAAAAGATAAGCTGTCGGTTTTTGCAAACTACCAAAACGGATTTACAAACGTAGCACCACAATTGGTAGGGAATCCTGATGATGGCCCACAAACTTTAAAAACTTTTGATCCAGAGCAGGCTAACCAGTTAGAATTTGGTATTAAAACCAATTTGTTTAACAACCGATTGAATGCCACCATTAGTTACTACGATATTAAAGTGAAAGACCGTGTAATTACCGACCCTTCTTCTCCATTTAATAAAATTCAAGGTGGTGAGGTTGTCAGTAAAGGATTTGAAATTGAAATCAATGTCAATCCATTAAACGGGTTAAACATTAGAGCAGGTTTTAGCAACAACGATAGCAAAACAACAAAATCTGATAATACCGAAATTTTGAATCGAAGACCCCTAGAAGCAGGACCTGAAACCTTGTATAACTTTTGGGCAAACTATGAATTTCAAAGCGGTAAATTAAACGGCTTTGGTCTTGGCTTGGGTTTTAATGGTGCCAGCGAGCGTTTTGCCATAAACTACGAATCAACAGGCGAATTTATACTACCAAGTTATACCATTTTTAATGCCTCTGTGTTCTATCAAGCCAACAAATACAGAATAGGATTAAAACTTAACAATGCATTCAACAAAGAATACTACAAAGGGTGGTCTACTACCAATCCACAACAACCTAGAGCTTTGTTAGCTAATATTTCTTATCAATTTTAATTAGTCAAAAAAAGGGTGGTTTTTCTAAAAACCACCCTTTATCAAGTAGTATCATGACCTTTAAAAAATTTATATTTCAGCTTCATAAAATTTTAGGCCTCACCACAGGTTTGGTTGTCTTTATTGTTGCCATAACGGGCTGTTGTTGGGCTTTTAGAGATGAAATTGAAAGTACCTATGACGATTACAAAAAGGTACAACCTCAAGACCTGTCTATTTTAACACCAACCCAAGTAAAAGAACTTGCCAAAGCTGTTTTTCCAAACAATACCATCCATGGAACTGTTTTTAAAAAAGCAGATGATGCCATTGAGGTCATTTTTTATGATGCCGAACCCGAATTTTATCAAAGTGTGTTTTTAAACCCTTATTCTGGAAACGTCATAAAAGTAGACAACCATTTATCCGGATTTTTCGCGTTTATTTTAAAAGGCCACATGCGTTTATGGTTGCCCAAAGCTATTGGTGAGCAGGTTGTAGGTGCTTCCATTTTAATCTTTATCCTTATAATTATTTCTGGGTTTATATTGTGGATGCCTAAAAAGCGTAAAAACATAAAACAGCGCTTAAAGTTTGATTGGAAAAAAACTACCCGTTGGAAACGCAAAAACTTTGACTTGCATACTGTTGTTGGGTTCTATGTTTGTTCGCTGGCTCTATTATTGGCTTTTACAGGTTCCATAATTTCCTATAATTGGTTAAAATATGTTGTCTACAAATCTGCTGGTGGCGATAAGGTTCCTGCTTTTGTCATTCCAGAAAACAATAGTACACCTACTGAAAATGACAGCATTATCCCAATGGATTACCTAATTGTAAAACTACAGAAGGAAAACCCAAATGCTGAAGCTTTTGAGCTGCATTACCCAAAAACAAAAGAAGAAAGTGTATATGTTGAAGTTTCAAACAGCAAAGGTTTATATTACGATGCCGACTACCGCTTTTTTGACCAAAACACTTTAGAGGAAATAGAAACACCTGGTGTTTACGGAAAATATAAAGACACCCAATTGGCCGAAAAAATTCTACGAATGAATTATGATATCCATATTGGAGCCATAGGTGGATTGGCTGGAAAAATTATTGCTTTTTTGGTCAGTCTGCTAACAGCAAGTTTACCCGTAACAGGAATCTTACTGTGGTACGGTAGAACCTACAAGAAAAAGCAGAAAGCACAGAAGCAATAACAGCTTCCTTTGTTGATTAAACACTTGACTATGTAAAATAAAAAGCCGAACTTCGTTTAACTGCTTATATAAACAATTGAAACGGTTCATATCAAAACATTCCTACAATTAAAAAATGAACGCACTTAAACCAACTTGGAAAGTATCTGAAAAAGAGATTTTAAAAAACTTCTCTTTTCTGCAATCTGAATTCGGTTTTCCCAAGTTTAAGAAAAAATGGGTAAAGGACGAATATTTGATTACTACGAGAAAAGCTGACATCGAATTCTCTTGTTTGATTTTTAAATTTGACTCAAGCACTCCATCTATCGGAATTATAAACCATTCAGAGCCCGTAAATTTTAAACATGAAATTTATCCGACAAATTTTTATTGGATTCATAATCTAGACGAAACTGGTGAACTCAAAATGATGACGGAAAATGGACGAGATTTTGTTGAGATTTATATTTCTGAATGCGCTGACCTTTTAAAAACTAAACCGTGCATATTGAACGGCATTACAACTGATTTCAAAGAATAAAAACTGTAGGAAAAACAGTAAAAAATAATTCAAACTTGAAAAATCACTCCCCCGGAAAATCAGCTTGGCGCTTTTCTAAAAATGCGGTAGTACCTTCTTTAAAATCGGCTGTACCAAAACAGTTTCCAAACTCGGTGATTTCTACATTAAAGCCATTTACACCATCTTGATAATTGGCATTAACGGCTTTGATAGCGCCTTTAATGGCAACCGAGGAGTTTCGCATAATTTTACCAGCTATTTTTTCAGCCAATGGAATCAATTCTTCTTGAGTAGTAACATGGTTAACCAATCCGTAATTATGGGCAGTTTGGGCATCTATCATGCCAGCTGTCATGACCATTTCCATAGCGCGACCCTTACCTATCAACTGTGGTAAACGTTGGGTGCCACCATAACCAGGAATAACACCCAATGATACTTCGGGTAATCCCATTCTGGCATTGTCGCTAGCCACTCTAAAATGACAAGCCATGGCCAATTCCAATCCGCCGCCCAATGCAAAGCCATTTACTGCTGCAATAACAGGTGTGCCTAAATTTTCCACAAAATTAAATAACAGCTCCTGACCTTTGGCCGCCAAGTTCTCACCTTGTTTTACATCGAAATCGGCAAATTCAGAAATATCTGCACCAGCAACAAACGCTTTTTCACCGCTACCCGTTACAATAATAACTTTAGTGTCTTTATCGGTATCTGCTGCTTCAAAAGCATCATGCAATTCTTGAATGGTCGCCTTATTTAAGGCATTCAATTTACTCGGTCTGTTAATGGTAATATATGTGATTCCGTTTTCTGTTTTAGATAAGATATTTTCGTAAGTCATTTTGGTTTTTTTTAGATCCCTGTATTCATTTCGACAAGCTCAATGTGACACACAGGAATGACAATTATATTATTCTTTAGGAAATGTCACTTTAAAAGTTGTACCCACTCCTTCTTGAGATGTAAAGGTAATGTTTCCGTTATAAGTTTCCACAATATTTTTTACCATAGCTAGTCCCAATCCCATACCACTGGTTTTAGTGGTAAACTTGGGTTCAAAAACTTTTGGTTTATTTTCATCTGAAATACCTTTCCCGTTATCAGAAACAATTATATTAACCGCTCCATCACTGCTTGTAACCTCAACTATAATTTCTGGTACTCTTTGTACATTTTCTGGAATTGCCTGAATGCCATTTTTCACCAAATTGGTAACAACCCTAATTAGTTGTGTTCTATCGAACTTGGCAATAATTTCGTCTTCTTCAGCCTTAAACATAATATAGTCTTCATTGAAAATGTCTAATGCCAATTTCACAATTTTTACCACATTAAGCGTTTCGTTTTGTTGAGCCGGCATTTTCGCAAAATTTGAAAAAGCCGATGCTATAGAGCTCATGGTATCAATTTGCTGAATAAGTGTTTTACTAAACTCGTCTACCTTTTGATTAATTTCTGAGTCTTCAGGGTTAAATTTCATCTGAAAACTCTGAACACTCAAACGCATTGGTGTAAGCGGATTTTTAATTTCATGGGCTACCTGTTTTGCCATTTCACGCCATGCTTGTTCACGCTCGCTAGTAGCTAATTTTACAGCACTTTCTTCTAGCTCATCAATCATACTATTATAGGCTTGAACCAATACCGATATTTCTTCGCTGGTTTTATCTAGATCAATTTTTTTATTGCGTTTTTCCAAACGTGTTTCGTTCATTTTATCACTAATAGTTTTTAGCGATTTGGTAATGTACTTCGACAGAAAATAAGCCATAGCTACTGCTATAAGCAGCATAATAAAATAAGCATAACCCAAGCGTTCTAGAAATTCGTTTAACTCTTTATTTAAGAAATCGTCATTTTCTAAATAGTGTAAATGTAGAATGGCTAAAGGTTTAAATTTATGGTCTGTTATTACCGAATACGACGATAAATAACCTTCTCCGTTTTCAATGGTTTTGGTAACGTACCGCTTTTCCAGCGTATTGGATAGGGTATTTAATATATTGGCATCTAAACATTTTGGTATAGAATCTGCAGCAAAACTGGCCTTTGATGATTTAAGTAAACTGCCTTCTAAATCATATAAATTAATTTCCATGTTGTGAATGGTTGCAATCTCATAAATCTCATCTTTAAAAATAAGTGCTACATTCTCTCTTATAACTGGATACGTTGTTTCCTTTATGGTATACTCGACACTGGCTTTTATGTTTTCCTCTTTACGGTTTAACCTATCTTGATGATAATCATGCGCTTCTTCGTTATATTGATAAATGGTAACTCCTGCAATTAATATGGAAGCCAATAGAACCAGGAGGATCATGGCTAGGAATATGCGAAGTCTTAAAGAAAGTTTAGCTAATTTCATTTAATCTATAAAGTCCACTAAATATAACAATAATCAAGCCAAATGGTTTAGACATTAGGATTTTTACTGCGAATGTTTTTATAGATTTTGAAACCTAGCATAATTAGTAATCCCAATACAAAAATTCCTATGACCCCAAAAATCCAGTTGAAAGCACTTTTCAATATCACCAAGAATACCACAGCAAACAGAATAAAGGTGGCGCCTTCATTCCAAAGCCTCATGAAGTTAGATGTTTTGCGAACATCATCGTTTTGCAGCTGTTTATAAAACTGATGCGTTTTCAGATGGTAAACAATCAATAAAACCACAAAACCTAACTTAACGTGCATCCAGGGTTGTTGTAACCAAGACGGCATTAAAATTAACAACCAAACAGCAAACAGGGTTGCTAATATTGCCGATGGCCAAGTGATAATATTCCATAAGCGCTTTGCCATAAGCTTTAATTGCTTACCTAAAATTTCTTTTTCAGGTGAAGGTTTATGATAGGCTTCTATTTGATAAACAAATAGCCTAGGAATATAAAACAAGCCTGCAAACCAGGTTATGACAAAAATGAGGTGTAAGGATTTAATATAATTGTAATACTCCATTAGTCTTCAAGGAATAAATAGTTTAACTGTTTATTATTGAATGCTGTGTTAAACGCTTTAATTTCTTCTGAAACCAATAAATTAAAAGCTTGTAATTGTTTGTCAATTTTTTCTGTTAATTCATTTTTTACAGCAATATCTTGATCTGTTGGCCCAAAATCTCCCATACCAACCAATGCGTTTAAATGGCCCAATTTGTTAGTTAAACGAATTGGGAAATTCAATGGATCTTGACCACTTCTATTTTTGGTTTGATATAAAGCTTTTTCAATTTCAGAAAATTGTTCACGAAGTGTTTTTGACTTTTCAATTAAATCTGAAACGCGATCATCATCTTTGTATTGTGATTCAAAGGCTGACAACTGTTTATCTATTTTACGAATTTTTTTTATGGTCTTGTGTGCTTCGTCCATAGTTTTATTCACGTCTGTTATGAACTCGAATTGCGCTTTCATATCTTCCAATGAGCTTTCAGAGCGTGGATCTGCTAAAATTGTGAATGGTTTTGACAATACCTCATCATTAACTTTCAATTCTACCCTATAATTTCCTGGTACGGCTTGAGGTCCGCTTAAACTTGCCCACCATAAAATCATTCCATCTAACTTTTCTGCGCCATCATACGTCATATTCCAGTTAAATTGATTCATACCTTTTTTAACTTCAAGTTTATCTTTCTTTTGATTTGTTGTGCTAAAGGTCTTAATGGTATCACCTTTCTGGTCGAAATAGGTTAAACTAACCACATCGTCTTCGTTGTAATCTTTCAAATTGAAATACGTCATTACACCTTTTGGATGATTGGTTCCTGATGTTTTACTTCCAGATCGTCCGTTGCCATCCATGCGATAGGTGTCTTTTGGTTTAAAAAGCATGCTTTCATTTGTGTTGGAATTATACAGTTGATGGAGAACCGTTAAATCATCAATAATCCAAAGACTTCTACCTTGTGTTGCGACAATTAAATTATTATCCTTAATTGTTAAATCGGTTATGGGAACTATTGGTAAATTCAACTGAAATGGTTGCCAATTTTTACCATCGTTAAACGAAATATACATACCTGTTTCGGTTCCTGCATATAACAAGCCTTTTTGTTTAGGGTCTTCACGAACAACTCTTGTAAAATGTTCTGGATTTATACCATTGGTGATTTTTGTCCATGATTTGCCATAGTCGGTTGTTTTGTATAAATACGGCTGAAAATCGCCAGTTTTATATTTAGTTCCTGCCACATAGCAAGTCCCTTCATCAAAAGCACTTGGTTCAATACTATTAATCATCATCCATTCAGGCATACCTTTTGGTGTAATGTTTTCCCACGTTTCGCCTCCATTTTTGGTAATGTGAATTAATCCGTCGTCACTACCAACCCAAAGCAAGCCTTCTTTTAAAGGTGATTCTTGCGCAGCAAAAATAGTACAGTAATACTCAACACCTGTATTATCTTGTGTAATTGGCCCTCCAGACGATTTCATCTTTTCAGGATCACTTTTGGTTAAATCTGGGCTTATAATTTCCCAAGATTGTCCTTCGTTTTCAGTAACATGAACATATTGAGAAAAGGTATATAATCTATCAGAATTATGCTTTGAAAAAATAATAGGAAAATTCCATTGAAAACGATATTTCATACCTTCAGCTCCATAACCCATAGGATTATCTGGCCAAACATTTATAGCTCTAACCGTTCCTTTTTTGTGATTTACACGCGTTAGAAATCCGCCATAACTTCCACCATACACGATATCACTGTCATCTGGATCGATAGCAATATGCGCCGATTCTCCTCCAGCAGTGCTTTCCCAATCGTCTTCGGTTATAGACCATCCATCTGTGCGATGTGGAATTCTTATTGTTGAATTATCTTGTTGAGCAGCATAAATACGATAAGGAAAATGATTATCAGTAGTTACGCGATAAAATTGAGAAGTTGGTTGGTTATGATAAGTGCTCCAAGTTTCGCCACCATCGTAAGTTACTTGAGCGCCACCATCGTCTCCAATAATCATCCGATTTGGGTTTTCTGGTGCTATCCATAAATCGTGATGATCACCATGAGGTGCATTATAGGTATCGAAAGATTTTCCGCCATCTGTACTTTTATGATAACGTACATTTAAAACGTAAACCACATCTACATCTTTAGTATCGGCATAAACTCGTGTATAATACCAAGCACGTTGTCTTAATTTACGTTCACTATTGACTTGATTCCATGTTTCGCCACCATCATCACTTCGGTATAAACCACCTTTATCTTTGTTTTCAACCATAGCCCAAACACGTTGATTATTTACTGGAGACACGGTTACACCAATAATGCCGAGTGTGTCTGTTGGGAATCCTTTGTTTGCTGAAATCTCTTTCCAGGTTTCACCTTTATCGGTACTTTTCCAAAGGGCTGATCCTTCACCTCCAGAACTTAAACTATAGGGTGTACGTTGTACGCGCCATGTTGACGCATATAAAATTCTTGGGTTAGTTGGGTCGACCAATAGGTCAACTACACCTGCATGCTCATTTACAAATAGTGTTTTGCGCCATGTTTTTCCGCCATCTTCACTTTTATAAACACCTCTCTCTTGTGTCGGTTTATAGATATTTCCTAAAACACCTGCGTAAACCACATTATGGTTGGTTTGATCTATTGCGATTCGAGGAATATGTCTTGACTTTTCCAGTCCAGACTGTTCCCAAGTTTTTCCAGCATCAACACTTTTCCATATCCCATATCCAGATGACACGTTGCCGCGAACAGTTTTCTCTCCACCTCCGGCATACAAGACATTTGGATCGCTTTTTGAAACTGAAATGGCACCAATACTTCCACCAAAAAAGCCATCTGAAATATTTTCCCAAGTTCTACCGCCATCTGTTGTTTTCCAAATTCCACCACCTGTTGCTCCAAAATAAAACAAGTTGGGTTTATTGGGAACACCAGTAACGGCTGCGCTTCTTCCACCACGAAAAGGGCCTAACAATCGATACTCTAAAGCATCGTATTTTGACTCTTCAAAAGTTTGAGCTGCAATATTAAAAGGTAATAACAGTATGCATAAAAGAAATAATAACAGTCGCATAATTTTTTGGGTTTTGGTTAATGAGGACTAAAAATACGGATTATTAAGCACTATTCTTTTTCAATTTTAAATTCATTTTAATTTCTCTGTTTAAGAAATATGCCGTCACAATAGTTGCTAAAACATCAGCTATTGGGAAGGACATCCATACACCTAATTCGTTATAAAATATTGGCAAAATGAAAATGAGTGGAATAAAGAAAAATCCTTGTCGTGTTAATGTGAGTAGAAGCGCAGGTGTTGCTTTACCAACAGCTTGAAAATAAGCCGCTCCAATAAGTTGTAAGGCAATTATTGGTGTAGCCGCAAATACCCAGCGCATAGCACTTGGGGTTTCTGCAATTACATCTGGATTTGTGGTAAATAATTTTGTAATCCCTTCAGGAAATATCATCAATAAAACAAATACCAATGTAGCTAAAGCCATAGCATACTTAATGGCTGTATTGATGCTTTCTCGAACGCGGCCATATTTTTGCGCACCATAATTATAACCTGCAATAGGCAAAAACCCTTGCGTAATACCATAAACTGGAAATAATGCAAACATGAGCATGCGCCCAACTATGGCATAAGCTGTTACTGATGTTTCGCCACCCAACTCAAATAGAATATTATTCATAAATAGGTAGGTTATACTAACTACGGCTTGTCTTGCCAAGGTTACAAAACCAAGCGAGCTAATCTCTTTTATAATAGAAAGATTCAGTCCAAAGTGATGCCATTTTATTTTTAACTCTGAATTTTCAGAAAGGAAAAACCATAAAATAAAGGCAAAGCATAACAAATACGATCCAGTAGTTGCCCAAGCTGCTCCAACCATTCCGTAGTCTAAAACATTGATAAATAAATAATCTAAAAGCAGATTACCAACAGATGGAATCATCATAGCATACATAGCAAACTTTGGCTTGCCTTCTGCTCTAATAACCGTATTTCCCATCATGCATAAGGCAAGAAAAGGAACACCATACAATACAATTTTATAATAGATTTTTGCAGGCTCAAAAATATTCCCTTTTCCACCAAACGCAGGAATAATATCATTAACATAATACAATCCGAAAGTAATCATGGTAACTGTTAACAGGAGTGTTAGAGTTAACTGATTACCAAATGTTTTTAAGGCCTTGTTAGAGTTATTTGCACCTAATGCACGTGAGATTATTGAAGAACCTCCAATACCAATACTCATTCCTAAAGCTGCAATAAAAAAGGAAACAGGCAACACCACGTTAATGGCAGCAATGGCTGCGGAGCCTATCCAGTTACCCACAAAAATGGTGTCCACTAAAATGTTCAAGGACATCACCAATATTCCAATAGAAGCTGGTACAGCCTGTTTAATAAGTAATTTGCCTATGGGCTGTGTTCCTAAATCAACTGATGAAGATTTTTTCATTCAGATAATACAGTTTGGGAATCTGCCCATTCGTTTATCCAATCAGCTAGAATACGAACCCATGCATCGTCATCATTTAAACATGGTACGGTTGTAAACTCATTCCCACCTATTTCATGAAATATTTCTTGTCCTTCCATAGCAATCTCCTCTAAGGTTTCCAGACAATCACTAACAAAAGCTGGTGTTACAATAGCCATGTTTTTTATACCATCTTTTCCTAAACGTTCAATAGTTCTATCTGTGTAGGGTTGCAACCAAGGGTCAAATCCTAATCGCGATTGAAAGCTGGTTGAATAGGTTCCATCCTCAAGGTTTAATTTTTCAGCAACTAAACGAGTTACCTCAAAACATTGATGCCTATAACAAAACTCATGAGCACTTGATGGTGTTTTACAACAACTGCCATCTATTTTACAATGCGATTTAGTAATATCACTTTTTCGAATATGACGCTCTGGAACACCATGATAAGAAAATAACAAGTGGTCCATGTCTTTTCCTTCCAAATGACGTTTTATAGAGTTAGACAATACTTCAATATATTCGGGTTTGTTGTAAAAAGCTGGTAAATCTGAAATAGTTAAGTTTGGAAAATATTGCTTTCTAACCTCTTCGGCTAAAACCAAAATGGTTTCGGTTGTTGCCATGGCAAATTGCGGATATAATGGAATTAGCAGAACTTCTTCAACGCCTTTATCAACTAATTCTTGCAAGCCATTCTTTATGGTCATACTGCCATAACGCATGGCCAAAGCAACTGGAAAATCGACTTTTTCTTGAACCTTTTTCTTTAAACGTTCTGACAAAACAATTAAAGGCGAGCCTTCTTTCCACCATATTTTTTTATAGGCTGCCGCTGATGCTTTAGGTCTAGTGTTTAAAATGATTCCTTTTACCAAAAGGTTTCTGGCCCAAAGCGGTACGTCAATTACACGTTCATCCATTAAAAATTCACCTAAATACCTTTTTACATCTTTAGGATTGGGACTATCTGGAGAACCCAGATTTACTAATAATATTCCTTTTTTCATATCAATTATTTGCCCTGAAATTAATTCAAAGACATCACATATTTTTTTGGTGTGGTACCATATTTCTTTTTAAATGCCGCTATAAAATGACTCGCTGTACTATAACCTACTCGCAAACCAACCTCATTTACATTGTGGTCACCTGATTCTAATAGTTTTCGGGCAACTTCCATTTTATAATCAAATAAAAAACTGAATACAGAATCGCCATAAATTTCCTTGAAACCTTCTTTTAATTTTTTCAAGCTCAACTGAATTTCATCTGCCAGTTCTTGAAGAGTTGGTGGTTCAGCCATTCTAGAAATAATTATATCTTTTGCTTTACGAATTTTTATAACGTTGGTTTCATCGGCTAAAAACGGACATTGCTCAATATTGGCATCTTCACTTCTATTAAAATATAGGCTTAACAACTCATAAGCTTTCCCTTTAAAATAAAGATTCTTGATAGACTGATTTAAATTATAATTCACCAATTGATTGAGAACGATTGCCATAGACGGTGTAATGCTTCCATCTTTGTAATATTTTTTATGGCGATTATCTTCACTTAAAAACGTAATGTAGTCAGCTTCTAGTGAAAATAGGCGGTGGAACTTTTTTATGGAAATTAAAACGGAAACCAACCAAGAATTTGGGTTAACATCCATATAAATTGGTAAATCACGTTCAGGATTATATAATAGCAATGACGTTTCTTCCTGAATATTTAGGGTGTAAGTTCCGTTATTGAACTGAAACGCGCTAGAACCCTTAATGCAAAAGTGAAATTGTATATAACTGCTATCTATCTCACGTTCAACCGTTTTAATTTCGTTTGAATTATTTTGAAATGTTAAAACTATAAAACCATCGTCAATAAATGATTCCTCAAAAGATCCTTTAGCGATACTTTTAGGCTGGCTATTTTCTTGCATAATATTGTTTTTATTTAGAATGGTTCTAAACTAAATTAATCAAAAGTATTGATATTACAGCAAAAGTATGACAATTATCATATTATTTAATATTTATTGATTAAAAAACTACAAGCGATACTAAAAGTTCTTTTGGCGTTATTTTTATTAATATATCCATTCTATTTTTGCTTGGTAAATTCCAAGTCAGGTAATGGAGCGCTACAATATTTCAAAAGGAAATTCTTTTTATGCTATTGGTTTAAGTTATAAAAAAGCCGATGCAGAAATTCGTGGTCACTTTAGCCTGGATGCTGAAGCCAAATCCAAATTATTGGAACAGGCCAAAAATGAAGGCGTTGAGAGTTTAATAGTAACTTCTACTTGTAATCGTACAGAGATTTACGGCTTTGCGCAACATCCTTTTCAGCTTATCAAATTGCTTTGTGATAATACTGTTGGAACCGTTGAAGAATTTCAAAAAGTGGCTTTCGTTTACAAAAACAGCGAAGCCATTTCGCATTTATTTCGAGTAGGTTCAGGGCTTGATAGTCAAATATTAGGTGATTTTGAAATTATAGGTCAGTTAAAACAGGCTACAATAGCTTCTAAACAAAAAGGGTTGTTGAATGCTTTTTTAGAGCGCCTTATTAACGCTGTAATACAAGCCAGTAAACGCATTAAGACAGAAACAAATATTTCAACTGGTGCTACTTCTGTTTCATTTGCATCGGTTCAGTATATATTGAATACTGTTAAAAATATCTCAAGCAAGAATATTTTACTTTTTGGCACAGGAAAAATTGGTAGAAATACCTGTGAAAACTTAATAAAGCATACACAGAATCCGCATATTACACTTATAAATCGTACCAAAACGAAAGCTGAAGCTATTGCGGGAAAATTCAACTTAACTGTAAAGGATTATGCCAATTTACAAGAGGAAATAAACGCTTGTGATATATTAATAGTGGCTACTGGAGCTCAACATCCTACAGTTGATAAAGACATTATTCAAAGCAATAAGGAGTTACTTATTTTAGATTTATCTATTCCCAAAAACGTGAATGAAAATGTTTCGGATTTAGATACCGTTAAGCTTATTCATTTGGATTATCTTTCAAAAATTACCGATGATACATTAGAAAAACGCAAACAGGACATTCCGTTAGCTGAAAAAATAATTCAAGACGTTGAATCTGATTTTAATGCATGGTTGGAAACACGTAAATTTGCACCTACCATTAAAGCACTAAAAAATAAACTTCAGGATTTTAAAGTTGCTGAATTGGATTCTCAACGTAAGAAATTAGCTAACTTTAATGAAGAGCAAGCCGAAATTATTAGCAATAATATCATTCAAAAAATAACCAATCATTTTGCCCATCATTTAAAAGATGATGCTATTTCTACTAATGATAGTTTAGAGCTTATAAAAAAAGTGTTTCAATTAGAAGAAACTACCCACCATGTCTAGAACCATCCGAATAGGTACCCGCGATAGTGAGTTAGCCTTATATCAAGCCAATATTGTAAAAAGTCAATTAGAGCATTTAGGTCATAAAACCGAATTAGTACCTGTTAAATCAACAGGTGATGTTGTTTTAAACAAGCCGCTTTACGAGTTGGGCATTACAGGTATATTTACAAAAACGCTTGATATTGCCATGCTCAACAACGATATCGATATTGCTGTGCATTCCTTAAAAGATGTACCAACGCTTTTACCTAAAGGTATAGTTCAAGTCGCTGTTTTAAAGCGTGGGAATGTTCGTGACACCTTGGTTTTTAAAAACAATGAAGAATTTTTAGGTGCCAAAAATGCTGTTATTGCTACAGGTAGTTTAAGACGTCGCGCACAGTGGCTTAACCGCTATCCTACCCATACCGTTGAAAATTTAAGAGGTAACGTTAATTCCCGTTTACAAAAATTGGAAGAAAACGAACATTGGAACGCTGCTATTTTTGCCGCGGCAGGTATTGGTCGTATAGGACTACGCCCAGCTAATGCCATTAACTTAAATTGGATGATTCCTGCTCCTGCCCAAGGCGCCATAATGATTACTGCTCTTGAAGAAGATGAGGACATTAAGGCAATCTGTTCCGAATTAAACCACGAGGAAACTGAAATATGCACAACCATTGAGCGTGAGTTTTTAAATAAACTGGAAGGTGGTTGTACAGCTCCAATTGGTGCTTTGGCATTTATTAAAGATGAAGAAATTACACTTGAAGGCGTTTTATTGAGTACAGATGGTAGTAAGAAAATTGAAGTTAAACGTTCTGAAAAATTAGGACATCATCACGATTTGGCTAATTTTTGTGCTAATTATATTATTGAACGTGGTGGAAAGCGCTTAATGGATACTATTAAACGTTCTTCGGTTGGGACTAAAGTGTATTCTACCAAATCGCTTACTGAAGATCAGTTACAATTATTTAATGAAAATATAGGTGTCGATAGTTCCGATTTTGTAAAAATTAGTCTCAACAGAATAAAGCCACAAGTTGTTAGAAAACCGATTCAAAATGTAGTTATAACTAGCAAAAATGCTGTGGAAGCTTTATTACATAATTTTTCGGCCACTGAATTACAGTTTCAGAACATTTATTGCGTAGGCAGACGAACCAAAAAACTTATTGAAAACCGTATAGGCCCTGTTAAGCACAGTGAAAAAAACGCCCAAAAATTAGCTGAATATTTAGTTGATTATATTGAAGGAACCGAAGTAACCTACTTCTGTAGCGATATCCGGTTAGATGCCTTGCCTTCCATTTTAGAAGAAAACAATATATCGGTTACTGAAGTAGAAGCCTATCAAACGAAATTCGATGCTGTGAAACTCAAAGATTCAGTTGAAGGGGTTATGCTCTATAGTCCATCAACGGTACAAAGCTACAGACAAGAAAACAATGCTGAAATTATTGCCTTTTGCATAGGCGAAACAACCGCCAAAGAAGCTAAAAAACATTTTAAGGATATACGCATTGCAAAAGTCCCTACAGTTGAAAGTGTTATAGAATTGGTAAACGAAAATTATATTTAAAATCTCACGACTTCGCTCGAGGTGACAAAAATTGTCCGGTCGAGCGGAGTCGAGACCTAATTACATAAAAGTCAAATTAGTTGTCATTCCTGCGAAGGCAGGAATCCAGTAAAAGCTATAATAATTTAAAAAGATTCCTGCCTTCGCAGGAATGACAAAATATGATAAAAAACGATTTATTTTTAAAAGCCCTAAAAGGAGAAACTGTTGAAAGACCTCCTGTATGGATGATGCGACAAGCTGGTCGCTACCTTCCAGAATTCATGGAAATTAAAGCCAAGTACGATTTCTTTACGCGCTGTCAAACGCCAGAATTAGCCAGTGAAATAACGGTTCAGCCAATAAGAAGATTTGGTATGGATGCGGCCATTTTGTTTAGTGATATTTTGGTTATACCTCAAGCCATGAACATTGAGGTACAAATGAAACCTAATTTTGGGCCTTATCTACCGAATCCAATACGCTCTCAAAAAGATGTGGACAACGTTATTGTTCCTGATGCTAAAGACGCACTTAATTATGTGTATCAAGCTATAAAAGCAACCAAAGAAAAATTAAATGATGAGATTCCTTTAATTGGTTTTGCAGGTTCACCCTGGACTATTTTATGCTATTGTGTTCAGGGACAAGGGAGCAAGAATTTTGATAAAGCCAAAGAATTTTGTTTTACAAACCCAATAGCTGCACACCAACTATTACAGAAAATTACAGATACTACTATAGCTTATTTAAAAGAAAAAGTAAAAGCAGGTTGTAATGCTGTTCAGGTATTTGATTCTTGGGGAGGTATGTTATCGCCAACCGATTATCAAGAGTTTTCTTGGCAGTATATCAACCAAATTATTGAGGCATTGCATGAGGATGCTCCAGTTATAGCCTTTGGAAAAGGGTGTTGGTTTGCCCTAAACGAGATGTCTAAAAGTAAGGCATCGGCTTTAGGTGTTGATTGGACCTGTTCTCCAAGAAATGCGCGCTATTTAACTGGTGGAAAAATTACACTACAAGGAAACTTTGATCCTACCAGATTGTTTTCTCCGCCTTCAGAAATTAAGAAGATGGTAACCCAAATGATCAATGAGTTTGGGAAAGATAAATACATTGTAAACTTGGGTCACGGTATTTTGCCTAACATTCCGTTAGATCATGCTAAAGCCTTTATTGATGCTGTAAAAGAATATAAAAGTTAAGTTTGAAGCCTGCGAGACCTGTCAGGTTTAAAAAACCTGACAGGTCTCGCAAAACTCGCAAAAAAAAGAAATCACTGTAATCTTATTAAATGAAACTTGAAAAAATAGAAAAAGACCATTACTATCATATTTTCAATAGAGGAATAAACAGCTCTGTTCTTTTTGAATCTGAAGATAATATGACTTATTTTCTAAAACTCATAGACAAACATCTTAAAGATAAGGTTAGTATTGCTGCCTATTGTTTACTGAACAATCATTTTCATTTAGTTGTTAAAATTATTTCTGAAGAAAAAATAGCTATTCAAGCATTTTCAAACCTTTTTAATGCCTATGCGAAAGCATTCAATAAACAAAAAAATAGAACTGGTACTTTATTTGAAAGACCTTTTAAGCGTATCAAAATCAATGATGAATCTTACTTAAAGAACCTCATCTTATATGTTCATAAAAATCCTGAAAATCATAAATTGACTAATAAGTTTTATGAGTATAAATTTACATCCTACAACAATTACTTTTTAAACGAAAAAACTCTTATCAGTAATGATAAACCCTATATCTTAACACTTTTTAATGATTTAGACAATTTTAAACACGCTCACCAATTAGACCTGTCAGGTTTCAAAAACCTGACAGGTCTAGGGCCAACCTCCAAATACAATTCAGATATCAAAGACACATTCTATCAATACATACAAGATTTACAAGATACCATCACTTCTAAATTAGAAACTGTTGATGGCAAAGCACAATTTCAAGAAGATATTTGGAAACGCCCTGAAGGTGGTGGTGGAAGAACACGCGTGATTGAAAATGGTAATGTTTTTGAAAAAGGCGGTGTGAATATTTCGGCAGTTCATGGCGAACTGCCCGAAACCATGCGTAAGCATTTTGGTGTTTCTGAAGCGGACTTTTTTGCCTGTGGTTTGAGTCTGGTTTTACATCCAAAAAACCCATTTGTTCCGACTGTTCATGCCAATTGGCGTTACTTTGAAATGTACAATCAAAATGGCGACATTGTTGACCAATGGTTTGGCGGCGGACAAGATTTAACTCCATATTACTTATTTGAAGAAGATGCCAAACATTTTCATCAAGTTTGTAAAACAGCTTGTGATAAGCATAATCCAGATTTTTACGAAACCTACAAAGCTAGGTGCGATGAATACTTTTACAATTCGCACCGAAATGAAGCGCGAGGCATTGGTGGTTTGTTTTTTGATTATTGCAAGACTACCGATACTATGTCTATGGAAAAATGGTTTAACTTTGTTACTGAAATTGGTGATAGTTTTTTAGAAGCTTATATTCCAATAGTTAAAAAACGAAAGGATTTACCTTTTTCTAAAGAACAGCGCGATTGGCAAGAAATACGTCGTGGTCGTTATGTGGAATTTAATCTAGTTCACGATAAAGGCACCTTGTTTGGCTTAAAAACCAACGGCCGCATTGAAAGTATTTTAATGAGTTTACCGCCTCATGTACAATGGGTTTACGACCATCATCCAGAAGTTGGTAGTAAAGAAGAAAAACTTTTAAGTGTTTTAAAACAACCAAAATCATGGGTCTAAAAAATAGTTTGCTTTCTATTCTTTTATCTACATTACCATTATTGTGCTTTTCTCAAGAAACTAATGAAGAAATTATTTACAAAGAAGAAACTGAATACAAGGTTTCTTATCCTAACAGAATAACGGCTAGGGCTTACTATGTTAATACTTCTAATTCGCTTATACTTAAAGATCGTAATTCTGATACTTTCTTTAATCTTGAACCTAACAAACAAAACCGTATTGGTGCTTCAATCTCTTTTAGAGGCATAACAGCTTCCTATTCATTTGCCCCGGATTTCTTGGCTAAAAATGAAGACAATAAAGATTCTAAACTTTTTAACCTTAACTTAAGAACCTTTTTTGGGAAGCACTTTATGCAAACCTTTGATCTTTTCAACGAAAAAGGTTTCTATTTAAGGGATGATAATATTTCGGTCTATTTACCAAAAACCAGAAATTTTAAAATTGGTGGTGCAACATCCTATATCTGGAATGAGAATTTTTCTTTTCGTGCTATAACGTCCCAAGACGAAAAACAGCTTAAAAGTGCAGGAAGCTTTATTCCAAGCATTATATATTACTACTCTAAATTCAATTTTAGAACAGATTTGGTGAACCCTCCAATTGATGATGATTATAAGTCTTTCGATATTGCTTTTGCACCTTCCTATTATTACAATTTTGTTCCTACAAAAAACATATTACTTTCGGCAGGGGTTTCTGCCGGAATTGGGCTGAATTATTCAAAATACGATGGTGAAGACTCATTAACTACATTATTGACCGAATTGAACTTTAGGGCTTCGGCTACCTATGATATTGATAATTTATATTTAGGTACACACTATAGCTACCTAATTTTGAATCATAATGCAGACAGATCAACACGAGTAAATGATAACATCCCTTACTTTCAAATATTTGTAGGCTATCGCTTTAGGGCGCCGAAATCTTTGGTCGCTTTTGCTGATAAGATGCAAAACAAATTGAATGAAGAAATTGAAAAAATAAAAAACTAAACATGTATCCTTTAAGAAGAAATAGACGCTTAAGAACCAGTGAAGCCATCAGAGGTTTAGTTCGTGAAACCATTATAACTCCAAACGATTTTTTAGTACCATTATTTGTTGTAGAAGGTAAAGGTGTAAAAGCGGAAATCGCTTCCATGCCAAGCTACTTTCGCTACAGTTTGGATTTATTGGAGCAAGAAGTAAAAGAACTTTGGAATCTTGGTCTAAAGTCAGTTCTGCTTTTTGTAAAAGTTCCAGACAATCTAAAAGACAACCAAGGAAAAGAGGCCTTAAACCCAGATGGTCTTATGCAACGTGCTATAAAAACAGTTAAAAATGTTTGTCCCGAGATGTTGGTCATGACTGACGTCGCTTTGGATCCTTACTCGGTTTATGGTCATGACGGTATTATTGAAAACGGTGTAATTGTTAATGATATTACCATTGATTTTTTAGCCGAAATGAGTGTGTCTCATGCTCAAGCTGGTGCGAATTTTGTTGCGCCAAGTGATATGATGGATGGTCGTATTTTATCCATTCGCGAAGCCTTGGAAGATGAAGGATTTACTGATACTGGAATCATGAGTTATTCGGCAAAATATGCTTCTGCATTTTATGGACCGTTTCGTGATGCTTTAGATTCAGCCCCTGTTGACATGGTTAATATTCCGAAGGACAAAAAAACTTATCAAATGGATCCTTCCAATCGATTCGAAGCTATTCGTGAAACCGAAATGGATATCGATGAAGGCGCCGATATTGTGATGGTAAAACCAGGGTTATGCTATTTGGATATTGTCCGTGAAATTAAAAACGAAGTGGATGTTCCGGTTGCTGTATATCAAGTTTCTGGTGAATATGCTATGCTTAAAGCTGCTGCCGAAAAAGGTTGGTTAGACCATGACGCCGTTATGATGGAACAAGTAACTGCCATAAAGCGAGCAGGTGCGGACATTATAGCATCGTATTTTGCCAAGGATATTGTGAAATTGATTTCGTAAATTAGCTCCAACTTAATTTAACATTAATGAGTGCATTAATTTTCTGGGCAACCATTTCCATTTTCTTTTCTTTTTTATGTTCTATTCTTGAAGCTGTGCTTTTAAGTGTTACGCCAACTTTTATAAACGTCAAAAAACAAGAGGGCAAAGATTATGCAATAACGCTTGAAAATCTAAAAAAGGATGTTGACCAACCGCTGATTGCTATTCTTACTTTGAATACTATTGCACACACTTTAGGCGCTATGATGGTTGGTATAGAGGCTGAAAAATTACCCTATAAAGTTGAGGTATTCGGCATTAATACAGTCGGTATTGTTTCTGCAATTATGACACTTTTGATTTTAATTGCTTCAGAAATAATACCCAAAACCATTGGTGCCACCTATTGGAAACAATTGGCCAATTTTACCTCAAAGGCCTTAACTATTTTAATCTTTCCTCTAAAATGGACAGGTATTTTATGGTTACTACGTCTGACTACAAAACTTATTGGAGGTAGTGCACATGGCAGTGTGTTAAGCCGTGAAGGCTTTATGGTAATGACAGATATGGCTCACGAAGAAGGTGTTTTTCAAGAAAACGAAAGTAAGGTTATAAAAAACTTGTTAACGTTTAAGGATGTCCGTGCTAAAGACGTTATGACGCCCAGAACAGTTATGAAAACCGAAAACGAAAACTCTACCGTTGAAGAATTTTTCAATAAAAATCTCAATTTACGCTTTTCGAGAATACCTATTTATGTGGATACGGAAGACAATATTAAAGGACTTGTTTTAAAAGATGATGTTTTTAAAGAAATGGCGCTTGATAACAATTCCAAAAAATTATCTGAATTAAAACGAGAAATCATAATTGTTGATAGAGACTTGTCTATTCCAATATTATTTGAAAAACTTGTTGAAAGCCGAAATCATATGGCTTTAGTTGTAGACGAATACGGCTCTGTAAGTGGTTTGGTGACCATGGAAGATGTCATTGAAACATTACTAGGGCTTGAAATTATGGATGAAAGTGATAACGTTTCTGACTTACAATTACAAGCCCGTAAAAACTGGGAAGCTCGTGCAAAGAAACTTGGTATTTTAAATAATCCTGAAACTGAAGAATAATGGAATCCTGTATCATTCAATCGCCTCTTGGGTATACTAAAATTATTGGTGATGAAAATGGTATACAAACTGTTACAGTTTTAAATTCAGACGAAATGTTTTCTGATATTATTCCAGAAACTTTAGAGGACTGTGCCTACCAACTAAATGAGTATTTTAATGGTAAACGCCAATCATTCGACTTAAAATTAAATCCCCAAGGTACCGATTTTCAAAAACAGGTGTGGAACGAACTATTAAAAATTCCTTTTGGCAAAACGGCATCTTATCTAGACCTTTCTAAAAAGCTAGGTGATGTAAAAGCTATAAGAGCGGTAGCAAATGCTAATGGGAAAAATCCTATTTGGATTATTATTCCGTGTCATCGTATTATCGGCAGCGATGGTAGTTTGACTGGATATGCTGGCGGTTTACACAGAAAACAGTGGTTATTGGAGCATGAAAGTCCTTTTAAGCAACAGCGTTTGTTTTAAACTTTGATAATCATATCAAAATCGGCTGCTCTTTCAATTACTGTGTTTATTTTTTCTTCAGTTATAGATTCTTTTTGAGCATTGTTATCACTTACAGGAACACCTACAAACTCAAAAAAACCTCGAAATCCTTTAGGGCTGTGTACATTGATCCACTTACATGTTGAATCGCTTCTGTTTGTAAATGTATGAAGGGTTTTCGGAGGTAAATCAACCAAATCGCCAGCTTTAACGTTTTTTATTTCACCATTTACCATAAACTCCATTTCACCTTCAGTTATTAAAAACGTTTCGGAAAGTTCGTTGTGTAGATGTGGTGGTGGCCCTTGTGTATGCGCTGGTGTTTCTCCCAAAGCAAAATCATAATCGCCTGTTGTACTATAATTTGTAACCTTATGTCCTAGTACCCAAAAAGTTTCTGCTGTTTTCATTTCGTGAGATTTTTGTCTCACAAATGTATTTGTTTTTTTTGAGCTTTCAAAATTTTATGAGATATTTGTCTCATGAAAAATATATCACTAGATACAGGTAGAAAAACTCAAAAGAAGAAAACACGTCAAAAGCTTCTTGAAACTACCCAAAAGTTACTCTCTACAGGTAAATCTTTTACTCTTGAAGACGTTGCGAAGCACTCAAAAACCTCAAGAGCTACTGTGTATCGCTACTTCTCAAATATTGATATTTTATGTTCCGAAGCAGGAATAGATATCAATACAAAGTCTCCAGAGTCTTTAGTTGAAGCATGTAAAGACCTGCCCATTATTGACCAAATACTTTTTATACAGGATTATTACAATCGACTATCCATTAACAACGAAGCTGCTTTTAGAAAATATTTAAGCGTATATCTAAAAGAAGATTTTTCTGTTTCAAAAAAATCTGTTCGAGGAGCAAGGCGAACAGCCACACTAAAACTAGCTTTACAACCATATAAAAGTCAACTTGGAGAAAATTATCAAAATATAATTGCTTCAGCAACTGCTTTAATGGGAATTGAACCAATGATTACTGCAAAAGACGTGTGTAAACTAAATAACACTCAAGCTCAAAAATCTTTGTCCTGGGCTTTAAAAACATTACTGCAAAATTGTGGTCTTAAAAATTAAAAATAAATTCATTTTAGTATATTTAGTCTTCTAAAACTACTACATGAAATTTTTAAAGAAAATTCTTAAATGGGTAATCATTATTTTTGGACTACTCATAATAACACTCTACTTAACGGATACGGATTATTTACTTAAAGCAGTAAGGACCATATATTTTAAAGGTTATACTACAGCATATCTTGAAGATTATAAAGAATTTGATAATGCTGTTATTGAAAACAACATGCCTCAACCTTGGCCAAATCACAAAGACTACAACACCGTTGAAGCAACAGAAACTTTAAAAGAAATCCATAAACAAAACGGCACTATCGCCTATGTCATCATAAAGAATGATAGCATATGGTATGAATCATATTATGATGGTTTTGACGAAAATGCAAAATCAAACTCCTTCTCCATGGCAAAAAGTTACGTGTCTGCCTTGTTAGGAAAAGCTATCATGGATGGCTATATAAAAAATTTGGACCAACCGGTTTGCGATTTTATTCCAGAATTTTGCGAAGGCAAAGATGATAAAGCTAAAAAAATGACCGTTGGTGATTTGTCTTCCATGGCATCAGGCACCAATTGGGATGAACGCTATTATTCGCCATTTTCAATCACTACACGTGCTTATTTTGATGACGATTTAGACAAAGTAATGTTAGGTCTTGATGTGGTTCGTGAACCTGGAACGAGTTATAAATATGCCAGTGGTGATACACAAATGCTAGCCATGGTATTAGAACGCGCTACTGGTAAAAAGTTATATGATTATTTAACTGAGAGTTTCTGGAAGCCTTTAAATTCAGAAAACGCCACGTTATGGCAAGTTGATAGTGAAGATCATGACATGGTTAAAGCCTATTGTTGTATAGCCAGTAATGCTAAAGATTTTGCGAGAATGGGTAAGCTCTATAAAGATTATGGTAAGAGGAATGGTCAGCAACTTTTAGATTCTTCATTTATAGCTAAATCCATTAAACCAAGGTTCCCAGAAAGCCCAGAATATGGCTATGGTTGGTGGCTAAAAAAGATGAATGGTAAATCCTTTTTTATGATGCGTGGCCATTTAGGGCAATATGTAATTGTAGAGCCAAATGATAATGTTATAATTGTTAGACTTGGTCATTCAAAAGGACCAGGAGATGCCATAGCTACATTTACACCAGACATTACAACATATATTGAAGAAGCTTATACCATGCTGAATAAAACAGAATAAACAATGATTAGTAAACTAAATCTTGAAAACATACTTTTTTTGGACATTGAAACCGTTCCAGAGACACAGCATTTTTCAGATTTAGACAACACCAAACAAGCCCTTTGGGAAGCCAAGTCGCAATACCAACGTAAAGACGATTTTACAGCCGAAGAATTTTACGATCGTGCTGGAATCTGGGCTGAATTTGGCAAAATAATCTGCATTTCTGTTGGATATTTTAAAATGCAAGGTGATGTTAGAACATTTCGGGTCACATCATTTTATGGTGACGAAGTAAAAATATTGAAGGACTTTAAAAATCTTCTTATAACGCATTTTAGTCAAAACAAGCATTTATTATGTGCGCATAATGGTAAGGAATTTGACTTTCCTTATATAGCCAGACGTATGATAATTCATAATATTGAATTACCTTATAAATTAAATCTCTTTGGTAAAAAACCTTGGGAAGTACCACATTTGGATACATTAGAACTTTGGAAATTTGGAGATTATAAAACCTTTACCTCTTTAAAGCTATTGACGAATGTTTTAGGAATCCCTTCCCCAAAAGACGATATTGATGGTAGTGAAGTTTATAGGGTATATTACGAAGAAAATAACATTGACCGTATTATTACCTATTGCGAAAAAGACACTGTAGCGGTTGCGCAAATATTTTTACGATTGCGAGGTGATGAACTACTCCACGATAGCGAAATTGTTCACATATAAAAAAGTCCAGATTTTTAATCTGGACTTTTTCAAATAGTATAACAAATACTTACTGTTTGATGAACTTTTTAGTAATAACTTCCTCACCTTCATTCACTTTAATAAAGTAAACACCAGCTTCCAGGGTACTCACATCTACATTTGAAATGGAGTTACCCTTCGAAACCGTTTGACCTAACATATTAACTATTGTATAAGTCGCATCTTGATTTCCTGGTAGCTTTACATTAAGCACATTTCCTTTTACTGGATTTGGATACACCATAATTTCTTGATCTCCAAAATCATCATCAACATCTAAAGTATTTAACGCAATTAGTTGATTAATTTCACCTCTACTAGAGTTAGTACCAGTTATAGTAACTTGATCTATGTAAATCTGATCATTATTACCTGAAGCATCACATTGGAATCTAAATCCAGCATTAGATACAAATGCATATTGAGAAGGCGTAATTGTAATTGTACCTTGATAGAACGTGTTGTTATTAATACCTGAACCACTAACATAAGTTGCTACTGTATTCCACGATGACCCGTCAAAATAACGAAGCCAAAAATCCTCTCCATTTTCCATACTTCTGACGTAGAAGTAAAAATCTATGACAACTTGAGAAAAAGAAGTGACATCTATATTTGATAAGGTCATAGCTGAAGCAGTTCCAGAATTATCTCTAATTCTTATAGAGTAACTTCCTTCATATGAATAAGAACCTGAATATCTGGCACAATCACTTCCTCCATCTGCCCAGCCATCCCAGCCAGTTTCAAAATAACCTTCATTTAAAACAACATCTGTAACTTGACATGGTGCACAAAATGATCCGCCACAATCTACACCAGTTTCATCGCCATTCTGGATACCGTCGTTACACGTTGGCGCAGCTAGTGTTGTTACATTTACGCTATTACTTGCAGATGAACTATTTCCAGCTGCATCATTAGCAATCACATAAAATATATAATTTGTACTTTCAGAAAGTCCCGTAACCTGATACGTTGTTCCTGTTACATTTGTAATAAAACTTCCATCCTGATACACATCATAATCCGTAACTCCAACATTATCAGTTGCACCAGACCAAGATAAATCGGTTGTTGTTTCGGTAGTGTTTGAAGCTGAAAGAGTTGGTGCAATTGGAGCTTCAGTATCTGGTCCAGCTGGTCCTGAAATGCTCACGCCATCGATTGCAATATCGGCTTGCCAAGTGCTTCCAACAAATCTGTTAAAACGCAATTGTATTCCTTTACCTACATAAGTATTTAAATTAATATTTACATCTAACCAAGCATTACCCTGATTACCTGTTTGGTTCCAAATACTTGTCCAAGTTGCACCATCATCATCACTAATTTCTAAATCAATTGTACCCATGTCTGAAGCTCCATACATATGATATGAGAAACTAAATGTAGCTTCTGTCATGCTTGATAAATCAAAACATGGTGAATTAATAATAGCGCGTTTATCTGGATAACCTGTACCATTTCCAGAAGCTTCAACATAAATATAATATGTGCCATCGTTTGCGCTCGAAGGTCCTGTATTGGATGATGGTGTTCCATTAGAATTTATAGACCAATTCAAATCATCAGCAGATGATTGCGACCATGCTCCTAAAGTGTTTTCAAAACTTTCATTGTAAGGGAAAGATGAAATACCGCCTGAACAACCATTAGATGGTTCAGAAACATTTACTGTTCTTATTACTTCATCGGCTGCATTTCCAGACGAATCACTTACATTATAAGTAATTACATAAGTTCCAGCAGTATTTGTATCTACTGAATCTCCACCAACGACAATGTTGGCTGAAATATCACCATCCAAATTATCGGTTGCTGTTGCTCCCAATTCAGTATAAGAATCTCCTACTGTTAAGTTAACTATAGAAGAACCGTTTAGGCTAATTACTGGAGCTGTTGTGTCAGGATTTACATTAACAGTACGTGTTACTTCAACAGCATTATTCCCAGCTACATCACTAACATTATAAGTAACCAAATAAGTCCCAACAGTATTTGAATCTACTGTATCTCCACCAATTACAATATTTGCTGAAATATCGCCATCCACATTATCAGTTGCAGTAGCACCAAGTTCTGTATAACCCTCTCCTAATTCTAAATCTATTGTTGAAGCTCCATTTAATGTTATTACTGGTGGTGTTGTATCTGGACCGCTTCCCTCAATAATTACAGTATAATCTTCTACTTCACCATACTGGAACGTTTCGCATGAACTAGGAGTTCCATTATACTTCATTGAAACACGCATTCTTGTTGCATTTTCAACAGCATTGGATGGAATAGTAAAACTACCACTAACAGGTGTTGACTGCGTAGCCGATTGTGTCCAAACCTGTTCGCCGGCATCATTAAAATCTCCATCTCGGTTATAGTCAATCCAAACTGCATAGCCTTCAGAATAAACTGTACCAGTCCAAGTTGGTGTAACTGTAATTGTGTATTGGGTGTCTTTTGTTAAAGTAGTTGAAATACTTGTGAAATCTGTATAAAACTGTCCGCCAGATGAATTATCTATAGTATTTAATTGCACTCTACCTATGTATTCATCATTGATGTTTGTACTTGCTGAACTGCAGTAATTCAATTGTACATCTGTAGTTGTGAAATTAATTGTGCTACTATAAGCTGAAGTTGATGTATCTGGACAAACACTCTGAACTTGAGCTTCATATTGTGTTAAAGCACTTAATCCTGAAAGTTGAGTTGATACACCTGCAACATTTACCGTTGTCCAAGAACCTGAACCCACTTCACGATATTGTAAATTGTACGTTGCTCCAGGAACAGCATCCCAACTTAAGGTTGCTGAACTATCTGTTAAACCAGAAGCATTTAACCCATTAGGAACTGTGGCATTACACACTACTTGTCCAGCAATCGTAAAGTTTGTGTTAGAAATATCAAAGAAAATATTATTCGATCCTCTTACCATTACACGGTTTTGAGTTCCTTGATTATTAGGAACAATTATATCATGGGAACCATCATTAGGAACACCTGCTGCTAAAGCTATTGGGTATGTGTCTCCACCATCTGTTGATAAGAAAATGTCAACATTTGCTGCATTAACACCATTCCCTGTTGTTCCTGCTACATTCCAAGTAACTGTTTGCGTTGACCCAGCATTCCAAGTCACATTTGTGTTAGGCGAATTCACAACAAATGGTCCAGCTGTACCATTTACAGTAACGACCATATCGTCACTATTATTAGTTCCTCCTCCAGCAACATTATCTCTTACCGTTAATCTAAAATTTAACGTTCTTGCCACATTAGGAACGGCTTCCCACTGCCAAGACGTAGCACCAGATTTTATAGTTGATAATCTTGGAAAATAACGCTTACTATCAGATGTTGGCTCATAAGCCCTAAACGCAACTCCAGAAGTAGCCGTCGTGCTTGGGTAGGTAGTAGATGCGTTGTTTTCATCCATTTGTTCCCAGGAGTAAGACAATACGCCTCCATCAGCATCTGAAGCAGAACCTTCAAGAACAAACGCTGTCCCTTTTGGAATTGTATAATTTGCTCCTGCATTTACAGTAGGAACTGAATTTCCTGTATTGGTATTTGTTTGGCAACTTGTTGTTTTTATATAATCTGTTACTTGTTCAATTGAAACAGCATGAAAATTTGGATGCACATTATTCTGAACATCAGTAGCCCCAGTAATTCCTGCATAACTCATTATGGTAGAACCACTGCCTGGTTCTACTTGTACATTAGTCCCCTCGTTACCATTAAATGTCCATGTATGATTAGCTCCGAATTGGTGACCCATTTCATGAGCCACATAATCAACGTCAAAAAAATCACCTTCTGGAACAGTAGCTGAAGTCCAACCACTACCTTTTTGTCCATTAACACATACACAACCTATACAACCAGCATTTCCGTTATTCTGTAAGTTTGCGAATAAATGTCCTATGTCGTAATTTGATTCTCCAATTACTGAAGTTAAAGTGTTTTGTAAAGCAGAATTATAACCACTTGTAGTATTACCGTAAGGATCAGAATTTGTACTTGTGTAAATCACATCATCTGTATTAGCAATAAGTATCATAGTGACATTAAAATCAACTTCAAAAATTCCATTTACACGTGTCATTGTATTATTGATAGCAGCCAAAGCTTGGGCTTTAGTGCCGCCATGATATTGTGTGTACTCACCTGTAGCAGAAACTGCTAACCTATAGGTTCTTAATATGCTGTCGTCAGCATTGCGCATCATTGATGAACCATGAACTTGCTGATTTAAACTTTCCGAAATTTCGCATTCAAACTGATTCTGCCTATTTATGCGTTCAGCACGAGTGAAGGCAGTATATAATTGCCCATCTTCAGAAATAGATTCAATAAAAGTCGCAGGACTATTTGCTGACAATCTCATACTTTGGAAGCCCAGAGACGACATACTAAATCTTATAACAGCAGACGGATCATCAATACCTTGACCAGCATAGGAACGGATATCTGGATATCTAGCCTGTAAATCTGGATGGAGATTTGATGCTTCAAATATTCTGAAGCGTTCCATTACGCCTTCTGAATTGGGGAAAGACAAAATAACATTTGATTGCCTTCTAAATTCTTCCCGTTTAGGGGATTGAAGTAGTGCTTGTTTCAATCCTTCTATGTCTAAAGTAAAGGTTTGGGCTTTAGGCAAAGCTTGTTTGCTTTCCTTAATTGAAACCGTAGGTTTTACAGTCTCTCTCTTCCAAAAAGATTTGTTTTGAGAAAAAACAAACCCTGTACTCATTAAGATAATGAATAGTAGTATTTTTTTCATGATTGTTTAGAATTTTGGTGATTTTATTGAATAATTGATTGTGAAAATATTAATAAATTATTAATATGAAAATTTTTACGGGCTATTTTCGATTAAAAACTATTAAAAAAAAATAAGTACGGAAAAACCGTAAAATAAAATGTGAAAATAGCTACATTTACTCATGCAAATGGAACCTGTACTCACCGTAAAAAATTTATCCATTTCTTTTTTCAGCAATCAAATTGAAAAGGAAATTATTCACAATATTTCATACGCTTTAAATCCTAACGAAATTCTTGGGATTGTTGGTGAATCGGGTTCAGGAAAATCTGTTTCTACATTGGCTATTTTAGGATTGCTTCCAAAAAACATTTCTAAAATTAAGAATGGTGAGATAAACTTTAGAGGTGAAAATTTAACGAAACTATCTCCAAAAGCATTTCAATCAATTAGAGGGAATGACATTGCGATGATTTTTCAAGAACCTATGAGTTCCTTGAATCCATCCATGAGATGTGGAGAACAAGTTCAAGAAATTTTACAGCTACATACATCACTTTCTAAACAAGAAATAAAAGTAGAAACACTACAGTTGTTTCAAAAAGTAAAATTGCCAGACCATAATCGTGTTTTTAAAGCGTATCCGCATGAAATTTCTGGAGGACAAAAGCAACGGGTTATGATTGCTATGGCCATTGCTTGTAAACCAAAAATTTTAATAGCCGATGAGCCAACTACTGCTTTAGATGTAACCGTTCAAAAAGAAATAATATTGCTGCTAAAGCAACTTCAACGGGAGGAACAAATGAGTGTTTTATTTATATCTCATGATCTTGCTTTGGTTTCCGAGATTTCTGATCGTGTTCTAGTTATGTATCAAGGTCAAGTAGTTGAGCAAGGCCCAGTAACTGAAATCTTTAATAACCCCAAACATACGTATACTAAAGCGCTTATTAATTCAAGACCACCTTTGGATGTTAGATACAAGCGATTGGCGACCATAAAAGATTTTATGGATGAAACAGTTGATAAAACTATTGTCACCAAAACACAACGCGAAGTAAATCATGAAACGTTATATTCTAAACCGCCACTTCTTGAGGTTATCAACCTAGAAAAGGAATATCTATCAAAATCTGGTTGGTTTTCTAAACCTGAAAGTTTTAAAGCCGTTAACAGAGTTAGCTTTAAATTATATGAAGGCGAAACCTTAGGACTTGTTGGTGAATCTGGTTGTGGTAAATCTACGTTATCAAATGCTGTTTTGTTGTTGGATAAAGCAACTAGTGGTACAATTTTGTACAAAGGGGCTAACATTACTAATTTATCAAAAAAAGCCATCAGAAACTTAAGAAAGGATATTCAGATTATATTTCAAGATCCTTTTGCTTCCTTAAATCCGCGAATTCCTATTGGAAAAGCTATTCTAGAGCCTATGAGAGTTCATAATATTGGAACTTCGGATAAAGAAAGAAAAAATCTAGTTTACGAATTACTGAAAAAAGTTGGATTGGATTCAAGTTTTTTCAATAGATATCCGCATGAATTTTCTGGCGGTCAAAGGCAACGTATAGGTATTGCTAGAGCTATAGCCTTGCAGCCTAAACTAATTATTTGCGACGAATCAGTTTCTGCATTAGACATTTCGGTTCAAGCCCAAGTTTTAAACTTATTAAATGACTTGAAAGAAAATTATGGGTTTACCTACATATTTATTTCACACGATTTAGCTATTGTAAAATATATGTCAGACAATTTAATTGTAATGAATAAAGGAGAAATAGAGGAAATGGGCGATGCTGATGTAATTTATGACCATCCTAAAAACGATTATACCAAAAAACTTATTCATGCTATTCCAAAAGGACTATAGCATGAACAACTTTTTAGTAAGATACATCAAGCTCTTAATGAATCGTTTGGTCTGTTGTACTTTCACATGCAAACCATTTTCATAAGTAGGTTGTTCTGGTAGATTTGATGCAAAATTCATAACGTAGGTTTTTGGTAGATTTGGGTTTCTTTCTTCTATATGAATTATAATAGATTTGGGGAAAATTATAATCCAAATTTCCAAAAGAAATAGGTTAATCTGTTCAATAAATTTGGGACTGCTAATATGAAACTTATTTTCAATAAACCAGTTTAAAAGCATTATTTTTCGATGAAACGCATGTTTTTTTAACATTTAACACGATTTTAAATCTTTTTTCTTACAATTTTCATGTTCCTAATTTTATTTTTTTACATTTAAATAAAAATTGTGATGAAAAAAATATTCTTTTTTGCATTAGGTCTGTTATGCCTAAACTGCACTACTATACAATATGATGTATCTACTCGACTGGTATTTGAAGGTCAGGTTAACGACAGACAAGGTAATCCAATATCAAATAACGACATAGAGGCATGGATTAAGAACGCTAGTGATATTGACCTTATTGGGTTTACAACAACAAACTCTGATGGACATTTTGAATTGGTAATTCCAAGTCCGAAAAACGAAACTGATTTTGAAATTACAGTAAAAGGTAATTCAATATACAGAGGAAAAAAATACATAAATATATACCGTACAGATTTCCAAGATTATTATTTTAACGTTGGCGAAATTACACTTCTTGAGCTTGAAGATATTTCAGAATTAAGAATAACGCTTAACCAAACAAATCAAGAAAACACCATTACCGACATTCAAGTTTCTGGTGTTTTGGCAGATCAGACCATATGGGTAAATCCAGTGCAAGAAGAATATCCAGAACACTACCATGATAGTTATTACAAACAAGTGGCCAAAAATCAGGCACTTAACTTACTTTACGAAGTGCGTAACAACACAAGTGGACAAACCAATCAATTTAATGAAATTATAAATGTAGGATCTGACGATACTACACCATATGTTATTAATTATTAAGCATGAAAAAAGTTCTTTTTTTATTAATCGTTTTACCTCATTTATTGTTTTCTCAATCAAAAAATGATAATGCAGATCAGGAAGTAGAACAAACTTTCTTTCATAAACCACAATTTTATTTTTATATCAGTCATCATATTAACAAAGGTGAACATTTTTTAGCAGATGGACATAAACCTGATTTTTTTGGAGGAGGAATTCAAATTAATTTTATAAAGTATCACAACGTAAAATTTGGTCTAGGTTGGGAATATCATGAATATAATGTAACTGATAAAAGCACTATTGGAAATATTAACAGTTCATTTTACCACGCTGCATTTGCTAAATTTCAGTATCAATGGGATATTTTAAAAAGGTGGTCTATCGAACCTTATCTAGGTTTAGGAGCGACGCGAATTCAACAGCGATATATTAATTCTGCCAGAGATGATTTTTATGGTATGAATTTTTACGCAGGAGGTAATTTTACTTTTAAGTTAACCAAATATCTATCTGTTTTTACAGGAATTAATTATAATAATATCCGATTTAATATCAATACTAATAGCAATTGGAAAGATTACTTTAATAAAGTCAATCAAATACAAATGCAGTTTGGAATTATATTAACAGTTGATGGTAATAAAGGGTTATAGTTTCATTTCTGGAATATCCCCTTCAACTATCAAGGTGCCTTCTGTTGCTTTTTGAATGTCTTCTACTGAAACATCTGGAGCACGTTCCAATAGTTTAAAACCTGAATCGGTAACTTCCAAAACTGCTAAATTGGTAACTATCTTTTTAACGCAGCCCACACCTGTCAGAGGGAGTGAGCAACGCTTTAATAGTTTAGACTCGCCTGCTTTGTTGGTGTGCATCATGGCCACAATAATATTTTCAGCACTGGCTACCAAATCCATGGCGCCACCCATACCTTTTACCATGCGCCCTGGAATTTTCCAATTGGCTATATCGCCATTTTCAGCAACTTCCATTGCCCCTAAAATAGTAAGGTGTACATGTTGGCCTCGAATCATAGAAAAGCTCATAGCCGAATCAAAAAAACTAGCTCCAGGTAAAGTTGTTATGGTTTGTTTTCCTGCATTTATAATATCGGCATCTTCTTCACCGTCAAAAGGAAATGGCCCCATTCCCAAAACCCCATTCTCACTTTGAAATTCTACTTCTATATCATCTCGAACATAATTGGCAACTAATGTGGGAATACCTATGCCTAAATTTACGTAGTAACCGTCTTGGACTTCTTTTGCTATACGTTTAGCGATTCCGTTTTTATCTAAAGCCATGTCTATTCTCTTTTTCTTACAGTTCGTTGTTCAATACGTTTCTCATACTTTTCACCTTGGAAAATGCGCTGTACAAATATTCCTGGAATATGAATTTGGTTAGGATCTAGTTCACCAACTTGAACTAATTCTTCAACTTCTGCAACTGTAATTTTTGCAGCACCACACATATTAGGGTTAAAATTTCGGGCAGTTCCCTTAAAAATTAAATTTCCTGCAGCATCACCTTTCCAAGCTTTTACAAATGCAAAATCAGCTTTAAAAGCATGTTCCAATACATACATTTTACCATCAAACTCACGGGTTTCCTTACCTTCTGCAACTTCAGTCCCGTAACCTGCAGGTGTATAAACAGCCGGGAAACCAGCTTGCGCAGCACGACAGCGTTCGGCTAAAGTACCTTGTGGAATAAGCTCTACATCCAATTCACCACTTAACATTTGGCGTTCAAATTCATCATTCTCACCCACATATGATGATACCATTTTTTTTATTTGATGTTGATGTAATAATAAACCTAAACCAAAGTCATCTACTCCTGCATTATTAGAAATGCATGTTAGACCTGTTACACCAGATTTCACTAATGCTGCTATGGCATTTTCAGGTATGCCACTTAAGCCAAAACCACCAAACATGCAGGTCATATTATCTGAAACACCTGCGATGGCTTCTTGTACACCCGATACTTGTTTATTAATCATTTTTATTCTGTTTTTGCTGTGGAAAATTACAAAATAAAAAAGCCATTCGGAAGAGAATGGCTCTGATTTTAATTGCTATATAACTAAAAATCCAACTCGTCTGGAATTTCTTCATCTGGTAGGGAATCATTAACTTCTTGTTCGTAAACTTCGCAATCAACTTCGATGGTTAAGTCCTTGGGCTTTACAAATTCTTCTTGAGAAATATCCAACGTTTCGTCAGCATAGCAAGCTTTCATATACAATCCCCAAATTGGCAGTGCCATAGCTGCACCTTGTCCATAAGTTATGCTTCTAAAATGAGCTGCCCGATCTTCTGCACCAACCCAAACACCTGTTACCAAATTAGGCACCATACCCATAAACCAACCGTCACTTTGGTTTTGTGTGGTTCCTGTTTTTCCTGCAATTGGGTTTTTAAATTCGTAAGGATATCCTGTAACGACTTCTCTATAATCTGCTCTGTATTTATCTGCTCCTTTAGTGCGCAATCGAACACCTGACCCTCCATCTGTAACACCTTCCATAAGTTTAACGGTTACATAGGCTGTTTCTTCACTTATGACATCACGAGATTCTGGTGTAAATTGATACAATATTGTTCCGTTTTTATCTTCAATATGTGTTACCATTACAGGTTTTGTATACACACCTTGATTAGCAAAAGTGGCATATGCCGCAACCATTTCGTAAACACTTAAATCGGGTGTTCCTAATGCAATGGATGGCACAGCTGGAATATTAGATTCTACACCAAGTTTCTCAACTAAATCAATAACTGGTTGTGGTCCAACCTTATCCATTAATCGTGCTGAAATGGTATTAACCGAACTCGCTAATGCTGCTTTTAAAGTTAACTCTCCTGCATAATCACCATCATCATTTGATGGTGTCCAAGACTCCATTGCACCATGCCTTCCTGCTTCAATGGTAATTTGAGAGCGTGGCATTTTATAGCATGGTGATAAATGCAATTGATCTATAGCTGTAGCATAAACAAATGGTTTGAAAGTTGAACCTACTTGACGCTTACCTTGCTTAACATGGTCATACTGAAAATGTTTATAGTTCATGCCGCCAACCCAAGCTTTTACATGACCTGTTTGAGGATCCATAGACATCATACCAGGATGTAAAAAGGACTTATAATACCTCATAGAATCTATGGGCTTCATTACGGTATCTATTTCTCCTTTCCAAGAAAAAACAGTCATACTCGTAGGCTTATCAAAAGAGGAAATAATTTCTTCATCTGTTTTTCCCTCGTTTTTCATGACTCGCCAACGTTCAGATTGACGCATGCCACGTTTCATTAAAGCATCTATTTCACTTTGACTCAGCTCTAAAAATGGTGCTGTTGGATTTCTATCTGGTGTGTTTTGATGGTCAAACTCCGCTTGCAACCTTGGCATGTGTTGTTGTATGGCGTCCTCGGCATATTGCTGCATACGCGAATCTATGGTTGTATAAACTTTTAAGCCATCGCCATACAAATTATACTTTTCGCCATCTGGTTTTGGATTGTTCTTAATCCAATCTTTCATAAAGCCGTCTAAATAGGCTCTAAAATAAGTAGCAATGCCATCGCGATGCGATTGTGGTGAATAACGCAAACCTAAATCCAAACCTTGGAGCGAGTCTTTGGTTTCCTCTGAAATATAATCGTACTTCTCCATTTGAGATAGCACTACATTTCTTCTATTACGCGTACCAACTGGGTTACGATGTTCTCTTGGGTTATACAACGATGAATTCTTGAACATTCCAACCAACATGGCTGATTCCTTCACATCCAATTCATGCGGTTCCTTATCAAAATAGATACTAGCGGCAGAACGGATACCATCGGCATTGTTACCAAAATCATAAATATTGAAATACATCGCTATGATTTCTTCTTTGGTATATTGACGTTCTAAACGAATGGCAATAATCCATTCTTTGGCTTTTTGTAAAACACGTTCAATTATGTTAGACGAGCCTTCTCCATGGAATAATTGCTTGGCCAATTGTTGGGAAATGGTACTTGCTCCTCCGCCACTTCCTAGTTTTACCACCGCTCTTAAAGTTCCTCGTGCGTCAATTCCTGAATGTTCAAAAAAACGAGCATCTTCGGTTGCAACCAATGCATCTACTAAATGCTTTGGCAGCTCGTCATAACCTACGGGAGTTCGGTTATCATTAAAATAAAATTTACCAAGTGTTTTGCCATCTGAAGAAATAATTTCGGTAGCTAAATTAGTTTTTGGATTTTCTAGAACCGTGTGGTCTGGCATTTCTCCAAAAACACCCCATGAAGCCAATAAAAATAATAGCACAATAAATAAAATACCTCCTAAAAACAATTTCCAAAACCATCGTACATAGGTCTGGAAATCTTGAGCTTGTTTTACTTGTTTCTTTTTAGCCATAAATTATTGCTCTAATGGTTTTTCAATTCTAAATCCAACATCCGTAATACCTTGTAAATTGACAACTCCGTTTACTTTGCCATTTTCTCGCATGGCGTGTTGGATATTAATAGTATATTCTCCAGACTCGTTAAAAACAACGCCTTCTTTATACCATAGTTTATTTTCTTTAACATCGGTAAAACCTGTTCCTAGCAATTCGCCATTTGGTTTTGCCATGCGATATTGTAAGGTGTCTTTAATGGTTTTTCCGTGAGGAAAATTCATTTCAACAATTAAATACAGGTTGTTGTATTTGTAATCGTCGTTATTTCTCAAATTCACAAACAAGTTATACGGTTTTATGGAATCTGGCGGATTAATTTTAAAACTTACCACAGAATCTTTATGCCACTGATTTGGAATAGATTTATATACATCGTAAACCCGATTAGAATCGCAGGACACTAACAGTAAACAGCTTAAAATTAGGGCTACAAAAAATTTATTTCGCATTATTTTTCTTGCTTTGCGGTTTACGACGACGTTTGTTTTTATTTCCCCTATTACTTTTACGTTTATTTTTACGTTTTGGACTATCAAATCGCGTTAAACTATCTTGACCAACAACGTTTTCAAATTCAGTTTTAGTATCTTCAACCAAATCTGCTGCATATTCTTCAAGGCTCGCTACCTTTTTCTTTTGTTTATTTAATGCCAGTATTTCGTTGGCTTGGTCTTTGGTTATTTTGTGCCAATTCATCCATTCGCCTTCATAAGCAAACCACATATGACCTTTAAAAATATCTGTTTTTTGGCAAACTGCAGTTCCTTTTTCCGTATAGAGTTTAACATCAGATTTTGGAAAATCTTTTAAGGCATCTAAATAGGTGTCTAATTCGTAGTTTAAACAGCATTTTAATTTACCACATTGCCCAGCTAACTTGAGTGGGTTTAACGATAATTGTTGATATCGCGCAGCAGAAGTACTAACAGATCGAAAATCTGTTAGCCAAGTAGAACAGCATAATTCACGACCACAAGAACCTATTCCTCCTAAACGGGCGGCTTCTTGGCGAAAACCAACCTGTCGCATTTCAATTCGTGTTTTAAATTCTTTAGCGAATAGCTTAATAAGCTCGCGAAAATCTACACGCTCTTCTGCTGTGTAATAAAATGTTGCCTTACTGGCATCGCCTTGATATTCGATATCAGAAATCTTCATTTGAAGTTTCAAGTCAATAGCAAATTGTCTTGCTTTAACTTTCATAGGCTCTTCCTTATCTCGAGCAGCAGACCATACATCAATATCTTTTTGACTGGCTTTTCGATATATTTTAAAAGCTTCAGGATCATCTTCAGATAATTTTTTACGCTTCATTTGAACACGAACAAGTTCACCTGTTAAGGTAACCATTCCTATATCATGACCATATTCGGCTTGTGTTGCCACAACATCGCCTATACTTAAAGTTAAATTTTCGATATTTTTATAGTAGTGCTTTCTACCGTTTTTAAATCGGACCTCAACCCAGTTGAAAGGCTCTACTCCGTTGGGTAATTCCATATTGGCTAACCAATCAAAAACAGTTAGTTTGTTACAACTATCGGTACCACAAGTTCCATTATTCTTGCATCCTTTTGGCTGACCATCTTTTCCTGTTGAACATGTTCCACAAGCCATAAATTAAAGATATATATAGATTCTGAACGTAAATTCAGAAGACGATTAATACTAAAAATAAAACGTAAAGATAAGATTATTCTAATGACTTTAAAAAGCTATTATTTAATTGAATTCTATTTCGTAATTCAATCGGTTTGACAGCGATTTAAGAGTCGCTTTAGACTTAAAAGCATTCTTAAATAAGGTATTGCTCCATCCTATTTTTTTTGAATAGGCATTAAAGCTTTCATTTTTCCAATCGAAACCATCTTTCCAGAATTTTTGAGGCGAAATGTAGCAAAAGGTATAATCAAAAATTAGACTGGATTCGTTGGTTTCGTCTTTTGTTGGAATTTCTTCTGAAGCTAACAGCATAATATTATTGGCCTTACAACTTGCCTTAATATTTTGAATGAGCTTCGGATAATCATCTCTAATGGATTCTAAATCGAAATCGTTATACTCGGTATTACCAATTTTTTGAATAGGTCGAATTTGAAGAATGTCAAAGCTATTCCCATCAAAATGCTGAAAAAACTCTTGAAGTTCGTAAAAGTTATCTTTATTAAATGTGTAATTGATACGTACTTTAAAATTGTATTTTGATTTTAGTTTTGCAAAAGCCTTAAAGGCGTTATGAAACTTTTCATAACTCGCTTTCTTCATGAAGCTTTCATAGCTTTCTTTAGTGACTCCATGAAGAGAAATGGTGAACTCGTTTAAACCTGCTTTGAGTAGCTTTTCAATTTTTTCTTCGTCCAGTAAATTGGCATTAGTTGTTATGGAAATATAGGGTACATTATACATTTTACCCAATGCCACAACTTTCTCCAAGTCTTTATATAATGTAGGCTCTGTACCGCAGCCTATTTGAAGTTTTAAAGCACGATTAAAAATGGTTTTAGCTACTTGATTAAGTTCTTCCTCTTTAAACTGCCCTCTTAATGTTTTTACGTAATCTGCATCTGTAAAGTAGCACATCTTGCATCGTAAATTACAAGCCATAACCGGATCTAAGTTTACAGCTAAATAGCGTTTGTTGAATTTATGCAGTAAGTATAACCCTAGAAATTTAATTCTATGGCTCTTAATACGTCTGTTTAATTTTAGAAGTTTGTAAATGTTCATTAATTCAACTTTACACTAATAATTTTTACCGGACAAGCTTTAGCAGCGTTATCACAAGCATTGTAAATTTCATTATCATTAGATTTTACGGTATAAAATCCTTTTTTGTCTTTAGCGTGTAGCAATACTGTTTTACCGTCTTTTTTTGACATTTGAAACATTTCTGGTGCCATTTCCACACAGTAGTTGCACCCAATACACTTATTACGTTGCAAGGTAACAATAACCATTAGGCTTCTACTTTATTTTCAACAATTTTATAAAGCTTATCTGAAGGTCGAATTCTAAAGTCTAGAGGTATTGTTACTAAATCGCCTTTTTGACCTTTGTTGTTTTTGGCATCATTGACCATTAAATCTGAAACCTCACATTCTTTGGCGCCTGTGGTTGGCCCTGTGACCAAAATAGTGTCTCCAATGGCTACATCAAATGCTTCAATTTTAAATTCTCCTATTTTAGCTTTAGGATAAAAATGTGTGCCTTTACCAATATAAACTTTCTTTTGGGTGGCATGAGATCCTGAACCTTTACTCCATTCGCCTAATTTCTGTCCTAAATAGTAACCGCTCCAAAATCCGCGATTATAGACTTTTTCCAATTCCTGCATCCAAGCAATAACTTTTTCTTTATCATATGTACCATTTGCAACACTATCTATTGCATCACGATAGCATTTAATGACTTTGGCTACATATTCTGGAGCTCTTCCACGACCTTCGATTTTTAAAACTTTAATACCTGAATCTGCAATTTGGTCAAGGAAATCAATAGTACATAAGTCTTTAGGAGACATAATGTACTCGTTATCCAATTCCATTTCAATACCAGTTTCTTGATCGATTACCGTGTATTTTTTTCTACAGTTTTGCTTACACGCTCCCCTATTTGCAGAAGAATTATAGGCATGCAAACTCATATAGCACTTACCTGAAACTGCCATACATAATGCCCCATGACCAAATATTTCTATCTCTACCAGCTTGCCTGAAGGGCCTTTTATTTGTTCTTTTTCTATCTGTTCAGTTATTTTCTTTACCTGACGTAAACTCAATTCACGACTCAACACCATGGTATCTGCAAACATGGTATAAAACTTAACCGTTTCAATATTTGTGATATTGATTTGAGTGGAAATGTGTACTTCCATATCAAATTCACGAGCAATGGCTATCACGGCTTGGTCCATTGCAATTACTGCAGTAATGCTTGCCTCTTTAGCTTTTTTCACTAGAGTTTTTACAATAGACAAATCATGGTCATAAATTATAGTGTTCAAAGTTAAATAGGTTCGAACACCTTTTTCTTGGCAACGTTTAGATATTTCAGGTAAATCATCTAATGTAAAATTAATAGATGCTCTTGCTCGCATATTCAATTGTTCAACTCCAAAATACACTGAATCTGCACCATTATCTAAAGCTGCCTGAAGTGATTCAAAATTCCCGGCTGGCGCCATCAATTCAATTTTTTGCATGATATCAACTTTTAGATTCCTCAGGTTTCTTTAGCACCTCAAATATGTTACGCAAGTCTTTTTTATAGGGTAAATGGTCTGCACGACCTTTCTTAAAAATGTCGTTGCTGTTACCTTGTCCTTTACGTAAAGCTTTTTGCTCATGGTAAGGTAAGTGAATTATTTCCTTGCAATTGGTTGAACAACAATTCTCCATTTTCTCTTTACATGCCTCACACTGAATAAACAATAAATGGCAGGCATCGTTTGCACAGTTGGTGTGTAAATCTGCAGGTTCTCCACATTGGTGGCATTGTGCTATAATATCGTCTGTAATACGTTCTGAACGCCTTTCGTCAAAAACAAAGTTTTTACCAATAAACTTATTCTCCAAGCCTTTTTCTTCAACTTGACGTGTATAATTAATTATACCGCCTTCTAATTGAAATACTTGTTTAAAGCCTTTATGTTTGTAATAAGCACTTGCTTTTTCACAACGAATGCCACCTGTACAGTACATAACAAGCTTCTTATCTTCTTTATGGTCTTTTAAATCTTCTTCAATAATATCAAGAGACTCTCTAAATGTATCAACATCTGGTGTTACGGCGTTTTTAAAATGTCCTATTTCACTTTCGTAATGGTTACGCATATCTACCAAAACCACATCAGGGTCTTCTATAAGTTCATTAAATTGCTCGGCTTGAACATGGATGCCTTTATTTGTTACATCAAAGGTTTCATCGTTTAAACCATCGGCTACAATTTTATCACGTACTTTTACTTTTAATTTAAGAAATGCAAAGTTGTCGTGCTCTATGGCAATGTTTAACCGAACGTTTTCTAAAAATGAAATGGTATCTAAATGCTTCTTAAAGGTCTTAAAGTTTTCTGCTGGCACTGAAAGTTGCGCATTTATACCTTCGTTGGCGACATAAATTCTACCTAAAACATCTAGCTTATTCCATTCAATGAATAAACTGTTCCTGAAATCTAAAGGGTTTTCAATTTTGGCGTATTTATAGAAAGAGATGGTAAGCCTGTCTTTTCCGGCTTTTTCAATTAATGCAGCTCTTTCTTTAGCGCTTAAGTTATTGTACAGTTGCATGCTATACTAATGTGTTAAGGTTAAAGATATATTTTGCGCAAAAGTACAACTTTTATAATGAATGTATGTTTTCTATTAAAAATCATAAAAAAAAGCGTCCTGTTTTTCAGGACGCTTTTAGTAGACTAACTCGTTATTAATATTTTTTTCATTCTTCTAAATCAAAAAATACAATAAGAGCTAACCTCCATCGGCTTTACAGCTGCTGTTTATAAATACAACCGCTGAAACGCCTAACGCGTTAATTAATAATGTTTTTTTAATAAATCTCATCTGTTCAATTTTTAGTTATTAAAAAGGGCAGATGGAATTAATGCAATGGAATTACAATCGATTTCATAGCAAAAGTTTCCCACTTTATATAGTAGATGCAAAAAGTGCAAAAAGGTTGCGTCAGAAAATTGTAATATGATAAAAGTTGTAGTATTTTAGCTGTCCATTCAGCAAAATTTAAGAGAAAATGAGCAACGAAAAAGACGCAAAATTAAAAGCACTAAAACTTACTTTAGATAAATTAGATAAAGCCTACGGAAAAGGAACTGTAATGAAAATGAGCGATCAAGCAGTGGTTGATGTCGATTCAATCCCTTCTGGTTCATTGGGACTAGACATCGCTCTTGGTGTGGGAGGCTATCCTAGAGGTCGGGTAATTGAAATTTACGGACCAGAATCGTCTGGTAAAACAACCTTAACGCTTCACGCCATAGCTGAAGCCCAAAAAGCTGGAGGTATTGCAGCTTTTATTGATGCAGAGCATGCTTTTGACAGGTTTTATGCTGAAAAACTTGGCGTCGATATTGACAACTTAATTATATCGCAACCTGATAATGGTGAACAGGCATTGGAAATTGCAGATAACTTAATACGTTCAGGTGCTATTGATATAGTAGTTATTGACTCCGTAGCAGCTTTAACCCCAAAAAGTGAGATAGAGGGCGAAATGGGAGACTCTAAAATGGGTTTACATGCTCGATTAATGTCTCAAGCTTTAAGAAAATTAACAGCGTCAATTAGTAAAACAAATTGTACTGTTATTTTTATTAATCAGTTACGTGAAAAAATTGGTGTTATGTTTGGCAACCCTGAAACCACAACTGGAGGTAATGCCCTTAAGTTTTATGCTTCTGTGCGTTTAGACATCAGACGCTCTACGCAGATTAAAGAAACCGATGGGAATGTAGCCGGAAATAAAACACGTGTTAAAGTGGTTAAAAACAAAGTAGCGCCTCCTTTTAAAACAGCAGAGTTTGATATTATGTATGGGGAAGGTGTTTCTAAAGTTGGTGAAATTTTAGATATCGCCGTTGAACATGAAATAGTTAAGAAAAGTGGTTCGTGGTTTAGCTACGAAGACACCAAACTTGGACAAGGTCGTGATGCTGTAAAAGCTTTAATTAAAGACAATCCAGAACTAATGGATGAACTTGAAGGAAAAATTCGAGCCATTTTAAACGAATCCAAATAAAAAAAATCCCGAAGCTTCGGGATTTTTTTTGCTTTTAGACGCAACCTTTTTAAACTTTGTGCATCTAAAGAGTAAACATGTATATAAAACATTTGAATTTAACCATGAGAAAGCTTGTTGTTTTACTCTTTTCCCTCTTTGTATTATCGTGTAGTGTAGATGATGGCAATGAAAGGATCTACAATGTAATACTTCCTGTTGAAGAGGCAGTTGTCCCAACAGAATTTGAGCGCGGTGAAGTTTATGATATTTATCTAAAGTACCTTCGCCCAACATCCTGTTACGCTTACAATGATGTATATTATGTAAGAGAAGGTAATGAAAGAATGGTGGCTGTTGTTAATACTGTATTTGAAGGCGATTATGAATGTGTTGACGTAAATGAACTACTTGACGCTTCTTTTTCCTTTAAAGCAGGCGAGGAAGACTCTTATGTGTTTAAGTTCTGGCAAGGGGAAGATGATAATGGAGACAGTCAGTATTTAATTATTGAAGTTCCCGTTGTAGATTAGTAAATGTTTAATTAATAGGTGTGTCATGTGAGTTTAAAACAACTCATAAAAAAATGTAGTAAAAATGATACTCAAGCTCAAAGCGAATTATACCACCTCTTTTCGAGTAAATTATTTTCGGTATGCTTGAAGTATTCAAGAAACTATGCTGAAGCAGAAGATAATCTGCAAGATGCATTTTTGACTATATTTAGTAAAATTGCACAGTATAGAGATAAAGGTTCTTTTGAAGGTTGGCTTAAACGTATTACAATCAATACCGCCTTACAGCGATATAGAAGTCAAGGTGTTTTTGAAATTGTAAACGAAGATTTTATTGAAGATGTTGAATTAGATATTGACGACGATGATATTTCAATTGATTTTTTGTTGAAAATTATTCAAGAATTACCTGATCGGTATAGATTGATATTTAATATGTATGTTTTAGATGGGTATTCCCATAATGAGATTGCAGAAATGCTATCAATAAGTCCCGGAACATCTAAATCTAATTTAGCTAGAGCCAGAAAGATACTAATAGAGAAAATTGAAGATTATAAAACGCGTTTGAACTCGCAATCATTATAAATGAGTGATAAAAAACATATAGATAGAGTTTTTCAAGAAAAGTTAAAGGACTTTGAGGTTTCTCCTAATCCTGAACTTTGGACAAAAATTCAAAACGAACTTAAGTTAGAAGATAGCCAACCTAAAAAGGTATTCCCTATTTGGTTGCGTTTAGCTAGTATTGCTGCTGTTTTAGCGGTACTATTTACTATTGGCTCTTTTATTTTTGATAACAATGAACCAAAAAGTGATGAGCCAACAACCAAATCAGTAGAAAACAACACTACGCCTTCTTTAGAAAACAATTTAAAGGAATCAAACAATAAGCTACTAAAGAGTCCAGAAACATCAACAGCAAATATAGATGATAATAAAGGCAATAATAGCGATATAAATAGTTTAGAAAGCTATCCTAAAAATTCCAACACGTCTATTTTAGATAATGATAATACCGCAAACAAAGTCGCTTCAAAAAATAACAATAGTAGCCTCAATAAGCCATACAAAAACAACAAAAATGAGCTTTTAAACGCCGAAACAAAATCGGCTCAAGTTTCAAATGTTAGCTCACCCAATAACAATAATCAGAATGGTGAATCATCTGAACTAAACAATGCTGTTTCTGATACCAGAACAGCTTTAAGTGACCCAAATTCTACCAATATCAATACTATAAATAATGTGTCTTCAAATCCTGAAGCAAATAAAACTCAAACAGCACAAGCAAAAAACAATTCTAATCCTGAATTAGATACAGATGCTGCCAATCGTGCTTTAGGAAAAGAAAACACTCAAGATGCAATTGCCTTAAATGCTATGAAAGGCAATAACCCTCATAATGAAAAAGAAAAAGAGGAATCCTTAAAAGTAGGTGATTCATTAAACAATGAGTCACCTTCTATAGAGGAAGCAATAGCGCTAGCTGAAGAATTAAATGAAAAAGAAGAAGAAAAAGAAAAATTAGTAAACAGGTGGCAAGTTTACGCAAATGTTGCGCCTGTTTACTATAACTCTTTTGGTGAAGGTTCTCATATTGATGAACAGTTTGTTTCTAATTCAAAAAGTGGTGAGGTAAATATGAGCTACGGTGTTAACGTTAGTTATGCTTTAAGTAAGAAGCTAGCCGTTCGATCAGGAATAAGTTCTTTAAATTTAAGCTACGATACTGATAATGTTATTTTATATGAGAGCCCTAGTAGTAGTACTGGAAATCCTATAAACCCAATGCGAAATATTAATTTGGCCCCAGGAAGTCAGTCGTTAAATGCCTTTAGCGGTGAAAATTTAGGCTTTCAGCAAATAATAAGCGATTTATCTAATGCAGCCATTAGCCAGCGCTTAAGCTATTATGAAGTTCCTGTTGAGCTTGAATATAAATTGGTTAACAACCGTTTTAGCCTTGGTGTAATTGGCGGTGTAAGTACGTTCTTCTTAGACGATAATGAAGTTTATTCAGAATTTGAAGAATACACAACTTATATTGGCGAAGCCAACAATGTAAACAGTGTTAGTTTTAGTACCAACTTAGGCATTGGAATGAATTATAATTTTTCAGAAAAGTTTAGATTTAACTTAGAACCTACTTTTAAATACCATTTAAATGCGTTTAATAATACCTCTGGTAGTTTTAGACCGTACATAATTGGTCTTTATACAGGTTTTAGTTATAAATTTTAGTTTTTTAGTTGGTTAGATTGATTGCCTTTCCAAGTCTTAATGGAAAGCAATGATGAACAAAAAGTCGCTCTTCTGCAGAGCGACTTTTTAATTTAAATCATCCTGTAATGTCTTTAAAATTACTTCTCGAGACTGGTTATTAAGCTGTTTAGTATCGGCTATGGTCAATCCTTTAGTCTGAATATGTGAATGCCCAATTACACGCATTTTTCCAGGGCCACCACTAAAAAACGTATAACTAAATCGTTTTTTATTATCAAGAAAAACTAGAGGCACAATAGGAACCTGATGATTAATGGCCAGCCTAAATGCACCATCTTTAAAATCGTCAAGAATTATATGTTCTTCTGGCACGCCTCCTTCTGGAAAAATACATATACTCAAGCCCTGTTTTAAACGCTTTTGAGCTCTTAAAAAAACAGCCTTTCTGCTCTTTTCCGAACTTCTGTCGACTAATATACAGGTACGCTTATAAAAAAATCCAAACAAAGGTATCTTTGCCAATTCTTTCTTGCCTACAAACACAAAAGGGTTTTTACTAGTAACAAGCATAAGCATAATATCTGCCATAGAGGTGTGATTGGCAATAAACATATAGCTCGCTTTTTTTTGAGGCTCCTGTTTCAAATTAATCTTCACTCGAAAGCCCATGCCTATTAAAATAATGTAAGCCCAAAAACGTGCGAGCTTAAAAAAAAAGGGATACCAGGATTCTCTAGAAATTGAAACCAATAATATTGGGAACAAAATAACAATTGGTATAGCTACCAAAATATAAAACCATATACGATATAAAATCCAGAATAGGTATTTGAACATAATCATAAGTGCCAAAAATAATGATATATATTTATTATCTTTAGAAATACTAACTTTTAAAATTAAACTATTATGAGTTTACTTTATGCATTACTTATTGGCGCTATAGCTGGATGGCTGGGCGGAAAATTAATGAAAGGTGGTGGGTTTGGATTACTAATAAATATCATTTTAGGTATTATTGGTGGGATTGTAGGGAATTGGGCTTTTGGAGCGTTGGGAATTTCAATTTCCGATGGTGTTTTAGGCGATATTATTACAGGTGCCGTTGGTGCTGTAATTGTACTTTTTGTAGCTGGGTTATTTAAAAAATAACCTTGCTAATAAAAAAACTTTAATATATAAAGTGGTTAAAAGCCACTTTTTTTTGTTCACAACTATAAGTACATTTGTCCTATTGATAATCTAAAAAGATTTCTGCTTTCGCAGAAAATGTTATGGCAAGAATATTAACAGGAATACAAAGTACAGGAACACCGCATTTAGGAAATATTTTAGGCGCTATTATGCCTGCAATTGAAATGGCGAATAACCCAGAAAACGATTCGTTTCTCTTTATCGCTAATTTACACACGCTTACACAAATAAAAAATGCTGAAGAGTTAAGACACAACACTTACTCTGTAGCAGCTACATGGTTAGCTTTTGGATTAGATATAGAAAAAACAGTATTTTACAGACAAAGCGATGTGCCTCAAGTTACAGAACTTGCTTGGTATTTAAATTGTTTTTTTCCGTTTAAAAGATTGCAATTAGCTCATGGATTTAAAGATAAAGCCGATAGATTAGACGATGTAAACTCTGGCTTATTTATGTATCCTATGTTAATGGCTGCAGATATTCTGTTGTATGATGCCAACCTTGTTCCTGTTGGAAAAGACCAGTTACAGCATATTGAGATGACACGTGATGTAGCTTCACGTTTTCATGCCAAAATGGGAGAAACCTTTGTTTTACCAGAAGGAAAAATACAGGAGAACACCATGCTTATTCCAGGAACCGACGGTGAAAAGATGAGCAAGAGTCGTGGTAATATTATCAATATATTTTTAGATGATAAGAAGCTGCGTAAACAAATCATGTCTATTAAAACCGATAGTACACCTTTAGAGGATCCTAAAGATTGGAAAACCTGTAATTGTTTTGCGTTATACAACATTTTGGCTTCAGATGATGAGGTCGCTAAAATGAAAGCCAATTATGAAGCAGGTGGTTATGGTTATGGGCATGCCAAACAAGCCCTTTTTGAATTAATAGCTGAAAAGTTTGCCGAACCTCGCGAACGCTATAATCATTACATGGCGAACCTAAACGAAATAGATAAAGCTTTACAGATTGGTGCTGAAAAAGCAAAAATTGTGGCTGATAATGTGCTTAACCGTGTTCGAGAAAAGGCTGGATATTAAATAACCTCAAAATATTTCCCTGGCAACGGTCTAACAACACCTTTTAGTTCTAGATTAAGTAACACACTTGCGACTTTAAAAATAGGCATGTTGCAGTCTAATGCTATGATATCCAACTGTTGTTTTTCTTCAGTTTTTAAGTAATTGTAGATAATCTTTTCCTCATCAATTAGTTCAACAAACAGCTGCTTTTGAATAGTTGGTTTTTCTTTTGTTTCCAACTCCCAATTTAACATATATGGGATATCCACGGAGTTTGACAATAAATGCGCTTTTTGAAATTTAATCAAGTTATTGCAGCCCACGCTTTGTGTGTCAGTCGTTCGACCAGGCACAGCAAACACATCGCGATTGTATGAGTTGGCTATATCAGCAGTAACCAAACTACCTCCTTTTTCAGCAGATTCTATGACTATAGTAGCTTCACTTAAACCAGCAATAATTCGGTTTCGTTTTAAAAAATTATTCCGGTCAAAAGGATCACTGCTCCAAAAATCGGTAAAAAACCCACCATGCTTTTCAATATCGGCAACATACTTTTTATGCGTTTTAGGATATATTTGGTTTAGACCATGGGCCAAACACCCAATGGTTTGTAAATTGTGTTTCAATGCAGCTTTTTGTGCTGTAATATCTGTACCATAAGCGAACCCAGAAACAATAACAGGATTAAAAACTGCTAACTCTTCAACCAACCTCTTACAAAAATCCACACCACTACTCGTAATTTTTCGCGTGCCAACAATACTTATTATACGTTTGTTTTTTAGGTTTATATTACCAGTCTGAAACAATAAAATAGGGCTATCTATACAGTGCTTTAAACGTTCAGGGTAATTGCTATCAGTAAAATACAAATAAGCAATATTATTTTCTTTAATAAAACGTAACTCTTCTTCAGCCGCTGTAAAATGTTGTTTGTTAAATACATCACGCATCACAACACTTCCAATACCATCAATTTTTAAGAGGTTTTGTTTTTTCTCTTTAAAAATGGCTTCGGCAGACCCACAATGATTAATCAGTTTTTTAGCAGTAATGTCTCCAATATTAGGTATATGCTGTAAGGCTAAAATAGATAGCAACTGATTTTCTGTCATGGTATTTACTTGATTTCTAAACTACAAGAAAAGAAATTTTAGGATGTTAATAAATACTTAAGTGCTGTTTTTGTTCGCATTTAAATTTTTTTAACTTTGTTTTTATGCAATTAGAACCTTACATCAGCGATTTATTGTACCGTTACGAATGTGTTACCATTCCTGAATTCGGCTCGTTTTTAACGCGTCGTGTTTCGGCTACCATTCATGAATCTACTCATGCGTTTTATCCGCCAAAAAAGATATTGTCGTTTAACGAGCAGATTCAAAAAAATGACGGCTTACTAACGCATTATATTGCAGATGTTGAAAAGATACCTTACGAAGAAGCTTCTCAACGAATTAAAAAACGTGTTAAGTATTTAAAATCGTATTTAGTTGAAGGCGAAACTTTAGATTTTCAAAACATAGGCAGTTTATCGTTAAATACCGAAGGTAAAATATTATTTGAGCCATCATATCATCTTAATTATTTAACTGATGCTTTTGGGTTATCACAGTTTGTCTCTCATGAAGTGACTCGTGAAACGTATAAAGAATCGGTTGAAGACATAGAAAAAGTAGTTCCTATTGCTGTGACTCCTGAAAGACGTAAATCGCGTCCTTATTTAAAATATGCGGCTGTAGCACTAATAGCATTAACAGTTGGTGGTTTAGGTGCTTCTAAATTTTATGTAGACAACATAAATGAGCACAATAAATTGGCTCAAGAACAAGCTAATGAAGCGTTAGAGAATAAAATTCAAGAGGCGACTTTTGTAATTGATAATCCGCTTCCAGCTGTTACCCTAAATATTACCAAACAATCTGGCAACTATCATATTATTGCTGGTGCTTTTCGTATAGAAGAAAATAGCGACAAAAAAGTTTCACAATTAAAAGACCAAGGTTTTAAGGCCCGTAAAATTGGTGTGAACAAATATGGCTTGCATGAAGTCGTGTATGCAAGTTATGAAGATAGACTTGAGGCGCTAGCCGCTTTACGAGATATAAAACGCACCCATAATTCTGATGCTTGGCTTTTAGTTAAGGAATTAGATTAAACTCAAAATTTCACTTGTCCTGCTGAATTTAGTTCAGCATTTAATAATTATTCCGCTTTCAAAGATTCTTCGCTACACGTTGTTGCGCTCTGAATGACAGACAATATTTTATAGCATAAAGCTATAACCATAAGCTTTTTTCGTCTTACCTTTGCAGCTCAAAACAAGAGCTATGCAAGCAAAAACACCAGAACAAACTAAAACCATAATGACCGACTTGGTTTTGCCAAGTGAGACCAACCCGTTAAATAATTTATTTGGAGGTGAACTATTGGCCAGAATGGATCGCTGCGCCAGTATTGCTGCCAGACGTCACAGTCGCCGTATTGTGGTAACAGCTTCGGTAAACCATGTGGCTTTTAACCGTTCTGTACCATTGGGAAGTGTGGTGACCGTTGAAGCCAAAGTATCACGTGCTTTTAAAACCTCTATGGAAGTGTTTTTGGATGTTTGGATAGAAGACCGCGAATCTGGACAACGCACCAAAGCCAATGAGGCTATTTATACTTTTGTAGCTGTTGATGAAACAGGGCGCCCTGTTGAAATTCCTGAAATTACGCCTGAAACCGACTTGGAAAAAGAGCGCTTTGCAGCAGCTTTAAGACGTAAGCAATTAAGCTTGGTATTGGCGGGCAAAATGAAGCCTAAAGAAGCTACGGAATTAAAGGCGTTGTTTGAATAAGGCTTTTTTGAATTATTATTAATTATTCTTGATAGGTATAAGTTACTTCAACTAATAAATTACCGTTTGAGTATTCTTTTGATGTTAAAGGATAACCTGCTTCGTTATATGTATATTCAATATTGATTTCACTTGTTGAAAATTCATCTGTACGACTCCTTCTTATTATGTTATTAAAGTTATGTCCTACAACTTTATTCATTTCTTGATTTTCAAAAACGGTTTTAAGCGGATTATTATAGGTATCATAATCAAAAGCATAGTCTATAATCTCTGTTCCAAAATCGCGTTCGTCATGCTGACTTTCAATATTACCATTTGCATCGAATAAAAAATCTGATGTTGAAGATTCTTCATTATTTGAATTAAAAAACTGCTTGTTTATTAGTTGGTTGTTGTTATTATAATTATAAACTGTACGTAAAACATTCCCATTAATAGTATGTCTCAATGAAGAAGTAATTAAACCGCTAGTAAAGTTAAATTCAGTATATTCTGTACTATTGTCTACAGCAATGGTAACCTTCCAAATTTGCCCTTCAGAATTATAAGAATATGTATAGGTGGCTTGTAAGTATTGTGAAGTAGTCCATCCTTCTTCAAGTGCACTTTCAACTTTCCCATCTGAATTAAAAAAATATGAAGTACTAGTACGTACATCTTCTTCTGGGCGAAAAATTTCTATTTTAACTAAAGTCCCAACATGCACATTGTTTTGAGATGGATTATCGGAATCATCACTATTACAAGCTGTCACAAACAATATAAGGGTTACAATAATAAAAAGATTTTTCATTGGTAAATTTTTCACCAATATAAAACTTTTAAACAAGACTTTACATCCTATAAATCCATTCGGCTGGATTAACCGTTTTGGTTTCTTTAAAAATGGAGAAATTTAAAATAGTTTCACCATTTGAAGGATTGGTAAAAACTTGACCAATAACTTCTTTTGTAGAAACCTTATCGCCTTTTTTGACATATATTTTTGCCATGTTGGAATAGGCGGTTATATAGTTACCATGCTGTATTAACACCGTTGGATTACCATTTTTTGAGGTGATGATGCGCATAACTTCACCGTTAAAAATGGCACGAACATCAGCATTTTTTTCGGTGGCTATACGTACACCATTACTTTGTATGGTAACCGTTTTAACCACTGGATGTGGTTGTTTACCGTAACGTACTTTAACAACACCTTTTTCCACTGGCCATAATAATTTACCTTTATTAGACACAAAATCTTTAGCCAATGCTTTAGCTTCAGGTGTAAGCGCAAAGCTTGTAGATGTAGCAGTCGATTTTCCTGCCTTTTTGTTTGATGCTGCTATGGCCTCACGAATTATTTTTTCAATCTCGCGATCAATTTTATCGGCTTCGCGTTGCTTCTCTCGAATTTGAGCGGTGTAATTATTTAAATTTTTATTAATAGCAGCCATCAACTCTTGCTGTTGGGCTAATTCGGTTTCGAGTTCGCGCTGTGCAATACGGTTTTCTTCAATAAGTTTTTGCTTATCGGCTTTTTGTCTTAATAAATCTTTATTGGTTTCTTGCAGTTCAGCTGTTTTAGTTTTTATAGCTTCGCCTTGTTCCTTTTGATAATTGGCATACTGATTTAAGTACTGGATACGCTTGTAGGCTTGTTTAAAATTAGTTGAGGACAATAAAAACATCACGCGACTTTGTTCACTTTTACTTTTATAAGACGTAACAATCATTTTGGCATAATTCTCTTTTAAAACTTCTAGCTCATCACGTAATTCGGTTATTTTATTTTGGTTATCGTTAATCTCTCGTGTCAATAAATTGGCTTGTTGGTTGGTAACCATAATCAAGTTTTTACGCACGCTAACCTTGTAGTTTAAATCTTCTATTAAAGTAGTTTGCGATTTTTTCTTCGATTTATCCTTGAATAGTAATTCATTGATTTGCTTAATCTCATTACGCAATTCTTGACGACGTTCTTCTAATTCTAATTGTTTTTTGCTTTGTGAAAAAGACAATGTTGTTGTTAAAAACAACACCAGGAATACGCATACTATTTGGGTTGGTCTATGCATGGTTATTCTAGAATTATTTCTTCAAATCCTGAAGGTATTTTAAACGGATACCGTAAGTTTTCGTTTAAACTAACCGATTTAAAACCTATTTCAATAGTGGTTTCTTCATCGCCTTCCAATACAAATATTTTTAAGTTTTCAGGAACGCTCTGTTTGTCTACCATTTGATAAGATAAATAGTCTATTTCCAAAAAGCGTGCTTCTTTGGATTGTGAAAGTTGCTGCGAATCCATTTTAAAGTGTGCAGGGTTTATTATATAAAACAGCTCAAAAATACGCATTTGGTTTTTAGGCTGAAATAGATAAGCTTCGTTATGAACAGACATGTTGTACGTTGTTTTATCTAACTCAAACAAGGCATCGCCCAACAACAAATTTTGTACTTTTTTAAAATCCAGTTCTGTTCCCAATAACTGGCTTAAATATCCGAAATCGCCATCAAAATAGGTGTTGTCCAGTTTATTATAAAAGCTCACTTTTTCAGGAGTAATTTTCGCCCGAATTAGGTTTAAAGCCGAATTTAGCCAAATAACCTCATCTTTTTGCATACGCATAGTAATGGTATGCGATTGTGATTTGTTGTCTTGTGTATAAACTACCTTTATTTTGCACTGTAAGGTTTTAAAATTTGGCGATTGCTTGGTATGGGCTTTAATGACCTCTTTTGTAGATAGTGATAAATCACTAGCCCCTGGAGCTGTAACAGATTTTGTTGATTTACAACCTACAATAGCTAAAAAACAGAGCGCAATTGTACTTTTAAAAAAGGTGGTCTTATTCATTAATTTGAGGATTCCAATTGTTTTGCTTTATCACTAAACGTTTTTGCTTTGCTTGTATTGTTCAGCAAGGTATAGGCTGTACTTAATTGATTATAAAATTGTGCTTGCATTTTAGGGTCTTCAATTATATAATCCTGTCCCATTTCTAAAGCATCAATAGCATCTTTTGGTTTGTTTAGTTTGTTAAGAGCCACTCCGTTTATTAAATAAAATAAGGGTTGCGAAGGAAACTTTTCAAGTGCATCACGACTTTGTATTTCGGCTTGTTCGTAATTCTCCAAATCTATTTGCAGCAATAATATATTTCTTAAAATACCATAACTATCGCTATTTAACGCTAATGCTTTATTATAATACTCAAGTGCTTTGACTTTATCATCTTTCTTTAAAAAATACTGAGCAACTTCTAAATATGAGGTTTCTGAATTTTCATCGGTTATCATGGCTGTTGCCTCAACTAAATCAGCTTCATATTGCGGATTTTGAGAAACAAAATTTACAAAATCAACTAGAACCAATGTTTTTGCTTCAGGTTTGATATGCGAACTTTGCAATACAATTTTCATAGATTCGATAGCCTTTTCAGGATCATTGTCGTCTAAATAAAACTTATATAAAGCCAAATGAACCAATTGAGAATTGGGCTTAATTTCCAAAAGCTTTTTAGCTGTTTCAAAAGCTTTTTCTTTTTCATCATTCTCGCTGTAACGATAGATAAGCGCTAAATAATTTGACTCCTCATCAGGGTTGTCTTCAACACGGTCTTCAAGGTTTTCAATTTGCTCTTTTTTGCGGCCAGTGAGCTCATAAATTTGATTTCTCAATAAATCGCGTGTTGGTGATAGTCCGTGTTCTTCATCCATTTCGTCTAGAATTTCTAGAGCATCATCATATTTTTTAATTCGAACATAGAGCGTAGCCAAATCTTCTTTGTAATCTGGATGGTATTTAACCAATTGCTTAACTGTTTTTATCGCTTTATCATATTCATTCTGCTGGGCATAAATATCATAGAGCTCATCTAAATACCATTCGTTATCAGGCTCCATTTTTACGGCTTTCTTTAAAGCGTCTTCTGCAGCTCCAAAATTTTTAAGCTTATTGTAATTTTTACCTAATTCAAAGTAAAAAACCGATTTGGAGTCGTCTAAATCTATACATTTTAGCAAAGCCGTTACTGCACGATCATAATTTTCAATACCTTTTTGTTTTAGGGCTTCAAAAAAATATTCTTGCTCTAAATCTTCTACTTCTCCTAAATCGTCATCTGGTGTTTTGTTATAATCTATTTGGGCATAACCCATTTGAGAACAGAAAACTATTCCTAGCAGTAATAGCGTTATGTAGATTTTTTGTTTCATTTTTTAGGGCTTCATTAAGCTCGACAGGCAAGGGTATATCAACTTTTATTCCAATGTGGTATAATCGCCTAAACTCACTTTAGTAAAGTTACCATCGAAAGTCGCATGATTCCCAATCATTGCTTCGTCTAAATTAGCATTTTTGATGGAGCTATGACTTTGTATTAAGCTATTTTTAACGGTTGAAGCCTCAATTGTAGTATTATTCCCAATAGATACATGAGGACCAATTGTAGCATCATTAAGCACAACATTTTCACCAATAAAACATGGTTGAATAATTTTTGAGTTTTTTATCTCTACGGAATCAGCAATTAGCTTTTCATTATCTTCAAACAAGAAGTTAAGCATTCTAGCATTTGTTTCTACAGTTACTGTTTTGTTTCCGCAATCCATCCACTCATCAACCTTTCCGGTCTTAAAAACTTTGCCTTTAGCCATCATGCCCTTTATACCATCATTTATTTGATATTCGCCACCATTGACAATATTGTTATCTAAAACATGTTGCAATTCATCTTTTAAAACGGAAACATCTTTAAAGTAGTATATACCGATAACGGCTAAATCACTTACAAAGAATTTGGATTTTTCAACTAATTCAACAATTTCATTGTTATCGTTAAGTTTTACAACACCATATGCTTCTGGGTTATCTACTTGCTTTACCCAAATTACAGAATCGGCTTCCTCATCTAAATTAAAGTCGGCTCTAATCAACGTATCGGCATAGGCGATGACTGCAGGACCTGATAACGAGTCTTTGGCGCACATAATGGCATGGCCTGTCCCTAATGGTTGGTCTTGTCTATAAATAGTTGGTTTAGCGCCAAGGGATTTAGCTAAATTTTCGAGACTTTCAACAACGTCATCACCAAAAAAAGCGGGATCGCCTAAAACAAACGCTATTTCTTCAATAGGTTGGTTTAAAACTTTTGCTATGTCTTTTACCAATCTATGGACAATAGGTTCTCCTGCAACAGGTATTAACGGTTTTGGTACAGTTAAACTATGAGGCCTTAAACGAGAACCTCGTCCTGCCATGGGTACTATTATTTTCATATTTATTAAGATGTTAGACCGCTTTGCTATTAGATATTAGAGTTTAGACGGTCTTGTTTTGTACTCTATTTAATTTATTTGATTGATTTTCAGACATTCAGTTTCCCATTGAATGAGGTTCCTGCTTTCGCAGGAATTTGTCACTTTACTCCTGTACTACCAAATCCACCTTCACCACGCGAAGTTTCTGATAAACTCTCCACTTCTTGCCACTCGGCACGTTCGTGTTTGGCTATAACCAATTGGGCGATACGTTCACCATTGTTTATTACAAAATCTTCATTTGATAAATTTACTAATATAACACCTACCTCACCACGATAATCGGCATCAATAGTACCAGGTGCGTTAAGTACTGTGATTCCTTTTTTTGCTGCCAACCCACTTCTTGGTCTTACTTGTGCCTCTATGCCAACTGGAAGTTCAATAAACAAGCCTGTGCCAACGATGCTTCTTTCAAGTGGTTTCAGAATTCTAGGTTCTGAAAGGTTAGCCCGTAAATCCATACCAGCAGAAGCAATGGTTTCATAGTGTGGTAAATCGTGATTGGATTTGTTTATGATTTTTATTTTCATGATTCTTTGTTCAATAACTTTTTTAATTGGTTTCTTTCAAGCAAATATACTATAGTTAAAAATACAATTAACAGCGAAAAGCCAATGATATAGTTATCTTTAAATTTATAAAAACTTATAAATGAGAATAAAACTGACACTACCATATACAAACTTATTTTTTTTAGATTGTACGGTATTGGATAGTATTTTCTACCAAAGTAATAGGACAACAACATCATTGCAGCATAAGCAGATAAGGTAGCAATTGCTGAAGCTTTATAGCTAAATGCTTTAATAAACAGTAGGTTTATAGCCAGTGTAATTAATGCGCCTACAACGGAAATATAAGCGCCAAATTTTGTTCTATCGGTTATTTTATACCAAACCGATAAGTTGTGATAAATCCCTAAACAAAAATTAGCCAAAAGGATGATAGGCACAACCCACATGGCTTCCCAATAAGCTTCACTTCTTACAATAAATGGTTTAATTAAATCGGCAAAGACTACAACAGCTAAAAATATTACAGAACCCGCAGCAACAAAGAACTCTAAAATTCGAGCATAGTTTTTTTGAGGGTTTTCTGAACTGGCATGACTAAAGAAGAAGGGCTCGATACCTAGTCTATAAGCCGTTGCAAAAAGTGTCATAAACAAAGCTAATTTATAACAGGCAGAGTACATACCTATTTCTGTTTCTGCTATATCATCAGGCAATAGTTCTTTTAACAAAATACGATCAAAAGTTTCATTAATGGAAAAAGCCACACCTGCAATTAACACAGGATAGGCATAACGCATCATTTGCTGCCATAGTTTTTTGTCAAAAATAAATTTGACCTTAACATAAAAAGAGGCCATTAACACCAAGGTTAATGCGCTTGCTATTAAATTGGCTATAAATATATAACTGATTTCAAAGTTAGGTTTATAAATCGTTGACAATATATTATTTCCTTGAGCCAGATCTTTCAATACCAATAAGAAAAACAGATTAAGGCCAAGATTAACTGCGACATTCAATATTTTAATAATAGCATAACGCATGGGTTTTTGCGTGGCACGTAACCAAGCAAAAGGAATAATAACCAAAGCATCCAACAAAAGAATCCAAATAACAAGTTTTATGTATTTAACATCGATGTCAATAAAATTGGCTATCTGATTTTGAAACAACATAGCCACTATAAAGAAGCCCAAAGAGGAGACTATTAGGGATATTGTTGAGGTACCAATAACCTTTTCTTTGTCTTGCTCTTTGTTGTAATACCTGAAAAATGCTGTTTCCATACCATAGGCCAACACGACATTAAAGAGCACAAACCATGAAAAAATAACATTAACTTGACCGTATTCAGCAACAGAAGACAATACGCCTTCAGTGGTATAAAGAGGTACTAACAGAAAACTTAACATTCTAGGTAATACAGTTGCTAAACCATATATGAACGTTTGCTTGAAAAGTAATTTGAGTCCGCTCAAAGTTTCCTTAATTATGACTCTAAATGTATTGAATTACCAACACCTATAAAAGTATTTAACTATTGTTTTTGGTTGTCGCTAGGAGCGTTTGGGTAATATTCCGCTTGTTTTTCAACAATGTCTTTTACTTTATAATACTTGGTATTACCATTCTCTGTATATTGAATAACACATTCATTATCTTGTAATACAAACGGAAAGTGATTGTCATTTTTAGGTAATTTATTTCCATATTCTTGTTTAGAATCACCATCCATAACCATATTTTCTTTTTGGTTTAAAGGTGTTATAAAACTTGCTAGATATCCCATTTTTCCCAATTGCATTTTGGCTTGCATACCACGAAAGTAAACAGTGTCAAAAACAACATGATTTTTATTTGTTTTTACTATAACGTACATATGAATTCCCGAACCTCCCCCTTGAAATCCTGCTACCCATTTTAGAAAATATACTTGCTCTAATTCAAACGATGATTTTTCTTCTAAAATAATGGTATTGGTCTTAAAAGCCTCTTTCGTGCTTTTGCAACTATAAAGCATTACAGCTGTAATAAAAACAGCAAAAACGGTTAGTGTCCTCATGATATGAATTGTTCCTGTAAAGATAACCATTCAAATTTGATGCCATGTATATCAATCGTATGATGTAATGACCTCTGGCGGACCATCTTCGTAGTAAATTCCCTCTTTTTCGGCAATATTAGAAACTTTAAAGTATTTCTTTATCCCGTTTTCATAATAACTTATAACACATTCGTTATCTAAAAGTTTAAAGGGTATATCAACAACAGTTTTTGAAGTATCGTATGGCGATTTGTTTTTTAGCGAGGCTACGTATGAAGCCCTATCCTTTACTAACTTCCCTTTCAAGTTTCTGAAATAAACACTATCGATAACTACGCTGTTGGCACTGTTTAAATTGGGGAAGAATAAATTAATTCCTGTTCCTCCAACATGTATACCAGCAAACCATTCTTGGTAATAGCTTCTATCGAATTGAAAAGATACTGAATCTTCTAAACTGTATTTATTGCTAGCGCAATTAAAAATTATAGTCAGAAAAAGGCACGATATACATGCAATGCATATTCTTTTTAAGAGTTTCATGACATTGTAGGTTAAGATTTGGGCTACTAAATATAAAGATAAATTTTTAAGTGCATAAAAAAGCCTCACTTTTCAGTGAGGCTTATATTATTTTGTTGAGATAATGAAAGACCTTTCGACTCCGCTCAAAGTGACAATTTCACTTGTTTAAAGATTAGCTACGCCTAATTATTAAGCGCTTCAGCTCCTCCAACAATCTCTAAAATCTCATTAGTAATGGCTGCTTGACGTGCTTTATTGTATGTTAATTTCAACTGATCTCTTAATTCAGTGGCATTATCAGTTGCTTTATGCATTGCTGTCATACGTGCACCATGCTCACTTGCAAAAGAATCTCTAATGGCTTTAAATAACTGTGTTTTTAAAGATTTAGGAATTAACTGCTCCACAATTTCTACTTTTGATGGCTCAAAAATGTAATCTAAATTTACATTAGCATCGCCTTCAACAGGAACAATTGGTAAAAACTGTTCTCTAGTAACAATTTGCGTAGCCGCATTTTTAAATCGATTATAAACAATCTCAATTTTATCAAACTCGCCTTCAACAAATTTATCCATGATCATTTGAGCAATTTCTGCTACATTATCAAAAGTTAAATCGTCAAAAATTTCGCTATTGTTGGCAATAACTTTATTTGATTTCTTAAAAGCATCATTAGCTTTTTTACCTATTGCCAAATACGACACATTCTTGTTGGCATAAGTTTCTGAAGTCAATTTTGTTACTTCCTTGATGATGTTAGAGTTAAATGCTCCAGCTAAACCTCTGTTAGACGTTATTGCAACGATAAGTACATTGTTAACCTCACGTTGTTCGGAGAATTTACTTCCAGAATCTGCATCTAAAGTTGCACTTAAGCTTTGTAAAAGTTCAGTTAACTTATCTGCATAAGGACGCATGGCAGTAATAGCATCTTGAGCCTTCTTTAGCTTTGCAGCCGATACCATTTTCATGGCACTGGTAATCTGCATGGTAGAAGATACCGATGATATTCTGTTACGTATTTCTTTTAAATTTGCCATATTAGTCTTTAGTTAATAGTCTATAGCCTTAGTTGACTAACGACCAAAGTCTAGTTATGCTCTATATTTACCTGATAAATCTTTTGCTACAGCTGTTAATGTATCTGTAACCTCATCAGTTAATTTTCCTGATTTTAAAGTATCTAAAATACCTCTGTGTTTAGCATTCATGAATTCAATAAAATCACGCTCAAATTCTTTTACTTTTTCAACAGGCACATCTCTTAATAAGTTTTTAGAACCTGCGTAAATAATGGCGATTTGGTCTTCAACTGTATAAGGATCGTTTTGTGCTTGTTTTAAGATTTCAACATTACGTTTACCTTTTTCAATTACATTTAATGTAGCCGAATCTAAATCTGAACCAAACTTCGCAAACGCTTCCAGTTCACGGAACTGTGCTTGGTCTAATTTTAAGGTACCTGCAACTTTTTTCATAGACTTAATCTGTGCATTACCACCAACACGCGATACAGAAATACCTACGTTAATAGCTGGACGTACACCTGAATTGAATAAATCTCCATCTAAAAAGATCTGTCCATCAGTAATAGAAATTACGTTTGTTGGAATATATGCTGATACGTCACCTGCTTGTGTTTCAATAATTGGTAAAGCTGTTAACGAACCTCCACCTTTTACCATTGGTCTCAATGTGTCTGGTAAATCGTTCATTTCTTTAGCAATACTATCATCGTTAATTACTTTTGCAGAACGCTCTAATAAACGAGAGTGTAAGTAGAAAACGTCTCCAGGATACGCCTCACGTCCTGGCGGGCGACGTAATAATAATGATACTTCACGATACGCTACCGCTTGTTTAGATAAATCATCATAAATAATTAAAGCTGGACGACCAGTATCTCTAAAATACTCACCAATTGCAGCACCTGCCATAGGCGCATATACTTGCATTGGAGCAGGATCTGATGCGTTTGCCGCAACAATAGTAGTATAAGCTAATGCGCCTTTTTCTTCTAATGTTTTAGCAATGTTTGCTACTGTAGATGCTTTTTGACCTACGGCAACATATATACAATATACAGGCTCGCCTGCATCATAAAACTCTTTTTGATTGATAATGGTATCGATACAAACTGTTGTCTTACCAGTTTGACGGTCACCAATTACCAACTCACGTTGTCCACGACCAACAGGAATCATTGCGTCAATAGACTTAATACCTGTTTGTAATGGCTCGGTTACTGGCTCACGGTAAATAACACCAGGAGCTTTACGCTCTAATGGCATTTCATAAGTTTCACCAGTAATAGGACCTTTACCATCAATTGGGTTACCTAAAGTATCTACTACACGACCAACAATACCTTCACCTACGTTAATAGATGCAATACGGTTAGTACGCTTTACTGTAGATCCTTCTTTAATTTCCTTTGAAGGGCCTAATAATACGATACCAACATTATCTTCTTCTAGATTAAGTACAATTCCTTCTAATCCGCCTTCAAATTCTACTAACTCACCATATTGTGCGTTAGATAATCCGTAAGCACGTACAATACCATCACCAACAGTTAATACTGTTCCTACTTCGTCTAGAGAAGCTCCTGCTTCAAAACCCGAAAGTTGTTGTTTTAAGATTGCTGATATTTCAGCTGGTTTTACTTCTGCCATCTTTATTTAGATATTAGACGTTAGAGGTTAGATGTTAGACACCTATTCTAACTATTTTTAATTTAATGTAAATTCTCTTTTTAACTTATTTAATTTATTTTGAATACTTGCATTGTACTCAACGTCACCAACACGTAAAATGAAGCCTCCTAATATATCTTCATCTATAATGTTTTCTACGGTAACCGCTTTATTAGTTAGCTCTTTAATTTTAGCCAACACTTTCATTTCAATATCACTTGTCATTGGAATGGCTGTTGTTACAACTGCTTTTTCCTGACCGTTTTGTATATCGAATAACTCTGAATATTTTGCAGCAACTTGCTCAATTAACTCCATGCGCTTATTATCCATAAGCACATTAAAAAGTTCTTGAGTAATTGTGTTTGCGTTTGGGAAAGCTTCTAAAAGAATTGTTTTCTTTACTTCAGCCTTTACAATTTCACTTTTTAGTGCGTTGCTTAACTCATTATTTTCTGAAATGGCATTTGCTATAGCTTGCATATCACCATTAACAGCATCAGCAGACTGCTTATCAGTTGCTAAACTTAAAACCGCTTTCGCGTATCGTATTGCTGCTCTTGTTCCTGCCATTATACTTTAGTTTAAAGTTGCTTCACTTAACATAGACTCTACCAATTTCATTTGCTTGTCTTTGTTAGATAATTCTTCGCGAACTACTTTTTCAGCAATTTCAATTGATAAACTTGCCACTTGAGATTTTAACTCTGCTATAGCAGCCTTCTTTTCAGTTTCTATAGATGCTTGAGCTGCTGCAATTAATTTGTTAGCTTCTTCTTTAGCATCTGTTTTAGCATCTTCAATCATTTTAGCTTTCATTTCACGTGCTTCTTTTAACATGGCTTCACGTTCCAATCTAGCTTCTTTTAATAACTTCTCGTTGTCAGCTTGAAGGTTTTGCATTTCCAATTTGGCCTTCTCTGCAGAATCCAAGGCGTTTTTAATACCTTCTTCTCTACTATTAACTGAATCTAAAATAGGTTTCCAAGCAAATTTCTTTAGTAATAAAATAAGTGCTATAAACAACACTGCTTGCCAAAAAAACAACCCTAACGAAAAGTCTTCAAATAATTTTTCCATAATATATTATCTCTAAAATATTTCTGTTTAATTTTTAAGGAACAGCTATAACCAACCGTTATAGCTGTTTCCTTTTTTGTGTTGTTAAACTGCGAATAACGCAGCAAATCCAATACCTTCAATTAAAGCGGCTGCAATAAGCATCGCTGTTTGAATTTTTCCTGTAGCTTCTGGTTGACGTGCAATTGCTTCCATTGCAGAACCACCGATCTTACCGATACCGATACCTGCTCCAATTACTACTAAACCTGCTCCTACGATAGCTGGAATTTCCATAAAATATATAATTAAAAATTAAACATTCAATTTAAAAATCACTTGCTAGTGATGGTCATGCTCTTCAACAGCCATACCAAAGTATAATGCCGAAAGCACAGTAAATATATACGCCTGTAATGCCGCTACCAATAATTCTAGAATAGCTAAAACAAACGCCAACAAAAATGACAATCCGCTTCCTAACCAATTTTGGAATAAGAAAATCATACCTATAATACTCATTATAACAACGTGACCTGCTGTAATGTTAGCATACAAACGAATCATTAGTGCAAACGGTTTAATAAATGTCCCTAACAATTCAATAGGTGCTAAAATTATTTTCATTGGTACTGGTACACCAGGCATCCAGAAAATATGCTTCCAGTAATTCTTGTTACCAGAAACTGTTGTTATGATATATGTAATTAATGCCAAACACAGTGTAACAGCAATATTATTAGTTACATTCATACCAATTGGTGTTAAACCAAATAAGTTTACAATCCACACGAAAAAGAATACGGTTAACAAGTAACTCATGTATCTTTTGTAATGTTTTTCTCCAATGTTTGGTCGAGCAATTTCATCGCGAACGTAAAGTACTATCGGCTCTAAAAAGCGCCCCATACCTTTTGGCATGCCACCATTTTTCTTGTAAGATTTTGCCATGCGGCTAAACATGAAAAACATGATAGCAAACACCATCATAATCAACAAAACATTCTTGGTAATTGAAAAATCTAATGGTTTTTCATTCGTAGCGTGATGCTCATTATCATAAGTAATTGTGCCTTCGGCATCTGTCTTATAAATCTTACCGTGGTAATTTTTATAGTAATTCCCGTCTACTTCTGCAACGGTCTCACCATGGTGAAATTTAGATGATGAAAACACCTTTAATCCGCCATCCCATAAAATTACAGGCAATGGAAATCCAAAATGCTTTTCTTCGCCAGAATCTGCTGTCCAAGAAAATAAATTAAAGTCGTAAGAATCTTTTAAGTGATGCTGAATGTAAGCTTTTACTTCAGACGCTCTATCACTACCAGAATCGGCATGTCCATGCTCTTCTTGTCCATAAGTAACAAACGATACTAAAAGTAGTAATAGGGTAATTGTTTTTACAGTTATTTTTCTTCGCATATCAAGCTTTCTAATAGTGGCTTAAAAATCGCTGCAAAGGTAGGTTTTTATCTCAAAAACAAAAACTATTTTTTATTTTATTTTAAGTGTTGATTTTTAAGGGTTTTTACCCGACTTATTTAACCATTTTGAAAGGCTTGATATTTCCATAATTAAACACAACGCATAAGGAATAAAAAACACTGCAAATTCAGTTTTGGTAATGTTACCATCAATTTTAAAAAACGGATAAAAGACTATAAAGAAAACTATAAATTTTAGGAAACTTCCAAACATAAAAATGAAACCTAACTGGTTAAGGTACTTATGTCGTAAACCGAGCATTACAACATAAATAACGAACGCCAAAACATAATTTACAAGGTAGCAGGCAATTATTCTGTCTGCAAATAAAGGTAAGTCTAAAACGTATAACACCAGAATATGCAATGTAAAAACAGAACATAATACAACTAATAGTAATACTGAAAATTTTAAAACAGCCTGTAGCATTAATTTTTAAGTCTGTTAACTTGCTTTAGCACTACATAAAACGAAATGGCAACACCAAGCAAGGTTAAAATAATTGTGTAGAGTTTTTCGCCATTATTATATTCGGCATCTAGCCATTTACCTAAAAGTGCAAACAGGTAAATCGTTATACCCATTTGAAAGGCAATTCCAGATAATATAGCCAAATTTTTAAGCTGTTCTTTCGGACCCTTCTGACTGTTTTGTTTGTGAGGTTTGTCGGTCACCTGGTTTTATATCTTTTACTGCGCCTTTCATAGCACAATTAACATTAAAGGTTGCTCCTGGCTCTACTGCTAACTTACCTAAAATAACTTCGCCTTCAATATGTGCTGATGATTTTAAAGTAAGTGTTCCTGACAATGTGAGCTTTCCTGAAAATTTTCCTTCAAAATAAGCATCTGTTCCCACTAAAGTTCCTTTAATAAACCCTGATTTGCCTACAACAATTTTTCCAGGAGAACGTAAGTTACCCTCTACTTGACCATCAATTCTAAAATCGCCTTCACTAACTAAATCGCCAGTTACTTTTGTACCTTGAGCAATTATATTTTGATTTGAATTTGTTTCCATAGGTGATTTATCTTTTTTGCTGTCTGAAAACATAATTTACTGTTTTAAACTCGTTATTCAATATTTAAATACGCATCCATGTTTTTATGAACCTGAATGGTTTTATAATTAGAAGATGAAATGGAAAAATGAGGGTTGGTTATTTTGTTCTTTTTCTTTTCTTCTAAAGATTGTGCATATCCTAAAGCACCATTTTTACTAACAAACCCATGGACAATAACAAAGGTTGTTGTTGGGTTATAAACATCAACAGAAATAGACAAATCATATACACGCACTTCCTTGATTTGATTCTCTAATTTCTCCTTAAACTCCGAAATGGCTTCAGTAGTTGGTTTGTCAAAATAGTAAACCAACTTGTAATTGTTTTCATTTGGGTCGGTTGTAAATTCTTTAGAACTTAATTTAGATAAGGTTTCATTGATAATACGTTGAGCTTGTTCCCCTTCTGGCGTATTGGCATAGTTATATGCCACAAAGTTTAAAGCTTTTGTGTAAGCTTCATAACCGTACAATCTACCTGTTGCGGTTGCTTTAAGTAATTCGAATTTTGGAACCATTGGCTCCCCTTCAAACATGGTAATGTATTTTTCCGTATTTGTTATAACCTCCTGAAATTGCTGATTTTCCAATTTTACATACAACTGCTCGTAAATACTTTCAGGGCTATTTTCATCTTTGGTCAACCCTACTTCTGGATTATTCAAAATAGCTGCATAACGTGAATCCGGATAATTATTAATTATCTCATTTTTAGCAATTAGGGCTTCATCGTTTTCGTTTTGCAAAACATAAATTTTATACAAATTATATTTAGTAGGTAGGATTAATTTTTCGTCTGGATTCATAGTCAATAAGGTTTGAAACCTATCTTTTGACAAATCGTACTCTTTAAACTTTTCCTTATAAATAACTCCCAATTGATAATAAGCATAGTTGCGCTCTTTAGCTATACTATCTATTTGCTCTTGTTCTGTAGGTATTTGAGCCATATAAAACTCTGGGTCAAACAATTCGTTTTCGTCTACTGTTTCAGCTACCAATTCTTCGTCTTTTGCAATATTTGTTTTTGCTTTTTGAGACCAACGCCAATTATCTTCCAACTTGCGATCACCCCAAATTTTTATAAACTCATTTTTACCATAAGCTGCTGTGGTAGTATTGTAAAAATAAAAGGTTGAAACTTTTCCAGGATTTGGTCCTCTAGCTGATTTAACTATGGAGTTACTGTTGCCAAAGGCATTGTCGTTATTAACCGTAACAAGACCTTGGTTGCGCTTTAACTCTTCTTCTTTGGCTTGGGCTTCTTCATATTCTTGACGCAGTTGTTCTGTGTAATCGTTAAAATAGGTTTTGCGTTCTGTATCAGACATGGCAACCAAATCTAAAATACTATCGTTGGCGTAAGCTATATCCTCATAATAAATAACATCGTCAAGGTTTTCGCGTTTACGCTTTATAATTCTGAAGGGTTTACTGTTTTCCTTCATGTTAAGCATGGTACTATCGTAATAGGCTCCTGCTATTTTATATTCGGCGTAATCGAAAAAGATATCACCCAAATTCTCATAGTTTTTAGAAACCAAAATCTTATCTGGAGAGTTTGTTCGTAATGACTTGTTATAATACTCAACAGCAAGAGAATCATTTTGGTTTTTGATATGATATTCAGCTATTTGATGATATATTTTTCCTAAAAAAGGTCTATTCTCCCTATCGTCTTCCAATTCATAAAGCAATTCAATTAGGGCTTGTTTATCATCTGTAGTAAAATCGAAATTACGCGCTTTACCAATATAGGCCGCAATACGATAGGTACGCGGTGTTTTTCTGTTTAAATCTATGACCTTGTCAAAAGCAATATTGGCACTATCAGTATGATTAAGTCGGTTGTATAACTGCCCTTGAATAAACAAGTAACGTCCACGTTCTTCGTCATTCTTTGTCTCTACAGCTGCAATTTTCATTTGTGTAACTGCACTGTCCAACGCTTTAATATTTATATATGCTTGGGCTAGCATGGATGTTGCATCAGCTAAATCTTGATCTTTTACTTCTTCTTGATCGAGCAAACGCTTTAGGTTTTTAATGGCCAACTCATTATTCTCTAAACGAATATTGGTTTTTTCGCGCCAAATTTTTGCTTGAATAATTTTATCGCTAGCAGGATACTTATAGAGTATGTAATTAAATGCCTGTATAGCTGGCACAAAACGTTGGTCGAAATATCTGGACTTACCTAAAAGCAGATAGGCTTCGTCTATTTGCGGGTTTCTTTCTTTACCCTTAATATTCATACCATGCTTTTGAATGGCTTTAATGGCTTTTTCTTCAGCACGTTCAAAATCTTGATTTTTGGATTGGCCAGGTAGAATGATATCTTCGGAAATCTGCATGCGCTCTATGGGCAGTATTTCCCAATAGTTGTCGTCGTACGATTCAATTACGCTTCGTTTGCCATCCTCTAAAGCTATATAACCATTGTACAAGGTATTGTACTTGGTGGACATGGCATGATAATTTCGGCTTAAGAAACTGTCCTTTTTTCTTGAACAACCAGAAAAAACGATAGCAGCAACCAAAAAAGTGACAATTATTTTATAAGATGCTTTCAACGTTGGTTTGTTTATTCTTATTAACTGTAAACACCTGCTATTATTATGCAGAAACGTAAAAATAAACATCTTTTTTAATTAACCTATAAAATTAAAGGACTTTTACTCAACCACAACGCCAGAGAAATGGGCTTCTAATTCCTTTAAAGTTTCTTTACTGGTTATTAGGTCTTTTACAATTTTGCCTTTTTCCAAAACCACAATTCGTTCGCAAACATCAGTTACGTGCAATAAATCATGACTAGAAATAAGTACTGTTACGCCCTTTTTTTCCGCAAGGTCTTTAATAATTGCTTTAAGCCTAATTTGAGTAGTAGGGTCTAAATTGGCAAAAGGCTCATCAAGTATAATAACTTCAGGGTTTCCAATAAGAGCTGCTACAATTCCAGCTTTCTTTTGATTTCCTTTACTTAAATCGCGCAAATATTTTTTCTGATTTAAAATTTCTCCATGAAAGAAATCCTCAAATTGAGCAACCAGTGCATCGACATCAGATTTGTTTTGACCACGAAGTTCTCCTATAAAGTAAAAATACTCCTCTGCTGTAAGATAGCCAATTAAGAAACTCTCATCAATAAAAGCAGACGTAAATGGTTTCCAGTCTTCGCTTTCATGAACCAATACATTATTGTTTTTTATTTGACCTGTTGTAGGCTTTATTAAATCTAATAACAAACTAAAATAAGTAGTTTTACCAGCTCCATTATTCCCTACTAAACCAAAACTTTGACCTTTAGGAATATCTAGGCTTTCAATATTTAAAACCTGTACGTCGTTATATTTTTTTGAAAGATTAGTAGTTACTATCATTGCTGTAAGTTGTTTAGCGTTTTGTTATTTTTTTTCACCGAATGCGGCAACCGTTTTATATTTTCCCGTTTGATATACCTGTTCTATTTTACTTAAAAAGAAACCTTTAAAAACAATACCTAAAACACCACTCATAGCCAAAACTATAAGTCCTGCTTCAAAATTAAAAAGCTTGTAAGGAATATAAAACAAGCCCATTGGTAGCAAGAATTTAGGTAAAGCAATTAACATTTGTGTTGGATTAAACCCATTTGTGTTACTAAAAGCTTTTGCCTTAACATTAAGTTCAATTGGCACGCGATTTAACGCTCCGCCAAACAAAGTGATAAAAGAGTTAAGACCAATATTAAACAGTGCTCCAGCGGCAATCATTCCAAAAATTTCCCATCCAAAATATAGGTATGGCGTGCTTAATACAAATGAAATGGTTACTGCCACAACCATTAAGTACCATTTAGATTCTAAATACTTTCTGTACGGAATGTTTTGGCTCATTAACATTTTATAATATTCGCTATCCCAAGATGGCACTAATTGACCAAATGTCATTAAAAATCCACCTGTAACAAACATAGAGGCAAAAGCCAACATAGCAGGCATTTCTCGGTAAACTTCTTGGGTATAGAAAATAAGTCCATAAAATAAAAACAGAAATGACATCATCATAACCTGTTTTGGACGTGCATTTCGCCAAATGAGTTTCATGTCATTTTTAAGAAAAGGTGCTATACTTCCAAAACGGTTCATCCAGGATAAGTCTGTTGCATTAACTTCTTTTACTTTTTTTGAAACCGCGTCATCTAAATAAAAACCACTTTTAATGTATTTGAAGTTTAAATAATATAGCGCAACCAAAAGAGCTATTGGAACAACAATTAAAAACGGGTTGTTGTACAACGTATTAAAGGCAACACCTATTGGCTCTGACAAAGCATATATTCCATAATACTCCAACCCAATTGCTGCAAAAAGCACAACCACAATAACATAAAAAACGGTATTACTCTTATTGACTAAAAAATTGAGATAATTTATGGATAGTGTTAAGCATATTATGGACAAAAACCACAGTGCCACATTGAGAACCGCATATCCTTTAATCAATAAGACGATACAAAATGGCAAAAACAGAAACACTGACAGAAAATTAAAAAATGATAAGGTGGTTTTTCCTAACAAATAATGTATTACAGTATTTCGTTTTATTGGAATTGTCATTAATGGTTTTACATTCATTACGGGTAGCTGCTGCATGAAATATCTAATTAGCATTTCAAACAAAAACCAATAAATAATAAAGTTGTTTACTGAAACTATTGGGTCTACATCTGGTATGGCTTTCTTAAGTATAAAGAATAAACCAATACCCATAAAAATGGCAATACCGCCAAAATAAAGTGCTGCTAAAATGAGTAGGATTTTTATGGCTAACCCCTTTTGAAAATACGAAGCTCTAAAAAATTGTTTCCACTCTAATCTAATAAACTGTTTTATCATGGTTTTGGTAGTTATGTAAACATTAGTATGCAACACTAACATTTTGTTACAATTGTCTGTAAAATACTAACTCTATTCTTTATTTTTGCCAAAAATAATCAATACATGTCACATTTTCATACACTAACCATAAAGGACCTAAAACGCGAAACCGATAAAGCTGTAACCATTAGTTTTGAGGTTCCAAATAATTTGCAAGAAGCCTTTTCTTTTAAAGCTGGACAGTATATCACCTTAAAAACCACCATTAATGGTAATGAAGTTCGTAGAGATTATTCGTTGTGCGTAGCTCCAAAAAGTGGCGATTTAAAAGTAGCTGTAAAAGAAGTTGTAGATGGTACGTTTTCATCTTACGCTAATAATACGTTAAAAGTTGGAGATACTTTAGAAGTTGGCACACCAACAGGTCGTTTTATTTTTGAGCCTAATGATAAGAAAACCAAAAATATTGCTCTTTTTGCGGCTGGTAGTGGTATTACTCCTATTTTGAGTATTATAAAATGTGCATTAGAGGAAGAAGTACACAGCAAGGTTATTTTAGTTTACGGTAACAAGTCTACTCAAGAAACCATGTTTTTAAATGAATTGTTGGAATTACAACACACTTATAAAGACAGGTTCTCTATTCAGTTTATTTTTAGTCAAGCTGATGAAGCTGATGCCATGTTTGGACGTATTGAGAAAAGTACCGTAAATTTTGTAATGAAAAACAAATACAAGCATATTGATGTAGATGCTTACTACTTATGCGGCCCAGAAGCCATGATTCATACAGTAAAAGATGTTTTAATTGAGCACAATGCGCCAAGTGACCGTATTCATTTTGAATTGTTTAAAGCGGCCAAGCCTGCTGAATTTCCGGCAGATGGTTCTATTCCAGAGGGTAGAACCCAAATTACTGTTGTTGTAGATGATGAAGAAAGCACTTTTGAAATGTCGCAGAAGCAAACCGTTTTAGAAGCCGCTTTAGATGAAGATTTAGATGCGCCTTATTCTTGTCAAGGTGGTATTTGTAGTAGTTGTCTAGCTCGTGTAAAAGAAGGTGAAGCGACTATGCGCCAAAATAATATTTTAACCGACAACGAAGTTGCCGAAGGGTTGATTTTGACGTGTCAAGCGCATCCTACCACACCAAAAATTGTCGTGGATTATGATGATATTTGATTTAATAATAGTTGAATAACATAAGGTGATAAGTGACTATTTTGACTCAATACCTGTCTGAATCATTGATTTCATGTCCACCAACATTTGTTGTTGTAATATTTCTACAGTTATCAAAACATTCAAACCCTTTCTTGTTTCTCTTTTTTGTGCTTAATGTAAAATATCTATACAAACAACGAACATCAATACCTTCAATTTCATTTTTATTAATGACATCCTTAAATATTCCATCCTCTTGATAATTTAAATCATTTATAAAAGTATCAATGTCTATTGTGTCAAATCCACCAATTCTATAAAAACGAGAATTAATAATATTAAAAGCTAAATAGTAGCTACACTCTCTTGAAAACGTAACAATATCTCCATTTATAATTCTGTAAGGTTGGTTAAATTCTACCTCTATAAATAAAAAACTACTATATAATGTTTTTAAAAATAATGCATTTTGATTTTCAACATCATTAATTATTTGTTTAATATCAAGACCTATTCCATATTCGCTAGTTGTCAATAATTTTGCCTTAAATAAAATTTTAACTGAATCCTTTTTTGAAAGTATATTTTGTCCTTTCGTTGAGAAAGACATTAAAATTAAAAATATCCATAAATATTTCTTCATCTTTTAAAAATATTAATAGGTCCCTACCTACTCAGGAATGACAGCTTTTATTTTGTTAACAACCGTTTCAACAGCAATACTTCCTGCAGCATTTTTATAGTTTCCTGGAAATTTATTGCCATAAACAGAGGTTGGAATTTTTGGGTATTGGGTTCTATCTGCCAGCAAACAATAATCTGCTGGTTGATTAAATGGTGCAAAACCAGCATAAGGATGGGTGACACCCCAAATGGTAACGGTTTTTACCCCTAACATGGCTGCTAAATGTGCATTACCAGAATCCATAGACAGCATAACATCTAAATTAGAAATAACATCCAGTTCCTCATCAAGGCTTAATTTTCCAGCTAGGTTAATAATACCTTTTTTTTCCGATTCGAAATAGTTTAAAATCTGTATTTCCTTTTTACCGCCTCCAAATAACAGTACTTGATAATCTTTAGAAAGTTTTTCAATAACCTGTTCCATCTGCTCTAAAGGATACATTTTACTGTCATGCGCTGCAAATGGCGCAATACCAATACGTTTTTTGTTTGGTTTCCCAATAAGTTTTAAGCAGTTTTCGTTAAGCTGTGAAGCTTCTGGAAAAGTTGGATTACTTAAATCAATTGGGTAACCCATGGTTTTAAAAACATCGGCATAGCGTTGATGCGTGGTTTTCAATGGCTTGAAATCTTTGCCTTTTATTAATCGCTTTTTTTCTTTTCTGCCTTTGTTAATGGTAGCCACTTTGCGAATACCCAACATAGGCTTTAATACCTTACTACGTAAAACCTTATGTAAATCGGCCACAGCATCGCACTTTAGTGGTCTAATTTCTCTAGATAGTTTATATAGTCCTTTTAAACCTTTATGTCGGTCTTTAACATGGGCAGGATAAACCCTTACATTTTCTAAATCTCGAAACAGGGGTTTAAAAAAATCACGAGTTAAAACGGTTAGTTTAACATCGGGATGTTGTTTTGTAAAAGCTCGTAACACAGGAATAGTCATGGCAACATCTCCCATTGCTGAAAGACGAATGACTAAAATGTGTTTTGGTTTTTTAGACATAATATTATTATGTCATGTTGAGCGCAGTCGAAACATCTTTTTAAAGATTCTTCACTTCGTTCTGAATGACAGTTTTATTTTTGGGAACGAAGAACTGGGTTTAGTTCGTCGTCGTTGTACATTTTCATTTGCTTGTACACTTTCATATACTTATCCCCTTTTTCAATATCTGACAATAAGGTGTCAATAGCTGTCGATAAATCGACGCGTTGTTCCAGTAAAACATCTAATTTTTTCTGGCAGGCTTCACGATGGGCTTCAGAAGCATCAGTTCGTGTTGCTTCTTCATTCATGTGATAGATTTTTAAAGCTAAAATTGATAATCTATCAATTCCCCAAGCTGGACTTTCTGTATTAATCGTAGCGTCAGCTTTTGGTGTAACATCTTTATACTTTTCCAGAAAATAGCTATCAATATATTCCACCATATCTGTTCTGTCTTGGTTAGAAGCATCAATTTGGCGTTTCAGTTTTAATGCTGCAACAGGATCGATTTGTGGATCGCGAATAATATCTTCATAATGCCATTGAACGGTATCTATCCAACATTTTCTGTATAATAAATGCTCAATTAAATTAGAGTCTTTATCGTAAGGGTTTGTAAAGGGTTGGTCAACGGTATTAATTACGTGGTATTTTTCAATAACCTCTTGAAATATTTTGTTCGCTTGTTCTGTAAACATGATATTGGATTTTAAAACGCAAATATAAACCTATTTATTAACTTTACGATTCATCTTAAACATCAAAAGCAACCATGCATATTCATAATTTATCTCTTAAAAATTCTATACTCAATACCTTTATAGCAGAAATGCGCGATGTGGATATACAAAAAGACGCCATGCGTTTTAGGCGTAATATAGAGCGTACTGGTGAAATTTTAGGCTATGAATTAAGTCAATCGCTTCAATATAAGAGCACTTCGACAAAAACACCTTTGGGTGAAGTGAGCACGTCGTTAATTTCAGATGATATTGTTTTATGTTCCATTTTACGAGCTGGCGTTCCCTTGCATAACGGTTTGTTAAATTATTTTGACACCTCTGAAAATGCTTTTATTTCGGCTTATAGACATCATAAACACAATCCTGAAAGTTTTGAAATAATTGTAGAATATTTGGCTTGTCCAACCTTGGAAGGTAAAACATTAATTTTGGCTGATCCTATGTTGGCCACAGGACAATCTATGGTAGCAACCTTTGAGGCTTTAAAACCATTTGGAACACCAAAATCTTTGCATTTAGTTAGCGTTATTGGAGCTCAAGAAGGCGTTGGTTATGTATCAAAACATTTTGATTCTGAAACGCATTTGTGGATTGCTACAGTTGATGAAAAGCTGAATGAAAAAGGCTATATTGTCCCTGGTTTAGGTGATGCTGGCGATTTAGCTTTTGGTGAGAAATTACAAAATTAAATTAGCCAAAGAAGCTACAATTAATATCCAAATTAATACTTCCTTAAACCACTTCTCTGAAATAAGTTCTACATAATTTGTAACTATAATAGCCAATGGTGCCAAAACAAAAATGAACTCTGAACCCGATTTGTTTGGCGCAATAATAACAATTACAAACGCTATAAGCGCAGCAAATAAAACAAGTAAATATGATGGCCTATAGCTTTTAGATTTGTTTTTTAGGTTGTTCAAGTAATAGAATAAAGACCATAAAAAATAGCTAAACAAAATAGTAGCTCCAATAATAATGTTTCTTTGATTAAGACTACTGAAATCGAAACTTATATACGTATTAAACCGCAAAGTATAATCTGTCAGGCTGATGTTTAATACAATTAACGATGCGTAAGTTATAACAGCCACTAATAGTATTCCAATAAGTGGGATGAACCAATTTTTAATATCAGAAATTTTATAAAGAAACAAAGCAGCAAAAATTAAAACAAAAAACAGCCCGCTCCAGAAATAGAGCAATGTTGCAAGGCTGATCCAAATAGCAGCATCAAGAATTTTCTTTTTTTGATGTTTTTTTGATCGTAAGCTAATAATACGCCTTAAGGCAAAAAGCACTAATAAGTTTGCAAGCAACAAATTAGATTTTAAAAAAACTTGAGGAATTAACATGCAGAATAGTGCAAAAAACAGAATCTGATAACTGTTCTTTTTTGTAAGCTTATTTTTAGAGACCAAAAAGTCTAATATAAAAACAGAAAACAAGACAATGCCTAAAAGAGCAATCTGTTTTAAAATATACCAAATATCAATAGCAATGCCTTCTCCATAATGGATTTTAATAGTCGAAAAAACTAAAAAAAGTACCACAGCAATGATTACAAAATGTATAGGGTTAGATTTACTAAAAAACTTTGCAATCATATAATTTGACAGATTTCTGAAATTAGAACTAGAATTAGCAAGGGTAAATTACTAATATTCTTCTCAATTTATTAAAATTTAATTCTAAAAAAATGTAATTTTGCCCAACATTAGATAGTTAATTATACGCTTTATACTCAATAAAGCCATAAATTGAAATACAATGAAAGACTTTTTTTACGCTATACAAGATTTATTTGTTGATGTTTTATTTGCCCCTTTTGATGCCTTAAGAACACTGGAATTAGACAATTGGTTCGCCGCAAATTTTGTTAGCTGGTTATTTATAATTATAGGTTTTGTTGCCTTTGTTTATTGGATGTTACAACTAAAGTCGTTTAACGATAACAACGAAGAAGATAAGAGCATTACATCACACTCTTATCTATAAATCAAAACCTATATCTCTACGATAATACATCTTATCAAAATGTAGTTTTTCTATATTTTGATAAGATTTTTTTATGGCCTCATCGTAGGTTTTACCATAACTTGTTATAGCCATAACACGACCTCCTGATGTTACAATTTTTCCTTCTTTAAGTATTGCTCCAGCATGAAACGGAATAGAGCCTTCAATATTCTCTAAACCTAAAACTTCTTTTCCTTTTTGATAGCCTTCAGGATAACCACCAGAAACTAACATAACAGTAGTTGCTGCGCGTTCATCAATTTCAATACTAATGCTGTCTAGTGTTTGATTGGAGATAGCTTGAAAAATCTCAACTAAATCGTTTTTTAATCTTGGCAAAACAACTTCGGTTTCAGGATCTCCCATTCTAACATTATATTCAATAACCTTTGGGTCATCGCCAACTTTTATCAAGCCAATAAACACAAACCCTTTATAGGGTAAGTTGTCTTTTTGTAAACCCGTTATAGTTGGCTTAACAATTTGTTCTTCAATTTTATTTAAAAAATTTGATGTAGCAAACGGTACTGGAGAAACCGCTCCCATACCTCCAGTGTTTAAACCTGTATCGCCTTCGCCAATGCGCTTATAGTCTTTTGCAGTTGGAAGAATTTTATAGTTTTTACCATCAGTTAAAACAAAACAACTTAACTCAATACCATCTAAAAACTCTTCAATGACAACTTTAGAACTTGCATTTCCAAATTTGGCATCAACCAACATGTTTTTTAATTCGGTTTTAGCTTCATCTAAATTGTTGAGAATTAACACACCTTTACCAGCTGCTAAACCATCTGCCTTTAATACGTAAGGAGGTTTTAACGTTTCTAAAAAGGCACAGCCTTCTTCAACATTATTAGCATTAAAACTTTGATATGCTGCGGTAGGAATATTGTGGCGCATCATAAATTCTTTTGCAAATTCCTTGCTACCTTCCAATTCTGCAGCTGCTTTTTCAGGGCCTATAACTGCAACGTGCTTTAATTCAGAATCGTTTAAAAAGAAGTCATGGATGCCCTGAACCAAAGGATCTTCTGGGCCAACTACAACCATATCTACTTGCTTGTTTAAAACAAGGGTTTTAATTGCAGGAAAATCTGTTACTGAAACATTTATATTTTCCGCTATTTCTGCTGTTCCTGAATTACCAGGCGCCACATAAAGTTTATCACATAATGCACTTTGTGCTATTTTCCAAGCAAATGTATGCTCTCTTCCTCCTGATCCTAGTATTAAAATATTCATGTTGCGTTTTGTTTGGTGCAAAAATAATTGCTTTTACGCTGAAAAAATAATTAGTTTTGGAAAAAGATTTTATGCCTTTTTATAACGCTTTACTAAAACATCTTATCTTACCCATTGGTGATGTGGTTTTTGGAGGCACCTATTTAAAGCACTTAAAGACATGGCGTGAATATGACCATAAATCGGAATCGGAATTGTTATCAATCCAAAAGGAAAACTTAAGCGCTATTTTAGATTATGCGAAAAACCATGTCCCTTATTATAAACAAAGTAATGCAACCGATTTAAGCGAATTTCCCATTCTTACCAAATCTATTTTAAGAGACTCATACAATGAACTCATTTCCGATGACTACAAAATTGAAAATTTAGATAAACATTATAGTAGTGGGAGTTCGGGTATTCAGTCGTTTACTTTTATGACCAAAGACCATACGTTTTTTTTGCGAGCGTTGCAGACGCATTGGTGGCAATGGAGTGGTTATAATATAGGAGACAACTTACTGCAATTTGGAATTTCTCAAAAACGTTCTTTTTTAAAAAAGTTAAAAGATGTTTTTTATAAATGTACTTATGTTAAGGCGTTTGGATTATCAGAATCTGAATTGAAGGAAACACTTGTAAAAATATCAAAAAAAAAGCGGCTGTTTATTGCTGGATATCCTTCGGTTATTAATCAGTTATCTAAAGTTGCTATTCAAGAAAACATAAAACCTGACATTTCGGGAGTTATATGTTTTGGTGATAAACTGTTTGAATCCTACAGGGGTAATATTCACACTGCGTTTAGCAACAATATTTCTTTAGTGGACACATATGGCTGTGCTGAAGGATTATTAATGGCTTGTAAGCATGAGCTAGATTATTATTCCATTATGTCTCCTCATGTTTATCTGGAAATTGTTGATGACCTTGGTAATCCTGTTAAGGATGGCGACATGGGCCATGTTTTGGTTACTTGTCTAACCAATAAAGCCATGCCGTTAATTCGCTATAAACTAGGTGATTTAGCCATTAAGCTTCCAAAAGAAAATTACCCAAAAAATAGAACTTTAAACTACCCATTATTGCAAAAAGTAATTGGTAGAGAGACCGATATTGTTAAAACCAATAAAGGCATTACACTTAACGTACACAGTTTTACTGGTGTATTAGAGTATTATCAGTCCATAAAACAATATAAAATAATTCAGAATAATTTAGAAAGCATCATTATTGAGTATATTGTTGATGAAAAATATAGTTTTGATGATTCTGTCCTTATCGATGTCAAAAACAAACTAAATACGTTAACTCATAATTGTTTAAATATCAACTTTAAAAAAGTTTTAAAAATAAAGCCCACAAAATCAGGAAAACCTCAAATAATAGAGTCTAATTTGAAGCCAAAATAGATGAAAGAAGTATTAATCGTTACTAACTACTTCCCGCCGGAAACTGGGGCCGCATCTAATCGTATGTTTCATTTGGCTTCGGGATTACAAAAAAGAAATTATAAAGTTTCGGTCTTGACGCCTTTGCCGAATTATCCCACTGGAAAGATTTTTAATACCTACAGAGGCAAGTTTCATGTTTTTAGCAAGGAAAACCAAATAAATGTTAATAGACTATGGATATATGCAAGCAATTCAAAAAACAAGCTTATGCGTTTGATTGCAATGTTATCTTACAGTTTTAGCTTAGCTTGGTACTTTGTCTGGAATAAAATACCTAAAACAGTAATTATACAATCTCCTCCTTTGCTTGTAGCTTTTACATGTATGCTATTTCTAAGAAAAAAAAAACGCAAAATAATTTTAAATGTCAGTGATTTATGGCCACTGGCTGGTTTAGAACTAGGCGTATTTAAAAAGAACTTTAGTTATACATTTTTAGAGAAAATTGAATTTTTCAATTATAGGAGAGCCGATTTAATTCTAGGACAAAGTGAGGAAATATTATCTCATATAAAAAATAAGTTGCCCAATAAACAAACCTTCCTTTATAGAAATTACCCTGATTTTGAACCTCCCACATACACACTTCATGAACCTTGTGAAGGTAAACTTAAATTGGTTTACGCTGGTTTGTTAGGTGTGGCGCAAGGCATTTATAAGCTCTGTAACGAATTGGAGTACAATAATATTGAATTTCATATTTATGGTGCAGGTTCTGAACAAAAATTAATTGAAAACTTTATTCAAAAAAATAATGATTTACCGATTTTTTATCATGGTGAAGTTTCAAGAAATGAATTACATTCTAAACTCATAAATTATGATTTAGCTATTATTCCGTTGCTCAATCGAATTTATGGTTCAGTACCTTCAAAAATATTTGAATACGCAAGATTAGGGCTTCCTGTTCTTTACTTTGGAGGTGGTGAAGGCGAAAGCATTATTAAAGAGCATGCTTTGGGTTGGATTGCTGAATCTGGAAATTATGAGCACTTAAATAAAGTAATCTCTTCAATTAAGGTGGCAGACCTGAAAATAAAGGACAAAATCAGGAAATCAGCCATTAAGGTTTTTGATTTTAATGTACAACTCGAAGAACTATCAAAAAAACTTTAATAGGCTTTATCTTCTCCCTTTACAGCATTAAAAAAAGTTTTGGTTATAATTTTCAAGTCTAGTAACAACGACCAGTTTTCTATATAAAAAATATCATACTTCACACGGCCAATTATATCCTTATCCGTTTCAACCTCTCCTCTAAAACCACTTATTTGCGCTAAACCAGTAATACCTGGTTTAACAAAATGTCGAACCATAAATTTGTCTATTTTTTTAGCATACATATTGGTATGACTTACCATATGAGGTCTTGGGCCTACTACAGACATATCTCCAAACAACACATTGAAGAATTGCGGTAATTCATCTATACTAGTCTTTCTTATAAACTTGCCTATTTTTGTAACACGTTGGTCTCCTCGAGTTGCTTGATAAATGTGCGCATCCTTATTAGGGGTCATTGAGCGAAATTTATAACAGTCAAATTCTTTATAATTAAATCCATTTCTAGATTGCTTAAAGAATACTGGCCCTTTTGATTCTAGCTTAATTAAAATTGCAATAATTGGAGTAAGCCAGGATAAAATAAAAATTATAACGAATGAGGAGAAAATAATATCAAATGCCCGTTTTAAAAATTGATTTACCGAATCGTCTAAAGGGATGTCTCTTAAAGAAAGTATTGGTATGTAATCGTAATACTCATACTTGAGTTTTTTAGAATAGATCTCCTTATTATCTGGTAAAAATTTTAATATTTTTAAATTATTATCAGCAAAGTGAATAATTCTAGTCATTTGTTGATTAGTGAGTTCGGAAATTGAACAATAAATTTCGTCTATTGATTGTTCGCCCATGAACTGAAAACATCTATCTAAATTAAAATTATCTTTGTCTCTAACATTAAAGGTTTTCTTATGCGTATATCCATATTCTGGATTTTCATTAAAAAAGGTTTCTAATGCAATTGTCTGTTTATTTCTTCCTATTATGGCTGTTGTTCTATAGTTTCCTCCAAATGCAGTCCTATACTTTTGTAAAAGGTAATAAAAAGCAAACTTAAATAACCCAATTAATAAAAACGAATAAGCCACATATTTTAAAATCGTTTTGGGCTGAATGTTAAGCTCATAATAAAAACCCGAATAAGCTAACATAATCATTGCAAACAAAACCATTTGCCTTAGAATTAAAGACAAGATTGTTATTTCTCTAGTATAGCGATAAACTTCATAAAATTTTGAATACAATGAAAGCAAAACCCAAGATACCGATATAATCAAACAAAACTTAAAAGGGTTAATAAAATCGAAAAACCAAAAAATAGCCAAACCATTTATAATACCTAAATCTATTGTATAAGAAATAGGGCGAATATAAATTGAATATCTACCATGCCTTATTTGACTCATCAGTTTTTTATATGCTTTGAAAAATCTTTATGCTCTCTCTTGTTAAGCTCTTCAGGTGATAACTTTTTAAAATACTCAAATGTTCTTTGCATACCTTCTGCTCTTCCAATTTTAGGGGTCCAACCTAATAGTTTTTTAGCTAGAGATATATCTGGTTGACGTTGTAAAGGATCATCAACAGGTAGTTCTTTATAAATTATTTGCTGTTTGGTTCCTGTTAATTTTATAATTTCTTCTGCAAAATCTTTAATTGAAATTTCATGAGGATTTCCTATATTAACTGGATATGAGTAATCACTAAAAAGTAATCTAAAAATCCCTTCAACTTGATCATCCACAAAACAAAACGATCGTGTTTGAGAACCATCTCCAAAGACTGTCAAGTCTTCTCCTCTTAATGCTTGACCCATAAAAGCAGGAATAACCCTTCCGTCATTAAGCCTCATTCTTGGTCCATAAGTATTAAAAATTCTAACTATTCTAGTTTCTAAACCATGAAACCTATGATATGCCATGGTTATCGACTCTTGAAAACGTTTCGCCTCATCGTAAACCCCTCTGGGTCCTATAGTATTTACATTACCATAATACTCTTCTGTTTGTGGATGAACTAATGGATCGCCATACACTTCAGATGTCGATGCTATTAAAATTCTAGCTTTTTTGGCTTTGGCAAGGCCTAATAAGTTATGGGTTCCTAAAGACCCAACTTTTAATGTTTGAATAGGGATTTTTAAATAATCTATTGGGCTTGCAGGCGAAGCAAAATGCAGAATATAATCAAGATCATCATCAATACTTACAAATTCTGTTACATCGTGTTCTACAAATTGAAAATGATTATTATTTAACAGATGATTTATGTTTTTTTTATCTCCGGTAATGAAATTATCCATCCCAATAACAAAAAAGCCTTCGTCAATGAAACGGTCACATAAATGAGAGCCTAAAAATCCTGCTGCACCTGTTATTAAAATTCTTTTCATTAACTAACCGTTTGACGCCCAATTGAGCTGTAATAAAATCCTTCGTTTTTCATTTCATTTATATCATACAAATTCCTTCCATCAAAAATAACTGGATTTAACATTCTAGATTTTAACTCCATAAAGTTTGGTGTTCTAAATATACTCCATTCGGTACATATAATCAAAGCTTCTGCATTATCAAGGGCGTCATACATGTTTGTAGCAAACTGTATTTTGTCTCCAAATTTTCTTTTAACATTGTTCGCCGCTTCTGGGTCAAACACTGTTATTTGAGCTCCTTTATCTAATAATTCTTCTATTATGTAAAGCGCGGGTGCCTCTCTAATATCATCTGTTTCAGGCTTAAAAGCTAGCCCCCAAATTGCAATTTTTATATTTTTTAAGTCATTATTAAAGTACTTTTCTATTCTTGGAATTAAAACTTTCTTTTGGGAATTATTAACTTCAATTACGGCGTCTAAAATTGAAAAATCATAGTTGTTTTCTTGCCCAGATTTATACAATGCTTTTACATCTTTAGGAAAGCATGAACCTCCATAACCTATTCCTGGAAACAAAAAACGTTTTCCTATACGAGAATCTGTTCCCATACCAACACGCACTTTATCTACATCTGCCCCTACTTTTTCGCAAAAATTCGCTATTTCGTTCATGAATGTAATTTTTGTCGCCAGAAAAGAATTGGCAGCATACTTTGTTAATTCTGCAGATTTTTCATCCATTACAATAATTGGATTTCCAGATCGAACAAAAGGCTTATAAAGCTTTTCCATTAAGCTTGTAGCTTTATCTGAACTAGAACCAATTACAATACGTTCTGGTTTTAGAAAATCATCTACCGCAAAACCTTCGCGTAAAAACTCTGGGTTTGATACCACGTCAAAATCGACCGATGTTTCTTTAGAGATTGCACTTTTTACCAAATCTGCTGTGCCAACTGGAACTGTACTTTTATCTACAATAACTTTGTAGTCAGTTATTAGTCGTCCTATATCTTTAGCGGCTCCTAAAACATAAGATAGATCTGCAGAGCCGTCCTCGTCTTCTGGTGTAGGTAAGGCAAGAAATATAATATCACCATGGTTTAGCCCTTCTTCAAGCGATGTTGAAAATTTTAAGCGTCCTGCCTTTATATTTCTTTCAAAAAGGATATCGAGGTGAGGTTCATAAATTGGAACAATGCCCTGTTGCATTTTTTCCACTTTACCTTTATCTATATCTATACATAAAACATTGTTTCCTGTTTCTGCTAAGCAAGTTCCTGTAACTAGACCTACATAACCTGTTCCTATTACTGATATGTTCATTTATTTGTTTTTAATTGTGACAAAAATAGGGAAGTAAATTTATTTAGCTATCTGAATTGCAGATAGAATACTGTTGTTTTTTAAAATCATTTTGCAATTTTATTTTTAAAGAACTTGGCTTTAAAAACCAGCAAGATAAACTTCGTGTTTCCTACTAAATAACGTTTCCACATACGCTCAGGCTCTTGTATAAGTCTATAGAACCATTCCAATCCTGATTTTTGCATCCATAAAGGTGCTCTTTTTACTTTTCCAGCAACAACATCAAAACTACCGCCAACTCCCATGATAAAATTAACATTTTTAAGCAATTCTCTATTATCAAATAAGAAGTTCTCTTTAATCGGAGAGCTAATAGCGACAAACAGCATATTGGCACCGCTATCCGATATTTGTTTTGCTATTTCTTTTTCATCTTCCTTCTTGAAATACCCATTTCTATACCCTGCAATAATTTCATCAGAATACTTTTTGCTATAAGTATCAACAACTTCTTTTACAACTTCTTCTTTAGCCCCAAAAAAGAATATTTTATATTTTTTTTCATGAGCTATTTTTACTAGATTTATCATTAAATCAATTCCAGAAACTCTTTCTTTTAGCGGCTTCCCCAAAATCTTTGATGCCCATACTACTGCTTGACCATCTGCATTAATCAAATCAGATTCGTTAACACTATTTCGAAGTTGCAAGTCGTCTTGCATAGCAACAATTTTGCCTGCATTAACAACAACATGATGAATTTGTTGCTTATTTACAATTGCTTGTTGCACTTTGACAAGTGTTTCTTGCATACTCAAGTTGTCTATATATGTATTGAGAAAGTTGTGTTTATTCATTATTATTTAGAAGCAATCTGTCTTTCTTATAGATTGTATTATTAATTAAAAAAGTTGCGAAAAAAGTATAAAACGTTATCCCTTTATGTACGTTTAAAATAGATTCGGTTAAGCATACCCCAGATATAACGAGCGTAAAGGCTAGTAAAGTTGGATTTTTTTTTCGTAATGCAACTATAAATGGCCATAAAAAAATAGTTGTTAAGCATAAGCAGCCTCCTATCAATCCATTTCTAGCAATATTATCTAAGTATTGGTTGTGAGGGTTGTATCTGTATTTATACCCCATAACAAAGTCCATGTTTTCATATTCTTTTACAAGTTCATCTATCAAATCTCCTGTACCTGTACCAAACCATAGATTATCATTTATAACCTTTAATGAAGCTTCAATTTTTCCGAACCTTGAAGAAATACTTTGGTAGTTGTTCTTGTCAAAACCAAACTTTTCAATTTCGGTCAATTGATTGAATTTTTGATTTATAGAAGGAACGGTAATTGCAAATAAAACTCCAATTGAAGAAACTATAGATAATATAATTAGTCTTTTTATTTTAGATTTTATTAAGATAAAAATCGTTACACATATTGAAATTATTGACAAGACAAAAATAATTCTTGCTGATGTTATAATGGCAGAGATTAGAAAAAATACAGCTAAAAAACCAAACAATGTTTTGTCTTTTTTGTAAAACACCAAAATGCAAATCCAATATGCTAACAGATTATACATACCTAAGTAAGTTGAATGATAAATATCGGTCGTTATTATCATGTAAAAATTAGTGCCAAAATTAAAGTAATAGAAGAAAAGATAAAACAAATACAGGTTTACTACTATTAACCCAAGTAAATAGACCTTGAATAATTTTTCATTATTAATATGGTTGCTTAAGCTCCAAAAAATGAAGGGAAAGGCCAAAAAGCTTAAATTCTTCACTAAAAAATTTAAGCCATAATCCAAATTTAAAGAATTAAAAAGACCTATAGCGTAGACAATTAAAGGCAGAGAACTGATGAAAATATTGTAACTCTTTTTTTTGTAGGTTAATTTTTCAAAAAAAAGAAGGTTGATAACACTAAGTATTATTAAAATAATAATTACCCCACTACTGTAATTGAGCTTTACTGGAAGGACAGTAAAAAGAATAAATAGGGCTAAAAAAAAATTAGTCGATTTTAATATTGTTTTTCTTAAACTCATACATTAAAACTAAAATCAATGTAATATTAAATGGAAAATTGACTATCGCATTCCCAAAAAACATTGGTATGGCCATTAAAATAATTATATTTAAATTCTTACCCATAACTTTATAAATGTTTTTTAAGAAATTCAAAAATAAAAGAAAGCCTAAAACTCCGTATTCTAATAATACTTTAACAAAATCATTGTGAGGATCCTTGTCCATAAATGAATAAGGCATATTGCCCTTTGTTAAATGGTCTACACCTACACCAAAAACTATTTTTAAAAACGCTTCTGAAAAAAAAGTAGCCATTAATTTAGACCAGTATATAATTCGCCAAACAAAAGAACCATGCCCTCCTGCTCTATTTACCCCATCTATCGTATAAGTGTTAATTCTTTCTTTTAAAAACTCCCATGAAATATAGCCAATGGAATCAAGTTGATATGCTATTTTATCTGAAAAACTTACAGTTAAAATTATTGCCATAAGAAGTAATACTACAAAGGTCAGTTTCTTTAAAAAAGATATACGTTTAGAGTTCAGAGCGTTATATCCCAACAAAACTAACAGCACCAATAATCCCCCTGTCGATTTGGTTAAGATTAAAGATAGTAAGAGTCCAATGAGGCAAACTATTTTAATAACTTTGTTCTTAAAAGGATTATGAAAAACCAAAAAATATATACTCATTGACAAAACATAGGCCAAATGATTTGAATGATCAAAAATGTTTTGGTTTCGGCCGCCTTCCCAACCTAAAAACTGATGAAATCCCAATGGTATAGTTAGGATAAAATATAGTATAATAATTATAAATGCATATTTAATATCTTCTTTCTTCATATAAGAAATTAATACCGCAAACATGAAATAAGCCACAAACCTTAACCAGCCCTTTACAGAGAAAATCTTAATGTCAAAATATAATGCGGTTTGTATTACTAAAAATCCAAGAACAACAAAAACCACATGCAAATAAATCTTACTTATAGGGTTTAAGGTTAATTTAGATTTTTTTTGAGTTGATATGTAAAAAAGAGATATAAAGGGAATTAAAACATATAGCCCTTGATGAAAAAAGGCAGTGAGTATAAAGCAAAGTAGTATTATAACAATATTCACTATTAATATCTATTAGTAAGCTTATTAAATAAGTAATATCTAAAATATTTCCTTACTTCTTGGTTTTCAACTCTTGGTTTTTGATTGATAATTGCGTTTAAATAACCCACAAAAAATTCATATCCCATTTTTGCTCTGGATTTAAACATTACCAAATACATTGATTTCAAAAAAACGTAAAACAAAGTATGCCCTCTATAATAAGCATGATAGCCTTTGTTTCGTGAGTTAGCAATTCTAACATTCACCTCTCGTGATACAACTCTAGCAGATTTTAAAGTTACAGTTTTCCAACCTTTTAAATGAGCCAGTGCAATAGATACAGTATCTGCCGTATAAGCAATTATATAGCCGGCTTGGTCTAAACAATCCTTTTTCCACAATCTACTATTCCCTCTTACGAAATTAGGATCTGCTATATGCAATTGGCCTTCTTCGGTATAAGTTAGGCCACTAGATATTCCTATTTTAGGATTACTTTTTAAAAAATTAGTTATTTTGTAATAGTATTCTTTTTCAGGAAATACATCACAATCTAAAATACCAATATAATCTAAAGAATTATAAAAATCTTGTTTTTTTAGGTATTGAAATCCAGTATCAATAATCGTGGCGTATTTCTTACCAACTCTATAGGTTTTGTCCTCAAAATTAATATTAATGACTTTAAATTGACTTACATTTTTAATAGAGGATATTTTATCTAAATATTCTTTGCTGCCATCTGTACTGTCGTTTTCAACAATTACTAAACATTTTATAGGAGTGCTTTGACTGGCAAGAGAATCTAAAAACTTATCAATATTGTTAAATTCATCTTTTAAAGGTGTTACTAAAGCAATATTAGGAATTGGATTAGTCATTGTAAGTATTTACTTTATTTAATATTAAAGGAGAGCCCATTTTTTGTTTTCTTCCATTTTTTTCTTGGTATAGGTAAACCTTCATTTTCTTTATTTGATCTTCTTTAATATTAATTCGCTTTAATATGTATTTATAGCCTTCTACTTCAATTAGATTGGGTTTAAAATCCCAATTTTCAATTCTCTTTTGTGCATTCTTTCCTATAATCCATACCCTTACACCAAGAAAGACATCCTTACTTAACAAATCGTTCATTGAAGTGTTTTCATTCAATTTAAAAACTAAAGTCTTTGTTCCTTCCTTTTGATCTCTTATAACACCAACTTCTTCAATAATAATTCCATCGTACAAATCAAAATTTACATTCACTTTGTTACTTAAAATATCTAGCCCTCTTTCTAAATACAACTCGGTTTTGGGCTTACATCCAAAAGTTAGTGCTAAAAGGTAAAAAAGCAGAATATAACTCTTTTTATTATTCATTTATTTAGGCCTTTTGTTCTCTCCTTTTCTTTCTGAACTTATTCTTTAAGTATGAATATAATTCACTTAATATCATGATTCCTTTTTGTTTGGCACTTATTTGATAGTTAGTGTTTTGTGAAATACTATAATCGAAAACCTTCATAATAGATTTACATTTTGATTCAATTATTAAAATATCTTCAAATGAAAGTTCGTTTTTCCATTTTTCTATCCTATTTTGATCTAATTTTTTTCCAACCAAAACGTGTTGAGAAGCAGTATACCCAGGGATTATAAAACCTTTACCATGTATCATAGAATCATTATATTGGATATTTATAAAATCACATAACCGCTTTAAATGTAATTCTGGGCTTGTTAAAATATCTTCATATTTTACCAAACATATCCTGTTTGGAAATAATTTTTCAAAACAAAAATAGTATGTTACGTATTCATTCCAAATTTCACAAAGTTTTAATGCTGTATTTGCACCCCAATCTAGATCTTTTACTGAAGCATAAACTGCTCTGGGATCTCTTATAATAAAAATGAACTTCGATTTTGGGAACTGATCAACCAAAATATCAAAATACCTTATACTGCTTGGCGTGTGGTCTATTCTTAATAGCCCTTTGTTAGAGTCATTTAATTGTTTTTCAGCAAATAAACTTACAGTGTTTTCAACTAGGGTTTTAAAATTAGTAAAATTTACTTCTTCAGGAAGTTCTTTAATTTTCTCTGTTTCAATTTGCCACTGCTTAAACCTATAGTTTTGATTTAAAAACCTCAAATATTTGGAAATCTTAACAGAATCAGATTGTTTACTTAAATATTTATATATAAATTCGATAAAAAAATCGGATTCAGGTGTTACAATGCTGTTAGAATCACTTCCTAACATGCTTGCAAGCATTGTTGTTCCGCTCCGGGGGCACCCTGTAATGAATATGTGCTTCATTGCTTTCTCTTTCTGATTTTTTTCATTAATATATTTATCTCGTCAGAAATTCCAAGAACCGCTTTAAAACGCAAAACTACAATTAATAAAAAGCAAGACACCAATAACAAATATAAAAATTCAGTAATTATAATATTAAATGTTAATAATCGTAAAACTCTTAATATGATATAGGCAAATAAAAAAACACAAATTGACAAGATTAATGGTTTTATGTGAATTTTAATAAATCTGCCCCAAGTCTCATTAAACTGCAATAGGCTTAAATGAGTCATAAAAATGAAGTTAAAAAAAATGGCCGTAAAAACTCCAATTGCAACACCTTCTATACCCCAAAAATGACCAATGTAAGAAAACAAAAAAACACATGTTGCATATATTATTTGGATTATTGCTCGCTTATGAACATCTCCAAGAGCCTTTATTAAGGAGTCACTTATTTTATAGCTCATTCTAAATATTGTACCAACTGCTAATATTTGAAAAGGAACAATTACTTCGATCCAATTTCTCCCCAATAAGATTAAAACAATCTCTCTTGCATTAACAAATAAAATTGCAGAAAACAACAATGAAGCGTAAGCAACAAGTTGGGTTGACTTAAAATAGGCTCTTTTAACTTTTTCTTTATCTGTTTGTATTGAAGAAAGTGCCGGGAATAAAACTACATTTAAAGATTGGCCAATCAACCTTACTGGGGCTACCATAAGTTGATAGGCTCTACTATAATAACCTAGTGCATCCGCAGATAACGTTTTGCCAATAACCAAGTTATCTCCCTGACCTGCAAAATAGTTTGCAACTTTGGCGATAGTATGCCCGCTACCAAAGAAAAATAATTCTTTAAAGCTCTTTTTATCAAAAAATGGAATAATTGAATGCGGTTCTAAAAACGAGACTATAATGGCTCTTACTAAAGCTTGAACTATATATGCATAAACCAGAGCATAAAGACCATAATCTAAAAAAGCAAGTGCCACCCCAACAAACCCGAAACCTACTAAATAAGAAATAAGCTCTGATAATGCAAAAAATTTCATTCTTAAATTACGTTGAAGCAAAGATTGGGATACAGAAATAAAACTGTCTATAATAAATATACTTGAAATATACTTTAGAACTTTTGAAAGCTCCGGCATGTTAAAATATATTGCAAAACTATTAGAAAGAAATATTGCTAATACACAAAAAAAAACACCAATAATCAAAGATGTAGTATAAGCTGTTCTTATGTGTTCAGTTGTAATAGCTTTTCTTTGAACAATTGCTGCTCCCATTCCTAATTGGGAGAAAATTTTTGAAAAGCCAAGAAATATTATAGCAATGCTAATAACCCCAAATTCTTCTGGGGCTACTAGTCGAGCTAAAACCGATAGAACTAAAACCTGTAAAGCTGTTTGTGAACTACTTCCAGCTAGCAACCAGAAAAACCCAGTAAATGTTTTCTTTTTTAAATCTTTAGACATAAATTTTTTATAGTCTAGTTCCAATTAAATCGCCTACCTATTATTTTATAAAGAGTTTCGTTATGTTCCTTATAAAACTCTTTTAATTCAGAGTATAATTGTTCTTCTCTTGGGTCTTTAATATTATTTCCAACATTAAAGCGCTTTTCGGTTTTGATATCAAAATTTTTATTCACACCTACAAACTCTAATACTTCTTGAACAGTGCTTTTTGTTTGTTTAAAGAAATCTTTACTATCAATGATCAAAATATTGCTTTCTTTAAAATTTTCTTTAATAGCTTTTATTTGATTTGCATACAAACCACGTGATTTATAAGAAAACCTTTGATAATTATTACTAATATAATTGGGATTTATTTTAAACCTATCCTGTTCTCCCTCTAACCTCTCTTGCTCTGCGTCGAACGCTTCTCTCATTCCTAACTTTTCTCTACCTTTTCTAGCTTCGTGATAGTAATGAGAAATTGCCCTGTTCGCCGGATCCCTTAATAATACAATTATTTTCATATTAGGATTAAACTCTGCTATTCTTTTTATCGCAAACGGATGAAACATATAATACGGTGATGCTTCTCCAGTAATTTTTTTGTTATTTCTTTCTAATGGAAAAAAAGACTTATACCATGATAATGGTTTATCGTAATTTAAATCAAAATAATGGACCTCTTTTAGTAATGTTGGTTTAATTTCGGGATGTTGTGTCAAATATTTATACAATGACGTTGTTCCTGCTTTTTGAGCACCTACTATAATAAAACTAGGGTTCATTCTATTTCCGCCAACCAACTGTCTAAATTTAAATTGAACAGGAAATAGAAACTTCTTTACCGTGTTTCTTAACTTATTATCTGACATCAAATGATTTTAAAATGCTTAATTATAATATGATTTGTACCACTCTATGAATTTTGGAATTCCATCTTTAATTTTAATTGAACTTTTGTAGCCCAATTTTTCAAGTTCTGAAATATCTGCCCAAGTTTGTGGCACATCACCTGGTTGCATAGGTAGTAATTCTTTTTTTGCTTTTTTACCTAACCCCTTTTCAATAGCATTAATAAAATCCATTAAAGATTCTGGACTACCATTACCTATATTAGATAACCTATAAGGTGCATGCTTATCCTCTTTATCCTTCAACTCGGGAGGATTGTTCAATACAATTTTTATTCCGTTAATAATATCGTCAATATAGGTAAAATCTCTACTCATATTTCCTTGATTAAAAACTTTAATAGGCTCTCCTTTGTCTATGGCTCTAGTAAACAAAAACAAAGCCATGTCTGGTCTTCCCCAAGGGCCATAAACAGTAAAAAACCGTAAACCTGTTGTAGGGATATTAAAAAGATGGCTATAAGTATAAGCCATGAGCTCATTACTTTTTTTTGTTGCCGCATATAAACTTATAGGATAGTCCACATTATCAAAAACTGAAAATGGAGTTTTTTCGTTTTCACCATAAACACTTGAACTACTCGCGTATAACAAGTGTTTTATGTTATTATGCCTGCAGCATTCTAAAACGTTTAAAAAACCTACAACATTGCTATCAACATAGGTATACGGATTCTCTAAACTATATCTAACACCAGCCTGTGCCGCTAAATTACAAACCACATCAAAGCCTTGTGATTCGAAAAGTTCAGATAGGTTTTCACGATCTTCAAGATTCATTCTTAAAAATGAAAAGTTCTTATAACGTGATGATGTTGCGAGCTTATCAAATAGTTGAGCATCTGTTTGTAAAATACCTAACTCCTTAAGTCGGTCATATTTTAATGACACTTCATAATAATCGTTAATATTATCTAACCCAACAACTTCGTGATTTTCTTGTAGTAATTTCTCACATAAATGAAATCCAATAAATCCTGCTGCTCCTGTTACTAATATTTTCATTTTATAAATGTCCTTATATTTTGTGGTTTCTACTAACTACTTTAGTTTTAAATATTTTTTACTTACAACTATTTCTTTGGGTGCTTTGTCTCCTATGGCTATGCTCAAATTTCGTACTTCTGAAAAAGGGCAATCAACAATAACGACTTTAAACTCACTACCTTTATAGTTATAACCACTGTACAGACCTTCATTTTTTAAATTTTCCAACTTTTCTTTCACAGAAAATCTATCTTTTTTAATTTTCCTTTGTATGTCTTTACCGAGTTGTCGTTTCTTGTTTGTAGCTACATCATAAGCAACTTCAATAGAAATATCTTTTAAAGAGTCTCCTGCTAATAAAATTTCAAGCCTACCATAAAGATCTTTATAAAGTATTAGTTTTTCTACTCCTGTTTGCTTATTTATTTTAGGGTTTTCTATTTTCTTATATAATACTGCACCATTTTTTTTAGGATTTTCTAAAAGCGCATATCTATTTTTAGAGAGGTCTATTGAACTATTGGTGCTTATATTATAATTCTTTTTAATATATGTTGCTAAATGTTGAGACACTTTTAAAGCTCCATTTGTATTGAGATGTGTGTCATCTTTAAAGTCAAATAAATGTAGTGATAAGCTATCCCAATAATCATTTAGGTCCAAAAAATTAGCACCCTTCTGTTTTAAGTATACTTTTATTAAGTCTTGATAATTAAAATCTTTGTTGTTTATATACTTTTTATGTGTTGGCGCACTAACAAACAGCAAAGGTACATTTGCCTTTTTAAATGTTTCTATTATATCATCAATAATCTGCTTTTCCCCGAGTGATAATTGATATTTTGAGTCTATTTCATTTGATTTATTTTCAATTTTCTTATCATTTACCAAATTTTTCCAAACGTTATTATTAAAATATAGTGGAGGCTTAAACCCCTTATAATAGTCAATATCAGTTTTTAAATAGTAATTTGATTGAAAAACCCTGTCTTTCCATAAGGCATGGTCTCGAAGTGTTGGAAATATATTTAATAAACTATCCCTTCCAAAGATTTTATTAAATAATTGAATTTTTTCAAAAGAAAAATCCATATAATCAATAGATTGAAGTTGAAAACTGGAAATACGATTTGAAAACGGTGGTTCGCGCAATGTTTCCCAAAAAATATCAACTATACCAAGTTTTAGGTTTCTCTTTTTTATTTCTTGTTTAGCTATTGCTAGTGTTGTATGAAGGTTTTGAGCTGCTACTCCGTAATTATAAGCGCTTAATTGTAGTTCATTTTCAAAAACTCTAGGGTCGTAGGAACAAAAAACATGTGATGATCCAAAAAAGCCTATATCAAAATCTCCTTTTAGCATTTTATATTGTTCGCTTCTGAAAGATTGTACATTGCTTTTATTTAAAAACAACTTTCCAGAGCATAATACAAGTAAAAAAACAATAGTTGAGAAAATTATAGTCTTTATTGAGAATTTAATCATATAAGAGAGGCTTAAAATTGAAAATAAATAAATTCTTTAGGTGCCATATCTCCATACACCCCGAAAATTATTAAAGTAAAAACAATCATTAAATAAAAACACCATCTAAAAAGGAGGGGTTGAGCAGCGAGTTGCTTTGTAAAACTTACGTTTTGATGTGTCCATTCAAAAACAACTAATAAAACTATAGCAAAAAAGGCAGTCCAAAACTCCTGCGCATTTAAACCTAAATCATAAAAATTAAGGACTTGAGACCATTTCAGGTGAAAACCATTTTGTATTATAGTTATAGCATCGCTTAAAGTATTGGCTCTAAAAAACACCCATGCAATACATACTATTGAAAATGTAATTATTATATAAAAAAGTTTTCTAGAAACAGTGTTAATTTCAAAACCTAAAGCTTTGGCAATGGTTCTGCGTTGTTTTGAGAATGATTTTTCTACTACAATAATAACACCGTGAATGGCACCCCAAATAATAAAGGTCATTGCCGCACCATGCCAAAGACCACTTACAAAAAATACCAAAAAAAGGTTTCTATAGGTTTTATACTTACCATCTCTACTGCCTCCTAATGGAATGTAAACATAGTCTCTAAACCATGTAGAAAGAGAAATGTGCCATCGTCTCCAAAATTCAGTAATAGATTTCGATAAGTATGGGCTTCTAAAGTTTTTCATTAAGTCAAAACCCATGGTACGTCCCACTCCAATAGCTATATCAGAATATCCCGAAAAATCACAATAAATTTGAAATGCAAATAAAATGGTTGCCAATATTATTTCATAACCTAGATATGCTTCAGGACCATTGTATACTTGATTGACCAAAACCGATACCCTATCTGCCACTACTATTTTCTTAAACAATCCAAAAGCTATTAACAACAGTCCGGATTTTACTTGATTGTAATTAAACTTATAGGTTTTATAAAATTGTGGCAACAAGTGCGAAGCCCTTTCAATTGGGCCAGCAACTAATTGCGGAAAAAAAGCAACAAATGTAAAAAAGGACAAGACATCCTTTGTAGGCTCTAATTGCTTTCTGTAAATATCTATGGTATAACTTAAGGTTTGGAAGGTATAAAAACTAATACCTACTGGTAAAATAATATTAAGGGTCGACACTTCAAGCTCTTTTCCAAATAACCTAAATGTATCCACAAAGGTCTCTATAAAAAAATTGGAATATTTAAAATATACTAAAAACCCTAAATTAACCAATAAGGATACCATTAAAAATCCTTTTCTTTTCTTTTTGTTTTCTGTTTTATAGATTTTTTGACCAACGACAAAATCTACCAATGAGCTTATAAAAATCAAAAACAAAAAACGCCAATCCCACCAACCGTAAAACACATAACTTGCAACTAAGAGCAAAATGTTTCTAGATATTTTATGTTGGGCTACAATCCAGTATAAAATAAATACTACAGGAAAAAAAATTGCAAAATCTAAAGAGTTAAAGAGCATACAAATAAATTAAGTATTATACAATCATCCCAGCGGCAACTGTCTCATTAGTTGCATCGTCAACAAGAATGATACTCCCTGTTGTTCTATTATCTCTATAAGAATCAACCATCAAGGGTTTGGTGGTACGTATTTTAACTTTAGCAATATCATTCATGGCTAAATCGCTGTCTTCACTATTTCTCTCCAAAGTATTTATATCATACTTGTAAACTACTTCTTTAATCATTGCCTTTTGATCATTAGACGTATGTTTAATAGTATACTTTGCTCGTGGTCTTGCAGGACTATTGTTTAACCAACACAACATAACTTCAATATCTTGTGATGCTTCTGGTTTATTATTAGACCGTACAATCATATCACCACGACTAATGTCTATATCGTCTTCTAAAGTAATAGAAACTGACATTGGCGCATAAGCTTCGTCTAATTCTTTATCGTGAAGGGTTATACTTTGTATTTTAGATGTAAATCCAGATGGCATTACTGTAACCTCGTCTCCTTTTCTTAAAATGCCACTAGCCATGCGACCAGCATAACCACGATAATCTATAAAGCCTTCGCGTTGTGGTCTTATCACCGTTTGTACTGGAAAACGGGCATCTACTTTATTAATATCACTACTAATATGCATAGTTTCTAAAGTATGTAGCATTGGTGCGCCTTGATACCAAGGCATGTTTTCTGATTTGTTTACCACATTATCGCCTAAAAGCGCTGACATTGGTATAAAACGAACGTCTTTAACAAGCATTTTAGAAGAAACCTCTTCAAACTCTGAAACAATATTGTTAAAAACATCTTCAGAAAAATCAACCAAATCCATTTTGTTTACACAAACAATAATATGAGGTATTTGTAATAGCGATGCTATAAACGCATGTCTTTTTGTTTGTTCAATAACACCATGACGGGCATCAATTAATATGGTGGCCACATTTGCTGTTGATGCTCCTGTAACCATATTTCGTGTATATTGAATATGTCCTGGTGTATCAGCAATAATAAATTTACGCTTTGGTGTAGTAAAATATCTGTATGCAACATCAATGGTAATACCTTGCTCTCTTTCGTCTCTTAAACCGTCTGTAAATAGCGCTAAATCTACACCATCATGACCTTTTTTCTTACTTGTGTTTTCAATAGCTTCAAGTTGGTCTTCAAATATAGATTTAGAATCGTATAGCAAACGCCCTATTAATGTACTTTTTCCATCATCTACACTTCCTGCGGTTGTAAATCGTAATAATTGATTGTTATCTAACATGTTCTAGTCTTAATGTGTCTATTTTAATAATTTTGACATTATTGTTTTTTTTATTTTTTATAAAAACATTAAAGTCATATACTTCTCCCATTGGAATAGGGACTCTAACTATAAAATATTGTTTTCCTCCATATTCAATACTATCATCTAATTTAAAATTGCTCAAATACTTATTATTATTGAGTTTAACTGGTAAAGCCCTAATAGAATATTTGTCTGTATAAGCTCCTGTTTTGTAAGTAATTTTTACTTTAAGATTTTTAGAAATTTCTTTACCTTTTTCAACAACTAACTCAAGATATTGATTATTGATTTTATATATGCCAACACTTTTTATTTCGATTTTCTGTTGTAATTTTTTGCTAGCTTTAAAATAATGTAATCCATATTCAAAACTTTTATCAATGTGAAAATATCTGTTTTGATTAAAATTAATTTTTGTGTTTGAGGGAATTGAAAACTCACTTTTAATGAAATTCGTTAAAAATTTTGTGACTTTCAATGCGCCACTACTGTTTAGGTGGCTGAAATCCCTAAAATCTTTTTTTGTTAATCCGATTTCGTCATAATGCGCATTTAAATTGATATAAGTAATACCTAAAGACTTTAAAAAAGTCTCTAACAAATTATTATATGTGTAAAATTCATTTGATTCATAGCCTTTAAAAACAGCAGCATTAACAAAAATAACTTGCGTTTGGTTTTCCCTAAAGAACCCCAACAAGTCTTTAATTAATGCTTTATTTGAATCACTTAATTGAATTGTATCTAATGTTTTAGGGTTGTTATTTAACTTTGTATTTTTAGTTATTTTTTTCCAAAACCTCGCGTTAAATGAGGTATTAGTATAAAACCCTTTATAGTAATCTTTGTCTTCAGCTAGTTTAAAATAATCTTGAAATAATTTTTCATCCCATAACGCATGTTCACGAAGTAAAGGAGTATTGTACAAAGCACCTTCTGGTCCGTAAATATTTTTCAGTTGTACTATTTTCTTTAGAGATAAAGGCATATAATCAAATGTTTTAAGTTGAAATGCATTTACATTATCATTATATGGGGGTTGCTCCATACTTGCTTGAAAAACATCTATAACTGCTAGATTAATACCATAATTTTTTACGGTAGTTTTTATTAATGGAATTGCAGTAACTAATCGTTGGTTGGCATAGCCAAAATTAAAAGCACTATTCTTAATTTCATTTTCAATCACTCTCGGATCATAACTACATAAAGCATGTGAGGATCCAAAAAACGCCACATCAATTTGGTTAGACTTACTGAAAGAAGATTTGTACTCTTCACTTTTAAACCAATATATTTTTTTATTTATAAAAATATCATTAACAAAAAACGCAACGACAAAAAAAACAAAGGAAAATAATAATATTTTTAATAATGCTATTCTCATTGCCTTAAAAATACCCTTGACGCTTTCGGTCTTCCATTGCAGACTCTGAACGCTTATCGTCACTTCTGTTTCCACGCTCGGTATTTCTCATACCAGCAACTTCAGCAGCAATTTTCTCTAATGAATCAGCATCAGATTCTACACCGCCTGTAATAGTAATATCACCTAAAGTTCTAAAGCGTATTTTTTTAGTCACCACTTCTTCATGGTCTTCTAATACTAAAAATTCAGAATTTGGAATCCATGAGTCTTGTCTCCAAACCACTTCTCGCTCATGGGCAAAATATAACGATGGAATGGCAATATTCTCGCGTTTTATGTAGTTCCAAACATCCATTTCTGTCCAGTTACTTATAGGGAAAGCTCTAAAGTGCTCTCCTTCAAAATGCTTTCCGTTGAATATATTCCACAGTTCTGGTCGTTGGTTTTTAGGATCCCATTGTCCAAAATCATCTCTATGAGAGAAGAAACGCTCTTTAGCTCTTGCTTTTTCTTCATCACGACGTCCACCGCCAATAGCACAATCAATCTTATTTGCCTCAATAGCATCAAGAAGTGTCGTAATTTGAAGTGCATTACGTGTTGCGTTTTTTCCTTTTTCTTCAGCAACACGTCCTTCGTCAATAGATTCTTGTACAGAACCAACAATAAGTTGAGCGCCCAATTCATTAATAATATTATCTCTAAACTCAATCGTTTCAGGAAAGTTGTGACCAGTGTCAACATGCATTAATGGAAAAGGTATTTTGGCAGGATAGAATGCCTTTTTTGCTAAATGTGTTACTAGGATAGAATCTTTTCCTCCTGAAAATAAAATCACTGGGTTATCAAATTGAGCCCAAACTTCACGTAAAACAAAAATAGCCTCACTTTCTAATTCATCTAAATAATTTAAATAATACTTGCTCATTATTTGTCTTTTTCTTCTAATAGTATATCCTTAATAATTATAGTACCTAATCTCCCTGAAGCTTTCCAATCCCTTCTTTTGTAAATGTATGCTTCAATACTATCAAAATATCTAATACCATTAATCTTTTGATTTAGTATAATATATTTTGCCCCTTGCTTTTTTGTGATTTTAGGTGAAAAATCTCTTTTTAAAGAATTTACACTATCATTTAATTCAAAACTATATGATCTTAAACCTATACTATATTTTTTAACTTGTTCTTCAGTAACATTTTCATCTAACCTTAATATTAGAGCATAAACACTATCGTTCTTTTTTTTAGCGCCAAATCTTTTTATTTTAAATGAGTCATTAAATTTAACATTAACGTCTTTTAGGCTTAATAACGATTTTTCAAAGTTGTTTACCTCTAATTCTTTACTGGGTTTAGTTTCTTGAACCCCTATGTTTTGTGTTTTCTCTTCATTTTTACAAGAAAAGATAATTAGTATTAAAAAAAAATACGTTAAACTATGTTTCATTAATCTTATACTTAAGTTTTTTTTGAATGAACTTTAATATTTTTTCAGCTGCTTCATCAACTGTTGTTTCTTCCGTTTTTATTTCTATGTCTGGGTGTACTGGTGCTTCATAAGGCGCAGAAATCCCTGTCATGTTTTCTATTTCTCCTAATCTAGCTTTTTTATAAAGCCCTTTTACATCACGACGTTCGCATTCTTCAATGCTCGTGTTGATGTAAATCTCGACAAAGTTAACATCTTTAACGATAGTTTTAATGTTCTCCCTGTCTTTTTTATATGGTGACACAAATGCAGCTAAAGTAACGACTCCTGCATCAATCATTAAACTGGCTACTTCGGCAATTCTTCTAATGTTTTCAGTTCTATCTATTGGAGAGAAGGATAGGTCTTTATTAATACCTGTTCTAATATTATCGCCATCTAAAGTATAGGTGTGAATTCCTAAATTATATAATTTTTGTTCAACAACATTGGCTATTGTAGATTTTCCAGATCCTGAAAGTCCTGTAAACCACAATAAAAACGCATTATGTCCTTTGAGCTTTTTGCGTTCTTTACTTGAAATTTGATAATCATGAGGGACAATATTTTTACCCATTGTTTTTAATTTTTCTTAAAGATTTTACGAATTTTGCCTAATGGTAATTTAAGCCACATTCGTTCATGAAAATAGTATAATACAAACTTCGTAAACAATTCTGTAACAGCTATATATAAGGCAATTTCATCATAAGCATTTAATATTGCACCTGATATTATGAATGTCATAGTTGTTGCAACTACTCTCCAAGATATAGTTTTAAATAATGTTTTTCTTGAAGTTACTCTACCATTCCGCACAAATTGCCAAATACGTTCATGGACGTAATAAACCAAAAATTTAATTAAAAATTCTGCAGCTCCAATTTTAATAGCATGATCAATACTACAGTTTCCTGTAATACAGGTTACTAAAAGAACCACTAAAATAGTATCTGTTGTCGCTACTATTCTCCAAGAAACACCTTTTATCAAGCTTCTTGCGTGAGATTCTTTTTTATACTTTGCCATCTTTGATTATTTTGAAACAACAAACCAAGGGTTTAGTAAGTTTTCTTTGTTGTATAACAATGGTTCGTTTGTTTCATACGATAAAACATCTATACCAACAGCATTACATATAGCCTGACCTGCTGCAGTATCCCATTCCATTGTCGGTGCATATCTAGGATATACATCTGCGTTACCTTCAGCTACTAGGCAAAATTTTAGCGAACTTCCTTTTGAAACAATTTCTACAGACTTACCTTTTTTCTTAATTTGTTCAATAAAACCTAAAGTTTCTTGGCTCATATGAGAACGGCTTCCTACAACCTCAACCTTATCTGAATTGCCATTCTTCGGTTGTAAAGGTTTTGCTAATTCCACTATGGTTTCAACTGTAACATCATGAGATTCTAAATGTGTTTTAAATGCTTTTTTCTCTTTTACATTGGCAAAGTATAAAGTTTTAACTGCTGGCACATAAATAACGCCTAAAATTGGTTTCCTGTTGTTTACTAATGCAATGTTAACAGTAAATTCTCCATTACGTTTTATAAACTCTTTGGTGCCATCTACTGGGTCAACAATCCAACATGTTTTCCATGTTTTTCTAACGGTGTAATCTGTTTGCTTATTTTCCTCTGAAATTATTGGGGTTTCCGTAGGAGTTAGGAACGAATTTATAACATCATTTGCTCTTTTATCTGCTTCTGTTAAAGGTGATTTATCATCTTTTAGCTCTACATCAAAAGCGGTATCATATACCTGCATAATAGCTTTTCCTGCTTTTAACGAAGCTTCTATGGCTGTTTTTAATTCACTGCTTACTATCATTTATATTTTATTTTGAATGCCGCAAAAATCTAATACAACTTTGTCTTCGGCTATATTTAGTGTTTTGAATTCTTTATGGGCTACTAAAAACACTATGATATCTGCTTTATCAGCAGCATGTTCGTAATTCGTTATCTTAAAAACTTTATGCTCTTCAATATTAGGCTCTACAATAAAATATTCCTCATTGTTAGCGTTTTGAAGTACTTTTTGGACAATGTACTTGGCTGGAGATTCTCTCAAGTCATCAATGTCAGGCTTAAAAGCAAGTCCCATTAAGGCAATGCTTGGTTTGTATCCATGCTTCAATTCAAACTCTAACTTTGCCGTCTGGACTTTTTCTGCACACCAAAATGATTTATAATTGTTAATTTCTCTAGCTTTCCCTATGATTTGTGACTCCATTGGGTACTCAGACACAATAAAATAAGGATCAACAGCGATACAATGCCCTCCAACACCACATCCTGGTTGCAAAATATTAACCCTTGGGTGTTTATTTGCCAATTCAATTAGCTCCCATACATTAATATCTGCTTTGTCACAAATAAGAGATAGCTCGTTAGCAAACGCTATTTGCACATCACGAGAAGAGTTTTCGACCAACTTACACATTTCTGCTGTTCTGGCGTTGGTTTTATGTAAGCTGCCCTTTATAAACTGCTTATAGAAAGCAACAGCTTTTTCTGTTGATTTTTCATTTACACCTCCAATTACACGGTCGTTATGCACTAACTCATACATTACATTCCCAGGCAAAACCCTTTCGGGGCAATACGCAATGTTTATCTTATCTTGTAATTCTGGTCTTTCAGAATAAATAAGGTTCATCATTTTTTCAGTAGTGCCAACAGGCGAAGTAGATTCAATTATATATAGGTCATCTTCTTTTAGCAAAGGTAAAACTGCTTTTGTGGCTGCCTCTACAAATGAAATATCAGGTTCGTTTTTCCCCTTAAAGGGTGTTGGAACAACAATTAAATACGTACTTGCCTCTACTGGATTTGTTGCGGCCTTTAGGTATCCGTTTTTTACTGCTTCTGCTACTGCTGTGTCTAATTCTGGCTCTACTATATGGATTTTTCCCTCGTTAATAGTTTCAACAACTTGTGGGTTAATATCTACCCCATGTACAAAGGTTCTGTGTTTTGCTATTAATGCTGCGGTAGGCAATCCTATGTACCCTAAACCAACCATCACTACGCTTGGGTTTATATTCATGTTTTATAAATTAGAAATAAATTCAACTATTCTTTTGCAAGATTTTCCGTCGCCATAAGGATTGTGTAACTTACTCATTTTAGAATAATCGTCACTATTTTTCAATAGCTTATTCGTTTCTTGCACTATTTTATTTGTATTCGTACCAACCAAAACAACAGTTCCTGCTTCGACAGCTTCAGGTCTTTCTGTGGTGTCTCTCATAACCAAAACAGGTTTTCCTAAACTAGGCGCTTCTTCTTGGACGCCACCACTATCTGTTACTATGATATAAGACTGACTCATCAACCATACAAAAGAAGGATATGATAATGGAGCTATTAATTTAATGTTTTCAATATCTGCTAAAAGTTCGTATACAGGTTTTTGTACCTTAGGGTTAAGATGAACAGGGTAAATTATTTGAACATCAGGATTTTCAACAGCTATTTGCTTAAGGGCATTACAAATATTTATAAAACCCTGACCATGGTTTTCTCTCCTATGCCCCGTTACTAAAATAACTTTCTTTGATAAGTCTACATTGGTTTTTAAATTTTCAATTTCTTCATCTGTATAGGATCCAGAAGTTACTTTGTTTGAGCTATAACGAAGTGCATCTATTACAGTATTACCAGTAACTAAAATACTAGAATTAGCTATGTTTTCATTAAGCAAATTTTGTTTAGAAGTTGTTGTTGGGGCAAAGTGATAATCTGAAACCGATCCCGCAATACTTCTATTTATCTCTTCAGGAAATGGAGATCGCTTATTAAATGTTCTTAAACCAGCTTCAACATGACACACTTTGGCTCCAGAATAAAACGCTGCAATACTTGCTGCCATTGTTGTTGTTGTATCTCCGTGCACATATACATAATCTGGTTTGAATTCTTCCAATACAGGTTTTAAATGTGTTATTATATCTGCAGTTAATGAATATAAGCTTTGATTAGGTTTCATTAAATCTAAATCAAAATCTGGGTTTATTTCAAAAAAAGACAAAACTTGATCTAACATTTCCCTGTGTTGAGCTGTAATACAAACTCTCGTTTCAAAAACATTTGAATACTTGTTGAATTCTTTTACTAAAGGAGCCATTTTTATGGCTTCAGGACGAGTTCCAAAAATGATAAGGTTTTTCGTCATTTAACGTGTTTGATTTATTAAAAATTCCTCTTTACTGTTAGTCAGCAAAAATACCATAATAATTCGTTAATCCTAGCTTAATGAAATTAAGATACGGTTACTTAACTATACTATGCAAGCACTTTATTAAACTCGCTTCGAACGGTTTAGATTTAAAATAAAAGGTATTGTGGATCTTTTGAGTGTTTAGAACTGAATATTGAGGTCTTCTAGCTTTAGAAACGTATAGTGCTGAAGAGATAGGCAATACGCTACAACTAGTCTCTGTTTTTTCAAAGATTGCTTTTGCAAACTCAAACCAACTAATGCTTCCAGAATTACAATAATGATATATGCCAAACGCTTGTGTAGTCTTGCATATAATTTCAAGAATAGCTTGTGCCAAATCAGGTGCATAAGTTGGACAACCCAGTTGATCGTCTACAACAGAAATCTCTTTTCTTTCATTAGATAAACGTATCATGGTTTTTACAAAGTTGTTACCAAATTCAGAATACACCCAAGAGGTTCTTATAATATAGTATTTATCCAGAATACTTTGTACAAATTTCTCGCCTTGTAGCTTAGAAGCACCGTAAATATTAATTGGATTAACCTGATCTGCCTCTAAATACGGTTCTTTTTTTAATCCATCAAAAACAAAGTCTGTTGAAATATGAATGAGTATAATATTATGTGCTTTACAATTTATGGCTAAAAACCTAACGGATTCGGCATTTATTAAAAAAGCTTCCTCTTTTTCCTCCTCGGCCTTATCAACAGCTGTATAGGCTGCACAATTTATACAATAATCGAAAGTGTTTTCTTTAAAAAAAACTTTTAGTTCTTCTTCTTTTGAAATATCCAGTAAATCTTTGTTGGCAAATACAAAATCTAGGTTGTAATTATTTTCTTTTGCTATCTTTTGAATACTTTTCCCTAACTGGCCATTAGACCCAGTAACCAATACCCTTTTATTCATTTAAAAATGATTCTAATGATGGTAATACTTTGTCCTTTTCAGACAGTAACAACTGATCTTCGGGTAACTGCCAGTTAATATTTAAGCTTGTATCGTTATAAATTATTCCGCCTTCTGATTCTTTGTTATAAAAATTATCGCATTTATAGGCAAAAAGTGCCGTTTCACTTAAAACCACAAAACCATGTGCAAATCCACGCGGAACAAAAAACTGTTTCTTGTTTTCTCCAGAAAGCTCAACTGTTTCATATTGACCGAAGGTTGGAGAGTTTGGTCTTAAGTCAACAGCTACGTCTAAAACAGACCCTTTAATAACACGAACAAGTTTAGCTTGAGCATATTTACCTTTTTGAAAGTGTAACCCTCTCAATACGCCTTTTGAAGAATACGTTTCATTATCTTGAACAAAATTAACATTAAACCCTATTTTGTCATGAAATGTTTTTAGATTGAACGTTTCGAAAAAATAGCCACGTTTATCTTCATGAACTTTAGGTTCGATTATAAAGCAATCCTTTAATTTAGTTTCTAAAACATTCATTTCTTTTTATTAAGCATTCCTAAAAGGTTTTTTCCGTAGCCACTTTTTAGCAACGGTTTTGCAAGATTAACAAATTGTTCTTCCGTTATATAACCCATTTCGTAGGCCGCAGCCTCTATAGAGCCAATCTTTAAACCTTGGCGTTCCTCGATTACCTCAACAAACTGTGCTGCTTGCATTAAAGAGTTAAATGTTCCCGTATCTAACCAAGCTGTACCTCGATCTAGAATACTTACACTTAAATTGCCTTGATTTAAATAGGCTTTATTAACGTCTGTAATTTCAAGTTCTCCTCTAGAACTCGGTTTAATGTTTTTTGCTATTTGAACTACCGAATTATCGTAAAAGTAAATTCCAGGAACCGCATAATTTGATTTTGGGCTTTCAGGTTTTTCTTCTATTGAAATAGCTTGACCCTCATGATTAAATTCCACAACACCATAACGTTCTGGGTCATGGACCCTATAAGCATATATAATGCCTCCGTTTGGATCATTATTACTTTGCAAAAGTGCTGATAGGCCTGAACCATAAAAAATGTTGTCTCCTAAAATAAGAGCCACCTTTTCATCTCCTATAAATTCCTCTCCAATTATGAAGGCTTCGGCTAAACCGTTAGGGGCTTCTTGAACTGCATATTGAAAATTACATCCATATTTTCTACCATCTCCCAATAAATCCTGGAACAAAGGTAAATCTTTAGGTGTCGATATAATTAAAATATCCTTAATACCAGAATACATTAATGTTGAAAGGGGATAATATATCATAGGTTTGTCATAAACAGGCATTAACTGTTTGCTTATTGACAAGGTTAAAGGATGAAGACGTGTTCCAGACCCTCCTGCAAGTATTATTCCTTTCATCTTTTAACTATATTGTTTTTGGTAATAATCTTGATAAGCGCCGCTAGTAACATTTTGTAACCATTCATCGTTATCTAAATACCAATCGATTGTTTTTGACAACCCTTCTTCGAATGTTACAGAAGGTTTCCAACCTAGTTCATTTTTAATTTTTCTTGCATCTATAGCATATCTTAAATCATGACCCGGTCTGTCTTTTACATACGTTATTAGCTTTTCTGAAGTTCCAACTTCTTTGTTTAGTTTTCTATCCATTTGCTCACAAAGAAGTTTCACTAAATCTATGTTTTTCCACTCATTAAACCCACCTATGTTATAGGTTTCTGCATTTTTACCTTCATGAAATACCAAATCTATCGCTCTAGCATGATCAACTACATATAACCAATCCCTAGTATAATTACCATCTCCATAGACCGGCAGTGGTCTTTTGTTTAATATGTTGTTAATAAATAGCGGAATTAGTTTTTCTGGAAATTGATTTTGTCCATAGTTATTTGAGCAATTTGTAATAACGTATGGAATTTTATAAGTTTCTCCATAAGCCCTTACAAAATGATCTGAACTAGCTTTTGAAGCCGAATAAGGTGAGTTCGGATCATAAGGTGTGGTTTCTGTAAAAAGCCCCGTTTCTCCTAATGTGCCATAAACCTCATCTGTACTAATATGATAAAAACGTTTTCCTGAAAAATTGCCTTCCCATGTTTTCTTAAAAGCATTTAGTAAGTTCATTGTCCCTATAACATTTGTTTTTACAAAAGCCAATGGGTCTTTTATTGAACGATCGACATGCGATTCTGCTGCTAAATGAATAACTCCTTCAAACCTATGCTCTTCAAAAAGAGAGTTAATTACCTTTTCATTTACTATATCGGCTTTTACAAATGTATAATTAGGTTTGTCTTGAATGTCTTTTAAGTTTTCTAAATTGCCTGCATATGTTAAGGCATCTAAATTAAAAATATGGTAGTGAGGGTATTTTTCAACAAAAACCCTTACAACATGAGACCCTATAAACCCTGCCCCTCCAGTAATTAGAATTTTTTTATGCCTCATAGTTTTTAACATACTGAACCGTCTTGTTGGTTAAATAAAGTAGACATAATAATATGAAGGCAAGGATTGGAAATATTAGCATATACTTTTGATGCCATTCTTCATGCTTGGTTCCAACTTCTTGAAAGCCTGAAATAACATCAAAAACCACATCCTCATCAACTTTCTTTTCATCTAACTTTTTTAATTCATTTCTCAATTCAATTTCTTTATTCAATAACTCATATTCTCTCGTTTTAGTTTTATCATTACTTAAAGAAAAGCCTTCTCCTCCTAAAGTAATTTCTGTTGATTTAGACTTAGATTCCTCCTCCAAAACCCTTATATATATTTTTTGAAGTGAATCTACTTGAGATAATTGTTCTAAAATATTCTTTTTCTGAATAGTAATCAATGAATCTCTTTTCTTCATCTTTTTCGATGAGTATTTATTAGAGAACGAATTGTTCAATCCCTCCTCAAGATCCTTAAAAATATTATTCTTAACTGAAAATGCGCTTATTTGAAATAAATCTCCACTGTAAATACTTCTATTCTCTATGTAATCTTCAAAACTAACATCTTGCGCTCTAACACTGTCTATAGATTTAACAAACCTATCATATTGAAGAATTCTATCATTTTCAGTCTCAGGTCCAGACTCAACTTCAAATGCAATGATTTCTTTTGCGTTTTTTAAATCAATATCAAAAACCTCGGCAAGAGACTCGTAGTTTTCATTTGCTATTAGTGCGTTATAATAGCCTATATTATTTATAAGCTCAAACTTAGAATCGAAATATGGCCTAACCAACATTGAAGAGGTATAAACATTAGGGCTATATTTCTGTAAAGCAAACCCTAACACTCCAGCCAAAACCATAGTTATTATAATTATTTTAAAATTAACTATAATTGCTTTTATACTATAAATTATGACAGAGAATATACTCTTAAGTATTGAAAAAATAAAATCGAAAAATCTTTCAAATAAATTACCAATCATTTTAAAAAGTTGACCCAAATCTACTTCTTCATTAGTGTTTTGTTGTGCTGAATTATTGCTCATAATAGTAGTTAGTTGTTAAATATTTGTTGCAATATTTTTCTAGTTATTAAATAAGTTGGTTTGACTCCTGATGTCCCAAGCCCGCCCGAAGCTAAAGTGCTTCCTGTTTCCAACGGGTTATCACTTGCATAATATGCGTAACGAACTTTCACATTTGGATTAATTGATTTTCTGACCTTTGATGCTGCTTGAACCGCTTTTTGGTAATGCGCGCCTTCCATCTCCAGTCCGATAACATTCCATGTTGAGTTGTGAAAAAACTTTAAAATATCTTTATTCTGTAATGAAGTTCCTAAAACAGTTATCATACTGCCTTCAAAAACATTAACCCCATTGCCTTCCAAATCAGATTTAGAAAGTTCATTTTCAAATGGATAATTGTCGGCTGTGCCTTCAAAAATATGGGCAGAAGGGATCATGATATCCCCTTTGCCTCCTTCTAAAATACCTGCCTTACCCATAATGGAAATTGATTCTACATTTAAGCACGTATGTTTTCCCTGAATTGAAAATGGTTTAAGCAACTCATCTATAGTCTCATAGGCCTGTTCGCCAAAAGCATAATCCATGACAAATATAATAGGTTTTTGCAAAGTTTTTACTTTTGCTTCTAAACCCAAATCACATAAAGAAATATCTAATTGTTCCGTATCAAAAATTTGAACATCAATATTAGTTCCCGATGTATCTTGAATATATATCATGCCCTTTTGCAACGCCTCTTTTGTTACTTTATTGCGCAATGTTTCATTTTCTTTTTTACTCAACTCTTCATAGACTTGAAAAATTGATTTTTTAGACAGCATCGTCTTTAATGCGGAAGGAGCAAATAATGTGTTCATTACGCTGTGCATGTTGGCACTAATAATATGAATTGGTCGCTCTAGAAGGCCTTTCTCGTTTAATATCTTCTTTATGTTGTCTGACCAAATTTCACCATGAATATGATGCCCTAGTCGCTCACGTAAAACAGGGCTAAATGTTACGGTTCTTTTATTGTTGTTTATAACTTCTTCTATTGCTAATTTTCCTAACCAATAAACCAAATGAAGTAACCGTTCTGGTTGATTTGGAGTTTTAAAGTGCCCATAAACTGAACTCAACTCATTAAATGTCCTTCCCAAAATATTTGCTGTATGCGTAATAGCAACTTCTCGTTCATTTTGAGTCAATTTCTTTTTGGACAAAACAGCTTCTTCAAGTTTTATCCAATCACGGGTTGTGTTGCCTTTTTCGTCAATTAAGACCCGCTTTGAAATTTTATGTGACTCAACAAACAGAAAGGTTAAATGTGTTAAAATATCATAGATTTCTGAGCGTCCTCTGGTGATTTCAATATTCATTTGCTCCTCATCTATGCGGTAGCAATTACGCCTCCTCTTTGGTGGGATGATTGGTTTAAAATGCGAATTGGCATAACCTTCATCGCTGGTGAGGTTAATAAAACGACATTCTTCTATGCCTTGTGGTAGCCTGTCAATCACATAAAGCAATCCGTCCAGTTCTGCTTTTTCATCGCCAATTGATCCATAAATTTCTGGACGCAATAGCAATAATGCTTCGCGAAGTGTTTCTCCTGACACTCCCATTGGCTTATAAAAGCCTCGGTTAAATAAGTGTCTCATAGTAATGTACATTCTCTCAATAGCATTCGAGCTTTCTTGAGCTCTTGTTCTAGCATGATGTTTTTTACTACTCATATATTAAATTTGGACTCCAAAGATACTATTATTTAGTCAATTTTAAATCGTTTAATGCATCTGCAATTTTCCGATCGTTTGAGAGTCTTGGTAGTTTGTTCTGACCTCCTAATTTACCTATAGATTTCATGTATTCATGGAAGCCGTTTTTCTTTACTTTTGTAATAACCAATGGTCTTAATACTTGACCATTAATTAAATCGAAATAATAGGAGTTTTGGCGCTGTAATGACTCATCTATTTGTTTTGAGATTTCTGATAAATCGTCTATTTCAGCTTCAAATTCTATAAACCATTCATGATATGGTAGTCCACTTGTAGGATTGATCTGTGGTGCGACCGTAAATTCTGAAACCTGTGCTTTTGTGTTCGCCAATCCTTCCTGCAATGCTTGCTCCACTTCCTTCCCGATAACATGTTCTCCAAAAGCTGAAATAAAATGTTTAATTCTTCCAGAAACTATTACACGATAGGGTTGAATTGACGTAAACATTACAGTGTCGCCAAGATTATAAGCCCAAAGGCCTGCATTGGTAGAAATAATCATAACATAGTTAATGCCTAACTGAACATCCTTTATGGTGTATCGATTTGGGTTTTCATTATAAAAGTCTTCAGCTTTTATAAATTCATAAAAAATACCCGAATTAAGTTGTAACAGCATGCCTTTCTCACTTTGCTTGTCTTGAAAAGCAAAAAACCCTTCACTTGCTGGAAACAACTCAATACTATCAACCGGTCTCCCTATAAGGTTTTCAAATTTAGAACGATATGGTTCGTAATTTACGCCTCCGAAAATAAACAGATTGAAGTTTTTAAAAACATCTCCAACCTTTTTGCCTGTTTTTTCTTGAATCTTTTCAAAATACATTTGAACCCATGACGGAATACCAGAAATTACCGTCATATTTTCGGGTAATGTTTCTTCAACAATAGCATTTACTTTCGTTTCCCAATCTTCAATACAATTTGTCTCCCAAGAAGGCATCCTGTTTTTTTGAAGATATTGTGGCACATAATGCGCCACAATACCCGACAGCCTTCCTAATTGTACACCGTTCTTTTTTTCTAGAATCGGGCTACCTTGAAGAAAAATCATTTTTCCATCTACAAATTTGGCATTACCTGTTTCATGGATGTATAATAGAATGGCATTTCTTGCAGCCTCAACATGAGTTGGCATGCTTTCTTTGGTTATTGGAATATATTTAGATCCTGAAGTAGTTCCTGATGTTTTTGCAAAATAAATTGGTTTACCTTTCCACAAAACATTCTCTTCACCTTGTACAACTTTGTCTACATAAGGTTTTAAGCCCTCATAATCTCTCACGGGAACACGCTTTATAAAGTCGTTATGGTTATTAATACTTAAAAAATCGTGGTCTTTTCCAAATTTTGTGGCTGTAGCAGTAGCTATGAGCTCCTGAAATACTTTTTCTTGTGTTTCAATAGGATTGTTGACCCACTCTTGAGTTTTTATATAAACCCATTTAGCAAAAAGCTTTGCCAGAACCGATTTTATTGTAATCATTAATTGAAATCTATAAAGTTGGTTGGGTTAATAGGATAGCCATCACTCCAAAGCTCAAAATGCAAATGAGGCCCAGTTGTTAAATCTCCCGTGTTTCCTGTAGTAGCAATAACTTCTCCAGATTTTACCAAATCGCCTTGAGTTTTTGTTAATAAACTATTGTGTTTATAAACCGAAATTAAGCCTTTGCTATGCTCTATAATTATTACATAACCTGCTTCCGTTGTCCATTCGGCAAAAATAACAGTGCCATCGGCCGTTGCCTTTACCGGAGTTCCTTTTTCGGTTATAATATCTACTGCAAAATGTTTTTCTTTAATGTTGTAGTCTTGCGATATGGTCCCGGTTACAGGTGGAAACAATACAAAACTCGTGTTTAATTTGGCTGAATCAAACAAGTTGTATTTATCTTCCTTTTTTACTTTTTCACGCAAAAGTGAATCGGCTTTGTTTGGTATTAAATCTTGTTGATCAACTTCACTTTTTGTGGCTTCAATAATAGAGTCTCGATTAAAGTCTACAGAACTCACTTCACCATAAAGCACCTTTTTGATGGATGAATAGTACTGCTCGTTAACTGCTATTACCTGCATTAACGAGTCTGTTTTATAATTCAACTCTGTAGCTTGTTTTTTAAGCTCGGTTGATGAGTATCCTGGAATGTATTCCCGTAAGGAGGTGAAAGCAATGAGAATGATTGTGGCCACTACCAAAAAAATTGACGATAACGATATTAACACAAACACATTTAGTCGTGTTAATCTGAATGATAAGCGCTCCTCAAATGTATCTTCGTTTAGGATAACCAAACGGTATTTATTGAGTAGTTTTTTGGTAAACTTTTTTGGTTTTTTCTTTTTATTGCTCATGTTGCAAACAAAATTAATTAAAAATAAATCATAAGCTTGCCAACTTGATACTAAAGTTCCTGAATAAACGATTATATTAAACTTTAATTATTAACTTTGTGGTCTAAATTTTTATAAAATGAGTTTATATATTTTACCATTAGCAATCGGGCCATGGCAAATAGCACTTATTGTTGTTATTGTACTATTGTTATTTGGCGGAAAGAAAATACCTGAATTAATGCGTGGTTTAGGTAGCGGAATTAAGGAATTTAAAGACGCCAGTAAAGATGAAGAAAAAGATAAAAAGGAGTGAAATATTTCTTTTTTAATAAAATAAAAAACCCAACTAATTAGTTGGGTTTTTTATACTTTTAATTGTTTTTCTACTCGAATCTTATGGATTTAATAATAGATTCCAATTCAAACATATAATCGCGTTTCTCAACTGATGGCGCAAAAGCAAAACCCTCTACAACTAATAATCTATTGTTCTGTTGATCTTCAATTATATAATTCACAAATGGCCCAGACATAAAAGCATTCTTTACATCCCAAAGTCCTCTTGTTTCGTAGGCTGGTTTATCATCAATTGTTGTTTTAGAAATAAATGGCGCATATTTGTTTTCAGTAATCATAAATGAGCCATCTAAAGGGCCTGGTATATGAACTTTTCCTATGGAGTCGCGCATTCTTATAATCTGATTTACTAAACTATCATTTTCTGTAATAGAGCCATAAGGCATTTCATAAACCATTAAATTGGTTGTTCCTGTTGTTATGTCTTTTCTTATCCAATAAAAATCATTGTCTTCTTTTGCGATACGATAGGCAGAAGGAAACTCTATAGAAATGCCTAAATTTTCTTTTATGGAATTGTTTTTATGTAAGGATATTTTAGTACGTCGCTGTCTTTCTTTTATTTCTTCGCTTTTAAGAGCAGAAACTATTCTGCTGGCATTTTCTTTTAACTGGTTTACTATTTCATCATCCGTCAAACCAGAAACCACAACAACTTTTTGTGGTCTTGCAAAAACATCTTTTGCTATTTTAACATCGGCTTCATTGCCTTTTTCAATTTTTAAAACGATTCTGCCGCGCTTTGCAAACCCAGTAAAAACTGATGGAGGCATCTGACTTAAATGAAATAATGGTTCATCTTGAGGCAAACCATAAACTGGCGCAGCCAAAACATCACGAATGCCTTCTCCTACAGCACCTTCCCATAAGTCATTATCAACAACTACCGCTAAATCGTTTATTTTACCTGAAGATTCTGAAAGAATGCGTTGGTTTTTAGATTTGTCTTTTCCGCAGGAAACAATAAAAAAGATTGAGGCAATAGCAATTAGAATGTTACGCATAATGTTTGTCTTTAATAAGGAGGCTAACTCTTTGAGATTTTAAGTTTCATTCCCGGTTTTAATTTGTTACCGCTAATATCGTTCCAATCTCGAATATTTTGAACAGAAACTCCCGGAAATTTTTGAGAAATACTCCAAAGTGAATCACCGCTTTTCACGGTATATGTTTTTGAAGTATTGGTACTACTTGAATTTGATGTGCTAGAACTAGCTGTTTGGTTAACAGCTACAGGTTTTCTTGGATAAATAGTTAATCGTTGGCCAATTCTTAAATTATTGCTTCGTAACCCATTCCACTGTTTTATTTGACTTACTCTTACGCCATACTTCCTTGCTATTCTTCCCAAATAATCTCCTGATTTCACACGATATCGCACCTTGCTATCGCTATCAAAAAACTGTGGCAATGGTTTCTCTCGCGCATCAAATTCAGCTTGTGCCGCTGCATAAATGGCATCTTCATTATTCACAAAAACACCAACAGCTGAACGTGGTAAGCGTAAGGCGTAGTTTTCACCTTTTATTAACGGAATAATATCAAGTTTATACGACGGGTTTAAAAACTGCAACTCTTCCATGTTGACACCTGTGGCCTCAGAAACCTGATCTAGTGTAATCATTTGCTTCACTACAATTGTATCTGTTTCTATATGATGAAAGGCTGGTTTTTCTGAAACAAAACCATGCTCCTTTGCATATTCCATAATATACATGGTTGCCAAGAAAGCAGGAACGTAGCCAGCTGTTTCACGTGGAAGATTATGTCGAATATTCCAATAGTTTTGATACCCTCCTGAACGCCTGATAGCTTTTGACACATTTCCAGGTCCAGAATTATAGGCTGCCAAAGCCAAATCCCAATCACCAAAAATAGTATATAAAGATGCTAAATATTTAGCGGCTGCTTCTGTTGACTTTATAGGATCGGAGCGTTCATCAACATAACTGCTAACATTTAATCCGTACATTTTTCCAGTAGTGAACATAAATTGCCACAAACCCGTAGCACCCACTCGTGATTTGGCACGTGGTTTTAATGCAGACTCCACTATGGCTAAATATTTAACTTCTAGTGGAACATTATGGTTGTCCAGTTCCCTTTCAAACATGGGGAAATAAAAATGGCTCAAACCCATTAATCGTTCAAAATATTGCCTCCTGTTCTTTAAAAAGGATTTTATAACACTTTCTAGCGATGGGTTATATTCTATATTAAATGGTGTTTTTGCATTAAGCAATGCTAATCGCGCTTTAAGTGTATCGGTTGGTAGTTCTGGGTAGTAAACTTCTTTGTAATCTAGTTCAGTAATGGTATTGTAAATAGTATCGAAAAGGTCATTACTATATAGTTCATCTAACCACTTTTGGTCCAATTCAACTGCAAACTCATGGTCTTCCAAAGCTTTTATGTTAGTCGAATCAGCTTCAATTTGAATTTGCTTTTTGTAGAACTCTTTACCATCAATAATGGTATCTAATTCATATTGCTCCCCTGCAACGAGTTTTTCTTGAGGAATTCTATTTGTACTAGGGATAGAATCTTGTGCCGACAAATTGAAAGTCAGAACAAAAAATACAACACAGATTAACGTAGGTTTATACATTGCTATTAATTTATTTACCATAAAACGTTAATGCTTTAAATTTCTTATAAACCTAACATTGTGTATGGCTTAAACATTGAGGCTGAACGAAATATACTAAATTATTCTAAAATGGCTGCAATTCCTGGTAAGATCTTACCCTCAAGGCTTTCTAACATGGCTCCACCACCAGTACTTACATAGCTTACCTTATCTTCAAAATCAAATTGCTTAACAGCCGCGACCGAATCGCCTCCTCCTACTAATGAAAAAGCACCGTTTTCTGTTGCTTCAGCAATTGCATAGCCTAAAGCAATAGTACCTTTTGCAAAATTTGGCATTTCAAAAACACCTAAAGGCCCGTTCCATAAAATAGTTTTAGAATCGCGTATTACATCTGCAAACAGAGCTTCTGTATTTGGCCCAACATCAAGACCCATCCACCCATCAGGAATTTGGTTCACTGGGCATGTGTTAGTTTTAGCATCATTACTAAATCCATTGGCAATAATGGCATCGACAGGTAAATGTACTTTTACACTTTTCGCTTTAGCTTTTTCTAAAATTGAGTTTGCTAGATCCAGCTTATCTTCTTCAACTAAAGAATTTCCTATTAATCCACCTTTCGCCTTAATAAACGTGAAGGTCATTCCTCCTCCAATTATTAAATGGTCTATTTTATCGAGTATGTTGTCAATAATAGTGATTTTAGAAGATACTTTGGCGCCACCCAAAACAGCACATACAGGTTTTTCTCCTGTTTCCATAACTTTCTTGATACTTTCTATCTCCTGTTGCAACAAGTATCCAAAACATTTTTTATCTGGAAAAAATTGTGCTATAATAGTTGTTGAAGCATGTGCTCTGTGCGCTGTACCAAAAGCATCATTAACATAAATATCTCCCAATTCTGAAAGTTGCTTGGCAAATGCTTCATCGCCTTTAGTTTCCTCTTCATGAAAACGAAGGTTTTCCAACAATAGAATCTCACCAGGTTGTAAACTATAAGCTGCTTCTCTCGCTTTTTCCCCTATGCAATCTTCAGCAAATTTAATTTCGACACCCAAAATGTCTTTAGCAGTATCTACAATGTGTTTTAGCGAATATTTATCTTCTCGCCCTTTTGGACGTCCTAAATGCGACATTAAAATGCAACTTCCACCATCTTCCAAAACCTTAATAATTGTTGGTTTTGCAGATTTAATTCGTGTAGCATCGGTTACATTAAATTCTTCATTTAATGGCACATTAAAATCTACTCGAATAAGGGCTTTTTTATTTTCAAAATTAAAGTCGTTTAGGGTTTTCATGATGTAATTAATTAGATTGACAAATATAATTTTTTCATTTCAGAAAAACAGTAGTAAATCTGTTATCTTTACCCCATGTTATTTAGTGAGATTTTAGGACAAGAACATATAAAAGCACATCTTACACAAAGCGTGAATAATGGTCGTATTGCTCATGCACAATTGTTTGTGGGTCCTGAAGGTTGCGGAACTCTACCAATGGCTATTGCCTATGCGCAATACTTATTATGTAAGAATACCGAAAATGAAAATACTGGTGGCAACGAATCCTGTAATTTAAAATTCAATAATCTATCGCATCCCGACTTACATTTTGCTTTTCCTGTAGCCACTAATGGTGTTATAAAAAGCCACCCTGTTTCCAGTCATTTTTTAGCTGAATGGCGAGAGCTCATCGATGAGCAACCTTATGGTAATTTATTTGATTGGTATAAAAAAATTGGCATTGAAAAAAAGCAAGGTCAAATAGGTGTTGATGAGGCTCAGGACATTGTTAAATCTCTCTCGCTAAAATCTTATGAAGGCGGTTACAAGGTTATGATTATTTGGATGGCCGAAAAGATTAACACGCAAGCTGCCAATAAACTTTTAAAGTTAATTGAAGAGCCGCCCAAACAAACTGTTTTTATTCTTATTACTGAAGACGAGGAACAAATAATTAACACCATTAAGTCACGTTGCCAAGTTTTACATTTTCCTCCACTTTCAGAGGAAATCATTAAGCAAGGATTAATAAATAAGTATTCTATTGCAGAGGATGTAGCAGGTAAAATAGCCCATCAAGCCAATGGAAATTTTAATAAGGCTAGCGATCTGGTTTACCAAGATACTGAAGACACCCAGTTTGAAGAATGGTTTGTGTATTGGATTAGAAGTGCATTTAAAGCAAGAGGCAACAAAAATGCCATTCACGATTTAATTTCCTGGAGTGAAGATATTGCCAAAACTGGTCGTGAAACGCAAAAACAGTTCTTACAATTTTGTCTCAACTTTTTTAGGCAGGCCTTATTAATGAATTACAAGACAGACGAGTTGGTTTTTATGGAGCCTAAATCTGCAAACTTTAAATTGGAAAAGTTTGCACCTTTTGTCCATGGCAACAACATTATTGAAATTTCAGACGAATTACAAGACGCCATTTATCACATTGAACGTAATGGTAATTCAAAAATTATCCTTACAGATTTATCTATAAAACTTACTCGATTACTACATAAAAAAGCCAGTTAAAAGACTGGCTTTCAATATATTATGTTGTTTTTTTAATCTTTTTTATAATTTTCGTTTAAGGCTTTTAATATCGTTTCAGATATATCATTTTCTTCTTTTCCATATAAAACACTTGATGCAGCATCGCTGGTTCCTAGCACATAAGTATAGTTATTTTCCTTACCATGCTTTTTAATAAATGTTTTTACCTTTGAAATTAATGAATCTATTTCTGTTTGACTTTCTTTAGCAATTTGCTGTTCTTCCATTTGAAATTGCTGTTGGTACATTTGTTGTTTTTGTAACAACATTTGGTATTCTGCTTGAGCGTCTTTTTCTGGTAGAGATTTAGACTTTAACTGAAATGACTGGTATTCCAATTGCAAGGCTTGACCAATACTATCGCGTTTCTTATTATAAGCCTCAACTTTTATTTTGTATTTAGCTTCAATATCTTTTCTTTCTTGATATTCATTAATAACATAACTATTATTCACAAAAACTATCTTGTCTTGATTACAAGATGTCAAAGTAACAAAACCCAATAGTACTAATATTATTTTTTTCATGTTTTAAAAAAATTTAGATGCGCAAATGTAGAAAAGTAATTAGTATTTCTAATTCTTGTAAGGAAATAATTAACTATAAGGAATAATTATTATTTTCGATACTTACAATAAGTGTTAGCTATGAAATATCGCTTCAAATAAAGCAATTTAAGCGCGTTTAAAAAATGCTTCTGTGGTTTTGGTTGTTCTATTAATAAAAAAGCAATAGATGTTCTTAAAACAAAAAAATTACTTTTTAAGGATGTAAATGTGCGATGAATACTCTTTTGAAGATTTTGCTTTGATATTTGACAACAATCCAATCCAAAATGCTCGTAATGGATTCATCGATCCCGTTTTATATTTTTCAGATAATAAGCTTACATAAAACGAATCGAACACCATAGGTTTAATATCTGTGACTGAAAAACCTGCTTTTTGAAATAATTTTGAAATTGATGTTTTTGAAAAATGCCACAAATGTCTAGGTACATCATAAGCTGCCCAAAACGATTTATAGTATGCTGCATCGTAACTTTTAAAATTAGGAACTGCTATAATTAATGTGCCGTTAGGTTTTAACAACCCGCTTAACGTAGCAGTATACTTTTCTAAATTTGGCAAGTGTTCCAATACATGCCATAATGTAATAACATCATACTGACTGCTTTTTAGATCAAATAAACATGGCGAATCCATTACAGCGCTATCTGTTTTTGAATTAGCAATAGCTCTTGCATCTCCATTAGGTTCGATTCCGGTAATTTGCCAGCCATTTTTTTTTGCTGTCTGTAGAAAATCGCCTGTGCCACATCCAATATCTAAAAGGGTTTTTTCGTTTTTGGCGTATTTACTTATCAGCTTTACCTTACGTTTTAATGTAAACTGACGAACAGTATGGTAAATGTATTCCATAAGGTTGCGTTTGGAATCTGTGTGCGATATATAGTCTTCTGTTTTATAGTAATTACCCAGCTCATTTTCCAAAGGCTGCGGATGTGTCTCCAGCATATCAAGGTCGGCATTGTAAAACAACTGAAACTCTTCTCCTGTAACGGAGTAATCTTTTACGTTAAGAAACCGGTTTTTTTCTTTCATTTATAGAGATGTTCCACGTGAAACATTAACGACCCATATAGACCAAAAGTACAGAAACATCACTTGGAGAAACACCACTAATTCGAGATGCCTGTGATATGGTTACAGGTTGAATTTTACTTAACTTTTCACGGGCCTCCATGCTCATTGATTTGAGTTTTGAGTAGTCAAAATCCTTTGGTATTTTTATATTCTCTAACCTAGAAAGTTTGTCGGCATTGTTTTTCTCCTTCTCAATATAACCGGAATACTTAACCTGTATTTCTGTTTGCTCGATAACCTCGTCATCTAATTTATGATCTACTATATAATTATTAACCGATTCCACCCTACGCATATCGCCTATCGTAATATTTGGCCTTGCAAATATCTTAAACATCTTGTCTGATTGCTTCATTAACGAGGAATTATTAGCCTCTAATATCGGGTTAATCTCTTCTGGTTTGACGCTCGTGTCTTTAAAAAACTGAACAAAGGCATCTGAAGCTTGCTGCTTTTCTTCCATGCGTTTTAAACGTTTTTCTGACGCCAATCCAACGTTATAGCCTTTTGGTGTTAATCTAAAATCAGCATTATCCTGACGCAATAGCGTTCTATATTCTGCGCGCGAAGTAAACATTCTGTAAGGTTCTTCTGTGCCTTTTGTAATTAAATCATCAATCAAAACACCGATATAAGCCTCACTTCTAGATAGGGTAAACGGGTCTTTTTCCTGTACTTTTAAGCTCGCGTTTATTCCAGCTATTAAACCTTGAGAAGCCGCTTCTTCATAACCAGTTGTGCCATTAATTTGACCTGCAAAATATAATCCTTCAATCAATTTTGTCTCTAATGTATGCTGCAATTGAGTTGGGGGAAAATAATCATATTCAATAGCATATCCAGGCCTGAAAAATTTCACGTTTTCAAATCCAGCTACCGAACGCAAAGCTCTAAACTGTACGTCTTCTGGCAGGGATGTAGAAAAGCCATTTACATAAACCTCAACCGTATTCCAACCTTCTGGTTCAACAAACAATTGATGTCTATCCTTATCTGCAAAACGATTAATCTTATCCTCGATTGATGGACAATAACGCGGCCCTAAACTTTTAATTCTACCATTAAACATTGGTGAGCGCTCAAATCCTTCTCGAAGCAAATCATGCACTTCAGGACTAGTATAAGTCATATAACAGGAACGCTGTTCTGTAAGCGGTTTCGTAATATCCAGATATGAAAACTTTTGCGGGTTTTCGTCTCCTGGTTGTTCGGTCATTTTAGAATAATCCAACGATCTGCCGTCAACACGTGGTGGTGTTCCTGTTTTCATTCGTCCAGAATCAAAACCAAGATTAACCAGTTGTTCTGTTATTCCTGTTGCCGCACGCTCTCCTGCTCTACCGCCTCCAAAGTTTTTATCTCCAATATGAATCAGGCCATTTAAAAAAGTACCATTAGTTAACACAACAGACTTGGCTTTTACCTCAATCCCTAGAGATGTTTTTACGCCTATTACACGATTATTCTCAATCAATAAACCAGAAACCATCTCTTGATAGAAATCTAAATTAGGAGTCTTCTCCAAAAGCAAACGCCAATCTTCAGCAAAACGCATACGGTCACTTTGAACTCTAGGGCTCCACATAGCAGGTCCTTTAGACTTGTTTAGCATTTTAAATTGAATTGCGGAAGTATCACTTACAATTCCGCTATAACCGCCCAGCGCATCAATCTCCCTTACTATTTGACCTTTAGCTATTCCTCCCATGGCAGGATTACAAGACATTTGCGCAATGTTCTGCAGGTTCATAGTAACTAACAAAGTTTTACTTCCCATGTTGGCAGCAGCAGCGGCAGCTTCACTGCCCGCATGGCCAGCACCAACAACAACAACATCATAAATCTCGTTAAACATAACTTAAGTTTAATTACCATTAGTAAAATTGTTTCACGTGGAACAATTTCATTCATTTTAATTTAAGGGTGCAAATATACGACGAATTAGTCAATTTGTTTTAACAGTTCTAAATACTCGTTTTCCTTGTCTCTCATTTGGGTTGCTTCTTCTTCAGATTTATCTTTATACCCACAATAGTGCAGTACGCCATGAACCATAACGCGATACAATTCGTCATCAAATTGCTGTTTAAAATCTATAGCATTGTCCCTAACACGATCGACTGAAATATAAATATCTCCTTGTAATATTTTTCCTACTGAATAATCAAAACTAATAATATCAGTTAAGGTATCATGATTTAAAAATTCGACATTTATTTTATGCAAATAATCATCATTACAAAAAATGTAATTTATGTCTTCGTACTTAAACCCTTCTGTTTCAATAACAGTTGCAATCCAATTAGACAGGCGATTTTCATTGTCTAATTCAAAATCGGTTTCGTAGTTAAAACTTATCATCGCTTTCCTTAAAGTATTCTTGCACCTTCTTTTTATAAACTGGTTGCAAAGGTAAGGTCTGCCTATTTAATATTTCAGTAGTATTAAAATATTCTTTAGCGGTTGGTATTTTGTTATTCGTATTATTATCAAAATCTGCGTTATTGGTTTTGGACTTACGTTTATTGTCTTGTCCTTGTTGAAATGTAGCATTCTCAAGCTTTAACAACTGATGCTGCAAGTTCATCATTCGCTGCAAAGTTTGGTTGGTAAAGCCTTTATTAAGAAGATCCAATTCTATTTGTTCCATTTGCTTGATTAAGTTTTGCCCTACCCCATTCTTGCCTTCTTTTGCTAACTTGTCTTCTAACGCTTGTCTAATCTGTTGTTGTTGTTGGTAAATTTTAAACAACTCGCCGTTTAACTCTTCAGAACCTTCTCCGTCTCCTTGCTGTTTACCACCCTCACCTTGTTTGCCGTTTTCACCATTTGGGGACTCTGGGCCTTCCTGTCCTTCTTTTTCACCCTTTTCACCTTCCTTGCCTACTTCTCCATCTTTTGGTTTCCCTTCTTGGCTTTTTTTCATGCCATCTTGCATTTGCTTATTAAGCTCTTCTTGACTCATTATAATGTCTGGCAATCCAGGCTCTGGTTGTCCTCCTTGTCCTGTACCAGAAGCGCTCATTTGCATTTGCATATTATTTAGCATCTCACTTAAAAAATCGGCTAAATTGTTTGCTGCCGTAATGGTGTACTGTTGATTGGCGATACCTTGGTACATCCGGTTTTCAGAAAACTGGTCCAATGATTTGTCTATATTAAAAAAGACGTCGGAGATTTCTTTGTTTATTTTTTCTGAAATTTTTGGCTGACGCAACGATAAAGCAAATAAACTATCATCTATATGTGAAAAATGCTCTTTTAAATTACTCTGCTTAACTAAATAACTTGCATACTTATTGTGATTAATCTCAATGCTCTTAAACTGATTCATTAAAGCTTCCTGATCAAATGAAAACAACACCAAATTGTCCAAAATTTGTCGTAACATTTCCATGTCTTCCTGCATTTGTTCTGCGCCTCCCATTTGCATTGCCATTTGCATCTGTTGGCTCATTTGTTTCATTTTTTGAGCAGCCTGTTTTTGTTTCTGCTTGGCTTTATTGCTATTCTCGTTAGCTTTCTCTTCGTTGTCTTGTTTTTGATTCTCTTCTTTATTTCCTAACTCGTCTGATGCTTCCTGTTGGTCTTTATCAATAGCCTCCTGTTGCTTTTCGTCTCTAGGAACATCTAAAGGTTGTTTAAGGTCTTGATTGTCTTTTTCAAGTTGTTCCATTTCCTCTTTAAAATCATCAAACTTTTGGTTTAATGAATCTTGGGCTTTCTTGGTGTTATTTTCATCTGATGCTTCAGAAAGCTCTTCTTGCTCTTCAGCTAATTTATCTAGTTCTTGCTGTAATTTTTCAAGCTTTTTAGCAACATAGTAGCGTTTGGTTAACTCTAATAACTGTTCCAAACTGCGTTTCTGGTTTTTGTTTTGCTTGGCTAATTTTTCAAGCTTTTCTGTCAGCTCTTCTTTGTTTATTTTTTCTTGTAATTTTTCTAACTCTTCCAGTAATTTTTCGTCTTCTTTAAGCTGTTGTTCGTTTTCTTCCAGGCGCTCTTTTAAATCTTCCTTAAATTGGTCTTCTTCTTGGTTTTCTTTCTGAAATTCTTCTAAATTTTCTTTTAACTTCTTGTTGAAGTTTTGCATCATCTCTTCCTGTTGTTTTTGACGTTTTAAGAAGTTTTCGAATTTCTTTTTATCATTAAAATTTAATTCTGATTTTTCTTTTTGTGTTTTAGAAAACTCTTCTAATTCTTTTTCTCTGGTTTCCATTTTCTTCAAAGATTCGTTCAAATCCTGAATGGTTTCATTTTGTTGTTGAAGCTGTTTTTCTACTTCTTCAGATTGTGTAAGCTTTCTATAGGTATAAATATTGCTTTTTGTGCTCTTGTAATTATTAATAGCATCATTGTCGAATACTTGAAAATACAATTCGTAACTAATACCTTCTTCTAAATTAAGATTGTTGGGAAATGTAGAGATGAAATCGTCAATATTATCATTTGCTATAGGAATTGCTTCGACTTTAATATTTTCTACATTGTTTAGTGGATAATATACAAGTTGCAATTTGCGTAATCCATAATCATCACTGGCCTGACCATAAAAATACATGGTTTGCTGGTCTAGGCTATCCAATTCCATTTTCACATTGAGTTCTGGAAAATCATCTTTAATGACATCGATATTAAAATTCAAGCGTTCATAATCCTGAACAAAATCATTGCTCGTGGCAATGGTGTAATCAAATGTCGAAGCAGCGCGCTTGGTTGTTTCGTAAACGTTTTCTGTATCCATATTAAAAACAACCGTGTCATTAGCATATAGATTAACAATATTGGTTGATTTTGTTTTAACACGCCACGTAATTTGCGTGCCTTGAGGAATCGTTGCGTTCCCGTTGCCTTTTAAAGTTTCGTCTGTTTTTTTAGTATAGCTTGGATAATCTAAAACCATTTCGAAACCTAATATTGATGGTACTTCCGAAACCTTAAGTGTATAAGGTTTTGAGATTACTGTATTGGCTGATAAGTTAAACTCTATGTCATTTTTTGGTTTAGTAAACACATATTCAAATGCTCCTGGTGCAGTTTGTTGTAAGAAATATGCTTCATTGTTGTATTGAATTTTTGCGTTTTCTGGAACAACATTCCCAGCTGTTTTTACAATCAGTTTAAAATCTTTGTTTTCAGTGGCATTTAAGTTTTCGTTTACTACAAAAAACTGAAATGGCGCAGGGGGCTCGTAGGCCGTTTGGTAATTTACAACACGTTCATAACTATCGCTGAACCAATCTATTTTCCCAGAGAAATATGAAATCAATAAAATTAAAACCGGTATGGCTGTATACTTTAAGTATCTGGTGTTGTCTTTAAAATTAACAGCTAGCTTAAAGGGTATGGGCTGTAATTCAGTTGATTTTTGATTAATACTGGCCACCAATAGCTCTGATTGCTCATTATCCTGATTAAGTTGTAAAACATTTAAAAGTTTATCGTTTACTTCAGGAAAATGCATGCCAATAATCTGTGCCGCTTGGTTGTAATCTATGCCTCGTTTTAATTTAAAGAGTTTGGCTAAAGGAAAAGCTATATATTTTACAAACAAGGTTAATTCCACCACAACAAACAACCAAAACAAAATGGTTCTTAAAGTTGAATTCAACCAAAATACATATTCAATAAAAAGTGTCAATAAAAAGTACGTAAATCCAATGGCAACAAATAACAAAGCGCCTTTTATAAGCTCATTAGTGTAATACCGCTTTACAAAGGCTTCAAGTTTGTGTAATATGTCTTTAAATTCTGCCAATTTCTTGTAAATATGTAATTAACTTACTAATCTACAATTTTATTTTATACCCTATTTCCTTAAATTTGATAACATTCTGTTAAAAATATAGTACCCTAATGAAAGATTTAAAATATTTAGCAGCACTTTCTATTCCTTTAACCGCTTTAATCGGATTACATTTTAAAGGTCTTTTGTGTTTTTTAACTCCTGTATTTTCTTTTTGTATAATCCCTATATTGGAATTAATTCTACCCGAAGACAATACTAACTATTCGGAAGCTGAATTACAAAACAAAATGGTTAACAAGCTCTTTGATTGGATGCTATATTTAAACCTTCCAATTGTTTACGGACTAATAATTTGGTCCTTAATTACGGTTACAACCGTTCCTTTGGAAACTTATGAGTTTGTTGGCTTGGTTTTAAGTTTGGGTATGGTTTTGGGAACAAACGGCATAAATGTTGCCCATGAACTGGGTCACAGACAGACTTCCAACGAGCGTTTTATTGGCAAGGCTTTACTCCTGCCGTCATTATACATGCATTTTTTTATTGAGCATAACTATGGGCATCATTTACATGCCGCAACAAAAGAAGATCCTGCTACAGCTCGATATAACCAACATGTCTATTCCTTTTGGTTTACCTCAACCGCTAGGCAATATATAAGTGCATGGCGTATTCAACTAAAATTGCTAAAAAATAGTGGTAAATCCTTTTTTTCTGTAAAGAACGACATGTTTTGGTATAGTGTTATTCAAATTATCTATTTAGTAGCTGTGTTTTCTGTCTTTGGGAACACAGGATTATTGTTTGCAATTGTCGCTGGAATAACAGGATTTTTATTACTTGAAACCGTGAATTATATTGAACACTATGGACTATTGCGCTTAAAAACAGCATCTGGTAGATACGAACGTGTGAAGGAAAACCATTCTTGGAACTCCAACCATGTGGTTGGCAGAATTGTACTTTACGAATTAACGCGCCATAGTGATCACCACTACAAATCTTCAAAAAAATATCAAATATTGGAATGCCATGAAGAAAGCCCGCAAATGCCATTTGGCTATCCTACCTCCATGGTTTTGGCGCTTATTCCGCCTTTATGGTTTAAAATTATGAATAAGCGGGTGCCAACTTATATGATTTCGGCTTAAAATTGCTTTAAAACTAATTAAGGTTTTATCTTTGCGCAAAATTTATTTGCATGAGTAATCCGGTTCGCGTGCGTTTCGCACCAAGTCCAACAGGACCTTTACATATTGGAGGTGTTCGTACTGCCCTATTTAATTATTTATTTGCCAAAAAACACAATGGAACCTTTGTGCTTCGTATAGAAGATACAGACCAAAACCGTTATGTTGAAGGTGCTGAAGACTATATAATTGAATCGTTGAACTGGTGTAACATACCGTTTGATGAAGGCCCAGGAAAAACGGGGGAGTTTGGACCATACAGACAAAGCGAACGCAAGCATTTGTATAAGCAATATGCCGATGAGCTGGTTGCTAAAGGCAGGGCTTATTATGCTTTTGATACCGCTGAACAACTGGATGCGCACAGAAAAGATCATGAAGCCCAAGGCAAAACCTTTATTTACAATTGGCACAATCGTGAAAAAGGCCGTTTGGTAAATTCTTTAGTGCTTTCTGCTGAAGAAACCCAAGCTAAAATTGAAGCTGGTGAAGATTACGTGATTCGTTTTTTATCACCTCAAGACGAAACCCTGCATCTTAAAGATATTGTTCGAGGTAATATTAAAATAGATACCAATATTCTGGACGACAAAGTCTTGTTCAAAAGCGATGGCATGCCAACCTATCACTTGGCTAATATTGTTGATGACCACTTAATGAAAATTACACACGTAATTCGTGGCGAAGAATGGTTGCCATCATTGGCACTACACTATCAATTGTACGAAGCTTTTGGATGGCAATCACCTGAATTTGCCCACCTACCCTTAATTTTAAAACCTACAGGAAAAGGCAAATTAAGTAAGCGTGATGGCGACAAACTTGGTTTTCCGGTGTTTCCTTTAGAGTATACATCTCCAGAGGGTGATATATCCAAAGGTTATAGAGAAGATGGTTATTTTCAAGAAGCTGTTATAAACTTTTTAGCCTTTTTAGGATGGAATCCTGGTACCGAACAGGAAATTTTCAGTCTTGAAGAATTGGTAAATGCCTTTGATTTATCTAAAGTCAATAAATCTGGAGCGCGCTTTGATCCTGATAAAATTAAATGGTTTAACCACCATTATATGCAAGAACAAAACAATGATGATTTGGCTATTGCTTTTCAAAGAAGTCATGACCAATTACAAGAAATTGATGTTAACTATATAGCTCTAGTAATTGGATTAATAAAAGAACGCGCAACCTTTGTAAATGATTTTTGGGATTTAGGCCATTTCTTTTTTGAGGCACCAAAAACCTATGAAGAGAAAGCTTTTAAAAAGGCCATTAAAGCGGATACAAAAGACATTATGGGCACAGTTAAGTCCATTATTAGCGGCGTAGACAATTTTGAAGTAGAAACGCTTCAAAAGGCTGTTAAAGGTTGGATTACAGAAAATGAAATTGGTTTCGGTAAGGTTATGATGCCTTTGCGTTTGGCCTTGGTTGGAGACTTAAAAGGCCCTGATGTTTTTGATATCATGTTTATGGTGGGTAAAAATGAAACGCTTAACCGTATTGAATGTTTGGTGAATAAATTGGGGTAACGTTCGCATAAGCAAAAATAGTTCAGTGAGTTATTCGTTACCCTTTATATAATTCCTCAATTAAAGAGTAATTTTCATTCACAAAATACTTCAAATATTTTAGGGATTTTTCAAAACTAACAGACCAAATATCGTCAACAACCATTTGTCCTTTTTCTCCTAATATTCCAAATAGAACTTTTATTTTTTTTGGCCTATTATACCATAATGAAAATTCAAGTTTTTGGTCACTATCGTAATTAGCAGTCAAACAGAAACTTTTACCATTTTCTATGCAAATAAAATCAATAGAAGGGTTATAGTGAATGTCTTTGGGGTTTAATGAATTTAAAAGCTTTAGCTTATCTATCCAAGGGTAATTTTTAGCTACTTCTAAAACTTCATTTTTGGATAATGGACTATTTAAATATTCTATATCTTCTTTTTCTGGGTGACAAATAGAATATTTATATGTCATATATTTTTGTTTTGATGGTGATGAGTAATATCAAATAAAAAAAATTCAATGGTTTTATCCTAAAACGAAATCATTAAAGAAAATACAAACATAGATTGGTTGCCCTTAAATTTATTAGTGTTGGTACCTATATTTAGGTTATTGTCATTCAACTTATCAAACGTATTTAGAAAGCCGTAAATATAAGCTGCTTTTACCCTAAAATGACTGATTCCTGCAGACAAACCTACGGTACCATCAATATTGAATTTTGAAATATCAGAAATGTCTTGGGCTAGCAAAGCATCGTAGTTTTTTATAAAGTAGTTTTCTTTGGTATCATCCTTTAGCTCCATCTCGCCATTATATTGCAGCATAGGGCCTAAATCTAATGTTAAATAAGGCCCAATAATTTTTACATGCATTAACAAAGCAATTTGAGCTGTAAAAATTTTATAATCCAAAAACTCTTCAGTTCCTAAAGGAACTTGACTTGCGGCAATGCCCACATTATTTTCGGCTATTTGAATCATATAACTGATATTGTACCATTTGTGCGGAATATCAACCGTTGCAGAACCCGCAACAGCCCAGCCGTTTCCAGCTTTGGTTTCAAAATTGTCGGTTTGAAAATCAAATTGCGTGATCCCTCCCGAAATACCTATACCGTTAACAATAGGAATGGTACCATGAGGCCGTCTTTGTGCGTAACTAGTTGTAACAAAACCTATAGAAATAGCTACTAATAAAATAAGTCGTATAAATTGCATGCTTTTGAGTATGTGATTGCAACAAATATAACTTAAATTAGTACAACTTATTTTTTAACCATTAAATCTCATTGCTATGCCTTTTTATTTGATTCCTTTTGTCGTTTTTGGACTTCTTATTTTAATATCGTCATTCTTCATTGTTAAACAACAGTCGGCTGCCATAATTGAGCGCTTTGGGAAATTTCAAAGCATTCGTCATTCTGGACTACAAATGAAAATTCCTTTGGTAGATAGAGTAGCTGGACGATTGAGTTTAAAAATCCAACAACTGGATGTGATTATAGAAACCAAAACGTTAGATGATGTGTTCGTACGCTTAAAAGTTTCGGTTCAATATAAAGTTATTAAAGACAAGGTTTACGACGCTTTTTATAAGCTGGATTACCCACACGACCAAATTACCAGTTATGTATTTGATGTGGTACGTGCCGAAGTTCCTAAAATGAAATTAGATGATGTTTTTGTAAAAAAAGATGATATTGCTTTAGCCGTAAAAGCCGAATTGAATGATGCTATGTTGGATTATGGATTTGATATTATTAAAACCTTGGTTACAGACATTGATCCTGATGCACAAGTAAAGGCGGCTATGAACCGTATTAATGCATCGGAGCGTGAAAAAATAGCCGCACAATTTGAAGGTGATGCCGCACGTATTTTAATTGTTGAAAAAGCTAAAGCCGAAGCAGAAAGTAAGCGTTTACAAGGTCAAGGTATTGCCGATCAACGACGTGAGATTGCTCGTGGTTTAGAGGAGTCTGTTGAAGTGTTAAATCGCGTAGGTATAAACAGTCAAGAAGCTTCTGCACTGATAGTGGTTACACAACATTACGATACGCTACAATCACTTGGCGAGGAAACCAATAGCAACCTTATTTTATTGCCTAACGCTCCTCAAGCTGGAAGTAATATGCTAAATGATATGGTAGCTAGTTTTGCAGCTAGTAATCAGATTGGAGAAGCTATGAAAGAAGCTAGAAACAATAAAAAAGAAAAATAATTATAACTTCAATTACAGAAATGATAAGCCTCTTTTTTAGAGGCTTTTTTTAATGCTCTTCTTTGTATTTTTTAATTAAGTCTTTTAGACTTTCTAAATAGTCTTCAAGTTCGCTTGCATCCACTTTCGGATGTTCCATATTGGGAATTGTTACTGGATTTTCATCTAAATACTGATAAACTTCAGGGTAATTCGTTTCTATATCTCGAGTAACTTGTGTGATTTCGGTAAGTAATTCCTGAACATTTTTCATAATATCTGTTTATACTATAAAATAATGAAAACTAAAAGGATATCAAAATCCTGCTCTAAAACTGTTTATATTATTTAAAAGGATGGCGCTCCTCCCAGTCTTGTTTTGGGTTCATCAATTTAAAAATAGCCTTTAAAAGGGTGTTCATAATCCAATTTGTGTGTTTTAAGTACATAATCATTTTTTTGGGCTTGGCTCCCACCGAGCTTTTAATAGCCATGGCTGTACGTGCGTAAACTATGGCTTTAAAATTATGTTTTATGCCAAATTGAAGCATGTCATACAACATGTTTAAATACAACTGGTGTTGGTATTGGTATTTAGGGTTGTAACCTAAAAAGTACGTTTCTAGATTCTTGCCGTTTAAAATAAGGGTGTAAAATCCTACGATTTGATTATCAAGATAATAAACATAGACCCTAAAGGCTTTTTCTAAATGTAACTTAAACTCTAAAAAATGGTTTTCAGGAAGAATAAAGGTGTTAATTTTAGCATGATCTGAAACGTTTTTATATAGCCTATAAAGCAATTTAGAATGTGTTTCTATGTCTTGATTATAAAGTTCCTTTTTTGAAATTTGTCTAGCTTTTCTTCTAGCCGTTTTATAACGATCACGATACTTTTTATTTAAATCTGAAATATAATCATCAAAAGTATTCCAGTGTGGCTTAACATCTAAAACCATGTTGGGTTGAACCACAAGCTTATGGAAACCAAAAGCCTTTAGTTTATCTGAATATAATGGTAGTGGGTTTTCAATAAAATAGTCTTTCATTAAATATGCCCGAATAGACTTGTTGTATTGCGCTTTAATGTTTTGCTTTAGCAATAACAAGGCTTTAAATAGGGCTTCAGTAAAATCGTTAATAGAATACTTTGTAGTGTTGAAATACACACCATGCTGGCCAGTGTGTGTTATATTGCCAGCGACAAGTATGTTGCCTTTTAAAACCTTTGAAACAAGGTTTTTAAACCGTTCCTTAAAACACGTGTCGTTATGATTCCTAAACATGTCGTTTAAGTATAATTCTACGCGCTGTACTATTGTTATGCCAATTAATTCTGAATGACTGTAAAAACCAATATAATAAAGCGATATATTTTTAGGAGAGGATTTTTCAAGGGCTTCTAAATAGGTTGTTTGCAAAAACAAATCGTGATGTGCAATAGCGTTCCAGTTGCTCGGCAGTTTGTTAGCATGTTTAAAAATCTGAAAATCTATCACAATATCATGAAAAAAGACTGATTGGTTCAATCAGTCTTTTATATTTTAAGTTCATTACAAATTATTTCCAGGCGCAAATAATTCCACCCATTATTCCTAAAGTTACAATCCAGTAACCGCTGTTAATAAAAATGTATTTAGCGCTTTTACGTTCAAATAAAGCATTGGTTCCTAAAATTGGTAACGCAATAAACACACCTGTTAACACACCATGTAAAACACCATGCTTAAAGGTTCTAAAAGCATCTGAATAGTCAGAAACAAAAGCTTCATAAGAAGGTAGCGCTGCAGCTGGGTCGCCACCCATTAAGCTAAAAGCACCCATTTGATGGATTACAATACCTGGTAAAGCAGTAGATAACATAAAAGCAAACAACAGTGCTAAACCAAATATTTTAGCCATGTTACCGCCTTTTATTTGCTCGTCTGTCATACCAGCGGCTTGCATCCAAGCATTACCAAAAACTTTTGGGTTATACCATATAAAGCCTACAACTAAAGCAGAAACTGCCGCGACCAACATGGCAAGAGGGTTTAAATACTCCATAGTCAATAAATTTTAAGTTAGTGCATTAAATATAACTTAAAAAACTGATTAATAGGATTATTTAACGTTTGTAATAATAAATTATGCTTCTTGTGCTTCTGATACCAAAAGCTCGTTCTTATCTTCTAAAGCCTTTGAAATAAAGTCATTAATTGAATTATTTCGCTCTTGACCATTGTTTAATAACACTTTTAAAGCAATCATAACAGCAATACGGGTTCCTGCTTTTTTTACTGCAGTATTAAATAGCGGTTCTAGCTCTTCATAAGAGACCTCTTTTGCTAATTGTTGTATTTCTGCTTTTACTTTTTGCTGTTTTTCTTCTGGATAATTCGTGTATTTTTTACCCAGTTGTTGAATAACACTAATTGCTTTTCGTTGCTGTTGATTATTATTCTGTTTGGGCTGGTTGTTTTGAGATTTTGGTTTTTGCTTTGCCCAAGAATCACGCAATCCAACAGTTTTATTAAACACCAGGTGCTCTGATGTAGAATCATCATCAACATTAAAATACCCTAAACGCTGAAATTGAAAACGTTCTCCAGGTTTTACATCTTTTAAACTTGGCTCAACGTAGGCGTCGATTACTTTAAGCGAATTAGGGTTTAAAAATGCCATAAAATCCTTACTCTCATGACTATCTGGAGCTTCATCCATAAACAAACGATCATATTCTCTTACTTCAGCTTTAATAGCGTGTTTTATGGATACCCAATGAAGCGTACCTTTAACCTTTTTAGAGGTATCTTCTGAATACGTACAATGAATTTCTGCTATTGAACCGTCAGGATTTTTAACAACATTTTCTGCTTTAATGATGTAAGCATTTTTTAAACGAACCTCACCTCCTAGTTTTAATCGGAAGAATTTGCTACTGGCCTCTTCTTTAAAGTCTGCCTTTTCAATATATAACTCCCTTGAAAACGGCACTTTTCTAAAGCCAGCACTATCGTCTTCTTGATTGTTTTCTGCTTCAAGCCATTCCTCCTTATCTTCAGGATAATTGTTAATAACCACTTTTACAGGATCTAAAACAGCCATAACACGTGGTGCGGTTTTGTTTAAATCCTCACGAATGCAAAATTCCAACAAAGAAACATCAATAACATTTTCACGTTTGGCCACACCTACTTTCTCAATAAAATTTCTGATAGAACCTGGTGTATAACCTCGACGCCTTAACCCCGAAATAGTAGGCATTCTAGGGTCATCCCAACCGTTGACAATGCCATCTTCAACCAATTTAAGAAGCTTACGCTTACTCATAATGGTGTAACTTAAGTTTAGGCGCGCAAATTCACGCTGTTTAGGAAGCATAGGTAAGGCTTCTGGTTGATATTTATATACTTGTTCCTTAAACCAGTCGTAAAGCTCTCTATGTGGCTTAAATTCAAGCGAGCACAAGGAGTGTGAAATTTGTTCAATATAATCGCTTTCACCGTGTGTCCAATCGTACATAGGGTAAATGCACCAATCATTTCCTGTTCTATGGTGTGCTTTCTTTAAAATACGATACATAATAGGGTCACGCATTAACATGTTAGGATGCTGCATATCTATTTTAGCGCGCAACACGTGGGTTCCTTCATCGAATTCCCCATTTTTCATGCGTTCGAACAAATCTAGATTTTCTTCAATACTTCGGTTACGATACGGCCCATCTACACCTGGTTGCGTAGGTGTTCCTTTTTGTTCTGCCATAGCATCGCTAGATTGCGAATCAACATAGGCCTTGTTTTCTTTGATAAGCAATACAGCCCAATCGTACAATTGCTGAAAATAGTCTGAAGAATACAACTCATTAGCCCACTTGTAACCAAGCCAAGAAACATCTTCTTTAATAGCATCTACATACTCCTGCTCTTCTTTGGCAGGATTGGTATCATCAAAACGTAAATTTACAGGTGCGTTATATTTTTCACCCAAACCAAAACTAATACCAATAGCTTTAGTGTGACCAATATGTAAATAACCATTAGGTTCAGGAGGAAAACGAAACCGTAAGGCTTTTTTGTCCAACCCATTAGCTAAATCGTCTTCTATAATATGCTCAATAAAATTGAGTGATTTTGTTTCTTCTGACATCATAATTTCTGCATCTAAAATGAGACGCACAAAATTAGTCATTTTTAGGTGTAATTGTAACATCTAGAACGTTTTTCATACTAATTAATAAAACCCTTTAAACATGCAACATAGAAACTACGAATGTCCAAAATGCCATAATCGTACGTATCAAGTCGATCAAATACAGGCTACTGGTGGTTTATTTACAAAATTGTTCAATATTCAAAATAAGCGCTTTACCACTGTAACCTGTGAACGCTGTACGTATACTGAATTTTACAAAACCAAAACCAGTACCATTACGAATATTTTTGACTTTTTCACCAACTAGTTCCTCTTGATATAAATTAATTTTAGAATTTCACCTAAAGTGACAATCTGAATATTATTTTTGCCGTATGGGAATAATTAAAGTTGAAAACATACGTGTTTTTGCCAATCATGGCTGCTTAAGCGAAGAAACTAAAATAGGCAGTGATTATCGTGTTGACTTAGAGGTTAAAGCCAATTTACAACCTTCTGCAAAATCGGATTTGTTGCGGGATACTGTTGATTACGTATTTCTTAATCGTATAATACGTGAAGAAATGCACAAACCGTCACATTTATTGGAAACAGTTGCGAGACGTATTTTAGACCGTATTTTTAATGAAGATGTATTAGTTAAAAAAGCTACGGTTTGCATCAGTAAAGTGAATCCGCCTATTGGTGGTGATGTGGAAATGGTAACGATAAAAATGACCGACAAACGAAAAAACTATAAGTAAGTAGTGTAAAAAACTTATTTTTTTTACATTTGCTGTCGAACAAGGTGTCGTGGCCGAGTGGCTAGGCAGTGGTCTGCAACACCATCTACAGCGGTTCGAATCCGCTCGACACCTCTAAAAAAACCTTCAACAGACGTTGAGGGTTTTTTGTTTTTAAATTTTAGGAAAATTTAGAGTAAGATTATTACAGCGGTTCGAAATATAACTTACTACACAATCAATAACCTTCTACTTTCATTGAAGATTTTTTATTTCTAATTTTTACAAAAAATTAATTAAAGTAAACAACACCATCTACAGAGGTTCCCGAGAAGCTTCGGGACACTCGACACCTCTAGAAAGAGTTAAAATTTTTTAACTCTTTTTTTTATTTAATATTTGTAAAAAGAATTATTGTGGCTAGTTTTTTATTTTTTTTATTTAACTCAACTAAAAAAAGCTTAGTTGGTGTTTTTGTAATGTTTCTTTTCCTTGTTTCTTGTGAAACAAATAACACACATAAAAAAGAACTTAAATTTATGTCTACTAAAGACAGTAATAATGATTTTATTTCTTTTCAAGAAGTTGGTTTAATAAAGATTAAAGATGAAATCTTTAAAGAGGATGTTTTATTGCTTAAAGAACATATTGATTATAATTACTTTTACGAGATTTTTGATAATAGGTATTTAATAGTGTCTGTTCAAAAAAAGGGGTTAACAACTTGGTCGGGTTGGGATACTGTACCGAAAGATTCGGTTTTAATAACAGATATTGCTGTTAATGTTAAAAATATAAAAACCAAATATTTTTCTTTACAAAAAGCTTTTTTTGCTAGAAATAAAGAAGAGTTAACAAATAAGTATGATTATTCTGAAAATATTAAGTTAAATACAAATTATACCTATCATTATGCTATTGAGGATATTAAATTTGATAAAAATGAACTATTATTAATTCATCCTGACTTAACTGTGAAAAAGTATATTTTAAAATAAAATTAATTGACTAATCCAAAGGATTTATCTGTTCCAGTTTATCCTTAATCATTTCCTTTTCTTTTGGGAAGAAGCCTTGCACCAGTAGTAATATTCCAAAACCCAAAATAACCAAGGCAACAATTTTTTTTGTTTTAAAGATGCGTCGTGGCGTTAATTTGTTTTTAAGTGTTTTGGCTGCTGCAATCTTTAACAAGTCAACTAAAAAATAAACTGCTAAAATGGTGGCTAAAAACACCCATAGCTCTTGACTGGTTTCAGTTAGTGAATTACCAATTACAATAAAACCCAACCAACCCAACAACACACCTATATTAATAAAGTTTAATAAAAACCCTTTAATAAAGAGCTTGCCAAATTTTTTCTTTATTTCTACTGTATGAAAATCACGAACTATAGAACGAAATGATTTTGAGGTTTTAACAAACGAAATAAAGCCATAAACCGCTAATAAAACACCACCAAAAATAAGAAAACTCGGGTCGTCCTTAACCTTATCCAAAAGTTTACTTGTACTGTAAAACGCCACCAAAATAAAAAACGCATCGGCTAAAATAACGCCTAAATCGAACATAATGGCACTTTTAAAACCTTTGGTAGCACTGGTTTCTAAAAGCACAAAAAAAACAGGTCCTATGGTAAATGATAGAATTATTCCAAAAGGTATGGCCGCTAATATGGCATCAAGCATAAACGTTATTAGTTTTCACAAATTTATGAAAACTTGTAGGATTAATCCATACGTTTTACGGTTCCTCCCATGGCTTTGCTTTCGTTTACTTCTTTTGGGTTGCCATAAATATAAATGTTTCCACCTGCTGTAATCTTGACATCAGCCAATTCTGTAGCATGAACAGATGCTTCTCCTCCTGCCTTAACCTTAACTTCGGTAGTTTCTGAAATTAAGTTCTTGGCCTCGTAAATACCGCCAGCAGAGACTGAAACATTTTGGTTTTTTGATGTTCCCTTTGCTTTAATATGTCCGCCAGTATACGCTTTTATGGTAGCGTAAGAAGTTTCTAATTCTACATCTATTTTAGCACCTTCTTGTGCGCTTAATTCTATATCAAATTGCTTAATAAGATCATTAGAGTAAATATAAGATCCTTCATTACCATCGATAATATCACAACCCGTGTAGTATAAGGTTACTTTGGTTTCATCTCCATTATAAACTTCCTCGATATCCATTTTAATCTTGAGCTTTCCATTTTTATTTACAAACACAACTTTATCGGTGTGTTTTCCTGTAATTTCAATTTTATTCTCTGAAGATTGAACCAGTTTAACTTGTATTAAATCGTAAACTTTAAGTTCTTTAAATTCACCTATTTGTTTTTCAACTATGTCTTGTGAAAATGATACTGTACTTATCATTAAAAAGATAATAATGAGGGATTTTTTCATGATACTATTTTTTAGATTTCCATTTTCATGGGATTACAATTAAAACTCCGATGCAAAGCACCGAAGAATTTTTCTATATTAAAAATTATTCATCTAGCTTTCCTAATAAGTTGAAGTCTAAATGTTTTTTAACCAAATCGGTATTTTTAACCTTTACAACGACTTCATCTCCTAATTGGTACATGTTTTTTGTATTTCTTCCAATTAATGCAAACTCGGTTTCATCAAAGTCATAGTGATCATCTGTAATATCGCGAACACGAACCATGCCTTCACATTTGTTATCAATGATTTCAACATAGATTCCCCAATCTGTTACACCTGAAATTACACCCACAAATTCTTCGTCTTTATGGTCTTGCATAAATTTAATCTGCATGTATTTAATAGAGTCTCTTTCGGCTTTTGTTGCTAGATATTCCATATTACTGGAGTGTACACACTTGTCTTCGTAAACCTCTTCATTAGCCGATTTTTCTCCATCTAAATAATGTTGCAACAAACGGTGTGCCATAACATCTGGATAACGACGAATTGGCGAGGTAAAGTGACTGTAATAATCAAAAGCTAATCCGTAATGTCCAATATTGTGTGTGGTATATTCCGCTTTACTCATACTTCTAATAGCTAATGTATCAACTAAATTCTGTTCTTTCTTACCTACAACATCCCTTAATAAATTATTTAACGATGCTGTTGTGGACTTCTTATCTTTAAAATTAAGTTTATACCCAAAACGAGCCACAATGTTTTGAAGTGCGGCTAATTTACTATCGTCTGGTTCGTCATGCACTCGATATATAAATGTTTTAGGCGGTTTTTGTTTCCCCACATATTCGGCTACTTTTCGATTTGCTAATAACATAAACTCTTCAATTAATTTATTGGCATCTTTCGACGTTTTAAAGTAAACACCTGTTGGGTTGTTATCTTTATCTAAGTTAAATTTAACTTCAACCTTATCAAAAGAAATAGCACCAGAACTCATACGCTTGCGACGCATAATTTTTGCAAGTTCGTCAAGTTTCAGAACAGCAAGAGCAATGTTTTTATCGGTTTGATATTCTTTTCCGGTTAAGGAAACATCTTTTGGAATGGTTGAATTAATTTGAGACCTCTCGACTTCGCTCGTGGTGATATTTGAATTATTTTCAATAATAGCTTGAGCCTCTTCATAAGCAAAACGTGCATCACTATATGTAACAGTCCTACCAAACCATTGGTTAATTACTTCGGCTTTATCATTCAGTTGAAAAACTGCCGAAAAGGTATATTTTTCTTCATGAGGTCTCAATGAACACGCATTATTAGATAAAATTTCAGGAAGCATAGGTACAACCCTATCCACTAAATATACAGATGTGGCGCGTTCATAAGCTTCTTCATCTAAAACTGTATTTGGTTTTACATAATGTGATACATCTGCAATATGAATACCAATCTCATACAAACCATTTTCGAGTGTTTGAAAAGATAAAGCATCATCAAAATCCTTGGCATCTTTAGGATCAATAGTAAAGGTTAAAACCTCACGCATATCGCGACGTTTGGCTATTTCTTCTTTTGTTATGGATGTGTCTAATTTATTCGCATAATCCTCCACTTCATAAGGAAATTCATAGGGTAAACCATATTCGGCTAAAATGGAATGTATTTCTGTATTATGCTCACCAGGTTTTCCTAAAACTTTAAGTACGCGTCCACTAGGGGAATCTTGAGTTTCTGGCCATTCATCCAAGGAAACCAAAACCTTATCACCCTCTTCAGCTTTGTTAACTTTATTAATGGGTACAAAGATATCCTTATACATTTTTGTACTATCAGGAATTACAAAAGCATAATTATCATGTACTTGAATTACACCTACATAATCATTTTTTGCCCGTTTTAATATTTTGGTAATTTCTCCCTCTCGTCTACCGCGTTTTAAGCGTTTATAAACATAAAATTCTACTTCATCACCATCTAATGCACGATTAATATTATTTGAAGCAATGTAAATATCCTCTTCAAATTCATCTGATATTATATAACCAGACCCTTTATGCGATAAATCTAAAATTCCGGTATGATAATCAGTAGTAACTATAGCTTTAAACTTGCCGCGCTCTACTTCTTCTATGTCGCCTTTAGCTTTTAACTGGTGAAGCTTCTTAATAATTTGATTACGGCTACTGGTATCATTGACACCAAGTTTTGCTGCAATTTGTTTATAGTTAAAGGATTTGTTTCGTTCTTTTTTTAATATACTTAAGATTGTATTTGTAAGGTTGGAAATCTTGTTTCTTGATGATTTCCTTTTTTTCTTTCTTGTCATGTAATTCTTTTCATATTCTGGTTCCAAAAGTCAGGAACGTGTAATTAATAATTTAATACCGAGGCGAAGTAAACTGTATTAAACTTCTACAAAGCTACGTTTTTAAAATTAAATCATATTATATGTAAGATTAACTTAGTGTAAAATTACTTATCCACATATACTAATATATCATCTTTTGTTTTTAAAAATTTAAAAAAATAATTTATGATTATTATAGCTTGTTAATAGTCATAATAACTTTTTCTTATTTTATTTTGAAAACACATAATTTACAATTAATTGATATTTAGTTAACATTAAAATTTATTATAACATATTCATTTTTAAGCCTATTTTAAAATCTATTAACAGCTGTTTATAACCTTTGTTAATAGCTTAATATTTATAAAAAAGTTAAATTTTACTGTTTATAAACCTGAATTTTGATGCTTAAAAAACAGCTAAAAAAATAGTGTAATTTTTTTGCTCATTTCATTGCTGTTTTTGTTTGTAAAATAAATTGAATTTTAAAAATTTTTCTTTTAGAAAAGAATAAACAGTTATTAACAAGTTATGAGATAAAAAATAAAATACTATTAACAGGACTATTTAGTTATTTACTGTAAAGCATGTAACATCATTTTGTAACTTTACACCATAAACAACACAACAAAAAAATGAAAATATCTATTGGAAACGATCACGCAGGAACCGAGTATAAATTCGCTATTGTTAAACATTTAGAAAGCAAAGGATACAGTATTTCAAATTATGGTACAGATAGTACTGATAGTGTAGATTATCCAGATTTTGTACATCCGGTTGCACAAGATGTTGATAGTAATAAAGTTGATTTTGGAATATTAATTTGTGGAAGTGCAAATGGTGTAGCCATGACTGCCAATAAATATCAACATGTAAGAGCAGGAATCTGTTGGATGAATGAAATTACAGAACTTACGCGTCAACATAACAACGCTAATATTATATGTATTCCTGCACGTTATACAGCCATTCCTCAAGCTATAAAAATGGTTGATACGTTTTTAGAAACTCAATTTGAAGGCGGACGTCATCAAAATCGCGTAGATAAAATACCTGCAAGCTGTTAATATCAATTGAATAGTAAATACCAATTTAGTATTGGTATAATATGGGACACGCGCATTCACATAACCACAATCATCCACAGTTAAAAGATAGAAATCTAGTAATTTCTATTTTATTAAATGTACTAATTACTGCATCACAAGTCATTGGAGGTTTAGTATCTGGAAGTTTAGCCTTATTAAGTGACGCTCTTCATAATTTTTCTGATGTTGTCTCTCTTGTCGTTAGTTTTGGAGCTTCTAAATTATCAAAACGTAAAGCATCCATACACAGAACCTTTGGTTATAAACGTGCCGAAATACTAGCAGCTTTTATAAATGCTTCTACATTGGTAATAGTTGGTATTCTGTTAATTATTGAAGCTGTTAAACGTTATCAAGGTCCACAAGAAATAGAGTCTAATTTGGTAATATGGTTATCAGCAGTTGCTATTTTGGCTAACGGATTTAGTGTGTTGTTATTAAAGCGCGATGCCGATTCTAATCTGAATATGCGCTCAGCTTACTTACACCTTTTAACAGATATGATGGCGAGCGTTGCTGTGTTAATTGGCGGTTTGTTAATGAAATATTACGAGATTTTCTGGGTAGATAGTGTACTAACCTTATTAATTGCATTGTATTTGGTTTGGGTTGGCTACGATTTATTGAAGAAATCAACTAAAATACTTATGTTGTTTACACCAGACCAGGTTAATATAAAAGAAGTATTACGAGTTGTACATAAAATACCCAAAGTAAATAAACTACACCATGTACATGTATGGTGTTTAAATGATGATGAATTACATTTGGAAGCGCATTTAGATTTAGTAGAAGATATTTCAATAACTGAATTTAATTCGGTTTTAAAGCAAATTGAAGATGTATTGCATGATACGTTTGAAATCAATCATGTAACCATTCAACCCGAATTTAATAAAGCAGATTCTAAAGACGTAATAGTACAAGATTAAAAAATTAATTGAGATGTTTAAGGTTTATACAAAAACTTTTAATGAATTAACATTACAGGAATTGTATGATGTATTGCAATTACGTGCAGAAGTTTTTGTGGTTGAACAAGACTGTGTGTACCAAGATGTAGATGGAAAGGACAAAAAAGCATTACATATTTTAGGTTACAAAAAAGATACATTAGTAGCTTATACACGAATTTTTAAACCAGGTGATTACTTTAAAGAGGCTAGTATAGGTAGAGTAGTTGTTAAAGCGAATGAACGTAAACACAAATACGGTTATGCTATTATGGAAGCGTCAATTCAAGCTGTAAAAGAAAATTTTAATGAAACTTTAATTAAAATTTCAGCTCAAACCTATCTTAATACATTCTATAACAATTTAGGTTTTAAAGCCATAGGAGAGGAGTACCTTGAAGATGGTATTCCTCATGTGGCAATGGTTAAATCTTAATTACCTTCTCCAGCATAAGTTACCAAAATTTCAACACGTCTATCAAATTTAGGGTCGCCACCTAGAGGAAATTTTCTACGCATTCCTACATATTTCATACGCCGTTTATCTACACCTTTTTTAGCTAAATAATCGTATATATATTTTGCTCTGGCTACAGATAGATTACGTTGGTTGGTTTTTCTATCAACAGCATCTCGGCTGTTTTGCGTACAACATACATGGCCTTGAATGGTAAAATAAATGTCTTTTCGCTCTAAAAGGGTTTCGGCAATTTTTTCAAGGGTTTTTTTTGATTCAGGTAAAAGTATACTGTAACCGGTTTTAAATAGTATGTTTTGTAATAAAAACTTATCACCTGCTTTAATATCACCTTTAATAGCCTCTGTAAATTCTTTTTGTTTAGGCTTTTTAATTTCTGCTTCGGTACGTGGTGGCGAATACGGTTTTACACGAATTTCTACTTTACGATTTAAACCTCTAATTTTAGCTACATCTTCCTCTTTTACCAATGTAAGCAATACCTCACCTTTACCATCAACATTGGTTATAACGGTTTCGTCAAATTCGTTTTTTGAGAATACTTCTTTAATAGAATTAGCCCTATACTGCGATAATAGTAGATTGTAATCATCACTACCACGATCGTCACAAAAACCGTAAATGGATATTTTTTCAATATCCAATGATTCTATTTCAGACAGAAACAACATTAACCTACTTTCTTCAGTAGGAACAATATTGTATTTATCCGTTTCAAAGAAAACAATATGTGTACGCTCTTTTTCTTGTTCAGATTGTGACCAAGCCACAGAACTTAAGCATATTAAGAAGAGCGCTATTAATCTTTTCATAGTAGGCATTGAAATATAAATACAATATACTTATTTTTTTAAAACGCCCAATATTGAGGTTTATTATCTTAAATAACCATTGTATTTATTAGGGTTTGATAAGATTTCAATAGCTTTTTTAATTTCTTCGTTATGATCTACATAATAATCGTACAATCCTTCTCTATATACATAACGTTTAACAATCTCGTCTGTAAGTAAAGCTAAAATTTCGTCTTTATTCTCGTCAATAGCCAACGCTTTGGAGTTATTAAGGTTGGTAATAAGCGTATTGTAATCCTTTTGTATATTATCATCCAACTCTTCTTTTTTGGCGCTCTCCAAGACTTTAGTAAGTGCTTTTTCGGTTTCGGTTTCAAAAGTAAAATTGTTCGAATTTAGATAGGATTTAAAATTTTGAAAATCTGAATTACCAAGCTCTAAATCAGCTACATTAAGATTAGGGTGTTTATAATAATAATCGGTTGCATAATCGAAAATTAGAAAATCACGTTGGATAGCTTTGGTGATTTCAGAGTTTTTCGTGATTTCTAAAGATTCATCAGGAAATACTCCACCACCATCAAAAACAGGCCGTCCGTTTCTGGTTTTAAATTCGTTGTAATTATCTTTTTTTATACGAACAGCATTCCCTTTATCATCTCTATTCCAATAATCTAAAGCTTGAATACATCGTCCAGAAGGTGTATAATATCTAGAAATAGTTATTTTAAGCTGTGTTCCATAAGCCACAGGTTTTGGTCGTTGTACTAAACCTTTTCCAAAACTTCTAGAACCTACAACAACGGCACGATCTAAATCTTGTAACGAACCTGAAACAATTTCACTAGCAGAGGCACTACTTCCATTAATTAAAACCACAATTGGAATTTCAGTATCTAAAGGCTCACGTTGAGTATAATACGAACGATTAAACTTTTTAACTTTTGATTTTGTGGTAACAACCAATTGGCCTTTAGGAACAAATAGATTAACAATATTTACGGCTTCTAATAATAAACCACCAGGATTGCCACGCAAATCTAAAATAATACGTTCTGCACCTTGAGCTTTTAAATCCTTTAAGGCGTAACCTGTTTGAGAAGAGGCTTTGTTATTAAACTTACTCAAAACTATATATCCTGTTTTGTCGTCAACCATAGAAAAATGTGGTACTGCATCAATTTCAACTTCAGAGCGTGTAATAGTTGTAGTATATTCTTTTCCTTGACGTAAATAGGTTACAGTAACTTTAGTATTGTTAGAACCATTCAATAAATCACCAGCATCTTCTTTATAATCAGCAATAACAGTATTTCCAATTTTAATAATTTCGTCACCAGCTTTTAAACCTGCTTTATCTGCTGGATAATTTTTATAAGGCTCAATAATAACCAATTTATCTTTCATGGTACGTACATTAGCACCAATACCAGTATAATCGCCAGTACGTCTAATCTTTTCAGCTTCAACATCTTGTTCATTATAAAACTGCGTGTAGGGATCTAAATCTTTAAGCATACTTTTAATGGCGGTATCCATTAAATCGGCAGGATTGGTATCGTCTACATAATTCATATTTACTTCTTTGTAAAGCGTTGTAAATATTTCTATTTGTTTAGCAATTTCAAAAAAGTCGTTTTGAAAAGCGGTTCCTGTAAACAATATAACTACAGCTAAAACAGGAATTATAATTCTTTTTTTAAGAAATTTTTTCATCATCAGAAAGTATTTTTGTAGCCTTAATAAATTTGTCAAAAAGCTTGACGGTTGCAGACTCTACATCACTAAATTTGGGTTTCTCGTTACCAATGTACAAAATCATTAACGCATATTGTGTTGTAATGTTGTTAAAAATAACCGTCTTATTTAAGCGATAGGCTTCACGCATTAAGCGTTTTATTCGATTTCTGTCAGGTGCTTTTTTAAAGTGGCGCTTTGATACCGAAACACCAACATTTAACCGACTATCACTATTTAATTCTGTTGCTAAATACACCATACGAAGCGGGTAAGATGAAACCGATTTTCCTTCAGAAAAGAGGATATCTATAAGCTTTTTGCTTTTAAGTTTTTCTTTTTTAGAGTAGGTAGGCCTCATATGTGGTTAAATAGGTTACGAAAATAGTGATTCCATTTTATTGCGAGCAAATTTAGGCTATGACATAAATCATATTTTTGTAATTTAAGAAAATGTAACTTACATAATTATTATGTTATAAATATCAGGTTATGGGTAATTTAAATGTCACACGATTAACATCTAAAGCAGAGAAGGCTGCTTTTATTCATCAATTAACACAAGATATTGAGGCTTTAGAAATTATGCTTAAAGAAGGTTTAATTGAAACTGAACCCATTAGAATTGGAGCAGAACAAGAGTTTTGTATTGTTAATAACGACTTTTACCCAAATGATAATTCATTGGCCCTACTAAATGAAATTAACGACGATCATTTTACAACTGAAATTGGGAATTACAATCTTGAAATTAATTCCGATCCTTTAACCCTAAAGGATGATTGCTTTTCACAATTACACAAACAATTATCAGATCTTTTAGACAAAGCAAGGAGTGTTTGCGAAAAGCATAACACAAAAGTAATTCTAACAGGTATATTACCCACATTATCACTCAAGTATATATCTGAAGATAATATGACTAAAATACAACGTTATAGTGTTTTAAATGAAGCTATTAAAGATTCTAGAAAACAAGATTTTAGTATTCACATAAAGGGGGTAGATGAATTAAATTTATTACACGACTCTGTAATGCTGGAAGCCTGTAACACCAGTTTTCAAGCCCATTTACAAATTCATCCAGATAATTTTATCGATGACTATAATTGGGCTCAAGCCATTGCCGGACCCGTTTTGAGTATTTGTACCAATTCTCCACTTTTATTTGGTAAAGAATTATGGAATGAAACACGTATTGCTTTGTTTACTCAAAGTGTTGACACACGAGCAAATTCATTTATATTAAACGAAAAACAATCTCGTGTTAGCTTTGGAGCTAGTTGGGAAACAGGAACCGTAGTTGATATTTTTAGAGACAGTGTTTCACGATTTAGAAGCCTTGTAACATCTGAATACGATAAAGACAGTGTTGATATGCTTAAGGCTGGAGAAATACCAAAATTAAAAGCCTTAAGCCTTCATAACGGAACGGTTTATAGGTGGAATAGGGTGTGTTATGGTGTTGGAGGTGGAAAACCACATCTACGTATTGAGAATAGGTATATTCCTTCTGGACCTACCTTATCAGATGAAATTGCCAATATGATGTTTTGGGTAGGGTTGATGTTGGGTAAACCCAAAACGTTTGAAAATATACATGAAAAATGGGATTTTAAAGATGTTAAAACCAACTTCTTCAATGCCGCCAGATACGGTATGGGTACACAGTTTATTTGGAACGGAGAATACATATCAAGTCATAATTTATTATTGGATTATTTGCTTCCAATGGCTTATAAAGGGTTATACAAAGTAGGTATTTCACCAAAAGATGCTGAAGAATATTTAACCATAATAGAAAACCGTATCAAATCTAATTGTGGTTCTCAATGGATGATAAAAAGTTATAGAAATTTACAGCAGAAATATAAACCGTATTCAGCAGCTCAAGTTTTAGTGGCTAATATGTACAAAAAACAGGAACAAGATTTTCCCGTAGGTAGTTGGAGCATTTTAAGCGGTAGGGAATCATTGGGCTTTGATTCAGAAAAAACGGTAAAACACGCTATGAGCACTAAAGTTTTTTCAGTTGAAAAAAACGATAGTTTGAAATTGGTTTTAAGCATTATGAAATGGAAAAACATCCACCATATGCCAGTAATTAACAAAAAATTGAAACTTGTAGGGCTATTATCATGGAACGATGTTTTAAAATATATTAACGATACAAATATAAATTCTATATCAATTGAGAAAGTTATGCATAAAGAGCCCATAACAACAACAGAATGGATGCCTTTATCAGAAGCAAAGGCTTTAATGGAAGCTAACAATATAAATAGCCTTCCTGTAATTAAAAATGACAAATTAATAGGAATAATAACTTCAAAAGATATGTAATTGCATGGTAGAAGTTAGTAGTCCAGCATTAAATAAATCTGTTATTCTTAATCGAATTATCGGCAAGATAAAAGGTCATAATTCAGGTCCTACCATGGTTTTTTTTGGAGGCATACACGGTAATGAAACGGCCGGAGTTTTTGCTCTAAACCATGTTTTTAACAAACTTAACCCTAAAGATATATCAGGAACGCTTTACGCTATTACTGGTAATACCCAAGCCTTAAAACAAAACAAACGCTATTTAAAAAATGATTTGAATAGGCTATGGTTTAAAGAACGCATTAACAGCATTAAAAGCAAGTCTGATTTAAATTATGAAGAACAAGAGCTTCTTGAATTACACGCCCTTGTTCATCAGATTATAGAAGCTGAATCTGGCCCTTTTTATTTTATAGATTTTCATACCACTTCCAGTAAAACCATACCATTTATAACCATTAATGATGCTTTAATAAACCGAAAGTTTTCATCACTGTTTCCGGTTCCTATTGTTCTGGGTATTGAAGAATATCTAGAAGGTCCTTTATTAAGTTATATTAATCAATTAGGCTATGTGTCTTTAGGTTTTGAATCAGGACAGCATGATGAAAAAGATGCCGTAATTAATAGTCAGGCTTTTATTTATTTATCACTTGTTTATGCCAAAGCCATGAAGGCAGAATCTGTTATTGGTTTTCAAATGCATTATAAACAACTACAGGAACAAAGTTATAATATTCAAGATGCTTTTGAGGTTACGTATTTACATCGCGTAAAACCAGAAGATCATTTTAAAATGGTTAATGGCTTTCGAAGTTTTGAAAAAATAGAGAAAAAAATGGTCCTGGCTAATGATATTAATGGAGAGATAATTTCAAAACACAATGGCCGAATTTTTATGCCTTTATATCAAAAAATAGGCGAAGAAGGGTTTTTTATAATTCAACCCATAAAACCATTTTTCCTTAAACTCTCTGAATTTTTAAGACGCATTAAGTTTGATAGTTTTTTAGTGGCTTTACCAGGTGTTTCTTGGGAAGACAAGCACAAACATGTGTTGCGAGTTAACTTGAAAACGGCCAAGTTTATGGCTAAATCGTTTTTTCATTTATTAGGTTATAGAAGCCAGAAAATTGATGCCACACATTTAAGACTGTCAAATCGTGAGCGCGCTTCAAAAAATAGTATGTATAAAAATGAAGATTGGTATTAAAAAAGCCACTCGTTAAAGTGGCTTTATAGCGTATTCTTGAAGTTTTTTTAATTCCTGATCTATTTTATTTCGCCATTCAGCAATTTTATCTTCAGATTCCCAACCGTTGTTTGAAGCTTTACTAAATTCAGATTGGTATTCTAAACAAGCTTTCCACAGTAAATTATATTCATAATTATACATGGAAAAACGTCTTTCCTTCTTTTCTTTGAGTTCTTCAAAACGCCTTCTAATTTTTCTGGCGTACAATTCGGCAATGTCAAAAGTTAATTGTTCAAAGGGTAATAAATCTGCTTCATATTCGGGATTGAAATGTGATTTATCCATATGGAATTCTGCAACAACAGTTAAATTTTCATAACCTTGAATATAGTCGTTGGCATCAACCAAAACCTCTGATGGATAAAACTCTATCTTATAGGCTGTATGAGAATAACTATCATTTGCTTTTCTCGGTTTTTGATAGTCTTCAACGCGTAGGCTATAGCCTTCTTGCCATTGCAGCACGTTTTCACTGTTAACCAACTTATCTTGAGCAACAATAATTTGAACCGAAAACAGTAAAAGAAATAAAATAGCTAAACGCATTATTTTTCCATTACGTTATTATCGCGATTGATGTCCGCCATACCTTGTTTAGGATCTATATTAACCGATTTTACAGGTTTTGAAGCTTCAAATGAGTAGCTTGGGTTTGCCCAAGCCCAATCTGCAATAATAGTTGCAGAGGTTGGTTTTTCACCACGCATCATTTGTAACGGAATGTAGAAATCTTCACGTGTTCCGTCAGTATAAGTCACAGTCACGTCTAATGGCATTGGCATTAAACCAATACGCTCTAATTCAATCGTTTTATCAGTTATGCTTTTTATACCATAGTCTATAGTGTTCGTAGTTTGAGCAAAATCTATTAAATACCAATCCAATTCAAAATCAGTTACTTTTTCGGCCGAGCGTATGATATCTATAGGTCTTGGATGTTTAAAAGCAAAGTCGTTAAAATATTTTTTAATAGTCTTCTTTAAATTGTCTTCACCAATTACATAACCCAATTGTGCCATAAAAACAGCGCCTTTCGCATAGGCCGAAATACCATAGGCTTGGTTGAACTCATAGCGATCGGCATGGGTTGTTAAAGGCTGTTCTTTTCCAGATTTAGCTAAATATAAATAACCTGCATACGAATTTGCAGATGGATTTTCTTTACCTTCATCCATAATTTCATTCATAGCATGATCGCTAATATAGCTTGTAAACCCTTCGTCCATCCACTCATGCTTGGCCTCATTAGTAGCCAATAAAAACTGAAACCAAGTATGTGCCATTTCGTGTGCAGTAACTCCAACAAGGCTACCTAAAGAGCGCTCACCAGTTATAAGTGTACACATAGCATATTCCATACCACCATCACCACCTTGAATAACTGAATATTGATCGTAAGGATATTTACCAATGTGTTCGCTAAAATATTGCATAAGTTCAACCGTTTTAGGCTGCAGTTTTTTCCAGTTGTCTTTCTTTTCGGCATCTAAAGTACTTTTATAGTAGAAGTGTAGCATTGGACCATCAGGAACCTGCATGGTATCATGAATATACTCCGGATCTGCAGCCCATGTAAAATCATGTACTTTAGGCGCTACAAAGTGGAGGGTTTTTTTATCGCCTCTTGTTTTAACATCGTCTTGTAAATAACCTGTTCCACCAACCACATAATCTTTATCGATAGTTAATTTTACGTCAAAATCACCCCAAACACCATGGAATTCACGACCGATATAAGGGTCTGCGTGCCAACCTTCAAAATCGTATTCAGCTAATTTTGGATACCATTGCGTCATGGATAGCGCAACACCTTCTTTATTATTACGTCCAGAACGACGAATTTGAACAGGCACCTGTGCATCAAAATCCATATTAAAAGTTACAGATTCACCAGGTTGGATAGGCTTTGCTAATGTAACTTCTAATACAGTACCTACGGTTTCATGATTTAATAGTGTTCCATTTTGCTTTAATGAGTTTACTTTAATGTAACCTATTTCATCTGGTTTAAGCTTACTAATTCTGTCACCAACACGGCCGTCAGGATCAGCAATAGTTCTTGAACGAATATCCATTTCGCTTCCGGGCTGAAAAGCATTAAAGTACAAGTGATAATACACACGATTTAAAACATCAGGTGAATTATTGGTGTAAACCAAAGTTTGTTTTCCTTTATATTGATAGGATTCCACATCCATATCAATTTCCATTTTATAGTCTACATGTTGTTGCCAATAACAGGCATTATTATCATTTGTTGAGCTTTGTGCTATAACTAGAGAATTGCTTCCGCATGAAAGCACAAGCATTAACCCTAATGTTAGAAATACTATTTTTTTCATTTGATTGAAGTTTAAAAAAAATCCTATCACAGTTGGATAGGATTTTTTACGTTTTTAAATTGTTTTATTTCATTTGGCTAGCCATGATTAATGCGTTGTAAGCATTTACCATTTTGCCAGATTTTGTTAAATCACCAAACGGTCTAACATCTTCAGGGTTTCCGCCCACAACAACGTTAGTTTTAACCGCAAGTCCAGAATCTAAAATAACCTGCTTAACTTGTTCGGCAGATAATTTTGGATAGTAAGAACGAATTAAAGCAGCAACACCAGCTACTGCAGGAGCAGCCATAGATGTTCCACCTTTAGTATCGTATTCGTTTTCTGGAGTAGTAGAATATACTTTTGCTCCAGGAGCAAAAACATCTACATTGTATTTTCCATAATTTGAGAATCCCGCAATCATTCCTGAACCGTATTTTGGCTCTAAAGCACCAACAGTAATAAATGTTTTAGAAACTTCTGGACCTGTACCAATAGCATCGTTTGGAAATACGTCTTTTTTATCGATATCAATACCTTCGTTTCCAGCTGCATTAATAAACAATACATCGTTATCACTAGCATATGCAATAGCATCGCGCACCCAATCGCTATGTGGTGAGTAGTATTTACCAAAGCTACCATTGATAATTGTCGCACCATTATCAACAGCGTAACGAATAGCCAAAGCAATGTCTTTATCGTACTCATCGCCATTTGGTACAGCTCTTAAGCTCATTATTTTTACGTTATTAGCTACTCCATTTGCACCCAAACCATTGTTGCGTTCCGCAGCAATAATACCAGCTACGTGAGTACCATGACTTTCGCCTTTTTCAGAAGGTAATACGTTACCGTTACCATAACCAACATCAGATAAATCATCAGGGTCGTCACCAGTTGTTCTACCTTTAAGGTCTTTGTTTAGGTTAACGTTTAATTGATCTGTAAAGTATTCTACACCACTTTTAATAGCTTCAAGCGCAGCTTTGGTATCATCAAAACCATTGGCATACATGTTTTGAAGCATGGCTTTTGCTTGGTTTACATTAGCATCGTCAGATGAAATACCACCAACATCTTCTTTTGTATAGTCTTCTTTGTTTAAATGCTTTGAAATTGTTTCATCGGCACTTTTAACCATTTCATAAATCTGGTCATAACGTTGCTTGTTAGCTAATGCCTCTTGATGTTTTTCTTCGTATTCAGCAACTGCAGCATCGTATTGCGGGTTGCTTTTGTCTCCTTTTACGATAATACGAACAAACTCCAATTGCTCATCGTAAGCATCGCCTAAAAAGTTCCATCCATGAATGTCATCAACATAACCATTTTTATCATCGTCAATTCCGTTACCTGGAATTTCATCTTCGTTTGTCCAAACAACACCATCTAAATCTTCATGTTCAATATCAATTCCAGAGTCAATAACAGCAACTATAACCGCTTTTCCTTTTTTATCTTTTATTATTTCGGCGTAGGCCTTGTCAACGCTCATTCCAGGAATAGTATCGGTCACTAGATCTAAATGGCCCCAATTATGCTTTTCTTTTTCGGTTAGCTCCGTTTCTTTTAAAGGAACATTATCAATGTTTTCAACTGGTGTTGATACTATGGCCGAACCACCACAGCTAGTTAAAACGGCTGCAGTAATTGCCGTCAATAAACATGCTTTAATTAATTTCATTTTTCGTTTTTTAGTTAAAAATCTCATTACAAGTATAAACGTTATCCAAACGCACGCCTTTTTCTGTGTTTTTTACAGTAATAATTTCATTGTGTGCATCGTGCTCCAAAAATAAGTAATAATTATTATTTGCAGCTAAACTTAAGAATTTTTCTTTTTCGTCTAAAGTTAGTAGTGGTCTAGTATCGTAGCCCATTACAAAAGGAATTGGTAAGTGTCCGGCTGTTGGCAATAGATCTGCCATAAAGCAAATGGTTTTATCTTGGTATTGAACCATAGGAATCATTTGTTTGTCGGTATGACCATTTGCAAAGAAAATATCAAATCCCAATTCAGAATTTTCTAACAAATCATCATTAGGAAGCGAAGTAAATTTTAACTGTCCACTTTCTTCCATAGGCAAGATATTTTCTTTTAAAAAAGAGGCTTTTTCTCGTCTATTAGGCTGTGTTGCCCATTTCCAATGATCTTGATTGCTCCAAAAATTAGCATTTTTAAAAGCGGGCTCAAAACCTGTTCTATCTTTGTTCCATTGAATACTTCCGCCACAGTGGTCGAAATGCAAATGTGTCATAAAAACATCGGTTATATCATCTCGATGGAAACCATACTTTTTTAATGATTTGTCAATGGTATCATTACCCCAAGGAAAGTAATAGCCAAAAAACTTCTCGCTTTGCTTATCACCCATTCCGGTGTCAATTAGTATTAATTTGTTACCGTCTTCAATCAACAAACAGCGCGCAGCAATATCAATCATATTGTTATTGTCTGCGGGATTTGTTCTTGTCCATAGCGATTTTGGCACAACACCAAACATGGCGCCACCATCTAGTTTAAAATTTCCTGCGTTTATGGGATATAAATTCATAGTTGTAAAATTACAAAAGCGTTAACACAATAAAAATGAAAGTTAAATCTATAACTTCATTTTAACATTTAGCCTTAATGGTATTATTTTATTATTTTCACGAAAAATTAAAGCATGTTAGAATTAGCGGGAATAATTATACTAGGAATACTTGCACAATGGGTTGCATGGCGTTTAAAAATACCAGCCATTTTACCTTTAATTTTAATAGGCTTACTTGTAGGCCCTATTTCTGCAGAGTTTTTTAGCGAAGATGGTGCAAAATGGATAGAACCTATTTGGAATGGTGAAAAAGGATTATTTCCAGGAGATGGCCTGTATTACTTTGTGTCTCTAGCCATAAGCGTTATATTATTTGAAGGAGGTTTAACATTAAAACGAGATGAAATACGCAATGTTGGACCTGTTATCACTAAACTAATTACACTTGGCGCTATTATTACATTTTTTGGAGGCGCTATTGTGGCACACTATGTGTTTTACTTAAGCTGGGAGGTTTGCTTTTTGTTTTCGGCTTTAATTATCGTTACTGGACCAACAGTTATTACGCCCATTTTAAGGAATATACCCCTAAAGAAAGATGTATCGGCTGTCTTGAAATGGGAAGGTATATTAATTGACCCAATAGGCGCTTTAGTGGCTGTTTTGGTTTTTGAGTTTATAAGTGTTGGAGGTGATAGTGGCTTTACAAAAACAGCCTTTATTGAATTTGGTAAGATTATACTTTTTGGAACCACGTTTGGGTTTACATTCGCCCATGCTTTAAAATTTGTCATTAACAAAAATCTGATTCCGCACTATTTATTAAATGTAGTTTCATTATCTACTGTTTTATTGGTTTTTGTTGAGTCTGATATTTTTGCGCATGAATCAGGCCTGTTAGCAGTTGTTGTTATGGGAATGGTCTTGGGGAATAGCAAGCTTCAAAACCGAAAAGAATTATTGTATTTTAAAGAGTCTTTAAGTGTATTGTTGATATCAATTTTATTTATACTATTAGCGGCCAATATTAGTGTTGATGATATGATGCTTTTGTATAACTGGAATACAGCAGTACTTTTTGGAATAGTTGTTTTTGTAATTAGACCGCTAGCAGTTTTTTTAAGCACAACAGGATCTAAATTAAAAACTAACGAAAAGACCTTTATAAGTTGGGTTGGACCTCGTGGTATCGTAGCCGCAGGTATTGCTTCGCTTTTTGGAACAAAACTCATAAAGCAAGGGGTTGAAGGCGCAGAATATATTACGCCTTTAGTATTTATGATTGTGTTGGGTACTGTTTTATTAAATGCAACGACAGCTCGTTTTGTTGCTAAAATTTTAGGCGTTTTCTTAACAAAAAGCGAGGGCATTTTAATTATAGGAGCCTCTAAATTTGCACGTGTAATTGGGCATTATTTGGAGTCCAACGGAAGACATGTGGTTTTGATTGACAACAACCAAACCAATATTGAAAAATCTTTAGAATTAGGTTTAGAAGCTCTTAATGTAAACATATATTCGGAAACCCTGACAGATAACATAGAACTGAATGATGTTGGATATTTAATGGCTATGACTGCTAATTCAGACATTAATAAGTACGCTATCGACAAGTTTAGTAAACAGTTTGGGGAAAACGGTAGTTTTAGATTGGTAACTCGTGAGGAAATTAAAAATATAAACGATAACCCAAAAGAAGGACTTTTTTCCCATACTGATGATTTTGTAAAACTAACAGAAGTGACTCGCAAAAATCCAGTTATTAGCGAAATACCCTTGAAAGACAAAGACCATTATGATAAGCTTATAAAGATAACGAATAGCGATGATGATATCGTTCCGCTATTTGTGAAAGACGAAGAAGGCGAACTCCATATAATATCTTCTTACAACAAGGATGCTAATAAAATTAATAAAAACTGTAGCCTAGTCTATTTAGGAAAAACGCTTAAAGCCGAAGAAGTATCCTAATTTAATCGTTTAACTTTAAGACAGCCATAAATGCTTGTTGTGGAATTTCAACATTCCCAACTTGGCGCATTTTCTTTTTACCTTTTTTCTGCTTTTCAAGAAGTTTACGTTTTCTTGAAATATCACCTCCATAACATTTAGCTGTTACATCTTTACGGAGTGCTTTTATAGTTTCACGAGCAATAATTTTAGCTCCAATAGCTGCCTGAATAGGAATATCGAATTGCTGTCTTGGTATTAACTCTCGTAGTTTTTCAGTAATCTTTTTACCAATTGTATAGGCGTTGTCTGCATGAATAAGTGCCGAAAGCGCATCGACGGGTTGAGAATTCAAAAGAATATCTACACGAACCAATTTGGAGGTTCTCATACCAATTGGTGAATAATCAAAAGAAGCATAACCTTTAGAAACCGTTTTTAGTCTATCGTAAAAATCAAATACAATTTCAGCGAGTGGCATATCAAAAGATAGCTCCACACGTTCTGTGGTTAAATATGTTTGATTGGTAATAACACCACGCTTATCAATACATAACGACATAACATTGCCAACAAAATCTGCTTTTGTAATAATGGTGGCTTTTATGTAAGGTTCTTCAACACGATTTAGAGTTGAAGGCTCTGGTAAATCGCTCGGATTATTAACGATTATTATGTCGTCTGGATTCTTGTTAGTAAAAGCATGGTATGAAACGTTAGGAACAGTTGTAATAACGGTCATATCAAACTCTCGTTCTAAACGCTCTTGAATAATTTCAAGGTGCAACATGCCTAAAAACCCACATCGGAATCCGAAGCCTAAAGCAGCAGAACTTTCAGGAGTAAACACCAAAGAAGCATCATTTAATTGAAGTTTTTCCATAGAGGCTCTTAAGTCTTCATAATCTTCAGTATCAACAGGGTAAATTCCAGCAAAAACCATTGGCTTTACATCCTCAAACCCACTAATTGCATTTTTAGTAGGGTTTTTGGCATCAGTAATTGTATCACCAACTTTCACTTCTTTTGCTTCTTTTATACCAGTAATTAAATAACCTACATCTCCTGCTTTTATCTCCTGTTTTGGTTGCTGTTTGAGCTTAAGTGTTCCAACCTCATCAGCATAATAATTTTTATCTGTTGCTATAAACTTGATTTGCTGCCCTTTTTTAATGGAACCATTAATAACCCTAAAATAGGTTTCTACACCACGGAATGGGTTGTAAACAGAATCAAAAATTAAAGCTTGAAGCGGCTCATCTACATTGCCTTTTGGCGCAGGAACACGCTCAATTATAGCTGTTAAAATATCTGCAATACCCAAACCAGTTTTTGCACTTGCAGGAATAACTTCTGAAGGGTCACAGCCCAACAAGTCAACAATATCGTCAGTAACCTCTTCTGGGTTTGCGCTAGGCAAATCTACCTTATTTAAAACAGGAATTATTTCTAAATCGTTTTCTAAAGCTAAATATAAATTTGAAATGGTCTGCGCTTGGATACTCTGTGCGGCATCAACAATAAGTAAGGCTCCTTCACAAGCTGCAATTGATCGTGATACTTCATAAGAAAAATCCACATGACCAGGCGTATCTATTAAGTTTAAAACGTATTGCTCATCATTATGGATATAATCCATTTGTATAGCATGCGATTTAATGGTAATACCACGCTCACGCTCCAAATCCATATTGTCCAACAGTTGATTTTGTTTTTCACGTTCTGTTACCGAACCTGTAAAATCCAACAAACGGTCAGCAAGGGTGCTTTTACCGTGATCAATATGCGCAATAATGCAAAAATTTCTAATGTGCTCCATAACCTGTAATCTAGCATAACATAACTAGTTTGCAAATATAATTGTTTTATTATGCTTTAAATATTTAAAACCAACAATATTGTTGTACAATTTTCATTTACGGTAAAACCGTAAACAAAAGTTTAAAACAATTTTTATATTGCAATTCCAAACTAACTCAATGAATTTCACTTTTAGAGCCAGCCTTATCATTATCAGTGCTTTAGCATCTTCCATGCTTTATTCACAAGATTTTCTGGTTTCTGGAAATGTAACAGATTCTCAACAAAATCCGGTTAGTTTTGCCAATGTGGTATTACTCTCTGTAACTGATTCTACGGCAGTAAAAGGAAGTACCACTGATGAAAAAGGTCTGTTTGAGATTAAAAATGTGAGTTCAGGCTCCTATATTTTAAAGACAAGTTTTATAGGTTTTAAACCTGTATACCAAAATATTTCAGTTGAAGACAATGACAAACAGCTTAATAGTATTGTTTTAGAGGAATCTGCCGAATCGTTAGAAGAAGTCTCCATAATTGCTAAAAAGCCAACTGTTAAAAAAGAATCCGATAGATTGGTTTTTAATGTTGAAAATACGGCTTTAAGTGAGGGTAATGTTATGGAGGTTATGAGAAGCACACCAGGCGTATTGGTTTTAGACGGCTCGTTATCGGTTAAAAATACTGCACCAACAGTTTACATTAACAACAGAAAGGTACAGCTTAGCAATAGTGAGTTAATGAATTTATTAGAAGGCTCGCCTGCTAGCAGTATAAAGTCAGTTGAGGTTATTACAAACCCTGGAGCAAAGTACGATGCGTCTGATGGAATTGTTATAAACATTGTAATGGGTAAAAACCTCATTACTGGTTATCGCGGCACTGTGTTTACTAATTATACACAAGGTGTTTATCCTAGGTATAATGCCGGAACTACTAACTTCTACAAAAACAATAAAATAAATGTTTTTGCTAGCTATAGTTATAACAACGACAAAATTGCACGCGTAAGTGATGAACAAGTCAATTTTATTGATACCAATGATGCTGTTTACGAACGATGGGATTCGGATTTTGATAGAACAACCAAGTCACAAACTCATACCATAAACACCAATTTTGATTATTTTATAAATAACAATAACACGTTAAGCTTTTCGTCCAACTTATTATTTCTGCCCAATTTTGATTATAAAATTAATGGACAGACCAATGTTTTTGACCCTAATTATAATCCATTATATAATTTTGACAATACCAACAACTCTTCTGATAACAAGCATAACTTGGGTTTTGATTTAGATTATGTAAGCAATTTTAGCAGCGGCAGCAAACTGTCTTTAAACGTCCACTTAACAACTTATGATTATAACAGGGACCAAAAAGTTAATAGTAACTATTACTTCTCTGATAGTAATCTAAACTTTTCGAATGCTTTTGAAACGACATCAAAGCAAACCACCTTAATCAATACCGCTCAAGCTGATTACAGTTTGCCATTTTCAGAAAACACAGCATCACTTTCCTTTGGAGTAAAAGGATCTTTTGTGAATACTGATAGTGAAATTAACCAATATAGTATTGTAAACGGGAATCCTTTTTTTGATCCTAATAACTCAAATGCGTTTGATTATAAAGAAAATGTATTGGCGGCTTATAGCGAATTTGACAAAAGCTGGGATAGGTGGGATTTAAATCTAGGCGTACGGGTTGAACAATCAGATATTAAAGGCAAATCAATAGTAACCAACAACAGCTTAATACAAGATTACTTTAATTGGTTTCCTACAGCGAGCTTAAGTTTTCAAGCCTCTGAAAAAATAAGTGTTTATTCAAATTACAAGCGTAGCATTAAACGACCAGACTATCAGTCATTAAACCCGTTTAGGTTCTTTTTAAACGACAATACTATTGTAACCGGTAATCCTAATTTACAACCAGCCCTTACAGATCACTTTGTCGTAGGAGGATCTTTAAATTACAGTTTTTTTGTAGAAGCCTATTATAAAGACATTCAATCTAATTTCATGGAGTTACCATTGCAGGACAATGATAACAACTTATTAATTTATACACCTACAAACCTAGAGAGCACTATAGATTTTGGTTTTGATTTTCTGGCCTATTTCGATTTGACATCATGGTGGAATGTGTACTTTGCAACGTCTTTTTTTAATATTGAAGAGCAAGCCATAATTAATGACAGTCTTTTAAAAAAGGATACTTGGTCTAATTATTCAGAATGGAGCAACTCCCTTTCATTTTTAGAAGACAATAGTTTATCGCTTACTTTTACATTAGTATACATTAGTAAAAACCAACAAGGTTTTCAAATTGTGGATGCACAGCTTTATAGTGATTTGGCCATAAAAAAGACAATTCTTAATAAGCGTGGTTCAATAAGCTTATCTGCTGCCGATTTATTTAATCAACAGGATTATAATGTTAGAACAAAATATTTAAGGCAGGATAATTCACGATTCTTAAATTTTGACAATAGATACATTAAACTAGGTTTTAGCTACAAGTTCGGTAATACTGGTTTGGAAACCAACCAAAGAACTAAAGCAAGAAAAGAACGGGATCGACTGGAAAAATCTGACAACTAATTAATCTTGCCATTCGGCAATAAACAAGTTGGTATCGCGACCACCACCATTATTCCTATTGGATGAGAAAATAAGCTTTTTACCATCGTTTGAAAATACTGGAAAGGCATCAAAAGTGTCGCTATGCGTCACACGTTCTAAATTCTTCCCATCGATATCAATTAAATACAAATTAAAAGGGAAGCCTCTTTCTGATTCAAAATTTGAAGAGAATAAAATTTTCTCACCACTGGGATGAAAAAACGGACTCCAATTAGCATTACCCAAATCTGTAAGCTGGCGTAAATCACTACCATCGGCATTACAAATATAAAGTTCCATTTGTGTAGGCTGAACAAGGCCTTCAGCCAGTAAATCTTTATATTCTTTAATTTCTTCTTCTGTTTTAGGTCTAGATGATCTGAAAATAATTTTTGTGCCATCTGGTGAAAAGAAAGCGCCACCATCATAGCCAAGCTCGAAAGTAATTTGTTTCACATCACTACCGTCAAGGTTCATAGTGTACAATTCTAAATCGCCACTTCTATCTGAAGTAAAAACAATTTTATCACCTTGCGGAGAAACTGTAGGTTCAGCATCGTAACCTTTTTCATTGGTTAGTTGGGCTGTAATATTACCTTCTAAATCGGCTACAAAAATATCGTAGGTATCATAAATTGGCCATATGTATTTACCGTTTTTTCGAAGAGGTGTTTCTGGACAATCATCACCACCTAAATGGGTTGAAGCATAAATAATGTGTTTGTTATCTGGTAAAAAGTAAGCGCAGGTTGTTCGGCCTTTTCCTGTACTTATCATTGGAGGCATGTTATCTTTAAAAGTTTCGCCAACATTCATCAAAAACATTTGATCGCAATTAACATTCCACCCTTCATTATTCGATTGAAACACCAATTGTTTGTCATCAAAGCTCCAATAGGCTTCTGCGTTATCGCCACCAAACGTAATCTGTTTAATAGATTTGAAATGGGTTTCCTCAGGATAAATTAGAGAATCGACCCATTTTGTAGCACCAGAATCAGCATCTGTAGTTTTGTTTTTGTCAGTTTTACAAGAAACGGTTATGATTAATATTAAGATATAAATATAATTTTTCATAAGGTTTTCAATAGATATATGTGCCAATTATTGCTTAATTTCGCCAAAAATAAGATTATTACCATGAAGAAAATATCGCTATTGGTTCTTTTTATAACGCTACTGGGTTGTAAAAAAGAGTATTTATATGAAAACAAAATACAGGAAGATGTTTCGTTTTTGGCTGACGACAAATTGGAAGGGCGTGAAACAGGAACGGTAGGTGAGCAAAAAGCTGCCGAATATATAGCGAAACGGTTTGCTGAAATGGGAATTGAACCTAAAGGAACTGAAAAGTATTATCAAGCTTTTAGCTTTAAGCCCTCAAATGATCCTCATGGCGAAGTCGCCTTTACAAATATAGCTGAAGACGGCACAGTAACGGGAACAAATGTTATTGGATTTATTAATAATAATGCTCAAAACACTGTAGTTATTGGAGCACATTATGACCATTTGGGGTATGGCGGAGAAGGTTCTTTGTATAAAGGTGAAAAAGCTATCCACAATGGTGCTGACGATAATGCCAGTGGTGTGGCCGTTATGTTAGATTTGGCAGGAAAACTTAAGGGTGTAAATACAGAAAATAACTATGTATTTGTTGCTTTTTCTGGAGAAGAAATGGGCTTGTTAGGCTCAAACTATTTTGTTAAAAACCCAACAATTGATACTAAAGCGGTGAGCTATATGATAAACATGGATATGGTTGGACGCTTAAAGCAAGACAGCACATTGGCTGTTTATGGAACAGGAACATCACCTATATTTAAGCAGACATTAAGCTCTCACAATGATAGGTTTAAATTAATTGAAAAAGAATCTGGAATAGGCCCAAGCGATCATACATCATTTTATCTGGCAGATATACCGGTACTGCACTTTTTTACTGGTCAGCATGAAGACTACCATAAACCAGGTGATGACCTTGATAAGTTGAATTATAAAGGTATGGATATTATTTCTGGATATATTTTTGAAATTATATCCGATTTAAACAATAACGGCAAACTAGCTTTTAGAAAAACAAAAAATGAAAGTGAAGAAACACCTCGCTTTAAGGTTGGTCTAGGTGTGGTTCCAGATTATTTATACGATGGTACAGGAATGCGTATTGATGGTGTTAGTGAGGATAAACCAGCTCAAGCAGCAGGACTTTTAAAGGGAGATGTTGTTGTTCAACTTGGTGATAGCGCAATTGTAGATATGATGAGTTATATGCGTGCATTGTCGGTTTTTGAGCCTGGAGATTCTACAGTAGTTCGTGTTGAGCGTAAAAAAGACACTTTGGACTTTAATTTAATTTTTAAATAATTGGTAAAAATAGGCGACATAGAACTTCCTGATTTTCCATTGCTGTTAGCACCTATGGAAGACGTAAGCGATCCGCCTTTTCGCGCTTTGTGTAAAGAACAAGGTGCTGATGTCGTTTACACTGAATTTGTTTCTAGCGAAGGACTCATTCGTAATGCAGCAAAAAGCGTTATGAAGTTGGATATTTATGAGAAAGAAAGGCCTGTGGGCATTCAGATTTTTGGTGCAAACCTAGACAGTATGCTACAAACTATCGATATTGTAGAAAAGTCTAATCCCGATATTATTGATATCAACTTTGGTTGTCCTGTTAAAAAGGTAGTAAGCAAAGGTGCTGGAGCAGGTATTCTAAAAGACATTTGCTTAATGGAAAGCTTAACGGCCGAAATGGTTAAACGAACGAATTTACCAGTTACTGTTAAAACACGTTTGGGTTGGGATCACGATTCCATAAAAATTGTTGAGGTTGCCGAACGTTTACAAGACGTAGGCTGTAAAGCCATTTCTATTCATGGTCGCACACGTGCCCAAATGTATAAAGGGAGTGCAGACTGGAAACCCATAGCCGAAGTAAAAAACAATCCTAGAATGCATATTCCGGTTTTTGGGAATGGTGATGTGGATTCGCCAGAACGTGCTATGGAAATGCGCGACAGCTATGGATTAGACGGATGTATGATAGGCAGGGCAACAATTGGAAATCCGTGGTTTTTTAAGCAAGTGAAACATTATTTTAAAACCGGAGAGCATCTTGCACCAATTTCGTTAACAGAACGTGTTGATGCAGCTAGGCGTCATTTACAAATGGCAATAGATTGGAAAGGGGAGAAGTTAGGGGTTTTTGAAACGCGGCGTCATTATACCAATTATTTTAAAGGCATTCCAAATTTTAAGGAATATAGAATGCGTATGGTAACTAGTGATGATTCAAAAGATGTCTTTAAGGCTTTTGATGATGTTCTAGAAAAATTTTCCGATTACCAATTTGCCTAATTAGAAACTAGGTTTTTAGTAATTCTTGACGAAGCAATTTTTGAAGCGGCTATCCCTAAAACGCTTATAGTTATAAACACAATAATAATATTTTCCAGTTTAATAGAAACAGGATAGGGTAAAGATTGGGTAAGCATGATAAACCCAAAGGTTTTTTGTAACCAAACCAATAACAGTGCAATTAATAACCCAATAGATCCGCCAATCAAGGTCATTAAACTACCTTGAAGGAAGAAAATCTTTTTAATGTCCTTAATAGTTGCTCCCAGATTAAATAAAGTGTGTAGTGTTTTTTTCTTGTCTAGTATCATCATAATAATTGAACCCACAAGGTTAAAAAGCGCAATGATTAGAATTAGGGTGAATATTAAATAAACGGCTAAATTTTCAGTGTTTAGCATTTTATGAAGCGCATCATTAAGTTCTGATTTATTTTTTAAAACAACAGCATCGCCAAGAACATTTTGTATAGCTTCACGGGTTTGATTTTCATCGGCATCTGGAACCAGCTTGAATTCAATTGCTGAAATTTGATTACTATCATAGTTCACTAAATGTTGAGCCATTTCAATAGGTGCGTAAATATATTTGTCATTTAGAGTCTCGTTTACATCAAAAATGCCAACATTTACAGCATTCACAGAATTGAAGGCTTTTTTTATATCAGTAATCTGCCCCTTACCAGGTTTTGGGATGTATAAATCTACTGTTTTGCCATAATCTAAAACACCAACAGATAATCTATTGGCAATTCCCCAACCCGTAACAATTTGATTGGTCTGGGAGGATAACCAACTTCCAATAGGAACTACAGAATCTATTCGTGTAACTTTTTCGTAATTAGAATCAACACCTTTTATAAACGCATTAGGATAACTTTTACCATCAAAAGATATAAATACGCGCTCTTCCACAATTTTTGAAAACGAAACTATTTCGGGAATGTCATTTAAGCCTTTAATTTCAGTTTCAGAAAGACTAAATGATTTGCCGGCAGCAGATTCCGCCTTAAGATCTGGGTCAATTAAAGAGGTAAATTGTAATGTGAAATCTTTTAGCCCAGCAAATCCAGATAATACAACAAATAAAGATAACGCACCAATAATAACACTAAAAGCCGTTATAAGTGTAATAAAGTTTATAGCATTGTTACTGCTTTTTGAAAGCAAATAACGTTTGGCTATATATAAAGAGAAATTCAATTACGATTTTTTTCGTTTATCTAAAAGATCAGGATCATCAATTGGGTTGTCTGAACCTTTTAGGGATTGCTCTATTTTGTCAATGTATTCCAGTGAGTCGTCAACAAAAAACTCTAAATGAGGCATGCGTCTTAATTGATTTTTAGTGCGTTGAGCCAGTTCGTGTCTAATTAAAGGTGCATTAGAGCGAATACCAACAATAAGCTCTTGAGCCTTATTGTTAGGAAAAATGCTTAGATAAACTTTTGCTACAGATAAATCTACCGTAACTTTTACTTTAGAAACCGATATAAGAACACCATGCATACCGCCTTGCGTGGCAGCTTTTTGTAAAATATCTACAAGGTCGCGTTGTAAGACTGATGCTATTTTCTTTTGTCTTTGACTTTCTTCCATGATGCAAAAATAACGGATATTTAAAGATTATCTTACTTTTGCAATCAAAATTCGTAACTTACTTATCATGAATAAGATTGAGCATATTGGTATAGCGGTTAAAAGCTTGAAAGAATCTAATGATTTATTCAAGAAATTGTTTGGAGAGCCGCACTATAAAATAGAAGAAGTAGTAAGCGAAGGCGTAAACACGTCTTTTTTTAAGGTTGGTGAAAACAAAATTGAACTTTTAGAAGGCACTAATCCGGATAGTCCAATTTCTAAATTTATAGAAAAACGAGGAGAGGGCATTCATCATATAGCCTTTGATGTTAATGACATTGAGTTAGAAATTAAAAGATTGGAAAACGAAGGATTTATTGTACTTAACAAAACTCCGAAACAAGGAGCAGATAACAAGTTGGTTGCGTTTTTGCACCCAAAATCAACTAATGGTGTTTTAATTGAGTTATGCCAAGATATAAAGGAATAAAAATTCTTGTAGAGTTTTAAAATATGTAGTAATATTGCACACTCTTTAAGCAAGAGTGCATTAGTAATCAGCTAATAGGTCCTATAACTCAGTTGGTTAGAGTATCTGACTCATAATCAGAAAGTCCCTGGTTCGAGCCCAGGTGGGACCACTTTTAAAAGCCTTATAAACGTCAAGTTTGTGAGGCTTTTTATGTTTTTTGGGTATACCTTGACAATTTATTAATCCTTTTACAGTTTTATAAAGGTCATGATTACAATTATTTAAAACCTAAACGGGTAATAATATTTAAAAAAAATATATATTTGAAATCGAATAGTATTAATAGCGAATTTACTAACAAAGATGTATTTAATCGATGTTTTTTACACTTAAAAGGCATAAGATAATGTTTTTGTTTTGTTAAGTCGCTTTTTTTTATACATTTACCGACCAATGAAAATGCAAAACAAAAAAATATTTGCCTCAATCTTATTTTTGCTAATAAGCTTTGTTTGCGTTGCTCAAACTGGACCACCACCACCGCAACCACCACCACCACCAGGATTGCCTATTGATGGAGGCGTTATATTTACTTTAATTTTAGGATTGTTTTATGGTGCTTTTAGGTTCTTAAAAGCAAAATAAGTGCAATTTTATTTATTAAGCTCAAATAGCTTTTTTACATATTTACCCACAACATCAAATTCTAGATTTACAATACTGCCAATTTTTAAGTGTTTAAATGTAGTGTGCTCATAAGTATAAGGAACAATAGCAACACTAAATGTACTGGCTTTTGAATTTACAACAGTAAGACTTACTCCGTTAACGGTAATAGACCCTTTTTCTATAGTAATGTTGTGAAGGGTTTCATCGTAAGAAAACGTAAAAACCCAACTACCATTAGACGACTCAATTCCCTCGCAAATAGCAGTTTGGTCTACATGCCCTTGAACAATATGTCCATCTAACCTATCGCCTAATTTCATGGCGCGCTCTAAATTAATTGAGTCGCCAATAACAAGGCTATTTAAGTTTGTTTTGGCTAAAGTTTCTTCAATTGCCGTAACAGTATATAGTTTATCTTTAATAGAAACAACTGTTAAGCACACACCGTTATGGGCAACGCTTTGGTCAATTTTAAGTTCAGGAGTAATATCTGACTCAATAGTTAAGTGAACATTTGATTGGTCTTGAGCCAATTCTTTTACTTTTCCAATAGTTTCAATAATTCCTGTAAACATCTGTTAGGATTATTTAGTTAAATTTGCGAAACAAAATTACAAACTTAAGTTGCAATCTAAATGAAGAAAGACGAAAATGTTATTGTAGGAATATCAATAGGTGATTTAAATGGCATTGGTGGCGAGATAATTTTAAAAACTTTAGAAGATAATCGAACACAAGAGTTTTTCACGCCTGTTATATTTGCATCAGTAAAAACGATATCGTTTTTAAAAAACCATTTTAAGTTTGATGTGACCTTCAACGGCATCAATAAGTTAAGTGAAGTTATTCATGGCAAAATCAACGTATTTAATGTTTGGCAAGAACGTGTTGAAATTAATTTTGGCGAAGAGGATGTTAAAATAGGTGAGCTCGCCATTAAGTCTTTTAAAAGCGCAACCAAAGCTTTAAAGTCTAACGAGATTGACGTTTTGGTTACTGCTCCAATAAATAAGCACAACATACAATCTGAAAAATTTAAATTTCCAGGCCACACAGATTATTTAGCACAAGAACTGGAAGGGGATAGTTTAATGTTCATGATCTCTAACAACTTAAGAGTAGGTTTATTGACCGATCATGTACCTGTTAAAGACGTAGCTAACCATATTACCAAAGAACTAATTAATAAAAAAATCAATACAATTTATAATACGCTTCAAACTGATTTCAATGTTAGACGCCCCAAAATTGCAGTTTTGGGCATTAACCCTCATACTGGCGATAATGGTGTGATTGGTAAAGAAGATGATGAGGTGTTGAGACCAGCACTGCAAGCATTAGTCGATAACGGTAAATTGGTATATGGCCCTTATGCAGCAGACAGCTTTTTTGGTTCAGGTAATTATAAGAATTTTGATGCTATTATTGCGGCATATCATGACCAAGGATTAATTCCGTTTAAGACACTCTCTTTTGGTAAAGGGGTTAATTACACTGCTGGTTTATCAAAAATTCGCACATCTCCAGACCATGGTACAGCTTACGAAATAGCAGGAAAAGGCGAAGCGAACGAAAGTTCATTTAAAGAAGCAATCTATTTGGCTATTCAACTTTACAATAACCGGTTAGAAAACAAACAGTTGAGTAAAAATCCTTTAAAAGTAGGTCAGAAAAAGATATAAACAAAAAAATGTTTATAAGTAAGCAAAAGCTAAAGAATATTTTATATATTTGCAGGCTCAAAATAGATGGAGAATGAAGGAATTGAAAACATTTACAATACCTTTTGTAGGGCTAAAAGAAGGAAAACATCAATTTGAGTACAAAATAGACAAAACGTTCTTTGATTTTTTTGATTATCAAGATTTTAATGATGCTTCTGTTGAAGTACAATTAGAACTGAACAAAAAAACAACCTTATTAGAGTTGAACTTTGATATTGCTGGATATGTAAACGTGCACTGCGATTTAACCAATGAGCCTTACAATCAAGACGTTCAAAGTAATTTTGATTTAGTGGTTAAATTTGGTGAAGAATTTAACGATGAGGAAATAGACCTATTGGTTTTACCTCATGGGTCATATGAAGTTAACGTACAACAGTATATTTATGAACTTATTGTATTGGCCGTTCCAAGTAAAAGAATTCACCCAGGAGTAAAAGACGGCACATTAGGTTCAGAGATACTTGATAAATTGGAAGAATTAAGTCCAAAAACGGATAAAACAAAAGATTCGGATTCTGAAACGGATCCAAGATGGAATACATTAAAGAAACTATTAACGGATAAACAATAATAAAAATGGCACATCCTAAAAGAAAAATCTCAAAAACTAGAAGAGATAAAAGAAGAACACATTATAAAGCAACTGTTCCGCAGATTGCTACGTGTCCTACCACAGGAGAAGCGCACTTATACCACAGAGCGCATTGGCATGAAGGGAAACTTTATTATAGAGGTCAAGTATTAATTGATAACTCTGAAGAGGTTGAAAATTTAGCATAAGTATTATGCATGCATATAATAAAACGCTCATTTATGGGCGTTTTTTTTATGATAAATTTTTAAGTAACGCAAAAACCACTTAATTTGCATTAAATTAGACTAGAATCTAGCTGGTTTTGTTGTTTTTTATACAAAATCAGTGTTTTTTTACGATTTTAGTGAAATATTTATTTTAGTATGAGTAAAATCTCAGCAGCCATTACAGCAGTAGGTGGCTATGTACCAGAATACGTGTTAACCAACCAAATTTTGGAAACAATGGTTGATACAAATGACGAATGGATAACTACAAGAACTGGTATTAAAGAACGACGCATTTTAAAAGAAAATGGAAAAGGCACTTCATACTTAGCCATTAATGCGGCAAACGATCTTATAAACAAAACAGGTTTAGACCCAAAAGAAATAGATTTAGTAATTGTTGCAACAGCTTCTCCAGACATGAAAGCGGCATCAACAGCAGCTTATACTGCAACCCAAATTGGAGCAACAAACGCTTTTTCTTTTGATTTGGAAGCAGCTTGTTCAAGCTTTTTGTTCGGTATGTCAACAGCTTCAAGTTATATTGAATCTGGGAGATATAAGAAAATATTACTTATAGGTGCTGATAAAAACTCTTCATTTATAAATTACAAAGACAGAGCTACTTGTATAATTTTTGGAGATGGTGCCGGAGCTGTATTGTTTGAACCTAATGAAGAGGGTTTAGGCCTACAAGACGAATACTTACGTAGCGATGGAGCAGGAAGAGAGTTTTTACAAGCCACTTATGGCGGCTCGTCTTATCCTTCAACACCCGAAGCGGTTGCTGAAGGCAAGCATTTTGTTTTTCAAGACGGAAAGACGGTTTTTAAAAATGCGGTATTTAACATGGCAGATGTGGCCGATAAGATAATGACACGAAACAATCTATCCAAGGATGATGTGGCTTGGCTGGTTGCACATCAGGCCAATAAACGCATTATTGATGCTACAGCCAACAGAATGGGTTTAGATGAGAAAAAAGTAATGATGAATATTGAAAAATATGGCAATACAACATCTGCAACCTTACCTTTATTACTTAACGATTATGAATCACAGTTAAAAAAAGGCGATAATCTTATTTTTGCTGCTTTTGGTGGCGGATTTACTTGGGGTTCTATATATTTAAAATGGGCATATAATTCCTAACTAACAAACACTAACAATTTCTAAAAATTAAATTATTATGGATTTAAAAGATATTCAAAATTTAATAAAATTTGTTGCTAAATCTGGCGCAAGTGAAGTCAAGTTAGAAACTGACGATATTAAAATTACTATCAGAACAGGTAGTGATGAAAAAGAAACAACAACATTTGTTCAACAAGTTCCAGTAAACGCACCTGCACCGGTTGCACCAGCAGCACCTGCACCAGTTGCACCAGCAACTCCTGCAGCAGAGGCACCAGCGACTTCTGATGACTCAAAATATATTACGGTAAAATCGCCTATAATAGGTACGCTTTATCGTAAACCTTCTCCAGACAAACCGGTGTTTGTAGAAGTTGGCCAAACCGTTAAAGAAGGTGATGTCCTTTGTATTATTGAGGCCATGAAGTTATTCAACGAAATTGAGTCTGAAGTTTCAGGTAAGATTGTTAAAGTATTGGTAGACGATTCGTCTCCAGTAGAATTCGATCAGCCACTTTTCTTAATAGACCCATCATAACCATTTAAAGATTCCAATTCTTATCCTAAATTTTTGGGCCAAAAATCCTACTTACGGAATTTGGAACTTGGAATTTGAAATTTTTAATACAGTAAGTTATGTTTAAAAAAATATTAATAGCCAATAGAGGGGAAATAGCTTTAAGAGTTATTAGAACCTGTAAGGAAATGGGTATAAAAACCGTAGCGGTTTATTCAACAGCAGATGCTGAAAGTCTTCATGTAAAGTTCGCAGACGAAGCTGTTTGTATTGGTCCAGCACCAAGTAGTGAGTCATATTTAAAAATGTCGAATGTTATAGCTGCCGCAGAAATCACCAATGCTGATGCTATTCATCCTGGCTATGGGTTTTTATCAGAAAATGCCAAGTTTTCAAAAATCTGTGAAGAGCATGGCATAAAATTTATTGGAGCATCAGAAGAAATGATTGCTAAAATGGGAGACAAAGCTACAGCCAAAGCTACAATGAAAGCAGCAGGAGTGCCTTGTGTGCCTGGAAGTGATGGAATCATTGCTGATTTTGAAGAGTGTGAAAAATTAGCTGTCGAGGTAGGTTATCCAGTGATGCTAAAAGCTACTGCGGGAGGTGGAGGAAAAGGAATGCGCGCTGTTTGGAAACCAGAAAATTTAAAAGCCGCTTGGGATTCAGCCAGACAAGAATCTAAAGCCGCATTTGGGAATGATGATATGTATATGGAAAAACTTATTGAAGAGCCAAGACATATTGAAATTCAGATTGTAGGCGATTCAACCGGTAGAGCATGTCACTTATCAGAAAGAGATTGTTCGGTACAGCGTAGACACCAAAAATTAACCGAAGAGGTACCATCTCCATTTATGACAGATGAGCTTCGTGAAAAAATGGGTTTAGCAGCGGTAAAAGCTGCCGAATACATTAAATATGAAGGAGCTGGAACAGTAGAGTTTTTAGTAGATAAACACAGAAATTTCTACTTCATGGAAATGAATACGCGTATTCAGGTAGAACATCCAATTACAGAACAGGTAATAGATTTCGATTTAATTAGAGAGCAAATTTTAGTTGCAGCCGGTGTACCTATTTCAGGCAAAAACTATACGCCTAATTTACATTCCATTGAATGTAGAATTAATGCCGAAGATCCTTTTAATGATTTTAGACCGTCACCAGGACGTATTACAACCTTACATGCCCCAGGCGGACACGGTGTTCGTTTAGATACACATGTTTATGCAGGTTATATGATACCACCTAATTACGATTCTATGATTGCCAAGCTTATAACCACTGCTCAAACAAGAGAGGAAGCCATAAACAAGATGAAACGTGCTCTAGATGAGTTTGTAATAGAAGGTGTTAAAACTACTATTCCTTTTCATAGACAACTTATGGAAAACCCTGATTATTTGGCAGGCAATTATACCACAAAATTTATGGAAGATTTTGTGATTGAACAATCACAAGAAGAATAAAAAAAGCCCCTGATATCAGGGGCTTTTTTTATTTCAAATATCTCACAAATGTACCTGTAATTTGAGGACTCATCTTTGCTGAAGTTTATATAAACAGAGTGTTTATCTTTATTAAGCTTTTCATATTATAAAATATATAATTTGTTTTAGACCTTAATACTTGTTAATTAAAGCATCAAGCGTTATTTTTATAGCACATTATTAACAAACACCTTATTAGTTATGAAAAAGAAGTACATTAGAATTTTTTCAGCTATAACATTACTATTGGTTTTTACCACATTGAGTTTCTCTCAAAATAGAGGAAGTTTGTGGACAAAAACCACAAAAGAACGTTTTGTAAATGCTAAATTAGTTGAACGAAAAGCTATTCCGAAACAAGCCCAATTTTATGAATTAAATTTGGAGCAGTTAAAGCAAGAATTGATAAATGCACCAAATAGAGATATTTCAAATGGACCGTCAAGCTTAATTTTAGATTTCCCTGATTCAGATGGAAAGCTAGAATCGTTTAGAATTAAAGAAGCTTCAATATTGGCTCCAGAACTACAACGACAAGTACCAAATATTAGATCTTACGTAGGAGTAAGTGTTGACAACGCTTCTACAGTTATCCGTTTTAGTGTAACACCTCAAGGCTTGCATACTATGACGCTTTCTTCAGAAAAAGGCACGCAATATATCGATCCTTATGTAAAAAACACTAATGTGTATGCTGTTTATTCACGTAAAGACTTGCCTATTGAAAGTAAAAGCTTTGAATGTCAGTTTGAAGAAGAAGGGTTACAAATTGATATTCCAAACGTTAGTGAATCTGAATTCAGAAATGCCAATGATGGGAAGATGAGAAATTTCAGATTGGCTCTAGCTTGCACTGTAGAATATGCTGAGTTTCATTGGACAGCAGCAGGTTTAACAATAGCAACGCCTATTGCAGAACGTAAGGATGCTGTATTGGCGGCTATGGTAGTTACCATGACTCGAGTTAATGCCTTATACGAAAGAGAGTTGTCATTAAACATGACTATAATACCTAACAACTTGGATATTATATATATAACAACTGATCCTTATACAAATGATAATGGCGGTATGATGCTTGGCCAAAACCAAACCAATTTAGATAGTGTAATTGGATCTGCCAACTACGATATTGGCCACGTGTTTAGTACTGGTGGTGGAGGTGTAGCTACCTTAAACTCTCCTTGTTTGGCTGGATCTAAAGCTAGAGGAGTAACAGGATTACCGGCTCCTGTAGGAGATATTTTTGATTATGAATATGTAGCTCATGAAATGGGTCACCAATACGGTTCACCTCACACTTGGAATTCTGACGTTAATAATGGATCCTGTCCTTTAAGTCAAAGATCTTCAGCAGATGCTTATGAGCCTGGAAGTGGTTCTACTATTATGGGTTATGCAGGATTATGTGGAGATCAGAATGTTCAAACATTTACAGATATTTATTTTCACCAAAGAAGTATACAGCGAATTTGGTTTAACCTTATAAGCGGAAATAGTCAATGTGGAGATGAGACAGATACAGGTAATTCTGCTCCAACTGCCGACGCAGGAGCCGATTATGTTATTCCAAGGTTGACACCATATAAATTAACAGGTTCAGCGACTGATTCTGACGGAACAGGAACACTAACTTATACGTGGGAGCAATTTGACCTAGGTCCTGCAGGTGTGCCAACAGAATCTACATCATCAGGCCCACTTGTTCGTTCATTTGAAGGCACATCAAATCCAACAAGATATGTACCTAACCTTCCAGATTTGATGGATAGTAATGGCTCAACAGATTGGGAAAAATTACCAGGAACAGCAAGGAGCATGAATTTTCAGTTAACAGTTCGAGATAATGATGCTCGAGGAGGACAATCAGATTCTGACGCTATGGTGATAGATGTTGCATCAGCAGCAGGACCGTTTATGGTTACTTCTCAAGCCGTGGCGAATTCAATTGTATGGACTCCAGGTGAAACTGAAACCATAACTTGGGATGTGGCAGGAACAACAGGTTTGGGTATTAATACCGCTAATGTTAATATTTTATTATCTACAGACGAAGGACAAACCTTTGATACTGTATTAGCATCTAATGTACCTAATGATGGTAGTCATGATATTACCGTACCTAATGTAACAGCTCCATATTGTAGAGTAATGGTAGAGGCTGTTGGCAACATTTTCTTTTCAGTAAACGAACAATTCTTTGCTGTTGGAAACTATACTTATGGACCAATAGATCAGTGTACTGACTATACATTTAATGCTGGAATTACCATTCCAGAAAGTGATACCCAATATTCTGGATGGTTATTGACTATTAATGATTCTTTTACAATTACAGATTTAAACGTTAATGTAGATATTACACACAATGATAATGCGGATTTATTTTATGGAATTAGAGCACCTTTTCAAGCAACAGGTGTAGAACGTTTGGCTTCTGGAATATGCTCAGGAACAGCTGACGTTAATTTAACTTTTGACGATGAAGGAAATGCTGTAGATTGTGGTAATACAACGAGTGGTGCTGATACATTGCCTCAAGACCCTTTAAGTTTTGCAGATGGTCAAAACTCTGATGGGCAATGGATATTTTTTGCAACAGACATTAATGTAGGTGATGGTAATGAAGCAACATGGAATAGTGTTACTATTACATTGTGTGAAAGTGGAACAGGGCCAATCTTAAGTGTAGACGATATTAGTTTAGAAGATACGTTCTCTGTTTACCCTAATCCAAACAATGGCCAATTTACAATTAAACTAAAATCTAATTCAGGAAAAGATATTAATGTTGAGGTTTTTGATATCAGAGGACGTTCTATACTGAACCAGTCGTATAGAAACACAGGTGATTTTAATCAAACTATAAGTTTAGATAATGCGCAATCAGGAATGTATTTGTTAAACATAAATGATGGCGATAAAAAAGTAACCAAGAAAATTATAGTAAACTAATTATTCTATTTAATCTTTATCAAAAGCTCCTAACTTCTAGGAGCTTTTTTTATTACATTTAAAGAGTTAATAAATACATGAATGTGGCTTTATCCTATTGGGAAATAAAATCGTGGCTTAACAATGTTGATTATACTATAGTTGGAAGTGGAATAGTAGGCTTAAACTGTGCACTTCAATTAAAAAACAACAATCCAAAAGCAAATATAGTTGTGTTAGAACGCGGCATATTGCCCCAAGGCGCTAGTACTAAAAATGCAGGATTTGCCTGTTTTGGTAGTGTGAGCGAAATACTTGAAGATCTTAAATCACATACTGAAGATGAAGTTTTTAATCTTGTAAAAAAACGAAAAGAAGGGCTTGATTTGTTACGACAAAATTTATCGGATACCAATATTGATTACAAACAGTTTGGAGGGTATGAATTGTTCAATAATAATGATCAAGAGCTCTATGAAATTTGCCTATCAAAGAAGGATTACGTCAATAGTTTGTTAGAACCAATTTTTCAAGAGCCTGTTTATAGTTTACAGTCTAATCATTTTAAGTTTGAAAACATTAAATCGAATTATATGTATAATCAGTTTGAAGGTCAAATTGATACTGGAAAGATGATGAAGAACCTACTCTTTAAAGTACAGTTAAACGGGATTAAAATTTTAAATAATATTTCAGTCGAAAATTATTTGGAGTCAAATACCCAAGTTGAGATTCAAACGAATCACTTTACTTTTAAAACGAAAAAGTTGTGTATTGCAACCAATGGATTTGCAAAACAATTTTTAGATGAAGTAGTTAAGCCAGCTAGGGCACAAGTTTTAATTACCAAACCTATAAAAGACCTTCATATAAAAGGAACGTTTCATTTAGATAAGGGCTATTATTATTTTAGAAATATTGATAATAGAATATTGTTGGGTGGCGGCAGAAATTTAGATTTTAAAGGTGAGGAAACCACTGTAATGGCAGAAACTGACTTAATTCAAAACAAACTAGAAGAACTTTTAAAAACAACTATTTTACCAAGCCAATCTTTTGAAGTTGAACACAGATGGAGTGGTATTATGGGAGTTGGTAATCAGAAAAAACCGATTGTCAAGCAAATAAGCAACCACGTTTATTGCGGTGTTAGGCTAGGAGGTATGGGAGTAGCTATTGGAAGTTCTGTAGGGATTGATTTAGCAAATTTAATGGGTTGAACATGAGAAGAATAGTTAGACTTATATGGAGGTTTTTTTTGGGATTAATTCTGTTCTCTCTATTTCTTGTTTTTCTATATAAATGGGTTCCAGTAAAAATAACACCTTTAATGGTTATTAGAAGTTTTGAGAACTATCAGAAAGGGAGTAAAATAAACATTTATCATGATTGGGAGTCATTAGAGAACATATCTAAAAACTTACAATTAGCTGTTGTTTGTAGTGAAGATCAAAATTTTTTGACACATAATGGATTTGATTTAAAAGCAATTGAAAAAGCCTTTGAAAACAACAAGAAAGGCAGACGGATAAAAGGAGGAAGCACTATTAGCCAACAAACAGCCAAAAACGTCTTCTTATGGCCAGAACGTTCTTGGTTAAGAAAAGGACTTGAGGTTTACTTTACATTTTTAATTGAACATATTTGGGGTAAAGAACGTATTATGGAAGTGTATTTAAACAGTATTGAAATGGGCAAAGATGTTTATGGAGCAGAAGCCGCATCACAATATTGGTTTAAAAAATCAGCTTCTATATTATCGGCTTCAGAGGCCGCGGCAATAGCTTCTATATTACCTAACCCAAGAAAATATAAGGCAAGACCCGCTTCTAGTTATATTCAAGGACGTGTGAATTGGATTGTTAGGCAAATGGGTTATTTTGGAAAGCTAAATTACGATATAAACCATGTCAAGTAGTTTAAAAATCAAACCAGAATTACTTGAACAATGCCATGCGTTTTGTCAAGCCAACTTAAAAACCATTCAATTTCAAATTCAAGAAATAAATAAGGCTTTAACAAGTGAAACAAAAAGTAGTGCTGGAGACAAACATGAAACAGGACGGGCTATGCTACATTTGGAACGTGAAAAGTTGGGAAACCAATTAGCAGAACACAAAAAACTCCAAGAAATTCTTTCGAGAATACAGGTTAACAGAATCTCCGATGTTGTTGGTTTAGGGAGTGTTGTTTATACTACTCAAGCCAATTATTTTGTAGCTATAAGCGCTGGTGAACTAGAGGTGGGTGGTACTATTTATTTTGGAATTTCCACTCAAACACCAATAGGAAAATTATTGCTAGGTAAAACGGTTAATCATGAAGTTGTATTTAGGGATCAAAAATTTTCTATCAAAAGGGTTATCTAGTAATATCAATAAAAACACGAGCGCTCTTATTCAAGGCATTATTATGCTGAAAATAGATTGCTTTTTCTTTGTATTCAGCTTCAATTAAATAGTAATTTCCTTTAAAATAACTGTTGGTTACCACTACTGAAATATCAGAAACATCAACTATTTTTAATTGATGGGCATAAACAATTCCATAAGGATCAATGGTACTGAATTCTCCAAAAAAAGCAGCTATTAAGGGTTGTCCCGGCATTCTATAAAGAGTTTCAGGTGTTTCATTCGCTAGAATTTTAGAATCATTTAATACTATTATGTTGTCTGAATATCCTAAAACATCTTCTTTATCGTGAGTAGCCACTAAACACGTAATTTTTTTTTGTTTTAAATATTTAAAGAGGCGTCGTCTTAAATGGTGTTTTTTAAAATTATCAATATGACTAAAAGGCTCATCCAACAAGATTAATTCAGGATCTCTTGCTAGAGCCCTAGCCAGAGCCACACGCTGCTTTTGGCCACCACTTAAAAATTTCACTTTGGTTTTTGCAAAATCCGTTAATTCTACCACATCAAGAAGTTCTAATATTCGCTCTTCTTTTTCTTCTGGAAAGAAATTAGACAAAAATTGGCCAACGTTTTCGGTAACACTTGTAAAAGGCATTAAATCGAATTCTTGGGCCACATATTTAATAAAATCATAACCAATTACAAGATTATATTTTGGGCCCAATATTTCAGTTTTGTTCCAAAAAATTTGACCGTTATTTAAATCATACTCACCATATATAAGTTTTAACAAGGTGCTTTTTCCAGAGCCACTTTCTCCAATAATGGAAACGTGCTCGCCTTTTTCTATTGAAAAATTAAGGTTTTTTAAAACAAGCTTATTGGTATAAGCAAATGTTAAATTTTTTACTTGAAGCATTATACAAAAATAGGGCAAAAAAAATTCGCTCAATATTGGAGCGAATTTTTTCTTTATAAAAACTGTTATTTATTCTTTAATGAGTTTTCTTGTAATTGTTTTTCCTTGATTCTCTAATCGCAATATATAGATTCCTGTTTGAAGATTAGATACATTTAAAGCGTTTTCTTCTAGCTTTTTATTTAATACTTTTCTACCATTAATATCAAAAATTGTAGCGATACGGTTGGTGAGATTAACAGGTGTTTCAAAATGAATAACATCTCCTACTGGATTTGGATGGATAACCAGGTTAACCAAAGCTTCATCCTCAACCGATAATGATTGCCCTTCAATAATAACAAGGTGTTCGTTTATATTAGGGTTTGGTATGTTATCCACAATACCAGATGGCCAGTAGACAACAATGTTATCAATGGTAGTTTCAGTACCTAGCCCAAAATGTGTGTTTAATGTGCTCATGTAACGAAACCCTTCACCACTTCTAACGTCTCTGATTTGAATGCCGGAAGGGGTGTGAAGTTCCACTCGAGCCCCAATTCCGTTAATGTTACTATCGGTACCCACTGTATTTATTGCAATCCAATTGTTGGCATTGCCATCATTATAGTAAATAGTGTCGCTATTAAAGCCATCAATGAATCCATCATTGTTTAGGTCACCAAAAGATCCGACAGAAATTTGATTTGTAAAGACAGAGAAGGTCATATCACCGTTTCCAAACAATATATTTCCATTGGATGCGATATCTAAATTGCCGTCATTATCAAAATCATATGTAGCATTTTCTATTCCAGTGGCTGTTAATGCTGCAACACCAGAGGACGCAGTTACATCTACATAATTGCCACTATCATTGCGCATTAATTTATGCGTACCGGAACTAGCTCCAACAAACACATCCATATCACCATCATTATCAAAATCGCCCCAAGCAGAAGACCATGTTTGCATTGGATCGTCAAGCCCAATAAGACTGGCAATTTCTGTGTAAGTACCGTCACCGTTATTAATATGCATTTGGTTCATGCGCCTAGCTTCTTCACCGCCACATTTTGCTATAAACATATCTAGATTGCGATCGTTATTAAAATCTATCCATATTGAACCATAATTACCTCCAGATGAATAATCTCCTAAGCCGCCCTGATTAAATGTTAAATTGCCGTTACCATCATTAATGTAATACACATTTGGTGCCACATCATGACAAACAAATGCATCTAAATGGCCATCATTATTAATGTCAGCAAAATTAGACCGTTGGGAAAAAACATATTCGCTTCCAGAAACTTCGGTAAATGTTCCATCTCCATTCGAGCGCATAAAAGTTACTCCAGACCCACTACCATATAATAAATCTGTAAATCCATCGGCATTGTAATCGGCAGCAGCTAAACTCCAAGAGGGTGAATAATCTGCAGTAGTGGTACCAACATTTACTTCTTGAAAACCACCTCCGGATTGTTGCTCTTGAATATTGATGTTAGTACTGGATATAGAAACTATGTCATCTAAATAATCACCATTCATATCTACTACGGCTCTATTCGTGCCTGTTGTAGATATATTTTGTGTTGTAAATTCTACTGGAGCGGTTGGAGGTGGAGGCGGAGGGTCTCCTTCTATTAACTCGAAATCAAATCCACCATCATTCCACCTATCGTCAAAAACAATATAATATGTTTGACCACCCGTAACATCAAGTGAGGCGATAGATAAATAACCATTTCCAATAAAACCACCATCATCGTCACCTCCTTCGCAAACTAGAGCACCACAAGTTCCACTGTAAATGTGAACTCGAGTATCACCTCCTGAATTTTGAGGAAGATCTGTGGTTATTGTCATATAAGTGTCTTCTGCAGGAATGTATCTGTACCATTCGCCCACAGTAACATTAGTAGCATTACCAACACAATACGTTGGAGGAGTTTCACTACCATTAATTATATCTACTGTAAACAAGCCAGGTGCGGTAATTGCTTCTTCTTCATCAGCTAATTGGCATGTGTCCGAACTATTTTGAGCCGAAAAAAATGTAGTAGAAAAAAGAAATAAAATGAGTAAAGTTTTTTTCATAATTGTTTAAAATTAATCAGGGGTTCATTTATTAAGTTTCCTAAAATAGTGATTTTTAACAAAATACTTGCTAAAAGTTTATTGTAAATAATAAAAAAGCCCCTAAATCATGAAAATTTAGAGGCTCATTAGAAGTTTAGATTATAATTATTTTTTTAAAAATTTTCGATTTAAAACCTTTCCATTCGATTCTATTCTTAAAAAGTAAAGACCACTTTGTAAGCTAGAAACATCAACAGTTTGGTTTGTCAATCTTTTATTCAGAACGCGCTTTCCGTTAATGTCAAAAACGGTTGCAATTTTATCTGAAATATCATTTGTAGATTTAATATTTAAAGTATTGCCAGCTGGGTTTGGATAAATTATTAAATCTGAAATAGTACTGTCTGGAGTACTTAAAGTATTTTCTCCTTCAATAATTGTTATAGGTTGATTAATTGCTGGGGCTAATATCTCATCAATTACTCCAGATGGCCAGCGTACAATTATTTTTGTAATGGAGTTGTCTTCACCAATACCAATATGAGTATTTATAGTACTCATAAAAGCAAAACCTTCACCACTTCTAACATCTCGTATTTGCACTCCAGAAGCTGTATGTACCTCTACCCTTGCACCAATACCATTAATATTACTTACAGTTCCTTTTGTATGAATTTTTATCCAATTATTGGCGACAGTATCATTAAAGTAAATAGTACCAGTGCTGCCTTGAGTTACTGCATCTATGAAACCATCGTTATTTAAGTCTCCAAATGATCCGTTTACATAAGGGAAAATATTTTCGTAAGAGGTAAAAGTTAGATCGCCGTTTCCAAATAGAATATTTCCATTGGAAACAATATCTAAATTACCATCATTGTCAAAATCAAATGCTAGGTTTTCATGCCCTGTAGTACTTAAATCCAACACATTTGAGCTTGCTGTAACATCAATAAAATTACCTGTTGTATTCACATCGTTTCTCATTAATTTGTGAGTTCCAGAACTAGCCCCAACAAATAAATCCATGTCGCCGTCGTTATCAAAATCACCCCAAGCAGACGACCAAGTTTGCATTGGGTCATCCAGCCCAAGTGAAGCAGCAACTTCGGTAAATGTATTATCACCATTATTGCGAAACATTTGATTTTTACGTCTAGCTTCTTCACCACCGCATTTGGCAATGAACATATCTAAATCGCCATCATTATCATAATCTATCCAAATAGATCCATAATCGCCTCCAGAAGGATAAGACCCTAAACTGTAAGGCGCACCGGGTTCATCAGATTGATAAAAAGTTAAATTACCAGAACCATCATTAATATAATAAACATTAGGCGCAACATCATGACAAACAAAGGCATCTAGATGCCCATCATTATTTATATCAGCAAAATTAGAACGTTGCGAAAACACATAATCACTTCCTGATACCTCTGTAAAAGTGCCATTACCATTAGATCGCATAAAAGTAACACCAGAACCACTACCATATAACAAATCAGTAAAGCCATCTGCATTATAGTCTGCTGCAGCCATACTCCATGAAGGCGAATAATCAGGAGAGGGTGTAGTAATATTAGTAGAAGTAAATCCACCACCCGAGTTTTGATATTGTACATTAATAGTTGTCGAACTGCTTGTTCTTACAGTTACTATATCATCTAAATAATCACCATTCATATCTACTACAGCCCAATTTATTGAAGGGGACCCTAGAGAATTAAATGATTGAGTTGAAAAGGTTACTGGTGCGGGAGGCGGAGGTGTAATATCTTTTAATTCTAAACAAAAAGCAACATCCGATAAACCGGTTCCTTGATAATCATAAATTTGAATGAGCAAATTATCTCCCAAATCCCAACCCATTAATGTTTCGTTAGCGAATGTAGAAGCACAAGTAATTTGTGTAGTTCCTGTTGCGTCCCATATAGCAATCCCGGGATTTCCTGGGCTTTGAGAATCAAATTCTAATGCTAAAGTTGTGGCCGTCCATGTAAAGAACTGGTCTAAACCAGAGGCATTACAGGTACTTTGTAGACCGCTATCAGTAGTACCATCTGTAGAGAATGGCAATGAGAATTGCGCAGTTGCACACCCCGTACCTTCTGGGGAAGGTGTTATAGGTATAGCACCTCCAGAATTGTCATTACTTGGCTGAGCAAAAAGCGACATGCACGTAATAAAGCATGTAATAAATAAAATGTGTTTTTTTGATTTCATGATTAATAGTATTATTGACACCTGTCAGTTAATGAATTCATCCACTCACGGACCAATTCAACACCTTCAGTATGTTGTAAGGTTCTACCTAAAAGCGGCATTCTATATTGTTCTTCAATGGAGCTTATTCTGAACATAACTACAGATGCATCTGCATCACCGGGATTCATAATAAACGGATATTCATTTCCAATGTTAGTATCTGGTTCTACACAAACACCCATGTTGGTTAAATCATCGTTAGAATTAAACGCAAAGCGCATAGGTCTGTATTCGCAATAACTTTGTTCAGAATGGCAATGCGCGCAATTGATATCGATATATGACCGAACTCTTAAGTCAAGTGGCTGTGATTCATCATCCCAAGCAACAGTAGTATCTATATTATCGGGATAATCTTCATCCAAGTATCCAAATTCGGCCCATTTATCAAGTTGATTTTTTGTACCTTCTGTATAATCGTAATTTTTATTTAAGTTTTGTGGTTTTGGTCCAATAGGAATTGGCTCGCCAAATTTATTATGGCATGTAAAACATTCTTGCCTTGAAGGCACACGGTAGTTTACACTTTTTGTTTCATTGTTGTCATCAATCCAATCAAAGCTCACAAAACTTCCTTCGTTAGTAAAAAAAGCTTCAGTTAAATCATCATTCCAAACATATTTAGCAAACTCCCATTGATCTTCTAGTTTATACATTAAGCGCGTTTCAATTATTTTGGTGTTACCAGAAGGCAAAACATTATCATAATAAAAGGATTTAATTATAATTGTTCCAACGGGAAAATCTAAAGGTGAGTAATCATTTTCATAAACGGCTTTTACTCCACTTGGTATCCAAACAAAACGCTTTTTATGGGCATAATCTGTAAATAAAGCTGAATTGATATCGTAAGGAATAACACCATAAACAGGATTTAAGTCTTTCAAGTCACCTTCAAAGAAATTGTATTCACTTAAGGTGTCATAAGGGAAAGCACCAAGATTAAAATTAACTGGGGAAACAGGCAAAACGCTAATTGTTACAGTTGCAGTAGAGCAACTGTTTTCAGCAGAACAAATGGTGTACTGAAATGTATCTGTTCCTGAAAACGTTCCGTTTGAGGTATACAGAATCGTATCGTCACTAGGGTCGCTAGGCGTATCGTTGTCAAGTACTTCAATTTGGGCATATTGTGAGCCGCCTACTGTTAAAGCACCAGATTTTGGCACATTTGAATCATTAGCCAAGACATCAATTTCTACAAAAGTATTTTGAAACACTTCACCAGAATCGGGTTGGGCATCTATAATAACAGGTGTATAGTCGTCATCAGATTTACAAGAATTAAGGATTATTGCAAAACAAATGACAATTTGGAGTAAGTAATTTTTTCTCATAGTAGGTTTTAAAACGTCTACTAAAATAGAAAAAACCTATAAATTACTTATTATTAATTAGTTGTAAGGTTGTAATTAATCTATAAATGGCAACTAATTATTTATACTAGTTGATGGTTTATAAGATATTCAGCGATTTGAATGGTATTGGTAGCAGCTCCTTTTCTTAAATTATCACTAACAATCCACATGTTTAATGAATTTGGTTGCGATTCGTCACGTCTAATTCTACCAACAAATACATCATCTTTTCCGTTGGCGTAAATAGGCATAGGATACGTATTTGTATCTGTATTATCTTGGACAACAACTCCTGGGGTGTTGTGTAAAATTTGTCTCACATCATTAATTTCGAAATCATTCTCAAAAGCAATATTAACTGATTCACTATGTCCGCCAGCAGTAGGAATTCTTACCGCAGTTGCAGTAACCGCAATTGTTTTATCGTTAAGTATTTTTTGGGTCTCGCGAACCAGTTTCATTTCTTCTTTTGTATAGCCGTTATCTTCAAAAACATCACAATGCGGTAGTGCATTTTTATGAATAGGATAAGGATAAGCCATTTCTCCGGCAACACCAGCTAGCTCGTTTTCTAATTGCTTAACAGCTTTTATACCAGTACCGGAAATAGATTGATATGTTGAGACAACAATGCGGCTTATTTTATACTGTTTGTGAAGAGGTGCCAGAGCCATCACCATTTGTATGGTTGAACAGTTTGGGTTAGCAATTATCTTATCGGCTTTGGTTAACGTATTGGCATTGATTTCTGGAACAATTAGCTTTTTGTCCAAATCCATACGCCAAGCAGAAGAATTGTCTATAACAGTTGTTCCAACGGCAGCAAATTTTGGTGCCCACTCTAGAGAGGTGCTTCCGCCCGCAGAAAATAAAGCAATTTGAGGTTTTAAGCCCACGGCAGTATCTAAACCAACCACTGTAAGTTCTGTACCTTTGAAAGGAATTTTTTTTCCTACCGACTTTTCTGAAGCCACTAGAATTAATTCCGATACTGGAAAATCACGCTCTTCAAGGACTTTCAACATAACCTCTCCTACCATTCCGGTAGCGCCAACAACTGCTATTTTCATTTTTTAAATTTGCTACAAAAGTAAATAATAAATCAACGTTTGGAATTAAAATAAACATAAAAAAACCACCTCCTATTTGGAAGTGGTTTAAGGTTAATATTATGTAGCGTAGCGGTGAGCTATCTTACTTTTTAAGTGAATCTCTAATTTCAGTTAATAAGTCTATTTCTGAAGGGCCAGCAGGTTCTTCTGGAGCAGGCTCCTCTTTTTTCTTCATCTTGTTAATGCCTTTTATAAGCATAAACATCACAAAAGCCACAATTATAAAATCTATTACGTTGGTTACAAAAGCTCCCCAAAGCACAGCAACCTCGCCTTCAACAACACCTTCAGCATTCATTGTGCCTTCGGTAATAATGTACTTGAGATCTTTGAAATCGGCGTTAAAAATTAAACCAATTAATGGTGAGACAATCCCTCCTGTAAAAGCAGTAACCACTTCTTTAAAAGCGGCACCCATTACAAAACCTACTGCAATATCAACAAGGTTTCCCTTCATTGCAAACTCCTTAAATTCTTTTAGCATATTAATAGTTTTTAGTTAATGTTCTGATTCCTAATTTAGAAAAAAGTTTTTAGATTAGATATATGCGATAAGCTATTTTAAATACACACGTTTAATACGCTGTGAAATAGCAGTAATTATTTCATAAGAAATACTGTTGACCGTTTTTGATAACGCTACAGCAGTTGGCGATTTCCCAAAAACTATTACTTCATCGCCTTCTTGACAATCAATATCGGTTACATCTACCATAATCATATCCATACAAACATTTCCCAAAATATATGCAGGTTGATTATTGATGGTTACAAATCCTTTGCCATTGCCATATTGCCTGCCAATTCCATCGGCATGGCCAATAGGTATTGTTGCCGATCGCATAACTTTGTTTGCTGTAAAAGCACGGTTATAGCCAACATTTTCACCAGGTTCAATGGTGTGGATTTGTGAAATAATCGATTTTAATGTGGCAACAGGTATAAAATGAGAATCTTCCTGTTCAGAATTTCCAAAACCATAAAGACCTATTCCTGTGCGAACCATATCTAAATGAGCATTGGGATAATTTAAAATTCCAGAGGTATTACAAATATGATAAATAGGTTTGTAATTTAATTTTGATTCTATTTCAGAACTGATAGCTTTGAAACTATTAATTTGATTGTTAGAGTATGCGGTTTCATTTAAGTCTTCACTGGCGCCAAGATGTGAAAAAACAGATTTTACTTGAATAGAATCAGAATGGTTTACTTTAGAAATTAATGCTTCTACATCTGGTGTTTTAAAACCCAATCTATTTAAACCGGTGTTAAATTTTAAGTGAATAGGGTAATTGTTTTGATTGTTTTGTTCAGCAATTCCAATAAAAGCATTTAAAATATTGAAACTGTAAATACTAGGCTCTAAACAACGTTCTATTATGGTTTTAAAATTTACAGGTTGTGGATGAAGCACCAATATAGGTGTTCGTATTCCTGCATCGCGTAAAGCAACACCTTCATATGTGTAGGCCACAGCAAAGTAATCGACACCTAATTCCTCAAGATATTTAGCAATTTCGTTAGCGTCACTACCATAGCCAAATGCTTTAACCACAGCTAACAATTTGGTGTTAGATTGTAGTTTAGATTTTAAGAAATTAAAATTGTGCTTTAAGGCCTTTAAATCTATTTCAAGAATGGTTTCATGCGCTTTTCCCATTCGTTTTTTCGGTATTGGAGTCTATTTCTTCGGGATCGTTTACTTTCATATTGCGTACTTTATCACGAAGCATGGACTTATAAAATGCAGCACGACTTAAGGGTTCGTATTCGTCAACTTCACCTAGCAGGACTAAATCGTCACTTTTGGATTTACGGTAACTGTATTGTGCTAAATTTCCTGTTTTCGTACAAATGGCGTGTACTTTGGTAACATATTCGGCTGTAGCCATAAGGTTGGGCATTGGTCCAAACGGATTGCCTTTAAAATCCATATCTAATCCAGCCACAATTACACGAATGCCTTTATTGGCTAAATCATTACATACGCGTACAATCTCATCATCAAAAAACTGGGCTTCATCAATACCAACCACATCACAACCATCGGCCAAAATAGGAATATTGGCTGCAGCAGGAACAGGTGTAGAGCGAATTTCATTAGCATCGTGAGACACAACCATATCTTCGTCATAACGCACATCAACAGCCGGTTTAAAAATCTCTACTTTTTGCCTGGCAAATTGTGCACGTTTAAGTCTGCGAATCAATTCTTCTGTTTTACCAGAGAACATGGAACCACAAATGACTTCAATCCAACCAAATTGTTCTTTATGATTTACTGTATTTTCGAGAAACATTTTGTAATTTTAACACTAAAACAATGCAATCTTTCGTTTTGTATAAAGGTGGCGTAAATTTATTAAAAATCAAAAGCATAAATTCGTTTTTAAAATAAAAAGTTATGAAGAAGAAGTTGGAATCAGAATTAGTTAGCATAGCACATAGGATTCTGAAGTTAAAGGGTAAGGAAGATGTTATAAAAATGCACCAAGAAGTTTCGGTTTTATTCGAAAAGCTTTCGGTTTTAAAATTCGCTCAAGAAAATTTTGAAGATGATATTCCAACCATTGGTAACGATTCCTCGTTTTTCGATATGTTAGATGTTGCTTTTAACAACAAGGTTAGTGACAACATTGAAATTGAAGATAAAATATATATCAATTTAGACGAAAGAGAGCATGAAGCCATCATGGAACCTGCCATTGAAAAAATTAAGGATATGGTTGCACAAATGCCACAGGAAGCACAGATTGTGGATACCATGATTGAAAAAGCAGTTGCTTCGAAACCCCAAGTTCACAAAGAGGATTTAGATGAGTTAACAGCAGATTTTATTGACGAACCTATTTTTGAGCCCGTAAAGAAAGCAGATTCAGAAGGCAAAAAATCTTTAAATGACAAACTAAAATCAGGAGGGCTTCAAATTGGATTAAATGATAAACTAGCATTTATAAAACACTTATTTAATGGCGAAACAGCAGATTATGATCGAGTGCTGTCGCAATTAAATACTGTATCTAGCTTTAAAGAAGCCAAAATGTTTATTGATAACATGGTTAAGCCCGATTATAACAATTGGCTAGAGAAAGAAGAATACGAAGAACGCTTTATGGCAATAGTTGAAAGTAAATTCAATTAATGAGTAAACTCTACATTGTCCCAACACCAATAGGAAACCTTAAAGACATGACCTTTAGGGCTATTGAGGTTTTAAAGGAAGTCGATTTGATTTTGGCCGAAGACACGCGTACATCAGGCAAACTCCTAAAGCATTTTGAAATCAATACACCCACGCAGTCGCACCATATGCATAATGAGCATAAAACCGTTGAAGGCTTGATTAATAAGTTAAAAAGCGGTACAACTATAGCCTTAATAAGTGATGCTGGCACACCAGCTATTTCGGATCCTGGGTTTTTATTGACAAGGGCTTGTATTGAAAGTGGCATAGATGTAGAATGCTTGCCTGGTGCAACAGCTTTTGTTCCAGCTTTAGTAAATAGTGGTTTGCCAAACGATAAGTTTGTATTTGAAGGCTTTTTACCAGTTAAAAAGGGCAGACAAACACGATTAAAGTTGTTGGCAGAAGAAACCAGAACCATGATTTTCTACGAAAGCCCGCATAAACTTATAAAAACACTCACGCATTTTTGTGAGTATTTTGGTGAAGACCGACCAGTTTCTGTTTCTCGCGAACTCACCAAATTGTATGAAGAAAACATTCGCGGAACTGCCAAAGAGGTTTTGGATTATTACACCAATAAACCACCAAAAGGTGAAATCGTGATTGTGGTTGGTGGGAAAAAATAACGTCAGTTCGAGTGTCAAGCTTTGCTTGATGTATCGAGAACCAATTTATGCAAAATTTACTTAATGACATACAGCACTGCACTATCTGCAAAGACCATTTACCATTAGGTCCAAGACCTGTTGTTTCGGCTGATATAGATTCCAAAATTGTAATTGTTGGTCAAGCACCTGGAACCAAAGTTCACGCTTCAGGGATTCCTTGGGATGATGCCAGTGGTAAGCAATTACGAAATTGGCTGGATGTGACACCCGAACAGTTTTATAACCCTAAAAACTTTGCCATTATCCCAATGGGATTTTGCTATCCAGGAAAAGGAAAAAGTGGCGATTTACCACCACGACCAGAATGTGCACCGCAATGGCATCAAACCTTATTTGATAACATGAATCAGGTTGAATTGGTGCTTTTAATTGGAATGTATGCACAACGTTACTATTTAAAAGAGCAGGCTAAAAACACCTTAACCGAAACAGTTAAAAACTATAAAGACTATTTATCTAAATATTTACCCTTACCGCACCCAAGCCCGAGAAATCGCTTTTGGCTGACTAAAAACCCTTGGTTTGAGATTGAAGTTTTGCCGGAATTGAGGCAAACAGTAAAATCATTTACATAATCATTTTACGTGACTTCCAAATAAAAAACCTAAACTTCCTGTGATTATATACCCCAATGTTTGAAATAGATTTGCTTCAATATTGGTTTTAAATATTAAGGCTGACAAGCAATAAATCAAAATCACCAAAGCAATGAGGTCTTTATAGTTTTTTTCAAAAAATTTCATACAAAGTTATATTTTCAAGCTAAAGTATATCAATCGATTAGTTCGTGCTGTGACACGGTTTTTCCAAGAAAAATACTTTAGTTTAATTTTAATATTTCAAAAATGAAAATTTTATCATTTTTAAAATAGGACAGTTAACTTGACTATAAAAATAGTGGAGGAAGAACTAATAAGAGGCAAACTTATTTAAGCTTAAACAAAAAACCTCACTATTTCTAGCAAGGTTTCTCTATGCTCCAATTGTGAATCGGTCTTTTATCTATATTCCTGCCTTCGCAGGAATGACAAGTTAATACTGTGAACCATCGTGTTTCCCAGATTCCCAACCATGTTTTCCTAAATATTGATTTCCACTTTCCACCGCACCTTCTTCAATAGATGTTCCCATACTATCGTTCCAACGGTTAAGGTATCCAAACAATGAAATCACACCCAACATTTCAACAATTTCACCTTCATTCCAATGTTCATACAGACGCTTTTTAATGGTTTCATCAACAGCATTAGGCACTTGACTTGCTGCCAAGCTAAAGTCTAATGCAGCACGTTCGGCATCACTAAAAGCTGGATGTATTCTGTATTCCCAAATGTTATCCAGTTGTTCCTGTTCCGCACCATAGCGTTCAGCTGCACGAATAGCATGCGCTTGACAATAGCGACATCCAGTGGCATTGCTACTTACCCAAGCAATCATACGTTTTAAGGCAGATGTCACACGACCTTCGTTAGCCATAACGGCTTTGTTGAGGTTTATAAAGGCTTTTGAAATCGCTGGTCTGCGTTGCATGGTCAATACCGAATTTGGACAAAACCCTAATGTTTCATTAAAGAATTCTGCCAATTCCTTGGTCTCTAAATCGTGTTCTGGTGATAATGGTGTTACTAATGGCATAGTCTATTTTTTATTGGTATTTTTGAGTTAACAATAAACGAAAAAATTAAAGCAATGGCAACAAATAAAGTCACCACACATTGGAAAGGAAATATGCAGTTTGAATCAGATAACCCTAATGGTAAAACGGTATTAATGGATACGAGTCCTGAACATGGTGGGCATAATTCAGGTCTATCACCAAAGGCGATGATGTTATCAGCTTTAGCCGGTTGTTCAGGTTTAGACGTGGTCTCTATTTTAGATAAAATGAAAGTGAAACTAGCCGATTTTAGAATGGATACTTATGGCGAATTGACCGAGGAACATCCTAAATATTACCACACAGTTACAGTTGAGTATCATTTTTATGGAGAAGACTTAAACACGGGCAAAATTCAAAAAGCGGTTGATTTATCCATAGAAAAATACTGTGGTGTTATGGAAATGTTTAGAAAGTTTGCAGACGTGAAGACGTCAATCCATTATCATAATAAGTAATTTACTATTATGTCAGGTCGAGCGGAGTCGAGACATTGTTAAAAAGTAGCTAATGCAAATTATATTGAGATACTTCGACAAGCTCAGCAGGACACTTAAGATTTAAAATATGCGCTGGACGCTAAAACCAAAACCAGACTCTAATAAACTAAAAGCGCTTCAAGAAGCCTTGAATGTAGATGCTATTGTTGCAACACTTTTGTTACAACGCGGTATTGAAACCTATGAAGATGCTAAAACGTTTTTTCGTCCTAGTTTAAACGATTTACACAATCCATTCTTAATGAAAGACATGGATAAAGCCGTATCGCGTATTGAACAGGCTCTGGAGAATGACGAAAATATTTTGGTTTACGGTGATTATGATGTTGATGGAACTACTTCAGTAGCTTTAATGAGCTCCTACTTAAAAACGAGAACCCCAAATGTAGCCACTTACATTCCAGATCGCTATGACGAAGGTTATGGTGTATCCTTTCAAGGCATTGACTTTGCAGAAGACAATGGTTTTACCTTAATTATTGCTTTGGATTGTGGTGTTAAAGCTATTGACAAGGTGGCTTATGCCAATGAAAAAGGTATCGATTTTATTATTTGTGACCATCACAGACCAGGTAATCAATTACCAAATGCGGTTGCTGTTTTAGATCCCAAGCGAGAGGATTGTCACTATCCCTATAAAGAACTTTGTGGCTGTGGCGTTGGTTTTAAACTTATTCAGGCTTTGGCATCCAATCAAGGGCAATCGGTTGAAGATTTAGTTGCATATTTAGATTTGGTAGCTACGGCTATTGGTGCTGATATCGTCCCTATTACGGGAGAAAATCGCGTCTTGGCATATTTTGGATTACAAGTGATTAATGGTAATCCAAGACCTGGCATAAAAGCCATTATTGCTGAAGTTAAAAAAGAAGAATTGACCATTACCGATGTGGTTTTTATAGTAGCGCCCAGAATCAATGCAGCAGGTCGTATGAAACATGGCAATCATGCTGTAAGCTTATTAACTGAAACCGATTTTAATACAGCAGTTAATTATGCTGTTGAAATTGACACTTTTAATACCGAAAGACGTGAAACAGATAGACAAATTACAGAAGAAGCTCTTCAGCAAATTGAAGAACAAAAAGAACAGGAATGTTTTACTACTGTTGTTTACCATGAAGCTTGGCATAAAGGTGTTATTGGTATTGTGGCTTCTAGACTAACCGAAACCTATTACAGGCCTACTTTAGTATTTACTAAAAGCGGTGATAAACTAGCAGCTTCGGCACGATCGGTTTCTGGTTTTGATGTGTATAATGCCTTGGAAGCTTGTAGCGAACACATTGAACAATTTGGCGGGCATAAATATGCAGCTGGATTGACATTAAAGGAAGAAAACTATGAAGCTTTTAAACAAGCTTTTGAAGACGTGGTTTCAAAAACTATTGACACCAAATTATTAACTCCAGAAATTAAGGTTGATTTATCCATTGAATTATCTGAAATTGATGCCAAGTTATGGCGCATCATTAAACAATTTGCACCTTTTGGTCCTGGGAATATGACACCCGTTTTTATGAGTGAAAATTTGCGTGATACGGGTTATGGAAAATGTGTAGGTGAAGATGAGTCCCATTTAAGATTAACCGTTATGTCCCCTCGAGCGGAGTCGAGAGGTCAAAAAATTGTAGCTATTGGCTTTGGACTTGGAGATAAATATGATTTGATTTCGGATAGAAAACTGTTTAAAGCTGTTTATACCATTGACGAAAATCATTGGAATGGAACCGTATCACTTCAATTGAAATTACGGGATTTAAAATAATGAATAGCCGATTTTTCATACTAGTTGTCTTGTGTTTTCAACTCACCTTATCACAAAACTTAGTTTTAAACCCCAGTTTCGAGGAACATAAAACATGCCCGAGACTCATTGGAGGGTTTAATCACAATGTTCTTGATTGGAATACACCAAACTTTGGATCAACCGATTATTTTAATGCCTGTAGTAAGGAAGTAGGTGAGACCAATTTTTTTGGGGAACAAAGTCCTAAAACGGGAAAAGGTTTTGCTGGGATGTACGTTTTGGCACCTGATAATTATCGAGAATATGTTCAAGGGCAATTATCAAGTCCATTGCTTATTGGTGAGACTTACACCATGACATTTTACATCAGTTTGGCTGAAAACTGCAGTCATGCCATTCGCGATTTAGGCGTTTTGTTTCTAAAAGAACCTTTTAAGCAAAATTCCGATAAACTATTGAATCTAAATCAGGTTTTAAATGAGGTTTCTGATAGTTATTTTGTGTTGATTAATAGCCAAAGTCACTACATAGAAAAAACAGGTTGGGAAAAAATATCGTTTGAATACACTGCCAAGGGATTTGAATCAAATTTTATTATTGGAAACTTCGATAAGAACAGTAAAATTTCCAAAATAAAGCTGCACAGTACAAAAGATCCAGATGCTTCCTATTACTTTATTGATGATGTCAGAATAGAGCCTTTACATTCTGAAACAATAACTCATTCAGAGTCGCAAACTATTGAAGACAATCAAGAATTAGAGAACGATAAAGTGTATACCCTTCAAAATGTTCTTTTCGATTTTGACAAACATGATTTATTGGAATCCTCAAAAGCAGAATTAAATCAGCTTTATAAATATCTAAATGCCAATAAGCGTTTACAAATCGAAATTTATGGTCATACCGATGATGTAGGAACTCAAAAGCGAAATGATGAATTGTCCTTATTACGAGCCAAAGAAGTCGCTTTATATTTAATATCAAAAGGTTTGCGACCAGAACGTATAACAGCAACAGGATACGGGAACAAATTTCCAGTTGCCAACAATGATACTGAAGCAGGTCGTGCTCTCAACAGGCGCGTGGAATTTAAACTAATTTTTAAATAATCTATGCAGAAAAATGACCCTTACGCAGCATTACGAATCAAAGAATTCAACATCTTTTTGGTTTTGCGTTTTGCATTGGTTTTGGCTTGGTCCATGCAATTTGTTGTTATTGAATGGCAAGTCTATGCTTTAACGGAAGACCCGTTGGCTCTTGGAATCATTGGGCTTTGTGAGTTTTTACCTGCTTTTTTATTAGCGCCTTTTGCAGGTCATATTGTCGATAAAAAAGAAAAGCGAAATCTTTTCAGACTCTGTATTACATTATTTTCATTGATAAGTTTCGGCCTTTTTTGGTTGACATCAGAAACCATTGAATCGTCATGGAGCACCAGAGCTATTTTATATAGTATTTATAGCCTAGTGTTTTTTGGAGGGGTTTTGCGAGCCTTTTTTGGACCAACTATCTTTTCACTTATTGCCTTATTGGTTCCTAAACGCGTGTATCCAAATGCAGCCACATGGAGTAGCAGTACCTGGAAAGGCGCCAATGTATTTGGTGCACTCTTGGGCGGTTTTTTAATTGCCTGGATAGGTGTTCACATTACATTGGGTATCATATTTTTATTGGTCCTATTAGCCTTGTTTTTGGTTTTTCAAATAAAACAGAAACCTATTTTAAACAAAGAAGTTTATGAATCTGTAAGAGATAGTTTAGAAGCTGGAATACGATTTGTATTTAATGACAAAGTCATTTTAGGCGCACTGACTTTAGATATGATTGCCGTGTTGTTTGGTGGTGCTGTTGCCATTTTTGCTGTGTTCGCAAAAGATATCTTGGATGCAGGTCCCAAAGGATTCGGGATACTAAATGCCGCGTTGTCCTCTGGGAGTATTATTACCATGTTGGCAACAACCTATATTCCCATTACCAAGAATACCGGAAAAAAATTACTGATTTCAGTTTTTGGATTTGGTGTATTCATGATCATATTTGGAGCCTCAAAACTGATGTGGTTAAGTGTTTTAGCCTTGTTCTTTTCTGGTGTTTTTGATGGCATTTCTATGGTGGTTCGACAAACCATTCTACAACTCAAAACACCTGATGATATGCGAGGCCGTGTAGGTGCTGTTAACTCTATGTTTGTTGGGTCTTCTAATGAACTTGGAGCATTGGAAAGTGGGATTGCTGCCAGATTGTTTGGAGCGCCATTGGCGGTGATGTTAGGAGGCACTGTAACGTTGGTGGTTGTGGCAATAATGGGTGTTAAAAACAAACCATTAAGGGAGTTGGATTTGACTAAAGATATTGAAGAGCATGAAAAAGAAGAAGTTTAAAACTTCTTTAATTCAAAATTTTTCCCATCAAAAACGCCGTAGGTATAATAGTTTATCCAATCGCCTAGATTGATATATTTGGAGGTTTGGTTGAGGTTAATTTCTAATGGTAGATGTCTGTGTCCAAACACAAAAAAATCACGATGTTTATCTTCTAACTTGCGTTTACAGTATTGTACCAGCCACTCATTATCCTCACCCAAAAATTTGGCATCTTCATCACCAGATATCAACTTGTTTTTTACTGATAAATGCTGAGCAAGCCTAACACCTAAATCAGGATGCAACCATCTGAATAACCACTTGCTGAACGGATTGGTAAAAACCTTTTTCATACGCTTATAGCCTTTGTCTCCAGGGCCTAACCCATCACCATGACCGATAAAAAAGGTTTTGTTATTAAAGGTGTATTCTTGAGGTTTATGGTATACAGGAATATTGAGTTCTTCTTCAAAATAACCATTCATCCATAAATCGTGATTGCCTACAAAGTAATATATCGGTATTCCAGAGTCTGTGATTTCGGCTAATTTACCTAGTGTTCTGGTAAACCCTTTAGGAACAACAGTTTTATACTCGAACCAAAAATCGAATAAATCGCCCATCAGGAAAATAGCTGCTGCATCGTGTTTAACCTCATCTAACCAAGCTACAAATTTCAGTTCACGTGGTCGCGAGGCCTCTTGTGTTGGTGCACCCAAATGGTTGTCTGATGCGAAGTAAATCTTTTTTCCTTGTGGGATATTCATGTAGTAAATATAATAGATGCTGAAACAACTTCAGCATGACAAATTAAATTAATTGTCACTGGCATACCATTCTGCAAAACTGGTTTCGGTTTCTTGTAATTTTAATGAATGTAACACAATATGATTAGGCAAATGCTTTTTTATCTTTTCAGCAAAATCAATCACCATCATCTCGCTTGTTGGCTGGTAATTTACTAACAGTACATTATGCCCTCTATCCTCCAGTTCTTTGGCCAATTCAACATGAGGCGTATTTTTATTAAAAACGGTAGCATGGTCAAATACGTCCACGATTTCATGTTTTATTATCTTCTTCAGATCGCCAAAATCTATTACCATACCGTATTTTACATTGCCTTGGTCTGATATGGGTTCTCCAATAACTGTTACCGACAATTTGTAGCTATGCCCATGTACATTTTTGCATTTCCCGTCGTAGCCATAAAGCGCATGGCCAGTCTCGAAAGAGAATTGTTTAGTGATTCTAATGTTACTCATAATATGATTTTTCATTACAAAGATAATTGTTTTGTAAAAGCAATTGATTTTTAGATTACATTTGCGCGCTTTTTTAAAAATTAGTGACTTATGGATCAATTATTTGAAGCCATTGATTTTGTTGAAAATTCACTTTATGAAAAGATCATAAACGACATTTCAATGCAACAATACAGCATTGTCGAGAATTTTTTTTCGAACGATGAAGTTTCTATTTTAAGAGAATCGTTGTTAAACAAACATGAAGAAGACACCTTTAAAAAAGCAGCTATTGGTAACCGCGTTAATGAAACTATTGCAAAGTCTATTAGAGGTGATATGATTCTGTGGATAGATGAATCTAAAGCAGATACAAAAGAGAGGTTGTTTTTTGACAAAATAAATGATCTGGTTCTTTATTTAAACAAAACCTGTTTTATGGGGATTTTGCAAAAAGAATTTCACTACGCACTTTATCCAGAAGGCACGTTTTATAAAAGGCATTTAGACACGTTCCAAAATGATGACAGACGCAAACTGTCTTTTGTTTGTTATTTAAATGAAGAAGGATGGTTGCCGGAAAACGGAGGCGAGTTAGTATTATACTTAAATAATGACAGACAAGAAACCGAAAAGGTTATTTATCCATTTCCTGGACGCGTGGTTGTTTTTGAAAGTCAAATTTTAGAGCATGAAGTAAAACCTGTAAAAACAGAACGCATGAGTATTACAGGTTGGCTAAAAACACGGTAATTAACGGCGTTTGTTTCTATTGTAAACGTAAATAATGATTAGTACTATTGCGAGTACCAAAAAAAGCATATTTCCTCCCATATTAATCCTTATTAATTTTGTTTTTATTGTATCTGAAAATGGCGTAAGCGATAATTACTAAAACTACAAACGGCAACATAGAGCCTATAAACACACCTATTTCATAAGAACTATCAGGCGCTTCTTTTATTTTCTCTTCAATATTTGCTCCTTGTAGTAAGGGTAACAGCGTTAACATATACAACAATTTATGACCAAAGTTAATAGTTTTGTGAGAGCGGTAAAAATTCTTTTCTAAATTTTATGATGAGTGGGAGGCCTCGTGCAATAATCCATAAAGTAAAAGCTGTGAAAATGGCATACAACTTGTAATTCATTGAATCCAACCAAAACAAGATAGGCACAAAAACTAAAAATGTAGAAAACAAAAGTACATTACGAAGCGTTTTCATTTTCCCTAAACCTTTGAACATACCATCAAAAATAAAGGCCAAAGCACACAATGGCTGCATGGCGAGTACCATCCAATACACGTTGTAGAATTCATTGAGAACAGCTTCATCTTTTGTAAAAAGAGATCCAACAGGATAATAAATAAGCGCTCCTATTATAGCCATAATAGCACCTACAATAACACCATACTTAATGAGTTTGTTGCTCAGTGCAATTAGTTTTTTATAATCTTTGGCGCCATATAACTTTCCTGAAAGTATATTACCAGCACTGGCATAACCATCAATAATAAAAGCGCCTAAAAACCACAGATTAATAGCTATGGTGTATGCTGCAATATACTCTTTGCCGTAACTGGTTGAAAAGGCACTTGCATAATATAAGGTGACATTGAGCGCTAAAGTTCTAATAAAAAGATTCACAATCATAAGTAAGAATCGCTTTATTTCGCTGTTAAAAGGCAAACTGAAGCGTAAAGGTATTGTAGTTTTTGTCAGTAAATAATAAGCAGAAACCAAAGCCATTAACAACTGCGCAATGACACTGGCATAAGCTGCTCCTTTGATATTCATGGCAGGGATAAACCCTTCAATACCAAACACTAAAACAAAATCTAGAATAATGTTGGCTGATGCACCTACTATAGCAATTATCATAGGGTAAAATGTATTTTGCAACCCTCTAAAAGTTCCAAATACAGCTATTGTAAATAGCGTGAATGGAAAGCCAAACACGCGAATTCTATAATATTCCACACTGTAGTCTAAAATTAAATGGGAAGCATTATAAAGTTTAAAAATTGGTTCAGCCAAAGGATAGGTAATGAGAATAATAAGGATACTTAAAGAGGTAATTATAAAAATGGCTTGAGCAGGAAGATTTTTCACTTTGTCTAAATTATTGGCGCCAACATATTGCGATACTATTGAGGAAATTGCGCTTCGGGTTTGACCTAAAACCCAAATAAGCATGGAAATAAAGGCACCTACTATACCAACAGCAGCTAAAGATTCGGTGGCATCAACTGGCATGTTTCCAACTATGGCAGTATCTGTTATAGACAAAATAGGTTCAGACACTCCAGATATTAATGCTGGAATGGCTAATTTGTTAATATGTTTTAAACTGATATCGGTACTCAAACCACTAATTCATAACAATAAAAGGGATATTTACTTTGCTTTAGAAAGAAAATTTCACCTAATTTTTTATAACCGCGAAGTTCGTAAAACTTTTGATTTCTTATGTTCTGTGAAAAAGTATCTAACCTTATGGAATTATAACTATTTTCTATAGCAAGTTTCTCTGCAAAACTCATGAGTTGTTGAGCAAAACCTTTTCCTTGGTGTTTAGGAAGGATAGCCAATCTATGAATATAAAAGCTGTTATTACTTTCAGTTAACCACTTTACCGCATGATATTCTTCATCCATATAGGTGGAAATAACAATGCAACCCACAATATCATCATGATTTTCAAGAACATATAGTTCACCTCTTGAAACATCCTTTTCAAACACTTTGCGATTAGGGTAAGATGCATTCCATTGATAAATACCATTCTTTATCATAAACAACGCACAAGCATTGGTAATATCTAAAATGGTATCAATATCAAGATTTGTTGCTTTACGAATCATATTTAATGTTTACTTTTGCATAGATTTCTCGTAAATTTAGTTTTAAATTATTGATTATGAAGAATATTTTAGTTCCAGTTGGGTCATCAAAAAATGCGGTTAGCCATTTACAATATGCAGTTGATTTTGCACAGGCATTTGGAGCCAAGTTATATGTTGTTCAGGTATATAATGTTTACACCAAAGCAGGAACTATGATTAAAGTAGATCATATTTTAGAACGTGAGAGCTATGAATTTCTTAAAGCTCATGTCGCTAAAGTTGATACCAAGAATGTTGATGTTGTTATTAAAACGTTTAAAGGTAAGTTGGTTGATACCCTTGAATTGGTTTGTCAATCCTTGGATATAGATTTAATTATGATTGAGCCGCGAACTAACTCTGTTAAAGATGAGGTATATTTGGGCAAGACTTCAGGTAAAATTATTAAGCAAACGAATATTCCAGCGCTTATAGTTCCAGAAGGATTAAAATATAAGCCTGTTGTATACATATTAATGGCGTTGAAATCGGCGATAATGAAAAAAGAGGAGGCTTTAGTACCATTAATTAATATTAAAAATCAATATAAGTCCATAGTAAATTTGTTGTTGGTAAAAACTCCTTTCTATAATGAAGGTGATTTTGATATTAATGAAGCTTTACAAAGCATTATTACAAATACAACATATTCTGAAAATGCCACAACATTCCAAGGTGTTTTAGAGCATTATAAAGATAACGATCCAGATATGTTATGTGTAGTTAGGCGTAAGCGCGGATTTTTCAGTAAATTGTGGGAGAAAAATACGATATTAAAAAAAGATTTTCAAAGTACAACACTTCCCGTTTTAGTATTAAGCGGATTGAAGTAAAATGGGGCATTAGCTCAGTTGGCTAGAGCGCTACGCTGGCAGCGTAGAGGCCATCGGTTCGAATCCGATATGCTCCACATCAAGTAGAAAATACCACACGAATGTGTGGTATTTTTGTTTTCGAAAAAAGCGAAAATATATTTCAGGTTTTTTTCGAAAACAATAATGATCTTTTTTTGAAGAATATTTTCTATTTGCAGTATTGAAGCCTGAGGAAAACTTTGCTAATCCGATATGCTCCACGATAAGTTCTCATTTTTAGAGTTTTTATATTTAAGATAGGTTTCAGTGAAGACGTTAGTCTTTGAATAAGTAATCACTAATAAAACATTTTAATGATTAAACTTTTAACATAGATTTTACATCATAGTCAAAAGACAATAAACAGTTAATTATCAACTCTTAAAAGCCATTGTTTTTTTCTTTCCAAAAAATCTTTTCTGTAGTCAGATTCTGTTTTATTTCCAAATAAAAAATCACCTGGTTTGATGCCTTTTTTAATTCTTCTTAAAAAAAGGCTGTCATTATATATTTTTAAAGTATTATCATCAATAAACTTTACAGATCCAATTGCCTCATCTTTATCTTTTGATAAAAAATATAGTGTATCATTTTTCAATAAATATTCAATATTCGGAAGCAATCCAGCGTCCTCATTGTATATGTATAAATTTGTGTCGTCAATATAAAACTCTGAATAATTCTCTATTTCAGCTAAATTTGAGTCAGTATACCAATTCCCATTAATTGATTGTTGCTTATCTAATTTACAAGGAAAAAGAAAAACTAATAGAAATAAAAAAATTAATTCTTTCATTATTTTATCGTTATTAATTGTTTTTTTAAATCGGTAATGGAATTGACGTTATTCAAATCTTTATTGTCAATTTCATATAGGTCTGCGAAGGTTGTAAATGTTGTTTTGTCAAAACGGGTTCTTGTACTCCCTTTAGGATAGAAACGGCGTTTTTTTATAAATTCATCTTTTGAAATCCAACCGCAAACAGTCAGAACTTGCTTAATTTTATGGTAACTACAAAAAATGTAGATTTCGGTTTTAAAGTAATCCTGAAGTTTTAAGAAGTTATTGGTGTAACCTGATTTTACAGTTGTTGTTCTTCCCATGGTTTTTACATCAATAGTCTTATTAGCATAAACCAAATCCACACCTTCATCAAATCCCGAAGAGCCATCTACATAGCCTTTATCAAAGAGTTCCATGATTACTGATTGACCAATTAAGCCTGTAAGTTGTTGCTCTTTGGTTCCATTTGCCGTAAAACGTTTGCCAAAGTCATGTTTAGCAACCATGGCTTTGCAATGTTCAATAATATGTGAATCAACAGATACTGTAAACATAGATTATTGTTTAAGTTCTTTCTCTAAAAATGGAATGTCTGGATTACAAATTTCTATTATGAGTTGTTTAAGTTCTCTGGTGAAGTTAGCTAAAATTTCTTGGTCAATGTATTCTATTTTTTTAGCATACGAACCTGCTCTATCTTTCTTCGCGAACTTTAAAAACCCTTGATTGAGATTTTTAAAGGAAATAATTCCGGCCTCTACCTGTTCATGAGGTTTTTTTTGTGTTTCCATCATAAGAGCATAAGATAGTACCTGAAATGATTTACTGTACTTATCATAATCTGTTGTGATATCTTCCCAATTAACAACTTCAACTTTCCCTTTATCTACTTTGCCAGATTTGTAGTCAATAATTCTAATCACACCATTTCTTTTATCTACACGATCTACAGTACCTTTTAATAATACCGGAAAAGGCACTTCAGGAATATCTAGCCCTATTTTGTTTTCTAATTCAACAGCTAGTATCTCAATAGTATTTCCGTGCTTTAAATCATCTAATTCCAAATCTAAAAAATTAGAGATATAGCGCTTGGCAATTTCAAAAACGATTAAATTTTTACCTTTTGAAATAAAGCCCTCCAAATACAAATTTTTAAAATGCTTTGTAACGGTTTCATCAATTAGGGACTTCATACGCTCTACATCTTGTACCTGAATTTCGCGGTTTATAAAGGGTTTGTAAAAATCTTCAAGTGTATTATGTATAACGGTTCCTAAAGTATTGGCAGCAATGGTTTCCTCAACATCCTCATGCTCTTTTATTTTCAATATTTTTTTATAATAAAAGTCTAAAGGGTTTCTAACATAAGTTGTTAGCGATGATGGTGAAAAACCATTCTCTGATATTTCTTTCAAACGATTCAAAATATCAGGAGTTTTATCAATTTTGTTTAAATCTTTATTAATCACAGGAACTTTAGGAGCAACCAATGTGTGTTTAATATTGTGGATGTTTTCAATTTCTAACTGCTTAATAAATCTGCTTTTTTCTCCGCTAGACAGGGCATCAATTTCAGTATTGTATAAGATAAATACATTTTTAGCACGATTTAAAACCTTATAAAAATGATAGGCGTAAATGGCATCTTTCTCTTTATAGGTAGGAAGTTTGTTTTCTACTTTAACATCAAAAGGGATAAACGAGTTTTGGGTTTTTCCTGATGGTAAAATACCTTCATTTACAGACGAAATAATTACTGTTTCAAAATCTAAAACCCGACTTTCCAGCATACCCATTATCTGTAATCCCTCAAGAGGCTCTCCTTTAAAGTCTAAAGTTTCTGAACTCAACAACTCATTGTAAACACTATGTAATGTACTAATGTTGTTTATGTAGTTATGAGATTCACCAAGTTGCTCAATTTCGTTGAATAGCTGATGAAATCGGAACAAATATTCTAAAGCCAATACATGGTTTTGTTTGTTGCTTTCAAAACTTAATTTTATCAATAGAATAAGATCGAGGCACTTTTGTAAACCAGTTTTAGCGTTGTCCTGCCAAAAACTAAACAGAACAGAAATAATTTGACTATTGTTTGGCGATAGTTTTAGAAGTCGTTCTTCATCTAAATAGATTATATTATTTGTTTGAATGGTATGTATTATTTCAGAAACTTCATTAGAGTTATTCACATTAAATAAGGGACTTACAAACTCATGAGAGAGTATTGTAATAGCATCTTTATAATAGAACGTAGCCGTTTTTTTCTTATGAATGTAGAATAGCTTTTCAAAGAGGGAAGCTAATGGAACAGTTTTTAATTCTAATCCCATAGTGACATTTAAAGTATCTATATCTTTAGGGATTGAGTTAAGTACTGGTAATAGCAAGGTTTCATCTGAAAGAATCACGGCTGTACTATTCAATGAATTGTTTGACTCTTGCAAATTGCTTAAAAGAGTCCCTATGTGTTTGGCTTGCCCTATGTTTTTAGGAATACCATAAACTTGAATGTTTTTTTCTTTTGAATAATTATGTGATACCCAATTAAAAGGATTGTTTTTAAAAAAGTTCCAATTTTTAGAATACTGCTTAACAAATAAAGCAACATCATGGTTTTTAGATTCATAAAAAACACGATCAATATCCCAATAAATATATCCTAAACCGTTTTGAAGTATTTCTTGTATTATAGTTTCTTCGGCAGTATTTAAAGCATTAAACCCCAAAAAAACATGCTTTTTTGCAGAATTATTTTCAATATAACTTTGAATATTTTCTAATGCTTCTCTATAGATCAAACCTTGATAACCCTTGCCTTCAGAAATTAAAGCGTCTTTAAATTCAAAGTAGTAGTTTTTTAAGCGTTTCCAGAATACCAAATAGCGATTAACTAGTTCTGTTTTATTGGATTCTACCGACCAATGATTGACCTCTTTAATGGCGCTTAAATAATCGAAAATACTATTTTGAGGAATTAAATGCCTATCAATTTCATTGAAATCTTGAATTAAAATCTGTGCCCATTTGGAAAACTCTTCAAATGAATAGACATCGTTATTTGTATGAACTTTAAGATAGCTTTTATAGAAGATAAAAAGTAATTCTATATTTGAAACCGATTTTAAATCGGAAAGCTCTTCAACAAATTCTTCAATACTGAAAATTGATGGTGAAAAAACAGGTTCATCTAAAGATTGAGAAATATAGTGTTTTAAAAATATGCCTGCACGTTTGCTAGGAAGGATAAATACTAACTCTGAAAGCTTGAGTTCATTACGGTCTAAATCGCTTAGTACATCTTCAATAAACGTTGTCATGTTATAAAAATAAAAAACGCCTCGAAATTTCGAGGCGTTTTTCTATAAATTTAAGTTGATTGATTATTTAATTAAATTAATTTCAACTCTTCTGTTATTCGCTCTACCAGCTCTAGTTTTATTCGTATCAATTGGTCTTGACTCACCGTAACCTGCATGCTCTAATCTGTTAGAAGCAATTCCGTTTGTGATTAGGTAATTCATAACAGAACTAGCTCTTTCTTTAGAAAGTTTTTCATTAGTAGCTTCACTACCAACGCTATCTGTATGACCTTCAATCATGAATCTTGCATTAGGATATTCTTTTAAGATATCAATGATGTTTTGTAATACTTCAGCTGAAGAATCTTTAATAGTTGATTTCCCTGTATCGAATAAGATAGTTTTAGCGTAAGCATTTAAAGCTTTCTTAACAGCTTCAGTTACTTCAGGACATCCGTTGTTAGCAACTGTACCAACTTTGTCTGGACATAAGTCATCTTTGTCTGGAACACCATCACCATCTCTGTCTGGCCAAGGGCATCCTTTGTTAGCTGCAGGACCAGCAACAGTTGGACACTCATCATCTTTATCTGCAACACCGTCACCATCTGAATCTGGGCATCCATTTAATTCTTTTGAACCAGCTTCTGTTGGACAAGCATCGTCTTTATCTGGAATGCCATCACCATCTGAATCTGGGCATCCGTTGAATTCAGCAGGACCAGCTTCTAGAGGACAAGAATCTTTACTGTCTTCTATACCATCACCATCTGTGTCAGGACAACCGTTAAATTCAGCTAAACCAAATACTTCTGGACAAGCATCGTCTTTATCGTAAATGCCATCACCATCAGTATCTTTTCCACCAAACTGAACAGTAACACCTAGAGTATGTTGGAAGTGAGTAGATAAGTAATCTTCGAATGCATGCTTATAAGCAGATTGAGCAGTTAGACCAATATTTTCTGTAATCCAGAAATTGATACCAATAGTACCATTTAATGTTCCAGCTCCAATTGAATCAACCCAAGTGTAACCACCACCAACTCCTAAATAAGGATCTAGCCATGAGTTATTAATCATTGAGCCAAACTTGTACATAACAACACCGTCTAAACCAAAATAAGAAGCTCCATTGTAAGTTGTATCGTCATCACCAAAGTAATCTATTTTGTTAATAGAAGCAGTAGCACCTACAGTAAAACCACTATTGATATAACGATAAACTGAAAGAGTAGATAATGAAGGTAAAATATTCCAATGGTCTTCGGCATTAAAATACTCATCTAAAAAGTCACCTAGTGGAGGATCTTCACCAGTTGGATAAAAATCAACCGCGTTTATTCCAAAGGTAACAGCCCAAGGGTTGTTTTCATCTTGTGCGTAAGTGTTGCTTAAACCTAACATAAGCAACAAAGCGAACAATAATCTGCTAAGATTTTTCATATTCAAAAATTTAATTTTTAAGTGTTAATTGTAAGCAAAAGTAAGTTGTTAAATATTATTAACAAAGACAAATATAGAAAAATATTGGATATTTCCCCTAAAATGTACCACTTTGTCAAAAAAAATCAAATTATTTCTAAGGCCTTACCAACTTTTTTAAAAGCTGTAATTGCTTTATCGAGGTGCGTTTTATTATGAGCGGCAGAAAGTTGAACTCGTATTCTTGCTTTTTCTTTTGGGACAACTGGGAAAAAGAAGCCAATGACATAAATGCCTTCGCTTAACAACATGTTAGCCATTGTCTGTGAGAGCTTTGCATCGTAAAGCATGATTGGTACAATTGCAGAATCACCATCAATAATGTCAAAACCAGCTTTTTGCATTTCGGATTTAAAGTAGTTGGTATTCCATTCCAATTTATCTCGCAAAGAGGTGTCATTTTTTAACAAGTCGAATACCTTTATCGATGCACCAACAATTGCTGGCGCTAGCGAGTTTGAAAATAAGTATGGTCTAGAGCGCTGTCTTAACATTTCAATGATCTCTTTTTTACCGGTGGTATAGCCACCCATGGCACCACCCAACGCTTTTCCTAATGTACCAGTAATAATGTCTATTCGGTCCATCACACCTTTTTCTTCTAATGTTCCGCGACCTGTTTCACCAATAAATCCAGCAGCGTGGCACTCATCTATCATAACTAATGCATCATACTTGTCGGCTAAATCGCAAATTTGATCTAAAGGCGCAACTAGACCATCCATTGAAAAGACGCCATCTGTTACTATGATTTTAAATCGCGCACCATTTTTGTTGGCTTCAATAAGTTGTTTTTCTAAATCTGCCATGTCATTATTTTGATAGCGATAACGCGCTGCCTTACATAAACGAACACCATCAATAATTGAAGCATGGTTTAGTGAATCTGATATGATGGCATCTTCAGGTCCTAATAACGGTTCAAAAACACCTCCATTGGCATCAAAAGCAGCTGCGTAAAGAATGGTGTCTTCAGTTCCGTAAAAATCAGCAATTTTACTTTCAAGTTCTTTATGGATATCTTGTGTTCCGCAAATAAAACGAACCGACGACATTCCAAAACCATGTGTATCCATAACATCTTTTGCGGCTTGAATAACCTCAGGATGAGCAGATAGGCCTAAATAGTTGTTGGCGCAAAAATTCAATACTTTTTCACCAGTATTTAATGTGATTTCTGCTCCTTGATCAGATGTAATTATGCGTTCGGTTTTAAATAAACCATTGTCTTTTATGGTTTGTAATTCGTTTTCTAAATGTTCTTTTATTTTGCCGTACATGAGTTTTGTTTTTTGCAAATTTAAAATTCTTTTACTTCAATTCCATCATTTATATAAACAAGTATTTGCTTGACAACTTTAAGCTTCATTTTTGTTAAAACAGTTTTGTATTCGTCTAGTTGTAATATATGTTTATTGTCTGCCTGACCCGATTTGTAATCAATTATTACAACATCGTTTTTGTCATTTATATTCAACCTATCTGGGCGTAATATTTTTCCAGTTTCAGAAATTATATCCCGTTCATTGTAAATATTGTAATTTCCTGTAAAATAACCAGCTAGTTGAGAATGGCTTACTATACTTCTTACCAAGGGTTCTATTAGCTGTATTTGACTGATGTTGTAGGTTTTGTCGTTTTTAAACTTACTGATAGCAAGATCAACATCGTCTTCAGTTTTTATGAATGACATAATTTGGTGCACAAGATTTCCTTTTTCAATAGCTTTACCTTGAGTGGTATCCCATAAGTAACCAGAATTGGTTATGATTTTAATGTTATGACTTTCTTTGGAAACACTTATGTACTTCAATTCTTCTAAATTGTTGGGTAAATGTTTTTTTATAGAGGTATCTCTTTTTTCTTCCCCAAAATTATAGCTTGATTTAGCTTCATTCCATACATTTAATTCTTTTAGATAGCTTATAAAGAAACCAGCATATGTGTTTGGGTTTTCATCTCCTTTTGAATTTATGTCTCTTTTTGAAATAATATATAGCTGCTCAATGGGTCTTGTTAATGCTACATATAAAAGATTGAGATTGTCTAATTCCAATTCAGACTGGTGCTTGTTGAATATAGCTTGGCCTTTGTCGCCAAAATGTTCAAATTGTTTTGAATAGTTCAGCAAGGCATAGTTAAAGCCGTTATATTGATCTGAATCTAATTCAAACCATTCTTTAGGTTCTTTTTCTTGATAGATATTGAGATCTGCATAAGGAAAAACAACAACAGGAAATTCCAACCCTTTGGATTTATGAATGGTCATGATTTGTACCGCATTGAACCCTTGAGGGGAAACAATACTTAATTGAGATTTTTTGGATTCATAATAGTCTAAAAAGCCCACGATGTCTGCTTGTTTTTTACGGGTGAAATCTAAAACCACATCCATAAAATACTGAACAAAAGCATCAGAGTCAGGCACGAGGCTAAACTCTCTAATAAGTGTTTCGGCGAGTTCGAATACGGAAAGCTGGGACAAAGATGTTAGGTTCGTTTTGTAACCTAAAGCTTGAAACAATTCGGTATTGGCAATGTTTAAATAAGTTTTAAAAAACGCATGCTTGTCTGGACTGTTGTTTTTATTCGCTATAAAGTTGAGCACTTCAACTTTAATTTCTGTGTTTTCAGGCTGCGCAATTAATTGTAATACATGAATAATAAACCGGACATTTGGGGAGTTATTGATGAGCAAGGTTTCAGAAGACATAATGGGAATACCATTGTCATTCAAGTATTCTGAAACAGCAATACCTTCTTTCTTTTTTCTTACAAGAACACAAATGTCATTTAGTTCAAAACCATTGTTAAGGCAATTTAAAATAGTTTTATAAACTGCTTTGGAATAGAGTTCATCTTTATCAAATTCAGTATTCGAGTCAATCTCAAGAAAGTTCAAATTAACATAGCCTGCTTGCTTTTTTTCAATGTTTTGATCTATGGAGGAATAAAGTTTTTGATAATTTGTATTGCTAAATACAGAAGAGGAAAGGAACTTAAAAAAGCCATTATTGAAAGTTATAATCTCGTAACAGCTTCTAAAGTTTGAAGCCAGCGATATAATTCTCGGCTCAACAGGAAACGGATTTTTTGTTTTGTTGAATAAATCAATAAATTGCTCTGCTTGGCCTCCTCGCCAACGATAAATAGCTTGTTTGGCATCTCCAACCAACATAGCAGTTCCATTTTCAGCAGATAAAGCATTGTCTAAAAGCGGAATTAAATTATCCCATTGTAATTGTGAAGTGTCTTGAAACTCATCAATAAAATAATGTTTGAATTTCTCGCCTAAACGCTCATAGATAAATGGTGTGGGTTGACCTTTAATTTCATTGCTAATCAAGGTGTTGAATTCTGAAATTAGAAGCAGGTTTTCTTCAGCTTTTAATTGGGTTACTTCTTTTTGAATTTCATTTAAAACTGATAAAGGTGTGATGTTGCTATAAATGCTTTTTAAAAACTTATACAAATAAAATAAATGACGTGTTTCGTTAAATTGGGCAACAAGTGTTGGTTTTATATCGTCTAGGATTGTTTTAATGTTTTCAGGTGTTTTGGATTCAGGGTATAAGGGTTTTTCTTCAAGTTTTTGAATCCAAGCTTTATCATAATCATAATCTAGATTTAAATCTTTTAATTTTAAAAAATAGTTTGGCAAATAGGCTCTGCTGCCACCCAGAAAATCGGCAAACTCGAGGCCACATTCTGAAATAAGTGTTAATGCAGATTCTGAGATATTTACTAGGGTTTGCCCAACCTCGTGAATTTTATTTCTAATAGATTTTTTAAGCACTTTAAAATCTTGAGGCGTTTTACTTTTTAAATTGTTGAGAAAAGGCCAATCGTTTTCATTGGTTAAAAGCTTGGCAATCTTGTTAAAGTCGAAGGAAATGTCCCAACTTTTGTCATCATCTGCTTTTTCAATAGCAAAATCCACAAGTAGTTTGGTCAATTCCTTTTCTGTTCCCGCTTTTGCTATAAGTCTGTCTACAGCCTCGTTAAGTATACGATCGGTGTCCAGTTCAACTTCAAAATTTAAAGGGATTTTTAAATCGTAGGCAAATGTTCTAATTAATTTATGTGTTAGGCCGTCAATGGTTGAAATGTCAAAAGCAGCATAATTATGCAAAATCTCATCAAGTATTGTTTTACTCTTAGCATGGATGTCTTTTGCCGACAGATGCAGTTCATTACTTATTAAGTTGAATAAATCTGTTGGGTTTTCTAAAATGGAAGGGGAAGAAAATTCAGTTAGAGCCTCAAGAATTCTAGACTTCATTTCACCAGCCGCTTTGTTGGTAAAGGTAATGGCTAAAATGTGTTTGAAATGAGTAGGTGATTTGGCTTGAAACAATAATGATAAATACGACTTAACAAGCGAAAAGGTTTTACCACTTCCTGCCGATGCATTGTAAATTAAAAACGAGTTGTCTGAAGACATTAAATGAATTTTGATACAAGATAAAAACTATCAATGATTTGATAGGTATTTATTATTTTTAATTGCTACCTATTATCCTTAAATTTGGGGGAATTTAATATTAACAAGTAAAAATAGAAATTATGGCTTTCGAATTACCGAAATTAAAATATGCTTATGATGCTTTAGAGCCTCATATAGACGCACGTACAATGGAAATACATCACTCAAAGCACCATGCTGGTTATACATCTAAATTAAATGCCGCAATAGAAGGAACAGATTTAGAAGGTAAGACCATAGAAAATATTCTAACCAATTTAGATATGACTAACATGGGTGTTAGGAATAATGGAGGAGGTTTTTACAATCATTCACTGTTTTGGGAGGTTATGAATCCTGAAGACAGAGGGTATCTTTCAGGTGAATTAAAAGATGCTATTGAAGCAGAGTTTGGTTCTAAAGATGCTTTTGTTGAGGCTTTTAGTAAAGCTGCCGCTACACAATTTGGTTCAGGTTGGGCTTGGCTTTGTGTGCATAAGGGAGGCAAAGTTGAGGTGTGTTCAACACCTAATCAAGATAATCCTTTAATGCCAGGTGTCGCTTGTGGTGGAACTCCTATATTAGGTTTAGATGTTTGGGAACACGCCTATTATCTTAACTATCAAAATAGACGTCCTGATTATATTGATGCTTTCTTCAAAGTGATTAACTGGAACGAAGTTGAAAGGCGTTATGCAGAAGCAAAATAAGCCGAAATTAAAACGCACAAAGGGCGAACTAATTAGTTCGCCTTTTTTATTGTCTTGTAGTTTTGAAAAGAGTAAAAAGGTTTGAGAATTTTATATTGAAAATGAAAAAAGGTGAACAGAAGTTCACCTTTTTTGCCCCAAATCTACCATAAACTTAACCTACTTATGTTATGGTGGAGCAAATATAACGTTGCTTTTCTTAAAAGAAAAAAATTAATAGATAAACGACTAATAAATTGGCTAAAGGAAACAAAATGAAGTTTTTAACTGCAATTGTTGTGCAAAAACATAAGTCAAATAAAAAAAGGCGAACGAAAGTTCACCTTTTTTTGCCCCAAATCTACCATGAACTTAACCTACTTATGTTATGGTAGTACTAATGTAGATTTTATTTATTTAGAAACGCATAAAAAATAGATAAACTGCATTTTTTTTAGCTTAAAAGCATATTTTATCAGATAAACTGCATATTTTCAATTACTTAATAAGCACGCTCTTTGTTGCCTTCAAAGAAATTAATAAACGCTTTATTTACTACCCTGTTACCCCCAGAAGTTGGATAATTTCCTGTAAAATACCAATCACCTAAATTTTTAGGGCAGGCTTTATGTAAATTGTCTACAGATTGAAAAATAGTTTGCACTTCTGCATTAACAGTATCGTCGCAAATTAATTCTGCAATTTTATTAGAGATTTCTTCATCAGTAAATTCTGCATACAAGTCCTTAACAAAGTTTCTTACATCTTTATCTTCTAACTCTACTTGGGCCTTACATTTGTTATAAACCTCTTGTACCATATGGTATTTGTTGTTCTCTTCTAATAAATCCAACATGGCTCTAAAGGCAATTAAATCTTCAAGTCGGGCCATGTCTATGCCATAGCAGTCTGGATAACGTATTTGAGGTGCTGATGATACCACAACAATCTTTTTAGGATTAAGGCGATCCATCATTTTTATAATACTCTTTTTTAGAGTTGTACCTCTTACAATACTGTCATCAATAATCACAAGATTGTCAGTGGGTTTAATTACGCCATAGGTTACGTCATAAACGTGGGCAACTAAATCGTCACGACTGCTATCTTCAGTTATAAAGGTTCGTAGTTTAACATCTTTAATGGCTATTTTTTCAATGCGCGGTCGTTCAGACAAAATATCGGTTACTGTTTCGGCGCTTAAGCCTCCTTTCCCATCTAAAATAGCCTGTGTTTTCTTTTGGTTTAGATAGTCTTCAACCGTTTCAACCATACCAAAAAAAGATGTTTCGGCAGTATTTGGTATAAATGAAAACACGGTGTTTTTTGTGTCGTTATCAATAGCCTCAAGTACTTTTGGCATCAACAGCTTTCCAAGTTCTTTGCGTTCCTGATAGATTTCGGCATCACTTCCTCTTGAAAAATAGATGCGTTCAAACGAACAGGCTTTACGCTCTAATGGCTCAATGATTTTATGAATAGAAACATCGCCAGATTTTTTAGTAATAATGGCATGACCAGGTTCCAATTCTTTTACATCATCAAAATCAACATTAAAAACAGTTTGAATTACTGGTCGTTCTGAAGCAACCACAACAACTTCATCATCTTTATAATAATATGCAGGTCGTATTCCGGCAGGATCGCGCAAAACAAACGAATCGCCATGGCCCAATAAACCAGCCATAGCATAACCACCGTCCCAGTTTTTGGAAGCACGTTTCAATATTTTAGCAACATTTAAACGCTCTGCAATTAGCGGTGAGCATTCACTTTTACTATAGCCTTCCTTTTTTAATTTTTTGTAAGCTTTAGATACGGCATCATCAAGGAAATGGCCTATTTTCTCCATAATAGTAATGGTATCGGCTTTTTCTTTTGGATGCTGCCCTAGGTTTACCAAGCCGTCAAATAATTCATTGACATTGGTCATGTTAAAATTACCAGCAACAATTAAGTTTCTATGCATCCAGTTGTTCTGACGCAAGAACGGGTGCACACTCTCAACACTGTTTTTGCCAAAAGTACCATAACGTACATGGCCTAGTAATACTTCACCTATATATGGGATATTCTTTTTTTGAAGTTCAACATCATTGGCATATTCAGGGTGTTCTGTAAATTCTTTGTTAATACGCTCATTAATTTGGGCAAAAATATCTTGTATAGGTTGTTGCGCAATAGATCTTACACGGCTTATATAGCGCTCACCTGGCTTGGTGTCTAATTTAATACTTGCAAACCCAGCACCATCTTGACCGCGATTGTGCTGCTTTTCCATCATTAAATACATTTTGTTTACGCCATAAAAGGCACTACCATATTTCTCCTTGTAGTATTCTAATGGTTTAAGGAGTCTTATTTGTGCAATTCCACATTCGTGTTTTAATGCGTCACTCATTGTTTTAGTTATGTAATTAAAAAACGCGCTCGTTTTTGAGCGCGTTAGTTTATGTTAATTCAATTTCAAATTGTGTCAAATTTTTAAACTGCTGTAAGCGTTTAAGAACTTCAGGGTCATTTAAATCTTTCATGCGTTCTGTCCCAAATTTTTCTACGCAAAACGAGGCTAATGCCGAACCAAAAACAACCGCGTTTTTCATGTTCTCGAAAGACACATTATCTGTTCTGGCAAGATAACCAATAAAACCACCGGCAAATGTGTCACCAGCTCCTGTCGGATCAAACACTTCTTCTAATGGTAAAGCAGGCGCATAAAACACATTGTCATCATGAAATAATAAAGCGCCGTGTTCGCCTTTTTTTATCACCACGTATGCTGGTCCCATTTCATGAATTTTTTTAGCAGCAACCACCAGAGAATATTCGCCTGTAAGTTGTCTGGCCTCTTCATCATTAATGGTTATAACATCTACCTTGCTTATTACTTTATGTAAATCTTCAAGAGCATTATCCATCCAAAAGTTCATTGTGTCTAAAACCACGAGTTTAGGTTTGTGGGTCATTTGCTCCATCACGCCTAATTGAACTAAAGGATGCAGATTACCTAACATTACATATTCGGCATCTTTATAATCTTCTGGAACAACGGGATTAAAATCTGCAAGCACATTTAACTCTGTTGCCAATGTGTCACGTGTGTTCATATCGTTGTGATAGCGTCCGCTCCAAAAAAAGGTTTTACCATCCTTTACAACTTCAACACCAGAAATGTCAATGTTTTTCTTTTCTAATAGATCAAGATATTCTTTAGGAAAATCGCCTCCAACAACAGAAACAATAGACATATCAATATCAAATTGCGATGCGGCAAGACCAATGAAAGTGGCTGCACCACCAAGTATTTTATCGGTTTTTCCAAAAGGCGTTTCAATAGCATCAAAAGCAACGGTTCCTACAATTACTAGCTTGCTCATAAAATAGTTTCAAAATTTGCAGCAAATATACGGTTTTTTAACAGTTCACTATTATAAAATAACCACTCACTACTTTTTATTTTTTATTACGTTGTAAAATTATGAGGTTTGGTATAAATAAATTTAATAACTCTAGATGAAAAAATTAAAAAAAGCATTTTTATTTGCTCTAATTGTTAGTGTAGCTCTTAATGGCTTTGGATTTTTAATTGCCATTTTAAATTCGAGTTTTGAAAGCGCCTTTTTTGATTTTAAAAGGATATTTCCAATAAGCATTTCAATATTATTTATCCCTTGCTTTTTATCAGTGATATTCTTTAAACCGGATTTATTTAAAAATAAATTTAAGGCTTTGAAGCAGTTTTTAAAGCCTGCTTTAATATCATTTGTTCTTGTTTATGTAATTGTGTTTTTTAGTTTACTTCCAGATGCTAAACCCACTCATAAGTCTTTGTATATAGTTGCTTTATTCAACAGTATATTATCTGTGGTAATAACACTTTTTAGTATGCTGATATATTATCTTTTAAATACTAAAAGAGCTCATGTTAAAACTCATTTAGCAATTAAGCCATCAATAATCAAGACATTCCTCATTTTCTTTTTAATATCTATTGTTTTTAATATTCTCATTTTTTCGTTTGGAAATTCATCATGGATAAATTTTAAAGTCCCTTTTCATCTTTTTACTAAAGGCCTATTAATTACCATGTTTTCTTTTTTTGCTTTTCAGTTTGTTTTTAATAAAGGAAGAAAAACGTATTTAATTATTATGGTATATGTTGTAGGAGTTTTGTTAATTCCATTTGTCTTTACGGAATTGTATTCTGACTTTTCTTTTGAAAATTTTATTAAAAAGCTTAATGTAAATTTATCTATAATTGCACCTTATTTTTTATTAATAATGTTGGCAATTCATACTTATTTTATTGTTTTGGCTAATAAACTTGAAAAAGAATCCTTAAAACTAACTAGTGTTTCGGTCAACATAAAATATCAGCAATTAAAGGCGCAATTGAGTCCGCATTTTTTGTTTAATAACATAAGTGTTTTAACAGGTTTAATTGAGGAAAATCCTGAAAGAGCTGTTTCTTTTTCTGAAAAATTATCAGCTATTTATCGCTATTTTTTAGATCAAGAAAACAAAGATTTAGCGTTTTTAGATGAAGAAATATCGTTTGGCAAAAAGTATATGGATTTATTACAGATACGTTATGAAAATGCCTTAAGCGTCACATTTAATTTAAATGACACTAACAACTATTATATTTTACCATTTGCCTTGCAACAGGTTTTTGAAAATATAATAAAACACAATATAATATCAATTGAAAAACCCATGAGTGTTCAAGTGAATTTAGAAAATGATTATCTGGTTATTATCAATACACTTAACTTAAAACCAGATGAGAATACAAATACTAAAACAGGTTTAGAAAACTTAAAAAAAAGATATTCGTATTTTTCAGATCGATTAATTCTCGTCGATTCTGATACTGAAACTTACAGTATAAAATTACCTTTGCTTAAAGCTTAATTAATATGCAGGTTGTAATTGTTGAAGACGAATTGGTGTCGAGTAGACGCCTTGAACGTATGCTTGCCGATTTAAATTGTGAAGTATTGGCATCAATAGTATCAGTAAAATCGGCAATAAAATGGTTGCAAACTCACAAACACCCAGAAATTTTGTTTTTAGATATTCAGTTATCTGATGGCATATGTTTTGAAATTTTTGATGAAGTTAAAGTTGAAAGCGCCATTATTTTTACAACCGCATTTAGTAATTACAGCTTGAAAGCTTTTGAATACAAAAGCATATCCTATTTGCTTAAACCAATTAATAAAGAACAACTTCAAAAAGCTATTTTAAAGACGAACACATTTTTAATAAACAATAATGAAATATCAGATTTAAAAGAGCACATAACAAATAAACAAAACAACAACTATAAAGATAATTTTACAGTAAAAGTTGGAAACAAAATTAGAATAGTAGATGTTAAAGATATTTCATGTTTTTACAGTTTAGATAATGCTTCATATTTGCATGCAGAAGGAAGTAATTATATTATAAACTATTCACTTTTAAGTTTGAATGATGTTTTAAATCCAAATCATTTTTTTCAAGTAAGTAGAAAGTGTATTATAAATAAACAGAAACTAGAGAGCTGTCATCGTATAAAAGTCAACAGATTTAAAATTGAAATGGAAAATTTTAATGAATTTGAAATATTTGTAAGCAGAGAACGAATTAAAGCTTTTAAGGATTGGATTGAAGCTTAATTATTTTCTGCCAAAATCTGCTGGAATTTCTCCCCAAGCTTTGGTCTCCCATTTTACAATGGTTGTTGTGTAGTTATTGGTTTTTAACCAAGTGACGGCTCGGTCTACCAGTTCAAAAAGAGGTTTGTTTTTGTCTGTCCGTTCTAATTTGGTGTTGGCTGTTTTCTTTTTTATCCAACTGATGGCTGTTTTAGAGTCGGTGTAAATAATACGATTGCTGTTTTGTTTTTTAAGAAAAGCTAATGCATGTACTATGGCTAAAAACTCGCCAATATTATTGGTGCCCTCTTCAAAAGGACCTTGATGGAACAAACGTTTTTTGGTTTTGGTATCAACACCTTGATATTCCATTTTTCCGGGATTGCCACTAGAGGCTGCATCAACCGAAACGGAATTGTAATTGGGTTGCCCAATTTTTTTTAGCTGTTCGTCAGATAGTTCGCTAACAAATTTTTTAGTCTTTCCAATATAGTCTTTGTAATTGCCTTTATAGGCTTTTTTAGCGGCTTCAAAAGAAGTGAATGATTTGTACTGGGCACCTTCAAAGTCTTTTATTTGTGCTTTGCAATCTTCCCAACTTTCAAAAACACCGGTGTGGTGCCCTTTCCAAACGGTATAGTATTTCTTTTTCTTTTTACTCATATTCTTCCCATGAAAGTGGGAATCTCTTTAATTCATTAACTGTTTATTAGATGCTTCGACAAGCTCAGCATGACAACATAGGCTTTATTTATTTAATAACTTTTCAACTACTTTAGGAAAATGCTCCATTTCCAGTTTATGAATTTTTGCCGCTACATCATCGGCCGAATCGTTTGAAGAAACTTCACATTTTGCTTGAAAAATAATAGCACCTTCATCATAGTTTTCGTTCACATAATGAATGGTAATTCCAGTTTCTCTTTCGTTGTTTGCAACTACGGCTTCATGCACATGCATGCCGTACATGCCTTTGCCTCCATATTTGGGTAATAACGCAGGGTGAACATTAATGACTTTATCAGGGAATTCATTTAAAATACGCTCCGGAAATTTCCATAAAAAACCAGCTAGTACAATTAAATCAGGATTGTTATTTTTTAAAATATTCAACACATCATCAGTTTCTGTAAAGGCTACTCGGTTGAAAGACAGCGCACTAACCTTAAGGTTTTTGGCCCTGTCAAGAACTTTGGCACGAGGATTGTTGGTAAGCACTTGAATAACAGATACATTATCGCTGTTGTGAAAAAACTTAATTAAATTTTCAGCATTAGTACCGCTTCCGGACGCAAAAATTACAACTCGTTTCATTTTACAGAAAATAATGTTCATTAGTTCGAACAAAAAAAAGAATAAATATTAACAATTAGAAGGCAAAATTGAAATACTTCAATCTAATTTTAGTAAATTACAATCACATTTTTAAACTAAAGGTGTGTTTTAAAAATAAAGTTTTTTATTTTTGCCCACTAATTAAAACTTAAAATTAAAAGATTATGTCAGACATTGCATCAAGAGTAAAAGCGATTATCGTAGACAAATTAGGTGTTGATGAGAACGAAGTTGTTACTGAAGCAAGCTTCACTAACGATTTAGGAGCAGATTCATTAGACACTGTAGAATTAATTATGGAATTCGAAAAGGAATTTGATATTCAAATCCCAGATGATCAAGCTGAAAACATTGCAACAGTTGGTCAAGCTATCTCTTACATAGAAGGCGCAAAATAATTCAAAAACAATTTATGGAGTTAAGGCGAGTAGTAGTTACTGGTTTAGGAGCATTAACACCTATAGGCAATACCAAAGATGAATATTGGGATGCGCTTATAAGTGGTAAAAGTGGTGCTGCGCCAATAACGTATTTTGATACTGAAAAGTTCAAAACAAAATTTGCTTGTGAGCTTAAGAACTTTAACGCAACCGATTTTCTAGATAGAAAAGAGGCTCGTAAAATGGATAGGTTTACACAATACGCTATGGTAGCATCTGACGAAGCTATTGCAGACTCAAAACTTGATCTTGACAAAATAAATAAATTACGTGTAGGCGTTATTTGGGGTGCCGGAATTGGTGGATTGGAAACGTTCCAACAGGAAGTTTTAAATTTTGCCGATGGTGATGGTACACCTAGATTCAACCCATTCTTTATTCCAAAAATGATTGCGGATATAGCACCTGGTAATATTTCCATAAAGCATGGTTTTATGGGTCCAAATTACACAACAGTTTCAGCATGTGCCTCTTCGGCAAATGCTATGATAGATGCTTTGAACACGATACGTTTAGGACATTGTGATGTTGTGGTAACTGGTGGTAGCGAAGCTGCTGTTACTATTGCTGGAATGGGAGGTTTTAATGCTATGCACGCTTTATCGACTAGAAATGAAAGTCCAGAAACAGCCTCAAGACCTTTTGATGCTACCAGAGATGGGTTTGTATTGGGTGAAGGTGCTGGAGCAATAATTCTAGAAGATTACGAACACGCAAAAGCAAGAGGTGCAAAAATATATGCTGAAGTTATTGGAGGAGGTTTATCTTCTGATGCGTATCATATGACGGCTCCTCACCCAGACGGTATTGGTGTTATTGCTGTAATGAAAAATTGTTTAGAAAATGCTGGTATTCAACCAGAAGAAGTGGATCATATTAATACGCACGGAACATCAACACCTTTGGGCGATGTTGCAGAGTTAAAAGCCATTTCTGAAGTGTTTGGAGATCATGCTAAAAACATTAGTATTAATTCAACAAAATCAATGACAGGTCACTTGCTAGGTGCTGCAGGAGCTATTGAATCCATTGCTTCAATTTTAGCTATGGAACATGGTATGGTGCCACCTACAATAAACCATGAGGTTGTTGATGAAAATATTGATCCAGAACTTAATTTAACATTAAACAAAGCACAAAAACGAGATGTAAAAGTTGCTATGAGCAACACATTTGGTTTTGGAGGACACAACGCTTGCGTACTGTTCAAGAAATTAGATTAATTCTCGAATGAAAAACATTCGTAACATATTGAATTCCCGTTCTAAAAAAGGCGGGAATTTTTTTGTATCTGTTCAAAATATTTTAGGGTTTAAGCCTAAAAATATTAATTACTACAAAACAGCCTTCACACATCGCTCCATGAACATAAAGGATGATGAAGGCCACCCTATTAATTACGAACGGTTAGAGTTTTTGGGAGACGCGATGTTGGGTTCAGTTATTGCGTCGCATTTGTATATGGAAGTTCCTAGTGGAGACGAAGGCTATCTTACAAAAATGCGCTCAAAAATTGTTAGTCGCGAGCATTTAAACGAACTTGGTAAAGACCTTAAATTAGTCGATTTGGTTGAAAGTAAAATCCCTAAAGGTCAATTTGGCGACAATATTTACGGTAATTTATTTGAAGCATTAATTGGAGCTATCTTTTTAGACAGAGGGTATAAGTACTGCGAGAAGTTTATTTATAAAAAAGTTATTATACCGTATGTTGATATTGAAAAACTGGAAGGTAAGGTTATCAGTTATAAAAGCTTATTAATTGAATGGTGCCAAAAAGAGAAAAACACTTTTGATTATAATGTTTATGAAGATACTGGGAATGATGATATTCGTCATTTTTCAGTTAAACTATCTATAAATGATAAAATAGTATCGAAAGCGCGAGCCACTTCCAAAAAGAAAGCCGAAGAGAAAGCTTCCAAGCGTGCTTATTTTGTTTTTCAAAATCAAATTTCACGGGCAATTTAGTTTTTTTGATCCATCTGTAAAACCGCTCTCAACTATAACGTTTTCGTAATATTTAAGGGTTAACTTTAAACAAAAGTTAATTTATTTATAGGTTTTATGCACTATATTTACAATTAATTAGTAACCCATAATGGCAACTCAAAAGTTAGTTCTAGACAATTTTATTGACGAACAGGAATTTACTTTAATAGGAATTCATTGTGCTATAGAAAATTACAGATTGGCTTATTTATTAAACCAATATTGTAATTTAAAGTTAGCGCGAAAATCTAAAGATTTAGATTTTATATATAAGGCTCAATATCCTATTTATGAATGGTGCGATACCAAAAAGCTTACAACCTGGAATTTGGTATCAAACAATTGTAAGGTTCGTATAGATTTAAATCAAGGATCTGGAACACTTTTTACAGAATCGGGTTCAGTAAAGAATTATTATTTAATTCCTGAATATCAAAAAGTAAATTATTTTTTAAAAATAAGTTCAGATACGATAAATGATAGAAAACTAAAACTTATTTTAAACAAGATTCAAAACATTCCCCAAATAGTTACGGCTTACTCGGTTAAGCCAGATACGTTAAAGTCAAAAAATAACTTAATATTTTATTAATGCCTAAAAGAAAGAAAACAAAAATAGTAGCCACATTAGGACCGGCAACAAGTTCTAAATCTGTTTTAAAAAGCATGTTGGATGAAGGTGCCAATGTATTTCGAATTAATTTCTCCCATGCTAATTACGACGATGTGAAAGAACGCATAAATATGATACGTGAGTTAAACGAAGAGTTCGATTACAATGCAGCTATTCTTGCCGATTTACAAGGTCCTAAATTGCGTGTTGGTACTATGAGAGGTGAAGTTGTTGTTAATGAAGGCGACGAAATTGTTTTTGCTACAGGCAAACGTTTTGAAGGTACCAAAGAGCGTGTGTACATGACCTATGAAAGTTTTCCCCAAGATGCTAAACCTGGCGAGCGTATTCTTTTAGATGATGGCAAACTAATTTTTGAAGTAGTGTCAACCGATAAAAAAAGCGAAGTAAAAGCTCGTGTTATTCAAGGAGGTCCATTACGCTCAAAAAAAGGCGTGAATTTACCAAATACCAATATTTCGCAGCCAGCACTAACCGAGAAGGATATAGAAGATGCTCTTTTTGCCATTGAACAGAAAGTAGATTGGATAGCCCTATCCTTTGTTCGACATGCCGAAGACCTTATGCAATTGGAAGAGCTAATAAGTGAACATAGCGACCATAAAATACCAATAATAGCCAAAATTGAAAAACCGGAAGCTGTTGAAAATATTGACAAGATTGTAGCGTATTGCGATGGATTAATGGTAGCTCGTGGTGATTTGGGTGTTGAAATTCCTGCTGAAGAAGTTCCGCTTATTCAAAAAAAATTGGTGCTTCGTGCCAAGCAAGCTAGAATCCCAGTGATTATTGCTACGCAAATGATGGAAACCATGATTTCCAGCTTAACGCCAACACGAGCCGAAGTTAACGATGTTGCCAACTCGGTTATGGATGGAGCAGATGCCGTTATGCTTTCTGGAGAAACGTCTGTTGGTAGTTACCCTGTACAGGTTATTAAACAAATGTCTGATATTATAAAGAGCGTAGAAGACTCCAGCTTAATTAAAGTACCGCAATTACCTCCGCATATTCGTACCAAACGATACATCACCAAATCTATTTGCTACCATGCAGCCAACATGGCAAACGAAATTGATGCCAAAGCTATTTCTACATTAACTAATAGTGGCTATACAGCGTTTCAGATTTCGGCTTGGCGACCAAGTGCCCACATTTTGGTGTTTACCTCTAACCGTAGAATACTAACCCAACTTAATTTACTTTGGGGCGTTAAAGCGTTTTATTACGATAAGTTTGTAAGCACCGATGAAACTATAGAAGACGTTAATGCTATTGCCTGTAAAAAAGGTTATTTAGAAGAAGGAGACATGTTGGTAAGTTTAGCTGCCATGCCAATTCAAGACAAAGGTATGGTAAATACGTTACGGGTTACCGAAATTACAACCTGTAGTTTTTAGATAGAAAGACAAAAATAATAAACGCGTTAACTGGGCAATGAATTAACGCGTTTAAACAAGCGGTTAAGTTATTGTGTTAAGCTACCACACTCAACTTTTCTATAACTGTTTTATTTGTTGAAGTGCCTCCAAATTGATTTGAGGTATTTTTTTCGCCACCAGCCTTTAGGGCTTTGTCGCCAGCAAAAAATGTTTTGTGGTCGTCTCCCAAATCTGAACCTGCCATACGCTGGTGTTTCACACAAGACACACCTTTTCGGATTTCTTGTCTTTGCACGTCTTTCACGTAGGCTAGCATACCTTCCTCACCAAAGTAAGTTTCCGTTAAATCATTCATGTGTAATGCCGTGGTGTGATAGGTAGGCAACGTGATTAAATGATGGAAAATGCCAGCTTCTTTTGCTGCATCACTTTGGAAGGATTGAATTTTTTGATCTGCACGGAAACTTAACTCCGAGTTATCATATTCAGGATTCATTAAATCGTTCAAATCATAAGCGGTCATGTTTTCGCCTTCAGCCATCATCTCTTCGTAAACTTGATTTCTAAAATTCAAGGTCCAATTGAATGATGGGGAATTGTTGTAAACCAATTTAGCATTTGGTACAACTTCTCTAATTCTATTGACCATATGAGCTATTTGCTTAATATTTGGAGTAGGCGTTTCAATCCACAATAAGTCGGCACCATGCTGTAAACTGGTTATGCAATCTAAAACGACTCTGTCAATATTGGAACCTTCTTTAAATTTATATAACCCGTTGGAAAGCCTAATAGGTTTTACTAGTTTACCATCTCTTTTTAAGAGCACCTCATCTTCCTTGGCATCCTGAAGGTTTATGTCTTCAGCTTCAACAAACGCCAGGTATTGAGACGCCAAATCGCCGGGTTCTTGACTAACGGGTAGTTTTTGTGTCAGTCCGGCACCTTCGGAATCCGTTCGTGCTACAATGACGCCATCTTCTATGCCCAACTCTAAAAAAGCATAGCGTATGGCGTTTATTTTGGCAATAAAATCTTCATGTGGCACGGTTACTTTCCCATCTTGATGCCCACACTGTTTAGCATCTGAAACCTGATTTTCAATTTGAATGGCACATGCTCCAGCTTGTATCATTTTTTTGGCCAATAAATAGGTAGCTTCCTCGTTTCCAAAACCAGCGTCAATATCAGCAATGATTGGCACGATATGCGTATCAAAATTGTCTATTTGGTCTTTTACATCCTCACCATTTTCAAGTCGTCTAAATAGGTCATTTAATTCTATAGCATCTGCCTGGCGCAGAAAATCATAAATTTCTTCAATTAAAGCAGGTACAGCTGTTTTTTCATGCATAGATTGGTCAGGTAATGGACCAAATTCAGAGCGTAAAGCTGCAACCATCCAACCAGAAAGGTAGAGGTACTTTTTATCTGTGGTTTTATGATGTTTTTTAACGGCAATCATTTTTTGTTGAGCCACAAAACCATGCCAGCACCCTAAAGATTGTGTGTAATTTGTAGAATCGTTATCGTATTCAGCCATATCTTTTCTCACAATGGCAGCCGTATATTTGGCTATGTCCAATCCTGTTTTAAAACGGTTTTGAATAGTCATCCTAGCGGCATGTTTTGGATTTATTGCCTTCCAAGTTTCACCGTGTTTTTCTTTAAGGGTTTTTACGGCTTGATAAGCAGACTGATACTTGCTGTGAACTAAATTTTCCATAATTTTGTAATACGTTATTTTAATTAATAATTAAATCCTGTTGATTGTTGCAGCAATCGCAGGATTGTTTTTTTAGAGATATTTATAAGCGGGAATGGTTAAAAATTCTTCGAATTTGTCTGATAGAACCAGTTTGTCAAATAATTTTATGGCCAATTTAAACTTCGTGTCTGCGATATTAGATTCACCGACTTCGGTGATAATCTTTTCAATCTCATCATCAAATAACTCCATGTAAAGCTCAAGGGTTAGGGTTCTACCATCTTCCAAGACCACTTCGTTTTTTAACCACTGCCAGAGCTGGGTTCGTGATATTTCAGCCGTAGCGGCATCTTCCATGAGGTTATAGAGAGCCACAGCACCATGGCCTCGCAACCAGGCTTCTAGATAAAGGATGCCAACATTGATATTTTTTCTAATACCAGCTTCAGAAACAGTACCTTCTGGAATTTCAAGTAATTGAGCTTCGGTAATGAGAAAATCTTCTCGTTTGTTGTGAATTTGATTATCTGTTGGCATGTATTTGTCAAACTCGCCCAATGCCACTGAAACTAGAGCAGGATGTGCTACCCAAGTGCCGTCATGACCATTTCTAACCTCACGTTCCTTGTCTAATCTTACTTTTTCTAGAGCAGCGGCATTTTCTTTCTCATTGTTTTTTATGGGAATTTGGGCAGCCATACCACCAATAGCTGAAATGCCTCGTTTATGACAACGCTGTATGACCAATTTAGAATAGGCATTCATAAAAGGTGTTGTCATAGTTACCTGATCGCGGTTTGGCACGGTAAAATTTTTATGGTTTCTGAATTTTTTGATGTAGGAAAAAATATAGTCCCAACGTCCACAGTTTAGACCTACAATATGGTCTTTGAGTTCATAAATAATTTCATCCAACTGAAAACTCGCCGTAATGGTTTCAACTAAAACGGTAGCCTTGAACGTACTAATAGGAACATTCAAAAACTCTTGAGCAAATTCAAAAACCTCATTCCACCATCGAGCTTCTAGATAGTGTTCCAGTTTAGGCAAATAAAAATAGGGAGCTGTATTTTGTTTTAATAAGGTTTCCGTATTGTGGAAAACATACAAGCCAAAGTCAACTAAACTGGCTGAAGCCTCATTATCATTAACTAATAGGTGACGCTCATTTAAATGTAATCCACGAGGTCTAACTAATAGTACAGCTGTATCATTTTGTAACTGATAGGTTTTTTCACGAGCATGGTCTGCTAGGCTAATGGTTTTATTATTGGCATCTATAAGATTTTGCTGTCCTTCCATACAATTTTTCCAATTAGGGGAATTGCTGTCTTCAAAATCCGCCATAAACGTTTTTGCACCAGAATTTAAAGCGTTGATAATCATTTTTCGGTCAACAGGGCCTGTTATTTCAACACGCCTGTCTTTTAAGTCATGGGGAATTTCACCAGCCACCCAATCACTTTTTCGCAAGGTTTCCGTTTCACTGGGAAAACACGGTAACATGCCAGAATCAAAACGTTTTTGCTCTTTTTTACGAGCTTCCAGTAATGCTAATCTTTTGTCATTAAATCTCTCTTGCAGTATGGTAATAAACGCAATGGCTTCATCGGTCAAAAGTTCGGGATAGTAATTTTTTACGTTGTCGGCAAATTGAATTTTAGGCTGTTTTAATAGTGTGTTTTCCATAATCGTATTGTTTTACAAGACAATATTAGAATAAAGTTTTTAAAAAAACAAGCGAACGTTCGCTAAAAATGTATTTTCGCTTTTTATTTTGTTTTCGCAAAATTGACTATTTTTGTTTTTAGACATGGAACAAGACTATATTAAACTCATATTTGGACTCAAGCTGAAGCAAATTCGAACGGATAAAAATTTATCCTTATTTGGGTTGTCCAAACTCACAGGATTATCAAAATCTTATTTAAACGAGATTGAAAAAGGGAAAAAATATCCCAAACCAGATAAGATTGCGATTCTATCAGAGAAATTGGACGTACCCTATGATCAATTGGTATCCCTAAAGCTTGATAAAAATTTAGCACCCATTGGGGAGTTGTTGCAATCTAAAATCTTTAAGGAAATTCCGTTGGATTTGTTTGGGATTAAAGAAAGTGACCTGATAGACATCGTTGCCAACGCACCAGCGAAAGTCAATGCGTTCATCAGCACCATTATTGAAATCGCGCAGCATTATAATTTTAGTCGAGAGAGTTTTTTCTTGGCATCCGTTCGCTCATTTCAGGAAGCCAACAATAATTATTTTGATGATTTAGAGCAAAGTGTTTTAAAATTTTCAAAAGCTTATCAAGTTGATTTATCAAAACCCATATCATCTAAAGATATTGAGGAAATACTAATTGAAGAGTATGGATACACCATTAATGATAATGAGTTGAAAAAACATCAAGCTTTGGGTAGTCTTCGCTCGGTTTTTGTTCCTAAAACCAAAACATTACTGTTGGCTTCGGGTATTGATGAAGCACAACGCATCTTTATTTATGCCAAAGAAATAGCATACAATTATCTTGGAATAACCGATAGGTTATACACATTTCCATGGATTAAATTTGAAAGTTTCGATCAAGTCCTTAATAATTTTTATGCCTCATATTTTGCAGGTGCCTTAATTATTCCAAAGGCTGAATTGTCCACTCAATTGCAAAAACTTTTTGAGATGAAGACCTTTAACAACTCGCGATTTATGAAGCTCATGGCAAGTTTTAATGCTTCTCCAGAATCATTCTATCAGCGCTTAACTAATGTTTTGCCAAAAGCATTCAATATTCAGGATTTGTTTTTTTTACGGTTCACCCATAGAGCAGGAAGTGAAAAATTTCACCTCAAAAAAGAACTTCATTTGTCCCATCAGCACTCACCAAGAGCCAACGAAACCAATGAGCATTATTGTAGGAGGTGGGTGTCTTTAAACGTTTTAAAGAACATCGGCAAGAGTGATAAATCACATGAATTTAGTGTTCAGATTTCAAATTATGTCAATGATGACATGAAGTATTTGGTGCTGTCTTCGGCCACCAAAGATCCTTTTAGAGATAATCAATATCGAAGCATTTCCGTAGGGCTATTAATAAATAAACAATTGGAGCGAAAACTTAATTTTTTAAAAGATAAAAACCTTATTACCCATGAGGTTGGAGTCACCTGTGAGCGTTGTGCCATTAAGGATTGCAAAGAACGTCAGGCTCCTGCTTTGGTGTTAGATAGAGTAGATAAGAACAAACAAATAGCGACTATTGTTGAAACTTTAAACAAGACGTTTTCTTAAAACTCAAACTGCAATTGCACGCTGACTTCTTTTTTAGACTCTGTTTGTTTTGGTTTTTTTTCGGTGTTAAGGTTAGAGAGAGAAATACCTAAAAGCCTTACGGAGTTTTGTAGTTTTTCTTGATACAATAAATCTTTTGCAGTTTCCAGAATAATGCTCTTATCGCTTATAAAATAAGGCAAAGTTTTGCTACGGGTTTGTAGCGTAAAATCACTATACTTTATTTTTAGTGTCACCGTTTTTCCAGCCACGTCACTTTTCTGTAAACGCCGAGAAACTTCTTCGGCAATATGGTCCAATTTTTCTAACATAAAAACCTCGGAAGATAGGTTTTCACTAAAAGTGCGCTCTGCAGCCAATGATTTTCGTGTACGGTTGGGTTTGACTTCGCTATTGTGAATACCGCGTACGACATAATAATAGTACCTGCCCGATTTGCCAAAATTCTCATCGAGGTATTCCAAAGATTTGCTTTTTAAATCCTTACCTGTAAAAATACCTTTTTGATACATTTTTTCAGCTGTTACTTTACCAACGCCATAAAATTTGCGGATGTCTAAATCTTCTAAAAATTGAATCACTTCTTCTGGATTAACTGTTTTTTGACCGTTGGGTTTGTTGTAGTCACTAGCTACTTTAGCTATAAACTTATTAATCGAAATACCTGCTGAAGCGGTTAAGCCAACATCCTTAAAAATGCGTTCACGAATTTCTTTGGCAATGCGTGTTGCGCTGGGATTTCCTTTTTTGTTTTCGGTTACGTCAAGGTAAGCTTCATCTAAAGATAAAGGTTCAACTTTGTCGGTATAATCATAAAAAATCTTGCGAATCTTTTTGGAGATGTCATGATATCTATCAAAACGCGGTCTTACAAAAATAAGTTCTGGGCACAAACGCCTGGCTTTTACACCACTCATGGCACTTCGTACACCAAATTTTCGCGCTTCGTAGCTTGCTGCACTTACAACACCACGTTTGCCACCACCACCAACAGCCAAAGGTTTACCTTTTAATTCTGGGTTATCCATTTGCTCTACAGACGCATAAAATGCATCCATATCCACATGAATAATTTTCCGTATTGGTAAATCGTTTTGCATAACGTAAATTTAGACATTAAATGTCTTTTATTTTTATGACAGAAATAGAACGTAAGTTTTTAACACAATCAGATGCTTTTAAAACTGAAGCCTCACGAAGTTTTAGAATTAAACAAGGCTTTTTAAACACAGATCCCGAACGAACAGTTAGGGTGCGTTTAAAGGGTCAACAAGGGTTTATAACCGTAAAAGGAAAATCATCTGAAGATGGTTTGTTGCGTTTTGAATGGGAAAAAGAAATTTCTAAAACTGAAGCTGAATCGCTATTATTGTTATGTGAAAGAGGTGTGATTGATAAAATGCGTTACGAGGTTCCCTATGGAAACCATATTGTTGAAGTAGATGAGTTTTTTGGAGATAACGTTGGGTTGGTAGTAGCAGAGATAGAGCTAAATCACCCTACAGAGATTTTTAAAAAACCGCAATGGCTCGGTGAGGAAGTTACAGGACAAGTTAAATATTACAATGCACAATTAAGTAAAGAACCATATAATACCTGGAAAAAATGAAACAGATTAGTTTGGCACTATTACTATTATTGATAGTAAGTTGCAAGAACGATAAAACAACCGACTTAAAGACTGAAACTATCATAAAAACCGATACGGTTTATGTTGAAACTTACAAAGGTGAGCCAGTAAAATCAGCCAAAGCACTCAAAGCTGAACTTACAGAAAGGGGTTATCAAACCTTTGACTATGTTGATGAAAAAACTCAAGATACGGTTTTGATGCAGCAATATTTTATAGCATTTTTAAAATCAGGTCCAATTCGCTCTCAAAATGAAGAGGAAGCTGCCAAACTTCAAAACGAACATTTGGCTCATTTAGGGCGTATGTACGAAGAAGGTTATGCTGATATTTCTGGTCCTTTTGGTGATGATGGTGAGATTCGTGGTATCACCATTTACAATGTACCAACCCTTAAAATGGCTGATAGTTTAGCAAATTTAGATCCTATGGTAAAAGCAGGACGATTGGTGATTGAAGTTCACCCATGGTGGGCAGCAAAAGGTTTTCCTTTGCGTTAATTATTCTGAAATAGTGATTTGGCATTTGGTTTCTGTTCCAAACTCATCTACAACGGTAATGTAATGCTCTCCTATGGTTGGGATAATGGCTAAATCATGAATGCTTTTTGTTGAGCCAACAAAGGTGTTATCTACATACCAAAACAAGGTGGTGTTTGGTTTAGAGTGGGCTATTTTTAATATAAGCTCATTGGTATCTCCATCAAAATCTTTTGGTAAAAAAATAGTGTTATTGTCTTTAGGGTATATAAATTCCATTGTAGTTTCAGAATCGCTTATGCAATCAGCTCTAAATTTTGGAAGTTGTTTATAGAACGGATTTTTTGTTTTATAAAAATGTGCCATAAGAGGTGGTAATACAAACCAAGATTTGTGTTTAATATTATTAACATCTTCACATTCTGAATTTACTTGATAGCGTTCAGTTTCGTCAACGTGTACAAGAATATGATAAGGACATGGCTTTGTTTTTAATCCGCTTAATTGTACAAACTCTTTTGCAATCACTTCACAGTATTGAGAAGCTCTGTAACCACTTTGTTTGCAGATTTCTATTTGCTGCATTTCATCAAAAGGTTTAGCAAACCAATTGCTTTGAGGTAATATTTTAAATATATCAAATAAAATTGGAGCAGCTGTTTGAACACCTACCAATCCTGGTCTTCCTTCACCATCGGCATTACCAACCCAAACACCAACCACATAATCTTTTGTCGTACCAATAGCCCAAGCATCACGAAAACCAAAACTTGTACCTGTTTTCCAAGCGATTTGTTTTGAACTATCAAAAAACTCCCAACTTTCATCACTTTCAGGTCTATTCACTTCTTTTAAGCTTTCATAGGTTAAGTAAATTGAAGCAGCATCATATAAGATTTTATCATCAACTGCTTTTCCTTTATTTGTTTTATCTGAAGTTAAAAAAATGGGCTCACTAAATTCATTTGAGAAATACTTGCTGGAACTTTCGGTATAGTGATTTAATGTTGCAGACATAGCAGCATAACTTTTACATAAATCCCAAAGATTACTTTCTGCACCACCTAATATAATTGATAATCCGTAGTGATCTGTTTTATATTTTAAATCTTTTAAGTCAAGTTGTTTTAAATAGTGTCGGAATTTATCTAACCCAAACTCCTGAAGCATTCGAACTACAGGCACATTTAACGAACGCGATAAGGCACGACTTGCAGGAACTGCACCATCATACGATTTATGATAATTTTCAGGAGTATAACTGCCAAATTGTGTTGGAATATCTGCTACTAAAGTATTAGGCAATAGGTCTCCAGAATCCAACATGGCAGCATACAAAAACGGTTTTAAAATACTGCCTGTACTCCTTGGTTTGTTTATAATATCGACATCCTTTTGATGTTTTTTATCTGTTGGCGTATTACCAACATAAGCTAAAACACGTCTGGTTTCAACATCTAAAACTAAAACAGCAGCATTGTAAATTTCGTTTTGCTGTAATTGGTTATAGTGATTTTTTATAATGGTATTTACCTGATTTTGAAGTTGAATATCTAGGGTTGTCTGTTTTCGTTGCCCTTTATTTGATTTAGCAACACGCTGTAATAAGTGAGGTGCTAATTGTGGTAGTGGATATGGTTTTTGAGGTAAGGATTCTTCAATAGATAATTGATAAGTTAAGGAATCAATCTTTTTTGAATCGAGGAGTTTTTTTAAAAGGCGATTTCTTTTTTGCAGTAATTTTTGTTGATTTTTCCCTGGGTAAATCAAGCTTGGAGCATTTGGCAGTACAGCTAGTGTAGCACTTTCTGCCCATGATAATTGATAAGGACTTCTATTAAAATAACGCCATGAAGCCGCATCAATACCTACAACGTTTCCTCCAAAAGGTGCATGACTAGCATAAAGAGAAAGAATGGTTTCTTTAGATTCCCTAAATTCTAATCGGGTTGCAAGAATAATTTCAATACCTTTTTCGAAGTAAGTACGTGATTTGCCTTTTCTGGAAAGCCTAATAACCTGTTGCGTAATAGTACTGCCTCCTCTTTTTATCTCCCCTGAACTTATATTTTCTTTCAAAGCTTTTGCTATTGAAATAGGGTTAAATCCAAGATGCTTATAAAAATAAGCATCTTCAAATTGAAGGATACAGGCTTTAAATTTTTCTGGAATGCTATCGTTTTGTGGAAATCGCCATTGGCCATCAGTAGCTATTTGTGCACCAAGTAATTCGTTGTTTGAACTTGTAATGACTGTTGCTGTTGGGTCTTTAAACAATTGTTTTGGTAAACAGAAATAATAAGCTATTAGCAATATTAAAACTATTGCCGATTTAATTTTATTGCGTTTTATATAGTTTATTGTTTTGTTCACGAACTAAACTCATACTCACGTTCTACTTTGCAAATTTTCACATTGTACCAACTGTACCAATCTTGTCTGCCTTTTTGTTGCGCTACTAGATGATCGGTGTGCTGTTTCCAGTTTTTTATAGCTTCCAGACTTTCCCAATAGCTCACTGTAATTCCAACTTCGTTTCTTGCGCTATCCATACCTAAAAAGCCGTCTTGAGTTTTGGCAAGTGCTTCCATTTGGTTTGTCATTTCTGCATAACCTTCAATATGCTCTTTTTGAGTTGAAGTGAAAATGACTGCATAATATGGTTTAATCAAATTTTTCATTTTTTACGAAAACGATTTCGTTAGGTTTTTGGCGTTAATCATTTACTAATATAAAATTTTGCAAGCTTAATATCTATCTTTATAACGTGAAACATTGCACAATTTTTCTTAAAGTTATCCTAATTCTATGCTTTTATTTTTCTACTAATAGAAGTAGTGCTCAATTAGGATTTTGTGGAGGTAATTCTGGCGATCCTATTTTTATAGAGACTTTTGGGACAGGGACATCCTTTAGTTCTTTGCCAATAGGAACAACTACTTATCCGTTTGCAAATCAATATCCTGAAGATGGATTTTATACAGTTTCAAATAGTACATTTGGTAATGCATTTGATTGGCATCAAATTCAAGATCATACAGTAGAAGATAGTAATGGGAAGTGCTTGATTGTTAATGCAGGATTTTCTGCTGGAGAGTTTTACAGCACCAATATTTCTGGTTTATGTGAGAATACAACTTATGAATTTTCCGCTTGGTTGATTAATCTAGTTATAGCAAATAGTTTTTGCTCTACTCAGCCAACAGGAACAATACCTATAAATGTTGGGTTTGAAATTTGGGATAACACTAACACAAATTTATTAGCATCAGGAAATACGGGAGACATTTATGAAACAAATAATCCTAATTGGGAACAATATGCTTTGGTTTTTCAAACACTTCCAAATCAGACATCTGTAATTCTAAAAATGATAAACAACGGTGTTGGTGGCTGTGGAAACGATTTAGCTATTGATGATATCGTTTTTAAAACCTGTGGTGATTTTATATCGATTGAAGATACTTTTTCTAACACAAGCATTTCAGTTTGCCCTTCTGAAATACCATACTCAACAACTCTTGAAGCTATACCAGATTTTTCAGTTTTTAATTCACATTTTTATCAATGGCAGGAGAGTATTGATGGAACTAATTGGTCCGATATACCCAGTGAAACCAATCAAACATATCAAGTAAATAATATTTTAACAACTCAATATTATCGTGTAAAAGTAGCAGAAAGCCCAATTAATTTAGCTAATGATTCTTGTAATACTATTTCAGAAGTTTTTGAAATTGTTGTTCAGCCTGATATTGATCCACCTGCTAGTAATGGAGATGTTTTGTTTAATTGTGATATCAATCAAGCTATATTATCTGTTTCAGCTCCAAATGGTTTTACAGTAAATTGGTACGATTCACCAACTAACGGAATTCTATTGCAAGCCAATAACACTATATATTATTCAACAAGTGAATCAGGTACATTTTATGCTGAAACTGTAAACGTTTCAACAGGTTGTAGATCTTTAACAAGAACAGCTGTAAGTATTAGTCGAATAGACCCTGATTCTCCTATAAGTAATGGTGATGTTGAATTTAATTGCACTACTAATCAGGCAGAATTATCGGTAACAATTCCAAATGGAGTTACTGTAGATTGGTATGATTCACCAATAGATGGTAATCTCTTATTAGCAGACAGTTCAACTTTTACAACCTCTATTGGAAATGCTACTTTTTATGCAGAAGCATTAGATAACACTACAGGTTGCATTTCTTTAATTAGGACTCCAGTTTCGGTTTCAACTGTGAGGCCTAATGCTCCAATAAGCAATGGTGATGTGGAATTAAACTGTACAACAAATGAAGCTATTTTAACTGTTACAGTACCTTCTGGGATTTCTGTAAATTGGTATGATAATAATGGTACTTTATTGTTGTCTGATAGCCCTGTTTATTCGGCAACAAGTGCAGGCTTTTATTTTGCTGAATCCATTATATTAAGCAGTGGATGTACGTCAATTAGTAGCGTACAAATTGAAGTTTTTAACACTAGCCCTAATCCACCGATTAGTGAAGGGGATATTGGTGTGAGTTGTAATACGTCTACTGGAGACTTGAGTGTTTCAGTTCCATTTGGCGTTAGAGTAGATTGGTTTGATGAAGCTACAGGAGGAACGCTTTTAGCAAGTAACAGTGCAACTTATACTACAAGTACTCCAGGAACTTATTATGCCGAGGCATTTGATGAAGTAACAAACTGTAAATCAACAACACGAACAGCTGTGAGCCTGATTGCTGGAAACGAATTTCCTGATGTAGAAGATGAATTTCTAACATTTTGCGAAGACGATACCATTATTTTAGATGCTAACATTTCAAATGTAACTTATTTGTGGAGCACAGGAGAAACTACTCCACAAATAGAAGTAGATACACCAGGCACTTATACTGTTGTAGTGACAGATAGTAATAATTGCTCTTCAACAAAAACAATCGAATTAACTCAAATAAATAATCCAGTTATTGAATCTATAAATTCAAATGGATTTCAAATTGAAATTTTAACAACAATTGTAGGAAATTTTGAGTATTCTTTAGATGGTATTTCATATCAAGCTAACAATATTTTTGAAGTTGAGAGCGGTTTGTATACAGTATATGTTAGAGAAAGGGATGGTTGTGGTCAAGCTTCATTGGAATATTTACATTTTGTGATTCCAAAGTTTTTCACGCCAAACAATGATGGTCAAAATGACATATTTACCCTAAAAGGAATTGAAAGCTACCCTAATTCTGAAGTTACTATTTATGATAGGTACGGAAAGCTCATAAAGCGTTCAGTAAACCAAGCTTTTTCATGGGATGGCACTTTTGAAAATCAATTATTGCCAACATCTGACTATTGGTATGTTATTCAAATTGAAAACCAAATATTCAGAGGTCATTTTACCTTAAAACGTTAAAGTTATTTTTTTATACTAATCCATTGCCCTTTTGTTCTTACTAAATAATCATTATCATACATGGCTTCAGCTTGAATACCAGGTAGATAATATTTGCCTAAATATGACGCATTGAGCATGACTTGAAACGTTTTACTACCGTGTTTTCCTTTTTTAGGAAGGTCGAAATAGAAATTAACACGATCGTCTCTTATATCTGTATATCGTGCTTGACTTACAGTCGAGTCGCCAAAATCTGTGAATCGTGTATTGACAATTTCCCAACCTGAAGGGAATATTTGGGTTAAGGCAACATCATTCACAGCATTGTTTTTTAAATTACTTACAGTAACAATAGCAACAAAATCTTGGCCTTGTTTAAGGTTGGAAATGTTTATGGAATTACCTCGTAAATCTTTGTACCTAATAGATACGCTCAAACCTCTTTGTTCGGTAAGTTCTTTACCTAAAGGTAGTTTTCCAGAGTTCAATACCCTAACATAAACCACATTGTCTTGATTGTTTTTTAAACTTACGGTATTTCTTCCTTGTTCTATAGTTAAATCTCTTTGAGCAATAGCAGAATTTGATGTTATGGTTTCAGTTTTACCGTTAATACTGTAATTAATATTTAAAGACTTTCCGCCATTACTCTCTATCATTTTTGCAATGGACAATAAACTGTATGCAGTTGTTTGAGTGCTCATCCAATTATCACTTGACAATTCTTTTGCAATGGAAACTGCCAGTTCTCTAGCTCGAGAATCGTTAGTAATAATCATAGTTTCCAAAGCCATGGCACGATTTCTATCTACCGAGCCATAGGTGTAATAATTGTTTCTTTTTGAGGTGAATTCAATGTTAGCCGTTCTTGAAATTTTTTCACTGGCTTCTTTTTGACCAACAAGGGCATAAGCAGCTGCCAATCGCCATTTGGCTTCATTGGAAAGTTCAGAAAACTCTCGTAAACGATTCATGGATGCTAAATCGGGACTTCCAGCCAATGCCAATGTGTAAAGTCTATAAGCTTGTGCCAAATCTGAATTGTAATTCTGATACCTTGGGCGCCAGTCTCTTGCCTCTTGCTTTTGATATTTTATCCAATTGTTTTTAAATGTAAGTGGTAATACAAAACCTTTCTTTTCGGCTTCAATCATGAAGTGTCCAGCATAACTGGTTCCCCAATCATTAGCTGTGTTTTCACCAATCCAATAACTTAAACCACCATTTGGGTTTTGAAAATGCCCCAATCGCTTAATACCATCTTTAATGTTGTTTTGTATGTCTTGTTTTTTTCTTTGGTCTAGATCGAAAATATCATTGAGGAACAATTGAGGAAACACACTTGATGTAGTTTGTTCCACGCAACCATGTGGATATTGTATTAGGTATTGTAAGCGTCTAGAGAAATCGATTGGAGGGATAGTAGATAGCTCAATAGTTGCTGAATTGCTTCCAATAACACCAAAGGTAGAAAAACTAATATCGCCAGAAGCATTGGCTTGTATGGTTTTGTCTATTGAAACAGATGTAATTGGGTTTGTGTTTTCAACATCAAGTTCTACTTTATATGTTGATTTTTCACCATTACCGCTAGCTATAACTTCAACAGTATTAATGCCTTTGGCTTTACTAACATCTAGTTCAAAATAAGTCATTTTCTCATCAGGTTGCGTAAATGTTAGGGATTTTGATTGGTCTCCTAATACTTCGATACCATTACTTAACTTAAGGCTTATATTGACCTGTTTTACGTTTTCTTCCATTGCAAAAACGGTAACAGGAAGTGTTACTTTTTCACCAGGACTTAATTTACGTGGCAAAGAGGCTAAAACCATTAAAGGTTTTTTTACTTCTACAGACTTATCAGTACTGCCATAGGCTTCACTAGAGCTGTTTCCAGCAACAACCATTGTTCTCACAGAACCTATGTAGTTAGGCATTTTTATTTTATGGGCACGTTTTTCGCCAGATTTTAAAGAAAAAGGACCTAAATAAGTTACTACTGGTTTAAAACGGTTTGCTTTTTTGTTTTTGCCTGCTAATGCACTACCATCGCCACCAATAGCGAACACTTGATCAATGCTTCCGCTATAAGCACCAATAACATCATCAAACACATCCCAAGTTTTAACACCTAAAGCTTCGCGAGCATAAAAGGCATTCCAAGCATTTGGTGTTTTAAAGCGTGTTAAATCTAACAGTCCTTCTTCAACCATAGCTATAGTATAGGTCATTGTTTTACTATTTTTTTCAGACACTTCAACTTCAAATTCTTGTTCAGGTTTTAAGGTATTTGGCATTTTTAAAACGGGTTCTAGCTTGGTATTTGGGTCTTCAACAAGTACAGGAATAACACCATAAAGTCTTATTGGCAAATCGTTTGCTGAAATGGCATGAGGCTGCAATAATGATATGTTTACAAAAATGTTTGGAGCCATTTCTTTGGTGATAGGAATATCTACAACCGTTTCTCCTTTTGATGTTTTAATCCAAGTATGACTCAAAACTTCGGTTCCGTTTTCAATACTAATTAAAGCGCGTCCTTCATCACCAGATTGGAATGTTACTTTAGCTGTTTCATCAACATTATAGGTTTCTTTGTTTGCTGAAAGCACTAACATTTTAGCTGCTTCTTTGTCAGCAGTTGGTGCCTTTTGCCACCAATTTTTATAGAAGTAAGCTGTTCGTCCGGTGGCATGACCACTTACTGGATCTGTAACTCTTATTAGGTAACGACCACGTTCGTTATCTGGAATATTAATTTTAAAACTACCTTCTCCTTTTGAATTGGTATTAACAGTTGTGTCTAAATACGGTCTATGATAGGTACTCGACACATAGCTTGATAAATTATCGTAAGAGGAATTCCACCACCAACGCCATTCTATTTTATAAATTTTTACTTCAAGGCCATCGCGTTTTACAGGATTTCCTTGAGCATCAACCACTACTATATCAAACGTGTTATTTTCATCTGTAAAATAGGAGCCATAAGCATTACCTTTTGGCGAACGCAATCCAACAAAAGAATCGTAAGGCGCATAGGGTTTAGTAAAGGCATCCATAGAAAAGTCGCCACCATTTTCAAAAGCACGTGTTAAAAAGTGAACATTTAGCATTCCAGGAGCATTTTCACCGACTTCAATTTTTGTGTTAATATTGGCAATACCATTACTATTTACAGAGCCTTCAAAAACAGTAATTTCTTCAGATTTGAATTCACGTGTTGGGTCGTTAAATACGTAATTAGGATATTTTTTAAAGCTAGAATGTTGACTTGTGAATTTTGCCTTTATTTCAGCTTTTAAGTTTTTAGCAGGTGCACCATGAAGCCATTTTACATCCAATGTTCCTTTTTGAAGTGTCTTTCCTGTTAGGATATCGTTTTCAAAATCTAGTTTTATTTTTAAACGGTTTGGTTTAATGGTTTCAACCTTTAAGCCTTTATAAAATGAAGCACCACCAACAGATACTTTGGCACTATAATTTCCGGTTTTATCATTAGTTGATGTAGGTACGGTGAATTTATAAAAGTTATCAGTATTGAGTTTTGTAACCTCTTTAAAAACAAGTTTTCCGTTAGGGTCTGTAACTTCCATTTTTACGGGATGATTTTCAGGAAGTTTATTGCTGTTGTCGTTTAGAATGAATGTTAAATGAAGCGAATCACCAGGTCTCCAAACACCGCGTTCTCCATAAATATAACCTTTTAAACCACGTTGTAATTTGTTACCAGAAACATCAAACTTACTTAATGATAAGGAGTTGCCATCAGCTAGTTTGACATAAGTTTTGTTTTTACCTTTTGAAACAATTGCAAATGCAGCATGTTTATCAGAATCAATTATAGTTAATCCTTGTTCATCTGTGTTTGCATTGCCAATTGGTTGTTGCTGGAAGTTGTATAGCGTGATTTTAGCATTAGGTTCAGGGTCAGTATTTAGGATATTGGTTACGGCAAAATAATAAGAATTATTTGCGCCTTGTTTAGCAATAACCCCTAAATCTGAAGCCAATAAATTTTGAGAAACTATTCGGTTTTCACTGTAGTAAGCATCATGGCAAGGATTGTTTCTTTCACGCCAATTATAGTTATAGTCTTTATACCTGTAAGCTAAATTATCCCAATAGGCTTCTTCACGCAGGTCATCATCTTCAAGTGATGGTTCATTATAATCATAATTGACTTCTTCGTAGTATTCATCATATTCATCTGAAGTGTCATTGTTTTCATCACAAGAATAGAGAGAATAACTTCGGTTATAGCTTAATTCTACACGGTAAATGGCGCCTGGATCGGCTTTAAAGAATTTAGATAAGTCAATACTGTAGGCTTTCCATTTTCTTGAATTATTATTTTCGTCTTCAAGTAAAATAGTTTGCTTGGCTATTCGTCTACCAACTTTTTTTATGTTGTAAGAGTTATTGCTGTTAAGTGTATTGTCCTGTAAAAATTGAAGTATGTTATCTTCAAAAATTTTAATAATTCTCACATCAACGGCTTTTAGATTTACCGCTTCGAAATTGAATTTTAATTCTTTAGAATTCGGTAAAATCGTTCCGTTATTTATAAGTCTTACTTGTGGTTTTAAATCTTCGAAATTGATGGTTTGAGAAAATGGGTTTTTAAGTTTATAATCTTCACTATTTAATACACCTTGAAAAACATCAACTTTTACATCGCCAACCAATCTGTTATCTGGATACACTTTTAGTACATTACCATCTATCACATATTTTGGGTTTTTTACATTTTGAATGGTTATTAAACCGTCTAAATTTTGTTGCGCTTTTAACGGATCTGAAAAGTTTATTGACAAATATTGTTCTGGATATTGAATAATATTTAAATCGATAACCGAAAAATTATTTATGCCAGGAATTTCAAATGTTTGCTCACCGCTATTTTCTGTTTTAATAGCTTTTCCATTCCATTGTATTAAAATTTCTGAATCATCAATGGTTCGATGAATGCTATCAATTTTAAACTCAAAAACTTTAGTATTTTCTTCAATTTCATTAAATACAATGGAGAGATTTTTATTGTTTTGTGTAGCTTTAACCAATTGTTTGGCATTATTTAATGAAATAACATCGGCAGAATGAATAACAGCATTTAAGTATTGCCATTCTTTTGCTTCATAAGATTGTAAGGTGTTAAGCTCAACTTTAAAATTTGGAGCAATGGTTTTAAATTGAAATGAATAAGATTTAAAATCATTAGAAATGGTTTTATGAAGCTTTTCTAAATTTACAGTTACTGTATATTCTGTATCCGGTTCTAAATATTCATCAGGTATAAAAACAAGTGTATGTTTATTTTTTAATGTTAGTGAACCCTCTTCATGTGGATTAATTGCAACTATTTTGTCAGAGATTTCTTCGCCAACTTCATAGCCTACAACATCATTTGCTAAATTGATAGTTATAGGTTCTGCAATAGAAGTTAAACCAGAAGAGGTATAATTTATATAATCTCTATATTTAAATAGGTTATCTACTTCAACATCTTTCTTTTTACATGATAAAACTATCGCGAAAAGTAATGCAATAGTAAGGTGTTTTTTTAATGACATAGTTGATGATTTTATTTAAATGAACTTCAGAAAAAGAAAGTGTAGGTTGTTTCTTATAATTATAACTACGCTTTTGTAGAGATGTTTAGTCTTTTAAAAATGTTAAAAAACACTTAAAGTTTAATTTTTATAAATACCTAAATGAAGTTCTCCTTTATCGTTCATGGTTGCTCGATACATTCCAGCAGTGTTAAATTCCATAACAACATTACCATATTTATCAACTGCTATAATACCACCATCACCACCTAAATTCGGTACTTTTTTCTGAATAACTTCTTTTGCAGCATCTTTTAAACTTAAGCCCTTATATTCCATTAGAGCCGAAATATCATGAGCAACCATAGCACGAATAAAAAACTCGCCCCAACCAGTACTGGAAACAGCACAAGTATTATTGTTAGCATAAGTTCCAGCTCCAATAATAGGAGCATCACCAACTCTACCCCAACGCTTATTGGTCATGCCGCCAGTAGAAGTTCCAGCCGCGAGATTACCATATTTGTCTAGTGCCGCACAACCTACAGTTCCAAATTTTGAGTCTTGAATAGTTGAGTCATAAAAAGCTGTTTTATCATCCAATTGTTTTTTGGCTTCATAGTCTTTAACACGTTGTAATGATTGAAAACGATTTTCCGTGTAAAAATAACTGGAGTCAACAATTTCCAATCCTTGTTCCATAGCAAAAGTTTCTGCGCCTGTACCAGACAACATAACGTGAGGAGATTTTTCCATGATTGCTCGCGCCAAATTTATAGGATTCCGTACAGTTTTTGTTCCTGCTGATGCTCCTGCATTCAAGGTTTTTCCATCCATTATGGATGCATCTAGTTCATTAGTTCCAGCATTGGTAAAAACAGATCCTTTTCCAGCATTAAAAAGCGGTGAATCTTCCATTACATTTATGGTTTTTTCAACGGCATCTAAGCTAGATCCACCGTGTCTTAAAATGTTATATCCAACTCGTATAGCTTCTTCTAATTTAGCTTTGTAAGCAGCTTCCTTTTCTGGAGACATATTTTTCCTTAAAATAGTACCAGCACCACCATGAATAACAATAGCAAATTCTGAAGTTTTTTGTATTTCTGTTGAATCTGGAGCGTTTTCTTTTTGGGAAATTGCTCTTAACTCTTCTTTGTTTTTGCAACTTGAAAATGTAATAATTACAGCAAATAGTAGGATGGCTTTTTTCATTTGTTTAGTGAGTTTTTGTATCAATAAAGTTACAGTTTTTAGTAAAAAAGGGCTTAATTAAAAACAACATTTTATTGTTATCTTTGCATCTCATTTTATAAATCGTTAAAAACAAACATATATGGAAGCACTTGCTACCGATTTTGGAATAGATCAAGCTCTACAACAATTAGGTTTAAAAGAAATTAATGACGGAACATCAACAGGTTCCAATAACTTTTCTAATGGTGAAATTATTGAAAGTTACTCACCAGTTGATGGAAAGTTAATAGGGAAAGTTAAATCAACAACCAGGGAAGATTATGAAAAGGTTATGGATGCTGCCACAAAAGCATTTTTATCCTGGAGAGACGTGCCAGCACCGCAACGTGGGGAGATTGTGCGTCAATTTGGCAACAAGTTACGGGAGCTAAAAGAACCATTAGGAAAGTTGGTTTCTTACGAAATGGGAAAATCTTTACAAGAAGGATATGGCGAAGTTCAGGAAATGATTGATATCTGTGATTTTGCTGTTGGTTTGTCTAGACAATTAAATGGTCAAACAATTCCATCTGAACGCCCAGGACATGTTATGAGAGAGCAATGGCACCCAATTGGTGTGGTTGGAATAATTTCAGCATTTAACTTTCCAGTTGCCGTATGGTCTTGGAATACAGCATTAGCTTGGATTTGTGGTGATGTTTGTGTATGGAAAGCTTCTGAAAAAGCGCCATTATGCTCTATTGCCTGTCAAAATATTATTGCAGACATCTTAAAAGAAAATAACTTACCAGAAGGTATTTCTTGTATCATTAATGGTGACTATAAAGTTGGAGAATTCTTAACAACCGATTCTAGAATTCCTCTAGTATCTGCAACAGGATCTACAAGAATGGGACGTATTGTTGGCAAAACTGTTGCAGAACGTTTTGGTAAATCGTTATTAGAGTTAGGAGGTAACAATGCTATTATTATTACACCATCAGCAGATTTAAAAGTGGTTGTTCCTGGTGCAGTTTTTGGAGCTGTAGGAACCTGTGGTCAACGATGTACTTCTACTCGAAGATTAATTATTCACGAATCTGTTTATGATAAAGTACGTGATGCCATTGTTGGTGCTTATGGGCAATTAACTATTGGAAATCCTTTAGATGAAAAAAACCATATAGGACCATTAATTGACCACGATGCTGTAAATACGTATTTAGCTGCTATTGAAAAAGCTAAAGTTGAAGGCGGAAATGTATTGGTTGAAGGAGGCGTTTTAGAAGGAGAAGGTTATGAATCTGGCTGCTATGTTAAACCTGCAATTATTGAAGCTGAAAATCATTTTGAGATTGTTCAACATGAAACATTTGCGCCAATATTATATTTGATGAAATATTCTGGCGATGTAGAGAATGCTATTGCTTTACAAAATGGTGTAGCCCAGGGCTTATCATCTGCAATTATGACAAACGAAATGAAAGAAGCTGAAAGATTCTTGTCTTATGCTGGTTCTGATTGTGGAATTGCCAACGTTAATATAGGAACATCAGGAGCTGAAATTGGAGGTGCTTTTGGCGGTGAAAAAGAAACTGGTGGCGGGCGTGAGTCTGGCTCAGATGCTTGGAAAGTTTATATGAGACGCCAAACAAACACAATCAACTATTCAGACGAGTTACCACTTGCACAAGGAATTAAATTTGATTTGTAAGCTTTACAACAAACATATTTTAAATATTCTTAATCGGTTAGCTTTTGTTAACCGATTTTTTTTGAACTATAAAAAACTGTTATGATTGTTCGGCATTTTTTAATACCTTAATAGTCACTAACTAAAAACCACTAACTAAAAACCACTAACTAATGAGCAAAAAAACACTATATCTTTTAGGTATTTTGTTTACAATTGTTGTTGGTACAATTCTGAATTATAAACTATGTAATGAAGATTGTTTCTTTTCCTCAAGTAACACTGAAAATTCTGAAATAGCGGATGAGCCAATAGACAATTCTACCAAAACACCATTTGTTTTACAAGACAATTCTGGAAGTTTAAATGTTAACATTAATGAAAGCTTAAACTTTAAAGCCTCAAGTTTTGAAATTTTAGAACCGCTTTCTAATGATGTAAATGACGGGATTATTAAAATTAAAAATTATATGCTTGAAGATTCTCTTAAAGCATTACATATTACCGGACTTTACACAGGAAAGGAGTTTAACAATTCTGCATTTCCAAATTTAGGTTTAGCACGAGCTAGTGCTATAAAAAACTATTTTGTTTCTACAGGCATTCCTGCAAAACGAATAGACGTTTACAGTGAGATTGATAATAGTTTAATTCCAGATAATACGGGTGTTTATTATGGTCCATTAAAATTGTCAATGTCTGATATTGATGATGAACACTTGGCAAAACAAGAAGCCATACTAGCGTTAGGAGAAGACATTAAAAACAACCCTATTGTTTTGTATTTTGACACGGCTTCATCATCTGTAGAATTAACTCCAGAGCAACGTATTAAATTTATTAATATTTCAAAGTATGTTGACAAAGCAGATAATGCTCAAATCCACATTATAGGGCATACAGATAATACGGGAGATGCTGCGAGTAACGAAAAACTAGGACAAAAACGTGCCGATTTTATCAAGCGTTATTTTATGGGGAATGCTATTTTAGAAAGCCATATTATAACGTCTTCTAAAGGACAATCCGAGCCAATTGCTGATAATTCCACAGAGGAAGGACGATTGCAGAACAGACGGGTTGTCATTACAATTACTAACTAACTTAAAAAATTTATTATTTATGAACTGGTGTATATTAATTCCTTTATTAGTTGGCTTTATTTGCGCGATATTAGGATACTTATTGGGCAAGTATTTAGGAAAAGAAGAAAATGAAAAAATTGATGTAGATGTTTGGAAAAACAAAGTTGCTAAATTAGAATCTGATTTAAAAGCTTGTAAAGAACGACACGACTTAATTCCCTTTAATGCTTCTGAAGCTAAAGCTATTTTTGGCAGAAAAATAAGAGAAAATGATTTAACAGTCATTGAAGGTATTGGTCCTAAAATTGAAGAGCTCTTCAATAACCAAGGTGTAAAAACATGGAAAGAACTATCTGAAATGAGTGTACAAAAATGCCAACAAGTGCTAGACGATGGTGGAGAACGATTTAAGATTCACAATCCAGGTACTTGGCCAGAGCAAGCAAAAATGGCTTACGAAGGTAATTGGAAAGAGTTGCTGGAATGGCAAGACGAACTTAAAGGAGGCAAATAAAATAGTAATTAAACTAATTTGATAAAAAAATCGTTTTGGAAACAAAACGATTTTTTTAATTCATTGGGCTTCATTCAAGTCAAAATACAATCACATTCTTAAAATGGAATTGTTTTTGATGATTAAAAATTAAACCTTTATTAAAAAGTGTTGTCAAAATATTATGGACTCCAAAGAATTAAAACATCTTTATTGGCGATCTGGATTTGGAATAAATCTGCAGGAACTGAATGCACTTTCCAATTTCAGTAAAAAGCAGATTGTAGATAGATTAATTTTGGAATCGAAACAATTTATTCCATTACTTATAGATGTTAATTCGCTAAAAAACTTGTCATTTCAAGAGATTAACAAGAGTGAAGTTTTTAAACGGGATTTTTTAAAAAAGAGTCGTGAAAAGCTAAAGGTTTTTAATTTAGAGTGGATTTATAGAATGACAAATTCAACAGCAATGTTAAGAGAGCGTATGACATTGTTTTGGGCTAATCATTTTGTGGTAGAGGATAACAACATACTACATTTTCAAAAATATAACAATACGCTTCGAGCACATGCTTTAGGAGACTTTAGAGTGCTTGTAAAGGCAATCTCTAAAGAAGCTTCAATGATTAAGTATTTAGATTTGAAGCAAAACAAAAAAGATTCACCCAACGAGAATTTTTCAAGAGAGCTCATGGAATTGTTCACGTTAGGAGTGGGTAATTATGCAAATTATGATATAAAAGAAGCCTCAAAGGCATTTACTGGATACAGTTTTGAATTTAACGGTAAGTTTAAGTACGATGAGCGTAACCATGATAATGGCTTCAAGCACCTTTTTGGAAGATCAGGACGTTATGATGGTGATGATGTCATAGATATTATTTTAGATCAAAAAGCGTGTGCACAATTTATATGTAAAAAAATCTATGCTTATTTCGTTAACAAAAACATAGTTCAAGAACATATTGACAGCATGGTTTCTGTTTTCTATCCGGATTATAATATAGAAGACTTGATGCGTTTTGTTTTTATGGCAGATTGGTTTTATAATGAAGAAAATATAGGGACTAAAATAAAATCACCAACTGAACTATTAATAGGAATCCAAAAAGTCATCCCTATTACTTATGATAATCCTAATGAATTGATTAAAATTCAAGGCTTGCTTGGGCAAGCTCTATTGAATCCACCAAATGTTTCGGGTTGGGAAGGTGGAAAATCCTGGATTACAAGTAACACTGTTTTATTTCGATTAAAAACAGCATCACTTTTATTAAACAATGGACTTATTTCGGTTAAAGAGAGTGGCGATTTTTACGATAGATACTCTGAAGCATATACTAAACGCATTAAACGGCAATTTTTTAAAGTATCAGTAAATTGGGATGATTTTGATGAAAGTTATAAAAACATGTCGTTTGAAGGTATCAAAAACCAACTTATTTTAACCAACTTAAATCTAGAAACAGAACAGGTATTAGATAATTTAAGTCATGCTTCTAAACGAGATAGTTGCATACAAATCATGTCGTTACCGGAATACCAAATGTGTTAGTATGAAAAGGAGAAGTTTCATAAAAAATACATCGTTAGCCAGCGGATTATTGTTCGTTCCTAGTTTTATACAAGCTTTTGAAAACACCTTGTCATCAAAGTTTGGTTATAAAAGATTAGTAATCGTTCAGTTAAGCGGAGGTAACGATGGGCTAAATACTGTAATACCGTTTAGAGACGATATCTATTTTAAATCTAGGCCTAGTTTAGGTTTGAACCCTGAAGCAGATTTGTGCCTAACAGATGATTTAAGGTTTCATTCTAGTTTAATGCCATTAAAGGAATTGTATGATAACGGATACCTTACCATTATTAACAATGTAGGTTATCCAAACCCAAACCGCTCTCATTTTAGGGCAATGGATATATGGCAAACAGCTAGTGGGTCAGATTCCTATTATCAAAACGGATGGTTAGGGAGATATTTAGATGCAGAAGGAGAGCACCCTTATAACGCTATTGAAATTAATGACAATCTCTCATTAGCATTAAAAGGCAAGCAATTAAGCGGCATAGCTGTTAAAAATCCAGAAATGTTGTATAGGTTGTCTCAAGATCCTTTTTTAAAACGAATATCAAAAAATTTTAATGATGCCCATCTTAATGAACACAACCTAGGGTATTTATATAAGACCATGATTACGGCAGAATCATCTGCAAAATATATACATGAAACAAATAAAATTCGGTCATCAAAAATTGCTTATCCTAACACTGATTTTGGAAATCAATTAAAACTAATCGCTTCGTTTATTAATTCCCGTTTAAAAACAAAAGTCTATTATGCTTCGTTAGATGGTTTTGATACCCATGTTAACCAACTCAAGGTGCACAAACGCTTATTAAGTAAATATGCAGAATCAATATCAATGTTTGTTAAAGATCTTCAGACTCAAGGCACATTTGATGATACGCTAATTCTGACGTTTTCAGAATTTGGACGACGTGTTAAACAAAATTCTGGTAGGGGTACAGACCATGGTTCAGCCAATAATTTATTTGTTATCGGAAAACATTTGAAAAAACCAGGTGTTTATAACCAATTGGCGAGCTTGAGTAATTTAGATGATAATGGTGACATTAAGTATGAAATAGATTTTAGAACTATTTATGCTACTGTGCTTAACAAATGGTTGGATGCAGATACCACTAAAATCCTGAAAGGAAGTTATAAACCGTTAGACTTTTTATAAAATAAAAAAGCCTTGAAAACAATAGGTAACTACTGTTATGATCAAGGCTGATTTGGTTTTTGATTAATAGCAATACAAAAATACAGAATTAGAAGTTTCAAGTTTTAATTAATTTATAATTGGTTATATATTTCGTATGGATGGTATCTTTTAATGTATAATCAACAAGTTAATTATACCTTACCTTTCTTAAAATTCTCATAGCTTCTTTATATAATTGATATACAACGGAATTATGTCCTTTTAATAGTGGTTTTGCTTCTTCTAATTTAGCCATAGCATCAGAAAAATCATTCAAGTAACAAATAAGATAGGTAGCTGGAAGGTTTTTTAAATCGGCTTCTTCATTAGGATTAAGTTGCAATCCCTTTTTTAATTTCCGAAGCAGGGTGTTATTGGCATTAAAGATATGATGCAATACTTTTTTATCGTACTGTGGCGGTTCAAAAATAAGGTTTGTTTCAATATTGTAGCTTACATTTTCAGCAAAGTGAATGGTTGTTTCTTCCAACGGATAATATTTAAATGCATTTTGTAACCCCAGATTTACAAACTCGATGATTTTAAAGGAATCTTTCGTGATATCTATTGAAACTTCGTCCAAGGCAGAGTAAAAAAGCTTCACTTGCTCATTAATAAGTCCAATGTCAACTCTAGAATAAAACGTTTTGTTTTTAACCACTTTTTTCTTTCCTGCCCAACACACCACAAAATATTCTTTAAACACTTTGTATTGAGGTTCGTAATCTTGACGTTTGTTCAAAAAATCGAAAACACCATCAAGAGTATGTTCAATATTATTTTGGGCATGGGCTTCAATGGCCTCAACTATTTTCGAGTTTACATCCTTTATCTCAATATCAAAAACTTTGGGCATACTCATACTGCCATCTCTAAAAAATACTGAACCACCATAATATTTCCAGATGTTTTTGCGTAATGAGGTTATCTCGTTATTTGGACGAATAGTTACTAGTCCCACAACTTTATCATCTGGTAAATGCGGAAATGAAATGTTTTCGTATTGAACAATAGGCGGATTGGTTAAATAGGCATTGATGAGATTTTGAATTTTGCTATCGTCAAAGAAATCGACACCAACAATATTATTGTCTTCGTCTTCAACACCAATTACGATATAGGAATTGTTTTTAGGATTGCTGTTTGAAAGTGCACAAATATGTTTTAAAAATTTGGCCTTACCTTCTTTAAAACTAATGTCAATTTTACGCTTTTTATCATAAAAACTGTTCTCATCATTGTGAGCGAGTAAGTTTTTGATAAGTAAGCGTTTATTAATCATACTAATTTCCTGTGAGGCAGGAATCTATTTTGTTAAAGCCGTTCCAATTCTCTTTCAATATTTTCCCGTGCTTGATTTTCATATTTTATACTGAATTCTTCTGAAAAATACAGTGCTTCTCTATTTAAGAATTGTTGCAATACTTTTTTTCTCCCAGGGTTATACATAAAATTAGGATATATTTTGTATTCTTTTCTGATGTTTTCAACATACTTTTTATAGACGTCCCAATCTGTTCCCAAAATCGATAAATCTAAATCAAGCATGTAAGCATTATCATTGTTTTCGTATAAAATAAGCTCATGCTTTTTAGTTGAAATTATTAAATCATTAACGCATTCTATCCTTTTTTCATCAAAACTGAACTTCCTCAAACTGTTTTTGGCTGAAAGTGCACTTTTTTCTTCATTGTCTTTTCTTGTGGGTCTGTAAACAATATCATGATACCAAATTGAAAATTGCAACATTTCAAAATCCTCAATCAAATTTTTAATTTTTTCTGATTGAATCAGCATATTGTAAATATGTTTAAGATTATGATAATGCCTAACGGATTCAGAGTAATTTTTTTCTATATCAAACCAAAGAGCTCCCACCAAGTGATCATCTTTAGTGTATTTTGATGCAAGGTTAGACCACTCTTTTTGAAGCCAATTTATCATAATTTCTTTTTCACAATTGTACTACTGGCTTGGGCAGTACAAAACATTAAAACATCGGCAATGTTTACGTGACTTGGTCTGGAAATTGCGAAATAAATGACTTCAGCCACATCTTCAGGCTGTAGGGCTTTGTAGCCTTTATAAACAGTTTCGGCCTTTGCATCACCTTTAAAACGCACTTTTGAAAACTCAGTCTCTACCAATCCTGGATTAATGGCTGATACTTTTATGTTATACGGATTTAAATCCATTCGCATACCTTCGGTTATAGCCAAAACTGCATGTTTACTCGCGCAGTACACATTGCCTTTAGGATAGACTTCTTTTCCTGCAGACGAACCTATATTGATAATGTGACCCGATTGCCGTTTAATCATTTCAGGCATAATGGCCTTGCTTACGTATAGCAAACCTTTTACGTTTATATCCATCATGGCATCCCAATCTTCAATATCTCCATCGTGAATAGGATCAAGTCCGTGTGCATTTCCTGCGTTATTGATTAATATGTCAATGGTTTTAAATGCTTCAGGTAAGCGATTTATAGCCTCTATAGTTTTTTCCTTATCTCTAACATCGAAGTTTAAGGTGTGGACGTCAACCTTTTTGCTCAATGCATTCTTAATGGTGTTGAGTCGTTCCTGCCTTCTACCACATAAAACAAGGTTAATGCCATGCTTGGCGAATTCATGTGCAGTTGCTCGGCCAATACCACTTGTGGCTCCTGTTATTAAGGCTGTTTTTTTTGTCATAATATTTAGTTTAAGGCACTTTATGGCCTTGTGATGCAACTAACAATTTAAACCAATCCTCTAATTCTAAATCAATCTCTACAGCTTGAACTGCAAGAGATAGGCGTTTACTATTTGTAGTGCCGACAACAGGTTGAATGTTTGAAGGATGTTTTAAAACCCAAGCCAATAGCAGTTGGTCTTTAGTAGCATTGTATTTTTTAGTTAATGTGCTTAAGAGGTCATCTATTCGTTTGGTTTGCTCGTCTTCAACTTTAAAAACAGCACCTAAAGGTGACCAAGCCATAGGCGTAATACCATGGGTCATCATATAATCCAAAATACCATCGTGCATAGCTTGATGTGCAGTTAATGAAAATTGAATTTGATTCACATCTATTTTTTGAAATTTTGCTATTAATTCCATTTGACTTGTAGTGAAATTTGAAACTCCAAATTCACGAATTTTCCCAGAGGATTTTAAAGTTGAAATGGCTTCAGCAATTTCTTCAGGATTCATTAAGGGGCTTGGTCTATGTAATAGTAACAGATCTAAATAGTCGGTTTGTAGTTTTTTAAGTGATTCTTCAACTGCCCAAATGATGTAATCTTTACTATAATCGTAATGTTTAACGGTATTATTTCTATTTTCACTTAAATATTGAATACCGCATTTAGAAATAAGCTTAATAGTTTCTCTTTTTATTCCAGAATCCTTAAAAGCGTTGCCAAAATCGGTTTCCGTGGTGTAGCTGCCATAAATATCAGCATGGTCGAAAGTTGTAATTTGGTTTTCTAAACAATGATGCATAAGTAATATCATATCTTTTTTAGAGAGTTGTTTGCCCCAACTTCCCCATGTCATTGTTCCAGCAATTATTTTTGAATATGTCATAAATAGTTTTAAGATTTCTGTATAAAAATACTTATTCGCTCTTTAAAAATAGAGTCAGTTAACAATTATTTATTGCAAGATTTTCTGTCATTACGTACTTATATTCCATTTAAAAATGGTTCTAAAATACATTTAACATTTTTTTATCATTCTAAATGATACTTCTAAACCACTTGTTTTTCAATTGTTTAAAAGGAATGCATAGAAAACAAACAATGGATACCACTATGATTTTACGGAATAAAGCATCTATTATGCATAGTCGCCACGTATATTTTCATGAACCAAAATCTATAATATTTATGAATACATTAAAACAGCTTAAATTAGTGTTACTAACAATTTTAACTATTACGTTTTTTAGTTGTAGTGATGACGATAGTAACAACACACCCTCTCAAGGAACTTCGACTATTTCAGTAAAATTAATGGATAGACCTGGAGACTACGAACATGTTTATGTGGATGTTGTAGATGTTAGAGTAAAAGTAAATGACGCTAGTGATGATGACAATTGGGTAAGTCTGGAAGCCATAAACACAGGTGTTTATGATTTATTGGAGTTAACAGGCGGTATTAATGTGTTGTTGGTTGATGATTATGTTATTCCATCAGGAACCTTAAATCAAATTCGTTTAGTTTTAGGCGATGACAACTCTGTTGTGATAGATGGTGAAACATATCCATTAAATACACCAAGTGCTCAACAGTCTGGTCTAAAAATTCAAGTTAATGAAGCATTGGCACCTAATATAGCCTACACGTTTTTATTAGATTTTGATGTTGATGAATCTATTGTAGAGGCAGGATCATCAGGTAATTATAATTTAAAACCTGTAATTAGAGCAAGTGTTGAAGTACAAACGGGAGCTTTAAGTGGCAGCATAACGCCAATTGACGTTCAAACAGAAGTTACGGCTACAAATGGTGTTGATACTGTTTCGGCCTATGCAGATGCTGAAGGTAATTTTGTTTTAGCTGGTTTGTCAGCAGGCTTATATACTGTAACCGTTACACCAGATCCAGATTCTGGATTGCCAATTCAAGTTATTGAAGATGTTGAAATCATGGTTGGATCCACAACCGAATTAGGCATAATTTCCCTAGAATAGGAATAAAAATATTTAAAAACACTTAAGAGCAGCACTGATAAGTGCTGCTTTTATTTTTTAACCAATTGTTAACAGCAATCAAGCAAAAATTTTAACAATTTAGCCGTGCTAAAATAAATCCTATTTCAAATAGAATTTTTAAACACACAAATGATGGAAGAAACGAGTGCTATTGATATTAAAGCAATTAACGAAAAGATTGAAAAAGAGAGTGCTTTTGTTGATTTACTAACGCTAGAAATGAACAAAGTAATCGTGGGTCAAAAACATATGGTCGAACGCTTGCTTATTGGTTTGTTGGGTCAAGGACATATTTTACTGGAAGGTGTTCCTGGTTTAGCAAAAACACTGGCTATTAATACGTTAGCCCAGGCGGTAGACGGATCGTTCAGTAGAATACAGTTTACGCCAGACTTGTTGCCAGCCGATGTTGTGGGAACATTGATTTACAATATTAAAGAAAACGATTTCACAATAAAAAAAGGACCAATATTTGCCAATTTTGTTTTAGCTGATGAGATAAACCGTGCTCCAGCAAAAGTACAATCGGCATTATTAGAGGCCATGCAGGAGAAGCAAGTTACTATTGGTGATGAAACTTTTGTTTTGGACAAACCGTTTTTAGTTATGGCAACCCAAAACCCAGTTGAGCAAGAAGGAACTTATCCACTCCCAGAAGCACAAGTGGACCGTTTTATGTTAAAAACAGTTATTGATTATCCTAAACAGGATGAAGAGCAACTGATTATGAGAGCCAACATGAAAGGCGCTTGGGATAAAGTTAACCCAGTGGTATCTGTTACTCAAATCTTAAACGCTCAAAAAGCGGTAAGAGAAGTTTACATGGACGAAAAAATTGAAAAATACATTCTAGATATAATCTTTGCTACACGTTATCCAGAAAAATATAAATTGGCAGATTTAAAGCCTTTAATTTCGTTTGGGGCTTCACCACGTGGTAGTATTAATTTAGCAACTTCGGCCAAATGTTATGCGTTTATTAAGCGTCGGGGATATGTTATTCCCGAAGACGTTCGAGCTGTAGTACATGATGTATTACGCCATAGAATTGGCATTACCTACGAAGCCGAAGCAGAAAATGTCACTTCAGAAGACATCATCAATAAAATTGTAAACGAGATTGAAGTACCATAATAGTTCACAGTATTCAGTCATTGTACACAGCTAAATGTGTAAGTGCTACTAAATAACACCATCTGAAAACTGAAACTGCAAACTGTTAACTGTAAAATGGATACTAAAGAATTACTAAAGAAAGTTCGAAAAATAGAGATTAAGACACGTCGGTTGTCTGATCATATTTTTGGCGGCGAATATCATTCGACCTTCAAAGGACGTGGTATGACATTTAGTGAAGTGCGTCAGTATCAATACGGTGATGATGTTAGAAATATTGATTGGAACGTTACCGCAAGAACCAACGAACCGCATATCAAGGTTTTTGAAGAAGAACGAGAATTGACCATGATGCTTATGGTTGACGTTTCTGGTTCTGAATTTTTTGGGACAGCTTCCCAGTTTAAAAACGAAGTGGTTACTGAAATTGCAGCAACTTTAGCATTTTCAGCAACGCAAAACAATGATAAAATAGGACTCATTTTATTTTCAGATGAGATAGAACTTTATATTCCACCAAAAAAAGGGCGTTCGCATGTACTTCGAATTATTCGTGAACTAATTGAGTTTCATCCTAAAAGCAAGAAAACCAATGTTGCAGAAGCTTTAAAGTTTCTATCAAATGTTATGAAGAAAAAAGCTATTGTCTTTGTGCTTTCAGATTTCATAGCTGATGATTATCAACACACTTTAAAAATTGCGTCTGGTCGCCATGATGTTACAGGAATTCGCGTGTATGATAAACATGAAGAAAGCATCCCAAATTTAGGGATGGTTCAAATGCAGGATGAAGAAACCGGTGAATATATGCTGGTTAATACTGCTTCTAAAAAAATACGGATGAATTATGGTAAATACTATAGTGAAAAGGTAGATTATTATAAAGATAGTTTTTCAAAATCGGGAGCAGGAACTATTAATTGCCGAGTAGATGAAAGCTATGTTAAAAAATTACTGGGCTATTTTAAAAGAAGAGGATAAAAGCGAATTATGAATTACGAATTGATACATACAAATTTAAAAATGAAACAATTAAGAAGTTTTGTTTGGACTCTTTGCTGTATTCTATTTTCTGTGTTCTCTTACGCCCAAGTCAAATCATCAATCGATACTACAAACATAAAAATAGGTGAACAAATAACCTATAAGATTGAAGTGGATACAGATTCCACAAACTTGGTAGTTTTTCCTGAAGGACAAACCTTTATGCCTTTGGAGGTTATTGATTCATATGATGTTGATACCACAAAACAAGATGCTAAATTTAATCTGATAAAAAAATATGGTCTAACACAGTTTGATTCTGGCGCTTACACCATTCCCAGACAGAAAGTAGTCATTGGAGACAGAACCTTTTTTACAGATTCTTTAAAAGTGATAGTAAATCCTGTAGTTGTTGATACCACAAAGCAAGGACTTTACGATATAAAACCAATAATTGAAGTTGAAAAAGGTAAAAGTAACTGGTTGCGCAATCTTTTAATTGTTCTATTGGCCATAGGTTTAATAGCATCGTTGTTTTATTGGTTTATTTGGCGTAAAAAACCATTGACAGAAGAAGAAAAAATAGCTTTATTGCCACCTTATGATAGAGCGAAACTAGCTCTTGAAAAACTAGATAAGAGCAACTATTTAGAGCAAGATGAATTTAAAGCTTATTATTCTGAATTAACTTTGGCAATCAGAAAATATTTAGACGAAAAGGTTTACGATCATGCTTTGGAAAGCACAACTGACGAACTGATATCTAGATTAAAATTGTTGAAAGACGGTAATCAAATAGATTTAAGTCAGGACACAATAAAAAACCTGGAGAGCATTTTTAAACGTGCCGATTTGGTAAAGTTTGCCAAATCAGCTCCAGATAAAGAATTGGCAAAACTAGACAGAAAAACAGTAGCGGTTGAAATAGACCACGTTAAAGAGGTATTGCCAGAGCCAACTGAAGAAGAAAAGCTTTTAGACCAGCAGTATAAAGAAGCTCAAGAACGCAAAAAGAAACGTAAAAAAATAATCATTACAGCCGTTGTTGTAATTGGAATTATGGCAGCTACATTTGCTGGTTTTGGAATAAAATACGGGTTCAAATACGTCACAGATACGCTATTACGAAATGATAATTTAGAACTCTTGGAAGGCGAATGGGTACAAAGTGCCTATGGCTTTCCACCAATTACTATTTCAACACCTGTAGTTTTAAAACGAATAGAAACAGACAGTCTTAACATTGTTGACGCACCAGTTACTTTTACGGAATTTAGATATGGTGATGTATTGGATGATTTAAGCATTAGTTTAACAACGGCGAGTTTAAAGAACCACGAAGCTAACGAAACCATTGATTTAGTAGAAGTTTCAGAAAAAGCCATTTCACAATTGGAGGATAAGGGCGTTGAAAACATTTTGGTTAAAACGGACAAATTTATAACACCAAATAGTGCTGAAGGACTAAAAACCCACGGTTCAGCGAGTTTCCCTTATCCTAATTCAGATAAGTTTGTTGATGGCGAATACATTATGCTGCATTTCACATCTCAAAATGTTATACAACAGATTATGATTACGTATCATAAAGAAGATGAATATGCCCAAGAAATTGTAAATAAAATTTTGAATTCTGTCGAACTTAAACCCGCTGCCGAATGATGTTTGAAGGAATTGAATTTTTAAATAAAGAGCTCTTTTGGTTGTTATTGCTATTGCCACTAGCGATAATTTGGTATGTTTTTAAATTTCAAAAACAAACTGCCGAATTAAAAATATCAAGCTTAAAAGGTTTTAAGGCAACACCATCTATACTGCCAAAATTCAGACATTTTTTGTTCTTATTACGTCTACTGGCTTTGGCAGCTTTAATTACGGCTATAGCTAGACCTAGAACGGTTGATGTAAGCACCAAGACCAAAACAACACGTGGTATAGATATTGTTATGGCAATTGATGTATCTGCCAGTATGTTGGCAAGAGATTTAAAACCAAATAGACTGGAGGCTCTTAAAGAGGTTGCAGCCGAATTTATAAAAGGCCGTCCAAACGATAGAATTGGCTTGGTTGAATATGCAGGAGAAAGTTATACTAAAACACCTATTACAAGTGATAAGGCTATTGTGTTGCGCTCTTTGGATGACATTCAATACAATACTATTATTGAAGGTGGTACTGCAATTGGTATGGGGCTAGCTACTTCAGTCAATCGTTTAAAGGACAGTAAAGCTATAAGTAAGGTAATTATTTTACTTACAGATGGTGTGAACAACACCGGATTTATTGACCCGAAAATTGCTAGTGAGTTAGCCGTTGAATATGGCATAAAAGTCTACACTATTGGTTTAGGAACCAATGGTATGGCACTATCACCCATAGGTATTAAATCTAATAGGCAATTTCAATATGGTCGGGTTCAAGTTGAGATTGATGAGGAATTGCTCAAGGAAATAGCCGATGCAACTGGTGGAAAATATTTTAGGGCAACAAACAACCAAAAGCTCGCCGAAATTTATGAGGAAATCAATAAGCTAGAGAAAACAGAAATCGAGGAATTTAAATACTACAATTACGAAGAAAAATATAGGCCGTTAGTCATTTTAGCTGGATTGCTATTATGTCTGGAATTATTAATGCGTGTAACTATTTTTAGGAGTTTTATTTAAGCATGTATCAATTAGAAGAAAAAATATGGTTTTGGATTTTAGCAGCGATACCTGTAATATGGCTGATATATATCGTTTTGCATCTTTGGAAAAAAAGCGCACAACGAAAATTTGCAGATAAAGACCTTTTAAAGCGCTTAAGCCCAAACCAATCGGTATTTAAAACAGTACTAAAATTGGCGATTGTAAGTTTGGCAATTGCTGCATTGGCTATTGCATTGGTAAATCCCAAAATAGGCACAAAATTAGAAACTGTAAAACGTGAAGGTGTTGACATTGTTTTTGCTGTTGATGTTTCAAAAAGCATGTTGGCCGAAGACATTGCGCCAAACCGATTGGAGAAGTCAAAACAGTTGGTAACCCAAATCATTAATAATTTGGCAAGCGATAGAATTGGAATAATTGCTTATGCTGGGAAAGCATTTCCACAATTACCAATTACAACAGATTACGCCTCTGCCAAAATGTTCTTACAGAGCATGAACACCGATATGCTTTCCTCACAAGGAACCGCTATAAATGAAGCTATAGAATTGGCAAAAACCTACTATGATGATGAGGAGCAAACCAATAGGGTGTTAATAATCATTTCAGACGGTGAAGACCATAGCGAAGTGTCGGCGAGTATTGCAGAAGAAGCTAGTGAAGAAGGCATTCGCATATTTACCATTGGTGTAGGAGATGAAAAAGGCGGGCCAATTCCTATTAAGCGTAATGGTATAATTCTAAATTACAAGAAAGATCAAAATGGTGAGACGGTTATAACCAAGCTTAATGAAAAAACCCTTATGGATATTGCCGAGGAAGCCAACGGTGTTTATATTAACGGGCGTAATACCAATGAAGTTGTAGAGTCTATTAGAGACATTTTAAATAACATGGATAAAAAGGAATTTGAAGCTAAACAATTTGCCGATTTTAAAGATCAATTTCAGTGGTTTGTGGGCTTGGCTATTTTTTTGCTATTCATAGATGTTTTCCTTTTAGAACGAAAAACAGCATGGTTAAAAAAACTTAACCTATTTAATGAGAACCTTTAAGAAGATTAATTTTATAAAATTATTAACGCATTCAAAACCAGTAGTTTTATAATTTAGTTGTTTGTATGAAGCACATAGTATTGTACATAGTGACCTTTTGCACGCTTAATGCCTTTTCCCAAGACAATGGGAAAGAGCAATTAAAGGCTGTTGAGCAAGCTAAAGAGTTAGTTTACGAAGGCAATCAATTAGCCTCTAATGATGATTATATTAGTGCTGAAATGGAATACCGTAAGGCTATTTCAAAAGAACCCAATATGGCTGTTGGAAATTATAATTTAGCCAACTCCTATTACGAAAAAGGCAATTTTGACGAAGCCTTTTACCGATTACAGCAAGCTGCTAAAGCAGCAAATACCAAAGAAGAAAAACATAAAGCTTATCACAACATAGGCAATGTGTTAATGCAAAATAAAAAGTGCAAAGAAGCTGTCGAAGCGTTTAAAAATGCGTTGAGAAACAATCCTTCTGATGAAGAGACCCGATATAATTTTGCATTAGCAAAGCAATGTGCTGAAGAACAACAAGATCAACAAGATCAGGAAGACGAAAACAAAGATCAGAACGATAAGAGCGACGAGAATAAGGATCAAGACGAGAAAGAAGAAGATCAAAAAGAAAACGAAGACGAAAACAAGGAAGACCAAAAAGATAAGGGAGATCAAGATAAGAAAGAAGGCGAAGACGAAAAAGATGATAAAGGCGATCCAAAAGACGAGAAAGATAAAGACGGAAACCAGGAAAGTAAAGAGCAAGACCAAAAAAAGCCTCAACCTAAACCAGGGCAATTGTCGCCTCAACAAATAAAGAACTTATTGGAGGCCATGAATAACCAAGAAGAGAAAGTTCAAGAAAAGATAAATGCAGAAAAAACAAAAGGAGCTAAAGTAAGATCTGAAAAAGATTGGTAAAACACCATTTTAGATTGTATTGAAGTTTATTTTGATTTAAGGAATTATGAAACCATTAAAACACTTCCAGGTACTTTTGTTTATGCTTGCCACAACGTTGGTAAGTGCACAAGTAACATTTGAAGCCAAGGTTAGCAAAAAAAAATTGGGTATAAACGAACGTCTTCGTGTTGATTTTGAAATGAACAAGGATGGCGATAATTTTAATCCACCAGATTTTGCAAATTTTATGGTGGTTGGTGGGCCTAACCAAGCTGTTAGTAATTCATGGATAAACGGAAAACGGTCGTATTCTAAAACCTATAGCTATTTTTTGGCACCAAAACGCCAAGGTACCTTTACCATAAAGCAGGCTACAATAGAGATTGATGGTGAAATTTATAAAACAACACCTGTTCAAGTTACGGTAACATCGGCTGTAGAAAAACCAAAAGATGGTAACAATGCTGAATATATTGCTTCTGAAAACATTCATTTAGTAGCTGAAGTCTCAAAATCCAATCCGTATTTAAATGAAGCTATTACAGTAGTTTATAAATTATATGTGTCCCCAAATACAGGTGTTAGTAATTGGCGTGAGATAGATAATCCAAAATACAGTGATTTTTGGAGTCAGAATATAGATATTAAAGGGCTTAAAGTTCTTAACGGAACTTATAAGGGAGAAGATTACCGTTATGTAGTCTTAAGAAAAACGGTACTATATCCACAAAAAACAGGAAAATTGGAGATAGAACCTTTAAGTCTTGATATAACAGTTGATGTGCCTACCAATAGGCGCGATATTTTTGGAGCACGATTATTGAATCAGGTTCATAAAACGGTATCAGCCGGTAAAAGGACAATTAATGTAAAGCCACTACCTGAAAGAGGCAAGCCAATAGATTTCACAGGGGCAGTTGGCGATTTTAATTTTAAGGTTACTACTTCAAAATATGAACTTAACGCTTCAGAATCGCTACAAGCAAAAGTTGAGGTCTCTGGAACTGGAAACTTAAAACTCTTTGAGCTCCCCAAATTGAATTTACCAAGTTCTTTAGAGGTTTATGAACCCGAACATTCCGAAAATGTCCATACAAATTTAGACGGAATGAAAGGTTCAATTTCGGACAGTTATACGGTTGTGCCTCAATACAAAGGAAAGTATCCTATTCCTAGTATTTCTTTTTCGTATTTCGATTTAAAAACAGAATCGTACAAAACCATTAATTCCAACGAAATTGTAATTGATGTCCTAGAGGGTCCAACAAGTAACAGTGCTCAAGATATTACATCAGTAAACGGGAACAAACAACGCGTTGTGCTAAATGATAATCAATTTGCCTTTGTTAAAACAAATACAGCTTTTACGTCTATAAAACCAAAGCACTTTTTTAAATCAACCGCTTTTTGGTCGGCTATGATATTACCATTTTTGGCCATTCCATTGGTAATAGTCTTTAAAAAGCAAAAAGAGAAAAGGCAAGCTGATGTCTTTGGGAATAAAATTAGAAAAGCTGATAAGTTAGCCAAAAAGTATTTGAGTGAGGCCAAAAAAGAACTGGGAAATAAAGAGGCCTTTTACATTGCTTTAGAGAAAGCCTTACATAACTATTTGAAAGCTAAACTCCATATTGAGACTAGTGAGTTTGCAAAAGACAAGATTACTAATTTATTAAATGAAAAAGGCGTTGACAATAACACAATAAAAGATTTTATTGGTATTCTAGAAAGTTGTGAACTAGCAAGATACACGCCAATTACCCAGGTTGAAATGCAGAAAGATTATGATTTAGCAGCTAAAACAATTGCAGTTATTGATAAGGAGGTTAAGTAAGGATTATGAAACAGTATTTATACATAACAGTATTTTTGTTCAGTATTTTAGGTTTTTCTCAAAATATGGCCTTATTTGAACAAGGAAATACTTTCTATAATGAAGGAAAGTATCAAGACGCCATTAAAAAGTATGAAGCCATACTGGAGACTGATGAGCATTCAGCCGAATTATATTTTAATTTAGGTAATGCCCACTATAAATTAAACCATATTGCGCCAAGTGTATACTATTATGAAAAGGCACTACAATTAAAACCTAATGATTCTGAAATAAAAAACAACTTGAATTTTGCAAAAAACATGACTTTAGATGCTATTGATGTTATTCCTGAAGTGGGCATGTCTAAAGTTTTAAACAATGTATCTGGTGTTTTAAGTTTTGATGTTTGGGCAATTATAGCTATTTGTTTTGTAGTGTTAAGCGTTGTATTATTCATTAATTACATAATGTCTGAAGGAACTAAAACCAAACGGTTTTCATTTACTTTTGGGTTTGCCTGTTTGTTTTTAATGTTGGGTTCATTGGTATCGGCCTTTCATAAATACAATTTAGATAAAGCGGATAATCCTGCCATAGTTTTTACTCAAGAATCAAAAGTAAAGAGCGAACCTAACTTACGGAGCGAAGAAGCTTTCAGGCTCCACGAGGGAACCAAAGTACAAGTATTGGACACGGTTGAAAACTGGAAAAAAATTAAACTAACTGACGGAAAGATGGGATGGATCCCGTCTAATGATATTAAGTTGTTAAATAGATTTTAATGGTAATTTAACAGTATTCCCAAGCTGAAATAGTATATTTGTATTTCAAGTTTACTATATGAGTAAGAAAACTATTGCAATTTTATTCTCTATTTTGTTTTTGGCGTTTATTACAGCGCCAACAATAATTATTGCAGTAGATGATTCAGTAGATGTATCCATTTTCTATAGTGTTACCGAAGAAGAAAACGAAAATTTAAAATTGGCATTTACCGACAATAATTTTGAATCAGAGAATATATCTATTGCTGTTGTTCAAGAAAATTCAGGATATTTTTTTAAAAATTACCAAAAACCTCATCTTAATTTAATTTCTCCACCTCCCGAATTAAGCACTTTATAATTTCGTTTTTAAGAAGGGTTTAACCCAATCTATTTTTTTAATTGTGTCAGTCTATCAAACAATAGGGTGACTAAAAATCTTTATTATAAAATGTTTAAGTATATTAAAAGTGACTTGCCAGCGAGTATAGTCGTGTTTTTTGTTGCCCTACCATTGTGTTTAGGTATTGCTCTAGCTAGTGGAGCGCCATTGTTTTCAGGACTTATAGCCGGTATTGTTGGAGGTATTGTTGTTGGAGGATTAAGTGGGTCCAAAATTGGAGTAAGTGGGCCAGCTGCAGGTTTAGCAGCTATTGTATTAACAGCAATTGGCACTTTAGGTGGCTACCAAAACTTTTTAGTTGCAGTTGTTCTAGGAGGTGTTATTCAAATAATTTTTGGCGTATTAAAAGCAGGGATTATAGGCTACTATTTCCCTTCTTCGGTTATTAAAGGTATGCTAACAGGAATAGGAATAATAATTATTCTTAAACAGATACCCCATTTTTTTGGTTATGATTCTGACCCAGAAGGGGATTTTGCATTTTTCCAGGTTGATGGAGAAACTACTTTTTCTGAAATAATAAACGCCATAAACCATATTACACCAGGCTCTGCATTAATAGGAATAATTGGACTTGGAATATTATTACTTTGGGACAAGGTGCTTTCTAAAAAGGGTAAGTTTTTTCAACTAGTTCAAGGCCCTTTGGTTGCTGTTATTGTAGGTATTATTTTCTTTGTGTTAACACAATCAAATGATATATTAAGAATTGAATCATCACATTTAGTTAGTGTGCCAGTTCCAGAAGACATGGATTCTTTTTTAGGTCAGTTTAGTTTTCCTAATTTTTCTATTATTACCAATCCAGAAGTTTGGATTGTAGCTTTTACAATTGCTTTGGTAGCTAGTTTAGAAACTTTACTTTGTGTAGAAGCAACGGACAAGCTTGACCCTCACAAAAATGTCACACCAACAAACAGGGAATTATTAGCTCAAGGTACCGGAAATGTTATTTCAGGACTTATTGGCGGATTACCTATTACTCAAGTGATTGTGAGAAGTTCTGCAAATATTCAGTCTGGTGGTCGTACTAAAGCATCGGCTATTATTCACGGATTCTTTTTGCTTATTTCAATAATTCTAATACCTAGATTGCTAAACATGATTCCTTTGTCGGTACTAGCGGCAGTTTTATTTATAGTTGGATTTAAATTAGCTAAACCCTCATTATTTAGGCAAATGTATAATTTAGGATGGAAGCAGTTTATACCTTTCACTGTAACAGTAGTCGGTATAGTTTTCACCGATTTATTAGTTGGAATAGGTCTTGGATTAGCTGTAGGGATTGTTGTAATTTTAATTAAAAGCTATCAAAACTCACACTTTTTGCATATTGAGGATAAAAGTAATGGAAAGCACAAAATTAAAATGACGCTTGCAGAAGAAGTTACTTTTTTCAACAAAGGAGCTATTTTAAAAGAGTTAGATAGTTTACCTATGGATACCTATTTAGAATTAGATGTTAGAAAGACCAGGTACTTGGATAATGACATTATTGAAATTCTAGACGATTTTGCTTTTAAAGCTAAAGAACGAAACATTGATATTCAATTAGTGTCTGAACGAGGTGTTGTTGAAAACCCTGAAAGTTTTATCGAATTTTTTAAGTTAAGACCTAAAAGTGCTTAAATCTATTGACAATGAAAAACCAGAAATATAAAATTTTGGTGTTGTCAGATTTAAAAGACACTACCAATAATGTACTGAAAAACACAGCAAATCTATCTAAAGTGATAGACGGAGAAATTAATTTTTTTCATGTAAAAAAACCAACCGATGTTGTTGAAAGAGAAAGTCAATTATCGACTTTTAGAACAATTAGCGAAAAGCATACTATAACCAAAAAAAGAATAGAGGAATTTGTTAGTCATACAAAGGGGAATTATGGTGTAACCATCAATTATAGCTATACTTTTGGTAATGTAAAAAATGAAATTGAAGATTACATTAATAAGCACAACCCAGACATCATTGTTTTGGGAAAAAGAAAATCAAATCCTTTCAGACTAGGAGATAATGTAACAGATTTTGTGTTAAACACATTTAAGGGAATTATTTTGATTTCAGGGAATGAAAGCACAATAGAGTTTAATGACCAATTATCCCTAGGCTTTCTTGATGGTAAGAATCCTTTTTTAAATATTGACTTTGTCAATGAGCTCTTCGAGCGCACAAAAAAACCGCTAAAATCTTTTAAGGTTGTCAGTAAAGGTGATAACTTGCTAGAAAATAATACGACAACAGAATTTAAAACTGTTGAATATGTTTTTGAACGTAGTGGTAATACAGTTCAGAATTTGACAAATTATCTGTCAAAAAGCAAGGTCGATTTACTTTTGATAGATGGCAACTTCAAAGAAAACAATAATGAAGGCTTAAATCAACCAGATATTAAAAGTGTAATTAATCAGTTAGATATTTCACTATTAATATCGAATCAAAAAAACTTTTCAAAAACCATTTAATAATAATATTATGAAAGCACATACTAAAGAAACACAAGCGACAATGACTCCTGAAAAATCATTGCAATTTTTAAAGGAAGGAAACTTAAGATTTCAAAATAATTTAAAAGCAAACAGAAATTTATTGGAGCAAGTTAACGATACTAGTGATGGTCAATTTCCTTTTGCAACTATTTTAAGTTGTATAGACTCGCGAGTGTCAGCCGAGCTGGTTTTTGACCAAGGTTTAGGCGATATTTTTAGTGTAAGAATAGCTGGTAACTTTGTGAATGAGGATATTTTAGGTAGTATGGAGTTTGCCTGCAAATTAGCTGGTACAAAACTAATAGTAGTATTGGGACACACGAGTTGTGGCGCTGTAAAAGGCGCTTGTGATGATGCTAAACTAGGAAACTTAACAGGCATGTTGGGTAAAATTAAACCAGCTGTAAATGCTGTTTCAGAACCTCAAGATCCAAGTTTAAGAAACTCTAAAAATGCAGAGTTTGTTGATAATGTTTCCGCCAAAAATGTACAATTAACAATAGATAGAATCGTGAAAGAAAGTGAAGTTTTGGCAGATATGCAGAATAAAGGCGAGATTATGATTATTGGTGCCATGTATGATATTAATACTGGTGAAGTTACTTTTTATGAATAGAATGAAATAAAATTGCTTAATACTATAACTTAATATTAGGCAGTTCCTATTAATAATAGGGGCTGCTTTTTTATTTTAATGGAAGGTGAAAACAATAAAAAAACTGTAAATTGGGGCAAGACTTAAGTCAACTTTAAATGAATAAACTATTTTCAAATTTAAGAGGTGATGCCTTTGGGGGCATTACCGCAGGAATTGTTGCCTTACCACTAGCTCTAGCTTTTGGAGTTTCGTCTGGTTTAGGACCTGATGCAGGACTTTATGGTGCAATTTTTATTAGTTTTTTTGCAGCTCTTTTTGGTGGTACAAACACACAAATTTCTGGCCCAACCGCTCCTATGACTGCTGTTAGCATGGTTGTCATTGCTGGGATTATTGCTAATAACGATGGTGATGTAGATAAAGCCTTGCCAGCTATATTAACCGTTTTCTTATTGGCTGGACTCATGCAAATTGGTTTAGGAGCCATTGGTTTGGGGAAATACATTAGATATATTCCATATCCTGTAGTTTCTGGGTTCATGACAGCAATTGGCGTTATTATTTTACTTACTCAAGTACTACCTTCTTTAGGTTACTATCCGAAAGAAGACATGGAATTTGTTCAGCAATTTAAACCAGAAGCAGAAGAATTAATCCTTGAAAATATTTTACGTGAAGAAGCCGGTGAAGGTATTTTGGTTCTTGAAGATTTTAAGGAAACCATTGATCGTGCACACCTTATTTCTGAAGAAGAAATTTTAAGAGAGTCACAGACTTTGGCAGCTAAAGAAGCGTCAGGTGCTTTAGGAGCAATTAAAGTAATACCAAGGGCATTACAGAATATTAATTTGTTGGAATTGCTGTTGGCAATAGGAACAATTATAATTATTTATGGTTTTAAACGAATAACAAAAGCAGTGCCAAGTACTTTGGTAGCTTTAGTTGTTATGTCTGGTATAGCAATGGGTTTTGCACTAGACTATAAACCTATAGAGCAAATTCCTGACGGCCTGCCTATACCAAACTTGGGAATCATTACAAGCTTTAAACTCAAAGCAATTACGCCATATATATTTACCGCACTTACTTTGGCTTTGTTAGGAGCTATAGATTCATTGTTAACAAGTGTTGTTGCAGATAATATGACCAAAACCAAGCACAAACCTAACAAAGAATTAGTTGGGCAAGGTATAGGTAATTCTATTGCAGCTTTATTTGGAGGCATACCAGGTGCAGGAGCAACCATTAGAACAGTAGTTAATATTAATTCTGGAGGAAAAACAAGACTTTCAGGAATGATAGCTGGTATTCTGCTATTGTGTATTTTGTTAATTCCTGGATTACCCAATTTGGCTTCAAGAATTCCGGCAGCAGTATTAGCAGGAATTTTAATTACTGTGGGTATAGGTGTAATGGATTATAAAGGCTTGAAAGCAATTCCTAGTTTGCCAAAAGACATTAAGTTAGGACCTATTAAATTTAGTTCAGAAGTTGTTATAATGTTGGTAGTTCTTATATTATCTACTTTTTGGAATCTGGTATATGCAGTAGGAATTGGATTAGTATTCGCATCACTTATGTTTATGAAAAAAATAGGTGATTTAACAGCCGAACGTTCTGATGTTAAGCCTTTAAAAGAAGAAGCTTGGGCTGATGAATCTGAATTCCCAAGTAATCTTAAAGAAGAAGTGTTCATTAAACACGTAAAAGGACCTTTGTTTTTTGGATCTACAAGCGATTTTCAACAGCTAGCACTTCAAATACCCAATACGGCTAAAACTGTAATTTTAAGATTAGGACGTATGCAATACATGGACCAGTCTGGATTATATGCTATGGAAGATATATTACAAGATTTAAGCAGTAAAGGTATTACCGTCTTATTTGTAGACTTACTCAAGCAGCCAAAATATATGATGGAACGCATTGACATTATTCCAGATATGATACCTAAAGAACATATTTTTAAGAATTTTAAATCCTGTTTAATCTGGATAAAAGAAAATATTAAAGACACATATTAGGCTAGAAAGCATATGAACATTGATAAAGTTTTTGATAACAAAAAAAATGGATTCTGGAGAAGCTGAATGTCAAGAGTAATTATTTTGATGAATTAGGAAAAGGCCAGAGTCCTGATTTATTATACATAGGTTGTTCAGATAGTCGTGTAACGGCCGAAGAACTTATGGGAGCAGAACCTGGAGAAGTGTTTGTACATCGTAATATTACAAACATGGTTTCAGGAACTGATTTAAATGCTATGTCAGTGGTAGAATATGCTGTTTCACATTTAAAAGTAAATCATGTTGTAGTTTGTGGCCACTATGAATGTGGAGGTGTTAAGGCTGCTATGCAATCTGCAGATTTGGGCGTTTTAAATGGATGGTTAAGAAATATTAGAGATGTTTATAGGCTTCATAAAGACGAACTAAATGCAATTCAAGATGATGAAAAGAAGTATGATAGATTGGTAGAGCTTAATGTTAAGGAACAATGTGTCAATCTTATTAAAACCGCAGCCGTTCAAAAAGCATATAGAGATCGAGAGTTAAAAGTTCATGGTTGGGTTTTTGATGTTCACAAAGGGAAAACTAATTGACCTCAATATTAATTTCGTAAAATACTTGAAAGATATTATGGAGATTTATCATTTAGAGTAAACTAAAAGTCACTAAATATTGACTTTTTTTATTCTGCTTCCGTTTCGTCTTGATTGTCTGTGTCATCCGCCTTAATAATAGTTGGGAACAACATGGGAGCTAAAGACTTTACGGGATTATATAAAATGGAATCTTGAGTATGTTCCTCGTCAACAAATGTAATGGTGCTATTCATCTTATCGAAAATAATGAGTAAGATGCTTAATATTAAACCTATTTTAAGCATACCAAAAATACCTCCAAGCAACTTATTCAAAAACCCTAGAGCAGCAAAATCGGCTAATTTGGTAAGTGCTTTACCGGCTAAGGCAATTACCAATACTATAATAATAAATGTGATAGCAAAAGCTGTTATGTTTATGGTTTTCTCACTCCAATCCACATGCTCAATTAACAAATCCGCAACATAGTAGCTAAAATGTATTGCGCCATAAATTCCAGCAATAAGCGCAACTAACGATGCTACTTCAACAAAAAAACCTTTGAAAAAGCCTCGAATTAGTCCGAAACCCAATAATGCAAGTAGTACAATGTCTATTATAGCCATAACTCAAAACATTTTAAGCAAATATAAAGTATTGCTATCTATCTACTTTGTAACTTTGCTTTTTTAAAATTATTATGTCCAGAGACGAAGAATTAAAACAAAGATGGGAATTGGTAGTTAGCAAGTTATCCAAACAATTTGCTGATGGTGACATACTGGATTTAGATGCTATAATTTATTTAATAGGTGTTCAGGAACTAGGGCAACTTAATAGAAAATTTAAAAAAGACCACAAGCTTGATCTCATGCACATTGCCATTTGTAGGTTGCTAGAGCCTTATGGCTATTATGAATTTGATTATTATGATGATGATAAATGGCCACATTACAAAGTAAAAGAACAACTGCCAAACCTAAAAGCCGGTGAACAAAGTGTGCTTATGAAAGAAGCCATAGTAAACTATTTTCTTGAAGCCGAGTTTATCGAATAAAGATTTATTAAATTTGCACGCATTTTAGAGATATCATGATAGATAAATTAAAAGAATTAATTGCTGAAGCCGAAGCGTTTAGCACACAATCTAAAGAAGAGGTTGAGGCTTTTCGTATTAAGTATTTAGGAAAAAAAGGATTGCTTAATGATTATTTTAAGGAATTCAAAAATGTGGCTAACGATCAAAAAAAGGAATTTGGTCAGGTAATTAATACCTTAAAGAAAACAGCTGAAGATAAGGTAAAAGCCTTAAAAGAAGAGTTAGAGAATAAAGAAGAGGTAAAAGGTGTTTATGGTGACTTGTCACGTCCTGGTGAGCCAATTGAGATTGGTGCCAGACACCCCATATCCATTGTTAAAAACCAAATTATTGATATCTTCTCGCGTATTGGATTTAATGTAAGTGAAGGCCCAGAAATCGAGGATGACTGGCACAACTTTACAGCGTTAAATTTGCCTGAATACCATCCAGCACGAGATATGCAGGATACGTTTTTCATTCAAACCAATCCAGATATTTTACTGCGTACCCATACCAGCTCGGTTCAAGTGCGTTATATGGAAAACAATAAACCACCTATTCGTACCATTTCGCCTGGTCGTGTTTATAGAAATGAAGCTATTTCAGCACGTTCGCATTGTTTTTTCCATCAAGTAGAAGGCTTGTATATAGATAAGGACGTGAGTTTTGCCGATTTAAAGCAAACACTACAATATTTCACTACTGAAATGTTTGGGAAGAGTAAAATTAGACTACGTCCATCGTATTTCCCATTTACAGAACCAAGTGCTGAAGTAGATGTATATTGGGGATTGGAAACCGAAACGGACTATCGCATTACAAAAGGTACAGGATGGCTTGAAATTATGGGCTGTGGTATGGTTGACCCAAATGTTTTGGAAAACTGCGGTATTGATTCCAAAACCTATTCTGGTTTTGCTTTTGGTATGGGTATTGACCGTATAGCCATGCTCTTACATCAAATAGGCGATATTCGTTTGTTAAGCGAGAATGATGTGCGCTTTTTAGAGCAATTTAAGTCGGCACTGTAAACCGCATGAAAAAAGACATCCAAATTCCAAAAGTTACTGATGTTTATGTAGCTGTCGTTAATGAGTTTAACAAGGAGCACCAAACCCACGATTGGAATGCCTATATCATCAACAACAAGGATGTGGATTTAGAGATGGTTTTAATTGTTACCAAAGGGTACAACGAAACCAAAATCACACCTACTATGCGTCATAGCATAAAAATGCTGCCAGCACGCAGTTATGCTAAAATTGAATACTTGCAAGAAGCGGTTTTAAAACTAAACAACGAGTTTAAAGTCACTTTTTTTGAAGGCAATACGATGTATGACAAGACCTACCTATTTAGAAAGAACACCATTAACAAAAATGCCCTGCAAAACTTACCTTTAATGCAAGAAAAAGGGGTGTTGGTGAAGTAACTACTGATATTTTAAACTAAAAATTAAAGGCAACTTGATTTATGAAACAAATTGCCTTTAGTAAATCCAATAGAGTTTTAGAAAATTATTCCACTGGTTTTAATGGTGAGTGATGTTCATGAACCATTTTCCACCCATCCTTGGTTTTAACAAATAATAAGGTAATTTGATCATTTACAATCACTAAATCTTCACCAAATTTTAAATGAAAATCTGAATGAAAAGTTAGGTTTGCCACATCGCCATAAACAGCTATTTTCAAATCTTTAGCATCAAATTTTACAACTTCAGTGACAGAGCCAAACACACTTCTTTCATGAGCTTCGTTTGCAGCATCTCCATTACGAGGTTCTCCATTTTTAAATTCAGTGAACTTGGGACCATAAGCATGAAATGAAATGAGTTTGTCTAAATCTTTATCTTTTATGCTCTGTGCAATGGCACCAAAAGTTTCCATGACTTCTTGTTTAGCTTCCGGAAATTCGTCATTTATTAAGTCTACTTGTGCATGGCAGTTAGCAATAAATAATCCTAATGTTATAAATAGCGTGAATGTTAAATTTGCTTTCATAGTATACTGTTTTGATTAAATTAGTTTAGTAAAATTCATTAAAATCAAATACAAAAGGCTTTCAGAAAAGCCCAAAAAACATTCTAAAACGTCCAAATAACAAGATTATACATTTGGAACAGTGTGAGTCATCCGGAATTGGTAAGGAGGAATATTGTATTGTTTTTTAAAAGACTGAATATAATGTGATGAATTTACAAAACCACATTCATAACATATTTGATTAATATTTAAATCGCTTTCTACAAGAAGATGTTTGGAATATTCTAGACGCTTTATTTTAATCCATTTTGAAGGCGTTGTATTAAACTTGTTTTTAAAATCCCTTTTAAATGCTGAAAGACTTCTTCCGCATAATTTAGCAAATTCTTCGACCTTTAGGTTATACAAGAAATTTTTTGACATAATTTCTTCAATGTCAATTTTTGTTCCATAGGTTTTTGAATTAGAGTTTTGAAACTCTTGTTGGTCTGGACGAATACCTGTTATAAACTCTTCTATTTCAGCTAAAATTGGATAAGTATTTCCAGTCCAGAACAAGTGGTCTTGACCTTCAATTTCTACTAATTTTGAATTTTCTATACGATCCGCTATGTATCTTCCTTCTTCAACTCGGATTTCGATATCCCCTTTTCTGAATAATAAAAGTGTTGGGACTTTTATTGAGCTCAATTCATCTGTTACATCAATAAGTGTACATTGTTTATGTAAAATCAAAGCTGCTTTTGGACTTCCTCCTGAACGTAAATAGCTAGCAAGCCAATCCATAAATTTAGTATCATGAGCAAGAGAAGGTACAAGTGTTCGAAGTTCATCTAGATTACCATGAGCCCAATTTTCTTCGATTAATTTATTAGAAATTTCACGCTCTGCATCGGTTGGTGCCCAAGGATAGTCTTCTGAATATCTTCTTTTAGCAAAAATTCCAAATCCAATTACTCCCAAAGTCTTTTCTGGGTAGTATAATGAGAATAATAAACTAACTGAACCACCTTCAGAATGACTGAATAGAAATGCTTTTTCAGAATTTGTTGCCTCCATAACCGCATTTATATCATCCATCCGTTCTTCCATGGTGGAATATTCGTCTGTACGATCTGATAGTCCTGTACCTCTTTTATCAAACAATATTAGTCTTGAAAACAAGGTGAGTCGGGTTAAAAACCCAGCAAGTCTTGGTTCAGACCACATCATGTCAATATTTGAAACCCAACCTGGAATATATATAATATCAACAGGACCATTTCCAACTACTTGATAAGCTATATTAAACTCACCACTTTTTGTATAATTAGTTTTGGGTTTCATAAAATATCATACCTGTTCAAAAATCATTTGAACATAAGTAGGAAGATTAGACAAGATTCATAAGCAACTAGGAATAATTACTTAAATCAGTATAAAACGAAGTTCTGCAATTTTTTTGGGAATGTCAAATTAAGTATTTCAACTTTAAAAGAAATTAAAAATGCGATTTAAGTATTATAGGTTTTGGACACTCTCCAGTGAATACTATTCTCTTTTTTATTTTGTAATAAGATTTAAGTTTTTCAGAGCTATGTCTTTCATTTTGTGCATTTAAAAATATAAACTCAATAAATATTCCATAAGGCAAATTTTTATTGAGGTTCCATTCCTCATATGCCGTAGGATGTTGTAATATTGGAAGATGGGAGTTTGTTGAATTGTCAATGATATAGTAATTGGTCCCAATACCTTTACGAATCTTCTTTTTTAGTTTTTTATTGTATTCGAGTTTATATAAAGCATGTTCTTCACCATTAATTAGTGTGTCTTTTAAAACATGAAAATCATAATTTTTTGTTTGATACTTATAGGGGTTTTTAGAAAACTGTACATTTTCACAAGCAATACCAATAAATTCGGCTTTATAAAAATCTGATTTTAAAAGTTTAACTTTTGCATAAGCTTCATCATGGTGCTTAAATGTCAATTCAAATTGAGAGCTATCAACTCCTCTCATTATTCCTAAATAGCTATTATCTTTTGAATTGGTTAAGTAATATTTAAATTCTGTAACATTTTGTTTGTGAAATGTTACTTCATAAAGAAGTATATGGTCAAAACTATATTCGCGTTTTTGAGAATAGGTAAATAGACTTATAAGGACAAAAAGGGTTGAAAAATATTTCATAAAGGTCAATATTAATCCAACTTCTCCGTTAACTTTTTAAACACCTTTTTGGCATCTTTTCCGTCGTAAAGAATATCATAAACCGCATTAATAATAGGCAATCGGGTTTTCTTTTTGTTCTTTTCGTTCAGTAAATGGGCGCTTTTGGTAGCGTAATAGCCTTCGGCAACCATGTTCATTTCCATCATGGCACTTTTTACTGTGTAACCCTTGCCTATCATGTTTCCAAACATACGGTTTCTGGAAAAAACCGAGTAACCCGTAACCAATAAGTCACCTAAATAAGCCGAGTTGTTGATGTTACGTTTCATTTTGTGCATTTTCTTAATAAAACGCTTCATTTCGCGTATGGCATTACTCATCAATACACTCTGAAAATTATCGCCATATCCCAAACCATGGGCAATACCAGCGGCGATAGCATAAATATTTTTAAGCATGACGGCATATTCGGTGCCAATAATATCGTCGCTTATTTTGGTCTTTATATAGTCACTAGATAGATTTTTGGCAATGGCTTTGGCCTTGTTGGCATCTGCACAGGAAATGGTTAAATAGGATAAGCGCTCCAAAGCCACCTCTTCAGCATGACAAGGGCCAGCAATAACAGCAATGTTTTCAAAAGGAATGTTATAAATATCATGAAAGTGCTCACCAACCAATAAACCCGATTCTGGAATAATACCTTTTACGGCCGAAACGATTATTTTATCAGTAATATCAACCGTGAGTTTTTCCAATTCACTATGCATAAAAGCCGATGGAATAACAAATATCAACACATCGGCATAAGTAGCCATCTCATTAATGTCATTGCTCAACTTAAGCTGATCGACCTTAAACTCAACCGAACTTAAATAGCTAGGGTTATGGTACTCTTTTAAAATGTGTTCTTTAGCATAAACACTGCGCATGTACCAACCAACTTCCTCTAAATTTTCCGATAACATCTTTACAATAGCTGTTGCCCAGCTTCCTGCTCCAAATACCGCGTACTTTAAAGGTTTGTCCATAAACTCTTAATTATTTTACAAATCAAAAGTACATAAAAAATGCCGCTTTAAAAACATCTGATTTAGAGAAGCTTTTGGTTTTTGGCACATGTTTTGAAATGTGTTAAGTAATAACTTTAAAAACGAGAGCCCTATGAAGACTTTAAAATTACTTTTGACTTTTGCGGTTTCAGCAACACTGTTTACATCGTGTTATACAGAAGAAATAATTGTTGACACGTACAATCCGCAACCAACACCTTCTATTTCGTTAAATCAGTTATTGAGTTCTTATGAGCTATGGTATGTTGATATTAATGAAACCATAGGTTATGGCGAAACACCTTTTCTGCAAATTGCTTTTACCGTTTCGTTTAGAAACGGTACACTTTGGGCAAATAATAACCTAGTGGGTATTGGTAGCCAAGGCAATGGTTATGGAATACCTGTTGGAGATTACGATGCCTATAATATGATTTTGGATGTTTATCATGACATTGATGGCTATCAAACATTTGATGTTTACCAAATAAACAATAATACCATTGAGTTGTATAACCCAAATAACGACACATCCTATTTCTTGAATGGATATCAACGGTCTAATTTTGATTATGATTTTGTGTTTTACGATAACATACATTACTTCCTTCAAGAATATCAAGCTTGGGAGAAAACCTATACGAGTCCTACAGGAACCGTTAATGATTTTGATTATGAAAACTATTTGCAGTTTTTAGCAGGTGGTAATGATTCAGAATTTAGAAGTTCGCAGGATGTAAATATTGGCAACCCAAATAACATTTATTGGGATTATACTGGAGTATATGGTGTTGGCAATATACCTGGAAATATGTATCTAAAAAGGTTGACCCTTAACTACGATTATTTTGGAAATGAACTATTTGAGATAAGCGTACTTAACGATGGCTTGATTGAATTGTACCATCCAGCATCACAAACTATATATGAGTTTAGAGGTAGAGGTTATATTCAGTTTATGAGAAATTCTGAAGGTAAGCAAACTAAAGAATTGAAAAAAAGAAAGTTTAAAGCTGAACGCAAGGATAATCCTAGAGACAGTAAACGTGTTTGATTTTCAAAATAAAATGTGAACTTTTAGAAAGTATTGTGTCAAAACTGATATAAGGTTGAATTAAGAAAAAGTTATTGTTAGGTTAAGAATTTTTAGTTGGTAGAAATTGTCTGTGAAATTTAGTAACAGGCAGTTTCTTTTTTATTAACTTTAATAAGAATTAAAATTTACATTTATTAATTATAAACAGAAGACGAATTATGGGATTATTTTCATTCATTAAAGATGCCGGAGCCAAAATTTTTGGAATAGGAAAAACATCGGCAGAAGAAGCTGCAGAGGCAGCGGCAGATGCTGCAGCAGCAAAACTACGCAGAGAAGAAGCTGCGGCTAATCGATTGGAGGAAACCGTTAGCGACTTACAGCTGCAAGTGGAAGATTTAAATATTAAAATTGATGATGATACAGCCACAATATGCGGTATGGCTTATGATCAAGCTACACGAGAGAAAGTGGTTTTAGTTGTTGGAAATTCAAATGGTATAGCAACTGTTGATGACCAAATGACGGTAGAACACACAGAACCTGAAGCACAATTTCATACCGTAGTTAGTGGAGACACACTTGGTAAAATTGCTAAAAACTATTATGGAAATGCCATGAAATATCCGGTAATTTTTGAAGCCAACAAACCGATGCTTAAAGATCCAGATTTAATTTATCCTGGTCAAGTATTACGTATTCCTGCTTTGGACTAAAACTCAAAAATATATTTTATTAAGCCAACTTTTTAAGTTGGCTTTTTTTGTTGTAAATATTGCCGTTATAACGGCAGAGATTATCTAAAAACAACTACATGGTTAATGTAAAAAATTGTAAATCAACAATGTGTGAAATTTCATCCTTAAAAAATGTGTTTCATCTATTTTTTATTTTTTAATCGAAAAAAGTAATGGAAACATCGAAAATTTATGGTGTGAGCATTTATTGCCTCTAATTTGGTTCTCATAACCCAAATAACTATTATCATGAAAAAACTTAATTTGCTATTAACAGCATTGGTTGTAATTGTATTATTTAATTGTAATACAGAGGAAATTTCAAATGAAAATTTAGAGTTGAATTCAGACCCAAATTTTAGAGTTCAAGAATTTGACAAACAGTTTTTTAGAGAAGATTCTGAAGAGTCTTGCATCTATTTAAATCTTTTAGCTGGCCAGCACCACGAAGCAGGTCAACTTACTGTTGATGTAGTTGAGGAAGATATTGTTATTACATATGCCACTTTTGAAGGTTGGAGTATCAACGCAACTCATATGAGTATTGGTAACTGTAACGAACAAGCTATTCCAACTACAGGTTCTGGAAACCCAAAAATAGGACAATTTGAACATGGCACCACACACAATGAGGGTGTAAACGAAGTGGTTTACCACGTGAACAGACAAGCATTAAACGACTTGTACTGTTTTGCCGCGCATGCTGTTGTAACTGGTCCGAACGGTGAAGAGACTGCTTGGGCAGAAGGTATTGATTTTGCAGGAAATAGCTGGGCAATGTATGTTGAAGCTACACAATCTGAATGTTACTTTATGTTAGAAAAATAATTAACACATATAAAAAAAGCCAACTTTCAAAAGTTGGCTTTTTTTATCTTCCTTAATAAAACTATAGGTTGTTTATTTATAAAAATTCATCTCATCAACATATTCCCAAACATGTTCAGGAAGCATAGGCCTAATATTTTGACCTGCTTTTATTGACTTTCTAATAAACGTAGATGATAGTTGTATAATTGGTGCGTCTATATGGTTTATTCTTTTATGATTGTCAAACTGTGTTTCAATAGCGCCTTCAGAAATACGAGGATAAACATATATATCATGATTATCTAAAATAACCTGATAGTTCTTCCATTTGTGAAAGCCTTTTAAGTTGTCTTCGCCCATGATAAGAGAAAATATTTTGTCAGGATATTTTTCTTGTAAATAAGCCAATGTATTTATGGTATAATTTGGTTGAGGTAAATTGAATTCAATATCACTTGGGTATAAGTTATTGTAATCTTTTGTAGCGCGATAAACCATTTCCAAACGTTGGTAATTATCCAGCATAGACTGCTTTTTTTTAAACGGGCTTTGTGGTGTAACCACTAACCATATTTGGTCCAAATCACTGTTTTCAGCTAGATGATTGGCAATAATTAAATGACCAACATGAATAGGATTAAACGTTCCGAAATATAAACCAACCTTCATGGTATTCTAACTATTTATAAATTCTGATACAACAGATTCAGCTTCTTTAAGTGCTTTTTCTAAATTGTCGTTTTCAATTATAACATCAAACAAAGGGGCAGTTGCCAATTCGGCAGAGGCTTTGGCTATGCGCATGTTAATTTTGTCGGCGCTTTCGGTTTTTCGCTTTTTAAGTCTTATTTTTAATTCATCTATACTTGGAGGCTTAACAAATACTGCAAGGGTTTCGTCAGGAAATTTTCGTTTTATGCGTAAGCCGCCTGAAACATCAATATCAAAAATTACATGTTTACCAAGTGCCCATATACGTTCGACTTCGGTTTTTAAAGTACCGTAAAAATTATCGCGATATACTTCTTCCCATTCTAAAAACTCATCGTTTTTAATTTTGGTTTTAAATTCTTTGGCAGATAAAAAGTAATAATCTTTAGAATGAATTTCTTCGCCGCGTTTTTCACGGGATGTAGCAGAAATTGAAAACTCCAAATTCAACTCTTTTATACCTAATAAATGTCTTACTATGGTTGTTTTACCCGAACCCGAAGGTGCTGAGAATACAATTAATTTTCCTTTATTCATACTATAAAACATTCAATAATTGTTCCTTAATTTTCTCGAGTTCATCTTTCATTTGAACAACTAATTTTTGCATAGGCGCATAATTGCTTTTTGAGCCAATGGTGTTTATTTCGCGCCCAATTTCTTGACTAATAAACCCTAGTTTTTTGCCGTTAGAATCTGCAGAATCAAGGGATTTTATAAAGTATTCCAGATGATTTTTTAAACGCACTTTTTCTTCGGTAATATCAAATTTTTCTATATAAAAAACCAATTCTTGTTCAAAGCGGTTTTCGTCTACCTTTTCTTTAAGCTCTTCCACACCTTTACGTAAGCGCTCGCGCACACCTTCAATACGTTCAGGATCCATAGCTATGACTTGCTCTAATAATTTATCAATGTTTTGAATACGATTTCTAAAATCAGTTTCTAAAACCTTTCCTTCATCCAACCTATACGTGTCAATACGTTTAAGAGCAGCATTAATTTCATCTAAAATAGCTTGCCATTCATTTTCATCAATATCTTCTCGGGCTGTACTTAAAGCGTCTGGAAAGCGAACAGCCATTTTAAGCAACTCGGTCTCATCGCCATCTACAACGTCTTTAAGTTGCTTTATGTATTGTCTTACGGCAGGTTTGTTGAGTTCAGATGTGGTTTCTTCACCAGTCATTTCAACATAAATGGAAAAATCTATTTTGCCACGCTCTAACTGCTTACCAATTAATTTGCGGAGGCTTAATTCTTTTTCGCGATAAATTGAAGGCATTCTAGCATTCAAATCCAGGTTTTTGCTGTTTAGCGACTTAATTTCGATAGTAATTTTTTTGGTAGGCAACTGCAAAACAGATTTACCATATCCTGTCATTGAATGTATCATAAGTATATTTAAAGTGATACAAAGGTAACTAAAACTGAAGGTTTTGAAAATAGAATTATGATTAATGCGTTCAGCCTTAAAATTGTATTTTTGAAGTATAAAAAAGGTAAGATGTTTACAAAACGATTTGAAATACGATGGAATGATTTAGATGCTAATATGCATTTAGCTAATTCATCTTATGTGAATTTTATGAGTCATACCCGAATGGCTTTTTTTGAAGAATACGGATTTTCACTTCATGAAATTGCAAAACACGATTTGGCACCCATAGTTTTTTATGAGCATATCTATTATTTTAAAGAAGCCCACATTGGCGATCTAATAACTGTTGGATTAGAGGTTACAGGTTTAAGTGAAGATGGTATGTTTTTTAGTTTTGATCATAATTTTTATGATGGGAAAGGCAAAAACATTGCGCATTGTGAGATGCTTGGCGCTTGGATGAGTTTTAAAACTAGAAAGCTAACCCATTTGAATGATGAATTGATGGCTTGTGCCAATCAGTTTCCAAAATCAAAAGATTTTAAAACGTTAACAAAAGCCGATACACGTAAATATCAAAAACACCCAGTAGATTTAAGCCTTTAATCTAGGTTTTTTGGTTACCAAATACACACCTGTAAATATTAAAGCTGCCGCTATTAATTTTATTGAGTTTAGGGTATCACTGCCCATAATTATAGCAAATATGCCTGCAATTACGGGTTGAATATATAAAAATGTACTAACGGTTGAAGCCTTTAAATGTCTTAAAGCTAAAGGGTTTAGCAAGTATGTGGCAAAGGTTGCTCCTAGTATTACGAATACAACCGAAAACACAATATAAGGGGGAAAGGACGTCCAAACAACATTAGATAACTCATCAAATCCAAACGGAATTACCATAATCAACCCAAATAAAAACAGCCAACGTATAAAAGTGAATGGATGATATTTATCAGTTAGTTTCTTTATCAAAATAAGGTATAAACTAAATGAGACCGCATTAATAAAAACAAGTGTGTTGCCCAGTAAGATGTTATCACCAATTTGTGCAGATCTTCCGTAAATACTCAATATAATTGCACCAGAAAAACCTAGAAGAATTCCCAGGAATTTGAGATGGGTAATGCGTTCTTTTAAAAAAATAGCAGATAGCACCAATACAACAATGGGAACCACTGTCATGATAACCGAAGCATGAATAGATGTGGTAAATTCCAATCCTTTAAAGAAGGTTAGCATGTTTAACGCAATACCAAAAATTGAAGCAACGAAGAATTTAATATAGTCCTTGCGTTCTATTTTTTCAATGGGAGTGAACAGGCTTAATAGCCAAAAAAGGCATGCCGCACCAATGATACGAAGTAAAATAAAGCCATAAGGTTTAATATAACCGGCATCAATAACATCGTTTGCAAAAGTAAACGATAGACCATAAATTACTTGGACCATAAACGCTGCAACAAGTGCAAAAATTCGATTGTTATTCACTAATTGTTGCTTTAGCCAAGGCTATTGTTTTTTTAGAATTTCCAATAAAAATGTGTTTGTCGAAAATTATTACTGGGCGTTTTAAAAAGGTGTAATGGTCTAAAATATAATTTTTGTAGTCTGCTTCTGTAAGATTGGCATTTTTTAAGTCCATTTCTTTATAAAGTTTGGCGCGTTTGCTAAACAATGATTCGTAACTTCCAGATAGCTTATGCATTTCTTCAAGTTGTTTAACAGTTATCGCCTCATTTTTTATGTCCTGTAAAACAAAATCAGAATTAAGTTGCAATTCGTTTAAAATATGCAGACACGTATTGCAGGTTTTGAGATAATATACTTTTTTCATATGCTGAAATTAAGTTGCAAAGTAAATTCATTTTAATATAAATTAGTAATTTTAAACAAAATAAAACCTATGGATTGGGCATTTGATATTACCTTAAAAAATCGAAATATTTTAGAATCTATTTTAGATAATCATTCTTTAAATCAATTAAATAAAGTTCCAAAGGGTTTTGGCAATAATATCATTTGGAATATTGCCCATGTTATTGCCACACAACAGATTTTAATTTATAGGTTGTCTGGATTGCCTTGCAACGTTTCGGAAGAGTTTATTGAGCGTTTTAAAAAAGGTACAAAACCTGAAGGAGATTTATCACAGGTTGAAGTTGATGAAATTAAAAGCTTATTATTTATACCGATTGAGAAAACAAAAACGGATTATAATAATAATATTTTTAAAGATTTTGAAGCGTATACAGTAAGCACGAAAAGCACCTTAACTTGTGTTGAAGAAGCTATAGACTTTAATAATTTTCATGAAGGCATTCATTTAGGGAGTATTTTAGCCCTTCGAAAATTGGTTTAAATATTACATGTAATTTAGAAGCATACTTACTTCGTCAAAAGGTATGTGTATTTCGGTTAACCCAGTTGAATAGGGTGCAATTTCATAAGCATTGTAAAGTAAAAAAACACCGTCATCATCAAAACCAATATTTGCTGGCATAGAGAATTTTTCGGGTTCAAAATATTGGTCTTCGTTACCTGCAATTTCTTTGTTAAAATAGCTGTTAGCAATTTTTTTAAAAGCAGAAAAGTCTGAAAATAGATTTTCATTATTAATTAAATCACCAGTCTCCACATCAAAATTTAAGAAGCTAATATTCAGAATACCATGGGCTCCTCCTGTATTCTGGTAAGCTGTAAGAGCAATTGAAATAATAACTTCAGAATGATACATAACCTCACCATCAATTTGTGCATCCCATTCTATTGCGCTTTCGGGGAATTCTGTTTTAAAATTTTCATATTCGTTGTTAAAAGCATCAATAGCGTTTTCAACGCTGGATTTAGGGGTGTTATCTAAATCTCCAACTTTTAGATATTCAATAACAGCAGATTCAATAGTTGTGTTAATATTTTGGGCTACAGTTTGAACACCTGTAGCTTTAGGTATGTTTATTTCTACAATCTTGTTTTCAGGAGTTGTAATGTTTATTTCAGAGAATTCAACTTTTGTGTCGTCTATGCATGAAATAAAATTTACAGCAATAAAAGCAAGTAGGATTATATATTTAAAACGCATTATTAATTTCAATTTTGGTGAATTAAAGATAATTATTGCATTTGAATAGACCGAATTAAAATCTAACTTTGTGAAAATAAATAATACCTATGAAATTTAACACAAAAACAATACACGGTGGGCAAGAACATGATAAAGCTTATGGAGCAGTTATGCCACCTATTTATCAAACTTCAACCTACGCACAAAGTACACCTGGAGGCCACAAAGGTTTTGAATATTCAAGAACTCACAACCCAACTCGACAGGCTTTGGAAAAAGCGTTAGCAAGTATTGAAAATGGTAATTTTGGTTTGGCTTTTGGTTCTGGTTTAGCAGCCATAGATGCTGTAATAAAACTATTAGAACCTGGCGATGAGGTTGTTTCAACAAATGATTTGTATGGAGGTTCATACAGATTGTTTACGTCTATTTTTAAGAAATTTGGGATAAAGTTTCATTTTATTGGTATGGAGAATGCCGATAATATAGAATCCTACATTAACAACAATACTAAATTGATTTGGGTTGAAACACCAACAAACCCAATGATGAATATTATTGATATAAAAGCATGTTCTAAAATTGCCAAAAAGCACAATCTACTGTTGGCAGTTGATAATACATTTGCTACACCTTATTTACAGCAACCTTTAGATTTAGGAGCCGATATCGTAATGCATTCAGCCACTAAATATTTAGGAGGGCATAGCGATGTGGTTATGGGAGCTTTAGTTGTTAAAGACCAAGAACTTGCAGATAAATTATATTTTATTCAAAATGCTAGTGGAGCAGTTTGCGGTCCTCAAGACAGTTTTTTGGTTTTAAGAGGTATTAAAACCTTGCATATAAGAATGCAACGTCATTGTGAAAACGGTAAAGCTATTGCAGAATATTTAGCTAATCACCCTAAAGTTGAAAATGTATATTGGCCAGGCTTTGAGAATCATCCCAACCACCACATAGCAAAAGAGCAGATGAATGATTTTGGGGGCATGATATCCTTTACAACGAAAGGGAACAATTATAAAGAAGCCATTAAAATAGTCGAAAATTTAAAGATTTTTACTTTGGCTGAATCTTTAGGAGGTGTAGAATCTCTTGCAGGACACCCAGCTAGTATGACACATGCCAGTATTCCAAAAGAAGAACGTGAAAAAACTGGTGTTGTAGATTCGCTTATACGATTAAGTGTTGGTATTGAGGATATTGACGATTTGATTAATGATTTAAAACAAGCAATAAAATAATTTTCTCATTAGACTAATTAACAAATAAAAAAAAGCCCAAGAAATAATCCTTGAGCTTTTTATATGTTGATAGTTTTTTAATCTAAATAATAAATATAACCAAAGTTTAGCCAAACCAACCAATCGTTAACTTTGTCAGAAGGTAATTGATGGCTTAACCCATCAATCCAATTACTAAAGTAATATTGCCAACGCAAATCAAGCATTAAATCTGATAAAGGTGCTATTTTGTAACGAAAACCAATACTGGCAACAGTAGACCACGTACTACCTGATTCAGGGTTAATGGAGCCAGGTTCCCAATACGAGTAGAAATTATTGGCATCTAATATGTTTTGGCTACCATAAGTTGTATATGCCTTTGGATTGAAAGACGTATAATGTACACCCAAGCTAATAAAAGGTGCTAAACGATAACTAAAGGCTTGAAACGCACGAATACTTTTAGGAAAATATTCAATTTGCATACCTATATCGAAGTTATTGGCTTCACCACTATGAGCTCTTAACTTATCGGCATTTGGACTTGTTTTATCAGGTGCAACCCATTCCCCGTAATGGTTTAGTTTTGTAGTATTATATGAAATTTCACTTCGTAATTTAAAATGATCGTTAAAATACGTGTCTGTGGAATAACAATTACAATCTGCTCGATAAGCAAAGTTGATATAATGCACTATACCAATACCGATACCGGTATTACCAAAATTGGTGCCTTCATGTCCTCTTTGACCAAAATCTGATCTAAATTGAACGGGACCAACAATAGCTCCAATTTCATGAGAAAATCCAAGCTGTGAAAATCCTGATTGCATTCCGACAATCAAGATTAGTACTAGGGTTAATTGTTTCAATTTGAACATAATATGATTTTCACGATTTAGAGCAAACTGTTAACAAATATATAAAATCACCATTACCTACCAAATTAATTAGATAAAACAACATATTAGTAAATCATTAAATTAATAAATTGCAAAGCCTTAAAAGTATTTTTAATTTCCTATTACGAATTATAAAAAAAACAGTATTCTTTTTTAAAGATAACGTATATTTGTGCCCATAAATTTTAATATTATTGATTTCTTAAACAAATAAAGAAATGAAACAAAAAATTGACGCATTTTTAGATAGTGTTAAACAAAAGAACGGTCACGAATCTGAATTCATGCAGGCTGTTCATGAAGTAGCCGAAACAGTCATTCCTTTCATTGAGGAGAATCCAAAATATCAAGGAAAAATGTTGTTAGAGCGTATGGTTGAGCCAGAACGTACTATAATATTTAGAGTGCCTTGGATTGATGATAATGGTAATACCCAAGTAAACAGAGGTTATAGAGTAGAGTTTAACTCTGCAATTGGGCCATATAAAGGCGGTTTACGTTTTCATCCATCAGTAAATTTAAGTATTCTTAAGTTTTTAGGATTTGAGCAGGTTTTCAAGAATTCACTAACTACCCTTCCAATGGGTGGCGGAAAAGGAGGTAGTGACTTTGATCCTAAAGGGAAAAGTGATAATGAGGTTATGCGTTTTTGCCAATCGTTTATGTCAGAATTATTCAGACATATTGGTGCAAATACAGATGTGCCAGCAGGTGATATAGGTGTTGGAGCAAGAGAAATAGGATACATGTTTGGGCAGTATAAAAGACTACGTAATGAGTTTACAGGTGTTTTAACCGGTAAAGGCATGTCGTATGGAGGATCGTTAATTCGCCCTGAAGCTACAGGATACGGCTGTGTGTATTTTGCTAAAAATATGTTGGCTACAAAAGGTGATTCATTTGAAGGCAAAACAGTAGTTGTTTCAGGTTCAGGAAATGTTGCTCAATACGCTTGTGAAAAAGCGACTGAATTAGGAGGGAAAGTTGTAACTATGTCTGATTCTTCTGGATATATTCATGACCCAGAAGGAATAGACGCTGATAAATTAGCATTTATCATGGAACTTAAAAATGTTAAAAGAGGAAGAATTAATGAATATGCAGAAAAGTATTCTTCTGCTACATTTTATGCTAATGAAAGACCGTGGAGTGTAAATTGTGATATTGCATTGCCATGTGCTACTCAAAACGAGCTAAATGAAGAGGAAGCTAAAGCGTTAATTTCAAATCAGGTTATTGCAGTTGCAGAAGGGGCAAATATGCCAACTACACCAGAAGCAATTGAAGCGTTCCAAAAAGCTAAAGTTTTATTTTCACCAGGAAAAGCATCTAATGCTGGTGGTGTAGCTACTTCAGGTTTAGAAATGAGTCAAAATTCTCTACGATTGAATTGGACACGTGAAGAAGTAGATGCTAAATTGAACCAGATAATGAATGATATTCATGAGTCTTGTGTTACCTATGGGAAACAATCAGATGGTTACATAGATTACGTAAAAGGCGCAAATGTTGCTGGATTTGTTAAAGTTGCAGACGCTATGATGGCACAAGGCGTGGTGTAAATTCAGCCTATATAATTAAAAAAGCTTTCTAATTTTAGGAAGCTTTTTTTGTTTAAATCATATTAAATCTATTCTAAACTCGTTACTATTAATATATTTGACTGATTAAAAATCCACTATGATTAAGAGAATCTGCGTTTCACTAATTTTATTATTGCCAAGTCTGGGGTTTTCCCAAGATTTTTCAAATTTTTGGGAAGGTCATTTTTCGTATTTAAATATCAAAGATGTTTCTCAAGGCAATGGTAAGCTGTATGCTGCTGCAGAGAATGCTGTATTTATTTATGATCCGGTTACATTAGAAATGGAAACCCTTTCTACTATTAATGGGCTTTCTGGAGAAGCAATTTCCCAAATATATTACAGTGAGTTTTATGAAACACTTGTAATCGGTTATGAAAACGGATTAATGGAGCTGGTTTTTGACAATGATGATGACGTTTTAACTGTAATTGACATTGTTGAAAAACCAACAATTCCTCCAACAAAAAAACGAATAAATCATTTTAATGAATATAATGGTTACATATATATATCTACAGATTATGGGATTTCTGTTTACGATTTAGCGCGTTTAGAATTTGGAGACACGTACTTTATAGGAAATGGTGGGGCTCAAATTTCCATTACCCAAACGACCATATTTAATGAGTTTATATATGCTTCATGCTTTGATTCGGGCGGAGTGAGAGTTGCAGAAGTAGATAGCCCCAATCTTGTAGACTTTCAAGAATGGCAAAATATTACTAATAGTAGAAATTATTTGGCAATTGAGACTGTTGGAGAAAATTTATATTTAGCTAGAGGTAATAGAAGATTTTTTCAGGTTATAAACAATAACTTAAACGAGTTGATTAGGTATGATACTCCTCCAAGGGATCTTCGTGGAGTTGAAGATTATATGATTGTAACTTTGGACGATAGAGTTTTTATATATGATTCAGAATTTAATTTAATTAATGAAATAGTTTCAAATTCAGATTTAAATACCTTTTTTCAAAATGCTACCATTATTGATGATTTTCTATATATTGGTACAAGCACAAGGGGAATTTTGAGCATTCCATTTCAAAATTCTACCGAATTCACAGAAATTCACCCTACAGGGCCATTATTAAATGATTCCTTTTCAATAAAAGCGCAACAGAATAATTTGTGGCTCACATATGGAGATTATTCATTAACATTTAGTCCTTCACCGTCAAGAGAAAGAGGTGTTAGCCATTTAGATAGTAATGATGAATGGAACAATGTACCTTTTGACAGTGTGTTAGGCGCTAGAAATTTAAATAAAATAGCAATAAATCCTTTTAATCCGAATCAAGTGTTTATAAGTTCATTTAATGATGGTTTATTGGAAATTAATAACGACTCGCCTACTGTTCTATATAATGAAGATAATAGCGGATTAGAATCTTTGGTAATACCTTCAAATCCCACTTTTAAAAGTATAAGGCAATGTGCTTCCAATTTTGATAGAAATGGTGTCTTATGGACTATGACAGGGCGTGTTGACCGGCCTTTAAAATCTTATGATCCCTCAACAGGGCAATGGCAGGGTTATGATTTTACAGACTTAATTCAAGATGGATTATCTGGTGAATGGGGTTATGACGAAATAGTAATTGACAATAATGGTACAAAGTGGATAGGAGGTTATAACTATGGCTTGATTGGATTTAATGAAACCATCGGTGGAACACAATTAAAAAGTATTAATAGTGAAGAGGATAATATGCCATCTAGTTTTGTAACCGCACTTGCTTTGGATAGAAGGAATCAAATCTGGTTGGGAACACCAAATGGGCTTCGGGTTCTATATAATACATCTAATTTTTTTAATGATGATGTAAATGTTGAATCCATTATAATTTTGGAAGAAGGCGTGCCTAAAGAATTACTTTTTCAGCAATTTGTTTCAGATATAGAAGTCGATGGTTCTAACAATAAGTGGGTAGCAACTATTGGTTCGGGCATTTTTTATTTTTCATCAGATGGTCAGGAAACAATTTATCACTTCACTAAAGACAATTCCCCGTTGCCCTCAAATAACATTGTAGATGTTTCTATTGATGATGCTTCGGGCGAAGTTTATATCGCGACAGACAAAGGATTGGTTTCTTACCAAGCAGGAGGGTCAGAACCTCAAGATAATTTTGAAAATACATTTATCTACCCAAACCCAGTTAGGCCTAATTTCAATATAATTGAAGAAAAAGTAAAGATTAACGGTCTTTCAGATAATGTTAATGTTAAGATTTTAGATATTGAAGGTAATTTGGTAGCTGAAGCAACATCAAACACAAACTTAAGATATAGAGGATATAACCTTGAAATAGATGGCGGTACAGCCTTTTGGAATGGGAAAAACCTATATAATAATGTGGTAAGCTCAGGAGTATATTTAGTTATGCTGTATGATTTGGATACATTTGAAACTAAAGTCTTAAAAGTAATGGTCGTTAGGTAATGCGAACCTCAAATAAAGCTATAGTTCTTTCTAAGATTAAATATCGTGACAACGATTTAATTGTAAAATGTTATACAGAACAACGAGGTGTAGTTAGCTATTTAATTAAAAACGCTTTTAAGAAAAAAAACACAATAGCTTATTTTCAGTTACTATCACAGCTACTTATAGAAGAAAATTACAGAAACAACCAAAACCTTCATTATATTTCAGAAGTTAAGCTTAATAACTCCTACAGTACGCTACATTCAAATGTTCTTAAGAGTTCGGTAGTTATGTTCCTAGCAGAAGTACTCTCAATAATACTTAAAGAAGAAGAACAAAATCAAGACTTATATGATTTTTTAGAAAATGCATTGTTGTGGCTGGACAATGACAACCAATTTGCCAATTTTCATATTATATTCCTCCTCAAGCTAACAAAGCATCTGGGGTTTTACCCAGAAGAGCCAGTAAGTAACGGTCTTACTTTTAATTTGGAAACAGGACAGTTTGAAAAAAATATAAGTAAATACTCGTTATCAGTTAAAAATAATGATATTTTAAGAAGCCTATTAGGCATGAAATTTGATGCTTTAAATACATTAAAATTAAATGCTAGCCAAAGACAATCTTTTTTAACTGCCCTTTTGTTGTATTTTGAATTACATTTAGGGAACTTTAAGAAGCCGAAGTCTTTATTAGTGTTAAACCAAGTTTTTAATTAACCAACCATAGACCTATTTGTTTTCATTCATGAAACTAAAGATACTCTTGTGTTTGTTTTTATTGAGCATATTCTATATGCAAGCACAGCAAATTACAGTAATTGAAAAAGATTCTGAAATCCCGTTAGCTGGTGTAATTATATCATCGAAAAATAAATCTGTTATAACGAATCTAGATGGACAAGCGATTCTAGATAATTTTACCGAAAATGCACTATTATTATTCGAAAGGGAAGGACATAAACCTATTGAATTAACTAAAGAAGAAATTACAGCAGCTAATAATTTAGTTTACTTAAACGCTAGAGTAGATTTGGATGAGGTGGTTATATCTGCATCTAAATTCGAGCAAAGTAAACGAGATGTACCTCAAAAAATTATTAGTCTAACTTCAAAGGAAATTACATTTTTTAATCCCCAAACTAGTGCCGATTTATTAGAAAATACAGGAAATGTTTATATTCAAAAAAGCCAATTAGGTGGTGGAAGCCCTATGATTAGGGGGTTTTCTACCAACCGTTTATTGATTACAGTTGATGGTGTTAGGATGAACAATGCCATTTTTAGAAGTGGCAATCTGCAAAATATTATTTCAATAGATCCGTTAAGTATTCAAAATACCGAAATTACTTTAGGTGCGGGTTCAGTTGTTTATGGAAGCGATGCCATTGGTGGTGTCATGAGTTTTTATACAAAAAAGCCACAGTTATCCTATAAAGACGACTTATATTTTAAAGCCAATGCATTTGCTCGATATGCTTCGGCAAATAATGAAAAAACAGGGCATCTTGATGTAAATTTTGGTCTTAAAAAATGGGCCTTTCTAACCAGTATAAGTTTTAGTGATTTTGATGATTTAAGAATGGGCTCACATGGTCCAGATGATTATTTACGGCCTGAATACGTTCAGACAGTTAACGGTGTAGATGAAATTATCCCTAACAGCAACCCGGAATCGCAAGTCCCAACAGGATTTAACCAATTAAATGTCATGCAAAAAGCACGTTATGAGCATCATGATAATTTGCATTTTGATTTAGGAGTTTACTATAGCACAACATCAGATTATTCTAGATACGACAGACTTATAAGGTACAGAGACGAAAACCTTCGTTCAGCTGAATGGTATTATGGCCCTCAACAATGGTTTATGGCTAATTTTCAATTAACAAAATTAAGTAGCAGCTCTAATTTATATGATAAAATTCAAACGACTATAGCTTATCAAAACTTTAAGGAAAGTCGTCATGATAGAAACTTCCAATCTGAAATTAAAAATAATAGAGAAGAATCTATAGATGCCTTTTCAGCAAATTTCGATTTTGAAAAACGTTTAAGTTCAAAAACCGAGTTGTTTTACGGTTTTGAATATATTTATAACCTCGTACATTCTAAAGGAGAAGAAGAAAATGTTAATAATGGCAACATAATGCCTTCTGTATCTCGTTATCCTGATAATTCAAATTGGCAATCTGTAGCTGCTTACACCAGTTTAAAATATAAACCGAAATCGAATTTTATTATTCAAACAGGATTACGTTATAACCAAGTATTTTCTAAAGCAGATTTTACTGAAAATAACACCTATTTGAATCTGCCTTTCAATGAATCTAAAATTAATTCTGGAGCCTTGACTGGGACTGCAGGTGTAAGCTGGAATCCAAATGAAATGTTACAATGGAAGTTTAATCTTTCAACGGCATTTAGAGCACCAAATATTGATGACGTGGGAAAGGTATTTGATTCCGAACCGGGTTCTGTTGTAGTACCTAACGATCACTTAAAACCTGAATATGCTTATGGAGGTGAACTGGGATTATTATTGAATTTTGACAACGTTGTATTATTGGATTTAGCAACATATTATACTTATCTAGATAATGCTTTAGTTAGACAAGATTACACATTAAATGGAGAGTCAGAAATAATATATGACGGCGAATTAAGTACAGTTCAAGCTATTCAAAATGCTTCAGAAGCTCATATTTATGGTTTTGAATTGGGCTTGAAAATAAACTTTTCTGATGCCTTTAAGTTAACATCCCAATATAATGTAGTAGGTGGTACAGAAGATGATCATGGTGTTGATGTTCCTGTTAGGCATGTGACGCCTAATTTCGGTAATACCCATTTAATATGGAGCAAGAATAGATTGAAGGTAGATTTATTTGCGAATTATAACGGCGAGTTATCATACAATCAATTGGCACCTTCAGAACAAGTAAAAGATTATATTTATGCCAAAGATTCTAATGGTAATCCGTATGCACCTTCTTGGTATACTTTAAATTTAAGAGCACAATATAACTTTAATAAAGGCTTATTGGTTTCTGGAGGGTTAGAAAATATAACCGATCAGCGTTACAAAACTTACTCTTCCGGAATTGCATCTCCAGGAAGGAATCTCGTTATTTCATTAACATATACCTTGTAAACTATTTTTTAATAGCTTTTTTAACTATAACCTGATTGTTAGAAAGCGTTACTCTTGCCATATAAGCAGAACTACTTAAGTTTGATAGTGAATAGATTTCTGAACGATTAGAGCCATTAAAGCGATAAATAATTCTTCCTAATAAATCAAAAATTTCAACTGTTTTAATTGTCAGATTTTGAGAGTCTAATAGAAATTTAACTTGATCACTATCCAACTCAATAATCTGTAATTGATTACTGTTGGCAATAACTTCGTCTACAGATAGTGCATCTGTTCTAAACACAATTTCAAAGCGTTCATTAAATTCACCCATTTCAGAAGAAAACGTATAATGTCTATTAGAAAGATTGTGATATACGTTTAGCAACTTATCTTTTAAGTAAACTATATTGTCCTCAAAAAACAAACCTTCGGTTTCAACAGAAATAGAATATAATGTTGCTTCAGGTATAGCCGTATAAAACCCTAGCGGAATAACTTCATCTAAATCTAAACTATGAGGAGTTTTACCTTGAATAGCCAATTTTTTATCAGAATTATCAGCATTGGTGTAAATCATAGCATTAACATCTGTTGAAAGATTTTTTGGAGCATCATAGTACATGCCGTCTAGTTCATTTGAAGCACCAAGTACATAGCCTACCAAAATTTGATTGCGAACACCATTATCGCTCCACATATTTACCCATAACCTATTAGCAGTATCAGAATGGCCCGTTCTAAAAAATTGGTCATTGTTACCATTAGTTCGCATACTATTGGTAAATGATACGGTTCCAGATTTAATATCTCCATTTACTGTATCCCAAGCTCCGGTATTAGAATAAGAAATAAAGAATCCCTGACCAGAAGGAATAAATCTGTTAGGTCGATCATTGATGTCAATATCACCATCATTATCATTATCTCCTCCAGCGGTTTGACCGGTTGCATTAATAATAGCATAATCGCTTTGAGCAAAATTTAAGTTTTCATTACCATTGGCTGTACCAGAAGGTGCTGTACTTTGTGACCAAAGGAAAATAGCACCATCAGTTGTGCCAGAGCCCGTAGGGAATTCTTCTACATCTTGAGCGATAACCGAATTAACAAGAAGAAATTCATTAGCATCTATAGCTGAAGGATAAGGGTTTCCTATAAAATTCCAGTTATTGTCAGCTGATACAGAATCATTTCTATAAATGGTAACGTCAATATCACCTGTGTTAAAAGCGCCTTCAAAAACATATTCGTATTGTCCGCCAACTATTGTAAATCCAATTGGGTCGTGCATAGCAGCATAACCTTTACCAGGCATCATGGTTTCGGTACCAGGTGTAAATACCCAATCATCACCATTATCATCTATATCATCTTGTCCTGGATTGGTAGCATTATTGTTGTTGGTTTCCATAGTAGCATCCAAATAATTTTCACCCAAATATTTGTAGCGTCTGGTTGGATGCCCTTCAGAAAGCCCTGTTCCAATGGTTTCACCTAAAACTGGTGAGCTCCAATAGGTGTATTCGTAATAATTATTTAATGGTGCAGTTCTTTTGTTAACTTTTGAAGCGCCATTGGTATTTAAGGTAAACGTACCAGCTGCTGTACCATCACCACGTTGTACAAAACTTCCTTTATCTTCAATTATAATACCATCATTACCACTGCCATCTCCTGATACTTCAACGTTATTGATAACTTCAACAAAATAGCCTTGAGCAACCGTCAATAAATTTCCAGATTCCACAAACAGCTGACAAGCAGTAAAGCTTCCGTTTGAAGCATTAGTTGTGTAGTCACCAGCAATAGTTGCTATGGTATTGGCATCTGGTTCATTATTACTCCATGTTGTACCGTTCCATATAGTGCTTTTAACTGACAATTTTACAGCATTACTAGCTTGATAACAAGTGTCAGAATCTTCCCGAATTTGACAATAGTATTGATAACCATCTAGTGTTAGTGTATTATTAATACTTAATGTTGCGGTGTTAAAACCACTGTAAGGAGCAGCATTAATTTCAATCCATCCAGTATCTCCAGGAGCTGAATAATACCATTGGTAGGCTAGTTCTTGAGTGTCACCAGCTTCATCAAAACCTTCTTCTCCTTCAACCGATAAAGTGGCTGATAGATCACATTCAGAAATAGGAGGCATTGGCTGTAAGGTCACATTTGGTGGAACTCCCACAGAAAAGTCATAATTTCCTATATCCATGTAATCAACAGGAGAAAACGCTTCCCAATCACTAGCGTTCCATGTGGTACTTGGAGCAACTATTCCAGTATTTTTTCTTCTGTAAGTATAATTTTTTGAAGCTATTGTAAACGTATTTCCAGATGTGTCTCCCCAAAGATCTACCCAAGTTGAAGTATTTGTATTGTAAAGTCTAATATGGTCATCTTCATTTATTCCACTAGCGTTGTCTGTTAAGTCAGCAACCACAGATGCATATTGAGTAGTGGCATCTGTACTACCAAAGGCAAGAACAAAAACATTATTGTTGGTTAAACTTCCTGTTAAAGGAATAGTATTGGTTGCAGTAGTTGCGCCATTATTGTGAATTCTGATTTCATAATCTGTTAAATCTACTGTTGCTCCTGTGCCATTAAAAATTTCTACATATGAATGAGAGCCAGAGTTATGATCAGTAACCTCGCTAATAAACAAATCTGAAGGTATATTTCCAGTACTCCCTTCGCAATCTGCAATAAGTTGGTCAATAATTGTAAACACGTCAGAACTTAAACATCCTAAATCGTCATTTATAATTAAACTTCCAGTAGATGCACCTGCAGGAATAGTAACTTCTATCTCATTTGAAGCAATGACATTTACTGTTGCAGTAATACCATTTACTGTTGCACTTGTAGAACCACCAAAATTGGAAACTGTTGAAGTAACATTTACAATGGTTCCTACAGGTCCATTGTTTGGCAGGAATGTTAAGGTTCCCGCTGCACAATCGCCATTACCCTGAACATTTATAACGTAAGGATTTTCATCAGAGTCATTATTTACTATTGATATGGTACTATTCCTTGTTCCAATTCCAGTAGGAGAAAAAGTGATTTCAAATGCTACAAATTCATTAGGTAGCAAGGTAATTGGAGCAGGATTAACATTTATTGGAAATTCAGCAGCATTTGATGATGTCAAACTACTAATGGTAAGATTTGCAGTTCCTTCATTTCTAATGTAATACGTTTTAGGTGCTGTTGAGTTCCCAATTACTGTAGCTGCAAATAACGTGTTATTTCCTCCATTAGGAGCATTGCCACTTGTAATTGAGGCAAAAGTATTACGTTCAACATCTATTTCAGGAGTAGGAGTAAATCCTTCACCAGTTAAGTTAACAGTACAACTACCTTCGTCAATATCGTTATTGGTAATAGTTAACACCCCTGTTCGTGTTCCATTTGTAGACGGTGTAAACCTAACGGTTACCGTTTGCGAATTACCACTAGTAACGGTAAAAGGAGCAGCTGGAGATACAATAGTATAATCGCCTGTAATGCTTAATGAAGTAATATTTAAATCGGCACTTCCAACATTGTCTATATCAAAAGTTAAGTCGGTATTAGAGGCTACAGCTTGTGTTCCAAAATCTATGGTATATCCACAATTTTGATTGGTTGCTGTATTGTCGACAAGTTGTAGTTCTGGGGTTGGACCTTGACAATCATTTGTGTGGCTCCCTAAATCTGAAACAGTATCTTGAGCATAAACATCCCATTCAGAACTGCTGTAAGTTATATTAGGAATTTGAACGGTAGACTTTCTTCTTAATGTGGTATTGGCTGCAAAAGTTGCGCTACTCCCAATGGTTCCAATAACATCAATATTTGTACCTCCATTAGTTTGTAGTGCTACAACATCATTTCCGTTGAAGGCTGTTACGGAATTATTTACAGCATCGGGTGAGGAGTATATTACTGCTGCAGAATTTGCAATCACATATGTTCCAAAGCTTGGTAATGTGCCATTTAGATTGAATGATCCCGAAACGGTTGTGCTACCGTTACTGTAAATAGCTAATCTGTAATTATTAAGGCTTATTGTGCTAACCGTTGGATTATAAATCTCTATATATTTATTATTGCTGCTTCCTTCAACATATTCCGAAATAAATAGTTCTGTACAATTACTTCCGCCAGCAGCTGTCACCTCGCCGTTTAAAGCTATAGTTTGCGCTGTAGCTCCAGTACTGGTTGCAGTTATGTTTCCTGAATACGTGTTAACAGCCAGTCCACTTACTAGCCTTGTGTAAATAGTTGCGTTGTTTACAGTGCCACCACTTTGGATTAAAGTTACGCTATTGCCAAAACCACTACCCGAAGTTGTGGAAATTTCAAAATTTGTTGGTGCCGTAAGTGTAATATTGTTTGTTAGATTGCTGCCTTCAACGGTAAAAGTTTGTTCGGCTGATGGGCCAAGGGTTTCAACATAATCTAAACCTGATATGGTAGTTGGTGTGACTGTGATGGTTGGAGTTGGAGTTGCAGCAACACCCCAAATTTCGATATTATCAACTGCAATGTCTTCATCTCCAGAATTAAAATTAAATGTAAGAGTAATATCTAATAGATTACCTGTATTAGATATACTTTTAGTAAATTGAGAAAAAGAATCAGTAATTGCAGTACTTTCTCCAGTTCCGTTAAAGTCTGCATCAATTCTTGGTTCAGAATTTGTTCCTCCTGCGGCTTCAACCCAAATTAAATTTTCATATGTAGCTGCATTTGCATCTATTTCAGAAGATAAATGAAAATAATCGGCATCGTCCCAATCTTGGTTAGATCCGTCATCATCTTCAGCAAGATGTATCCTAACTTCTAAAGATGAATATCCAGCAATATTAATATTTGAAAAATATATACTTTGTCTTGAGCTTGAGGTAACACCATCAATGTCTTGTGCGGCAAAATAATAACTACCCTGTATGTTAGTAAAAGAAGCATTAATATTTGTTCCGTCTGTCCTTGTAAAATAATCCGTAGACCCACTAGTAACTTCAGGAACACTCGTTGTATAACCTCCAGGGGATTCGAACGTCAGCTCAGCAATTTTTGTCTGTCCAAACCCAAACATTATTGCGCAAAAAAATGCGATAGATACGAGGGCGTATTTCTTTAACATAGAATATTAATTTTTTTGATCTAAAAAATAAAGCCTACAAATATACACGAAATTAGATATAATGCCATGACTTTCAGTTTCTTAATTATTAACAAATTGTTACTATTTTTACAGTATGATTCAACACAAAACATACACGCTAGATGAGGCCAAACGAGCCCTTGAGAATTATTGTGCCTATCAAGAACGTTGCCATCAAGATGTGTGTAAAAAACTACGGAGTATGAATATGATTTCTGATGCTATAGACTTGGTAGTTGTACATTTAATAGATAACGACTTTTTAAATGAAACCCGTTTTGCCAGATCTTATACTAGAGGTAAGTTTAGAGTAAAAAAATGGGGTCGTAAGCGTATTGAATTGGAACTAAAAAAACGAGATATTAGTGTCTACAATATCAAGGAAGCTTTTAAAGAGATTTCAGATACGGACTATTTGCAAACCTTTCACGAATTAGCGGAAAAAAAGTGGCAGAATATAAACGAATCTAACTTATATAAGAAAAAAAAGAAGTTGGCTGATTATTTGTTGTATCGTGGTTGGGAAAGTCATTTGGTATATGACAAAATACGCGATTTAGGTGCATAAAAAAGCCTTTCTAATCAAGAAAGGCCTTGTGTTTATTAATAGTTATTTGTTAAAGATTAAAAACGGCACCTACATTTACAGAAAATTGATTGTACAATTTCTCTGCAGGCTCTAAATTACTACTATACTTGGCAATAGGGAATTGCGCCTCCGAATATATACCAAATCCAGAAGAAAAGAAGTAACGTGCACCAACATGACCACCAAAATTCTTTAAACTTATATTCAAACCTGGGTATAAATCAAAATTGTCGTTAATATTTAAAACATTTCCAATGTTGGCATTAAATCGCGCTTTTAAATCAAAGCGATCTAGAAAATCTGCTTTTTCAACAACTTCCTGGCCGTTAACATTAATACCGTCTTTTATATCACCTGAAACACCGAGGGCATAACTTGAGGATACACCTATTGAAATGTTTTCTCCCAAGCCGTAATCATAACTTACATTCAAACCTGTTGCATGACTTTGAAAATTAGCGCCTAGTTGAAATTTTTGGTCACCTTTTCCAGAAAAGGCTTGAGCGTTTGCAAATGATATGTACAATAATGCTATAATTAGCAATAAATTTTTCATAATAAAGTTTTTAGTTTGCGGCTGCAAATATATTATAAGTTTTTAATATGGGCTTGGGTACGTAATATAGCTTGATTGTTTTTCCAATCTATCCATTTTTGACCATTCAGGCGCCTCATTAAATTATCAAAATTTCTCATAATGAACACATTGTAAATAGCTTTACCCAAATTCTTTGGATGTCGTGCTATGGCTCTTAAACTCATAGAAAACCCAGGGGTTTCATACTTCATGTAATGCCAATAGCCTTCTGGCATATAAAGCATTTCGCCATGTGTTAAAGTGGTTTTGTAGCCAACAACATTTTTTAAAGCTGGCCACTTTTCAAAATCTGGATTTGAAAAATCTATGTCCTCTCTTGTTATTAAAGAATGAGGTATTTTATAGAGATAATCGTTTTGTTTTTGGTCGAATAAAATAATCTCCTTTTCACCTTGAAAATGAAAATGGAAAATATTGGCCAAATCAATATCATAATGCATAAACGTATGCGAATCCGTACCACCAAAGAACAACATGGGTAACTTTTTCATAAGCTTTAAGCCAATATCTGGAAAAGAAAAGTCGTTTTGAAGTTCAGGAACTTCTTTTAAAATATTCCAAAGAAAAATGCGATACTTTGTTGGTTCAGATTGTAGTAAATCGATGTACTCGCTCATTTTCATTGTGGCATGAGCTTCATTAAATCCATCTTTATAATCTACAGGTCTATCATCATAAAGCGGAACAATTTTATCTCCTGCAATGCGTTTAATATAATCTAAATTCCACTTGGTATATGCTGGCCAGTCTTCAATAAATTGTTCAACAACCACAGGCTTTTGTGGTCTGAAAAAGTTTTTTATAAAATCCTCTTTAGTAATACTTTTTAAACGAGGAATATCCTTGAGGTTTAATGACAAAGTTAAAACGATTTAAACGCTAAATTTACGAAAAATGAAAGGATAAAAGGCTTAAATTATTTTGCGATTTTTGCCTTTTGTTTAGCCTCTTCGTTTCTTTCAATTTTATGATCAGGTCTTGACCATTTTGGTTTTTCTCCCAATGAATGGTATTGAGAATCTTCAGCCTCTACCGTTTGCGGTTGCATTTTCTTTATAAATGGTTTTTGCGGATTTAACCCCAATAATTTGAACATTTCCATATCCTCATTAACATCAGGATTTGGAGTAGTCAGTAATTTATCGCCTGCAAAAATTGAATTTGCTCCTGCAAAGAAACACATGGCTTGACCTTCACGACTCATTTGTGTTCTACCAGCGCTTAAACGGACTTGGGTTTCAGGCATTACAATTCGTGTTGTAGCAACCATACGAACCATATCCCAAATAGAAACAGGCTCTTGGTCTTCTAATGGTGTGCCTTCAACAGCAACTAAAGCATTAATAGGAACTGATTCGGGTTGTGGGTTTAATGTTGCCAGTGCTACAAGCATACCAGCGCGATCTTCAGTTTGTTCTCCCATGCCAATTATTCCACCAGAGCAAACAGTTACATTGGTTTTTCTAACGTTATCTATGGTTTCCAATCGGTCTTCAAAACCACGGGTAGAAATAACTTCTTTGTAATATTCTTCAGAAGAATCTAAATTATGATTATAAGCATACAATCCGGCTTCTGCTAAACGTTGAGCTTGGTTTTCCGTAAGCATACCAAGTGTACAACACACTTCCATGTCAAGTTTGTTAATGGTACGAACCATTTCTAAAACATCATCAAACTCTTGGCCATCTTTAACATTACGCCAAGCAGCACCCATACAAACACGAGAACTTCCAGACGCTTTAGCACGAAGCGCTTGTGCTTTTACCTGTTGTACAGACATTAAATCATTACCCTCAATATCGGTATGGTAACGAGCAGCTTGTGGGCAATAACCACAATCTTCAGGACATCCTCCTGTTTTTATAGATAATAATGTAGAAACCTGTACGGTGTTTGGGTCGTGGTATTTTCTATGGACTGTTGCTGCTGCATATAACAGCTCCATAAAAGGTTTATTATATATGTCTAAAATTTCTTCTTTTGTCCAATTGTGTCTTGTATCACTCATAGTCCTGATTAAAGTTGTAAAAGTAGAAAATTCCGCAGCTACTGCGGAATTTTCATCGTATTATTTATCCTCATTATCCTGAGAATTATCAACATCTTTTTTAGGTGGTAATTCTTTGGATTCATCAGTGTTTGTTTCTGAATCCTCTACTTTTTTAGAATTTTTTTCATCTTTTACCTCAACCTCTTTACCACTTAAATATTCTGGCAACTGCATTCCGGCCATATTGAACATATCTTGTAGCGGAGGTACGGATTTATACATACCAGATAAGAAATTAGCCGTAGACGACTTACCATCTTTATTGCCGCCATTTTCCCAAACGGTAACTTTATCTATTTTGATATTTTTAATAGCTTCAGCCTGTGTTTTTACTAATTCTGGCAACTTATCTGCTATTAAAAGCAATACGGCATCTTTTGAGTCATTACCAGCAGCTTTAACAATTTGATCTAAACCGGCCGCTTGTTTGGTTAACACCTCGTATAGACCTTCAGCTTCAGCTTGAGCTTTTAATAATATAGCGTCGGCTTCACCTTTAGCTATTCTTCTAATGTTTTCAGCTTCAGCTTCAGCATCTATTTCAACTTTTTGTTTGTCAATTTCAGCTGGTACAATAATATCAGCTAACTGTGAAGAGCGCTCACGTTCAGCTCTTGCTATTTCGGCTTGTTTTTCAGCAGCATAGGCCTCTTCTAAAGCTTTAGCAGCTTGAACTTTTTCAGCCGCAATAGCACGTTTTTCAGCTTCAGCTTCTCGCTCTCTACGTTGAGCATCAGATTCAGCAATAGAAATTTTAGCAATGTTTTCTCCATCAATAGCTCTTGCATTGGCTTCAGAAGTTTTAATGCGTTCTTCTTTTAAAGCCTCGGCTTCACCAATCTTTGCTTGAGCAATGGCGCTAGCAGTTTGAATACGTTCAGTTTGACTTGCGTTAGCCTCACCAATTTTAGCTTGCGCATTAGCTGCTGCTACTTGGGTTCTTTCCGTTTGCATAGCATTGGCTTCACCAATTTTAGCTTTGGCATTTAATTCAGCTACTTGAGTTCTTTCATCTTGTACAGCATTAGCCTCACCAATAGAACCATCTCTATTTTTTTCTGCAACCGATTTACGTGCAGCATTTATAGCATGTGCAGCGGCTTCCTTACCTAAAGCTTCAATATATCCAGATTCATCAACTATATCGGTAATGTTTACGTTGATTAATTTTAAACCAACTTTTTTAAGTTCTGACTCGACACTTTGCGAGATATTGGTTAAAAATTTATCTCTATCTGAATTAATTTCTTCAATATCCATTGAGGCTACAACCAAACGTAGCTGTCCGAAAATAATTTCTTTTGCCAGTTCCTGGACATCACTCATAGAAAGTCCAAGTAAACGTTCAGCAGCATTTTGCATGACACCAGGTTCTGTAGAAACACCAATAGTAAAACGCGAAGGAACATTAACACGAATGTTTTGTTTACTTAAGGCATTTATAAGATTAACCTCTATAGAAATAGGTGTTAAATCCAAAAATTCATAATCCTGAATAACTGGAAAAATAAAGGCGGCACCACCATGAATACATTTGGCCGACTGACCACCACCAACTTTACCGTAAACCACTAAAATACGGTCTGAAGGACAACGTTTATAGCGTTTAATTAATACAATAAGGAAGATGAATATAAACAGCACGCCAAAAATGAGTGCCATAGGCAAGCCTAAATCAAAAGCTTGTTGGGTAATTAGTAACATAAGTATTATTTATTTAATGGTTCTACAATTAATATTCCGTTATCGGTAACATCTTTTACTTTAATAACGGTTCCTGATTTCAACTCTAATTCAGCATCAGTTAAAGCTTCAAGTTCACGCAATGCACCTTGAATTCGCACATGGGCTTTACCCATTTTACTTCGTTTGGCTCCAATGGTTAAATACACTTCGCCAACAGCATCTTTAGCATTTTTAAAGTCTAATGTGCCACTGTCATTTAGTTTTCGCATATAGAAAAACATGGCAGCCATAATAGTCATCATAATTAATCCGCATATAACAGAAATAATTATTGTAATAGGTTTAGATAAGCCAGCATCTATACATGCAATACCACTCCATCCAAAAATGGTAAAAAACCCAACGAGATTTTTAAACGTGATAAATTGAAAACCAATTCCAGTATCAGCATCAATTTCGGCATCAACATCGCCAATATCATCAACATCACCACCAACAAAGGTTAGTACTAATGTGATAACAAAAATTAATGAGCCTACTAGGGCAATACTCCAATATATTTTTGGAAAGAATTCTAAATTTGAAAACCATTCTAGCATTGTTTTGAAGTTTTAAAAGTTCATGAAATATATGACCTTTATAATTGTCATACAATATTTATTTTGAAAGTAAAATGCTTACCGCATTTCCTCCAAACCCAACAGCATTAACTAGTATTTTACTTATGTTTTTTGGTGTGGTACTTTCAATAAAAGGAACAGAAATGAATTGTTGTTTGTTTAACATGTGAATTGCCATTTCTATATTTAACATACCTGAAGCGCCTAGTGTATGTCCTACCTTCCATTTATTAGTAGTCAATGCAGGAATTTTGTTACAAAATATTTTTTTTATGGCATTTATTTCGGCTAGATCGCCTTTTAGGGTTCCTGGCGTATGTGTGATAACAATATCAACTTCGTTTGGATTAACACCTCCTAAAGCCATTTTCATGGAACGCTGAAAGCATATGGCATCGGTTGATAGCGAAGCGTTGTGTTCCAATACTTCAGTTGCATAGCCAATACCTATTATTTGAGCTAAGGAGTGTTTTGGGTTGCCAGATTCTAAACATGCCATAGAGGCGCCTTCACCAAGAATCATGGCGTTACTTTTTTTGTTTGAATCTAATGCACGACATGGAAAGCCTGTGTTTTTTTTGGCGTAAATTTTAAGCGCTTGCATCTGCGCAATGGTAAATGGTGTTATTGGCGCTTCGCTACCACCTACTAAAAATTTGTTGCACATACCCGAATTTATCCATGCAATACCATTAAGCATGGCATGCAACGCTGTAGAGCAGGTAATTGAATGACTGATCTCTGGGCCTTGTGTTTGTAAATCATGGGCTACCCAAGACGAAATATTTCCCAACGTAGTTGTTGGCGAGCTCAAGGGTTTTGTTTTTTCTTTTTTAAGAAATTCCTTGAAGTACGACTCGAATAAATGAGTTGCCCCTCTGGATGAACCAATATTAATCCCGAAATTATCTGAAGCTTTCCAGTGAGCTTGTTCAATAGCTTTTCGAGAACAATAAATGGCGAAAAGAACACTGTCATCTAATGATTTATATTTGCTGTCATCTAATCGTAGCTTTTTAATTTCTTCTTGAGATTCTTGTGATAAACGTGCTACTAAACTCCCGTTTTGTTCAGAAAAACAATGTTGGTTATTTTGATAGGAATGCCAACTTTCCTCTAGAGTTTTGCCTAGCGGAGAGATAGATTGAAGAGCAACAATGGAAATTGGTTTTTGCAATAAAAAAACTTTTGACAAAAGTAAGTTTTATTGAAATGTAACAAAAGCTAATTTCTAAATACTTATATTTAGTAAAGCTTAATATTATGGAAACAGTACAACAAAAAAGTTGGTTCGCAAGAAATTGGCCTTGGGTTATTCCTGTAGGCGGTTGTTTGACCGTTATATTACTTTTTGTATTTGGTGTAGGTGCAGCTGTTTTTGGTGTTAGTAAAGCTTTAAAGAATAGTACACCTTATGCTCATGCTATTGAATTGGCGAATGATCATCCCGATGTTATTGCTGCTTTAGGCCATGATATTGAACCAGATGGTATGTTTAAAGGCAATATATCCTTAAAAAATGGAGAAGGTCATGCCGATTTAAAAATACCTGTTGAAGGGGAGAAAGGAAAAGCAACCATTGTTGTTAAAGGAGATAAGTATGATGGTGATTGGAGTTATGAAGAACTTTACGTTATTATAAAAGACACACAAGAAGAAATTAATCTACTTGATAAATCGTTAGAGGGCATCTAGCGCTTCTTGAATGACCCTATAAACTTTTTCTAGTTCAGTTTTTGAAATTACATAAGGCACTTGAATATAAATGGTGTTGCCTAGCGGTCTTAAAAACACACCACGTTCCATAAAAAACTTTAGCAGCTTATCGCGCAAACCACCATAGCGTTCCATTTTTGTATCAAGATCAAGAGCAAAAACAACACCTAGTTGCCGTGTTGACTTTACTTTTGGATGCGCTTTTATAGTTTTATTAAATTCTTGATGTGCTTTTATGATTCGTTTTATATTATTTTGAATGGTTTCCGATTGCAGTAATTCTATTCCTGCAATAGCGGCTGCACAGGCAATTGGATTTCCAGAATAGGTATGGCAGTGAAAAAAGCCTTTAGCCATGTCATTACTTAAAAAGGCATCGTAAATGTTTTGCGTACAAGATGTTATTGCCATAGGAATTAAGCCAGCTGTTAGAGCCTTGCTAAAACACATAATGTCTGGTTTTGTTTCTATATAATCTGAAGCAAAATATTTTCCTGTTTTACCAAAACCAGTCATAACCTCGTCCGCAATGGTCAGGATATTTGTTTGCTTACAAAACCTTAAAATATCATTTAAGCCATCAGCATCATGGATGGTCATACCTGCTGCACCTTGAAGCAAGGGTTCATATATAAATCCAGCGACTTGATGGTTAGAAGTTATTTCTCGTAACTGGTTTAAAATGTCCTCATGGTTTTTGCCATTTGGCGTCTGGATGCGTTTAACGTCAATTAGGAAATCTTCAAAAGGACCATTGTAAACCGATAAGCCAGACACACTCATGGCACCAAACGTATCACCATGAAAGCCATTTTCAAAAGCGACAAATGTTGAACGTTTTTCGCCCTTATTAAAGTAGTACTGTAAAGCCATTTTTATCCCAGCTTCAACTGCAGTAGAACCATTATCATTAAAGAAAATTTTATTCTGGCCTTCGGGAAGTACTTTAATAAGCTCTTCAGAAAGTTTAACAGCTGGTTCATGCGTGAAATCACTAAACATGATTTGGTCTAGCTGTTGCATTTGCTGATATGTTTTTTCTATGATATAATCGTTGCAATGTCCATACATGCAAGTGTACCACGAAGAAATAGCATCAATGTATTCATTGCCATCTTCGTCCGTCAGTATACAGCCTTTAGCTTTTATGATTGCAATACTTTCGGGTTGCAATTGATGCTGCTTTAAAGGATGCCAAAGATGTTTTTTGTCACGTTTGCTTAAACTCATAGTTTTTTTAAAGCCGATTTAAAGCGATTAGCATATTCCTTAATCACATTTTTATCAAAATAGGGTTCCTCATCTATTCTTCCAATAACAGGAACTTTTGCTATTTTTGAAATAATATCTTCAGTCGTAGGGTGCTCGTTTCCACTGTAAATTAATGATACATCTAATCCTTTTTCTTTTAATAGGTTCACCGTTAGCAACGTGTGATTGATACTTCCTAAATAGTGTCTGGAAACCACAATTATCTTATAATCTGGTTGTATTAAATCGAAAATGGTTTGTTCATTATTAAAAGGAACCAATAAACCTCCAGCACCTTCAATAACCAAGTTGTTTTTGATTTTAGGTTCTTTGATATCCGTTATATTAATTTGTAAACCATCAATTTCTGCTGCAGCATGCGGGCTCATTGGCGTGTTTAAAGCAAAGCTATTAGCGTGGAATTTTGATTTAGAATTGGAAACCAATCGGCTTACTTTTTTTGTATCGCAATTATCTAAATCGCCAGCTTGAATGGGTTTCCAGTAATCGGCTTCCAAGGCTTCAGTTATAATCGCAGAGGCAATGGTTTTACCTACATCGGTTGATATACCAGTAATAAATATTTTCTTCATTTTGTAGGAAACTCGTTATTACAATTTTCACATTTATAATTATGTCGCGTATGAAACGGAAGGGTGCCAAATAAAAACCCAAACAAAAATGCAAAGAAGGCTTTAGCATCTTTAATAGTTGAAAATAGTTCTACCTTATCACTTTTACATTTAGGGCAAGTAATAGGGTTGCCTTCATCATCCAATGAATATTGATGAATAGAGTTTAAAATATGCTTTGCTTGCAGTACATCTTGTGTTAAAACCTTCAGCTTAACACCTCCAATAGCATTACTCACCAACGGATCAGTATCAATGGTTAGATGGTCTTGTAAAAACACTTCAATTCCTTCAGCCTCAAGGCGTCCTTTTACAATTTGCGCTTCAGAAGAATATTGAAATCTAGCTATAGTTTTAAACATATCGCTCATACATGTGCAAAAGTAGCGAACAACTGTAAGACTTCCGAAATTTCTTGTTTAGAATTATAACTATGTATGCAGAATCTCAAGCGCTCTTGACCTTTAGGTACGGTAGGAGATAAAATAGGCTTCACGCTAAAACCATTTTCCTGTATTTGCTGGGCTATTTGTTTTACGTTTTCGTTTCCTGAAATTATTGCACAATGAATAGCTGAATCACTACCAATGAAATATGATTTTAAATTATGATTGTCAGTTTCTGTTTTAAAGTGATTGATGTTTTCCTGTAATGATTGAATCACGTTGGTTTTTATTAATTCTAAATATGCCGAATTTATGGTTGCCAATGTATGCGGAGGCAATGCTGTTGTATAAATAAGACTACGTGAAAAATTCACCAAATAAGATTTTAATTGGCTGCTTCCTAAAATAGCTGCACCATGAGTACCTAAAGCTTTCCCGAAAGTGACGATTCTGGCAAAAATTTGACGCTCAAGTTCAAGGTCTTGAACGAGACCTTTACCATATTTACCAAATACACCTACAGCGTGAGCTTCATCTATAATTAAATGGGCATGATAATTGGTGCATAATTGAGCTAAAGTTTCCAAGTCTGGCGAGTCACCATCCATAGAAAATACCGATTCTGTAACAACATAAATGGTTATGTTGGCATCTAAAATAGCTTCAGAATGCCGTTTTAATAAGCTGTCTAAATCGCTTAAATCGTTATGAGCAAATTTATAGGCATTGGCATGACTCATGCTTATTCCATCTCGAATGGAAGCATGAACATATTCATCGTACAAAATAATATCGTGTCGTTGCGGTACACAAGAAAAGAATCCTATATTGGCATCGTAGCCTGAATTGAACACAAGCGCAGCATCAGCTTTATGAAATTCGCACAAAACAGTTTCAACAAGTTGATACAATCCGTGATTACCAGACAGCAATCTAGAACCTGTTGCGCCATTTTGTTTGATATTATGACCTACCAAATACTCATGGGTCTGATTAAAAATAGTATCTGATTTTGAAAACCCCAAATAATCGTTGGATGAAAAATCCACTAACTTATTTTGAATACCAAGCTGTCGTAAAGCGTTTTCTGTTTCTCGCTTTTGAAGTTTTTCGGCAAGTTTTTTTGGGAAGATTTTCATTTATTGAATGAGAAATTTGTTTTAAACAAATATAAATAATCACATACTATTTAAAACCGTTTTGTTTTATCTTTATACAGATGTATGCTTTAGTAGATTGTAATAATTTTTATACCTCTTGTGAACGAGTTTTTAATCCCAGTTTACAAGGGAAGCCAGTTGCTATTTTAAGCAATAATGACGGTTGCGTTATCTCTATGAGCGACGAAGCTAAAGCTATTGAATTGCCATTTGGCGCACCAATTTTTAAATGGGAAGGTTTTTGCAAAGCAAATAGTATTCAAGTGCTGTCTTCAAATTATCCACTATATGGGGACATGAGCTCTCGTGTTATGGGTATATTGCAACAATTCACTCCAGATGTTGAAGTGTATAGCATAGATGAGGCGTTTTTACAGTTTAAAGGTTTCGATAATTGTAATTTTAAGGACTATGGAATTCAAATGCGAAGACGTATTTTAAAGTGGACAGGTATTCCCACTTGTGTTGGTATTGCACCTACAAAAGCATTGAGTAAAGTGGCCAATAAGATTGCTAGAAAATTTCCTAACGAAACCAAAGGCGTATATGTTATTGATTCTGAGGAAAGCAGAATAAAAGCTTTAAAATGGATCAAAATAGAAAATATCTGGGGTATTGGTTATAGTTTAGCTAAGCGACTAAAGACTAAAGGTTGTAAAACAGCCTATGATTTTACACAACTTCCAGATGATTGGGTTCGTAAAACATTCTCTATTACCGAATGGAAATTGAAAAAGGATTTAGAGGGAAATTCAAAAATACTTTTGGATGAACCAAAAAATAAGCGAGCCATTGCAACAACCAGAAGCTTTGATTACACTTATGATGATATTAATTATATAAAAGAACGGGTTTCAACCTTTGCAACCAGTTGTGCCGAAAAGTTACGCAAACAAAAATCCTATTGCCACATGATTATTGTTACCTTGAGTAGCGATAGACATAAAAAAGATTTACAACAACATCGAGCTAGTAAACATATAAGTTTACCTTACCCAACCGATTCATCCTTAACAATAAGTAGTGGAGCCGTAAAAGCGGTTGAGGCTATTTTTAAAGAGGGCATCAAGTACAAACGAGCAGGTGTTATTGTTGCAGGAATTGTACCCAGAGATAACTATCAATTAGATATGTATGAAAGTGAAAACCCAAAGCATAAACCATTAATGTTGGCAATAGACCGCATAAACAAGAAATATCATGCTGACAAAATAAAGTTGGGCAATCAAGATTTAGAACGCACGTGGAAAATGCGTCAAGAGCGACTTTCTCCAAGATACACAACCAATATTAACGATATTATAAAAGTAAAATGCTAACAAAAGAACCCCAAAAACTGACCTTCTTCGTTCCAGAATTTTTAGAAAATTCTGGAGCACTTTTTGTTGATTCAGGAATTTCTGCTGGATTTCCATCACCAGCAGAAGATTTTAAAGAAGAACGCTTGTCTTTGGATGACATGCTAGTTAAAAATAAACTCTCAACTTTCTACGCAAGAGTCTCAGGGCAAAGTATGATAGACGCAGGGTTGGATGATAATGATTTATTGGTTATTGATAGAAGTTTAGAACCTGAACACAACAAAATAGCTGTTTGTTTTCTTGATGGTGAGTTTACCGTAAAACGCTTGCGTGTAGAAAAAGACGGTGTCTGGTTGCAACCAGAAAATGCTAATTACAAACCCATAAAAATTACTGAAGACAATGAATTTGTTATTTGGGGTATTGTTACCAATGTGATAAAAAAGGTGTAGCAAAGAGTAACTAAAAAATACTATCTTACAGTCAAAATTAACTAACTCATAGCATGACTGAACAACAAAACTACAAACAAGCACTGTACACTTTGGTTACAGTGTTTTTCTTTTGGGGATTTATAGCCGCATCCAACGGTGTTTTTATTCCGTTTTGTAAAACCTATTTTGAGATTGATCAATTTCAATCGCAACTGGTAGACTTTGCCTTTTATGGAGCTTATTACTTTGGAGCACTTTTTCTATTTGTAATTTCAAATACCAAAGGAAAAGATATAATGAATAGTTGGGGCTATAAAAACGGCATTATTTATGGCTTGTTGTTAAGTGCTTTGGGAGCTGTAGTTATGTTTCCAGCCATAGAGGGAGCGGAACCAGGTGATTCCAATATTTTTTATTACGTGCTTGGTGCTCTATTTATTGTTGGTTTAGGGTTTTCATTACAACAAACAGCTGCCAATCCGTTTGCCATTGCGCTTGGCGATTCAGAGAAAGGCGCACACCGATTGAATTTAGCAGGCGGTGTTAATTCTTTCGGTACAACTATTGGCCCAATAGTAATTGCATTAATATTGTTTGGTTCTACCCCGAAGTCTGGAGCGGAGTTAAAAGAAATGATAGCCAATCAAACTATAACCTTGTCAACAGTTCAATATTTATATTTGGCAGTAGGTGGTTTGTTTTTAGCAGCGGCAGCCTTGTTTTATTTTTCAAAAAAGTTACCACAGGCAAAAGCCAATCCAGAAATTATTAAGGCACCAAAGGCTGTTGGCTCTTTGAGCATTATGACAATACTTCTAGCTATTTGTTTTTATTTGATTTTTGATCAATACAAGGGAACACCAGACAATGATTTTATCTTGAAATTGTCTATTGTTGGATTAGTTGTGGTTGTAGGCGTATTATTTATATCCAATATGTTGGCCAAAAAGAACCAAGAGGGTTGGGGAGCTATGCGCTATCCACAATTGGTTTTAGGGATGTTAGCTATTTTTACTTATGTGGGGGTTGAGGTAACTATTCAGAGTAATTTAGGAGAATTATTAAAATATGTAACCGAAACCATTAATGGTATTGAATACAACGCTTTAGGAATGCCTGCTATGAGCGACTCGCAAATTGCTCCTTTGATTTCATTGTATTGGGGAGGGCTCATGATAGGTCGTTGGGCAGGAGCTATTGCTGTTTTTAATCCAGCGGATAAGTGGAAAACATGGTTATATATTATTGTGCCATATATTGCTTTTGGCGTAGTACTATTTGTAAATTTTATATCTGGATTTGATGTAAGTAGTTTGTTTTTGTTTGCCATTTGTATTGCCATTCAAATTGGCGGTTTCTTTTTAGGAAAGGAAAAACCTGCCTTAACATTAAAAATATTTGGACTGTTGGGTATGATAGCTGTTTTAATTGGATTATTTACAACAGGCAAGTTGGCTTTATTTGCTTTTTTAAGTGGTGGACTATTTTGCTCTATTATGTGGCCATGTATATTTGCTTTAAGTATTCAAGGTTTAGGAAAATACACGTCTCAAGGTTCATCTTTTTTAATTATGATGATTTTGGGTGGTGCTATTATCCCACCAATACAAGGAAAGTTAGCTGATATAATAGGTATTCACCCATCATATTGGATTGCAGCAGTATGTTTCTTATACTTGGTGTTCTTCGCGCAACGTGTACAGGGGATTTTAAAAAGTCAAACATTATAGAATAGCCTCCAAGTATCAAACTTAAAGGCTTTTTTCTAAAATAAAATCTTTCTGTAAATTATTTTATCATTACTCAAGGTGATTTTTAACAGTAATATTGTATTGGATTTATTAATCGAATCTATTCTAAATGATTGATTGTTTATGTTATGAACATCGATTATTTTTTTTCCTAAAACATCATAAACCAATACATCTTTTATGTTTTCTTTTTGAGAGTTTATTAATATATTATCTTTCCCGGTTATGGTAATACCATTAGAGATAATTTCAAAATCATCGTTGGAAAGAGTAGCATCATTGAACCTTAAAACAAAACGATTATTAAATTCACCTGCTTCAGAATAGAAAATATATGGTGTTTCAGAAATATTGTTAACTGTATTTAGGGACAGATCCTGCACAAAGACGTTTTGATTTGTGAATAGGCCTTCAACAGCATGAATAGAAATATAATAATGACCATTAGCAGGTATGTTAACGCCAAGAGGAATGACATCATCAACAGAGAATGGTAATTCAAAAGCTTGAATAGCCATTTTATCGGTTTCAATAAAGGAGTATATTTTTTGTGAGCCAATATCTACTCGAGTAACAGCATCATAAAGCCTATCTTTAAAATCAGTAGCTTCATTAAGATAACCTAAGAGTGTTCGCTCTGAAATTCCGTCTTCATTAGATAAGCTTAACCATAACCTGTCCAATTCTTCTGTTTGCGGTAATCTGTAAAACTGATCGTTAGCATAAGATATATCACGAAGGGAGTTATTAAATGTAAGATTATCAGTTAATGCAGAGCCATCATTCATAAGTACCATAAACCCTTGCCCTCCAGCTATAAAACCATTAAACCCATTAGGCCCACTAACAGTTCCGGTACCGTTATGTACAATGTAATCTGATGGAGAATAACTTGTAACAAAATCGCCATAAAATGAATCGGGATTAGCAGAGCTTGGAAGTGTTCCATGAGTCCATATTCTAACAGCACCTTCAATTACTGAACTATTTAAATTTAGAAAATCTAAAGCACTGATGGCCGATGGGTAGGGATTTCCGACTAAATTCCAATTGTCATCAAACCTGGTTATAATAGCAGAGTTTGTGCCTGAATAATCAATACCAGTATAGCTTCCACGTGAAACAGGGACTGTTATAACACCGTTATTTGGTTTTCCATTTTGGAATTGGGCGGTAAAGTTTTGAGGAGTATTGGTATAATTACTTGGGCCTCTTACAATGTAACCTTTGCCTTGAATCATAGGTTCAGTAGGTGTATTAATCCAATTACCTTGACCACCATTAGAATTAAGAACTGTAGGATCCCATTTGTAAAGTAAATCGGTAGGTGTATTTGGAGATATATTTGCTACGTCAAATCCCTCTAAAGGCGAAGACCAATATACATAATCTAGTTGCCTGATTGATGTTGTTCGTTTATAGGTTATTGTACCAGTATTTACTGCATTATCATCTATTTGAATTAATGAACCATTATTTTCAATTGTCAGCGTTCCATTGTTGGTCAATCCATTATCTATTGAAACATAATCGGAATCATCTATTATTAATTCTCTCCCAGAATTTATAAGCAAACTACAACATTCAAAACTACCGTTGATACTTGTGCTGTAATTTCCAGCTATGGTAACACTTTTACTTAATGTAGGGCTACCGTTACTCCATACACTTCCATTCCATGTAGTTGTAGAACATCCTAAAGCAGTAAATTTAATATCATCAATAGCAATATCAGATTCAAAACCGTTACCAGTAACACCTCTAATTCTTAATTTAATTGTTTTCCCAACATAAGTAGACAAGTCTGCGGTTAAATCATTCCATGAATTTCCCACATTCCCAGAAATGGGCGAAACAATATCTTCTTGCCATGAACCACTATCAAAAATATCAATATGTAAACTTCCCATATTGCTTCCATACATGTGGTAGCCTACCGTAAAATTATAAGATTGGTCAATAATTATACAATCACTTTCTAATATAGCTGTATAGTTGCTACACCCACCAGATGCTTCTAAATATGCATAGTTGCCAGCGCTTGTTCCAGGATTATAATCTATTGCTGGGCCAGTGTTTGATGAAGGTGTTCCGCCTTCATCAATTCTCCAGTCAATGTCATCATCAGTTCCGTTAGTTAAATTTGTCCATAAGCCAGTAAGGCCACAAAGCGTGGAACCACAATTATTTGTTGTGGCACATAGTGATTCACTTTCAAAATCTTCGTCAAAACTAGAAGCTAAAGTACCGTTAGAAATATTAATATAAGCGGTTTTAGTTTCCGTATCCGAACCATAAGCATTGGTAGCTGTCAACTCAATAGTATAGCTGCCTGCATTATTGAAGGTTACTTCAGGGTTTTGTGATGTTGACGAAGTACTGTTTATATATGAAAATGTTGTGGGAGTTATTGTCCAAGACCAAGATGTTGGACTATAATCTGAATTATCGGTAAAAATAAAATCGTTTCCAATGCAACCTTCCGTTGAACTCGTTTCAAAACAAGCAATAGGGGCAATATTTCCAGGATCTTTCAAGTCACTTATCCATAAACCTTGACCATAGGTTGCAGCATATATTTTTCCCTTACAGTCTGTTCCATAATGAATTTCTAATTCGGTGATTTCCAAGTTAGCTAATCCAGCAGAATAAGAAATCCAATCAGACAGGTTGTTGTCTTTGTAATAGACACCTATGTCCATTCCAATATACATAGCATCAACAGGGCTTGTTTGGTCGATAACAATTGTATTTAATGAAATATTTGGTAAACTTCCAGAAATATCTGTCCAATTATTTCCACTATCATTAGATTCATAGATATTGTTGTTTAATGCTATAAACAAATGAGTTGGATCGCTTGGATCAATTTCAATATCTAAAGGTTCGTTTGATACGGGTAAATTTGCAGTTAAATTTGTCCAAGTTGGTGAGCCGCTTGTGGCATTATTAGAGCGACGAAAACTATTGTCATAACGGGAAACGTAAACGATATCACTATTGGAAGGAGCAATAGCTATGTCTCGTATATTGCTTGTGCCACCAAAATTTGAAATTTGAGTCCAAGTTGTACCAGTCCTTACAGCATCATTTCGCCAAATATTATCAAAACCAGCAAACATTCTATTGGCATTGTTAGGATCTAACTTATAAGGAGTAACCCAACCGCCAGTCTCGCCAATAGTGCCAGAAATACTTCCAAATGTAGAACCGCCATTTGTTGAGCGCCTTATATCGCCATAATACAGTGCACCATACATATAATTATCATCGGTAGGGTCAATAATACATTCCATGCCATCACCGCCAATTTCTGTTGTAAAGGTTGTCCCATTACCTATTGCTGTTCCATTATCTTGATATCCATTTATAACTAATTCTTCCGACATTTGTGAAACACCAATTTTATAGATTTGTGCAATGGCCAGACCACTACTAATATCATTCCAATTTGTTCCGCCATCGTTAGTATAATATACTCCTCCATCATTACCATTGTACAATACATTTGTATGAGGTGAAAATTCTAAGGCATGTTGGTCTGCATGGACGCCATCAATACCTCCAGTTGATCCAACCCAATATGAAATACAACTCATTGTTGAACCACCATCTGTCGACTTCCACAAATTCACTCCACCTGTATATATAGTATTAGCATCAGTAGGATCAGCAGCGATAACTAAATCATACCAAGCTTGGCTACCCGTGTCTAATCCGTTAGTATTCCAACCTAGTATATTTGGTGAAGTTGATCTTGTTGAAAACGAAGTTCCACTATTGGTTGAACGGTAAATACCTACAAGGCCACTGCCATTACCTGCTAACAAATAAACCCAATCTGGCTGATTGGCTGAAACAGCTATGGCTATTCGTTGTACTGAACTAGGAACACCATTGGTGATTTGTGTCCAAGTAGCTCCGCCGTCGGTTGATTTGTGGAATAAAGTCCCTGAAGCATAAACAATACTTGAATTACCTGGGTGAAAAGCTATATCTTTTGCGTTTTGCCCAATGGAAGTAGAACTCCAACTAGAGCCGCCATTAGTAGTTCGATAGATTCGATTTCCAGATGTTGAAGCAATCATGATATTTGAATCTGATGGATCCATAATTATTTCATAAACTGTACGATTGCCCATGCCAGAATTATGAGAAGACCAAGTGCTACCACCATCTACACTGCGCCAAACACCATATCCTGGTGCATCTCCTCCATCTCTGTCACCAGTACCTATGTAAATGATATCTGGATTTGTTGGATGAATAATAATACTCGATATACCTAATCGTGTCAAGCCGTCTAGATGGTCTGTCCATGTAGTGCCATTATCAGTTGTTTTCCAAAATCCACCTGAAGGTGCACCAACAAAAATTGTATTGGAATCAGTAGGGTGAAATGCAATACAATTTATTCTTCCATTACCGTTTAACTGACCAGTACCATTGTTGGGGAGATTTACAGGGCCAACAATTTCCCAATTCCCAGAACCAGTTGCGTATCTTTGAGTTGTATTTTGACTATTTCTATATTGATTTATTTCTTCTAAAAGATATCCTTCTTGTGGGAAATTTCCGTTTTCATCTACACGACTCTCCCAATAGTATTCCCACCTTTTAAATTGTTTTATGCCTTTGCCTTTTGGAAGCTCTTTAGGGTTAGTAACGTGCCTTTTATAATACAGTTCGAAGTCGGCTTTTATATCATAAAAATTGGCACTTCTATCAAATATCATCTGTTGCCATTTATCTTGCGAATAAGATAATGAAGAGGATAAAAAGAGAATAAAAAGTAGTACTTTTTTCATTGAAATCAAGATTTGGGATTTGATTACATGGTAAATATAAGTAAAAAAAATAAGCCTCTCATTTTGAGAGGCTTATAATTATTTTGTTTATAGTATTTAAACTCAAATACTTAATCAGCTAAAATAATAGCCTTGTTATCTTTCATTTCTAAAGTACCAGACTTTATTTTGAAAGTTAAAACCTTATTATCCATCATATGAGGCTCCATTTCTGGATGAAGTTCATCATAGTCTAAATGGGTTTGTGTATGTACCCTTATTTTTACTGTTCCTTCATTTAATAAAGATACAATAGGAGCATGATCTTTCAACATTTCAAATTCACCATTAACTCCAGGCACAATAATGGCATCTACTTGAGAACTAAATATTGTCGCTTCTGGTGATACAATTTCTAAGTACATAGTTTTTTTAATTAATAATTAATAACTGTCAATTATTAATTGATTACGCTTCAGCTAACATTTTCTCTCCAGCTTCAATAGCTTCTTCAATAGTACCCTTAAGGTTAAACGCTGCTTCTGGTAAGTGATCTAATTCACCATCCATAATCATGTTAAATCCTTTGATAGTTTCTTTAATATCAACTAATACCCCAGGAATACCTGTAAATTGTTCAGCAACATGGAAAGGTTGCGATAGGAAACGTTGTACACGTCTTGCTCTACCTACCGCCAATTTATCTTCTTCAGATAATTCCTCCATACCAAGAATAGCAATAATATCTTGTAACTCTTTATAGCGTTGTAATAGCTCTTTTACACGTTGTGCACAATCGTAGTGCTCATTTCCTAAAATATCAGCAGTTAAGATTCTTGACGTAGAATCTAATGGGTCTACCGCAGGGTAAATACCAAGTTCAGCAATTTTACGAGATAATACCGTTGTTGCATCTAAATGGGCAAACGTTGTTGCAGGAGCAGGATCTGTTAAATCATCCGCTGGTACGTAAACTGCTTGTACAGATGTAATAGAACCTCTTTTAGTTGATGTAATACGCTCTTGCATAGCACCCATTTCTGTTGCTAATGTTGGTTGGTAACCTACCGCTGATGGCATACGACCTAATAATGCAGATACCTCTGAACCGGCTTGGGTAAAACGGAAAATGTTATCTACAAAGAAAAGAACATCTTTTCCTTGACCATCTCCAGCACCATCACGGAAATATTCAGCAATTGTTAAACCAGATAATGCTACACGAGCACGTGCTCCAGGAGGCTCATTCATTTGTCCGAACACGAAAGTTGCTTTCGATTCTTTCATTTTAGATTTATCAACTTTAGATAAGTCCCATCCACCTTCTTCCATAGAATGCATGAAATCATCACCATAACGAATAATTCCAGATTCTAACATCTCTCTTAATAGGTCATTTCCTTCACGGGTTCTTTCACCTACACCAGCAAATACTGATAAACCACCATGGCCTTTTGCAATATTGTTAATTAACTCCTGAATCAATACAGTTTTACCTACACCAGCACCACCAAATAATCCAATTTTACCACCCTTTGCATATGGCTCAATCAAATCGATTACTTTAATACCTGTAAACAAAACTTCTGTAGAAGTAGATAAGTCTTCAAATTTTGGTGCCTCTCGGTGAATTGGCAATCCAGAATCACCAGCTTTAGGTAAATCACCAATACCATCAATGGCATCTCCAATTACGTTAAATAAACGTCCGTAAACATCTTCTCCAATTGGCATTTGAATAGGTGCGCCAGTAGCAACAACTTCTGTTCCTCTACTTAAACCATCTGAAGAGTCCATAGCAATAGTACGTACCGTATCTTCACCAATGTGAGATTGTACTTCAAGTACTAAAATAGAACCATCAGGTCTTTTAATTTCTAATGAATCGTAAATTTTTGGAAGTTCAGCATCTGTACCGAATTCTACGTCGATTACTGGACCTACTATTTGTGCAACTTTACCTGTAACTTTTGACATTACTTATCTGTTTTTATTTTGCTAAATTTTTAATCCGAAAAAACACCTCGTTTTTCGCGCTGCAAAGATATTATTTTAATTTAAAAACCACATGAATTTTTTAGGCTTTTTTAGACATAAAAAAATGCCCTCTAAAAGAAGGCATTTTAATTTTATTTTTTAGTGTAATTTATTGAAGCGTAGGCGAGTAATTTGTTGGGTATTCGCCAACATCAACTAAATTACCAGATGCTTCAAAGTTTGAACCATAAGTAGCATCAATGGCTTTCATAAATTCGTTGGCAGCAACAGCGTAACCTCTTGATGTTAAGTGCACACCGTCCAAAGAAAACATCCCTCCGGTAACAAGGTCAGAGGTTAAAATAAAGCTTCCAGAAGCAATACCCGTACTGTTTAATTCGGACAATAAAGCATTAGCATCAACAAAAGCTAAACCAGCTTGGTTTACAGCGGCTTGTATTGTTGCGTTAAAACTATCTACAGCAGCTCTAATTTCATCTTGCTCACTTGGTAACAACACCCATTTATCTGCTAAAGGAACAGCTACACCATTTACAGTTAAAGGATTTCCAGGAACTGCTTCTGTACCAATGAAAGAACTTGCAGGAAGAACAAATAAATCATCAGCTGTAGCTTGTCTATAATTAGGTAAACCTAATCCGCTTAAATCAGTTAAGGTTTCATCTTCAATAACTACAGCATTGGTCGGAGATTCTTCAAACATTATAGTTCTTGCTTCCGCTTCTTCGGCAGAAATTAATCCGTTAGCTAAAGCTAACTGTAAGCCACCATTATAAGGAGCATAAGCTTGATTAACAAGTCCTGCTGTTGCAGCGTCTAATGGAATAACATCATGTGTTACAGTTGTAAAATGAGCAATATCAGTAACATAAGGTATGTTGGCAACAACACCTTTTGCTCCTTGAGATGTTAAAGTTGAAATTAAAGTAGAAATCGCAAAATCAAAAGTTGGTTGATCAGTAATAGGGCTCGTTCCATCTCCACCCGTTGTAGCATAACCCAAAACATCGTTGTTACCTATCCATAAAGAGAAGAATGTGGGTGCTTGAGCCATTGATAGTTCTAAAACACTAGCATCAGGAGTTGAACCTGTCATTCTTACAAAATATGGGTTGGCATTAGGCAAATTCATTATGTTACCGTAGCCAGGCGCTAATAAATGAAAACTTCTTGCACCAGGAACCCCCATGTTATTGAATGGTCCAGTTGGATTGTTTAAAGCAATATCAGTACTAACAGTTATGGGGCCTATTACAGATTCTAAAGGAACAGGTGCACCTCCAGTAGTTACTAGTCTTGGACTGGCAATTCTATTGCCCGCTAAAGCTAGTCCACCAAAATTATCATTCATTAAAGGTTGCGTAAAAGAGCCTCCTCCTGTCATTGCAAATTTGTCTGCTAAAATATTTGGAAAAGAATTTTCTTGAGTCGCTATAAATAAAGCTCCATCTGAAAACCCAGAAGTTAATGAATTACCTAAAGAAACATAGGTTGAAAAATCGGCCTCTCCTGAAGTTAATGGAGGTAATGGAGCTGAACCATTTGATGAATCATCATCATTACTACAAGCTGTAGTAAGTCCTAGAGCTATTAGTAATAGCCATAAATATTTTGTATTCATAATTATCTTTTTCATGTTCTTATAAATTGTTTATTACAATAGATGCATAATACATAGATCCAATAAATCCTGTACCAATTGCAGTGAAATAATCATCACCCAATAAGTTTGTTCCACCTACCTTAATTACTGATTTTAATTTTGGAATAGTATAGCTTAATTGGGCATCAAATGTATTGTATGAAGGAACTTGACCATCTCCAAATGTAGCTTGCCAGAAATATGTATCACTCCATCTCCATGCTGTATTGAAACCAAAGTTTTTAAATACGTTAGTATTACCAAAAGACACTTTTACTTTGTGTTCAGGAGTGTTGAAGCTAGTTCTAAAATCTGGATCAGATGCTTGATCAAAATCTTGTTTAGCAAAAGTATAATTAGCACCTAAATCAAAATCACCTAACACTTTAGTTGTAAGCCCAATAGATCCACCATAAGAATTTACATTAGCATCTGAATTGGTATAGGTTTGATATTCTTGAGTATCATCAAAATTAATGGCGTTTACAGATAAAGAGTTATCCCCAACTTGTCCATATAATGGAGCAATAACACTTTCATTAGAGATAAAATTCTTATAAGAGTTATAATAAACACTAGCGTCAACAATTAAGCGATTTAATTTCCCACGGTAACCAACTTCAAACGAAGTAACCTGTTCTGGTTTAACCAATTCAGAATTACCAATTTGTAATAAACTAGCATCTCTCGATCCCGGCGTATTACCACTAGCTAAATAGGCTTCTACAGATGCATTTGAATATGAATTAGTATATGCGCTTCCAGCAGACTGACTAATAGTATTAGGTTGAGAAGGGTTGTTTACACTGTACGATCTAACATATCGGTCTAAATTGTCTTCAGCAGAACCAATTAACACATAAGGACCGGCATCTAAACCAATAAATAAATCCTGTGTTGTTGGGTTTCTAAACCCAGTTTGAAAGGATCCACGAATATTATGATTGTCATTAACCGTAAAACCAGCTGCAATCCTAGGAGATACAAAACCATCAAACAATTCTGATTTATCATAACGAACAGATCCAGTTAGTTTTAAATCCAAACTTTCAGATAATTCAAAGTCCTTTTGAATTTGGGTATATACACCGTATTCGGAATAATTGATAGCTCCATCAGTGTCAGTATAAATCGTTCCTGATGAGTTTAAGCTATATCGTCTGTATGAACCACCAACTTGAATTTCAGCAAAATCAGTTAAATGACTAAAGTTGTAGTTAGCATCAGCATGGTAATATTTTGACGCATCTTGAAATTTAGATCCTGTAGCTAATTCCGGGTCATTTATACTACGATTGAAAGCTCTTTGAAATTCAGGAGTTCCAGGTAGATACCTTCCAGATTCAGCTGCTGCTCTTGCAGCTGCATGAGCCTGATCTTCAGTGGCACCACCTAAAGTCGCTGCGGCAAAAGTTTGGATATAGTCACCAAACCAATCTTCATCACTTTTCCAAGCTCGGTTAATTTGAATACCAGTAACTGTCATGTCGTAAGAGTCTCCAGCTTTATCAGCTACAACATATCCTCTTACAAAGAAGTTGTTATTCCTTACTTCAATTTTATGCTGCTGTTGTGTAAACCCATTAATATAATAGCGGTTAGAACCTTGATAAATTGTAGATCCCGTTCCAATCTTTCCAACATAAGCTATTTCCAAATCATCAGCCCAAGGTCTAAAATATAACCCCCAATCAGCTTTAACACTTTCTGCGTTATAGTCGGTTAAGTCACTTTCACTATATCCCGTTCTACTTACTGTCACATCGGGAATAATTCCTAAACCACCTGAAGCAGCTCTAATATTAGTTGCAACTTCATCACCATAAATATTATAGCCATCATAACCTAAACTAGCTCGAGTAGCTCCTGTTCCTGGTTTTCCATCAATATTATTAGCAACCCAATCGGTACCACTTAACCAACCAAAATTTACTTTTGCCGCAAAATGATCGGTGAATTTATGTGCCAATCTAATACCAACATCGGTATAGCTATTATCTCCACCCGCATCTTGCGATGTTATTCCTTGTTTAATATAACCGCTAATTCCTTCAAAATCAAATGGATTTTTACTCCTCATAAATAAAATACCATTAAAGGCATTTGCACCATACAAAGCAGATGCAGCACCTGGAAGGAGTTCGACACTTTGTACATCGGTTTCAACCATTCCAACCAAATTTCCAATAGGGAAGTTTAAAGCAGGAGTTGAATTATCCATACCATCAACCAACTGCATGAAACGGTTATTTGAAAATGTAGCAAAACCTCTTGTGTTTATAGATTTAAATGTTAAACTATTTGTGTTTATATCTACACCTTTTAAATTTTCTAATCCACCATAGAAATCGGCCGAAGCGGTATTCTTTATTTCTTTAAGTCCAAAACGTTCTACGGTTACCGGAGATTCAAAGATACGCTCTGGTGTTCTGGATGCTGAAATAACGACTTCATCCAAAGATGTACCTTCTTTAAGTACAATACGAATCTCTTGATTATTAGAAGTTACTTCAACAGTTCCAGATTCAAAGCCAATATTACTAGCTTGAACTGAAAAAGGAGGGTCTTGATTTACAGTGAGGGAAAAGCCACCATCAAAATCAGTAATTGTTCCGGTAGCTGTACCAACTACTATTACATTAGCACCTGGAACGGGCTGTTCATTGTCATCCACAACTGTTCCTGAAATTGTTGTTTGAGCAAAAGTAATGGCGCCACAAAACAACAATAAAATTGAAAGAATTGATCTCATGTTTAAGATTTAGTTAATTATTACTTGAGCAATATAAATAATTCTTCCAAAACAGAATAAATTATTTATAAAAATTATGCATGCATAATATTAATTGTCTAAAAAATATAACGAAAAATGGTTATTTGATAAAATTATTAGACTGTAAAACATCTTTTATTAATCATACAAATCTTTATTTTTATTTTAGATTTGTTAAATAAGGAGATTCAAATTAATTTAAACTCGCATGAAAACAATAAGAAAAATAGCATTGTTTATAATAGCTTTATTCTTTCTCATGATCTGGAGTGGTGTAATAAGAAATGTAACATTGGGAGGAACGAGTATGGGACCATTAACTACTCCAATAAGATCGTTTTCTGAAGGCATTTCTAATATGAAAAGAACCTATGAGTATATAGTTAATGCTCCAGATTATTATATAAAAACCAAAGATGAGGATCGTGAAGGCATAAACAATTTGGGTTATAATTTATATGGTTTGTATTCTTTTAGAAATGGAAACGAATATAAAATCCAGTTAAAGAACTTTAAAGATAATACAATAAAGTATGAATGGATAATTCCCGAAGACAGATTATCTAGCAGATATAGTGTTGATGAAAACGACAGATTATATCCTGCGATGCTTATGCACAATAAAGATATAATTGTTTCCTGTAACGAAAGACCCGGGCTTTTTCGGGTTGATGCTTCATCTAAAGAAAAATGGTTTAATAGTGATTTTATTTATCATCATGCCATGAATACCGACTCGCTAGGTAATATTTGGATACCAGGAGTTGATCATGATAATGGTAAAATAGTACCCAAAAAAGTGTCTTTAGATGGAATAATAACGGACTATAGAGATGATGTTATTGTTAAAATTGATGCAGTAACCGGTAAAACACTCTACCATAAATCACTGACCGAAATTTTTAGCGAAAACAATTTAGAATATCTAATCAATAAAAGCCCCTATACTAATGATCCTTTCCATTTAAACGATATACAACCTGCATTATTTTCATCTTTATATTTTGAAGAAGGTGATTTGTTTTTGAGCTTTAGAAGCCCTTCATTAATAATTCAATATCGACCAGGAGAAAACAAAGTAATTAAAGTTTTTGAAGGCCCTTTCTTATTTCAGCATGATGTCGACATAATAGCGTCTAATGCGATAGCAATTTTAAATAATAATACCATAGCAACTCAAATAATACAAAAGGAAATAGAATTTAAACCTACAAATCAAACGGTTGACCGAAAAATAAACCATTCAAATGTACTTATTTATAACTTTGAAGAAGATACCTATACGCCGCTTTTTGAAGAACCGTTTAAAGAGCATGGTATTTTTACGGATGCCGAAGGTCTATACCGTATATTGCCTAATGGCGATTTGTTTTTTGAAGAGCAAGGATCTGGGATTCTTTGGGTTTTGAATGAAAAAGGTGTGGTTTTAAAAACAACCCTAGAAAGTAATATTGAAGGGTATCATTATTTACCTAATTGGACAACAACTTATTTAGATAATGAGTTGGAAGCCTTAAATTATAAGTTATGACATTATACATTGGCCCTGGAATTGGTATTGGTACTTTACTAATTATTTTATTTATCGCCCTACTGGTTATTTTCGCCTTTGGTGTGGTTTTATGGATTCCTATTAAACGCTTTTTTCGTAAACTATTCAAAAAACAGTAATGGTTTATTATTTATTAATAGGTCTTTCGGGATTTATATTTATTGGCCTGTTAATCTATTTTCGCAAACATTTTTTTGCAGCATTAGAGGCAACATTAAGCCTGTCTAATGCGGTTTTGTCTAAAGAAGACGAACTTGTTAAGCAAAAAAACCTTATTGAAGCATTAAAGAATATGTTATTGGCTTTGGGTAAAAACATTGGCCTTTTGGCTATTATAGTTTTTATAACATGCTTACCAGTTTATATTTACTTGCGCTTTCAAAATATAGAATTTCAAAGTTCAGATACCTCATCTACTTGGTTTTTTGTAAGCATGTCTGTAGGGAGCATTATACCATTTTTAATTAAGAGAAAAACACCTTCTGAAGATTATTCTGAAGCTTCAATTTTATTCCACAAACTTATTTTGAATAATTACAATATTGGGAGGTTGTTGTTTTCATTTGACAGTAAGTTTAAAAAAGAAAAGATTTCAGAAGATAAAGAGATTTTTTTAATTGTTTCTGGCCTTGCTAGGGCAGGAACCACTAGCCTAACCGATCAATTATTTAAAGCTGGTAATTTTAGCTCTTTAGATTATTCCAATATGCCTTTATTGTTAGCCCCTAATCTTTGGAAAAGAATGTATAATCCAAAAAAAGCAAAATTGAAAGAGAGAAAACATGGGGATAAAATGCTGTTTGGTTTAAATACAATTGAAGCGCTTGAAGAATATTTTTTTAAGGTGTTTTTAAATGATTCTTTTATTTCCAAAAACTACTTAAATAAACACGAGATTACCGAAGAAGTTTATGATAATTATATGAAATATCAAGCTTTGGTAAGGCAAAACAATACATCTACTTATTTGTCAAAAAACAACAATATTATTTTAAGATATGAATCGTTACGTAAATTTAATAAATCGTTCAAAGTAGTTTTCCTGTTTAGAAAACCAGAAGTACATGCATATTCTTTGTTAAATCAGCATAAACGGTTTTCTGAATTTCAAACAGATGATGAATTTATGCAAACCTATTTAGATTGGTTAGGCCATCATGAATTCGGAAAAAATCAAAAAGTGTTTAAATTTACTGATAAGGATTTAGAATTCCCTTACGAGAAGTCTACACTTAACTATTGGTTAGCGATTTGGCTAAATTATTATAATTATTTATTGGAAATTGAAGATGAAAACTATTTGCTAATTGAATATTCAGATTACTTAAATAAACCTCAAAAGGTAATGGAATACATTGAAAGCGAAATGAGCATGTCTTTCGATTATTCTCATCTCATTCCTTTTTCAAACAATAGAGATATTGATACTTCGGCATGTGACAAACAATTATTGGAAGCCGTCAATACTGTTTACGACAAACTTAAAGGCAAAAAAGTGTGTTTTAAATAGCAGCAAACCTATTCTACAGTTACCGATTTGGCTAAATTTCGAGGTTGGTCAACATTTTTACCTAACATAACTGCTATATGATATGATAATAACTGTAGCGGTATAGTTGTTAATAGCGGTGAAAGCGGTTCTAAAGTTTCAGGTACTTCAATAACATGATCAGCCAATTCTTTAACATGGGTGTCACCTTCAGTAACTATTCCAATAATTTTTCCTTTTCTGGATTTAATCTCTTGAATATTACTCACTACTTTCTCATAATGCCCTTTTTTGGTTGCAATTACAATTACAGGCATTTGTTCGTCTATAAGAGCAATAGGGCCATGTTTCATTTCAGCAGCAGGGTAACCTTCGGCGTGTATGTATGATATTTCCTTAAGTTTTAAGGCACCTTCTAACGCAACGGGGAAATTATAACCTCTACCTAAATATAAGCAATTTCGGGCTTCTTTATAAGTGTCAGCAACGGCTTTTATGTGCATGTCCGAAGTTAATGCTTTAGCTACTTTTTCTGGAATAAGTTCAAGTTCTTGTAAATGATAGCGATAATCAGAATTTGAAATAGCGCCTTTAGCTTTAGCGAGTTTCAGGGCAATTAATGAGAGCACAGTTATTTGTGTTGTAAATGCTTTTGTAGAGGCAACGCCAATTTCTGGGCCAGCATGGGTGTATGCACCAGCATTGGTTTCTCTAGCAATAGAAGATCCTACCACATTACATACTCCAAACACAAAAGCACCATTGGCTTTAGCAAGCTTAATAGCAGCAAGAGTATCAGCAGTTTCTCCAGATTGAGAAATGGCTATAACCACATCCTTATTTGTAATAACTGGATTACGGTATCTAAATTCTGATGCATACTCAACTTCAACAGGAATTCTTGCTAAATCTTCAAATATATATTCAGCAACTAATCCTGCATGCCAAGATGTGCCACAGGCAACAATTACGATACGATTGGCGTTAAGGAACTTTTCTATATTATCATCAACACCAGACATTTTTATGATGCCTTTTTTTACTAACAATCGTCCTCTGTATGTATCTTTAATCGCATTAGGTTGCTCGTAAATTTCTTTAAGCATAAAATGGTCGTAGCCGCCTTTTTCTATCTGCTCAAGATTCATTTGTAATTCCTGTACGTAGGGGTCTACCAAAGAATCATCTTTTATTTTTCTAATTTTTATATCCTTGCCTGAACGAATAATTGCCATCTCCTCGTCTTCAAGGTACACGGCATTTTTTGTATATTCTATAAAAGGAGATGCGTCACTGGCTATAAAAAATTCATTTTCACCAATACCAACAGCCAAAGGACTACCAAGACGAGCTATAACAATTTCGCCTGGTTTTGTTTTGTCAAAAACAGCAATGGAATAAGCGCCTACAACTTGATTTAAGGCAATTTGCACTGCTTTGCCAAGTTTAACATCTTCCTTGATTTTTACATCTTCAATTAAGTTAATTAAAACTTCAGTATCTGTATCAGACTTAAATGTGTAACCTCTTGAAATTAACTCTTTACGTAAAGAATCATAATTTTCAATGATACCATTGTGAATTATTACCAAATTTCCAGAATTGGAATAATGAGGATGAGCATTTAAATCATTGGGAACACCATGTGTAGCCCAACGCGTATGGCCGATGCCTAAATTAGCATGTGTAGTTATTTCATCTGCAACGCGGTGTTCTAAATCGGCTACTTTACCTTTAGTTTTAGATACTTTTAAGTCGGTACCATCAAAAAGGGCAATACCTGCACTATCGTATCCACGATATTCTAAACGTTTAAGTCCTTCAATAATAATAGGATAAGCTTCTCTATGACCAATATAGCCTACAATACCACACATATAGTTTTATTTATCTGGTTCTGTATAATATAATTCGAATTTTACTTTTTTGTTATCCGGAACATTAGAATTAGAGCCATAAAGCACGGTTCCTCTTGGAGACATCACTGAACCAGAGTGTGTGTCAGTATCATCATATTCAAGTGCTGTTGCTTGCTGAATCTCATTAACATTTGTAGAAACATAAACGCCAAGTTTTACATTTGTTGAGTCCCGTAACAAGATGTTGTTTAAATGTTCCGTTAGGCGAAATTTATACTTGACACCTTCGTCATTACTGTCTCGCTCTAATATTTTTGAATAAAAAGATTTAGACAACGAAGGGTTTGCATTGTTTGTAGTTCCATCGAAAAAATAATCTACAATAGGCACATTATTTTCTAAATCTATTAACATAACTCTATTGGGCTCTTCGCCATTTACCTGATTTTGATCGACGTAAAGCGTAAGATTGGCCTCGTTTATAAGCCAAGAGTCCTTTTTGCTCTTAAAGTATTCCAATGCAGGAACACCTGTTCCTGTTTCCGGATCTTCAAATGTACCATTAAATAGGTCTATGACTGCCATAGAGCCTTCGCCTCCTTTAAGGTATAAGGATTGATCGCCGTCAATAGGATCTGCATTGGCATCTGCATCAGCAATAACGGTATTTGTAGGGTCGTTTTCAAGAATATTTAAACGGTTGCCAGTAAAGTTCATTCTTATAAAACTATCATCCTTAATTTCTAGAGGATCACCATTTTCATCTATAGTAGTTTCAATTACCCAACTATAATATACAATGACATTGCCTTGAGAAAAATTCATCATCATCATATGGCCATTACCAGTCATAGCTTCTTCAATTTTAAAGTAAAGTCCTCTAAAATAATCTTTAAAGTTGTTTTGATTGCTTATTTCGGGTTGAGAGCCAGCATTTGGAGTGTTAAAAAAGAATAAGTTATCCCAAAACTCATTGCCATTGTTTAAATGCACTCTTAAACTAGGAGCTATTGTTTCTTCATCATTTATTACAATTTGTTGATCATTGGGTAAAAACTCATCATTCTCATATAATAGTTCGCCAATAAAATTGTCAAAATTGATTGTTTGATTTGAGTTAGAGTAATACTTCTGTGCTTCAGATAAATTACTATCTGGGTCAAAATCGCGTAAAAAATAATTGTTTTGATAAATGGTAAGACTCACAGGTTCGTCACCAAACAAGGAATCTAATTCGTATAAAGGGGTGCCTTCAGCATCTGCACCAATGTTTTTGGCGTAGTAAGGAATTGTTAAAATTACCGAGTCTACAGCTATATCTTCAGGAAAATTAAAGCCAAATGAAGTTGGTACAATTTGAGTTACCACACTTCCTGTTGTTTGTCCATAAATAGGGTCATTGTATATGCCCATTAAATTAGATGACAGGTTATTTGTTTGAACTGGGCCTAATTTCCTATTAAATGAAACAACGGGAAATTTAATGGAATCAGTATTAAAATTCGTGATTCCTTCAATATCTGTCTCTACAGTTGCGTAATCATCATCACAGGCAAAAAACATAATAAGTAATATACCTGATATATATTTTAAAGGGCTTAAAAATCTTTTCATAGTTGTTTTTTCAAGAAATAGGCTTATCCTAAAACTTCATTATTGTAAAACTCGGTATAAGCTTCACTAAACTCATCTTTTGATTTGTATTCTAAAATTGGTTTTTGAGAATCTTTTAAATGCGTTGTTAACTCTTCAGGAATTTCCTCAGAACCAATAATTAACGCATCAGAATGGTCAATGGCAACTTTCATTAAGTTGTTGTAGGTAGGCTTTTCTAAAGACTTAATGGCTTCACTATCTATGTTGTCAAATTTTATTTTGTCTTGCATGTCCTTATTTAACGCACCTTCAAAACTTTGATTGTATATAGATGTAACAATTTTACTTTCGTTAAATAATGGCTCATCTTTATAGAACTGTTTTAAATACAACGGTAATAAAGAGGCTAACCAACCATGAACATGAATTATGTCTGGAGACCAGTTTAATTTTTTAACAGTTTCAATAACACCTTTGGCAAAGAAAATGGCACGCTCGTCATTGTCTGGGAATAAATTTCCATCTTCGTCTGTTAAAGTGGCTTTTCTCTTGAAATACTCGTCGTTATCAATAAAATATACCTGAATACGCTCTTTCGGAATTGAAGCAACTTTAATTATCAATGGCATATCTAGGTCGTTTATCACCAAATTAATACCAGATAGTCTAATTACTTCATGTAGCTGGTGTCTTCTCTCATTTATATTGCCGTATCTTGGCATAAAAATTCGAATTTGACCGCCTAGTTGATTTACCATTCTAGGTGCTTCAAATGACATCGATGAGATTTCGGTTTCAGGTAAATAAGGCACTACTTCAGATGATACATACAATATCCTCTTATCTTTCATATATTTTATTGTTTTGAAGATTCAAAATAAAAAACACGCAAAAGTACAAAAATTTATGCAAATTGCCTTTAAAATATTAAGTTTGCACGCGTTAATTTTTTATTAAAGGTGAAGGTTTTTACAGAAAAAGCTAAAATTAAAAATGAAATTTCTTTTCTAAAGAAAAAGAAACAATCTCTTGGTTTTGTTCCTACAATGGGAGCACTGCATGATGGTCATTTAAGTTTGGTGGAAGAAGCGTTAAAAAACAACAATCAGGTTGTGGTAAGCATTTTTGTCAATCCTACACAGTTTAATAACGCATCAGATCTAGAAAACTATCCCAGAACTTTAGAGCGTGACATTAAACTCCTTGAAACCGTTTCAAACGAAATTATGGTATATGCGCCCGCAGTTGAGGATATTTACGAAGGTCAAACCAAGTCTGAAAGGTTTTCTTTTGATGGATTGGAGTTTGAAATGGAAGGGAAGTTCAGGGAAGGACATTTTGACGGTGTTGGTACTATTGTAAAACGATTATTTGAAATTATAGAGCCTGACAACGCATATTTTGGTGAAAAGGATTTTCAACAGTTAGCTATAATTAAAAAGCTTGTAGAAAAGCACAGTATACCGGTAAATGTGCATGGTTGCAAAATACATAGAGAACCTGATGGGTTAGCTATGAGTTCTAGAAACGAACGTCTTAAACCTGAATATAAAAAAGAAGCACCTTTTATCTACAGAATTTTAAATTCTGCCAAAAAAAAGTTTGGCACAAAAAGTGCTAAAGAAGTTACGGAATGGGTTGAAAAACAGTTTGCTAACAATGCATTATTGCAATTAGAGTATTTTATTATTGCGGACACCTCAACCTTAAAACCAGTAATAAGAAAATCTCATAAAAAACAATACAGAGCCTTTATAGCTGTATATGCAGATGATATTAGACTAATAGATAATATCGCATTAAATTAATTATCTTTGCCGCATGCAAATTCAAGTAGTAAAATCTAAAATTCACAGAGTAAAATGTACAGGTGCAGACCTGAACTATATAGGAAGTATAACCATAGATGAAGATCTTATGGATGCAGCCAACATTATACAAGGTGAAAAAGTGCAAATCGTTAACAATAATAATGGTGCGCGATTAGAAACTTATGCCATCCCTGGACCTAGAGATAGTGGCGAAATCACGTTGAATGGAGCCGCTGCTAGATTAGTGTCTCCTGGCGATGTTTTAATTTTAATTACCTATGCCTTTATGGATATTGAAGAGGCTAAAAAGTTTAAACCATCATTGGTGTTTCCAGACGAAGCCACTAATAAGCTTATTTAAAAGTTGAATTCATACGTGAAAAAAATATTAAAAATAGGGCTCCCAATATTGTTGGGAGTTTTTTTAGTATGGTATTCACTATCTAAAGTGTCGTTTTCAGAGTTATTGGTTTACTTTAAGAAAGCCGATTATTTTTGGATTGTTCTCGGTATGATTTTTGGCTTTTTAAGTCACTTATCCAGAGCTTACAGGTGGCGTTTTCAGCTCGAACCTATGGGTTATAACATAAAATTACCAAATAGTATTATGGCCGTGTTTTCGGCTTATTTAATAAACTATACCATTCCTCGAGCTGGCGAAGTTGCAAGAGCATCTATTATTACAACATATGAAGACGTGCCTTTTGAAAAAGGATTTGGAACCATAGTTGCCGAACGTGTTGCCGATTTAGTTGTGGTTATGGGTATTGTTGTTTTTACCTTATTTCTTCAGTTTGATTTTATAATGGCGTTTTTAACCGAATCATTTAATCCTAAAAGTTTAATTATTGGTGTTCTTGGATTATTAGTTTTTGGTATTTTGTTTATTGTTTACATAAAAAAAAGCCAATCAGCTTTTGCGATAAAAATAAAAACATTTGTATCTGGCTTGGTTGAAGGTATTTTGTCTATTTTTAAAATGAAGAAAAAATGGGCTTTTATTTTTCACACCCTCTTCATTTGGTTTATGTATGTTATGATGTTTTACGTTACATCATTCGCCCTTGAAGAATTACACGGCATTCCATTTGGTGCTGTACTAATAGGTTTTATTTCGGCTAGTTTTAGTATAGCCGCTACAAATGGTGGAATTGGTTCTTATCCAGTTGCCGTTTATGCTGCGTTTTCAATTTTTGCAATTCCTGAAGAACCTAGTATTGCTTTTGGATGGATAGTTTGGACTTCTCAAACTATTGTACTTGTTGGATTAGGCGGATTATCTTTATTGCTATTGCCAGTCTATAATAGAAACAAGGCCTTAAAAGCAGAATAAAAACAATTTCAATACGGTAAATTTCTTTTATACTTATGGCTTAATTTCATAACTTGCCATGAATATTTAACCGTTTTAAAATGAAACAACTAATCTGTCTTTTTGCACTAATAGCATGCATGCAAAGCGCCATTGCCCAAGTGATTTACGAACCGTTTGAATCAGCAAAATTAGGAGAAACACGTGAAGTTAAAATTCAACTCCCTAGGGGTTATGATTCTAATGAAGATAAAGCTTATCCCATTATTTTAGTTTTAGATGGCGACTATTTGTTTGAAGCCGTTGCAGGAAATGTAGATTATTACTCGTATTGGGAAGATATGCCAGAGTCTATTGTTGTTGGGATTAATCAGGTTGATAGTCGTAGTTCAGATATCATCTATTCCGAACAAAATTCATTACCCATTGAAAGCGGTGCAGCATTTTTCGAATTTATAGGTATGGAACTCCTTCCATATCTAGATAGCACTTATAGAACGGTAGAATTTCGAGTAATAGTTGGTCATGGTGAAACGGCTAATTTTATAAATTATTTTTTACTTAAGCCGCAGCCTTTATTTCAAGCTTATGTTACAATAAGTCCAGATTTAGCACCAGACATGACAAATTACTTGTCCGAAAAGCTCTCAAAATCCGAAGGCAAACTATTTTATTACATGGCCACTTCTGATAATGATATCAAGCACATAAAATCAGGAGTAACAGAACTGAATAATGCTATAAGTACTTTGGAAAATAAAAATTTGCTGTATAGTTTTGATAATTTTGAGAAGTCTACTCACTATGAGCTTCCAGCACATGCTATTCCAAACGCTTTAGAGGATATATTCTTGGTTTTTAAACCCATAAGCAAGACAGAGTATAAAGAAACCATTTTAAAACTTGAAGGTTCTCCAGTTGAGTATTTAACTGAAAAGTATCAAACTATTGAAGATTTATTTGGAATACAAAAGCAAATTCTCATCAACGACTTTAATGCTATTGAAGCTGCCATTGATAAAACCGAAAAGTTTGAGTATTTAGAGGATTTAGGAAAAATAGCTAGAAAAGAATACCCAGAGACACTTTTGGGTAATTATTACCTAGCTCGTTTTTACGAAGAAACAGGCGAACCTAAGAAAGCAATGAAAACGTATCAATCTGCTTTTGTTCTTGATGAGATAGCAGGTATTACAAAAGATGAAATGCTACGTAGGGCAGATGCAATAAAAGCTGATTTCGGATATTAATGGCTAAAGTAAAAACAACTTTTTATTGCCAGAATTGTGGTACGCAATATGCTAAATGGCAAGGGCAATGTAATGCTTGTAAAGAGTGGAATACCATTGCCGAAGAAGTTATTCAAAAGCCCGAAAAAAGTGATTGGAAATCTTCAAATTCCACTAAAATTAAGCGAGCTTCAAAACCATTATTGATTAATGAAATTGATGTGTCGCAAGATGCTAGAATGCTTACAAGTGATGGCGAGTTTAACCGAGTTTTGGGTGGAGGAATTGTTCCAGGCTCCTTAACATTATTGGGAGGTGAGCCAGGTATTGGTAAAAGCACCTTACTATTGCAAATTGCATTAAAACTACCTTATAAAACGCTATATGTTTCTGGAGAGGAAAGCCAGAAACAAATAAAAATGCGGGCTCAACGCATTAATCCCAACAGCAATAATTGCTACATTTTAACTGAAACCAAAACTCAAAATATCTTTAAACAAATTGAGGATTTGGAGCCAGATATTGTAGTGATTGATTCTATTCAAACACTACATAGTGATTATATAGAATCCTCTTCGGGAAGTATATCGCAAATAAAGGAATGCACTACGGAGTTTATCAAATTTGCTAAAGAAACCGCAACACCAGTTTTGTTAATTGGTCATATTACTAAAGATGGCAATATTGCGGGACCAAAAATTTTAGAGCATATGGTCGATACGGTTTTACAATTTGAAGGTGACCGCAATCATGTGTTTAGAATTTTGCGAGCCAACAAAAATCGTTTTGGTTCTACTAACGAATTGGGTATTTATGAAATGCAAGGTTCTGGTTTACGTGAAGTCTCAAACCCGAGTGAGATTTTAATTTCAAAAAAGGATGAAGAACTTTCAGGTAATGCCATAGCTGCTACATTAGAAGGTATGCGACCATTAATGATTGAAGTGCAGGCTTTGGTAAGTACAGCCGTTTATGGTACGCCTCAACGTTCTGCAACCGGTTTTAATGCCAAACGTTTGAATATGTTACTGGCAGTATTGGAAAAGCGAGCAGGATTCCGACTTGGCGCCAAAGATGTCTTTCTAAATATAACTGGAGGCATCACGGTTGATGACCCAGCAATAGATTTAGCAGTGGTAGCTGCAATTTTATCTTCTAATGAAGATGAAGCTTTACAACGTGATTTTTGTTTTGCTGCCGAGGTTGGTTTGTCAGGAGAAATTCGTCCAGTACAGCGTGTGGGACAGCGTATTCTGGAAGCTGAAAAATTAGGATTTTCTACCATTTTTGTTTCCAAATACAACAAAATAGCTTTAAAAAATACAGTTATTAAAATCCAAATGATTTCAAAGATTGAAGATTTAGTAAGTTTTATTGTTTAAAAACCTCTAAACCAAGGTCTGTTTTGTCAAAATTCATTAATTTCGCAGGTCGAAAAGAATGAATGTACTCATGAGCACTAAATTTCCTGAATATAAAGGACTTAACTTACCAAAAGTAGCTGAAGAAATTCAAAACTATTGGGAAGAACATAACATATTTGAAAAAAGCGTTACTACACGAGAAGGTCACAAACCGTATGTGTTTTTTGAAGGGCCACCTTCTGCAAATGGATTGCCTGGTGTGCACCACGTATTAGCACGTGCTATCAAAGATATTTTTCCCCGTTACAAAACCATGAAAGGTTTCCAAGTAAAGCGTAAAGCTGGTTGGGATACCCACGGATTACCTATTGAATTAGGTGTGGAAAAAGAATTGGGAATTACAAAAGAAGATATTGGTAAAACCATTTCGGTTGAAGATTACAACGCTGCCTGCCGTAAAGCAGTTATGCGTTACACTGATGTTTGGAATGACCTGACTCAAAAAATGGGTTACTGGGTTGATATGGACGATCCATACATTACCTACGAACCTAAATACATGGAATCGGTTTGGTGGTTACTAAAACAGATATATAACAAAAGTTTGTTGTATAAAGGTTATACCATTCAACCATACTCTCCAAAAGCTGGTACAGGATTAAGTTCGCATGAGTTGAACCAACCAGGAACCTATCAAGATGTAACAGATACAACGGTTGTTGCGCAGTTTAAAGCTAATGAAGCATCGCTTCCTGACTTTTTACAAAACGAAGGAACCATTCATTTCTTGGCTTGGACTACCACGCCTTGGACGCTTCCAAGCAACACAGCTTTAACTGTTGGTCCAAAAATAGAATACGTTTTAGTTGAAACTTATAATCAATACACGTTTGAACCTATGAATGTGATATTGGCTAAAAAATTAGTGAATTATCAATTTTCAGGAAAATATAACCGTGTTGAGGAAAAATCAGAATTACTAGATTATAAATCAGGAGACAAAAAAATCCCTTACTATGTTATTAAGGAATTTAAAGGAGCTGATTTAGTTGGGATAACTTATGAGCAGTTATTGCCTTATGCCTTGCCAAATGACAATCCAGAGAACGCCTTCAGAGTTATTGCTGGAGATTTCGTAACGACAGAAGACGGAACTGGAATTGTACATACTGCGCCAACCTTTGGAGCCGATGATGCTTTGGTTGCTAAACAAGCAACACCTGAAGTACCACCAATGTTGGTAAAAGATGAGAATGGAAACTTGGTGCCACTTGTAGATTTACAAGGTAAATTCCGTCCAGAAATGGGTGAATTTGCTGGGAAATATGTGAAAAATGAATATTACAATGATGGCGAAGCTCCTGAAAGATCAGTTGATGTAGAGTTAGCTATTAAATTAAAAACCGAAAATAAAGCCTTTAAGGTTGAAAAATACAAACACAGCTATCCTAACTGTTGGCGAACGGATAAACCAATTCTTTACTATCCGTTAGATTCTTGGTTTATAAAAGTGACTGATGTTAAAGACAGAATGTTTGAATTGAATGAAACCATTAATTGGAAACCAAAAGCAACTGGAACGGGTCGTTTTGGGAATTGGCTTGCTAATGCCAACGATTGGAACTTATCGCGTTCGCGTTATTGGGGAATTCCTCTGCCTATATGGAGAACCGAAGATGGGAAAGAAGAAATCTGTATCGGTTCAGTTAAGGAACTAAAAGCTGAAATGGCAAAAGCTATTGAGGCTGGCGTAATGAAAGCTGATATTTTTGCTGATTTTGAAGTAGGAAACAATTCCGAAGAAAACTATGCAAAGTTAGATTTACATAAAAACATTGTTGATGAAATTGTGCTCGTATCGCCATCTGGACAACCAATGACGCGTGAAGCAGACTTAATTGATGTTTGGTTCGATTCTGGTTCTATGCCTTATGCACAATGGCATTATCCGTTTGAAAACAAAGAAAAAATTGACCAGAACGAATCATTTCCTGCCGATTTCATAGCTGAAGGTGTTGACCAAACACGTGGTTGGTTTTATACGCTACATGCTATTGGAACCATGGTTTTTGATTCGGTAGCCTATAAAAATGTGGTGTCTAACGGATTGGTATTAGACAAAAACGGACAAAAAATGTCTAAACGTTTAGGGAATGCTACAGATCCTTTTGAAACCTTATCAACTTATGGTGCAGATGCCACACGTTGGTACATGATTTCAAACGCAAACCCTTGGGACAACCTAAAATTTGATGTAGATGGTATTGAGGAAGTAAAACGTAAATTCTTCGGAACACTTTACAATACTTACTCATTCTTCAGTTTATATACCAATTTAGATAAATTCAATTATAGCGAAGCAGATATTCCGTTAGAAGAACGTCCAGAGTTAGACCGTTGGATTTTATCTGAACTACATACGCTTATTAAAAAGGTAGATGAATTCTATGCAGAATACGAACCTACTAAAGCAGCAAGAGCTATATCAGACTTTACACAAGAATATTTAAGTAACTGGTATGTGCGTTTAAGTAGAAGACGTTTTTGGAAAGGCGATTACCAAACCGATAAAATTTCAGCTTATCAAACGCTTTATACATGTATGGTAACGCTTGCAAAATTAGGTGCGCCAATTGCACCATTTTACATGGATAAACTTTACCAAGACTTAACACAAGTAACACAAAAAGAAAATGTTGAGAGTGTACATTTGGCAGAGTTTCCGAAATACGATGAAAGTTTTGTAGATAAAAGCTTAGAGCGTAAAATGGAAAATGCACAAACAATATCATCGTTAGTATTGTCGTTAAGAGCTAAAGAGAAGATAAAAGTACGTCAGCCACTGCAAAAAATAATGATTCCGGTTGATAGCAAACAACAAAAGGAAGAAATTTTAGCAGTAGCTAATTTGATAAAGCATGAGGTAAATGTTAAAGAAATTGAGTTGTTAGAAGATGCGTCTGATATTTTGGTGAAGCAGATTAAACCAAACTTTAAGGTTTTAGGCCCTCGTTTTGGTAAGGATATGAAGGTTATAGCCAGTACTATTATGCAATTTACGGCCGATGATATTAAAAAAATCGAGCAAAATGGAGAAATAGCGGTTGAAATTAACGGAAAAAGTCTTACTTTAGGACTCGAAGATGTAGAAATTACTTCTCAAGATATTGAAGGCTGGTTAGTGGCCAATGAAGGCAATTTAACAGTAGCTTTAGATGTTACAATTTCTGATGATTTACGAAAAGAAGGAATTGCTCGTGAGCTCGTAAATCGTATTCAAAACTTACGTAAAGATTCAGGATTTGAAGTCACAGATAGAATTGATGTGATACTTCAAAAAGATGAAAAAATAGTTGAAGCAATTGAAACGAACATGGCCTATATAAAGGCAGAAACATTAACAAAAGAATTAGAAATAAAAGATCAAATAAATAATGGTATAGAAATTGTTTTCGATGATGTAAATACCAGATTATTTATTCAAAAACATTAAGATTATGGGTGTAGATACAAACGTAAGATATTCAGATAAGGATTTAGCTGAATTCAAAAAACTTATTCAGGAGAAGATAGATAAGGCACAACACGATTTAGAGCTTATTAAAAGTGCTTATATGAATGACCATAACAATGGTACAGATGATACCTCTCCTACATTTAAAGCTTTTGAAGAGGGAAGTGAAACCATGAGTAAGGAAGCCAATTCGCAATTGGCAATTAGACAAGAAAAATTTATTCGCGATTTAAAAAACGCTCTTATTCGTATTGAAAATAAGACCTATGGTATTTGCCGTGTTACTAAAAAGCTAATAAGTAAAGAACGTTTAAAGTTAGTGCCTCATGCCACGTTGAGTATCGAAGCAAAAAACATGCAATAAACATTCTGCTACTATAAATCTAAACGCTTCGATATAAATTGGAGCGTTTTTTGTTTTTATGAGAACAGTTATTCTTTTCCTTTTTTTATCAGGTCATCTATTTGCCCAAAAAATAATCCAAGAACAAATAGATGCCTCACAAATAACTGCGGTTTCTATTTCTGGAGACGGGATGTTTAAGATAGATATATCAACCCAAAAAACCAATGTTGCGGACATAACTTTAAATATTGAAGGTGAGAATTTTGAACAAGTTATTCTTCAAGCTTATAGGAAACACGACACACTGTTTTTGGGAAGTGCATACCAACCTTTATTTACACTTCCAGATGATAAGTTAAGCGCCCATAAAAAAATATCAATAGAACTAACTGTGGTAATTCCAGAACATTTGGCGGTTGATACATCGAGTGATATAGCTTCTGTTTTTGTAAATGGAATATACGAAAACTTAATAGCCCAATTACTAAATGGGCATTTTAATGCAACGGCTTTTTCAGGCAACTTATTGGTTAATACGTTGCACGGAAATATAGATGTAAATACTAATGCCGCTGAATTAAACTTAAAATCAAAAAACGGTAGTATTAAACAGCAGACCATTAATAATGGAATAAATAAAATAACGCTGCATACTGTTAATGGAAATATAAGCGTAACAAAAACCCAATAATATTCCTATTTTAGCGCGAAACAAAATCAACATGTCCCTAAGAAAATCCGTTTTATGTATTGTTATCGTTTTACTTATTGACCAAATAAGTAAAATATATATTAAAACCCATTTTGTTTTAGGAGAAGATGTTGAAGTATTTTCTTGGTTTAAACTCTATTTTGTGGAAAACGATGGCATGGCTTGGGGAACAAAAATCAGTGATTTTGTTTCTTTTATAAGCGATCGTACCGCAAAGATATGTTTAACGGTTTTTAGAATTGTAGCTATTTGTGGTATAGGGTATTGGCTTTATGATGCCACAAAAAAACAAAGTTCAAGAGTATTGATTTGGGCTATAGCATTAATATTTGCTGGTGCATTGGGAAATATAATTGACTCGGTATTTTATGGTGTGCTATTTAATGACAGTCATGGGCAAGTTGCTTCTTTTTTATCTCCAGATGGTGGTTACGATACCTTACTACATGGTAAAGTTGTAGATATGTTATATTTTCCACTATGGAAGGGCTATTTACCCGAATGGTTACCATTTTATGGTGGCAAATATTTTACCTTTTTCGAACCAGTTTTTAATATAGCCGATGTAGCTATAAGCACCGGATTTGGCCTTTTAATAGTGTTTAATAAAAGGGCATTTAAAGGGAATCAAAATTCGTAGATCTTTTTGGGTGTTACACAATAATCCAAAGGAATATCGGTATCAATAATGCCTTCTATAGTTTCTTCTGGTTCAAAAAATGACAACCCTATTTTAATGATTTCAGGTTTACACTGACTTAAAAACACATCGTAAAACCCTTTGCCGTAACCTACGCGATTTCCTCTCTTATCGTAAGCCAAAAGCGGTATAAAAGCGATATCAATTTTATTGTGTGCTATCTCTATTCCGTCAACCGGTTCTGGAACGTTAAAATTACTTTTCTTAATAACAGTCGAATCGGTCAATAAATAGTTGATCATAGATAAAGATTTCAATACCGTTTTAGAAACCACAATGTGTTTGTCTTTTCCAGATAAAATATTCAATATAAAATCGGTATTAACTTCTTTAAATTCTGGTATCGTTAAAAAAGTATGGTAGTACGATACATTCCAAATAGGTAATTTTAAAAGGTTATTGGCAATTTCCAGACTTAAATCGTCAACAGTGTTAATGGTTAGTTCAGAGCGTAATACTTTGTATTTTTTTCGTAGTTTGGTTTTGGTCATTTTAACGCAGCAGTTATGTGAAATAGAGCATCACCTTGATAGACAATAGGCGATTCGTTTACATTAATAACATATCCTGAATGAGCGGCTTTCACAAAATGATTAAACTTGCCGTAGGGGTCAGTTATGTTTCCAATAATATCATCTTTTTCGACTTGAGAGTTGATAGCTACAGAAGCCTTAAACATACCAGAATAATTTGCGCGTTGCCATTTACTTTGGGTAATAAACACACAATCTTTTTTAGGCGCTGAAACCTTAAATTTTGAATTTAGCATACCAAAATGATGTAGAATGCGCTTGGCACCATTAACACCTGTATTGGTGACAGTAGAATCTATATGGTATGATTTTCCGCCTTCAAAAAGTAGCATGGGGACTCCTAATTTATAACAGGTATTTCTAAATGATTTTTTAAGGTTTTTAGAATACAAAACAAAAGGGGCTCCAAAAGTTTTTGCCCAAGCATCTAATTTGGGGTTGTTTTTAGCAATCCTAATTTGTGGAGCATTAAAACGCCCAGAACCGCCTGTGTGAAAGTCTATTGCAAAATCAACTTGAGTAACTACTTCATTTACCAGCTTATAGGCAACGCGGCTTGCTAATGAACCTCTTTTAATTCCAGGGAAAACACGGTTTAAATCGCGCCCATCAGGGAATTCACGTTTCATATTAATAAACCCAAATATATTAATAACAGGAATGCATATAATGGTACCACATTTGGGTTTGTTAATGCCCTTGGCAATTATTTGTCTCACGATTTCAACACCATTGACTTCATCACCATGAATGCCAGCAGTAAATAAAATTGTTGGGCCAGGCTTTTTTGAACGCTCAACAATAATAGGGACATCAATAGTAGATGTAGTATGTAATTTCGCTACATCAAAATTCAGTTCGTAGCTTTTGCCAGGCAAAATACGTGTTCCTAAAATAGTGATGAGTTTTGCTGGCATGGCGTTACCTGTTTCGTTCGATAAAAGTAATAATAGCTCTCGCTATATTTTTATGAGTTGCACCTTCTATACCCTCTAATCCAGGAGTAGAATTAACCTCTAACAATAAAGGACCTCTAGCAGATTGCAGCATATCAACCCCACAAACAGGAAGTTTTAAGGCACGTGAAGCATTCATGGCCAAGCGCAGTTCATCTTCATTTAATTTAATAATGTCAGCCTTTCCACCTCTATGTAGGTTAGATCGAAACTCACCTTCTTTACCTTGCCGTTTCATAGCGCCAACTACTTGTCCATCTACAATTAAAGCACGAATATCTGCACCTTTAGCCTCTTTAATAAATTCTTGTACAATTACTCTTGCCTCTAAACCATTAAAAGCTTCCAATACCGATTCGGCAGCATTTTTGGTTTCGGCCAAAACAACACCTAAACCTTGCGTGCCTTCAAGCAGTTTAATAATTACGGGTACACCACCAACATGCTCAATGACTTCTTCAACATCACGCGAATAATTAGTGAATACTGTTTTGGGCATTCCAATTCCAGCTTTACTTAAGCGTTGTAAACTACGGAGTTTGTCACGTGAGCGTTGAATAGCATCAGATGTACAAATAGTAAAGACATTCATCATCTCAAACTGTCTAACCACGGCACAACCATAAAAGGTTACTGAAGCTCCAATTCTTGGAATAATGGCATCAACATAATCCAAATAACGGTCTTTATAATAAATAGTCGGTTTCTCCTTTTCTATGATAATATCACATTTTAAAGGATCAATCACTTCCATTTTATGATTGCGTTTTTCACCTTCTTCAACTAAACGCTGTGTAGAGTACAAATTAGGATTTCTGGAAAGAATAACAATATTCATGATTGCTTTTTGTTAAATGAAATATTTTGTTCGTCTACATCAACCAGAAATTTTTTGTTCAAAAACTGTCTGCCAATAAGAACAGGAAACTTCATGTCATCCCGAGTGCTTAAAGTTAAGTTAATCTTATATGTTTTCCCAAAGAATATCACTTCAGATTTAATTTTAAATCTGTTTTCTTTATAACCATTACTGCTTTTTACATCAGTTCTTGAATATTGCTTGAACACAACCTCCTTACCACTAAAGTTTGGGTGTCCTTTGCTATAAAATGTACATTTGAGCCCATTCTCTTCTTCAAGAATTTGCGAACAGTGAATGGCCGATGTATAGGCGCCAGTATCTATTTTGGCATCAATGTTATATAAATCCAATTTTGGAAAGTCAACTTTATCAACTCGTCCAATAATTTGTTTAGTCATTAAAATTTTTTTAAAAAAGTGGCGCAAGGTAGTAAATAGAAAGTTCTAAAAATATACTTTTATTATAAATCTTTACGGTTAATTAATCTGCTAGAAATTAGAAATAATTACCTTTGAGGGAATGCCTAAAACCAATCTGGACATACAATTAAAAACGCTGCCAAATGAGCCTGGTGTTTATCAGTATTTCGATAAGGAAGGCAATATTCTTTACGTTGGCAAAGCCAAGAATTTAAAAAAGCGAGTTAGCTCTTATTTCACTAAACAACACGATAGTGGTAAAACACGCGTTTTAGTAAAAAAGATTGCCGATATTAAACATATTGTGGTCAATACCGAAACAGATGCGCTTTTACTTGAAAACAATTTGATAAAAAAGCATCGGCCACGTTATAATGTGCTGCTTAAAGACGATAAATCCTATCCTTGGATTTGTATAAAAAACGAGCGTTTCCCACGTGTGTTTTCCACACGACGTGTAATTAAAGATGGGTCTGAATATTTTGGCCCATACACGAGTATGAAAACGGTTTCAACGTTACTGGAATTGATAAGAGGCTTATTTTTATTGAGAACCTGTAATTACGATCTGTCGCAAGAAAAAATTCACGCCGGAAAATATAAAGTTTGTTTGGAGTACCATTTAGGAAATTGCAAAGGCCCTTGTGAAGGTCTAGAAACTGAAGCGGAATATCACAGTAATATTGAATCGATTAGAGAGATTTTAAAAGGAAATCTTAAAACATCGCTTAATCAGTTTAAAGTACAAATGAAAGCTTATGCGGAAGACATGCATTTTGAAGACGCACAAAAAATTAAGGAAAAGATTGATGTTCTGGAGAACTACCAAGCAAAATCAACCATTGTAAATCCAAAGATTAGTAACGTTGATGTGTTTTCAATTGTGACAGATGAAAGTTATGGATACATCAATTTTTTACAACTGTCTTATGGTTCTATAATTCGGTCTCACACATTGGAAATCAAAAAGAAACTTGATGAAACCGACAAGGAACTTTTGGAGTTGGCTATTACTGAAATAAGACAGCGTTTTCATTCCAATTCCAAAGAAATTTATGTGCCTTTTAAGGTAGATTTGGGTGAAGATGTAAAAGTAACGGTTCCGAAACTGGGCGATAAAAAACGGATTTTAGAACTATCGGTCCGCAATGCTAAATATTACAGATTAGAACAATTAAAACAGGTTAAAATTGTAGACCCTGACCGTCATACCAATAGAATTATGGCGCAAATGAAGGCTGATTTACGTCTGTCTGAAGAACCACGACATATTGAGTGTTTTGATAATTCCAATATACAAGGAACAAATCCAGTTGCCGCTTGTGTGGTGTTTAAAAATGGTAAGCCATCAAAAAAAGATTACAGACATTTTAATATTAAAACGGTAGAAGGTCCAGACGATTTTGCTTCTATGGAAGAAGTGGTCTATAGACGTTATAAAAGACTGTTGGATGAAAACCAGCCGATGCCACAACTTATTATTATTGATGGAGGAAAGGGACAATTATCCTCGGCTTTAAAAAGTCTTGATGCACTTGATTTAAGAGGTGAAATTGCGATTATCGGAATTGCGAAGCGTTTAGAAGAATTATTTTATCCAGACGACCCAATTCCATTATATTTAGATAAAAAAAGTGAAACGTTAAAAATTATTCAGCAATTACGAAATGAAGCACACCGATTTGGTATTGAGCATCATAGAAATAAACGAAGTAAAAGTGCATTAAATACCGAGTTGGAAACCATTCCAGGAATAGGCGAAAAAACCGTGGTTGAATTATTAAAACAATTTAAATCGGTTAAGCGTATTTCTCAAGCAGATTTAAAAGATTTAGAGGCCGTTGTAGGACTGTCAAGAGCTCAAAAAATACATGCATATTACAATAATAAATGAAGCAACTCTTTTTAGGCATATTATTTATTTTTTCATGCTTTGGTTTTTCTCAAGAAGACTTAAAAGGTGATCCTAAAGTTGGATTGGTTTTAAGTGGAGGTGGCGCAAAAGGCTTGGCTCATATAGGAGCTTTAAAAGTTATTGATAGTTTGGGAATACGTGTGGATTATGTTGCTGGAACTAGTATGGGAGCTATAGTTGGAGCCTTATATGCTTCAGGGTATTCGGGCAATGAAATAGATTCTATTTTTAAGGACGTAGATTTTGATAAAATTATAAATGATAATTTACCACGAGCTTCAAAAACATTTTATGAACGTGATAATTCTGAAAAATATGCGGTTTCATTACCATTTGATAAATTTAAGTTAGCATTACCTTCTGGTCTGTCGCGAGGGCAAAATACATTAAGCTTACTTTCAAAACTATTATTGCATGTAAGCAATGTTGATGATTTTGGCGAGCTTCCAATTCCTTTTTTCTGTATAGCTACCAATGTAGAAACAGGAGCGCCAGTAATATTGGACAGAGGCAGTTTACCACAAGCTATTGCTGCAAGTGGTGCTTTTCCTTCTCTTTTTCAACCCGTTATTATTAACGACCAAATACTTATTGATGGTGGTGTAGTCAATAATTATCCTATTGATGAACTAAAGGCAAAAGGATTAGATATTATTGTAGGGGTTGATGTTCAAGACGATTTGGCTACACGTGAAGAATTAAAATCGGCGCCAGATATTTTATTGCAGATTAATAATTATCGTACCATAAACGATATGAAAGTAAAATCTAAAAAAACAGATATATATATAAAACCTGATATAAGGGATTATACGGTTGTATCGTTTAGCGAAGGTAGAAGTATAATAGAACAAGGGTTTATAGCTGCACAAAAAAAACAAGATGCTCTTGAGAAAGTAGCCAATATGCAAATTGAAAAACCTGCTGAAAGAAAACGAATTCAACCTATTAACCGCGTTAAGATCAGTACCATTATTGTTGAGGGAAATGAGCTTTATACACGATCGTATATTTTAGGAAAAATCAAGATAAAATCAGATGAAGAAATTGAATATATAGATTTTGTTAGAGGTGTTAATAATTTGGCAGCAACAAACAATTTCGAAAGTGTAGTTTATGATTTAAAACCTTCAAGAATAGACGATGAATATGATTTGTATATCAAAGTAAAAGAAACACCAATAAGAACTTTTTTAAAGTTGGGTATTCATTATGACGATTTATATAAGTCTGCTGCATTGGTTAACTTAACCCGAAAGAAAATACTATTTAAAAACGATGTAGCCTCATTAGACTTTGTTGTGGGAGATAATATTCGTTATGATTTCAATTATTTCATAGATAAAGGATTTTATTGGAGTATAGGAATATATTCGCGGTATAATCATTTTGAGAAAAACATACCATCGGCTACAATCCTAACCGAGCAACAACGCTCTGATTTCAATGTCAATAAAATTGATGTTGGATTAAGTGACTTTACAAATCAATTTTATCTACAAACACTGTTCAGAAAAGATTTTGCCCTAACATTAGGAGGTGAGTACAAAAGATTAAGAATTACAACCGAAACTTTTATTGAAGATTCAGAATCAGAAGAAACTGTTTTTGAAAATAGTGATTTTGTAAGTGTTTATGGAAAATTAAAACTAGACACCTATGACAATAAGTATTTTCCCAATGAAGGGTTTCTTTTTGATGGTGATTTCCATTTATATTTATATTCTTCAGATTTTAATAACACATTTTCAGAGTTTTCGATAGCTAAAGCAACAATAGGATATTCGTTAAGTTTTTGGTCTAAATTTTCAGCGAATATAACCGCTCAAGGTGGGTTTAAAATAGGAGAAGATTCAACACAATCCCTAAACTTTGTTTTGGGAGGATATGGTGATAATCTCATAAATAACTTTACACCGTTTTTCGGATATGATTATATTTCATTGCCAGGTAATAGTTTTGTAAAAGGTATGCTTACTTTAGACTATGAAGTATTTAAAAAGAACCATATCATTTTTAATGCTAATTATGCTAATGTAGAAGACAATATTTTTGAGACAGGCGAATGGATAACCGCTCCAGATTTTTCAGGTTACGCTATTGGTTATTCGCTTGAAACATTTTTAGGGCCAATTGAAGGTAAGTACTCTTGGTCTCCAGAAACCAACAAAGGATATTGGTTTTTTAATGTTGGGTTTTGGTTCTAGTTATTGCTGTTAGAAACACATTTTATAGCCCTGAAGTCTCATAAATTTTCACGATATTTGTAGAGAATGAAATCTATTTGGGAAAATTTATTATCCGTTTTAAAATTTCTAATTAAACGAAATCCAGAATGATAGTTAGGTAATTAATTATCACATTAAATTATTGTTTAATTATCAAATTAATATCGTTATGCCTTTTTATCATAAATTAGGAAAAATACCTTCAAAAAGACACATTCAATTCAGAAAACCAGATGGTAGCTTATACTACGAGCAACTATTTGGAACCATAGGTTTTGATGGCATGTCTACCAACAGCTATCATGAGCAACGACCAACACAAGTAAAAGCTATTAAAAATCAATATAGTGTTGCACCAAAAGTGGCTAAAGCAAACAACATTCAGTCTTATAGACTTCATGGATTTAAAGTGCCGCAAATAAACGACTATTTAGAAAGCCGCAAAGTGGTTTTAACCAATAGCGATTGTAACATTATACTAGCAGCGCCAAAAGAGTCTACAACAAACTATTTTTACAAGAATACAGATGCCGACGAGCTAATTTTTATCCATAGAGGCTCTGGGAAATTACGAACCATGCTAGGCAATTTAGATTTCAAGTATGGCGATTATTTACTTATCCCAAGGGGGATAATTTATAAGCTAGATTTTGATACCGATGATAACCGCTTGTTTATTGTTGAATCGTATTCGCCAATTTATACACCAAAGCGTTATAGAAATTGGTTTGGGCAATTACTTGAACATTCACCATTTTGTGAACGCGATATCAGGCAGCCTTACGAATTGGAAACCTATGATAAAAAAGGAGACTTTTTAATTAAAGTGAAAAAGCAAAACGATATTTTCGATATGGTTTATGCAACGCATCCTTTTGATGTCGTTGGATACGACGGGTTTAACTATCCCTATGCTTTTTCAATACACGATTTCGAACCTATAACTGGACGCATCCATCAGCCACCACCAGTTCATCAAACTTTTGAAACCAATGCTTTTGTGGTTTGCAGTTTTGTTCCTCGTTTGTATGATTATCATCCAGAGGCTATTCCTGCGCCATATAATCACAGCAATATAGATAGTGATGAGGTTTTATATTATGTTGATGGCGATTTTATGAGTCGTAATGATATAGACGCAGGCCATATTTCGCTTCATCCAGCAGGTATACCTCATGGTCCTCATCCTGGGGCAACTGAACGCAGTATTGGAAAAGTTAAAACGGACGAGTTGGCGGTTATGGTTGATACCTTCAAGCCTTTACAAGTTACAGAAGAAGCATTAAAAATAGCAGACGAAGATTACTTTAAATCTTGGTTGGAAAATTAAAAATATAAATCATGAGCAAAGAAATAAAATCGGTAGAATACGGACTAGAAAAAATATTTGATGGTGCAGAAGACTTTTTACCCTTATTAGGAACAGATTATGTAGAGTTTTACGTTGGTAATGCCAAACAAGCAGCACACTTTTACAAAACCGCATTTGGTTTTCAATCGTATGCTTACAAAGGCTTGGAAACAGGCTCTAAAGAAGAAGTAAGTTATGTTTTAAAGCAGGATAAAATCCGATTGGTTTTAACCACGCCTTTAACTAGCAAATCGCCAATAAACGACCACATTGTAAAACATGGCGATGGTGTAAAGGTTATTGCGCTTTGGGTTGATGATGCTCGAGCTGCTTACAATGAAACCACGAAGCGAGGGGCAAAATCTTATATGGAACCAACTGTAGAAAAGGATGAAAATGGCGAAGTGGTTCGTGCAGGAATTTATACCTATGGGGAAACGGTTCATATGTTTGTAGAACGTAAAAATTATAGTGGACAATTTATGCCAGGATTTGTAAAATGGGAGTCCGATTACAATCCAAAACCAACTGGTTTAAAGTATATTGATCACATGGTAGGCAATGTAGGATGGGGAGAAATGAATACATGGGTGAAATGGTATGAAGACGTTATGGGGTTTGTTAATTTCTTATCATTCGATGATAAGCAAATCCACACCGAATATTCAGCTTTAATGAGTAAAGTAATGAGTAATGGTAATGGTCGTATAAAATTCCCAATTAATGAGCCCGCTGAAGGTAAAAAGAAATCTCAAATTGAAGAATATCTTGATTTTTATGAAGGATCTGGAGTGCAGCATATTGCAGTAGCTACAGATGATATTATTACAACAGTATCAGATTTACGTTCACGAGGTGTAGAGTTTCTATCAACACCACCTGAAGAGTATTATAGAGCAGTTCCTGGAAGATTGGAAGAATTTAGTCATGAATTAAGAGAAGATATTGAAACCTTAAAAGGTCTTGGAATTATGATTGATGCCGATGAAGAGGGCTATTTATTGCAAATTTTCACAAAACCTGTTGAAGATAGACCAACCTTGTTTTTCGAAATAATACAACGTATGGGAGCTCGCGGTTTTGGTGCTGGTAATTTTAAAGCTTTGTTTGAGTCCATTGAACGAGAGCAAGCTAAAAGAGGAACTTTATAACAAATATTTAACTAAAATGTCCCTAAAAACTCTATCAATCATGCTGATAGAGTTTTTTTGTTTTATACTTTTGGAATAGTAATTGTATTTAGTGTATAAAACAATAATTTGCTATGCAAAAAGTTACAATTACAAAACTAAATAACATGAAAAAGAGCCTCCTTATTATTGTGATATTGTTTTGTGCACAAGTTTTAAATGCTCAAAAAAGCGATTCGTATGATGTAGGTGAATGGTTTCGTTTTGAAATGAGTTACAGTGGTTGGATGAAAGCCGGAGAAGCGACATTAACTGTAAACGAAAGCGTATATAAAAACAAGCCTGTTTATCATATTGTTGGAAAGGGCTGGACAACTGGGGCTGTAAGTTGGTTTTTTGAGGTTGAAGATCGTTACGAAACCTATATCGATAAGCGAACAAATATGCCTTATAAATTTATTAGGGACATAGATGAAGGCGGTCACACAAAAAATATTGAGATAGAATTCGATCAGGATAAAAACAAAGCCTACGTGCACAACATAAAGCACAATAGAAAAGCTGTTTTTGATACCGAACCGAATATTCAGGATATGGTGTCAACCTTCTATTACTTGCGAAACAACCTAGATATTCAAAATTTAAAAGTTGGTGATGAGATATTTGTTAATATGTTTTTTGATGAAGAAAACTATGGATTTAAATTAAAGTATTTGGGAGAAGAAGTGATAAAAACCGAATTTGGTAAAATGAATGCCTTAAAATTTAGACCTTATGTAATGGCTGGTCGTGTTTTTAAGGAGGAAGAAAGTTTAACACTTTGGGTTTCTAATGATAAAAATAAAATCCCTTTACGAGTGAAAGCAGATTTGGCTGTAGGGTCGTTAAGGGCGGATTTAGATGCCTTTAAAGGATTAAAGCACCCTTTTAAAATTATTGTAGATAACTAACTAATAACATGGCAAAAGATATAACTAACCAATTAAAAGAAAAATTTGATAGAATAGGTCAAGATTTAGACACCCATTTAGAGGGCCTTTTGCACAGTAAGCCCATAAATTATTGGGATTACATTCAAACCGACGCTTTACTTGATTTACAAACCCAACGCACGGTACTACCAGATGAAATGGTTTTTATTATGTATCATCAAATAAACGAATTGTTGTTTAAAATGATACTATGGGAAATCGAACAGGTGGCTAAAGCAGAAAACCTGACCGTAGATTTATTTTCTTCAAAACTTATGCGCATTAGTCGGTATTTTGATATGCTAACATCTTCATTCGACATTATGCGAGAAGGTATGGAAGTAGAGCAATACAATAAGTTTAGACATACACTAACGCCTGCTAGTGGGTTTCAAAGTGCCCAGTATAGAAAAATAGAATTTTCATCAACAGAACTTATTAATTTAATTGATAATCGATTTAGAGAAACCATAGATAGAAATACGCCTTTCGAGCATGCTTTCGAGCATTTATATTGGCAAGCAGCTGGAAAAGATTATAAAACGGGTAAAAAAAGTTATTTATTAACAGTTTTCGAGGAGCGATACAAAGATGAATTTATTAGATTTGCGAAATTCTATAATACAAATAATTTGTGGACAAAATTTAAACAGTTGCCACAAGATGTTAGAGAAGATAAAGCTTTAATTAAAGCTATGCGCCATTACGACTATACTGTTAATATAAAATGGGTAATGGCTCATTACAATACAGCTAACCACTATTTAAATATTGGTGGAGAAACTGCTGAAGCAACAGGCGGAAGTGAATGGACAAAATACATGCATCCAAAATATCAACGACGAATATTTTTTCCAGATTTATGGACCAAACAAGAATTAGAAGATTGGGGAAAGAATGTGTAATTCTTTTAATAGTAGCCTTTTCCTTATTTAATTGCAAGAACGACAATCAAGAAACTCCAACAGTTGAAGAAGTAGCGGTCATCGAACCGCAAGATGTTTACGAATTTGGGTTTAATTTAAACGACTTTGTAGTAAAACGAGATACAATTAGAAAAGGGGATAGTTTCGGGACAATCATGGAACGTAATAAAATAGGCTACCCTAAAATTTTCCAGATTGCTGAGAAAGCAAAAGATAGTTTTGATATTACTAAACTTAATATTGGTAACCCTTACACTATTTTATGCTCAAAAGATTCGCTTCAAGAGCCGAAATGCTTTATTTACCAGCCTAATAAAGAAGAATATGTTGTAGTAAATTTTCTTGATTCCATTCATGCTTACACAAGTAGAAAGCCCATTAAGTATGTTGAAAAAGAAATATCAGGAGTTATAACAAGTAGCATTTCAGAAGCATTAGACGATCAAGGTGTTAGTTTTGTTTTAGCATATAAAATGTCAGATATTTATGCATGGACCATAGATTTCTTCAGGCTTCAAAAAGGTGATCGTTTTAAGGTTATTTATGAAGATAAATATATAGATGATACCATATATGCTGGAATTCATCATATTAAAGCAGCTTATTTTCAACATAAAGATGAGCCTTTTTACGCATTCGAGTTTGAGACGGATAGTATTAAAGGTTTAAGTGATTATTTTAACGAGGAAGCCAAAAACTTACGTCGCGCCTTTTTAAAAGCGCCTGTCGAGTATAAACGTATCTCATCTCGCTACAACTTACGACGACGAATTGCCTTGTACGGAAATAAAATTCGCCCACATAAGGGTACAGATTTCGCTGCTAATGTAGGCACGCCAATTCGAGCCACAGCTAATGGAACCGTTACAAAATCGGCATATACCAGAGGTAATGGCAATTATGTGAAAATTAGGCATAATGCCACTTATGAAACCCAATACTTACACATGAAAAAGCAGAATGTAAAAGTTGGGCAGTATGTAAAACAAGGCGATGTAATTGGATGGGTAGGTATGACAGGAAATACTTCTGGACCTCATGTTTGTTATCGTTTTTGGAAAAATGGCAAGCAGGTAGATCCATTTAAACAAAAACTCCCAGAAGCAGAACCCATTTCAGATAGCTTAAAAACGGAATATTTAAATTACATAGCACCCATTAAAATTCAATTGGATAATATTAAGTTTCAAGATGATTTGGATGCTGATATTCCTGCCAATAATGTAATTACAGATTTACAATAGTTTATGTCTTTTCCAAAAATTGACCCAACCAAAACTTTAGCATGGAAAAACCTCCAAGAGCACTACAATGCTATTGAACATGTTCACATGAAGAACCTATTTGAAATCGATGAAAATCGAGCAGATAAGTTTACCGTACAATGGGAAGATTTTTATGTAGACTATTCTAAAAACCGAATAACTGAAGAAACCAAAACACTGCTATTGCAGTTAGCAGAAGAGGTAAAACTAGATGAGGCCATTCAATCTTACTTTTCCGGAGAGATTATAAATGAAACCGAAGGCAGAGCAGTTATGCATACCGCTTTACGAAAGCCTAAAGCATCTGTAGCTATTGTTAATGGAGAGAATGTTATTCCTGAAATCAATACCGTCAAGCAAAAAATTAAAGCTTTTTCAGAGCAAATTATTTCTGGAAGTCTTAAAGGCTTCACAGGAAAGGCATTTACAGATATTGTTAATATTGGAATTGGAGGATCAGATTTAGGGCCAGCAATGGTTATTGAATCGCTTCAGTTTTATAAAAATCATCTAACAACACATTTTGTAAGCAATGTTGATGGTGACCATGTTAATGAAGTAATAAAGAATCTAAACCCAGAAACGACATTGTTTGTTGTGGTTTCAAAAACCTTTACAACTCAAGAAACCTTATCAAACGCCAATACTATAAAGGCATGGTTTTTGAAATCTGCAAACCAAGAAGCCATTGCCAAACATTTTGTTGCTGTATCAACTAATTTAAAAGCTGTAGACGCTTTTGGAATTCATGCCAATAATGTTTTCCCTATGTGGGATTGGGTTGGTGGTCGTTTTTCGTTATGGAGTGCTGTTGGATTATCAATAAGTTTGTCAATAGGTTATAATAATTTTGAAAGCTTGTTATTAGGTGCACATAAAATGGATGAACATTTTAAAAGTGAATCTTTTGAAAATAACATTCCGGTTTTATTAGCATTATTGAGTATTTGGTATAACAATTTTTTTAATGCCGAAAGCGAAGCGATAATTCCGTACTCGCAGTACCTTAACCAATTTGCCACATATCTTCAACAAGGTATTATGGAAAGTAATGGAAAGTACATTGACCGGAACGGGAATAAGGTACACTACCAAACAGGTACTATCATTTGGGGAGAACCTGGAACGAATTCTCAACACGCTTTCTTTCAGTTAATTCATCAAGGCACTAAATTAATTCCTGCTGATTTTATAGGTTTTGTAAAGTCACTTTATGGTAATCAAGACCATCAAGATAAGCTCATCTCTAATTTTATTGCCCAAACAGAAGCATTATTAAACGGTAAAGATAAAGGCGAAGTATTGGCTGAGCTAAAAAACCAAGGTCTGTCACATACTCAAATAGACAAATTATTACCATTTAAAGTCTTTGAAGGTAATAAGCCAACAAATACCATATTTATAAACAAATTAACTCCAGAAAGTTTAGGGAAATTGATAGCCTTGTATGAGCAAAAGATTTTTGTTCAAGGGATAATCTGGAATATTTACAGTTATGATCAATTTGGAGTGGAATTGGGCAAGCAATTGGCTTCAAAAATCCTAAAAGATATTACCCAAGATGGAATTACACAACACGATAGTTCTACCTTAAAATTATTGAAACATTACAAAGAATTAAGCTAAATTTTGTTAAAAACCCTGTTAATAGCTTTTTTTTCTGAAAAGTTTCTAATGCCTTTTTATTCAATACCTTGAATGTGGTTTAATTTCTTAATATTGAGTTAATGTTAGAACGATTTATTAATGTAATTTTGCCAAAAATTTAAAAACCAATCTTATAAATACAATGAAAAAAATTACAAGATTACTTTTTGCGGTTACATTTATGTTTACTGCTTTTACGATGGCACAAAGTACTATCACAGGTACAGTTATGGATGGGGAATTAGAAACCTCTCTTCCTGGTGCTAACATCATTGAGAAGGGTACAACAAACGGAACCTCTTCAGATTTTGATGGGAACTTTACTTTAACTACTGAGTCTGCTTCAGGAGAATTGGAGATTTCATATGTAGGTTATGGTAAGGTTGTTGTTAGCTTTAACGGCAACACAAATTTAGGAAATGTGCAATTAACTTCTGATAACTCTCTTGAAGAGGTTGTGATTATTGGGACAGGTGTAATTGACTTGGCAGAGGACAGAAAAACACCTATAGCGGTATCAACTATTAAAGCAGAAGAGATTAGAGAAAAATCTGGTAACTGGGACTTACCTGTATTATTAAAATCTACACCATCTGTGCAAACTATCCAAGCAGGTGGATTTGGTGATGGTCAAATGTTTTTAAGAGGATTTGATCAAACAAACACGGCATTCTTATTAAACGGGCAGCCAATTAATGGTATGGAAGATGGTAGAATGTATTGGTCTAACTGGCAAGGTGTTACAGATGTTGCTAATGCCATTCAGGTACAGCGTGGTTTAGGTGCTTCTAAATTAGCTATATCTTCTGTTGGAGGTACTGTAAATATTGTAACAAAAACGATAGATAATAAAGCAGGTGGGTTTGTTCAGCAGATGGTTGGAAATGATAATTATTTAAAATCTACAGCTTATTTTTCAACAGGGGTTAGCGACAAAGGATGGTCTTTTTCTGGATTGTTGGGGCACTGGCAAGGAGACGGTTATGTAGATAATACTCAAGGTCAAGGTCAAACGTATTTCTTTTCTGTTGGATACCAACCAAGTGAAGATCACTCATTAAACTTCTTATTAACTGGAGCGCCACAATGGCATGCAGCAGCTGGAGGTGCTTCTATTGGTGATATTTTAGACAGTGAAAGAGGAAGACGTTACAACCCTTGGAACTATGAAGGTGTTAATAGTCCAAATACTTTGCATGGAGGAGATTACCCTGGTGGGCGTAATATCTATCACAAGCCAGTTGCTAATTTAAACTGGGATTGGACAATTAATGATAAGTCGTCGTTATCAACGGTTTTATATGGTTCAATGGGTAGAGGTAGTTTTGCCCAAGCTAGAACTTCAGGTGACGAAGTAACATATGCTCGTGGTTCAAATAATAATCATAACTGGTATGGTTTAGTTACAAACTATAATAATCAATTAACAGAAAATTTAAATTTTAATATTGGTGCTGATGTGCGTTTTTATAATGGAATCCATTTTAGAGATGTGAGAGAATTTATAACTATCGATTCTATAGCGAACAGTTCAGGTTATAGTGGAGGTGAGACGTATTTCTTAACTGAAGCAGGTGGTATCAATCCTTGGGAAGTGTTTTTTGATCCAAACACAGATCATTTACAACGTTTTGGATATGATTACGAAGAGCAAATTAACTATCAAGGAATATTTGGACAATTAGAATATGCAAAAGATAATTTTTCAGCATTTTTCCAAGGAGCATTGTCTAACCAGTCACATATAAGAACAGAATTTTTAAATACTTCAACGCCAGGAGAGGGTGAAGAAGGTGAAAAAGTTAATAACATTGGATATAATCTTAAGGCTGGTGCATCATATCAAATTGGAAATATGCACAAGGTTTTTGTAAATGCTGGTTTTTATTCTCGTCAACCTTTTCATGATAATTTGTATGTTAATGATAGAGGTAGTAATGAATTGTATAATCCTGCAATTGAGAATGAAGAGATTACAGGATTTGAGGCTGGATATCAATTTAATGGAGGTAGAGCAATTTCAGCAAACTTGAATCTATACCATACAACATGGGATAATAGAACTTTAGTAAATAATAATGGTGAGAATGATGAAGATTTTAGATCTTTTCAAACTTTCGGTGTAAAACAAGTGCATTACGGTGTTGAATTGGAGGTGTTTACACGACCATTAGATAATTTAAGGCTTAATGGTTACTTATCTTTAGGTGAATGGCAGTTTAAAGATAATGCCATAGAAAGAGAATTTGATCAAGATGGGACACAAGTGTCGCCCGATAAGGAAATTGTTATTGATGGCTTTAGTGTAGGTGGTGCTTCACAAGTAACAGCTGGAATTAATGGTATTTACGATTTGTGTCGTAATACAAGTATCGATGCTGCGTGGAACTGGTATAATGATATTTTTTCAACGGGCTCTTTAGACCAAGCACCATTGTCAATGCCTTCATATGATACGGTGGATCTAGGTTTTTCATATAAAATGTTTGTTGGTGAAGGAACAAATTCTGTTCAATTTCGTCTAAATGTTAACAACGTTTTTGATGAGGTTTATTTAGAATCTGTAAGAGGAAATACTCAAGCTTCAGCCAATCCTGAAGAGAATTATAAAGGAATTAATAGAAGTAATACGGGACGTTTTGGTTATGGTAGAACTTGGAACACAAGTATTCGTTTCAATTTCTAAACAAAAATTTATCAATACAAAAAACCTCTTCGTAACGAAGAGGTTTTTTTATGGCATTTATTCTTACATTTGTTTGTAACCAAAAAAGAAATTTAACATTATGTATAACACGGTAAAAATTCTACACTCCTATTGGGCTTATTTAGTGCTTTTAATTATTGTGCTAGCTATTATTAATAGTATCATAAAGCGTGTTGGTAACAAAGAGTATGGTGCTAAAGACTTTAGAATTGCACTTTTCGCACTAATCGTTTCGCATATTCAATTGCTAATAGGATTTGTAATGTACTTTGTATCGCCAAGGTTTAGTTTGTTTAGTGAGTCTGGAATGGGTGAAATCATGAAAAATTCGGTAGACAGACTGTATTTAGTTGAACATCCTTTAGTTAATATTTTGGCCATAGTATTGATTACAATGGGCTATTCAAAACATAAAAAGAAACGTATTTCTAGTGCTAAATTTAAGACCATTACTATTTACTATATAATAGCTTTGGTTCTTTTGTTGTCTAGAATTCCATGGAACTCATGGATGGCTTAAAAAAAGAGCGACAATTTTGTCGCTCTTTTTTTAACTCTTTTTACTTTATTCCATTTCTTTAATAAGATAGATATAAACAGGGAAATGGTCGCTAAATCCATCAGTAAAACCTCCATCGGCAAAACTTCTTAAGGGGTAACCTTTGTACCTACCACGCTTATTTACCAAATAGTTCTTATTATAGATACCAGCTTTATAAAATTGATAAGTAGAATAATCTTTTTCTAAAAATGGTTTCGTAATCATAATTTGGTCGAACAAACTCCAGCTATCTCGGTAAGCATTAGAGCCAATTCCATTTTTAAAGAACTCTTCCATAGGATTGTAAATGCCTTTTAAGCCAACATCTTCTTTGTTCCTTTCAGCTTTTAATACATCTTTTACACTAGCATTAACCGGATCATCGTTTAAATCGCCCATAATAACAACTTTAGCATAAGGATCTATAGTTTGCAGAGAATCAATAATTTTTTTGTTTAATTTAGCAGCAGCAACACGTTTGGGCCTACTTCTTGCTTCGCCACCTCTTCGTGATGGCCAATGGTTAACAATTACATGAATGAGCTCGCCATCAAGTTTCCCACTTACTAGTAATTGGTCTCGAGTATATATACGTTCTCTTGAACTATCGTCGAAAATAACAAGTTCATGGCTGCTTGTATTTATAGGCGTAAAAAAACGTTTTTGATACAGTAATGCCACATCAATTCCCCTTATATCAGGCGAGTCGTAATGAACAATACCATAATCTTTTGAAATTAACAAAGGGTCGTTTACCACATCTTCAAGTACATCTCTGTTTTCAACTTCGGAAACACCTATAATTACAGGTGAATTATTAGTATCATCTGCACCGATATCTGAAATTACACGAGCCATGTTCTGAACCTTCTTTTTGTAAATTTCACCAATTTCAGTGTTCATTTCCATTATAGGGCTGGCCTCGTCATTTTTGGTAGGATCATTAATGGTATCAAATAAATTTTCTAAATTATAAAAAGCTACAGTATGTATCTTAAATGTTTTCGATTCTTGCGCTTGTATAGTTGTCACACATAAAATTAAGAGTGTAAAAGCACATGTTTTAATTAGTCTCATTCAAATAGTATGTTATGTTTTCGTTACGATATTACAAATCTTGCGCCAAAAGTAGATATTTATTATAAATAATGTAAATTTGCTCGCTTATTTAATTAAGATTTAATATAGCGAATCAATTTTTTAACTATAAAATCAAACATGAAAAAACGATTAATTATTTTTTTAATTGGAATTTTCTCAAGTGCTACCATGTTTGCACAACAAACAGTTGTTAAAGGTAGTGTTTCAGAATCAATAACACTTGAGCCCATTCCAGATGTAACCGTTACCATAGAGGGAACTGTAATTGAGACTCAAACTAATGCTTCTGGTGAATTTGAGTTTTCTGAGAGTTTACCATTAGGGGAACAAATTATTAGAATATCAAAGCCTGGGTATGTATTCAAAAGATATCCTATTGTAATTAACGAAGGGGAAACTGTAAACATAACCGATATGACTCTCGAGATTGATTCGGTTGAGTCTAATTTGTTTACAATCAACCTAACGGATGACGAACTTAACACAGACACAAGTGGTTTAGATAACATTTCAGGTTTGTTGCAATCCTCTCAAGATGTTTTTCAAAGAACAGCAGCTTTTGAATGGAGTTCGTCGTTCTTTAGAGTTAGAGGTTTAGACTCTGAAAACGGATCGGTTTTGATTAATGGAATTGAAATGAACAAACTATTTGATGGCCGTCCACAATGGAGTGATTGGGGAGGTTTAAATGATGTGCTTAGAAACCAAGAATTAACTTCTGGCCTTCAGCCTTCTAATTATAATTTTGGAGGCGTATTAGGGACTACTAATATGAATGTAAGAGCTTCGCAATATCGTCAAGGAGGTCGTGTTACCTATTCTACATCAAATAGAAGTTATACTAACCGTATTATGGCAAGCTATTCTTCAGGGTTGTCTAAAAATGGTTGGGCTTACACGTTTATGGCTGGGAGACGCTGGGGTAAAGAAGGCTACCAAGATGCCACACTTTATGATGCTAATTCATTTTTTGCTTCTGTTGAGAAAAAAATTAACGAAAAACATAGCTTAAACTTTACAGGAATGTTTACCCCTAATCGTAGAGGGAAATCATCTCCTAATACACAAGAAGTTTATGACTTAAAAGATATAAGATATAATGAATATTGGGGCTGGTTAGATGGCGAGAAGAAAAACTCCAGAATTAAAGAGGTTGAAGAGCCCATATTTATGTTAAATCACTATTGGGATATTAGTGATAAAACCAGATTAAATACTAATGTAGGATATCAATTTGGAAAAATAGGTAATAGCCGTTTAGATTTTGCTGGAGGTGCAAATCCAAGCCCTGCCTACTATCAAAATCTCCCAAGTTATTTTTTAGCTGATGATGATGGTCCGGACTACGAAGGCGCTTATTTGGCAGAACAAGAATTCATTAATGATGGTCAAATAGATTGGGAACGCATTTTAGACGCCAACCTAACTAATAATACTGCTGGTTTACCAGGAGCTTACGTTTTGTATGAAGATAGAACAGATGATACACAACTAACATTCAACTCTATATTAAATACCGAAATTAACGAGAATATTTTGTTGAATGCTGCTTTTACGTATAAAGATTTTAAATCTGAAAACTTCGGTAACATCATTGACTTATTGGGTTCTACTGGATATTTAAATGTTGATAACTTTGATGGTTTTCAATTTGATGCCAGAAATCCTAACAGAATTGTAGGTGAAGGTGATAAATTCCGCTACAATTATGAGATTGATGCTTCGGTAATTTCAGGTTATGCACAAGCACAATTTAAATACAGCAAAGTTGATTTTTATGCATCAGCTAGTATTACAAGCACAACCTATCAAAGAAACGGCTTATGGGAGCATTCTGCTTTTGAGAACTCATATGGTAAAGGCGAAAAGTTAAGCTTTACCGGTGTTGGCGCTAAAGGAGGTTTAACTTATAAAATTACGGGTAAACACTTAATTGATATTAATGGAGGGTACTTAACTAAAGCGCCTACATTAAGAAACAGTTATTCTAATGTAAGAGAAAACAATGATGTGGTATCCAATATTACAGAAGAAAAAATTGCTTCAGTTGATGTAAGCTATATATACCGTTCACCAATTGTTAAGGCCAAATTAACGGGTTATTACACTAAAATTCAGGATGCTAACGAAATTGCTTTTTACTTTGCTGATGGTTTAGCAAATATTAATATAGAAAATGGTAACGAGTCTGTTTCAATAAACCAGACAACAGCTTTTGTTCAAGAGGTTTTACAAGGTGTTGATAAAAGACACATTGGTGCCGAGCTAGGACTTGAAGCGCAAGTCACACCAACCATAAAATTAAAAGGAGTTGCTTCTGTAGGGCAGTACACGTATGATAATAATCCTAATTTATACTTAACGTCATCACTTTTTGGACGTACAGACACCTACACGGCAAACATGAAAAATTATAAAGTTTCAGGTGGCCCTCAACAGGCCTATTCTGTTGGTTTTGAATACCGTGATCCAGATTACTGGTGGTTTGGCGCTACAGTAAATTATCTATCAAACACTTATGTTGATATTAGCCCTTTGACAAGAACTGAAAACTTCTATTTAGATAGAGATGGTTTACCTATAAATGATTATGACGAAGGCATAGCTCAAGAATTACTTAAACAAGAAGAGTTTGATGACTATTTTACAGTTAATTTAATAGGAGGAAAATCATGGAAAATAGGAGAATACTACATTGGCTTATTTGCTAGTATTAACAATCTGTTGGATGAAGTATATAAAACAGGTGGTTTTGAACAAGGTAGAAATGCTAATTACAAAGAGTTACTTGCTGACAATCAAAACCCTAAACGCGTTTTTGGACCAAAATATTGGTACGGACGTGGTGCTACTTATTTTGTAAACCTTAACTTTAGATTCTAAAAAGAAAAAGAAAAATAATTAAAAACATTATTGAACATGAAAACAAATAAATTTATATCAGGAATACTTGTGTTAATAGCTGCTTTTGCTATAACATCTTGTGTACAAGACGACGATTATACCGTTCCTAGTAGCTTAGGGGATGAAGAGAATGCCAGACTAAATGATTTAATTGCAAACTCAACAGCTATAACAGTTGCAGAAGCAAAATCATACTTTGTTCCTGGTGAAGTTACAGAAATAGTTACCGATGTGTATGTTAAAGGATATGTATCTTCATCGGACAGAACAGGGAATTTCTACAAGGAGTTCTTTATTCAAGATGCACCTTCTAACCCAACTGCAGCTATTAAAGTAGTTTTAAATCAAGTAGATTCATATAACCAATTTAATATTGGTAGAGAGGTTTACATCAACTTAAATGGATTATATGTTGGAGAGGTTCGTTCAGGAGACGACGTTATTACAATTGGAGGAGTAGCAAATGTCGATAATGAAGTAGAAGCCATGACAGCTAATATGGTTCCTCTTCATGTATTGAGATCACAAGTTACCGAAACTATTGAACCACTGGTAGTGACATTTTCTCAAATAAATGACTCTCATATTGGTATGTTTGTTATGGTTGAAGATGCTCAATTTCCTGATAGTTTAGAGGGTGAGTTTTATGTTGATCCTTTAGATGATTTTGATACATCAAGAACTATACAAAGCTGTGAAGGATTTGGTTATTCATCATTTCCATTAGAAACAAGCTCTTTTGCTGATTTTGCTCAAATGCCTTTACCAACAGATGGTGGAGGAACAATTGCAGGTGTTATTACAAAAACGTTTAATGGTAGTAATTTAGTTATGGCATTAAATTCTACTGATGATGTAGTGTTTGACCAGTCTAAATGTGAGCCATTGGATATTAATGACTTTGTTGTAATAATGGAAGAAGATTTTGATGATGCCGTAGATAATACTATTCTAGATATTCCAGGATGGACAAACTTTGCTGAAGAAGGTGGAGAGTTTTGGACAGAGCAAGTATTTAGCGGAAATGGTTATGCTGAATTTAGCTCATACCTAACTGGCGATGATGTTAATATTGGATGGTTAATATCTCCAGGTATCGATATGGATGCGCAAGAAAATGAATTCTTAAACTTTAAAACCGCACAACACCATTTAGATTCTCCAGATAATACTTTAGAAGTGTTTGTATCTACTGATTATGACGGAACAGATGTGTTAGGAGCAACTTGGATTCCAATTTCAGCAACTTTAGCATCGCAGTCTAATTCATGGTATGAGTTTGTAGATTCTGGATTGATAGATATTTCGGAATATACAGGAACTTTATATGTTGGGTATAAAGTAACAGGATCTGGTACAGATACGCAATTAGATGGTGCTTATCACGTAGAAGATTTTGTAGTTCTAGCTACAGAATAGTCGATCTTAAATAATAAATTAAAAGCCCACTAATTGGTGGGCTTTTTTTGTTTTTAGTTTTGTTCTAATAAAATATATACCGGAAAATGATCACTATATCCACCCTTGTATTTTTTGCCTACATAGGTTCTAAATGGAGCACCTTTAAAAGGACCTCTGTATTGTTTTAAAAAATCTTCATCAAATAGAGCAGCACTAATAAAAGAGAGACGGTTAGGTGTTGTTTCAAAGAAATTGGTGCTAAATAAAATTTGATCAAATAAATTCCATTCATCAAAATGGCGTGTGGTTCCTGAATCATCAGATAACAACGTTGCCATAGGGTTATATAAGTCATTAGAATTCATCAAGCGTTTGATGCTGTTGCTATATGGATCGTCATTAAAGTCGCCCATGATAAGGATTTTAGCTTCAGCATTTTCATTTTTAATAGTTTGAATAATTTCACTTGCCTGTTCAGCTGCGGCAATGCGTTTAGGTTCTGTTTCCAATTCTCCATCATGTCTAGAAGGCCAATGGTTTACCATAACATACACCATTTCATTATGCAAGAACCCTTTTACCAAAAGTATATCGCGCGTATAATCTATACTTCCGTCTTCGTCATAAATATGTACCGGAAAAACTTCAGACACTTCAACTTCAAAAACAGTTGTATCATATAATAATGCAACATCAATTCCACGTTCATCGGGCGAATCAAAATGAACATAATCGTAGGTTTTATCAACTAAATGCTCCGAGTTTAATAAATCATCTAAGACTAAATTGTTTTCAACCTCTGCCAATCCAATTAATGCAGGTGATTCATTTGTTTCTACTTTGCCAATATTTGAAATAGCAAATCCAAGTTTCCGTATTTTATTGTGGTAGCGTTTTGGTGTCCAACGTTTAACAGAATTAGGCAGAAAATCGTTGTCGTTTGTTAAATCGTCATCATAAGTGTCAAACAAATTTTCTAGGTTGTAAAAAGCAACTGCAAATAATGGTTTTGTCATTCTAAAATTTTCGATACAATTAATGATTAAGATACTAATTTAGTAATAAGAATAGAGTAAATTAGAATACATTACATAATATCATTGTAACTTTGTATAATATTTTGATGATTATGATAGAAAAGAAAGACATAGAATTAGAACGCGCTGTTTTAATAGGAATAATTACAAAAAACCAAGACGAAGATAAATCTAAAGAATATTTAGATGAGTTGGAATTTTTAACATACACTGCTGGAGGTGAGGTTTTAAAACGCTTCACACAAAAAATGGATATGCCCAATCCTAAAACCTTTATTGGGACTGGAAAGATGCAAGAGGTTCAAGCTTTTATCGAGGAACATGATATTGGTACAGCTATTTTTGATGATGAATTATCGCCAGCTCAAGAACGTAATATAAGTAAGATACTAAACTGTAAAGTATTAGATCGCACCAATTTAATTCTCGATATTTTTGCGCAACGTGCGCAAACCAGTTACGCAAGAACTCAAGTTGAACTCGCGCAATGTGAATATTTGTTGCCACGATTAAAAGGTATGTGGACACACCTTGAACGACAAAAAGGAGGTATAGGTATGCGTGGTCCTGGTGAAACTGAAATAGAAACAGATAGACGTATAGTACGTGATAAAATAGCCTTGCTAAAAGCCAAAATAAAGACCATAGACAAACAAATGGCTGTACAACGTGGTAATCGCGGCAAAATGGTTCGTGTGGCCCTGGTTGGGTATACAAACGTAGGGAAATCTACTCTCATGAACACCATAAGTAAGAGTGAGGTTTTTGCCGAAAACAAATTGTTTGCAACGTTAGATACTACGGTAAGAAAAGTGGTGATTCAAAACCTACCATTTTTATTAACCGATACCGTTGGGTTTATTAGAAAGCTACCAACACAATTGGTTGAAAGTTTTAAGAGTACTTTAGATGAGGTTCGAGAAGCCGATTTATTACTACATGTGGTAGATATATCTCATCCTAATTTTGAAGAACACATTGAGTCTGTAAACAAAATTTTAGGCGAAATAGATAGTGCAGACAAGCCAACCATTATGGTATTCAATAAAATTGATGCTTATGAGGCCGAACCATATGATGATACGGATTTAATGACAGAACGTACAAAGGCTAACTACAGTTTACAAGAATGGAAAAAAACCTGGATGAACCGTATTGGTAATAATGCCCTGTTCATTTCTGCTTTAAACAAGCAGAATTTAGAAGATTTTAAGAAGCGTGTTTATGATGAAGTTCGCGAAATTCACGTAACCCGTTTTCCTTACAATCACTTTTTGTATCCAGACTATAATTACGAGGAAGAAGAATAGGTTATAAAATTCTGTTAACCAACACCTCATTTTTAATAAATCAAGTAATCTGTCGTTTGTAAAATTAACTATGGGAAAACTACGCACATTGCTTAACAAGAAATGGATAAAATGGCCAGTCATACTCTTGTCCGTAGGAACTTTATTTTTAATCCTACTGTATGCTTTAACTTATTTAGGGCTATTCGGTAAATTACCAACCCATCAGGATTTAAGTTCCTTAAATCAGACTGAAGCCACACAGGTTTTAGATAGAAATGAAAAGCTTATTGGTAAATATTATATTTATGATAGGCAACCATTGTCTTACGATGATTTCCCGCAACACCTAATAGATGCTTTGATAGCTACAGAAGATGTTCGGTTTTATGAGCATAATGGTGTTGATAACAGAAGTCTTTTGCGCGTTTTTTTTAAGAATATTCTAATGCAGGACGAATCGGCAGGTGGTGGTAGTACCATAACATTACAGTTGGCAAAAAACTTATATGGTAGGCAAGATTATGTGTTGTTTGGTATTCTGATTAATAAGTTTAAAGAGTCTATTACAGCTAGTCGTATTGAGACTATTTACTCCAAAAAAGAGATATTAACGCTATACCTTAATACCGTTCCGTTTCCAGATAACACCTATGGTATTGAAAGTGCAGCTCAAAAATTTTTTAATAAATCGGCCAGAGAATTAACTATTTCAGAAGCGGCTACTTTAGTAGGAACCTTAAAGGCGAATCATTATTACAATCCAAGGATTTCAGTAAAGCGCAGTGAATTACGTCGGAATGTGGTTATCAATCAAATGTTGAAATACAATTTTATAGATGAAGAACAAGCTGAAACAATAAAACAAGACTCCTTAATTTTAGATTACCACTCCTTTAATCACGATATGGGTTTGGCCCCATATTTTAGAATGCAAGTCAAAAAAGAGCTTGTTGAAATATTTAAGGATATTAAAAAACCAAATGGAGAATCTTATGATATATATCGTGACGGTTTAATTGTGCACACCACATTAGATGCTACCATGCAAACCTATGCCGAAGAGGCTATGAAGGAACACCTTACAAACTTGCAAAAGACCTATGAAAAATCTTATGGCAATCAAGCACCATGGAAGACATCATCAGCAACTTTTAATAAAGCCATGCAAAATCTTTCAGTTTATAAAAGACTAAAACTTAATGGTTTATCAGATAATGACATTTTAGATAGTTTGTCGAAATCACGAGATATGGAATTGTTTTCATGGGAAGAAACCAAAACGGCTAAACTTTCGGTTAGAGACAGTTTAGCACATTACTTAAAGTTTTTAAATACAGGAATGTTGTCTATTGAGCCATCAACAGGTGCTATTAGAACGTATATTGGAGGGATAGATTATCGCTTTTTTAAATACGACCATGTATCGCAAAGCGAACGACAGGTTGGATCTACTTTTAAACCACTAGTTTATACAACAGCTATTGAAAATGGTATGAAACCTTGTTCTTACTATGATGTAAAAGCTATAACATATACCAATTACGATAATTGGACACCAACCAATTCTGGTCATGAGGTTGATGAAAATATAAACTACAATCTAGAAAAAGCATTAAGTCATTCTATAAATACTATTGCGGTAAAGGTTTTAAACGATGTTGGTATTTCAGCCACCATAGATCAAGCCCAAAAAATGGGAATAACCAAAGACCTGCCCGAACAACCATCCTTGGCTTTGGGTGTTGCCGAAATTAATTTAAAGGAGTTAACAGGTGCTTATGCGAGTTATGTAAATCAAAGCAGAGCGGTAAAACCTTATACCATAACTAAAATAACCGACAAAAACGGCAGAGTAATTGCAGAATTCAAACCTGAAGTTTCTGAACAAAAGGCCTATAGTGATTATACAAGACAAGTAATCTTGGAAATGATGAAAGCTACTATTAACAAAGGAACAGCATCTAGATTACGAACTATGTATAATCTTAAAAATGCCATGGCAGGTAAAACGGGAACAACACAAGACAATAAAGATGGTTGGTTTGTAGGTATTACTCCAAAGTTGGTAACTGTAACTTGGGTAGGGAATGATAATTACAATATAGGGTTTAAAACCACGGGTTTGGGTCAAGGTGCTAACTCGGCATTACCCATGTTTGCTAAATTCTATCAAAAACTAAATGCCGATTCAAAGTTTAATAATATAACGCATATCCAGTTTGAAAAACCAAGTCAAAAGGTTTTAGATGATCTGGACTGTAAATTAGAAAAAGAAGACAATTTTTTTCAACGACTGTTTAAGAGTAAAAAGAAGAAAAAAGAATTTAAAGGAAATTAAAAAAAACGACCCATACAGGTCGCTTTTTTTAATAATATGTAGTTTGTTTATTAGAATGAATAACTCAATCCAAACGTGGTATAAACTTGTAAATCGTTATCTACATTATCAAAATCAGGTTCTGGTTCTGTACCCATTGGGTCCCAGTTACCATATGCAAAATTAACAGCTTCTTGCTTGTTGTCTCTTAAACCTACTTCAAAACCTAGACCTAAACTTTTCCATACTTTATAACTCAAAGAGTTTATCCAAGTCCAGTTTGATAAATTGGAATCTTCATAACTTATAAATGCCGATAGGTTGGAGTTAAAGTCAAAGCCACCAAAAGATTTTGAGTAATTAGCAACTATTTTAGCACCTAACGATGATTCAAAAATAGCATCGTTATCAGCAAACACAAAGTTGTAGTTAATAGGGTGAACCACAACAATTAAACCATCTACAGGAGTCCAAGTTATACCAACACCAACATCTAGATAGCCTGGATCGTTAAAATTATTGATTAAAGTGGTTCGGTATTCAGCTAATGTAGATGCGGCCAATGTTTTGGTTAGTTTATAACCAAAAAGCGATGTAATGTTAAACACATCGTTAGCTTCTCTAAAGCTATCATCGTCAGTTGGGTCGTCTTTATCATCAAATTTCACCCAGCTTAAGTTAATTTTAGCAGCATTGTACCAAAAGTACTTTTCACGGTCCAATTTGGCATAAGGATTTGCGGTAATGGTAATATTGCCAGACGAGTTATTAGGTGTGCCTTGTCCATACCAATTGTTAAATTCAGAAAAGCTGGCGCCAATTGTACCAAACGCGCCAAATTTCCACCCTGGAAATTCGTCTATTTGCTTTTGTAAATCATCAATTCGTCCTTGGATAGCATCAAGTGAATCTTGTTTTTTAGATTTTTCTTCTTTAAGTTCATCTATAGTTTGCGAAAATGAAGCTGTCGCTAACAGCATGAAACATAGCGTAAAAATTTTTCTCATAAGATTAAGAATGAATTAATTATAGCTTATATAATTAGATTAATAACGGTGTAAAAATACTATTTTCTTTTAAATAAAGGAACATTAGAGCAGGCTTCTCCAAACATTACAGATTTGGCAATAGGTTTTAACTTACTTGAAATCATATTATAAGCATTTAAAGGAACAGGTTTTTTAGAACAGCCTTTAATGATAACAGGTTTGTCTTTAAAATCAGACATATCCAAGTGGTTTATAATGTCTTGGTAAATTACAGTTTCTAAAGTTTCTAAATTGCCTACAACCGTTAGCTTGGAATACGGTTGAAGTGCAATGGATATCAACATATAAGCCCAAGCCGGAATAATAGCATCTGTTGAACAGTAAACGGCTACATATTTATTTTGGTATGGCGACCAATCATAATTTTTGACATGAGTTCTAAAATCGATTTCACGTAAGACAATACCTTCATAAAGCCAATTGGAAATATCAAATAAAACGCGTTCGCCACTTGGGTAGTAATCTTCTAAATCTAGAGTTACTAATTTACTGTTCGCTACGCGATTAATAATTTCGTCTGACATAATTTTTAAAGCATTCCCAATTCTAACTTGGCTTCTTCACTCATTAAATCCTGACTCCAAGGTGGGTCAAAGGTGATTTCAACTTCAGCAGATTTTACGGCATCTAAAGATTTTACTTTTTCTTCTACTTCCAATGGTAATGTTTCGGCCACAGGACAATTAGGTGTGGTTAAGGTCATTAATATTTTTACATCGTAATCCTCATTGACGAACACGTCATAAATAAGACCTAATTCATAAATGTCTACTGGTATTTCTGGGTCGAAAATAGTTTTTAAAACCTTTACAATTTTTTCGCCTAATTCTGTAGTGTCTATAGTTTCACTCATGATTATTGTAATTGTGTTTGGTATGCAATGGCATACATTTTTAGTTGTTTTATCATGCTCACTAAGCCATTGGCACGTGTTGGTGATAAATGTTCTTTAAGCCCAATTTGATCAATAAAATCGGTGTCGGCTTCAATAATAGCTTTTGGTGATTGGTTTGAGAATACGCGTATAAGAATAGCTATAATGCCTTTGGTGATAATAGCATCGCTATCTGCCGTAAAAACAACTTTGTTATCCTGTATGTCAGCGTGAACCCAAACCTTACTTTGACAGCCCTTTATAATGTTTTCTTCTGTTTTGTACTGGTCTTCAATAAGCGGTAATGTTTTTCCTAAATCAATCATGTATTGGTAACGTTCTTCCCAATCATCAAACATAGAAAACTCATCAATTATCTCGTTTTGAATCTCTTCAATTGTCATGGTCTAAATTTTGTACAAAAATACGGATATCTATTGTTTCTCAACCAACTTCTTCATAGATAAAACCTTATTTACAATTTGCTCTATTGATTTTGGCGGATTACCATGGTCAAAAACAGCTGTTTTATACACGTTTCCCTGAAGTCCTATTTCTAATGTAGCTCCAGCTGCAGCATCATACTGATTGGTTTTTGAAGGAGCTTCAAGATCTGGTAATGTTGAAATATCAATTTCTTTTACTAATTTGATTAATTCATCCCATTCTTTTGAAGGACAATTAACTTGTTGGGATATATTTAGATTGTAGTCATTTGAAAAATTTATTGATCTTTGGTTTATCCAAATTTTTTCGAAGAAGCCCCTCGTAGCGGCTTGATAGGTAATGATTATATCATATTCCTTGACTAAAGCAGTTATAGCTGTTTTGTTACCTGTTTTTAAAATTAATTCCCCATCTAAATATTCATAGGTATTAATTTCATTCAACAGGTTTAAAAATTGAGTCTCAACAGTATTTCTATCTGGAGTACAAGCCATTTTTGTAGAAGCCAATGGCCCAATTTTTAGAGTGTTACCAGTTGTTTCATAGGTTCCTGAAAAACGATTGCATCCAGAGTAACCGGCAATGGTTTTTAAGCTATCATTAAAACTAACAGTCAAGTCTGTTAGCGATGTTTTTGACCCATTAATTTGATGGATTGAAAATTCGCCGTCAAGAGTTTTTGGAGATTGTTTATCAGCTGCTGCAACAGTTTTAGAATTACCACATGAGGCCATTGATATAAATAAAAAAAGTAGTGTTATTAGTTTCATAATTAATATTTAAAGAACAATATATATAATAATACAAAAAAGACGCCAAAGTTGGCGTCTTTTAAAATTTTATGTGTGGAGTCTTTAGTTTGCCATAGCACTTCTAGGTCCACCTGAAGCAAAAATTGAGCGCATTCTAGTTTTTTGACCTTCAGAGAACATGTACATGCATGCATCATTAGTATAATCCATATAGTTCATAGTCATGTCGTTTGATCGACAATTTACAGTTGGATATGATGGGCATCCGTAATTTGGGCCATCTGAAGCAGGTGTGTCAGATACAAAATCATCTTGACGGCATCTGCCATCACCCCATATGTGACGTAAGTTTAAGTAGTGACCCACTTCGTGAGTAGCGGTTCTACCTTCATCAAAAGGAGCTGAAACATAACCTGTTGTTCCAAAGTATTGAGGTGAAATTACAACACCATCTGTTGAACTTGGTCCACCTGGGAATTGCGCGTATCCTAAAATACCACCGCCAATATTACAAACCCAAATATTTAAATGGGTGCTTGGCGTAATTGGAGGATAGGCCGCTTTCATAGCATCATTGGTGCCCCAAGATGTTCTTGAGTTTGAGTGTCTAAAAACGCCTGCTAAAGAAAATGTTATTTCACTATCGGCTACAAGACTTGCAAATTCTGAAGGAACTTGATTGGCATCGTTATTGGTTGCTCTAAAATCATCGTTTAGCACGTTCATTTGAGAGTTGATTTGATTATCACTAATATTCTCATTAGAATTACTGTAGATAACATGAACATAAACAGGTATGTCAATTACACCAAGGTTATCACCACCGGTTCCGCCATCGCCACCGTCACCACCATTTCCACCATTGCCATTTCCATTACCGTTACCGCCTTTTTTGCCAGCAATAAACTTACGGGTATTGTACTCAATGTCGAACATGTTTTGTTCTAAATCTGGATTTTCGTTTAGCATTCTATTCAAATTAACCATTGAATAACAAGCTTTTGATTTTCCTTCTGCCATACGAGCTGGTTCATCAATATCTGCGTCTGTATAGACATAGAAATCGCTCATGTCAATTTTTGATTGGTCATTGTTTTGAATAGTTTCTTGATCATCGTTACATGATGCAAATAGCAAAGCCAGAGCAGCCATACTAAAGAGTGTTTTTTTCATAATAATGTATAATTTGGTTTAAAATCTTGCCGAATATAAAATTATTTAAGAAAAAATTAACGTAATTGATAAAAAAATAATGATTTTTTCGATGAAATACATTTTCAGTTTAAAGCCAAAAAAACACCCGAAGGGTGTTAGAATTTTGATAATCAAAAAGTTAGGATTAAGACAGCATCATTTTGGCTTTTTTGACACCTTCGACTAAAGCATCAACTTCAGAGATGGTGTTATAAAATGCAAAAGAAGCTCTAACCGTTCCTGGAATTTTAAAGTAGTCCATAATAGGTTGGGCACAATGGTGGCCTGTGCGAACAGCAATACCCATTTTATCTAAAATGGTTCCCACATCATACGGGTGAATACTCTCAAGATTAAAAGAGATTACAGAGGTTTTGTGTTTTGATGTGCCGTAAATTTTTAAGCCTTCAATCTCTTGAAGTTTTTCAGTAGCATAAACCAGTAAGTCATGCTCGTACGTAGCAATATTGTCAAAGCCAAGTTGGTTCATGTAATCTATTGCAGCACCAAATGCAATACCGCCACAAATGTTAGGCGTTCCAGCTTCAAATTTATGAGGCAAATCGGCATATGTCGTTTTTTCAAATGTCACTTCAGCAATCATTTCACCACCACCTTGATAAGGTGGCAATTTGTTGAGCCAAACTTCTTTTCCGTACAATATACCAACTCCAGTTGGGCCACACATTTTATGGGCAGAAGTTACATAAAAATCAACATCTAAAGCTTGAACGTCTGGTTTTATATGCGGACAGGCTTGTGCACCGTCAACTAAAACCGCTGCACCAAACTTATGCGCTTTTTGTATAATGTCTTCAATAGGGTTTATAGTTCCTAAAGCATTAGAAATATGATTGACAAAAACCAATTTCGTTTTAGAAGAAAGAATATTGTCGAATTCATTCATTACGAGCTCTCCTTGCTCATTCATAGGAATGACTTTCAAAGAAGCTCCAGTGTGTTCGCAGAGCATTTGCCAAGGTACAATATTGCTGTGGTGTTCTAATGCTGAAACTATAACGTCATCACCTTTTTGCAATAAAGAGGAAAATCCATTGGCAACCAAATTTATACCATGTGTTGTACCAGAAGTAAAAATAATTTCATGTGCCTTTTGGGCATTGAAGTGTTTTTGTATGGTTTGTCTGGCTGTTTCGTATTTGTCAGTAGCTTCTTGGCTTAATGTATGAACGCCTCTATGAATATTGGCATTATAATTGGAATAATAATCAACAATACAATCAATAACTTGCTGCGGAGTTTGAGAAGTTGCAGCGTTGTCTAAATAGACCAGTGGCTTACCATTTACCTCTCTTGAAAGTATAGGAAAATCTTTGCGTATGGTTTTAGCGTCTAGCATGAACTACAAATCAAATCCAATATTAACGCCCAATTTATTGGCTATAATTTTAGTAATACGTTGTTTTATTTCAGGAATTTTTACCGAACTCAATACATTGTTACTAAAAGCATACATTAACAACGCTTTGGCTTCTTTTTCTGGAATACCTCGAGAACGCATGTAGAACATGGCGCTTTCATCTAATTGACCAATGGTACAACCGTGAGAACATTTTACGTCATCTGCAAAAATTTCCAGTTGAGGTTTGGTGTTAATAGACGCTTTATCGCTAATTAAAATATTATTGTTAGACTGAAAAGCATTCGTTTTTTGTGCTTCTTTGTTTACAATAACGCGACCATTGAAAACACCCGTGGCATTATCTCCAAAAATACCTTTATAATCTTGATGGCTTTCACAATTTGGCTCTATATGGTGAACCAAGGTATTGTGATCAACATGTTGCTTGTTTCCTATAATGGTAACACCTTTAAGCGTAGAATCTATACGTTCTCCATTTTGGAAAAAATTCAAATTGTTTCGCGTTAATTTACCACCAAACGAGAAGGTGTGAACAGAACAATGACTTTCTTGTTTTTGACTTATAAAGGTATTATCAATTAATGAAGCCGTTTCTCTATCATTCTGCACTTTATAGTAGTCTATAATAGCACGCTTATTGGCGAAAATCTCCGTAACACTATTGGTTAACACAGGATTGTCTGTTAAGCTTTGATGGCGTTCAATTATTTGTACATGGGCATTTTCATCAACAACTACCAAATTACGTGGTTGTAGCATTAATGCCGATTCGTCTCCAGAGCTAAAATGTAAAATTTGAATGGGCTTTTCAACCAACTTATTTTTCTTAATATGAATAAAAGCACCTTCGCTTGCAAAAGCTGTATTTAACGATGACAAACTATCTTTAGTTGCAGCTTTATTAAAATAATTTTCAATTACTAACCTATATTTTGGTTTGTTTAAAGCAGCAGACATTAAACAAACATCAAAACCTTCATGGGTGGTTTGTGATAAATGTGACGAGTATTTACCATCTATAAAGACAATTTTATAACTGTCTATATCATGAATAAAATATTTTTTAATGTCACGATATTCTAAAGCATTTTCTTGTTTAGGAAAAACACTATAATCTTGATTTATAATAGATTTTAGCGACGTATATTTCCAAGCCTCTTGTTTTTTTGTAGGGAACCCCTCCTGTTCAAATGTTTTTATAGCTTCGCTTCTTACATCATGCACTGGAGAATCTATATCGATTTGATTCTCAAAAGCCATGAATGAGGATACTAACTTCTCTTTTAAATCCATTTGATAATGCTTACGCGTTTATTTCTTCTTTAATCCAATCGTAGCCTTTTTCTTCTAGCTCATGTGCCAATTCTTTACCGCCTGATTTAACTATACGACCATTGTATAAAACATGCACATAATCTGGAACGATATAGTCAAGTAGTCTTTGGTAGTGTGTTATAACTATAACAGCATTGTCTTTGCTTTTTAGTTTATTAACACCATTAGCGACAATTCTTAAGGCGTCGATATCCAATCCAGAATCGGTTTCATCTAAAATAGCTAGTTTAGGTTCTAACATAGCCATTTGGAAAATTTCATTACGTTTTTTTTCACCACCAGAAAAGCCTTCATTCAGCGAACGCGATAAAAATTTTCTATCAATTTCAAGTAATTCAGATTTTTCACGAATCAACTTAAGCATTTCATTGGCTGGCATTTCTTCCAAGCCTTTAGCCTTACGTGTTTCGTTAATGGCTGTTTTCATAAAATTGGTAACAGACACTCCCGGAATTTCAACAGGGTATTGAAACGAAAGAAACACGCCTTTATGAGCACGTTCTTCAGCTGCTAAATCATCGATATTTTCATTTTCTAAAAGAATTTCCCCTTCCTGAACTTCATATTCTTCTTTACCTGCAATAACAGAAGCTAATGTGCTTTTTCCTGAACCATTTGGTCCCATGATTGCATGTACCTCTCCAGGCTTAACTTCTAGGTTAATACCTTTTAGTATATTTTTATCTTCTACACTTGCGTGTAAGTTATTTATCTTTAACATAGTTTATTTAGATTCCAATTTAACAACATTATTGGCCTCCGGGTTAGAGGCTGTCACATTTAATATTTCTTTAATTGCTACACGGTAAGGCCAGCCTTCTTCGTCTGTAGGTTTAGGTGTAATTTTACCACGAATAGAAACGGTTACGTAATCGGTAGCTTCATTTTTGTATTGTTGGGCTAGTTTGTCCAATTCATGCATTTTATCATCAATTATAACAGCATAAACTTCTCTATGCGTTTGCAAAACAGCAGCATCTGCATAATACACAAACTCACCTTTTAATAAGGTTAAACCATCGCTTTGTTTTTCAGTACGATTGGGACTGTCAACATCAATAGGTTTTGTTTCTTCAGTTTTTTTGTCGTTTTTACAACTAATTAATACGATTAGACTTAAAAGTAATAATGCTAATTTTTTCATTTTTATAATTTTTATCCGACCGATCCTTCTAAACTTATTTCCAATAATTTTTGAGCTTCAACAGCAAATTCCATGGGGAGCTTATTTAAAACTTCCTTACTAAAACCATTAACTATTAATGCGATTGCTTTTTCGGTATCGATACCACGTTGGTTACAATAAAATATTTGGTCTTCACCTATTTTACTGGTTGTGGCTTCGTGTTCAATTTTAGCTGTTTTATTTTTTGCTTCAATGTATGGGAAGGTGTGCGCACCACATTCATTACCCATAAGTAAACTATCGCATTGTGAAAAATTACGAGCATTCTCAGCTCTTGAACTAACTTGAACCAATCCACGATAGCTGTTTTGGGATTTACCGGCAGAAATACCTTTTGAAATAATAGTTGACTTGGTATTTTTCCCAAGATGAATCATTTTTGTGCCAGTATCTGCTTGCTGATAATTATTGGTTACAGCAATGGAGTAAAACTCTCCTACAGAATTATCGCCTTTAAGTACACAACTTGGGTATTTCCATGTAACCGCAGAACCTGTTTCTACCTGTGTCCAAGATATTTTGGCATTTTTCTCACAAAGTCCACGTTTGGTTACAAAATTGTAAACACCACCTTTGCCTTCGGCATTTCCAGGATACCAATTTTGAACAGTTGAATATTTTATTTCAGCATCATCCAAAGCTATTAATTCAACTACGGCAGCGTGCAATTGATTTTCATCACGACTTGGTGCTGTACAGCCTTCTAAATAGGAAACATAACTACCTTCGTCTGCAATTACCAAGGTTCTTTCAAACTGACCAGTACCAGCTTGATTAATTCTAAAATAAGTTGATAGCTCCATTGGGCATTTTACACCCTTTGGGATGTAGCAGAATGAACCATCACTAAACACGGCTGAATTAAGCGCTGCATAGAAATTGTCCTTTTGCGGTACAACGGTTCCAATATATTTTTTCACCAATTCTGGATGCTCTTTTATAGCCTCCGAAATACTCATGAAAATGATGCCCTTTTCAGCTAAAGTCTTTTTAAAAGTAGTCGCCACCGAAACCGAGTCGACAACAACATCCATGGCAACTCCGGCTAGCTTTTTTTGCTCGTCAAGAGATATTCCAAGTTTATCAAACGTAGCCAACAACTCTGGGTCTACTTCATCTAAACTATCATATTTAGGCTTACTGTTTGGTGCCGAATAATATGAAATAGCCTGAAAATCAGGCTTTTCGTAATGTACATTAGCCCAATTGGGTTCAGCCATATCTTTCCAAACTTTAAAAGCTTGAAGGCGCCATTCTGTCATCCATTCTGGCTCTTCTTTTTTCTTTGAAATAGCCTTTACAATATCTTCATTTAAGCCAACAGGAAATGTGTCTGATTCTATATCAGTGTAAAAACCATATTCGTATTCTTTGGTTTTTAGTTCCTCCCTTAAGTCGTCTTCAGTATATTTACTCATGTTTTGAAATTAGAGTGAAAAAGATTCTCCACAACCGCAAGTGCGATTGGCATTTGGGTTATTAAAAACAAAACCTGAACCATTTAAGCCGCCAGAATATTCAAGAGTTGTGCCAATAAGATACAAGAAGCTTTTTTTGTCCACTATTATTTTGATACCATTATCCTCAAAAACCTTGTCTTCGTCTTGTTGTTGATTATCAAATTTCAAATCATAGGATAAACCAGAACAACCACCACTTTTAACTCCAACACGTACAAAGTCGGTAGCTGAATTATAGCCATCTTCAGTCATTAACTCTATGACTTTCTTTTTAGCTGTTTCTGAAACTTTTATCATATTCTTTAATTAGATTTTGTCTAAATAGAGTGCAAATATACAATATAAGTCATGGATTACCATATAACCTAACATTATATTAATATATGGTTTAATAGCTTTTTACTATTAATTTTGAAAGTCAGGATTATTAATAAAAGATGGGTCTGAAAGCGCTAGCAGAAATGCTTTTAAATCGGCCTTATCTTGATCGGATAGATTTACGCCACCTTCATCAACTTTTTTCATTAACGGATCTATTGTTGGTGAGTTTTGTAGCCCCTCACTATAGTGGTTAATAACCTCCTCTAGGGTATTGAACCTTCCGTCATGCATATAAGGAGCAGAATACGCTAAATTTCTTAATGAAGGAGACTTGAATTTACCATTATCAGCTGGGTCTCCTGTTACTTCTCCCAGTCCTAAATCTGAAAATGTGGCATCTAAGCCATTATTATGGAAAATATTATCTGTCCATAAGGGATTGTTTGGATTACCATGACAATGAAAGCAGTCGCCTCTTTCTTCATCCATAAACACATTGAATCCGTTTAGCTCTTGAGGGGTAAGCTGTGCTTCACCCAATAAATATCTATCAAATTTAGAATTCGCAGAAATGAGCGTGCGTTCAAATTGGGCAATAGCCTTTGTTACTTTTTCTCTGGTGATAGGGCCATTCCCGAACGCATTACTAAACATATTAGGATATTCTGGATGTTGGGTTAATCTGTCAACAACAACCTCCCAAGTATTGTGCATTTCAATCGGGTTTGTTACAGGTTCTAAAGCTTGATGTTCTAAACTGAAGACACGTCCATCCCAAAAGAATTTTTCATCATAGTTCCAGGCTAAATTAAATAGTGGCATGGAGTTTCTATTCCCAAAAATACCGTCAATACCCTCGCTAAACCTCGTGTTATCTGTAAAGGCATTTTGTGGACTATGGCAATCTGCACAAGATTGTGTTTGGTTGCCAGATAGTAAAGGGTCAAAAAATAGTTTTTTGCCCAAAGCAATACCTTCTATAGTTTGTGGATTATCTATTGGTATTACAGGATCTAGAATGTTTTCAGAGAATATTTGGGGAATATTTAGAGGTGCAGGTGTTGGTTGACTAACATAATCGCCATCGTCAGTCTTGTTATCGCTACAGTTGAAAACCGTTGCCATAAAAAGTACTAAAACTCCATATTTTAAAAAACCATTCAAAATAAATTATTGTGTTACTGTGCCAACAGAAAAAACAGTTGACACATTTTCTTGCATCATTTTTTGTGCTGTATAATTAGGCATTAAAGGTGTATCTAAAACATTTAAATCCCATGTGTTTGGGTTTTTAAAGAATTCAGCAATATTCATTTTTACTTCAATAACAGCATTGTTTGATATAACAATTTCTGTAGATAAATCTATTATCGCGTAATTTTGTTCAAATACGCCTGTGCTTACTCTTGCAGTACCGTTATGGTAATTGAAAGGCGCAGGCGCAGTTGTATTTACGTTATACATACCATCAAATTGTAAAAAATGATAGCCACCACCAAGCATTGCAGGCCAGTTCCAAGAGGCACTATTTAAATCTGCATAAGCACCATCAACATTGTCAGTTTCATTAAAACCCCAAATGAATTTTAAGGTATAGGTTCCGGTTGGAATTGTATTGTTTTCTGGTGTAAAATTGTACGTGGTTTCATCAGACAAATCGGTAAATTTATATCCATCAAACAAATATGTTTGACCATTGGAATGCGTAAGTTCTAAACGTGACACCAAATAGCGAATACGTGCCATACTCATTTCTTCACCATGCTCGTTGGTAACAATTTCGGTTGTTAAATTAGAACTGTTTATGAGAGTATTGTCCCAATTGTGAGTGAAATTAAAGCTAACATTGACTTGCGATGGAGCGGGTATAATATTATCATCATTATCTTCGCTACATGCTAAAAAGGCGAAAGAAACAGCAATAATGGTTAAGATTTTTTTCATTTTGTTTTTATTATTAATAAGTCCGAAAACCCTTTATTTTCTTCTATATCTCCATCAGAACTGTTGGATTCTCCAACAGCAATAATAGTGTTGTTATCTAAAATCGTGGCATCGTAACAAAAGTCAATTTGGGTGCCCCCAACCGTTTTTTGAAACATTAAATTTCCGGAACTATCCACTAACACAATCCAAGCATCATTTTGACCCTTATTTTCTTCAACATCGCCATCTGCGCTTCTTGAACTACCTGATATAATGAAGCTGTTATTGTTTGATTTTTGAATGGAACGCGCAACATCAAAGCTGCTGCCTCCATAAGTTTTTTCCCAAATTAGATTTCCTTCAGGGCTTATTTTAATTAACCATAAATCTGCAGCACCTTTATTGTTTGAAACGTTAACGTCATTACTTCTAGTATCTCCAGCTATTAAATAATTGCCATCTCCAGATTCAACTATACCACGAGCTTCATCAATTTCAGTTCCTCCAAACGATTTTTCCCAAACTAGCGTGCCAGTTTCGGATATTTTAATAACCCAAAAATCGTAGGTTCCAATATTGTTTTGAATATCTACATCATCACTGTCTGATGACCCAACTATTATATAGCCATTGTCTGCTGTTTGAATAGCGTCAAATGGGGTGTCTGTAAAACTACCACCATAATATTTACTCCATTCACGATTACCATTCGCATTAAGTTTAATAGCCCAATAATCTCCACCAGCATGGCGTTGGTTGGCATTACGTGTGTTGCCTTCTCCTCCAGAAGCTGTTACGTCTAAAACGCCAGTAATAAAATAACCGCCATCATTAGTTTGAAGAATAGTATTTCCAATATCGGAGCCAGAGTATCCATAGGATTTTTGCCAAACTAAATTTCCGTTAGCATCAAGTTTTGTAATCCAATAATCTTGAGCCCCAGCATTTTCAGTCACATCACCATCACTACTTGAGGAATAACCCAAAATAACATAGCCGTCATCTTGAGTTTGTATTATGGCATTGCCTCTGTCATCATCAGAACCACCATAAGTTTTTGACCATTGAAGTTCATGGTTACCGTTAAATTTTAAAACCCAGTAATCAAAACTTTCATTGTCTTTGTCAGTGATGTCGCCATCGGCACTTTGTGAATAACCTAAAATAACATAACCTCCGTCTGAAGTTTTAGTTATAGAATGACCTCGGTCATTTTTTGTTCCGCCGTAAACTTTTGCTAATTCAAGTTGAGGTTCAGGCGTTGGTGTCGTGCCTCCAGTAGTATCATCATCAGAAGAACAACTCAATGTGAACAGGCACACTAAAACACCCAATATGTTGTATGGCGAGCGTAATTTCATTAAGTTCCACTTTTTCTAATTATAAATAACCCTCTGTTTATATCACTTATTATAATATTTCCACTTTCGAAGTATGGATAAACATTCCAAGCGCCATTAAAATCAGTTGCATTAGATTCAGGGTGAGTGTCAAAATAACCTAAGATACTTACCGAATTGTTTTCAATGTTGGTTATATCATAAAACGTAACTCCAGCTGTGTAGTTTGCTAAATAATAAATATCATTTTTAACATAACCGTTATGGTCTATCGCTGGTGAGTTGCCAATAATTTCGGTATGAAAACTAGGATTGTCCAAATCGCTAAAATCAAATACTAAAGTTCTTGTGTTGTTGCCATAGTTTATTTCATCTAATTCGTCACCAACAATAAAGTATTTTAAATCTGAAGAAAACCAACCTTGATGTGTGTAACCAATATTGGAATAACCGATTGTTGAAATTTGAGTAGGATTAGTTTTGTCTGTTACATCAACTAAAACAATTTCATTTTCGTTGCTACCAATTAAAATTTCACGACCAGAATAATCTGAATCTGGTCCGTTATACGTTATGACTTGAGCATCATGAGAATAGCCTGAAAAACCTCCTTCGCCAATAGGGTTTAAAGGGTTTTGAATATTCACAAAATGAGGACCACCAAAAAATGTATTGGAACCTACGGCATAAGCATATCCAGAGATTTCATTTATTACAATATTATGGGCGCTACCAAACCCAGAATAGTGGGCATCTGGTGTAAATGATTGTGGTGGATTGGTGACGTTTCTCAATCTTGTTAAATCAAAAATTTGCATACCATGGTTCTCGGCCTCACTAACAATAAAAGCATGATTATTATAAACTTTTACATCTCTCCAGGGACTATCAACAGTTTGGGTGTTAATAGAGCCTAAAAAAATGGGGTTTCTTGGATTGGAAATATCAACAAATGACGTGGCTCTGTTAGTACACACTAAAGCATACTCTTTACCTGTTGAAGGATCTGTCCATCCCCAGGAATCATTGCCTCTTGCTCCATTTCCTGCTAAAATATTTAGAGGAATATGTGCTAATAAATCGTAATTATTACAAGGGTAAATACCAGCAAAACCATTGTTGCAAGTTGTATCGCCAGATGAGTTATTATCTGATGTTGAATCGTCACTTGAACATGCCAATAAAAACAACAGCAGTATAGCTGAAACTAAAATTTTAAGTCTCATAGCACAATCTTTTAATTACTTGGTCGAACTATAAATAAACCCCTTTCAATATCGCTAACAATTATGTTACCACTCGCGAAATAGGGATAAACGCTCCATGCTCCATTAAAACTTGTATTGTTGTTTTCAGGATGCGTGTCAAAATAACCAGTTTCAGTCATGGTATTGCTGTTTATTCCTGAAATGTCAATTATTCTTAACCCTGCAGCATAACTGGCTTGATAATAGATGTTTCCTTTAACGTAGCCATTATGGTCAATTGCAGATGTTGGCCCAAAATAATCCATTTTAAAAGATGGGTTATCTAAATCAGAAAAATCAAAAACAATTGTTCGGGTATTGTTGCCAAAGCCCATTTCATCAGTTTCATCACCTAGTATAAAGTATTTCATGTCTTCGGTAAACCAACCTTGGTGTACATAACCTATATTGTTATAATCGATGGTTGAAATGGTAACTGGATTTCCTTTATCAGTTATATCGGCTATAACAACTTCGTTTTCATTACTTCCTATCAAAATTTCACGACCAGAGTAATCTGAATCGGGCCCATTATAAGTTACAACTTGAGCATCGTGGGCATAGCCAAAAAAGCCGCCTTCATCTTGTGGATTTAATGGGTTTTGAATGTTAATAAATAAAGGTCCGCCACCATAAGTGCCACCTCTACTGGTTCCAACGGCATAGGCATATCCCGAATTTTCATTTATTACAATATTGTGTGCACTTCCAAACCCTGTATAATGTGCATCAGAAGTGAAGTTTTCTGGTGGATTGGCAACATTTCGTAGTCGAGTTAAATCAAAAACTTGCATACCGTGTGCGCCTACATTATCGGCCACAATAAAAGCGTAGTTGTCATAAACTTTTACATCTCTCCAAAAGCTTGTACTTGTAGCAGTGTCAAGACGCCCTAAGAATATTGGGTTGGTTGGGTCGGTAACATCAACAAATGCAGTACTATTAGTCATGGCTACCAATGCGTATTCCTTTCCTGTTGTTGGGTCTGTCCATCCCCAAATGTCACTGCCTTCAGGATTTCCCATATTATTTGCTAGTACTGAAACAGGAAGATAACCCATTAAATCATAACCGTCACAAGGGTAAGGACCTGCCATGCCATTCTCACAAGGGTATAGTGGAGTTAAACCGGGATTGTTTTGACAGGCATCTCCGATACCATCATTATCGCTATCCAATTGGTCTGGATTTGGAATATTTGGACAGTTATCTACATCGTTTGCAACCCCATCATTATCGGAATCTGTATCATTTGTAGGGTCGCAAATGTCACCAATTCCATCACTGTCAGAATCTTCCTGATTAGGATTAGAAATGTTAGGACAGTTATCGATTCCGTCTGGGACACCATCGTTATCAGAATCAACAACTATTACTGGGTCTACAGGCTCGTCTTCACACGACTGGACAAAAACAATTGATAATGATAATAATAGAAAGGTTTTAAATAAGGTTTTCATTACACTTTACTTTAGCAATATTTTTTTTGTGTTACTTGAATTTATATTTACCAAATACATGCCTTTAGCATAGTTGTGGATTGGTAAAACGAATGTTTTTTGGTTTATATTGTTGGCGTTAAAAAGCTTTTCTCCTAAAATATTGAAAATTTCAACAGTTTCAATAAATAAACTTCCGTTTGCAACAATTTTAGTATTAGTTTCGGTTGGATTAGGAGTTATTAAAAAATCATCATTTTTAACAAACTCGGGTTGCGATAATGTGCCGCTTTTTCTCACTATAAATAACCCACGATTTATATCGCCAATAATAATGTTTCCGCTATTGAAGTATGGATAAATACTCCAAGCGCCATCATAAGCTGTATTATCATTTTCTGGATAGGTGTCAAAATAGCCAACTTCGGTCATAGAGTTACTTGCTGCTGAAATATTGGTGATATCCAATACTCGCATACCAGCTCTGTAATTGGCTAAATAAAATTTATCTCCTTTTACATATCCGTTATGATCAATTGCCATAGATGGGCCAAAATAGGTTGATGATAATGTTGGGTTGTCTAAATCTTGAACATCAAAAACTAAAGTTCTTGTATTCATGCCGTACGATTGCTCATCAGTTTCATCTCCCATAATAAAATAGCGATGATCATCAGTAAACCATCCTTGATGTGCATACCCTGGATTGGAATATGCTACTTCTGAAATCACAACCGGATTAGCTTTGTCGGTTACATCAATAAAAACAAGCTTGTCATTGCTGGAGAAGGTGCCGTTGCTTGCTACTAAAATTTCTCTTCCCACATAACTAGGGACAGAAGTCGTGTTAGGGTCTGGTGATGTGTCAGGGCCGTTATAAGTCACAACCTGTGCGTCGTGAGTATAACCGCGATCGGCATAACCACCTTCAGAAACTGGATTAGATGGATTTGAAATATCAATAAAAACCAGTCCGCCACTAAATTCATCACAGCCCACTAAATACGCATAAGATTCAGATTCATTAATTACAACATTGTGGCAACTTCCAACTCCAGAATACAGTGTGTAATTCGTAAAAGTTTGAGGCGGATTGCTTACGTTTCTTAAATTGGTTAAATCAAAAACTTGCATACCATGTGCACCTACATTATCTGCCACAATAAAGGCATGATTATTATATACTTTAACATCACGCCAAAAGCTTGTGGTTGTTTCGGTATCAATTCTGCCTAAAAAAACAGGATTTATAGGGTCTGTAACATCAATAAAGGCCGTGCTATTTGTTGTCGCGAAAATGGCATATTCATTGCCATTCAAAGGGTCTGTCCAACCCCAAATGTCACTACCTTCAGGATTTCCTTGTGCATTGGCAAGTACTGAAATGGGAATGTTAGATAATAAATCGTAGTCGTTACATGAAAACGATTCACCACCGCTAACATTTGCAACACCGCCAATACATGGTGTTATTTGAGAATGGCTAAAATTAAATGTAAAAAGGAAAAATAATAGAAATGTAATTTTTTTTATAGCTAACATGGTTTTAGGGCAATTATTAAGCTTGACAAAATTAACAGAATAATCGACAAAATCTAATGGTTTAATGTTAAAAGTCAGCTTTTTAGGCTTGTTTTTGTTTAATACTCTGTAATTTATATAACTAAACAGTTTAATTATAAAATATCCTACTTTTTTAGATTAAGCTTTTTATTTTTGCAAAATGATAGAAGATAAAAATCAACAACGTACACCATTAAGCGAACTTGGTGAATTTGGTTTAATAGACCATTTAACGAAACAATTTGACACAAAACAACAGTCAACTATAAAAGGTATTGGTGATGATGCCACCATTTTAAATTTTGGAAAGAAAAATACTGTTATATCAACAGATTTATTAGTTGAAGGTGTACATTTTGATTTGAGTTACATGCCTTTAAAACATTTGGGATATAAAGCTATAATAGTGAATTTATCTGATATTTACGCCATGAACGCCCAAGCTACTCAAGTTACGGTTTCAATTGCAGTTAGCAGTAGGTTTCCTTTAGAGGCTTTAGAGGAATTGTACGAAGGTATTGCTTTGGCTTCCAAAATTTATAATGTAGATGTTGTTGGAGGAGACACTACATCTTCTACTTCAGGATTAATTATTTCGGTTACGGCAATTGGTGAGGTTTCTCAAAATGCAGAGGTGTTAAGAAATGGAGCTAAACCAAATGATTTGTTAGTTGTATCGGGAGACTTGGGAGCAGCTTATATGGGGCTTCAGGTTTTAGAGCGCGAGAAAGAAGTCTTTAAGGTTAACCCTAATAATCAACCAGATTTAGATGCTTATACTTATATTATTGAAAGACAATTAAAACCGGAAGCTAGAAAAGATATTATTACTCTGTTTAAAGATTTAGATTTAAAACCTTCTGCTATGATTGATATCAGCGATGGCTTATCGTCTGAAATTTTGCATATCTGTAAACAGAGTGGAGTTGGTTGTGATTTGTATGAAAATAAAATTCCTTTAGACCCTCAAGTTATTTCAACTTGTGAAGAGTTTAACATCGACAGTACTACTGTGGCTTTGAATGGTGGTGAAGATTATGAGCTGCTGTTTACAATTAGTCAAGAAGATTATCCTAAAATTAAAGCTAATCCAAATTTTAGTGTTATTGGATTTATGAAAGAGGCTCAAGCAGGAGCACATTTGGTAACTCGCGCAGAAACACGAATCCCCCTAAAAGCTCAAGGCTGGAAAAGTTTTAATGACTAGGCAGGCATTCTCAAATTCTGATTTGAATACGCTCTGTTTTGTAAACGCATAATACGCTGTGTGTACATGCGCTCTAGTATACTATTAATTTCACGATATTTTGGAGTTAGTTCAGTTAGGTTGCCATTGCTATTTGTTGTTAGTTGTTTTTTGCAATGAGAACAGGTATACTCCTTAACATGATGTGTTACCTTTCGAGTAACTTCATAATCATGACCAAAAACATTGCAGTATAACTTTGGTAAGATTGCAGTTTTTTGTGTAGTTGTTTTCATAATTCAAGTGATTTGGGGAAATAAATCTAGGATTTTTTATTATAAAATCGACAAAAGCTATAAATTTTCGATGAAATGCACGATATTACGTAGGAATAAACTTTCATTTTCTATATGGCTCATATGTCCGCCTTTTAATTCTATTAAATCTGTATTTGTCGATTTCGCTTCTATTACTAGGGTATCAGCCTGAATAACAGTGTCTTTAAGACCTATGATGAGTAATTTTTTAAAATGGGCATTTTTTAGAATATGTTCCCTATTTTTTCTAATCTTCATACCTTCAAGAGCGGCAATAATTCCTTGAAGAGGTGTTTTTAAAGCTTCTTGTTTTACAAGCTCAATATCATCTTTAAATTTATCTCGGTTACTTTCAGCGAATAAATTGGTAACCGCCATGCTCACAAAAGCCTTGTGATTCTGCTTGACTGCTTTTATGGCTCTATTTCTATTTAGTTTTCGTTCATTACTATCTGCTTGAGAAGTTGAGTTTGCCAAACAAATTCCTAAAACTATTTTAGGAAAAAGTTCAGCAAATGCTAAAGCGACATAACCACCCATTGAATGACCAATCAGAATTGCTTTATTAATTTTTAAATGATCCAAAACGGTTTTAACCATGTCAGCCTTATCCTCCATGGTATGAAGATATCCCATACAGCCTGTTTGTCCATGGCCAAGAAGATCTATGGAAATTACACGATTATTTTTTGAGATATGTGGTATTGTTTTTTTCCACATGCTTGTATTTTCCAAAAATCCATGTAACAAAACTACAGGTATTCCACTCCCTTCATCAGTGTAAAAAACAGATATTCCTTTGTAATCTAAAATCATAAATAAACTATCTTGTGCAAAGATACTTTTATGATATGAATAATAAGAAAACCATTTTCATTATTGGATTTGCTCTATTTGCCAGTTTTTTTGGAGCAGGAAATCTGATTTTACCACCACAATTGGGGTTTAATTCTGGGTCGGATTGGTGGCTTGTTGCTATTGGATTTGTCATTTCGGCGACGATAATTCCATTGTTGGCACTTTTAGGACATGCTAAATTGCAAGGCACCATGATGGATTTTGGTAAAAAAGTGTCTCCTTTGTTTAGTTTAATATTCTGTTTATGTGTTTACATTATAGCAATAACACTGCCTATACCAAGAACCGCAGCTGTCACTCACGAAATGGCTATTGCCCCTTTTTTTAACTCAAGTTCTTTGTTAACCAGTAGTTTATACTTTGGATTAGTGTTTATTTTTGTTTTAAAAAGGGATAGTATATTAAGTATCCTAGGAAAGTTCTTGACACCTTTAATTGTTCTAATTCTATTGGCAATCATTTTCATCGGAATTTTTACAGCACCTGGAAATATGAATTCTTCAGTATTAGAATCTTCAGCATTTGTCGTCGGTTTGTTAGAGGGCTATCAAACCTATGACGCTTTGGGAGGAATATTAATTGGCGGCGTCATTATTATTTCCTTAAATATTGAAGGCGGTATTTCTTTTGAAGATAAAAAAGCAATCATCATTAAATCTGGTTTGGTAGCTGCAGTGGGATTATTCATAATTTATACTGGAATGATAGCTGTAGGAGCATTTCACAATTCGGAGTTTGCTCCTTCAATTACAAGACCAGAACTATTGTCAGGGTTAAGTTTAAAAATGTTAGGTAATGTGGGAAATACCTTTTTAAGTGTATTAATAGCTTTGGCTTGTTTTACAACAGCAGTGAGTGTTATTGTAGGTACTGCTGACTTTTTTAATGGATTATTTAAAAAGTTAAAAAATGTCTATTTAATAACGGCTTTGGTTTCGTGTTTGTTGGGGGTTTTTGTAGGTCAAATGGATGTGCACTATATCATAGATATTGCATTACCAGTTTTAATGTTTATTTATCCATTGACCATAGTACTTATTATGCTAAATCTCTTTCCTGAACGATATGTTGCTAAAATTGTTTTTAGAACAGTCGTTTTGGTAACCTTCATTTTTAGTATACCTGATTTTTTAGGATTTTTAATTGAAGCAGAATGGCTTGATAATATAAAAAGTTTAATTCCATTGGCTAATGAGAATTTAGGATGGGTTTTGCCAGCTATATTGACTTTCCTATTAACAAATATTATAAAAAAACCTCATTTAGGTCAAATAAATGAGGTTTAAATTATTGAAAGAATTCTTATGTAATTAAGAATTCATAATGTCTTCAATTTCATCAGCTTCAATAGGAATGTTCCCCATTAAATTGAATGGTTCACCAGATTCTTGAATAACCACATCGTCTTCCAAGCGAATGCCAAAACCTTCATCTGGAATATAAATGCCGGGCTCAACAGTAAACACCATGTTGGCTTGCATAGGTTCAGTAAGAATGCCATAGTCATGCGTGTCTAAACCAATATGATGACTGGTGCCATGCATAAAATACTTTTTGTATGCAGGCCAGTCAGGATTTTCATTTTGTACATCGGCTTTATCTAATAAGCCCAATCCTAATAATTCAGAAGTCATCAATTTACCGACTTCAACATGGTATTCTGCCCAAAGTGTTCCAGGAACTAACATTTTTGTAGCTTCATTTTTCACGCGATTTACAGCATTGTAAACAGCTTTTTGTCTGTCAGTATATCTGCCCGAAACAGGAATGGTACGTGTTAGATCACTTGAGTAATTTGCGTATTCTGCACCAACATCCAACAATATTAAATCGCCTGCTTGGCACTGTTGGTTATTCTGAATGTAATGTAACACATTGGCATTGTTGCCAGAAGCCACAATAGGCGTGTAAGCAAAACCTTTTGAACGATTTCTTAAAAACTCATGCATGAGTTCGGCTTCAATTTCATATTCCCAAACACCAGGTTTTACAAAGCTTAATAATCTACGAACACCTTTTTCGGTGATATCGCAGGCCTTTTGCATTAAATCAATTTCAATAGGGTCTTTTACCGAACGTAAACGTTGTAAAATAGGATTACTTTTGGCAACACTATGTGCTGGATATTTTTCTTTTAACCATTTTGTAAAACGGTCTTCACGCGTTTCTGTTTCAACATTGGCACGATAATGTTCGTTGGTGTTAATATAAACCGTGTCGCATTGTGTCATAAGTTCAAACATAACCTTTTCAAGATCATGAAGCCAATACACTGTTTTAATACCACTTGTTTTATACGCAGCTTCTTTAGTCAATTTTTCGCCTTCCCAAACTGCTATGTGCTCGTTAGTTTCTTTTAAAAATAAAATCTCACGATTTTTCTCATTTGGACAATCTGGAAAAACAACTAGTACACTTTCTTCTTGATCTACACCACTTAAATAAAAAATATCGCGATGTTGTTGAAATGGCATGGTGCTGTCTGCACTTATGGGATAAATATCATTTGAATTAAACACTGCTAAACTGTTAGGTTTCATTTTTGCAGCAAAATTCTTTCGGTTTTTAATGAATAATTTATTATCAATAGGATGGTATTTCATAACAAATGAATTAAATTTCTCAAAGCTACATATTTCAAGAATGTCTAAAAAATATAGCCTGACTTTTGTTAAACTTTAACACCAAATTTTGTTGCTGTTTACGTAATGGTTATTTTTCAAGATAATTTCTAACCATCAAACTATGAAGCCTAGATTTATCGTCTACCTATTGGCATTAATTTCGTGTCAATTTTTCGCTCAACAACCATCAACATCTTCAAGTGTGGTGTTGGAAGCATTACATAAAAAGCAAGAGCTGCAAAAAAATTCATTGGTAAAGAATATTCCATTTAAAAATATTGGACCTACAATTATGAGTGGTCGTGTTGTTGACATTGATGTCAATCCAAACGACCCAATAGAGTTCTATGTTGGTTATGCTTCAGGTGGTGTTTGGCATACGACTAATAATGGTTCTTCGTTTACACCTATTTTGGATTCATCCGATACGCAAAATGTAGGCGATATTGCTGTAGACTGGAAAAGCAAGACTATTTGGGTTGGAACTGGAGAAAACAATTCATCGCGATCTAGTTATGCGGGAATCGGAATTTTAAAGTCGAGCGATAATGGCAAGACTTGGAGCAATATGGGTTTGCCAGATTCGCATCACATTGGTCGTATTTTAATTAACCCCAACAACCCTGATGAGGTTATAGTGGGAGTCATCGGACATTTGTACTCGCCTAATGATGAACGCGGGATTTTTAAAACTACAGATGGTGGAGAAACTTGGAGCAAAACGTTGTTTGTAAATTCAGAAACCGGAATAATTGACGTACAGCATGCTCCAGAAAACTACAATGTACTTTATGCTGCTTCATGGACACGAGATAGAAAAGCTTGGAATTTTTCTGGTAACGGAAGCGGTTCTGCAATTTATAAAAGTACCGATGCTGGAGATACTTGGCAAAAAATTTCGACAGATGGAAGTGGATTTCCAGTTGGTGATGGTGTAGGAAGAATAGGTTTGGCTGTTTTTAATGAAAATACCGTTTATGCTTTGCATGATAATCAATTTAACCGTCCAAAAACAGATGAAAAAGAAGAACGCAGAGGTCTTTCTAAAGACGATTTCAAAACCATGACGATTGAAGATTTTCTGAAATTAGAAGATAAAAAACTCAATAACTACCTTAAGGATAATAATTTTCAAGAAAAATACCGAGCAGAAAGCGTTAAGCAAATGGTTAGAAGTGGAGCGGTAAAGCCCATAGATTTGGCACATTATTTAGAAGACGCAAATGCCATGCTATTCGATACACCAGTTATAGGCGCTGAAGTTTATAAAAGTATAGATGGCGGAAAGACATGGAAAAAAACACATGACGATTATTTAGATGGTGTTTTTTTTAGTTATGGTTATTATTTTGGCGAAATTCGTGTCGATGCCCTAAATCCTGATGCCATTTATGTAATGGGTGTTCCTATTATAAAATCAAAAGATGGCGGCAAAACGTTTACATCAATTAGCAGAGAAAATGTGCATGCAGATCATCAAGCGCTTTGGGTTAATCCTAATAAGTCTGGACACTTAATTAATGGTAATGATGGTGGTTTAAACATGACTTATGATGATGGTGAAAACTGGGAAAAACTGAATGTAAATTCGGTTGGGCAATTTTATACGGTTAACGTTGATAACCAAAAACCCTACAACGTTTATGGTGGCTTACAAGATAATGGGGTTTGGGTAGGTTCACATCGTTCAGGTATTAATAAAGGTTGGCAGCAAAGTGGTCAAAACCCTTGGGAAAGTATTATGGGTGGTGATGGTATGCAGGTTCAAATTGATAGTAGAAATCCTAACATTGTTTATACAGGTTTTCAATTTGGAATCTATTTTAGAATAAATAGAGAAACTGGCGAGAATACCAACATTCAACCAAAACATCAATTGGGAGAAAGTCCATATCGCTTTAATTGGCAAACCCCTATTTTATTGTCACCTCATAATCAAGATATCTTATACATGGGTGGAAATAAACTTATGCGTTCTATGAATCAAGGAACCGATTGGCAAGCTATTAGCCCAGATTTAACTTCAGGAGGTAAAAAAGGTAATGTAGCCTATGGTACTTTAACAACTATAAGTGAATCGCCATTTCAATTCGGATTAATTTATGTTGGAACAGATGATGGCTACGTTCACATTACAAAAAATGGTGGTGGAAGTTGGAACCGCATTTCAAATAGTTTTCCTAAAGATTTATGGGTAAGTCGTGTTATAGCTTCTCAACATAAAAAAGAGCGTGTTTATGTAACGTTAAATGGTTATCGTTGGGATGATTTTAACACCTACATCTATATGTCTGATGATTTTGGACAAACGTGGAAAAATATTAGTTCAAACATACCAAACTCTCCAGTAAATGTGATAAAAGAAGATCCTAAAAATGAACATGTTTTGTATGCTGGAACAGATAATGGTGCTTATGTTTCTTTCAATAATGGAAATTCATGGGAAGCGTTTTCAAACGGATTACCAAATGTTGCCGTTCATGATTTGGTTATTCATCCAGAAGCTAACGATTTGGTTTTAGGAACTCATGGTAGAAGTATTTATCGCACGAATATTGAACCTTTACAACAATTGAATAATGAAATTCTAAAAAAACCCATAACCCTGTTTGAGGTTGAAAACATTCGACGTTCATGGAATTGGGGAAGTTCTTGGAGTAAATTTTTAGAGCCTTATGAACCATCGATAGATATCAAGGTGTTTGCACAAAATGGTGGAAGTCAAACTCTAAAAATACAATCAGAGAGTGGTGTAGAATTAAATGAGATAAAAGCCAATTTAGATAAAGGATTTAACTATATAGAATACGATTTGACTATGACAGAAAAAGGCAGAAAAGCCTTAATGAAAGAAAATACCGAGTTGGATATTTCAAAAGCGCAAAACGATAAGTACTATCTGCCAAAAGGGGAGTACACCATTGTGTTGGACAACGAAAAAGTTGCATTGAAGATTAAATAGTTATACTAAATACTTTATATTTGAGTTAAAATCATAAATACCCAAATCTTATGAAAACTTTAAAATTAGTTTTAAGCATTTGTTTAATCACTTGTTTTTCGTGTAGTGATGATTCTTCCGATAGTACACCAAATGGGAATAATCCATCAGAACCTAACTTGGTAATCAAATTTAAATTCGACCCCAACCAAATACGTTTGGATAATTTAGGTCAACCAGCTACTATTCCAGCAGGTAATGCTGCCCAGTCGCCAAATTTTGCCATGATGAGTGCTAATTATATTGAATTAGCTCCAACTGCCACAACCTTATTAGGTCAAGGCGAAATTATTTTTGAAGGTCCAAAAACGACAGCTGGAGGTGATGAAGCCATCGATTTTCAAAATGCAACCTTTGCTGGTAATAACGAAACCTTTTTAACTATTCCATTAAGTGAAGTTTCTGCCGGGAATTATGAATGGGTAAGAATTTCATTAGCCTATCAAGAAGGCGAAATAGACTTTTTACTCAATGGAACAGATTATACAGGAACTTTAGCAAGTTTTGTTGGGTTCAATACTTATATTTCATCTTTCGATTTGAATGGCGAAACGGTAGATGTTAATGCTAATAGATTACAAGGTTTTTGGGCATTTGAATCTAATGGATTTCTATCTCAAGGTCAAGCACCTCCAGGTGCCACCACAGTTCCAAATCCTCTGTTTAATACCTCTCCTGTACCTCAAGGCTCTTGTGTAGTAACTGGTCAGTTTGCAAATGGATTAACAATTTCTGGTAACGAAACACAAGATGTTGTTGTTACGTTGTCTTTTTCTGTTAATAATAGCTTTGAGTGGACTGAAGTTAATGTAGATGGAAAATACGAACCTGATGCTGGAGAGCAAGTTGTAGATATGGGATTACGTGGATTAATTCCTATTGTTGAATAAAAATTTAAACTGAAAATATACAAAGTCTATTCATGTTTTGAATAGACTTTTTTAGTTTTGTTTAAAATCATTCTAAATATGCAATTAAAGCAATCGGGCTTTGTCTAGATGTCATTTGTGGCGTATCTTTGTTAAGATAAAAATAAACTTCAACAATGAGCGGAATTTTGAATTCTTCGATTGGAAGAAAAGTAGCCATGGCACTTTCGGCATTCTTCCTTATGATTTTTTTATTGCAACATTTTATAATTAACTTCTTGTCAGTCATTAATCCTGATACATTTAATGAGGTTTCTCATTTTATGGGGACTAATCCGTTAATTCAATATGTTATGCAACCTATTTTAATTTTTGGTGTTATTTTCCATTTTGTTATGGGATTTGCTCTAGAAATTAAAAATAGACGTGCCAGACAAATAAGCTATGCTCGAAATAATGGTGCAGCAAATTCAACTTGGATGAGTAGAAACATGATTTACAGTGGTCTATTTATTCTAATTTTCTTAATCATTCACTTTATAGATTTTTGGATTCCAGAAATCAATACCAAGTACATTCAAGGCGATATGTCTGGATTATTAGCAGATGGCGAAGGATTTAGGTATTATGAAGAATTAGTTCACAAGTTTGAGCCAATTTGGCGTGTTGCCTTATATTGCTTGGGCTTTGTGTTTTTGGCATTGCATTTATTACACGGTTTTATGTCGGCTTTCCAATCGGTTGGAGCCAATAATAAATATACAAACGCATTAAAAGGCTTTGGAAAAGCATATTCTATTCTAGTTCCACTAGGTTTTATTGTAATTGCATTATTCCATCATTTTAATCATTAAAAATATATCTAAATATGGCTTTAGATTCTAAAATACCAAAAGGACCACTTGCAGATAAGTGGACTAATCATAAAAACAACATTAATCTGGTAAATCCAGCTAACAAACGTCTTATTGATGTAATTGTAGTAGGTACAGGTTTGGCAGGAGGTTCTGCTGCAGCAACATTAGCTGAATTAGGTTATAATGTTAAAGCATTTTGTTTCCAAGATTCACCACGACGTGCGCACTCAATTGCTGCTCAAGGTGGAATTAATGCTGCAAAAAACTATCAAGGTGATGGAGATTCAACCTATCGTTTATTTTACGATACGGTAAAAGGTGGTGATTATCGCTCGAGAGAAGCTAACGTTTATCGTTTAGCTGAAGTTTCAGCAAATATTATTGACCAATGTGTGGCACAAGGTGTTCCTTTTGCCAGAGAATATGGTGGTTTATTAGATAACCGTTCATTTGGTGGTGTATTGGTGTCACGTACATTCTATGCTGCAGGACAAACAGGTCAGCAATTATTGTTAGGAGCTTACTCCGCATTGAACCGTCAAATTGGTCGTGGTAAAGTGAAGATGTACAACCGTCATGAAATGCTAGATGTAGTTGTAGTTGATGGAAAAGCAAGAGGAATTATTACGCGAAATTTAGTGACTGGTGAAATTGAAAGGCATTCAGCTCACGCTGTAGTTCTTGGAACAGGTGGTTACGGAAATGTATTTTTCCTATCCACCAACGCCATGGGAAGTAACGTAACTGCAGCTTGGAAAGCTCACAAACGTGGTGCTTATTTTGCTAACCCATGTTACACGCAAATTCACCCAACATGTATTCCAGTTTCGGGAGATCATCAGTCTAAATTAACATTAATGTCTGAATCCCTGAGAAATGATGGACGTATTTGGGTGCCTAAACATAAAAAAGATGTAGAAGCTATTCGTGCCGGACAATTAAAACCAACTCAAATAGCTGAAGAAGATAGAGATTATTATTTGGAGCGTCGTTATCCAGCCTTTGGTAACTTGGTGCCTCGTGATGTGGCTTCTCGTGCTGCAAAAGAACGTTGTGATGCTGGTTATGGTGTTAATGCTACAGGCGAAGCTGTTTATTTAGATTTTGCTGCGGCATTTATGCGTTATGGAAAAGAGGTAGCACATGTTCGAGGACTTGATGAAAATGACGATGCTTTAGTGAAGAAATTAGGACAAGAAGTTGTAAAAACAAAGTACGGTAACCTATTCCAGATGTACGAAAAAATCGTGGATCAAAATCCTTACGAAACACCTATGATGATTTATCCAGCAGTTCATTATACCATGGGAGGAATTTGGGTTGATTACAACTTACAAACAACTGTGCCTGGTTTATACTGTATTGGTGAAGCTAATTTCTCCGATCACGGAGCCAACAGGCTTGGAGCTTCAGCATTAATGCAAGGTTTAGCGGATGGTTATTTTGTGTTACCATATACAATTGGTGATTATTTAGCAGATGATATTCGGACAGGTCCAATTTCAACAGATTCTCCTGAATTCGACGAAGCTGAAAAGAGTGTTCGTAAAAATATAGAACATTTAATTAATAATAACGGAACGCACTCTGTTGATCATTTTCATAAGCGATTAGGAAAAATTATGTGGAATAAATGCGGTATGGCTCGAAATGCTGAAGATCTTAAATCTGCAATTAATGAGATTGCCGAATTACGTGCCGAATTCTGGAAAGATGTTAGAGTGCCAGGAACCAATGATGAGTTTAATGAGGAACTAGCCAAAGCTTTACGTGTGGCTGACTTCTTGGAATTAGGCGAGTTGTTTGCTAAAGATGCTTTGTTAAGGGAAGAATCTGCAGGTGGACACTTTAGAGAAGAATATCAAACAGCTGAAGGTGAAGCTATGCGTATAAAAGAGTTCCAGTATGTTGCCGCTTGGGAATACAAAGGCGAACCAAAAGATGCTGTATTGCATAAAGAAGATTTGGTTTACGAAAATATAGAAGTAAAAGAAAGAAGTTATAAATAAAAGGAAAGCTATGAATTTAACGTTAAAAATTTGGCGTCAAAAAAACGCTAACGATAAAGGTAAAATGGTTGATTACCCGGTGACTGATGTGTCTCCTGATATGTCTTTCCTTGAAATGTTAGATGTTTTAAACGAGAGTTTAGTTCAAAAGAATGAAGAGCCAGTAGCCTTTGATCATGATTGTCGTGAAGGTATTTGCGGTATGTGTTCATTATACATTAATGGTGAAGCTCATGGTCCTGATAGAGGCATTACAACGTGTCAATTACATATGCGTATGTTTAAGGATGGTGATACCATTACTATCGAACCTTTTAGAGCAACGGCATTTCCAGTCATTAAGGATTTAGTTGTAGATCGTAGTGCATTTGATCGTATTCAGCACGCTGGAGGATTTATTTCCGTAAATACATCTGGTAACACCATAGATGCGAATGCTATTCCAATTAATAAACACGATGCAGATGAATCATTCGAGGCAGCTATGTGTATTGGTTGTGGTGCATGTGTAGCAAGTTGTAAAAACTCTAGTGCTATGTTATTTGTTGGTGCAAAAGTTTCACAATTCGCTTTATTACCTCAAGGACAAGTAGAAGCCACAGACCGTGTATTAAACATGGTTAAACAAATGGACGAAGAAGGATTTGGTAACTGTACCAATACTGGAGCTTGTGAGGTGGAGTGTCCTAAAGGTATTTCGCTTGAAAACATCGCAAGAATGAATCGTGAATATTTAAAGGCGAGTCTTAAAGGGTAAACACATATTTTTAACAGAAACAAAAAAAATCTCAAGAATAATCTTGAGATTTTTTTTGTTTCTTTATCACCTGAAAAAAACGCCCTTTATGAAAAAACTAATTATACTATTCCTTTTAGTAAATGGTTTAATATCCTTCGCTCAAGAGAAGACATTTAAGTTTGATTCCAATAAACTATTGAAGCACGTTGAAGTTTTATCATCAGATTTATATGAAGGAAGGAGAACAGGCACTCAAGGAGCTTTAATGGCCAAAGACTACATTGTAAGAGAGCTTCAAAAATTAAATGTTGAACCTTTAGCGGATACCCATGAGCAACCTTTTAGTTTTACAGCAAGAGGGAAGCAATACAAAGGCATCAATATTTTAGGGAAGATTTCAGGAACAGATGTGCCTAATAAATATATTGTGATTAGTGCGCACTATGATCATGAAGGTATTAAAAATGGACAGATTTTTAATGGTGCTGATGATGATGCTTCAGGAGTGAGTGCTATGTTAGCGTTTGCAGAATACTTTAAAAAGAACCCACCAAAACATTCAGTAATTTTAGCCTTTTTTGACGCAGAAGAATTAGGCCTTCAAGGTTCTCGTTACTATGTTGAGAATACTATTGTACCGTTAGAAAGTATTAAACTCAATATGAACATGGACATGGTGAGCAGAAATGACCAGAATGAATTGTACATAACGGGAGCTAGAGGCAATGAAGCTTTTCAAAATGCTATTGAAAATCAAAAAGCGTCAGATGATTTTAAATTTCTAATGGGTCATGATGGAAAAGACGGGAAGCAAAACTGGACGTTTTCTTCGGATCATGGTTCCTTTTTTAGAAAAGGCATTCCATTTCTTTATTTTGGGGTAGAAGATCATAAGGATTATCACAGACCAACCGACGATTACGAGAACATCCACCCTGAATTTTATAAATTAGCGGTACAGAACATCATCTCACTTTTTGTTGAAATAGACTCAATGGAACTCTAGCTATAAAAAACATTTCATGCAAAATCCGCAAGATTTTTATTCGGAACAATTAAACAAATATCAAAAAATTGTCAAGGATTTAAACAAGCAACTTATCAGGTTAAGTACATTACGTGTTTTAGTTTTTGTGCTGACAGTCCTTGGGATTTACTTCACCTATTCTAATTGGATTTTAGTGGCCATCATAGCTGTTTTAGGGATTGGTATTTTTCTGTTTTTGTTGTCTAAATACACGAATGTAAAATACAACCGTGATTTAAATAAGGCTTTGGTGACTATTAATGAAGAGGAGTTACTTATAGCTTCTGGAGACTTTCAACACAGACCCAATGGTAATGCATTTCAAGATCCGAAGCATTTTTATAGCTTGGATATAGATTTGTTTGGAAAAGGATCCTTTTTTCAATTTATCAATAGAACAACCATTCCTGAAGGAACTCATCTGTTAGCCAATCTTCTAAAAGCAAATACTATTGACGGGATTGTGGAAAGACAAGAGGCTATCAAAGAACTGGCTCAAAAACCAACATGGCGACAAAATTATTCTGCTGCTTCCAGTTTGATTCAAGTTGAGACTTCTGCAGGCGATATTATTGCTTGGTTAAAAAACCATAAACCATTTTTACCACAAATCATGCGTTGGCTACCTATGGCTTTTGGGTTAGCTTCAATCATTTTAATTATACTTTCTGTAATTCAAATTATATCGCCCAGTTTAGTTGGTTATTGGCTGTTGTTGGGCTTTGCCATCACTGGAAAATATCTGAAAAAGATTAATAGTTTAGCTTCCAATACTGATAAGGTTAAAGACACTTTCAAGCAATACGCCACGTTGTTGGATAGTATCGAGCAAGAATCATTTACTTCAGAATTACTGGTCGAAAAGCAACAACAAATTGAGTCCAATCACCAAAAGGCATCCGCTATTTTTAAACATTTTTCAAGACATTTGGATGCCTTGGATAATAGAAATAATATGATTGGTGCTATTTTGGGTAATGGGTTTTTTCTAACCGATTTAAAACATAGTTACAGAATAGAGCAGTGGATTACTAATCACCAGCAAACTGTTGCCAAATGGTTTGAAGTGGTTTCCTTTTTTGATGCGCATAACTCATTGGGTAATTATGTGTTTAATAACCCAGAATATATGTTTCCAGAAATTGTTGATACTAATCAAACCATTTCTGCCGAGGAACTGGGTCATCCTTTGTTAGATAAAACCAAGCGGGTTAATAGCGACCTACAGATTGAAAACCAAGAATTCTTTATTGTAACTGGTGCTAATATGGCTGGTAAGAGTACGTTTTTACGAACCGTTTCCTTGCACATCGTTATGGCGAATGTGGGTTTGCCGGTTTGTGCTAAATCCAGTCAGTACCATCCTATTAAATTAATAACGAGTATGCGCACCAGTGATTCATTAACTGATGATAGCAGTTATTTCTTTTCAGAATTAACGCGCTTAAAATTCATTGTAGACGAAATAGCCAAAGAGCCATACTTTATTGTGTTAGATGAAATTTTAAAAGGCACCAATTCAACCGACAAAGCCATTGGCTCCAAAAAGTTTGTGGAGAAACTGGTCGCCTCAAATGCCACAGGTATTATTGCCACTCATGACTTAAGTTTGTGCGAAATTGAAAGCCAATTAGAACCTGTTAAGAACTACTATTTTGATGCGCAAATTGTTAATGACGAACTCTTTTTTGACTATAAATTTAAAAAAGGTGTTTGCCAGAATATGAACGCCAGTTTCTTATTAAAGAAGATGGAGATTGTTTAGTTCAATAATCGAATTTTTATCGGTTGTAGAGGTCGAAGTTTATAGGTACTAGTAGTTCCAAATATTGTCCATTTGATATCTATAATTGAAATTTCATATCCTTGTTTTAATTTATCTATCATGTTATAGTTTGAATCATTAATAGTGTCTCCTACAAATTTCACTATTGAATCATTTGGCAGCTTAATTGAAAAGCTAACTACTCTAATATCTAAATCTACTAAATAGTCTTTGATATATCCATCTATTTTTGCTTCTCTTAATTCTTCTTTTTTAAGATTTAATAAGCACTTCTCTCCGCAACCTAATCCATTTATAGATCCAACAGGTTTGCTAATATCTTTTATCCGCAATGTTTTTATAGCAGTAACAATCTCCCCATTTGGAAGTTTGCCTCGTAGTTCAATATCAACGGTCAATCCAGAACCTGGATTCATAACATAATTTCCGTAATCATCAATTTTTTTCAATCCTGGAGCCGATGCTTCAAAGGAAACCGTTCCAGGCATACTTAATGTTAAGGGGTTGCTCACTCCTCTGTAAACCACATTCATCTTGTTGACTTCAACAACAGCTTTGTTAGGTTCTTGTGAAAACCCAAAAAGATTAAAGAACACAATTGAAAAAAGTAAAACGTATTTCATGTTTTTATTATTCTTTTTTTGAGACAATTTCAATAACTATAGATTTTGGAGGTTTTACGATATCTTCTTCTGACAATTTTATATCGAAAATAGTAACAAAATCTCCTATTAAAGCTTTTTTGAGATAAGCTTTACTATTGTTATATAGGTAATCGCCATATACTTGTTGAGCCGGAAATTTTGGAATCTTTATTTTAAAAGAAACTATTTTTGGAAAAGAATCATTTGGAGACAAGCCAAAACAACTGTTTGGAATTTGAATTGGCTTTGATAATAGTTCTTCTTTAGTCAATTTAATTTCTTGATTTTGTGAAAACCCAATAATACTTATGAGAAGGAATAAGGAGCAAAAGAGGTATTTCATAACGGATGGTTTAGCTAATCTAATAACTAAAAATACCGTTTTTTATTTTGTTTGTTGAGTTCTCGATACATTTGTTTTCACTATAGTTTCAAACAAACACTCGAACTGACATACTAATTGGTTTTGTCACTTCGAGTGATTCAGATGCTTGTTGTCTGAATCGTATCGAGAAGCAGCTATTCTATTTTAGACTTAATCTTCTCTATCATTTCAATTGCATTATCATCATCCGGTTTTAGGCTTAAACCTTTGTAATAATTTTTTAGAGCCAAATCATAGTTTTTGCTTTCAAAATAGGCTTCACCCAAGCTATCATACACATTGTATTTGTAGGGAAAAATTTGGGTGTTCAAATCAAAAACATACAAGGCTTTGTCATATTCTTGGGCGCGTAAATACACATAACCCAAAGTATTCAACTCCCGACTGCCTTTTACAAATTCGGCCAATCTGGGAACAAGAATGTCATGTTCCAATTGTAAACTATCAATTGACTTTTCGGATTGTAAATAGTTTAAATAGTTTGCTGCCATATAGTTTGGTGTGTATTTATTGTCAGTGACTATAGTTAACATATCGCGTTCCAAAGTTTCTACAGGATGTTCCACAATACGGTTCACTTCCTGACCATTTTTATAGAAAATAAAAGTGGGTACCCGATGAATGTTCAAACCTTTTTCTTCATGGTTTGGGGCTTGTTTATAGGCTTCAGGTTTGTTGTCTACAGCAACAACCTCTAATTGACTGGCTGGAAATTTAGCCTTATCCAGAATATGGTAAAACCTTGGGACTTCTTTTTTGCTGTCACCACACCAGGTGCCCAAAAACACTTTTATGGTATAATGGTTTAGTCCATCTTTGAGTTTGGATACCACCTGTTTGTTGACAAGGTAGTCATCGTAATTAGGTTCAAACCACTCATTAAAGGGTGCTTGTTGCAGACCGCTTTTGTCAATTCTACCTAATAATTTGGGATTGCCCTTGTCGTCAATAACGATTTGATTAATAGTTTGAGAAAAAGTGATTTGGGAACAAAAAAGGATGGATAAAAGTAGTACTGTTCGTTTCATGATTGATGAATTTTAATCAAAAATAGAAGCTTAACGGCTTGCTTGCCAATAATTTGTATTTTCAACTCATTTAGGTGTACAAACGTTTTATTTTACAATACCAATGGTTGTTTGTTGCGTTATTTCTGCCTTTTGTACATTATGTTTGACCAACTAAAGAATTCTGTTTACTTTTCATTTCAATATGAATACCTTAAAAAAACATAGCTCTCAAATATTGGTACATATCCTGTTTTGGATCTTGTTTGTCATGGTATCCTTATTTGTTTTTTCACCTTATTACTGGCGAGAAAACCCCTTTTTGCAATACATATCGATTCTTGTAGTCATTGTTTACGTAAACAATTTGATATTACTACCCTATTTTGTCAAGAAGAAAATGTACGCTTGGTATGTTTTCGTTATTGCCTTGATTTCCTTTTTGGCAACACAATTGTATTGTTATGAATTTGCACAATGTGGTTGCTCCATTATGAAATGCTTAAGTGATTATTTATGGCAAACCTTGGTGCCACTCATTTTCTTCTCCTTTGTTTGGGTGTTATACCGCTTTATAGATAAGCAAGAAGAAGTGGAGCAAATAAAAAAGGAACATTTGGAAATGGAATTGAAGTTTTTAAAATCGCAGATTAATCCGCATGTGCTGTTCAATAACCTGAACACCATTTATTCCTATGCTTTAGAAAAACCAAATGAAACACCTGAATTGATTTTAAGGCTTTCTGATAATTTAAAGCATGTATTGTACGAGAGTAATGCGAAAAAAATCCCATTGCACAAGGAGATTCAGTTTATTGACAATTACATGACCTTTCAAGAATTACGAACCGAAGGTGTGAATACGATTGGTTACACCAAGAGTATTGAAAATGAGAATAACCAAATAGCACCTTTATTACTAATTACCATAATTGAAAATGCCTTTAAGCACAGTTCCTTGAATAGTGAAATTGTGGTCTCCATCGTTGAAAAAAATGGTGTTTTAGAATGTGTTTGTGAAAATGATTTTACAGAAAAAGATCATGACTTGGCTGAATTTAAAATAGGCCTTCAAAACTTGGAAAAACGTTTGGAGTTGTTATATAAAGATCATTTTGAGTTGAACGTTTTAAAAAATGATAAGTTTAAAGTTGTTTTGAAATTATCACTACTATAAAAATTAACTACAGTTGTCATTCCTGCGAAGGCAGGAATCCACAATTATTTAACTAATGTTTAAAAACATTCATCAATATCATTTATACATCCTAACCAACAAGAAGAATGGTACTTTATATGTGGGTGTGACAAATGATTTGGAGAGACGCATGTTTGAGCACAAAAAGAAGTTAATTAAAGGTTTTTCCAAGAAATATGGTTTAGATAAGTTGGTTTATTTTGAAACATATCAATACATCAATGATGCTATAAAGAGAGAAAAGAATATAAAAAAGTGGAAACGACAATGGAAGATTAACCTAATTGAGGATAACAATCCGAATTGGGAAGATTTATCAATAGATTGGAATTAAAATGGATTCCTGCTTTCGCAGGAATGACAGAAAAACTAAATTTAGTATGACCTGTATCATCATTGAAGACGAAATACCAGCGCAAAACATTCTTAAGAATTTCTTGAAGAAGTTGCCTGATATGGAATTAATAGCAACTTTTAAAGTCGCTATTGAAGCCAATAATTTTTTAAAAAGCGAAACGGTTGATGTGGTATTTTTAGACATCAATTTGCCGGATATTTCTGGGATTGATTTTATAAAAACCGTCAAAAATCCACCAGCAATTATTATGACTACTGCTTATCCGGATTATGCAGTAAGCAGTTTTGAGTTAGACACCATTGTAGATTATTTGGTAAAGCCTTTCTCGTTTGACCGTTTTTTAAAAGCGATTAATAAGGCCAAAGATAGATTAGAGGTTTTGAATAAAACGACTGCTGATGAATCTGAAGTATTGTTTTTGAATGTCGACAAAACGCTTCATAAAATTGTACTAGATGATATTTTGTACATCGAATCAGACAGAAACTATATAACAGTAGTTACAACAAAACAAAAGCTATCTTATATAGATTCGCTTAAAAATTGGAAAGAAAAATTACCGAGTAATCAGTTTATTCAAACCCACAAGAGCTACATCATAAACCGAAAGTTTGTCGATAAAATTTCTGGAAATGAAATCTATGTAAATAGTAAACGCTTACCTATTGGCAGAACCTATAAGCAGGAATTGTTACTAAAGTTGGGAATTGTTTAATATTGTCACTTTGAGTGATTTCGTAAAACGAAATCGTATCGAGAAGTCTCTTACAAGTTCTCGATACAATTTTTGGTTTCATAAAACCAAAAACCACTCGAACTGACGTGAATATTATTTCTTCGGATGCACCAATTCCATTTCATCAATTAAATGCTTGGCTCCTGCATATTTATCGACAATAAACAGTACATAACGTAAGTCTACCATAATGTTTCGGCAAATTTCTGGATCATAATTCATGTCGCTCATGGTTCCTTCCCAAACACGATCAAAATTTAAGCCAACCAAATTACCATGAGCATCAATAGCTGGACTTCCAGAATTTCCTCCAGTAGTATGATTGGTTCCTAAAAAGCAAACTGGTACTTTTCCATTCGAGTCTGCATATTGCCCATAATCTTTAGCTTCGTATAAATCTAATAGTTTTTGTGGTACATCAAACTCATAATCGCCTGGCACATATTTTTCAATAACACCATCTAAATAACTTACAGGTTGGTAATACACAGCATCTCTTGGTGAATAACCACGCACTTGACCATACGTTACACGTAACGTGCTATTAGCATCTGGAAAATAACGTGCATTTGGTAAGGCTTTCATTAAAGCTGTCATGTATTCAGTTTGAAGCGCAGTAATTGGTTCGTTTTTTTGCTGGAATTCCGCATTTATAGACGAGAAAAACTCATCAATCATAGGCTTGGCATAAGCATAAGCAGCATCTTCATTCAATTTTTTTATCACCTCCTCTGCAGAACCATCAAATAATTTTAAAGCATTATCTAAATTGGTAAATGCAGTTTTGTCATAAATGGTTGGGTCAACATTAGTCTTATTGTATAAAGGCATAACGGCTTCAAAAACACCTTTATCAACAGTCACATCATAATTTTTATGGATACCTTTTAGAAGGTTTGTAATATAATCTCTGTCTTTTTCAATATTATCTGGATTTTGTTTTAACGATTGTTCTACTTGGTAAGCTCTAAACGTCATTTGCATGAGTTCGTTGGTCACTAAAAACACTTCAATGAAATTTCTGCGTTTGATATTTATATCAGCAAAATCGGCATACAATTTGTCAAACTCTGGTAAAATATGACCGTATTTATCTTCTAGTCCTTTTTCTTTTAAAGCTTTAGTAAATGTAGCTTCAAAAGCTTTGCGTTCTGCAACCGCATTACTTTTTTCAATTCCTAAATTTTCGCCAATCCATTTTTTCCAAGCATTGGCAATACGTGCTTGTTTAGATGCATATTTAATACGAACCTCGTCATCAGCTTTCATTTGGGCATCAATAACTTTTAAAGCCGCTTCACGGATAGCAATATTACTTGGGTTATATTCTTTAGTGATGTGCTCTATAGCTACAGCAGGAAGATACTCGTCTGTACGACCTGGGAAACCAAATACCATGGTAAAATCGCCTTCTTCAACACCATCTAAAGATACTGGTAAGTAATGTTTTGGCTTATATGGTACATTGTCTTCACTATATTTTGCAGGACGATTATTCTTATCAGCATAAATTCTGAATAAAGAAAAATCACCTGTATGTCTTGGGAACACCCAGTTATCGGTATCACTTCCAAATTTCCCAATGCTGCTAGGTGGTGCACCAACCAAACGAATGTCTTCAAAACGCTCGGTTACAAATAAGAAATATTGATTGCCTTTGTAAAACGATTTAACTTTGGTGTCTTGCCAGGCTTCTTTTGTAACTTCAGCTTGTAAGCTATTACTGTTTTTATCAATGGTCGATTGCTTTTCCTTTTCAGTCATGGTTTCAGTTACGCCAGCTAAAACTTGCTCGGTAACATCTTCAATACGCACAATAAACTCAATAAAAAGCCCTTCATTTGGCAATTCTTCTTTTAGGTTCATAGCCCAAAAGCCATCTTTCAAATAATCGTTTTCTAATGAAGAATGCGATTGAATTTGACTAAAACCGCAATGATGATTGGTCAATACTAAACCCTTGGATGAAATCACCTCACTGGTACAACCACCATTAAAATGACCAATAGCATCCTTTAGGCTAGAGTTATTGACGTCGTAAATATCTTTAGCAGTTAATTTGCTGCCCAAGGCTTTCATTTCGTTTTCGTTCATGCCCTCTAAAAGCGAAGGGATCCACATACCACCTTGTTGCGCCGAAACCTGAAGTGTGATAAAAAGTAAAAGTAATCTGAATAATTTCATGGTTTAAATTTTTTGAATCCTTCAAAGATAAAAAGTTCTTATCATTTAATCGTATAATAGAAGTTATTACCTTTACAATTATGAGGCATATTTCAAAATTACCAGACGTTGGTACAACTATTTTTACCGTAATGAGTGCATTGGCTAATGAGCATAATGCCATTAATTTATCACAAGGTTTCCCCAATTTTAAAAGTGATCAGAAGTTGATCGACCTAGTGAACAAGGCTATGAATTCAGGGTATAACCAATATGCACCTATGCCAGGAAATTTAGAATTACGCCAAGCCATTTCAAAGAAGTTTGAAAACTTATATAGCACAAGCTATCATCCAGAATCAGAAATAACCGTTACGGCAGGTGCCACCCAAGCCATATTTACTATCATTTCAACATTTGTTAAGCAAGATGACGAAGTCATCATTTTTAAACCTGCTTATGATTGTTATGAGCCATCAATCGAGCTTTTTGGTGGTATTGTGAAGCCTATTCAATTAAGTGTGCCAAATTATCAAGTAGATTGGGATTTGGTTGAAAAAACGATTTCCAGTAAAACAAAACTCATAATTGTCAATACACCTCATAACCCTAGTGGAACTATATTATCTGAAACCGATATGCTCAAACTACAGGAATTGACAAAAAACACAGACATTATAGTGTTGAGTGATGAGGTTTATGAGCACATTATTTTTGATGGTTTAAAACATCAAAGCGTATGCTTGTTTCCTGGTTTAAAAAATCGAAGTTTTGTGGTGGCTTCCTTTGGAAAAACCTTTCACAACACGGGTTGGAAAATGGGTTATTGCTGTGCACCAAAAGAGTTGATGGATGAATTTAAAAAAGTGCATCAGTTTAATGTGTTTGCTGTAAATCATCCCATGCAAAAAGCTTTAGCTAATTATTTACAGGAGCCCAATCATTATTTGAGTTTGCCAGCATTCTACCAAGAAAAGCGGGATTACTTTTTGAGCTTACTTAAAGACTCAAGATTTAAAGTCAGCCCTTCAAAAGGCACTTATTTTCAAGTGTTGGACTTTTCAGAAATCACCAGTGAGTATGATGTTGACTTTGCCAAACGATTGACCATAGAGAATGGCATCGCATCAATTCCCATGTCTGTTTTTAATGAAGGAGGAAAGGATGATAAAGTCCTACGGTTTTGTTTTGCAAAAACAACTGAAACTTTGGTGCAAGCAGCTGAAATTTTAAATAAAATTTGATTATTTTAGAAGTTATGCAAGAACACTTAAAAGTAGCTTTTTTTCAAACCGATTTAGTTTGGGAAGACGCTAAAGCCAATCGGAAAAATTTCAAGGAAAAATTTCAAGAATTACCTAGCGATGTAGACTTAATAATATTTCCTGAAATGTTTACTACAGGATTTACTATGAATGCCGAAACGATGGCAGAAACTATGGATGGTAAGTCAGTGGAATGGATGAAGAAACAAGCATTGGAGTATGATATAGCTCTTATGGGAAGCTTAATTATAAAGGAAAATGACAAGTTTTATAATCGTATGATTTTTACTTTTCCAGATGGTTATATAGTTGCCTACGATAAACGCCACACCTTCTCCTTGGCTGGAGAAGATAAAGTGTTTGAAGCAGGGAAAGAAAAGGTGATTATTGAATACAAAGGCTGGAAGATTTGTCCATTGATTTGTTATGATCTGCGTTTTCCAGTTTGGTCAAGAAACACGGCAGATTATGATATGGTTGTATATGTCGCCAATTGGCCTAAACCAAGAATTGCTGCCTGGGATGCCTTGCTTAAAGCGCGAGCCATTGAAAATATGTGTTATTGCATTGGTGTTAACCGAATAGGGATAGATGAAAAGCAAAATGAGTATTGCGGTCACTCGGCAGTTTATGATGTTTTAGGTAATAATATTACACCTTTGAGACCCAACAAAGAACAAATTGAAATTTTGACCCTAGAAAAAAAGCATATTGAATACTACAGGAATAAGTTGAAATTTTTAAACGATAAAGACAGCTTTACAATAGAATAAATTCATAAATAGAATCGAAATTAGACCGCACTTCCAGTTTGTCTGGAAAATGACTTACACGTTCTGGTTGCAATTGTTTAAGATAGTTTCCGGAGTCAAACTTACCATTACCGTTTGAATCAAAAATGGCACGCAAATAATAATCACCAGATTCTATATGTCTAAAATCAATTGGTTCAGGTTTTGTAGTGTAAATTTCGGCTTTTACTTCACCTTTGTCGTTGGTGAGTTGGACAATCATAGGGTAAACCGCGTTTTGTAATGTTACACGAACATTGCCGTAATCGCCATAGGTTTTGGTAGATAGCTTATAATTTAAAGTGTCGTTTGTGTCCCCAAAAAAGTCTTCAAAAGCTTCAGGTAATATTTCAATATTGAAGCGTTCGCTTTCTGGTTTTTCAAAGGCAATTTCAACAGTATTGGATAATGTGTCTAGCTTTGTTTGAAAATCAACTTTAAGAGAATCGGCATTAAGAATAGTAATTTTATCAGTGTCAATTTTTGAAAAGGGTACGGTTCCGGTTATTTTAAAATTATCTTTAAAATTTAACGAGCCTGTTGGGCTTGCAGATATTTCTAAAGTATCACGTTGTTGTTCACTAATTTTAACGGTAAAATCTTCGGTATAATTTTTTGCCGTTACATTAAAAAGTAAGGAGTCTACTTCCAACCTTGGTTTATACCAATAGTATAAAGAGTCTGCTTCAGGGTCTTTTGTAATACGCGATTCAAAATCATCTGGAACATTAGAGCGCATATTGATTGCAATAGAATCGTAATCGCCTTGGTAGCCAAAGGCAACTTTTTCACCAGATATTAATCGTGGACGTATAATTTTGGTGTCTAGGGTTTCTTTAAATAATTTCAACTCGTATATACTATCTGTTGGAACCGTAATGTAAGATTTGTAAAAGCCTATTTTATCGGTACTTGGCTGAAATTTGTAATCTTGGTTTTCATCTTTCATGGCAACTAACATATACTTTCCAGCTTTTAAATTTTCTAAAGTAAATGTTGTAGTGCTATCAAGTGTATTGGTAATATATCGCGGTTGTTTTTTAAAAACTATAGAGTCGTTTAAAGTAGAATCTACCTCGTATAACATTACAGAAACAAAATTATCTGGTTTTTGCAACTCGGCATCTATAATATAGCCACTAACTGATAATGAATCGATATAATCACCGGTAGAGAATACATATTTATAATATGGAAATGGATTTTCTTCGTTATTGTCTACAATGCTATTGCCAAAATTAAAGGCATAAGTTGTGTTTGGGGAAAGAGTATCATTAATTCGAATACGAATGGTTTTACTGGCAACGCTCATTGGAGTAATCTCTGGAGCAGGATCCATAGGTGGCGAAATTATGAGCTGCTTTTGTAAGTTTTTAATTTTTATATACTCATCAAAAGTTATCTCAATTTCATTGCCTTTAAAATTTAAATTGTAGTTTTCTGGTTCAGACTTTACAATTTCGGGAGGCGTTATATCTTTTGCTCCGCCACCAGGTTTTCCACGATTAGCACAGTTAAAAAAAACGAAGCTAACTACTAAAAGAAAAATAAAATTTGAAAGGCTTTTGTACATTCGAGTATTCTATTTGTGCAAAGAAACAATATATTTAGCATTATTAAAATAGGTATTAAGCTATTGCCATAGCAGCGATACTAATTTTAACGTTTTTTGTGTTTAATAATATATTGGAGCAAGCTTCTAAAGTTGCTCCTGTTGTAATAATATCATCTACCAACAATACATGTTTGTTTTCAATTTTATGCGTGTTAACAGCTTGAAATATTTCAGGATTATTAAACCATCTTGAAATTCTTGATTTACTAACTTGTGAAGCTGTGTTAGTTGTTTTAATCAAAACATCATCAACATATTCTGCATTAATATGTTTAGCTATTTGCTTGGCAAATAATGTAACTTGATTATAACCGCGTTTTTGAAGCTTATTTTTGTGCAATGGAACTGGAATAACAAGGTCTATGTTAGAATATGCTTTAATCTCTTTAAGTTCAGATCCCAACCAATTACCTAAAAACAAACCTATTTCTTCAAAACCTTTGTATTTTAAATTATGAATTAGGGTTTGCGTAAGTCCTTTTTTTTCAAATCGTAAAAGAGCAGTAGCATATTTTACGGGAACCCTACCATAAAAAATACGCTTAACGGTATCATCATCATTAAAATGAAAATTTGTAACAGGTAATTTATGTCTACACAAGGTGCAAATATAAAGCTCGTTATCTGTTAATAAATGGCTACAGCTATAACATACTTTTGGAAAAAATAAATTGGCTAACGATTCAAGCATGTATAATAATTTAGTAATAAATATATTACAGTTTTTTAAGCCTGTAAAATGCAATTGAAATTTTATAAGAACTTCAACAAATTTTTTTTCATTTCATCGATAAAAAGTGATTTTAACCAATCTTAATTTTAGTTTAGCGAGATAATAGATTAATTAAGATGATAGTTAACCCTCAATTATTTAACTACAGATTAATTATTGGTACTTTGGTAATAGCCATTGTTGTATTAGGGTCAATTAGCTTTTCTAGTTACAACACACACAAAAGTCAAGAAGCTGTTGCAGAACAAGAGTTTAAGCTTGTGCAACAGGAGTTGTCAGAAATGATATCGCTTTACGAAAAGGTTGGTGTTGAAAACGAAGAAACAGCCTTACAGTTACGACATTCTAAATCTAGAATACATGTGCTTCTAGATTCTTTACAGATGGTCAAAGCCAATCTTCCATTAATTACGAAGTATAAGCAAGAAGCGAGAGCATTAAGAGAGAGCCAAAATGTTGTGCTTGCTAAATTAAACTCCATTAAAAAAGAAAATTCTAAACTCCAATCAGAGTCTGATAAAGCTTCTGAAACCATTGCCTTGCAAAAGGATCAGATTGAGCAACTAATTGTGGAAAATCAAAAGTTAGCAATTGTTGTAAAGGAGTTTACAGCATTGTCGGCAAATAACATTCAAGCAAAAGCTTTAATTACATCCAGATCAAGTTACGATATTGAAACAAACAATGCAGAAGAGGCCAATAATTTAGAAGTTTGCTTTACATTGGAAGAAAATCCTTTTTCCCCTAAAGGTAACAAAGATATTTATGTTCAAATTTTAGATCAGAACAACAATGTAATTTCAGATAGAGGTGCTGTTCAATTTGGTAAAACGACATTGGTTTACAGTGGAAAAACATCTGTAAATTATAGAAATTCTAACATAGATGTGTGCACTAAAATTAATGTGAATTCTAAAGAACCACTCAAAAAAGGGAATTATATCATATCCGTTTTTCATGACAATGAAATTCTAGGAACTTCAAAAATAGAACTAAACTAACTAACCAATATATTTTTTAGAAAACCGCTCATTTAGTTGAAGCGGTTTTTTATTTTTGCAGCATGGCAAACAACGACGATCAATTTAAAAAGGTAATCTCTCACGCAAAGGAGTATGGTTACGTATTTCAGAGTAGTGAAATCTACGATGGATTAAGCGCAGTTTACGATTATGCTCAAAATGGAGCAGAATTAAAAAAGAATATTCGTGACTATTGGTGGAAGGCCATGGTACAAATGCACGATAATATTGTGGGAATAGACGCAGCGATTTTTATGCACCCAACTACATGGAAGGCTTCTGGGCATGTTGATGCTTTTAACGACCCGCTAATTGATAATAAAGACTCTAAAAAGCGTTACCGAGCTGATGTTTTAATTGAAGATTATTGTGCCAAACTAGAAGCTAAAATTGATAAAGAAGTTGCAAAAGCGGCTAAACGTTTTGGAGACGCCTTTAACAAAGCCGAGTTCGTTTCAACAAATGGTCGCGTATTGGGCTATCAAGAAAAGATTGATACTATTTTATCGCGAATGGCTAAATCGTTGGAAAATGAAGATTTAGCAGATGTAAAAGCACTTATTGAAGAATTGGAAATTGCCGATCCGCTGTCTGGTAGTAAAAACTGGACAGATGTAAAGCAATTTAACCTGATGTTTGGCACCAAACTTGGAGCTTCGGCAGATACAGCAATGGATTTGTATTTACGTCCTGAAACCGCTCAAGGAATTTTTGTTAATTTTTTGAACGTGCAAAAAACGGGTCGAATGAAAATTCCGTTTGGTATTGCGCAAACTGGTAAAGCATTTAGGAACGAAATAGTTGCCAGACAGTTCATCTTTAGAATGCGTGAGTTTGAACAAATGGAAATGCAGTTTTTTATTAAGCCAGGCACCCAGAAAGAATGGTTTAATTACTGGAAGGAAACCCGATTAAAATGGCATAAGTCATTGGGAATGGGAGATGATAATTACCGTTTCCACGACCATGAGAAGTTAGCGCATTATGCCGATGCTGCAACAGATATAGAATTTAAATTCCCATTTGGGTTTAAAGAGTTAGAAGGTATTCACTCACGTACCGATTTCGATTTAAAGCAACATGAAGAATATTCAGGAAAGAAACTGCAATATTTTGACCATGAAGATAATGCCAGCTATACACCTTATGTGTTGGAAACCTCTATTGGTTTAGACCGTATGTTTTTAGCTGTATTTTCTAATGCCTTGGTAGAGGAAGAACTAGACAACAATACAACGCGAACCGTTTTAAAATTACCAGCAGTTTTGGCGCCTGTTAAAGCAGCAGTATTTCCGTTAGTTAAAAAAGATGGTTTGCCAGAAGTGGCCAAACAAATAGTTGACGATTTAAAGTGGGATTTTAATGTTTTTTACGACGAAAAAGATGCTGTTGGAAAACGATACAGACGTCAAGATGCTAATGGTACGCCATTTTGTATAACTGTTGACCATGATACGTTAGAAGATAACTCTGTTACTATTCGTCATAGAGATACTATGGAACAAAAACGAGTAAAGATAGACGATTTACGAGATATTATTAAAAAAGAAGTTGACGTTAAGCATTGGCTTCAAAAAATGAAATAGAACTTACATTGCGAAACTATCAAAGAAAGTTGTGGTAATCTTTTGGAAAGGTTAAAAGATTCTTCACTACGCTTCACTTTGTTCTGAACGACATAAAAAAACTCCCAAGTTAATCTTGGGAGTTTTTTTATTTGACTCAATAAAAAGCATGGTTTACTCATTATAGTTTTTGGTAGTATACATAATTTTGGATATTTGAGCTACTAACCAGTTATCTTATATGAAATTTATTTACACTCTTATTTTTACTTCATTACTTGTTTCTGCCTATTCTCAGCAAAACATGGATACAATTTATGGGAACCCTAAATCGGTTAGGGAAAAGGTTGAATTTTTAAACGAAAAAAAACAGAATTATAAGTTTATGCAAAATGATGGAGATTATGGCCATGCATTAATATTTACTCCAGAGAATATCCGAGAAACTTTTAAATGTAACTGGGTTGACTCAAAAGGTTGTTTCTATGTAAATTATAAAAAGGAATTTCTGAAAAACGGATTACCTGATAATGAGATTTGGTATAATAAAGATGGAAGTTTTAAAAGAGAATATAAATATACTTATGATAAAAATAATAATTTAGTTGAAACTAAAGAGCTTTATTGGGATGATGTTCATTACCTTACTAGATACTTTTATAATAAATCAAATTTGCTGATTTCTGAAAGTCGTTATTGGAGTGACGACCCCAATGATTTTGTGCATTTGTATTTTATAAGAGGATACAAAGGAAAAATAATTGGAGTAAATAGCTTTGATGAAGATGGTAGCCGAGATATTATTACATATGAAATAGATAGCATTGAAAATACAATTAATGAATATCATCAAAGAGTTTTTAATTATACTAATGAAGATAGTTTTAAAGTTAGAGATTCTATTGGGAAAAAGTTTTTATTAAAAAAGAGCAAGTTTGATGATTTTGAGAATAAGGTATATGAAGAGCACTGGATTGAAGAAAATTCGAAAAGACCTTATAAAACGATTTATGAATATGATGAAAGAAACAATTTAATTTATGAAGGCTATGCTCGAGATACTGTTTATGCTTACAGAAAATATAAATATGATTTAGATGACAGGAAGATTAGTTACGAGTATTCAGTAGTTAAAAACAGCTCCTCAAAAGAGTTGGTTAATTATAAATACGATGAAAAAGGATACATAATTAAAGTATTGTGCCATTTTAGAGAGAAAGAATATACAATTGATTATAAATACAAATTCGACAAAAAAGGAAACTGGACCGAAATAACAAAAATTGTAAATGGCGAACCTTTATATGTATGGACAAGGGATATAAAGTACTATTAAAAATAAGCTTTTAGTTGTATGTTACCTGTATGGATGACTTTGCTGGTTTCAGATTTTCTACCGTTGTAAGACAAATTTAAATCTAAAAAACTGGTTATTTTCTTTTGTGCAATAAGATTCCATGTGTAGTTTTTACCAGGCTGCAAGCCTTCCATCATTTGGTAAGCCACTGCCGTGTTGGTATCGCCAGAAAAATCATTTGAAAAATAATTAAACTCGCCGCTAATAGCTATTTTTTGAAAATTGGCGTAACGAAATGAGGCACCATATTTTTGCTGCTTTAAAGTTTCAAATTGTGCAATGGTATTTTCTTTACTAGCATACTGGAAAAACACATCAAAACTGGTATTGTCATTTAACAGATACGTTAGTTTTGGGAAAAAATTAGTCTCTTCAATATTGAAGTTTTTACTTGGATAATTTTCACTTAAGCTCTCGTTTTCATTAAAATTAGATTCCAAATTTATAAGCCAATTTTTGGCAAATTTATGATTGAATTGCAGCTTATGGCTTACCAAATTATTCTCAATGAATCCAAAAGACAGTACATTTCTTGACTTATTACTTAAATAAGTGTAGGACGTTGTGTAACGTTGTTTACCACGGTTAAAGAACAAGACGTTTCTAAAATTATATTGTAAGGCTAATTGGTTGGCTTCATTTATATTAAATGGATTTAAGTTAAAATCGTTACCATCACGTCTTTCTTTACTGTCTATCAAATACGAGGTTTGATTGTGAAAATGCGAAAGCACCTTTTTAAAGGTGTTATCATCGTTTGCCCATTGTTGCGGATTAAGCGTTAATAATTGACTAAAACGTATTTGATGGGTTTTAATAAAAACCTGGTTGGGAAGTAAAACGCGTATATAATCGGCTTCATCTGGAAATTGTGCAATTTCAAATTCTTCCAGTTCCTGTATCCCATTATTGTTATAGTCAATCCATGTGTAAACACCTTGCCCAGATTCTACTTCCAAATATGTGAATTCTTGTTGCGGTGCTGTTCCTGAATTGGTTTCATAAGTGGTATTCCAGAATATAAGTTGTTTAATAAAGCGCTGGCTAAAAATTAAACGCGAATTCAGCGAATTTTCATTACGCTCTGGGTCTATGTCTTTTAACGTCCGGTAATTGGCATAAAATGATAGATTGGTTCTACTGTTTTGAATAAGGCGCGAATCAATATAATAATTGTTAGAGGTGTTTACTTTCCCTAATCGGCTATTTCTTAAACTATCGTTTACGCGATATTTATAACCCACTTCAGCAAAAACTTTGGTGCTGTCGCCAATACCTGCAAAAACTTCATACGATTTAAACCGTTGACTTATTGGTGTAAAGGAATCGGTTTCAATAACACGTTGTTCATTACTTTCCAAAGCTAATCGCGTTCCTGTCCAGCCCTTGTTAAAACTATATGCTATTCGGTTATAAGATCGTAAAAAAGTTGAGGTAGACTCATTTGAATCGGCATTCAAAAAACTAGAATTACTAACTATTTGCCATCGTTTTAAGGCTAAATCGGCTAAAGCTATATGTCTGTTGCCGTTAAAATTATTGCTGTAGTTTAAGTATTCAAATTGATAGGAAACAAGGCCTTTTTTTGGATGAAAAGCTTTTAATCCAGAAGTAATAAAAACCTGATTGCCCAAATTTGTGATATTTTGGGAACCGTTTGAAGTGCCTAAATTCCAGTCTCTACTAAATTCTGCATTATAAATACGTTCAATGGTTCTAAAGTTTTCATTAATATAGTCTGTATCGATAAGTGCATTTAAATTCCATAAGCTATCTGATTTAATAATAGCTTGGTTAACTATAAATTTTCCAGCATAGCCATCGTTATCGTCGTCATCAATACTTGAGAACAGGTTGAGGTCGTTTTTGCTTCCTGCCAATTCAAAAGTTATATCGGTTTTTTGCGTTGGCTTATAGTTCCCGTTAACAATCGCTAATTGCAATTTATTAGGGGCAACCAATTGTATAATGGGCTCATAATTCCCTTGAGGAACTCCAGCAATAGGTTCTATGTATTCATATATAGTTGAAATGGCATCAATATCGCTAATAATATAATTTCCCAAATTATCACCCACCAATGAAAATTGTACACTATATAATTCATCGTCAGGATTATTAGAAAACACAAAGGCTTCAACACTATTTATAAGTTCTTTTTTATATAAAACTCTGTTTTCGTTATAGGCTTCTGGTGTGGCCGATGGTGCAACCATAAGGCTTTTGTCATCGCCAGCTTGAGCTAAAATCTCAACTTGTTCTGCCGATAGGTTTTGAGATAACGGACTGTTTTTTGAATCACTCTCACTATAAACTGAAGCTCCTATCTTAAGTTTATCACCAGAATAGTTACCACCACCATAAACAATTAAGCGGGAATAATAACGCTCGCTATACTGGTAGTCTACCGTAATACGCATTTCAGAAGTAATAGGAAATGTTGGGTTGAAAATAATTTCACCTGCATTATAGTCTATTATGTAGTCGTTGTTTTCACCACGTTCTAGTGGAACTCCGTTTACATAAACGGTTTCGCTGCCAGATACTATTAATACATAAAGCTCCTCGTTTGGGCCAGTTATTTTATAAGGACCTTGATTGCCTTCCTGTGCTGTAAATTGCGAGGTGTTAAATTGTCCTCTTACCAAAGCCCCTGCGGCAAATAAATTTGTAGTTGAATTAGGATGGTTGAGTTTGGCGTTAATTGAAAGCCCTTGAACACGTTTGCTAAATTTTCCAAAAAACGAATTGGCATTTACCAAATCTACATCACCTGCGCGAATTTTCCAGTTTTCGCTAAACATTTCAATGAATACTTGGTCAAATTCATCCAAGCGTTGTGAGTAACCACTCTCTTGAAGTGGAATATTGGCATCCTGAATAGATGCCCTTAAGGATACTTTTTCACTTAATTTACCTGTAATTCGCAAATCCAGCTCGCTATTCAAAACAGAGTTTTGATTGTTTCCAACTACTATGCCTCTAGAAATACTACCTTGAGTTGTAAGACCATCAAATGGTTTATATTCATCGCGCTCACTGGGTTGTGATAATTTGTATAATAATTGTTGTTGGTCAGTATTAGCTAAAACAACTTTATCGTCCAGTTGTTTGTAGGTTTTTGTTAAAAAATCAGGATAGGCCAAATAATCAGCAATTAAACTGTCCTCGGCAACGGGTTTTTTTAAATATAAAATGGCTTTTGCAAAATCAACTTCATAATAGCTGGCATCGATAAACGAACTATCTTTTTTTTTGAGTGTAAAAAACCCAGAATTTATACTAATACTGTCGATAACAATAGAATCTTTAACAGCTACTGTTTTACTCCTATAATTCGAAATAGGATTTTGCGAATACACACAAAACCCTAAAAATAAGGACAGAACAGTTAGTTTAATTCTCATGTTGTAATAAAACTGCTTTAAACGGTATTTATTTTGTTGATAGTTTTTGTTAAAAGCAATTTAATTTAATAGTGTAAAAGTAACGCATTATTTACTTTAGCTAAAATTCTAAAATATAAACATGAAAATCATTTCGTATAACGTAAACGGTATTCGAGCAGCCATTAATAAAGGATTTGTAGATTGGTTGAAATTGGCTGATCCAGATGTGGTTTGTTTACAGGAAATAAAAGCCATGGAAGACCAATTGGATTTAAGCTTGTTTCACAATGCAGGTTATGAACATACCTATTGGTTTAGTGCACAAAAAAAAGGATATAGTGGTGTAGCGATATTGAGCAAAACCAAACCAAACCATATAGAATTTGGTACAGGAATAGAGTCCATGGATATTGAAGGTCGAAATCTACGGGCAGATTTTGATGGATTTTCTGTAATGAGTTTGTATTTACCATCAGGCACCAACGATTTGAGGTTACAGCATAAGTTTGATTACATGGATATGTTTCAGGATTATACCAATACATTGAAATCTAAACTGCCAAACTTGATAATATGTGGCGATTATAATATTTGTCATGAAGAGATAGACATTCACAACCCAAAAATGAAAGGTGTCTCTGGATTTCTTCCAGAAGAAAGAGAGTGGCTTGGTAAGTTTATAGACAATGGCTTTATAGATTCTTATAGGTTCCTACATCCAGAACGCCAAGAATATAGCTGGTGGAGTTATCGTGCAAATGCCAGAGCTAATAACAAAGGATGGCGATTAGATTATGCCATGGTTTCGCAACCCTTACAAGAAAAAATTAAAAGAGCCGTTATACTCACGGAAGCAGTACATAGTGATCACTGCCCTATATTATTAGAAATAGAAAATTAATAGCAAACAAATGAAGAGAACAACACTTACAGTAGTCGCAATGGTAATGCTTTTATCGGCATGTGTGTCGCCAAAAGTTTATAAAGATTTAGAAACAAAGTATGGCGATTTAAAAGAACAAAATAGAGAATTACTTGCTGAAAATGATGAACTTTTAAAAGCAAAGAATGATGCACTTAATGAACTGGAGCAATTACAAGCTCAATATGATAAGACGCTAGCTGAACGCGATAAGTTGCAGCATGATTATAACGCAGCAAAAACAAATTTAGATAACCTTAAAGCATCTTATGATGCACTAGAAGCTAATAGCTCGGCGGCTATTGCTGAAAATGTTCAAAAAAACAGAGAGTTATTGGCACAGCTTGAAGCCAAAGAACAAGCTTTGGAAGCAGAAAGTGGCCGATTGGAAAAATTAAGACAAGAACTGGAAGCGCGATCCAATCGTGTAGCCGAACTAGAAAGTGTTATTGCAGCCAAGGATGCAGCCATGAACCAATTAAAAGAGGCTATTTCAAGAGCACTAACTGATTTTGAAGGTAAGGGCTTAACCGTTGAACAACGAAATGGAAAGGTATACGTATCAATGGAAAATAAATTATTGTTTGAATCTGGAAGTTGGGCAGTTGGTTCTAATGGAAAACAAGCTGTAAAACAATTGGGAACCGTTTTAGCCGATAACCCAGATATAGCAATATTAATTGAAGGACATACCGACAATGTGCCTTATAAAGGGAATTCGCAATTAAGTGGAAACTGGGATTTATCAACAAAAAGAGCAACAGCTATTGTTAATATATTGCGTGAAAATCCATCAATTAATCCTGAAAACTTAACGGCTGCTGGTCGTGGTGAATTTGCACCAATAGCATCTAATGATAATGCAGAGGGCAGAGCAAAAAACAGACGAATTGAAGTTATTCTAACACCTAAACTAGACGAAATTTCAAAACTTCTCAATGAGATTTAAGTAATGTAATTTGTTTATTAGTTAAACCTTTCAGGATAGTTGTTATTCTGAAAGGTTTTTATATTTATAGAGTAAAATTAAAAATCATGAAATACACAACACTACCACAAACAAATATAAAAGTCAGTAAAATATGCTTGGGAACTATGACATGGGGAAACCAAAATACAGAAGCTGAAGGTCATGCCCAAATGGATTTAGCTGTTGATAGAGGCGTTAATTTTTTTGATACAGCAGAGTTGTATCCTGTTCCAGCAACAGCAGAAACTTATGCGGAAACCGAGCGGATTATTGGAAACTGGTTTCAAAAATCAGGACAAAGGGATAAAATAGTATTAGCCACTAAAATTGCTGGGCCAGGAGATTATACCGCTCATATAAGAACTAACGGATTTAGTAAGGAAGCCATAAATGATGCTGTTAATGAGAGTTTAAAACGCTTGCGAACTGATTATATTGATTTGTATCAATTGCATTGGCCAGAACGAAACACAAATACATTTGGTGTTCGCGATTATGTTCATAATGAAAGTGACACATGGTCGGATAATTTCAATGAGGTTTTAAATACATTGGATAGCATAATAAAATCCGGTAAGATAAGGTATATAGGTATTTCCAATGAAAAAGCTTGGGGAACTATGCGTTATTTAGAAGAGTCTAAACAAAAGAACCTTCCGAGAATGATAACCATTCAAAATGCTTACTCATTGTTAAACCGTGTTTTTGAGGGCGACATGGCAGAAATAGCAATAAGAGAAGATATAGGTTTGTTGGCCTATTCGCCTATGGCTTTTGGCGTGCTATCAGGTAAATATGTTACAGGTAATGCAGCAGAAAATGCACGTTTAAAATTGTTTCCAAGGTTTGCGAGATATAGTAGTGAGCAGTCAACAGAAGCTACTAAAGAATATCTGAAAATTGCCAAAGACAATGATATGTCTCTCGCACAAATGGCCTTGGCATTTGTTAACCAACAACCCTTTGTTACAAGTAACATAATAGGAGCAACATCTTTAGAGCAATTAAAAGAAAATCTGGGCAGTATAGATTTAGTGCTTAAAGAAGAGGTAATAGAAGCAATAAATGATGTTCATAGAAAAATTCCAAACCCTGCACCATAATCAGAAGAAGTGTTATAAAATCCGACGAATCGCATAAGGGTTAATTTCTCCAATTCAGTTTAACGATGAAAAGCGTAGTTAATCTATTAAGCTTGTGTTAAGAGAGCCTAAACAGAGTTTTTTTATAATTTTAGGGATTAATAATTTAAGTATTATCTGGTGAATTTAGCGTGTTTTTTTGAAGCTGCTTTTCCCTTTTTAGAAGTAAGCTTTAAAGGATTTATTCACTTTAAACATTAACTAACTATAATATTAATAATGAAAAAAATTACACTTTCACTTTTATTTGGGTTAATTTCACTTGTTGGGTTTTCTCAAATAGGATTAGTAGAAAATTTTGATGCTAGTGTAACCTTACCAGCAGGTTGGACTAGTGATCCTGGAGATTATGCTGTTTCATTTGTCCAAAATTGCGACGGATGGTCAGTTAGATCGAATTTTGATGACACCAATCTTACAGGTGCATTAACATCACCAAATGTAGTTGGTCAGTCAAATGGAACTGATTTGACAATTGCATTTGACTATAAAATTGTAGACTGGTCGGCCGCAACAGACCCAACACCTCCTGGATGGGGTGAGTTGTATGTTCAATATTCCACAAATGACGGTGGGACATGGAATACAGTCTTAACAATTAACGATGTTAACCATATAACCTCAAATGAGTGCGCCAATATTTCTGCAACTGTTCCTGCTGCAAGTTTGCCTGCAGGTTCGGATTTTAAACTGCGTATTGATGCTGCATGGGCAATAGGTACATACTATGTGTATTTAGATAACATTGCTGCCACACAAGTAGTTTCAGATCCACCTTCTTGTGTTAACTTAATTACACCTGCAAATGGGAGTACTGGTGTTGGAATCAATACCAATTTAGAATGGTCTGCAGCAACTGGAATTCCTCAAGGCTATGTGTTATCAGTTGGCACAACTCCAGGAGGAACAGATATAGTGGACAATTTAGACGTAGGTTTATCAACAACATTTAACTTCCCAACTGCTCTAGAATACAGTACAACATATTATGTTACTGTTTTGGCTTATAATGCTAACGGTCCGGCGGTTGGTTGTACAGAATTTTCGTTTACAACAGGAGCTGACCCTAATGCACCTGTAGATTGTGCTTCTGGTGTGCCAGTTAATATTGAATATTGTTATACAGATAACGATACCATGTCGTGGAATTTCCAAAGTTCTGATGGCGGTCCATTAAACATCCGTTTTAATGCAGGTCAAATGGAAAGCTGTTGCGACGATATTATTGTTTACGATGGACCTGATAATACAGCTCTGGTTTTATTCAATGGAAACAATGGCGGTGATTTGACAGGTATATCTAGAAACACCACAGGTAGCACACTTTATGTTGAAATGGATACCGATGGTTCTGTAAACTGCCAAGGTCTTGGTTATGTGCCAATTAACTTTGATGTATCTTGTATAGATTTAACGGCTGTTCCTAATTGTAACTCAGTGTTAACTACACCTGCTAACGGCGATGTTGCTGTAGATATTAATACCGATATCACATGGAGTGCAGCGTCTGTAATTGTAACAGGTTATACTATATCAATAGGTACAACACCTGGAGGAACTGATATTTTGGATAATTTCGATAACGGAAATTCAACAACTTATGATCCAGGAACCTTATTATACGAAACCACATACTATATAACAATAGTACCATATAACGATAATGGTTCAGCTATTAATTGTAATGAACAAAGCTTTACAACGGAAAATGATCCAAATCAAATTTTAGATTGTGATGTAGGTGAAACCGTTAATACTGTTTATTGTTATAGTGCAAATGATACTATGACATGGAACTTTGCAAGTAATAATGGAAACCCATTATCATTGGTCTTTAATGCTGGTTGGATTGAAGCAGGATGGGATGAACTTATAGTTACAGATTCTGATGGTACAATTTTATTCCAAGGTGATAATGGAGGAGATTTAACTGGTTTATCTTGGGTATCTTCAGGAGGATCATTAGAAGTTTCTGTAGATTCAGATGGATCTGTAAGTTGTGATTCAGGCAATCAAACACCATGGGACTTTACGGTTTCATGTTTTGACCCTACAGCAACACCAGATTGTAATGCATCTTTGACAAATCCGGTGAACGGTGCAACAGATGTTAACGAGAATGAAGATTTAATTTGGACCGCAGCATTTGGTCAAGTAGATGGCTATATTTTAAGCATTGGTACAACACCTGGCGGAACTGACATTGTTGATAATTTAGATGTAGGAAATGTATTAACATACGATCCGGGAACTTTAGCTTTTGATACTACGTACTATGTAACCATTGTACCTTATAATGCCAATGGTAACGCCACAGGTTGTGTTGAGGAAAGTTTTACAACACGCCCAGATCCAAATCAAATCCTTGATTGTTCAATTAACGAGACAATAAATACAACATATTGTTATGTAGCGAACGATACTATGGAATTTAATTTTGCGAGTAACGATGGTTCACAGTTAGTTGTATTTTTCAACGCTGGTTGGATTGAAGCTGGATGGGACGAATTAATTATTACAGACTCTGATGGAACTATTATTTTCCAAGGAGATAACGGTGGCGATTTATCAGGTTTATTCTTTATTTCTTCTGGTTCATCAATAACGGTAGGTGTAGATTCAGATGGATCTGTAAGTTGTGGTAGTACTGGACAAACAGAGTGGGATTTCGACGTACAATGTTTTGATGCAACTGCAGTGCCTAATTGTAATGCAGTGATGACAACTCCTGCTGATGGTGGAATAGATATTGATATTAATACCGATATTACTTGGACAGCAGCCTCTATTTTGGTTGATGGATATACTATTTCTATTGGCACAACACCTGGAGGGACCGATGTTGTTGATAACCTAGATGTTGGTAACGTTTTAACTTACGATCCAGGAGTTCTAGATAACGCTACAAATTATTATGTAACTATTGTGCCTTATAATAGTAATGGTCCAGCAATAGATTGTACAGAATATACGTTTAAAACCATTTGTATACCTCAAGTGGTATCATTTAATGCTATAGGTGATTGTGAAACAGATCCTGATAATCCTGATTTCGTAATAGAGGTCAATATTACAGATTTAAGTGGGGCAGCATCAATAATTGTTTCTGACGATCAAGGTAGCCCAGATCAAACTGCAAGCACTACAGGTATTGTTACAATGGGACCTTATACCGCTAACACAGTGGTAACAATTACTACCATTAAGTCTGATGATGATACTTGTGATGTAATAAGTAGTCCTATAACATTTATTTGTCCACCACCACCAAACCCTTGTTCTATTGTGTATGCTGGTGAGGATGCTGATGTAGATTGTTTAAACCCTGAAACCGATTTAACAGCTAATTTCCATTTATTTGGTCAAGATACTAGCACATATATTATTAATGGATTAGATACTTGTCCTTTACCACCAGTTGTTGGAGGTACTCCTACGAGTTTGGATATTGACGACAGATGGTCTGAAGTTATTGACATAGGATTTGAGTTCTGTTTCTTTGGAGGTGTTTATAATCAAATTCTTGTAGGATCTAACGGTGTGTTAAGTTTCGAACTTGAAAATGCAGGAGGATTTAATGGTTGGAACATTGATCCAGGTGATACATTACCTAATAATGATAACCCTTCTTTAACGCAAGCCAATATTTTTGGTGTAGCTCATGATATTGATCCAGGAGTTTGTGGAGACATTAATTATTTGGTTATTGGTTCGGCTCCTTACAGAATGTTTGTTGTAAACTATACAAGTGTTTGTCACTTTAGCTGTAATAGTATAGAGTCTAGTAGCCAAATTATTCTTTATGAATCATCAAATAACATTGACATTAATGTTTTTGAAAAACCAATTTGTCCAGGATGGAACGACGGTAATGCTGTTATTGGTGTTCAAAATATTGACGACACAGCTGCATTTACACCTGCAGGAAGAAACACCGGTGTTTGGGAAGTTACTCCAGACGCACCGGAATCTTACAGATTTGCACCTTCAGAAGGAACACCAAACTATACGTTTGAGTGGTTAGATGAAAATGGTGTTGTTATTGGAAACACAGAAACAATTACAGTATCTCCTACAGCAACTACAACTTATACTGCATCTGTAACATATGAGTTATGTACTGGAGGTACATCTACAGTTGTGGATCAAGTAGTTGTTAATTATGATAATTCTGGTGCTGAAGATCCATCATTTACTTTAACACCTACATGTGATGGCGCAACTGCAACAATAACAGGAACTACAGGAGGAACTTTTGCCTTTAATCCTGATCCTGCAGATGGAGCCGTAATTGACCCTGATACAGGTACAATTACAAACGGAGTTCCAGGATCTACTTACTCTGTTGAGTATACGACAGGAGGGACCTGCCCAACTTCTAGCATTGAAACGGTTACTGTTTTACCAGCTGATGATGCTTCATTTACAATGACACCAAATTGTGACGGTGCCACCGCTACGATAACTGGTGATACTGGTGGTACATTTGCATTGAATCCACCGCCTGGCGATGGGGCATTAATAGATCCTGTTACAGGTACTATTACAGATGGTGTTTCAGGAACAACTTATACTGTAGAATACACAACTTCTGGAGCTTGTCCAGAAACAAGTACACAAAATGTTACTGTATTACCAGCTGATGATGCTTCATTCACGATGACACCAACTTGTGATGGCGCTACAGCAACAATAACAGGGACAACAGGAGGAACATTTATCTTTAACCCATTACCAACTGATGGTGCGGTTATTGATCCAGTCACTGGTGAGGTTTTTGGATCTGCAGACACAACCTATACTGTAGAGTATACAACTTCAGGAGTATGTCCGGAAACAAGTTCACAAACAGTTACTACTTTTGCAGTTGAAGATGCATCCTTTACAATTTTAACACCAATATGCGATGGTGTTGAGGTACAGATAACAGGTGATTTAGGAGGTACATTTGCTTTTAATCCAGAACCAAATGATGGCGCAATGATAGATCCTGATACAGGGGAAGTAACAGGTGGTTCTCAAGGTACAGAGTATACCATTGAATATACAACTTCAGGGCCTTGTCCAGAAGTGTCAGTTCAAAGCTTTGAAACTTTGGCTTGTGTTATTCCACAAGTAATTACTCCAAATGATGATGGATTTAATGATACATTCGATTTAAGTAGTTTTGATGTAGAAAGTTTAGTAATCTACAACAGAAATGGTACCGAAATATTTAAAAAGACCGATGGTTATACAAATGAATTTTATGGTGTAGCAGACAATGGAGATGAACTTCCAGTTGGTACTTATTTCTATGTTATGAAATATCAAGGTGGAAAAGTAAGAACCTCATGGGTATATATCAACAAGTAAACTAACACAACCAAAATTTTATAATGAAAAAACTATATATAATTTTAATATTCTTATTGTCCGCATCATTTATGCGAGCGCAACAAGATCCGCAGTATACACAGTACATGTATAATATGAACGTTGTTAACCCAGCTTACGCAGGTTCTTTTGATGGTATTGCCATTGGAGCACTTTACAGAAGCCAATGGGTTGGATTAGATGGTGCACCAAATACAGGTACATTATCTATTAGTTCTCCAGTAGGTAAAAATGTAGGTTTAGGATTGTCTTTTATTAGTGATGAGATAGGTCCAGTTAGAGAAACCAACGTATATGGAGACTTCTCATATACATTACAATTAGGAGGAGATCACCGTTTAGCTTTAGGTGTCAAAGCTGGAGCAACATTTTTAGATGTTGGGTTAGTTGATTTAGATGTTATAGACCCTAACGATCCATTTTTAGAAGAAAATATAGATACGGTAAATCCAAACGTTGGTGCAGGTGCTTATTTATATAAGCCAGATACCTATTACGTATCTGTTTCTATGCCTAACATGTTAAATTCTGTTCACATTGATCAAAATGGCACAAAAATAGGATCTGATACACAGCACTTATTTGTAGCTGCTGGTTATGTATTTCATTTATCTGACAATTTTGCCTTAAAGCCGCATGGTATGATGAAAATGGCTTTTGATTCACCAGTGAGTTTTGATGTTAATGCTAACCTTTTTATGTACAACATTGTTGAAATTGGAGCAGGATACAGATTGGATGATTCGTTTAGTGCAATGGTTAATTTCATGGTAGCACCTAACTTAAGAATAGGCTATGCTTATGATAGTATTACGTCAGAATTAGATGTTACAACATCGGCTTCTCACGAGATATTTATCAACTTCGACTTTAGTTTCTCGAAGAAAGTATCACGTTCACCTCGTTATTTCTAATCACTTAAGCTAAACATTATGAAAAACTTTAAAGTATTTATCACATTAATATTAATGAGTAGTTTAAGTGTAACTGCTCAAAACAAAAAAACTGCAGCTGCCGACAAACATTTTGCAAAATTTGAGTTTGTTGACGCTATTGAAGATTACCAAAAATTAGTAGAAAAAGGAGAAGCAGATGCTTATGTTTACAGCCAACTGGCAGAAGCTAATTACAACATATTTAATACTGTTGAGGCTGAACGATGGTATGCAAAAGCTTTAGAGTCCTCTCAAAGTCCAGAAATGATTTACAAGTATTCTCAAATGCTTAAGGCAAACGGGAAATATGCCGAATCTAATGAGCAAATGAGTCGCTTTGCTGAAATGAGACCAGGAGATGACAGAGCAGTTGCTTTTAAAGCAAATCCAGATTATTTGCCAAAAATTTTAGAGAAAGGAAAGAAATTTAATATTCAAAATTTAGATATTAATTCTGAACAATCTGATTTTGGAGGTGTGTTAAATGGCAATCAATTTTATTTCACTTCTGCTAGAAATAAAGCTAGAAAAACATATGGTTGGAACGATCAACCTTTTTTAGATGTTTATGTGTCTAATCTTTTGACTGATGGTACATACCAAGAACCAGATTTAGCTGAAGGTGATATTAATACAAAATATCATGAAGGGACTGTAACATTTAGTCCAGATGGTAACACAGCTTATTTTTCAAGAGAGAGCTTTTTTGAAGGTGAATTTGAAAAAGATAGTATTTCAAACACCAAGTATAGTGTACTACACATGTTTAAAGCTTCTAAAGATGGAGATAGTTGGAGAAATGTTGAGGCATTACACATAAATAGTCCAAACTATAACGTTAGTAATCCGTCTATAAGTTCAGACGGTAAGACCATATATTTTCATTCTGACATGCCAGGAGGATTTGGGTTATTTGATATTTACAAAGCTCCTGTTAACGATGACGGAACCGTTGGTGAGCCTGTTAATTTAGGGCAAAAGGTTAATACTGAAGGCAATGAGAAATTTCCATATGCAAGTAGTAATGGTGATATTTATTTTTCTTCTGATGGTCATTTAGGACTAGGAATGCTTGATGTATTTTACACCAAAGAAATTGATGGTAAGATGGCGCCTGTGCGTAATGCTGGAATACCAGTTAACAGTAATGCAGACGATTTTGCTTATTACATGAATGAAGAAACAGGTGAAGGCTATATATCCTCTAACCGTGAAGGTGGAAAGGGAAGCGATGATATTTATGCATTAAAGAAATTACAACCAATGTGTGATGTGTTAATTACAGCTACTGTTGTAGATGCAAACACAGGAGAGCCTTTAAGCGGAGCTATGACAACACTTTATGATGATGCCGGAAACAAAGTGAATTCAAAACCAACCAATGCTGAAGGGGTTGCCGAGTATATGGTTGAATGTGAGAAAGATGTAAGAATAGAAGCTACTATGGATGAATACGAAAGTGGACAAGCTATGGTAAGTGGAACTAGAGAAGAGGAGCAAGCAGTTACAATTCAATTAGATCCTATTGAAGAATTAATTGTAGCCGATAGAGTGGAGTTGGAACCAATATATTTTGATTTTGACAAGTCTAATATTACATCTAAAGCTGCATTCGAATTAGATAAGTTAGTTCAAATTATGAACAAATATCCAGATATGGTTATTAAAGCGACATCGCATACAGATAGCCGAGGATCTGATTCATATAATGAGGCATTATCTGATAGACGTGCAAAAACAACCGTTCAGTATGTGGTTTCAAAAGGAATAGATGCCAATAGAATTTCTGGTATTGGTATGGGAGAAAAAGAACCAAAAGTAAATTGCGGTTCTAACTGTACTGAAGAGGAGCACCAATTAAACCGTCGTTCAGAGTTTATTATTACTAGCGGAGGCCCAGCACAAGAATAAAAATTAATAATAATAACAATAAAAAAAGCCTTACTATTTAGTAAGGCTTTTTGTTATTTAATTTGATTACCATCTTTATCGAAAAAGTGGTACTCTAAATATGTGTAAGCATCTCTTGGTAAAATCTTTACCCATTTTTTGTGTTCAAAAAACCATTTTGAACGAATAGATGGAAAACCTTTGGTTAAAAAGGCTGCTATAAAAGGATGTGTGTTTAATGTCAGCTTTTTATAGTCTTTTTTAAATAATTGTTCAAGATCATGAGTTATTTTAGGTACAATACCTATTGGAGCCTCAACTTCTTGTCCATTAATTGCGTCAGGATTCTCTTCACGCGTTTTAATGTTCATTTCTTGGCGAACCCTTTGTCTTGTAATTTGTACCAATCCAAATTTACTTGGTGGTAAAATTTTGTGTTTAGCTCTATCATCCTTCATTTCATCACGAAGAAAATTATAAAGCTTCTTTCTGTTTTCAGCTTTGCCCATATCAATAAAGTCAATAACAATAATGCCACCCATGTCGCGTAAACGCAATTGTCTAGCAACTTCTGCGGCCGAAATTAAATTGACTTCTAACGCGGTGTCCTCTTGCGTTTTAGCCTTATTTGAACGGTTACCGCTATTTACATCAACCACATGTAGGGCTTCTGTGTGTTCGATAACCAAATAAGCGCCTTTGGCCATAGAAACGGTTTTTCCAAAAGACGTTTTAATCTGTCTTTCAATACCAAATTTCTCGAAAATAGGCACGTTAGATTGATATAGCTTAACTATTGATTCTTTCCTTGGCGCAATTTCTTGCACATAATCTTTAATTTGAATATAAAGTTCTTCATCATCGACATAAATACTTGTAAAAGTATCGTTAAAAATGTCTCTTAAAATTGATGAAGCCTTATTTAATTCACCTAGTACTTTACTAGGATGGTGAGCTTTGTCTAGCTTTTTACACATTGCGGTCCAACGACCAAGCAAGTTTTGTAAATCTTTGTCTAGTTCTGCTACTTTTTTGCCTTCTGCTACAGTACGAACAATTACACCAAAACCTTGAGGTGTAATACTCCTAACAAGGCGTTTTAAGCGATCTTTTTCTTCTTTGTCTTCTATCTTTTGAGAAATAGAAATTCTATCAGAAAAAGGCACCAAAACTATATATCTACCAGCTATTGAAAGCTCTGAACTTATTCTAGGTCCTTTGGTCGATATAGGTTCTTTAACTATTTGTACTAAAACAGACTGATTTGATTTTAAGACGTCAGTAATTTTCCCGTCTTTATCAATATCTTTTTCAAATGGGAAATTCTTTAAAGAATAATCTTTTAGTTTACCTGTGCTTACACGTTTTGTGAATTTTAAAAGGGAAGGAAGTTTAGGTCCGAGGTCGTGGTAATGTAAAAAACCATCTTTCTCGTAGCCCACATTAACAAATGCAGCATTTAAACCAGGAACAGCTTTTCTTATTTTGGCTATAAACACATCACCAACCGAAAAGTTGTTACCACCTTCGTCTTTATGTAATTCAACTAGTTTTCCATCTTTTAATAAGGCAAAATCAACATTTTCAGAACTCGAACGAATAATCAATTCTTTATCCATTTAGTTAATTTTTATCCATACAATTAAGTACAGATGGATTAATACTATATTTTTAATCTAACAACTATTATTATTTTTTAGTTGTCAGACTGAATGCCTTGATTAGTCTTAATAATTTAAGATTAAAGTTTTTAAAGGCATTTCACAGGATTTTAAATCCATGGAGCAACTTATTCGAAAGGTAATACGAAAAGAGGCTCAATATCAAAGAACGTTTTGATTTTAAAACCAAAAAAGTAGTTAAACAACTACTTTTTTAGCTTATTTTTTCTTTTTGTGACGATTTGCGCGTCTTCTTTTTTTGCGCTTGTGTGTCGCTACCTTGTGTCTTTTTCTTTTTTTACCACTTGGCATAAATGTCTTCTTTTAAGGTTAATTATTTAATGTTTTATTTAACGTCTACGTTTGTTTTAACACCTTCTACAAAAACTTTTGCTGGTTTAAACGCAGGTATATTGTGAGCAGGTATTTTAATGGTTGTGTTTTTTGAAATATTTCTACCTGTTTTTTCTGCTCTTGTTTTTACAATAAAGCTTCCAAATCCTCTTAAGTAAACGTTATCACCGCTTTCTAAAGAAGTTTTAACTTCATCCATAAATGTTTCTACTGTTGCTTGTACATCGCCTTTTTCAATTCCTAATTTTTCAGAAATTTTTGCTACTAAATCAGCCTTCGTCATTTTAAATATTTTATTACGTTACTATTAATCTTTTAAAGGGATGCAAATATAGGAATTTAAAATTCAATATTTCAAACCTAAATCATTAAAATTTAAGAATATAAACGATTATTTTTGCGATTAGTATATTCTGTAAATGCATATTACAAAAACTTTAACATATTGGTATTCAATAAATAAGCGATTTTTGCCTTGGCGTAAAACTAAAAATCCATATTACATTTGGCTATCAGAAATAATTTTGCAGCAAACACAAGTTAAGCAAGGGTTACCTTATTATGAAGCTTTTGTAAGTCAATATCCAACAGTCTTCGACTTGGCAAATGCAACGGAAGAGAATGTTTTAAAACTTTGGCAAGGATTAGGGTATTATTCACGTGCGCGAAATCTTCATGCTACAGCAAAATATATAGCTAAAGAGCTAAACGGAAAATTCCCTGAGAGTTATAAGGAGCTGATTAAATTAAAAGGAATAGGAGATTATACTGCTAGTGCTATTGCTTCTATTTGTTTTAATGAGGCCACAGCTGTTGTAGATGGAAATGTCTATCGGGTTTTAGCACGCTATTATGGTGTAAGTACTGCTATAAATAGTACTCAAGGTAAAAAAGAGTTTAAGGTCATTGCCCAAGAAATTTTAGATACAAACAATCCTGCTGAATTTAATCAAGCCATTATGGAGTTTGGAGCTATTCAATGTAAGCCTAAAAATCCAGATTGTAATATTTGCCCATTAAACGAAACATGTAGCGCATTTAAGCATAATAAAGTTAACGTATTGCCTAAAAAGAACAAACAATCTAAACCCGTTAAGAAGTACTTTAACTATTTAGTTTATATTTCCCCAAAAGGGGAAACAGTTTTGGAAAAGCGCGAAGGGAAAGGTATTTGGCAAAACCTGTATCAGTTTCCTTTAATCGAATCAAAACAGCCTTTAGCAATTAATGAACTTAAATCTCAACTTAAGATAAATGAACAGCACATTACCTTATATAATGACAAGAGTATAGTTCATAAGTTATCCCATCAGCATTTATATACCAAATTTTGGATAATCAAATCTGATATGTTACCAGAGCCAAGTATCCCTATACACACTATTCATAAATATGCAACACCTATTTTAATTAAAAACTTTATAGATGACTTTAATTTTTGATTGGAGATTTACGGCAATCATATTTTTTTATTAAATTTAAGATTATGAAAAGCAAAAGATTAATTTTGCTTTTCAAATTAAACAGAATATTATGTCAGGAACATTAAATAAAGTTATGCTAATTGGGCATTTAGGCGATGAAATAAAAATGCATTATTTTGAAGGAGGTGGATGTATTGGTCGTTTTCCACTTGCAACAAATGAAACGTACACCAATAAGCAGACTAATGAGCGTGTTACAAATACCGAATGGCACAATATTGTCGTTAGAAATAAAGCCGCAGAGATTTTTGAGAAATATGTTAGCAAAGGCGATAAAGTATATATTGAAGGTAGAATAAAAACTAGAAAATGGCAGGACGATAGTGGTAACGATAGATATTCCACAGAGATTCAGTGTACAGAATTCACCTTTTTAACTACAAAGAATGAAAGTGGTTCGCAAAACCAGCAAGATAGTCAGCAAAACAATAGTCAAGGTCAGGCTCGACAAGAGCCAATTACTCCGAAACCAGAGGTAGATTTACCGGACGACGATTTACCATTTTAAAGTATAATTTAAACCCTAATCTTTGGACCCAGAACCCATACGATTTCTTTCATTTTTAACTGCAATTGACTTATCGGTTGTAATTGGTTTGGCACTCTTATTTTTACTACTGCTATGCTCTGCCTTAATTTCGGGAGCAGAAGTAGCCTTGTTCTCTTTAACACGAACCGATATTGATGATGGCGATGAGGTAATTAGTACTAAAATTGGCATCATCACTAAATTATTGGAGCGCCCAAAAAAACTACTTGCAACGATATTGGTAGCCAATAATTTTATTAATATCGCCATCGTAATATTGTTTGCCTATTTAGGCGATTCTTTATTTGGAAGTATTCAATCAGAAATATTACAATTTGTTTTAGAGGTTATTGTAATTACCTTTTTAATTCTATTGTTTGGCGAGATTTTGCCTAAAATATATGCTAGCAGAAACCGTTTGAAGTTTTCTTTGTTTATGGCATATCCGTTAAGGGTTTTAGACTTTTTATTTTCACCGTTAAGTTTACCCATGCGAAGTATTACACTGGCTATTCATAACAAATTTGGGAAACAAAAATCAAATATAAGTGTTGACCAGCTTTCTCAAGCTCTCGAGTTAACAAGTGAAGCTGATACTACTGTAGAAGAACAAAAAATATTGCAAGGTATTGTTTCGTTCGGAAATACAGACACCAAACAAGTTATGCGTCCGCGTATTGATATTTTTGCCTTAAATATAAGTGAGAAGTACGTTGACATAATTCCTGAAATTGTAGAAAATGGGTATTCTAGAATCCCAGTTTACGAAGAAAATATCGATTCAATAAAAGGTATTTTGTATGTAAAGGATTTGCTGCCTTATATTGATAGAAAACAGTTTGATTGGACCACTTTATTACGTGAACCATTTTTTGTTCCAGAAAACAAAAAGCTAGATGATTTAATGGCAGAATTCCAAGATAAAAAAGTGCATTTAGCGGTTGTTGTTGATGAGTATGGTGGAACTTCTGGACTAATTTCTTTAGAAGACATTATTGAAGAAATTGTAGGCGATATTAGTGATGAGTTTGATGATGAAGATTTAATTTATTCTAAATTGGACAACAACAACTATGTTTTTGAAGGTAAAACGGCTTTAAAAGATTTTTATAAGATAACTAAACTAGAGAATGAAACGCTTTTCGAGGAACAAAAAGGCGAAGCCGAAACAATTGCTGGGTTTGTTTTAGAGATTTCAAAAAGTTTTCCAAAACAGGGCAGTAAAATAAATTTTGAAAACTACGTTTTTACAGTAGAAGCTTTAGACCAAAAGCGCATAAAGCGAATAAAAGTTACATTACCTTAATATGAAAAAAGTTTTAAGTCTAACACTTGTGGTATTATTGGGCTTATCATGCGCTAATGAAACCTTGCCCAAACCAAGTGCATATTTAAGATTAGAGTATCCCGAAGCGCAATATAAAACCTTTGATACTGGATTTCCGTTTGCCTTTGAAAAAAATGAATTGGCTAAAGAAATTAAGGCAAGGACCCTTTCGGTCGATTCGGGAAGTTATGGTATAGATCTCGTTTATCCCGATTTAAAAGGTACCATATACCTAACATACAAACCCATTAACAATAATAATGAGCGATTGATTACTCTGTTAAAAGATGCTCAAGGGTTTACGCAAGAACATACTTTAAAAGCTGATGCCATTTCTGAGCAGGTTTTTGAAAGCAAAGAAAAAAGAGTTTACGGTATGTTTTATGAAGTTGGTGGTAATGCAGCTTCGCAATCACAATTTTATTTGACCGACAGCATCAATCATTTTTTAACAGGTTCTTTGTACTTCTATGCCAAACCTAATTACGATTCTATTTTACCAGCAGCCCATTATTTGCAAAAGGATATTAAGCATATCATAGAAACTGTAAAGTGGAAAGAATAAAAAAAGCCTAATGAAATTCATTAGGCTTTTTTAAAATATTGAATGTTTTAAGCTTTGGCTTTGTCAGCACAACAAGCCATTTTGCAGTCTTTTGCGCAAGCTGTTTTTTCAGCTTCAGTTTTATTGGCACAGCATGCTTTTTTGCAATCTTTGTCGCAAGCCTTTTTTTCTCCGTCAAAATTTTCAACGGTCTTCATGTCTTTTACTGAATATGCGTCACCAGCTTTTTTTACAACGTCTTCCAATGTTGTTGTGTTAACTTTTGCTTCATCATATTCAACCATGGCAATTCGTGAGTCAAAATCTACCTTTGCAGATTTAACGCCATCTAGTTTGGCCATTTTCTTTTCAATAGTTTTTGCACAACCCATAGCACAAGTCATGCCTTCAATAGTGAATTCGGCTTTGGCATAAGTAGCATTTGGGTCTAATTCACTTACGGCTTCAGTTGAAGTTTCAGCGGTTTCATTTTCCACAGTTACAACTTCTGGAGTTGTTTCGTTTTTACATGCTAAAAAACTAACAGCTAGTAAAAAAACAACTATAATGTTTCTAAATGTCTTCATGTGTATTTCGTATTAAGTTCTTTACAAAATTACTAAATATTGGTGTTTATTGCATTAAAAATCACAATTTTGTGGGCTAGATAAATTCAGTATGAAAAGTATTAATATCAAGTGGGCATATTTATTGGCGCTTTCACTTATCTGGGGGACATCTTTCATTTTAATAAAAAAATCCCTTTTGGGTTTAACAGCTTTTCAACTAGGGTCATTACGGACCATTGTAACAGGATTATTTTTGTTGATAGCGGGTTATAAGTCATTAAAAACTATTGGCAAAAGTCAATGGAAATGGGTTGCGCTTTCTGGTTTTTTAGGATCTTTCTTTCCAGCCTTTTTCTTTGCTATTGCAGAAACAGAAATAGATAGCGCAGTGGCTTCCATTTTAAATTCCTTGGTTCCATTAAATACTATTTTATTAGGTTTTGCAGTGTTTAAAATTGCTTCTACAAAACGTCAGGTTTTGGGTGTAATAATTGGTTTTATAGGAACGGCAATCTTAATACTAAAAGGTGCAGAACTTAACCCAGATCAGAATTATCTTTTTGCTGGTTATGTTATAGCATCAACAATTATGTATGCTGCAAATGTGAATATAATTAAACGTTATTTACAAGAGGTAAAACCGCTAGCAATAGCTGCTGGAAACTATGCTGTAATAATTATTCCGGCCTTTCTGGTTTTATTGTTTTCTAATTTCTTCAAGGCTGAAACTTTTGAAAATCCTAACTTTGGTTCTGCCATTGTGTACGTGGTTATATTGTCCTTTTTTGGTACTGCACTTGCCAAAGTGCTCTTTAATAAGTTGGTACAAATATCAACTCCTGTTTTTGCATCTTCAGTTACATATTTAATGCCCATTGTTGCTTTAATTTGGGGTGTTTTAGATGGTGAGGGATTTAGTTTTTTACAAGGTTTAGCTACAATTATTATATTAATAGGAGTGTTTTTATCACATAGAAGAAAGCAATAACTGAATTAAAATTTCTTTATCAATTTATTGAAATTGAGCAATAAACGGCTGTAAATTATTATTTCTGCTAAATTTTCACGAAATTTAAAAGAAATAATAAACAGAGAATTATGAAAAAAGTTGGACTTCCTGTCCGTTTCGGACTAATTATGAGTGGGATTTTAATAGCTTATTTTTTAGTTCTATCGCTATTTGGTAAGCATACAAATCCCGTATATAGCTTTCTTAATGCTGCTATTACAGGATTCGGTATTTATGAAACTATTCGCTACTACAAATTAGAATTGGGTAACGATTTTACCTATTCAAAAGGCATTACAGCTGGACTGGTCTCTGGATGTATTGCTACCGTAGTTTTTTCAGTTTTTTTCTTGTTTTATATTACCGAGGTCAACGATTCTTTTATTGTCAAATTATTTGAAACGGCTAATGTTGGTTATGAGTTGAGTGTTGGCTTGGTGACTTTTACCGTAGGTGTCATGGGTATTGCTACAACCTTAATTTCGTCTTTTACTGTAATGCAATACTTTAAAAAAAGTTGGAATGTTTCTTAATTTCAACAAAACGTTTGTAGTTTAATTATTTAGCAGTATATTTGCACTCATTTTTTGAATAAATTAATTTAATAAAAACGTTACGCTATGTACGCAATTGTAGAGATAGCAGGGCATCAATTTAAAGTTGAAAAAGACCAAAAAGTTTTTGTTAACCGTTTAGCAACTGAAGAAGGTAAGAAAGTTTCTTTCGATAATGTTCTTTTAATTGGCGATGGTGACAATGTAACTGTAGGCGCCCCAGCTATAGGCGGAGCTCAAGTAGGAGCAAAAGTCTTAAAGCACCTTAAAGGTGATAAAGTGATAGTTTTCAAAAAGAAAAGACGTAAAGGTTACCGTGTAAAAAATGGTCATAGACAAGCCTTAACAGAAATTCAAATTGAAAGTATTGTAGCTTCAGGAGCAAAACCTGCTAAAACAGAGAAAGCAGCTCCAAAAGCAGAAACTAAAAAAGCTGAACCAAAAGCAGCTGCTCCTAAAGCAGAGGCAAAACCAGCAAAGAAAGAAGAATCAACTCAAGATTTAAGTAAATTAACAGTTGCTGAATTAAGAGAGATGGCCAAAGCAAAAGAAATCACAGGATATTCTTCAATGAAGAAAGCCGAGTTAATTGCTGCTTTAAGTTAATTTAACCCTATAAAATCGAAATAAAATGGCACATAAAAAAGGAGTCGGAAGTTCGAAAAACGGTAGAGAATCAGAATCGAAACGATTAGGTGTTAAGATTTTTGGTGGTCAAGCTGCCGTTGCAGGTAACATCATTGTAAGACAAAGAGGTACTGCACACAATCCAGGTGAAAATGTTTATGCTGGAAAAGATCATACATTACATGCTAAAGTTGATGGTATTGTAAAGTTTGAAAAGAAAAAAGATAACAAGTCATACGTTTCTGTTGTGCCTTTTGAGGCTTAAGAAACAGTGTTGTTAAGATATTAAAACCCTTTCTATTAAGAAAGGGTTTTTTTATTACCAGTTGTTTCTGCCGGTTTCTATATAGATTAAAACATCCTTGACACAGGTGTCTAAATCAGTTAAGATTTCCTTACTCCAAAACCTAAAAACTGTAAAACCCAATGCTTCCAATTGACGATTCACTTCCCTGTCGCGTTGCATATTGCGTTCAATTTTTGGTAGCCAAAATCTGCGATTACTTTTGATGAACAGTTTGCGCTCTTGCCAATTGTAACCATGCCAAAATTCGCCATCAATAAAAATGGCCAATTTGTATTTTTTTATGGAGATATCTGGTTTGCCAGGAAGTTGTTTGCTGTCCACACGATATCTTATTCCCTTTGCCCAAAGTGCTTTACGAAACAAGAGTTCAGGTTTGGTGTTTTTACCACGTATCTTACTCATGATTTTTGAGCGCTTTTTAGTGGTATAAAATCCAGCAGATTCCTCAAAACGAGGGACTTTTATTTTTGGTTCTTGGTATTCCATTTATTATAAAACGTCAGTTCGAGTAAAATTCTTGTAAAGAATTTTGTATCGAGAACAGTTAATATAATCAATTTAACTTCTCGATACAATTTCAATAAATTGAAATCACTCGAAGTGACGAAGTGAGCTTAATTAAATAAAAAACCCTCACATTTCTGTAAGGGTTGACTAATATCTAAAAGCGAAGCGATCTAGAGTCTAGAAGCGCTAGCGGTCTATTTTAGTATCTGTAATATTCAGGTTTGTATGGCCCTTCAACCTTAACACCAATATATTCTGCTTGGTCTTTTTTAAGTTCAGTTAACTCAACACCAATTTTTTCAAGATGTAATTTTGCTACTTTTTCATCAAGATGTTTTGGCAACATATACACTTTGTTTTCGTAAGCATCTTTGTTGTTCCAAAGTTCAATTTGAGCCAAGGTTTGGTTTGTAAATGAGTTACTCATTACAAAACTTGGATGTCCAGTGGCGCAACCTAAATTTACTAAACGACCTTGAGCTAAAATAATGACATCTTTACCGTTTACGTTGTATTTGTCAACTTGTGGCTTAATTTCATCTTTAGTGTTACCGTGGTTTTTGTTTAACCAAGCCATGTCAATTTCATTATCAAAATGCCCAATGTTACAAACAATGGTTTTGTCTTTCATAGCTTCAAAATGCTCACCACGAACAATATCTTTATTCCCAGTAGTTGTAATAACCACATCTGCATTGCCAACAACGGTTTCCAATTTCTTCACTTCAAAACCATCCATAGCCGCTTGTAAAGCACAAATTGGGTCAATTTCAGTAACAGTTACAATACTTCCAGCACCTTTAAAAGAGGCTGCTGTACCTTTACCAACATCACCATATCCACAAACAACCACACGTTTACCAGCTAGCATGACATCAGTTGCACGTCTAATAGCGTCTACAGCACTTTCTCGGCAACCATATTTGTTATCAAATTTAGATTTAGTAACCGAATCGTTTACGTTTATCGCTGGCATTGGCAACGTGCCTTTTTCCATACGCTCGTATAAACGGTGAACACCTGTAGTGGTTTCTTCACTTAAACCGTTAATTCCAGGAACTAATTCTGGGTATTTGTCTAATACCATATTGGTTAAATCACCACCATCATCTAATATCATGTTAAGTGGTTTTCTGTCTTCACCAAAGAACAGAGTTTGCTCAATACACCAATCAAATTCTTCCTCGGTCATATTTTTCCAAGCATAAACAGCGGTACCTGCAGCAGCAATGGCAGCGGCAGCCTGGTCTTGAGTAGAAAATATGTTACAAGAACTCCACGTTACTTCTGCACCAAGAGCTTGTAAGGTTTCAATTAAAACAGCAGTTTGAATGGTCATATGTAAGCATCCTGCAATACGCGCGCCTTTTAAAGGTTGTGAGTCTTTGTACTCTTCACGTAAACTCATTAATCCTGGCATTTCGGCTTCAGCCAATTCAATCTCTTTTCGTCCCCATGCCGCTAGCGACATATCTTTTACCTTATTAGGTACGTAGGCAACAGTTTTTGTGTTCATATTGTTATATTTGTCTTTGTAATTATTTGCGACTGCAAAGATAACTAATAACTTTCAGAATATTAAATGCCTCTATATAAATCCATTACTCCCAATCCGCAAACTACTGTTAAAATCTGGAAGATTACGGAATCTTATGATGATTTGCTAAATCCCATTACCCTGAAACCAGAAAATATGGAACGTGTTTTAGGAATGAAAAGTGAATTGCATCAACGTGGATTTTTAAGTGTTAGACATTTGTTGGCAGAGTTTGGTTATCAGGATTCGGACTTGTTTTATGACGAAAATGGCAAACCACATTTAAAGGATGGCAAACAAATTTCAATAACACACTCATTTAATTTTTCAGCAGTTGTAGTAAGTGATTCTAAAGTGGGAATTGATATCGAAAAGCAACGTGAAAAAATTGGCCGTATTGCACATAAGTTTATGGATTACGAATCGCAATATTTAAATGTTGAAGATACTGAATACGTGAGAAAGTTAACTGTTATTTGGTGTGTAAAAGAGTCATTGTACAAACTGTTTGCCACACCAGGATTAAGTTTTTTGCAGCATACATTGGTTATCCCTTTTGCAATTGAAGATGAAACAACTGTCGCTTGGATTGACTATGAGAAAAAGAAGTATCGATATAATACGACTTTTTTTGAATTTGAAGGTTTTACTTGCGCTTTTGCTTTGCCATCATAAATGAAACATATTTATAATAACATATTACTTTCTGTTTCTAATGGCGAAAAGTTGTTGGCAGTTCTTATAGATCCTGACAAGTTTCCTTTAGACAATACAGAAACCTTTATCAATAAGGTGAATGAATCAATTGCTACACATATTTTTGTGGGAGGAAGTGAAGTTGAAAAAAGCCAAACAGAAACCATAGTTTCAGAGATAAAAAAGTTTACACAATTGCCTGTGATATTATTTCCTGGTGATATTACCCAAATTACTAATGAAGCCGATGCGCTTTTATTTTTATCCTTAATATCAGGAAGAAACCCAGATTATTTAATAGGTAAACATATTCAATCTATCTCTCTATTAGAAGAATCTAATTTAGAAGTTATTCCAACTGGATATATTTTAATTGAAAACGGAAAAGAAACGGCTGTACAACGTGTAACAGAAACAATGCCAATACCAAGAAAAAACGTTCAGTTAATAGCAGATACAGCTAAAGCTGGCGAATTATTAGGAATGAAACTCATATATCTTGAAGCAGGAAGTGGAGCCATACATTCGGTGACTACAGAAATAATTACTCAAGTTAAAAACAAATTGAAGATTCCTTTAATTGTTGGAGGAGGAATCAGATCAAAACAACAATTGGTATCTGCTTATAGTTCTGGAGCAGATTTAGTTGTTATAGGAACAGCGTTTGAAGAAGATGAAACATTTTTTGAAGAAATTAAAAACCCGTTTGTCCTGCAGACATTTCCTCAAAAGAGGAAACAACAGTACTAATATAGATAATAATAACACATGATTGTTTCTCTCCTTTGGAGAGATTAAGAGAGGCTTATGAAAATATCAGTAGAACTAACGTTAACACCTTTGCAGAATGAATTTGAACCTGCAATTATACACTTTATTAAAAAACTTCGTGCTTCAAATTTAAAGGTGTTGGAAAACCCATTAAGCACTCAAGTTTATGGCGATTATGATCAAGTGATGGCCTTGTTGCAAACAGAAATCAAAGAAGCTTTTGAGCTTATGGAAAATGGTTTGTTATATATGAAAATCGTAAAAACTGATAGACACGATTATGAACCCCATTTTTGATTTTTTTTTCGGACAGTATCAAGGGTATGATACTGTAGATATTGTATTGGAAATTGTGGCTGTTATTTTTGGGTTTTTGTCAGTTTGGTATTCAAAACAGAACAAAATCTGGGTCTTTCCAACAGGTATGATTAGCACACTTATTTTTGTATATCTATTACTGAAATGGGGTTTGTTGGGTGATATGATGATAAATGGGTATTATTTTATTATGAGTGTTTATGGTTGGTATGTTTGGACTCGAAAAGTAGATGAAACCCACGTAACACCAATTTCAACAACCACAAAAAAAGAAAATATCATGAGTGCTGCAATATTTTTGGCAACATTAGTGTTTGTTTTTGTGGTATATCAAACCTTTGATAAATGGACTAGTTGGGTGGCTTATGTAGATACGTTAACCACAGCTATTTTCTTTGTGGGCATGTGGCTTATGGCCAGGCGTAAAATTGAAAACTGGATTTTCTGGATTATTGGCGATGTCATTTCAGTGCCTTTATATTTCTATAAAGGATTTACATTTACTAGCCTCCAGTATTTAGGGTTTACCATAATAGCAATATTTGGATATTTAGCATGGAAGAAAAGCTTAAACAACAACCGGCAAACTGTATAAAAGTCGTTTTATTCGGCCCAGAATCAACTGGGAAAACAACATTGTCCAAACAGTTGGCCAGACATTACAATTCTGTTTGGGTTCCAGAATACGCTCGGGAATATTTGCAGGATAAATGGAATAACGAACGTAAAACTTGTGAGTCAAAAGATTTGCTTCCTATAGCAATTGGACAAATGAGACTTGAAAATGAATTGGCCCAAAAAACAGATTCGGTATTAATTTGCGATACAGATCTATTGGAAACCAAGGTGTATTCTGAAACTTATTATTCTGGTGCTTGCGACCCAATTCTAGAAAAATATGCTTTACAAAATACGTACGATTTGTATTTTTTGACCTATATTGACACACCTTGGGAAGCTGATGATTTAAGGGATAAACCGAATGAGCGCGAGGCTATGTTTTTAGCTTTTAGAGAGGCCCTAGTTAAACACCAAAAACCTTTTGTGTTGTTAAAAGGTAATAAAAAGGAACGCTTAAATTTAGCAATTTTCCATATTGATAAATTATTAAATGAAAACCATTAAATGCTTTTAGAAAAGGATTATCTTCAAATAAAAAGCAAAGGTCTTACCGAAGCTAAAGTCAAAGAACAAATACAGTTGTTTAAACAAGGTTTGCCATTTGTGAATTTGGTTTCAGCAGCAACTTATGGCGACGGGATATTGAAAATGTCTGAAGACGAACAACAACGATTAATAGATTTGTTTGATTTACGAAGAGACAATAATTCTATATTAAAATTTGTGCCAGCTTCAGGAGCTGCAACACGCATGTTTAAGTCTCTGTTCAAGTTTAGTGAAACTTACAACCCTGAAATTGAAACATTAAATGCCTATTTAAACAAAGAAAAAGATTCTACACTTTCACTGTTTTTTGTTGGTTTAGAAAAGTTTCCGTTTTATGATGAAGTTAAGAAGGAGATGGAAACCCATTATCCAGACTATAAAGCGTTTTCAAATGATGAGCATCGGTACTATTTTGTAAAAACCATGTTGGATGCTGATAAACTGAATTATGGATTTTTCCCAAAGGGTTTACTACCATTTCATCAATATAAGGGACATATTTCAACGGCTTTTGAAGAGCATTTATTTGAAGCCGCTCTATATGCTTCAAGTCAGCAAAAAGCACATTTACATTTCACCATTTCAGAGCGATACGAACATATTTTTGATGATGAATTTAAACGTATTCAGGATATTGTAGAACGAAAAACAAATACAAAGTTCCATATATCTTTTTCGTATCAAAAAGAATCTACCGATACTATTGCTGTTACTCCAGAAAATGAACCATTTCGTTTAGAGGATGGAAGTTTGTTGTTCAGACCTTCAGGTCATGGTGCCTTACTACACAATTTAAACGAACAGGAAGCCGACATCATTTTTATAAAAAACATAGATAATGTTGTTGTTTTTAAGTATGAAAAAGAAGTAGCCAATTATAAAAAGGCTCTTGCTGGATTGTTGGTATCACTCCAGAACAAAACATTCGATTATTTAAGACAATTAGAGAACCAAGATATAACAGAAAGTCATTTGGTTGAGATTGCTGAATTTTTAAGTAATAAACTCAATACTAAAATATCCAGTGAGTTTGAAAAGTATTCAAAAAAATATCAAATTGAATATTTAAGAACAAAATTAAATCGACCAATTCGTGTTTGCGGTATGGTGAAAAATGAAGGAGAACCAGGTGGTGGGCCATTTTGGGTGAAAGATGAAAGTGGGCAAGTTTCTTTACAGATAGTTGAGTCTGCTCAAATCAATAAAAAAGATAAACGACAAAAAAATATTCTTAAGCATGCCACACATTTTAATCCGGTTGACTTGGTTTGTGGAATAAAAGATTATAAAGGCAATACTTTTAATCTGGAGGCATTTGTTGATCCTAAAACAGCTTTTATTACCATGAAAACCAAAACAGGTAAAGAGCTTAAGGCTTTAGAGTTACCTGGACTTTGGAATGGCAGTATGGCTAATTGGAATTCTATTTTCGTTGAAGTGCCTTTAATTACATTCAACCCTGTAAAAACAGTCACAGATTTGTTAAAACCAACTCATCAAATAAAATAAGATGTTTGATGAGCAGGCTTTGATATCAGAATTACAGTTTAAGGCTGTCCGTAGTTCGGGCGCTGGTGGTCAGCATGTCAATAAGGTGTCATCAAAGGTTGTGTTAAGTTTCGATTTAACTAATTCCCAAGTATTTCTAGAAGAGCAAAAAGAGTTATTGTTTAAAAATCTGGCAAACCGATTAACATTTGAAGGAGTGCTTATACTGCAAAGTGATGGCAGTCGTAGCCAACACAAAAACAAAGATTTAGTGATCAAGCGATTTTTAGAATTGATAAATCAAGGTTTAGTAATTCCCAAAAAGCGAAAACCAACCAAAATACCTAAATCAGTTAAGCTAAAACGATTGGCAAAAAAGCGCCAACAATCTGATAAAAAAGCCAATAGAAAACCACCAGAAATAACTTGATTTTTCATTGTTAATTATGAATTGATCATTAAATTTGCACTGTTCTCAAAAAGGGGTGCCAATTATCGGCTGAGATCATACCCATTGAACCTAGAACAGGTAATGCTGTTTAGGAATTTTTAATTGTCATGCTGAGCTTGTCGAAGCATCTAATGTTTTTTTAACCAAAGAATAATTACCTCTTTTTATTCGTATAAATTTATTTATCGAATGAAATCTTTATTCACAATTTTAGGCTTTTTGGGTTTTGCCATGAGTGTTTGTGCTCAAGAAAAACCTAACGAACAACAAAACGACTCTACAAAACTTGAGGTTTTAAACGAGGTTATGGTAAGTGCAGTGCGTGTTAAGGCAACATCGCCAATTACACACTCAAACGTTTCTAAAGAAGAAATTCAAGAGCGTAACCTAGGTCAGGATATTCCTATTCTTCTTAACTATTTACCGTCGGTAGTTACGACAACCGATGCAGGTGCAGGAGTCGGCTACACGGGTATTCGTGTTCGTGGTATTAATGCGCAATCTACCAATATAACCATTAACGGTATTCCGTATAACGATGCCGAGTCGTTAGGAACATTTTGGGTTAATTTAGGAGATTTTGCATCATCTGTTGAAAGTTTACAATTGCAACGTGGTGTGGGAACTTCAACCAATGGTTCTGGAGCTTTTGGTGCAAGTATCAATGTATTGACTGATGCTGTTTCGGAAAACGCTTATGCCGAATTTGCCAATTCTTTTGGAAGTTTCAATACGCATAAACACACGTTAAAATTTAGTACGGGTTTACTAAACGATCATTTTGAAGTGGCAGGAAGATTGTCAACCATTCAATCTGATGGATATATTGATCGAGCCTCATCCGATTTAAAGTCGTATTTCCTTCAAGGTTCTTATGTTGATGATAAGCGTATTATCAAGGCCATAACTTTTGCTGGAAAAGAAAGAACGTATCAATCTTGGAACGGTTTAGAGGATTTAGATAAACTTGAAAACGATAGAACCTACAATACAGCTGGCGAGTACACAGACGAAAACGGTAACATTCAATTTTATGAAAACGAAGTTGATAATTACCAGCAAGACCATTATCAATTACACTGGAATGAACGCTATAACAATTATTGGTCAACTAATTTGGCTTTAAACTATACTTATGGTCGTGGCTATTTTGAACAATATAAAGAAGATGAGCCTTTTGCGGATTACGGATTAAATGATGTTGTAATAGGAAGCGAAACGGTAACAGAAACCGATTTGGTTAGAAGGCGTTGGTTAGATAACGATTTTTATGTGGTAAACGCAAACGCTAATTACAAAAAAGGCGGTTTAGACGCTATTTTTGGAGGATCATATAGTTATTACGATGGCGACCATTTTGGAGAAATTATTTGGGCACAATTTGCAAGTAATAGTATGAATACTGACAGATATTACGAAGGAAACGGGACTAAAACAGATTTAAGTTTCTTTGGTAAAGCAAATTATAGATTAAATGACAAGATTAGCTTGTTTGCCGATTTACAGTTGCGCTTGGTTGATTATAAAACAACAGGTTTAACATCAGATAGAGTGCCATTACTAATTGATGAAAACTATAGCTTTTTTAACCCAAAAGCTGGTATAACGTATGCGCTTGATGCTAATAATAGTTTGTATTTTTCTTATGCTAGAGCAAATAGGGAGCCCAATCGTGATGATTTTGAAAATAACCCAGATGTCAAACCTGAGCAACTTAATGATTTTGAGTTGGGCTGGCGCTACAATACAGATGTGTTCAGGCTTTACGCCAATGCCTACTACATGCTTTACAATGAGCAGTTGGTTTTAACGGGAGAGCTTGATAACGTAGGAAATCCTATACGCACAAACAGTGGTGAAAGCTATCGATTAGGGTTAGAAATTGAGGCAGCCATACAACTTGGTCAAAAGTTTTCTGTTCAGCCCAACCTGACTGTAAGTTCCAATAAAAACAAAGAGACTATAACCTCAATAGATGGCGAGTTAGTTAATTTAGGAAAAACAGATATTTCTTTTGCTCCCAATATAATTGTGGGCAATGCTTTAGTATTTCAACCCACTCCAAGTTTACAAATGTCATTATTAAGTAAATATGTTGGCGACCAATATATGAGCAATACTGAAGCTGAAGCCTCAAAACTGGATAGTTACTTTGTAAACGATTTTAATATTAATTACGAGTTATCATTTAAAAGAGATGAGGAGTCTCAACCGTTTTTAAAATCCATTGTTTTTACAGGATTAGTTAATAATATTTTTAATGTTAAATATGAATCTAATGGGTATTACTACACTTATGATGATACATGGTCTAACCCACCACAGGTTACAACCATAGAAGGCGCAGGGTTTTACCCACAAGCAACCATTAACTTTTTATTAGGTGCAACTTTGAAGTTCTAAAAAAAAGCGACCAATTGGTCGCTTTTTTTTTAATTATTATAAACCCTAATAATATTGCCATTAACTTCAACAAAATAGCGTTTTAGGCCATAATTACCTGTTGTGCCTTGCTGTGGCTGTCCTGTAAGAATGTCATAAGACTTGGCTTCGCTACAGTTACATGTGGCTATAACGCCTTCAACTTCTAAAGTAGAACAACTGCGTACTTCGTGGTTAGGGTCGGTTAACTCAAAAGCACTGTAATTGTTGCCACCAGCATAAAATACAACAACGCCATTTAAACCGTAATTAGAATTTAAAGTAACATAGTTATTAGGGAACTGTAAGTCACTATATTGTGGCAAATTGGTGTTTATAAGTGTACCCGTATCAAAAACGATATTAGGTATAAATTGGTTGTTCTGATTGTTGTTATTGTTGTCGTCATCGTTACTGCATGAAACCAACAAACAAAAGCCAAAAACAAAGCTTAAAAAACGTTTCATTTTCATTTAATTTTAGGTGCAATTTACAATAAAAAGTAAAGCGCGATAAATATTTTGTATATTTGTAACATCATCTCGTGTAAGCGGGATTTTTTCTTTAGTCCCGAACTTGCTTCGGGATATTTTTAATATAGAAACGATGAAGTTATGAGTAAAGTATCTTATTACACTGCAGAAGGATTAAAAAAGTTAAGAGACGAGTTAAGACAACTTAAGGATATAGAGCGTCCACTTGCTTCGCAGGCTATTGCAGAAGCAAGGGATAAGGGCGATTTAAGCGAAAATGCCGAATACGATGCTGCTAAAGAAGCGCAAGGTATGTTGGAAATGAAAATTTCTAAACTTGAAGAAACTTTAGCAGGCGCGCGATTAATTGATGAGTCGCAATTAGACACCTCTAAAGTTTTGGTGCTATCTAAAGTAAAGATTAAAAACCAAACCAATGGTATGGAAATGACATATACTTTGGTAGCCGATGGCGAGGCCGATTTAGCTTCAGGTAAAATATCTGTAAATTCCCCTATCGGAAAAGGGTTATTGGGTAAATCTGTTGGCGAAGTTGCCGAAGTACAAGTGCCAAATGGTGTCATGAAATTTGACATTTTAGAGATTTCGAGATAATAGAATGATTAAATAATATTTATAAAGATTCCTGTCCTGCAGGAATCTTTTTATATTTACATAAATCTAATTGTTATGGCATCTATCTTCACAAAAATTATTAACGGAGACATACCGTGTTATAAAATTGCAGAAACAGACAAGTTTTTTGCGTTTTTGGATATTAATCCTAATGCCAAAGGCCATACACTTTGCATACCAAAAGCGGAAGTTGATAAGTTGTTTGATTTAGATGATGACACCTATCTGGAGTTAATGGCTTTTTCAAAATTAGTTGCAGCAGCCATTAAAAAAGCGGTTCCCTGTAAACGTGTGGGTATGACCGTGATAGGTTTGGAAGTGCCTCATGCTCACGTGCATTTAATTCCGTTAAACTCTATGGAAGATGCCCGATTTTTAAGTAAGGAAAAACTATCTGATGCAGAATTTCAAGATTTAGCTGCGGCTATTAGGGCAAACTTATAATTTATCTTTTAAGACAAATAAAACAATTCCTGCAGCTAAAACCATTAAAGTAACACTAATTAACAGCCAAGCTTTCTTTTTCAATTTAAAAGATGGTTTTTTAGGTGCAAAAGCACGCTGGTGGTACTTAACAACACGCTCAATATCATCTGTCCAGCTTATAGGATAAATAGTAGTGTTGCATGTATTGCAATGCAAAATGTGTTTGGTTTCTTGGGTTATAGACTTGTAAAAGTTAGACTCCATAAACTTTTGCTTAAAGGTTAGTTGTAAACCTTCATTGTTATAACATTCCGGGCAGTTGTTTTTTAAGGCAACCTCTTTTATGGTTATAAATCTATCAGCCATAGTTAAACCAATTTTAATTCTATTTGCATCGTTGTACCTTTCTTGACTTCGGAGTGCAATACTTTAATTTTACCATTATGGAACTCTTCAATTATACGTTTGGCTAATGATAGCCCTAAACCCCAACCTCGCTTTTTTGTTGTATACCCAGGTTCAAAAATGGTTTTGTATTGTTTTTTAGATAAGCCTTTTCCAGTATCGGTAATTTGAACTTTAACAATATTTTCCAATTGTAAAATTTCAATGCTTAACTTTCCTTTTCCTTTCATGGCATCAATGGCATTTTTAACCAAATTCTCAATAGTCCAACTAAATAATTGTTTGTTGAGTTGAACATAAATAGCTTCATCAGGAGCTTTAAGCTCAAATTCTATTAAATCTGAAGATCGCGCTTTTAAATAATCGTAGGACTCTATGGTTTCTTTTACAATATCGGCTTTTTCTAAAGTAGGCAACGACCCAATTTTACTAAAACGTTCAGTAATAGTTTGTAATCTACTGATGTCTTTTTCAATTTCAGCAATATAATCTGGACTTACGTTTTCAGTTTTTAAAATTTCAGTCCAACCAATTAATGATGAAAGGGGTGTGCCAATTTGATGAGCCGTCTCTTTGGCCATACCAGACCAAAGCTTATTTTGAGTAGCTATTTTTGAGCTGCGATAAAAAAAGTAGACTACTGCGGCAAATAAGAAAATAATGAGTAATAAAGCTAATGGATAGTATTTGAGTTTGTTCAACACTTCTGAATTTCCATAATATAAATTGCCGTGAACAACTTTTTGGTTAGTGTCTTTATCAATATACCAAATTTCAATAGGTTCGTTTTCTTCAGAGAATCGCTCGATTAAAGAATTTAATTTTTGCTGATTTTCAAGTTTTTTTTCATCAATATTGTTAGATAAAATAACATTCCCCTTGTTAATAATAAACATGGGGTTGGTAATCTCTGAAGCAAAAACCTTATCCACTACCGGATTAATGTTTTCCTCTAACGGATTACTCATAATATTGTTCATGGCTGTTGCCCAAATATCCATTTTTGTGCGTTCCTCAATTTTAAACTTTTGAAAAAACACATACGTGTTCCAAAGAATTAACGATATTATTCCAAAGGAAGCAACTACAATTATCCAGCGTGTAAGGTTTCTATATTTTGAGAATAGCATAGCTAAATTTACAATCTGTAATATAATGCAAATATGTTAATAATATTGTTTGATATGTTAACCAAATCACTTTTAGTTCATTAACAGATTAATTACATTTGTGCAAATTAAAAAAGTTTCATGACATCTTTTGAGCCTAAAGACTTATCTACTGGTAAATTACATAGTTATTTGTTGAGCGCTGTGGCACCGAGACCTATTGCTTTTGCAAGTACCCTAGATAAAAACGGGAATCCCAATTTATCACCCTTCAGTTTTTTTAATGTCTTTAGTGCCAATCCGCCAATACTAATTTTTTCGCCAGCTAGGCGTGTTCGTAATAATACTACGAAGCATACTCTGGAAAATGTGTTGGAAACAAAAGAAGTGGTTATAAACGTGGTTAATTTTGATATTGTTCATCAAATGTCATTAAGTAGCACCGAATATCCTGAAGATGTCAATGAGTTTGATAAATCAGGGTTGCATATGCTGGAATCTGATTTGGTAAAACCTTTTAGAGTGGCCGAATCACCCATTCAATTTGAATGTAAGGTTAATAAGGTTGTGGCTTTAGGAAATGAAGGTGGTGCAGGAAATTTAGTGATTTGCGAAGTTGTAAAAATGCATATAGACGATGAGGTTTTAGATAGTGAAGGCCATATTGTTCAGGAAAAATTAGATTTGGTTGCACGCGCAGGAGGTAGTTATTACAGTCGTGCTAAAAGCGGATTTTTTGAAATACCTAAACCCTTATCGACTTTAGGTATTGGTGTAGACAGTTTTCCAGACCATATTAAAAATAGTATGATTTTAACTGGAAACGATTTGGGTATGTTAGGTAATGTTGAAAGACTACCAACTCAAGAAGCTGTTAAGGAGTTTGTTGTATCGGTAAGTGAGCGCTACCCAAATATTTCAAATGCATCACATAGAGAAAAACATAAATTGGCACATAACTATTTGAGTTTTGGCGATATAGAAAGTGCCTGGAAAATATTATTATCATAAACAGAAAATTAGAATTTTAAAATGGAAGTACAAGGTAGAATTAAGGTAATTGGAGAAACGCAAACCTTTGGAGCAAACGGATTTAGAAAAAGAGAGGTGGTTGTAACTACCGAAGAGCAATACCCACAGCATATTATGGTGGAATTTGTTCAAGATAAAACAGATTTATTAAATAACTTTCAGGTTGGTCAGCAAGTAAAAATCAATATCAATTTACGTGGAAGAGAATGGGTAAACCCTCAAGGCGAGACCAAATATTTTAACTCTATACAAGGCTGGAGAATAGAAGCTTTGCAAGCTGATAATTCAAACCCTGAAATGCCACCAGTTCCACCAGCTGAAGCATTTGAACCTGCAAGTAATTTGAATGAGGATGATCATGACGATTTACCTTTTTAAATAATTATGGTGTTACTTCGAGTGTGCTGACATTAACAGTCAGTATGTATCGAGAAGTATTATGATGATTATCCAAGATTATTAAAGATAAAAACCCAACTTAAAAAGTTGGGTTTTTTTATAAAAAAAGCCTTGCGAAAACAAGGCTTTAGTTTTGTGGTTTTAGATTTGACCTTTATAAACAAACTCAAAAAAAGCAATGATGAACAAAATTTATTGCACAAAGGCCACTGTAAAGATGATGAAAAAAGTTGTATTTTCAAAGTTAAAAATTGGGAGTTGGTTAGTGTTATTTAATTTAATCAACTCATTATCAGCAAGTTTATGTATTATTTAGGAACCAGTATAAAATTTTCAGACCCGCGTGAAGCAAGCCCAGATGGCTTAATTGGTATAGGAGGCGACCTATCTTCAGAGCGTTTATTACTAGCTTACAAAACGGGCATTTTTCCCTGGTTTAATTCCAACGAGCCTATTTTATGGTGGTCTCCAGACCCTCGATATGTTTTGTTTCCAGAGAAATTGAAAGTTTCAAAAAGTATGAAGCAAATTCTTCGAAATTCAGATTTCGAAGTTACTGTCAATACTAATTTTCGCCAAGTTATTACGGAATGTTCTATAGCCAAACGCAATGGCCAATCAGGCACTTGGATTACCAAAAGCATGATTGACGCATATACCAAATTACACGAATTGGGTTTTGCCAAATCTATAGAAGTTTGGTTAAATAGCGAGTTAGTTGGTGGACTTTATGGCGTAGATTTGGGCAATGGTATATTTTGTGGTGAAAGCATGTTTACCAAAGTTAGCAATGCCAGTAAGGTTGGTTTTATAACCTTTGTTCAAAACACCAATTATAAACTTATAGATTGCCAATTACATACGAATCATTTGGAGAGTTTGGGTGCTGAAGAGATTTCTAGAGATACTTTCCTTACTTATTTAAGCTGATATTTATCATTTTTTAGAAATAGTAATTGTCCGATATTTAATGTTCAATTATATGCCTATGCTTACAAAAGAAGACTTTAAAAATTTTAGCGATAAAGAAGTGTTTTTAAAAGTATTTGAATCTAAAATACCACAGGAGCGTATGGATACCTTACGCTATAACATGCAATATGAGAGCGAACTCGTTAAACTACAAGCCGAACTAGTTGACCTGCAACAATGGGTTGCTAAACACAAGAAACGTGTTTGTATAATTTTTGAAGGGCGTGATGCTGCTGGTAAAGGTAGCACGATAAGGCGTTTTATAGAGCACCTAAATCCGCGTTCCATGCGCGTTGTTGCTTTAACCAAACCTACTGAAGTTGAAAAGGGTCAGTGGTATTTTAGACGCTATATAAAAGAAATGCCAAATCCTGGTGAAATTGTTTTTTTCGATAGAAGTTGGTATAATCGAGCAGTAGTCGAACCTGTAATGGGCTTCTGTAGTGAAGCAGAGTATAATGAATTTATGGTTCAAGTGCCAGAATTTGAACATATGCTTTATGAAGATGGTATAATCTTAATAAAATTCTGGTTTTCAATTTCAAAAGAAGAACAAGTTACACGTTTTAATGCTAGATTACAAAACCCACTAAAACGTTGGAAGTTTAGTCCTGTAGATCAAGAAGGACAAAAACGCTGGGATGATTATACCTACTATAAAGAGCAGATGTTTAGCAAAACACACACGGCTTTTAGTCCTTGGATAATTGTAAAAACAAATATTAAGAAAGAAGCACGTTTAGAAAGTATGCGTTATGTGCTTTCTAAATTTAACTATGATAATAAAGGTAATTCTAAAACAAGTTTACTGCCAGACCCTAATATTGTACAGCGCTACTATAGATTAATAAAACAAATAGATTAAGATTTATGACTGATAAATTAGAAGAGAAGCATTTAAAGAAACTAAACTCTAAAAAAGGGCAAAAGCAATTGTTAAGAGACACGAGTGGTTCGTTATCTAAAGTGTTAAGATACTTGAATTATGAGTCGCGTTTAAAATCGCTTCAAGAAGAATTAATAAAACTCCAAAAGTGGGTTGAAATTAACAACGAAAAGGTTGTTATTATTTTTGAAGGTCGCGATGCTGCAGGAAAAGGTGGTGCAATTAGACGTGTAACCGAACATTTAAACCCTAGAGAGTTTAAGGTTGTGGCATTACCAAAACCTACAGTTGTTGAGCAAGGTCAGTGGTATTTTCAACGGTATATTAATCAATTACCACATGAAGGTAAAATTGTGTTTTTTGATAGAAGCTGGTACAATAGAGCCATAGTAGAGCCAGTAAACGGATTCTGCTCTCAAGAGGAATATGATATTTTCATGAATCAAGTCAATCAATTTGAGCGTATGATAATCGAATCTGGAATACGATTAATTAAGTTTTATTTTTCTATTTCTAAAGAAGAGCAACAAAAACGATTTGAAGAAATAAAAGCAAGTCCTTTAAAAAAATGGAAGTATAGTCCTGTAGATCAAAAAGCATTAGAGCTTTGGGATGATTATACGCTCTACAAAAAGAAAATGTTTAAAAAAACCAATACTAAATTAGCTCCTTGGGTAATTATTAAGGCTAACAAAAAAACAAAAGCTAGAATAGAAGTCATGGAGCACATTCTAAATATCTTACCTTACGACCCAAAAGATAAAGCGATTATTGAGCATCTGGTAATTGAGGATGTTAATCTCGATTAAACCTCTTTATATCTATAGCAAGATATTATATGGTCGTTAACCATACCTGTGGCTTGCATGTGTGCGTATATAACAGTAGAGCCCACAAACTTAAACCCGCGTTTTTTTAAATCTTTACTTATAGTATCAGAAATGGCCGTAGTAGCTGGTACTGCGCTCATGGTTTTCCAAGAGTTTTTAATGGGTTTACCTCCAACAAAATCCCAAATATATTTGGAGAACGAACCAAATTCATCTTGAATTTTCATAAAGGCTTGTGCATTGGTAACAGTCGCATTAACCTTTAATTTATTTCGAACAATTCCAGCATCTTGCAGTAAGCTCTCAATTTTTGGTTGTTGGTATTTAGCTATTTTTTGGTAATCGAAATTATCAAAAGCTTTTCTAAAGTTTTCACGCTTTTTTAAAATGGTTATCCAACTCAATCCTGCCTGAAAGGTTTCTAAAATTAGAAATTCAAAAATGGTGTCATCATCATAAACAGGAACACCCCATTCTTTATCATGATAAGTTTCATAAAGTTCGTCGCCAACACACCAATTGCATCTATGTTTTATCATAACGATTGTTTTAACTTTGCTTCAAGTTCTTCAATTCTTTGGTCTTTTTGTTTTATTAATATTCGACTCTCATAAAATGTTATTACTAAAAATGACAATAGCATTATTTTATTCAAGGTGTCAAATATTTCAGATTCGATTGTTGGATATCCTTCAAGAAAATTAAGTTTTTCAATAACTATAAAAACTAAAAAACCTAATCCTGTTAACCATTTTAGTATGTTTATAATTTTTAATTTTTTCATTTCATGTAAGATTTTGATATAAAGTTAGACATAGATATGATATAAATCATATTTGCAGTCTAAAATTCAAATTACTTTTGTTCCCTTAATGTAACAAGGGTTACTAAAGTAAAGAAATTGAGGTCGTAATTTTGCTCTAAATATTTTAATATGGAAGTTATTCAAAATAAATCAATTTTTGATAGTGTTAATTCAAGTATGTCAAAAAGTCTATCGTATTCAAACTATAGAGAGTTGGTTAAAACATTGGTGGAAAACAATTCAACAAGTGGATTGGATAAAACAGAAGCCAATATAAACTACACCATGCTTAACGATAAACGCATGAAACGTTGGGATAAAACCATTAAGGTTTCTGATGAAGCCAAAATACGTTTAGCCAATTTTTCTGGGGAAGTAACTTGGTTGGTCATTACTGAAAGCTGGTGTGGTGATGCAGCCCACGTGGTCCCAGTAATTAATAAAATAGCCAGTTTACACGGTGGTATTGATTTAAAATTGGTACTACGCGATGAAAATGAGTTGCTAATGAATCAGTTTTTGACCAAAGGAGCTAGGGCTATTCCTAAATTAATTATGATTGATAAAGTTACCCAACAAGTGGTAAGTACGTTTGGCCCTAGGCCAAGCACAGCAACTAAATTAGTTGATAATTATAAAGTTGAACATGGTGTTTTAACACCTGAATTTAAAGAAGATTTACAGCGTTGGTATAATACAGATAAAGGTCAGACTATTATCGAAGATTTATTGCAACTATTGGGCGTTTAGTTTTTGCCTTCAAAGTAAAAGGTAATAGAGCCTAATTGCGATTTTTTTGAGGCATCTTGATTAAACCTAGCCTCGTTGGCATACTCAAGTGCATGGTCCTTTAAACATTGGTTGTCAACAGAAGCAGCCTGATTTACAGAAGCATTTGTAACTTTTCCAGCAGAATTTACAGTAATGTTAACCACTATTTTACCGCCAGTTTCACATAAATAAATGGGTGTTGGCAAATATCTATGGGTTCTGTTTACCAAAGAATAATGCATAGAGCTTTTTTTGTTTACAGATTGCTGACTTAAATTACTCTGTTGTTTCTTTAATACCGAGTTTACACTATTAAAAGAAGATAAAACATCATCATCAATTTCAGGTTGCGAAGTTGTTGCTTTATCTTGACCGTCATGCAATTCACTCTGACTTTCTGAAGGGGTATATTCGTAATCTTTAGGAGGCGCAATAGGCTGATAGGCTTTAGCAAAACGCTTGTAGTTTTCGGTTTCATTGAAAGCTTTATTGGTTTCGGCTTTGGCTTGTTCTTCAGCTTTGGTTTTTTCTAATTCCTCTTGTTTTAGTTCTTCCTCTGTTTTAGGCTCAACTTCATAATAACTTTCAGATAAATAGGGGTTTTGCTGCTTTAAATGAAATGTAAACAAGCCCATGACCAAACTGCCGGAAAGCAATCCTGTTATAAGTAAAGATTTATGTTTATCTGTTAAATTCAAAAGTTAAAATGTTGGGCAAAACACCATGTGTTTTAAGGTAATATACGGAAAATTAGATTATTTGGTTGTTAAGCCTTTAATAAAAGCTTCTGGAGTAAGGGCATTTTCAACATTAAAATCACCAATTTTTGTACGCCTTAAAACTGATAGATGTGCTCCTGAATTTAGTGCTTTCCCAAAATCGTGAGCCAAAGAACGAATATAAGTGCCTTTACTACAAACTACCCTAAAATCAAGGTTGTTGCCATCAATATTGGTAATTTCAAACTCTGAAATAGTAACTGTTCTGGATTTTATCTCAACATCCTCACCAGCACGTGCAAATTCATACAAGCGTTTGCCGTCTTTTTTGATAGCTGAAAACACAGGTGGAAATTGCTCAATATCACCAATAAACTGTTCTGGGGTCTGATGAATTAAGTCGGCTGTGATGTGGTCCGTTGGAAATATCTGGTCAATGTCTGTTTCTAAATCATACGAAGGGGTTGTGCTACCAATTACAAAGGTTCCCGTATATTCCTTATCCTGACCTTGAAAGGTGTTGATTTGCTTGGTCATTTTTCCTGTGCAAATTACCAAAAGTCCAGTGGCTAAAGGGTCTAAAGTACCAGCATGTCCTACTTTTATTTTCTTAATGTTGAAGGTATGTCTAATTTCCCAACGCAGCTTGTTAACCGCTTGAAAAGAGGTCCAATGTAAGGGCTTGTCAATTAACAAAACTTGACCTGATAAAAAGTCTTCAGCTGTTTTCATATTAATTGACAAATGTATAGATAATAGCTCCCAAGCCTACAATTAAACAGTAAATAGCAAAATAGGATAGCTTACTTTTTTTAACCAAGGCTATCATCCAAGTACAGGCAAAAAGGCCTGAAATAAAAGCGGCCACAAAGCCCACGCTTAATGCAGTAAAGTTAGAAGCTTCGTAAGTTAAATCGCCACTAAAAATATCTTTGGCTATTTTTCCAAAAATCAACGGTACTACCATTAAAAATGAAAACCGAGCTGCTCTGGTTTTATCATTTCCCAATAAAACCGATGTAGATATGGTTGCTCCAGACCTTGAGATACCTGGTAACATAGCAATAGCTTGGGCGATACCAATAACAAAAGCATTACCAAATGTCACTTTTTTATAGGTGTCTTTGGCTTTGTCTGCTAACAATAATAAAATAGCCGTGACCAGTAGCATAAATCCAACAAGCATAATATTCCCGCCAAATAATTGTTCGAGTTCGTCTTCAAAAAATAGACCGACAAAAACAGCCGGAATCATAGATAAAGCTATTTTAGAAACAAATTGTAAATCTTCATTCCACTCCATTTTCAAGATACCCTTAAGTATCAACCAAATGTCTTTTCTAAAAACAACCATGGTGCTTAAAGCGGTGGCAAAATGAAGAACAACGGTAAACAATAAGCTTTCTTTAGGAATGGATTCATCACCAAGAATGGCCTTGCCTATTTCCAAATGACCACTAGATGACACGGGAAGGAATTCGGTAAGCCCTTGAATAATGCCTAAAATTATTGAATCAATGATATCCATGTGGCAAAAATATCAAAATAGCACTACTAACCTATAAAAGCGAAGTGGAAATTACTTTTATTTCTTATTGGGATTTAAAAGAATGGCGTAAACCTCAATGCCAAAACCTAATAAAACCAGACCAGGAGCTAGACGTATACGTCTCCAACTAAAGATCTCTGGGTTAAAAACATTAGGGTCGTCACTACCACCGCCAGACATTAAAATAAAGCCTAATGCGATAACAGCTAAACCAATAAGCATGAATTTATAATTCTTTTTCCCGAATACAAATTCGGTTTTAGCGGCTTCTTTACGTTTTTGTTCTCCCATAATTAATCAAATTCGGTGTAAATAATATCGTCACCTACGGCTAATTGTGCTATATGTTCAGATGTACCCAACCAAAGTTTAGGTAAGTGCAAAGTAACAGTTTTATTTAAAACTTTTGCGCTAAGGGAATCTAAATTTAAGCCTTGCTCTAATCCACGATTAATATAGTAATGGTCGGTACCAGCATCACTCAACACAATATCGTAAGAAGACCCTTCAGTAATTCTCACTATTTTTTTGGTTAGAACAACACATTTTTCAGGCTTTGGGTCTTTAATAATCAACGAGCTAATAGCAACAAGTCCAAAAAAACCCACACAAAAGGCGAGAATCATATAAATAATGGTGCTTTTTTTCATAATATTATTTTTTAACCACTAATAATACAACTGATCGGTTTTTAAATTTAAGAACCGTTGTGTGGCAATAAACGTGCTAATCCAAGTAATAACAATACCCAATAAGAAAATACCAACAAACAAAAATGCAATAAGTATGTTGTTGTTTAACAGGTTTAATTCAGGGAAGGTTTTATTGACATAATAGAAAACAACAGCCATACCTATCATAGCTAATATAGCACCAATAACACCCAAACGTACACTTTTCCAAACAAATGGTCTACGTATAAATTGTTTGGTAGCGCCAACCATTTGCATGGTTTTGATAGTGAAACGTTTGGAATATACAGACAACCTGATGGAACTATTGATAAGCAATACAGCAATAACTGTAAATAATGCGCTAATCACTAAAATCCAAAAGGAGATTTTCTTAACGTTGTTGTTCATTAAGGTAACTAAATCATTATCGTAACGCACTTCATCAACAAAGCTTTTGGTCAAGGCTTCATCTGAAACAACCTGTAATTGCTCTTCAGTAACAAAGTCGGCTTTTACATGTACATCAATAGAGTTTTGCAACGGATTATAGCCCAAAAACTCCATAAAATCCTCACCATTTTCAGCTTTCATGGATTCTGCGGCTTGTTCTTTCGATACAAACTCGGTTGATTTCACATATTCCGAAAGAGCCAAACTCTTTTCCAGCTGTTTAATCTCAACATCTTTGGCCGAGTCTTTTAAGTAAATGGTCACGACTACTTGTTCCTTGAAATGGTCAGAGACTTTTTTGGCATTCAAGACCAACATACCCAATAGGCCTAATAAAAACAATACGAGACCAATACTTAATACTACAGAAAAATAGGATGAAATCAATCGCCTTTTTTGATACTTATCAAAAGATGCACTCATAAACATGTGTTGTTAGTGATGTAAAAATATAAAAGAATTTGAAACAATTCTTCAAAAGGCAAAAGTCTTTTGAAGTCTTAAAACTGTCATTCCCACGAAAACAGGAATCAATTCTAAGGATTACAACGTTTAAACTTTCAACATTGTTATAATAAGCTTAAATTTGCACCTTATTTATTGAAAACAGTAGTGCGTCAGTTCGAGTATTCTGACAATAAGTGTCAGAATGTATCGAGAATAGCACGAGAACGAAAACAGGACGATGAAATACAATTTCAACGAGATCGAAGCCAAATGGCAAAAGTATTGGGCAGACAACCAAACCTTTAAAGCGGACAACCATTCAGAGAAACCAAAATATTATGTATTGGATATGTTCCCATACCCTAGTGGTGCTGGACTGCATGTGGGTCATCCGTTAGGATATATTGCTTCCGATATTTATGCACGTTATAAACGCCACAAAGGGTTTAACGTTTTGCATCCGCAAGGCTATGATAGCTTTGGACTGCCAGCTGAACAATATGCTATTCAAACTGGTCAGCATCCTGCGATTACCACTGAAGAAAACATTAAAACCTATCGCAGACAGTTAGACCAAATTGGCTTTTCATTCGATTGGTCTCGTGAAATTCGTACCAGTGACCCAAGTTATTACAAGTGGACACAGTGGATTTTTATTCAACTGTTCAACTCATGGTATAATTATGATAGTGATAAAGCCGAAAACATTAACACGCTAATTTCTGTTTTTGAAAAAGAAGGAAACGCGAACGTGAATGCGGCTTGTGATGATGATGTAGTTGATTTCACTGCTGTAGAATGGAACAACTTTTCCTCTGAAAAGCAACAAGAAATACTACTGCAATATCGATTAACCTATTTAGCAGAAACTGAAGTAAATTGGTGTCCTGCTCTAGGAACCGTTTTAGCAAACGATGAGATTGTCAATGGCGTTTCAGAACGTGGCGGACATCCTGTGGTTAGGAAGAAAATGACCCAATGGTCTATGCGTATTTCGGCTTATGCTGAACGCTTATTACAAGGATTGGAAGCTATAGATTGGACAGATTCCCTTAAGGAAAGCCAACGTAATTGGATAGGAAAATCGGTTGGAGCAAGTGTAACTTTCAATGTACTTCCAAACGAGAAATGTCATTCAGAGCAAAGCGAAGAATCTCATAAAATTTCTGTATTCACCACACGTCCTGACACAATTTTTGGTGTCAGTTTCATGACTTTAGCACCAGAACACGAATTGGTAACTCAAATTACTACAGACGAACAAAAAGCCGAAGTTGAAGCATACATAGAAGCGACTGCAAAACGTAGCGAGCGTGATAGAATGGCCGATGTTAAAACCATTTCGGGTGTGTTTACCGGTGCTTATGCCGAACATCCATTTACCAAAGAACCGATTCCAATTTGGATTGGCGATTACGTTTTAGCGAGCTACGGAACAGGCGCTGTAATGGCCGTGCCATGTGGTGACCAACGCGATTACGATTTTGCCAAGCATTTTAATATTCCAATCCCTAATATTTTTGAAGGTGTTGATATTTCTGAAGAAGCCTTTGCTGATAAAGAAAACACCAAAATTACCAATAGCGATTTCCTTAATGGTTTGAACTACAAAAAGGCAACTAAACGAGCTATTTACGAATTAGAGCAAATTGGTCAAGGTGAAGGCAAAACCAATTACCGTTTACGTGATGCGGTTTTTTCGCGACAGCGTTATTGGGGAGAACCTTTCCCAGTGTATTATGTTAATGGCATGCCACAAATGATTGATGCCAAGCATTTACCTATCACCTTACCAGAAGTAGAGAAGTACTTGCCAACCGAAACTGGCGAGCCACCTTTGGGTAACGCCACCACTTGGGCTTGGGATACAAAAAATAACAAAGTAGTTTCTAATGAGATGCTGAAACAAGTTCAGCATGACAACAAGAGTTCTGTCTCGTCGAGCGGAGTCGAGACGTCTCAGCACAACGGCGTGTATCCACTAGAACTCAACACTATGCCAGGTTGGGCAGGAAGTTCACAGTATTTTAATCGTTACATGGATCCACATAATGACACCGAAATCTTCTCACAGGAAGCGGTGAATTACTGGCAGCAAGTAGACTTATATATTGGAGGAAGCGAGCATGCTACAGGACACTTATTATATGCGCGTTTTTGGCAAAAGTTTATGTTTGATTTAGGTTTGGTGCCTGTTGATGAGTTTGCCAAAAAACTGATTAACCAAGGAATGATTTTGGGGACGAGTGCGTTTGTTAAACGATTAACTTTAATGTGGAGCAATACAGCTCGGAATATAGAATTTGAAGATTATAAGATTAGTTTAAGCAAGAATTTCCCCACTATAATTTGTTCTAATGAATTTTATGAGAAGAATAGCAATTATTTATTGTTAGTCGATTTAGTAGAAAAGTTTAATCTACCAAAACTTAAAGAGTTTTTGAATTCGATAGATGAAGACAAAATAAAAATTAACGATTTAGCATTTGGCGATGATGAAATACATGCAGATGTGTCATTTGTAAATTCATCTGACGAACTTGACATTAAAGCGTTTAAAAACTGGAGGTCAGAATTTAAAGATGCAGAATTTATAACAGAAGAAGATGGCGCATTTAAAGTAAAGCGTGACGTTGAAAAAATGTCCAAGTCCAAATACAATGTCGTAAATCCTGACAGTATCTGTGAAGACTATGGCGCCGACAGTTTACGTTTGTATGAAATGTTTTTAGGGCCTTTAGAGCAATACAAACCTTGGAATACAGCAGGTATTACAGGTGTGCATGGATTCCTTAAAAAACTTTGGAAGTTATATGTAGATGACAATGGTATAAAGGTTACAAATGAAGAGCCATCTCAAGACAGTTTGAAGACCTTACATAAAACCATTAAAAAGGTAGAAGAAGATATTGAGAATTTCTCATTTAACACGTCGGTGTCTACCTTTATGATTGCCGTTAATGAGTTAACCGCTCAAAAATGTACCAGTCGTGATATTTTGGAACCCTTGATTGTATTAATTTCACCATACGCACCACACATAGCAGAAGAATTATGGAGTCAGTTAGGTCATGGTGAGTCCATTTCAACAGTGCCATTCCCAAAATTTGAGGAGAAGCATTTGGTAGAAAGCAGCAAAAACTACCCGATTTCCTTTAACGGGAAAATGCGTTTTACGTTGGAGTTACCGTTGGATATGAGCAAGGAGGATATTGAAAAAATCGTATTGGCTCACGATAAAACACAGGAGCAATTACAAGGCAGAACACCTAAAAAAGTTATTGTAGTGCCTGGTAAAATTGTAAATATTGTAGGATAATATCATTGCGAGTATCCAGACTGTAAACGTCTGGAGACGCGGCAATCTTTTTAATAAGAACATGAAAAAAGTACTAATTATTTTAATTACGTTAGGTTGTTTCAATCTGTCAGCTCAAACGGACTCATTACAATTTCCTCAAGATTTTTACGGTATTTATAAAGGCGATTTGCATATTACAAATCCCAATGGCAAGCAAACAATACAAATGGAATTCCATTTAAATCCAACCGATACAGTTGGTAAATACGAATACAAATTGGTATATGTTATGATGGGAAAACCAGAAGAACGAAACTATACCTTACTAGAAAAGGATACTTCAAAAGGCGAATACGTTGTTGACGAAAACAATGGTATTTTGCTAGATGCTAAATTAATTGATAATACACTATTCTCCATGTTTGAAGTACAAGGTAGCATATTAACAACAACCGAGCGTTTTTACAAAGACAGCATGGATTTTGAAATTGCCTTTGCGAGTAAAACAAATCAAACGAAATCTGGTACTAGTGGAGAAGACTCTACCGAAGTGATTTCGTATCCTATTTCAGTGCTACAAAAAGCACATTTGATTAAGCAATAAGTCTTGTCATTGCGAGACTCCAGACTGTAAATGTCTGGAGACGTGGCAATCTTTTTTGTCATCCTGAACCATGTCACCTTGAGCGCAGTCGAAAGGTTGTTTCAGGATCTCATGTTGGTTGTTTCAATTCAGTTACTTTAGTTATTCTCGATACTATTTGCGCCTACCTCACAAATCACGCGAAGTCACGGTCGAAGATTTAGCCGTTCACGTCAGTTCGAGTGAAATGTTTGTAAAACATTTTGTATCGAGAACAAAAACATGACAAAATTTCTTAACGAATATTTGGCTCATTATTTGCTATATTACTACTAAATTTACAGTTTAAAACAGAAAACAATGTTAGGATATTATATACTTATTGGTGGAATTGCTTTAGTGAGTTGGTTAGTGAGTAATCAATTAAAGCAAAAATTTAAAAAATACTCAAAAGTCCATTTACGAAATGGCATGAGTGGTAAAGAGATTGCTGAAAAAATGCTGTCTGATAATGGTATTTATGATGTTGAGGTGATTTCAACACCAGGTCAACTAACAGACCATTATAATCCTAAAAACAAAACAGTTAATTTAAGTGAAGCCGTTTACAGTCAGCGTAACGCAGCAGCAGCAGCAGTTGCTGCTCACGAGTGTGGACATGCTGTGCAACATGCGCAAGCCTATAGTGCTTTACAAATGCGATCGGCTTTGGTGCCTGTAGTTTCAGTAACTTCAGGTATGTCACAATGGTTGGTTATTGGTGGTTTGGTACTTGGTGCCGCAGCTGGTATGGGAATGGGCTTTTGGATAGCTGTTGCAGGTTTAGTCTTTATGGGCTTTGCAACCCTATTTAGCTTTATTACATTACCTGTGGAATATGATGCTAGTAATCGTGCATTGGCATGGTTAAAAAACAAGCACATGCTATCTCAAGAAGAATATGCTGGCGCCGAAGATGCCTTAAAGTGGGCTGCAAGAACCTATTTAGTGGCTGCTATTGGTGCTTTGGCATCGTTGTTATATTGGGCGCTTCAAATTTTTGGAGGTAGAGACTAAAAAATAAAAACAAGATATTTAAGTCGGATTAACAAAATCCGACTTTTTTTTGCTTAAATTTCAATTCTAAAATTCTAACTAACAAATTCTATTTATGGAAAATCAAATTCAAGAACCTTTATTATTGAGCGAAGTTTCAGATGCCGAACGTGTAGCATTTTACAAAAAAACCTATGCACATGTAGCAGGTGGTGTGTTAATTTTTATTCTTTTTGAATATTTATTATTACAAAGTGAAACGATTGTTAACTTTATGTTGTCCATGGTTGATGGAATAAAATGGTTAATTATGCTAGGGGGCTTTATGTTTATAACCAACTATGCAGAGCGTATGACCATGAAAACTACCAATAAGAATACCCAATATTTAGCGTTTTGCCTGTATATTTTGGCTGAAGCTTTCATTTTTGTACCGCTTATTTTTATAGCTATAGTTTATACCGATTCTGGTATGGAATTACTCAATCAGGCAGCTATTGTAACATTGGCATTGTTTACAGGCTTGTCAGCGGTGGTTTTTGTAACCAAAAAAGATTTTTCGTTTATAAAAACCGGATTGACCATTGGTTTTTTTATAGCTATCGGTTTAATTATTGCTGGAACCTTATTTGGCTTTAATTTAGGACTGTGGTTTTCTGTAGGTATGTGTTTGTTGGCAGGTGGATCAATATTATATCAAACGTCTAATTTGGTTAATAAATACTCAACAGATGATTATATACCAGCTTCTTTAGGATTGTTTGCATCCTTAATGTTGTTGTTCTGGTATATATTGTCCATCTTTTTATCTAGAGATTAATTTATAGGTAAAATAATTCAATAAAAAAGCTCCTGAAATTTAGGAGCTTTTTTATATCTCTATTTGTCTATCTATCTGTTGCGCCAGGGAAATAAAGGTTTCCGTGCGTGAAACACCTGGAATGGATTGAATCTCTTTATTGAGTACGTGCATTAAATGTTCATTGTCCTTACAAAGTATTTTGATGAATATACTCCAGTTTCCTGTTGTGTAATGGCATTCTAAAACTTCAGGTATTTTCTCCAATTGCTTTACGGCTTTTGGATTGCTTATGGCTTTATCTAAATAAATTCCGATAAAGGCCATGGTCGTATAACCTAAAACCTTTGGGTTAATCACAAATTTAGAACCTGAAATAATACCTGAAGCTTCCAGTTTGCGCAACCGTTGGTGAATGGCTGCTCCAGAAATACCAACTTCTTTGGCAATAGCCAAAATAGGTGTTCGGGCATCACGCATTAAGGCACGAAGAATGGTTTTGTCTATGCCATCAATTTCTATATTTTGGTTAACCACCTTCATTTATAAGTTCAATTGATTATAACCTAAATAGGGCACTTCGGTTTCCTTAAATGTTATATCATAAGCCTCAAGCTCTTTAAGAATAGGGTCGTAAACTTCTTTGGTTATTGGTATTTGAACACCTGGTGTTGTGATTTTTTCGTTAAGGATGGCTAATGTAGCAATAGCAACAGGTAAACCAACAGTTTTAGCCATAGCAGTATAGGTTTGGTCTTCGCCTAGAGTTACCATGGTAGAATCTATTTGGTGCTTTTCACCGTTTAGTTCGTATCCAAATTTGTGATACATGACAATCATATCTTTATCATCTTCGGCTAGAGTCCAACTATCCATCAATATTTTTTGAAGTATTTGAGCTGGCGTAGCTTTCTTGAGTCCTACCATTTTTTTATTGCTAAAAAGATCCAGTTCCAATAGTTTATCCCAAACAATATCATCTTGGTCTATTTTTAAGGCGTGCCTGAATTTTAACTCAACAGAATCAGTTGGACTATAAGGCAAGAAGGCATTCACAAAATCACGATATGACATATTCTCACTATCATCAATACTGTATTCGTCATCAGTCATACCTAATTGAACAAATATGTTCCATGCACGACTAAATCCTACACGTCTCATAGTTCCTCTGTATAATGTCTTGGCGTTGTTTAATCCGTAAGCTGATTGGTATTTTAATGAATCACGATTAGCATAAGCTTCAAATCTACCATAACCTTCAACATCCAAAAATTCTGTACGTCTAAACAAGCGGTTGTATGGGATATATTTGTAAGTACCTTCTTGTAAAAATTTAGCAGCACCACCTTGTCCAGCTACAACTACGTTTCTTGGATTCCAAGTAAATTTATAATGCCAAAGATTATTATCACTTTCTGGAGCAACTAATCCACCTGTAAACGATTCAAACAAAATAATTTTTCCGCCTTTGTCTCTAATTCGGTCAATAACCTGCATGGCACTCATGTGGTCTATTCCAGGGTCTACACCTATTTCATTCATAAAAACCAATCCTTTTTGTGCTGCGGCTTTATTGAGTTTTTGCATGCCCTCACTCACATAAGAGGCAGTTACCATATGCTTACCAAAAGAAATACAATCTTTGGCCGCTTCAATATGAAATCTTGCAGGAAGCATAGATACCACAATATCGCAGTTTTTAATGGCATTTTGTCTTGAGCTTTTATCGTGTATATCAAGTTGAATGGCTTGAGCATTATCGTGATTATGGGTAAGCTTTTTGGCATGTGAAAAATTAACATCGCCTACAATAACGATCAGGTTTTCGCTTTCAGATTTTTCTAATAAATATTTTATAAGATATGATGCCGATTTTCCGGCACCAATAACTAATATCTTTCGCATAATGGAATTTGTTCAGTAATTTTGTGACACGAATGTAACAAATACTAACTGTTATTGAAACTCAATTTTCAAAATAATATGAACAAAAAAATATTGGCAACGGCTGCATTGCTTGGCGCTGTAGGAATTATACTTGGTGCTTTTGCTGCACATGGTCTAAAGTCTAAAGTTACCGAAGAATCATTACGGGTATTCGAAACTGGTGTGCGTTATCAAATGTATCATGCTCTATTTTTATTATTTATTGGAACAACTACTGCAATAGGTTTAAAAACTAAAAAAGCATTGTTTTATTTGGTGGTTTTGGGTGTGGTTTTGTTTTCGGGTTCAATTTACGGTTTAGCTACAAACAGTATGTCGGTTTTTGATTTTAAAGTAATAGGTTTTGTAACGCCAATTGGTGGTTTGATGTTGGTTTTATCTTGGGTTTTATTGTTGATAAAGTTTTTGAAAAACAAGGCTGATATTTCAAAAAATTGAGTGTGTACTTTAAAATAATGTTTAATTTTGCAGGATAAACAACACAAAATATTATGGTAGATCATACCCAAGCTTCGAAATCGATTTCGTTAGATCAATATGGAATAAAAAATGCTAAAGTAAACTATCAATTAACTCCACAACAACTTCAAGCCATTACTGTTGAAAAGGGAATGGGAAAGGAAACAAAAAATGGAACTTTAGCCATAAATACAGGAAAGTTTACAGGAAGATCTCCTGAAGATCGTTTTTTAGTAAAAGATGATTATACCGCCGATAAAGTATGGTGGGGAAACATAAACAAACCAATCTCTCCAGAAAACTTTGATAGACTTCAGGAAAATGTAATAGATTATTTGTCTGGCAAAGAATTGTTTGCTCGTGATGGTTATGTGTGTGCAGATCCAAGATATAGAATGGATGTTAGAACTATTACAGAATATCCTTGGTCGAATATGTTCGTTTATAATATGTTCCTTCGCCCTGATGATTCTGAATTGGAAAATTTTAAAGAAGAGTGGTTGATTCTATGTGCTCCAGGTTACGAATGCCCTAACCCGGAAGAATATGGTATTCGCCAAGGAAATTTTTCCATATTAAACTTTACAAAAAAAGTAGCCTTGGTGGCAGGATCTGCTTATACTGGTGAAATGAAAAAAGGAATTTTTTCTGCTCTAAATTTAGTTTTACCAACAGATAAGAATGTCTTGCCAATGCATTGCTCTGCTAATGTAGGGGATTCAGGTGATACAGCTATATTTTTTGGGCTTTCTGGAACTGGTAAGACAACATTATCTGCAGATCCAAATCGTCGTTTGATAGGTGATGACGAGCATGGTTGGACAAAAGAGAACACGGTCTTTAATTTCGAAGGTGGATGTTATGCTAAAGTTATAGATTTAAGCGAAGAAAAGGAACCAGAAATATTCAAAGCTATTAAACCGGGAGCTATCTTGGAGAATGTTATTTTTGATGCAAACGGTGATGTTGATTATATGGATAGTTCAATAACTCAAAACACACGAGTTAGCTATCCAATATTTCATATAGAAAATATACAACAACCATCTTATGCAGGTAATCCAAAAAATATATTCTTTTTAACCGCTGATGCCTTTGGAGTATTGCCTCCAATTTCTAAACTGACACCGGGTCAGGCTGCTTATCATTTCATTTCAGGTTACACAGCAAAAGTGGCAGGAACCGAAGCTGGAATTGATGAACCGCTACCAAGTTTTTCGGCTTGTTTTGGTGCGCCATTTATGCCTTTACACCCAACAAAATATGCAGAAATGTTAAGTGCTAAAATGAAGGAAGCTGGAGTAAATGTCTGGTTAATTAATACGGGTTGGACTGGAGGTCCTTACGGAGTTGGGAGCCGAATTAAATTAAAGTATACTCGAGCCATGATTACAGCTGCGTTAAATGGTGATTTAGATAACGTTACACCAGAAACCTATAGAACACACTCCGTGTTTGGATTATTACAGCCAAGACAGTGTCCAGGAGTTCCCGATGAAGTTTTAAGCTCAAGAAAAACTTGGAATGATGATGAAGGTTATTATAAAGCAGCCTATAAATTATCAGAGTCGTTTAGACAGAATTTCAAGAAGTTTGAAGAGTTTGCCAACGATGAAATATTGGCTGGCGCTCCAAATTTGAAGAGCTAATTCGCTGATTTGCTTATATTTTAGTTGTATTACGGTATTTTTGTTTTGAGGTTATAGTTTTAAGGTATAATTTTACTAGCTCAACCTTAAAACTATTATACCATGAAGAAAACTACTTATTTATTAGGAATGCTTTTAGTGTTTCAATCATTTGTCTATGCCCAATATACAGCTGTACCCGATGCTGTTTTTGAACAAGCCTTAATTAATTTTGGTTATGATTCCGAAGGGATTTTAGATGGACAAATTCTTACTGCTGATGCTGCCGCAGCAACAGGAACATTAGGGTTTGCAAATCAAGGGATTACCGATATAACAGGTATTGAAGCTTTTACAGGTATTGATGAGCTTAATATGAATTATAACCCTATTAATGTAGCGGTTGATTTGTCATCCAATACCCAATTGACACATATTAAGTTTGAAGGTTGTTCTACTCTGCCAGGTTTAAATGTAACGGGTTTAACTTCTTTACAAATAATTAATATTTTTGGTACAGCAATAACAACATTAGATGTATCTTCAAATTCTGGGTTAACACAAATACAAGCAAGAAATGCAGGCTTAACGTCATTGGATTTATCTTCGAATACTTTAATAAATTTTGTTGATGTTAGAAATAATGCACTAACATCAGTAGATGTTAGAAATGGTAACTTGCCTACAAGTATTACTTATTTTAATGCAGATTTAAATCCAAATTTGACTTGTATTTTTGTTGAGGACTCTGCTAATGGAGGTTTGGCTAGCTGGATAGTTGATGCTGGTAGTACATTTGTTGAAACAGAAGGAGAGTGTGCGACGTTAAGTAGAGAGTCTCACTCAATTAGCCAGTTTAATGTTTACCCTAACCCGGCAACAACTCAAATTACTGTTGCATCTACAGTATCAAAAGGACAAATAGAGATTTTTAATATTACTGGTAAACGTGTGCTTTTTAAGGATTTATCGTTAGGAAACAACAGTTTAAATGTTTCGTCATTAGTATCCGGAGTTTATTTGGCAAGAATAAATGCCAATGGTAAAACAGAAACTAAAAAGCTAATTATTAATTAATCTTTTTAAAATAGATTACATAAAAAAAGCACAACTTTAAGTTGTGCTTTTTTTATGTAATGCAATAATAAATAGAAAACTATTATTACAGACTATTTTCTTTTATTGGCTTCCTGAATATACTTTTGCAAAGCCATTGTCATAGATGGGGTTTCTGGTGTCGGAGCTGCAATATCAACTCGTAAACCACGTGATTCAACAGCTTTTATTGTAGTATTTCCAAAAACAGCTATACGTGTATTGTTTTGCTTAAAATCTGGGAAATTATGAAATAACGAATCAATTCCAGAAGGGCTAAAAAACACTAAAATGTCATAATACACATTTGCTAAATCGGATAGGTCGCTAATTACGGTTCTATAAAAAACGGCTTCTTTCCAATCAACATTAAGCGAATTTAAAGTTTCTGGAACCTCTGGTTTTAATTTATCGGTTGTAGGTAACAAAAATGTTTCGCCTTTATACTTCTTAATTAATGGCGATAAATCTGCAAACGTACGTTTACCAACATAAATTTTACGTTTTCTATAAACCACATACTTTTGAAGATAGTAGGCAACAGCTTCAGATTGACAGAAATACTTCATAGTATCAGGCACTTTAAAGCGCATTTCTTCTGCTACTCTAAAGAAATGATCCACTGCATTTCTACTTGTTAAAATAATGGCTGTGTATTTATTTAAATCGACTTTTTGTTGTCTAATTTCCTTTGCATCAACGCCTTCAACATGAATGAATGGTCTAAAGTCAATTTTTACTTTTTGCTTTTCCTGAAGATCAAAATATGGCGAATTTTCTATTTTAGGTTCTGGTTGAGATACTAAAATTGTTTTCACTTTCATAAGTAGTTGTCATTTTTTAGGAACCCTAACCATCTATAACAAAAGCGTATAAAATGATGTAAGGTGCAATTTCAAGTGCGCAAAGATACAAAATAAAATAAAACAAATTCTGTTTAATGAGATTTTGATGAGTCTTTACAGTAGTTAAAATGCCAATACAAAAAATTAAGAGAACTAAACCTAACAATATATAGATTAACACGTTCGAAATGGGTACTGTAAACACTAATAGAGAGTTGATTGGAATTAAAACAAGCCCAATAAAATTCTTGTAGGTTATTTTTTGGAATAAATAATTGTCCGTTAAAAATTCTATTTCAAAAACACTGCCAAGCAAGCGTTCTATTAATATTTTCATCACAATTAATATGGCAATGGCTAAAACTAACTTTAATAGAAAAAAAGGAGTCATTACAATAGGCCCTATGACCTGATTAAAGATAATGATGCCAAAGACACTTAAGGCAACACAGTAGTTGGCAAATAAAAGGGCATCATAAAGGTCGAAAAACTTCTGATCTCTAGCATAGATTTTAAGGTACTTCGAATTTCCTAAAACAGCTACAAATTCATTAAAACGTTTAGGGTACATAGCTTTAGAAATGGTTACAAAGACCAAACCCATTATAATGGCAATTGTGAATAAATCGTTTGATATAACTTCCCGAAGCATATCGTAAAATTATTATAAAATATGGTGTGAGCACATATTTATTTAAGGAATATTTAAAAAAAAGTGTTTCCTAAATACTTACATTTGTGAAAATTAAATGCTATTCATGATAGATGCCATAGTTATCATACCTACTTATAATGAAATTGAAAATATTGAAGCGATTATAAGAGCTGTTTTTTCGCAGGAAAAAGCATTTCATATTTTAGTAGTTGACGATAATTCGCCAGATTTAACGGGCTTAAAAGTAAAAGCTTTACAAAGTGAATTTGGTGACCAGCTGCATCTATTGGAAAGGAAAGGCAAAACGGGTTTAGGAACGGCCTATATTGAAGGTTTTAAGTGGTGTTTGGAACGGGATTATAAGTATATATTTGAAATGGATGCCGATTTTTCACATAACCCCAACGATTTGATTAAGTTGTATAATGCTTGTCAATTAGGTCATGCCGACTTATCTATTGGCTCACGTTATGTAAAGGGGATTAATGTGGTAAATTGGCCTATGAGCCGTATTTTATTGTCATATTTTGCATCTAAATATGTGCGTTTCATAACTGGAATGAAAATATTTGATACAACAGCAGGATTTGTATGTTATAAAAGAAGTGTTTTGGAAGCTATAAATTTAAATGACATTAAATTTGTTGGTTACGCCTTCCAGATAGAAATGAAATTTAAAGCCTATTTGCAAGGCTTTAAAATTGTAGAAGTTCCTGTAATTTTTACAGATAGAACTAAAGGAAAATCTAAAATGAGTGGTAGTATTATTTCAGAAGCTATTTTTGGAGTAATTAGTATGAAAATGAACAGTTTATTCAGAAAGAAGTAATTATGAGTGCTATTTTAATTAAGAATGCCAAGATTGTTAACGAAGGTCGCATTTTTGAAGGCGATATTTATATTGAAAATGATATCATAAAAGAGATAGGTGCATCCATAAGTTTAAAATCTTCCAATGTTGAAGTTATTGATGCTGATGGAAAGTATGTGTTGCCAGGTGTCATTGATGATCAGGTGCACTTTAGGGAGCCAGGCCTTACGCACAAGGCAGACATAGAGAGTGAATCTAAAGCAGCGCTTGCTGGTGGAATAACTTCCTTTATTGAAATGCCAAATACCAATCCACAAACAACAACTGTTGAAAAACTTGACGAAAAGTTTGCTATAGCAGATGCTAAAGCATTTGCGAATTACTCGTTTATGTTTGGAGGCACTAATGATAATCTTGATGAGATTTTAAAGGTTGATAAAAAAACTGTTGCAGGTTTAAAATTGTTTTTAGGATCATCAACTGGAAATATGCTGGTTGATAATCCAGAAGTTTTAGAGAAAATATTTTCAAGTACAGATATGGTAATATCTGTTCACTGCGAAGATGAAGCAACTATTAGAAAAAACACCAAAATTTATACTGATAAATATGGTGATGATGTTCCTATTAAATATCATCCATTAATAAGAAGTGAAGAAGCTTGTTATATTTCATCATCTAAAGCCATAGAGCTAGCCAAGAAAACAGGGGCGCGTTTGCACGTTTTTCATTTATCTACAGGGAAGGAAACACACTTATTTTCAAATAAACTACCATTAAAGGATAAGAAAATAACCGCTGAAGTATGTATTCATCATTTGTGGTTTTCTGATGCTGATTACGATAAAAAAGGCACGAGAATAAAGTGGAATCCAGCGGTAAAAACTTCTCAAGACCGTGATGCATTATGGAAAGCCTTACTTGACGATAGAATTGATGTTATAGCTACAGACCATGCACCTCATACCAACGAAGAAAAAAATAATCCTTATACTAAAGCCCCTTCGGGCGGACCATTAGTGCAGCATGCTTTGGTTGCTATGTTGGAGGCTCATCATTCTGGTAAAATATCGATTGAAAAAATTGTTCAAAAAATGTGTCATAATCCGGCAATTTTATTTCAAATTGAAAAACGTGGGTATATTAAAGAAGGCTATTTTGCCGATTTAGTAATTGTTGATTTAAATAACCCTTGGACAGTAAAAAAGGACAATATTCTTTACAAATGTGGTTGGTCGCCATTTGAAGGGACAACATTTAAATCTCGAGTAATGCAAACAATACTTAATGGACAATTGGTTTATAACCAGTCTAAAGTATCTGCAAAAAAAGCGGGTAAACGATTAACTTTCAATAGATGAAAAGCATAATAGTTATAATGGTTAGTTTGTTTTTGTGCTTGGCTTGCCAAGATTCACAAGAACCCCAAAAACCAAAAAACTTGATTTCTAAAGATAAGATGGTAGATGTACTTATAGATCTATCAATTTTATCGTCGGCTAAAGGGGTGAACAAAAAAGTTATAGAAAAAAACGGAATAACACCTGATGAGTATGTTTACAAGCGTCATGAAATAGACAGTACAATATTTGCTGAAAGTAATGCCTACTATAGCTATTATATAGACGATTATAAACATATCTTAACACGTGTTCAAGATAGTTTAAATAAGTTAAGGTTTGATTATAATAGGCTAGCTGAAAAGGAAGAGAATAAAAAACAATCTAAAAAAGGGGATAGAAAAAAAGATTTACGTAAAACCAGAAAGGCAGATAGTTTAATTAAAATACCTAATGATAGTGAATAATCAAGAATTATCAGTCAAGAAAGCTTTTGATACCCTGTCAATACTTTCTTCAAGAGGAATAAACCTATAATTAAGAGCTTGTTTAATTTTGCTATTGTCATAAACAGCTTTGTTGTACAATGAAGCTACCATTTGCTTGACCAGCACACGGCGTTTTCTTAAAATTTTATGGGTTAACCAGTCTAAACGCCAGCCAATAGCCAATAACCAGGGTTTAGCTTCTTTTTTTGGTGGTTCTACATTCAGCTTTTCTGCAATTGTATAAAGAAATGATTTGTATGATGTGTTTTCAGCAACTAGAACATAACGTTCATTTATAATGTTGCTTTCTTGCAATTGTATCATGATGTTAACAACATCCTGAACATCAATACAGCCAATACTTCCAGAAGTATAAAAAGGTAATTTGTTGAAGACTTTTTTTATGATATTTCCGCTACCATGACTCCAAATTCCTTCTCCGATTATAACACCAGGATTTACAACAACTGCAGGTAGTCCTTCTTGTGTGCCTCTCCAAACTTCTGTTTCAGCACCATATTTGGTTATAGCATAAACACTGTTATCGGCTTCAGGATTCCAATTAGTATCTTCGTTAATTTTAGCATTTTCTTGAGATTCGCCTAGAGCAGCAATTGAACTCACATAACATAATTTTTTAATGTTATGGCTAATACCAAGGTTAACAATATTCGCGGTACCTTCAATATTCGTTCTTCGCAGTATATGGTATTTATCGGGTTCAAAAGAAACAAATGCCGCACAATGGTAAACGTATTCTACATCTTTAAAAGCGTCCGTTAACTTTGGAATATCCAATAAGTCGCTTTCAACCCATTGAATTTTGTTATACAATTCTAAATAATTATCAGAATAATATGAAAAAACGCGCTTAACTATGTCCAGTTTTTTTTGTCTTCTGTATATGGCTCGAACATTTTGACTACTCTGTACCAATTGATACAATAAGTGCGATCCAACTAACCCAGTACCTCCTGTAACTAAAATCATGCATCCAAATTAAAGAATTATTCATAAAGCTAACGTATTTCTACATTGATTTTTATCTTTGCCAAGATTTAATTTTCAATCAGAATTATGACAAATGCATTTGTAGAAGAGCTACGTTGGCGCGGAATGGTACATGATATTATGCCAGGAACTGAAGAGCAGCTAAATAAGGAGATGACAACTGCTTATATAGGTTTTGACCCAACTTCAGACTCCTTGCATATAGGTAGTTTGGTACCTATTATTCTGTTAGTACATTTAGAAAAAGCAGGTCATAAACCAATAGCTTTAGTTGGAGGCGCTACAGGAATGATTGGTGACCCATCTGGGAAAAGTGATGAGCGTAACTTGCTAGATGAGGCTACTCTTAATCATAATGTTTCAGGAATTAAAGATGTGTTGTCACGATTTTTAAATTTTGATTCTAAAGAAAAAAATGCACCAGTTTTGGTCAATAACTATGACTGGATGAAAGATTTTACATTTATCGACTTTGCAAGGGATGTTGGTAAACGTATTACCGTAAATTACATGATGGCAAAAGATTCTGTAAAGAAACGTTTATCGGGTGAGGATGGCAGTGCAGGAATGTCGTTTACTGAATTTACATATCAACTCATACAAGGATACGACTTTTATCATTTACACAAAACCCATAATTGCTTGTTGCAAATGGGTGGAAGTGATCAATGGGGAAATATTACTACAGGAACAGAGCTTGTGAGAAGAATGAATGTAGGTGAAGAGGCAAAGGCTTACGCCATGACATGTCCGTTAATCACTAAAGCAGATGGGTCTAAATTTGGAAAAAGCGAAGGTGGAAATGTTTGGTTGGATGCTGATAAGACTTCGGTATATAAATTTTATCAATTTTGGTTAAATACTTCTGATGATGATGCTGAAAAGTATATTAAAATATTCACGTTTTTAGATAAAGAAACCATTGATAGTTTAATTTCAGAGCATAAAGAGCAGCCACATCTTCGTTTATTACAAAAACGATTGGCTCAAGAAGTAACAACCTTTGTGCATTCTAAAGATGATTTTGAAAATGCCGAAAAAGCTTCGAATATCCTCTTTAGTAAGTCGTTTAAAGCCGAAATTAAAACATTGGATGAAAAAACGTTTTTAGATGTTTTTGAGGGTGTTCCGCAAAGTGAAATTTCTAAAGCAGAATTTGAAGAAGGTATAGACATGATTGCTGCCCTTTCTGCAAAAACCAATTTTCTGGCATCTAACGGTGAAGCCAGACGTGCACTTAAAGAAAATTCGGTTTCCATAAATAAAGAAAAAGTGAATGAAAGTTATCAATTATCAGCCGATGATTTGATAAATGATAAATATATTATTATTAATAAAGGGAAGAAAAACACCTATATAATAACTATAAACTAAATAGAAACGCCTGATGAAAATCAGGCGTTTCGCTTCTAACCAACCAGCTAAAAAATAATTATTCTTTTTCTAGCTTATAATTAAGTCGAATATTTTTTTTAACCTTACAAGACCATTAGGTTACAACCTCTAATATCTGAATTGTCAAATCGGCCAATAATTTCAAAGCTGCCATCTGTATAACTTATGCCTAAATCTTGTGTTGCAATAAATGAGCAGGAATTAATATTAGCAAGATCTATTATATTTATGCCTCCTGTTTTTCCGGTTTTTTGAATGCTTAAGGCATCTTCAGGGTCTCGAGTTAGAATTTTCATCCAATTAGGACATTTAAAAACACCATTACCTTTAGAATAGGCTTGGCTTAATAATTCGGTCATGCCATATTCACTATGGATATGTTGAACCCCAAAACCTTTGGAAAGTTTATCATGAAGCTCTTTTCTAATCATTTCTTTGCGTTTACCTTTCATACCGCCAGTTTCCATGACAATAGTATTATTTAACTTGAATGAATGCTTTTCAGTTAAATCTAGTAGTGCAAATGAAACACCTATTAATAGTGCTTTTTGACCTTGAGATTCTAAAGTAACCAGTGTTTGTTGCAGTTCATCTAAATTATTCAAATAAAAACCGCTTTCGGGATGATTGGAGGCTTTAATTAATGCATCGACCATATAGATTAAAGAAGAACCTTCTCGTTCTAAATAAGACGGTAGCAAACCAAGTATGGCATAATCTTCAACATTGCCATAAAACTCTTGAAAAGCGGCATTAAAACTTATATCATACAAGCCTAAATCTGTAACAAAATGTTTGCTAGTAATCTGACCTGTGGTTCCAGAACTTGTAAATGTTTTTTCAATGCCTCTTTTGGTACTCAACACTTGATGTGACTTAAAAAAAGAAATAGGTAAAAATGGAATATCTTCATAGGATTTGACATCGCTGTAATGCCGGTTAATTAAATCGCAGAATGACCGATACACTTTATTATTTTCAAATTGATACCTAAAAACCTGTAAAGCTAGCGAATTGAAGTCTTCTTCATTATGTATTGAAAATATATCCTGACCTGATATCATGAGGCAAAAATATAAAAATAAAAAGCGCTGCTTAATCAAGCAGCGCTTTTAAAAACTATATTAGAGCTATATTATTTAATAATAAGTTTTTTAGTTGAAACATTTCCGTTTTGGTTGATATTTAAAATATAAATACCTGCCTTTAAACTAGAAACATTTAAAATATTATTAGCAATTTCAGTAGTCAAAACTTGTTTTCCTAAAATATCGTAAACAATAACACCAATAGTTTCGTTTGACGCACTTGTTATATTAACAACACCAGAAGTCACTGGGTTAGGGTAAATATTAAAACTAGAAGAAGTGTATTCTGCAGTTGATAAAGTTAATGGTGTAACTTCAGCCCAAGAAGTACCTATTCTTAATTCGTCAACATCCATAAATCCAGTTTCTGAAGTACTATCTTGTCTTAAACCAAATTGACTTATTGAAGTAGCCATAGCTGGGTCGTTAATGGTTAAAGTAACAGCAGGAGCTGAACCTTCAAAATCAGCACTATCAGGGTTAATCCATGCATTCATAACACCAGTTGATGTTTCATAACTCATTACAACAAAAACCTCATCATTTATATCGTGTAATTCTGAATCAATAATATCAGCAGAACTTGAGTTATAACCTAAACCTACATTGTATTGAGCTCCCCCTTGTAAAGGTGTAGCTGGAATAACCCATAGTCTAGCATCATAATTTCCTAATAAAGCAAAATAACCACCATCAGTGTCAGAAACCGTTGATAAATCAGTTACTCTAAAAATAAATGAAGTATAAACAGTACCCGAAGTTATTGGAGAAAACATGATTGCATTATCAATACCGCCTCCATCAAAACTTGCTTTGTTTCCTGTTGAGCCAGCTAGACCTGGATAAGATAAACTTCCAGATGATATTAGTATTTCATCAGAAGTACCTGAAATTACTTCCCAATTAGGCGCATCAGTAAGAGCAGAGCCATTTGCATAAGCAAAACCATCATAAAGAGGTAATGTTAATTCAGGATCACAGTCTGGGCTATTAATATTTCTTGTAAAATCGCAACTACTGTTTGCTGGATTACCATTAAATGTTACAACAAAATCAGTATTTTCAGTAATATTAGAAATGGTTATTGTCCCGTTTTCCACAGTTGAAGGGTCGTCGCCACTTACTGTTCCAATTCCACCAGTATCAATAGTATAGGTAGTAGTGTTACCACCAGTAAATTCAATTGTTGCTGTGTAAGTGTCATCAGGATCACTTGTTATATCATCACAGGTTGTAGTAATAGTTCCTACTTGTAAATCACAAGGGAATAAAACAGCAAAGTTTACAGTTGCTTCAACAGCAGGAGCAATTGGAGTGTGAGAGTTATCAACCAATTGCATGAAAACAGTATATGATTCGCCATCGGTAACAGTAATTGATTCTGGGTCCGTGTCATATTTCATGGGTTGAGCAACACCATTTAATGTCCAATGAATATGGCCGTCAATTCCACCCCCAGGATTACCTACAACAAAATTTTGAACATCGATTGTAACATCAACATTTGTGGTTCCAGAAGTAAATTCAGCTCCTTCACTTGGAGCGGTAATAGTTAAAACTGGACCAGAAACACAACCTGTGTGAGAGCCTAAATCACCCCACCCAGAGTCAGAATCACCAACAATCCATTCAGAATTTGCTGCATCTGTTCCAAAAGAACCTAATTCAATTGGGTTAGGGTCACATACTGTAGACTTTCTTGTTAATGTTTGGTTAGAAGTAGCGTTTGGCACGCCAGCAACATCCCAATCACCGCCAGCAGTTGATAGGTCACCTAACATGTCTATAATTACATAAGTATCCGCAGTTGCGCCTGCTTCAGTTAATGCAAAGGCATCATTACCATTACTTAAAAAAGTGAAAGTAGCATCAGCAGCCGCAAGAATTGTAGCATCAGCACTTGGGTGTGCAATTACATAAACATCGCCATCTGCTAACATCGTTCCAGCAGTAAAAGTAAATGTGTCAGGGAAATCAAATTCGTTTACAGTGTCGCATCCATTGGAGCAAGAAGACAATGAATAATTGCTTAAATCTACAGGAGCACCTGTACCATTATAAATTTCTAAAAATTTGTTGTTACTAGATCCTTCACCATACATACTAAAGTATAAATCTGATGCTTGACCAAAAGAAAATGAAATAGTTAGAAATGTAAATAATAAAAAGTAAATTTTTTTCATAATTGATTAATATATAAATTAGGATAGCAAATATAGGAAGAATTTAGGTTTTTTTTGATGCGGTAGCTTATTAAAATGCTTTTTTACAATAAGATAACATGAAGTTTACTTAACGATAAGCTTAATAGTATTTTATGAAATAAGGTGTTGACTAGCCATGAAATAATGTTTTAAGAATTATAGAAACAAGTGTCTAATGTTACCTTAATGTTATTTGTTTCTCAATACATGTATTATGTTTTTATTAAATTTTATCTTTGACTGTTTAGAACAATAATTAACAATGAAGAAAAAGGACATTAAAATATTATTGGTAGATGATGAGCCAGATATTTTAGAGATTGTAGGTTATAATTTGTCGGCTGAAGGCTATAATGTTTTAACTGCTGAAAATGGTGTACAAGCAGTAAAAAAAGCCAAAAAGGAAAAGCCGCAGTTAATAATACTAGATGTTATGATGCCTGAAATGGATGGTATTGAAGCTTGTGAGCAAATCAGAAAAATTCCAGAATTAAACGAAACCATAATTACTTTTTTAACCGCTAGAGGAGAAGATTATTCTCAAGTTGCTGGCTTTGATGCAGGTGCAGACGATTACATAACAAAACCAATTAAACCCAAAGTATTAGTTAGTAAAGTTAAAGCCTTGTTACGCCGCTTAAAAGAAGAAGAGTCTTCTGATTCCATAGTGAAAATAGGCGCTTTAGTAATAGATAGAGATGAATATAAGATAACGCTTAAAGGCGAAGAAATTATTTTACCTAGAAAAGAGTTTGAATTATTATCTTTATTGGCATCAAAACCAGGAAAAGTTTTTAAAAGAGAAGAAATTCTTGACAATGTTTGGGGAAATGAAGTGGTAGTTGGTGGTAGAACAATAGATGTTCATATTAGAAAACTTCGCGAAAAAATTGGAGATGATTCTTTTAAAACCGTAAAAGGTGTAGGTTATAAGTTTGTAGATTAATGCAGAAAATAAAAAAAACGTACAAGTTTGCGATTAAAACATCGCTGTACTTAACCATACTTTTAACACTCCTAACGAGTGTTTTTTTATATGTTACAAGTGGCTCTAGCTGGTATATATTACTATTTGTTATTCCCTTTGGGTTAATGGCCTTCATTATCATTCAATATAGAGTAGAGCGTTTTATATATAGACGGGTAAAAAAAATATATGATGATTTAACCTTATTGGAATCCACATCACTTACCAAACACCCTATAACTACAGACATGGCAACCTTAACCAAGGAGATTGATAAGTTTGCCAAGGATAAAAAATTAGAAATTGAAACATTAAAGGTTAGGGAAGAATATCGTAAAGAGTTTTTGGGCAATGTTTCCCATGAATTAAAAACACCACTTTTTACTGTTCAAGGGTATTTGCTGACATTAATTGATGGTGCCATTGATGACAAAAAAATTAGAAAGCGTTATTTAGAAAGGGCTAATAAAGGTGTTGAACGGCTTATTTATATTGTGAAAGATTTAGACATGATTACCAAACTAGAGGTTGGTGATTTAAGTTTAAATAAAGAACATTTTGATATTGTAGAACTAGTACAAAATGTTTTTGACCTACTTGAAATGAAAGCAGCAAAAAAGAAAATAACCTTAACTTTTGATATGGTTTACAGCAAACCCATTATGGTCAATGCAGATCGTGAGCGTATTCAACAAGTTCTCACTAATTTAATTGTAAACTCAATTAAATACGGAAGCGAAAAAGGTACTACTGAAATTAGTATAGAAAACCTTATAAAAAACAAGGTTATCGTTAGGGTCACTGATAATGGGGAAGGTATTGCTAAAGAGCATTTAAAGCGTATTTTTGAACGCTTCTATCGCGTTGATAAGAGTGGTTCAAGAAAAGAAGGGGGTTCAGGATTGGGTCTATCTATTGTAAAACATATTATTGAAGCCCATGATGAGCGTATTTATATTGAAAGCGAGGTGGGTGTTGGTAGTGAGTTTTCCTTTAGTTTAGAAAAGGCTGAATAGTTTTTTGTAATTCAATTCATATTCAAAATTACTTAAGCCTTTAAAATCATTGATAAAGTTAAGTTTTTCTAAAGTAAAATCGTCTTGATTGCAACAGGGAGCAATGTTTAACTTATGGAGTCTTTCGGCTAAATATTCTTGTTCAAACTGGCCTGGAGTCGGAATAAAAAATGCTCTTTTATCTAATTTAGCTAAATCCATCAATGTGGTGTATCCAGAACGTGAAAGAATTAAATCACTTGTATTGAAAGCCTGTTCTAGTTCATTTGTGGTTAAATAATTGATAATTTTAATTAAACCCTGTTTTTCTTCAGTAATAGCCGCTTCAACAACTCCTCTAACAAATAATACGGTTCCATTATAGTCCTTAAGTAGCTTTAAAAGCTTTGTTTCAAGAAGTGAACGTTGGGGTTCCGGCCCTGAAAGCAAAACCATTAAATCGTATTTTTTTGGTAAAACCTTTTTCTCAAATCGACTTAACGGACCAATATATTTGGTTTTAATTATTGTTGAATCTACATGGCCTAATTCACCACTTAAGTTTAATTTACCTTTTTGATCGGGTACCCAACACTCATTGAATTTTTTAATTATTTTTTCATGTAATTTGGTGCTAAACCAGGTTGTACTCCCACTTAAAACCTTAAGCTGATGGGTAATAAAAATTGAAGGCACAGATTTGTTATAGACACCAAACCTGTTGTCAGATATAATACCCGAAATGTTATATTGTTCAATGAGTTGCTTAACAACTTTCTTTTCAGCTTTAATAGTTTTAATAATTCTGGGAGAACCTTTTATTAACTTAAGTTTAAAATCTTTTCCTTTTTTTGAGTATTCAATATTATACGATGGCAATTCTAGGCTAATCAGTTCTGGAAACTCTTTTTTTAACAGTTGTAAGGCCGCACCATCACTTGCTATTATAGGTGAGAATCCTTGTTTCTTCAAGGCATGAATTATGGGTATGCATCGTGTAGCATGGCCTAGCCCCCAATTTAAGGGAGCAACTAATATCCGTTTTTTTGAGCTCATAAAACAAAGGTAAGTATATAAGTTCTTTCACATATTTACGTAATTTTACCAAAATATTTTTAAATCATTAAATATCCTGTGGGAAGTAAAAATAAATTAAAGCGGTTTAAGGAAAATGAAACCTTTAAGAATGTCATTCAGCCAACTAGGGAAGAACTGGTTACTAAAAATTTTAACTACAAAGGTCGTTGGAATTCAGATTTCTTTATGAATGATAATCCGCTAGTTTTAGAATTGGGTTGTGGAAAGGGAGAGTATGCCGTTGCATTGGCCCAAAAATATCCTAACAAAAATTTTATAGGAATTGATATTAAAGGTGCCCGTTTTTGGAGAGGTGCAAAAACAGCAATTGAGAATACTATTGAAAATGTTGCTTTTTTAAGAATACAAATAGAGCTTATAGATTATGCCTTTGGAAAAAATGAAGTTGATGAAATTTGGATAACATTTCCTGATCCTCAAATTAAGTACAAGCGAACGAAACACAGAATGACCAATTCTGAATTTTTAAAGAAGTACAAGAAGGTTTTAAAGCCGGAAGGTGTTGTTAATTTAAAAACAGATAGTGAATTTATGCACGGTTACACGCTTGGACTGTTACATGGTGAAGGCCATGAGGTATTATATGCCAATCATAATGTGTATAAACAAGAAGGCAGCCCAGAAGAAGTTACAAGTATTCAGACCTTTTATGAGAGTCAGTATTTAGAGCAAAACAAACCAATTACGTATATTAAGTTCAAAATAAAAGCCAATTGAGTTTAACATTACTTTTTTTTATTGCTATGGCAGTATCTTTCTCTTCAGCTATACCTCCGGGATTACTGAATATGACAGCGGCTAAAATTAGCTTAAAAGAAGGATATAATCGTGGTATTATGTTTTCTATTGGTGCCGCTTTTGTTTTTGCTATTCAAACGCTTGTAGCTACTGTTTTTGCAAGATATTTAAGCAAGCATCCTGACGTTATTGATGCTTTGCAGCGTGTTGCGTTTGTAATATTTGTGCTAATATCTGTGTATTACTTGCTTATTGCCAAAAAACAGAATGCACCTGAAACAGATTTAGAATCTAAAAGTAAAAGTAGTCGGTTTTTTCAAGGCATGTTTCTATCAAGTATAAATATGTTTCCCATTCCATTTCAAGCGTATATGACCATTACATTCGCATCATTTGGATGGTTAAATTTTGATCAGTCAGGAATATCCACCTATGTAGCAGGAGCAGCTATGGGATCGTTTGTTAATTTATATGTTTATATATTCTTTTTTGATAAAATAAATAGTAAAAGAGAGACCTCCCAAAAAACCATGAATTATATAATTGGCACCATAACGGGTGTGATAGCCATCATTACATTAATAAGTATTTTAAAAGAAATGTAATGAAGCAAGAAACACTTAATTTCTTCGATAAAGTTTACGAGGTTGCAAAACTAATCCCTTATGGACGTGTAACAAGTTATGGTACTATTGCCAAGTATTTAGGTGCAGCAAAAAGTGCACGTATGGTTGGTTACGCTATGAATGGCTCTACTGGCAAAGATGTTCCCGCACATCGTGTTGTTAACAGAAAAGGTTTGTTAACTGGGAAACACCATTTTGATGGCACCAACCTTATGCAGCAATTATTGGAAAGTGAAGGTGTAATTGTTGTAGATAATCAAATTCAAAATTTTGATTCGGTGTTTTGGGATCCAGCTAAAGATCTACTAACAAAATAAGCATTATAATTTAAGCCAATCCGTACATCAATCATTTCAATCAAACCGTTTCAAAATCTAAACAATTCACTGTATATTTGCATTTTAGAATAAATCTAAATTAGAATTCTGTGAAATTAAAGAAACAAGATATATACAAAGCTTTAGAAACCATAACAGTTCCTGGGGAAGGGCAAAATATGGTGGAAAGTGGAGCTTTAAAAAATGTGGTAACTTTTGGTGATGAGGTTATTGTAGATATTACAATCTCTAACCCAAGTCTTCAAGCCAAAAAGAAAACCGAGGTTGATATCATGAAAACTATTCATGATAAGGTATACGAAAAGGCAAAAATAACTGTTAATGTAAAAGTTGAAGCGCCAGCAAAGCCTGCTTCAAATGTTATAAAAGGTAAGCCTATTCCAGGTATTCAAAATATTATAGCTGTAGCTTCTGGAAAAGGTGGCGTAGGGAAGTCTACCGTTACCGCTAACTTGGCTGTAACGTTATCTAAAATGGGCTTTAAAGTGGGCATTTTAGATGCTGATATTTATGGACCATCAGTACCTATTATGTTTGATGTGGAAAAAGAAAAACCTCTAGCGGTTAATGTAGATGGGAAGTCAAAAATGAAGCCCATTGAGAATTACGGTGTCAAGGTATTGTCTATAGGTTTTTTTACGCAACCAAACCAAGCTGTTGTTTGGCGTGGCCCAATGGCGGCTAAAGCCTTAAACCAAATGATTTTTGATGCCGCTTGGGGTGAATTGGATTTCTTGTTAATTGATTTACCTCCTGGAACAGGTGATATTCATTTGAGCATTATGCAATCCTTACCAATTACTGGTGCCGTTGTAGTTAGTACGCCTCAAAACGTAGCTTTGGCCGATGCTAAAAAAGGAGTGGCAATGTTCCAACAAGATAGCATAAGCGTTCCGGTTTTAGGAATTGTTGAAAACATGGCTTATTTCACCCCAGAAGAATTACCAGAAAATAAATATTATATTTTTGGGAAGGAAGGCGCTAAAAATTTAGCCGAAGATTTACAAGTTCCATTTTTAGGTCAGTTACCATTGGTGCAAAGCATACGCGAAGCTGGCGATATTGGACGTCCTGCAGCATTACAAACTGCTACGGTACTAGAACAAGCTTTCGATATGCTTACTAAAAATGTAGTTCAGGAGGTGGTTAGAAGAAATGATAATTTACCACCAACCGAAGCAATAAAAATAACCACTATGGCTGGATGTTCAGCAGTTAAATAATAGGCTATGACAACAGAAGAACTCAAACTAAATATTGAAAAGGCACTAGACGAAATCAGACCATTCCTGCAAAGCGACGGTGGCGATATTTCGCTACTGGCAATAGAAGATGATAAACTGGTTAAAGTGCAGCTACAAGGGGCTTGTGTTGGCTGTAGTGTAAATCAAATGACTTTAAAGTCTGGCGTAGAGATGACTATCAAAAAATATGCGCCTCAAATAGAACAAGTTATTAATATTGAAGTGTAATATTTTAAGTTATGTGACTTTTGTCACATTTAAAATCCTATCTTAATAATAACTTTGTTTTTTTAATTTTCGATACATGATTAAAACAGATATTCTTATAATTGGAGCAGGCCCAACAGGTCTGTTTACAGTTTTTGAAGCCGGATTACTAAAGTTGAAATGTCATTTAATTGATGCCTTGCCGCAGCCTGGCGGTCAGTGTTCAGAAATATATCCAAAAAAACCTATTTATGATATTCCTGCTTACCCTGAAATTCTAGCAGGAGATTTAACCGATAAATTGCTCGAGCAATGCAAACAGTTTGAACCTGGATTTACTTTAGGCGAACGTGCTGATACTATTGAAAAACAAGAAGATGGTAGCTTTATTGTTACAACCAACAAAGGCACAAAGCATCATGCACCAGTAGTTGCTATTGCAGGAGGTTTAGGTAGTTTTGAACCACGCAAACCTTTAATTCATAATATTGTGGCTTTTGAAGATAAGGGTGTAGAGTATATGATTAAAGAACCTGAAATGTATCGTGATAAAAAAGTGGTTATTGCTGGAGGTGGTGATTCTGCTTTAGATTGGAGTATTTTTTTAAGTGAGATTGCTAGTGAAGTTACACTCATTCACAGGCGGAATGAATTCCGTGGTCATTTAGACTCTGTTGAAAAAGTTCAAGAATTAAAAAACCAAGGAAAAATAAACCTAATAACACCAGCCGAAGTAACAGGAATAGTTGGTGATCATCATGTTAAAGCTGTTGTGGTTTCGCAAGCAGAGCACATTCCTAGAGAATTTGAAATTGAATGTGATCATTTTGTGCCGTTATTTGGGTTATCTCCTAAATTAGGTCCAATTGCCAATTGGGGATTGGAAATTGAAAAAAATGCCATTAAAGTAAATAACGCATTGGATTATCAAACTAATATTCCCGGTATATTTGCTATTGGTGATGTAAACACTTATCCAGGGAAGCTAAAGCTCATTTTATGTGGTTTTCATGAAGCGACCTTAATGTGCCAAGCAGCCTATCAAATTATAAACCCAGGAAAACGTTATGTTTTAAAATATACTACAGTTGCTGGTGTTGATGGTTTTGATGGTAGTAGAAAAGAAGCGCCTAAAGCTGTTGTTAAAGCAATAGAATAGCATGGAACAAGATATTAATCTTAAAATTACAGATAGAGATGGAGTTGCTCATGATGTTTTAGCACCAACTGATATGGCAATGAATCTTATGGAGGTCGTTCGCTCTTATGAACTGGCACCTGAAGGCACAATTGGTATTTGTGGTGGAATGGCTATGTGCGCATCATGTCAATGTTATGTAAATTCTGATCATGAGTTGCCTGAAATGCAAGACGACGAAGAAGCTATGCTATCTGAAGCTTTTTATGTTAAAGATAATTCGCGTCTGGGTTGTCAAATTCAAATTACTCCTGAACTTGATGGATTAGAAGTGGAGTTAGCTCCAGAGAGTTGATAAGCTTCTACATGTCAGGAATCTTAATAGGAAGCTTTTTATTCAGTTTTATAATCTATCAGCTTATGTGGTCCTTCTAAAAGTACTCTTACAATTTTTAGAGTACCATCATCTGTGGTGGCAATTTGCCATTTAATTAATGAAATCTTGCCATTTTCAATTTCAATTCCTGTAATGCTTCTTGGGTGAACGCAACTGCCATCATTAAAAAAGGCAATGTCACCAGGTTCAGGGAATCGAGGCCTATGAGTGTGACCTACTATAGTAATTAGATTATTGTTATTGATAATCCATTTCTTTATTCGGCGTTCAACCTTAATTAATTCCTTATAGTTTTTAGCAGGACTTGTAGGATCTGCAATTCCCATAACATTTAAAGGTTTCCAAAGTACACGAACCATAAAGCGGCTCCACTTCCAAAAGGTATAGTTCCACCAATCACCTTGATGTCCATGGGTTAAAAATAACTCCTGATTAGTTTCTTTATGTTTCAGAACCAAGCCTTCATGATAAATGATGTTTGAAAAGAGTTCTTCATCTTTTCCCGAAATAGGTTCAAAATATGTTGATAGATGTTTTTTAACATAATTCTGGTCTTTATAAACCATATCATGATTACCATAAAGCATATGTAATCTATCGGCTTTATGAAAAGATTTAAGCAGGAGGAAGACATTTTTATGGGCTTCAAAAATAGACTTGAATGTCAGGTTTTCCCAAAGTTCGTCGCCATCACCAAGTTCGCAATATGTAAACCCTTCAGTATAATAGTGTTTTAGAGCATGAAAGTAGATATTTCGATTATTGGCAAAATCGTCAGCAAAGCTATTATCTCCTCTATGGCAATCGCTAAAAAGAATAAACTTACTCGAATCATCAAAATTGATAATAGTTGATTCTTTATACGCTTTGTCTAATCGTTTTTTACTGGAAAACATATAGTAAATGTAAACAAAAGTCCATAAAAAAAGCGAACCACAATGATTCGCTTTATAATGTTTTTAGACTTTACTATTTAAAAGCATTCAAACCCGTAATATCTAGACCGGTAATCAGTAAATGAATATCGTGCGTGCCTTCATAAGTAATGACGCTTTCTAAATTCATAGAATGGCGCATAATACTGTATTCACCAGTAATACCCATGCCACCTAACATTTGCCTTGCTTCACGAGCAATATTGATGGCCATGTCTACATTGTTACGCTTTGCCATAGAAATTTGTGCTGATGTGGCTTTACCCTCATTTCGCAACACACCTAAACGCCAAGTTAGTAATTGTGCTTTTGTAATTTCGGTTATCATTTCGGCTAATTTCTTTTGTTGTAATTGAAATTGACCAATTGGTTTCCCAAACTGAATACGCTCTTTGCTATAACGTAAAGCAGTATCGTAACAATCCATAGCTGCTCCAATAGCTCCCCAAGCAATACCATAACGTGCAGAATCTAAACATCCAAGAGGTGCGCCTAATCCAGATTTGTTTGGTAGCAAGTTTTCTTTAGGAACTTTTACGTTGTCAAAAATTAACTCACCTGTAGCACTTGCGCGCAAAGACCATTTGTTGTGTGTTTCAGGAGTTGAAAAACCTTCCATGCCACGTTCTACAATTAAACCGTGAATACGACCTTCTTCATTTTTGGCCCAAACAACTGCTACTTGAGCAAAAGGAGCATTACTAATCCACATTTTGGCACCGTTTAAAAGATAGTGGTCTCCCATATCTTTAAAATTGGTTACCATGCCACCAGGATTACTTCCATGGTCAGGTTCGGTTAATCCAAAACAGCCCATCCATTCTCCAGAAGCCAATTTTGGTAAATATTTTTGACGTTGTTCTTCATTACCATACTTCCAAATAGGGTACATTACTAATGACGACTGTACCGAGGCTGTACTTCTTACTCCCGAATCACCGCGTTCAATCTCTTGCATGATTAAACCGTATGAAATTTGGTCTAACCCAGCACCTCCATACTCTACAGGAATGTACGGACCAAAGGCACCAATTTCTGCAAGACCACTAATTATCTGTTCCGGGAATTCTGCTTTTTGGGCATAGTCTTCAATTATTGGAGATACATCGCGCTTTACCCATTCTCTGGCCGCATCACGTACTAATTTGTGTTCTTCAGTTAAAAGTTCGTCTAGATTATAATAATCTGGCGCTTCAAATAAATCTGGCTTCATTTGTATTAAGTTTGTTTGGATAGCAAATGTAACAAAATGCTACATTTTTAGATAGAAATCTTTAGTCAATTTTATGTATTCCGGAGTGTATTGATGTCTACTCGTTTCTATAGTTAGGAATTCTTTTTTTAGTTCTTTTGGAAGGAAAGAAAATTCGATCAAACTTCTTTTTGTTTCTGTAGTCGTAGAACCTTTAACTTGTAATATTCTATTAGGGAATAAATGTATTTCTTTGGCTAATTCTATAAAAGTATTCTCTTCTTTATAGGGAATAACAACAGAAAAAACACCTTGTTCCGACAATAATTGAGATACAGAGTATAGCAAATGTTCAAAAGGCATGGCATCTTGAAAGCGTGCTAAATCTCGTTCGTTGTTTTCAGATTTGTAATTTTCAGAATAAAAAGGTGGGTTAGAAATAATAAGGTCGTACTTGTCATCAATCTCTTCGGTAAATTCTTGAAGTGAAGCATGGTAACAAAACAAACGGTCTCCCCAAAGAGAGCTTTCAAAATTCTCCACACATTGTTCGTAAGCTGCATCATCAATTTCAAGTGCGTCTATGACTTCGGCTTGACTGCGTTGTGCAAGGATAAGCGACAAAACACCTGTTCCGGCACCAATATCTAAAATAGAAAAAGGATTATGCTTTAAAGTTGCCCACGAGCCTAGTAAAACGGAATCAGTTCCTATTTTCATAGCACAACGGTCTTGATGGACTGTAAATTCTTTAAATTTAAAAGGTTTGTTCATTGGAATGACGAGACGTTATTCTATTCTAAATATAAATCAATTAAGCCTTCGGGTGTGTCAACTATAATTTCTTTTTTTGTTTTGTCTAGCTTTACAATAAACTCATCATTCATGGGTATTAAAATTTCAATACCGTTGTGGTCTATTTCAAATAAAGCTTGAGCGGTTGAATCGTTAACAGATTTTACAATCCCAATTGAGCCATGGTTTTTATCAATAACTTGGAAACCTATTATTTCATGAAAATAAAATTTATCGCCTTCTAACTTGGGTAAAAACTCAAGAGGGAGATAAATGTCGCTTTTTAAAAGTGCATCGGCATCACCTTCGGTATCAACATCTTCAAATTTAACACGTAGTAAATCTGATTTATGTAGTTGAGAGGATTCGATAAAAAAAGGCACCAAATTATTCCGTAGGTCAACAAACAACGCATCTAAATTTTCATATAAATCGGGTTCGTCTGTATCTAGTTTGATGAGCAGTTCGCCTTTAAAACTGTATTTTTTTACAATTTTACCGAGATAAAAACAATCGTCTTTTTTCATAGTCGTTTCTGATAAAAACAAAATAAAAAACCCAGACTATTCGGTCTGGGTTCAAAGGTATAAAATAAAATATTTTATTCTTCTTCGTTAGAAGCTTCGGCTTCAACTTCTGCAGTTTCTTCAGTTGCTTCTTCAGCTTCCTCAACTACTGGAGTATTGGCAGCAATACGTGCTTCGTTTGCAGCTTTTTCAGCCTCTAAAGCTTTAGCTTTAGCTTCGGCTTCAGCTTTTGCTAAACCTTCAGATTTAGCTTCAACCTTACTAGCTTTTTCTTCTAGCCAAGCGTTAAATTTCTCTTCAGCTTGTTCTTCTGTTAAAGCGCCTTTTCTAACTCCTCCTGCAAGGTGGTTTTTTAATAAAGCACCTTTGTAAGATAAAATGGCTCTTGCTGTATCGGTTGGCTGTGCACCATCCTGTAACCATTTTACAGCACCATCAACATCTAGTTCAATAGTTGCTGGATTTGTGTTTGGATTGTAAGCACCAATTTTTTCTAGGTATTTACCATCTCTCTTTGCTCGTGCATCTGCTGCAACGATCCAGTAATAAGGTTTTCCTTTTTTACCGTGTCTCTGTAATCTAATTTTAACTGACATAAAAATTAATTAGTGAGGTTCTCGACCTCGATTATTAATAAGTGTGCAAAGATACTATATTTTTTTGAATTCTAAATATTTATATATAATTCTTATTCTTTGTTTTTTTATTCTATTTTTGAAGCACTCAATCTATAAATATTATGAAAAGATTAATTGTTTTGATAATAACTGTTTGTACGGTTTTTAGTTGTGGTGAAGAAATAAGGTTTAATTCTCCAGCCATTCAAGCAAAAAAAAATGGTGAGTTTTGGCGCTCTGTAACCTATGCTGCTGATATTGACTATGGTGGATTTTTAATAGAAGGAAGTAATAACTTTGAAACGGTACAATTATTTACCGATAACGATACCAGGGGAACATTTCAATTAGGAGGCGATAATTCAAGCGTGGCTATTTTTAAAGATGCTAATGGCATTATTTATTCCACTGCAAACATGCCAGACCCAAGTTTGTCTGTTTATCCAGCAGACGGAGAAATTATTATAGAAGATATTTCCAATGATGATCCGAAGCAAATATCAGGTAAGTTTTGGTTTAATGCCTATTCATCAGATGGTTTGCGCTATGTAAACTTTTCTCAAGGTGTTTTATTTGATGTGCCAAATGTTGGTGGCTTATTTATAATGGATAATCAAGGAAGTTGTTTGCAGGCAACCCAACAAGCAGCAAATGCAGAAAATGCTTTTAATCAAACCGATGATACCATGCCAGATTATACCGACTTGTGTAATGCTTATAAACTGGCATTGGAAGAGCAGTTAGCTGCGTGCGGAGATCCCAATGGAAGCATCCAAAGTATTATTGATAGTTTGGGCGATTGCCAATAAATACATTCTCTTAAAATATTTAACAAACGCGGCCAATTGGCCGCGTTTGTTGTTAAAGACTATTAAAATTTTGAAATTAAACTCTGTCAAACTTGACATGAGGCCTCATTTCTCTTATACTGTTAATGCAGATGTGAAACAATACGCATCTATAAAGAATTTATTGAAATTTAAATGACTAGAAAGATTATGAAGTATTCAGAAGAAATTTCAAACAAGTTAAACGAATTATTAATCAAAAATTATGATGCCGAGAAAGGCTATCTAAATGCTATGGAGAATGTAGATTCACCAGACTTAAAGATTTTCTTTAAAAGACGTGCATCTGAACGTAGTCAGTTTGCCAAAGAATTACGAACTGAAATTTTACGTTACGGCGAAATTCCTGAAGATTCAGGAAGTTTTAAGGGAACCATGCATAGAAATTGGATGAGTCTTAAATCGTTATTCTCATCAAACGATGAAGAAGCCATTTTGGAAGAGGCTATTAAAGGTGAAGAAGCCAGTCTGGAAGAGTATAAAGATATTCTTAAGGATAGAACCTTACCACCAAGTATAGATTCGCTGTTAATTAAGCAAAAAAATGCTATTCAAGCAGCAATTAACACAGAAAAAGTTCATGAAGAATTGGTGTCGTAATTCTTGTTAAAATAGAAAGTAAAGCGCAACTTAAAAAGTTGCGCTTTTTTGTTTAAAACTGTTCATAACTTCACTTTAAAAACCTGTTAATTCTATGTATTTTTATGAGCTCGTTTATATTTTTTAAACGATAGTCATTCAACATATAAATTTTCTGCATGTATTTAATTTTTGACACCGAAACTACAGGTTTGCCAAAGCGTTGGGATGCTCCAATAACCGATACAGATAACTGGCCTCGTTGTATTCAAATTGCTTGGCAGTTGCATGATGAGATGGGTAACTGCATAGACCATCAAGATTATTTGGTAAAACCTGATGGGTTTAATATTCCTTTTGATGCCGAAAAAATACATGGAATCTCAACTGAACTCGCCGAAGAACAAGGCGTGCCTTTGGTAGAGGTTTTAGAAAAGTTTAATAAGGCCCTTGACCAAACTAAATTTGTAGTGGGTCAAAATGTTGGATTCGACTTAAATATCATGGGAGCCGAATTTGTAAGAGCTGATATAGCTAATCAGTTGCAAGAACGTCCTGTTTTAGATACCTGTACCGAACATACGGCAGAGTTATGTAAAATACCAGGTGGTCGCGGTGGTAAATTTAAGTTGCCAACCTTAACCGAACTTCATGAGTTTTTGTTCAGCGAGCCATTTGCAGAAGCCCATAATGCCACTGCCGATGTGGAGGCTACAACACGTTGCTTTCTAGAACTGGTAAGACGTGAAGAATACACCAAAGAGCAACTTGATGTTCAACCAGATTATTTCGAACGTTTTTCAGAAGCCAATCCTCAAGAGATTCAATTAATAGGCTTAAAGCACATCAACCTACAAAAAGCTAGTGCCAAAATACGTGAACGTTTACAGCAAGATCAAACTGATGATATTTCGCAAGATGAAATAAAAGCCAACATATCCGAGCTTCAAGATTTAGATTTTGTTCACTTGCATAACCATTCGCAATTTTCAATATTACAATCAACTATAAGCATCCCGAATTTGGTGTCTGCAGCCGCTAAACACAACATGCCTGCTGTTGCCCTAACCGATCATGCCAACATGATGGGTGCTTTTCACTTTGTTAAGCAAATAAACAACCATAACAAATCGGTTGAAGAAAAGAATAAAGCGGCTCAAGAAAATGGTGAGCCTGCAATTGCCCAAAAAATTAAACCGATTATTGGTTGCGAATTTTTTGTTTGTGAAAATCATTTAGACAAATCCAGAAAAGATAATGGTTATCAAGTGGTTTTAATTGCTAAAACAAAGCAAGGTTATCACAATTTGGCGAAATTGTCGTCTATAGCTTACACTGAAGGGTTTTACTATGTTCCCAGAATTGATAAAAAGCTAATAAAGCAATATAAAGACGATGTATTGGTACTCACTGGAAACTTGTATGGTGAAGTGCCAAGTAAAGTTTTAAACGTTGGCGAAAATCAAGCTGAAGAAGCTTTGCTATGGTGGAAACAAGAATTTGGCGACGATTTGTACATCGAGATTATGCGTCATAATCAAGAAGATGAAAATCGTGTTAACCAAGTTTTAATTGAGTTTTCCAAAAAACATGATGTTAAGCTTGTAGCCACGAACAACACCTATTATGTAGATAAAGAAGATGCCAATGCACATGATATTTTATTATGTGTTAAAGATGGTGAAAAACAAGCCACGCCAATTGGTCGAGGGCGAGGCTATCGTTATGGTTTGCCAAATCAGGAGTATTATTTTAAGTCTTCAGAAAACATGAAGGAACTGTTTAAAGATATTCCAGAAGCTATAAGTAATATTCAAGAAGTTGTAAACAAAATTGAAGCCTATGAGTTGGCTCGTGAAGTCTTACTTCCAAAATTTGATATTCCTGACGAATTTAAACATCCAGATGATGAAACAGATGGTGGTAAGCGAGGGGAAAATGCTTTTTTAAGACACTTAACTTTTGAAGGTGCTAAAAAAAGGTATGGTGAAATAACCGATGGTATAAAAGAACGTCTTGATTTTGAGTTGGATGTTATTGAAAAAACAGGTTATCCAGGTTACTTCTTAATTGTTGAAGACTTTATTCGTGAAGCCAGAAAAATGGATGTGTCGGTTGGCCCAGGCCGTGGTTCAGCAGCTGGTTCGGTTGTAGCGTATTGCTTATGGATTACTAATATCGATCCCATTAAATATGATTTACTGTTTGAGCGGTTTTTGAATCCAGATCGTGTAAGTATGCCCGATATTGATATTGATTTTGATGATGAAGGTCGTGGTCGCGTTATGGATTATGTAATTGATAAATATGGCAGTAATCAGGTTGCTCAAATTATCACTTACGGAACCATGGCTGCTAAATCCTCTATTCGTGATACAGCTCGAGTTTTGGATTTACCACTTTTTGATGCCGATAGGATTGCTAAATTAATTCCAACTATGTCCAAATTAGGTAAGATTTTTGGCATGGAAGAAAAAGAATTAAGCAAGAAATTTAGGGCTGAAGATTTAGAAAAGGTCAATCAACTACTTAATATTTCAGATGGTGAAGATTTAGAAGCCGAAACCGTTAATCAAGCCAGAATTCTTGAAGGCTCGGTAAGAAATACAGGTATTCATGCTTGTGGTGTAATTATCACGCCAGACGATATTACTAATTTCGTGCCTGTAGCTACAGCAAAAGATTCAGATTTATATGTTACCCAGTTTGATAACTCGGTTGTGGAAGATGCAGGGTTATTGAAAATGGATTTTTTAGGGTTAAAAACGTTGACCTTAATAAAAGATACAGTTAAAATTGTTAAAGCCAAACACGGCATTACATTAGATCCTGACAATTTTCCTTTAGATGATGAAGAAACCTACAAATTGTTTCAGCGTGGAGAAACAGTAGGGATTTTCCAATACGAATCACCTGGTATGCAAAAACACATGAAGGATTTAAAGCCTACTGTGTTTGACGATTTAATTGCCATGAACGCGTTGTATCGTCCTGGACCAATGGAGTACATACCTAGTTTTATTGCACGTAAGCATGGTCGGGAAGAGATTGTTTACGATTTGCCAGCTATGGAAGAATACCTTAAAGAAACCTATGGTATTACAGTTTATCAAGAGCAAGTTATGTTGCTGTCGCAAAAACTGGCAAGTTTTACAAAAGGTGAAGCCGATGTCCTTCGTAAAGCTATGGGTAAAAAAATATTTGCCTTACTAGAAAAATTAAAACCCAAATTTCTTGATGGTGGAGAAGCAAATGGTCATCCACGAGATGTTTTAGAAAAAATTTGGAAAGATTGGGAAGCCTTTGCGAGTTATGCTTTTAATAAATCGCATTCTACTTGTTATGCATGGATTGCTTATCAAACGGCCTATTTAAAAGCGCATTATCCAGCTGAATATATGGCAGCCGTACTGTCCAATAACATGAACGATATTAAGCAAGTAACGTTCTTTATGGAAGAATGCAAACGCATGCGATTGGATGTTCTGGGTCCAGATATTAACGAGAGTTATTATAAGTTCTCGGTAAACCAAGACAATGCGGTACGTTTTGGAATGGGTGCCATAAAAGGGGTTGGTCATGGAGCTGTAAAAACCATTGTAGCTAATAGAAAGGAAGATGGTCGTTATAAGTCCATATTCGATTTTGCCAAGCGCATTGATTTACGGGCAGCAAATAAAAAAGCCTTTGAGAATTTGGCATTGGCTGGTGGTTTTGATTGTTTTGAAAACACCCATCGTGCTCAGTATTTTCATGATGATGGCGATGGTATTACTTTTTTGGAAAAAGCCATAAAGTATGGTGCCAAACATCAAGAAAATGAAAACTCGGCTCAAGTGAGTTTATTTGGTGAGAGCAGTGATGTTCAAATTGCGGAACCTGAAGTGCCACCTTGTGAAGAATGGGGAACTATGGAAAAATTGGCGCGCGAAAAAGAAGTGGTAGGCATTTATATTTCAGGTCACCCATTGGATGATTTTAGAATTGAGATGAATACCTTTTGCAATGCCAACATAGCTTTATTTAATAATTTAGAGCAGTACGTAAATCGTGAATTGACTTTTGGAGGCGTAGTAACCGATGTGCAACATCGCGTGAGTAAGCAAGGGAAAGGCTGGGCTTTATTTACGATTGAAGATTATACAGATAGTTTTGAATTCAGGATTTTTGGAGAGGAATATTTAAAGTTTAGACATTTCCTGCTTAAAAATTCATTTGTATATGTAAAGGTGTTTGTTCGCGAAGGTTGGACCAATAGAGAAACAGGTAAGAAAAGTGATCCACGATTGCAATTTAACAGTTTCCAGTTATTGCATGATGTTATGGATACCTATGCCAAAAAGCTTTCAGTGCAACTGAATATTGCTGATCTTCAAGAGCAACGTATACAAAAATTAAAAGAATTGTTCAGCTTACATAAAGGAGACAATGCACTTAGCTTTGTGATTTATGATAATGAAGACCAAATAAAATTAAATATGCCAAGCAGAAAACAAAAAGTAAAAATTTCACAGGAATTATTGGAAGAACTAGAAAGTCATGATGTGTTATACAGGTTGAATTGATTTAGAATGAAGAAAAAGGTTTTTATATTCTCATTTTTAGTATTAGTTACTGTTATTCTGATAGCAATTGACTCATTTTACTGTCAATTCTTGAAAACTAGTTTTGAAGCATTTTCGACTTATCTCTTTCCGGCAGATGAAAATGCTAGAGGAGAATTATTTAAAATTATTTTAAGTATTGTTGGAGCCATAGCAATAACTTTTGGCTTGTATATCTCTTACCGACGTGCGAGAGCTATGGAAAGAGGAGTTGAAAAGCAAGCCCAATCAATCGAGAATCAGAACAAACAGCTAGAATTATCAAGAAAGGCTCAAACGGATGAAAGATTTAAGAATGCTATCGAGCATTTAGGGAGTGAGAAAGAACCTGTAATTTTAGGGGGAATTTCTGAATTACATCAGATTGCAAAAGAAAATAAAGTTGATTATTCGGAAGTTGTTTTTAATATTTTATGTAGTTATATCAAAACTAGTGCTGATATTTACTCAAAAAAAGCCAATGATATTAATCATAAAGCTATTCAAACAATAATTAATTATCTGTTTAAAAAGAACTCTAATCAAGGGATTTATTGCCATTTATCATGCAATATAAGTTATACTAATTTACTTGGTCTTGACTTGACAAATTGTAATTTTAAAAAAGGTAATTTGTCTTCGTGTTATTTGCCGAATTTAAATGAATCTGATTTGAGTTATGGTAACATTAGTAATTCTGTTTTGAAAACCTCTAAATTATTAGATGTAGAATTAGGTTTTTCAGATTTATATAATACTATTTTTCATTATTGTGAAATAAAGAATACCAATTTCAATAACTCTAATATTTCACAAACTATATTTTTAGAATGTGATATAGAAAATTTAAAATGTGAAGGGATAGATTTTCATGAAGTGGATTTTTCAGCCTCTCTAGTGAATAATCTTTCACTTAATAACAGCTCAATTCTTTCAGCAAATTTTTTGTTGGCTCAAGTTAGCAACATTGATTTTTCTAGATTAAAGCTAATGGGAGGTTGTGATTTTCGAGGAGCAAGTTTTAATAATGTGATATTTAAGAATTTTATTACTTCTTCAAAATTTAACGGAGCGAATTATGAAGTTAATGATTACCCTCAACTCTATGAAGAGAGAATCACGAATAGGGTATGGAAGGAATGTGAACTAGATATACCAAATGTGGAGTATGGCGGTAATAACTTGGGTGTTTTGACTGATGAAGACATAAAAGAAATAAGAGAGAAAATAATTAGTTTAGAAAAAAAAGAAATACATTTCATTGAGAATAAAAAGAATAATAGTCCAAAACAATGATAGTATAACAATAACAAATTGTCAGGTTGTAAGCTTTGGCAAAATTTTTGACTAATATTGCATATTAAATAGAAGTAAAACAGATTTAAAAATAAGATTATGGCATTAGAAATAACAGATGCAACGTTTGAAGAAACAGTATTAAAAAGTGACAAACCAGTAATGGTTGATTTTTGGGCAGCTTGGTGCGGACCATGTAGAATGGTTGGGCCAATCATTGATGAAATTAGTAATGAGTATGAAGGAAAAGCTGTAGTAGGTAAAGTAGATGTTGATGCCAATCAAGAATTTGCTGCTAAATATGGTGTAAGAAATATACCTACAGTTTTAGTGTTCCAAAACGGAGAAGTAGTAGGGCGTCAAGTAGGTGTGGCTCAAAAAAGTGCTTATACTGAAGCAATAGATTCACTTTTATAAAATACTTTGCAAAAGAAATGATAAAAGGTTTGTCCATACGGCAAACCTTTTTTAGTTTAGTCTTCTATGGATTTGCAATTAGAGCTTAATAAAGCAGGCGGATTTAAAAACCTGGAACTTTTGGCCAAACAAGTGGTTGAAGGCTTTATTGCTGGTATGCACAAAAGTCCGTTTCATGGTTTTTCATCTGAATTTGCGGAACATAAAATTTACAATCAGGGCGAAAGTACCAAGCATATAGATTGGAAGTTGTTCGCAAAAACAGACAGGTTATACACCAAACGTTATGACGAAGAAACCAATTTACGCTGCCACTTGATAATAGACAATAGTAGTTCCATGCATTATCCCGAACTCTCAAATTTTAGCTTAAGCAGTTTAAACAAAATAGCGTTTGCGGCTCTGGCATCTGCGGCATTAATGCAAATTTTAAAAAAACAACGCGACGCTGTAGGGTTGAGCATTTATAGTGATAAATATGATTACTATTCTCCTGAAAAAGGTAGTGAGAGACATCACCAAATGTTATTACACCAATTAAGTGATATGGTGGTTTCTAAACCTAAAAATACACTTACAGATACGTACACTTATTTGCACCAAATAGCCGAAAAAATAAAACGGAGATCATTGATTTTCTTTTTTACAGATATGTTTCAAACCACAGCAGACGATGAGGAGTTGTTTCAAGCTTTAAGGCATTTAAAATACAACAAGCATGAGGTTATTCTTTTTCATGTGTTTGATAAAAAACGTGAATTGGAATTTGATTTTAGTAATGCGCCCAAACGTTTTGTTGATGTGGAAACTGGGGAGCATATGGATTTATATGCCGAGAATATACAAGACAATTACGAGAAGGCAGTATCGAGTTATTTTGATGCCATAAAGCTAAAGTGTATACAGTATAAAATTAAATATGTGGAGGCTGATATTAATAAGGACTTTAATAATATACTGACGACGTATATGATAGAGCGACAAAAGTTTTTGTAAAAAACATTAAAATATTTTCAAAAAAGGTTTGACTTATAAAAAAAGCCGTGTATATTTGCATCCGCAATAAAGCAACGGTCTGGTAGTTCAGTTGGTTAGAATGTCGCCCTGTCACGGCGAAGGTCGCGGGTTCGAGTCCCGTCCAGACCGCAAAATTGCTAAAGCTCCACTAATTGGAGCTTTTTTTGGCAATTAATAATAGTTGTGTTGTTCCTGGCGTAACAGTCAGGATGTAGGAGATATCCAATTATGTTGGGTATTCCAATGGAAAGCTTTCCTTTTTTCTGTCTAGAAGATTGGGATGCTTTTTTGTTTTAGGGCTGTTTCTAGAAAGTCTATTTTATAATTTTCCGATATTCAAATTTATGTTTTCATCGAAGAAATGTATAAATGCGTATGGGCATGTATTTAGCCTATTCTTTATTTTAGTTATATTAGTTGAAGACTTTAAAACGTAAAAAATCTATGAAATTTGAAAATATTTTGCACTATTTAAAACCGAAACTACAAGTAAAAACAGCAACTTTATTTTTAGGCTTGTTATACGGTTTTTTGATTTTGTCTTGTTCATCAGATGATGATAATTCTGATGCCAATCAAAATATTATAAAACCTTCAAAATATACCATTGAGGGAGGGGGCTATGCTGACACTAGGACTGTAAATTTTGAATATTCTGGAAACCTAATTTCAAAAATAACTACAGATTTTGGAACTACTATTCAATATAATTATTTAGATGGGGAATTAGTTAGTTATGAAACAACTGAATCAGGAGAACCTAACTATTTGACGTATATTACCTATAATGCAGAAGGTAAGATGCTACAGTCTAGAACTGACGATGACGCTGATTTTTTTCATTTTTATTATAATTCTTCTGGACAAATAGATGAGGCTCTTTGGATCGGGGCAGGTGGTATATTTACCTCAACAACTTTATACGGTTATGATAGTATGGGTAATGTAATTGCTTTGAATAGACTTGGCGCAAATGCATCGAGAAAATTTAAATATGATAATAAGAATAATGCCTTTAGAAATGTATTTCCTCAAGTAGATGCCAATGTATCATGGGATTGGTTAGGTAGTCAAGTTAACAATCAAATTGAAGTGCAAAAGGAAGTTGGAACAGGTGTGTTTTCAACATTATATACATATGAGTATGAATATAATGAGAATAATTACCCTTTGGTTAGAAGAAAATTTAAAGTTGATGGAACGTTATTTGAGATTGTTACATATGAATATTAAGCTAATAAAACAACTTTCATTTTTCTGTCTAGAAGGTTGGGGTACTTTTTTAAGGGTGTTTACAATTTTTATCGATTTGGAAGGAAAAATAATAAATCTATTTATAAAAATTAGCTATATTCAACCCTTTTTATTGTAACCCTAGTTTAATACTTCAATTTAATCTTCTCAATTTTCTATGATTTTTTACCATCATTTTTTTCAAAAAAGGATAATTTTTACCGCTCTATTTTTAGTTTTTTCGAATTTTATATTTTCTCAAAAAAATAGTTCTATTTGGGAATCATTATTAAATAATGATAGGAACTCTGCAATAGAAAAAGCGAACAAATTAGATGCCGGAAATGATATAGAGAGTTTAACTTTAAAGCACATTGTTCAAATGGAAAACGGTATTATGACCACAAGTCATAATTATCTTTCTAGTGTATCTAATTTTGATGGTTTTGAAAATTATTTATTTTCAAACTGGATGATGCCTTACGTTTTTAATGATTATTTAGAGAGCGGTTTTAATAAGGATACATATGTAAGTCCGCATTTAATTGACGTTACTAAAATGTCAAATTCGTCCATAAAAAATGCTCTATATTATTTACAGGCAATTTGTTACAGGCATCAACGTGAATGGGATGATTTTAATGATTTGATTTCCAATATTAATGCCGTAAAACAATGGGAGTATTGTGGCGTTTTTGAAAATTTAAATTCAAGTGGAATTGATTTACCATTTGAACCAGAATGGGAGACGTCCAATACAGTTGAATTTGATGCGCAAAGTAAGGGCTTTACACATTGGTATAAAAAGCCACAAAGCGCAGAAGTCTATAATTTTTTTACAAATCATGTTGAATATGGTTCTGGAGTTCACTATGCACAAACGTTTGTTAATTCTCCAGTAGAACAACGTGTAAATTTTAAAATTGGAAAGGGAGGCTTAATTAGGGTATGGGTAAATGATGTTTTAGTTTTAGAGAATGATGAAGAATTTATTACTGAAATGGATGCGTATACTTACTCTGTTAATCTTCAAAAAGGAGTTAATAGAATATTGGTTAAAATTGCCAATGAATCTGGAACACCCTATTTTATTTTAAGGCTTGAAGACTTAATTGGAAATCCATTAAAGGATTATGATATTTCCTTTGAAAACAGAAATTATAAAAAAGGGAGTTTTGAAAGTGTGAACCCAATATTAGTATCCCATAAAGTAATTGATTTTTTTGAAAATAGATTACAAGGAAATATAGGAGATGAAAATTTGAATAAATTCTGTTTGTCTCGAGCTTTAATTAGAGTTGGAGAATTAGATAAGGCTATTAAAATTTTGAAAGAATGGTTAATTCAGTATCCAAATAGTTCATTTATAAAATCTGCTTTAATTGAATGTTATAATACTACCAACGATGAAACAACTAAAAGTGAATTAGAAAATAACCTAAAACGGTTGGATCCTAATTATTATTTATCTCTTCTTTTGGAATTTGAAGATTCAGATGACTTAATGAAGTTAGATATAGATACCTATGAGGAAAAGTTGAATGCAATTGGAAAGTCTGTAGATTATTCATTTATGAAAACTATTGCTGATTTAATGATTCTTTCAAGAACAGGAAATAGAGAGACAATGACCTCAAAATTAGATGAATTGTTGATTGATGAAACGCTTTTTTCAAGCCTTAAACCAACATTTGCAGAATTTTATGCATCTGCATTTAACGATTATGCCCGAACAACAGAGGTTTTAGAGAAGTATAACAAAGAAGAATTTAATTGGGAAATTGTTAAATACCTTGCTTATTATTATGAGAAGCAAAACAGAACCGATGAAGCCATAGCACTCTATGATGACTCTATAATTAATTTTAAATATGACAATAATAGCATTTATAATATGGTACAATTGTTACATAGATTAGGAAAGTACGAAAGGTCTTTAAAGTATATTGACATTGCTATAAAAAACTTCCCTAACTCTCATGTTTTTTTGGTTTTTAAAGGTGATGCATTACTTCAATTGAATGAAACCGATAAAGCGCTTGAGTGTTATGAAAAAGCATTGATTAGTCAGCCATCAAACTTGAAGTTGAGATCAACGATTAATGACTTAAAGAAATTCAAAAACCCATTAATTGGTCTTCATTTAACGGATCCTTATAATTATATTAAATCGAACAGAAATACTATTCAAGAAAATAATTACGGCTTAAATATTCTTCTAAATCAAACAGATATTTTAAACTATAAAAATGGAGGAGGTGAGTATAAGTGTACTCTAATTTATGAAGTTACATCTCAAAATGGAATCAATATTCTAAAAGAGTACTCTCTAGGGTTATCGGGAGATTATGTTATTCACAAATCAGAGATTGTAAAGCCTGATGGTTCAACAGTGCCCGCTGATAGGAATAACTCAACTTTAGTGTTTGAGAAGTTAGAAATTGGTGATGTTGTATATGTAGATTATGAATCGACTTTCACAAAAACGGGAAGGTTTTATAATGATTATATATTAAATCATAATTTTACATCATACCATCCAACATTGCAAAATATATATAGAATTTTAACCAACGAAGAAAAAATTAATTATAAAATTTTAAATGGGCAGGTAGATTACAAAGTATCAAAAATAGGTTCATTATACATACATGAGTTTTCAAAAATGAACAGTAAAGGCTTAAATATATCTGAAGCATATATGCCGCCATTTTCAGATCTAACAACTAGGCTTGTTATTAGTAGTATTGAATCATGGGATGAAATTGCTAATTGGTATTCAGATTTAGTAATTAAGCAGTTAAGATTTGATCAAACAGTTGAGGAAGTTTTTAATAAAATTTTTCCGGAAGGGCATAAACAACTAAAGGATGAAGAAAAAGCCAAGCGGATTTATTATTATATAACTGATAACTTTAATTACAGTCATATTAGCTTTAGACAGGGTGGTTATATACCACAAAAACCATCAAAGACGATAAAGACAAAACTTGGAGATTGTAAAGATTTTTCATCATTGTTTTTAACATTAGCTATACATGCTGAATTAGATGCTAAAATGGTATTAATCTTAACTTCAGACTACGGTAATAATAAGTTGGTAATGCCAAGTACAGATTTCAATCATTGTATTGTTAAAGTTAATATAGACGGTTTAGATCAATATTTAGAGTTAACAAGTAAATATTTACCCTTTAAATCAATACCTATGTCATTAAGAGGGGCTACTTCTTTAGAGATACCAGTTTATAGTAATGACGGGACTATTTCTGAACTAGTTACGTTAACCAATATTAATAGTTCATTAGCCGAAATTGAAAATAATTATCAAATGAAGCTTGGTGAAGAGAATAGTGAAATTGAATTAGAATTAGAATCTCGTTTTACAGCTCATTTAGCTACTTATTATGTTGACATGCTTGAAACCAAAAAAGGTGAATTTTTTAAAGAAGCATTAGAAGAAGAAATTTATAATATGTGTAGTGAGAATGTTGTTCTAAAAGAAATTTTAATAGCTGAACATAATAGAGAAAATAGCTCTGCAGAATTTAAAACAAAATTAAGAGTTGACTTAAATATTGATAAAGTAAACGAAATGTTCACATTTAAGATACCATATTTTAATAATCCATACACTGATGAAATTATTCAAAATGAATCGAGAATGTATGAAATTGATTATAAGCAATATGAAACTGCTAATTCCTATCAAGAATCTATGGTGGTACATTTGAGTGACAATAAAAAATTTATTGATTTACCTAAAAGCAAAGAATACCAATTCAAGGACCATACTTTTAAAATGGATTTTAATTTGATAAAACCGAATGAAATTCAAGTTAAAGTTTCAACAAAAGTTGGTTCAAGTAATATTTTGGTAGATGAATATCTTGAATACAAAAATTATGTGCAGAATGTACTTGATACTAGAGATACAATTCTGAAATACCAATTTAAATAATATAACTTTTACATAAAAGTTTATAAGTTTTGTAAATAAGCTTTAAAATCCCCCTCAAAAAATCGTGGTGGATAATCTAAATGTAAACGGTTTTGTAAATCTTTATCTTCCCAAATGACACGCAACCCTATTTGTTGGTTTATATTATAATTGTCATCTCGTTCGGTATAGCCGCACATGAGGTAATTTTTGTTTTCAATATCCCTAAAAAACCTAAAGAATTTAGACATAATATAAAAAACGGTGTCGTTGCAGTCACCAGTAATATCAAAACGATAAAAAATAGGTTGCTCTAAAGTTTTATAGTTAACTAAATGATGCGCTCGTAAATCTCTATTTGAAATTTCCTTGCTTCTTAACTTAATGTGAGTGCTAGGCGCTATTGGTAAAACAATACAGTGGCCAGCATAATAACCCGATTTACCAATAAAAACATAATTCAATTCGGGCAACAGTCTTACAGCTTCCCGTATCAATTCTTTATTGACATAATTTTCATCTCGTTTTTGTGAATCGATAAACTGCTCAAGATGTTTAAAATCTAAATCAATGTCAATAGTCCTTAAACGATCTGATGTAATATCTATTTGATCTAAATACCAATCTACTTTTGGAAACGAATTAGATTGTTGGGAGAGTGAATACTTTCGGGTTTTAAAGTTATAATATGTTGGAATAGGAACGGCAGCATTTAAATTGCGAATAAGCTGATAAGGCATTAACGTAGCTAAAACAATATCTTCTTCCTTTTCGGGTTTTATTAAAGTTATATCTTTTTCCCAACGTTGTATGGTTCTTAAATCTACATTTAAACTAGCTGCAAAATCTGCTTGCGACAGACCATAAAAAGTTCTATAGTCCATAAAAAGTTCACCAACACTATTGTACTTTTTCATTTTCTGATTGAGATTCTTATTGTAAATATAGTTAAACCACTGAAAAAAGGTGTACTTATGGCTGTTAGTACGTTTGGTTTTTTTGTATTTTGATGTCTAGATAGCATTTATTATCTGTAGGAAAATTCAATTAAATATGCATTTCATCGATGATTTTTGCATTTTAATCGTGTTTTTGGTTTCTTCATTCTCATTCTAAACTATATTTACAGTCCTTCAAATAAGTCCCTAAATCGAATTATCCAGCTTATTTAAGGTTAATTAATTCATTAAGACAAATTTTTGTCTATTCCCTCATGTTAATTTTAGTTTTTTGAAACTATAAAGTTTCATACAAAGGTTATTAATCCATCTTCCCTCGACAGTGATTTTTAATTTAAAATCATTTTAATTTTTAATTAAATAAAATTTAATAGCGAACTGTTGTTTAACCCTAAATGAACTAACATGAAAACCTTAAAAATTACTTTATTAGCTGCAATTTTTTGTACAACTTTAACTGGTTTAAATATCAAAAGCGATATAAATAGCGAACCTGTACAAGAACATGTAACAGAGCAAGAAGATTTTAACTTTGCTTTTACAAACAAAAGGCATGTTAAAAGAAAAGGCGAAGTTCCTTCTAACGGATAGATAAACCCAAATATATACACTAGAAAACCTCTTAATCATTTAAGGGGTTTTGGTGTTATTTAGAATATTGATGTTTACTTCAAATAAAATTTGATAAATTTGAAGGACATATCTATAATTATGTCCCGAAAGAATTTTCTTTATGTTGTTTTCGTACTAAATTCTATTTTTCTTTTTGCTCAAAAAGATGAAACTGTAACTAACAATCAAAATTTTAAACTCCATTACGAGAATGCGCAAAATGAAAGTAAAGATCTTTCGTTTAGAATTGTTGAAGTTAAAAAAGCAATAGAGATTGCAAAAACTAAAAAAAGCGATTCTGTATTATTAAAAGCAAAGCGGCTTCTTACAACCTTGTATTTAAAGGAGTTTTCGGTAGACTCTTTATTCGATTTAAATCACGAAAACCTCAAACTGGCCAAAAAATTAAATGATACTTTGGCTTTAGGTCATATTACCAATGTACTCGGGTGGTATCATAAATATAACAATAGTTCGGATAGTGCCTATTATTATTATTATAATGCTTCCAAATACTTTTATTCTCAAAGCGAAAAAGCAATGGCAGCTGGTGCTCGCTTTGAAATGGCTGATCTGCAATTTGAAGAACGCGATTATGTTGGTTGTGAAAATAATGCGTTTGAAGCGATTCGAATCTATCAAACATTACCTGAAAATGATTATATACTAGATAATCTTTGGGCACTTCATAATTTAGTGGCCATTGCTTCAGATGAACTAAAACAATTTGATAAGTCCATAGAATATCACAATAAAGCATTAAACTACAGTGATAAAATTGACGATAATTTTTTATATACGCTCTATTCCAATAGTAATATAGCGCTTATTTATAAAGAGCTAAAGCAGTACGATAAAGCTTTTGAGATTTACAAAAATCTTTTTCAAAACGAATCTGTTTTAAAGCAAGAATTGAATAATTATGCTTTAATATTAGGAGATTATGCGCTTTTAAGGCATTTAATGGGTGCTTTTTCTGATGAGGCTATACAAAAAGATTTAAACAGGGCTTATAAGATAAGTGATAGCATTCAAGATGAAGCAGCTATGATGTCTGTTGCTTTGAATTTGTCGGAATATTATTTAGATAAAAAGGAATTGGATTCTTCTTTAAAATATGCCGATGTTTCGTATAACATAGGAAGAGCAACTTCAACCAATGATGTGGTGTTAAATGCCTTGAAGTTAAAGTCAAATATAGAAAACGACGAAAGGGCAGCAACCTATTTAAATGAATATATTAAACTTAACGATAGTCTGGTAAACAAAGAACGCTCCATTAGAAACAAATTTGCACGAATAGAGTTTGAAACCGATGAAATTGAGCGCGAAAACGAAAGGATTTCCAGAGAGCGATTATGGTTGCTTGGCTTATCAGGTATATTAATTATTACTCTAATTTTACTTTATATTATTATTTCACAACGCGCCAGGAATAAGCAGTTAAAACTCATTCAGCAACAACAGGAAGCCAACGAGGAAATCTATAACTTAATGCTTTCGCAGCAAGATAAAATAGATGAAGCACGTACCATTGAAAAAAAGCGTATTTCAGAAGAGCTGCATGATGGCATTCTTGGGCGATTGTTTGGCACACGCTTAAGTTTAGATAGCCTTAATATGGTGTCAACACCAGAGGCTATTAAAACCAGAGAGAACTATATTGTTGAACTAAAAAATATTGAACAGGAAATTCGGAAAGTCTCCCATGAATTAAACACCGACTTTGTTTCGGGTTCAGGGTTTGAAGATATTATTGCCACACTAGTTGAAACCCAAACCCTTGCTTACGGATTGGACTATTCCATTAATACAGATGATGATATAATTTGGGAAGACTTACCCAATAAAACAAAAATTCATATTTATAGAATTATTCAAGAATCACTTCAAAACATTTACAAGCATGCACAAGCAACACATGTTGATATTAGTTTTAAATTAAAAAATAACGTAATTTGCTTACTCATTACAGATAATGGTTCTGGATTTGATGTAGACAAAACCCGTAAGGGCATTGGCATTAAAAACATGAATTCACGAGTTGGTGAAATTGGTGGCGAAGTCCAATTAACCTCTGAAAAAAATGTAGGCACAAGTATCTTAATAACAATCCCAATCTAATCCTAATTAACCTTATAACTATGCAAGAAACCATTCGCATATTAATGACTGATGATCATCCTATTATTATTGAAGGGTATCAAAACACATTGTTAGCAACAAAAAAGGAATCACAAGATTTACTAATTGACATTGCAAATAATTGTGATGAGTCTGTTAAATACCTTAAAAAAGCTGTCGATTCAGAAAAACCTTATGATGTGCTTTTTATGGATATTAGTTTGCCACCATCAGAAGACGGTAGGTTTACTTCTGGTGAAGACTTGGCAAAGTATGCGAGGCAGATAATGCCAAAAGCAAAAATTATTATGCTAACTATGTTTAACGAAAACTATCGTGTACATAATATCATTAAGAACATCGATCCTGAAGGATTTCTTATAAAAAGCGATTTAACTTCAAGTGAATTGGCTAGTGCCTTTCAAGCTGTACTTAATAATCCGCCTTTTTACAGCGGAACAGTAAACAGTATCGTACGAAAGTCTATAACAAACGATATAAATTTAGATGATGTTGATAGAAAGATTTTGTATCTGCTATCTCAAGGGGTTCGCACAAAAAGCTTAAAAGACCATATTAATATGTCTATGAGTGCTATTGAAAAACGTAAAAAACATCTAAAAATATTATTTGATGTTCAAGATGGTAATGATGAAACCTTATTGGATGAAGCCCGGTCAAAAGGTTTTATTTAATAATTTAGGCAGCGAAAACTGTTAAAATTTAAGTTTTATGCCCATATTAAAAGCCTTGTAACTACTGTCTTTTCTAGGTTTTACGGTTTTTCCGTAACAAGTCTACGGTTTTTCCGCAACAAAAATTCATAAAGATGCTATATATTTGAAGTATCAACGACAGATTTGATTAATCCCTCAAAAAAATTTGTTGATAATAGCATTTACACTAACCTCGTGGTTTTCATTTTTTTATTTGAAAATCATGAGGTTTCTTCTTTTTAAAACGAGAATATTAGACCCTTGTGCTCCCAAAAGGTAGAAAGGAAAAAACCAAAATAAACACAAGCAACAATAAATTTAATAAAGGTTCCGGTAAGAAACCCTAAAAACGAACCAAAAGCTGCCTTTACCGCAGTTTTAGATTCGGTTTTGTTTAATAGTTCTCCTACAAGAGCACCAACAAAAGGCCAAACTACAATACCAATTGGTCCTAGTACGGGGAAAAAAATGGCAACGAGTAATCCTATGGTTGTACCAAATATACCCGCTTTACTACCGCCAAATTTTTTGGTGCCCATAGCAGGAATAATATAATCTAGTGCAAATACAATAAGTGCAATAACCAAGGTAATACCCAGAAATACCCAATCATTTTCTACAGATTTGGTTAAATACAACAGCAACAACCCAATCCAACTCATTGGAGGTCCAGGTAAAATAGGCAAAAAACTACCTGCAATACCAACAAGCATAAAAATAAAACCAATAAGCGTGAGTACAATATCCATATAAAATTTTCTTGTAAGTCGAATATAAACAAAATCTGTTACAGATTTTTAAACTAAAAAATTAGTTTAAACTAAAAATTTAGTTATATTTGCTTTAAACTAAAAGTTTAGTTAAAAAAACAAAGTCGATTGATATGAAACAACTCACAAAGGCAGAAGAAGAAATTATGCATGTACTTTGGCAGCTTGAAAAAGCCAATGTAAAGCGGGTTATAGAAAAACTTCCTGAACCAAAACCTGCATATAATACGGTTTCTACAATAATAAGAATTTTAGAAAGTAAGGGGTTTGTAGATTATGAAAAACAAGGTAAGGGACATTTATATTTCCCTGTTATCAAAAAACAAGATTATAGTAATCAAAGTTTAAACACATTGGTAGATAATTATTTCCAAGGTTCGTTTAAGAGTATGGTGTCGTTTTTTGTGAAGAAAAATGATATTAGCCTTAACGAGTTGGAATCGGTTTTAAAGGACATTAATAAAGACAAAACATTATGATACAGTATATTATTCAAATCGTTTCATTTCAAATATTCTTTTTAGTTGTTTATGATATTTTTTTAAAAAGGGAAACTTTTTTTAACTGGAATAGATTGTATTTGTTAGGAACAGCAGTTTTGTCACTTGTAATACCGTTTATAAAAGTAAAAAGCTTTAAAAATGTTGTGCCACAAGAGTATGTGTTGTCATTTCCAACAGTCCTTTCTGAAACTCAAAACTCAATGGTTTTAGACGAGGTTGTCTTACAAGGTTCAAATTCATCTCACAGTTTTTCTTGGTATTTAAACATATTGTTATTAGTAGGTAGTGCTTTAGCCTTACTCTACTTTATATATCGAGTTAGCAATATTCTTAAATTAATATACAAGAATCCTAAAACTAGAAAAAACAATATCAACATAGTTAAACTCTTTAATAGTTCTGCAGCATTTTCATTTTTTAATTATGTGTTTTTGGGCGAGGACATTAATGCAAAAGAACGTAATACCATAATTAAACACGAGTTGGTTCATGTTGAACAAAAACACACGCTAGATTTATTGTTTTTTGAATTACTTCGTGTGGTTTTTTGGTTCAATCCTTTAGTATATATGTATCAAAATAGAATGTCTGATTTACATGAATTTATTGCCGATTCTAAAGCTGTAAAACACAATAAAAAGCAATATTATGAAAACCTATTGGCGCAGGTTTTTGAAACCCAATCGGTTTCATTCATCAATCCATTTTTTAAACAATCATTAATAAAAAAACGAATTATTATGTTACAAAAATCAAGATCAAAACAAATTCAACTAGTTAAGTATTTACTAATAGTCCCTATGGTTTTAGGGATGCTGGTTTATGTGTCCTGTTCGGACGATTCGACTAATACTAAAGAAGATGATATAAATTTATCGCAGTATGGTTATACCGTAAAAAATAACGCCAATGGTATTGTTGAAATACCTGTAGATGAACATGATAAATATGAAACATTTTTAAAAAACAACCAGAATTATGTTGCTTGGGCAGAAATAAGTCCAGATGAAAGTGAGATTACTTATAGTGTACACCATAAGGATGAGATGGTTCCAGAAAATCTTACTAAAGTTGTCGTTAACATGGTAGATGGAGGATCGTATGATATGTATATTGATTTGCCAGATACAGGTAATAAGGATAAGAAATTGATAGAAAAATACAATGAAAAATTAAAACATGAAGCAGATAGTATCTTTTCAGAAAGTATTTCTAAAGATATTGAAGTGCCTTTTGCCGTAATTGAAAAAGCACCTTACTTTCCTGACGCTAATCAAACGTCAAATGAAGTTGAAAAAAGAAAAGAATTTCAATCGTCAATAAATAAATTTGTAGCTCAAAATTTCGACACCAATTTGGCTAAAGAATTAAATCTAGTTGGAGAACAAAAAATATCTGTGTTTTTTAAAATTGGTGTAGACGGAAAAATAACAGATTCAAAAGCACGTGCAGTAAATCCAGCTTTAGAAGCAGAAGCTATTCGAGTAATTAGTATGTTGCCAACCATGATTCCTGGAGAGCAAAAAGGTAAAAAAGTAGCTGTTCCCTATTATTTACCTATCAAGTTCTATATAAAAGAATAACAACATTTTCAAATAAATATTTTTAAGGAAAAACCGAATGTACATTTCGGATTTTTCCTTTTTTAAAAGAAGTAAATTAGAATACACAAAAAAATTGTACTTTTCAGTTTCATAACGAACTATGAGGCTAACGGTTATAATTTTATTGGGTTTCTTTGTAACATCATGCAACTACTTTGATGTAAAAAAAACCTCTTCTGAAGCCATTTTAGAAGAAGAGTTAAAAACATTTAACTGGAGCGATGTTGATGTGTATCCGTCGTTTTCTTCATGTGACCACGAAAAATCGGAAGAAGCCAAAAAATTGTGTTTTCAAAACACCTTAAGACAAGCTATTTATAAGAACATTAAATCGGATACCATTGTTGTGTCGGAATATCTGAAAGACACTATATTAATTAAACTTCAAATTTCAGAGCGTGGTGAATTATCGGTTGTAGAAACGGATATCGATTCGTTGATTTTAAAAGAGATTCCCAATCTTAAAATGTTATTGCATAATAGTTTAGATTCACTTCCTGAAATTTATCCAGCCATTAAACGTGGTCAACAGGTTAAAACAGCATTTACATTGCCTGTTGTTATTCAAGTTAATTAAAATTTTATGGATAGTTTCCGCATGAGTCGTAATATCTCTACATAAAGCCAAACAATGGTAACCAAAAGGCCCCAAGTAGCCAGCCACTCTTTTTCTTTTGGCGCTTTATTTTTTTTACGTTCAATATAATCGAAATCTAAAAGCAAGGACAAAGAGGCAAAAATTGCAGCTATAATATTAAACACAATGGCTACCCACGATGTTCCCCAAAGGAATGAACGAATTCCAAAAAAACTCAATATCCAAGAAATAATATAAGTCAAGAAAATTGTGGAACAGGCCACAATAATGATGCTGCGCAATTTTTTAGTTACAACTATTAACCGTGTTTGGTAGAGCGTCAGCATAACAAAAAATGTAATAACCGTAACACCAATAGCTTGATATGGTAAATCTGGAAATTTTGCCTTGGCAAAACTTGTAATTCCTCCAATAAAAAAACCTTTCACAACTGCATAAATTGGAACTAAAAAAGGAGCCCAATCTTTTCTAACAGAAATAACAATACTTACAACTATCGCTCCAATCATACCACCTGTTACAAACCATTTTATGTTATTACCATTGCTATAATAATACCAAATAAGTACTGTGATTAGTGCAATTATAGCTAGACAGACAAAGGTTTTGATTAGGATACCACGAACAGACATTTTCTTACTAGAGGCAGTCTCTTCATCCCAAAAAAAACCTGTAAAAGCAGGATTGGATGTTTTTCCCAAATTCATTTACAAATCAAGTTTAAAGCCTATGGCAAAGTCTATAGGGAAGTTACCACCATTATCTACAAAAAGAGCATACATGTCATGATAGGCAAGCATAATATAGCCGTTTTTGGTAATTTTAATGTCAGCGCCAATGCCTAGTATAAAAGGTACCTGTAATGCGGAAGAGTTTTCTGTGTAGGTGCCTAAACTTGGATTATCAAAAGTATATTCGGCATTAATAAAATCAAACGTTGCAATTTTCAAATTGCCGTAAAAATTAAATTTAGCTTGATTGACAAATCGAAAACGGTAACCTATTGATAATTGGGTTGACGAATATTTAAATTCGTCGCTCTTTAAACTATGTCTGGCTTGAAAAAATAAAGCATGTCTTTGTAATTTGGTTTTCGAAAATACTTCAAAGTCGGCTCCAAAAAACGGAGCCGTTTTATTATCGGGATTGTCAACCAAAGGTTGATTGGTAATACCACCAAAAATACCTATTCTGGATTGTAACTTTGAACGGGATTCATAATCATAATTCAAATCGGTTGTTGAATTGTATTTATTTATAACCTCTTTTAAACTATATAAAGTTAAATTTACTTTATCTGTAGTCAGGCCGTATTCAGATGTTAAGTTAGATAACACCGTTTTGTACTCCTCCTGATATTTACGCGTATCAGGATTTTTTGTGTTTGTTAACTCTTGAATAGTTCCATTTGTTGTGCGTACAAAATACCGGTATTGAGAATTGTCTATGGTCCAGAGTAAATCAAGATTACCTTCAACTTCAGTTTTCAATTCTAAAGTTTCATTGCCTATGGTGTAGGTTTGCTGTGCCTGAACAGAAAGACAAAAAGTAATAAAAGTTATTAGAAGGAGAAACGTTCTCATATTACAATGTTTTGGTTACTTGTAAAGCTAAAAAAAATTAGCGAATTCTATGGTGTTTACTGTTATTTCTTAAAGTGTCGGTTTTTCCATTCATACCCTTTAAATAAGGATAAAATAGCAACATAGCATATAAAAAAAGGATGGACAATGCTACTCCAAAAATAGCTGCTAATAATAGTTTCCTGTTTTAAAAATCGAATAGTTTTAAATAATAGAATAAAGTCAACACTCAATTTAATAACCCAAATATATAAACATGAATTCCAAGAAATAATATCTACTAAAGCAAAGCCAATGGTTGATATAACTAACATATTCATTGCCAAAACTATTAATCCTGTAAACTTGGCAAGCACACTAGAATAAGCAGTAGATTTTGAAGCCCAACGTATACGCTGTTTGATTAAGGTATTTAATGATTGCACAGGTTTTGTAAGTACTAGAGCTTTATTGTTTTTAAGAAACCCAACGTATTTAGGATTTGCTTTTCTAGCCTTTTGCAATAAAAATACATCATCACCGCTAGCAATGTGTGAGTTACCGTCGAATCCGTTCAATTCATGAAATAATTCAACCTCATAGGCTAAATTGGCACCATTGGCCATAAAAGGCTTTTTCAGTCCAAAACTACCAATGGTTGTTCCCATTAAGCTTATAAAATCTAGGGTTTGAAATTGACTTAAAGGATTTTTAGCAATGCGATAACTAACAGGGCCAGCAATAAGCCTATACGTATTTTGTTGAATACACGCATCAAAAAAATCTAACCAATATTTAGGCACAATGCAATCAGCATCCGTAGTAATAATCCAACTGCTTTTAACGTTGCGAACGGCTGTTTGAATAGCATCTTTTTTTGGTGAATTTGTTTTAACGTCTCGATTAATAAGCTGAAAATCCAAATGTGTTTTTTCTGTATTCGTTTTTATGATTTCAATAGAATTGTCAGTCGAATCATCATTAACAAAAATAATTTCAAAATGATTTCGGGAATAGTTAAGGTTCTTGAGAGATTCGATTAATTCAGGTAGGTTTTCAGCTTCATTCCTAAAAACGATTATTATTGTAAATTTTGTTTGAGGTTGTATGTCTGAAATAAAAAAATCAGGAGCTTTATTAAACCCATAAATGTAGCCACCAATAAGTAGTGCATATATTGAAATTATTAAAAATATAATGGCCGAAATCATATAGTTTGAGGAAGTTTAAATTTCATTACAAATCCTGCTCCAATAATACTTGGTAAAACAAAATTCAACAGCCACATAATAGTAATAATGCTTAATGTAGTAAGTTCGTTAACGCCAACAATACCCAATAAGTAAACAGCCACACTGCCTTTTATTATAACATCAAAAATGAAAATGGACGGAATAATAGACGCTAGTAAATACATACTTGTAATAACCACCATAGCATTAAAATAGGTTACATTAACCCCAAAAGCATGAAGTAACATATAGAACTGAAAAGAAAACACTAAATAGCGCATAAGTGCTAGCAAAAGACCTTTGAAATAAATTGATGTCGGCAACTTTTTAATAAATTCCAATACCTTATGCAATGAAAAACCACGAACCTTAATCACTTTTTGTTTTATACTTAAATAGGCGAAGAAAATAACCAATAGAATAATACCTGAAAAGCGAGCAACTTTATAGTAGTTGATGTTTGGATCATATTTCTGTATAAAAAAGAATAATCCTATAAGCCCCAAAGTAACAGTTATGGTCATTTGAAAGGCATTTCCTAGTAGGTTTAATAAGGCTATTTTTTTTCTAAACTTACTTTGAAAGTACATGATTTTAATGCCATATTCTCCTACACGATTTGGAGTAAATAATGAAGCGGTTAAAGATCCTAAACTTTGTTCTAGCGATTGAATAAAACTAATTTTATTGATATAAGAAGCTAAAATTTTCCACTTTAAAATTTCCAAAAACCAATTAAAAATGCTTAAAAAAACTAAAAAACTGACGGTTTTAAGCGAAAAACGGCCATTTTCTTTTAAAAAATCAATAAAATCTAAAAAGTTTAGATTCTCATTGGACGATAGTTTATGGTAAATAAAATAAAAAGCACCCACAACAATACTTATTTTGATAAGTACTAGATAGAATTGTTTAGTTTTGTAAGGAATGGCTCCAAACATGTAATTGAGTCGTAGATTTTAATTTGTACAAAATAAAACAATAAAGTCACATGAAGACAGCTTTTGTAAATTATCGATTTTATATCCTACTATTTATTTCACTTTTTTCTATAGTTACTATGTTTGGCCAAAGTGAAGCCAGTAAATGGAAAGCTCAAATAGCTTTCGGAGTTAACATGCCCAATGGTTCGGGATTTGTTTCTGGTTTTGAAGGTAGCTCTGTCAACTTCCCAACTATTAATTTAGGAGTTCAACGTATGTTTAAACCACAATATGGAGTAAAATTAGATTTTGGTTATAACCGAATTGAAAACGCATCAAGTTCTCCATATTTTAAAATAAACTACACTAGAATTAACGCCCAGTTTGTTTACGATGCTACATCAGTTTTTACGTTTTTACCAGTGAATATTGGAGTTGTTGGCCATGCTGGGCCAGGTATGTCATTTGTAAAGCCGTTGACATTTCAAGATAATAACCTGTCATATTTCAATATTATGGCAGGAATTGAGTTTCATTATACGGTTTCAAGGACATTTTCGGTGTATTTGGACACCTCATATATTTATGGTGTTAGTGGAGATTTTGATCCAATTACTGAAGGATATGGTTCATTTAACGGCAACTTATTTACAGCTACTATAGGTTTATCGGTATCATTGAGTGGCTGCTATTATTGTGATTAATGAGTAAAGAAAAAATTATTTTAGGAATTGATCCGGGTACAACCATCATGGGTTTTGGTCTCATAAAAGTTGTAGGCAAGACTATGTCGTTTATGCAGCTTAATGAATTGGACCTTAAAAAATATGATGATCATTATTTAAAGCTGAAACTTATTTTTGAACGCACCATTGAACTCATTGAGACCCATCATCCAGACGAGATTGCTATTGAAGCGCCTTTTTTCGGTAAAAATGTACAAAGTATGCTCAAGTTGGGTCGTGCCCAAGGTGTTGCAATGGCAGCAGGCTTGTCACGTGAAGTACCAATAACAGAATACTCGCCAAAAAAAATTAAAATGGCCATTACAGGGAATGGTAATGCGAGCAAAGAACAAGTGGCAAAAATGCTTCAAAGCTTATTGAATTTAAAAGAGTTGCCAAAAAATTTAGACGCTACCGATGGTCTAGCAGCTGCTGTATGCCACTTCTATAATCAAGGACGTGTTAGTGTTGGTAAAAGCTATTCGGGTTGGGCCAGTTTTGTTAAGCAGAATGAAGATAGGATTAAGAAATAATCATGGCTGGCATCTACATTCACATTCCTTTTTGTAAACAAGCCTGTCATTACTGTGATTTTCATTTTTCAACCTCATTAAAAAAGAAAAATGAGATGATTTTAGCCTTGAAAACTGAAATCATCTTAAGAAAAGAAGAGTTACAAAATCAGGTTGTAGAAACCATTTACTTTGGTGGTGGTACACCGAGTTTATTGACTAATGATGAAATTCAAGAAATTATCAACTCGGTTTACAGTAACTACCACGTTGTTGAAAATCCTGAAATTACTTTCGAAGCGAATCCTGATGATATGATAGTTGAACGTATCCAAGAATTGGCACATTCACCTGTAAATCGTTTGAGCATTGGTATTCAGTCGTTTTTTGAACAGGATTTAAAATTGATGAATCGGGCGCATAATGTGAATGAAGCCAAAAGCTGTTTGCAAGAAGCCACAAAATATTTTGATAACATTTCAATAGATTTAATTTACGGTATTCCCAACGCAACCAATCAACAATGGCTTGATAATATTGAAACAGCACTATCATATGGCGTCCCACATGTTTCATGTTATGCAATGACAGTCGAGCCCAAAACAGCTTTAGAAAGTTTCATTAAAAAAGGAATTGTACAAGATGTTGATGATGAAGCAGCTCAGGAACAATTTCATTTATTGATTGATAAATTGGAAACAGAAGGTTTTATACATTACGAACTTTCAAACTTCGGGAAACCCAATTATTTTAGTAAAAACAATACAGCCTATTGGCAAGGAAAAACCTATTTGGGCATTGGACCATCGGCACACTCTTTCAATGGACAACAACGTGGTTGGAATATTAGAAACAACAGCAAGTATATTAAAGCTTTGCAGGACAATCAACTTCCTATTGAATGGGAAACTTTAACTAAAACAGACCGCTACAACGAATATGTTATGACGGGTTTACGGACTATTTGGGGCGTGTCATTGTCAAAAGTTGAAGCAGAATTTGGAATTTCGTATAAAAAGTATTTATTAGAACAAGCCAATAAATATATCGAACAACATTTGTTGTATATTGACAACAATCAACTTTTAGTAACCAAAAAAGGAAAATTTTTAAGCGATGGTATCGCTTCTGATTTGTTTAAAATCAATTTATAATGATTGCAACTATTGAAACCAACTCAAGAAAATATAAAATAGACTTTTCAAAGCCTCTGGATATTTCCATTCCGCTAAAAGCTTCAAAATCCAACGTTAATGCTTGGTACATTGATGAGCCCAAAATTGAACCTGTTCAAGATGACGAATGGATAGCGAGTGTCTCCAAAGGAGCGAGTGTGAATTTCAATAATATTCAGTTTAATCCGCATGCGCATGGCACGCATACCGAATGTGTTGGACATATAACTGAAGCGGTTCATTCGGTAAATAAAAATTTGAAGCAGTTCTTTTTTTTAGCTGAATTGGTGACTGTTGCTCCAGAGCTAATTGAGGATGATTTTGTAATTTCAAAAAAACAACTGCAATTTGCTTTTGGAAATAAAAAGCGTGATGCTATTGTTATAAGAACTATTCCCAACACTAAAGAAAAAAAGTCCAAACAATATAGCCATACCAATTGGGTGTATTTTCAAGAAGAAGCCATTCAGTTTTTGGTAAAAATGGGTATCAAACATTTGCTTATTGATTTGCCCAGTGTTGATAAGGAAAAGGATGATGGGGAGCTTAAAGGACATAAAGCCTTTTGGAATTATAATGGAGAATTGAGAAAGGATTGCACCATTACCGAGTTTATATATGTTTCTAATAAAATTAAAGACGGCACGTACTTTCTAAACCTACAAATTGCACCTTTTGAAAATGATGCTTCGCCTAGTAAACCTGTTTTATATAAAATTGAAAGCTAATGAATATAGAACAAATAAGAACGTATTGCATGGCTAAACAACAGGTAACCGAGCATTTTCCTTTTGATGATAATGTTTTGGTGTTTAAAGTGGCCGGAAAAATGTTTCTTCTTACTGGTTTGGATACCTGGGAAAAAGGCGAACCAGCTGTTAATTTAAAGTGCGATCCAGAATATGCTTTGGAGTTGCGAGAGCAATATGAAAGTGTTGAACCGGGTTATCATATGAGTAAAAAACACTGGAACACTGTCAGGCTTTACAAAGGAGAATTGGATTGGAATTTTATCAAAGAACTTATTGATCACTCCTATGATTTAATTGTAAAGTCTTTGCCTAAAAAAGTGCGTGATACATTTCAGTAAAATAGTATGTTTGTAGAATAAATTGAAACTATGAGTGTCTTACAAATGCTTCAAGAACGAAGCAATAATATCTGCGAACTGTGTTCAGCTACAAAAGACTTACAGCAATATACTATTCCACCATCGTTAAATGAAAATGTTGCCAACGATCTTTTAGTCTGTAAAACCTGTTTAGATCAAATAAATGGTGAAACCGAAATGGATCCAAATCACTGGCGCTGTTTAAATGATAGTATGTGGAGTGAATATGTGGCTGTACAAATTATGGCTTGGCGAATGTTACAACGACTTCGCAATGAGGGTTGGCCAAAAGATTTGTTGGATATGATGTATCTGGATGATGAAGCTCTTGCTTTAGCTAGAGCAACAGGAGAGGATAAGGACGAATCTGAAAAAATAATTCATCGCGACGTCAATGGTGTTATTTTAGAAAATGGTGATTCGGTGGTTTTAATTAAAGATCTAAAGGTTAAAGGTTCCAGCATTGTTGCCAAACAAGGAACAGCAGTTAGGAATATTCGTTTGGATCATGAAAATGCTGAATATATTGAGGGCAAGGTTGATGGTCAGCAAATTGTGATTATCACCAAATATGTAAAAAAGACTTAATAATTATTCTTTGTGTTCGTCGTTCTTCTTCTTTAAAAACGAAAACCCAAACGGAATCATAAAAAGTAAAAATAAAAACTTACCGGTTACCAAACCATATATTGTGATGATAGCGGCAAGTATCATTAAGGTGTATTGCGTTTTAGCCGACATTAATTTTGAAGTTTTTTAATTTGCGAAGGATTCATTTTTTTGATGGATTTAAACTGTCTGTTAAAATTAGATATATTATTGAAACCCGACAATTCGGCAATTTCAGCAATGGACAAATCATTATTGGTTTGCAATAGCTTTGACGCATGTTCAATTCTAATGTCGTTTAAAAACTGAATGTAGGTTTTGTTGGTTCGTTTTTTAAAGTATTTACAAAAGGCATTTTTAGTCATATTCGCCACTTCAGAAATAGTATCTAAATCAATGGGTTTTTTATAATGCTTTAAAGTGTACTCAATAACATTACGCATGCGTTCTCCTTCATTGTTGGTATAGGCTCTGTTATATACAAATGAAGACAAACTGGAATACGTACAACTTGAGGCTATTTTTAAAATTTCCACTAAACCAATAAACTGTTTCAACTTTGATGTATGTTCTATACTTAAAAATATATCGTGAATGGCTTTCTGCTTGCTTGTTGCCTTGAAACCATGCTTGCAACGCTTAAAGAATGGTTTTAACTCTTGCATTTCAGGTAATTGAAAAAATGCGGTTCCAAAGGAATCTTTGGTAAAAAAAAGCGACAACATGTGCGATTCTTTTTCGGTATAGTCGCTTTTAAATACATGAGGCAGGTTCCCATCAATAACCATGATGTCACCACTTCGATAGTGGTTTATGGTGTCGCCGATTATTAATGATCCTTCACCGGAAACGATATAACTAATTTGTATTTCTTCATGTTGGTGCAGCTTGTCGTAAAAGGCTATTTCCTTATCAACTTGAAAAACAAAAGCTTCGTTTTGTGGTTTGGGTATTTTAAATGGTAAAACCTTCATATTGATAAAATAATATTCAAAAAATACTATTGCATCAAATATATGGATAATATAATATCTAAATTGGATAAATGCCTATTAATAGCATTTGGGAATCTAAAGTAATTTTACATATGTAAATAAATTAGATTATGAGTATTCAATGGAAAGGCGTTATGCCAGCAGTAACTACTAAATTCACAGATAATGATGAATTGGATTTTGATATGTTTGAAGTCAATATTAAAGCGCAATTAAGGGCTGGTGTGCACGGTATTGTTTTAGGTGGTACACTTGGTGAAGCCAGTACTTTATTAGATGAAGAAAAGCGCGAACTCACCAAATTTACTGTAGATTTGGTAAAAGAAACCGTGCCTGTTTTAATAAATATTGCAGAGCAATCCACAAAAGCTGCAATTGCTGCGGCTCAAAAGGCTGAAGAAGACGGGGCTAATGGACTGATGATGTTACCGCCTATGCGTTATAAATCTGGAGATAGGGAAACGGTCGAGTATTTTAAAACAGTTGCAAACAGTACATCACTTCCAATAATGGTTTACAATAATCCGGTTGATTATAAAGTTGAGGTGACTTTAGATATGTTTGAAGAATTGCTAAAGTGTGACAACATTGAAGCTGTAAAAGAATCCACGCGTGATATTTCAAACGTTACCAGAATTAAAAACCGATTTGGCGATCGGTTAAAAATTATGACAGGAGTTGATACCTTGGCTTTGGAGAGTTTACTCATGGGAGCCGACGGTTGGATAGCTGGTTTAGTTTGTGCATTCCCAAAGGAAACGGTTGCTATTTATGAACTTCAAAAAGCTGGAAGAATTCAAGAAGCTTTAGAGATTTATCGTTGGTTTTTACCGTTGTTAGAGTTGGATATTAACCCTAAATTAGTACAGAATATCAAACTGGCCGAAGTGGCCACAGGTATTGGCACCGAAACGGTTAGAGCACCTAGGCTAATTCTTGAAGGGGAAGAACGCAAACATGTATTAGCTGTTATTGCCAAGGGCTTGAGAACAAGACCTACTTTACCAGATTACAAAAACCTTTAAACACAAAAGAAACATAAAAAGCATGACTGGAAAAAATTATATAGGAAACAAGCTATCTGCTAGAGGAAGTAAAACTTTCAGAACATTTAATCCGCAAACCAATTCGGAAAATGACACCGTTTTTACTGAAGCTACAACTGATGAAATTGATGAAGCTGTTAGTTTAGCTTCAGAAGCTTTTAAAACCTACTGTAATATTTCAGGTGAAATTAAAGCCAATTTTTTAAATGCTATTGCGGACAACATTATGGATTTGGGAGATACTCTCATTAAAACCTATTGTTCGGAATCAGGATTGCCTGAAGGACGTGCGAAAGGCGAACGAGGGAGAACCGTAGGTCAGTTACAAATGTTTGCCAATTTGGTAAAGGAAGGCTCTTGGGTAGAAGCATCCATTGATACAGGTATTCCAGAAAGAGAGCCAGCACCAAAACCTGATTTGAGAAAAATGCACATTCCCTTGGGACCTGTTGTCGTTTTTGGAGCCAGTAATTTCCCATTAGCCTATTCAACGGCAGGAGGCGATACAGCTGCAGCATTGGCTGCTGGTTGTCCTGTGCTTGTCAAATCGCATCCTATGCATGCAGGAACAGGCGAACTAGTAGCTTCAGCCATTGTAAAAGCAGCACAAAAAACGGGAATGCCTAACGGTGTGTTTTCTAACTTAAACAGTAGCGGTATTGAAGTTGGGGAACAATTGGTTAAACATTCTGGAGTTAAAGCAGTTGGGTTTACGGGAAGCATAAGAGGAGGTAGAGCATTATATGATTTGGCATCTCAACGTGAAGAACCCATTCCTGTTTTTGCAGAAATGGGGAGTATTAATCCGGTTATTATTTTGCCAGAAGCTTTACAAAGTAGAAACGAAAGTTTGGCGAAAACGTATGCGAGTTCTATTACGCTAGGAACAGGTCAGTTTTGTACAAATCCAGGTTTGATTTTGGGAATTAAAGGTGAGATATTATCTGCTTTTATTCAAAATTTATCTAATGAAATTGTGAAAATTGAACCGTCTTGTATGTTACATCCCAACATTATTGGTGCGTATGAGAATAACAAACAAAAAGCGATTACGCAGCAAAATATATCTGTAGTAGCTGATTATGAATCTGATGTGCAAACAAATTACGCGAGGCAAACAGTTACAACGGTTGAAGGTGAGACATTTTTAAACAATTCAACTTTACATCAGGAGGTTTTTGGGCCTTACTCTTTGGTTGTGCAATGTGAAGATACGAATCAATTGGAGCAAATTATTACGAAATTGGAAGGACAGTTAACAGGAACTTTAATCGCCGAAGATGGAGAGGCTAAAAACTACTCGCAAATTGTATCTGCTTTGCAGAATCGTGTTGGACGTTTGATCTATAATGGTGTACCAACGGGAGTTGAGGTTTGTCCGTCCATGACTCATGGTGGACCATATCCAGCATCAACTGATAGTCGGTTTACGGCAGTTGGGATTCAGTCCATCAAGCGTTGGGTCAGGCCATTTAGTTATCAAGACTGGCCAAATGAATTACTGCCTGATGCATTAAAAAATGAAAATCCTCTTGGAATTTCAAGACTGGTAAATAACATTCAAACTAGAGAAGAGATTTAGCATGAAAGGGACTTTTGTCTGTATTGATGCGCATACTTGCGGAAACCCTGTAAGGGTAATTACTAAAGGTATTCCAAAACTTGTGGGTAACAACATGAGTGAAAAACGTCAGCATTTTCTTAAAGAATATGACTGGATAAGAAAAGGGTTGATGTTTGAGCCTCGTGGGCATGATATGATGAGCGGTAGTATGTTATTTCCGCCTCATAATCCTGAAAACGATTTTGCCATATTGTTTGTTGAAACATCTGGTTGTTTGCCCATGTGTGGTCATGGAACAATAGGAACGATTACAGTTGCTATTGAAGAAAGATTGGTGAAACCTAAAACACCAGGAAAAATTAAAATGGAAGCTCCTGCGGGTTTGGTGGAAATTGAATACCAGGAAACCGAAGGGAAAGTAAATTGGGTAAAATTAACCAATGTTAAAAGTTTTTTGGCTGCTGAAAATTTAACCGTTGATTGCCCAGAATTGGGTGAGCTTATATTTGATGTGGCTTATGGTGGTAATTTTTATGCTATTGTAGATCCACAACCCAATTTTTTAGGAATTCAAGATTTTTCAGCTTCAAAAATCATACAGTACTCTCAAATTTTGAGGGATCGAATTAATAGTAAATATCCAAATCAGTTTGTGCATCCCGAAGATGAAACCATACGAGATGTTTCACATTTACTATGGACAGGAACACCAATAGATTTAAAATCTTCAGGTAGAAATGCCGTTTTTTATGGTGATAAAGCCATAGATAGAAGCCCTTGTGGTACAGGTACTTCAGCGCGAATGGCACAATTATATGCCAAAGGAAAGTTGAAAATTGGTGAGGATTTCATACATGAGAGCTTTATCGGAAGTAAGTTCATTGGTCGAGTTGAAGTAGAAACCAAAATTGTTGAGAAGAAAGCTATCATTCCGAGTATAAAAGGTTGGGCAAAAATTTATGGACATAACACAATAACTATCGATACAGAAGATGATCCTTACGCTTTAGGATTTCAAGTCATTTAATATGGGAAAGAAAGTCATTATAATTGGAGGCGGTGTTATAGGGTTGTGTTCGGCGTATTACCTGAAAAAATCAGGACACCATGTTACGGTAATTGACCAATCCAATATGGATTCAGGAGCATCCTATGATAACGCAGGTTACTTATCACCTAGTCATATCATTCCGCTTTCGGCGCCAGGTGTTATGAAGAAGGGAATCAAGTGGATGTTCAATCCTTCTAGTCCGCTTTACATAAAACCTAGATTGGATAAAGAGTTTTTACAATGGACTAGAGCTTTCAATAACTCCTGCAATCCAAAACATGTTGAAAAAGCAATTCCTATAATAAAAGGACTAACCTTGTTGTCTCAAGAACTTTATGACGATATCAAACAAGATAATCATTTCAGTTTTCATTTAGAAAAAAAAGGATTGCTTATGCTTTGTCAAACTCAAAAGATGCTCGAAGAAGAAGTTAAAACTGCTGAACTAGCCAAATCGGAAGGCTTGGATGCTCGTGAGATTAGTTTATCTGAATTGAAAACATTAGAGCCTAACACAAAAATAAATGCTTTAGGAGCTACTTATTACAAATGTGACTCACACTCTACACCTCATGAGTTTATGAGTGAGATGAAGTCTTGGTTGTTAAAAAATGATGTAATCATTTTACAAAATGAAAGCGTACAAGATTTAGAGGTTAGGAATGATAAAATTATATCAGTAATAACTGATAAGCAAAAACTGAAAGCAGACGAGTATGTTTTAGCAGCTGGGTCATGGAGTCCTATCTTAAGTAAAAAATTAGGTTTGCATCTGTTATTGCAGGCAGGGAAGGGTTACCGCATAAACACGTTTATAGAAACTGGTGTTTTGCACCCAGCCATATTAGCCGAAGCTAAAGTAGCCGTTACACCTATGAATGGCTTTACCAGATTTGCAGGAACCATGGAGATAGCTGGCATAAACAATAATATTAATCCTGTTCGTGTTGAAGCCATAGCTAAAGCGGTTAGTAATTATCTGCCTGACATCCATATTTCAGATGAAGAAAAGGACAAGGCTGCTTCAGGTTTACGTCCTGTTTCTCCCGATGGATTACCATACATAGGAAAATCTTCAAAATGTAAAAATCTAACCATAGCAACAGGTCATGCCATGATGGGTTGGAGTATGGCAACTGCTACTGGAACTTTGGTTTCAGAAATAATTTCTGAACAAAAAGCATCTCTTAATCTAGAGCCTCTTAATCCAGACAGAAAATTTTGACAACTAGTGTTTTGAGCGTGTTTTTTATCGATTATTTGGACATGCTTTCTTCAATTGTCTAATACTTTAACAGTATATCGATTAGATGGTAATATATTCGGTTTCAGTAATATATTTATATCATTCCCTCACGATTAATAGCACCTTTTTTTATTGAATATTATTTAAACCAAGTGCTTATGGATTTGAAAATTACACACTACAACAACTTTTTTAACATTAAGGGAAATCTTAACAAGTCATCAATTGACTTATTTCAAAGTGAATTTGAACATGTTTTCGAACGTCTACAATCTATAACTATCAGTATTGAAGATTTAGAGAGTATCGATAAATATGGCGTTATGGCTTTGGCTAAATTGCATAACGAATCGATAACAAAACATAAGCAACTATCAATTGTTGGATTTGGTTGTAAAGACTTATATAATCATTTTAAGTCTAATGATGCTGCTTAAAATTAAAGCGCATTTTTTTGATGTTTGAAAAAGGCGTCAGCTTGCAACTGCATGAGTTCACGAGCTTTCTTACGCTTGTAGGTATATAACTCATCTTCTTCTGCAATATCATTATAGATTTTATTATTGATAGCCATGTCCGTTTTAAGCAGGATATCACGCTCATTAACCTTTTGCTCAACCCAAGTTTTTACAGCTGTTTCAGCATCTTCCAATTTATAGTCGTATTCACCTTTAGGTGACAAAAGCTTAGCAAAAATGGGAGACGTTTCAATAGCAAGGAATAACAAGAAAATAAAAAACGATGGTAACCAGGGTAATTTGCCTAAAGCATTAACACGTGCCATTAAACCATCAAAACCATCAATAATAGGTTGTGTATTGAAAACCTGAGCATTATAATCGGTTTTTAATTGGGCGATTTGTGTTTCAGCTTGTTCAATTTTTTGTTTGTTATCGGCTTTTAACTGATTGAGTTCAGCTAAAGCTGCATCATGCTTTTCACGTTTCTCTTTATAAACAGGGCCTTTTCCTAAAAGCTTTGTTCCAGCTGTGCCTTCGGCTTCAGAAATGTACGTGTCGTAAAGCGCGTTTACTTCAGCTTCTTTAGTTTCAATTTGTTGCTGAAGTGAAAGAATATCATTTTCTAAAGCAGCTACTCCAGGATCGAATTGTTTGGCCAATTCGGTTTTGTTATCCAATGTCATTTGGTTTTTTTCGGTAAGCAACACCTGATTGATTTCCTTTTCAAATATTTTGAGTTCCAAAGGTTTTGAAATAACCACGGCAATAATAATGGCTAAAATAATTCGAGGTGAAGCTTGAATTAGCTCATCAAGGACATTATTTCGCTTTTTAATGGTTGAAACAATAAACCGATCGAGATTAAAAATGAGCAAGCCCCAAACAAATCCAAAAACGATAGCGGCCAAAAGATTATCGAAAACAGTATAAAGTGCATAGCTAGCTGCTATAAATGCCATGACAGCAGTAAAAAACACAGTAGCACCTATGCCGGCGTATTTGTTTTGTTCGCCAATGGAACAGTTGTCCAAAGTATCGGTATCAGAACCCGAACAAATAATAAAAAATTGCTTTAACATGATTGATGATATTTTTGCCTTTAAATTATACAAAGGCCAGGTTGATTGACTATTAGAACGTAAAAAGTGTTGAAATGTTACAAAAAAGCCTCGATATTTCGAGGCTTTAACATTTTAAGGGTTTTATCAACTATTTCTCTTTGATAGTAATGGGTTCTTTAGATAAATAGACTTTTGGGTTTTTAGAACTTGAGTTTTTGGTTGAAATGTTCATACTCTTGTTAACTTTTAAAATTTCTATGGCTTTGTCTGAACTGATTTCTTTTCCTTCTAAATAAAAAGTGGCATTTTTCTTTGCCATTTCTATAACATGGTCAAGAGGAGATTTTGGTGGTTTAGGCGGTAATGGTTTTCTCTTGCTAACCTTACCGTTTTCAACTTTATACTTTTTATAGTATTCCTCATTAACTTTTTGATATTTTTCTTTTTGTTCTGGTGTTGCATCAGCTGGAATTGGAGGTGGTGGTGGAGGTGGAACCTGCTTTTCAGGAGCTTTAGCAACAACCATTTTAGGTTCCTTTATATCTCTTTCAATATTTAAATAATTTTCTTTTTTGACCACCATACCATTAACAACTTTATATTTTTTATAATATTCCTCATGTGCTTTTTTATATAAGTCTTTTTGTTCTGGCGTTGCATTGGCAGAAATAGGTGGTGGTGGAGGTGGTGGCACTTCACTTTTATCAATTAGTTTAATAATTACAGGTGGTTTGATTCGAGTAGTTGGTGTTTTTAAATTAAATAATTGAATATAATCTCCGTTTTTAGAATTGTTTAAATGTTTAATTGCTGTTGCATTTAATTTGTTACCTGTTACACTAACAGTAGGTTTACCAGCAAATTTGATTTTAAAGGAAGCTATGGGTTCTTTGGTGTTGGTTTCAATGGTTAAGTTTTCTATATCTTCTTTTGTAAGACTTATCTCGCAGCCATCACAAACACGGCCATAAATTTTTGGTAGTGGATTGGTTTGATTATTTGTGTTTGCTTCTTTGTAGCCTATAGATTTAATAGAACTCGTGCCATTATCATTCTTAACAAGTTCATATTTATTTGAGTCATGAATAATGCCATCAGATAATTTGGCATCTTTCAAATTACCTTTTAATTCAAATAGTATTTCTTTAAGTATTTCATAATCTATATCTTCACCTTTAGAGATAATATTTAAATTAGATTTCTGTCCTCCCGTTATTTTATTAAAATCATCTTTTAAATTTTCTAATGAGGTTTGTTTGCCATTAAGAACGAGTTTTAGAGGGTTTTGTTCTAATTCTAATTTAGGGATTTTTGTTTGTTTTTCATCATTTTTTATAATAGCAAAAGGTGTGTTGCCTTTTTCACGAATGATTTCCTGATTATAAGTCACAATTCGATGAAATCCATATTTAATGAAGGAGTTGTATATAAACCAAACGTCTTCATCTGAAACGGGTTTACCATTATTGACATGAACATTAATTATTTGATTGCGTTCTTCATGAGATATGTCCTGATGTATTTGATTAATAGTAGACATAAAAGTTTCTTTAGTGGCGCTGCTGCCATCTATTTTAAATGTTCCATTTTCAAGAACATCAATATCAATACTTCGAGCCGTATGGCTTGCTTCTACAGATTTATAACCTATGTGTTTTTCAACAATCTTGTTGGTGCTAAAACTATAAACTAATAGCGCGAGTAAGGGCAGTAAGATTAAACTCCTAACCCAAATAATGTGTTTTGATGTGTGTGTTTTCATAACTGTAAAACGTTTTTTGATTGATGAATAATTAATGGCATTTGCCAATTGTAGTTCTTGGGCATTTGATGAGAATGCCAGTAAAGTGTTTTGATAATTTTTAAGCTCAAAGCCATGGTTGATAACAGCTTGGTCAGCTAAAAATTCATGGTTGAGTTTGATGTCCTTTTTAATAAAATAGAGTAGCGGATTAAACCAAAAAATAATTTGAAATACCTCAATAAACAAGATATCTAAAGCATGTTTTTCCCTCGCGTGGGTTTCTTCGTGAAGTAAGACTTCTTCAGGGATTTCATGCGCTTCATATTTGGTTTTATTAAAAAAGATATAGTTTAGAAACGTATGTGGGTGTACCAAATCATGTAATAAAACATGTATAAATGATTGGGCTTTGAATTTTGGATTTTGTTTTATGCGTCTAACGATTCTGCTTAAGTTCATGCCGAAGCGAATTGTAAAAACAAAAACGCCAATACCGTAAATACTCCACAAAATTGTAGGCCAATAGTTTACAGACTCTTCAAACATGTGTTCAGGTACATAAGGAGGTGTTGCTATTTCAGAATTGTAAACAGGCATTTCCAAAGGAGCAACTTCAACATAAGTTGTAAATGTTATCAGAGGAATAATAACGGATACAATTAAAGTTCCCAACAAATAACCACGTTTGAATTGATGGAAGCTCTCCTTTTCCAAAAACAATTTGTAGAACAGCATAAAAACAGCCAAGCAGGCACTGAATTTTAGAATATAAAGTATCATAGTTATCTGCTTTTAATTTCGTTATCAATCAGTTTTTTTAAGTCTTCCAATTCAGCTTTAGATAAATTGGTTTCTTTGGTAAAAAACGATGCAAATTGCGAAGCACTGTCATTAAAAAAATCTTTAATGAGTCCGTTTACATGTTTAGAGAAATAGGTTTTCTTTTTAACTAATGGATAGTATTCACGGGATTTCCCAAAGGTTGTATAGGCAATAAACCCTTTGTCTGCCATGCGCTTTAAAAGTGTGGCTACTGTAGTAGGAGCTGGTTTGGGTTCTGGATAGGCATCTAATAAATCTTTCATAAACGCTTTTTCCAGTTTCCACAGGTGGTTCATTAACTCTTCTTCTGATTTTGATAATTGCATTTCTCTACAAATTTAGAATATGTTCTACAAACATAGAATAAAAAATTGTATTCTACAAATGTAGAGTTAAAAAAATATCTTTATCAAGAGATTCCTCGACAAGCTCGGAATGACAATTTATAAATCGAATACGCTAATTTATTTAGAAAGTTCTGTAAAATATTTATAGAACAGCGGAATGGTTTCAATACCTTTAAAATAATTCCAAACGCCATAATGTTCGTTAGGCGAATGAATGGCATCACTATCTAATCCAAAGCCCATTAAAATGGTTTTACTTTTAAGTTCCTGCTCAAAAAGGGCCACAATAGGAATACTGCCACCACTTCGTTGCGGAATAGGTTTTTTTCCAAACGATTCTTCATAGGCTTTACTGGCTGCTTGGTAACCAATACTATCAATTGGTGTTACATAACCTTGCCCACCATGATGAGGTGTTACTTTTACTTTAACGCCAGCTGGAGCAATACTCTCAAAATGTGTTTTGAACAATTCGGTTATTTCCTCCCAGTCTTGATGTGGTACTAAACGCATAGATATTTTAGCATACGCTTTACTGGCAATAACGGTTTTAGCACCTTCACCAATGTAACCACCCCAAATTCCGTTAACGTCTAATGTTGGTCTAATAGAATTACGTTCGTTGGTTGTATAGCCTTCTTCACCATAAACAGCATCTATATCGAGTGCTTTCTTATAGTCTTCTAATGAAAAAGGTGCCTTGGCCATTTCGGCACGTTCTTCTTGAGATAGGTCCTCTACCTTATCATAAAAACCAGGAATGGTAATATGATTGTTTTCGTCATGAAGCGAAGCAATCATTTTTGTTAACACATTAATTGGATTGGCAACAGCACCTCCATACAACCCGGAATGCAGATCACGATTAGGCCCTGTTACTTCAACTTCAACATAGCTTAAACCACGTAAACCAGTTGTAATACTAGGCACATCTTTGGCAATCATGCCTGTATCGGAAATCAGAATCACATCGTTCTTTAATTTCTCATGATTGTTTTTTACGAATGTTGAGAGGTTAACGCTACCAACCTCTTCTTCGCCTTCAATCATAAACTTAACGTTACAAGGCAATTGATTGGTAGAGGTCATAAACTCCAAAGCTTTAACGTGCATATACATTTGCCCTTTGTCATCACAAGCACCACGAGCAAAAATGGCTCCTTCAGGGTGCAATTCAGTTTTTTTAATTACGGGTTCGTATGGTGGTGAATCCCAAAGTTCGATTGGGTCCGCTGGTTGCACGTCATAATGGCCATAAACCAAAACGGTTGGAAGTTTTTTATCTATTATTTTTTCGCCATAAACAATAGGGTAGCCATTGGTTTCGCAAATTTCTACTTTATCGCATCCTGCCTTTTCAAGACTTTCTTTAACGGCATCAGCGGTTTTTAGTACATCTTGTTTAAAAGCCGAATCGGCACTAACAGAAGGGATTTTAAGCAGTTCAATAAGTTCGTTTAAAAAACGGTCTTTGTTTGCAGAAACATAGTCTTTTATATTATTCATGGTATTTTTTTTCAATTTTTTCAAAAGTACAAAACAGTAACAACTTTTTCCTACTAGATGCATTTGAATATTCAAACTATTGTTTATATTTGCAGTCCTTAATTGCGGGCGTGGTGGAATTGGTAGACACGCTAGACTTAGGATCTAGTGCCGCGAGGTGTGAGAGTTCGAGTCTCTCCGCCCGCACGATATAGGATAAAGCTTTGGTAGATGCCGAGGCTTTTTTTATTGGAAAACATTTAAGAGTTATTTAGAGAAGAGACGAGAAGTTTATGCAAAGATTATCGAAGTAAGTCTCTTTGCCCGCACGATTAAAATGGAAAAGCTTCTTGGAAACAAGACGTTTTTATTTTTTTAGAAGTTTAGAATTATGAGTGCTATTATTTAAATCTCTTGCGATTATTATATATAAATTTGGATCCAATTCTGAAATATCAAAAAAAGAATCTGAATTGAAATTACCTTGAAATTGTTTGAGTAGCTTTCCGTTTAAATTATAAATTTCAAGGGATGCAATGTCTTTGTTTATTTTAAACGTATTCTTTGTTGGGGAGGGATAAAGAATTAAATGGTTGTCAACTAATTCATTATTCTGTACAGAAAGTGTGCCGTCTAATTCACCATCGAGAATAATATTTAAAGTAGATGTATTGTTGTAAGTTACTGTTACAGTTCCATTACTTTCATCATTTGTTGTATCGTTTAATATTACCGAAACGGTTAAATCACTATTAGCACCAAGAAATCTATTGTTATAAGATTCTACTAAAGTAAAGTTTGCTCCAGTAATTTCTATATTGTCTATATACGTACCTGTTGTGCCTAATGAGTTTGATAAAATGATATCGATGGTTATTGTTCCCTCATTTTCTTCGTAGGTAAAAGATTTAGTGGTTTCATCGGGTTGGAAATCACTTGATGTATTTGGTGATCCAATGGGATTGTCTATGCCATAGAATTCCATATTTTTCATAACTGAACCACCACCATATCCGGCAGTAATATGTATGCCATCACCTGATGTGATAGCTTGAAAACCATGGCGACTGTAATTTAAACTAGCTTTATTAGACCAAGTTTCTGTTGTTGGATTAAAAGCTTGTACCAAATCTCTTGGGGCATTAGTGTTTGTTGGGCTTCCAAAAGTAGACTCACCCGCAATAGTAAATATTTCTCCATTAAATAATACTACAGCTAATCCAGAACGTGGATGAGGGAGGTTTTTAGCGATGTCCAATGTAGACCAAGAATTAGTGTTGAAATCATAAATGTCAACTTCGGGCACTTGTGGTTCAAATAAACCGCCAACTCCACCAGTAAGCCTGCCACCAATAGCATATAATTTATTGTTGAATACAACAGTCTGAAAGTGATCTCGAGGTCTCGGAGCATCTGTCATTACTGTCCAAGTTCCGGTTTGAGGGTCAAATTCGTCAAAATAAGAAACATATCCACCATCATGTCCCATAGTATTGCCGCCAACTAAATAAAATTTATTGTTATACAATGTTAAACCTGAAGAACCCCGTTTTCTGGCACTTGGAATTTCCATCCCTTGAATCCATTGATCTAAAGCAGGATTATACATGTAAACATAGTCTGCATTTTCTTCTGGAGTAGGCGAATTTGTTTTAAAAGCACCAATAACCCATATCAATCCCTCATATTCTACTGCTTGAAAATGATTTAAATCCACTGGTGCCAAAGCACCTGTTGTCCATGAATCGGAAGAGTAATCATAAATGTTTACTACACGAGGCGATTCGCGACCACCAAATAAAAAAAACTTATCGCCTACTTGCGCAAATCCACATTCATGACGAGCTATATATGATTCATCTTCATTTTTGTCAGTCCATGTTTGAGCATGACAGACATTTATAAATAATATATAAAGGAGTGATATTATTATACGATATGTTTGTATAAAGTTTTTGATACCTAACTTTTTAGTTTGGACATTACAAGTTATTAATTTTTGTTTAACGTGCTATTTAGAAAGGAGTTATTTCGTTAAAACTATGCTAATTATCGATTTTTTGTCTTAAACTATTTAGGTTAGAGGAATAAAAAAAAAGTCCAACCCTTTTGGATTGAACCTTTTTTCTACTGAAAAATTGCTATTAATCAATAAATAGACTCAGATCTTCACAAGTTTAGTGGTTAAATGTCCTCCTGAGTTATTTTGAGCTTTAATAATATAGATACCACTATTTAGTGATTCAATATTAAAATCCTTATTTTTTGAAAAATCACCAGTATATTGTTTTACTAGTTTTCCTGTGATATTATAAACCTGTAAGTTGGAAATACTTTGGTTTATACGGAATGATTTATTTGCTGGGTTTGGATAAATTTTTAATCCTTCTTCAGCAATAAAGTCAACATTACTTAATGTACTTGCATTTCCAAAAATTTTGAAACCGCCAGCAGGAATACTAATAGTAGCAGTGGTATTGGTTACATTAATTACTGAATTACCCGTTTCATCCATTAAGTCGTACCAATCTCCTGTATATGGAAAATTTGGAACTACATTTTGCGTAACAACATCAAAATTGGCCAATATAACTACATTTTTTAGTCCTGAACTTGGAAGGGCATCGTCCCAAATGTAAATTCTTGGAGTTAAGTTCCCAGAATCAATAGAATAGTCTCCTTCGAAAACAGCCTCATTAATTTTCAACTCATTTAATCTTGCCCAATCATTATAAATTTGACTTCTAGAAGAATCGTCTGGCCAATTGTTTACCCATTGCGGTTGTGGCTTGGTATCTAACTTACAATCGCCATCTGTTCCACCTGGTTCATTTACAGAGCCATCACTACATGTAAATATTGAATTTTCCATGCCGAGTTCCCCAAAATGCCAAATCATCTTTGGTCCAGGAATTGTTAATGTAACAGCGCCTAAAGCTGACATTCTTTCTAAAGCGGTGTTTAATTCTGTTACATCGTAACCACCTGAACTGTTACCATATTGAAGGTTTTTATACATTAATCGTTCCTCATCATGACTTTCAGCATAGCCAACTAATCTTGGAGCTGTAAATCCTCTTGAAGTATACCCCATTCTATTAATGTTGGAATTAGTGGCATAACCCATTGTTAATTGGTTGTATTCAGAATTCATAATACCCCACATCATAATACCTTTACCTTCGTCAATTCTGTAGTTGGCCCATTGTTGCTCTTCATTGTCTTGACCTAAATGTTCGAAAATAACATAATGGTCAGGGTCTAAGCTCCACGAAAAATCTGCATATTGCTTTAAAATATCTACGCGGTCTTGCTGATAAGAGTTTGTGCAACCTTCGTCGTTTCCAGAACAATTTTGAGTAAAGCCTTTTGTTAAATCCCAACGAAAACCATCTATTTTATAGTCTTCAATCCAATGCTGAATAACGCGTTCAACATAACTTTGTGTATATGTTGATTGATGGTTAAAATCTGACCCAACATTATAACTATGTCTAGCTTCTTGATTGAAGTAAGGGTTTTCGCTACTAGGGCTTCCCCAACCATCACCATCTGGGTCATCCATCCACATACGTACCATCGGATTTCTTCCGAAAGCATGATTTAATGCGATGTCCAAAATGACAGCTATACCATTTTGGTGGCATGTATCAATAAATTCTTTAAGCTTGTTTTCGGTGCCATAAAACTTATCTAAAGCCATGTGAAAAGATGTGTTGTATCCCCAACTTTCATTGCCTTCAAATTCCATTATAGGCATTAACTCAATAGCATTGATATTTAAGTTTTTAAAATAATCTATTTTGTCAATTAAATCTTGATAATTTCTATCACTATCAAAATCCCTGATTAATACTTCATATATAACAAGATCCTCTTTTTTAGGTTTATTGAAGTTAGTTACTTGCCAATCATAATCTATTTGGCCAGTTTGTAGCACAGTAACTTCACGTTCTTGCCCAACCGGGTAAGCCGGTAAATCTGGATAGGTAGAATCAGGAATCCAGGGATCATCGAATGGTGATAATACTAATGTTGAATATGGATCGGCTGTTTTAACTTCATTCGGCGAATTGGCAACAGGCGAGTTATCATAAATCCAATATTGGTAAGTATAAATTTCACCTGGACTCAAACCTGTCAATTCCAGCCAGAATTTTGAACTGGAAGGGTCTTTTTTCATTAAATGAGAACTATAAGGATCCCAATTATTAAAACTTCCAGCCAAATAGACAAAATCTTTATTCGGTGCATCTACAACCAAAGTAGCTTTAGTAGGATCTGACTCGTTATAGTTAATCCCATCAACTAGATTTGCTGGCAACTCTTCACTAATTATATTTGCGATTACAACTTCAAAACTGGCTTCACCAGATTCAGAAGAGCTAAAAGGTGTCCCAACAACTCGCATCGTACCTGACTCCGTGACATTGGTAATCGTTGTTCCAAAATTTGGGAAACCAGTTCCGGTAGCAACAGAATTATCATTTAAAAAAACCTCAAAATTACCAACTTCGGTGCTTCCGCCAGAAATCATGTAAGCACTAATTGGTATACTACCGCCAGACTCTATAATAACCGTATCAGAAGTTGGATTGTTTAGGATAAGTGTGATTATACCGACGTAAAACAATTCATCTTGCGATTGTTGAGCGCCATCATCACTTTTTACAAGCATCCCTATTTGACCAATTCCAGTGTCATTGAAAAAGGAGGTAGGCGTTAGCGTAAAGGTGTAAGTACCGTCGTTGTTATTGGTAAACTTTTGAACTTCATTAGAATCTGTCCATTGACCGTTAGTTGGAGAATCTCCTACTTGGTTTCCATTAGTATCAAAATACCAAGACCATAAATAAATATCTTCAGCATTGGTACTTCCCCAAACGGAGGCATCTAAATTAGAAACGGTTATAGTAATTTCTTCATTTTCCTCGAATGCTGATGGTGATATACTAAAAGTAACATCATCTTGTGTTTGAGCGTACAGAAATACTGTGAGGAATAAAAAAGGAATAAAAAGTAATTTTTGTTTCATGTTTTTTTAATAAAAAAGGCTATGGATTTTCCATAGCCTTTTAGGAATTATTGTAGGGTTATTGTTTTATTAACTGTATCCATAGTCAGTGTATAGGTTCCAGGAGTTCCTACAAAACTAAAATTACTATCACCATCATTTGCATTTTCAAAATTGGCATCTATTGTGTAACCTTCGCCTTCATAATACGGGAAGTTTCTACCTGAACCCCAATCGCCTTCAGCTGTAAAGAACCTAAAGGCATCATTGGCAAAAGTAACTTGGGCTGAATAGATTCCGGCACCTGTACATGGGAATTCTACAGGAGTATCCCATCCCCAACCAGCATCAGGAACACCAGCACCAACTAACCAGAGTTGATCAAACTCGCAAGCAGTTTGTGGTGGTCCAAGAGTTATGGTTTTGTTTATGGTATCCATGGTTAGGAAATATTCCCCTGGAGTTCCATTAAATCTGAAGTTGCTATCACCATCATTAGCATTTTCAAAATTAGCATCTATTGTATAGCCTTCACCTTCATAATACGGAAAGTTTCTACCTGAACCCCAATCACCTTCAGATGTGAAGAACCTGAAAGCATCGTTGGCAAATGTAACGTTACCAGAATAGACACCGTTACCAGTACATGGTAATTGAACTGGAGAGTCCCAACCCCAACCAGCATCTGGTACACCGGCACCTACTAACCAAAGTTGGTCAAACTCACAATTAGGACCTACAACAGGTGGACCTAAAGTTATTGTTTTGTTTTCCATGTCAATTTCAAGGAAATATTGCCCTGTTGTTCCTACAAAAGCAAAATTACTATCACCATCATTGGCATTCTCAAGGTTAGGGTCAATGGTAAAACCTCTAGATTCATACCATGGGTAATTGAAGCTAGTTGGCCCCCAATCCATTTGTGCAAAAAATCTAAAATTATTATCTGCACCACCATTGTTTTGTAAATTAACATTACCTGAATACACAGATCCTTGAAGTAAAAGTTCTACAGGAGAAGCCCAGCCCCAACCAGCATCAGGCAATCCTGCTCCAACACCATATATTACAGGTAAAAGTGCAGTTTCATAAGGCGTAACAGTTATAGTAATAAAATCTGATATACGCTCTAAATTACCACTAGCAGTTTCAATAACCGAACGAACTCTCACATCCAAGGAGCCTGCAGTATCTACAGCAAGACCAAGATTTAATGCAGCATCATTCAGTTCACCATGAGTGGTGTCATCGGTTCTTTCAGAAGTTGTTCCAATATTTTCGACAACTGCAAAATCTGTACCAGCTACCGCAGCTTCGACATGATAATTAATTAATATAGGAGGATCATCAGAAAAATCAGGATCATCCCATGTAACGGTTAATGCTGTTTCATCTTCAGTGATATCAGATAAAACAACGTCAAATGTGCTATCTGGACTTGTAATAACAGGATTTGATTGAGGGTATGAACTAATTACCAAAGAAATTACATCGGTATATTGATTTTCTGAACCTACTCGAAAGTACAAATTTGACTCTTCAAAAGCTGGAATGTTATAATCCAATAATAAGGCGTTTAAACTTTGAACAGACAATGAAAAAGTATTGGTTGAAGAAGAGCCAATTGTAACAGATTCTGTAAACTCTTCTGTTGTAGACATGTCTACAGTATAGCTGCTCGAATTAGTGACATTATCTTCCCAAACCATTGTAAGCGCAATGTTTTGTTCGTTCTCGCCATCAAGAATTAAAGAAGCGCCACTACTTGGTGATACAATTGTAAAAGTATCTTCTGGTTCAACAAAACCAAAATCATTTTCGTCATTACAATTAACAGCTACAAAAAGTAGTGTTATTAGTGAGAGTATTTTTAATATTTTTTTCATTTTAAATTAGTTTAGAATCAGAGAGTATGTGTATTCTCTTGGATTAGATAAGTCTAATACAATTGTGTAATTACCAGATTCAGGAACACCAATATTATCGCCACTGTATTCCATAGTGCCATCGGCATCTGTATCCCCTAAATTAATAGTCCAATCATCGTTAACTCTAAATTTCAATCCGTTGTCTGGAGCCTGTTGGGCTACTAAATCTAGAGTAACTCTTAACGTTTTAGTATCAGGGTCATAAACCATATCAGTGTCACTATCCCACCCAGTTGGGGTTGCGTTTCCTATAACACCCCAGCTATGCGCCTCAGCGGAATAAGTTAATTCTTCTGTATTAGCTTTTACAAAATAATAATTGGAAACAGCCGTGCAGTTAACTTCATCTTCTTCAACTAAAACGCCACTAAAACTACCGTCGTCTCCCCAATCTGTACTACCCCATTCAAACATACCTGATTGATTAGGTGCTAAAAACTTATAATCACCATCAAGCCAAACATAGCCTTCGTAATCAGTTTCTCCAAAAGCAGATGAAGCTAATAATGGTGCTGTAGGAGGATCCCAGCCTTGGTGATTTCCAGGAACAGCTATTTTAGGCAGGTCTGTAGTAAAAGGTGTTACTAATATTGTAACCGTTTCAGAATATTGAGGTAATTGACTTGGATCTCCAACAGATGACATAATTCTTATATCTACACTGCTTTCTGTAAATGGGAATAGACCAAGAGAGCCTAATGTTGAATTAAAATCTGCAATAGACATTGTAAAATATGTCTCGCTGATAGTTGCCAGAGTAACGGCATCATTAAAGTTGGTTCCACTAACAGCCATTTGTATTGTATAGTCAATACCGGTTGGTGTTCCATAGTTAGAATGGTCCCAACTAATAGTTATGGCAATATTGGTTTGTTCTTCTAAAGGATTTAAAACAAATGCTTGCCCATTGCTAGGGGTGTTTATTACACTTCCTCCTTGAGTTGATAGCGTTAACTTTTCATCATCATCTGAACATGAACATAAAATTAAAGCTATTACAAAGAGGTATGTTAATTTATATATATATTTCATTGTCTTCATTTTTTAAAATTAGTACCCTATATTTTGCTCAAGATTAGGATTAGCACTTAATGCTTGTTCTGGAATAGGAAAAACATTATAATGAGCAGGAATTGATGCTCCATTAAGCACATTGCCTTTCCATGGCCATAAGTAACTACTGCCAGTAAACATTCCAAAGCGGATTAAATCAGTTCTTCTGTGTCCTTCAAGGTTTAATTCACGAGCTCTTTCGTCGATAATAAAATCTAGAGTCAGTTCATTCATAGTTATAGTGGATGCCGATGATCGTTCTCTTACCTCATTAACTAAATTAAGAGCTCTAGACATGTCTCCACCAGCAGCACCACGAAGAGCACATTCAGCATACATTAAATAAGCATCGGCTAATCTGTACAAAGGAAAATCTGTACTTGAAAAAGCTGTTGTTGTATTTGAATTACTATTGTATTCTGTGTTTCTAAATTTGATGGAAGGATACCCATCAGTCCATTCTTTATAATCGGTCATAATATAATTATGGCCTGATGTCCAAAATAGAGCAGCACGATCGTCGGTTGAAGTGCCTAAATCTCCAAATAGACCATACCACGCCTCTGTAGCACGATGGCCTTGCCATCCTTCAGCAGCACCATAATCTGAAAGTGTCATGGTATCTGAACTTAAACTACCATTTACAATATAGGTAGTGTTTCCAAAACTCTGACTGTTAACAGCATCAGCTATTAACGGAAAGATTATTTCAGGTGATATATCGTTATCAGCTGAAAAATTCTCTAAAAAATTATCGGCTAATTGATAGCCACCTTCGTCTAACACGATACTAATATAGGTTAGTGCCTCACTATATCTGTTTTCACCAATATAAACTTCTGCATTCATATATAATTTAGCCAATAACATAGCTGCAACATACTTGTTGGCACGCCCATAACCATTGTTTGGAGACATGTTAGGTTGAATTTCTAATAATTCTGATTCAACAAAATCAAAAAGTTCTCTTCTTGAGGCTTCAGGAAGCGGTTCGGTTTGATTAAGGTTATCTTCAGTCACTAATACACCTTTTCCAAAAACATCAATTAAATAAAAATAGGCTAGTGAGCGTAAAAAACGTGCTTCAGATAATGCCTCGCCGGCATCTGGAATATCACTGGAAGTGTTTAGAATGCTTATTAGATTATTACATTGTGGAATGGTGTAATAGGCTCTATTGTATAAATATCTAAAAAACTTATTGTTAGCATCCCAATTTGAAGCTGTCGTTAATTGATCTAGACCATCATCACCCCATCTGTTTTTCATACCGTCTGCAGTAAAATCTTGAAGGTTTATAATACCCCTTAAAAAAGGTGATTCACCTGCGTCATCACTAATGTCTGAACTTCCTGGCCCATTAGGTCCTGAAAGCGCAAATGAAGCATATAGCCTAGACACAATACCTTCAATGGCATTAGGGTCTTCTGCTAATATTTCTTCAAGAGATAACTCAACTTTAGGTTCGGTATCTAAATCAGCAGTACATGACATCAGTGTCAGCACTAAAATTCCTGTTATAAATATTATTTTTCTCATAGTTTATTTTTTAAAAATCAAAATTAACACCCAGTGTAAACGTCGTTGGTCTTGGATAGAAATCGCGATCAATACCACCAAAGTTTTGTGGGTCCATTCCAGAGTAATCTGTAATTACAAAAGGATTGGATACGGCTCCATACATTCTTATATTTCCATTTTTAATCATGTTATCAAAGGTGTAGCCTAAAACAATATTATTACATCTTAAGAATGTGGCATCTTCTAAAAAGTAATCAGAAAATTGAATGTTTCCGTTAACATTTTCAAATGCTGGATCAGCGGCACCGTTATAAAAATTAAGTGCATTGGTAATACTATTGTTATTGGCAGGTACAACGGCTTCGGTAAAACCATAATTCATTTTGTTAAAGTTATATATGTTACCACCTATTTGACCAATGAATCCTGAAGAGAAATCCCATTTTTTGTAAGTGAAGTTCAGTCCAAAACCGTAAGTCCAATTTGGCGCAATTTGAACATGATACCTATCATCATTGTTGATTACATTATCTCCATTGAGATCTGCAAAAGCTCCAGGAATTACATTACCATTACTATCATAAACCTGCTTAAAGACATATGCACTTTGTGCTTGTTGCCCAACAACATCATTTAATAAGAAAGTACCTGTACCTCTTAAGCTTCCATTTCTGTTTATATCTGCTTGACCACCAATGTCAGTAATTTCATTATAAACATAGCCTACATTACCATATAAATTTACTGATAAATTATCAGTTTCAACAGGATTTATATTTAAATTTAATTCAAATCCTTTACCTTCTATTTCTCCAATATTTTCAATGAATGTATCTGAAAACCCTTGACCAGGCGGAACATTTACACGAGCTAGTAAATCTTTAGTTTCTTTTTTGTATATATCAAAAGAACCAGAAACAAAATTATGGTTAAAGAAACTAAAATCAATACCTAAATTGTAGGTAGTGGTTTTTTCCCACGTTAAATCTGGGTTGTAAGGAAGTGCTGAATATAATCCTGCACCAGGTAAGTACTGGCTATTGTTTCCACCAGCAGTAAATAAAGGTGTAGTAGGATAATAGCCTACAATTTGAGAGATGTCATTCTGACCCGTTTTACCCCAGCCAACTCTAACTTTTAAATCATTTATGAAATTCACATTTTGCATGAATTCTTCACTAGTCACTTTCCAGGCAACCGCTGCTGCAGGAAAAAAGCCCCAAGCATTTGGATCCCAAACGTCGTCCGCAACAAATAGAGAAGAGGCATCTGCTCTTAAAGAAAAAGTGAAAAGATATTTATCTAAAAGGTCAACATTTGCTCTCCCGAAAAACGATTGCAAGTTTAATACATTGTAATATCTGTTGTTCGGGTTACTTTCGTTAAGTGTTTCAAATCGTATACCTGTGTCGTTGTCATAATCGTAAAGGTCTTTATTCCCATCATTTTTAAAATTCTGATAAGAATAGCCTACCTGTACATCAAACTTGCTTACAAATTTATCATCAAAAGACTTTGCGTACTGCAAGAAAGCATCCATAGTTGTATTCGTAATATGCTGATGCTCTTGATAGTGAATGCCAGGGTTAAATACAAAATTAGTATTGATATCAGAATTTGCACTGTCAAATCTATAGGTTGCTGCCGCATTATCATAGTAACGTTCTTTGATGGTTGATTTTGAAGCATCTAAACCTAAATTAACAACTGCTCGCAATCCAGGAAGGAAGTCAAAAGAATAATCCAATTCTAGGTTTCCAAGAAAACGTGTGGTGCGTTCTGGTCGCTCACGTTGTTCTAACAATGCCAATGGGTTCCATTGTCCATCAAGTATTAAACGATTTCCATCAACATTTGTATTAAAATAATAACCTCCAAAGCGATTGTCAGGCGCATTATTATAAACGGGTTTTGTAGGGTCAAATGTCAAAGACCCACCTAAAGCGCCTCCTGCGTCTACTGAATTTTTATCAGCATAAGTAGCTTTTGCATTTAATGTTACTTTTAAATCGTCATCCAAAAATTTTGGAGATAAATTAATAGCAGCAGTCACACGCTCATAATCATCGGTTTTAACAATACCTTCAGCATTAGTATATCCAATTGAACCTCTAAAAGGTAATTTTCCAAATAGGTTTGCTCTAGCGTTAAAATTAGTATTAGAAGTAAAAGCAGTCCTTAAAACATTGTCTCTCCAATCGGTATCATAAATAGCTCGTGGACCATTTGGTGTATCGATTATTTGAGATATAGGCTCATTAGTTTGTACTGAACCAACAGGAACCCCTAATTTATCTATTAAATCTGGATGATATTCTTGGATAAACCTAACATAAGTATCGCTATCCATCATGTCCAGTCCTTCGCCAGCTCCATTAACCGAAATGTCTGTTGAGAAATTAAATTGAGGCTCACCAGAAGTACCTTTTTTGGTGGTAATTATTATTACACCATTAGAAGCTCGAGAACCATAAATTGCCGTAGCTGAAGCGTCTTTTAAAATAGAAAAGCTCTCGACATCATTAGGATTTACTAGAGATAAAGGGTTGCTAACACCAGCTGGATTAATATTTGATAATGGCACACCATCAATTACAATTAAAGGGTCGTTATTCCCACTTAAGGAAGATCCACCTCTAATTCTAATATTAGGGGCAGAGTCTGGTTGTCCACCAGCATTAGTAATTCTTACACCAGCAACCTTACCATTGATTAATTGGTCAGTAGATACAATATTTCCCTTGTTAAAATCATCATCGGTAACTAAAGAGACAGAACCTGTAGCATCTTCTTTTTTTACGGTACCGTAACCAATAACGACAACCTCATCCAATTGGGCAGCGTCTTCATCAAGCGATACATTTAAGTTGGTCTCTCCATTATAAGTTATTTCTTTAGTAACATATCCTATATAGGAGAATACTAATACATCTCCATTGCCGACTTCAATTTGATAATTACCATCAAAATCTGTAGCTGTACCTGTAGTTGTGCCTTTAATTAAAACATTTACTCCAGGAAGCGGCAAGGAAGAAGATTGTTCAGTTACTGTTCCTGTTACTGTATTTTGACCAAACATAAACGTTGGTAAAATTAGTAGCATAAACAATACGCTATTAAAAGTTGTTTTCATAAAATACTTTTGAATTAGTCTTAAAATTTGTTGGTCATATTTCCACTTCTCGATGTTAAATCTATGTAAAATTTAGGTAAACAAAGGCTTTAAAATTGCTGTATTCGCAACGAAAACGTTTTCGTGTTAACAACTTTTTAACGGTTTTGTGTTTTTAGTAAGAAAAACCTTGAAATATGAAATTTTTTGGCAATATATACTACCTTTATACAAAAGATCTTTTTAAAATAAAAATGAAGCGTAAAGTTACTTTAAAACAAATTTCCAAAGAGTTGGATGTTTCCATTTCTACCGTGTCAAAAGCCTTGAGAAATAGCAAAGAAATTAGTGAAGACACAAGAGAAAAAGTTCAGGCCTTTGCTAAATTGTATAACTACAGGCCAAATAATATTGCCTTAAGCTTAAAGAACAGGAAAACCAAAACCATTGGTATTATTATTCCTGAAATTGTGCATCATTTTTTCTCTAAAGTAATTAGAGGCATTGAACTGGTTGCAAACAAACAGGGCTATAATGTTATTGTTGGGTTGTCTAACGAATCTTTTGATAAGGAAGTTATTAATATGGAAATGCTTGCTAATGGCAGTATAGATGGATTTATTTTATCAATTTCTAAAGAAACATTACTGCAACAGGACTACCATCATTTTAATGAAACCATAAGTCAAGGTATGCCAATTGTTATGTTTGATCGGGTAATTAATGATATAAAATGTGATAAAGTTATTGTTGATGACGTACAAGGGTCAAAAAAAGCGGTAAACAAGCTTGTTGAAAATGGCTGTAAAAAAATAGCCATAATAACTACAAAAGACTATGTTAGCGTAGGTAAATTGAGAACTCAAGGATATTTAGAGGCTTTAGATGAAAATAAAATACATCCTGAAGCTAGCTTAATTTTAAAAGTGGATGATAAACTTGTTTCTGAAGATTACCTCGATATTTTAGAGCGTGAAATTGAACACCTTTTTAAAAGTAATAAAAAATTAGACGGTGTTTTTGCCGTAAATGAATTGTATGCTATTACCGCGATGAAGGTGGCAAGAAAATTTGGCAAGCATATACCTAACGATATCCAAGTTATAGGTTTTACAGATGGCGTATTGTCTAAACATGCAACGCCAAGCCTTACTACTGTTAGCCAACATGGTCAAAAAATAGGAGAAAAAGCAGCAGAATTGTTAATCCATAAGCTGGAACATGAAGATGAAGAAGAGCAATTTCAAACGATTGTTATTGAAACCGAATTGGTTGAGCGTGAATCAACAAAATAAAAATTAACACAGCAAATTTTAAAAACTTTTATATATTTACACCCGAATCAAAACTTATATTTTCACTTCTCACCTTAAGTTTTGATAAGTAAAATAGCTTGTCAAAATAGTATTAACTTAATTATACTATTATGAAAAAGCGCACCCTTGGCTTTTGGGAAATTTGGAACATGAGTTTCGGTTTTCTTGGAATTCAATTTGGTTTTGCCTTACAAGGAGGCTTTATGTCTCGAATTTTTCAAACTCTTGGAGCAGAAAAAGATGCCATTCCGCTTTTGTGGATTGCAGCACCATTAACAGGTTTGCTTGTCCAGCCTATTATTGGCTATTTAAGCGATAGAACTTGGCACCCTAAATTAGGTCGTCGCAGGCCTTATTTTTTAATTGGTGCCATATTAAGTTCGTTGGCTTTGTTTTTCGTACCACATTCCCCTGTATTATGGGTGGCAGCTGGATTTTTATGGATTCTGGATGCTTCTATTAATATTTCTATGGAACCTTTTAGGGCTTTGGTTGCAGACAAGTTACCGCAGTCTCAAAGATCTTATGGATTTGTGGTGCAAACTTTGATTATTGGAATTGGAACATGGGTGGCTAGTAATTTACCGTGGATGGTTTCACAGTTGGGTGTTAGTAATTCAGCAGAATCTGGTGTTGTTCCTATGTCGGTGAAAGTAGCTTTCGCTATTGGTGGATTTGTGTTTTTGGTTAGTATTCTTTACACCATTTTTACAACTACTGAATATCCACCAGAAGATATGGAAGAATTTGAACGCGAAAAAGCAAAGAAAAATCAATTTATTCCAGATATACTCAACAATATTGGCAGTATGCCTTTAACCATGAAAAAACTAGGGGTTATTCAATTTTTTTCCTGGTTTGCTTTTTTTACTATGTGGAGTTTGGCCAATCCGGCTTTAACCGAACATGTTTTTAATACACCGGCACCAATAGAGTCGGCTTACGATATGGCTTTACCAGAGCAACTAGAAGCATTTAATGTTGCTAATACAGCATTTCAAGAATCTTCAAATGCTGTAGGTTCTGCTATGGGAGTATACGGTTTGTCTTCTATGGCGTTTGCATTATTGCTAACCTTTTATACTTCAAAAAGGAGGATCAACAGGAAACTCGTACACATGTTTTCGCTAATGTTAGGAGGTCTTGGTTTTCTGTTAATGAATTATACCTCACCAGAAAATTTAAAATACTGTTTTGTGTTAATTGGTTTTGCTTGGGGAAGTATTCTATCTATGCCATATGCTATGCTCTCTAGTGCGGTAGATCCCAAGAAAATGGGAGTTATTATGGGAATTTTCAACATGTTTATAGTAATTCCTCAAATTATAGCAGCTCTTGGTGGAATTAACTACGTGTCAGGATTACTGGGAGACGAAGCTATTAACGCCATGACTGTTGCAGGAATTAGTTTGATGATTGCAGGCCTTTGCAATCTTTTAATTACAAATAAAAATGCTATAACCTATCAAGTAGAAGAACTATAAAGAATGAATAAAAAAGGATTCATATTCGATTTAGATGGTGTTATTGTTGATACGGCAAAGTATCACTATTTAGCATGGCGAAAACTTGCCGAAAGTATTGGTGTGAGTTTTACTGAAAAAGAAAACGAGCAACTAAAAGGGGTTAGCCGAATTAAATCATTGGAGAAAATATTGGAATGGGGCAATAAAACCATTTCTGAAGATGACTTCATGAAATTAATGGCCATCAAAAATGATGATTATTTGACTTACATCAACAAAATGAATAAAGAAGAAATACTTCCAGATGTTAACAGGGTTTTAGAATATTTGATTCAAAATGAACAGGGAATAGCATTAGGTTCTGCAAGTAAAAATGCTAGAACCATATTGAAAAAAGTAAACTTGATATCAGATTTTAATGCCATTGTGGATGGCAATGACGTTGAAAAAGGCAAACCAAATCCAGAAGTTTTTCTAAAGGCAGCAAAGGCATTAGGAATAGCGCAAGAGGATTGTATTGTTTTTGAAGATTCTGTTGCCGGAGTTCAAGCAGCCAATGCTGCTAATATGGTAAGTATTGGAATAGGTGAACAAGAAATTCTTTATGAAGCAGATTATGTTTTTAAGAATTTCACAGAAATGGAAAATAGTTTCCTTATTGAATTAATAAAGAAGTAAAATATTAGAGGTTTTAGATTATTAAATAGAAACCTTCTTATAAAAAAATAGAATGAATTTAGATTATATAAAACCAGACGAGTGGTCAATAATAGAAGAAGGCTTCAATCCTGAACATGTTAAAGCTTCCGAAAGTATTTTTAGTATTGGTAACGGAGCCATGGGACAACGTGCAAATTTTGAAGAGCATTATTCTGGAGCCACCTTTCAGGGTAGTTATATAGCAGGTGTTTATTATCCTGATAAAACACGAGTAGGTTGGTGGAAAAACGGATACCCAGAGTACTTTGCTAAAGTTTTGAATGCACCAAGTTGGATTGGCATAAACGTTATTATTAATGGAGAAAAACTTGATTTATTTACTTGTAAAAAAGTTCAGGATTTTAGACGCGAGTTAAATATGAAAGAAGGCTGGCTCTCCAGAAGTTTTACTGCTACTTTAAAAAATGGCCTTATAGCCAAAGTAGAATCCAAGCGTTTTTTAAGTCTAGATTTAGATGAAATAGGAGCCATTAATTATCAAGTTACATTGGTTAATGGCGATGGCAAAATTATGTTTCAGCCATATATTAATGCTGACATTCGTAATGAAGACACCAATTGGGAAGATAAGTTTTGGGACACAATTAAAGTAAGTCATCAAAATCATCAAGCCTTTATCAATGCTAAGACCATGAAAACACATTTTAACACATGTACATTCATGGAGTCCAAGCTTTTTATTAATGATAAATTAATAATTATCGAGCCTTTTATAAAAGCAGATGCCAATAGCGCTTTATTTAGTTATGAGCATGATGTTGAACAAGGGGAAACATATAGCATCCATAAGTTTGGTGGTTATACAGTGGATAGAAATCATGATAAAGACCAACTCATTACAGCCGCAAAATCGGTTTTAGGTAAGGCTGTAGATTTAGGTTTTCAAGGCTTATTGGAAAACCAGAAAGAAGCATGGCAAAATATCTGGAATTTAGCCGATATAACAATTGAAGGCGACGTGAAAGCTCAGCAAGGTATCCGGTTTAATATTTTTCAACTAAACCAAACCTACCTAGGAAAAGATTCGAGACTAAATATTGGTCCAAAAGGTTTTACTGGAGAAAAATATGGAGGAAGTACCTATTGGGATACTGAAGCATATTGTATACCATTTTACATGGCTACAAAAGATCAAAAAGTAGCTAGGGCTTTGTTAGAGTATAGATACAATCACCTTGAAAAAGCTATTGAAAATGCTAAAAAATTAGGTTTTAAAAATGGTGCAGCGTTATACCCAATGGTAACCATGAATGGCGAAGAATGTCATAATGAATGGGAAATTACCTTTGAGGAAATTCACAGAAATGGTGCTATTGCCTATGCTATTTATAATTATCATCGTTATACAAACGACTATAGTTATATTCCTGAAAAAGGTTTGGAGGTCTTGATTGGAATTGCACGATTTTGGTATCAGCGTGCTAACTTTTCAAAACAAAAAAACCAATATGTTATTTTAGGTGTAACAGGACCTAATGAATATGAAAATAACATTAACAATAATTGGTACACCAATTACATTGCAAAATGGTGTATTGAGTATGCTATTGAAAATATTCAAAAAATAGAATCGGAGTTTTCTACCGACTATACGCGAATAATGAACAAGACCCAATTATCTAAAGCAGAAATAAAAGAATGGAATGATGTTTCAGATAATATGTATTTTCCATATTCCGACCAGCATAAAGTGTACCTTCAGCAGGATGGATTTTTAGATAAAGAATTAATTACTGTTTCAGATTTAGATAGTTCACAACGTCCAATTAATCAGAAATGGTCTTGGGATCGTATTTTACGTTCTCCTTATATAAAACAAGCCGATGTTCTGCAAGGTTTTTACTTCTTTGAAGATCATTTTTCAATTGAAGAACTTGAAGCACATTTCGATTTTTACGAACCTTTTACAGTTCATGAAAGTTCGTTGTCTCCTTGCGTACATAGTATTCAAGCGGCTAAATTGGATCGTATGGACCAGGCCTATACATTTTATTTGCGTACCTCAAGATTAGATTTAGACGATTATAATCACGAGGTTGAAGAAGGACTACATATCACTTCTATGGCAGGAACTTGGATGAGTATCGTTGAAGGGTTTGGAGGTATGCGTGTAAAGAACAATACCTTGTCTTTTGAGCCTAAGATTCCAAAACAGTGGGATGCCTATTCCTTTAAAATTAACTTTAGAAATCAAATAATAAAAGTTAATGTGTGTCAAAATGAGACCCATTTTGAAATAGACGGAAGTACAGATTTGAAAATTTTAGTAAATAACAATCCGGTAACTATAACACCAAATAATTCTGTAACTATATAAGTTATGAAAGTTGTAAAAGCCATATTTATTCTTTTGCTCGCCGTTAGTTTTTTTACTTGTAAACAAGAAAAACAAGAGACTTTTCAGCTGGAAGAAAACGTAGTTGTTTCAAACGAAAAATTAGCCTATGTAGAACCACCAAATTGGTGGGTTGGGATGAAGAATAACGAGTTACAGTTATTAGTTCATCATGAAGGTATTGGAGCGACTTCGCCAGAAATGTCTTATTCTGGAGTTACAATCAATAAAGTACATAAAGCAGATAGTCCAAACTATTTATTTATAGACCTCACAATATCAGAGACTACAGAATCTGGAAAATTTGATATTGTTTTTAAATTAGAAAACGGAGAAGAACTTAAACACACCTACGAGTTAAAAAGTAGAGCTAAAAAACCAGAGGATTATGTTGGCTTTAACAGTTCAGATGCTATCTATTTAATTACACCAGACCGTTTTGCTAATGCAAATCCAGAAAATGACACATTTGAAAGCCTAAACGAAAAAAGAATCGACAGAGCAGATGATTACGCCAGACATGGTGGCGACATACAAGGTATTACCAATAATCTCGATTACATTTCAGAGATGGGCTTTACAGCTATTTGGCCTTGTCCATTGCTTACCAATGATATGTATGAAGCTTCTTATCATGGATATGCTATGACCAATTTCTATGAAATTGACCCACGTTTTGGAACCATGGAAGAATACCTCGAACTTTCTCAAAAAGGTAAAGAAAAAGGAATAAAATTGATTATGGATCAAGTGGCTAACCACTGTGGAGTCTATCATTGGTGGATGAAAGATTTACCTTTTAGCGATTGGTTAAATTTACAGGAAACATACGAAAGCTTACCTGTTCCTTTAGAGGAAATGCGAAAAGAAAATGGCGATTATGATAGAGAGAGAATGAGCCAATATTTCACAAATTCTAATCATCGAAGAACCACTAATCAAGATAGCTATGCGTCTAAATATGATAAAAAATACATGAGCGAAGGTTGGTTTGTACCAACAATGCCTGACTTAAATCAGCGTAATCCTTTTATGGCAAAATACCTTATTCAAAATAGTATTTGGTGGGTAGAAACTGCTAATTTAGATGGAATACGTCAAGATACATATCCATATCCTGATAAAGAGTTTATGAGTGATTGGGCTGGCGCTATCATGAATGAGTATCCTAATTTTTCAATAGTTGGCGAAGAATGGAGCCTAAACCCATTGCTAATTGGTTATTGGCAAGAAGGTGCTAAAAATAAAGATGGATACGATTCTAATTTAAAATCACCTATGGATTTTGCTATGCAAAAAAATATTGTAGATGCTTTAAATAAAAATGAATCTTGGGATGAAGGTTTGGTCAAAATTTATGAAGGGTTGGCAAACGACTTCCATTATGTCTCACCAAAAGACATCATGATATTTCCAGATAATCATGATATGAGTCGGATATTCACGCAACTAAATGGTAATATACCAAATACTAAAATGGCTTTGGCTACAGTATTAACCTTACCACGTATTCCACAAATTTATTATGGAACGGAAATTCTCATGAACGATTTTGAAAAACCAGGTGATCATGGGCTAATTAGAACCGATTTTCCTGGTGGCTGGCAAGGCGATACAATCAATGCATTTACAGGAGATGGCTTAACCAATGAGCAAAAAGACATGCAGTCTTTTTTAAGTACAGTACTTAATTACAGAAAAAACAGCAAAGCCATTCACGAAGGAAAAACTGTTCACTTTGCACCATTTTTGGGAACGTACTTTTTATTTAGGGTAATTGATGGAGAAACCGTTGTTCTAATTTTAAATAAAAACGAAGAACCTATAACAATAGATTTAAAACGTTATGCGGAAATAGGTCTTGATGGGAAAGAATTAAAGAACATTGTAACAGGTGAAAAAATCCTTTGGAAAGATGCTATAACGTTAAACAGAAAAGGCGCAACACTATTAACCACAAAAACAAAATAACATGTCACTTCGAGCGCAGTCGAGAAGTCTTAAAAATTGATATAAAAAGTGAGAAGTAAATTCAAATGAAGCAAATTAAATACATACTATTTTTCTTTCTATTTCAAGCAGTAAATGCACAAGTTACTTTTGTGATTGATGAATTACCAGAAATTCATGATGCCGAAAAAGGGATATATACTTCTGGAAACTTTGAAGGTTGGTCAGGTGGCAATGAAAGCTATAAACTCCAAGAAAAAGATGGCGTGTATTCTATTACACTTCCAAAGGCAGAAAATTTAATTTTATTCAAATTTACTCAAGGTTCATGGGATTCCGTAGAGTCTGATGCCAATGGTTTAAGTGTGGAAAACCGCACCCACAATTTTGAAGTTCCTAATGACACTGTAAAAGTTAAAATAGCAGGTTGGACTAACAATTTTAAAACTGAAACTCCTTCAACTACAGCAAAAAATGTTAGTGTTTTATCTGAAGATTTTCAAATTCCTCAACTAAACAGAACACGACGTGTTTGGGTGTATTTGCCTCCAGATTATCACTCATCAAAAGAGTCTTATCCTGTGGTGTATATGCACGATGGAGAAAATTTGTTCGATAAAAAAACATCCTCTTTTTCAAACGAATGGGAAGTAGACGAAACATTAAATAAACTTTTTAAAGAGAAACAGTTAAAACTCATTGTCGTAGGTGTTGACAACGGAAAGGATAAGCGTTTAGATGAATATTCGCCTTGGGTAAATGAAAAGTATGGTGGTGGCGAAGGCGATGCCTATTTAGAATTTTTGGTTTATACATTAAAACCTTACATCGATAGCAATTACAATACCCTAAAAGGCAAAGAAAGCACAGCAATTATCGGAAGCTCTATGGGTGGCTTGATTTCCCATTATGCGGCATTAAAGTATCCTGAAGTTTTTGGCAAAATTGGGGTATACTCACCAGCATTTTGGTTTGCGCCACAAGTAAATGACTTTTCACAAGAGAATGCAAATCTTCAAGACACCAAAATGTACTTTTTGGCTGGTGGTAAAGAAGGAGAAAATGTGCGTTTCGATGAGATAAGCCAGACGGTTAAAGATATGAACCATATGGTTTCAGTTCTAACAGAAAATGGCTTTCCATCAGAAAACATAAAATCTAAAGTTGTTCCAGAAGGAAAGCATAACGAAACTCTTTGGCGAGAAAATTTTGAAGAAACCATTTCGTGGCTGTTTTCAGAAAAACTTAAAGAAAGAGACTTCTTAAGTGCTACAATTACTAAAAATAATGAGTTGCAAATTGTGGTTTCAGACGGGAAATATATCACTAAATTTTACTCACCAAAAATTGTAGAAACTACTTTTCTTCCTAATGGTGAAAAACACAATCCTAATTCTCATGCAGTTGTTTTAAACAATACAGTCAAGGTTGTAGATTTTTCTGAAGATGATAATCAAGTCATTTTTAAAACAGAAGATTTTACTGTAAAAGTCAACAAAAAACCGTTCAATATTTCCTATTGGTATAAAGGCGAAAAGCTGACTGAAGAAAAAAATGGCTATTACAAAACGGATGATTTTGAAAACCTTGACTTTGAATTAACCGATGATGAAATACTATATGGTGGTGGTGCGAGAGCTTTAGGAATGAATAGACGTGGACACAGACTACAACTATACAATAAGGCACACTATGGTTACGAAACCGAAAGTGAATTGATGAATTACACCATGCCAATTGCAATCTCTTCAAATCAATACATGTTACATTTTGACAATGCGCCAATAGGCTATTTGGATTTGGATAGTAACCAAGACAATACATTAACTTATCAAACCATTTCTGGTAGAAAAACCTATCAAGTTATCGCTGGAGATTCATGGTTTGATTTAATTCATAATTACACTGATTTAACTGGAAAACAGCCATTACCACCACGTTGGGTTTTTGGCAATTTTTCAAGCCGTTTTGGCTATCATTCCCAAAAAGAAGTTGAAGAAACAATTGGCAAATTTAAAGAGGAGGCCATTCCGGTTGATGCAGTTATAATAGATATATATTGGTTTGGAAAGGATATTCAAGGTCATATGGGGAATTTAGAGTTTTATAGAGACTCTTTTCCAAATCCGAAACAAATGATAAAAGAGTTGGAGGACAAAGGTGTAAAAACTGTATTGGTAACTGAACCATTTGTACTAACCACTTCTAAACGTTGGGACGATGCCGTAGCGAAAAGTGTTTTAGCAAAAGATTCCGTTGGCAATCCTGCTCGATATGATTTTTATTTTGGCAATACAGGCTTAATAGATGTGTATAAACCAGAAGGTAAAAAGTGGTTTTGGAACATTTATAAAGAACTTGCAGAAATGGGTGTGAAAGGCATTTGGGGCGATTTAGGCGAACCAGAAGTACACCCTACTTGGGTACAACATGCAACAGGAACTGCCGATGAGGTTCATAATACTTATGGTCACGATTGGGCTAAATTAGTTTATGAAGGCTATAAAAACGATTTCCCAAACCAAAGACCATTTATTTTAATGCGTTCAGGTTCATCAGGTTCACAACGTTTTGGGTTGATTCCGTGGTCTGGTGATGTCAATAGAACTTGGGGCGGTTTACAAAGCCAAACCGAAATTGCCATGCAAATGGCTATGCAAGGCCTTGCTTATATGCATTCTGATTTAGGCGGATTTGCTGGTGCCAATTTAGACGATGAACTCTACACGCGTTGGCTACAGTATGGCGTTTTTCAGCCAATTTACAGACCTCATGCTCAAGAAGAAGTGCCAAGCGAGCCTGTTTTTAGAGAAGAAAAAACAAAGCAATTAGCTAAACAAGCTATAGAATTAAGATATAGGTTATTACCATACAACTATTCATTAGCTTTTGAAAACAATCAAAAAGGGACACCTTTCATGCGGCCATTGTTTTTTGAAGAACCTGAAAATGAAAGTCAGTTAGTGAATGCTCAAACCTATTTTTGGGGTAACGATTTTTTAGTTACACCTATAGTAAATCCGGAAGTCACAGAAAAACAGGCGTATTTTCCAAAAGATAATGTGTGGTTTGATTTTTATACCGACACAAAAGTTGAAGGCGGGCAAACTAAAACTGTTGCTACTACTATTTCGTCAATCCCAACTTTTGTAAGAGCAGGTGCCTTTATACCAATGGCAAATCTGGTTCAAACAACAGATGACTATAACCTCAATACTTTCCAATTGCATTATTACCATGATGCATCAGTAACAGAAAGTGAGCGACAAGTTTATAACGATGATGGATTAACACCAAATGCATTTGAAAAAGGTATGTTTGAGTTACTTGAATTTGAGGCAGAAATGGAAAGTAACTGTTTAGAAATAGAATTTGAAGCCGAAACAGGAACTAATTATTCAACGAATACAAAAGAGGTTAACCTTATTGTTCACAATATAGAACGTGAGCCTAAAAACGTAAAAATAAATGGCAAAAAAAGCCAATACGATTTTAATATAAATACTAAACAAGTAACTATTCCAGTGAGCTGGAATACAGCAAAAGAGGCAGAAGTAAAAATTAATTTTAAAAACTAACTATGAAAAAGACAGCGATTTTCTTAATAACGATTTTAAGTTTGGTTTCTTGTAAAAAAGAAAAAGAAACCCAAATGGAAGAAGAAGTTACAGTTGAAACACCATCTGAAATTCAACCAATAAACGATGATATTTTAGAATCAGCAGTAATTTATGAAGCTAATATACGTCAGTATTCTGAAGCAGGAACTTTTGATGAGTTCACCAAAGACATCCCACAATTAAGGGATTTAGGAGTGAAAATTATATGGCTTATGCCTATCAATCCAATTTCTGAAACCAAGCGAAAAGCAACAGGTGGCGATTTTGCCTATAAAATTGAAGATGAAGCGGAACGCGCCAAAATGCTTGGAAGTTATTACGCTGTGAGTGATTACACAAAAGTGAATCCAGAGTTTGGAACCATTGAGGATTTTAGAGAACTTGTTAAAACGGCTCATGATAATGGTATTTATGTAATTTTAGATTGGGTACCTAATCACACAGGCTGGGACCATGTTTGGATAACAGATCATCCAGAGTACTATGTAAAAAATGATAAAGGAGAAATCACAGATCCATTAAACCCAGATGGTACTTCAAAAGGCTGGGGCGATGTTGCTCAATTGGATTATACCAATATGGATATGCAAAATAAAATGATAGAGGATATGATGTATTGGGTAAAAGAAGAAAAAGTAGATGGTTTTAGATGCGACCACATTGAGCCAACTCCTGTTGATTTCTGGCAACGTGCAATTGCCAAGTTAAGAGCAGAGCGTAATGTATTTATGTTAGGTGAAAATGATGATCCAAAGTTCATGAAAGGTTCCGATTTGTTTGAAATGGAATATGGCTGGAAGTTCCACCACCTAATGAAAGACATTACAAAAGGACATAAGCCAGTTAGAGAATTTGATAGCTTAATAAGCTATATTAATACAGCTTATGAAAAAGATGATATCATCATGAATTTTGTAACCAACCATGACGAAAACTCATGGAATGGTATTGTTACCGATCGTTACGGTGATGCTTCCGAATCAGTTTTAGCATTGAGTTATGCTATACCAGGTATGCCTTTAATCTATTCTGGGCAGGAGTATGATTTAAGTCATCAGTTAAAATTCTTTGAAAAAGATCAAATCCCAAAAACTAAAGGTAAAGTATGGCCTGTTTTGGAGAAATTAGGAAAGCTTAAGAATACCAATCCTGCGTTGCACGGTGGGAAGAATCCAGCTGATTATGAAAGAATTAATTCTGGTAATGAGAAAGTTCTAACTTTTAAAAGAACGAAAGATGGAAACGAATTGATTTATATCGGAAATTTTTCAAACGAGAAACTAGAAATTAATTTAGCACAAGAAGGAATCTATACAGATTATATGAGCAATTCTGAAGTTGATGCAAATTCAAAAATAGAATTAGAGCCTTGGGCTTATAAGTTGTTAGTAAAGTAATTTACAGTACATCCATAATGTATTTTAAGCCTTAACAATTGTTAAGGCTTTTTTAATTGATAACTCATGTTAGAAATATTATAAAATCACGACCAATGTAATTATTTGTAAATTTGTACCAATAATTGTAACCTTATGAGTGATATCAACACCATTAATGAAGCTCCTTTTAAATTTCTTGTCAGTTTTGATAAGTATTTAAAGCAGTATGAAGATCTTGCCAAAAGTGAGAATGAAATCTTTGCTTCTCAAGCCAAACGCGTTTTAAGCTTGGTTGAAGAAAACCCTATACTTCGTGATGGATTTTCAGATATCTCTCTTCTAAAAAAATATGAATCTGAAATAGAAGTTATTCTTAAGGATGCCTTCAGTCCATTACTCACGCTTAATGAGATTAAAACGGCATCTATTCCCTTTCATGACGTAGTATTCAATTCTTCAGAACGATTTAAAAAAATTATTGAAATAGCTGGTAAAGGTTTTGACTTGAAAATGAAAAATATGCCAGAAAACGATTTGTATATTTTTGCATGTACGGCTATTTTGAATTTTAGCTATGGTTACACCCTAAATTTTAAACGCCCTCTTTATTATGAGATACCTGACAGTAATGGTGTATTGAGGTATTATAAAATTTTATATAATGCCGATTTCATAGAAATCATTAAAGATGAAAAAGCGCCGATTATTACAGAAGATGACTATTATGAACTATTGGATAATTTTGAAAACATTGATTTGTGGAAAGAAAAGTTTCCACCTGGTAGTTATACTTTCAAAGGCTTTGTGATTTCTAATATTTTTGATGTTACTGATGATCAATCTATTTCAAATATTAAGTCCACACTAATAGGTCAAGATAAACGAAACGATGAAAATTTCATGGTTGACTTTCATGAGATTTTCAGATCGCTTTTGGGTCTTAAAGATCTCAAGGTAGGATTTTCGGTTTATAATGCTCGAGAAAACATATTTGAACGGGTTTATGGTGCTGGAATGACAAGCTATCTTTTGAATGAAAGCGATAGTGCTTCATGTAAAAATGCGTTATGTAGATTGTCTTACAACAAACTTCTGAAAGAAAAACAGTTTTTGGCAATATCCGATGTTGAAAAAATTGATAAAAGAACCAAAGGAGAGGCGCCACAAATCAAATCACTTCGTGACCAAAATATCAAAAGTGCCATTTTTGCACCAATAGCTAATGAGAATGGGTTAATGGGAATTTTAGAACTTGTTTCCCATCAGCCAAAAGTGTTAAATAGCATTAATGCTAATAAATTGGTTGATGTTATGCCATACATTGTGGCAGCTGTTGAGCGTTCAAAAGATGAAGAGGACAATTTAATTAAAGCCATTATTCAAAAGGAGTGTACCTCAATTCATGAAAGTGTACTTTGGAGATTTGAAGAAGAAGCTAAGCGATTTATTAAAAATGAATTGAATGGCGAAAAGGCTGTATTTAAGAAAATTAGTTTTCATAACGTCTACCCATTATATGGACAAATAGATATACAAGGTTCTTCTGATGCTAGAAATGAAGCCACTAAATTAGATTTGTTAGAGCAGTTAAAATTGGCTAAAGTAGTTTTAGAAAAAGCAAGGGAATTGGAACAATTGCCAATTTATGATCAGTTTATTTATCAGATTGACGAGTATTCATTAAAGCTGGAACAAAATTTTCAGGTTGATAGCGAACAAATAATTCTAAACTTCTTTAATCAGGATATAAATCCACTATTAGATCATTTAAAAGAACAGGAAACGGTTCAATTGGCTATAAGTAATTACTATTTGCATATTGATCGTAGTATGAACGAAGTTTATGAGCATCGTAAAGATTTTGATAATACCATAACAAGTATTAACGAAAAAATGGCTTCGTTATTAGATGAAAAACAAACAGACGCACAGTTGATGTATCCACACTTTTTTGAGCGCTTTAAAACCGATGGTGTTGAGCATAACATGTACATTGGACAATCTATTACCAAAGAAGATACATTTAACGAAATTTATCTTTATAATTTAAGATTATGGCAGCTTCAGGCCATGTGCGAAATGGAGAATGCTTATTACCAAATGCGACATAACTTACCGGTTTCGTTGGATGTTGCTTCCATGATTTTGGTATTTAACAGGCCAATGTCTATTAGTTTTAGAATGGATGAAAAACAATTTGATGTGGATGGAACTTATAATGCGCGCTACGAAATAGTAAAAAAACGTGTAGATAAAGCCTTTATTAAGGGCACTAAAAAGCGCGTTACTCAAAAAGGGAAAATCACTATTGTGTATTCGCATAAACAAGATGAAATAGAATATTTACGTTACATCAAGTTTTTACAATCAAAGCAAATGCTTGATACAGATATTGAAATAGTTGAGCTTCAAGATCTTCAGGCGGTTACCGGTCTTAAAGCAATTCGCGTAAGCATTTTGTATTCAAAAGGGAAAACAGACAAGAGCTACTATACCTATGATGATTTAATGGAAACGATTAAATCCTAAATGCCAGAAAAGAAAAACGCAATTCCAAAGGCAATTACAGATATTATTATACCCACCATAAATACGGTATAGGTTAATCTTAATATGCGATACTTTCTGTCCAATACTTTGCCAAGAAAATAAAGGTCTTTGGTTAGTGAGCTATAAACATAATTCTTATCTTTTAATAGTTCATCAATTGCCCACTCAAACTCTTCTAATTTCATTTTATGAAAATTCCCAAAAAAAGTAAGATTTACTCGTCGTTGTTCAACATCTTCTTTAGTAAACTCACCTCGAGTTACATTTGGCCGTGTTGCAACAATAGATAACACTATGGCAATTACACTAAAAACCAAAAATATTATTGTAGGTATTATAAGATAGGCATTTGATGGATTGTCTAGTTTAGATATCAGGTTTGATAAAACCAATGAAATGATAATGGCATTAACAGATAATAAAATATTGGCTTTTGTGTCAGCAATATCACTTAATTTAATATGGTTTCTTAAGGCCACACGGTAAAAGGTTTGAATACCACGATCTGGATTCTCACTTCGATATTGAGCTTTATATTTTGCTTTTAATTTTTCAATATTAATTTTCTTTTTGTTCTTTTTTCTTCTTTTAATGAGTTTAGCCAAATTTTTAGCTTTAATGGGCTCCCAGTTTTTGAGCGCATAGTCAGTATAAAACTTATGTTTTTTAGATAGTACTTCTATATTTTCTTTTAACCAAGCATTAGGTGAAAAAGTATTAATATTATGCAATTCAAGTTCTTTTCTTAAAAACTCACTAGCTTCATCAAAATAGTCTTTTCCAAAATGAGAAGAATCTGCATCACGAATTATCTTACTTAAAGTGTTCTTAGGTTCTTCATCAAATTTTGTTGCCATTATACAATTTGACACTTGTGAAATAACGCTCTCCGATACGCCTTCTTTTTGCAGAAATTCTGTAGCAATTTTCACACTTTCCTCTTCATGATTAATATGGCCTTTTGTATATCCAGTATCATGTAGCAAAGCAGCTAAACGTAACGCTTTAATTTCAGAGTCTTTTAAATTTGAATGCTCTATAAGCTCGTTCAGGCTTTTTAATACACGTTTTGTGTGTGTTAAATTGTGATAGAGAAATGTTGGTGCTAATTCGTTTTTAAATAAATCAAAAACAAATGCTTCTGTTTTCTCTATTATGTTATCCGTCATAAAGGTGTTTGTTTTAAAGTTCCAAATTACAAAATATTAGGAATTAGATTAAAATAAATTCTATTTTCGAGTATGTCGAATAAAGAAATAAACCTTTCTAGATTATTAGCGTTTTAACGTAAAATGTCCTTTGTATATTACACCATTAGCTCTAGTAACCGTAAACCAATAGTCATTTGTAGGCATAGGAAACCCATTAAGTGTGCCATCCCATCCATAATCGTTATAATCTAAATTTGTGATGAACTTTCCGTATCTATCAAAAATATTTATAAGAATGCCTGGTTCAAAATCAGAATACTGAATGCGCCAAACATCATTGTCGCCATCATTATTTGGGGTAAAAAATTTAGGATAATTTAAAATAAAGACAGTTTTGGAAACTATTCCGCAACCATTTAAATCCATAATATAAACCATATATTCTCCTGGTTCTAAGTTAAAAAACGCATTGCTTTCTTGATAGTTAACACCATCAATGGAATATACATAATTGCCAATACCACTAGCCGAAACGGTAATGCTATTGTCATTATAAGTCCAATCTTCTATTTCAATATTATCTATTGTGGCGATGTCTGAAGATATTACGGTAAATGTTTGTGTTGAAGTACAGGTTAAGTCGTCATATTCATTGCTAACTGTTACTGTATAAGTGCCAGGCTCATTAACTACAATTGAAGGTGTTGTTTCGCCTGTAGACCATTCATATTGTGTATATCCTGAATCGGCAGAAAGTACAAGAGTATCATTTGCACATATAAATAGGGTTTCGTCGTCAGATAGTTCAGGGGAAGTTCCTATAAATATTTGAAATGAAGTTGAGCCAAAACATACATTTAAGCTATTATGGACAACTCTGGCATAAATAGTTTGCGGATTAGAAACGTTTGTGTACGGTTCAGGTAGCGGATTGTCTCCTGTATTAGCATCCTGTGGACTTATATGGTAGGTAATGGTGTAGTCATTAGGGTCTTGGTTGCCTAAAATTTGACCGTTTTGATCTGTAAGATTAAAAGCATCTGTTTCTATGCCATCATCTCGACATGATAACATGCTATCAGGTGTATTTACACGAACTAAAGGAAGTAAATTTTCTAAATTAACAGTTGCCGTTTCAATACTGCCACAAGAATCTTCTACACGAATTTCATAGGTTCCAAAAGGTAATCCTGTAAAAACATTGTTGTTGCCATTATCTAAAAAGAAAGGAGAGGTAATACTAAAATTATAAGGTTCTACTCCAATTACATCTAAAATTATATCAGAAGGACCAGTCCCGCCGTCACAATTTAAATTGTAAATTCCTGAGATTACAAGTTGAGATGTAACTTCAAAAGACGTCATAATATCTAAACAGTATTCTGTGGTATTGCTATTGTATGCTTGAAAGGCTTTTATAACACGAAACTCTCCTGTTTCAAATATATTGAATAAGGTTTCCATGTTTTGCATTTCAATGGAATTAGTACTGTTAGGGGTTTCGCCTTCTGTATATAAGGAACCTGTTAATGGATGTCCCCAAGAATTAGAGCTGGGGTAAAATTTTTGAAACCAATATGTAATTGTTGTTACAGAATCGTCAGAATCATCGATTGTTAAATCGAATGAGCCGCAATTACGGTTAATACTATAAGCAAATGGAGTAGGATTATAATCAAAAACATCCACATTAACGGTATAGTTAAAACCACACTCGTCAGTTAGGTTTATAGTGTAATTTCCAATAGGTAAATAGTTCTGATAATAAAATCCCTGACTTCTAATATTTTCACTAACATCATCTGGTAAGCTATTTTCGTATTCCCCAGGAGCAGATGTAATTACTACTGAAGTAATGTCGCCATTGTCACTATCTATTCGTAAAGAGCCTGTTTCGGTTAAACAATTCTTGGTTGTGAAAATTCGTAAATCTTTAAATACAAATTCGGGTACATTAAAATCAAAAGTGTACTCATCACCACAATCATCAATTAAAAAAATAGTGTATGCTCCAACGGGTAGATCTGTAAGATTTAGAAAGCCATTAGTTACAAAATTGGTAACTTCGTCTGGTAAGCTATTAGGATAGTTGCTAGGTGCTACGGTTATCTCGGCATATTCAATAATTCTATCAGGAATGGTAATATTTGCATATCCAAAGTTAGATTCGCAACCATTGTTACCAGCATCAACAACAGGTTCAATATCAGGATCTGTTATTTCTAATGAAGCTTCGCTGGTTCTGCCACATGAATCGGTAACGCTAACTGTATAATTTCCAGTAGGAACCTCTGTTGTAGGTAACCCAAAATTAACAGGAGAACTAGAATAAGGACCTGGATAATCACTATTAAAATCAGAAGGATTAAAATCAGCTGGCGATTCTGTAAAATTTAAGGTAAAGGGTGGATTAAACCTGCGAACGTTAACCGAAAAAATTTGTCCACAATTTGCAGGTGTTGCTACAATTTCAACAAAAGGGTTTGGGTCTATGGTATTGCTGGTTTCAAATGTATTGTCACAAGCATCAGTAACTGAAATTGAAATATCAAAAATATCATTACCAAACAAAGGAATGGTTTGGCTAATATCAAATCCTTCGGCAGCTTCGCTAGGTACATTTACAACTATAGTTTGTGCAGGGCCACCATTTGGAGGAGTTATGGTATAGGTAACAACTAAAGGATAAGATAGAGGTGCTCCAGATGGAGAACCAATAAAATTGGTTATTGTAATAGTATCACAAGCGTCTAGTATGTCTGGGGTTTGTGTAGGAAACACCTGAATATCATTAGCTGATAAAAACATGGTGTACGACTTTGAAACGGCATTACCACATTCATCAAAAACGCGAATAATATAGGTGCCTTGAGGTACATTGTTAAATTCATTAGATTCTTGGGGAGGGACAGTTACAGGTCCGGAAATAATTTCATAAGATACGGCATTGCCTTCCAATACATTAACTGTTATTGTTGAAGTTAAATCACAATTGGCAACACTTTCATGGGATATATCAAAATCTAATTCTGTGGTTAAATCTTCAACACTTATATCTACAAATTCTGAATTCTCCTCACCATTTAAAATTTGAATGGCAACTACACGATAGTCACCAGACAATAAATTTATAAATGAATTTGCAGACGTTTCAGAAATAGGGTTATCCAAATCTGGAAGCAAAAATAGTTGATACAGTATTGTGGCTCCAGGTTCTGTGTTAGAAACAGACATATTTAAAGCTCCATTTCCAATACAGGTTTCAGGGGTTGCAGTAACTTCAAAATTAAAATCAGAAAGCTGAGCATAACCAAAGGTCGTGTTCAAAATCAACACGATAATCCAAAACCAAAGTAACTTGATCCTGTTGTTTCCCATAGCAATTATCTGACTATTAATTAATTCAGCTTATCTCAAAGATACAATATAATTGTAATTTACAGATTTGCTTGTGGTATTCATAATAGAAGTTAGGTTTTTACTCATATTACGACATAATTAGTCATGAATATATAGTATTTTTATTCAAACTAAAAAGAAAGGAAAATTGTATGCTAACATGGAAAGATGTTATCAGTTTCACCGTTAATGGAAACCCAATTCCAGATAAACGCGTTGAAAAAACAGAAAGCGAATGGAGAGAGTTGCTAACTCCTGAACAGTTTAGAATTACTAGGCACAAGGGTACTGAACCACCAAATAGTGGTGCACTTTGCAGTATTTACGATGAAGGCAAATACAACTGTGTTTGTTGTGACACGCCTTTATTTGACTCAACAATTAAATTCAGTTCGGGAACAGGTTGGCCAAGCTTTACACAACCCATTAAAGAAAACGCCATTAAATATGAAAAGGATTCTTCTTTTGGCATGATACGCGTTGAAGTTATGTGCAACACCTGTGATGCGCATTTAGGACATGTGTTTCCAGATGGTCCTGAACCAAGTGGATTGCGCTATTGTATTAATTCAGAATCAATGACATTAAACAAGGAGGTAGCCAATGACAACTAAAAATTTGAAACAAGCTACTTTTGGAGGTGGTTGTTTTTGGTGTACAGAAGCTGTTTTTCAAGAGGTTAATGGTGTTGAAAAAGTCGTTTCAGGATATTCAGGAGGTCATGTTCCAGGGCACCCTACTTATCGTGAAATTTGTTCAGGATTAACAGGTCATGCCGAAGTGGTTCAAGTTACTTTTGACGCCCATATTATTTCTTATGAAGAAATTCTTGTGATTTTCATGACAACTCATGATCCAACTACACTTAACCGTCAAGGTGCAGACAAAGGAACGCAATATCGTTCTGTAATTTTTTATCATAATGAAGCACAAAGGGTAATATCAGAGACTGTTGTTAAACGGATGCAGCCTTATTACGAAAGTCCAATTGTAACCCAAATAGCACCTTTTGATGTTTTTTATGAAGCCGAACAAGAGCATCAGGATTTTTATAAGAATAATCCTGACTACGGATATTGTACCTTTGTAATAAATCCAAAGTTGGCCAAGTTGAAACAAATGCATGCCAATAAATTAAAATAATGAACCTGAAACTTAAGAACACATTTACTGATAACCTTCCTGCGGATTCTAATTCTGAAAACTCAAGAAGACAGGTTTTAAATGCCTGTTTTTCTTATGTTAATCCAAAGGAAACATCCAAACCTGAACTACTTCATGTTTCAACTGAAGTTCTACAGGATTTGGGGTTAAGTAAAGCTGATTCTGAAACAGATGATTTTTTGAAAGTGTTTACTGGAAACCAGATTCCTAAAGGTTCAAAACCTTATGCTATGTGCTATGGCGGACATCAGTTTGGGCAATGGGCAGGACAATTAGGAGACGGGCGAGCTATTAATTTAGGAGATGTTCAACATGACAGTCAATCGTGGGAATTGCAACTTAAAGGCGCTGGAGAAACGCCATACTCTCGTTCAGCAGATGGTTTGGCTGTATTGCGTTCATCAATTAGGGAATACTTGTGTAGTGAGGCTATGTATCATTTGGGAGTACCTACAACAAGAGCGCTTTCTTTGGCGTTAACAGGTGATCAGGTTTTACGTGATGTGATGTACGATGGTAATCCAGCGTATGAAAAAGGCGCTATTGTGTGTCGTGTAGCACCATCGTTTTTAAGATTCGGTAATTATGAGATTTTCACAGCAAGACAAGATTTAGAAACTTTAAAAACACTGCTTGATTTCACTATTAAACAGTATTTCCAGCATTTAGGGGAGCCTTCAAAGGATACTTATATCAATTTTTTTGAGGAAGTCATGCAGAGTACATTATCTATGATAATTCATTGGCAGCGAGTTGGCTTTGTTCACGGTGTTATGAATACTGATAATATGTCGATACTAGGTCTTACTATTGATTATGGCCCTTATGGTTGGTTAGAAGGTTTTGATTACGAATGGACACCCAACACAACAGATAGCCAACATAAGCGCTATCGTTTTGGGAACCAACCTAATATCGGACTTTGGAATTTGTACCAATTGGCTAATGCGTTGTATCCTTTAATTGAAGAAGCTGAACCTTTAGAGACTATTTTAAATGCTTACAAAACGGATTTTGAGATAAAGTCTTTAGTCATGATGCGGTCAAAACTTGGTTTAGAGTTGCAACTTGAAAATGACAAAAAATTGATAGAAGATTTAGAGGATGTCCTACAACTTTCAGAAACCGATATGACCATCTTTTTTAGAAATCTTGCCAATGTACAAAAGGATGATTCCGATAACAGTTTACAGGTTGTTGAAAAAGCATTTTATAAGCCCAATGAAATATCAGATGTAGTTAGACAAACTTGGGTTAATTGGATGAATACCTATAAAAGCAGACTAAAAAAAGAAAACCTTTCGGATGGAGAAAGAAAAGCGAAAATGAATGCTGTGAACCCAAAATATGTGCTTCGAAATTATATGGCTCAATTAGCTATTGATGCGGCTGAAAAAGGAGATTACCAATTGATTGATGAACTCCAACAATTGCTCAAAAAACCCTATGGTGAACAACCATGTAACGAAAAATGGTTTGCAAAGCGTCCAGAATGGGCAAGATATAAAGTAGGTTGTTCTATGTTGTCTTGTAGTTCATAAAAGCATTCAAAAACCTTACCTTTGATTTATTATTAAATATAGATGTTAAAGCAAAAAACGAAATCATTTTTTAAAAAGACGTATTGTCTACTGCTATTTATGTTGGTTTTGTCGTGTGCAACATTCAAGCCGCAATATGCTGTCGACAATAAAAAGGTTTCAGGAACCGATAAATTAAACCCTATTGAACACCAGTTTTATCTTATAGGTGACGCAGGTTATTCGCCACTTAATGATCAAGCACTAGCATTGAAACATTTAGAGAAAGTGCTTAATACGGCATCGAGTAATAGCACTACGATTTTTTTGGGTGATAACATCTATCAAAAAGGGCTTCCTAAAAAGGGTCATAAAGATCGTGCTCAAGCTGAACACAATATAAATGCACAAATACAAACGGTTGAGAATTATAAAGGACGTACTGTTTTCATCCCTGGTAATCATGATTGGTATTCAAATGGTTTGAAAGGTTTAGAGAGACAGGAGGATTATATTGATGATGCTTTAGGGAAAAACACCTTTCTGCCCGAACATGGTTGCCCTATCGAGCATAAAACTATTTCAGACAACATTGAACTGATTATTGTAGATTCAAAATGGTATTTAACCAATTGGGATAATCATCCAACAATGAATGATGAATGCCAAATTAAAACCCGAGAAGCTTTTTTTGATGAGTTTGAAAGTAGAATTAAAAAAGCACGCGGAAAAACTACTATAGTGGCTATGCATCACCCTATGTTTAGTAATGGTCCACATGGAGGGAAATATTCTTTTAAGGAGCATATGAAGCCTATTCCAGTTTTGGGAACACTTAAAAATTTGCTTCGTAAAACAACTGGTGTAAGTCCAGAAGATTTTCAAAATGAAAGATATAATGAATTTAGAAAACGTATTATAACTTTAGCTCAATATAATGATCGTGTTATTTTTACTTCTGGTCATGAGCATAGCTTACAATATTTGGAAACGGATAATTTGGTTCAAATTATTAGTGGTTCAGGATCAAAAAAATCTGCAACCAAAAATGGCGGAGGAGGATTATTCTCATTTGGCGAATATGGTTTTGCAAGATTAGATATTTATAAAGATGGTTCGTCATCAGTTACTTTTTTTGATTCAAAGAATAAAGAGGTAGTTTTTAATACCCAAGTATTTAAGCCCTTCAATAATCAGCAAGTAGACGCTTACAATATTTCTGAATTTCCTGTTGTACAGAAATCTATTTATTCAAAAGAGGAAACAGAGAAGTCGGGATTCTATAAATGGCTATGGGGCAACAGGTATAGAGAAGATTATAGCCAAAAAATAAAAGTACAAGTTGTTAATTTAGATACACTCATGGGTGGTTTAAAACCTGTTAGAAAAGGGGGAGGCCAACAATCTAACTCATTACGATTGGCAAATAAGCAAGGGCAAGAATTTGTTATGCGTGGTTTAAGAAAAGATGCCTTAAAATATATTCAAGCAGCTGTATTTAAAGACCAGTACATAGAAGGTCAATTTAGTGATACCTATACTCAAAATTTGGTGCTTGATGTATTTAGTGGCGCACACCCTTATGCTCCTTTTGTTGTCGATCATTTAACAGATGCTTTAAATATTTATCATACAAATCCTAAATTATATTATGTTCCAAAACAGAAAGCATTAGAACCCTATAATGATGATTTTGGAGACGAATTGTATATGATTGAGGAACATGCAGGAGATAATCATGGCGATAAGGCTAGCTTCGGCTACTCAAACGAATTAATCAGTACCAAAGATATGTTAGAAGAAGTAAGGTCTGATGAAGATATTGATGTGGATGAGGAGCTGTATATTAGAGCTAGATTATTCGATATGGTAATTGGCGACTGGGATAGGCATGAAGACCAATGGCGTTGGGCAGAGTTTAAAGTTAATGGAAAAACAATTTATAAACCCTTTCCACGCGATCGTGATCAGGCTTTTTCAATTATGTCTGATGGGTTGTTACTCGGTTTGGCTGTAAAATTAATTCCAGCATCAAAACCTTTAAAGTCTTATGATAACAATATTAGTAACGTTAAGGCTTTTAATTTCACACCTTATCCTTTGGATATGGCTCTAATTAATGATGCTGACAAAAAAGTATGGAACACTCAAGTTGAATACATTAAATCTCATCTTACAGATGAAGTAATAGAGTCAGCTTTCTACCAAATGCCAGAAGAGGTCAATCAAGAGTCTATTATATCAATCAAGAAAAAGCTAATTCATAGAAGGAATAATCTAGAAGAACTAGCAGACGAATATTTTGATGTGATTAACAAGTTTGCAGTAGTGAAGGGAACGGATAAAGATGATTGGTTTGATATTATTAGAAAGCCCAATGGAGAAACAGAGGTTATTGGATATAGAATTAAGGACGGTGAAAAAGCCGACATTTTCCACAAAAGAACTTACAATAAAAAACATACTAAAGAAATTTGGATTTATGCTTTAGATGATGATGATGTGTTTCATGTAACTGGTGAAGGCAATAGTGTTATTAATGTACGATTAATAGGTGGTCAAAACAATGATATATATGATATTCAGAATGGTAAGAAAATTCATGTTTACGATTTTAAGTCCAAACCAAATACAATAAAAACAAACAAGGGGAATTTAAAATTAATAGACGATTACGAAACCAATGTTTATAATTATTTAAAGCTTAAAAACAATACCAATCAAATATTACCAATAATCGGGTTTAATCCAGATGACGGCCTAAAATTAGGAATTCTTGATACCTATACCGCTTATGGTTTTGAACGTAATCCATTTTCATCACAGCATACCTTTTCAGGGGCTTATTACTTTGCGACCAGCGGTTACGATTTAAAATATAATGGCGAGTTTGCAAATGTTATTGGACGTTTTAATTTAGGTTTTGAAGCTGTATTTACAAGCCCAAACTATACTGTAAATTTCTTTGGCTATGGAAATGAAACTGAAAACCCGAATACCAATGGTCAGGATTTAAGTTTAGACTATAACCGCATAAAATTACGCACCATTAAGTTAGCGCCTTCATTAATTAAAAAAGGTGATTTGGGAAGTGAAGCCAAATTAGAATTAAGTTATCAGTCTATTGAGGTTGAGGAAACTCAAGGAAGATTTATAAATGATTTTTACAATTCGAATGAAATTGAAAATACGAATAATTTCTTTGGAGCCGAGTTGAGTTATTATTTTAGAAATACAGATAATTTAGCCTATCCTACTTTAGGTTTTACTGCAGACTTCAGACTTGGCTATCTCAACAATATTGATAAAAATACTGATATGGGGTATTTTATTCCAAGCATTGGAATTGATTATAAAATTGATCCACAAGGGAAGCTTGTATTGGCTTCAAAAATAAAAGGTCACATTACTTATGGCAATTCTTATGAATTTTATCAGGCTGCATCAATTGGAGCAAGTGATGGTTTGAGAGGTTATCGTAATCAGCGTTTTACAGGAAAGCATGCCTATTATCAGTTAACAGATTTACGATATTTATTTAGTAAGTTAAAAACAGGTTTGTTACCTGTTAATTTGGGTATTTACGGAGGTTTTGATTATGGAAGGGTTTGGTTGTCCAATGATAATTCAAACGTGTGGCACAACTCATATGGAGGTGGCGTTTTTGTTGTGGCCGCAGAACTATTTACAATTAACACCTCATTATTTAATAGCAATGATGGTATGCGATTTGCTCTTGCTTTAGGATTAAACTTTTAAGAAAAAAATGAATTCAGTAAACGATTTATTAAACATACTTCAATTAGATAAAATAAACGAAAATCAATTTAATGGTATTAGCAAAACTGTAGGGAGTCCTAATGTTTTTGGCGGACAAGTTTTGGCTCAAGCGCTTAATGCGGCACACCGATCTATAAATAATAACCGTATTCTTCATTCTATGCATGCTTATTTTTTGGAAGCAGGACATTTAGAGTTTCCAATAGAATACAGCGTAAGTATTATGCGTGATGGTGGCAGTTTTTCGGTTAGACGGGTAACGGCTAGTCAAAAGGGACAGGTTATTTTTATTATGTCTGCCTCCTTTCATAAAGATGAAGAAGGTTACAACCATCAAATTGATATAAAATCGGATGTGAAGCAACCTGAAGAGTTATTAAGTTGGACCGATATGTTAGAACAGTTTGGGGATCTTATCCCTAAAAAAACAAAAGGTTTCATCGAGATTGAAAGACCTATTGAATTTAAGCCTGTGGAGGTTGTAAACCCCTTTAATAAAGAAGATTTACCACCATCAACCAATGTTTGGTTTAAGTTAAAGGGTAATGCTTCAAATCTTGATTTAGGCACCAAGCAGCAAATATTGACATATGTATCTGATTATAATATTTTGGCAGCAGCCATGAATCGTCATGCCAGCAAAGCGCATTGGGGAAATACTCAAACAGCTAGTTTGGATCACTCCATGTGGTATTTTAGGGATTTTGATTTTGATGACTGGATGCTTTATTCCATAGAGTCACCCAACACATCCAATGCTAGAGGTTTTGCAAAAGGAAATATCTTTACAAGGGATGGTAAGTTGGTGGCTTCTGTGGCTCAAGAAGGTTTAATGCGCCCTATAATTAAATAGCACTAGTGTATTTGGAATTCATATAAGTTACCGCCTTCATTTTTTTTGAATTCATCGGTAATATAAAGGGTATTTGAGTTTTTTATGCAAACACCTTCTTTTTGTGAATTGTGTTCAAACTTGTAGGATTTTATGGTGCCTTCAAAAATAGCATCCCAATTAAAGTTGGTAACTTCCCAAACCTTGTTATGGTTTAATAAATATAAACGTGACCCGTTTGAACTGATTGTAGCCGAAGTTATACGATTGTTTTTATCATCTAAATTAAACTCCTCTGTAACTTCTGCTTTATGTTCTCCAGGTTTGTTCGGGACTTTAATTGTGATAAATTTTTTGGTTTCTTTACTAAAAATATAGAAATACCCATTGTGTAGTACAAAGGCTTCAAAATCTTTTGGTTTTTGCTTTTTGGGTAGTTCAAACGAAATAATTTCAGCTATTGCCTCTGTCGCTTCTGTAGGTTTCACTTTATATATTTCAAACCGTTTTCGTTTTTCATCGTTATTACCAAAATCTCCAATGTAAATATGGCCAAGGCTATCAGCGGTTAAATCTTCCCAATCAATATTTTTGGCATTAGTAATTTCAATGTCTTTTATAATTTTTCCTTTAGTATTTAAACCGTAAAGATGATTGTTGTTACCAGCATCTTGTATTACCCAAAGCACATCAGAATTTGGTAATTTCTCAACAGCACTAATTTCGGGAAGGCTTGTTGGTAAATCAGCAATGATTTTGAGTTTTCCGCTATCACATGAAAGTGAAAGAAGTATTAAGAGAAAGAGGCCTGCTTTAAAATTTAAATTCAACTCTGTTATTTTTAGTATAAATTTACAAACTATTAAACAGTCTCAATAATTTGAATCTATTGAATTCAAAAATTCTAAAAATAGGACATCGCGGTGCAATGGGTCATGTTGCAGAAAATACCATAGACTCCATAAAAAAAGCATTGGACTTTGGTGTTGACGGAATTGAAATAGATGTACATCTTTGTCGTTCCGGTGAATTGGTAGTGTTTCACGATTTTACTCTAGACCGCATGACAGATGGTTCAGGTGAAGTTAGTAAATACAGCTTGTCTGAATTAAAAAAACTCAAGGTTCATAGTTACTATGAAATTCCGACGTTAGAAGAGGCGTTAGATGTGGTTAATAAAAGATATTTCATCAACATTGAGTTAAAAGGAAAGGATACGGCAAAGCAAACGGTTAAAGTTATTCAGCATTATATTGCTAAAAATAGCTGGAATTATGATGATTTTATTGTGTCGAGTTTTCAGCATCATGAGTTAGAAACGGTTTATGGTTTAAATAAAAATATTCAATTGGCTGTATTGACAAAGGCCAGTGTTATGGAAGCTATTGAAATTGCCAAGACCATAGATGCCAAAATCATTCACCCCAATGTCGCATTGGTAACTCGTGAGAATGTTGCAATGGCTCAAGAAAATGGATATCAGGTGAATGTCTGGACGGTTAATGATGTCGAAACTATTTCACGGATGAAAGCGTATCAAGTTAATGGTATAATAAGTGATTTCCCTGATAGATTATGAGGCAATATGACGTTATTATAATTGGTGGAGGTGCTGCAGGTTTTTTTGCGGCTATTAATATCGCAGAACAAAATCCAAGTTTGAAAATTTGCATTCTTGAAAAGAACAAGGAAGGACTACAAAAGGTCAAGATTTCCGGAGGAGGACGTTGTAATGTCACTCATGCCGAATTTATTCCACAGGAATTGGTATTGAATTATCCAAGAGGGGAAAAAGAGTTATTGGGTCCCTTTCATCAGTTTATGACAGGCGATACCATTGAATGGTTTGATAAACGTGGTGTGGAGCTTAAAATTGAATATGATGGACGTATGTTTCCTGTTACTGATTCCTCACAAACTATTATAGATTGTTTTTTAAAGGAAGTTAAAAATCATCAGGTTGATATTTTGTACAGTGAAAATGTTTCCAAAATAATTCCAATGGATAATTTAGGTTTTCAACTGGAAACCAAGCATGAAAATTTTACGTGTAATAAACTCCTAATCGCCACAGGTAGTAGTATTAAGTTCTGGAAACTCCTAGAAAATTTAGGGCACACAATTTCTAAACCTGTCCCATCACTTTTTACATTTGATATTAAAGATAACCGTATAAAGGATATTCCAGGTGTGGTTGCTCAACAGGTGAGTGTAAAAGTTCTTGGAACAGACTTATACAGCGAAGGCCCTTTGCTTATAACACATGTTGGTATGAGTGCGCCTGCTATATTGAAACTTTCCGCATTTGGAGCACTGGAACTCGCTGAAATGAATTATAAATTTGAAATTGAAGTTAATTTCATCAAGCTAACTTTAGAAGAATCTTTAGAGAGACTAAAGATTTTTAAACAGGATCTCGCCAAGAAAACCGTTTATAAATCAACTCAATTTAGTTTGCCTAAACGTTTGTGGCAGCAGTTGGTACTAGCCTCAAACATTGATCAAGATGAGCGTTGGGCCGATATCAATAAACAACAATTGGAAAGTTTAGCTGATCAACTAACTCAAGCAATTTTTAGAGTAGATGGTAAAAGCACCTTTAAAGATGAATTTGTGACCGCTGGAGGTGTTGATTTAAAGGAAGTTAATTTTAAAACTTTTGAAAGTAAGCTGTTTCCCAATTTGTATTTTGCAGGTGAAGTTTTAAATATTGATGCAGTTACAGGCGGATTCAATTTTCAAAATGCTTGGACAGGTGCGTTTATAGCAGCAAAAGCGATTTCATCATGACAACTTTTATCGTTTTATTAAAAGGCATTAATGTAGGCGGTCACAAAAAAGTGCCTATGGCCGATTTGAGAGCCTTACTTGAAAAAGAAGGTTTTAAAAATGTACAAACCTATATTCAAAGTGGCAATGTGATATTACAATCCGCAGAGAGTAATAAACTGATCCTTGAAACACATATTTCAAAAACCATACAATCTCATTTTGGATTTGAAGTATCCGTTTTAGCAAAAACCAGAAAAGAATTACAGCGCATTTTTGACAACTCGCCTTTCGCAGAAGAAAAAAAGAAAGCCAGCTATTTTATGATGCTGCATGATGAACCAAACGCTGAAGCAATTTGTGAGGCTTCCCAAAAAGTGTATGAGGGTGAGGAGTATCACATAATTAACGATTGCATCTACTATTTTCACGATAAAGGGTTGGGTAAGGCAAAATTTAATGTCAATTTTTTTGAACGAAAATTTCAAACATTCGCAACGGCTAGAAACTACAATACCATGATAAAGTTGTTATCTTTGTCCGAAGATTAACTGAACCATGACCGAACACGATTTTATTCCAAAACCTTATACTATAACAAAGCAAACAGGAAAAGTTTCTTGGGAATCGCCAAGTAACATTGCACTTGTGAAATATTGGGGAAAAAAGAAGGATCAGATTCCAGAGAATCCCTCCATTAGTTTTACATTGAATAATTGTAAGACCATAACAACCTTATCCTATACGCCTAAAGAAAATAATACAGATTATTCATTTGAGGTATTTTTAGATGGTGATAAAAAAGACGATTTCAAACCCAAAATCGAGACATTCTTTGAGCGTATTGAAGCTTATCTGCCATTTTTAAGGCAATTTCATTTTAAAATTGAAACCCATAACACCTTTCCGCATAGTTCTGGAATTGCATCTTCTGCATCAGGAATGAGTGCGTTGGCTTTGTGTTTAATGAGTGTTGAAAAAGACCTCTCGACTGCGCTCGATGTTACAAAAGAATACTTCAACACAAAAGCATCGTTTTTAGCACGTTTAGGTTCCGGTTCAGCTTGCAGAAGTATTGAAGGCGATTTAATTGTTTGGGGAAACACCGAAAGTATTGTTGGTAGTACAGATTTATATGGTGTGAAATACCCTTATGCAGTTCATGATAATTTTAAGCAATACCAAGACACCATTTTGCTAGTAGATAAAGGAGAAAAGCAGGTAAGTAGTACCGTTGGCCATAATTTAATGCATGGTCATCCTTTTGCCCAAAACCGCTTTAATCAAGCCCATGAAAATATGGCAAAAATAAAATCAATACTAGCATCTGGAAACCTAAAAGCCTTTATTGCTTTAATGGAAAGTGAAGCATTAACACTTCATGCTATGATGATGACAAGTATGCCGTATTTTATTTTAATGAAACCCAACACCTTGGAAATTATCAATAAAATATGGGCGTACAGAAAAAAATCAGGATTACACATAGGCTTTACTTTAGATGCTGGTGCTAATGTGCATGTGCTTTATCCAAAAAATGAGTCTGGTGAAATATTGGAATTTATTCAGCACGAGTTAGTTGCATATTGTAAAAATGGAGAATATATTTGCGACGAAATTGGATTTGGTGCAAACCAATTAGATTTTTAATCCGTATATTTGTTAAAAGGAATAGCGCTCTAAATTATGAAAGGACCACTTTTTTATTCTAAAATTTTACTTTTTGGTGAATATGGTATCATCAAGGACTCCAAAGGATTATCGATTCCGTACAATTTTTACAATGGTGCTTTAAAAGTTTCTGAAACAGATTCAGAAGCTACCAAAAAATCTAATGGCAATTTAAAGCGTTTCGCTGATTATCTGGAAACATTGGATTCCGAATTAGTAAGGTTTGATATTGAATCGTTACGAAATGATTTGGCAGAAGGCATGTATTTTGATTCATCTATACCACAAGGTTATGGTGTAGGAAGTAGTGGTGCTTTGGTTGCGGCTATTTATGATAAATACGCTTTTAATAAAATTACAGTTTTAGAAAACCTAACCAGAGAAAAATTACTAAAGCTTAAAGCTATTTTTTCAGAAATGGAATCGTTTTTCCACGGAAAGTCTTCTGGTCTTGATCCATTAAACAGTTATTTAAGCATTCCAATCCTTATCAATTCCAAAGATAATATTGAAGCTACAGGAATCCCATCTCAAAAAGTTGATGGTAAAGGAGCTGTGTTTTTATTGGATAGTGGTGTTGTTGGCGAAACAGCTCCAATGGTGAGTATTTTCATGGAAAACATGAAGCACGAAGGTTTCCGAAGTATGCTTAAAGATCAATTCATCAAACATACAGATGCTTGTGTGGATGACTTTTTGAAAGGCGATATAAAATCATTGTTCAGAAACACCAAGCAATTGTCCAAAGTAGTATTGAACCATTTCAAACCTATGATTCCAAGTCAATTTCACGACCTATGGAAAAAAGGTATTGAGACCAATGAATACTACTTAAAGTTGTGTGGTTCAGGTGGTGGAGGCTATATCCTTGGTTTTACTGAAAATATTGATAAGGCCAAAGAATCCCTTAAAGATTATAAATTAGAGGTTGTATACAACTTCTAAAACTTCCCAACATGTTATCCCGTAGGCAAAAACACATTTTACTAAAGTTTTTTAGTATGTTTTCTGTTGTGCGTGGTTATAACATTCTCATAATAATTATAGCACAATATTTAGCTGCTATTTTTATTTTGGCGCATCATAAGCCATTGCGTTCTGTCTTATTGGATGTGAACTTGTTTATGCTTGTTTTAGCATCTTCAGCAACTATAGCAGCTGGATATATCATTAATAATTTTTATGATTCCGAAAAAGATTTAATCAATAGGCCGCAAAAATCCATGTTGGATAGACTGGTGAGTCAAAATACCAAACTGTCATTTTATTTTGTGTTGAATTTTATAGCTGTTATTCTAGCAAGCTATGTGTCGTTTAGAGCGGTTATTTTCTTTTCGGTGTATATTTTTGCTATTTGGTTTTATTCACACAAACTGAAAAAAATGCCGTTTGTAGGTAATTTAACATCAGCAGTTTTAACCATTACACCATTTTTTATCATCTTCATTTACTACAAGAACTTTGAAACAGTCATTTTTGTCCATGCCATGTTTCTGTTTTTGATTATATCTATGCGAGAATTGACTAAAGACTTGGAGAATATTACAGGTGATTTGGCACAAAATTATCATACCATTCCTGTAGTTTATGGTGAAAAGGTTTCCAAAACCATGCTCACGGTCTTGGGAATTTTAACTTTAATCCCAGCAATTTTGCTTATCTATAAATTTCAAGTTGGCAGAATGTCTTATTTCTTCTATGCCAGTATTATTTTGTTGGTGGTCTTTCAGCTTTTGTTATGGAAATCTACTACCAAAACCCATTATTTGGCCCTTCACAATATTTTGAAGTTTATCATTATCGCTGGAGTTGCCAGTATTCCATTGATTGATGTATCCGTAATCTTGAATAAAATTCCAATTATTAGTTAAGCAACTAATTATCATATATCTTTGCATAAAATTTGAATATTAATTAAACGATTCCCTTTTTAAGGGAAATGACTATGAGCAGAAAGCAAGGGACAGGCGGAAAGAAAAGACCTTCAGGAAGAGGGCAAAGACACAACCAAGGTGTTAGGTCGGGTAGAGATAGTGGGAATTCAAGCGGTAAAAGCTTGGCTCGTGGCAACGCACCTATGAAAAAGAAAAGTACTGCCCAAAAAACACAAGATTCAGATAGTATTCGATTAAATAAATACATAGCCAATTCGGGTATTTGCTCACGTCGTGAAGCTGATGAACACATTGCTATTGGTTTGGTAACGGTTAATGGTAATGTGGTGACCGAAATGGGTTACAAGGTCAAACTGGATGATGATGTGCGTTACGATGGTAGGCGTATTAGCCCAGAAAAGAAAGCCTATGTGTTATTGAACAAACCTAAAGGCTTTGCAACGACTACTAGCGAAGGTAAAGGTAGAACCGTAATGGATTTGGTGGCCAACGCTACTAATGCCAGAATAAAACCTATTGGGCGTTTGGGTAGAAATTCTACAGGTTTAATATTGTTTACTAACGATGATGCGGTTACAAAGAAGTTCACCAATTCTAAAAATGGTGTGCCGCGCTTGTTTCAAGTAGAGTTAGATAAAAACCTGAAATTCGAAGATTTAAAAAGTATACAGGACGGATTTAAAATTGATGGTAAATTGGTGTCTGTAGAAGAGATAAGCTACATTGATGGCCAAAGTAAAAATCATATTGGTTTAAAAATAAAGAATACAGGCAATACCATTATCCGTACTATTTTTGAGCACTTTAATTACGATATTATTAAAATAGACTGTGTAGCCATTGCCCATTTAACCAAAAAAGATATTCCTCGTGGTCATTGGAAACACTTAACTGAACAAGAGGTAAATACCTTGAAAATGTTGTAAAGTGTCTATATTCCAAACTTACCTTTTGTAGAATTGGATTCAGTTTTGATTTTATATTGAAACTGATAAATATCATCACTGATGTAAGAATACCAATTCCAAAACTTTAGAGGATTTCTTTCAAATGTCCGATACAATTTCAAATCATTATATTCAGGATGTTGCTCTTTAAAATAAGTGAAATTTCTTTTCATCATTTCAATGTCTCGACCTTTAGATGGGATTGTTGTAAATTCAAATTCTGCATTTTCGGTTTGATAGTGATAATTCTTGAACAATCCTTCTGTAAATAGGTTGATATAACCAGAGAAAGAATTGCTTAAAAGCAATACAGCCAGAATTACAATTGATGTCTTTAAGTATTTATTTTTCATAAAATAATACTGTGTTTTAATAGTTTTACACTTTTTTAAATCTGTCCCATAAGTTGGTTCCGGTTTGAAATTCATTGTCATTAATTTTCTCCCATTTCATAATGATTTTTGTGTCCGAAATTATTTTTGCTTGAGTAGGGAACAATTGAATTTCAATCATTTTGTCAGTATTGTTTTCAATTTCTATATCAACAGTTTCATAGCCTATAAATTCAATTTTGTAATTGGCTTTCAAACTATTTTTATCAATTGTAAAAACTTTTGCATACTCATCAAAAGAGAAATGTTTTTGGTTAGTCAATCTAATTATATTAGCTGGAATATCAAATCCGTTTTCATCCTTTATTTTGAACTGAAGTTTGACTTCTTTCTCTGATTTTGATTCGTGTTCAGTTATTTTAGTTGTGCTTCTGGGAATTTGATTTTTTTTATCAAAAAATAGATTTAGGCTTCCGTTTTTCAATTCAAACTTACCGCTACCCATTTTAGAAACTCCTAAACATCCAGTAATTTTATATTTAAATAGGTTGTCCTTTTTAAATTCAATGCAAGTAACGTCTGATTCTCCAATTGGTATTGAGCAATACTCACCAATTAACTTTTCTTGTGAAAAAGTTAAAACGGCTGTTAAAAGAATAATAACTTGGAAAATATTTTTCATGTTTACTATGATTTAAAAATATAAACTCACCCCTTCACTTCAAACGTATAGGTAGAAATTAAATCGTTACCAATAAGCACATGTACATCATAAAACCCTGTGGTTGTAAATTCGTGTTCCAAAACCAGAGAGGTATTGGTTAGGGTTGTGGAGTTGGGTCTAATAGTTTTGTTGTTATGGCCATTGGTGATAATAAGTTTTACGGCTTCACAGTTAATGGTGCTTAAAAGCTCGTATTCAAAAGTTACAGTTTCATGCTTTTTAACCGTATTGTTTAAAAATTGTGGTGCATTATGCTGTTTTAAATTGGTGTAGGCTTTTCCATAAATTACAGGCGCGTTTAAAAAATCTGTAAACGTTGGTGGGTTTTCACCTAGAAGCAACCATTTGGTATCGGCCGGAAAATGATTTACGGCAAATAATTTGGGTTCGGCTAAAAAGTAGCCATCGTTATATTGAAAGGTAAACCCAAACGTTTCAGCATTTTGTTTGCCACTGGCCCAAGTTGGGTCGCATAAATACCATTTGTTGTTCAATTTTACAGCATTCCAAGAGTGGTTAGGTACATGTAATTTGTCAATATCTGTTGTACTGGTTCTTCCATAACCATGGATTAACTCGCATTCTAAACCAGCTAAATTGGCGAGTTTTTTAACTAAATAAGCATAACCAGTACAAATGGTTTTTTGGTCTTCAACTAGTGTTTTAAAAACCGTTTTTTTGAAATCGGCTTGCCAAAGATTAAACTCCAGACTATCATTTTGATAACGCTTGCTTTTACGTTCATATTTTAAATAGAGACTGTAATCGTTTTCAATATTGGTGCAGACCCACATATAAATGGCTCTAAATTTTTCAACATCAGTGTTTAAGTTGGTTGTAAGCTTTTTACTTAATAGCAGTAAGTTGGTTAATTCAGCCCCTTTGTAAGCCAATGCCAAGCTATCGGCTTTTCTGAAATCTGTATTTTTAAAATCAGAAATTTGAGCGTAAGACGGGCTTACAAATAAGAGGATGAATACAAGTTTTATTAGGTTCATAAAACAAGGCTATTAAACAAGGTTATTCTGTGCGTTTAGACTTATAAGGCGTGTCAACTTCCAAAGCACCTCGTATTGCAATTGAGTCAATTACCATAACCACATTTAAGCGCGTTGTATTTTGTGTGATAGTGATTTCTTGAGTTTCATAACCCAAATAGGTAAATACCAATACGTCGTTGGGCTTTAGTGCCTTTGGAAATGTGAAATTACCGTTATTATCTGTTGTTGTTCCAACTTCTGCACCTTTTAAAATGATGTTTACACCAAGTAAAGGCCCTTCGTTATCGGTTACTGTTCCACTAATAGAAAGTCCTTGATTGGACTGAACCTGTGCATGTGTGGAATGGGAAGCCAAGACGGTAATTAAAAGTAGAATGGCAAACCCAAAAGATTTTTTTAAGTGTTTTGTCTCGAGGTCAAAAGGCCAATGGTAATTTGTTTTTTGTGTTTTTTTTTGTTTTGTATCAAGCTTGTTTTCGCTTGAAGGTTTCTGAGGTAATGTTACTTGCTTTTTCATGATTATAAGATTTTTATCAAATCTACTTTCTTTATAGAATAGAAACTAACGCATTTGAGCAATCTATGAGTTTTTATTAGTGAATGTACCATTTTGGTTAGTCAAACCCATATTAAAGCTATTAAAATTAGTTTAGAAATCATTGAAAACCAAGGATTAAATATTTTTTTAAAAAAAGGATTAAAATGTTTGGTGTGTCAAAAAAAAAATTACATTTGCAGCGCATTTAGCTGAACAAATTGAAACCTGTTTTTATGTTCGGGCTTTTGAAAATTAGGAAGTCATATTCAAAAGCAGCTTATAGATTAAGCAACCGAATTTTAGAGCTAACTTCCGCTTTCTACATCGTAATGAGCCAACATTTGTATGGTTTCATACCTACGACACATCCTCAAATTCAAGTTTGAATATTTGATATTTAATGATATCTTAATGCTGGAAAATATTTTCGGTTATACCTTTAAATTTCAAACTAAATAATTAATGAATACAAAATATATTGACTTGGTGAATCAAACTTTTGATTTTCCACAAGATGAATTTAAACTTGAAAATAAAACACTGCAATTCCATGATATTGACCTTATGGAGTTGGTATCGCAATATGGTGCGCCCTTAAAGTTCACATACCTACCACAGATTTCCAATAATATCAATCGTGCAAAGTCGTGGTTTGGTAATGCCATTAAAAAACATAAGTACAAAGGCAAGTACAACTATTGCTATTGTACAAAAAGCTCGCATTTTAAGCATGTTTTGGATGAAGCTCTAAAGAATGATATTCACATTGAAACCTCTTCAGCATTCGATATCGATATTGTTGAAAGCCTCAAGGCTGAAGGTAAAATTACTGATAAAACCTACGTGATTAGTAATGGGTTTAAGCGCGCACAATATGTTACAAACATTGCTAGGCTTATAAATAATGGACATAAAAATGCCATCCCGATTATTGATAATTACGAGGAAATCGATTTGCTTTCGGAAGAGATTAAGGGCAAGTTCAATGTTGGTATTCGTATTGCATCAGAAGAAGAGCCTAAATTTGAGTTCTACACCTCGCGTTTGGGAATAGGTTACAAAAACATTGTGCCTTTTTATAAAAACCAAATTCAGAACAATAAAAAAGTAGAGCTTAAAATGCTACACTTTTTTATCAATACAGGAATTCGCGATAATGCTTATTACTGGAATGAACTGTCTAAATGTTTAAAGGTTTACACCAGCTTAAAAAAGATATGTCCGACCTTGGACAGTTTGAATATTGGTGGCGGATTTCCCATAAAAAACTCTTTAGCTTTTGAGTTTGACTATGAGTATATGGTTGATGAGATTATCAATCAAATTAAATTGGTATGTGAAGAAGAGGAAGTTGCAGTTCCCAACATTTTTACTGAATTCGGGAGTTTTACTGTTGGTGAAAGTGGTGGTGCCATTTATGAAGTACTATACCAAAAACAACAAAATGACCGTGAGAAGTGGAATATGATCAACTCATCATTCATTACCACATTACCGGATACTTGGGCCATTAACAAACGCTTTATTATGTTGCCCATTAACCGTTGGTATGACAGTTATGAGCGTGTGCTTTTGGGTGGTTTAACCTGTGACAGTGATGATTATTACAATAGCGAGCAACACATGAACGCTATCTATTTGCCAAAGTATAATAAGGAAAAACCATTATACATAGGCTTCTTCAATACAGGAGCTTATCAAGAAACTATTGGCGGATTTGGAGGCTTGCAACACTGCTTGATTCCGTCGCCTAAACATATTTTAATTAACAAGGATGATGACGGAAACATCACCACAAAACTATTTAGTGAACAACAAAAAAGTGAAGACTTACTTAAAATTTTAGGTTACCATGAGTAAAACGTATGCAGGAATATCTGAAGAGTATTCCAAATTAGACAATTCGAAAATTGTACTAATTCCAGTGCCTTATGATGGCACGAGTACTTGGCAAAAAGGCGCTGACAAAGGTCCTGATGCCTTTTTAAATGCTTCTGAAAACATGGAGCTTTATGACATTGAAACTCAAACTGAAGTTTATAAACAAGGCGTTTATTTAGCGAGTCCAGTAACTGAAAATACTTCACCAGAGCGCATGGTAGAAGCCGTTCACGAAACCACAAAAAAGTATATTAAGCGTAATAAGTTTGTTACGGCATTTGGTGGCGAACATTCTATATCCATAGGAACTATTCGCGCCTTTAATGAATGTTATGATAATTTAACTGTTTTACAATTGGATGCCCATGCCGATTTGCGCAAAACATATCAAGGTAGTACTTGTAATCATGCTTGTGCTTTGTATGAGGCTAGTCAGACAACCAATTTAATTCAAGTAGGTATTCGCAGTATGGATATTACCGAAACAACGGTAATGGATGAAGATAAAACGTTCTTTGCCCACGATATGGCTGTAGACGATTCTTGGGTGGACACTGCAATTGACTTGATGACAGACAACGTTTTTATAACTATTGATTTAGACGCTTTTGACCCATCAATTTTACCAAGTACAGGAACACCAGAACCAGGTGGTTTGTTGTGGTATGAAACCTTGGAATTTTTAAAGCAGGTTTTTGAAGAGAAGAATGTTGTAGGTTTTGATATTGTTGAATTATGTCCTAATCCAAAGGAAAAATCTTCAGACTTTTTAGCAGCCAAATTGTATTACAAAATGCTGTCGTATAAGTTTATGCATGATGAAGCAGAAGATGACTTTGATAATAATTTTAATGAAACGAAAATAGGTATTAATAAATTTTCTAAATTTAATGACGATGACAACTAAAGGCCACATATCCCAATTCATAAAAAAATATTACTTACACTTTAATGCAGCAGCTTTGGTTGATGCTGCAAAAGGATATGAAGCGCAATTAAACTCTGGAGCCAAAATGCTGGTATCCTTGGCTGGTGCTATGAGTACGGCCGAATTGGGCAAGATTTTTGCCGAAATGATACGCCAAGATAAAGTACATATCGTATCCTGCACTGGTGCCAACTTGGAGGAAGATATCATGAATTTAGTGGCTCATTCGCATTACAAGCGTGTGCCTAACTATCGTGATTTAACACCACAAGAAGAATGGGATTTGTTGGAAAAAGGCTTAAACCGCGTAACAGATACTTGTATTCCTGAAGAAGAAGCGTTTCGTAGAATTCAAGAACATATTGTGAAGATTTGGAAAGAAGCTGAAGCCAATGGCGAACGCTATTTGCCGCATGAATATATGTATAAACTTTTATTATCTGGTGTTTTAGAAGAGTACTACGAAATTGATTTAAAAGACTCTTGGATGTATGCTGCAGCCGAAAAGAACTTGCCAATAGTTTGCCCAGGATGGGAAGATAGTACCATGGGTAACATTTTTGCAAGCTATGTATTGAAAGGCGAATTAAAAGCTAGCACCATGAAATCGGGTATTGAGTATATGACCTTTTTAGCCGATTGGTACACCGATAATTCTGAAAAAGGTATTGGGTTCTTTCAAATAGGAGGTGGTATTGCAGGTGATTTCCCTATCTGTGTGGTGCCTATGTTGTATCAAGATATGGAACGTACCGATACGCCTTTCTGGAGTTATTTCTGTCAAATTAGTGATTCAACAACCAGTTATGGCTCGTATTCCGGTGCTGTGCCCAATGAGAAAATAACCTGGGGTAAATTAGATGTAGACACACCAAAATTTATAATAGAAAGTGATGCGACTATTGTGGCGCCTCTTATATTTGCTTACTTATTAGACCTATAATTATGAACAAAAAAGACAATCTAAAACGCGTAATTGTTGATTTTAAAAAATTAACACCAGACATTTTGGCCTTATTGGTGGAGAAGTATCCCGACGGCTATGATGATGACAATGTTATTAGTTTTAGAAACGCAAAAAATGAAATTGTAGAAGCTGTTGAAGTAACTACTAGCGACACCAAATATTTGGTAAAAGTAAGTACCAAGTTGGCTGCTACTATGGAAAATTACGATGAAGACGATTATGAGGATTATGCAGGTAACGATCCAGATGCTGTTCAAGATCCAGACATTGAAGTCGAAGACGAGGATGTTTCAGATGAAGACGATGATTAATTTGGCCTAAACATGAGAACAGCTGTTTTTAAGTCTTACAAGAACGGTTATTTTACGTTCTGGTTTGAAAATGGAGAGGAATTGGTTTTTGAGGAAGTGCACCCACGTGTTCTAAAACAATTCGACCTTAAGAATGATAAAAGTTTAATTGACCAAGAATTTAAAGTGTCTTTTGTAGAGCTTTATGAAGATGATGATGACGATCTGGTTATTTATAGAATTGAAAGTTTAAAACCTATCTAAATCTGTTTTATTATGGATACATCATTTCACATGTCCCTACCATGCTTGAGCATTAAGGACACCAAGAACTTTTATGTTAACAGCATTGGAGCATCGTTAGGCAGACACACGCAAAGCTGGGTTGATATCAATCTATTTGGTCATCAAATAACGTTTATTAAAGCAGGAAAGTTTAACTTTAATAATCCTAACTATGTGTTTGAAGGGCGCATTTTGCCTTCGTTCCATTTTGGTTTAATTGTAGATAGTATTTCATGGAAAGAGATCTACAATACATTTAAGGATACCGATTTAGAATTGGTGACTAAAACAACTTTTTTAGATGGTAAGCTAGGTCAGCATACCTCTTTCTTTATCAAAGACCCAAACGATTATATGTTGGAGTTTAAAAGCTTCAAAAAACCAAACGAAATATTTAAATCTTAATTAACATGTATAATGTCGTTGCTTACCAAGTAGCAGACACTATCAACATCAGGCAAATTAGAGAGCAGTTGCAATGGCAATTGCTGTTTCAGGATAGTGATGAACTCTATTTTAAAAAGTCTGATGACCAATACCTATATGTTTTCCATTATGGCATGGTGAGCTTTTTTAATTTATCGCCAGAAGAAATTGAAACGGTTTTAAAAGACATACAGCCATTTTGTAAAAATTACATTTCAGATAAAAATGCTGAAGACATTCAGGTTGAAATCGTTTCAAATATCATGACCGTTACCTTTGAAAAGGTGATACTGCCAGAAGTCAATTCAGAAATGATTCGATTGGTTATGCTCAATGCTTCACAGTCTGTTGCCTTAAATAGGTATTCTGAAGTAACAGAAGATTTATTGATAGAAACCAATGAGCACACCTTGTTTCTAGAGAAAAAAGGGAAGTTGGATATTTCCGGGAATAAACTTAAACGCTTTATTGGGAAGATTCTGAACATAAAAAACAAGATCTCTGAAAACCTGTATATTTTTGATTCCCCAGATATAACTTGGGAAGATGAACAACTCAATAAACTGAATGCCGATTTAAAGCAGACCTTTGACTTGAAAGACCGCTATCACTTAATTCATGATAGAATTGATATTATTAAAGAGAATTTAGAGCTTTTTAAAGATATTATGGACCATAAGGAGAGCAGTAAGCTAGAGTGGATCATCATCATCCTTATTTTAGTTGAGGTCGTTGATCTGTTTATTGCCAAGCTGTTTTTTTAACTACAGAATTTTCTTTAGTTCGTCGTAGTATTGTTTTGTAATATGCAAGCCGTTATGTCCACCATCTGTAATCGGGTGAAGGTTTATACCGTTTGGCTTAAGGGCTTGCAATTTTTTGGCATTGGTTTCAGGATGAATTAAAAAATCACGTGTTCCATAAAATATATTAATAGGACAGGACACTGTTTTTAAATACTGATAGGTTGGAATATCATATTTAATTAAATATTCAGGAATGGGTGGAGCTATTTCTTCGGTAATTAGTGTTTTCCAAGAATAATACGGCGCGTTTAAAATAAGCATCTTGGGTCGATTTCTAGAAGCCACATAAGTTGCTAGTCCGGAACCTAACGAGTAGCCTAGAATAATAATTTGATTTTCAGGATAGCGCTGTTTAACAAAGTTATAAACGGTTTCAGAATCGTTTAACAACTGTTCTGTATTGCAATACTCACCATCACTCTTGCCATAATTACGATAGTCAAAAAACAGAATATCATAGCCGTTGTCCAAATATAGCGGAGCGCGTTTTCCCCACTCATGTATGGCGCCAGCATTACCATGGTAATAAACAATTACACCCTTTCTGGTTTGTTGTGTTTTAAAAAGTAAGGCGTTTAATTTAATATCTTCTGCAACAGGAATATCGAGTTCTTCAAAACGTTCTGTAAACTTAAAAACGTAATCCTTTTCTAAATGTTTCGGGTTAAAAAAGAAACGTTCTTGTTTAAAGTATACAAATACCAGCGACAACGCATACAACAGTAACAACGTAAAAACTACGCGTAACAATCGTCTAAAAAGTTTTGGAAAATTAATTTTCAATAGCTTTTGTTTTTTTTAGGTCGAACAAAAATACAGCAATTACTACCACATATTCAAATGTAATAATCCACAGGTTTTCTGTGTTATTGGCATTGGTGTAAGCTAGATAGCTTAAAATAACGGTAAAACTCCAAGCCAAAGGAAACTTATAATTTGTGAAAATGGAGAGACACAATAAGGTTGCTATATACCAAGGATGTACGGTTGTAGATAAAAAGTAGTAGAGTGCTAAAGCCAGAAGCATGCTTGTAACCAGCTTTTGTAATGTGTTTGTTTTTCTAAAAAGCGCCAAAGCTATAACGCCACAACATACAGTAAGACCCATGAGTTTTCCTATAACAGCTATTTGGTTGTAGCCTGAAATCCCATAGCCTATTTCACGAAACAGATAGTAAAAACTTGCATTGAATTCAAAGTTTTGAAACCAAAGGCCTACGGTTTCTGTGTAGTTGGATAGGGATTGTGGGTTGTAGAATGGTAGGAATGATACTAGAGTTATTGCAAAAACTATCATGTAAAAAATGATTAGTTTAAGGAAGCCATTAGGTCTCGACTCCGCTCGACCTGACAGCATAAAGGTGTTTTTGTCTGTGTTGTCACCTCGAGCGTAGTCGAGAGGTCTTGAGGACATAAACCAATTATATAATAAAGGCAAGAATAAAAAAGGGATTAACTTGACCGATACCGAACAGGCGAATAATACAGCAGCCCATTGCCACTTTCCGTTATACAGCAAATACAGACTCCAGACCAAGAAGAAAATCATCACCCCTTCAAAATGTAGATTTCCCGTTAGTTCTATAATGATAAACGGATTAAGAATGTACCAAAAAATGTTGTGTACTGGTAAATTGAGTTTTGTCAATATCTTTTTGCCAAAGTATAACGTGCCCAAATCGGCAGCAATTATTAGTAATCGCATGACGATTACAGAACCTAAAATACTTTTTCCGGCAAACCATCCAGCTATTACAAAACACAATTGGTTTAGAGGTGGATAATTGGTGAAATGCCCAGCGCTTAAGCTACCCATGCCGTCATACAATTCTTGGGCTTGAAAAATAGGCAGTATGTTGTTAGATATAAAAGATTCAGGTGTGTACACATACGGATTAAAGCCTTCCAAAATCATTCGGCCATCCCAAATAAAGCGGTAAAAGTCTTGCGATAGGTTTGGGATAGCCAATATAAACACTGCCCGAAACACAAAGGCCAAGCCAGTTAACAACTTGATGTCATGCTTTAATAACTGAACCAGTTTGTAAAACAAGACAAATAATCCAGCATACAGCGTTACAAGTTTTATAGCGTCTGTACGTATGAGGTGGTAAGCAAATGCCATATAAAACAGCAAGCTTGTCAATGCCAATAGTAAGGGAATTCTATGGTGTTTTAAGAAGGTGCTTTTTAGCATGGTTTAAATATACCTAATTCCGTTTTTTAATGGAACAAAAATGCCTATAGAACTTTTAATTGCTATTTTAGTGAACACAAGATAAACGATATAAAATGGGCTCACATCCTGTAAATCTTCTTTTACGGTTTTTATTAGAGATTGTTGCCATTCTTGCCATAGGCATTTGGTTTTGGCGGCTACATGATGATTGGGTTGGCTATCTTTTGGCGTTTGGCGTTCCCATTTTAGTTATGGTGGTTTGGGGTGTTTTCGCCGTACCAAATGATCCCAGTAGATCGGGTAAAGCCCCTGTGCCAACCAATGGCTTTATACGGTTATGTATTGAATTGGGTATTTTTGGTTTTGCCGTTTGGGCACTTTATGACATGGCGTGGTATAATACCGCTTTAATTTTTGGGGCTGTAACACTGTTTCATTACGCCCTATCGTATGATAGGATTACATGGCTTTTAAAACCGTAATTATTTATTCAGAAGGCTTTATAAGTTTTGAAATTATGAGTACATTGAAGCATCAATAATTCTAACAATCAATTCATTATGAAATGGAAAGGTAAACGCAAAAGTTCGAATGTAGAAGACCGTCGCGGACAACGCAGTTCAGGTTCTGGTCTAGGCGGTTTTAATCCTATGATTTTAGGACCCTTAATTCGGTTGTTGTTCTCAAAAACGGGATTAATAATTGTTGGAATATTTTTAGTTATATCATTACTAACGGGTAATAACCCACTGCATATCATCAGCCAGTTTTTCTCGGGTGGAACACCCCAAACGGAAAGCGTAACGCCTTATCAAGGCACCGCCAAAGAAAATGAATTAGCCGAATTCAGTGCTACTATTTTGGCTAATACCGAAGATGTATGGAACCAATTACTGGACAATTATCGCGAGCCCACATTAGTGCTGTTTACCAATTCGGTATCGTCTGCTTGTGGTAATGCCTCTAGTGCTACGGGACCGTTTTATTGCCCAGGCGATGAAAAGCTTTATATTGATTTAGGCTTTTTTGATGATATGGAACGGAAGTTAAATGCCCCTGGCGATTTTGCCCAAGCCTATGTTATTGCCCATGAAGTAGGACACCATATTCAAAAGATTATGGGCATAACCGATAAAATGCAGCAGTTGCGTGGCCAATTGAGTAAAACCGAATTTAACAAGTACTCGGTACGCTTGGAATTGCAAGCCGATTTTTTGGCTGGTGTTTGGGCGCATCATTCACAGCGTATGTCTAAAATGATGGAAACGGGCGATTTGGCCGAAGCTATGAACGCAGCCCATGCCATTGGTGACGACCGCTTACAAAAAAACGCTACAGGGCGTGTGGTTCCCGACTCGTTTACACATGGTACCTCTGAACAGCGTATGCGTTGGTTTAGAAAAGGCTTTGAAACAGGCGATTTGTCTCAAGGCGATACCTTTAGTGCCGACCCCTTGTAGTATTCTTATAATTTGGACTTATTGGTTTTAACTGCCCCGAAGCATACCCGAAGTATCTCTGGAGGACCCCTTAAGGAAACTCGGGTGAACTTGCTTTAGGCTACAACCAACAGATAAAACGTTTATACGGACTATGTACAGCTTATGTACGGGACATCTAAGGGACTAGGAGTTGCTTCGGCAGGTTCAGCATGACAAAGGGGAGTTATTGCTATGACATTTTGAATAGCTTAAAGCATGTTGTACCTAAACGGCTTGCTGTTGTTTGTGTTTGTTGCTGCTGTTTATGCCGTTTTTGCCATTTTTTGTTGTTTTTAGGAGTTTTTGTTGAAATACCCTTGGCATACACTATCCATACTTAAGCCATACTTAAGCCATACACTATCTATACTTGATGACCCGTCCTAAAATAATTATGACTCGTCCTAAAATAACTATGCACATTAATGATTTGATACTTTAATGTATTAAACAATTAAATGATGGTGAGGTTGGAATTAATTTAATGAATAATAATAATTAATACTTGTACAACTAAAATATTTTTATAAATTTGGACAATATTTGTCTAAAACAATTTTGACCAATGAAAACATTAGGAGAAACTTTAAAGTGCGCAAGAGAAGAAGCAGAATTGATACTGCGAAAGGTTGCAGCTGAAGTAGATATCGACCAATCTCTTATAAGTAAGTTTGAAAAAAATGAAAGAAAGCCAACAATGGAACAGCTTGTTAGACTTGCACATTTTTATGGGCTTTCAGAAAGTGAGCTAACAATAAATTGGTATTCAGAAAAAATAGCCGACGAATTAAAATACACAGAATCAACTTCTGAAATACTTAAAGTTGCAGAAGAAAAAATAAAATATTATAAAACTCAAGCGAATGGAAAATAAGACATTAAAAGTAGCAGAATTGTTTGCGGGAGTGGGTGGTTTCCGTCTTGGACTTGAGAAAAGTAATTACAAAGTTGTTTGGAGTAACCAATGGGAGCCATCAACAAAGATGCAACACGCTTCAATGGTTTATGAAGCAAGATTTGGTAAAGAAAACCATTCAAATCAGGACATTGCAACTGTTGCCACAGAAGAAATTCCAGATCACGATTTACTTTGTGGTGGATTTCCTTGTCAAGATTATTCAGTAGCAACAACACTTCATAATTCTAAAGGTTTAAAAGGTAAGAAAGGAGTACTTTGGTGGTCTATTCATAGAATTTTAGAAGAGAAAAAGAACAAGCCAAAATATTTATTTTTAGAAAATGTTGATAGACTTTTAAAATCACCAGCCAAACAAAGAGGACGTGATTTTGCAGTTATGCTTCAAAGTTTAAACGAATTGGGCTATGCTGTTGAATGGAGAGTGATAAATGCGGCTGAATATGGAATGCCACAAAGAAGAAGAAGAGTTTTCTTTATTGGTTATCATAAATCGACAGAAATATATAAAAGACTTCAAGAAACAGACAAAATTGATTGGTTAACAAAAGAAGGAACGATTGCAAACGCTTTTCCTGTCAATAATACCAACTCAATTCAAAAAATTGAATTGAAAGGAGATTTAGTAGAAATCACCAACAACTTCAATAAGACAGGTAACTTATCACCTTTCCAAAATACAGGAATGCTAGTAAAAGGAAAGGTTTTTACAGTTAAAACAGAACCAATCTATGATGGTGAAAGAACTTTTTTAGGAGACATTTTACAAAACGGAGAGGTTACACCTGAATTTTTCATTAATGAAAAAGATAAACCAAAATGGGAATATTTAAAAGGTGCGAAAAAAGAAAAAAGAAAAACAAAAGACGGTTTTGAATACAATTATAGTGAAGGAGGAATGATTTATCCAGATGCTCTAGACAACGCATCAAGAACAATTATCACAGGGGAAGGAGGGAAATCACCTTCTAGATTTAAGCATGTAGTTACCTCTAATAGAGGTCTGCGAAGGCTAACACCTATTGAGTTAGAAAGACTAAATATGTTCCCTGACAATCACACAAAACTAGAAGGAATTTCAGATACTAAACGTGCTTTTTTTATGGGAAATGCTTTAGTTGTTGGTGTAATCGAAAAAATAGGAGAAGAACTTTACAAACAGATAAACCAATTTGAATATGCTTGATATTACTTCGGCAGATTCAATTATTGCCTTTGCGAAAAAATTAAAGGATCAAACTCTACGAGAAGCCTGTGGCGAGGAAATTGAAAAACACGGTTATAAAGGAAAAGGAAATTTTGGACAAATTTTAGAAAAGTTTTATTTCGGTTACGAACCAAATTCAGATTCTGAACCAGACTTTAAAGAAGCAGGAATAGAACTTAAATCAAGTCCTTTGAAAACTCTAAAAAATGGAGATTTTCGTTCAAAAGAAAGGCTTGTTTTAAACATTATAAACTATTTAGAGGTACACAAAGAAGAATTTGAGAACAGTTCATTTTGGAAGAAAAATGCTCATTTACTTTTAGTATTCTATCTTCACGATAAAGATTTAGACTTACTTGATTACTTAATAAAATTGGTTGACGGTTGGCAATATCCATATGAAGATTTAAAAATTATCAAGCATGATTGGGAAACAATCAATCAAAAAATAAAAGATGGAAAAGCGCACGAATTATCAGAAGGTGATACTTTCTATCTTGGTGCTTGTACAAAAGGTTCAACAGCTTTAAAGTCATATCGTGACCAACCTTTCAATGATGAAAAAGCAAAACAAAGAGCATATTCACTTAAACAAGGTTATGTAAATCATATAATTGCAAATATCGCTCAAGAAGAAACTGCGGTTTACGGAAAGATAATTGAACAACCTGAAATCCTTGATTTAGTTCATTCAATTGAAGATATTGTTATATCAAAGTTTCAACCTTTTTATGGAAAATCAGCAGAACAAATTGAGCAAGAATTAGGTTTGGAATTAAATCCTAAAGCTAAAAGCTATTTTGCTAATCTTACAAATGCTATTCTCGGGCTTGAACTTGGGCAAAAAATTGAAGAGTTTGAAAAAGCAGACATACAGGTAAAAACTATTCGTCTTAAAGAAAATAATTTGCCTAAAGAAGATATTTCATTTCCAACTTTTGAATATCAAGAATTAATCAAAATGGATTGGGAGGACTCTGATTTCAAAAACATATTAGAAAGCAAATTTTTCTTTGTTTTTTATCAGTTTGAAGGAAATAAATTAATTTTAAGAAAAGTGAAATTTTGGAACATGCCGCATTCGGATATTTTGGAAGCTAAATCTGTTTGGGATAAAATGGTTAAGACTGTTTCAAAAGGAGAAATTGTAAAAGAAGTAACTAGTAAGGGTATCAGAAAGACATATTTCCCAAAAAAAACAGAAAATAGAATAAGTCATGTAAGACCACATGCAAGAAATGCTGCGGATACTTTCGATTTGCCTGTTTCAGATAAATTAACTGGATTTAAGCAGTTTACAAAACATTGTTTTTGGTTAAATGCGAGTTATGTTAAAGATGAGATTTTTTAAAATCGAATTTTAGAATTTATCGACTTCAAAAACACATACCCAAAGCCTAAAAACAGCATGAGGTGGAAGGGGAAGAGCCCAAAATCGCCAGAGCCCACTACAAATGCGGAGTACATGCCAAAGGCAAAATAGCCCATGAGCAAGCCTTCAATTACCACTTGAAATGAGAGGGTGTTTTTAAGATATTTGTTATCTTTATAGGAGTCCTGCAAGCTACTCACATTAAATTTTGGGGTGCGAATAAAGTCGCTACGTTTTCCTAAATGGCCTTCTATTACGGCTATGGTATTGTGCAGGGAAAAGCCCATAGCTACGGAGAAAAAGGTAAAAAACATGCCTATATACCTTATAAAATCTTTAAGGGTGTTACCATAGATACGACGGTAAACCACCCAATAGCAGGCAAAGAATATTGCGGTGCTTAATACAAACACGCTCATAACCATAAAGTAAGGTTTGAGGCTTGGGTGCTGGTTTTTAATGTATAGCATGGGAATGCTTAAAATAGCGACGAGGAGCACATTTAAAAATAGGGTGCTGTTGCCTAAATGGAGCAGGCCATGCACTTTGGTCTTAACGGATAGCTGATTGCTTTTTAATACCCAAAGAAGCATTTTTTGGAAGTTTTCGGCACCACCTTTGTTCCAACGGAACTGTTGCGATTTAGCCGCACTAATGGCTACAGGCAGTTCGGCAGGTGTTTCCACGTGTTCCAAGTATTTAAATTTCCAGTTTTTTAACTGGGCACGGTAGCTTAAGTCTAAATCTTCAGTCAAGGTGTCCGCTTGCCAATTGCCGGCATCTAGAATGCAAGTCTTGCGCCAGACGCCTGCAGTTCCGTTAAAGTTTATAAAGTGTCCTTGGCTGTTTCGGCCGGTTTGTTCTAAAGTGAAATGGGCATCCAATGCAAAGGCTTGCACTTTGGTGAGTAGGGAGTAATCGCGGTTGAGGTGTCCCCAACGGGTTTGTACCACACCAATTTGGCTGTCCTTAAAATAAGGAATGGTTTGTTGCAACCAGTTGGGTTTTGGTAGGAAGTCGGCATCAAAAATGGCAATGAATTCGCCTTTAGCGGTTTTTAGGCCTTCCTTGAGTGCCCCAGCTTTGAAACCGTTGCGGTTAGTTCGTGTAATATGTTGGATGTCCAAGCCTGTTGCCTGTAATTTTTGAACCAGTAGTTTGGTAGTTTGCAAGGACTCATCGGTGGAGTCGTCCAACACCTGTATTTCCAGTTTGTCTTTGGGGTACTCTATTTGAGCCATGTTGTTGAGTAAGCGATCCATAACATAGAGTTCGTTATACACTGGTAATTGGATGGTAACGTATGGCACTTCGTTGGGATTGCCTAAATTGAACTGTGGCGCTTGGTCTGTTTTTTTGGAGGCCCGCAAATAATTGGTGAGCAGGTTTAGCTGTGCCAAGGCATAGGCAAAAATGACCAAAATGGCCAGGGTGTAGATGCTTATGATGATGCCTTCCCCAATCATTTTTTTAAACCGTATTTAAAAATCCAACCCAATATTTTAATGCCAGCCATAACAGCCCCTTTACATGTCCCGGATACTTTGGAAACGCCAATACGGTTACGATACCGTACGGGAATTTCGGTGTAGGTTAGCTTGTGTTTTAGGGCTTTTAATTGCATTTCTACGGTCCAGCCATAGGTTTTGTCTTCCATTTCCAAAGCTAAAAGCTTATCGTATTTAATAGCCCGAAATGGACCTAAATCGGTAAATGTTGAACCGAACAAGTACTTCATAAGGGTTGTTGCCAATGCATTACCGAAAATCTGTGGCCCTGTCATGGACCCCTTTTCCCGTAGTCGCTTTACACGAGCACCAATTACAAAATCCACCTTGTTTTCGGTGATGGGCTGAATGAGTTTGGTCATTTCTTCAGGGTAATCACTATAATCGCCATCTAAAAACACCACGATATCTGGGTGGTTATTCTGTTTGGCCAAATAGTCCATACCTTTTAGGCAGGCATAACCATAGCCTTTTCTAGGTTCGGTTAATACCGTTGCTCCCGCTTGTTTGGCATTGGATTCGGTAGCATCGGTAGAGCCATTATTGACTACGATAACCTCATGAATGCCATTGGGTATATCCTGGATAACCTGTGTAATGGATTCGGCCTCGTTGAATGCCGGAATGATAACAGAAATACTGGGCATGGTTATTTTTTGCTGATGCAAAAATACGATTGTTTAGGCGTTCAAACTATTCAGTAGCCTAATTTTGTAATTCCCTTTGGCGATATTCTTCCTGTTGGGCCGGTACAATATGTTTATCGAAATACCAAGACGACCATTTTTCCAATGTTAAGAAGATACCCACACCCAATACTACCATAGTGATGGTTACCAAAATGATGTTTTTGCGTTTGCGTTTAGGGTCTATAGAACATTGGTTTTGTTTTTTGCGATAGAGGTAAATGCCATAAATACCAATAAGTACGGCTGCGCCGCGTAGAATCCAAGACCCCAGGCCAACCGAACCGTCTTCGGCATAAAAGAAATCGGCAAACGAAATGGCATAAATACCACCCATAAGGCCAAACATAAACAGTACAGCAGGTGCTACACAGCAAATAATGCCCGCAACACCAGCAGAAGCGGCGAACTTCAAGGCCCATTTAAATATATTGGGTTCTTTTTCTTGGGTTTGATCTATTTGTTTTTCCATGTGATGTTTTAGGCCTTGGTCGTGACCGTAGTAAAAACCTTATTCCAGATGATCTAATTTATGATAAATTTAGGGTTTTAAAGTCATCAATCCAGAACCTTAAAATCTTTGATTGCCTGATTGGGTTCGATAATGTTATAACCTTTCCAAAATTCTGGATCGTATTTTGGAAGATAGGTTGGTGTCACATTAGGCACTTCTGTAAAGCTATTATACTCGGTTTCGGAGATTGGGCTGGAATCAAAAACTATGATTTCTTTTTTAGTCGTGTTATTGATAATGAAATGAATGTTTGTTGATAATTCATTTTGTTTTCTGCGGCCTTTTACGTGCTTATTTTTTTCAATAATTTTTAAAGGTCTATCAATACCAAAACGTTCCCCAAATTCACTATCGGCATATTTTAGGGTGTATTTACCTTTATCGTTTTTAACATAGATGATGGTGCCTTTTTTAAGGTATTCCTTATAGGATACGCCTAATAGGTTGAATTTTTTTAAGGGCTTTACGTTTTCATAATCAACACGAACTATTGCAAAATCATCGGTGGTGACATAAAGCGTTCCTTTGTAGTCTTCTTTTCGTTTTGGTTTGAACGTTATGGTATAGACAAATTCATCATTTAAATAGGCGAAGTCTAAAAGGGTAAACTCATATCGGTTGGATTTTTCAATAAAGTTTAAATCGGTGTCTTCTTTTAGGAAGGTGTTATTTTCAAAGCCGTGAATGTTTCGTTTTCTATATTTTAAGAAATTCTCCTTGCGCTTTTTTTCACGTTCTTTTTTTTCTTCAATAAACTCGGCGGTTTCTTTATCAACTTGTTTTTCATCAAAAAAGGAGGAGTCTATTTCTTCTTTAGTACCAAACCAACCCGATTTAATTTTAAAGTAGGAGTCGCGCTTCACATGTTTTTTAATGATGTCGTTAAAGCGTTTCTCATAATTTTCGAAAGTAATTTCGTTCTTTTTGTCATATAAATGCGACGCTTTAAAAATTTCCATTTTTTGAGGTGCCGAAGCTTCTATTTTGCCGTATAATTCTCCTAAAATTTCGGTGTGGTCATCCGTGTTTTTTGGAATGGATTGCATGACACTGTCTATAAAGGATTGGTTAAATTCAGGAATGGTAGTCTTTTTGACTTTTACATCGCCTTTTATAAGGTTGGTGTAGAAAGATTCGCGGTAGAAAAGCTTTCTTTTATGGTAATCTAAATCGTAATTGTCGGCTAAATTGGCTTTAATTTTCTCAAGAATTTCCTTGATGGTGTAATTCTTATTGGTAATTAAAACTTCACTTAAATCTATTGCCTTTGTTCGTAATACAATTAAGCTATCAGAGAAATTCTTAATAGCGATTTGCTTTTTTTCATAGCCAAGACAGCTAATGGAAAGGGAATCTTTTGAAGTGATTTCTTTATTTATGGTAATGTTGAACTCTCCAAAATCATTACTAATAACACCCGTATTATCATCTAAGGCAATTGTTGCAAATGGAATGGGTGTTCGGGCTGTAGAATCAATAATTTTTGCTGATATGGATTGTTGTGAGAACGATGCTGTAGAAGCAAAACAAAGCATAGCAAAAAGGGCATGGGTTAGTCTCATGTTAATTGGTTTTGGCTCGAAAATATTCTTTTTCAATGGAATGATGGTTAAATTTAGCTATTTATTAAGTACGATTTATCTTATTCTTAACAGACGAATAAGGAACGCGTTTTGTTACAGGGCAATATGCTTTTTGTAGTAATTATAGAGCTCATCTGCCGAGGCGCCAAACCATTTTTTAACGTAGATTGTCCAAAAATGGTATTGTAGTTTCCAAACGCCATGTTTTTGATACAATCTGGCAGAGGTTTTAATTTTTTCCTGAATAACCACAAATTTTTTCCTAGCGTATAATTCATTTATCAAGATGTTGTCCTCGTAGATGGTATAGTTTTCGTCGTAACCACCAATGTCATCAAATAGTTTTTTGGTGATAAACTGACTCTGGTCGCCACCTCTGCAAGCGCGCCATGAAAATTGTGTTAGCCAACTTGCTAAACGTAACCACCAATGCTTGCTGTCAAACTGTAAGCGGAAACAACCCGCTTGATTGCCTTTTTCTATTTCATTTATAATTAGGGCATCAAAGTTTTTAGGTGGAAATGAATCGGCGTGGAGGAAATAGAGTATGTTGCCGGTAGCGTGTTTGGCACCCAGATTCATTTGTTTGGCGCGGCCTTTTGGGGAATGGAGTAGTTTGATGTTGGTTTGGGTGTCAGGTTTTGGTTCGCCTTCTCGATACATACCGACGGTAAACGTCGGCACACTCGAAGTGACGAACGCTTTAACCTTTTCTAGCGTTCCGTCGGTGCTGCCACCATCGACAATAATAATTTCGGTACTATTTTTTGGAGATGAATTATTAATAAGATGATTTAATAATAAAGCAATGTTGTCGGCTTCGTTTAATACAGGGATAATTATGGATAGTTGGTTTTTCATTTATTCTGGCATTGTTTCCCCTTCTTTTTGAGATTACCACGTCACTACGTTCCTCGTAATGACAGGGTATCCTGTTTGTTTTTGAGATTACTATGTCTCCAGACGTTTACAGTCTGGATACTCGTCATGACAATCAATCATTTAAATCCCAATTGTAATCCCGATATTTTATTTTAGCATCTTTTGAAATTTTCACTTCCGAATACTGATTTAGAAAATCAATAAGGGAACCATTCTGTTTGAAATCTTTTGCGAACCATTTGAATATTTTGGAAAGCTCCAATTGATTAGGTGCTATGTTATTCTTTGAGTTATCCCTTAAAAAGTCTTTTGTAGCATCTGTAAGTTGTTGCTCCAGCTTATCTGCAACATAGGCTTTGTTTAACAGTTTGGGGCATGATTGAGATGCACAAACGATGGCAAAGTGAATTCTGGGTTCATCCATTTTACGTAAGATTTCATGCTCGATATGGTTTAAAGATGCCATCTCGCCATTGATTGGAATGCATTTTTTATCCCAAGGATTATCAATATCCTTAATGCTTTTCAATGGATAATTATCGATTATTAGTTTTATGGTAAATGCATTGTAAGCGTTTATCCAATAGGCTAGGGTTTCTTGTTTGGTCCAATTGTTATTTGGAGCTATCCCAATGAATTGATTGAGGTAATTATTCAAATCTGCACCATTGGCTTTTATGCTTTTGTAATCTACATTTCCATTTTCTGAAACATGTTTCTTTAAAAAATCCGTCCAAATGGTATGGTTTAATTTCTGGGCGTAAACCATTTGGTTTGTGGATAATACAATAGTTATTATGAAAAGAATTTGCTTCATTAAATTTATTTATTCTGAAAGACCAATAATTATTCCAAATTATGATCAACAACAGCCACCGCCATCATAATGATATGTGGATTCACTTATAAATATATCATTACTGTTAAGAGACGCCAATGCATTGGCTGTTTTATCACAAATAGCCAACGGTTGATTTTTCAGTAGTATATGACCAGCCTTGTCATCAAAATAATCGTTTTTACCGTAATAAATAGCAGCTTTTCCCGTAAATATACAAGGGCCATCTTCTGGTACGGGATCTTTTATAGCAGCAACTTCAATGGATTCAATATAAATTAATTCGTCAGTAGGATAATGCTCTGGATCCAATATTCTATAAGGTTTTCTCGCTCGAATTTCAATGGTTCCAAAACCTGCATCTGTAAGCATTTTGATGTATTCTGAAATAGGCAAACTTCCACTTAAGCATAATGCACGCAAACGTTCATCGTTTCTTAAAGTATTGCTCATAGGTTGTTCACACGTGGGATCGCTCATAACCAAACGACCATGCGGTTTTAAAACACGATACATTTCTGAAATGGCCTTTTTAAGATCGTCGGTTTTAAAAATATTAAACAAGCAGTTTTGTGCTGCCACATCAATGCTATTATCTTCGATAGGAAGATTTAAGGCATCCCCTTTTTTTAAATCTACAAACTCACTTTTAAACCAAGGGTTTAAAGCTTCAGCTTCTTTAAAATTCTTACGGGAAGCTTGTAGCATTTCATTTACGGCATCAATACCAACCACACCATGCTTTTGGCGGTTGAAATAGGCAAATTGCAACAATTCCATACCACCACCAACACCAACATAAAGCATTTTAGGATTATTAGTTAAATCACGAGCATGTACCGTACTACCACAACCATAGTTCATCTCTTGCATTATTTTAGGAATTTTTAAACCAGGTAGTTCCCAAATAGGATTTGTTGTGCAGCAAAGGCCTATGTCTGGCGTCAATGCTGCTTCTTTATAAACATCGAGAGTGGTGTCTAGGTAATTGCTCATATATTTTAGAGTGATTTAATTAGTTCTTTAAAAAGTGTTATCATTTGTGGTTCTGCTTTGCCAGCCATTTCAATAATTTCGGATATATCAACTGGTTTTAGATTATCTGGGTCGCACTCATCGGTTAAAACTGACACGGCTGCGGCCTTTAAATTAAGATGATTGGCGACTATAATCTCTGGAACCGTGCTCATGCCCACCGCATCGGCTCCAATAGTTTTCAGCATGCGGTATTCGGCTCGTGTTTCCAATTGTGGTCCAACTACACTGGCATAAACACCTTTGTGAAGTGTAATGCCTTGCGCTTTGGCAATGGCTTTAAACTTGGCATTGATTTCGGCATCGTAGGGAGCGCTCATATCCGAAAAGCGTTCACCTAGAAGTTCAACGCCTTTAAATGCTAATGGCGAACTGCCTTGAAGGTTAATGTGGTCGTCAATTAGCATGAGTTCACCTTTTTTAAAATTCAAATTTATTGCTCCAGAGGCATTGGAAACCAATAGGGTTTTTACGCCCAATTTTTCCATTATACGAACTGGGTAGGTTACGTCTTGCAAGGAGTAGCCTTCATAAACATGAAAGCGCCCTTGCATGATAACGGCTTTTTTGCCTTCAATAATTCCATAAATGAGTTTGCCCTTATGGAACTCAACCGTAGCTGTTGGGAAATTAGGAATATGATTATAGCTGACTTCGGACAGAACCTCTACTTCATCCAATAGTTTTCCTAATCCTGTTCCAAGAATGATGCCTATTTCAGGGTTTTCAAATCCTTTGTTTTGTAAATATTCTGTTGTTTCAGTTATGAATTTTATCATGTAAATAGGTTTTATAAATTGATGAGGTCTTAAAATCCTCAAAAGTATCAATATCGTTTAATGTTTGTAATAATCCTACTGAAATTGATTGAGAATCCAAAACTTTAATGGTTTCTTCAAACACTTTTGAAGTGCTCCATGGTATGTTGCTAAATAGGTTATTATGTAGCTGTTTCAAGCCAACCAAGTAATAACCGCCATCTTCGGCTGGCCCAAAAACTGTATCATTAGTTTTTAGGACTTCAAAAGCTTCGTTTATAATGATTTCAGAAATGTCTGGTAAGTCAGAGCCTATAAGCAGGATGTTTTTGTAGCCTTTTTCAAATCCATCTTTGAAAGCATTTTTCATACGTTCGCCCAAATCACTTCCTTTTTGGACTGTTTTATAAGTATTGGGCCATTTGGAAGGTATAATGGCATCAGAAAAATAAATGTGCTTGTCGGCATGGAGATTTTGTGTAGCCTCTTCGGTTTTTTTAACCAGTAATTTGTAAACTTCAAAGGCTTCTTGGTCACCAATGGTTTTAGCCAATCGGGTTTTAACCTTACCTAGTTTTAAATTTTTTATAAAAACGATTACCAGATTATCACTCATAAACACATTCGCCTTTGGTTAACCACTTGCTCCACTCCTTTGAAAAGCCATGTATTTTGTTGGTTTTTCCTTGTTTATTATAGACAGGGAAATTGTTGTTTTTCCATTCAAAAATGCCGCCATAGAGATTATAAACATTTGTGTAGCCTAACTTTTGTAGCTGTTCGGCAATGTCTTCAGACCGAATTCCCAAGGAACAATAGACAACGATTTGTTCGTTTTTATTTGGCATTAACGCTTCTATATTTTCAATGCTAAACGCATTATAGCCTACGTGAATGGCATCTTTAATATGGCTAACATTGTATTCTTGCGTCTCTCTTGCATCTAAAATTATAGCTTTTGTTTTAGGCATGGCCAATTCCTGAACAGACATGTAAGGTACCACATGGGTGTTGTGTTTTTTTAATACATCGGCCAATGATTCTTGTGCATTTGAAACGTAAGAAAAACACAGAAAGGTTATTATAATGAGATTTCTCATTTGCATTCGAAATGACAGATTTGTGATGTTATTGTCTGCTAATTGCATATAGTAGCTATTTGTTATGTAACACTACCTTGGCAGCTACTTCCTGCACCAGCAGTGCATCCGTAGCAATGTTGCGAAATAACAATTGGACGACCTTCCAACAATTCGGATTGGTATTCCGAAATATGTTTGACTTTACTGTTTACAGGGAGGTTCAGCATTTGGTTAAAATCGCAATCATATAAATAACCATCCCAACTTACCGAAAGCGTATTGGTACACATCACGTTTTTAACGGCTTCTGGATTATAAGCATCAACCAACGCATGCATATAGTCTTCGTAATTTTCTGAAGCAATTAAATAATCTAAAAATCGACTTATGGGTAGATTGGTTATGGCAAATAGATTATGGAATTGGATTCCAAAATCATCCAACAAAGCCTTTTTGAAATCTTTTTCCAAAGCCGTTTGATTGCCAGGTAAAAAAGCACCTGACGGATTATAAACTAAATCTAAACGTAATTCGCTATCAGGCATTCCGTAGCCCATAGCATTTAAATCTTTAAGTGCTTGAATGGATTTGTTGAAAACCCCATCGCCTCGCTGTTTATCTGTTTTTCCTTTTGTCCAGTGTGGCATAGAACTTACCACATGAATATTATGTTTTTTGAAAAATTCGGGCAAATCATAATATTTTTTATTAGCACGAATAATGGTAAGGTTAGAGCGAACAATAAAATCTTGGATGCCTGCTTTGGAGGCTTCTTCAACAAACCACCTAAAGTTTGGGTTCATTTCAGGAGCGCCACCAGTTAAATCGAGTGTATGGGCATTGGTTTTTTTTATAACATCTAGGCATTGCAACATGGTTTCCTTTGTCATAATTTCTTTACGGTCAGGACCAGCATCTACATGACAATGTGCACAAACTTGATTGCACATATAACCCACATTAATTTGAAGGATTTCAAGTTTTTTAGCTCGTAAAGGAAATTGGTTGCTTTCAGCAATTTTATCTTTAAATTTTAGCAAATCGCCATTTTGAAAGATACCGTTTGATAAAATTTCTAACTGACGTTTGCTTTGGGCTAATTCACTATGTCTTTTATGGAGCGATTTGAGCATTTATAAATCTAATTTCTTGACTTTATTCATCATTTGCACGCCATGAACCAATGAGGCACCACCACGAATAGCACCAGCTACATGTAGAGCCTCCATCATCTCTTCTTTAGTTATGCCACGTTGTAAGCCATCTCCTGTATAGGCATCAATGCAGTATGGGCATTGTATGGTATGGGCAACAGCTAAAGCAATTAATGATTTTTCACGTTCGGTAAGATGGCCTTCTTTAAATACTGCATTGTAATATTCAAAAAATTTTGAACCGAGTTCTTCATTCCAATCTGATATTTTTCCAAACTTTTTTAAATCAGCTGGATCATAATATGTTTTTTGCATAATTGATGTTTAATTCACTTTTGAAAAAATGAAATATACAGCTTTAAGTCGAAGATGTATAGTAAAGATTACATAAAATTACACGGATTTTCGGTCTAAATAACATGTGAAAAATGGTATATTGCATATCGAATAAATTGACTTCATGGATTACTTTCATATTATTACAATACTCGTTGTTTTATCAGCACTTTTTGGTTATGTAAATGTACGGTTCTTAAAGCTTCCCAATACTATTGGTTTAATGTTGATAACCATAGTTTTTACAATGGTCGTTTTTGCATTAAGTTACTATGATGCAACCCTGCTTGAAGCCGAAAAATATATTATCACCCAAATTGATTTTAAGGAAGTATTGCTTGACATTATGTTGAGTTTTATGCTATTTGCTGGTGCTTTGCATACCAATTTTGAGCAATTACGTGTGCAAAGATGGCCTGTATTGGTGTTTGCAACACTAGGTGTTTTAGTATCGACTTTTCTGGTTGGCTATGGTACATATTTTATATTACCATTGTTTGGGTTAGAGGTTGAACTTATTTACTGTTTGCTCTTTGGGGCACTGATATCTCCAACCGATCCGATAGCTGTTTTAGGCATCTTGAAAAATGTAGGTGCACCAAAACAATTGGAGGCTAAAATTGTAGGTGAATCGTTATTTAATGATGGTGTAGGTGTAGTTGTATTTTTAACCATTTTTAAAATTGCTCAAATTGGGAATGGAGAGATAGAAGTATCTGAAATTTTTGAATTATTTGCAGTTGAAGTCATAGGAGGAATAGCATTAGGTTTAGCCATTGGTTGGATTACTTACAGGTTAATGAAATCTATAGACGATTATGATATAGAAGTCATTATAACACTAGCTGCTGTAATGGGAGGAACTGTTATTGCACAAGCCTATCATTTATCGGCACCATTAGCTATGGTTACAGCAGGGCTTTTAATTGGTAACGATACGGTAAGAAGTTCTGCCATGTCGCATATAACGGAAAGTTATGTTGATAAATTTTGGGAGTTAATAGATATCTTATTGAACACTATTTTATTTGTATTAATAGGCATGGAGATTTTGGTTTTAACGTTTGAAACCCACTATATATCTGCTGGTTTAATTGCCATTCCCTTGGTGTTGGTATGTCGTTTTCTGTCATTATTATTACCCGTACGGTTTTTTGAAAAACGTTTGAATTTTGCACCTAAAACCAATTTAATTATGACTTGGGGCGGATTACGCGGTGGTATTTCAATCGCACTAGCTCTAGGGTTGACAGTTGATATGCAGCGCGATTTGTTTTTAGTGATTACCTATTTTATAGTGGTGTTTTCCATATTGATCCAAGGTTTGACCTTAGGGAAATTAGTAAAACGCTACTCATTAACAGAACATAAACAAAAATGATTCAAGAACTCACTCAACATTATTCGCATCTTTTTGAAAAGGAACTTTTAAATGAGATTAATCAAGTAGGCACTTTTAAAGAGATATCGGAAGGTTATAAGTTAATCGAGATTGGACAGTATGTTAGGTCTATGCCTTTGTTGGTTTCTGGAGCTATAAAAGTTCTTCGTGAAGATGGTGATGGTGATGAATTGTTGTTGTATTTCCTTGAAAAAGGTGAAACTTGTGCTATGACTTTAACCTGTTGTTTAGGACAAACCAAAAGCGAAATACGGGCTATTGCGGAAACGGATGCTAAACTTATTATGATTCCTATTGAAAAAATGGAAGAATGGTCTGGTAAATACAAGAGTTGGCGTAATTTTGTGTTTGAGAGTTATCATAACCGACTTAACGAACTTCTAGAAACTATTGACAGTATAGCTTTTCTTAAAATGGATGAACGTTTGTTGAAGTACCTTAATGAGAAAGCTCGCATTTCTAATGACAACATAATACATAGTACACACCAAGAAATAGCTTATGAATTACATACTTCGCGAGTGGTTATTTCTAGGTTGCTCAAAAAGTTGGAAAATTTAGGTAAAGTAGAATTACATAGAAACCATATTGTTCTTAAGTGAGCGTTATGCGTGTAACAGTTGTTACTTACTATAAAATCTGCATTCAGTACCTTTGCTGACATCTTTCAAAATTAACTGATGGATATACTGGAAATATTAGGTTATATAAGTGCACTGATTATTGGTGTTTCTCTTGGATTAATAGGTGGCGGCGGATCTATATTGGCTGTCCCTGTGTTGGCCTATCTTTTTATGGTTAACGAAAAAGTTGCGACGGCATATTCCTTATTTGTAGTAGGGTTTAGTGCCCTTATTGGCGGTTTGAAACAGCATTTTAAGGGATATGTAGATTGGCGAACTGCTTTTGTATTTGGACTGCCTGCTATAATTGGAGTAACATTGGTACGGTATTATGTAGTGCCAGCACTTCCAGAAGTACTTTTTAATTTAGGTGGTTTTGAGTTCACACGCCGTATGGGCATGTTTGGACTATTTGCAATTTTAATGATTCCTGCTGCATTTTCAATGTTGAAAACACGACAGGAAAAACAAGAAGATCTGGTGGTTACCTATAATTATCCCTTAATACTTTTAGAAGGTTTGGTTGTTGGTGCCATTACGGGTTTTATTGGAGCTGGTGGTGGATTTTTAATTATACCAGCTTTAGTCATACTAGCTAATGTAAAGATGAAAGTTGCCGTAGGGACATCACTAATTATTATTGCATTTAAATCACTTCTGGGTTTTTTTCTTGGAGACGCCATAACAATGGAGATAGATTGGACCTTCCTTTTAACATTTACGGGTATTTCATTAATCGGTATCTTTGTAGGAAGTTATTTAGGGAATTTTATTGATGGTAGCAAACTAAAAAAAGGATTTGGTTATTTTATTTTTGTAATGGCCATTTTCATTTTTTACATGGAGTTTTTTGTAAAATAGAATTGTAACATGTGTTACTGTAGGGTTTAGCTGTAACCCTTAAATTTGTAAAAATTAAAATTAAGATTATGAAAATAGAACAGATATATACAGGATGTTTAGCACAAGGTGCTTATTACATTGAAAGTAAAGGAGAAGTGGCTATTATTGATCCACTTCGTGAGGTTAAGCCCTACATTGATCGAGCAACAAAAGATAATGCTACCATAAAGTACATTTTTGAAACGCATTTTCATGCCGATTTTGTTAGTGGACATGTAACTTTAGCAAAAGAAACAGGGGCAACAATTATATATGGTCCAACGGCAAACCCTAGTTTCGATGCTTATATAGCAAAAGATAATGAAGCTTTTAAATTAGGTGATATTACAATTATAGCCTTGCATACTCCTGGACATACCATGGAGAGCACAACATACTTGTTGCGTGATGAAAACGGTAAGGATCATGCTATTTTTAGTGGAGATACTTTGTTTTTAGGTGATGTTGGTCGTCCTGATTTAGCCCAAAAGGCAGCTGATATGACACAAGAGCAATTAGCTGGCTTATTGTATGATAGCTTACGCTCGAAAATTATGCCCTTGGCAGACGATGTTATTGTTTATCCAGCGCATGGTGCGGGTTCCGCTTGTGGTAAAAATATGATGAAGGAAACTGTTGATACACTTGGTAACCAGAAACAAATGAATTATGCCTTAAGAGCTGATATGACACAAGAGGAGTTTATTAAAGAGGTAACCGACGGCTTACAGGCACCACCAAAATATTTCCCTTTAAATGTTAAAATGAATAAAGAAGGCTATGATGATATTGATGTGGTTTTAAAAAGAGGAACCCAAGCTTTGTCGCCAGATGCTTTTGAGGCCGCAGCAAACGAAACAGAAGCTATTGTTTTAGATGTACGCCACCAAAACGATTTTGTAAAAGGCCATATTCCAAGATCTATTTTTATTGGAATTGATGGAGGGTTTGCTCCTTGGGTTGGTGCATTAATTGCCGATGTAAAACAGCCTATTTTATTGGTTACTCCAGAAGGTAGAGAAGAAGAAACCGTTACACGGTTATCGCGAGTTGGGTTTGATAATACACTAGGTTATCTAGAAGGAGGATTTGAAGCCTGGAAAGCAGCCTCTAAAGATTATGATACCATTTCTTCCATATCAGCAGAAACATTTAAAGACACTTTAGAAAAGGAAACTGTTCCCGTATTCGATGTTAGAAAAGAAGGCGAGTTTATTAGTGCCCACATTAAGGATGCCCATTTAACGCCTTTAGATTTTCTAAATGATCATTTAAGTGAATTCCCAGAAAGTGAAACCTTTTATGTGCATTGTGCTGGTGGTTATCGTAGTGTAATAGCAGCTTCTATTTTAAAGAGCAGAGGGATTCATAATTTAGTCGATATAGCAGGAGGCTTTGGTGCTATAAAAAAAGCTGGTATTCCTGTAACAGATTATGTTTGCCCATCCACTTTAAAGTAATTAGTTTATATGTATTCAAGAAAAAGGAGCAACGAAAGTTGCTCTTTTTTTGTATCACATGTTACAGAAGTATTGAATAGCTTTTTATAATTTTACATCTAAATTCTGTGTTATGGAACATATAATTAAAATTCAAAATTTAAAATGCGGTGGTTGTGCCCATACCATACAAACTAAACTATCTGACATAACTGGTGTGAGTCATGTAACTGTTGAGATTGATAAAGATGAAGTGATTTTTAATTGTGACTCTGATAGTTTGGTTTTGGACGTGAAGCATAAGCTGAAAGCTCTAGGTTATCCCGAAGAAACAGAAGCCAATACTATAGTTACAAAAGCAAAGTCGTTTGTGAGTTGTGCAACAGGAAAATTATCAAATCATGAAAAGTAAGATAGCATTTATTTTAATTGCAATGATAGCGTTTTGGAGTTGTAAGAACAATTCTAATGAGGATAGTAAATATACCAATTCAACTCCATTGGAAAGTCAGGATGAACATCCAGGAAAAAAGCTTATGGAAGTCAATTGTTATGTGTGCCATAGTCCAACGGCAAGTCATGACAGTCGTATTGCGCCACCTATGATTGCTGTTAAGCAGCATTATTTAACTGAAGGGGTTTCAAAAAAGGAATTCATAAAAAGTATCCAAAAATTTATGAAAAACCCTAACGCTGAAGATTCTAAAATGCCTGGAGCGGTGAGGCGTTTTGGTGTTATGCCCAAAGCAGTTTACCCTGAAGCGACAATTACACTTATAGCAGACTATATCTATGATTTTGACATTGAACAGCCAGAATGGTTTGAAGATCATGTTAAGCAAGAGCAGGGTAAGGGACAAGGCAAAGGTATGGGCAACATGAAAGGGCAACAGCAAGCTTCGCATGAAGAAGCAGATCTTTCCTATGAAGAAATAGGAATGCAATACGCTATGGGAACAAAAACTGAGCTTGGTAAAAACCTTATGGGAACCATTCAGAAAAAAGGAACGCTCGCGGCTGTTGAATTTTGTAGTGAAAAGGCTTACCCAATTACCGATAGTATGGCCGTTGTTTATAATGCAACAATTAAGCGCGTGTCTGATAAGCCTAGAAACCCTGACAATGCAGCGAACTCTAAAGAGCGATATTATATGAGGCGGTTTGAAAAAGCAATACGTAGTAAACAAGAACCCAAGCCAATACTAGAAAACGGTCCAAAATCGGTTAGCTTTTTCTATCCAATTACAACCAATACCATGTGCTTACAATGTCATGGAAAAAATATTGATAGTAATGTTTACAATACAATCAAACGTTTGTATCCTGATGATAAGGCTATTGGATATGCTGAAAACGAAGTTCGTGGCATATGGAGTATTTCGTTTAATAAAGAGTAATTATGAGTAATTTTTCAAGTATAATACATAAAGACAAGCCCGTTTTAGTTGATTTTTTTGCCGAATGGTGTGGGCCTTGTAAAATGATGAGTCCTATCCTAAAAGAAGTCAAAGATTCACTTGGTGAATCGGTTTCTATTTTAAAAGTAGACGTGGATAAAAATCAAGCTTTAGCGGCACAACTACAAGTTCGTGGTGTGCCCACGCTTATTTTATATAAAAATGGGAAACAACTTTGGAGGCAGTCTGGTGTGGTGCAAAAGAATGATTTAATTAACTTGTTGAAATCTCATGTCTGAAAGCATACGTTTATCTGAAGCATTTTGGGACAATCGTTATCAAAACAATGAAACGGGTTGGGATATTGGCACTATTTCTACACCGCTTAAAACTTATATCGATCAATTAACAGATACCGATTTAAAAATTTTAATTCCAGGAGCTGGAAACGCATACGAAGCCGAGTATTTATGGCATAATGGTTTTAAAAATGTAACAGTGGTAGATTGGTCTAAAACGGCCTTGAGCAATATTAAAAATAGAGTTCCCGACTTTCCAAAATCACAATTAATTCATGGCGATTTTTTTGAATTGCAATCTGCATTCGACTTAATTTTAGAACAGACCTTTTTCTGTGCCATTAATCCTAATTTACGGCAGCAATATGCCAACAAAGTGCATCAGTTATTAGAAGACAATGGAAAGCTGGTTGGTTTGTTGTTCAATGACAAATTAAATAATGAACATCCACCATTTGGAGGCTCGAAACCTGAATATGTTAATTATTTTAAACCACTTTTTGAGTTGGAGATAATTGAGCCCTGTTATAATTCTATTGCGAGTCGAGATGGAAGAGAGCTCTTTATTAAATTCAATAAAACATAGCTTTGCTTATGGACTCAAAATTTTTATTAAACAGAATATTTAAGAACAATCCCTATCTTGCGGACTTTTACTTAACTCTTATTTACAAAAAATAAATATGGATTTTATATTACAACCATGGCCATGGTATGTTTCTGGACCAATGATTGCCTTGATTATGTTTTTATTGATTATGGTTGAAAAACGATTTGGAATGTCTTCAAATTTAAGAACCATGTGTAGCATGCTAGGTGCTGGAAAAAAAAATGAATTCTTCAATTTTGACTGGAAGTCACAACGTTGGAATTTAGTAGTCGTGTTAGGAGCTGTGATTGGTGGTTTTATAGCTTCACATTTTTTAACTCCAAATGAAGCCGTGCTAATTAGTGAAAAAACGATTTCTAATTTACAAGTCTTGGGTTTTGAAAGTGCCGGTAAAACATATTTACCTACTGAATTGTTTAGTACTTCCGCCTTAAGCGATTTGAAATCTCTTGTTATTTTAATTATTGGTGGATTTTTGGTTGGTTTTGGGGCACGATATGCTGGTGGTTGCACATCGGGTCATGCCATTTCTGGGTTAAGTAATTTGCAGCGTCCTTCCTTAATTGCCGTAATAGGTTTTTTTATTGGTGGCTTGGTTATGGTTCACTTTTTATTTCCTTTAATTTTTTAGAGCATGAGAACACTTGTATATTTAGCAATAGGTATTTTGTTTGGAATTACCATGTTTAAGTCAGAAGCTGCTTCGTGGTTTCGAATTTATGAAATGTTTCAGTTTCAATCTTTTCATATGTACGGTATTATTGGTGCCGCATTAATTTTGGGAGTTTTAATGACGTACTCCATAAAGCGTTTTAAAATTAAATCGTTTTATAAAAACGAAATTCATATTGAAGCCAAAGAAAAAAGTTTCTATAGGTATTTAATTGGAGGTGTACTTTTTGGGTTAGGTTGGGCTTTGGCAGGCGCGTGTCCTGGGCCTATGTATACACTTGTTGGTGCCGGATACGGCTCAATGGTTATAGTGGTTCTGGCCGCAATTTTAGGCACCTATGTTTATGGGGTATTAAAAGATAAACTACCACATTAAATAATTTTGTAAGGAGTTAAACAAACTAAAGACTTAACCTAAAAATTATACTTATGAAGTCTTTACCCCTATTGTTTGCTCTATTTTTATCATTTACTTTATTTGCTCAAGTTCCAGAAAAAGCGGAAGATATTAGCCCACTTCTTATAGGTGAGCAATTGCCGGATGCTACACTGTTAAATGTAGATGGTGGCGAGGTTAGCTTACAGCATGTTTTGAAACAAAAACCATCAGTAGTTGTGTTTTATCGTGGTGGCTGGTGTCCATATTGTAATCAGCAATTAGGTGCGTTAGCTGAAGTTGAATCCCAAATTATTGAGTTGGGCTATCAAATAATTGCCATTAGTCCAGACCATTTTGAAATGTTAAATCCAACAGCTGAAAAAGAAGGTATAAACTATCAGATTTATGCAGACCCTCAAGCCAAATTTATTCAGCAAGTAGGAATTGGATTCAAAACTCCGGGTATGGCAAAAATGTATATTGCCAAGAAGACTAAAATGGAGGCTACAGAGATATTGCCTGTTCCAACTGTTTTTGTTGTAAATACTTCAGGAGATATTCTGTATGAATATATTAATCCTAACTATAAAGTAAGGTTAAGTCCAGAATTATTGATAGCTAATTTAAAGGCATTAAAAAAAGAACTATAGAAAAGGAGTTATAAGTTTTCATTTAAGTTTTTTTGGGCTAACTCGTCCGTTATAAAGGGGAGTGTTAGATGTAAGGCTAAATAACTAGAGTTGTTATTTTTTGTACTAATACGATCGGTAATAATATCTGTGAAGCCATGATAGTAGCGTAAATGAATAATTATTCCCTTTCCTTTGTGTGCCTTTCCAAGCACATAAGCAAAATCGGCTAGCATACCAAAATCTACTTCTTCAGTATAACCATCAAAATTTTGAGTGAAATCACCTTCTGGTCTTTTAAAAACTGCCCTAGATTTTTGAAGTAGAGATATTTGTGGTGCAATACCAAAACGATATTTTTTATTAGAAGTCTGGTAGGTTATGAATACTGGAATATCAATATAATTGAGAGAGACTTCCGTGGGGACATTAGCAAACTGAGAGTCTAAATTTGAGTTGCCACTCATTAATGAAAACGTATTGAATTGTATATTACGTCGAGCTAAAAAATAAACGTTTGGACTTAAGAACCAATTTTCTGATAATTTTAGATTTCCTCCAATACCAAAATTAACACCAAGTTTAGAACGTTTGGTGTTTTCGATATTAGCGTAAAACGGTTGATTTACACCGAATTCTAAACTAATATTAAATTTTTCGGAAGCTACTTTGTCCCCAAATAATAAAGCGAACAATGCAGCTTGAGCCTGCAATGTTGATAGAGATAAAAAAAAGACTATACAGAAAACGAATGATTTTTTCATGAACCAGATTTTAAAAGTTATGAGTGTATTATTTATAAGCCAAATCGATATTGCAATCCGCCAAAAAATTGTTCTCTACCTGAAGAATACCCATATTCAGCTCGAATCATCCAATGCTTGTTAAGTTGAAATTGTGTTCCAACAATAAAGTTCCACATCGTTTCTTGTTCTTTATCTAATGTGTATTGTAGGGTTGAACTATCTGCGGTATTCAAAGCATTTTCGGCACCATTTAAAACAGCAGATGCTGCATTGAGCTTTAATTGATTTCCTTCACGCTTAGCAATATTGACAGGATTTGCTTGTTGAACAGGAGATAAACTATTCCACCAATCATCCAACTCCATTTGAGCTTCTCCAACTTTTATTTGCCCATTCATTACTTTTTGCTCCCATTGATCAATAGGTAATACTTCATCCAGAGCTAAATGTCCTTTTGTGTCCCTGTTAACTTTAACTCTGAATCCTCCAACCCAAATAGATATGTTTCGTTGAGGTTTTTTAAAGTTGAATGTTTTACCAATGCGAGGGTCAAAAACAAAAGCATATACGGGTTTTTCTTGAGCATCAACATCAGTCCAAGTAAAGTTCATGTCCAGGGCAATCCATCCTCCAAAAAAACCAACCGTGGGTGTTAGGCCAAATCCCACAGTAGTGGTGTTAAAATTAGGGCTTGTCTGTATTCTAAATAATTCTTCAGAACTATTTATTCTTGGTATCACTACACTAACATCAACATTGGTGGATGTATTAGCCGTGGCAAATATACCATAGACATTAAGGAATGGGAATACCCATATATCAGGCCTAATATTCACACCATTAGAAGTAGCAGTCGTTTTGTTAAATCGTATTAGGTCGTCAACGTTATATAATTCACTGTTATTGAATCCAACACTAACATTTGAAATAATAATATTTGATTTCTGTGTAAGGTAATTAACACTTAAGCCAGCCGAGTAAGGTAAGTCAAATCCTAAAGCATGCGTTTTTTTTCCAAAAATGGGCAGTAAATAGTTATATTCAGTGGTGTCGTTTTTCTTATTATTGAGTTCGGAATACACTTGAGCGGTTATTTCTCCTATAAAAACAAAAAGTAGTAATAGAAAGCACCATTTTTTCTTAATCATTATTTCTTAAATTATAAATATTAGTATATCTAAAATGACTATGTTTCATAAAACGTAAAGATATATAATTTTAAGTAGTAGCCTGAATAGATACTGAATAGGTTTGTTATTGCTTTATGTGTACCTCATTAATCTTTGCATTTGATATGACAAAAGGATTTTTTTTCAAAAAAAGTAAGGGCATTAGCGATATTCTGCCAGTACCAACCGTTTTAATTGTAGATGAAAAGGGAACGATTTATTTTGAATACATTAATCCCGATTATTCAACAAGAATTAGTGAGGAGATACTTTTGGCCAATTTAAAGGTGCTAAAAGATAAGATTTAGATTCTTAATTAGTTAAAAATAAATCGAGCTGATAAGTTTGGTGTAAAGTTTAATGATAATTCGTTGATTTCAACAATAGCATCATTTCTTATCGTGTAGTAAGTGTTCAATACATTTTCGTTTCCAAGAATATTCCAAAGTGATGCCCCAAACACTCCTTTAACTTTGTTGCTAATGTTAACATTGTATACGGCTGATGCATCAACTCTAAAATAAGATTCCAAGCGTGAGGAGTTTATGGGCTCGTAATTTATAGTGTTGTTTACTATTTCATTACCTTCTATAGGTTTGGTATAAGGTTTTCCGGAATGCCAATTAACACCTAATGAGAATTTGAAGTTCTTTTTTGTATAGGAAGAACCAAAAGTAATAGCGTTTGTAATATCGTAGTTGCTAGGAAATTGATAGGAACTAATAGAATCAAACGAATACTTATTGTTCATATAAGAATAACTTACCCAAAGATTATAATTGGGGAAAGACTTTCTAAACAGTAAATCAATTCCATAGACATTATTTTCACCGCTAGATTTAAGTTCTTGATATTGATTAATAAATCCTTGGCTTTGTGTGGTTATGCCTCTAATTGCTTTGTAGTAGAATTCGGAACTAATTAAAAAATTGTTTTTGGAATAGTTAATGCCAAAAGCAGCCTGTTTACTTTTAATAATTGGGATAGTAGAATTGTTAGACAATTGCCAGCGTCTTTTTTCAACACCTAAAAAATCATTTTGCAGGTTTATTATTTGGGATGTATTTTGGTTTTTAAATTCCCCTAAGATTTCTATTGAAAAGTTTTGCCAGAATTTATGGGTGAAACTCAATCGAGGTTCAAAAAGACTTGTGTTAAATTCCCCTATGTAATTATAGCGGATACCTAAATTTAGACGTGTTTTTTTACTGTTGCTATTGTAGGTCAATTCGGAAAAAACACCATTTGTTCTTAAAACTTCTGAAACTAATAGCCTATATCGAGGCATATCGACATCATCTAGATTGGTTATTTCGGTTTCAACAAAATGATAGCCCAATTGGAGTTTTAAGTTGTTGTTAATAGTATAATCCCCAAAAAATTTAATACTGGATTCAGAAATTTGGTTCTCTTGTAAAAACCTTTGGTCTTCTAGTATATTTGAGTTTGTGGCTTGTAATTTATAATCCGATTCATAAAACTCAAAAGTTGTATTAAATCGCTCATTCCATGCGCGGTTATAAAATATTGATCCAGCTATACTATTTTGTGTTAGTTTACTTTCTCGAGAACGTTGAATGTTGTTTACAACTGTACTTTCATCAAATACAAGCTTGTTGGACGCATTAATGAAATTAACTCTTAATTTGTCTTTTTCGCTGATTTCGTATAACCATCTCAAAGAAAAATCATAAAAGTCAAAGTCTTCATTTGAGTTTGTTATTTCAGACGTGTTATTTTCAAATCCGGGATTTTGAGTAATTCTTTCAAAATACCTATTAAATGTAGGGGTTGTTGTTACATCGTTCAGTGATTTTCTGGCTGCTATTTCAAGAGAAGATTTGTCACTTATTTTTAAGTCAAGATACCCGTTAAAGTCAATTAAATTAAACCCTAAACTCCAATTTGTTTTTTTGTTGAGTTGGTTGCTGGTATTCATTATTATAGTGCCAGATACACCATCTGTATATCGTGCATTGGTTCCATTTTTTATAAGTACAACATCATTTGTAATTTGAGGATTGTATAAAGATATTAACCCGAAAAAATGACCTGACTGATACATTTTTATACCATCCCATAATATTAAGTTTTGGTCATTAGATCCACCTCTTATGTTAATGTTTGAAACTGTTTCGTCTACACTCAAAACACCAGGGAAGGCTTGTACGGATTGTAAAACATCAGTATCAATTAAACCCGGTAGAATGTCAAACTTTGAAAAATCTATCTCATAAGAAGCCGATTTGGTTTTTGTTATACCATTTGTAATGTAATTGGTTAAATACACTTCAGATAAGGATTGAATCTCCGGCTTTAGAAAAATATCTTTACAATCGGCATTTAAAAACTCATTAGCCTTTAACTCTAAAGTCGTAAAGCCTAATGAGCGAATGGTTAGTGTGCTTTCAGAATTATTAACATCAAGTTCAAAAAAACCATTTTTATCAGTTACAGTACCATAATTATCAACTTGAATAGAAACATGTTCTATGGGTTTGCTGTCTTGATAATTTTTAATGTTTCCACATATGGTTTTATATGTGTATTTGGTAAGAATTATTATACCATTTTCAGATAGACTGGCTTTTAAGTTGGTTTCTTTTTCTAAATAATTTAAGGTTTCATCAATAGTGAATTCTATGCTGGGAGATACAATAAAAACATTATTAATGTTGTCTGGAGCATAATTGAATTGCACATCATATCTGTTTTCAATGTCCTTTAAAATAGTTGCTAATGAGGTTTTGTCTTGAGCAAATAAGTGTAATGCATTGCAAAAGAATAGGCAGATTAACCAATTGATTTTAGTTGTTTGCCTCATATATAAGAACACTATTGTTAGTACTAAACGTATACAATAAATTCAGGGGTTTTGTGATAGACAAAAGGGCGTTATCTAAATCATTGTGAATAAACATACCTGTAAACAGTCGGGTTAAATCTATGTTATCGGTTTTGATTGTAATGTTGTATTGGCGTTCTAATTCAGCAATTACATCTTGAAATGCTATGTTTTCAAAACTACTTTTGTTATGAAGCCAGTTAGGACTTTCTTGGTTTATATTGCTTTGGCTGAATTGATTGTTATATATTTTAAAAGTGTTTCCAGCAAGAAGTCTTTTGTTCAACGTATCTGATTTTACTTGTACAATACCTTCAAAACATTGTACTTCGAAATAATGTGCTCTATTTTTTACATTAAATTCTGTACCAACTACGGTAACAGTGCCTGAACTTGTTACCACATCAAACTTTTTTCCCTTTGCAACTTTAAAAAATGCTTCGCCTTCAAGATTCAATGTTCTATTCTCTTCCCAGTTTTTTTCTTTGTAGGTTAAAGACGATAAGGCATTAAGTGTGACTTTTGAATTGTCTGGAAGCATGACAGTAGCGCTTTCGCCTATTTGAGTATCTACGTTGGTTGTTTGTTTAAAAATAAAAGAAAAGTATACGCCCAAACCAACCACTAGAATAGCAGCAATACGTAAAAAGGGCTTGTGCCAAGATATTTTTGATTTGTTAGGGACTTGTTTCTGGAATTGGTGTTTGAAATCTTCAAAATCAGCTATGGTAATATGGTCTGAAGCTTTAAATTTTTTAGCGCTATCAATAATTTGTTTATTAAATGCAAAGTCCTCCTGATTCTGAAAAATTTCTTTTTCTTCTTCAGTTAATTCGTTATTTAACCACTTTTTTAATAAGTATTCTTCTTCCATCTAATACATTATCTTTATTATATAACAACTCACTTTTAAAAAATCCTGATTATTTAATAGAAAAGTTTTTTAATTCAGATTTTAAAATTTTAAAAGCACTGTAAATTCTATACTCCACAACTTTTTTCGTTACGCCTAACATTTCAGCTATTTCAATATGTTTTTTGCCATCAACTTTATTAAGTAGAAATGCAACGCGCTGTTCTTCAGTCAATTTTTCAAGAACCTTTTTGTAGCATTCATAATATTCATCCTGTTCTAAAATAAATTCGGGTGTCTCATAATCTTCTTTAACCTGATGTGTTTTTTGGTACTTTAAAACCACTTTTTGGTGCTTAATTTCATTAAGCATTAAATTGTTGGCCACTTTAAAAAGAAACGATTTGGTTTTATCTAGTGTTACTTTCTTACAATTATTCCACAATTGTATAAAGGCATCTTGAGCTTTATCGCTAGGGCTGTGTTGACCTCCATATTTATAGTACAAAAAAGCGGTAAGGTCTTTAGCATATTTATTGTAAATATGTTTAAAGACTGATTCATCGCAAATGTTTTCTTGTAAATCTTTCTTCAAGGTTACTTTTTGATTACTAAATATATAAATTAAAGTGTAAAAAGAACATTTAAAAAGAGGAGTTAGAAAATCTTGCAAAAAAAAATCATCTTTTTTTCAGGACTTTTTTAAAGTTAGTTGTTTTAGTATTAGAAAGCGAAACCTAAAACAATGAAACTATTAAAATTACTATATCTATTTGTATTGACAGCCTTATTCTTATTTGGTTGTAGAACTGAAGAAAGAGAATATATTGAAGCGCCAACAGATGAAACCATTCAACCAAATTCTGTAATAGCCAATCTAATGAAATGGACGGCTTCTAATGATGGTTCCATAGATAATATTATTGACTATGCGAATTGTTTTACGATACAATTGCCAGTTTCGGTCACAGCTAATGGTGTGCAAATTACTATAAATACCATTGACGATTACAACACAATTGAAGCCATTTTTGACGAGCTTGACGATGATACAGATACCATTGTAATTAGCTACCCTATAACAATAATTTTAGACGATTTTACTGAAGTTTCAATTACTAATTATACAGAATTATTAGGTTTTGCCAATACCTGTAATGGAGAAAATGAAAGTGATGATGATATTGAGTGTATAGACTTTATTTATCCAATAAGCGCTTCTGTTTTTAACGTAAATAATGAATTAATTGACACACTTTATTTTAATGATGATAGTGAACTGTATAGTTTTTTAGATGAAATAGAATCAAGCGATATAGTTAGTCTAAATTTTCCAATAACTGTAATCCTTTATGATGACACCCAATTAATTGTCAATAGCCAATCAGAATTGGAATTGACTATACAAGACTTTGCCAATTCCTGCGATGAGGATGATGATTACGATTTTAATGATGACGATTGTAACAATTGTACACCTTCGCAATTGGAATCGGTTTTAACTGATTGCTCAAATTGGATTGTAGATAAGTTGGAGCGATTTGGTAATGATTATGATGATTTTTATGATGGTTATGTCTTTAACTTCTTTACCGATGGGTCTATTGTGGTGGAATATGGTAGCAATACACATTATGGAACTTGGTCTACCTCAGGAACAGGCAATAATATTGTTGTTGAAATAGATATACCAGACTTGTCTTATTGCAACAATAATTGGAACCTACATGAAATACAACAAAATGCCGGAGAAACTAAAGTCGATTTTAGAGTAGGAGACGATGATCGCCTTCGCTATGAAAGTACTTGTAATTAAAATAAATAATCAATTAAAAAACTAGAACTATGAAATCAGAAATTTTTAAAGCTTTAATGCTAATGTTGAGCTTAACATTGCTATCTACAACATGTTCTCATGACGATGATGATGTTTTTCAAAACAATAACAGTGACCAGATACAACAAATTGAAGACCAAGTAGAGGCTGGCACATGGAGGATAACCAGTTTTATAGATTCTGGACAAGATGAAACTCATGATTTTACAGGATATGGCTTTTTGTTCCGTTCCAATGGCGAGTTGATTGCCACTCATAGTTCAGGTTCCAGTTTAACAGGTTCATGGTTTATTTCAAATAGCAATAGCAATGATGACAGTAATAGTGATATTGACTTTAATATTTTCTTTAATGTATCAGACTCAAGCAATTTTGAAGATCTAAATGATGACTGGGACATTGTGTCGCATTCTGATAATATGATAAAATTACGAGATGTTAGTGGTGGAAACGGAGGTGTTGACACACTGACATTTGAAAGAAATTAAACTGAAAAAGAAGAATTGAATACACCCTAAATCTTTTGCCCTAAAGCATGTTAGTAGCTAAACTGCTTCAATTAGGATACTCTTTGAAGCAGTTTTAAAAAAAAAGTTTATGCGCAAAAAGATTATTATAATAGCATTATTACTTATTGTTTTAGCAATTTTTGGATATAACTACGTCTTTCAGAATCATAGAAATATCCAATTAGAGCCTGCCAGCTATGTAACTTCTGCTTTAGTATTAGCAAGAGAATTTCAAGAAAACTCTAGTGGTTCTGAATTGAAATATCTAGACAAAACCATTCAAGTATCGGGTAAGATTTCAGAATTAAATAATCTGTCAATTACATTAGAAGAAGCCGTTTATTGCCAGTTTATAGATACTCTAAACTTGAAACTCAAACTAAAAGAAAACCTACAGATTAAAGGACGCTTTATTGGCTATGATGATTTATTGGAGCAAATCAAACTAGACCAATGCCATATTATTAATTAATTAAAATTTTAAAACATGAAAACAAAATTACTAGTGCTTGTATTTTTAATTACAATAGGATTACAAGCCCAAACAACACACGACCTTATTTGGGAGAGAGGTTTTGAAAGCCCAGAAGCAGATTTAACCATTGATGTGGGCGATACCGTAAGATGGACTTGGACAGACGATTTACCACATACGGTGGAAAACAATACAGGTAGCACAGAAACTTTTAATAGTGGTGTGTTAACTGGGTTGGGGCAAACATATTCGTATACATTTACAGTTGAGGGTACAAATCCATATTTCTGTGGAATTCATGGAGCAAATAACATGTCTGGTGTTATAACCGTTCAGCAAGGCTTAAGTGTTGACGAGTTTAATGATGTGTCTGTTAAATTAACTCCAAATCCTGTGCATTCTAAGTTAACGATCAAGCTGCCACAAAGTTTAACCAATGGAAGTTTAAAAGTAATTGATTTAACAGGTAAAGTAGTATTGAACAATACCATTGTTAATTCAGGAAATGCTATAGATATTAATGTTTCAGATATTAAGTCAGGTATGTATTTGGTTAGGTTAGAGTTTAACGATAATGCCATAACTAAAAGATTGATAATTCAATAAATACCAAGCGTGTCAAATCTATTTCTATATGATTATGAAGAAACTATGGATTACATTATTCTTTTTGCCAATAGGACTATTTGCCCAAGAGGATTTGCTTGATGAAATTGATACAGATTCAACTAATAACAGTTATGCAGAGGCGACCTTTAAGGCGCTAAAGATTGTTAATTTTGAGTCTACTAAACTTGTGGCAAAAAAAGATTTCACTCTTGTGGTGGCGCATAGGTTTGGAAGTATTGAAAATGGATTTGACACGTTTTTTGGACTAGATGATGCTGTAACAAGATTAAACTTTATATACGGTATATCTGATGGATTCAATATTGGTATATCAAGAAGTTCTTATCAAAAAACGTATCAAGGATCTATTAAATATAGGTTGTTAAGACAACAAGAAAACGGATTTCCGTTTACTTTGGTAGGTTTCAATGCTATTTTAATAAACACTGGCTTGAGCGAAGATAACTTGCCAAAACTGGAGTTTGTAAATAGACTAGGTTATACGGTACAGTTTTTACTAGCCAGAAAGATAAATACGAAGCTCTCTCTTGAATTGGCGCCAACTTTTTTTCATGATAATTACGTAATGGTTGACAGCCAAGATAACTCGCAATTTGCAATTGGTTTCGGTGGACGATATAAAATCGCCAAACGATGGTCTATAAATGCAGATTATGGGTGGCATCTCAATAGAGCATCAGACTCACCATTTCGCAATCCGTTATCAATAGGTGTGGATTTAGAAACTGGAGGACATGTTTTTCAAATGCATTTTACAAATGCCCAACCTATGAATACAAATTATTTTTTGGGTCAATCTACAGGTGATTGGAGCGAAGGAGATATTTATTTCGGATTTAATTTAAGTCGAACATTTTAAAAATTGCTATGAAAACGTTTCAATATATAGTCATTATTTTTTTGCTAGTAAATTATAGTTGTACTTCTGTAAGCGAGGAAGATTTAATAGATGATGCTCCGCCTGAAGACACATTTGTAACTTACAACCAGCATGTAAAATCTATTATAGATAATAACTGCATAAGTTGCCATAGTATGCCGCCAGAAAATGGTGCGCCAATGTCTTTAACAAATTACAATGATGTTAAAGATGCGATGCTTAACAGAGGCTTGATTGAAAGAATTTCATCAGATAATTTAGGGTTTTTAATGCCATTTGGAGGGCCAAGATTACCGCAGAATCTTATAGACACTGTTGTACAATGGGAAGAAGATGGCTTGTTGGAAGACTAACTTATTAATTACAATTATTATGAAAAAAATATGGATTCTCGCTGTGTTTTTAATGTCGTACATGGTGAATGGGCAAGACAAATTCTTAACTAAATCGGGTTCGCTTGTTTTTGAAGCTTCTGTACCGTCGTTTGAAGAGGTTAAAGCCAAAAATGAATCTACAACAGCAATACTAAACTTAGAAAACGGTGAAATAGCTGCTTTAGCTTTAGTAAAAGGGTTTAGGTTTAAAAATGCACTTATGGAAGAGCATTTTAATGAAAATTATGCCGAATCAGAATTATTTCCAAAGGCTACATTTAAAGGGGTCATAAAGAATTTTTCTGAAATTGACATTGATGATGCTGAAAAAAGCAAAATTCATATCGAAGGAGTATTAGAATTCCACGGCCAAGAAAAGAAAATCCTTATTAAAGACTCTAGTATTTCCAAAGACGAAGATGTTATTCTAGTTCAAGGCGAGTTTTATGTTCAGGCTTCAGATTTTAAAATTGAAATTCCAAAGATTGTAAGCAACAAACTGTCTAATGATGTTTTAGTTAGCTTTACTTTTAACCTTACTAAAAAATAAGGCTATGGCTTTTAAGGCTAAAAAGACTGGTGTTTTAAACCAAAAAACCCTGACATTTGTCAGGGTTTTTTCTGGTGGTGCCTCCAGGAATCGAACCAGGGACACAAGGATTTTCAGTCCTTTGCTCTACCAACTGAGCTAAGGCACCAGTCGCTTAATTGCGGATGCAAATATAAAGTTGTTTTTATTATTCACCAAAAGAAAATTTATAAAAAATGGTTTTGTAAATTTACAGCTTTTATTTGGCGTATGAATTTAATAATCGATGTTGGTAATACATTTGTGAAATTTGCCGTTTTTAATGAGAATTCCATTCTAGAAAAAAGCAGATTTGAAATGCCTGATTTTCCTACTGAATTTGAAGCGGTTTGTAAAAATTACAGGAGCCTGGAAAATTGTATTGTTTCGTTAGTTGGAAATTTTGATTCTAAATATTTAGAACAAATAAGTGATAAGTTAAACGTTGTTTTTTTGAATTCCAGCACACCAATGCCTTTTAAAAATTTATACCGAACGCCAACTACTTTAGGTGTAGACAGGTTGGCTTTAGTGAGTGCTTCGGCTGCTCAATATCCAGAAAAGAATGTGCTTATTATAGATGCCGGTACCTGTATTACTTACGATTTCATTAATGACCAAAACGAATATTTGGGAGGTGCGATTTCTCCTGGTATTCAAATGCGCTATATAGGGTTACATAATTTAACAGCTAACCTTCCGTTATTGGATATAAAAATGCCAGAACAATTAATAGGAGATTCATCTGAAGAAGCTATACACTCTGGTGTGATTTTTGGCGTCATAAGCGAAATTGATGGCGCAATTGAAGCCTATAGGCTAAAATATGCAGATTTAACAGTTATTTTAACAGGAGGAAACGCTAATTTCTTGTCAAAACAATTAAAAAGTAGCATATTTGCCAACTCTAATTTCCTTTTAGAGGGCTTAAACTATATTTTGCAATTTAATTTAAACGCATGATTAAAAAACTTGTAATAGTTTTTATTTTGGCTTTTGCACTTAAAAGTGTTGCGCAATCAGGAACAACGGCATCTCCATATTCATTTTATGGTATTGGAAGTCTTAAATTTAAAGGTACTGTGGAGAACCGTAGTATGGGAGGTTTAAGTATTTATTCAGATAGTATCCATATTAATTTAAGAAATCCAGCTGCTTATGGTGGTGAGAATTTAGCAGTTTACAGAAATGAGAACAGACCAGTTACTTTTTCATTGGCTGCTTCTCATACTCAAGTTAAATTGAAAAGTGATTCAGGGAAAGATAATTTAAAAAATTCGTCGCTAGATTATTTCGCTTTGGCAATTCCAATTGGTAAACTAGGTGTAGGTGTCGGATTAATTCCATATACATCTGTAGGATTTAAATTGGAAACCTTAAATGATGATGGTACCCTTAACGAACGTTTTGATGGCGATGGTGGTTTAAATAGAACCTACCTTTCTTTGGGTTATCCAATTACCAAAAACTTAAGTGCTGGTATAGATTTTAGCTTTTATTTTGGGAACATAAAAAACAGCACTATTAAGTATTTGTATAATACTGATGGTGACCTCGTTCAATATCAAACCAAAGAGAGCAATAGGTCTGATATGAGCGGATTAAGTGTTAATATAGGTCTACTTTACAAAGCCAAGATAAGTGATAAGTTGGATCTTCATTCTGGATTAACCTTCCAGCCAGAAACAACTTTAAATTCTAATAATGAAAGGGCTTTTAGTACTATTGTAACCAATTCGTCTACAGGCCAAGAATTTGTTATCAATACTATAGATGCTGGTTTAGAAGCGAGAGGTTTAGATAAAACGAAAGCTAATATACCTTACAAGTTATCATTAGGAGCTGGTATTGGTCAAGAACGTATTTGGTTTGTAGGTATGGAATACACTTACTTTAATATGAAAAACTTTTCCAATGAGCTGTACGTTGATAATGGAACGGATTATGAGAATAGTACATCCTTATCTATTGGAGGCTTTATAATTCCTAAGTACAATGCTTTTGATAGCTATTTTAAGCGTACTGTTTATCGAGCCGGAGTTCGGTTTGGAAGTACAGGATTAAATATTAATAATACATCAATAGATGAGTTTGGCATATCTTTTGGAGTAGGATTACCTGTAGGAACAGATTTCTTTTCAAATGCCAACATCGGGTTTGAATTTGGAAGTCGCGGAACTGTAGAAAACAATTTAGTTAAAGAGAACTATTTTAAATTTCAGTTAGGCTTATCGTTAAACGATTGGTGGTTCAAAAAGAATAGGTTAAATTAAAAAAATAATAAACTAGATATTATGAAAACGAAGATTACATTATTAGCACTTATGCTGTTTTTAGGCTTTAATGTCGTCAATGCACAGCAAAACCAAGAGTGTATGACTAAACTGTCTATATTCTCTGAATATGCAAAAGCAAAAAACTATAACGCGGCTTATGAGCCTTGGATGTTTGTTAGACAAACTTGCCCAAAGTTACATTTGGCAATTTATAGTCAAGGAGAAGATATTTTGGAGTACAAAATAGAGAATTCTACTGGTGCTGATAAAATGAATTACATAAACGATTTGATTAAGCTTTGGGATGAACGCCAAGTAAACTATGGTAGCAAAACCAAAAAAGGCGAATATGCAGCTAAATCGTGCCAATTAATGTATGATAACAGAGAGATGTTAAATAAGACCGACGAGGAATTATACAATTGTTTTGATGAAGCTTTTAAAGCCGATCGTGAAAACTTTAAAAATCCAAAGTCGTTATATACTTACTTTTCTTTAATGGTTGATTTATTTGATGCTGGTAAGAAAACAGATGCTGAATTGTTTAATAAGTATGATGATGTAGTTGAAAAAGTTCAAGAAGAAATTTCTAATTATTCTGAAGATTTAAACAAATTGGCAGCTAAAGAAGAAGCTGGACAATCATTAACAAGTAAAGAAAAAAGCTATAAGAAATACTATGAAAGCTATCTTAATGCTTACGACCAGATTTCTACAAGTATTGATAAGAAATTAGGAGATCGTGCAAACTGCGAAAACTTGATACCTTTATATACTAAAGATTTTGAAGCTAATAAGACTAATGCGGTTTGGTTACAGCGTGCAGCTGGAAAAATGTCTGAAAAAGAATGTACAGACGATCCATTATTCTTTAAGTTGGTTAACGCATACCATGCGTTAAGTCCTTCGGCAAATTCGGCTTACTATTTAGGAATATTAAAGGATAAAGAAGGAAAGTCTAATGAAGCTCTTAAGTTTTATGAGCAAGCCGTTAGTTTAGAAACTGATAATTTCAAAAAAGCCAAGCTTAATGAAAAAATTGGTGACAAATTGCGTAAGAAAGGTAGTTATGGTAGTGCAAGAACTTATTATGGTAAAGCTTTACAGTTAAACCCTTCTAATGGTCGTCCACATTTAAAGATTGCCGATATGTACAACCGTAGTGCCAATAACTGTGGAGAGGATAATTTTTCTAAACGTGCTGTATTCTGGTTAGCAGAAGCTGAAGCTTTAAAAGCTGGTCGTGTAGATCCAACATTAAAAAGTGCTGCTGCTCAATCGGCAGCAAGTTATAAAGCTAAAGCACCAGATAAAACCCTTATTTTTAATAAAGGGAATCAAGGTGAAACCATTAAAATTGGTTGTTGGATACAACGTTCGGTAACTGTACCAAGTATCTAATGATAAGAACTTGCAAACATATAATTTGGAACATAGTCACGGTTTTTACCGTGACTATGTTTTTTTCATGTAAAAGCAACTTGGACGAGGTGAGCAAAATAGGTGTTTCAGAAAATGAGCCTATTGGTGTTGCCGAGAATATCAATTTAAAACGCACCGATTCTGGTCGTGTAATCGCCAATTTAGTTAGTCCAAAAATGTTGGATTTTTCCAATAGAGACTTTGCTTATAATGAGTTTCCCGATGGTGTGCATTTAGATTTATATGATGAAAACAATCAAAAAAGCACGGTAATTGCAGATTACGCCATTGTTTACGATAAAACGAATCTCATTGATATGCAAGGCAATGTTATTTTGGCTTCGCATAAAAAGGACACTTTGTTTGCAGAACAACTGTTTTACGACCAAGAACGCGAATGGCTATTTACCAATCAACCCGTAACATTTATTTCAGCCAATAATGTGATTAATGGTGGTGGTTTCGATTCAGACATTGAGTTTAATCAAGCTCAAGTATTGGCTGTTGACGGTGAAATTACACTAGATGAATAGTGTAACCTAATTTTATTTCCTCCCATATTTTTAATTATCTTTACTTAACTAATTACTATACCTAATGAAAATCTTTAAGTTTTTTCAGTATGCCTATTTGGTGTTTGCCATTTTGTTTATTTATGTGGCCATCGAAAAATATGTAAAGTCTCAAACAATAGATTATATTTCTATTTTATTAGCGGCAACTGCAGTTTTTATGTTCTTTTTTAGAAAGAAGTTTAACAAGCGTTTTGAAAACAAAGACTAATAACCGCTTATGAATCCAGATGTTATTATCATAATTACATCACTTATTTTATCTGCTTTTTTTTCAGGAATGGAGATAGCTTATGTCTCGTCCAATAAAATTCATATTGAAATTGAAAAAAAGCAAAAAGGCTATTTGGCTAAAGTTCTTTCCAAATTAACCGATAAGCCTTCAAAATTTATTGCTACCATGCTTATTGGTAACAATATTGCATTGGTAGTCTATGGGTTTTTTATGGGAGACCTTTTGGTTAATTGGTTTCAGTCTATGTTGCCTTCAAATTCTTCAGTTGTTAATTATCTTTTTGTCGATTTAAGTCTATTAACCCAAACGGTTATATCAACTTTAATCATACTTATTACGGCCGAATTCCTGCCAAAAGTATTCTTTCAGGTATATGCCAATACATTTCTTAAAATTCTGGCTTTTCCAGCTTATGTGTTTTATGTTTTGTTCTCCTGGATTTCAAGTTTTGTTATTTGGATATCAGATTTTGTCCTCAAGAAATTCTTTAAAACCGATGGCGATCAGGTGCAGCTGGCTTTTACCAAAGTAGAGCTTGGTCACTATATAAGCGAGCAAATGGAATCGGTAGAAGAGCATGACGATGTAGATACCGAAATACAAATCTTTCAAAATGCTCTTGAATTTTCTGAAGTTAAGGCCAGGGAAGTCATGGTGCCAAGAACCGAAATTATTGCTGTAGACTCCAAAGAATCCTTAAAGAATTTAAACGGATTATTTACAGAAACAGGTATTTCAAAAATTATCATTTTTAATGAAAATATAGATGATATTTTAGGCTATGTACACTCGTTTGAGTTATTTAAAAAACCTAAAAGCATAAAGGCCATTACCATGCCTGTTGAGTTTGTTCCCGAAACGATGCTTATAAAAGATGTGCTTAATGTTCTTATAAAAAAGCGCAAAAGTATAGCTGTAGTGTTAGATGAATATGGCGGAACGTCTGGTATTATGACTGTTGAGGATATTGTTGAAGAATTATTTGGCGAAATTGAAGACGAGCACGATTCGGTAGTTTTAACTGAAGAGAAATTAGATAACGATTCGTATATTTTTTCTGCTCGTCTGGAAGTCGATTATTTAAATGAGACTTACAAATTAGAGCTGCCCGAAAGCGAAAATTATGAAACATTAGGAGGCTTAATTGTAGACCATACCGAAGGTATTCCAGAACAAGACGAAATTGTAATTACAGACGACTTTCAATTCACCATTTTAGAAGTTTCTAACACAAAAATAGACCTCGTTAAACTTAAAATACTGCAAGAGGACTAAAAACCACGTTATTATTCCAATTAAAGCAAAATTCTACTTTTATTATTAAATAGAAAATGGTATTTTCGCGCACTGTATTGTAAAAAATTTAAATGACAGATGGCAGTTTTAAATAAAATTAGACAACGCTCACTTTTTTTGATATTAATTATCGCTTTAGCGTTATTTTCATTCGTTCTTTCTGACTTGTTTAGAAATAGCGATGCGCTTTCAGCCAAATCTCAAAATGTTGTGGCAACTATAAACGGGAAAGAAATTACACGCGAAGATTTCATGCAGAAAGTGGAATTGGCACAAAGACAGTTAGGGCCTAACGGAACTGCTACTCAAGCCATGAACCGTGTTTGGGATCAGGAAGTGCGTACGGCAGTTTTAGAAACTGAATTCGAAAAATTGGGTATTTCAGTCGAAAAAGATCAAATGCGTGATTTGTTAAAAACAAATTTGGCCAATAACCCAGATTTCCAAAACGAAGCAGGTATTTTTGATGAAAACAAACTAACCGAATATATTGCCAATTTAAAGGAGACTTCTGCAATTGCTTATCAGCAATGGGTAGATTACGAAAAGTCTATCGCAACAAATGCCTTACAACAAAACTACTTTAACATGGTTAAAGCAGGAATGATTGGCACACTTGAAGAAGGTAAACTTGAGCATAAACTAGAAGGCGATAAAATTGATATTAAGTTTGTTCAAATTCCTTACAGTTCTATACCAGATAGTACGGTAACTGTTTCTACATCCGAAATTTCAGCTTACATTAAAGAGCATACCAGCCAATACGAAGTTGAGGCATCAAGGAATTTACAATATGTTCAGTTTAAAGAAGTAGCATCTGTTGAGGATGAAGCAGAAATTGAAAAGGAAGTTTCAGCTTTTAAAGATGGAAAGGTAGAATATATAAATGGTAGAACAGATACCATTATGCCTTTTGCTCAAGTAAAGAATCATGCCAACTACATTAATTTTGTAGCGAATTCAGATGTAAAATTTAACGATACATTCATTAAGAAAACAGCTTTGCCAGAAGCTGTTGCCGATACTATTTTTAACATGAACGCTGGAGATGTTTATGGCCCTTATAAGGATAATGGGTTTATTAAATTAACCAAGGTTGTAGCAGTTACACAGTTACCAGATTCTGTAAAGGCCAGACATATTTTAATTCCTTTTGTAGGGTCGCGTTCTCAAACCGAAACTACAACACAAACTGAAGCTGAAGCCAAGAAAACAGCAGATAGTTTAATGGATGTTATTAAGGCCGATAACAGCAAGTTTGTATCCTTATTGGATTTCTCTGCTGATACGGCAAGTAATGAAAAAGAAGGTGTTTTAGATTGGTATACTTACAATGCCATGGTGCCAGCATTTAGAGATTATACATTTGAAAACAATACTGGTGATATAGGCGTTGTAAAATCTCAATTCGGTTTCCACGTTATTGAAATTTTAGGACAGAAAAATCCGCAACGCGCCATTAAAATTGGAACTATTGCTAGAAAGATTGAACCTTCAGAAGCCACAATAAACCAAGTGTTTAGAGATGCTTCTAATTTTGAAATTGCTTTAGAGAAAGGCGATTTCCAAGCTATAGCTGAAGAAAAAGATTATGTTGTTCGTCCTGTTAATACGGTTAAGGAACTCGATGAAACCATACCTGGTTTAGGCAATCAAAGAGCCATTGTAAGATGGGCATTTGATGAGGAAACGGAAATAGGCGAGTACAAGCGTTTTAATGTGCCTGGTGGTTACGCCATTGTACAGTTAACAGCTAAAAACAAAGCGGGCTTAATGAGCACTGAAGATGCGTCTATTACAGCATTGCCTGCAATACGTAAGGAGAAAAAAGCAGCTATGATTAAAGAGCGCATTTCTGCAACAACTGTTGAAGATGTTGCTTCAGCAGAGGGTGTTGCTACACGATCGGCTTTGGCAATTAACATGAAAAACCCAACGATATCTGGTGCAGGAAGAGAGCCTCTAGTGGTTGGTACTGCGTTTGCGATAGGAGAAGGAGAGACTTCAGGTTTAATAGCGGGCGAAACAGGTGTGTTTATGGTGCGTGTTGAGAAATTTACACCTGCAGCTGAATTAGATAATTACCAAGCCTATGCCAATCAAGTGCAAACGGCTAAAGTAAATACAGTTAATACGAGACTATACAATGCTTTAAAAGAAGCAGCAGATATTGAAGATAATCGCGCTAAAACGGTACAATAGTTTTTAGCTTAAACTTAATTAAAAAAGCCTTTCTGAAAAGAAGGGCTTTTTTTATAAAATTATTTTTGAATACGAAATAACCGTTTCAAACCCTTTGGCTTTAAAATAAGTTGAAGGGTTTTCTTTTGCGGTTACCAAAACAAAATCGCCACCCCAAGCACCTAGGCTTTTAACAGTGCCTGAAAAGTCTGGGAATAAGCGGTCTTTAACGGGTTGTGTTTTAAGCACAGCACTCATGATAGTTTCATGCTTATTGATTAAAGTCTCAAATTCAGAAAGATTATGGCAATCCATAATGCTTTGTGTAATTGAACTTATTGCCTGTATGTCTTGAGTTAGATTTTTTGAATGGTCACGGTAGGCTTTTATAGCATCTCTACTATTTTGCTTTTGGTTGAGGTAGACAAAAAACAGGTTGTCTTTAAATTCAGGGTTGAAATCAACAGTATTTATAAGTCGTTCGGTTTCAGTTAAACGATAGCTTATAGCCGAATTATGTTGCGCGCAGGCAATATCATAGCCACTACCACCAAATGTAAGTTTAAGTAACTCATAAGGATCTACTTGTGCCCATTGGGCTATGTTGTTTATAAGTGTTGAAGATGTACCAAGCCCCCAGTTTCTTGGGAATGTGAGATGGGTTTCAACGGCTAAATGGGTTAAGTTAAAATCTGGATTTAACTGTTTGGCAATATGCAAAATATCCAGAAGCGTTTGTGATGTGCTGTTATGCTTATGCTTTTTAGGGTTGTCAATATCCTCCTTAAAAAAAGTATCTTTAAACCAAACCTCATGATTTTCGTCATAACTTTTCCAGTCTATAAAATCGGTGCTGTTTGGACTAACCACTAAAGATTGGCCATGTTTAGTGGGTAGAGCCAAAGCTAAAGCGCCATCTAATACAAGGTATTCTCCGGTAATCAATAGCTTGCCATTGCTGTAAAAGTTTGAATTAGGCACGACGTAATGAATTTAAAGCTTCAACAACAGCGCTATGCGTTACAACATGTGTTTTAAAATGCTCAATAAGCTTGGTTTTTTCAGTGTCAGTCGCTTCAAACTGATTGAGAATGTTCATTAAATGCATTTTCATGTGGCCCTCTTGAATACCTGTAGTCGTCAATGACCGTAATGCTGCAAAGTTTTGAGCCAACCCAGCAACCGCAACAATTTGCATAAGCTCTTTAGCAGTTGGATGGTGCAGGAGTTCTAACGACAATTTTACTAAAGGGTGTAAGCCTGTTAGGCCGCCAATAGTTCCTAGTGCCAAAGGAATTTCAATCCAAAAATAAAAGATTCCATTTTCAATTTTAGCATGAGTTAAACTTCGGTATTTTCCGGTTCTACTGGCATAAGCATGAACACCAGCTTCAACAGCCCTAAAATCATTTCCCGTTGCTAAAACTACGGCATCTATACCGTTCATAATGCCTTTGTTATGCGTTACGGCACGAAAAGGTTCTACTTCCGCTATATTAACTGCTTGAATAAATTTTTTGGCAAATGCTTCAGGATTTATCGAATTATCATCACTTAATTCAGAAACAGGACAAGATACTTCAGCCTTAACCAAGCATTCAGGAACATAATTGGAGAGAATACTCATAACAATTTCAATATTCTTTTCTTCGCCAGAAAATGCTTCGAAGGTTAATGCAGCATTTTTAAAGGTTTTGGCAAATTGCTCTAAACAGGAGTTTATAAAATTAGCTCCCATGGCATCTTTGGTTTCAAAAGTGGCATGAAGCTGATAATAATTTTGAAGGTCTTCGGTTTTATCTCGTAATTCAATATCCAAAATTCCACCACCTCGTTTTTCCATATTTTTGGTAATAGGCTTGGACTCTTCAATAAGCTTCGGTTTAATACTATTGAAGAAATCTTGGAGTTTTTCAAATTGGCCGTCAAACAGAAAATGTACCTGCCCTACTTTTGTTGTAGAAAGTACGGTGGCTTTAAATCCGCCTCTTTCTAACCAGAATTTAGCCGATTTACTGGCAGCAGCAACCACAGAGCTTTCTTCAATAGCCATTGGTATAGTGTGCAGTTTATTGTTGATTAGAAAATTTGGAGCTACACCTAATGGTAGGTAATAATTGGTTATCGTGTTTTCAATAAACTCATCATGAAGTTGTTGCAATTTTTCATTGGAATTCCAGTATTGTTTTATAATGCTTTTTGCACTTTTATTTTTTGCAAAATAGGTGTCTACAATCCAATCTATTTTTTTGGATTTAGATAATTTTGAAAAGCCAGAAATTGGTTTGCCCATTAACTTTATATTGAAAATGCAAAGATAGTATTATTGTGTGAGTTACCTTCCAATTGCCTATTTAACTGTTAATAAATACGGTTTTTTGCTTATTTTTTAGTAAACTTGACATTAATTTAAAATTACTATTCCTAATAGATGAAACGCTTTAAATATGCCTTTGTGGTTTGTTTTCTTTTAACCACAATTTTACCTGCTCAAAACCATACCATTACATTAGAAGAAATTTGGGGAGGTGCTTTTCGCACAGAACGAATGGATGCCTTACATTCCATGAAAAATGGTCAGCAATATTCGGTATTGAATTTTGATAGAGCTACTAGGTCTACATCTATCGATGTATATGACTATAAAACTTTAAGTAAGATAAAGACTTTGGTGAGTTCTAGCGATATTAATGAAATTAATTATTTTACAGATTACACCTTTAGTGATGATGAAAACCAAATTCTTTTGGCTACAGAAGTAGAATCTATATTTAGACGTTCAACTCTAGGGAAATATTATGTTTTCAATGCCAATTCGAAAACCATAACATTGGTTGCTGAAGAGAAAATTCAAGAGCCTACTTTCTCGCCTGATGGCCAAAAAATAGCTTATGGGTATAACAATAATATTTTTGTTAAAGATTTAAACAATGGACAGACTACCCAAATTACTTTTGATGGTGAGAAAAATAAAATCATTAATGGTATTACGGATTGGGTTTATGAAGAGGAATTTGGTTTTGTTCGTGCTTTTGAATGGAATGCAGACAGCAATCAAATAGCGTTTATTAGGTTTGATGAAACTAATGTGCCTCAATTCTCTATGGATGTTTATGGAGAAGGACTTTACCCAACCGAAAGTGAATTTAAGTACCCTAAAGCAGGTGAGGCCAATTCTGAAGTGTCTTTGCATATTTACAATTTGAATAGTAAAAAACTTTACGAAGTTAAGGTTGATAAGGCTTACAGTGATTTTTATATTCCAAGAATTGAATGGACCAATGCACCTAATATTTTGAGTGCCCAATACATGAACAGACACCAAAACGAATTGGATTTGTGGTTTATTGACACAAAGGAACAGCGCTCTAATTTAGTGTTGGAAGAGCGTGATGCAGCCTATGTTGATATAACGGATAATCTTACCTTTTTAAACGATAATAGTTTTATTTGGACCAGTGAGAAGGATGGGTTCAATCACATCTATCATTATGATGAGGATGGAAAGCTTATTAATCAAGTAACCAAGGGTAATTGGGAAGTGACAAATTATTACGGATTAGATGAAAAATCTAAACGTATTTTTTACCAGTCTACAGAAAATGGTTCTATAAATCGCGATGTGTATTCCATTAAATTAAATGGTCGCGATAAAGAACGTCTTACAAAAAGTACAGGAACTAACAGTGCAGCCTTTAGTGCAGATTTTTCGTATTTCATAAATACGTTTAGCAGCGCTACAACACCACCTGAATACACTTTAAATAGTGCTGAAAATGGCAACCTTATTAAGAGTATAAAAGATAACGACAAACTAGCCCAAAAACTATTAGACTACAAAACATCTAAAAAAGAGTTTAGTACGATAAATGTGAATGGAAACGATCTCAATATGTGGATGATTAAACCAGCAAATTTTGATGAGACCAAACAATATCCGCTATTTATGTACCAATATTCAGGTCCAGGTTCACAAAGTGTGTCAAACAGTTGGAATAGTAGTAATGATTATTGGTATCAGTATTTAGCTCAGAAAGGGTATGTAGTTGTTTGTATTGATGGTCGTGGAACAGGATATAAAGGTGCTGCATTTAAGAAAGTGACTCAAAAAGAGTTGGGTAAGTATGAGTTGGAAGACCAAATTCAAGCTGCTAAACAATTAGGAGAATTGCCTTATATTGATGCCTCCAGAATTGGAATTTGGGGTTGGAGTTTTGGTGGTTATATGAGCAGTAATGCTTTATTTAAAGGGAATGATGTATTTAAAATGGCCATAGCTGTTGCTCCAGTAACAAGCTGGCGTTTTTATGATACTATTTATACTGAACGTTACATGACAACACCTCAAGAAAATCCTTCAGGTTATGATGATAACTCACCATTAAGCCATGTTGATAAATTAAAAGGAGATTTTTTATTAATTCACGGAAGTGCAGATGATAACGTACATTTACAGAATACCATGCGTATGGTTGAAGCTTTAATTCAAGCCGATAAACAATTTGAATGGATGATTTATCCAGACGATAATCATGGGATATATGGTGGAAACACACGATTGCATTTGTATAAAAAGATGTCAAATTTTATCGATAAAACACTAGGAGATAAACGTCCTAAAGTTGAAGAAAAAGACATAGAAAGATCAAATATTAAAGGATAACTAACTAACAAATTATATATGGCAGATCAATTAGACCATTTTAAAGAAGAACCAGAATTATTTGGACACCCAAAAGGGCTGTTTTATTTATTCTTTGCTGAGTTATGGGAGCGTTTTAGTTTCTATGGTATGCGAGCATTGTTAATGCTTTACATGGTAAACGAAATCTTCAAAGCTCTAGCAGAAAAAGATGCTGCTTCGGCAGCTGTGTATGCATCCTATGGATCTTTGGTTTATGCTTCAACAGTAATTGGAGGGCGTATATCTGATAAGATTTTAGGTATGCGTAGTTCAATATTTTTAGGAGGAGTGCTTATGGCTATAGGTCACTTTGTATTAGCTATTGAAAATGACATAGCATTCTTTTTGGCGTTAGCATTTATTGTGGTTGGTAATGGATTTTTCAAACCAAACATATCTACTTTTGTAGGCTCATTATATAAAGATGGTGACGAGCGTAAAGATTCAGGTTTTACCATTTTTTATATGGGAATTAACATTGGAGCATTTGCATCACCTTTACTTTGTGGTTGGCTAGGTGAGACTTATGGTTGGCATTACGGATTTGGATTAGCCGGAATTGGAATGGTAACTGGATTGTTGTTTTTTTGGAGCGGAATCAAAAAAAATGTTTTTGGGAATAGAGGTTTGCCTCCTAATCCTGAATTATACGAAAAGAAGATACTAGGTATTCCACAAAAAACATTTGTTCCTATTGTTGCTTTTTTGGCAGCCCCATTAATTGCTTATTTGCTTTCAGCTTATAAAGCTGTGGGTAATGGAGAAACTTTATTTGGAGACAAAAATATTGTCAATATTCTTTTTGTTTTAATAGGCATAAGTGTTTTGATATATATGCTGTTCATAATTGTTAAGTCTAATTCAGATGAGCGTAAAAAACTAATTATGGCTGTATTGATAACCTTTTTCATGACATTGTTTTGGGGTTTTCATGAACTTTCAGGTAGTATAATTACACTTTTTGCTGATAGGAATGTTGATTTGACATTTTTGAATGCTGCTCAAACAAACTCATTAAACCCAATATTTATAATTGTTCTTTCCATTCCTGTTTCTTTCTTGTGGGCTTACTTATCAAAACGTAATTTAAATCCTCGTACACCTTATAAATTTGGTTTGGGACTAGTGCTTGCAGGTGTTAGCTTTTATATTTTAGGTTTAAGCGGCGCCAGTGCCAATGAAAATGGAATGGTTCCAATGGTCTATTTGTTGGTTATGTATTTCATTTTGTCTATTGGAGAGTTATTTATGTCGCCAGTTGGACTATCAAAAATTACAGATTTATCACCAAAACGAATTGTGGCATTTATGATGGGCGTTTGGTTCCTGTCTTCTGCTTTTGCTTTTCAAATTGTTGGGTTCATTTCTAAACAATTATCTATTGAAAGTACAGATGTAAATGTTGGAGGTATGCAAACCTTGTCAGTTTATACTGAAGGCTTCAGTTTAATAGGGCAGTATGCATTAGGAGCAGGATTAGTTGTCCTTGTGTTTTCACCACTCATGAAAAAACTAATGGGTAACGTTCACTAATTTACATTAACTAAACTAACTATATATGAATACTGATATTGAAAATTTATTTAAAGATAAGGTTATAGGTCATCCAGCAGGATTGTTCGTGTTATTTTTTACCGAAATGTGGGAGCGATTTTCGTTCTACGGTATGCGCATTTTATTAGTTCTGTTCTTAACAGAACCTATTTTAAGCGATAATCCAGGTTGGGAATGGCCACGAGAACATGCTTTGGCATTAATTGGGACTTATGCGTCTTTACTCTATTTAACGCCTATTGTTGGTGGCTGGATTGCTGATAAAATAACCGGTTACCGAATTGCGGTTGTAATAGGCTGTGTGATTATGACTCTTGGTCATGCTGCAATGGCGCTAGAAACAACCATGTCTTTTTATTTAGGATTGGCTTTATTGGTAATAGGAACAGGTTTCTTTAAGCCGAACATAACGTCAATAATTTCAACCATGTATAAGGGTAAGGAATCTAAAAAAGATGGGGCTTATACTATTTTTTATATGGGTGTAAATGCCGGTGCCTTTTTTGGAATGATGCTCTGTGGATATTTGGCTGAAAATTTTGGATGGTCTTGGGGCTTTGGTCTAGCAGGTATTTTTATGTTGTTGGGGATGTTGCAATTTTGGTTGGCAGGTAGTCTTTTTGGAAGTATTGGTGCCAAGCCTACTATAATACATGAAGTAGAATTGCCACAAAACATAAATGAAGAAGCTCCTAAAGAACATAATGCTGAATCTGAAGAAAAGCTGAATCCGTTTACTATGTTTGATAAAGTACTTATCGTGCTTTCATCAATCGGTGGATTATTATATCTGTTTAATGATCCTATGGAAAAGATTGGTGATATTAATATGTTACCATTTGAAGTAGGTGGTTTAAGTGGTTCTAATGTAGTTGTTTTAGCGGCTTTGGCATTATTTCTTATTTTGCTTGTTACACGAATTGCGCGATATATTCCTGTGGTTAGAGACCGAATAATTGCTGTATCTATTTTTGGAGTTTTTACTGTGTTTTTCTTTGCATTTTTTGAGCAATCTTTGGGCTCTATGACCTTGTTTGCACGCGACTATACTAATAGAGAATTAGTAGGAAATGCAGCAATGGTTTTTAAAGTAATAGACGCATTGTTAACCACAGTACCTTTAATTATTATTACGTGGGTATTGTTTTTATTGGCGAAAAAGACTTTTTCTCGAATAGGTTTATCCAACATTATTTTGGCTATTGCATTTGCAGGATTATGGTTTTTAGTTTTATACAGATTGAATGATAAGTTTTCGCAAGAGGGTAATGAAGTTGAAGCGACTTGGTTTGGAATTTTAAACTCGTTCTTTATTATAACATTGGCACCATTGTTTTCACGTTGGTGGGAGAGCAAATACAATCCCAGTGCTGCTATGAAATATGGTATTGGTTTAATTCTATTAGGGTTGGGCTTTGCATTTTTATCCTATGGAGCAGGAGAGATTCCATCGGGAGCTAAAACGGCTTCGGTAAGTATGATTTTCTTGATTATGGCCTATTTATTTCATACTATGGGAGAGTTGTGTATCTCTCCTGTTGGGTTATCCTATTTAAGTAAGTTGGTGCCAGCACGTATGATTGGTTTTATGTTTGGTATCTGGTATTTGGCCATTGCAGTTGGTCAAAAAGCCGCTGGAACAATGGGAGGTATGATTGATAAAATTTCTGAAGAATACTCAATGAGTACGTTCTTTTTAATATTTACGCTTGTGCCAATTGGTGCCGGATTAGTTTCAATAGTATTGAATCCACTGCTTAAAAGATTGATGCACGGTGTTCGTTAATCGAAAAAATCGTTAAAATAAACGCAAAACACGTCATTCTTGGCGTGTTTTTTATATTTTAGGTACGGTTATTGAAATGATTTTAACCTCAAATCGACAGAATAGAAAATTAAAAAACATGAAAAAAGTCTTATTTATAGCTATAGCATTGATTTTTGCGATACCACTACAAGCGCAAGAAATTAATTGGGTTTCGTTAGAAGAAGCTGTTAAACTCCAAAAGAAAAAGCCAAAAAAAATCATGATGGATGTTTACACCAACTGGTGTGGGCCTTGTAAAATGCTGGATAAAAATACGTTTCATAATAAAGATGTAGTTGATTATGTAAATAAACATTATTATGCCGTTAAATTTAACGCAGAAGGGAATGAGACTGTAAACTTTAAAGGCAAAACGTATACAAACCCTAATTACGATCCTGCAAAAGCTAATAGAAGAAACTCGGTTCATCAACTAGCACGATATTTTAGCATTCGTTCCTATCCTACCATCGTGTTTTTAGGAGAGGATGGTGAGTTTTTAACACCAGTAATTGGTTACAAAAAACCACAACAATTAGAGTTATATTTAAAGCTCTTTAAAGAAGGTGATTACAAGGACTTTAAAACCCAAGATGATTTTACGGCTTATTATGAGGCGTTTAAACCTGAATTTTCAAATTAGAAAACAGTCTATTTTATTATAAAAGCTCCCTTTTCACCAGTGTAGTGAAAAGGGACGTTTTGTTTTAAACACGTTTGTTGCCAACGTTTAACATACGATGTGTAATTGCTGCCATCGGTTACAACCGTTTTAATCTTTAAACTATCCAATAAACGGTTTAAATTGATTTTAGGTGATTGCCTTAACAAAACATAATCCGGCTGAAAAGAAAGATTACTGTAAACACTTGTGCTATCAACTACTAGAAGCGTTTTATCGTTTAATTGATAGAGGTTTGATATATTATCTTCTCTGGTTGAATCTATAAAATTTCCAACAGTATAATTTTGAATAATATAATCCGAGTGTCTTTTTATAGAATCTAAATCATGGGACAGCAATAATATGTCATCTTGCTTTTTGCCTATTACACTGTGTCTGCTTTTATGGAAAATTACGAGTTCGCTATTGGCTTTATTTGAATAATTGGTGTAAAGGTAAATACCTTGAAAAACCATAATAGAAATTAAAACATAAATTAGCCTTTTGTAATGAAAAGCAACTAATAGTCGTGTTATGCAAATGATTAATAGATAGCAGCTAATTACCATAATGAGCGTAAAACTTATATTCTTAAATATAAAAGTGTCCTGTTGTGATACCCAATTAAAAAACTGATTCATCCACCTAATGAGTGTTTCAAATAGTAATACCAAAAAGTTGTATGGTATATTTAATAATGCTAATACGGTAACAATAAAACCACAACTTAAAATAAACCCTAAAAACGGGATAACAACAACGTTGGAAATAAAGAATAAACCAGGGAATTGATGGAAGTAGAATAAACTTAAAGGCAATACACCTATTTGAGCCGCTATTGACACCGTAAGTAAGATTAAAATTTTGTTTATAAACCAATACTTGGTTTTTATAGCATTAAACAATAGCGGTTGAATACTAACTATGCCAATTACCGCCAAATAACTTAATTGAAATCCTATTTCAAACAACAGCATAGGGTTAAAAAGTAACAACACAAATGCCGAAATGGCTAACGTATTGTAAATGTTATAGGGGCGTTTTAGATTCATGGCGATTGCTACAACACTAAACATGGTTACAGCTCGTAAAACCGAAGGTGACAATCCAGCAATAATAGCAAATGCCCAAAGCAAAAAGAGAATGAGTATGGTTTTTAAAACATACCCTTTTTTAAAACGTTTTAAAAAACCAAAAATGTGGTTTAGGATAATTAGAATAATTCCAATGTGTAAACCAGAAATAGCTAAAATGTGTATGGCACCAGCATCAACATATTGCTGACGGAGTTCATTGCTGATATCTTGACGTTGACCTAAAAACAAAGCTTTTATAACGGCCATTTCATTCGGCTCAAAATGATAGTTATCGAGTTTAGAAATTACTTTTCTTCTAACATAATCTGCATAACCAAAAACCGAATGCATTTCTGTATGCTCAACTATAACCGAGGCAGAATCACTATACATTTGAGCGTAAATATCATGATTGTTTAAATACGCTTTATAATCAAATTGATGCGGATTTAAAGGCGGATAAAGTTCTTGTAACCGTCCTTTTAAAACCAATTGTGTGTCAATATTAAATAGTGTATGTGTTGAATCTCTTTTAAAATTCAACAATATTTTGCCAATAACATTTACCGAATCAACTTTGGTTATTTTAGCAACATATCTATTAAATGTTTGGTTGGGTTTTAGGTTTTCAGCTATCGTTATTTTAATAAGATGCAAATCGTTATTGTTTAGCTTCAATACCTTTGAATAGTAGTTGTTAAAGTTCTGTTGGTTGTGAAGGTTCTTAATAGAAATTCCAACAGATATCAAGGTGAAATAGGCTAGTATTGCAAAATCAGTATGTCTTTTAAGGGAATGTCTTGAAATAAAATAGCTAACAAAAAGAATAAGCAAAAGACAAACAGAAATAATCAGGCTAAAATTTAAGGAAATATCACAATATGTGCCTAATATTATACCAATAACTAGACATAGGGTTAGTTTGACTATGGGGAAATCAATTGCTTTCACATAAGTAAGTTAATAAAAAACTTACAAAATGCGTCTAGCTTGCACAAAAGCGAAATACCAATATTTTTCCGATAATAACGAGGTTATTACACCTCTGCTAGTAGTGGAGTGAATAAATTCAACATAATTTGGTCTGGCAGAAACTACAATACCAACATGGTTGACCTTTCGGCTGTTTTTTTTAGTGGCAAAAAATAATAAATCGCCTTTCTGCACTTCTTTTAAGTCAATCCAATCACCAGTAATGGCTAATTGCGATGTTGTTCTAGGTAATACAATATCTTCTTTTTTAAATGCGGTAGTTACTAAACCCGAACAATCCATGCCTTTTTTGGTTGTGCCACCATACTTGTATTTTACACCATCGAAAGTTTTGGCATAATCAATAATAGCATCTGCTTTTGCATTGGGTTTAGAGTAAGTTGAAGTTGTTTTTTGTGTTTTTCTAGCTGATGAGGTAGTCGTCTTTTTAGATTTACAAGACGTAATTAAAATTAAACAACAAAAAATTAGGGCTACTTTTCGCATGCACCGAAAATAAACAATTTTGTTATTAAAAAAATAATAACCTTTCAAAAAATGTTCTTGCTCGAACTACAAATTCTATTATTTTTAGCTTTAAAATCAAATAACTTTATGACAGTAGTAGATTTGTTTTCAGGATGTGGTGGCTTGGCTTTGGGATTTAAATGGGCTGGATTCAAAACGCTTTTGGCTAGTGATTTAGATGAAAACTGCGAGAAAACATATACTTATAACTTTCCGGAAACACCATTTATTAAGAATGATTTACGACATATTTCCACAAAGGAAATACGAGAACATATTTCTGAAAATGTAGATGTTGTTATTGGTGGGCCACCTTGTCAAGGGTTTTCCCTTGCCAATAAAAATCGTAATAAAGTTAAAGACGATCCAAGAAATGAATTATTCTACGAATTCGTTCGAGTGGTTACAGATTTACAGCCCAAAGCTTTTGTAATGGAAAATGTAAGGGGCTTATTGTCTATGCAAAAGGGAAAGGTTATTCAACTCATGAAAGAAGAGTTTGAAAATGCAGGTTTAGGTTACCAAGTTAATTATGAGGTACTTTTAGCTTCTGATTATGGTGTGCCCCAAAACAGGCAACGTGTTATCATGATAGGTGTCCGTAAAGATTTGGATAAAAAGCCTGTTTTCCCAAAAAAAACCTATGCTAATCCAGTTACGGTTTGGGAAGCCATTTCAGATTTACCTCAAATACAAGCGTCGGAAGGTGAAGAAAAAATGACATATGAATCTAAACCTCAAAATGCGTTTCAGGAATTTGTTCGCCATAACAGCCAAATTGTTTACAATCATGTGGCCATGCGCCATACCAAAAGATTAATTGATAGATTCAAGGTTATACAAGCGGGTCAATCTTTAGCGCATGTACCAGCAGAACATGCGGCTGTAAAACGTGGTAAGCCAACAGAGAAATCTAAAATAGTCTTTTCGCAAAACAATCAGCGTTTACATGCCAACAAACCAGCGCCAACTATAGCGGCTTCATTTCAAAGTAATTTTATTCATCCGTTTTTACACAGAAATTTTACAGCACGCGAAGGTGCACGATTACAATCGTTTCCAGATGATTTTGTGTTTCAAGGCATGCGCACCAAAATGAGTTGGGAAAAAGGATTGAGTCAGTACCAACAGATAGGAAATGCTGTTCCACCGTTGTTGGGTTATGCCATTGGAAATGCTGTTAAAAGTATTTTACAGGGTGCGATAGATTGTGTAAAAGAACCTAAACTATTTGAGGAATTGATTTAACTTCAAATTTATTATCTTTATTAAATACTATTTTATTATAAAAAAAGATGTTTCTAAATGTTTTAGGCGGATGGCCTTTTGAAAATCCTTATGAACATTTTACTCTAACAGGATTTTCAGTTATGATGCTTGCTGTTATCTTTATTTTTGTAATTAGTTGGTTTTTAAGAAAAGGTAGTTTGTTTATGCCTAACTTAAAAGACCAATTTCTAGATAATTATATTTTTGACTTCAGAAAAGAATCTGAAAATCAAGACTACCGATTGACAGAAAAAGGTGTATCCATTAAAACAAAAGTTGTACTTTGTTTCTTTTCATTAGTCATTGTTTTTGTCCCTTTATTTGTGTTTGTTAGAACTTTGGAACCAGGTAATTATTATTGGTTTAATTTTTGGTTTTATTAAGATAATAGATTTGAATATATTAATCGTGCTGTTTTTTCACTAGCACCTTTACCACCCAATTTTTTTTCTAAATCAAAATAATCTAAAAACAAGCGTTCTCTGTTATCAACATCTAACAATGCATCAAGTTCATTCTTCAATTGTTTTTTAGTAAATGTATCTTGAATAAGTTCGGTTACCACTTCACGATCCATTATAAGGTTTACAAGTGAAATATAATCTAAATTCACAACGCGTTTGCCAATTTGATAGGATATCCAACTGCCTTTATAACAAACCACTTGAGGTACTTTAAACAAAGCAGTTTCTAGAGTTGCTGTTCCAGATGTAACCAAAGCCGCTGTTGAAACACTTAATAGATCGTAAGTTTTATTGGAAATAAAATGAACGTTAGTGGTTTTTATAAATTGTTTGTAAAAATCATACTCTTGACTAGGCGCACCAGCAATTACAAATTGATATTCCCGATAATGGTCTACAATACTTAACATTACCGAAAGCATTTTTTTTATTTCTTGTTTTCGGCTACCTGGTAATAATGCTATAATGGGTTTGTCGCTTAAGCCATGTTCGGCTCTAAACGAGAATTCATCAACCTGTTCGCGATTGGCAATAGCGTCAATTAAAGGATGTCCAACAAACTCAACTGGGTAGTTGTGTTTTTTCTCATAAAAGTCTTTTTCAAATGGCAGGATGACATACATTTTGTCAACATCTCGCTTGATATCATGAATACGGTTTTCTTTCCACGCCCAAATTTGAGGGGAAATGTAATAATGTGTTTTGTAACCTTTTTGTTTAGCCCATTTCGCAATGCGTAAATTAAAACCAGGGTAATCAATAAAAATAATAACATCAGGGTTGTACGCTTCAATATCTGTTTTACAAAAAGCAAGGTTTTTTGTTATGGTTCTTAAATTCATAACAACTTCAACAAAACCCATAAAGGCCAAATCGCGATAATGTTTTACTAAATCATTGCTTACATTGGCCATTAGGTCGCCACCCCAAAACCTAAACGAAGCATTTACGTCTTGCTTAAGCAAGGCTTTCATGAGGTTGGAGCCGTGTAAATCTCCAGAGGCTTCACCAGCAATAATATAGTATTTCATGATTAGATATACTTAAAAACGAAAGTTAAAACAGCAACAATTACAGTTGCCAGTAATACACCACGCGCACGATAATCTTGTTTTTTTCTAATAAACACAAAAAATGCAAGCAAGTTTAGAACAGCTCCTAGGCTAACTAATTTTCCCAGAAAATTTTCGGCAGCTGCCGCTTTAATTACGGTAGTGAAATCATCACCATTTCCTAAAAAAGTTGCTGCTAAATATAAACCAATAGCATTGGCAATCAACCCAATTAAAAATCCTATTAATATTTCTTTTTTCATGTTTGTATTATTGTGTTTTAGTTTCGATATCCCAAGTATTCAATTGCTGAATAGCTTGATATGCTGTTAAATCGAATTGAACAGGAACAACCGATACATAACCATTTTCTAAAGCCCATTCATCTGTATCTTCCCCTTTATCTAAATTAACAAATTTGCCTGTAAGCCAATAATAATCTTTGCCTTGAGGTGTTTTGCGTTTGTCAAATTCTTCTTCCCAATTGGCTTTTGCCTGTCGGCAAATTTTTACACCTTTTATTTTGTCTTCGGGTAGATTTGGAAAATTTACATTGAGTACAACATCTTTTGGTATGCCATGTTCCAGAGCATTTTCTACAATTGACTTTACAATTTTCTTTGTGCCTTCAAAATTGGCATTATAATTATAGTCCAATAATGAAAATCCAATTGCAGGAATACCTTCAATACCAGCCTCAAGGGCGGCGCTCATGGTTCCTGAATAAATAACATTTATTGAAGAATTGGATCCATGGTTAATGCCTGAAACACAAATATCTGGACGTCTATCTAAAATCTCGTTAACAGCTAGTTTTACACAGTCGGCAGGAGTTCCGGAACAACTGTATTCGGCTTGTTCGCCATCATCAATAACTACTTTTTCTAAATGTAAGGTAGAATTTATGGTTATGGCATGACCCATACCGCTTTGCGGACTATCTGGAGCCACTACAACAACCTCTCCAATTTCTTTCATTACATCAATAAGTGCGCGAACTCCTGGGGCCGAAATACCATCGTCGTTAGTTACTAAAATTAAAGGCTTTTTTGCCATGTTTTGGGCGAATTATTTTAGGGCTAAAATACACAAATTAGCTTGGATTCTCTTTATATTTATGCTTTAACAAAAAATTAGTACCAATTGATTATATTGGCATGGTTTTTTCGTTAATTTAGTAATAATTAAATGATGCTTATTTTAAGAATTATGAAAAGGAATTATAATATTTTGGTATTGGTGCTCTTGTTGGCCTTTGCATCATGCAGTTTTACTACAAAAACATTTAGCGACCCTAATAAAGACAAGTTGCTGTTACAGGTCATTACTTATGTTCTGGAGCGTGGTCATTTTAATCCACAGGATATGAATGATGAATTCTCAATGGAAGTGTATTCTGATTATTTAGACAATTTAGATCCATTAAAACGCTATTTCTATCAGTCTGATATTGATGAATTTGAAAAGTATAAAACTGAAATTGATGATCAGATTAAGGCCTATGACCTCTCGTTTTTCAATTTAACGCATGAACGTCTGTTGCAGCGTATTGAAGAAGCAAAAGTCATTTATAAAGAGGTGCTTTCTAAACCATTCGATTATACAATTGATGAAGAGTTTAGTTCCGATTATGACAAATCTCCTTATGTTAAAACGAAAAAGGAAATGAAGGAACGTTGGAGAAAGCAATTGAAGTTTTCAAACATTTCTAATTACGATGAACTTATAATTGAGCAAGAGAATCTTGGAAAAAACGCAGATTCTCAAGAGGAAGCCTTTAGTGAAGGTTCTGAAAAAGAATCAAAAACAGTTACGCCTAAAACGCCTGAAGAAATTGAGAAAGAAGCTCGTGAGGCTACTTTAAAATCTATTGATACTTATTATACGGACTACATTGATGACATGCAACGAAAGGATTGGTTTTCAATTTACATTAATGCTATAGTTGCTGAATTCGATCCGCATACAACCTACTTTGCGCCAGAAGACAAAGATGTATTTAACCAACAAATGTCTGGTAAGTTAGAAGGTATTGGTGCACGTTTACAAAAACGTATGGATAACATTAAAATAGTCGAGCTGATTTCAGGAGGTCCAGCATGGAGAGGTAAAGAACTTGAGGTTGGAGATATAATTATGAAAGTGCGACAAGAAGATGAGGAAGAGCCAGTGAATGTTGTTGGCATGCGTATTGACGATGCAATAAAACTCATTAAAGGACCCAAAGGAACAAATGTGTACTTGACCATTAAAAAAGTAGATGGAACTATTGAAGTTATTAAAATAACACGTGACATAGTAGAATTGGAAGAAACCTATGCTAAATCTTCTATTGTTGAAAAGGATAATAAGAAATTTGGCGTTATTGATTTGCCAAAGTTTTATGTAGACTTTGAAGATTATAAAAAGCGTAATGCTGCTTCAGATATCAAATTAGAAATAGAACGACTAAAAGCCGAAGGTATGGAAGGTCTTGTTTTAGACTTAAGAAACAATGGAGGAGGTTCTTTGCCAGTAGTGGTGGATATAGCAGGTATGTTTATAAAAGATGGTCCTGTTGTTCAAGTGCGTTCTACTGGAGAGCCTAAAGAAGTTTTAGACGATAAAGATAAATCTATAGTTTGGGATGGTCCTTTGGTAATTTTGGTGAACGAGTTATCGGCTTCTGCTTCGGAAATTTTAGCAGCTGCTATGCAGGATTATAAGCGTGCTATTATTATTGGGAGCAAGCAAACCTATGGTAAGGGAACGGTTCAAAGCTTTTATGATTTGAATAGAATGATTAGAGGTAACAAGGAAGGGGATCTGGGAGCCTTAAAATTAACAACCCAAAAGTATTATAGAATTAATGGTGGTTCTGTACAGTTAGAAGGTGTTAAGAGCGATGTTATAGTTCCAGATCGTTACAGTTTTATCGATATTGGTGAAAAAGATCAAGAAAACCCATTAAGCTGGGACGAAATTGATGCAGCCGATTATGAAAGTTGGGATCGCTATTTCGATTATGATGCTACAATAAAAAATAGTTCAAATCGTATGAAAGATAATGAGCAACTTAAACTTATTGAGGCAAACGCCAAATGGGTTAAAGAGCGCATGGATGAGAAAACACATTCGTTGAATTACGCAACCTATCGCCAACGTTTGGATTTAAATGAAGAGCAAGCCAAACAATTTGATAAGATAGCTGATTACAAAACAAACCTAACGTTTGAATCACTGCCTTATGAAACTAAATTGTTTGAAAATGATACAATTTTAAAAGAAAAACGAGAGCGTTGGCATACAAGCTTGAGTCAAGATGTGTATATTGAGGAAGCTCTAAATGTATTGGAAGATTTAAAAATGTCATACTCTATAAAAAAGGTAGCTACTGTAAAAGACTAGTTTTTTATGAGTAATAAATCAAACTCATTAAGTCAATTAGCGCTCCAGAAGTTTAAAAAGAATTTCTGGGGCGTTTTTAGTTTCGTTTTTATCGCCATAGTGGGATTGGTGTCTATTTTCTCTTATACTTTTGCACCCGACAATTCCCAACATGCCAATCAAATGCATTTGTCTATTCATTCTAAAAAGCCAGGGTTTTCGGTTAAAATGTTAGTCATGCCCGAAGAAGTTACTGTAAAGCAAAATGCATTTAGTAAGTTGTTTTTTGGTCATAAAAATGTCAATACCGAAATACCCGTTTCAGAATATCGCATTGTTAACAATCAATTGCATTACACCGAATATGCTGCTGATGGTTTAAAAGGAATTTCAAAAACTATAAACCTTGATACTTATAAAAACAAGCCTTTTGTAGAAGAGCGAACTTTCTTATTTGGTACTGATAAATATGGAAGGGATTTATTAAGTCGAGTGTTAGTAGGTGCAAGAATATCATTTTTTATAGGTTTTGTAGCCGTTTTTATTTCTTTGGTTGTAGGGATTTTATTGGGCAGTATTGCTGGTTATTACGGTGGTAAAGTTGATGCCATGATTATGTGGTTAATAAATGTATCGTGGTCTATACCAACATTGTTATTGGTTATAGCCATTACCCTTGCGTTAGGTAAAGGGTTTTGGCAAGTATTTATTGCTGTAGGTTTAACTATGTGGGTTGAGGTAGCTAGAGTTGTTCGAGGCCAGGTTATTAGCGTAAAAGAAATGCAATATGTAACGGCAGCCAGAGCCTTAGGCTTTACTGATATTCGAATTATCGCCAAGCATATTTTGCCTAATATCATGGCGCCAGTAATTGTGATTTCTGCTGCTAATTTTGCAGCAGCCATTTTAATTGAAAGTGGGTTGAGCTTTTTAGGTATAGGTGCACAACCGCCAATGTCCAGTTGGGGAGCTATGATAAAAGATCACTACAATTATATTATTCTGGGAAAGCCCTATTTAGCTTTAATACCTGGGTTTTGCATTATGAGCTTGGTAATGGCCTTTATGCTAATGGGTAATGCCTTACGTGATGCTTTGGATGTGCGGACTTAATTAAAAATCTATTTTTTTATCCTTTAAAATCAGCGTTAATATTAGCTATATAATCTAAAACTTCATCTTTGCCAATGCTTTTGGATGATGAGGTTACAAAGTAATTGGGCATACCTTCCCAAGTTTCCAGCATTCTTTGCTTATAGGCTTCTACGTGTCGTGTTATGGCGTTAGGTTTTAATTTATCAGCTTTTGTAAAAATTATTGAAAACGGAATGCTGTTCTCGCCAAGCCAAATCATAAAATCAAGGTCAATGGGTTGTGGTTCATGTCGAATATCAACCAATACAAATGCAGAGACCAATTGTTCCCGTAAGCTGAAATATTGGGTTATAAACTTTTGAAATGTTTTTTTTGCACTTTTGGAAACCCGAGCATAGCCATAGCCTGGTAAGTCAACCAAGTACCAATTGCCATTAATTAAAAAGTGGTTTATTAACTGTGTTTTTCCTGGTCTTCCCGAAGTTTTGGCCAAATTTTTTCGGTTGGTAAGCATGTTTATCAACGAAGATTTCCCAACATTACTTCGCCCAATAAAAGCGTATTCTGGTAATAAGTTTTTTGGGCATTTTGAAACATCAGAATTGCTCATTACAAATTCTGCCGATTTAATTTCCATAATAAAGCTGCTTTTAGAAATTACGTTTAGTTAACCAAGTATCAAGAATTTGGTTAAATTCATCTGGATGCTCCATCATAGCTGCGTGGCCACATTTGTCTATCCAAAACAAATCGGAATCTGGAAGTAGTTCATCAAATTCCACTGCGACATCAGGAGGTGTTACCGTATCGTTTTTCCCCCAAATTATGCAGGTTGGTGTGTTCATATTTGGCAAGTCTTTTGCCATGTTGTGACGAATAGCACTTTTAGCAATAGCTAAAGTTTTTATCAGTTTGTTTCTGTCGTTTACAGTTTCATAAACTTCGTCAACAATCTCTTTTGTGGCAACTGCTGGATCGTAAAAAACATCTTCTGCTTTTTTCTTTATTACTTCGTAATCACTGCGCTTCGTGTAGCCACCACCCATAGCACTTTCATATAGTCCAGAACTTCCAGTAATAACAAGTGCTTTTACTTTTTCTGGATATAATTTCGTGTGATATAGTCCAATGTGACCTCCAAGTGAATTTCCTAAAAGAATAACGTCATCAAAACCTTTGAACTCTATAAAATCATGAAGGTATTTAGCAAAGCTTTTAACATTGGTCTTTAAAAGCGACATGGTGTATATTGGTAATTCAGGTATAAGTACACAATACCCTTTCTTGCTAAAATAATCTGTAACCGAATCAAAATTACTCAAACCACCCATAAGGCCATGAAGAACAATAATAGGCGTACCTTCTCCAACTTCAATATAACTGAAACTCTTTTCTTTTTTTAATCGATGCACCATGAATTCTTTACGCTATTCTTTAAAGCAAATATAATTAAATCATTCATAATATATGGGATAATTCCTATGCTCTTAAAATTTAAGACCAATCAAGATATTAACAGCTCTGGTTGTCAATTTTTTCATGTTTCTTAATTGTCTGAATTGTAGAGATTAAGCTTTTTGATACGAAAGTTCTATCGGAATAATCTTGCTGTTAATCGAAAATTTATCAACAATGTGGTAAAATGTGGTAAAATGTGGTATATTTTTCAATATATTTGAAACTTAAACTATATAAACAGCTCGAAAGGCATTGAATTCATTAATAGGAACATACGAGTGTAAGGTAGATTCAAAAGGTCGCCTCATGTTGCCAGCTGCATTAAAAAAGCAGCTGCTTCCTGTTTTGCAAGAAGGTTTTGTTTTAAAACGAGCGGTTTTTCAACCTTGCCTAGAACTTTATCCAATGTCCGAATGGGAGGCTTTGATGCAAAAAGTAAACAAGCTGAATAGGTTTAAGAAAAAGAATAATGATTTCATTCGCAGGTTTACGGCAGGTGTAAAAATGATTGAAGTGGATGCTACGGGTCGTTTGTTGATTCCAAAAGACCTCGTTGGTTTTGCTGGCATTTCAAAAGAAATAGTTGTGTCGTCAGCAATCAATATAGTGGAGATTTGGGATAAACAACGCTATGAGAAGGCTATTGATGATGCCACAGGAGATTTTGCGGATTTAGCTGAAGAAGTAATGGGTCAAGACGATGATGATTATGGAATATCATAATCCGGTACTGTTAAAAGAAACGGTTGATGGTTTGAACATCATTAAAGATGGTGTGTATGTGGATGTCACATTTGGAGGTGGTGGACATAGTAAAGAAATATTAAGTAGGCTTGGTGAGAACGGCAAATTGTATGCCTTTGATCAAGATCCTGACGCTCTTGAAAATAAAATTGATGACGAAAGGTTTACGCTTATCCATGAAAATTTTAGATACCTCAAGCGGTTTTTAAGGTTTTATGGTGTAAAGCAGGTTGATGGTGTTTTGGCAGATTTTGGTGTGTCTTCCCATCAGTTTGATGTAGCTGAACGTGGTTTTTCAATCCGGTTTGAAGCCGATTTGGATATGCGAATGAACCAACAAAGTGAGTTGTCGGCCTATCATGTAGTGAACGAGTATGATGAAGAGCAATTACGACAAGTGTTTTGGCAATATGGTGAATTGCGTCAAGCGCCAGCAATGGCACGGATAATTGTGGCAGCAAGAAATTTAGAGCCTATAAAAACCAGTGAGCAATTAAAAACAGTATTGAAACAGTTTTTAAACCACAAAAAAGAGAATAAAGTATTGGCTCAAATATTTCAGGCTATCAGAATAGAGGTGAATCAAGAGATAGAAGTTTTAAAAGCGTTTTTGTTGCAATCACAAGAAGTTATAAAGCCTGGTGGTAGATTGAGTGTTATTTCGTATCACTCATTGGAAGATAGATTGGTGAAGCGCTTTATAAGAAATGGTTTGTTCGAAGGAGAGCCTGAACGTGATGTCTTTGGAAATTTTGAGGTGCCATTTAAAAAAGTTGGAGGGTTAATTGTCCCAACTTCAGAAGAAATTAAACAAAATAATAGGGCTAGAAGTGCAAAGCTTCGAATAGCAGAAAAGTTATAGGTGAAAAAAAGAATCTACAGCATATTAAAAGGAACATTTTTAGTTAGCGATGATGCTTTTAAAAATTGGCGCATGATTCTTTTTATATCAGTTTTGGCCATTATCATGATTGCAAGTTCGCATAGTGCCGATAAAAAAGTGCACGAAATAGCACGATTAAATAATGAAGTAAAAGAGCTACGGTCAGAAATGATTGATGCCAGAGGAAAGCTCATGGATTTGAAAAAAGAAACGAGCGTCGAAATAAAAATGAAGGACAAGGGGTTGGCTATATCAGAGATACCGCCAACCAAAATTAAAGTTAAATCTCAAAAATAGTTCAACTTGGCAGTAAGCGAGAAGAACATATTAAACCGATTGTATTTTGTAGCAGGATGTATGTTCATCTTCGCTCTAGCGGTAGTGTTCAAACTGTTGAGTATTCAATTCGTCCAAGGCGATAAGTATCGTGGCTTGGCAGAGACAAGAACAATAAAAAATGTTGTTATTCCGGCAAATAGAGGCAATGTGTATTCAGCTAATGGTAATTTGTTGGCGACATCAGTTCCTAAATACGATATTCGAATTGATGCCATTACGCCTTCGTCTGCAACTTTTGAAAAGTATTTAAAACCGCTTTGTGATTCGTTGTCTAAATTTTCAGGGAAACCATCGTCGTATTATCAGAAAGAAATAAGAAAAGCACGAGCCAATAAAAACCGCTATTACCTTTTGGCGCGCAATATTGGGTATTCAGATTATATACGCGTTAGGAATTTTCCATTGTTGAATCTTGGTGCCTTTAAAGGAGGCTTAATTGTAGAGCAAACTACAAAACGAGAGCATCCTATGGGTGGTATTGCGCAACGGTCTATTGGTTATGAGCGTTTTGATGAAGATGGAAATGTAACTCGAGCTGGTATTGATGGTGCCTTTGGAGCGAAATATTTACGTGGAAAAGATGGTCAGCGATTAAAGCAAAAAATAGGGAAAGGCCAATGGAAGCCCATAGTCGATTATAATCAAATTGAGCCTCAAGATGGATACGACGTATATACAACGATTAGCGTAAACATTCAGGATATTGCACATCATGCCTTATTGCAGCAATTAGAATATTATGAGGCTGAACATGGTTGTGTTGTGGTTATGGAAGTTGAAACTGGTGAGATTCGCGCGATTTCAAATTTAGGAAGAACATCAAAGGGTACTTATTATGAAAAGCTCAACTATGCAGTTGGCGAAGCACATGAGCCAGGTTCTACATTTAAAGTAATGGCGTTAATGGCGGCTTTAGAAGATAAGGTTATTGATACTTCAACGGTTATAGATACCAAAAGCGGAAGAAAAATGTTTTATGGCCGACCAATTACAGATTCTCATCATGGTGGTTATGGCAAGATTTCTGCAGCTAGAGCTCTAGAAGTGTCTTCAAATATAGGTTTGGCGACAATTGTAGATGAAAATTATTCAGACAATCCTAAAAAATTTATTAATCGTTTAAAAAGCTGGTCGTTAAATAAGCCACTTGGCCTACCAATTATAGGAGAAGGACAGCCTGAAATACCAGAACCAGGAGATGAAATTTGGAGTAAGAATGCCTTGCCATCTATGGCCTATGGCTATAATATGGAGTTAACACCTTTGCAAACCTTAACATTTTATAATGCTATTGCAAATAATGGCGTTATGGTTAAACCGCGTTTTATAAAGGAGGTTCGCGAATTGAACAAGCAAATTGAGGTGTTTGATCGTGAAATTATTAACAACAAGATTTGCTCGGATAAAACATTAAACGAAATTCAGGAAATTCTAAAAAATGCTGTAGTTCGTGGTACAGGAAGACGTCTGTATTCACCATACTTCTCTATGGCGGGAAAAACAGGAACAGCTAAAACGGAGTATTGGATGGAAGATTATGAAGATAATCCGCGATATGTATCTTCATTTGCTGGTTACTTTCCTGCTGAAAACCCTAAATACTCTTGTATAGTTGTAATACATAAACCCAGTACTAAAAAAGGATACTATGGCGCAGATGTTTCTGGCCCCGTTTTTAAAAGAATAGCCCAAAAAATATTTACCGATACACCTATCGTTGATGAGGTGAGGTCTCTACATGTGAAAGATGCTGATGTTGAAAAAGAATTCGACACGTATTATGGTATATCTGAAAAGTATAAAACCATCATGCCAAGTGTTGTTGGTCTGCCTGTAATGGATGCTATTCCAATTTTAGAGAACATGGGTTTAAAAGTACAGATTAACGGTGTAGGTGAGGTGGTTTCACAATCCATATCAAAAGGAGAAAAAATTAAAAAGAATCAAACCGTAATTATACAGGCGTCATGAAGTTGTTAAAAGACATATTGTATAAAGTGGCTTTAGATGCTGTTGCAGGGAGCACAAATATTTCTGTGAATACCATTGCGTTTGATTCTAGAAATGTTAAGAGCAATGATGTGTTTGTTGCTATACGAGGAACAGTTACAGATGGGCATAATTTTATAGATACCGCAATTAAAAAAGGAGCAGTGGCCATTATTTGTGAGCAGTTGCCAAAGTCGTTGGTTGATAATATAACTTACATAGAAGTCGATAATGCATCAAAAGCATTGGCTATAATGGCTGCCAATTATTACGATATGCCTTCTGAAAATTTAAAATTAGTTGGTGTAACAGGAACTAATGGAAAAACTACAATTGCAACGTTATTGTTTCAGTTATTCAAAAATGCGGGTTATAAAGTAGGCTTATTATCTACTGTTAAAGTAATGGTTGATAATGCAACATATCAAGCAACGCATACAACACCTGATTCATTAACTATTAATAGGTATTTAAAGGAGATGAATGATGTAGGGGTTGAATTCTGTTTTATGGAAGTAAGCTCGCATGGTATTCATCAAAAGCGTACTGAAGGGCTTCATTTTGCAGGTGGAATTTTTACAAACATTACCCATGATCATTTAGATTACCATAACACTTTTGCGGAGTATAGAGACGTTAAGAAACAGTTCTTTGATCAATTGCCAAAAGATGCTTTTGCATTGACCAATGTTGATGATAAGAATGGTCTTTTTATGCTTCAAAACACAGAGGCTAGAAAGTTTACTTATGCCTTAAAAGGTTATGCAGATTATAAAGCACAAATTTTAGAAAACCAGTTTAGTGGCTTGTTGCTTAAAGTGAATGATAGTGAAGTCTGGACACGATTAATTGGCAACTTTAACGCTTATAATGTCTTGGCAATCTATGCTACTGCAGAATTGTTAGGTTTAGAAAGGGTTGAGATATTAAGGCTGATAAGCGATTTAGAAAGTGTTTCTGGCCGTTTTCAATATCTCATTTCTGATGATAAGATTACAGCTATTGTAGATTATGCGCACACACCTGATGCCTTAAAAAATGTTCTTGAAACGATAAATAGTATCCGAACAAAAAATGAAGAGCTTATTACAGTTGTTGGTTGCGGTGGCGATCGCGATAAAACTAAAAGACCCAAAATGGGACATATTGCCTCGACTTTAAGCACCAAGGTCATTTTTACTAGTGATAACCCAAGAACCGAAAACCCAGAAACCATATTATCTGAAATAGAAGCTGGTGTAGAGCCGCAAAATTATAAGAAAACAGTTTCCATTTCAGATAGAAAACAAGCTATCAAAACAGCTTGCCAAATGGCAAATTCAAACGATATCATATTAATAGCTGGTAAAGGTCATGAAGCCTATCAAGAGATTGATGGTGAACGCTTTGATTTTGACGATTTTAAAATAGTACAAGAACTTTTAAAGCAGTTGCAAAAATAATATGTTGTATTACTTATTTGAATATTTAGAAACACATTTTCAAATTCCAGGAGCTTCACTTTTTGGTTATATAACCTTTAGAGGCGCTATGGCAATTATACTATCGTTGTTAATTTCTACAATATTTGGTAAACGCATAATTAAATTTCTACAGAAGCAACAAGTAGGCGAGACCATTCGTGATTTAGGGTTAGAAGGTCAAGTTGAAAAAGCGGGAACTCCAACTATGGGAGGTATAATAATAATTTTAGCGACGCTTATTCCAGTGTTGCTTTTAGCAAAACTAGAAAACATTTATATCATTTTACTCATTGTAACCACCTTATGGATGGGAACAATCGGTTTTATAGATGATTACATTAAAAAGTTTAAAAACGATAAAGAAGGTTTAAAAGGGCGATTTAAAGTCCTAGGTCAAGTAGGTTTAGGTATAATTGTTGGCACGACTTTGTTTTTTCATCCAGATGTAACTGTAAAAGAAAAACTACCTATAGAACAACAACAAATAATTCTTGCTGAAAATCCAGATGCAAAACCATCTGATCTGTTTGAAGAAGAAGAGCGTTCAACTAAAACAACTATTCCTTTTGTTAAGTCAAATGAATTTGATTATGCAGAAATCATTACATGGGTGAATTCAGATTGGTCCAAATACGCTTGGATTATTTTTATTCCAATAGTCATATTTATTATAACAGCTGTTTCAAATGGCGCCAATCTAACCGATGGTATTGATGGTTTAGCAGCAGGTACATCAGCTATCATAGTTCTCACTTTAGGAATTTTTGCATGGGTATCAGGTAATATCATTTTTTCAGAATACCTGAACATAATGTATATCCCTAGGGTTGAAGAAATTACCATTTACATTGCTGCTTTTGTTGGTGCGCTAATAGGATTTTTATGGTATAACACGTATCCGGCTCAAGTGTTTATGGGAGATACGGGCAGTTTAACCATAGGCGGAATAATTGCTGTAATTGCTATTGCTGTAAGAAAAGAGTGGCTTATTCCAGTACTGTGTGGCATTTTCTTGGCAGAGAATCTGTCGGTAGTCATGCAGGTGAGTTGGTTTAAGTATACTAGAAAAAAATATGGAGAGGGTAGGCGCATTTTTAAAATGTCTCCGCTTCATCATCACTATCAAAAGTCAGGATATCACGAAAGTAAAATTGTAACCAGATTCTGGATTGTCGGAATACTTTTGGCAATTATTTCTATTGTGACATTGAAAATTAGATAGTATGAAACGGCTTGTGATTTTAGGTGGAGGAGAAAGCGGTGTAGGTACCGCATTGTTGGGAAAAGCCAAAGGATATGATGTTTTTGTGTCTGATAAAGGAAGAATAAAAACAAAATATAGAGACGTTCTTATAAATAATGAGATTGATTGGGAAGATGAACAGCATACAGAATCAAAAATTCTAAATGCAGATATTATAATGAAAAGCCCTGGCATTCCACATAAAGTGGAAATTGTTCAGAGATTAATAGCAGCCAAAATTCCCGTGATTTCCGAAATCGAATTTGCCTCAAAATTTACCGATGCAACTATAGTGGGAATCACTGGGAGTAATGGCAAAACCACAACAGCTTCATTAACATATCACATTTTAAAGCAAGAGCTACATGTTGGTTTGTCGGGCAATATAGGAGACAGTTTTGCTAAACAGGTTCTAAATGAAGACTTTAATAACTATGTCTTGGAAATTAGTAGTTTTCAATTAGACGATTGCAAGCACTTTAAGCCCCAAATTGCCATAATAACCAATATAACCCCAGACCATTTGGATCGTTATGAGTATGATTTCGAAAAATACATAGCAGCGAAATTCAGAATAGCTATGAATCAAGATTCTAACGATTACCTGATTTATGATAGTGATGATGATGTCATTACCAATTGGTTGGAAAAACATCCCGTACAGTCCACATTATTGCCATTTTCATTGAAAAGACAGGTTGAAAATGGAGCGTGCTTAGATAAAGACAATATAAAAATAACAATAGATAACAATCAAATAATTATGCCTACAAAGGATTTAGCATTAGAAGGAAAGCACAACATTAAAAACGCCATGGCAGCTTCAACGGTTGCCCACTTATTAAAAATTAGAAAACAAACTATCCGTGAAAGTTTAGAGAACTTTCATGGTGTTGAGCATCGTTTAGAACAAGTTTTAAAGATTAATAAAGTTCAATATATAAACGATTCAAAAGCCACAAATGTAAATGCTACTTACTATGCTTTAGAAAGTATGGATGCTCCAACCGTTTGGATTGTAGGTGGTCAAGATAAAGGCAATGATTATACGGAGCTATTTCCTTTTGTAAATGAGAAAGTAAAAGCAATAATATGTCTTGGTGTTGATAATGAAAAACTAATGAAAAATTTTAGTTCGATGGTTGATGTTATTGTTGAAACACAATATATGGCAGAAGCTGTTAAAATAGCTTATAAAATAGCAGAAACAGGTGATAATGTATTGTTGTCTCCAGCATGTGCAAGTTTTGATTTGTTTGAAAATTACGAAGACAGAGGAAGACAATTTAAGGAAGCCGTAAGAAACTTATAATACTATATAGTTGGTGCAAACCGTATTTAAAAACATAAAAGGTGATCGACTTATCTGGGCAATAGCTGCTCTGTTGGCTATTTTCTCGTTTTTGCCTGTTTACAGTGCGGCTAGTAATTTAGCTTATGTAGGCGGTAATGGTAATACCTTTGCATATTTTGTAAAACATTTTATGCACTTGTTTTTGGGGTTTGCTATTATCTATGGAGTGCATAAAATACCATATCGATATTTTAAAGGCCTATCTATTGTTATGATGCCTGTTGTTGTAGTATTGTTGGTGCTGACCATGCTGCAAGGAACAACAATCGAAGGTGCCAATGCGAGTAGATGGATTCAAATACCAATAGTAAATATGTCCTTTCAGACATCAACATTTGCATTTGTTGTACTTATGGTTTACGTCGCACGTTATATGTCCAAGATTAAAGATGTTCACGTAAGTTTTAAAGAGTCAATACTACCATTATGGATTCCTGTATTCTTGGTTTTGGGTTTGATTCTGCCAGCTAATTTTTCAACAGCAGCAATCATGTTCTTAATGGTCGTGGTATTGGTTTTTCTTGGTGGATATCCAGTTAAATATTTGGCCATAATAATCGGTTCGGGCATATTGGGATTAGTGTTCTTTGTCTTGGTAGCCAAATCATTTCCAGATGTTATGCCAAATCGTGTTGATACATGGATGAGCAGAATTGAAAGTTTTGCAAACGACGAGGAAACCGAAGCTGATTATCAAATTGAAAAAGCTAAAATAGCTATTGCATCGGGCGGTATACAAGGTGTTGGTCCTGGCAAGAGTATTCAAAAGAATTTTTTACCGCAATCATCATCAGATTTCATATTTGCAATTATAGTAGAGGAATATGGTCTTTTGGGTGGATTTACATTAATGGTTTTCTATTTGTGGTTGCTGTTCAGAATTGTTATTGTTTCACAAAAATCAGACACCATTTTTGGAAAATTATTGGTTTTGGGTGTTGGTTTGCCAATAGTGTTCCAGGCATTAATTAATATGGCGGTTGCTGTAGAGTTATTTCCAGTTACAGGCCAAACCTTACCACTAATTAGTAGTGGAGGAACATCAATTTGGATGACATGCTTGGCGGTAGGAATTATTTTAAGCGTAAGTGCAAAACGTGAAGAGATTAAGCAGAAAGAAGAAGCGGAAGATAATCCTTTAGAAATTTTATCAGAAACTATTTAATGAGTCATTATAAAATCATATTGTCAGGCGGTGGAACAGGAGGTCACATATATCCTGCAATTGCTATTGCCAACGAATTAAAGTCGCGTTTTCCAGAATCTGAATTTTTATTTGTAGGAGCAAAAGACCGTATGGAAATGGAAAAGGTGCCACAGGCTGGATATGAAATAATTGGTCTATGGATTTCTGGTATACAAAGACAGCTAACGTTAAAAAATCTGATGTTTCCTTTAAAGCTATTGAGTAGTTTAATAAAATCAAGGGGAATAATAAAACGCTTTAAGCCCGATGTAGTAATAGGGACTGGTGGTTTTGCTAGTGGACCATTATTACAAGTAGCGACATCCAATGGTATCCCTTCGTTAATACAAGAGCAAAATTCGTATCCTGGAATCACTAATAAATTATTGTCAAAAAAAGCGAATAAAATATGTGTGGCTTATGATGGGCTTGAGCGATTTTTTCCAGCCGATAAAATTGTGAAAACTGGAAATCCTGTTAGGCAAGATTTATTGAACATCAATGAAAAACGTAATGAAGCCCAAGAACTATTTCAGCTTGAAAAAGAAAAGAAAACCCTTTTGGTTCTCGGAGGGAGTTTAGGTTCTAGGCGTATAAACGAACTGATAGAAAAAGAATTAGACTACTTACATACTCATAATGTACAAGTTGTTTGGCAATGTGGTAAACTGTATTACGATAAGTACAAGATTTATGGAAACACTAAAAACATACAGGTGCATGCATTTATAAATAATATGGCCTGTGCATATGCATCAGCAGATATAATAATTTCCCGAGCAGGAGCAAGTTCGGTATCAGAACTATGTATAGTAGGTAAGCCCGTAATTTTTATTCCATCTCCAAATGTTGCCGAAGACCACCAGGCCAAAAATGCACAAGCTATAGTTGATGAAGATGCTGGAATATTAATTCGGGAAAGCGATTTAGAGGTAGATTTTCAAAATAAGTTCACGCAATTAATGGTATCGCCAGAACGGCAAAAACAATTAAGTGAAAATATAAAAAAATTAGCGTTGGTTAATGCTACAAGTGATATTGTAGATCAAGTGATACAATTATTAAAACAAGATTAAAGTGAATCTAGAAACTATAGATAACGTTTATTTTATTGGAATAGGAGGTATTGGTATGAGTGCTCTTGCCAGGTATTTCCATGCCAATAGAAAGCAAGTTTCTGGTTATGATAAAACTCAAACGGAAATAACAGATGCTTTGAGCGATTTGGGTATTTCCATTCATTTTGAAGATACTGTTGCAAACCTCGACTCAAGCTTGTTGAATGCTAACAATACATTGATAGTTTATACGCCTGCAATACCTAATGATCATAAGCAATTAGCTTATTTTAATAATAACAATTATAAAGTCATGAAACGTGCCGCAGTTTTGGGACTCATTACCGAAAACACGTTTTGTTTAGCAGTAGCAGGTACTCATGGAAAAACAACAACAACAAGCATTCTGGGGCACTTGTTAAATACTTGCAATGTTCCAGTAACAGCATTTTTAGGTGGAATTAGTGAAAACTATAACTCGAATTTAATTCTAAACGGAACCGATGTTACAGTAGTTGAAGCCGATGAATTCGATAGGTCGTTTTTAACCTTATCGCCAGATTTAGCTTGTGTAACATCAATGGATGCTGACCATTTGGATATTTATGGAGATGCTGAAGCACTTAAGAATTCTTTTGAAGACTTTGCTAAAAAAATAAAACAATCGGGAAAGCTTTTTGTCAAAGAAGGACTGTCTTTACAAGGTATAACTTATGGAATAGATACTAAATCCGATTATACCGCTTACAATATTAGAATAGAAAACGGAACTTATGTTTTTGATGTAAAAACACCAAAAACAACTATTGAAAATATACAATTTAACCTACCTGGTAGACATAATCTGTCGAATGCATTAATAGCCTTGGCGATGGCTGTAGAGTATGGTTGCCCTCACCAGCAGCTCGCCAAAGCTTTAGCATCCTATAAAGGCGTAAAGCGTAGATTTTCATATCATATTAAAACAGATAGTTTAGTTTATATAGACGATTATGCACATCATCCAGAAGAAATAAATGCCGTGCATCAAGCCGTTCGCGAAATGTATCCAAATCAAAGGGTTTTGGCAATTTTTCAGCCACATTTGTTCAGTAGAACACAAGATTTTGCTGACGACTTTGCCAAAAGTTTATCGCAATTTGATGAGGTTGTGTTGTTGGATATTTACCCAGCAAGAGAGCTGCCTATAGAAGGAGTTAATTCAGGTTGGCTGTTAAGTAAAATTGAAAATGAAAACAAACAGCTTATTTCAAAGGCTGAAATCATTTCTAAAATAAATGAAAGCCATGCTACAGTTATATTAACTATTGGAGCAGGCGATATAGGAGAAGAAGTTAAACATATAAAGCAAAGTTTACAATATGCGAGTTAATTGGAACTTCATAAAAATGTTTGTTTTACTGGTATTGGTTATCGGTTTGTTTGCCTTTTCAAATGAAAAAAATAATGAAAGAAAAATAACAAACATTGAAATATTTTTTGAAGGTGAAGACAACCTTTTTATAACACATGAGACTGTTAGTAAATTGTTAATACAAAATCAAGGCACTGTTAAAAATAAGCCTAAAGAAACTTTAGATTTGAATTTATTGGAATCTGCCCTGAATTCTAATCCAATGATTAAATCTGCTCAAGTATTTGTCAGTGTTGACGGCGATTTGACCGCAGAGATAAAACAAAAAAAACCAATAGCTCGAGTACGAAGCTCAGAGTCTTTTTACATAGATGAAGAAGGAGGTTACATGCCTTTATCAACAAATTATACGGCTAGAGTGCCAATAGTTACTGGTAAAGTCACTAAAGACAACTTGAAAACAGTTTTTAAAATGGCTCAGAAAATCACAAATGATGATTTTCTTTTAAAGCATGTAACACAAATTCATCAAAATGATGATAATCGAATTTCTTTAAGATTGAGACAAGTAGGTTTTGAAGTCTTTGTTGGAGATTTGAATAATTTGGATAGAAAAATAAACAATTTAAAAGCTTTTTATAAAAAAGCTACAAAAGACAAAATTTTAAACAATTACAGTAAAGTGAATCTGCAATTTGATAGCCAGGTAGTTTGCACTAAATCTTAAACTATGGGAGAAAATATAGCAATAGGGTTAGATATTGGAACCACAAAAATTGTGGCCATGGTTGGTCGTAAAAACGAGTATGGAAAAGTAGATATTTTAGGTATAGGACGCTCTAAAAGTCTTGGTGTTCATAGAGGTGTGGTAAATAATATTACCCAAACTATTCAATCTATACAGTTGGCAGTTCAGGAAGCCGAAGCAGCTTCTGATATAAAAATTGAAAATGTAACCGTTGGTATAGCCGGACAGCACATTCGTAGTTTACAACATAGCGATTATATTACCCGATCCAACTCTGAACTGGTAATAGACGAAGATGATATAGAGCGTTTAATCAATCAGGTGCACAAATTGGTAATGCTACCTGGGGAAGAAATAATTCATGTGTTACCACAAGAATTTAAAGTTGATGGGCAGGCTGAAATAAAAGAACCCATTGGTATGTATGGTGGACGATTGGAAGCTAACTTCCATGTGGTGGTTGGTCAGGTGTCATCTATCAGGAATATTGGTAGATGTGTAAAAAGTGCAGGATTAAACCTTGAAGGTATAACATTGGAACCTTTGGCTTCTTCTAATGCCGTTTTAAGCCAGGAAGAAAAAGAAGCTGGAGTAGCATTAATCGATATTGGAGGTGGTACAACAGATTTGGCCATTTTTAGGGATGGGATAATTCGTCATACAGCAGTAATTCCTTTTGGTGGAAATGTCATAACAGAAGACATTAAGGAAGGTTGCTCCATTATAGAAAAGCAAGCTGAATTATTAAAAATCAAATTCGGGTCAGCTTGGCCAGGAGAAAATAAGGATAACGAAATTGTTTCCATACCTGGATTAAGAGGTCGTGAGCCTAAAGAAATTACACTTAAAAACTTGTCTAAAATAATCCACGCACGGGTAGTTGAGATTATTGAACAGGTATATGTAGAGATTAAAAATTATGGCCACGAAGAACAAAAAAAGAAATTAATAGCAGGTATAGTTCTAACTGGTGGTGGAAGCCAATTAAAGCACTTAAAGCAATTAGTGGAGTATATTACAGGAATGGATACTAGAATAGGTTTTCCTAACGAGCATTTAGCTGGAGACAGTGATGATGAAATTACCAGTCCGTTATATGCAACAGCAGTTGGGCTTGTAATGGATGGTTTAAAACGCCAAGAACGTAAAAAGGTAGAGATGGAGTATCAAGCTTCAATTCAAGAACAGGAATCTAACGACGATGTGCATGAAGATATTGAAGTTCCGAAGCCTGTAAGACGCTCCTTTTTAGACAAGTTAACCGACAAGGTTAAAGATTTTTTAGATAACGCAGAATAAATTAATTAATAAAGCACAAATAAAACGTAATTCATGAGCAGCAACAAAGAATTCGAAACTAGTATTTCATTTGATTTACCGAAAAATCAATCAAATGTAATTAAGGTCATTGGTGTAGGTGGTGGTGGTAGCAATGCCATAAATCACATGTTCCAACAAGGTATTAAAGGTGTCGATTTTGTCATCTGTAATACAGACGCTCAAGCCCTACAAAATAGTGGTGTTCCAAACAAAATTCAATTGGGTGTTAACTTAACCGAAGGGTTAGGTGCTGGCGCTAACCCAGATATTGGTGAGAAATCGGCAGTAGAAAGTGTTGAAGATATTCAAAACATGCTAGACACCAATACTAAAATGGTTTTCATTACCGCAGGAATGGGTGGTGGAACAGGTACAGGTGCAGCACCAATTATCGCCAAAATGGCTAAAGATTTAGATATTTTAACGGTTGGAATCGTTACCATGCCTTTCCAATTCGAAGGTAAAATGCGTAATCAACAAGCTCAAATAGGGATTGAAAAATTACGAAACGTAGTTGATTCGTTGGTGGTTATCAATAACAACAAACTGCGTGAGGTTTATGGTAATTTAGGATTTAAAGCTGGTTTTTCTAAAGCCGATGAAGTATTATCTACTGCAGCACGTGGAATAGCAGAAGTTATTACACATCACTATACGCAAAACATCGATTTACGCGATGCCAAAACCGTATTAAGTAATAGTGGAACAGCTATTATGGGATCGGCAACTGCTTCAGGCCAAGACCGTGCCAAAGAAGCTATTCGAAAAGCATTGGATTCTCCGTTGTTAAATGATAATAAAATTACAGGTGCTAAAAATGTATTGCTGCTTATAGTATCTGGATCGCAGGAAATCACTATTGATGAAATAGGAGAAATCAATGACCATATTCAAGATGAAGCCGGTCATGGTGCCAACATTATTATGGGTGTTGGTGAAGACGACGCATTAGAAGAATCTATAGCAGTAACCATTATAGCTACAGGCTTTGATGTGGATCAACAAGCTGAAATTTCTAATACTGAAGTTAAAAAAGTTATCCATGCCCTTGAGGACGACCAATCTATGGAACAAGATTTAACGCGTCAAACCCGAGAGCCAGCAATTATTACACCTAATATTGAACTGGAAGAAAAAACAGAAGCTCCAGTGGTTAAGCATACTCTAGATTTAGATGAGTTAGAAGACATTGAAAAGCCTTCACAACCTAAACAAGAAATGGATAATTTAATAGCAACAACCCATGAGATTAAAAACATGGAAGTTGTTTATGAAGAAATATTATCACTAGTAAATGAGGATGAATTTGAGATTACAACAGCGGCTCCAACTATAGAGATTGAGGATGAAGAAGAACAGCAAATTACTTTAAGCTTCGACCTACCTTTAAGTGAAACCAAGATAGAAGAGCAGCCGATTGAGAATAAAGGGGAAGATATGGTGGTTCATGAATTGGATGAAAATATCAAAAAAATGCCCGTAAAGGATTATATCGAACTCATTACAGTTACAGAAACTAATGAAGAAGGTGAAATTCGCTATGCTTTGGACGATTATATAGAACTAGAATCTACAATGAACAAAACAGCTATTGAATCTAAAGTGAAAGAGAAGGTTGTTGAAGAAGAGGAAGTAGTTTTTGAAAAGAAAGTTGTTGAGCCTATAGCGAAAGAAGTAGCTGAAGAAATAGACCCTATGAACAGCCCTATTTCAGAGCTTTTAAAAGAGCGTGCTGAAGAACGTAGGCGTAAAATGAAAGATTTCAACTATAAATTCAATAATGCAAAAATTGATGATATAGAGAAAATACCAGCATATAAGCGTCAAGGTGTGGATCTAGACGATTCAAAACCATCATCAGAATCTAACCGTTCGAGTACCAGTTTAAGTGTTGATGATAATGATGATATTCAATTACGCAATAATAATTCGTTTTTACACGACAACGTAGATTAGATTAATAGCAACTAAGTTTAGTGTTTAAACTTCAGGAAAGCCCGAAAAACATCCTTCGATTTTTCGGGTTTTCTATTTAAGAAAACTTTGTAAGGATTAGCAAATGCTAAAAGCGTATTTCTTTTTATCTTCGCAAAACTAAAATGGTTAGAATTATGAGTTTACAGCAAGAGGTAATGACGGCTTTAAAAGATGCCATGAAAGCAAAAGACCAAACCGCTTTAACAGCATTAAGAGCCGTTAAATCGGCTATTTTGTTAGCCCAGACAGAAAGTGGTGCACAAGCTGATTTAAGTGAAGAACAGGAACTAAAAATATTGCAAAAGCAAGTTAAGCAACGTAAGGACAGTGCAGCTGTGTATATTGAACAAGGGCGTGAGGATTTAGCGGCACCTGAATTGGCTGAGGCTGAAATTATCAGTCAGTTTTTACCAGAAGCTTTGAGTGAGGAAGAAATTGAAAAAGTTGTAGTGACAACTATAGATAGAATTGGAGCAGACGGTATGAAAGATATGGGTAAAGTCATGGGAATGGTCAGTAAAGAGTTGGCTGGACAAGCTGACGGAAAGACTATTTCAAATATTGTGAAACAAAAATTGTCACAATAAATTTATAAGAATTGGCCTTGTAGCTCAACTGAATAGAGCACTGGATTTCGGCTCCAGCGGTTGGGGGTTTGAATCCCTCCAGGGTCACAAATAAACACTTCAAAAAGAAAAAATGCCAAGTTTACTTGAGCATTTTTTTGTTTTTTAACAATTTTAAAAATTATGGTTGTGTTCAAAATCTTGGAATTTCAAAAAAGATATTACGCTCCTTTAAAATATTAAAGACTGAAATAAAGCTATCTTCCTGATTATTTTTAGGCATGGTTTCGTTTAGTAGACTATTGACATTCTGTTTCATTTTATTATCATGAAACTCTAATAATAGTTCTTCGTCTTTTAATGTTAAAAGACAATCGTTTATACCTTTTTCTATAACTAGTTCTGGATTAACCTTTAATAGGGTCTTACTGAAATTAGGGTAAGCTTTTTGCAACACTTTGTATAATGCCTCTAAAACTCTATTCACAGTAATAGAGGTCAAGCAAACTCTATGATTACAATTTAGTATTACATCATAATTACATTTTAAATCACAGACGCCTTTTTTGCCCCAAATTAATTCGTTAAATTCAGAGAAAATTCCCCAACTTCCTGGGCCAGTAGGGCCATAAATCCCTACGCTGGGTACGTTGAAGGCCCCAGCAACGTGTGTAATGCCAGCATCGTTACCAATATGAAAAAGTGCTTTAGACATTGCCTTACCAACATCTGTCATTCCACCTGTAATATATTCTACATTAGGCATTGGTTTTTTGAAATACTTATCTATTTCTGGATCGTTAGGTCCTTTAATTATTTTACATTTTAGCTTTGGATAAAGCTCATAAATGCTTTCAATTAATTTAGCATATTGATCAGTAGGCCATATCTTTAATAAAAATCCAGCGCCATGATGTAAGACAAAGTATGGTTCTTGTAAATTTTTTTTAGTTTGAAAATAGGGATAGCCATAATGAGAATTGTCGATATTTATGTGCAGTTTGGAAACCGTATCAATATAGTGCTGTATGGCATGTTGCTTAACTTTTTTATGTGTTGGGTATTTTAAGGCATGAGGTAAGTTATAACCTCTGAATGCAGGGTAATTTCCTAATTCATAAATACCGTCGTATAGGTGTTCTTGGTTTTTAGCGACTTTCTCACTAATAATGGTAATGGTTTTTAAGTGTGTTTTAAAAAAGTCAACTAATCTTGATGATACGGCAAAGTGAACGTTTTCTGATACATCTACTAATCTTTTAATTGCTGGTAATGCAAAAAATATATCACCTAAACCACCATAGCTTTTATATACCAGTACTTTGCCTAAATTATTGCTTTCATTTTGAAATTCATTATTAATAATCCTTTCAATAAAAACCCAAAAATCCACTAAAGCCTGTTTCATATCTTTGATTGCTTTCTCTTTATTTCCTGGGTAAAAATCAAATGAAAACGTGCCTATGAGATCATTTGCAATAATATTACAACCTGATAAAAAAGCCTCTGCGGCCAGTCTACCTGAGGGTTCTGGCCAGACAGGTTGACAAATAAATGTTTTTGTTTTTCCTAATATTTCAAGTACCTTTTTGTTAGAAATTGGTTTGTAAAAAGTTACATTTTTAGGTATTTCTTGGCTTAATCGATTCCTGCCATAAACAGGAAATTCAATTTCAGGATGCTCTTCAGCATAAGCTAGATATGCTTTTCCTCCTTTTAAATAATTCAAATCACCAAAAAACGGAATTTTATTATCTAACTTATTTTTTGAAGGTTTTAAGTCATCAACACAAACCGTAGGTGGCATTATATGATGATTAGAAACAGCTTCTCCGTAAAATTCATAATGTGCTTGATAATGTTTTGGAGATTGAAAGATGTTAAGTTTAGCTTGAGCAAACAATTTTCTAAAAGCATGAAACTTATCAGGTTTACAACAGTTAGATATTTTTTTGTCTACGGTACAAAGAATATTACGTCTGATACAAAAATTGTAATCAAATTCGATTTTAATATAAGGTGTTTTAAGGGTTAAAATAAAAGTAATCAAATTGAGCTCATAACTACAGCGTGATGTGCTACACACTATAATTAAATCAGAGTTGGCTATTTTGGATTTTGTTAGTTCAAAATTCTTGAGGTTGTCAATATTTACAATATATTTTTCCTTGCCTATGTCATATAATTGATTAATAGTAAGTTCGGCTCCTCTTGGAGTATGTAGAGGAGTATCGTGAAGGAATAAGATGTTTTTCAAGGATATTATTATTAAATCTCGAAAGAACTAGAAAACCAATAATATGGACGCAAATAGGTTTTTAGATGTTAATAGCCATCGTCATAATAACCATCATCATAATACCCGTCATCGTAGTATCCATCACCATAGTAACCATCATTAAAAGAGCTGTCATCATCATTGCTACAAGAGGTTATTGTAGAAGCTGTAATAGAAATTGCAGAAACAGCTAAAATAGCTTGACCAGATTTTTTTAAAAATTTTCTTCTGTCCATGTTTAAACATGTTTGATTAATAAAGTTAAGAAAAAAAACGGAAATTTTATTTCATTTATAATATTTTTACAAAAGAGATTAAAAGGTAAGATTTAAGCAATCATGATTGATATCCCAAATTTATCAACAGAATACCTTATTATGTTTGGTGTTTTAGTTGCTGTGTTAATAGGGCTAATTATTTATGCCATAGTCAATATGGTAGAGTTGGCTTATGTTATGATCCATAAAAAACCACTTTACAGACATGGTATTGGTTTTAAAAATAAGTTGCCAGAACCCTACAGACAAATATTGGCTTCTCAATTCCGCTTTTACAATAAATTGTCAAATCGCGAAAAACGTTTTTTCGAGCATCGTGTGGCACGTTTTATTTACGACAAAAAGTTTGTTGGAAGAAAGGGAATTGTAGTCTCCAATGAGATGGAAATACTTATTTCGGCAACTGCTGTAATGTTAACCTTTGGGTATCGAAATTATTTTTTGAATTCTTTAGAAATGATCATTATTTATCCTGAAGCCTTTTATTCTAAAACAAATGATGCTTATCACAAAGGGGAATATAATCCTAAGATTAAGGCTTTAGTTTTATCTTGGCAAGATTTTTTAACGGGTTATGATATCACTAATGATAATCTTAATCTTGGTATTCATGAATTTACCCATGCCTTACATGTAAATAGTTTAACAGAACGGCATATTGGAGCTACAATTTTTGGAGACACATTTATGGAGATTACTAATTTATTGGCTGACGAGGCAGGATTAAGAGAGCGTATTATAGCATCAAAGTATTTTAGAGACTATGCTTTTACCAACCAATTTGAGTTTTTGGCAGTCATTATTGAATCGTTTATTGAAACACCAGAGGAGTTTAGAGCACAATTTCCACAACTTTACGCTAAAACAAAGCAGATGCTCAATTTTAATTTTGCCAATTATTAAAGGCGTATTATGATTTTTATCATATTTTTTCTTCTATCACATGCGTAACTTTAAATTCCTTATTAAAATAGATAGTCATGAAAAAAAGAACGCCAATATCCGAGATAATGACCAAAAATGTCATTACGCTAAATTATACAGATGAATTAGAAACAGCCGAGCGCTTATTTAAAAAACATCATATTAGACATATTCCTGTTGTAAGTGGTGATACCATTAAAGGTATTTTAAGTTATACTGATTTGTTACGCATTAGTTTTGCTGATGCTGTAGATGAAGACGAAGATACCATAGATACTGTTGTTTATAATATGTTTACCATTGATCAGGTTATGGCAAAAAATATGGTAAGTGTAACATCAGATACGACTATAAAGGAAGTGGCCGAAATACTTTCAAAACGAGAGTTTCACGCATTGCCAGTAGTGGACAATGATAGATTAGTAGGTATAGTTACAACTACAGATTTAATAAATTATTTGATTGATCAGTTTTAAATAACACTTAAAGTGAAAAAGCTCCAGAAATGGAGCTTTTTTTTATGAGTTGGCAAGTTGTTTTAATCTTTTTATTGTTTCAGTTGGGTTGTCACTTTTAAAAACGTGACTCCCTGCTACAAAGGCATCAGCTCCTGCTTCAACCAATTGTTCAATATTTTTATCTGTAACACCGCCATCAACCTCTATTCGTGTGTTTAAACCTTGTGCATTAGCCATATCACGTAATCTTTTAATACGATTATAAGTAATATCTTCAAATTTCTGTCCGCCAAAACCAGGGTTGATCGACATTAAAAGAACCATGTAGCATTTCGGTAAAATATCTTCTAATACATTTATTGGTGTTGTTAAATTTAAAACCACACCTGCTTTACAACCAGCATCCTCAATTTGAGTAAGGGTTCTATGCAAATGAACAGTAGATTCGTAATGGACGGTAATAATATCGGCACCAACTTTTACAAATTCTTCAATATAGCGTTCTGGTTTTTCAATCATTAAATGCACATCCAAAGGTTTGGTGGCATGTTTTTTAATGGCTTGAATCACTGGCATGCCATACGATATATTGGGGACAAAATGCCCATCCATAACATCAATATGAAACCAATCGGCTTCACTATTGTTTACCATTTCGGTATCGCGTTGTAGGTTGCCAAAATCGGCAGCAAGCATGGAAGGTGCAATTATTTTAGAATTCATGGGAGTTGTATTGTTTGTTTCGGCAAAAATAATGTAAAAAAGTGAACCCTCGGTAATCAGCCGAGGGTTCTTTCATCAATCAAAAAACGAACAGTTATGTTTTGTAACTGTTTGTTACGGTTATTTAGTCGTAATTAGCTTACTAACCTAAATATGTTTTCAATATTTTACTTCGAGACGTATGTTTTAATCTACGAATCGCTTTTTCTTTAATCTGTCTAACACGCTCACGGGTTAAATCGAATGTTTCGCCTATTTCTTCCAATGTCATTGGGTGTTGGTTTCCTAACCCAAAATACAAGCGAATAACATCTGCTTCACGAGGTGTTAAGGTTTCTAGTGCACGCTCAATTTCAGTACGTAAAGACTCGTGTAATAAATCTTTATCCGGATTTGGCGATTCACCAGAGTTTAATACATCATATAAGTTAGAATCTTCACCTTCTACTAAAGGTGCATCCATACTAACGTGACGTCCAGAATTTTTCATAGACTCCTTAACATCGTTAATGGTCATATCCAATTCTTTGGCAATCTCTTCAGCACTTGGCGGACGCTCATGTGCTTGCTCTAAAAAAGCAAAGGTTTTATTGATTTTATTAATAGAACCAATTTTGTTTAATGGCAAACGCACAATACGCGATTGTTCTGCCAAAGCCTGTAAGATAGATTGACGAATCCACCAAACAGCATACGATATGAATTTAAAACCACGTGTTTCATCAAAACGTTGCGCAGCTTTGATTAAGCCTAAATTACCTTCGTTAATTAAGTCTGGTAATGTTAAACCTTGGTTTTGATATTGCTTTGCTACCGAAACTACGAAACGTAAATTAGCCTTCGTAAGCTTTTCTAAAGCTATCTGGTCTCCAGCTTTGATGCGCTGTGCTAATTCTACTTCTTCGTCTGCGGTAATTAAGTCAACTTTTCCTATTTCTTGTAGATATTTATCTAACGAAGCAGTTTCTCTATTGGTAACCTGCTTGGTAATTTTAAGTTGTCTCATGTAAAGGATTTCTGTATTTAATTGTTCGAACGTTAATGTTCTAATAAGTTATACGTAAGAAAAGGGTATTTTGTTACAAAAAGTTTAAGAAATCTTTAAATAAGTCCTTATTGAAGGTTTTTTTTAAATGTTTGGACGTAATGTAGTATATTGACATTCAATTTTTAACAAAAAAAAATAATCATGAAAAAACTTTTATTTTTATTCCTTGCATTTAGTGTAATGCAGGTATCTGGACAGACCTTGTCATCTATGTCAAAAAGCACAACCGCTTCAAGTAGTTCTATGATTGAGGGTTTAGCTGCTAATCAAGTTGAAAGTTTGGCTAAAAAATTAAATTTAAATGAGACTCAACAAAAACAAGTTTCTGGTTTAGTTGTAAGTCAGTTAAAGAGCGAAAAATTCCAAAAGATGTTAAGTGGCATTGGTGCCGATAAGTTAATTGGCTCTGGTGAAACTAGCAAAGTTGACGAACAAGTCCAAAATGCCTTATTATTGGATAAAGATTTTCAAAAAGGTATGAGTTCTGTTTTAGATGATAAACAAATGAAAGCCATGAATGGTTTTACACCAAAATAGACAGTCATAATCAACAAATATTAAAAAGCCCATCAATAATTTGATGGGCTTTTTATATAATTTGCTTATTGTTCTAATGAGATGTCTATCATACTATTAATGCGTAATCTACCATCAAATTCTTTTACAGAATTGAAATATTCTTTTGCATCTTGTTTTGCTTTCAATAGTTCATCGATTCTTCCTGTATCGTATTCACATGAGTCGTTAGAGTTTCCTTCAGTTATAGACAGTCTTTTTAATTTATGATGGTTTATTTTTATGTTTAGAACAGCATCAATTATGTCTGCTGCTTCTTTAGCGCTAAATAAGCCATCAATAAGCTTAATTTTTTGTTCAGTTAATAAATTTTCTTTTTTTGCGTCTAGTGTATTTTCCATAATAATAAATTTTAAGAGTTATTTTAAAAGTATTTAATAATGCATAAGTAAAGTGGCATACCTAACGTTATGTTGAACGGGAATGTTATAGCAAGAGCCATTGGAATATAAAGACTTGGACTAGCTTTTGGTACGGCAATTTTCATGGCAGCAGGAACAGCTATATAAGATGCACTTGCAGCAAGTATAGCAAACAATAATCTGTTGCCTACACTTTCTAAAAATATACCACTGGTATAAGCTACAATTGAGCCGTTTATAATTGGAATTATAATTGCAAACCATAGAGCAAACCAACCTTTCTTGATAAAATCTTTTAGTTTTTTTCCACTAGTAATTCCCATGTCCAGTAGAAATACTGCCAAAAAGCCTTTAAAAATATCAGTTGTGAATGGTTTGATGCCTTCGGCTTGAGCATCGCTAGCTAAATAACCAATTACTAAACTTCCAATTATTAATAAAACACTTCCGTTAAATAAGGCATGTGATAATACTGTTTTTATAGGTACATCTGATTTGTTTTTTGAACCTTTAAAGATGGTAATTAAAACAAGGCCTACCATTATTGATGGTGCTTCCATAAGGGCCATGACTGCCACCATATGTCCACCAAAAGAAATCTGCTCTAATTCTAAAAAAGAAATGGCAGTTACAAAGGTCACTGCACTAACGGAACCATAAGCAGCGGCAATTGCTCCGGAATTTTCAAGGCTAAATTTCTTCTTTAAAATCAAAAATGTGTAGATAGGTACAACTATGGCTAAAAAAACACCGAATAATAATGACCAAATTATTTCCATATTCAGATTGCTGTGTGATAATTCTTGTCCACCTTTGAATCCAATTGCTAAAAGCAGGTAAAGCGAAATAAATTTCGATGAATTTTCAGGAATCTGCAAATCGCTTTTTAATTGGACTGCTAAAATTCCTAGAAAAAAGAATAATAAAGCTGGATTAGTAAGATTGTCAATTAGTAAATGGAGATCCATATTTGATATTAATTTCTGTATTTATTGTTTTCCGATGTTTGAAATAAATAGTACAAGCAAGGATATAAAACCGCATATCAAAATTTCTTTAACAAAGAGTCCGTCATTTTTTAACGATAGATATATAAAAAGTGAAAATATCAACATCATTAATATGACACTAGTTTCAATTGATTTACTTTGTAATTTCTTAAAGCTTTTAACGAGTTTTTCTTTCATGTTTTTTATATTTTGATGCAAAGATGGTGTATTATATTTATATATTTTTATTTATATTTATTATGAAATACATATTAAAAATTTATGAACTATACTTTACATCAATTAGAGATATTCTTGAAAGTATCAGATTTGAAGAGTGTTACAAAGGCATCAGAAGCTCTTTTTTTAACACAACCTGCGGTATCAATTCAATTAAAAAAATTCCAAGATCAATTTAATATACCGTTATTTGAAGTAGTAGGACGAAAGATTTATATAACAGATTTTGGTGAAGAAATAGCCTTGGCAGCCAAAAAAATATTGGGTGAAGTTGAGGCCATCAACTATAAGGCATTGTCTTATCAAGGAGAGCTAGCAGGTAAAATAAAAATTGCCATAGTTTCTACTGCAAAATATGTCATGCCATATTTTATTTCAGAATTCATAAATGCTAACAGAGGTGTAGATCTTAATATGGATGTAACAAATAAATCAAATGTTTTGCAAGCTTTAGAAAACAATGAAGTGGATTTTGCCATGGTGTCTACAATTCCTAAAAACTTAAAGGTAAACCGAATAGAATTAATGAAGAATAAGCTATACATGGTTGGTCCAAAGGATTATAAATTAAAAACTAAATATTTATCTATTTCTGAAATCCAGAAACTACCATTAATATACAGAGAGCAAGGTTCAGCTACTCGTTTAGCAATGGAAACCTTTATAGAGTCAAGGAAGGTTTCAACTTATAAAACCATGGAGTTAACATCTAATGAGGCTTTAAAGCAAGCAGTCATTTCCGGATTAGGATTTTCAATAATGCCAGTAATAGGTATAAAAAACGCACTTGCGAGTAATGAACTTCAAATTATTCCAGTAAAAGGTTTACCAATAATTACAAATTGGAGTTTGATCTGGTTGAATACCAAAAAACTATCTCCGGTAGCAGAAAAATTATTAGAATATATAAACACCAATAAGTCAGCTATTATTGAAGAGCATTTTGGCTACTTGAAAAATTATTGAATAAAAAAACCTCAAAGACAAGTTTGAGGTTTTTTTATTGTTAAGAAATAATATTATTCTCCTTTATTACCCTCACGTGGTTTTCTGTCATCACGACGGTTGTCACGGCCACGATTATCGCGTCCGCGATTGTTATTGCCTCCACGGTTATTTTCGCGTTTTGGTCTATCTTGCCAACCTTCCGGTTTTGGTAAAATAGCCTTACGGGATACTTTTTCCTTTTTGGTTCTTGAGTCAATACCAAAGTATTTTACATCAAAAACGTCTCCCATGTTTACAACATCTGATACATTTTCTGTGCGCTCCCAAGCTAATTCGCTCACATGTAATAATACTTCATTTCCAGGAGCTTCAGTATATTCAACAACTGCACCAAAATCAAGCATTTTTATGACCTTTACTTCGTAAATGCTACCTACTTCTGGTTTAAATTTCAAGGAATCAATTTTGGCTAATACCATATCGATACCTTCTTGATCTGTACCAAGAATTTCTACAATACCTTCTTCAGTTACTGGGTCTTCATTGATAACGATAGTTGTTTTGGTTTCCTTTTGTAATTCTTGAATCACTTTTCCACCAGGACCAATGAATGCGCCAATAAGTTCATTAGGTAAAATAGCTGTAACCATTTTTGGAGCATGTGGTTTTACATCTGCATTAGGTGTAGCAATAGTATCGGTTAATTTTTCAAGGATATGTAAACGACCATCACGAGCTTGTTTTAAGGCATTCACTAAAATCTCATACGATAGGCCTTTTACCTTAATGTCCATTTGGCAAGCCGTAATACCATCGGCTGTTCCAGTAACTTTAAAGTCCATGTCACCTAAATGGTCCTCATCACCTAAAATATCAGATAATACAGCGTATTTTCCAGACTCAACATCTGTAATTAATCCCATGGCGATACCTGAAACCGGTTTTTTCATTTGAACACCAGCATCCATAAGCGCCATAGTTCCCGAACAAACCGTTGCCATAGAAGATGAACCGTTAGATTCCAATACTTCTGAAACCACACGTACGGTGTATGGGCAATCTTCAGGAACCATGCCTTTTAATGCACGTTGGGCCAAGTTACCATGTCCTACTTCACGACGCGATGTGCCACGAATTGGTCTTGCTTCACCAGTTGAAAAAGGCGGGAAGTTATAGTGTAGATAGAAACGTTCTTCACCTTCAAAAGATGGCATATCAATTTGGTTGGCTTCTCTAGAAGTTCCTAACGTTACCGTTGCCAATGCTTGAGTTTCACCACGTGTAAAGATGGCTGAACCATGAGTGGATGGTAAATAATCAACCTCACACCAAATTGGTCTAATTTCATCAGTCTTACGACCATCTAATCTTAACCCTTCGTTAAGTGTTAAATCACGTACAGCAGCTTTTTCAGCTTTACTGTAGTATTTAGATACCAATCCGCCAATATCTTCCAATTCTTCTTCAGAAAAAGTAGCTAATATGTCTTCTTTTATTTCGGCAAATGCAGCGCCTCTTTCATGTTTAGAAGAGCCTGCTTTTGCAACAGCATATACTTTATCGTATGCCATATCGTGAATTTTCTTTGCTAATTCTTCATCTTCGCGTTCTGGCTCATATTCACGTACTTCTTTCTTTCCGAATGCTTCAGCTAATCGCACTTGAGCATCACATTGTACTTTAATGGCTTCATGCGCAGCTTTGATTGCTTCAGTCATTTCTTCTTCAGAAATCTCATCCATTTCACCTTCAACCATCATAACAGAATCTGCCGAAGCACCAATCATCATATCGATATCAGATTCTTCTAATTGCGATAATGTTGGGTTAATGACAAATTCGCCATTTACTCTACCTACGCGGACTTCAGAAATAGGACATTCAAAAGGTAAATCACTTAATTGAATAGCCGCAGAAGCAGCTAAACCAGCCATAGCATCTGGCATCACATTCTCGTCATGAGACATCAATTGAATCATAACTTGCGTTTCACTGTGATAATCTTTTGGGAATAGCGGACGTAATACACGGTCTACTAAACGCATAGTTAATACTTCGCCATCACTAGGTCTGGCTTCTCTTTTAAAGAATCCACCTGGATAACGACCAGCCGCAGCAAATTTTTCACGATAATCTACTGTTAAGGGTAAAAAGTCAACATCAGCTTGTTTGTAGTTGGAAACAACGGTGCATAATAACATACAGTTTCCAGATTGAACAACAACAGAACCATGTGCCTGCTTTGCTAGTTTTCCGGTTTCGATAGAAATTTCTCTACCATCACCAAGGTCTATGACCTCTTTAAATACTTTTGGAATCATAAATTTTTAATTCTAATTCTAATGTTTTAGTGCATTAGAATTCAGTTAAACAATGGTCGTTGTGTTGTTGTGTAGTTGTTGTGAGACCAATGAAAAACTATAATTAGCTTCTTCTATTGTCATTACGAATCACGCTTTTGGCGTGATGTGGCAATCTATTGAGATTTCCACGTTTCGACTGCGCTCAACGCAGACTAGTTACATTTCTCGTAATGACATTGTAACGTTATTATAAAACAAAAAAGAGGCGTAAAGCCTCTTATTCTGTGATTATTTTCTTAATCCTAATTCTTTAACTATGGCACGATATCTCATGATATCCTTTTTAGTTAAGTAGTCAAGTAATGCACGACGCTTACCTACTAGCTTTACTAATGAACGCTCCGTATTAAAATCTTTACGATTTTGTTTTAAGTGTTCTGTTAAATGATTAATTCTGTGCGTAAACAACGCAATCTGAGCTTCTGCTGTACCGGTATCGTTTTTACCTTTACCGTATTTAGAGAAAATCTCTTCTTTTACTTCTTTAGTTAAATACATGCTAATATTATTGTAAATGATTGTTATGTATATGAAAGCCTTTCTTTCAAGCGGCAAATATAGTAATTTTTAACCATTTACAAGTTTTCTTCAAAATAATTATTTCTTCTGAAAAAGTAATTTTAATTAAACCTTTGCGTTATAATACAGTCTTAACATTATATTAACTATAAAAAAGTAATGATGAAAACATTTAAATTAACAAAGGTGGTTTTAGCTCTTGTGGTTTTAGGGCTGACTTTTACTGCATGTACCGAAAATGAAACATCAGATCCAGTTTCTGAAGAACAGAATGTATCTGAAGTTGTGCAATCTGCCGAAATGGATCAAGTTTCTGCTGCATTAGAAGATTTTATTATTGACATTTATGAAGATCAGGAAGATGCCGAAGCGCGTGGAATGTCAGTTTCTAGAAGAAACATGCCAGACTGTGTAACGGTTACATTAGTGGCTCAACAAAATTTTAGAGAATTAACCATTGATTTTGGTGATGATGATTGTATGGTGCGTGGTCATGTGTATCGTGGTCAAATTGTATTAACATATACGCGTGATCCTCAAGCACAACAAATTACACTAGGTTATGTATTAAACGATTTTTATTTTGATAGGAAACAAGTTATTGGAAGTAACTCTATTTTAAAGGAATTATCAAATACCAATGGAAACCCACAATTTACACATACGGTTGACTTAACAGTTGTTTGGCCCAATGGCGTTCAAGCTTCACGTGACGGACAAGTTGTAAGAGAGTGGATTGAAGGTCACGGATCGGGAGTTTTTACAGATAATGTTTGGGAAGTTACTGGTTATTGGAATGCCAACTTTGCCAGCGGTAATTCACACACTTATGAATCTGTGTTACCTTTACGAAGAGAAGCAACTTGTTATCATTTTGTAGCCGGATCTATTGATGTTCAACGTACTTTTTTTGGCGGTGTTTTAGATTATGGTGCTGGAGAATGTGATAATTTAGGAACCTTTACTTTTAATAATGGTAATACAATAGATATTGTTTTAAGATAAATTTAAATAAGCATAAAAAAAAGCGACCTTTTTTGGTCGCTTTTTTTATTCTCTTAATGGTTGATTGGTAATTAAGTCTATATACAAATTAACCTTCTTTTTTAAATCTTTTCTATGGGTGATAAAATCTAAAAACCCATGTTCCAATAAAAATTCGGAAGTTTGAAATCCTTCAGGTAATTCCTGTCCTGTAGTATCACGCACAACACGAGGTCCAGCAAAACCAATTAAGGCTCCAGGTTCCGCAATATTAATATCGCCCAACATAGCAAATGATGCCGTGGTTCCACCCGTTGTAGGGTCTGTACATAAAGAAATATAAGGAATACCAGCATCAGCCAATTGAGCTAATTTAACCGATGTTTTTGCCAATTGCATAAGTGACAATGCGGCTTCCATCATACGAGCTCCACCTGATTTTGAGATAATCATAAATGGAATTTTCTTTTTTAAGGAATAATCAGCTGCACGTGCTATTTTTTCACCTACAACACTACCCATTGATCCTCCAATGAATGCAAAATCCATACAAGCTACCACCAAATCCTTTCCTTTGGATTTTCCAACAGCCGTACGAACAGCATCTTTTAGTTTAGTTTTTTCCTGTGCAGCTTTTAAACGATCAGGATACTTTTTAGTGTCTTCAAATTTTAACGGATCTTTAGACTCTAATTTGGTGTCTAATTCTTTATACTTATTATCATCAAATAAGATGCTGAAATATTCATTACTACCAATGCGCACATGATAACCATCTTCTGGGCTAACAAAATAGTTTTGTTCCAATTCTTTTGCATCAACTATTTTACCTGTTGGAGATTTATACCATAAACCTCTAGGCGTATCTTTCTTCTGTTCCGTAGAGGTTTGAATCCCCTTTTCTTTCCTTTTAAACCAAGCCATTACTATTTCCTTTAGATGTTAGTTAGGGTGCAAATTTATAAAGTATTTACATTATTAAGGTCTTCAAACGCCTTTTTTAAACGATCGACAAAAGCATTTTCGCCTTTTCGTAACCATACTCTAGGATCGTAGTGTTTTTTATTTGGTACATCATCACCCTCTGGGTTTCCAATTTGACTGGCCAGATAAGCTTCTTTTTCTTTCATATAATCGCGAACCCCACTCATAAAGGCATATTGCATATCTGTATCAATATTCATTTTTATTACACCATATCCTATGGCCTCACGAATTTCTTCTACAGTTGAACCTGATCCACCATGAAAAACAAAATCGATATGATTATGTCCTAAACCAAACTTGTTAGATACATATTCTTGAGAATTTTTAAGAATTTTAGGCGTTAGTTTTACATTTCCAGGTTTGTAAACACCATGAACATTACCAAAAGCCGCAGCTATTGTAAATTGGTTACTCACTTTACTTAACTCTTCGTAAGCGTAGGCTACCTCTTCTGGTTGGGTGTATAGTTTTGAATCGTCGACATCTGTATTGTCTACGCCATCTTCTTCACCACCAGTAATACCTAATTCTATTTCTAGGGTCATACCTATCTTGCTCATACGCGCAAGATATTGTTTGCATATTTCAATGTTTTCTTCAATAGGCTCTTCACTTAAATCTATCATATGCGAACTGTATAGTGATTTTCCAGTTTCAGCAAAGTGTTTTTCGCTGGCCTCCAATAATCCGTCTATCCAAGGCAATAATTTTTTGGCACAATGGTCTGTATGTAAAATTACGGGAACACCATAGGCTTCAGCCATAAGATGAACATGTTTTGCGCCAGCAATACTTCCAGCAATAGCTGCTTTTTGATTTTCGTTTGATAAACCCTTTCCAGCGTTAAATGCCGCACCTCCATTTGAAAATTGAATAATAACGGGTGCGTTTAAATCTCTTGCAGTTTCCAAAACACCATTAATGCTGCTTGAGCCAATAACATTTACTGCTGGTAAGGCAAATCCTTTTTCTTTAGCTAGTTTAAATATAGCCTGAACTTCTTGTCCAGTTGCAACTCCTGGCTTTATATTATGTGACATGTACTTTTAATTTTAATGATTAACAAAAATAAGAAAAAAAGATAGGCTAGAAAGGGTAATTGATACCAATGTTATAAACAGCATTTCTGAAGTTGTAATCTTTAAACCAACGTTCGCCATCTGGGTAAGAAGGGTCATAGGTTTTGAAGCCAATATCGAATCTAAAAACCAAGAATCCAAAATCATAACGTAAGCCAAAACCGGAGCCTAATGCAATATCCTTGAGTGAGCTTAAACTATCAAAAGTGGCATTTGGGTCTTGGACATTATCCAGAACATTCCAAATGTTTCCTGCATCGGCAAAAAGCGCACCATATATGTCATCAAAAATATTGAAACGATATTCTGCATTAAATGCCAGCTTTAAATTAGCTTCGTTAAATTCGTTATTACTTTCAGAGCTACCTGGCCCGAGACTATATGCTGTCCATGCTCTATTATCATTTGTGCCACCTGCGAAGAAACTCTTTGCAAAGGGGATACTGTTTGAGTTGCCGTAAGGAATGGCGATGCCAAAAAATCCGCGAACTGCAAAAACGCGTTTTTTGCCCAAGTCCCAATGTTTTATGTAGTCGAATTCTGTTTTTACATATTGGGAAAATACCACATCTAGAATTTCATAATTACCATCGGCATTTTTCTCTTTTCCGAAAGCGTTTGACATTAGTGAGGCGAAATTACCAGCTGTTTCAACTTTACCTCTGAAAATGAAAAAATTCTCGTCAAACAAACTTGTTCTGTTATCCAGAACATAACTGAAAGCAGAAGAAAATATAAGGTTGTTTTCTGTTAAACGTGTTTTCCGTTCGTCAATATAGCTAATGTCTTGAATATCATCATCTGTTAAGCCTGGTGGAGGCGTATCACTCAAGACTTCGCTAATAAATTGATCTGCTTGTTCGGGTATAATTAAATCTTCACCTGGTCCAACATATCCAATGTCTTGTGCAATTTCATTTAATTGATCGTAAGATGTAGAATAAACGTTAAAATAATTATTTGGATTTAAGTTTCTTACATACTGAACATTAAATAAATCTAAACGATTTGTAACCTTGGTGTTGGGTTTCCATTGGTAATTAAGAGTCCCAGATAGTGTACGTTTATCTAAACCAATATTGGTTTGGCTTGATGTAGATAAACTAACGCTAGACCTCGGTGACATGGATTTGGGAATAAGCTTGTCTGTATTAAAAGGCGAGAAAATTCTTGGAAAAGTTAACATTAAATCGGCACCCCATTCTTGTATGTCAAAAAACCTGTCTTCATCATTTGCAGCATCTTTTGATGCGCCAATAGAACCAAATGCCGTTAATTGCAAGGTTTCAGCTTTTCCAAATACGTTACGCATTAAAATGGATGGATTAAACGCCAAGCCTATTTGTTGGATATTGCTTTGGGAAACCTCTGCACTAAATTCTAAACCAAACTTTTTTAACGGTGTTAAAAAAACGTTGGCCGTTAGCGTTGTGTCTGGATTTTCAATATACTCTATATTTGGATATTTGAAGGTTCGTAATTCTGAAATATAACGGTAAGACAAAGTTCGGTCTCTATCCTTAAATACTTCTCCTGGCGTTATAAAAACAGCATCGGTTAGTGCCTTTGGTTTAAACCGTAGTTTGTCGTTGCTATAAAGGTTGTAGCCATCTACGCTTAAGGAGTCTTTTATAGTTTTATCCTTGTTTAAGTAGGAGTAATCTGTATAAATATTAACTTCTTTAATCTTATATATTTTAAAAGGCTCTGTTCGTGTTGAATCTTCATTTTTAATAACACGATCACTAATTTGAAGTTCGACATCTACTTTTTTGTTTGTTCTTACTGTGTCCATTTCAAAGAACACATAATCTTCACTAAAATGATATACACCATTGTTTCTGAAATTACTTGTCAAGCGATCTTTCTCTAATCCAAAGGTTTTGGTTTTATAGCGCTCGTTTAGTTTTATTGTAGATTCTTTTTTTGACAATTGATACAAAGAGTCAATAACCGGAGATTCAATTTTGGTTTTGAGGGAGTTCACGATGTAAGGCTCACCTGTTTCTACAAAATAATCTACCGTTGCTCTTTTGTTATCCAATCTATTTGTTTTAGATGTAACTTTGGCATTAAACCAGCCATTATTAAAATAGTAGGCCTCCAGTCTGTTTAAAGATCTGTTTGTTTTTTCGTCATTGACAATAACGGGAGCTTCTCCAGTTTTTTTGAGCCATTTATTAAAGCCTATTCTAGCCTCTACATATTTGTTCAGTTGTTTTTTTGACAAAAACTTTTCTAAACGTTCCCGCTTATTGGGTTTTGAATCTATGTTGGAATTAACAATAGAGTCTATATTGGGTCTCGCCAGATTGTACAGATAGAGTCTAAAAGGAATTCCCAAAAAATTGATGTTCTCTTTTTGGTACAATAAATTATTTATGGTTTCGGTTTTATTGACTTTGTCATTTACATAAATGGTATTCTTGTCAAGTAGGTGTTCTCCATCGTTAACTCTTTTAATAGAATTACAAGATGCTAGAAGCAAGGCTATAAAAATATTTAATACTATTTTTGAAGAGTCTATTTTCAAGAAGAACTGAATTATAAGTATATTATATTTTTTAAATTTTAGAGAATAAAATACGGTTTGTATTAGCCTTCTCAAAAATACATTATTTCAATTGAAATATATATTTAAATTGATTTGTGTTTTTTAACTCAATGTAAACCATCTCTATTTACCAAATCCAATTTAACAACTAACGCAAAATGTTTGTATGATATCGAAAAATCAAATTAAACTAATTCAGAGTTTAAAGCAAAAAAAGTTTAGAAACGAATATCAATTATTTGTTGCTGAAGGCATTAAAACCATTACTGAACTTTTAGCGTCACATTTTGATTTACATCAATTATATGTAACAGAATCTTGCAATATTGATGCCAATAATAAAGCAATCATATCTGAAACGGAATTAAAAAAGATAAGTTTCTTAAAAACACCTAATAAAGCATTGGCCGTTTTTAAGATGCCAGAAATATTACCTATAGACCACTATGGTTTAATAGTTGCCTTAGATGATGTTCGGGATCCTGGTAATTTAGGCACTATTATTCGTTTGTGCGATTGGTTTGGTATTCGCGATTTGGTATGCAGCAGCGAAACGGTTGATTGTTATAATCCAAAAGTTGTTCAAGCAACCATGGGTTCAATCACAAGAGTGAATATTACATATACCAATTTAGAACAAGTTTTTAGTGAAAATGATTCACAGGTTTTTGGTGCTTTTATGGATGGTAAAAATGTTTACCAATATAATTTACCCCAAAAGGGCGTGCTTGTTTTAGGTAATGAAGCCAACGGTATATCACGTTCTATAGAAAGATTGGTAACCGAAAGAATTTCAATTCCTCGTTTTGGCTCATTGCAAGCTACAGAAAGTTTAAATGTGGCTACAGCAACGGCTATATTGTTAAGCGAATTTAAGAGAAATTCTATTGAAAAGTAAGGTTTATAAAAACACCTCGGGTTTTCATTGAATTAATATTACCAGTCCATGGACTATTTGGATCTACATCAGGAACGACTTCATCGTTAATAGCAAAAACCCCTCGAATAGATGGTGTGAATTTAAAGAATGCTAAATAAAAATCAACTCCAAAACCAACTTCGTAAAATAACATATTGGTTTTGGTTCTAAATTGCCCAGAACTATTGTCGTCTGGGTTTTTTTCGTTACTGGATAGGTTTATTGCAGTAGATATTCCGCCAACCACAAACGGTTTAAAATTGTTTAACCGTTTTGATGAAAATTTAACTAATAACGGAATATATATGTAAGTCGATTTCACTTCTCGCATTAAATCCGACTCTGTATATTCAATACCATCAAAATAGCTTTCGTCGTAAGTAAGGTTTCTGGTTGTTATGGTAAGACCAGGCTCTAGGCGCAAATCTATATATTCCATAATTCTTAAATTACCAATTAAACCAACATTAAAACCAACGCTTTTATCTACAAGAATATCAGGTTTGTCTTCATTATAATCAAAATTAAAGTCCATATTATTGAAACCTAAATAGTAACCCCAAGACAATCTTTTCTTGTCTTCATTTTCTAGGTTTCTAATTTTTTCTTTACTAAAAAGCTGTGCATTAGATGTTTGCGCAAAGCATAGAAAAGCAAAAAGTAATACGACTTGTCTCATATATTTATTTTGATGCTGTATAAATTGTTGCCACTCCCAAAGTTTGTGGTAAATCAGTAACATTAATAAACCCAATTTTACGTAAAATATTGTTTAGTTTTTCACCATATGGAAAAACAGATGCCGATTCGCTTAAATATTTATAAGCATTTTTGTCTTTAGAGAATAACCTTCCAATTTTGGGTAAAACGTATTTTGTGTAAAAATTGTAGCCCTGTTTAAAAGGTGTTTTTGTAGGCACCGAAGTTTCTAAAATCACAAAAATGCCATTTGGTTTTAGCACACGATAGATTTCGGCCAAGCCTTTATTTAAGGTTTCAAAATTTCTTATGCCAAAAGCTACAGTTATGGCATCAAAAGTATTATCCTCAAAAGGCATATTTTCAGAGTCGCCCAAAACCATTTCTATAGTTTGGTCTAATCCTTTTTTGGTTATTTTTTGTTTGCCAACGTTTAGCATACCACTACTAATGTCTAAGCCTACAATTTTGGTGGCTTTGGTTTCGGCTAGCTGAATGGCAAGATCGCCCGTTCCCGTAGCAATATCTAAAATAGATTCTGGTTTTTTTTCGCCAACAAGCGCTACTACTTTTTTTCGCCATGAAACATCAATACCGAATGAGATAACACGGTTTAAGCCATCGTAATCTTCAGAAATGGTATCAAACATTTTGGTAACCTGTTCTTTCTTACCTAGCTTACTGTCTTTATATGGTTTTACTTTCGACAAAGTCTTAAATTTTGGCAAATATAAACTTTTCATAAGGCATTAAGCAACTAGTTGGCAAATAATTATAATCGCTCCATAATTAATGGTGAATCGTATTTTTTGGCTTATATTTGTACTGCTTTTTAGTTTACTACACATGAAAATAATTATTGCTGGTGCTGGTGAAGTTGGATTTCATTTAGCAAAATTATTGTCTTTTGAATCTCAAGAAATAACCTTAATAGATACCAATAAAGATAGTTTGCTTTACGCAGATAATCATTTAGATATCAAGGTCATAAAAGGCGATGCTACATCAATTGCCATACTTAAGGAAGGACGTGTTGAATCGAGTGATTTGGTTATAGCTGTGACGTCTTCTGAAACTACAAATATTACGGTTTGTGTATTGGCAAAACAGTTGGGAGCCAAACGTACTATTGCTAGAATTTCTAACACGGAATTTATTCATTACAAAGACGAGGTTGGGTTCACCAAGTTTGGTATAGATGAGCTTATTTCTCCTGAAGCATTAGCTGCTGCTGAAATTAGATTGCTGTTGGACCAATCGGCTTTTAGTGATACGTATGCTTTTGAAGATGGCGCCTTAACTATGGTTGGTTTAGACTTGTCTAGAACCATGGCTTTTGTTGGTAAAACTGTTAAAGAAGCTGCAGGAATATTTCCTGAAATTCACTTTGTACCTATAGCCATTCAACGTTTTGGAACACAATATACCATTATTCCGAGAGGTGACACACAATTAAAAGAAGGTGATCATGTCGTTTTTATCACATCTGAAGGTGGTGCCGAAGAGTTATGTAAAATAACCGGTAAAATTAATACCGAAATTAAGAATGTTATGATTCTTGGAGGAAGTAAAATTGGTTATAAAACTGCCCGAGATTTAGCAAATAGTCATTTAAATATTAAACTTATTGAAAAAGACAAGGCTCGTGCATTTGATTTAGCAGATGAATTGCCAAATGTTTTAGTGATTAACGGTGATGGTCGTAATGTTGATTTGTTAGATGAAGAAAGTATTGGTGAAATGGATGCTTTTATAGCGGTTACTGGTAATAGCGAAATTAATATTATGTCTAGTCTTGTTGCGAAGTCTAAAAATGTAAGAAAGACAATAGCGTTAGTTGAAAACATGGACTATTTTGAATTATCGCAATCAATTGGTATTGATACCTTGATTAATAAAAAACTGCTTGCTGCCAATAATATATTTAGATATGTGCGTAGAGGCGATGTTGTTGCTATGACGAAGTTGAACAACATGGATGCCGAACTTTTAGAGTTTAAGGTTAAATCCAGTTCTACAATTTGTAACAAACTTATTAAAGATGTTGGTTTTCCGCGTTCTGCAATTATTGGTGGTGTTATTCGTGATGATATTGGATATATAGCCCTTGGTGATTTTAAAATACAAGAAGGTGATCGTGTGGTTATTTGTGGTTTGCCTCGTTCTATAGAACATGTTGAAAAGCTTTTCCTCTAAAATGAGACTTAATTATAAAATCATATTTCACTTTTTAGGACTTTTACTTCTATTTAATGGAGGTTTTATATTGCTGTCTTCGTTAGTGAGTTTCATTTATAAAGATGGCGTTACTGCTAACCTTTTACTTGGCGGCATAATTACATCGGCAATTGGTACTTTAGTTATGTTTAGAACTAAAGACCATAAAAAAGAAATGAATAAACGCGAAGGTTATATTGTTGTAACTTTTGGTTGGATAATAATGGCACTATCAGGTACATTGCCTTATGTGTTAACAGGAGTAATTCCAGAGTTTACAAATGCTTTTTTTGAAACTATGTCTGGTTATACTACCACTGGAGCGTCTATTTTAAACGATATAGAATCGGTGCCTTATGGAGTGCTTTTCTGGCGTAGTTTGACCCATTGGATAGGCGGTATGGGAATTATAGTTTTGGCAGTAGCTATCTTGCCGCTTTTAGGAATAGGGGGTATGCAAATGTTTGCTGCCGAAGCACCTGGACCCAATGCCGATAAACTTCATCCAAGAATAACCGATACGGCTAAAAGATTATGGTTGATCTATTTTGGCTACACAGCTTTAGAAACCATATTGCTTAAAGTAGCCGGAATGTCCTTTTTTGATGCCATAAACCATGCTATGTGTACGCTTTCAACAGGAGGGTTTTCAACTAAAAATGCAAGTATAGCCCATTGGAATAGCCAACCTGTTATTCAGTATATTATTATAGTGTTCATGTTTTTGGCAGGAACCAATTTTGTTTTAAGTTATTTTGCGTTTAAGGGAAAAGTTCAAAAAATTATTAAAGATGAAGAGTTTAAACTTTATTTTAAATTCATAATTGTCTTTACTATTATTGCTTCACTTATAATTTACTTTAAGGCCGACCATTCCATATCATCTATTGAACACCCTATGGTTTGGGGAGAGGGAGAAAGTGCTGTTAGGCATGCGCTTTTTCAAGTATTGGCTATAATTACTACAACAGGATTTGTTACTGCTGATTACACACTTTGGACGCCCTTTTTGGTAGTATTCTTTTTTGGATTAATGTTTCTTGGCGGTTCAGCAGGAAGTACATCTGGAGGTGTAAAAGTGGTAAGGCATTTATTAATGATAAAAAATGGATTTGTAGAATTTAGACGTTCATTACACCCTAATGCTATTCTGCCTGTACGTTATAATACCAAATCGGTTTCTGGTGATATTGTTTTTAATATTCTTGCTTTCTTTATTTTGTACATGTTATCCTTTATCATTGGAGCATTGGTTTTTTCAATGTTTGGTATCAATTTTGAATCTTCTGTAGGTCTTGCAGCTTCAAGCTTGGGTAATGTAGGACCAGCTTTGGGCGATTTTGGTCCTGTAAATAATTATGCAGCCTTACCAGATTTAGGCAAATGGTGGAGTGCGTTTTTAATGTTGCTAGGTAGGCTTGAGCTTTTTACCGTTCTCATATTGTTAACACCTTTCTTTTGGCGTAATAGGTAGCCGCTTTGTACTGGAATAATATTTACTGTAACATTTTTTCGAATTGCTCGTCTATATAGTACAATCAATCAAAAAATAATACTTATTATGAATACTATAACCACACAACAGGAACCTGAATCCCTTCTTTTAGATGAAACTAAAACAATTTTAGATAAACCTTCAGGGATTTTGATTTCTAATTATAAAATGGCTGCAGTACACAATTACGATAACCTGGATTCTAATTCTATTTTTGGTAAGAAGCAATTAGCAAAAAGCTATTTGTTTAACACGAATTCTGGTGTTGAATTCGCTATTAGGGTTTCAGCTTTTTTGGGGTTATTCTTCTTTCTTTTTTAAAAAGAATTTCATTTAACTTCTCATTGAAATATTACACCTGTAACATTTTGTAAGATTTTACTACTAATATATAAAGCGCTTTTTTCGGATTGTTAACTGATTGTCTTTTGAGCGTATTCTCAAGAACTATCTTTTATATGTTAGGTGACCGAAATGATATTTAAATTTTGGTTATGTATTCTAGTTACAGGTTTGAATTAAAAAACAAGGTCAATGAGTTTTGGAGTAGTACAATCTGCTATAACAGCAATAAAGAATAATAAGAGTTTAATGTCTCATAGAGACAAATTGCAAAACACATTATCTGGAAGAAGTAGAAGTAAACTCGAATTTAAAAATTCAGCTACAGAAGCGGATTTAGAAAAAATACGATTACGTTTAAAACATGAAAACAAACAAAAGCGAACAAGGATTTTGATTGTTTTTGGAATGTTAATGATATTGGTTATAAGTGTGTTTATCTACTTTTTTTAAAGTAAAAAGCCACTTGATAGTGGCTTTAATTTTTATTGGTTTTAACTAACAACTTCCTTAATACGCTTTATTGCTTCAATAATTTGTTCTTGACTAGCTGCATAAGAAATACGTATACAATCAGGATTTCCAAAGGCATCGCCAGTTACCGTAGCTACTAAAGCTTCTTCCAATAAGAAAAGAGAGAAATCAGTTGCATTATTAATGGTTTTTCCATGTAATGTTTTTCCAAAGAAAGCCGATACATTTGGGAATACGTAAAAAGCACCTTCTGGAGTGTTGTTTACAAAGCCTGGAACATCCTCAAGAAGTTTTAAAACCAAATCACGACGAACCTTAAATTCATCTATCATATATTTTACACGAGTTGGCGATTCATTTAAGGCAGTTATGGTGGCACGTTGGGCAATACAATTGGCTCCACTGGTAATCTGGCCTTGCATTTTATTGCAAGCTCTAGCTATTTCAGTTGGCGCGCCAATATAACCAATACGCCAGCCTGTCATGGCAAAGGCTTTAGATACACCATTTACAGTAATGGTTCTATCAAACATATCGCTAAATTCAGCCATGCTTGCATGTCCATTTTCAGTAAAATTTATATGCTCATAAATCTCATCTGAAACGACATAGATATTTGGGTGCTTTTGTAAAACGTCGGCTAATGCCCGTAATTCTTTTTTACTATAAAGCGATCCGCTTGGATTGCAAGGCGAACTATACCAAATCATTTTTGTTTTTGGTGTAATAGCGGCTTCCAATTGTTCAGGAGTCATTTTAAAATCGGTATCGATTGTGGTTTTGACTTCTACCGGAATTCCTTGAGAAACAGAAACAATATCGGAATAGCTTACCCAATAAGGGCATGGTAAAATAACTTCATCACCTGGGTTTATGAGTACTTGAGCAACATTATATAATGCCTGTTTTGCTCCTGTTGACACAACAATTTGGGGTAAAGTATAATCTAAATTGTTATCCCTTTTAAACTTTTTTATTATAGCTTCTTTTAGGTCAACATAACCATCAACTGGTGTGTAAGAATTGTAATCATCATTAATGGCATTAATGGCGGCTTCCTTTATATAGTCTGGTGTGTTAAAATCAGGTTCGCCTAAACTTAATCCTATAATATCTTTACCTTCAGCACGTAATTCTCTTGCTTTTGCTGCCATAGCTAAAGTGGCAGATGTAGACATATTTAAAACTCTATCTGATAGTAGGCTCATGTGGTTAGTTATTTCGAATTACTACGGTTATTATGCTAATTGCGGATTTCTACCTAAAACTTTTAGCTGTCTGTAATGTTCGGCAATTGCTGTCCAAATAGATTGGTATTCGTTATATGGCAAGCTAAATTCTTTAGCAGTTTCTTTTACAATTTTAGCAATATCTCTATAGTGAATATGACTAATATTTGAAAATAAATGATGCTCCACTTGTCTGTTTAAACCTCCAGTGTAAAACTCTACAATCCAACTTTCAGGTGAGAAATTCGAAGTTGTAAATAATTGGTGAATAGCCCAAGTGTTTTTCATGTTGCCATTTTCGTCTGGTAATGGCATCTCGGTATTGGGCATAACATGCGCTAATTGGAAAATCACACTTAAGATAATTCCTGCTGTATAATGCATGATAAAAAATCCAATTAAAACTTGCCACCATGAGTAACCTAGCGATAGCGGTAAAACCACCCAAATGGCATAATATAAAATTTTACCAATAATTAATTTTGTCCATTGCGTTGCTGGATTTGGGAATTCGCCATAAGACAACCGCCTTTTTAAGTATTGGTAAGTTTGTTTGAAATCTGTAGTTATAGCCCAATTTACTGTAAGTAGCCCATATAAAAAGAAGGCGTAAAACCTTTGGTACTTATGAATTTTAAACCATTTGGCATGTTTTGAGAAGCGAATAATTCTACCTGCATCAATATCCTCATCATGACCTTGAATATTGGTATAGGTATGGTGTAAAACATTATGCTGAACTTTCCAATTGTAATCATTTCCTGCTAAAATATGAATACTGCTACCCATTAATTTATTAACCCATTTTTTACTCGAAAATGAGCCATGATTGGCATCATGCATAACATTCATACCTACGCCAGCCATTCCAACTCCAATTGTCATCATGCAGATAACTTGAAGCCAAGTAGGTAAGTCAAGGGTTAGTAATAAAACTAAAGGGCCAAGTAATAAAGTAAACATAATTATGGCTTTGGTGTAAAGCTTCCAATTACCTGTTTTTTTAATGTTATTTTCTTTAAAATAGTTGTTAACGCGTTTGTTTAGCGTTCTAAAAAATTTAGCCGGATCCGATTTCGAAAAGGTTAAAGTTTGCTGTGTCATTTTCATGCTATTAAATGTTTATAACGATTAAAAATTTAAATCATTATATGGTGCCAAATATAAATAATTAACAGAGTTATCTTTGTAAAGATTTCATAAAATGTCCACAATATTTGTGCTACTTTTGTGGAAAAGTAAAAAACATGCAGCTTATTTTAAAATATTTTCCTGATTTAACTGAAGATCAAGTTGATAAATTCAAAAAGTTGGAAGCCTTGTATCAAGACTGGAACTTAAAAATTAATGTAGTTTCCAGAAAGGATATTGATGAGTTGTATTTGCGCCATGTTTTACATTCATTAGCCATTGCGAAAGTTATTCGGTTTAAAGATGGAGCAAAAATAATGGATGTAGGTACAGGAGGTGGTTTTCCTGGTATTCCATTGGCTATTTTGTTTCCTGAATGTTCTTTTCATTTGGTAGATAGTATTGCAAAAAAGTTAAAAGTTGTTGATGAAGTTGTAGAAGGTTTGGGGCTTGAAAATGTAAAAACCACCCATTCTCGAGTTGAGGATATAGACGATACATATGATTTTATTGTAAGTCGTGCAGTGGCAGCCATGCCAACATTCGTACATTGGATAAAGGGCAGAGTTGCCAAAAAACAAAATCACGAATTGAAAAATGGTATCTTATATCTTAAAGGTGGAGATTTAAGTGAGGAGCTTCAAAATTATTCTAAAGCGACTATTTATAATATCTCTGACTTTTACACGGAGGATTTTTTTGATACAAAAAAAGTGGTTCACTTACCAATTAAATTTAAAGGTTAAGTTTTTTTTCTTTTAAAAACAAGTTCTAAAAATTCCTCTTTTCCAATTATTTTGATCAACTCCACGTATGAAACGTATATCGTCAAGAAGATAAATAAGACAATTTGAATGATCCAAAATTGAGACCATTTAATTTCATGTATTAAATTCTTATTGGCCTGGAAAAATGATTGATATTTTGAGATAAGAGGAATTATTTCTTCTAAATACCGAAATATAAAAACAAATATTCCATAAATAAATACCTTCCAAAGAATTCGATGGATTAAATTGTTTTCTTCAAATAGTTTCAAAGCTTTTAAGCTGTCTGCAATTAAGATGGCTTTACCGACAATCAAAGCACCTATTGTAGCAACAATTGACGAACTTATACTTACACCATACTCATCGGCAATAAGCGACTTTATAAAATACAGGATATGAAAAACCACCAAAAAGTATATGGTAGGCGGTAGCATGTCAATAAGTTCCTTTTTTAAAAATAACAGGAATTTTTTCATTAATGTTATATCATAAAACTAACGCGACCTCAATTAACTATTATCTTCGATTTATACTTGCCACCTTCTTTAGTTTGTATATCTAAAACATAAACTCCTAATGAAAGATTTATTGGAATACTGGTTCTATTATTTAACGTAATTGTTTCTTTAAAAACTTGTTTTCCGGTCATGTCAAAAATTGATATCAAAGACTCATGATAAACACCTTCGCTTAATATTGTAATTTGATCTTCAACTGGATTTTGTTGTAACTTAATTTCAAAGTTGATTAGTGAATTGTCAGTTATTCCTAATGTTTCACCGCGTATTTCAGCTAAAGCAAAAGCAACGTTTCCATCTGTTAATGTAACATGAGGTTCATTGATCACCGGAATGTAAGTGTTGTCAAAAGGCGAATCATTAATATCTGGAGTAGCATACCAATTGGGTTCTGAACTAATAGCCAAGCCACTTAAGGTTGGAATGAAATCAAAATATTGTTCATTTAAATTTTGAACGAATTCAGTAATAATTGGGTTTGTGCCATCATCAAAAGAAAACAAATCAAATTGACCTCCAGGAGCGTTATCTAGTCCATCAGATGATGCAGTTGATTCAGCGGAAGCATTATACGAAAAACCAGTAACCCAGTTGCCAGGAATAATAATTTCGGCTTGCCCTATAAAATCTGTAACTACAATGCTTTGGCTAGCTAATGGCGCAAAATTAACTGTAATAATGGCTCTTGTATTTACGGTTCCAAATGGAGGAACATCAGCAGCTCCTGTATCAAAAGTGTGGTTTATTAATTCGGTACCAGGAGTACCAGTCATTTGTCCAGACCCACTGCCGTTTGTTATTGAGACATTCCTTGAATCTTGAGGAAACCCCATACCGTCTAATTCAGTTTGAAAAGCATCTCTAAAATTTGGTGCTCCAATAGGGGTGTGTGTAATGGCTGCTTGATTGTATCCTGAACCATCAACATGTGCTAAATAGTGGTCGATTAGCATTTGCTTAGCAGCAGCACTATTTAATAACCCGGAAACAAGAGGTTCGGCTTCTGAAATACCTGGATCACCATTAACCATGTAATTGAATAAATACTGAATGCCAATTGGGACATGTGCGCCTTGGTGTGGAGAATCAAACGAAATATATAATCTTGTATCATGATCTAAAGTTTGGCTTTCCATATAGGTTAATGCATATCTTGAAATTAGCCCACCCATACTTGGCCCAATTACAACATTCTGTTCGGCGTCCATAACTTTATCTTGGTTAATGGTATTAATTAGTTCAACTAAAATATAAGCGTTTCTTTGAATAAAATCAGCACCACCTCTAATTAATGTTGTGCCGTCTGTAGGGCTTAAATATTCTTCTGGAAAATTCAATACAATTAAATCGTATCCTTCATCTCGTACGATGTCTCCTAAATTTTCATTGGAGTTGCCATAATCCAATAAACTGTACATGGAGTCTATGTCGCGTGAGTCGTTAGGGTCAAAGCCATCAACAAAAATAATGGGCTTGTCTAACACACCATCTACGTTATCATAAAATATTTTGTATTCACCCGAACCTAATAATGCCGAAGGCTCTCCAAAACCTTGGTACGGAATAGTTGCATCTATTGTAGTAATGGCACTTTCTCCACCAGGTGTTTGTGCATAAAGTACGCTTGATATAATTAAAACAAATAATAAAGTAATTTTTTTCATGGGTTGATTAATTGATTGCTCTATAAAAGTAATGTTTTTTTATAAAAAAAGCTACTCAAATCTTGAGTAGCTTTTGCGTAATGTATTTAATAACAAATTGTTAACCTAAAAATGGGTAGCGATAATCTGTTGGTGTAACAAAGGTTTCCTTTATCATTCTAGGAGATACCCAACGTAACAAGTTTTGTGCAGAACCAGCTTTGTCATTTGTTCCAGAAGCTCGGGCTCCACCAAATGGTTGTTGGCCTACTACAGCTCCAGTTGGTTTGTCATTAATATAGAAGTTTCCAGCACAATTTTGTAAGGCTGTTGTTGCTTCATTAATAGCATAACGATCGGTTGCGAGAATAGCGCCAGTTAGAGCATATTCACTAGTTTCGTCAACTAACTTTAATGTTTCAGAATATTTATCGGCATCGTAGACATAAATAGTGATTACGGGCCCAAACAACTCCGTGCACATTGTTTCGTATTTTGGATTGCTTGTAAGAATAACTGTTGGTTCAATAAAATACCCTTTAGATTTATCGTAATTTCCACCAACAATAATTTCTGCATCGGTATCAGCTTTTGCAGCATCAATATATTTAGCTAATTTATCGAAAGAACCTTCATGAATTACAGCTGTAATGAAATTACTCATATCTTCAGGAGAGCCCATTTTGAATGATTTTACATCTTCAATTACATAGTTCTTAACATCATCCCATAAATTATTTGGAATATAGGCACGAGAAGCTGCACTACATTTTTGACCTTGAAATTCAAAAGCACCACGAGAAATTGCTGTTGCTACTTGTTTGGCATTCGCTGATTTATGTGCAATGATAAAGTCTTTACCACCAGTTTCACCAACAATTCTTGGATACGTTTTATAATTATGAATATTATTTCCTATTTGTTTCCAGAGCTCTTTAAAGATAAATGTAGAGCCTGTAAAATGTAATCCGGAAAAGTCTGGACTAGCCATAACCGTGTTTGTAATCATAACTGGATCACCAAAAACAACATTTATAACGCCGTCTGGAACACCAGCTTCTTTAAAGACATCCATAATTACTTTAGCAGAATAAATTTGACTATCACTTGGCTTCCAAACGACAACATTACCCATTAAAGCCATACAAGCTGGGAGATTTCCTGCAATTGCGGTAAAGTTAAATGGTGTTACGGCATAAGTAAAGCCTTCAAGCGGTCTATATTCAATGCGGTTCCAAGCATCACTAGTGCTTTCTGGTTGCTCCATATAAATATCGGTCATGAACTGAACATTGAAGCGTAGGAAATCTATTAGCTCACAAGCCGAATCAATTTCAGCTTGGTGAATGGTTTTTGACTGTGCTATCATGGTAGCTGCATTAATCTTTGCGCGATAAGGTCCTGCAATTAGTTCGGCAGCTTTAAGGAAAATACCGGCACGTTGTTCCCATGGTAATTGAGACCAGGTTTTACGAGCCTCTAAAGCTGTAGCAATAGCTTCTTCAACGTGCGATTTTTCAGCTGTATGATAAGTTCCCACAATATGTTGATGATCATGAGGAGGTGACATGGTTTGTGTGTTTCCTGTTTTAACATCGTTTCCATTAATGTACATTGGCACATCAATTTTACTGTTAAACATGTCTTTATATGCTTTCAATACTGCTTCACGTTCTGGTGAACCTGGAGCATAAGACATAACAGGTTCGTTAACAGCTATTGGTACATTAAAAAATCCTTTTCCCATGGGTGTTTTATTTTTACAATTAGTATAAATTTCGAGCTGCAAAGTTACGATTTTTTTGGCTATTTTTTTGAAAGAAAGCCTCTTAAAAGCACGTTAAAAGTTTTTGAATTTTTGTAAGTTGCTATCGTAAAAGAAGACTACTGCATTTATGTGTACAGTAACATTAACACCAATAGGTAAAGAGGACTTTGTACTATATTCAAATAGAGACGAAGCGCCTTCACGAATTTCTAAATCACCTGAATTTTATAACTATAAAAATGCACAGCTTCTTTATCCTGAAGATGTGGAATCTGGCGGGACTTGGATTGGCTTAAGCGAAAAACAACGCCTTATTTGCTTATTGAATGGTGGGTTTGATATTCACCAAAGACAGGCAAGTTACAGGCATAGTAGGGGAATAGTTGTTAAGGACCTCTTGTCTGCTAATACTATTGAAGATGCTGTAGGTCAATATGATTTGTTGGATATTGAACCATTTACCATGATTATAGTTGATTGGAGTAAAAACCTTAAATTTTATGAGTTGGTTTGGGATGGTCAGCGAAAACATTTTAAAGCTTTGGAGCAAAAACCTCATATTTGGTCTTCATCAACACTTTACAATAGAGAGATGAGAACTGAGCGCAAAGAATGGTTTAAAAAGTTTAAATCTGAACACGAACTTAATATTGAAACTCTCGGTGTTTTTCACAGAACTGCAGGAAGTGGAAATGTTGATTACGGTGTTATTATGGATCGAGGCTTTGTGAAAACTACCAGTATCACTAAAGTTGAAAAACAAGATGCTAAAGTTTCAATGGATTATGAAGATTTGGCTACCCATGAGCAATCCGTAAAATTTTTAAACGAAGTATCGTCCATTTAATGAAAAACGACGCTTTTATTTTAACGCTAGCTTTCCCAGAAACCATCGTGCTACATGCTGAAGAATGGTATTCGCCGTATTTAAAATATTTAGGTATAGGTAATAAAACCCATGTTCGGGCAGGGCATGCTGCATTGGTTTTAATCAATAAGAGAACTGGAGAATTGGAGTATCACGACTTTGGTCGTTATATCACGCCTGAACCTAATGGTCGGGTTCGTGGAAAGGATACCGACCATGAATTGGATTTTCCTTTAAATGCTGAAATTTCGGATGATAAAATTGGTAACTTGGATGATATCTTACGGTTTTTGGCAACACATCCTAAATTAACACATGGTGATGGAACGTTATATGCATCTGTATGTTCTGAAATAAATTATAAAGTCGCTAGGGCTCATATTTCAAATATGCAGAATAAGCATTTTATTCGATATGCAGCTTTTGTGACAGATGCTTGTAATTGTGCACGTTTTGTTACAGATACATTAATTGCTTCGGTTACAAATTCTAAAATTAAAAGACGACTGGTGCGTTCAAAATGGTTCACACCCAGTACGGTAGGGAATGTGGTTTTGGCTGATAGCCATAAAACCGTTTATAGGGTTTCGGAAACTGGTTATATATCAGAGTTTCATGGTTCCGTAGGGCAAATAAATAGAACGTGTTTTTTAGATAGGTTAAAACAATTTGAGCCTAACTATGTGGGCACTGTTCTGCCTAAAGAAAATACAGAAAAGCACTTATCTGCACAATGGTTAAGTGGTATTGCGGCTGGTGCCTGGTTTGAAATATATACAACAGATGTAATAAACGAATTTAGATATCGTAGAATAGCACCCAATGGTCGTATTGATGTAGAAGGGCTTTACGTTTCTAGTAATTCAGAATTTAAACATAGTGAGCCATTCGAATTTATTCATTACTCGAATTGTAAATTCTTTCACATAAACCAAAACAATAACACGTACAGATTTATTTTAAGGGAAAAGTTAGTTTAAGGCAAAAGGAGCGCTTAATTTAAAGCTAGGTATGGCAACTTGAAACTTATTAGTTGTGGTAAAGTTAATCATGTTGTAATGACCACTCATGGCTCCAAATGGAGAGGTAAGTAAGCAACCTGAAGTATATGTATGGGACTCGCCTGGTTTTAATACTGGCTTTTTTCCAATAACACCTTCTCCAGTTACGGTTTCAATATTGTTTAAAGCATCTTGTATAACCCAATGCCTAGCAACCAATTGAACCGAATCTTTACTTTGGTTTTCAATGGTGACCTTATATCCATAAGCAAATTGCATTTGGTAATTCTTATAGAAAGTACCTTCAAAATTTGTCTCAACAGATATTTTTATACCTTTTGTTACTTGTTGGACCATAATTATTACTGTATAAACAGTGGGATTGCTATTCAGCTAAAATAATAAATTTAAATTGTAAAGTAGGAAAATTAACAAATATACTCGATAAACAGGGTGACTAATTGGTTATATCAATCGAAAGCGCACTTCCGTAACCGATAATTCTGTCGTATCGTGCGCCAAGGTTACGATAATAAACTATGACCTTGTAATCGTTTTCGGTTTGCCAAAAATTACCACTTATGGCGCCTTCGTCTAATTTGCCAGTAGCATCATCAACTACTACATATTTATAATTGTAAAACCCTTGTTTTAACAATAAGCTGGTTTCGTAATATTTTTGGTCGGCATTAAATTCGAGTTTGGTGCTTTCTTCTATTGCATAATTATTAAAATTGCCATAAATATGAACAGATTTCCCAGGAATAGGTTCGTTCATAGCCAATGCAAAATGTACCCAAGCATAGTCGGCCTCAATCCAGGGTCTTTCAACATATAAGGCCGTAACCACAAAATTACCATTTATATCAGGGTTGTAAGTATAAACTTGATTAAACCGTGGGACATTAGCGAATAAATAGGTATTGTATAAATCAGCTAGGCTTATGAATTGAACCGTAGAATTTGCGCCTCTTAAATCTTTGTTTTCAAAATAAAAATATTCATTTCCACCATAAAAACTGGTTTCCTTATTGTATTTAAAGATCAAGTCTTTTCCTATGGTATATTGAGGGCCAACATTAGAAATGGCTGTGTTAAGATTATTGTTTTGAACAATAAGGGTTTTTACGGTTTGCAGAGGGTTGTTAAATTGTATTGAACCAGAATTGATAACTATATCTACGGTTTGTTTTTCATTAATGTACTTGACGTCGCGCGAACGTCTTACAACAACACCAACGTTGGATAGGTTTTCATGAACTAGAAATTTTCTTGAAAATACCAATTCGTCCATATCGTTAAATATCTTGATCATATAATTGCCCGATACTCTTAAACCTCTTGTCCATTGGTTAGGTATGCGCAGCATATAATGTGAATAAATTTGATAGGTATTAAATGAGTTTTCATAATTACGAATACGTTGATTATCAAATCCGTCCATATATTCTGTTTTCATGAGCTGCGATGGAGTCCAATCAAAGTTATAATGTTCTATTTTGTAGTAGAAGTCATCTTCATTTCCATTTAAGGCATCGAATTCGAGCAATAACTGGTCGCCTAATTCTACTAACGGCAATTGACTTTCTTGTGTGTTTGAGCCTCTAAACATAACGGTTTTAATCATGTCTGGAGGGCTTTTTTCGTGCTCAACTTGAGCAGAAATACTAATTGAGACTGTAAAGACAACTAGTGCAAGAAAAAATCTAAATAGCATACATTTTGTTTTGAGGCATAAATATAATCAAAATTTGTGCCTGAAATTTAATTAAGATATTACAGATTTTGACTCAATAAATTTCTCCAATAATTATTATGAAGTATGCGTATTTAATTCGTAAATTTGCACGGATTTTTCGAGTTTACAGAAAAATCGCCATTATATTTTACTATTAACAAATAGATTTATAAGCATGTCAAACGACATTAAGATTAAAAAAGGTCTAGACATTAAACTTAAGGGTGCCGCTGAAAAAGCAACTGAAAATGCAATAGTAAGCAACTTCTGCACTGTTAGACCTGAAGATTTTCATAGTATTATTCCAAAACTTATTGTAAAAGAAGGCGCGAAAGTAAAAGCTGGAGAGGCTATTTTTTATAATAAATCTAACGATACTATGTTATTTGCTTCGCCAGTTTCTGGGGAAGTTTTAGAAATTGTAAGAGGTCCTAAAAGACGCGTAGATGCTATTAAAATCCAAGCAGATAAAGAACAAAGCTTTAAGGATTTTGGCGCGTTTAATTTAGAGTCTGCTGATGGTAATGCTGTTAAAGCTCATTTATTGGCTTCTGGATGTTGGCCGTTTATTAAACAACGTCCGTACGATGTTATTGCCAATCCAGACAAAGCACCTAAAGCTATTTTCATTTCAGGTTATGCATCAGCTCCGCTTGTTGCCGATTTAGATTATGTTTTGCAAGGGAAAGAAGCTGAATTGCAAGCTGCAGTAACAGCTTTAGGTAAAATGACAGAAGGTCAAGTTCATGTTTGCGTAGGGAAGAATTCAAATTCACCACTAGCAGGACTAAATGGTGTAACACTTCATACGGTTTCTGGTCCACATCCATCTGGAAATGTTGGGACTCAAATTAACAAAATAGACCCTGTTAACAAAGGTGAGGTCGTTTGGACAGTCAGTGGGCAAGATTTGGTTATTATTGGTGAGCTTTTGTTAACTGGTAAGTTCAATGCCGAGCGTATTGTAGCGTTGGTTGGGTCTTCAGTAAAGAAGCCAAGATATTTTAAAACCAAAATAGGTAGCGAAGTTGCCACAATGGTTTATGATAATGGCGTAGATAAAGATGGAAACGATCGTATTATATCGGGTAATGTTTTATCTGGAAAGCAAGTAAAACCAGATGGTGCTTTAGATTATTACAGTAATACGATTACGGTAATTCCTGAAGGTGATGATTATGAATTCTTTGGTTGGAACAAGCCTGTATTTAATAAGGTTTCTACATCTAGAGCTATGACATTTTCATGGTTAACACCTAATAAAAAATATGAGTTGGATACCAATACTAATGGAGAACATCGTGCATTTGTACTTACAGGTAATTATGAAGAGGTTTTTCCTTTAGATATTTATCCATTACAGATTCTAAAAGCTTGTATGTACAGTGATTTAGACGAGATGGAAGCTCTTGGAATGTATGAGGTAGCACCAGAAGATTTTGCGTTAACTGAATTTATCTGTGTGTCTAAACAACCACATCAGAAGATTATTAGAAAAGGATTGGACGTAATGATTAAAGAAATAGGATAATAAATAGCTATGGGTTTAAAAAGTACATTACATAATTTAAAAGAAAAGTATAAAGGGACCAAAATGGCTCCTGCGTTTAACGCGATTCATACTTTTTTATACTTGCCAAATGAGACCACGCACAATGGAACTCATATAAAAGTGGCAGACGATTTAAAGCGTACAATGAACACGGTAATCATGGCTATGGTTCCTTGTTTAATATTTGGTATGTTTAATGCGGGTTATCAACACTACGCAGCATTTGGAACTCCAGTTGAGTTTTTGTCATGGGATGCGTTCTACATTGGTTTAATTAAAATTTTGCCACTTGTAATTGTGTCTTATGGGGTTGGTTTAGCTATTGAGTTCTTATTTGCGGTTATTAAAAAACACGAAGTAGAAGAAGGGTATTTGGTAACTGGAATGTTAGTGCCATTAATTGTACCTGTTGATACACCGTTATGGATGCTTGCTGTAGCTGTAGCTTTTGGTGTAGTAATTGGAAAGGAAGTTTTTGGAGGTACAGGAATGAACATTCTTAATCCAGCTTTAACCATACGTGCATTCTTATTCTTCGCATATCCAACATGGATGTCTGGAGACAAGGTTTGGGTTCATGGAGCAGTTGAACGTGCCAATGAAATAGCAGCTGGTGCTGAATTAGACGCCATTTCAGGGGAAACCATTCTAGGTGGTTTAGCCCAAGGCAAAGATTTGGGATATTCTGTAGCCGATATGTTCTATGGGTTTATTCCAGGTTCGGTTGGTGAAACATCTACCTTGTTAATATTATTAGGAGGCTTGTTCTTAATCTTTACCAAGATTGGAAGTTGGAGAATTATGTTGTCTTCGGTTATTGGGGCATTGCTTATGGGATTAATTTTCAATGGTGTTGTTGATGCCGGTTGGATAACAGAATCTAGTAAGTTTTACGGTTTGATGAGCACAACCTGGTGGCACCACTTATTAATTGGAGGTTTTGCCTTTGGTACGGTGTTTATGGCGACAGACCCTGTTACAGCCTCGCAAACCAATAAAGGTAAATGGATATATGGATTTTTAATTGGATTTATTTCTATCCTTATTAGAGTATTCAACCCAGCGTATCCAGAAGGTGTCATGTTGGCAATTCTACTTATGAACGTGTTTGCGCCAACTATCGACCACTATGTAGTTCAAGGAAATGTAAAACGACGTATGAAGCGTTTAAAAGTTAAAACGGCGTAATTATGAGTAATAAAACAGATTCTAATATATATACTATAATCTTTGCTGTTGCAATGGTTGTTGTGGTTGGTTCGTTGCTTGCTTTTGCAGCATCATCACTAGAGCCTACCATCTCTGAAAACAAACGTTTGGAAAAACAACAGAACATCCTATACGCAATGGGTGTGAATGAAAATGATGAAAGCAGTGCAACGTTTATCTCTACTGACAAAGCACCTCAAGCGTTTTCAGAGTTTATTACAAAACAATTGGTTATTCAAGATGGAGAAGTTAGTGAAGATGACCAAGCTTACTTAATTGATGTTAAGAAAGAGAAGTCTGCAGCTAAAAAAGCAGATTACTCAAGACGTCTTCCGTTATTTATTGGTGAGAAAGATGGGCAGACTTATTATATAGCGCCTATTTATGGTAAAGGTCTTTGGGATGCTATTTGGGGCTATGTTTCTATGGACGAAAATATGGTTATTCAAGGTGCTTATTTTGACCATAAAGGTGAAACACCAGGTTTAGGAGCCAATATCAAGCAACGTTATTTTATGGACGATTTTATTGGTGAACACTTATTGGATACCAATGGAAACTTTGCTGGAATTACGGTTTCTAAAAGTAATGCCGATCCAACAAATAAAGATAAAACAGATAACGAAGTAGATGCTATTGCTGGAGCAACTATTACTGGCGATGGTGTGTCTGCTATGATTAAAAGCGATTTAAGGCTTTACGTACCTTATTTTAAAAATTTAAAAAACAACTAATTTATGGGACTTTTATCAAAAAAAGACGCCAAATTAATTACTGATCCATTAGCGGATAATAATCCAATTACTATTCAGGTATTAGGTATTTGTTCGGCATTAGCGATTACTGCTGAATTGGAAGCTTCAATCGTTATGTCTATTTCAGTATTGTTTGTTTTAGGTGTTGGAAACGTGGTGATTTCGTTAATGCGAAATATTATCCCAAGTAAGATTAGAATTATTGTACAACTTATTGTTGTAGCAACTTTGGTAATTATTGTTGACTTGGTGCTAAAAGCATTTGCATATGAATTAAGTAAAACGCTTTCAGTATTCGTTGGTTTGATTATTACGAACTGTATCATTATGGGACGTTTTGAGGCTTTTGCATTAGGAAACGGTCCATGGCGTTCATTCCTTGATGGTATTGGTAATGCTGCTGGGTACGGTGTTATTCTTATTATAGTAGGATTTTTCAGAGAGCTATTAGGTTCAGGTACCTTGTTGGGAATTCCAGTATTGGGAGATCCAATTGGAACACCAGAAACAGGCCCTACAGGATTATATGCTTTAGGCTATGAAAATAACGGGTTTATGTTATTGTCGCCAATGGCATTGATTGTTGTGGGTATTATTATTTGGGTACAACGTACAAGAAACAAAGCATTAGTAGAAGATCATTAAAAGATAGATTGTCCTTGATTGGATAGTTTGAAAATATAAACTATGGAACATTTAGAATTATTTTTAAAATCAATATTTATAGATAACATGGTATTTGCCACGTTCTTGGGAATGTGTTCTTACTTGGCAGTATCTAAAAAAGTTTCAACAGCTGTTGGTTTAGGAGCAGCGGTTATTTTTGTATTAGCTATAACAGTTCCTTTAAACTGGTTATTAGACCAATACTTGTTGCAGCCAGGAGCTTTGTCATGGTTAGGTGAAGAATATGCAGCTTACGATTTAAGTTTCTTATCGTTTATCATGTTTATTGCTACCATAGCAACTATGGTACAATTGGTAGAAATTGTTGTAGAAAAGTTTTCACCATCATTATATAATTCACTTGGTATTTTCTTGCCATTAATTGCAGTAAACTGTGCCATTTTAGGAGGCTCTTTATTTATGCAATCTCGTGAAATAGCTACTTTAGGATTAGCAACAACTTACGGAATTGGTTCAGGTATTGGATGGTTTTTAGCCATTTTAGCTATTGCCGCTATTCGTGAAAAAATACGTTATTCAAATGTACCGCCAGCCTTGAGAGGTTTAGGGATTACGTTTATCATTACAGGGTTAATGGCTATCGGGTTTATGAGTTTCGGTGGTATGTTAACAGGTGGCGATGATGAAGCCGCAAAAGAAACGAAATCAGCTCAAGTAGATGAGCTGAATGATACTGAAAAAGAATTAGCTAACAATACAAAAGTAATCGAGTAACATGATATTAGCTTCAAGTACATTAGGAACAATCATGACCACAGTAGTAGCCTTTTTAGTGGTTACCTTGTTATTGGTTGCATTATTATTATTTGTAAAACAAAAATTATCACCTTCTGGACCGGTTAAGATTAAAATTAACGGTGAAAAAGAAATAGAAGTAGCTTCAGGTGGTACGTTATTATCAACATTAGGAAACCAAAAAATATTCTTGCCATCAGCTTGTGGAGGTGGTGGTACCTGTATTCAATGTGAGTGCCATGTATTAGATGGAGGAGGTGAAGCCCTTCCAACAGAAACACCACACTTTACACGTAAAGAATTACAACATGGTGCGCGTTTGGCTTGTCAGGTTAAAGTTAAGCAGGATATGGAGATTACTATTCCTGAAGAGGTTTTTGGTATCAAGAAATGGGAAGCAGAAGTGGTTCGTAATTATAACGTAGCCTCATTTATTAAGGAGTTTGTGGTTAGAATTCCTGAAGATATGAATTACAAGGCTGGTGGATATATCCAAATTGAAATTCCTGCTTGTACAATAAAATACGAAGATATTGATATTACAGCTCATCCTGAAGAGCATGATACACCAGACAAGTTTCAAGCCGAATGGGATAAATTTGGATTATGGCCATTAGTCATGAAAAATGACGAAACAGTTGAAAGAGCTTATTCTATGGCTTCATACCCAGCTGAAGGACGTGATATTATGTTGAACGTTCGTATTGCTACGCCACCATGGGATCGTAACAAAAACGGTTGGATGGATGTGAATCCTGGTGTGGCATCGTCATATATCTTTGCTCAAAAACCAGGTGATAAAGTTACGATTTCTGGACCTTACGGCGAGTTCTTTATTAATGAGTCTGATGCAGAAATGCTATACGTGGGTGGTGGAGCAGGTATGGCACCAATGCGTTCACACTTATACCACTTATTTAAAACCTTAAAAACGGGTCGTAAAGTAACGTACTGGTATGGAGGTCGTTCTAAGCGTGAGTTGTTCTATTTGGAGCATTTCCGTGAGTTAGAAAGAGATTTCCCGAACTTTAAATTCTATTTAGCATTATCTGAACCATTACCAGAAGATAACTGGAAAGTGAAAGAAAATATTGATGCCCCTGGAGATGGATTTGTTGGATTTATTCACAACTGTGTAATAGATAATTACTTAAACCATCATGAAACTCCAGAAGATATTGAGTTATATTTCTGTGGGCCACCATTAATGAACAAGGCTGTTCAAAAGATGGGAGAGGATTTTGGAATTCCAGATGAAAATATCAGATTTGATGACTTTGGAGGATAGACGATAATCGTCATTATCATAACCAAATAATATGAAGTCCAATACGAAAGTATTGGGCTTTTTTTAATTAAAAACAGGGCTTTTATGGGTTATTGGATAGGCAAATAGTTTTGAGCAATCCATCACATTTGGAATATCATCCAATTCACAAAGTATTTCTATAACACTAGAGAGTCCTTTAAATAAATTGTCAGGATCTGTTGGGTTGTTAGGTTTTGGGTTCTTATGGTGAAGCGGTAAAACATAACCACAACCTTTTAAAAAGGCTTGTTCTATTTGTAATAATTCCAAGGGTGAATAACCGTTAAAACGTTTGCCTAATTTTTGATTGACCATACCAACATAGTTAAGTTTCAATGATCCATGGTCATCAGAAATGTGTTTCCAAAAATCCTGATTGTTTAAAATGTTTCCAACGGCACATTGTTTACAATCTTCAGGATGCAATGTATTGTTATGAAACGCATTGTACAATTTTTGAATGGCGTTATGAAATCGAGTTGAGGTTTTCATGACACTATAGCTTTCTTTTTCAATTAAAAAGATACAAAATTTTATTTTCAATTCATTGTCGTATTTTTGCACCATGAAGAAAGCACTTACAGAACAAGAACTCCATAATTTAGCAATGAATCACGTTGGAAAGGATTTGGAGAAGCGTGGTTTTGAATTTGTAGCCATAAATAGTAAGTTGAAAAAACATCCGCAATTTGTGTGTATTGATAAAAACAGCCAGTATTTTTTTGTAATCGTAAGAGCTGTGATTTTACCAGATAATCCTAATAACTATGATGTGGTTTGGATGGAAACCTTTAAAAAGCATGCTCGTGAAAAGGATGCCAAAGTATTATATGCTGGAGTTGGTTTAGGTAATCCAGAAGGCGAAGATTTGCCAATATACTTTAATGAGAATTATTTAATTGAATATAACGGTATTCAAGTTATTGAAACCCATTTAAACTAGATGAAGAACAGTATTCTTTTATTAGCCATAAGTTTAATACTGTCATGCAACCAAAAAATTGATGAGCAGGTTAATATCAAATCGTCTGGCCAGGTATTTGGAACTTCATATTCTATAATCTATGAGTCTCAAGTAAATTATCAAAAGCAATTTGATAGCTTGTTTTATGTTATAAATCAATCCTTGTCTACATATCAAACCAATTCAATTATTTCAAAAATTAATAGAAATGAATGGACTCATTTTGATAATCATTTTTTGACCGTTTTTGAGGCTTCAAAACAAATTTATGAAGCGACCAATGGAGCCTTTGATCCTACAATAGGTGCTGTTGTTAATGCATGGGATTTTGGACCTGAAGGGAAAATAGTTGGTCTAGACAGTTTAAAAGTTGATAGTTTAATGTTAGGTGTAGGTTTTGATAAAGTAGAATTACCCAAAGAAAAGTTTAGACTGCCTAAAAACACCTTTTTAGACTTTAATGCCATTGCAAAAGGTTACGGTGTAGATGTTATAGCTTATTTTTTAAGTAAAAAAGGTATTAGCAATTATTTGGTTGAAATAGGAGGCGAAATACATGCACGAGGCAAAAATGCAGAAAAACAAAAACCTTGGATGGTAGGTGTAGAGATGCCACGTTTTGATGGTGAGCAATCTATTTTAAAAGCTATAACCATTACAAACCAAGCCATGGCAACATCTGGGACCTATAGAAAATTTAAGATAGACGAAAATGGCAATCGATATTCCCATATAATCGATACCAAAACAGGTTACCCAAGTAAAACGAATTTGTTAAGCATTTCGGTACTGGCAGAAAACTGTATGACTGCAGACGCTTATGCTACAGCATTTAAAGCTATGGGTGTTGAAAATGTTCAGAAGTTTTTAAAGTCTCACCCAGAATTAAAGGTGTTTTTAATTTTTGAAAATAAAAAAGGGGAATTGGAAACGTTATCTTTAAATGGTTTTCCTGAAGAATAAACTGTCATTGCGAATTACGATTCATCGGGATGTGGTAATCTATTCATATTATAAGAGATTGCCGTGTAACTACCTCACTCGTAATGATAACTATTTCCTGACAACAGGAATAAGTTCGCCAAATGCCAAACAGTATTTTTCAACATCAGTAGTTGAAAGTGTATCAGTATAATCTACAGCCTCTACTCTAAATCCGATAGCTCGTAATTTGTCAAAGTAGTCACGGCCATAAACCCGAACATGGTCATACTGCCCAAAAATTTTAGCGCGTTCGTTTTTATCGGTTATGCTATTGTCTTCAAAAGTTGTTTCTCGATTTAAATCTTGTGGAATTTGAAAAATGCCCCAACCATTAGGTTTCATAACACGATATAATTCCTGCATGGCTTTGGTGTCATCAGGTATATGTTCCAATACATGGTTACACAGAATAACATCATAGCTGTTATCTTCAAAAGGGAGATTGCAAATGTCGGCTTTTATATCTGCTAATGGTGAGTTTAAATCTGTTGTAGTATAATCTAAATTGTTAAGTTTTCTAAATCGTTTATAAAAAGCTTGTTCTGGTGCAAAATGTAAAACCTTTAAATGATCGGTAAAGAAGTTTGTTTCGTTTTTAAGATATAACCAAAGTAACCTATGGCGTTCTAAAGAAAGCGTTGAAGGCGACAATACATTAGTTCGCTGATTACCGTAACCATAAGGTAAAAAGGTTTTGAAGCTTTTACCGTCTATAGGATCTGTGTAGTTGTTTCCTTTTAGAAAAAGTTCAAGAATAGGACGTATAACATAACTCAACCGAATTAGGATTGGTCTCGGAATGGTATTTAAGATTATTTTAAAAAGTTTATGCACCACGAATTAAAGCACTAAAGCTTGTTGTCTAAACTCATCTTCTTCTTGGCTTTCAATACCTAAAGCGTCATAGATGTAAGCAAATGTTGAGAGCAATTCGGGTTTGCCGTCTACAATAGCCACGTCATGCTCAAAATGTGCCGAAGGTTTGTTGTCTAAAGTAGTAATGGTCCAACCATCTCTATGTTGTTTAATACGGTGTGTTCCCATATTTATCATAGGTTCTATGGCTACCACCATACCTTCAATAAATTTCTTACCACGACCACGTTTACCATAATTTGGCATTTCAGGGTCTTCATGCATTTTTCTACCTATACCATGTCCTACTAATTCACGAACAACACCATAACCATGGGCTTCACAGTATTTTTGAATGGCAAAACCTACATCACCAACACGGTTGCCTAATTTAAACTCACGAATACCTACATAAAGCGATTCTTTGGTTACATCCAATAATTTTTGTGTTTCAGTATCTATTTCGCCTACTGAAAAGGTGTATGCGTGATCACCATAGAAATCATTTTTAATAGCACCACAATCAATTGAAATAATATCACCTTCAAGTAAAGGTTCATTTGTGGGAAACCCATGAACAACTTGCGAGTTAGGGCTCATACATAAGGTGTTTGGAAAGTCATATAAACCTAAAAAACCAGGAATAGCCCCTTGTTCTCTTATAAATTCTTCAGCTAGTTTATCGAGTTGAAGTGTGGTAACACCAGGTTTAACTTCTTTAGCTAGCATTCCTAGAGTTTTTGAAACTACAAGTGCACTTTCGCGCATCAATTCTATTTCTTCCTTGGTTTTTACTATTATCATAATTAAAAAATATGTGCAAAGATACTAAAATTAACAAGGTATTTAATGTTGGGAAAAAATGACTTTTGACAGTTTTTCATACTTTCTTTTTTTAGACCTTTGTACTCTAAATTAAAAGTTATGTATAAACCTGTAAGTGCAGAAGATGCTGTAAAAATTATTAAGTCAAACGATAAAGTGTATTTGCAGGCTGCAGCTGCTGCACCTCAAGTTCTAATACGAGCACTTACCGCTAGACACGAGGAGTTGCGAAATGTTGAAATTTGCCAACTGCATACCGAAGGTGAGGCGCCTTATGCCAATCCAGAATTGAAGGATAGTTTTCATGTTAATTCTTTCTTTATTGGAAAGAACGTGCGTCATACTTTAAAGGCTGGAAACGGATCCTATACTCCTGTTTTTTTAAGTGAATTGCCTTTACTCTTTAAGCGAAATATTGTGGATTTACAAGTTGCATTTATTCATGTGTCTGTTCCAGACCAACATGGGTATTGTTCATTGGGTGTTTCTGTTGAAGCTACTTTAGCTGCTATTGATAATGCCGATCATGTTATTGCCCAAGTTAATAAGCAAATGCCTAGAACTCATGGTGCAGGTATAATTCATATTTCTGAAATAGATTCCTTTGTTGAATGTGACGAGGCTTTACCTGTACATAATATGACAGAGCCTACAGAAATTGAAAACAAAATAGGAGCCCATGTCGCAAGTTTAATTGAAGATAGAAGCACCTTGCAAATGGGTATTGGCAACATTCCTAATGCCGTACTATCAAAATTGACAAATCATAAGGATTTGGGGTTGCACACAGAAATGTTTTCAGATGGTGTTATTGATTTAATTTTGAAAGATGTTATAAACGGAAACTACAAAGGAATTAATAGAGGTCGTGCTTTAACTACTTTTTTAATGGGTTCAAAGCGTTTGTACGATTATGTAGATGATAACCCGTTTATTGAAATGCGCGCATCCAATTATACTAATGATGTATCTATTATCAAACAAAACCCAAAGATGGTCGCCATTAATTCAGCTATTGAAGTTGATGTGACTGGACAGGTGTGTGCAGATTCAATAGGTACCAGAATGTATAGTGGAGTAGGCGGACAAATGGATTTTATTCGAGGAGCTTCGTTAAGTGAAGGCGGAAAAGCCATAATTGCTTTACCATCAATAACCAATAAGGGTATTAGTAGAATTGTACCTTCCTTAAAACCTGGTGCAGGAGTTGTAACAACCCGATCCCATGTGCACTATGTTGTAACTGAAAATGGTATAGCCAATTTGTATGGTAAAACAATAAAAGAGCGAGTAAAAGCATTGGTTAATATAGCCCATCCTGATTTTCAAGAACAAATAGATAAAGAATATTTTGAGCTGACCAGAGGGTAATTTATTTAGAAAAAAACGAAAATAACCCCTTTTTCTTATTTATTTTATTAGGGTGATATTTTGGGTTGGTTAACATTTGGTAAATTTCACCCCAACCCATAAAACCACCAATATTTCTATCGTCGATAAAAATATCAGCATGGATTTTTCGGCTTTTAGAATAGTCGAATCGTTCTTCAGGAAAACTTTTGTTTACTGCATAAAATTCTAATCCGTTTTCTTTGCAAAACTCGACCGCTTCATCTAAACGCACATCACTTCTGTAAGTCCATAAAATTAGTCTATGACCATCTTTTTTGAGTCGCATTAATGTTTCAAAGGCAAATAATTTTGGTTTACCAATTTTAGGATAAGCATCTTCAACAATGGTACCATCAAAATCTACTGCAATAATAAGTTTGTCTGTGAAATTCATTTTAAACCAACTAAATTACAAAAGTATTATTAAATTAAGCTATGTTGCGTCATAGCTTTTGGTTGTTCTATTCCCATTAGTTTCAATATGGTTGGTGCCATATCGCCTAAAACACCATCGTTAATCTGTTTTAAGTCTTTGTCAATAAGAATTATTGGTACTGGGTTGGTTGTATGTGCTGTATGTGGAGTGCCATCAGGGTTTATCATGGTTTCGCAATTACCATGATCTGCTATTAGCAGCGTGGTATAGTTGTTTTCTAAAGCAGTGGTCACGACATCTTTTACACAGGTGTCAACAGCTTCGCAAGCTTTTATGGCAGCATCCATAACGCCTGTATGTCCTACCATATCACCATTGGCAAAATTAAGGCAGACAAAATTGGTGTCACCTTGTTCAAGTTCTGGAATTAGGGCATCACGAAGTTCATAGGCGCTCATTTCAGGTTTTAAATCGTAGGTGGCTACTTTGGGTGAGTTTCTTAAAATACGTTTTTCACCATGAAAAGGTTCTTCACGACCACCGGAGAAGAAAAACGTAACATGTGGATATTTTTCCGTTTCTGCAATACGAATTTGCTTTTTATTATGTTTTTCCAACACTTCGCCTAAAGTATCCTGTAGATTATCTTTATTAAAAACTACATTGATGTTTAAAAATGTTTCATCATAGTTGGTAAGGGTTACATAATGCAAATCTAATTTGTGCATGTTTTGTTCATGAAAATCTTTTTGAGATAAAGCTTCAGTTAATTCACGCCCACGATCGGTTCTAAAGTTGAAAAAGATAACCACGTCATCGTCTTTAATAGTAGCAAGCGGTTCGTTAAGGTTATTGGTGCAAATAATAGGTTCAATAAACTCATCAGTAATATTGTTGTTATAGCTATCTGTAATGGCATTGGTTGGGTTGTTGGTTAATTTACCTTTACCATTTACTATGGCATCATAAGCCAATTTTATACGTTCCCAACGTTTATCTCTATCCATGGCATAGTAACGACCGGTTACAGAGGCTAGTTTGGTATTGGTATTTTTAATATGTTCTTCTAAAGAGGTAATAAAACCAAAACCAGATTTTGGATCAACATCACGGCCATCAGTAAAAGCATGAACAAAGGATTCTTTTACGCCTGCTTGATTGGAAGCATCAATTAATCCAAATAGGTGATTAATATGTGAGTGTACACCACCATCGCTAACCAAGCCTAAAAAGTGAATAGGTTTATTGTTAGTTTTCGCATAGTTAAATGCATTTACTAGAACTGCTTCATTTTCAAGAGTTTTATTTTTTACAGCAAGATTAATTTTTGCTAAATCTTGATATACAATACGTCCGGCACCTAAATTCATGTGTCCAACTTCGCTGTTTCCCATCTGCCCTTCGGGTAAACCAACATGTAAACCATCTGTTCTTAAACTAGCATTGGGATAGTTGTTGTAAAGGCTATCAATAAAAGGTGTTTTCGCGTGATCTATTGCCGAAACTTTTGGGTCTGGAGATTTTCCCCAGCCATCAAGAATCATTAAAATAACTTTCTTGTTCATTAAGAATATATTTAGAAATCAAAGATAATGGTTTATTGGTTTTTGTTGGAATTGAGGCTTACAAAAAAATAGCATTACCAATGTTTTAAGTATACATCTCCAGAAGATTAACGTGAAGTTTCCGTTTAATAAAGAATTAACAGATTGTAGTTGAAAGCGTTAAATAATTGTTATTTATAATTTTTTAGTGTAACAGTTTCATTTTTATGTCGTCTCTTTAGTATATCAAAAAATATTTCATTAATCAAAAATCATTCATCATGAAAAAAACAATCATTCTTTCAGCAATTGCATTAAGTTGTTCTTTTACAGCTATTAATGCAGAAAATGTAAATGAACTTACGAACAGTGCAATAGAAACTGCAGTTAAAGAAAAAAGCCCTTTTCACATGTCTATTGTGAAAGGAGACGTTGAAACCGTTCAAAAATTAATTGAATTAGGAGCCGACGTAAACGAAAAATGGAATGGCTTGACACCAGCTATGTATGCAGCCAAGTATAACAGAACTGATGTGTTGGTCGTTTTAATTGACAACGGAGCGAACTTAAAGACTAAATGCGATAAAGGTCATACCGCTTTAGAGTATGCTGAATTATCAAATGCAAAAGACGCTAAAAATGTCATTAAAAAAGAATTGAAAAAGAAGTAATGTGAATTACTTTTTTATGGTTGGTTAGTAAGGAAAAAGACTCTGTTTGTTCAGAGTCTTTTTTTATGTCAAAATGTAATTTTTTTAAAATAATTCTTTTGTCATGGTATAATGTATACCAATATTTTTTATCTCAAATGGTTCACCAATTATTTTATAACCCTTGTTTTTATAGAAGCCTAATGCAATTTGGCGTGCATTAAGCCATAATCTAGAGCAATGTTTTAAAAGCATGTCTTCACCAGCTTCAATTAGCAAATTTCCTAATCCTTTTTTTTGATAGGCTGTTAAAACAGCCATGCCGCGCAGCTGGTATTGTGTGGTTTCATGAAACAGTTTATTGTTATTTTTTATAAAGGATGCAACACCTACCAAATTATTTTTAAAAAAAAGGCCTAAATGAAATGTGGTTTCTTCATTGTCTAATTCGAAAGCACAATCCTCTATTGGTCTCCCTTTTCTTAAAATAGGATGACGAACTGGATAGGTTTCTAAAGCTGTGATTTGTTTAATGATATAAAATGGGTTGTTAATCTTATACAGTTTGGCCGGCATATTATCATAGGTACCTTTTTCAATAAATGTTAATCCGCATTTTTCAATTACTCGATGAGAAGCTAAATTAGCTTCGTGTGCATGGGCAAAAATCTCTTTTAGTTTTAAGATTTGAAACCCATATTCAATGGTGAGTTTAGCGCTTTCTGTAGCATAACCCTTATTCCAATTTGATTTGTAAAACCTATAACCAACTTCAACTAGTTTGTCATCTGGATGGTACTTTAAGCCACACCAACCTAAAAATGAATCATCTGCTTTTAAGCATACAGCCCAGCGACCCATACCAAATAATTGATATTGGTTGTAATTTTTTAGAAATTCTGTAGCTTCCTCTAGCGTCTCAAAAGCCTTGTCGCCTGTGTATTTTATAACATCATTATCACAATTCATATTGTAAAAATGTAAGGCGTCATCAAGTATGAACTCCCTTAAATAAATACGATCGCTTTCAGCAATAATGTTCATGTTGGTTATTTTAAATTTACAAAATTATATCCAGGTTCTACTTCGTAAGGTAATTTGTTATACTCAAAAACCCGGGCTGTATGCTCACCTTTTAAAATGAATTGGTTGTTATTAACGTCTATCCAACTGCCTTCCCTTAAGCCAACAACAGGTTGGGTGTTAAAACAATGAAATTCTTTAATACGGGTTTCACGGGTTTCACCCATGTGTTTACTATTTGGAATGGGGTCTAAATAATGTGGGTTGATATTAAAGGGCACAAGCCCTAAAGTTTTAAAACTTGGAGGCAGTACTATGGGCATATCGTTGGTAGTATTCATAGTCAGGCCACAAATATTGCTGCCAGCACTGGTTCCTAAGTAGGGTGTACCATTATTAATAGATTCTTTTAGTTCTGATAATATACTGTTTTTGTATAATTGGTTAACTAGTACAAAAGTGTTGCCACCTCCAATAAAAATGCCTTGAGCCTCTTTAACAGCTTTAATAGGGTTATCATATTCATGAATACCAGTTATATGCTTGTCTATTTTATTGAAGGCGTCGCGTGCTTTTGATGTATAATCATTGTGAGATATACCATTGGGTCTGGCATAAGGAATAAATAAAACTTCATTTGTGGTTTGATATAGTTCTGATAAGCTTGTAAGTAAATAGTCTAAATACTCTCCTGCATATACAGTTGAAGTACTTGCAATTATTATTTTTTTCATTTGCTCAATTTTCGTAAATTTAAGTAAACATTGGTTTTAACAAAAGTTTATGCTGTTTTTAGGCCATATTTTGAGACCGATGTGTTTTCTTTATAGAACCAAACTTATCGCTATGAAAAAATATTTGCTAACTGTTTCATTATTTGTTTTTTGCTTGTTTTTATCTGCTCAAACCATTAATCGTGTTGAGGTTAATGGTAAAATAATTGCAGAAAATGATGTTGAGGGTGTAACCATTTTTAACACGTCATCCAATAAAGGAACAGTTGCCGATGAGAACGGTGATTTTAAATTGAAGGTTGCTCTAAATGATGTTGTAGAAGTTTCAGCGCTACAATATGTTTCTGTAGAAGTTTCTATAACTCAAGATGTTATTGACTCCAAAATATTACGACTTTTTCTTGTTGAAGAATTAAATAAATTAAGTGAGGTTATTTTATTACCGTCATTGTTAACTGGTGAAATTCATGTAGATATTGACAATGCTGAAGACCAACGTTATATTGAGATGCACTTTGGGGATTTGAGTGATATGGAGTTTGGAGAAGATGAATTTTCTGAAGTTAGAAATATCATTACAAGTGAAGGATTGTATTATAACGGTGTTGATTTTGCAAGAATATTTGGCTTAAATAGGTTGTTTAAAAAAAGCAATAAGAATCGTAATTTGCCTCCAAACACTACTGATGAATTAGCCGCAAAATACTCGCAAGCTTTTATAGAGGGGAATTTTAATATACCACATGATAAAGTAGATGACTTTATTGCATATGTTAATGCGAAAAATTTCGATCAAAAATTGTTGGAAGACGGTAATGAAATGGAGCTTATTCAATACTTAAACGATCAGAGTAAGCTTTTTCTAAATTCTAATAATGGCAAGGAATAAGCTCTTACTCATCTTTGCTTTTACTTTTGCGGTACAATCTGTTTTATCTCAAGACAAAGAGCTCTTAGGTAAGGTTGTTAGTCCGTTAGATGTCGAAAATGTTCATGTTATCAATAAAACGGCACAAAAGTTTACCATTACAAACGTTTATGGTGAATTTAAAATTTCAGCTTCTATAAACGATACCCTTGTTTTTTCATCCATACAGCACAAATTATTGTCCATCATTGTAGACGAGGACATGATTAAAGGAGAAATTTTAGAAGTGAGGCTTGAACAGCAAATTAATGCCCTCGATCAAGTTGTTGTTGGAAAGATTCTATCTGGTGATATATTGTCAGATATTGGTAATGTTGAAGGTGAACCCATGACCTCAAAAAAAGCAGGTATCCCAAGTTATCAAGGTCCGCCTAAAACGCAAAGTGAGCGTAGGCTTACAGAGGCTACTACTGGAGGAGGCATAGTGCCATTGAACCCCATTATTAATGCAATTACTGGCCGAACAAAAGAACTGAAAAACAGAATAAAATTAGAAGAAAAAGAAACTTTAATGTATAGTATTAAAGTTAGATTATCAGAATATTTATTTGAGATGAATCCTTTGAATGAAGCTTACCATTTAGAGTTTTTTTATTTTGTTTCTGAAGAAGACGATTTTTTATCGCGTTGTAAAAATCAATCAGACATGTTGGTTCTTGAATATTTAAAAGAAAAATTAGTTGTGTTTAAGAATAATTTAAATACAACAAAAAACTAATCCGGCTTTGGAATACTTTTTGAATAATTACATTTGTACATATTTTTTAACCCAATGAAGCATATTTTAAAATTCCTGTTATTGGCAATAATTCCACTTATGGCGTTTACAAGCGTTCATGAATATTATGTGAGTATTACCCAAATAGAATTTGTAAAAGAAAAAAGATCTGTTCAAATAATATCACGGATTTTTATCGACGATTTTGAAAAATTGTTACGTGAGCGTTATGACTCAAATATTACGTTGGCCATTGAGGACGAATCTTCTAAAGTAGATTTTTATACTGAACGATACTTGAAAGAAAAAGTTAAAATCAAGATTAATGGCAAAGAAGCGGTCATGACATTTATAGGTAAAGAGTATGAAGCTGACATTATGTATTGCTATTTAGAAATCGAAAGTGTGAGTTCTATTCAATCCTTTGAAATTAGCAATCAAGTATTATTTGATCTTTACAGTGAACAACAAAACATTGTAAGAACAAAAATTAACGGTAAAAACAAGAGCTTCATTCTTATTAAGGAAAATGATAAAGGTTTGTTAAACTTTTAGTAAACCTAAAAAGTAGCTTAAAAAATCGTTAATTTTCGCTTCAATTTTTAGTAACCAATTTTAACGATGAAACATTTAAAGTATATTTTCTTATCTGTTCTGTTTGTTTCCGTAGGTGCATTTGCCCAAGAGGAAGAAAAACCAGAACGCAAACCAGGTCATACTAATAACAACAAGTTTAAGCAATTGTATGACGAGTTTTCAAGTCCAAATATGTACAGAGCAGCATCTGGTGCTCCTGGTCCTGCTTATTATCAGCAGCAAGCCGACTACAAAATGGACCTTGTTTTAGACGATGATAAAGCTAGAATTTCTGGTTTTGAGACCATTACCTATCACAACAACTCTCCAGACCCATTAAGCTACTTATGGGTACAGTTAGACCAAAATATGAGAGCTAAAGACTCTCAATCACCTTTAATCCAGGGTAGTGGTGTTGCTCCTGCTCAACAAGCGGGTGCGTTTGCTTCTGCTTACATGACAGAGGGATTCGATGGTGGATTCAAAATAGAAGAAGTAAAAGATGCAGCTGGAAAAGATTTGCCGCATATGATAAATCGTACCATGATGCGTATTGAGTTGCCAAAACCTTTAATGACAGGAGAAAAGTTTTCTTTCTCAATTAAATGGTGGTACAATGTTAACGATTATGTTAACATGGGTGGCCGTTCGGGTTATGAATACTTTCCAGAAGATGGAAACAGAAATTATATTATTGCACAATTTTACCCTAGAATGGCTGTCTATAGTGATGTAGAAGGTTGGCAAAATTCACAATTTTGGGGACGTGATGAGTTTGCATTGCCTTTCGGAAATTTTGAAGTAAATATCACAGTGCCTTCAGATCATATTTTAGATGCAACAGGAAAACTAACCAATCGAAAGGAAGTTTTCAGTAAAGAAATGATGAAACGTTATGAGCAGGCAAAAAAATCATACGACAAGCCTGTAATGATTGTAACTCAAGAAGAAGCTGAAGCAGCAGAAAAAGGGCGTGCTACAGATACTAAAACCTGGAAGTTTTACGCTGAAAATGTTCGTGACTTTGGTTTTGCTTCATCAAGAAAATATATCTGGGATATGATGGCGGTTAAAATTGGAGGTAAAGATGTTATGGCCGTTTCAATGTATCCAAAGGAAGGAAACCCATTGTGGGAAGAATGGTCAACCTATGCTGTGGCAAGTACTTTAAAGTCCTATTCTCGAATGACATTCGATTATCCATATCATAAAGCCATTTCGGTACACGCTAAAAACCAAGGAATGGAATATCCTATGATTTGTTTTAACTATGGTCGTCCAGATAAAGATGGTAATTATAGTGACAGAACTAAATATGGTATGATTAGCGTTATTATCCATGAAGTTGGGCATAACTTTTTTCCAATGATTGTGAATAGTGATGAGCGTCAATGGACATGGATGGATGAAGGTTTAAATACCTTTGTTCAGTATGTAGCCGAGCAAGATTTTGGTGAGTGGTATCCAGCGGCTTTAAGTGAAGGCCATGATAAGTATCCTTCAAGAAGAGGGCCTGCAGCTAATATTGTGCCTTACATGGGTGGTGATCAAGATTTTATTGCGCCAATTATGACCAAAGGTTTGAATACTTATCAATTTGGTAATAATGCCTATGGTAAACCAGGTACGGCTCTTAACATTTTAAGAGAAACCGTTATGGGACGTGAATTATTTGACTACGCCTTTAAAGAGTATGCAAATAGATGGATGTTTAAACACCCAACACCAGAAGATTTCTTTAGAACTATGGAAGATGCTTCAGCATTCGATTTAGATTGGTTCTGGAGAGGTTGGTTCTATACTACTGACTATGTGGATATGGGTGTAAAAGAAGTTAAAAAATATTACGTTTCTGGTGAGCCTAATGAGTATGTAAAAAATATTGTTAAGCAACGAGGTATGAAAATGAGTGACCTACCACCTTTAGTTTATATGGTTGAAGAAGGTAGCGAAGAGTATAATGAAAGCTTAAAGAATGGTACTTTATTAGAGAACTCACCTACACTTAAAGAGTATATTATGGATAATTTCTCTGAGGAAGAACGTGCCAAAATTAAAGAACCAAAATATTTTTACAATATTACTTTTGAAAAGCCAGGCGGATTGGTTATGCCTATTATTGTAGAGTATACTTATGCTGACGGTACTTCTAAAACCGAAAAGTACCCAGCGCAAATTTGGAGATTAAACGATAAAGAAGTGAGTAAAGCAGTGGCTTCAGATAAGGAAATTGTAAAAATTACAGTTGACCCTAATTTAGAAACAGCTGACGTTGATACATCAAACAACTCATGGCCAAAAGAAATTAAGCAATCTAAATTTGATGAGTTTAAAAACGAAGTAAAAAATTAATCTTACTTACATAAATTATTAAGCCGACTAATATTAGTCGGCTTTTTTTATTTTCAATGCCAACTACTTACTATATTTGTGGTGTGAAAATTAAGCTATGTTTTTATTTATAGGCACAACCGAAATCATGTTTATACTATTTATAGTGGTCATGGTATTTGGTGCAGATAAAATACCTGAAATTGCTCGTGGTTTGGGCAAGGGTATGCGTATGCTTAAAGATGCTTCTAACGATATTAAAACTGAAATTACCAAAAGTGCCGATGCTAACGGAATAGATACTGGTGTGGCAAAAGATGTACAAGAAGAACTTAATAAAGTAAAAGACGATCTAGAAGATTTTACAGGTTCTGTTAGACGGAAGTTGTAAAATTCCTGCGAAAGTAGGAATCTTATTGTTTAAGTAAGCAAATCTCCTTTTTTTTTGAAAGATTAAATCTAGCGACTTTTTATGCCGCTTGGTAATAGTCGTTTTTAGCAGGAAGAACAACTTCCGACTATATGTTTTGTAAATAACTTGTTATCGTTGTAGTTAGACAAATAGAAGATTAATTCAATTCCTGAATAGTGAGTCGAAGTTCCAACTAGCATATCAAGACGATTGTCTCCATTTAAATCTCCTATCCAATAAATATAAATTCCGCCTTCAAAACCTCCAGAGGGAAAGGAAGAAATATCCATTTTTACAATACTTATATTAGTCTTTCCAAAAGCAACTCTTAATTCATAATCTTCTATTTTCTTAAAATAAGGAAATTCGTTATTTTCAGTTTCTATTAATTTACCTTTAGTATAAATTGAGTAAATTCCACTTTTTTCTTCATTTTCAGAGTTAAGAACAGAGAATATTATAGTTTCTCCAGGATACATTTTTCTATTAACCCATTTCCCATTGGTTGAATTCTTTATTGAGTCTAATCCTTTGATTAAAAATTTTGGTTGAGCATTACTATCAGAATTGTATTTTTTTATTTTGAAATTAGTTGTTATATGTTTTTCTTTTTCATAAACAGCAAAGTAGTCAGAAAAATCAATTTTCGTTTCATCCATTTCACTTCCTTCATAACAATTTAGCAGCATTATACTTATCGGATTCTCTTTTTCATAATTTTGAGAATAGATGTTGCAATTAATTAATAATGAAAAAATTAGAATCCTTATGTTCATATTTCAGTTTAGGAGTTTGAACAAATTATTATAAACGACCTGATAGGGAATCATTAAATATTTTATATCAACTGTAAACGAATTTATTAAAATATTCTCAAAACAGATTCCTGCATTCGCAGGAATTTTATACCTTTCTGCTTATCGTTAACCCGTCGCGAATAGGCAATACAACCGTTTCAACTCTTGGGTCTTCCTTTAATAGTTTATTGTATGCAATCAAGGCAGGCGTAGAAGTGTCCTCTTTTTTGAATTTTGTATCGAGAACTTTACCACTCCACAAAACATTGTCAGACAAGATAATACCGCCCAAATTAAGCTTGTCAATAATGAGTTCAAAATATTTGGAGTAATTTTCTTTATCAGCATCTATAAAAACCAAATCAAAGGTTGTGTTGAGTTTTGGAATAATCTCCAATGCATTTCCTAAATGCTGATAAATTTGTTTTCCATAAGGAGACAAGTCAAAATATTTGCGTTGAAAATCATATAGCTCTTCGTTAATGTCTATAGTGTGCAGCTCGCCCTTGGATTGCATCCCTTCAGCTAAACACAATGCAGAATAACCTGTATAAGTGCCAATTTCTAAAACAGATTTAGGATTAACTAATTTAGACAGAATACTTAAAACCCGACCTTGGTAATGACCACTTAACATACGTGGTTGTAATATTTTTTGATAGGTTTCTCGAGTTAGTTGTTGTAATAATTCTGGTTCGTTTTCAGAATGCTTTACAATGTATTGATCTAAATCATCAGAAAGAAAATGCATTAGCCTAAAATTCTATTTACTAATTTTTGTTTAGCGTTTTCATCATCGCCGCATAACCATTGAATAACATTGTCTTCCCACATCGCATCGCGTTCTGTTTCAGAAATGATATTGCGTTCTATGGCTAAATCTAGAATTTTACCAGGATATGAAGATTGTTTGGCACTTTCCATTTCACCTAAAGGATAAGGATCGTCTAAACCAACCAAAACCTGTTTAGAGGTTTGGTTCTTGATTAATAATTCTAAAGAACCTGTGTCATGTACCAAGGTGTCAAAAAAGATATTTTTATGACCTACAGCTTTCCTTGGGTGACTTTTACCTTCAAACAAATCTGGACGTCCATCAAAACCTTGAATTCGTCTTCCTAAATTAATTTGGGCCAATTGTCCGCCATGTGCAAAACAAGTACGCATATTAGGGAATTTATCTTGATAACCATTTAAGGTTAAAAAATGATAGGCATCTGCACATTGTGCTAGCATCCAAATAAGATGAAAACGCCATGCCGTATTTTCTAGTTTAATAAATTTTTCACCATCATATGGATGAATTTCTACAGCTAGATTATATTTATTGGCCAATTCGAAAATAGGCTCATTTTCCTCATCAAAAATACAACGCCATGTTCCAATAGTATCCATATAATGCGTTGGTAAGCACAATAATTGCATGCCTAGCTCTTCAACACAACGTTCAATTTCCCAACAAGCACCTCTCACAAAACCAGGATGAACTACAAAACCACAGGTAAATTTACTTGGGTTTTCATGTTGAATTTTGGCATTGAAATCATTTTGAAAACGTAAAGCCTGTTTCATCTCTTCAACACGTAAACCATTACCATAAAGCTGTGAAAGATTTAAAACTACGGCATGATCAATTTTAAAACGCTCCATCCATGCTAGTTTTTCATTAAGAAAGAAACTAGAATCAGTAATAGGTCTGTTCCAATCTTTTTGAAGCATAAATTTTCGATCTTTATCTACCCAAAAAATGCCTTTATCTTTCATGAATTGTGGAATCTCCTCAGGATAAGGCAGAAGGTGTGAATGACCGTTTATTCTTAATTTACGTTTTTCCATAGTTTTCATTGCGAACCATTTGGCGTGGCAATCTCAATTTTTAAGATTACTATTTCGTCTAAAAGGTTAAAAATTAATTAGTCTTCTATTTGTACTTTTTTAGGTGGTTGCATAACCTCGCCACAATTTGGACAGGTACGTTTGTCATTATCACCATAATAAGCATCAAATATTTTAGGCATATCTGTTTCTATATTATCCAATGTGAAATCTTCTTCGTACAACTTCGTCGTGCAGTTTTCACAAAACCATAATAATGCGTCTTGAACACCTTCCTCTCTAGGATATTCAATAACCAAACCTACAGTATTGGCACCGCGTTGTGGTGAATGCGGTACTTTAGGTGGTAACAAAAAAATGTCACCTTCTTTAATATGGATGTCTTTAGGTATACCGTTATCAATAATTTTTAAAACCATGTCGCCTTCAACTTGATAAAAGAATTCAGGAGTTTCATTGTAATGATAATCTTTACGACTATTTGGTCCGCCTACCACCATAACAATAAAATCACCACTTTTCCATACCACTTTATTACCAACAGGTGGCTTTAAAAGATGTCTGTTTTCTTCAATCCAAGCTTTAAAATTTATAGGTGGATATATTGTGCTCATACTATTATGTTTTAATAAATGAATGACCTAAAGTTACAAACTTTAGCATCAATTTTTGTCATATTGACTCGTGTTTATTTTTTTGTTTTTCCCTAAAGATAAATCAATAACTCGATATGAACCCTCGATAAACTCAACAGTGATATATATTTGATAGCGTGGCTTTAATTTCGATTTTGAGACTTTATAAAAATTACGTTCGTACCAAACTATGTTGCGTTTATCTTCAATGGCTTTGTTTTCGGAAAATTCAATTTTGTCTCTGGGGTATTCAATTGAAAGATAACTAGACTCGATATTCAAAAAGGTTTGATCTATAATTGATGAGTCCGACAATAGGGGAATAACGTTGTCAATATCATGAAATTGAATCCAATCAGCAATTTGTCTCACCATTGGTAATTGATCAATGGTTGCATTCGAGTAATTTTTTATGGCATATTGTGCATAACTACAAAAGGAAAGAATTAAGAATGCTCCAGTTAAACGCAGTTTCATAAACTCTATAAGCTTTTAGTTCGCCCACCATCAACAGGGAGATTGATTCCGTTAATATAACTAGCACAGTCACTAGCGAGAAAGGTAATGGCATAGGCCAATTCTTCGGGTCTTGCAAAGCGTTTGGCAGGGACAGCCTGTTTCATGGCATTAGCGGCTTCATCTTCAGTTTTACCAGTTTTAGCCGATTTGTTTTTAATAATTTCTGTCAAGCGTTCAGTACCCGTTGCACCTGGTAGCACATTGTTTACGGTTATACCAAATTGTCCTAATTCGTTGGCCAGAGTTTTGCTCCAATTGGCTACAGCACCACGAATGGTATTACTGACGCCGAGCCCATCAAGTGGTTGTTTTACCGATGTTGAAATAACATTGATTATTCTACCGTAGCCTTCTTCTTTCATGAAAGGAACAACGGTTTGCGCTAATACGTGATTACATTTTAAATGATTTGTGAAAGCTGATTCAAATTCATCTAGTTCAGCAGAAAAAACTGGCCCGCCTTTTGGACCACCAGTATTGTTGACCAATATATGAAATCCATGATTTTCGGCTATATAGCTTGATACCTTTTGTTTTAAAGCTTTAGGATTTGAAAAATCGGCAACAATATAATCATGATGGCGTTGTTGCGGTAATTCTTTTAAAACAGCTTTTAACTTATCCTCATTTCTGGCAATAAGCGTTACTTGAACACCTTCTTGTGCCAATGCCACAGCAGTTGCTTTTCCAATTCCTGCTGTGCTACCACAGACTAATGCGTATTTATTGTTTAGGTTTAAATTCATAATATATCCTGCGAAAGCAAGAATCTTTTAAATGAGATGCTTCAACTTCGTTCAGCATCTCATTGATTAATAATTTATTTTAATTTATGTTATTCCTGCCTACGCAGGAATAACAATTAATACTTAATACATACATTTTTAGGTTCGGTGAAAAAGCGTAGGGCTTCAAAACCACCTTCACGCCCCACACCAGAAGCCTTAACACCGCCAAAAGGTGTTCGTAAATCACGCATCATCCACGTGTTTACCCAAACAATTCCGGCATGTAATTGATTGCTTAAACGCATGGTACGTTTTAAATCGTTTGTCCAAAGTGTGGCTGATAAACCATATTTTACCTTGTTTGCCATTTGTAAGACTTCATCTTCAGTATTAAATGGCATAATCGTTACAACTGGACCAAAGATTTCTTCTTGATTTACTCTGCATTCGTCCGTTGGGACTTCTATAACAGTAGGCTCTAAATAATAACCGCCTTCGTAACCTTCTACTTTAACCTTGTTACCGCCACAAAGTACAGTGCCATGTTCTTTTTTTGCAATGCTTATATAGTCCATTACTTTTTCTAAATGCGGTTTGGAAACTAATGCACCAATATTGGTAGATGGATCGGAAGGGTGACCGACTTTTAAGTCCTTTATTCGTGAAACGAAATCGGTTTTAAATTTTTCGAAAATAGATTGCTCTACAAAAATGCGGCTACCACAAAGGCAAATTTGCCCTTGATTGGCAAATGATGATCGAACGGTTGTGTTTAACATATCATCATAATCACAATCGGCAAAAATGATATTTGGATTCTTGCCACCTAATTCCAGTGATAGTTTTTTAAACATAGGAGCGGCTACTTTAGCAATGTGAGCACCAGTTGCAGTACCACCTGTAAATGAAATAGCTTTAATATCTGGATGTTCAATAATAGCTTGACCTGTGGTTGTTCCCAATCCGTGAACTATATTTAAAACGCCTTTTGGTAAGCCTGCTTCGTTACATATTTCACCAAGTAGAAACGCCGTCATAGGAGTTACTTCACTAGGTTTAGCAACTACGCAATTTCCGGCAGCTAAAGCAGGAGCAATTTTCCAAGTAAACAAATATAGTGGGAGATTCCATGGCGAAATGCAACCCACAACACCAATAGGTTGACGTAATGTGTAATTTATGGCTTGTTGACCAACACTTTCATGACTTTCACTAGAAAACTGTGTTATAGCATTTCCGAAGAATCTGAAATTACTCGCTGCTCTGGGTATATCTACAGTTTTTGCTAAACTAACAGGTTTCCCGTTGTCCATACTTTCGGCTTCAGCAAACCGTTGTAAATTACTTTCTAATAATTCTGAAATTTTAATAAGAATTCTACTGCGTTCTTCCAATGTGGTTTGCGACCAACTTGGGAAAGCCGATTTGGCTGCTATATAGGCGTTATCGACATCATCTTTGGTGGAGTTTGGAATTTGCCCATAAACTTCACCGTTAGAAGGGTTATAATTATCAATCCAATTATCTTGAATAGGATTATGAAAGTTGCCGTTTATGTAGTTTTGAATGTTCATGACTGTTTCTTATAAGCCATAACTTTAATCTCCACAACCAAATCTGGATGTGGTAATTGGTGTACAGCTACAGTTGTTCGGGTTGGGCCATTTTCTTTGTCAAAAAACTCGGCATAGGCTTTATTGTATCCTGAAAAGTCGTTCATATTCACCAAGAAGGAGGTTACATCTACAACATCTTTTAAGCTGGCGCCAACAGTTTGTAAATTTTTATCAATGTTCTTTAAAACTTCACGTGTTTGTACTTCTACATTCAGTCGTTTGGTTCCCATGTCGTCTATAATATCAACACCTGCAATAGTGTTGTCAGATCTGCGAGAACTTGTTCCAGATACAAATATAAAATCACCCACAACTTTAACGTGTGGATAAGCGCCTCGTGGTGTTACTTTTGTTCCTTCGCTCATAATTTTATTTTTTACTGTCAGGTCGAGCGGAGTCGAGACCTATATGAGACCTCTCGACTGCGCTCGAGGAGACAATTATTTTAATCCAGCAATTCTATCATCTTCTAGAATGGCTTCGGTTTCCTGTTTTACTTTTATTAGGGTTGCTTTTAATTCTTCATTAGATAAATCAACAGTTGATATCTTACCATCAGACAACATATTCAAAATAGCTTTATCTTGGGCACGACCTTTTAACATAGCCTCACGATAGCCAATATCTTCATTGAATGTCACTAAAGAATATTTTGAATTATAATCGTTTGGAAAGGTTTTTTCAAAAGCCATTTCCAAAGTGCGTTTTTCCCTGAAATTAGCATGGTTAACATGGCCTTTCATTTCAAAAAAATTATCAATGGCCAAATCGGCAATGGCATCGGTGTCTTTTTTACGGTTTTTCTCATAAACCTTGAAAACAGTTTCCCAGTCGTTAAAGCCTTGATCTAATACTTTGTCAAACTCTACAACATCTTCAAATGATGCATTCATACCTTGTCCATAAAAAGGCACAATGGCATGTGCAGCATCACCCATTAGCAAGGTATTACCTTTATAATGCCAAGGGGAACACTTTACAGTTCCTAAAGGCGATGTTGGATTTTCAAAGAAATCGTCTACTAAATTTGGCATTAAATCTAAAGCATCTTTAAAGTATTTTTCAAAGAATTCCAATACACGCTCTTTGGTTGTTAGATTGTTGAAATTATATTCACCTTCATCAAAACTCAAGAATAAGGTTACGGTAAAACTACCATCTAAATTAGGCAATGCGATAAGCATAAAGGCTTCGCGACCCCAAATATGGAGTGCGTTTTTATAAGTTTTAAAGCTACCGTTTTCACCTGGTAGAATACTTAATTCTTTATAACCATGTGTTAGGTAATCTTGTGAAAAACTGAATAAAAACTTACGCTCTAAATAGTAACTCTTGCGTAAGGCAGAACCTGCACCATCAGTTCCTATTATCACATCGGCATCTTCAATGAATTCCGTTTTAGTGTCATAATCTTTAAATGTTGCAGTCGTTTTTTCAAAATCAACCGCTTTACATTTTTTGTTAAAGTGAATTTTAACATTCTCATGTTTTTCGGCTTCATCAAGTAGTAAGGCATTTAAACCACCTCTTGAGATGGAATTGATATACTCATGCTCACGACCGCTGTATGGAGCTAATGTTGTATTACCTTCTAAGTCATGTAACATACGGCCATTCATTGGGATACACAATGGCATGACTTTATCTACAATACCAGCCATTTTCATGGCTTTTATACCACGATCTGAAAAGGCTAAATTTATGGAGCGTCCTGCTGAAATATCAACTTTTCGTAAATCTGGACGCATTTCGTAAACGGTAACATTATAACCTCGTTGAGCCATGCGTAGGGCTAGGAGTGAACCACAAAGTCCTGCTCCAATTATTAATACATTTTGTTTTTTGTCTTTCATATTTTATTTGTCTGGTCGAGCATTTCGACTTCGCTCAATATAAACTTTGTCGAGACCTAAATGAGACCTCTCGACTGCTCGCGAGGTGACAGGTTAATTCAATATTTCTTTCAATTTTTCCACCATGTTATATACATCTTCAAATGAGTTGTATAATGGCACTGGTGCGCAGCGAATGACATCTGGTTCTCGCCAATCGCTTATTACGCCAGCTTTAGTTAGTTTATCATGTAATGCTTTGTCCGCATTTAACACTTGAATAGATAATTGACAACCACGTTCTTTAGGGTTTTTTGGTGTAATGATTCGTATGGTATCTTCACCTAATTGTTTCAATAAAAACTCAAAATAGCCTGTTAACTTTCGCGATTTTTCATTCAGTTTTTCAATGCCAACTTCATTAAAAATATCTAAAGATGCTCGTATAGCAGCTAACGATAAAATAGGCGGATTACTTAATTGCCAACCTTCAGCACCTGCTAATTGGTCAAACTCATGACGCATGTTAAATCGTGTTTGCTTGTTATGGCTCCACCAACCTGTAAACCGATTAAGATTTTTATTGTGAGCATGGCGTTCATGTACAAAAGCACCAGCTAAACTTCCTGGCCCAGAATTTAAATATTTGTAGGTACACCAAACCGCAAAATCGGCTCCTGAATCGTGTAAGTTCAACTCAACATTTCCGGCACCATGGGCACAATCAAATCCCACCATACAACCATGGTTATGCCCTAATTCTGTAATACGTTTTAAATCGAAATATTGTCCTGTGTAATAGTTTACACCACCAATCATGATTAAAGCTACTTCATCTCCATGCTTATCCATAATGGCTTCTAAATCTTCATAACGAACCAATTCTTCGCCTTTACGAGCTTTCCAAAGAATTAAGCCTTCCTTATCGTCAAAACCATGATGGCGTAATTGCGATTCAACCGCATATTTATCAGAAGGAAATGCATCAGCTTCAATAATGATTTTATAACGTTCTTTCGTTGGTTTATAAAAACTCACCATCATAAAATGTAAGTTGGCCGTAAGTGTGTTCATGGTAACGACCTCAATAGGTTTGGCGCCAACCACTTTAGCCATGCTTTCAGTTAAGAATTCATGATAGGGTAACCACGGGTTTTTGGCTTCGGTATGACCCTCTACACCAAGGTTTGCCCAATCTTCAAGTTCTTGATTAATGTATGATCTTGTGGTTTTTGGTTGCAAACCCAAAGAATTTCCGCAGAGATAAATAAGTTCACTTCCATCTTGGTTTTTTGGAATATGAAACTGATTTCTATAATCGGATAACGTATCTAATTGGTCTTGCTCTTTGGCGTAATCAAGACCTAATTTGTAAGTGGACAATGTATGCGTTTTTTCTGTTTCCCACAAAAATAAGAATTATAATGATAGTAGGATAGCGCTAGTTGATAGATATTTTAAACGGTATTTTGTATCTTTAAGAAAAACATCTGAAATGGGTAAAACAAAAGAATATACCAATGGCGAAACCACCATAGTTTGGGAGGCCGAAAAATGCATACATTCTGGAATTTGCGTAAGAGGCTTGCCTAAAGTCTTTCAACCGAAAGACAGACCATGGATAAAAATTGATGCTGCTTCAACAGACGATTTAGTAAGTCAAGTAAAACAATGTCCTTCTGGAGCCTTGAGTTATTATATGAATGATGAAACCGACAGAACTTCGGAATCCTTGGAAACTAAAATCGAAGTTTTAGAAAATGGTCCCTTGCTGGTTTATGGCACATTAAAAGTTACGCACAGAGATGGTTTCCAAGAAACCAAAAATAAAACCACGGCTTTTTGTAGGTGCGGTAGTTCGGAAAACAAACCGTATTGCGATGGTGCTCACGTAAAAAAAGAATTTAAAGGCTAAAAAAAACAGGCTTCAATTAAAAAATGGAAGCCTGTTTTTGGATATATATAGACGCTTATTGCGGGATATTTATAATATATACGTCCAACAATATCCTTTTGGATTTTATGTTATTTAATTTCTACATCTGAAAAGTATAATTCCCAGTTATCTGTCGTTTTTTTATGGCTTTTTGAAATTAAAATACCCTTGAATTCCTGATTATCTTCCCAAGTTGTCATCATGGAAGGTTGTGGAGCATTACCTTTTCTGTAAACCCATTCTTCAATAATATACTCATCGTTATAATAAAAATCGTAGGCATCGCCAGGTGTATAGCCACCCGTATTGGAATAGGTTAAGGTTAATTTGTTAAGTTGCTTATTGCTTAAAGGTGCGGTAGATTTTTCAGGCTCTGAAATAGTTGTACCTGAATCCCAAACTAAATTAAATGGTGCCAATAACCAGTATTTATCATTAATAAAAGCCTTGTCGGCATTTATAAATGTATCGTCTAGTTTGTTTCTGTTGTACTTTAGGGTGTCACTTTTGGTTATTAAAACAACATCATTGGTTTTTGGGTGCCATTCCCATGAACGCTGAAAATGACTGCTGTCTTTGGTTACATTAAACGTAAAAGCAATATGTTCCACGTTATTCCAATTCTGAAAACCATAGCGATTGGCTATTTTTTCAGCAGGAGTTAATTCTTTAAGTTCTTCGGTTAATGATTCTTTTTTATCAGACTTACAAGCCAAAATTAATAAGGCACATGCAAATAGTGTGATTAGTTTTTTCATAGGGAGTCATAATTTTGAACGAAGTTATAGTATTTTAGTAACAAATTCTAGTTTAACATGAATACCGAGAACAAATATTTTGATACCAACAAGGCCACTTGGAACGAAAAAGTGAAAATACATTCTAAAAGTGATATGTATGATCTAGAAGCTTTTAAAAATGGCAAAAGTTCCTTGATGCCATACGAACTGGAAGCTTTGGGCAATGTTTCTGGAAAATCATTGTTGCATTTACAATGCCATTTTGGTCAGGATACCTTAAGTTGGAGCAGGCTAGGAGCCCAATGTCTTGGTGTGGACATAAGCGATGAAGGTATTAAACTGGCCAAAGCATTGAATACGGAATTGCAATTGGATGCTGAATTTGTGTGTTGCAACGTCTTGGATACTTCAAAGTATGTTAAAGAACAGTTTGATATTGTTTTTACCAGTTATGGTGTAATAGGTTGGTTGCCCGATTTAAAACCTTGGGGAAAAATGATATCAGAACGTTTAAAACCTGGAGGAACGTTTTATATGGTAGAATTCCACCCTATAGTTTGGATGTTCGATTATCTAGAAGGAAAGCCCATTATGAAATATGGGTATATGCAAGATGAGGTAATTTATGAGGAATATGAAGGCACGTATGCCAATACCGATTCTAAAATGATAAGTAAGGAATACGGTTGGAACCACGGATTAAGCGAAGTGATAAATGCCTTAACTGAAGCAGGTTTGCATATTGACTATTTAAACGAACACGATGAAAGTCCTTATAATGTATTACCTAATTTGGTTAAAACCGATTCTAGAATGTTTGTCACTAAAGATAAATTGTACCCTTTGATTTTTGAGGTGAAGGCTAGGAAGATTTAGGAGGTTTCGCTAACTGTTGTGAATATGAAAAGTAAAAGGTTTATATGTACAACTTTTTATTTAAAAAACAAAGATGGTAGAAAAGAACAAAACTTTATGATAAGCTATTAACTGCTATTTTATATATATTATTTTATGCTGGCTTTTTATCAGTTTCAATAATTCTACATTTTTCAAAATCCATTTCGGGATAAGCTTCATTTGCCCAATCACTTAACATTCTTAAAACTGGCAAAAGTCCAACTGCTTTTTCGGTTAATGAATACTCTACACGTGGAGGAATTTCTGCAAAAGCCTCTCTTAACAATAATCCATCATTTTCCAATTCTTTCAATTGATTAGTCAGTACTTTTTTTGAGATTGTAGGTATAAGTGCATTTAACATTCCAAAGCGCATAGAACCATTTGATAATAAATATAAAATAATCGGTTTCCATTTATTGCCAATTATGTTCATTGTATGCACAAGGGAACAAGCATTTGGGTTGTCTATATATTTTCTTGCCATTAGTTACTTTTTGGTTACCACTATTTATTCAAATGAAAAATAAATAGTTTCTTTTTTAAACTAATATTAGTTTCTTTGCGGTACAAATATAATTAAAATTTTAAAATGAAAAATATTTTTATAATCAACGGTCATCAGAAATATCCATTTTCTGAAGGAAGATTAAACGCTAGTTTAACCGAAAAAGCAGAAGGTTACTTTAAAAGTAATGGCTGCAACATCAAGAAAACTACAATGGAAGATAATTATGATGTAAATGAAGAAATTGAAAAATTTAAATGGGCAGATGTTGTCTTTTTTCAAACACCTTTAAATTGGATGGGTGTAAGCTGGTCGTTTAAAAAATACATTGATGAAGTATTTTCGATGGGTATGATGGGCGAAATGTCTGATGGTGATGGTAGAAGTAAGGAAGCGCCAAAGAAGAATTACGGGTTAGGTGGAAAGTTAAAAGGTAAGTATATGATGTCAGTAACGGCTAATGCACCAAAAGAAGCTTTTAATAATCCAGAGGAATCATTTTTTAATGGAATAAGCGAAGATGAACTTTTAAAACCAATGCATCTAAATTTTAAGTGGTTTGGTTTTGAGCCATTACCAACATTTATGGCATATGATGTAATGAAAAATCCAGATATCGAGAATGATTTTAATCGTTTTGAAAATCATTTAAAAGCAAACTTTTAAAGTATTTATTATGAATAGACCAACGCCAAAACATATAGCACCAGATTTACAATTTCCATTATTAGATGGAAATCAATGGAATTTAGCAGACCAAAAACCAGACAATTTTACTTTAGTTGTCTTTTATCGTGGGCTACATTGTCCTATTTGTAAAAAGTATTTACAACAATTACAAGAATTGTTACCTGAATTTGAACAAAGAGGAGTTAATATAGTAGCGGTAAGTATGGATACAGAAAAAAGAGCAAGATTATCAAGACAAAAATGGGAACTACCAAATATTAATTTGGGATATGGGTTATCAGAATCCACAGCAAGAGATTGGGCTTTGTATTTAAGTGCAGGTGTTAAAGATGGAGAACCAAGTGAGTTTAGTGAACCAGGATTGTTTTTAATTGACAATAATAACCAAGTTTATTATTCAGCTATAAATAGTAATCCTTGGGGAAGACCATATTTGCCGTCTTTTGTAAAAGCAGTAGATTACATTATTACAGCACATTATCCGGCTCGTGGAGAAATGTTATAATTTTGTATATGTCAAAATATAATTTCTGTTGAAGAAAACATTCAAATATTTAGTTCAAAATAGGCATGCCACATGGTTGGAGCTTTTTTTTGATTTGGTTTTTGTGTCCAGTATAGGTATTGTTACGCATCAACTTGCGCATACGCATCACAATCATATAGATCCTAAACAAATTTGGATGTTTCCTCTTCAATTCCTATCTATTTGGTGGATTTGGACGCTACATACCTTATTCGCTAATCGTTTTGATACAGATAGTAGGTACCATAGAATTTCAAGTTTGGCTATCATGTTTTTAATGATAACAATGACTGCCTTTTTAGGTAGTGATTTATTTGAAAACTATGGGCTGTTTATTGGCTTTTATGCAGTTATTCAAATCATTATTGCTAGCTTATATATTAATTCTACCAAAGCACTTAAAAATTCAAAAGACTATGCCATTAAGTGTGGTTTAATAATAATTATTGGAACAATTATAACTGGTATTTCATTTCTCTTCCCTGATCCTTATAGAGAAATTACTTTAGTTTTAGGAATTGTCTTTGAAATGATAGCTTTTGTTCTTGTAAGCAAAAACAAGCATGTACCTCCAGTACATAAAGAGCATTTAGTTGAAAGAATTGGTCTTCTATCCATTATACTGTTGGGTGAATCTATTATTAGTTTAACAACAGGCTTGAGAGACATTAATTGGGATGCATTGAATATCATTGCTGCCGTAACTGGATTTATAATGATAGGATTAATCTGGTGGATTTATTATGATAGCTTTCATGTAATGGAAAGATTAAAAGCAATGAAGAATGGTTTTACTCTTATTTATTCTCACTTCTTTCTTGCTATGGGATTTGTAATATTAGCTAATGTCATCAGACATGCTATATTGAATGATTTAAACCAAAACGATTTTAGGGTATTGGCAATATTAGGAATGTGTTTCTTTTATGTAGGAAAACAAACCATATATTTTAAATTTTTACCACCTTTCAGAAAACCTATAGTTATCAATACACTTATTTGTGTTTTTATAACAGTGAGTTCAACGTTTCTTCCAAAAATTGAATATGCACTTATAGGAATAACAATTGGAATGTTATACTACACAATAGGTAACTTTAAGTTTACTTTGACAAAGGACGTGTCGAGTTTTTTGGATTAATTATGATTTGAAATAGTCTTTCAAGCTTGCGTACAACGATAAGGTATGAAATCGTTTTAATGGTTTATATCTGCTGTAAACGAATTCCACTTTTTTAATTTAAAAAATAAAATTACAAGTTTGTCTTTCCAGCATTTCGACAAGCTCAATGTAGCAGCAAGGAATGACAGCAAAAAGAGATACCTGCTTTCGCAGGAATTGATTTAATGATTCTCCTTCAATACTTCTGGCATGTTGCGTTTAAAACGGTTTAAACGTGGTATGGATACATTTTGCACGTACGGGTTGTCTGGATGCAATTTTTCGTAGTCTTGATGATAGTCTTCGGCTTTCCAGAATTTTTGAAAAGGATATACTTCTGCAGCAACAGGTTTTCCTAGTTTTTTGGCTAAAGCAGCTTTCTTTTTTAGAATAATATCCTTTTGCTCTTGGTTTTGGTAAAATATAATAGAACGGTATTGCGAACCTCTATCTGGACCTTGGCCATTAACCTGTGTTGGGTCTTGAGATGCAAAATAGACATCTATAAGCGTTGAAAAACTAACCTTATTAGGGTCGTAAATAACTTCTACAGCTTCGGCATGACCTGTACGACCTGTGTTACTGGCTTCGTAAGTTGGGTTTTTGGTATGTCCACCAGCATAACCTGAAATGGCTTCGTCTACGCCTTTAACGCTTTCGTAAACCGCTTCTACGCACCAAAAACAACCACTGGCAAAATAAGCCCTTGCTTTACCGTTTTGTATTGGGACTTCAATAGGATTGGCGTTTATCACAGCCTGTTGCTTTGGGTTAGTTTGGGCTGTGTTATTATTGCAGCTGAATAGTAAGGTGAGTACCAAAATAGGAAGAATAGATTTCATAATTATGTTTTTCTTTTTTTTATAGACGTAGTAAATCGTGAAACCTTAACTAAAAACTGTGAAAGTTATATTAAATAAAAAACCCAGACAGGTTGTCTGGGTTTGTATATGATATTTAAAATGGATTATAGTTTTGCAAATAGTTTTTCCATTTTAGTTTTTTCTTCATCGGCTAAAGCGGCATCTACTAAAATACGTCCACTGTGCTCATCGGTAATAATTTTTTTGCGAGAAGCAATTTCCATTTGAACCTGTGGCGGAATAGTAAAGAAAGAACCACCAGAAGCCCCTCTTTCAATTGGCACAACAGCTAATCCGTTCTTCACGTTGGTGCGAATACGATCGTAAGCAGCAACCAAACGCGCTTCAATAGAAGATTTGTAATCTTCAGATTTCTTAATTAAAGCTTGCTCTTCTTTTTCGGTTTCGGCTAAAATAGCATCTAGCTCACCCTTCTTGTGTTTAAGGTGCGTTTGACGTTCTTTTAAACGATCTTTAGTTTCAGAAATAACTTCTTTTTTCTGCTCGATTTGAGCTTTGTACTCGTTGATGTTTTTTTCTGCCAACTGGATTTCTAATTCTTGATATTCAATTTCTTTAGAAATCGAGTTGAACTCACGATTGTTACGAACATTTTTTTGTTGCTCGTTGTATTTTTTGATTAAGGCTTTTGCCTCTTCAATAAGATTCTTTTTAGAGCTGATATCGTTATTGATAACCTCTAAACTGTCTTCTAATTTTTCTAATCTTGTATTTAAACCAGCAACTTCATCTTCTAAATCACGCACTTCTAATGGAAGTTCTCCGCGAACGTTTCTAATTTCATCAATTCTTGAATCAATGAGTTGTAAATCGTATAATGCTCTTAAGCGCTCTTCTACAGTTACTTCTTTCTTTTTTGCCATACTTTAAAAATACTTAACAGGATTGGTATTTATCCTTGATAAAACGACTGCAAAATTAGTAATTTTTTTTGTAAGATATGCTACTAAAAAGTTTTTTGTGAACTGCTCACTTTCATAATGTCCAATATCAGCCAAAATTATGTTGTTTTCTGCTTGAAAAAAGTCGTGATATTTTAAATCGGCTGTTACAAAAATATCGGCTCCCGATTTTTTGGCAGCTTGTATTGCAAAGCTTCCAGAACCGCCAAGAACAGCTACTCTTTTAATAGGTTTATCTAACAACTCGGAATGTCTAATACATGCTGTTTTCATTTGGGATTTTAAAAGATGTAGAAAATCTTTTTCAGATTGGCTGTTTTCTAAATTGCCAACCATTCCCATACCTATATTTTGATTGGTGTTTTCAAGGGTAACAACCTCATAGGCGACTTCTTCGTAGGAGTGATTTTTAAACAGTGCCCTTAAAACTTGGGATTCAACGTGTTTGGCAAATGTTACCGAAATTTGTGTTTCGGGTTCTTGATGTTGTTCCAATTTTTTGCCTTTAGTAGGGTTGGAAGCTTCATTGCCTTTGTAGGTTCCTGTACCATCAACATTAAAACTACACTCATTATAGTTGCCAATATTTCCTGCTCCTGCATCAAAAAGAGCTTGGCGTAAAGCTTCAGCTTCAGATATGGGAGCATAGGTTGTTAGTTTTTTTATGGTTTGCGATTGTGGTATTAAAATCTTACGGTTAATCAAGCCCAATTGCTCACAAATAATATTGTTTACGCCTAATTTTGCATTGTCTAATGCGGTATGAATGGCATAGATGCTAATATTATGCTTAATGGATTTTAGAACCACACGCTCAACATAATTTTTTCCAGTTAGTTTTTTTAAGCCTTTAAAAATTATAGGATGGAAGCTCACAATAAGATTACAGTTGTTTTCTATGGCTTCATCCACAACAGCTTCTAGCGTGTCTAATGTCACCAATACACCTGTCAATGGTGCTTTTGAATCACCAACGAGTAAACCCGTGTTGTCAAAATCTTCAGCGTAAGCTTGAGGTGCCAGTGCTTCCAGATGATTCATTACATCTTGAATTATCATAAATTGAATGGTATTTCTAACAAATATAAAACTTTTACTATCATGGCTCATTTAATTTCCTTTTGTGTGAAAAAGGTGTTCTAAAAAAATAGTCTTTACTTTGTGTTTTAAAACCGAATTGGAAAGTATTTATGAAGCTTATTCGAATTTTATTATTTCCCATTGTTCCTATTTACTTTTTAGTAACCTGGTTACGCAATAGGTTTTATGATACTGGAATGTATAAATCGAAATCGTACGATTTTCCACTAATAGCAGTTGGTAATTTAAGTACGGGTGGAACTGGAAAAACGCCAATGGTGGAGTACATTATTCGTTTAATTAAAGAAGATAGAAAAGTGGCTACATTAAGCAGGGGTTATGGTAGAAAGACCAAAGGCTTTCTGTTGGCTAATGCCGAAGCTACTGCTGATAGTATTGGTGATGAACCGTTTCAGTTTTACAATAAATTTAAAGAAGATGTACAAATTGCAGTATGCGAAGATAGGCAAAATGGCATAGCAAAACTGCGTTTACAAGAAGGTCAACCCGAAGTCATTATTTTGGATGATGCTTATCAACATCGAAAAGTAAAAGCTGGTTTTTATGTGCTTTTAACCAGTTATGGTAAATTGTATACTAATGATATTGTTTTGCCAACAGGCAATTTGCGAGAACCACGATCGGGAGCAAAACGAGCCCAAGTAATAGTGGTGACCAAATGTCCGCCAGATTTATCTGAAATCCAAAAGCAACAAATACAAAACAAGCTTAATCCTTTACCGCATCAAAAACTCTATTTTAGTTCGATTGAGTATTCAGATAAAGTATATTCAGAAACTGAAGAAAAAATGCTGATGGACTTAAAGGATTTTACTTTAATTACCGGAATTGCAAATCCACAGCCATTGGTTGATTATTTAGAGGATTTGAAAATGATATTTGAACATTTGAAATTTGGCGATCATCACCATTTTACAGCAACCGAAATAGAAGAGTTTGAAAAACTCGATTGTATTTTAACTACGGAAAAAGATTTTATGCGTTTGAAAATGCATCCAACAATAAAACAAAAATTGTTCTACTTGCCTATTACTACTCAAATAGATCAAGCAAATGATTTTAATAAGCAAATAATGGATTTTATTGCGAATTAAGCAGTTGACTTCTTTTTGTCGCCTATTAAGGCATTGTATAATTTCTTTTCGAAGTCTTCTTGTTTAAACGGTTTTGAAATAATATCGGTAAATCCAGCTTCGTCAAACTCGTGCATTTTATCTTCAAGAGTTACGGCTGTTAATGCAAAAATAGTTATGTCCTTATTGAATGTTCTGATAATTTTAGTGGCTTCCAATCCACTTATTCCTGGCATATGGATATCCATTAGTATAACATCATACTGAATAGTTTTAGCGTTATCTACGGCAGCTTCACCATTATCAACAATATCACATTGAAGACCCATTTTATTCAGAATCTTCTTTGTAATCATTTGATTAATCTTGTTGTCTTCAACAACTAAAATCTTGATGTTTTTTAAATCCAATTCATCAACGTTTTTGAAGTATTCCACCTTTTTAGGCTTTTCTGCGGCAGATTCAGAATACTTAAGTGGTAACTCGAAAGTAAAAGTAGAGCCTTTGCCCAATTCACTTTTAAGATATATTTTGCCTTTTAGTATTTCAATTAAACCTTTAACAATAGAAAGCCCTAAACCTGTTCCACCATATTTACGGTTAATTTGAATAGAACCTTGAGCAAAGCTTTCGAATAGCATTTCTTGTTTTTCTTTGCTAATACCTATGCCATTATCTTCAATTTCAAAACGAACATTATAAATATCGTTATCTTGTTGTAGCTTGTATACTCTTACCCAAATATCACCATCTTTTGTAAACTTAATGGAGTTGCCAATAAGGTTTATTAAAATTTGCGAAATTTTAAGCTGGTCTGCATGATAGTTTTCCGGTAGGTCTTTATCAAATTCAAAATGTATTTGAATGTTATTGTCTAATGCAGAATTGTTTAAAGCGGCTATAACATTAGTGACTTTTTTCTTTAAATTAAACACCTCTGGTTCAACATCTACTTTATTGGCTTCAATTTTATTGATTTGTAGAATGTCATTTATAAACGTAAGTAGATAATCGCCAGAAAATTTTAAGGATTTTAAATGTTGTACCTGATGTGGTTTAGGATCTTCATCCAAAAGCATATTTGTAAGTCCTGTAACGGCATATAAGGGTGTTCGTAACTCATGGGTTACAGTAGATAAAAAGTTGGCCTTTGTTTTTGAAGCTAATTCGGCTTTTTCCTTGGCTATAATAAGTTCTCCATTTTTCTTATGAAGCATATTATTGGTTTTAAGCCTAATGTTATTGTTTTTGTAAAGCGACAATGTTAGTAAAGATAAAATGGTAATTAAGGCAATACTTAAAATGGTTGTTAACTTATTAAGGCTATTGGCTTCAATTTCTTCTTCAAGATTAGCGGCTTGTTCTTTTTGGAACTCTGTTTGATTGTCTAATAATACTTGAATGCGCTTTTCGGGTGATAAATTCTCACGTTTAACCGTTAATAAAGAATCAGAAAGACTGATATGTTTTTTTAAATAATCGTTAGCTAGTTTGTAATTTTCTGCAAGTTGATTTAAGTCACTTAAAATTAAATAACCATTGCTTAAAACCGTATTGAAAGCATTGTCTTTTGCTATAGTAATACCGTCGTTGGCAATTTTTAAACCGCTATCAATATTGCCTAATTTGGCTAAAGCTAATCCATTATGAATCATGGCACTGCTCAATATTTTGTTTAAATCGTATCTCGTAGCCAATGAGATAGACTTATCTAATTGTTGATTTGCCTTTTTATAGTTTTCTAATAGAATTAAGGTTTTACCCTCGTTGAGTAAAATTTCAGCGACAAAGTCGTTTAGGCCCTCTTGTTCAAAAAGTGTTTTAGATGAGGTGTAATAATCTAAAGCTTGTTGATAATCCTTTTTACTGTTGTAAACGTTTCCAAGAATTTTATAGGTTTCAGCTCTATTAACATCATCTTTAGCTATACGTTGTATTTCGTTTGCCTTAAATAAATATACCAGTGCTTCATCGGGCTCTTCAATGATATATTGAAGTTTTCCAATTTTTGAATAGATAAGACCAATACTTTGTTTATTGCCAATTTTTTCGGCAAGCACTAAAGCATCTTCAAGCTTTTTTTGAGCTTCGAAATAATCGTAGTTTTCAATGTCATTCTGTGCTTGATTAATACGATAATCAATGTTGATTTGAATAGTCTCTTCGTCTTCACTAATATCGGTTTGTGCAGACACAGAGTAGCTAATCAAAAATATAATAGCACATATATATTTATGAATCTGGGACATTTTTATTCTTCACTATTATCGACAAATATAATTATTTATTCGATAAAAGTGACATTTTTATCGATAAATTGCAAATTAAATCAATAATTCTTTGAGAGTAACCTGTTTCATTATCGTACCAACCGATGATTTTTACCATGTTTCCAATAACTGAAGTCATTTGCGAATCGAAAATGCAAGAATGCGGGTTGCCTACTATATCAATTGAAACTATCGGGTCTTCTGTATAAGAGAGAATGTTTTTTAAATATCCTTTAGATGCGTCTTTAAAGGCATTATTAATGTTTTCAATTGTTGTTGCCTTTTCAACATTAAAAGTAATATCGGTTAATGATCCATTGGCAACAGGAACGCGAATGCCGCATCCTCCTATAACATCAGATAAATCTGGGAATATTTTTGTTAGAGCTTTGGCCGCACCTGTTGTGGTTGGTACAATGGATTGCCCAGCTGCTCTTGCACGACGTAAATCCCGATGTGGTTGGTCGTGTAAACTTTGGTCTGTGGTATAGGAATGTACCGTAGTAATATAGGCTTGTTTTACACCACAAAGTTTATTTATAATATCAATCATAGGTGCCGCATTGTTGGTAGTGCATGATGCATTTGATAGTATAAGTTCGTCACCTACAATACTGCCGTCATTTATACCTAAAACAATAGTTTTTATAGAATCGTCAGTAGGAGGAACACTTAAAATAACTTTAGAAGCACCATTTTTTATATGATTCTGAAGTGTTTCGGTTGTTTTGAATTTTCCTGTACATTCAATAACAAAATCAATATTGTGATCTTTCCAGTCAATGTCTTTGGGATGATTGTGATGTGAAAATGAAATTGATCTTTTGTCAACAATAATATGAGATTGATCGTAAGCTACATTAGCTTCAAAAATGCCATGAATACTATCGTACTTTAATAAATGGCTCAAGGTTTTGGTATCTGCCAAATCATTAATTGCAACAATTTGAATGTCTGGATTTTTATCAAGCAGCCTAAATATGCGTCTGCCTATTCGGCCAAAGCCATTAATGCCAATGCGAACCATTAATTAATGTGTTTTTGTGCTTTATAAGACGATCTTACTAAAGCGCTACTTTCTACATGCCTGAAGCCTAAATCTAAACCAATTTGTTTGTACTCTTCAAACTCATCTGGCATAATAAAGCGTTTTACTGGTAAATGTTTCTTGCTAGGTTGAAGATATTGCCCAATGGTTACAACATCTACGTCATTATCTTTAAGATCGTGAAGGGTTTCGATAACTTCTTCTCGAGTTTCACCCAACCCAAGCATAATTCCAGATTTGGTTCGTCTTTGACCTTGTTGTTTTAAATAGTTTAAAACACCTAGACTTCTGTCGTATTTAGCTTGAATGCGGACTTCGCGTGTTAAGCGCCTAACGGTTTCAATATTGTGTGAAACAACTTCTGGGGCAACATCTATAATTCTGTCTATATGGCGTTCTATACCCTGAAAATCCGGTATAAGTGTTTCAAGTGTAGTTTCAGGGTTCATTCTGCGAACAGCTTTTACGGTTTCTGCCCACATAATACTTCCCATATCTTTTAAGTCATCACGATCAACACTAGTTAGTACAGCATGTTTGATTTTCATGATTTTTATAGAGCGTGCAACCTTTTCCGGTTCGTCCCAATCCACTGTTTCTGGCCTACCTGTTTTTACACCACAAAATCCACAAGATCGTGTACAGATATTGCCTAAAATCATAAATGTGGCTGTGCCTTCTCCCCAACATTCTCCCATATTAGGGCAACTTCCTGATGTGCAAATGGTATTCAGTTTGTACTTGTCTACTAAACTGCGTAATTCAGTATACTTTTTCCCAGTTGGTAGTTTTACTCGTAACCATTTAGGTTTTGGGGCACGACCTGGTAATATATTAGAATCTACTTCTGTTTTCATTCACTCTTAATTTGCCATGCAAAGATACGAAGATAAGTTGTAATGGGGTGTTAGAAGATCGTTTTATGGAATTATCTTAAAGATATGTTTTTTGGCAATTTTAAATTTATTATCTATATGTTTTTTACCTTCTCTATATTCTGCTCCCCATTCATTGATGATATTTGTTATACTTAACCTATTTGTATAGTTTAAATGTTTACGATATAAATATTTTTTGCTTAAATATTTAAAATGGAGGAGCTTGAATTCAATTAAAATATCTTCTGCCTTTTTATCGTAGAATTCTGGTAAGCAGGTATGAGCACCAAAGTCATAATTAATATTTTTAATCTTTTTTGGATTAAAAATTATTGACTTATCAAAACGATAGTTTCTTATACCGTATTTAACCTGATCTAATAAGGATTCGTTGTAGTTTTTTGGAAATTTTTTAGAAAACATTTCATAACCAATAACACTGCATATAGCAGGTCGTTGTTTGTCCAATAAATTTAACTTGCTTTCTAAATCATCTGAATATAGAAATTCATCCATATCACAAACTATCACATAATCAGCATCGCTATTTTTCCAACAATTATTTTTTAGTTCGGTCTGTGTGTCTTCTCTAAAAGAATTTTCAACTCCAAAATTCTTGATTTTAACATTAGGATATTCAGTTTTTACTATTTCAATTGAATTGTCGCTGCTGTTATTGTTTAAAATTGTTATTTCCGAACAAAATGTAGTATAATAATTTAGTGTATGCCTAATCATTAATGATTCATTATAACATAAAATGAAAGCACTTATTTTCATGAAATACTGTTATTTTTTTTGGATGATTTCAGCTAGTAACTTTTTTGCTCGTAATAACTTAACTTTTACATTAGTTATAGGTTCCTCTAGCTGCTCGGCAATTTCTTTATAGCTTAATTCTTGGAAGTACCTTAAGTTAATGACTTCTTGGTAGTGAGGCTTCAGTTTTTTTATGTCACGAAGTAATTTGGCCAAGTTTTGGTCAGTGATGAGTTTGTCTTCTGGAGAAGGAGAATCGTCAACAACATCAAAATAATCTTCGTCATCTGTACTGCTTAATTTTTTTGAAAACGTGTTTTTTTCTTTTCTAACTAAATCAATGTGGATGTTTTTTGAAATAGTAATAAGCCAAGTTTTGAATTTATAGTCGCTGTTGTATGTATCAATTTTATCAAAGGCTTTAGAGAAAGCTTGTATGGTTATGTCCTCGGCATCGTTTTCATTTCCTGTGCGTTTTAATTGAAAGCCATAAACATCATCCCAGAAGGTTTCAACCAAATAGTTAAAGGCTTTTTGGTTATTAAGTTTGGCTTGTTTTATAGCTTCTTCTATTTCCAATGTTTGGGTTTAGAGATGAGATTGGATATAAATATAGACAATTGAACGGCAATTAAAAAAAGCTCAAGAAAAGGAATAAAAGGAATGATATCTTGTTCATTAAGCTTTCGGGTTGCTTTAATATAAGTAATGGTTTGAATTACAAGCCGAAAGGCTATTAGTCCTAAAATTAATTTCCACTGAAATTGAAAGATTAATAGCAAAACAGCCAAAGTGAAAAACAAAAATTGAGATATAAAATAGAGACCAAGTAAAATTTTATGCTTGGATTTGTAATGACTAGCTGTAGTTATATGACGTTTTTTTTGCACCAACCAAGAACCAAGAGTTTTTTTTGGTACAGATTCTGTAAAACTGTTTGGGTTCAAGCATATGGCTGTGTTTTTTAAATTGGCAACTTGATTGACAAACAAATCATCATCGCCAGAACGAATATGCATGTGTTGCATAAAGCCATTTGCTTCGAAGAATTTTTCTTTAGTATAAGCTAGATTTCGGCCTACACCCATATAAGGTATGCCAAGATGGGTATAGGAAACATATTGGATAGCCGTAAGGACGGTTTCGAAACGAATTAACTTATTTAGTAACGACTTTTTAACTTTTTTATAGCCACCATACCCCAAAACTATTGACTTATTGTTGCTGAAATAAGAGCTCATTTCTGTAATCCAATGTTCTGAAATAGGCTTGCAATCTGCATCTGTAAATAACAGGTGATTGTATTTAGCAGCTTTTATACCTAGGGTTAATGCGTATTTTTTGTTGGCCCAAAAGGCTTCATTGTTTTTTACGTTTACAACTTTAATGTTAGTATTTTGCATTGCAAACTCTTCCATGATTTCCAGTGTGTCATCATACGAAGCATCATTAATTAGTACAATTTGAAAATTAGGATAGTTTTGATTTGTTATAGAAGGCAAAAAAGCCTTTAAGTTTTCGGCTTCATTTTTTGCGCAAATAATAACAGATATGGGTGGGTAATCTATTGATGTGTCTAACGAATATGAATCCTTAAATTGAGTAAAAAATATGATGTAATAAATAACCTGAATGCAAACTATGGCAATAAATGCATAGAAAACAAAATCAAGAATAGGCATTAAAATTAAGAGTGTTGAGGTTCGTTACAATCTTTAAATTGGTCTGGTGTTTTCCCGCAAAACCCACAAGCTTCACCTTCTTGATTCAGCATGGGGTTTTGGCTTGCACAAGTACCAGCAAATTTACCGTCTTTTTTAGCCCATATTTTAATGGCAATTCCTGCAACGCCTAAACCTAGTAAAGCTAGTGTAATTAAAAGAAGTTTCATTTATTTTTTTTACAAAGTTAATGAATTCCTTACACTTTGGAAATAAAAAAACAGCCTTGCGTTCTTGTGAGCAAGGCTGTTGATAGTATTTTAAATTATGTGTTTATTTTATATTGTGAAGTGCTATTTCTGCAACAGCATTTTCTTTTGAAGCCTGTGGGTTTCCTCCTTTGGGTTCAATAGTAATACTTAAAGCTAAAGCATCTTCAGTGTAAGGAATTTCTTTAAGTTGTCTATCGGTTTCTTTTAAAATCCCCAAACTCACCATTTTGTCCTCAACTTCTGCCCAAATTTGGAAACATTGGTCTTCTGGTAATTGTGGCAACGAAACCACATCAATCATCGACTTTTTTTCTTTCGGATTAATATAGGCAACCGTTTTTAGGTTTTTGGCTCTACTATTACCATTAATAATGTACTTCTGTGTTTCAGGATTATTAAGCTGTTTAAATTGCTTCATAATATCTGAAAGCATTTTGTTGTTGTTTTCAATATCACTTCTTAAATCAAAAATCTCATCAACCACAACTTGGTTTTCGTGACTTAATTTTTGATTTTGAATATAAAACAGGTAGGATGTACTTGCAAATAAAAAGGCTGCAATACTAGCCGCAATACTGTATTTGTACCATATTTTTCGTTTACTGGTTCTTGAAATAGATATTACGGGTTTTTCATCAAGCGCGTCTAAAATATTATTTAGAGTGTCTTTAGGAGCTTCAATGGCATTCAATTTAGAAACGACCTCTAGGTTGTCTTGCAAAACATCGTAAGCTGCTTTAACGGCTAAATTATTGGTAATTAAATTTTCAACCATTTCCGTTTCGCTCGCAGTGGTTTCGCCAATTAGGTACTTTTCTAAAAGGCCAGAATTTAAAAATGTAGTTATTTCTTCATTCATGACTGTATTTATTGAGGGTCGTAAATTTTTTTTAATTCACGAAGTCCTATTTTTAATCTCGATTTTATTGTTCCTAGCGGAATTTCTAATTCATCACTAGCTTCTTGTTGTGTCATGCCTTCAAAAAAGAGAGCCTGAATCACAATTTGATATTTGTCATCTAACGTGTTTAAATGTTTTTTGATGTCCATGACATCTTGATTTAAACCATCCGATGTTAACTTATATACGTTAGAATCTTGTATTTGGACTTCCTTCTTTGTTTTATTTGAAGACGAACGTACTTTGTCTATGGCTGTATTGTATGCAATACGGTATAGCCAGGTAAATAATTTAGCCTTACTAGCATCATAAGTTTTTGCCTTTTTCCATACTTTTATAAAGGTTTCCTGTAAGGCATCTTGTGCCATTTCAGGATCTGTAATAACTTTGGAAATTACGCCAAATAATGCATCTGCATAATTTTCGTAGAGTAATGAAATGGCCTTTTTGTCGCCTTTTTCTAAAAGGGTTACAATTTCAATTTCTATAGGTTTACTCAAACTCGTGTTAATTAAGTTAGTTTAGTTGTAATAACGTTTAAGTTATATATTTCGTTTAAAACTAAAGAATATTTACTTCTGCTTCAATAGTAATGCCAAAAATTCGATTAATGGTAGTTTTAATTAATTCTGCCAATTTTAGAATATCACGGCCTTTAGCATTACCATAATTAACTAAAACCAAAGCTTGCTTTTTATGTACGCCATAATCTCCAAAACGTTTACCTTTAAAACCTGCTTTTTCAATTAACCAGCCAGCAGGTACTTTTATTTCATGTTCTGAAACCGTATAACCTGGTATATCAGGAAAGTTGCTCTGTAATGCAATGTATTGCTGTTTTGAAATTACAGGATTTTTAAAAAAACTCCCACTATTGCCAATATTATTGGGGTCTGGTAATTTACTTTGCCTAATTGAGATTACAGCTTTTGAAACATCACGAATGGTTGGGTTCTCAACATTCATAACCTTTAACTGTTGAGAAATTGCACCATATTCGGTATGTAGCTTGTGCTTGTTTTTGGTTAGTTTAAACTTGACTTTACAAACTATATATTTACCTTTTTGCTTCTTGAATATAGAATTTCTGTATTCAAATTGGCAATCTTTATTGGTAAATGTTTCTAGTGCCAGAGTATTGATGTTTAACACTTCACAAGATTCCATAACATCTTTTAATTCTACACCATATGCTCCAATATTTTGAATAGGAGCTGTACCAACATTGCCCGGAATAAGAGAAAGGTTTTCAATTCCTCCGTAATTGTTTTCAAGGCACCATAATACAAAATCATGCCAATTTTCACCTGCATTAACTTGTACCAAAACATGGTTGTCGCTTTCAGAAACTAATGAAATTCCTTTAAAATTTAAATGTATTACAAGCGCATCAACATCTTGAGTAAGTAACATGTTACTACCTCCACCTAGAAATAAATAATTGCTAAAAGCATCTTTTTTTAAAACAGCCTTTAAGGAATCAATATTATTTACTGAAATAAAATGTTTTGCCAGACAATCAATACCAAAGGTATTATAGTTTTTAAGTGATATGTCTTGAAGTATGGTCACTAATCTTTATAAACCTTTAAAGCTTCTTTAATAATATTAACGGCTTTTTTTAGACTATTCTTGTTTAAAACATATGCAATACGAATTTGATTTAATCCAACGCCAGGTGTTGAGTAAAACCCAGCTGCGGGAGCAACCATTACAGTTTCATTATCGATATCAAAACTTTCTAATAACCATTGCGCAAAATCATCTGAACTTTTAATAGGTAGTTCTACGATACAGTAAAAGGCACCTTTTGGTTTGGCAACTTTAACACCTTCAATTTTTTCAAGTTCAGAAATTAATAAATCTCTTCTAGAAACATATTCAGAAATTACTTCGTCAAAATAACTTTGTGGAGTTTGTAATGCAGCTTCACTGGCTATTTGAGCTAATGTTGGCGGACTTAAGCGTGCTTGGGCAAATTTTAAAGCAGTTGCAATAACGTTTTCATTTCTAGACACTAGGCAACCAATTCGAGCGCCACACATGCTATAGCGTTTAGAAACAGAATCAATTACAATAGCATGCTCTTTTATATCGTTTTCTTGAAGAATGGAATAATGTTCAGCGTCATCATAAGCAAACTCACGATACACCTCATCAGCAATTAAAAACAAATCATGTTTTTTAACAATTTCTGCTAATTTTCTAATTTCTTCTTTAGAATATAAATACCCAGTAGGATTTCCGGGATTACAAATTAAAATAGCTTTGGTTCGTGGTGTAATAAGTGATTCAAACTCTTCAATAGGCGGAAGAGCAAAGTTATTCTCAATTTTAGAAATTACTGGAACAATACGAACATCCGAAGCTGTTGAAAATCCATTATAATTAGCATAAAAAGGCTCTGGAATTATTATTTCATCATCAATATCCATTATAGAACCAAAAGCAAACATTAGGGCCTCGCTGCCACCAGTAGTGACAATTATATTGTCTTTTGTGACATTAATGTCATGATTTTTATAATAATTGGCGATTTTTATGCGATATTCATCAGAACCTTCAGATCTAGTGTAAGCCAAAATATCTAAAGAGTTAACTTTTACAGCATCTAATGCTAAGTCTGGAGTTTTTATATCTGGTTGACCAATATTTAAGTGATATACTGTTTTTCCTTGTTTGTACGCTGCTTCAGCATATGGTACTAACTTTCTAATTGGTGATTGTGGCATTGAAGCCCCTTTTTTCGAAATATCTGGCATGGTCTGAAAAATTTAGTCGCAAAGTTCTGAAATTTTAATGAAATTAATAGTTAAATACCTCATGTAATTGGCTTTGTTATTGATATTTTTTGTATATTTTAACTACCTTATAATCAAAGTCATGAAGCGTTTAGCTTTTATTTTATTAACTTTTTATATGTTTTTGGGTCTTACCGTTGTTGCCCAAACGGGCACTTTTGAGCTCAAAAACCATACAGGGTTAGATAAAATACAATTTCAATTAATTAATAACCTTATTATAATTCCTGTTGAAATTAATAATGTGGAGTTGTCATTTATTTTAGATTCGGGAGTTAGTAAGCCTATTTTGTTTAATGTAAATGAGGATGATGAAGTGTTAAACGAAAGCAACGTGTCCCCAATTTATTTAAAAGGTTTAGGTGATGGTCAATTAGTTGAGGCCATTAAATCTAAAAGAAACAAGATTAAAATTGGTGATGCGGTAAGTTATAACCATACTATTTTTGCGGCTTTTAATACTGGATTGGATTATTCGCCCAAATTGGGTATTCCTATTCATGGTATTATTGGTTATGATTTATTTAAAGATTTTGTTGTAGAAATAAACTATAATTCAAAATACCTCAAACTTATCAACCATGATAAGTATAAAGAGCGTATTTGTAAGAAATGCGAACGTGTAGATTTAACCTTACGGAATGGTAAGCCTCATATTAGAGCATCTGTTGTAATTGCTGAACAACAAGTGCCAATTCATGTTTTATTAGATACGGGAGCAAGTGATGCCTTGTGGCTTTTTGAAGATGAAACACAGGATATTGTTTCAAACCAAAAATACATTGATGATTTTTTGGGTTACGGTTTAAGCGGAAGTCTTTATGGTAAGCGCTCTCGAGTTGAATCGCTCTCTATTCAACAGTTTAAATTAAATAAATCTCTTGTAGCTTTTCCTGAAGGGTCTTCAATTGAAATTTTAAAACAGAACAATGATAGGAATGGGACAATTGGAGCTGAAATTCTCCGTCGTTTTAACCTGGTTTTTAATTACCAGAACAAAACCTTGATTCTTAAGAAAAACAGCAATTTTAAAAGCGAGTTTACCTATAATAAAAGCGGAATTGATTTAGAGCAAAGAGGAATAAGGGTAGTAAAGGATTATTATTACAGCCTAAACAATGGCAGGTTGACATTTGCAAAAGATGTAACTGAATTCGTTTCTATTAGGAATACAGAGCGAGATTATAGGTTTGATGTAAGACCTGCCTTCCAAATAGCAAAATTAAGAGATAATAGCCCTGCGAAACATGCAGGAATGGAGTTGGGTGATATTATTTTAAAAGTCAATAACAAAGACGTAAAAGATTATACTTTACAGGAAGTTATTGAATTGCTTAACGGAAAAAGTGGAAAACGAATGAAGGTGTTGATTGATAGAAATGGACGCGTATACGAATATCAATTCAGGCTTATTGATTTAATCTAAACAAAAAACCTTGAGCAATTACTCAAGGTTTTTTGTTTAGATTCTAGTAAAGGATGTTATTTTTCCATGACACTTTTATCTTTTTTCTTTTCAAGAACACTTGTCTTACTTGGGTCAATTACTTCACCCTTTATTTTAAGTGCTACCGTAGGAGTTTCGGCATTAGAAATAACAGTTATGGTTTTTCTAATAGGGTTAACTCTATTAGTGTCATATTTTACTTGTATTTCGCCTGTTTCACCTGGCGCAATTGGACCGTCAGGTTTTTTAGGAACTGTACAACCGCAACTTGAAGTTACTTTAGAGATAATTAACGGTGCATCACCTGTATTTGTAAATTCAAAAGTTCTAACACCATCAGCGCCTTTTTCAATTGTTCCATAATCTACCGTAGTTGTTTTAAATTCAATTTTAGCAACTTTATCTTGGGCATTGACTGAAAACCCAATTAAACCGATAAATAATAATGTGATTAGCTGTTTCATAATATTTCTATTTAAATCGTTCGTAAACATACTTACTTTTTATTCATTGTGCAAAATTATTAGACGTAATGCATGCATGCAATTACCATCAACTTAAATAAAAGTACATAATACATTCATATAATTTTATATAAAAAAGAAATATAAGTACTTTTGCATGTTATATTTCAAAAACTATTCCAAAGTATGCAAATTCCGTCAAAATATGATGCCAATCAGGTAGAAGGTAAGTGGTATGATTATTGGATGAAACATAATTTTTTTCATTCTAAACCAGATAATAGAGAGCCATATACCATTGTTATTCCACCACCAAATGTTACAGGTGTCTTGCATATGGGGCATATGTTAAATAATACGATTCAGGATGTATTGATTCGTCGTGCACGTTTACAGGGCAAGAATGCGTGTTGGGTTCCCGGAACGGATCATGCATCTATTGCTACAGAGGCTAAAGTGGTTGCTAAATTGAAAGAACAAGGAATCGATAAGAACGATTTGACTCGTGAAGAGTTCTTGAAGCACGCTTGGGATTGGACACATGAATATGGAGGTGTTATTCTTGAGCAACTGAAAAAATTGGGTTGTTCTTGTGATTGGGAAAGAACCAAGTTTACCATGGATGACGATATGTCAGAAGCTGTAATTCAGGTTTTTGTGGATTTATACAACAAAGGCATGATTTATCGTGGTTATCGCATGGTCAACTGGGATCCTGAAGCTAAAACAACCCTTTCTGATGAAGAGGTTGAATACATAGAAAAGCAAGGGAAACTTTATTATGTAAATTATAAGGTTGAAGGTTGTGAAGACATCTTGACTATTGCTACAACAAGACCTGAAACTATTTTAGGCGATACGGCAATTTGTATTAACCCTAATGATGAACGCCATACCAATTTAAGAGGGAAAAAAGCCATAGTGCCTATAAATGGTCGTGTTATCCCAATAATTGAAGATGAATATGTTGATGTTGAGTTTGGAACAGGCTGTTTAAAAGTAACGCCTGCACATGATGAAAATGATAAGGTTCTAGGCGATAAACACAATTTGGAAGTTATAGATATATTCAACGAAGATGCTACATTAAATAGCTATGGCTTGCATTATGAAGGCAAAGACCGTTTTGTAGTTAGAAAGGAAATTGTAAAAGAATTAGAAGAAAAGGGGCATATTGTCAAAATTGAGGACTATACCAATCGTGTTGGTATTTCTGAGCGAACCAAAGCCATTATCGAACCAAGATTGTCAGATCAGTGGTTTTTAAAAATGGAAGAATTGGTAAAACCGGCAATTGAAGCAGTTTTAGGTGATAAACCAGATATTAAATTATTCCCCAAAAAGTTTGAGAATACCTATCGTCATTGGATGGAAAACATTCGTGACTGGAATATTTCACGTCAGTTACTTTGGGGCCAACAAATTCCAGCCTATTATTATGGTGATGGTAAGGAAGACTTTGTGGTGGCTGAAAGTCTAGAAGCAGCACTGGTTATAGCAAAGGGAAAAACTGGAAACAACCAGCTTTCAACACATGATTTACGTCAAGATTCTGATGCTTTAGATACTTGGTTCTCATCCTGGTTATGGCCAATGTCTGTGTTTGATGGCATCAGAAACCCTGAAAACGAAGAAATAAACTATTACTATCCAACCAATGATTTGGTTACGGGTCCAGACATCCTCTTTTTCTGGGTGGCACGAATGATTATTGCAGGATATGAATATAAAGGCGAAAAGCCTTTTGAAAATGTGTATCTAACAGGTTTGGTACGTGATAAGCAACGTCGCAAAATGAGTAAGTCATTAGGGAATTCACCAGATGCCCTTAAGCTTATTGACGATTACGGAGCCGATGGCGTTCGAGTAGGATTGTTGTTGAGTTCGGCAGCAGGAAACGATTTAATGTTTGATGAAGCGCTTTGTAATCAAGGAAAAGGCTTCGCTAATAAAATCTGGAATGCTTTCCGATTAGTAAAGGGTTGGGAAGTAAGTGATGCTATAGAGCAACCAGAATCGAGTAAAGTTGCTTTAGAGTGGTTTGAAGCAAAATTTCAAGAAACTTTAGCTGAAATAGAAGACCATTACAGCAAATACCGTTTGTCTGATGCCTTAATGGCAACATATAAGCTAATTTGGGATGATTTTGCATCGTGGTTATTAGAAATTGTTAAACCTGCATACCAACAACCCATTGATGCTAAAACACTTGAAGGAGTTATTGCGAGTTTCGAAAATATCTTAAAAACATTACATCCGTTTATGCCATTTTTAACTGAAGAAATTTGGCAGTATATGGAAGAAAGACAGCCAGAGGAAGCCCTTATTGTTGCTAAATGGCCAGAGAATAAATCTGTAAATAATGAGCTGATTTCTGGATTCGATTTTGCACAAGAAGTGGTTTCGGGCATTCGTAATATTAGAAAGGAAAAAAATATTTCTTTTAAAGATAGTATTGGTTTTTCGGTTATAAATAATGAAAATGCACAAACTATTTTTGATGAGGTAATTAAAAAGTTGGGTAACCTAGAGGCTATTGAATATGTTTCCGAAGCTGTTGATGGTGCATTGACTTTCAGGGTAAAGTCTAATGAATATTTTATTCCAATATCAGGAGCTATTAACGTTGATGAGGAAATAAAAAAGTTAACTGAAGAATTGAATTATATAGAAGGGTTCTTAAATTCTGTTCAGAAAAAATTGTCAAATGAACGTTTCATGTCGGGTGCTCCGGAACAAGTAGTGGCTAGCGAGAAGAAAAAGGAAGCTGATGCTTTAGCTAAAATTGAAACATTAAAAGCGAGTTTAGCCAACCTTCAATAATGAAAAAACGTACCATATATTCAATTATAGCTATTGTTTTGGTTGTTGGAATATATGGATATGAATATTATCTTGATAAAAAAGAACAAGAAGCTATAGTAGAGCAAGGCAAACTGCCAAAAAATCCTACAATAGCTTTTTTTCTACCTACGAGTACCACTGAACAAATAGTTCATCATAATGCTTATTCTTTAAGCTATAGTGAACCTCACGAACAAGCCGAATGGGTCGCTTATGAACTAAAAAAAGAACATCTTTCCAATTCTGATTTCGATAGACCGTATTTTGAAATTGACAAGGCTGTAAAGACTGGTGCGGCTAGTTGGAGGAATTATAAGAATTCTGGATACGATCGTGGGCATTTGTGTCCTGCTGGCGACAGACGTTATAGTCAAGAAGCTCATGATGAAACCTTTTTAACCAGTAATATTAGTCCTCAGGAGCACCAATTTAATTCTGGAATTTGGAATGCCTTAGAGCAAAAAGTTCGTTATTGGGCCAATCGTTATGATGGCGTTTTTGTGGTAACTGGAGGCGTTTTAAAAGGAAACATGAAAACCATCGGTACAGAAGAAGTGACAGTTCCCAATCAGTTCTATAAGGTAATTATGGATTACAATTCTGGTAAACCAAAAGTTTTGGCATTCTTGATGCCTCATGAAAATTCCAGCAAACCACTTTATAACTTTGTAATATCGGTAGATGAAGTTGAAGAAATAACAGGTATAGATTTTTTTCCAGAGTTAGATGATGAGTTAGAAAATAGGTTGGAATCATCAAATAATTATAAGCACTGGTTTTTCTGAAAAAACAAATAACTTAATTGTCAAAATGTTAGCTACCTAACATTTTTATTTTCTTTTCAACATTAATTTAGCTTTTCACTAATAAAATTCTACAAAAATGAAAAGTAAATTACACATTCGGAACCCCAAATTCTATCACAATTTTACTTATTTATTCACCTTTTTTGTGTTTATGTTTATTGGTCAAAGTTACACTATAGCACAAAACCCTAACAGTCATGTTGATGGTGGTGTTATTTCAACAAATGACAATACTACGATTTGTATTGATTCCGAACCAGACCCTATTTATGTGACTGTTGAAGGAGATTCTGGACGGTTAAGACAATGGATAATAACAGATGATAATAACAATATTTTAGCTTTGCCAGATGCGCCACCATTTGATTTAAATGGAGCAACACCTGGAGTTTGCCGTATATGGCATTTGGCCTATAATGGAATCCCTCCATTCAGACATATTGATAATCTTGACGATTTAAGAGGTCGTTACGATTTGTCCAATTATATTGAAGTTACACGCACTATGCTTCCAGAAGGTGGCGAGTTAGCTATAGCAGGAAGTGGAGACACAGAAATTGAAATATGTGCTGGTGATGGTGAAAGTGATGCTTTTGATGTGACATTAGAAGGTGCTTTGGGAGATAATTCATTATGGGTTATTACAGATGATAATCTGAATATACTGGGCACACCGCCAAGCCCACCATTTGATTTAGAAGGTGCTGGTGAAGGCGTTTGCTTAATTTGGCATTTGAGTTATGCTGATAGTGTAGATTTAACTGGTGTTACTAATGCTGCAGATTTAATGGGATGTTATGATTTATCAAATCCAATAACAGTAACAAGAAATGGAGTTAACGGCGGCGAGTTAGCTATAGCAGGAAGTGGAGACACAGAGATTGAAATATGTGCTGGTGATGGTGAAAGTGATTCGTTTGATGTGACATTAGAAGGTGCTATGGGAGATAACTCATTATGGGTAATTACAGATGATAATCTAAATATACTGGGTACACCGCCAAGCCCACCATTTGATTTAGAAGGCGCTGGTGAAGGCGTTTGCCTAATCTGGCATTTGAGTTATGCGGATAGCGTTGATTTAACAGATGTTACGAATGCTGCAGATTTGATGGGATGTTATGATTTATCAAATCCAATAACAGTAACAAGAAATGGAGTCAACGGTGGCGAGTTAGCTATAGCAGGAAGTGGTGACACAGAGATAGAAATAATTGCCGGAGATGGTGAAAGTGATTCGTTTGATGTAACATTGGACGGTGCCATGGGAGATAACTCATTATGGGTAATTACAGATGATAATTTAAATATATTAGCTACTCCACCAAGTCCACCATTTGATTTAGAAGGAGCAGGAGTTGGCGTTTGCCTAATCTGGCATTTGAGTTATGCGGATAGCGTTGATTTAACAGATGTTACGAATGCTGCAGATTTAATGGGGTGCTATTCATTGTCTAATCCAATTACCGTCACAAGAACAGAAGCTTTAAGTAAATTTAATTTATACCCAAATCCAGCTAGTTCATATACAAATTTAAAGCTACCAAATAATTCAGATTCTTATAGTATTTCAGTTTATGATTTATATAATACACCAGTTTTAAATAAAAGAGTTGAAAAACGAATGACAAATAAGGTAATTAATTTAAACTTGAATAGTTTAAATGTAGGCCCATATATTTTGGTTATAGTGAATGAAACGAATGGAGAACGAACAGTTAAAAAGCTATTGAAAAAGAATTAAATACTTTTTATCATTGTAGCTTTAAAAGGGTGATGTTTACATCACTCTTTTTTTTATGCCTTGCCATCTAATTTTACGAATAAATTGTCCTTGTTTTTTTGTAACCAATTGTTCAACTTTGTTTTTTTGAGCTCTCAAATATCCAGACATATAGTCTTTAAATAAAAGTAAACTCCTTTTTTTGTAAGCCAGTTTTAAAGCTGATATAAAAGTAATAACAAATCCATATCTCATCTTGTACATGGCTTCACCTTGAAGGTATTTAGCCGTTTTGTTATAGCTTACTCCAGTTGGTTTTAAGTGTTTAACATGAAGGGATTCATCTGTGAAAATGCTCCAACCATAATATTTTGCTAGAAGTTCATCAACTGTGTCCCAGCCCATGGAAGGTTTTAATTTTCCAATTTCTAAAAAACAAGCTTTTCTGTAAGCTTTCAATGCGCCTCGAATGTGGTCTTTTCTGGTCAGATTTTCAAGAACCCACTCTCCATTATTTTCAATGTAGCAAAAACCCGAAGCCATTCCTAATCGTTTGTTTTTTTCAAAATGAGATGAAATCGTTTCTAAATAATTTTTCGGAAAAATTAAATCGGCGTCAAATTTGCAAATCACATCATAGTTGTCATCCAAAGTTTCAAACCCCTTATAAAAGGCATTTATAATTTTACTGCCTGGTAAATGACTATCTGAAGAAGTTATGTTTAGTAATGTTATCCAATCATGTTTTGATGCAAAGGATTCAACTTTATCTTGTGTGTCATCTGTTGAATTGTCATTTACAACCACAACTTGTTTTGGTAATAGGGTTTGGTTTGCTAGTGATTGCAAAGTTTTTCCAATAAAAGATGCTTCATTGTGGGCTGGTATGACGATGTAGAAGTTCAAAATTAAATACGTTCAGCGTAAACTATGTAATATCTAGGAGTAAACCATCGTAAAAGAGGTCTTAATCCTAATTTTTTGGTAGGATTAGTCCACTTTTCTCTATCTACAATTTTCCAACCCGCTTTTTCAAGCAACCAATCAAATTGCCAATCTTCAAACTCATGGTAGTGTCTATCCCACATATCGGTTTTGCTTTTGTAAGCTTTAGAAAACCATAGACGAAGTGGAACACTTGCCACTAATTTGTCTGCTTTTATAGATTTTAAAACGGTAAAAGGAGAGAGGAGATGTTCGAAAATTTCAAATGCAGTTATTACTTCTGCATCTGAATTTTCAATAGCCAAAGTCTCTAGGTCTAAATCTTCACCTGATGTGTTTTCGACCTGATAACCCATTTCTTTCATTATTTTTGAAAAAGGATTATCAACGCCTAAATCTAAAATCTTTAAATCTTTAGAGATGTGTTTTTGTAAAAATTCAGCTGTATATTTAAAACGTTTGTTTGGAAATGTGTTTTCGTACATATGTTTATTTTCCGCAAAAGCTGCAAACTTTTTATTGCTGATACACAACGGCATTAATATTCATGCCTGCGCCAACACTGGCAAATATAATAATATCTCCTTTATATATTTCTTGATTATCTAGTTTCCCATTTAAAATCATGTCATATAATGTGGGTACAGTAGCGACACTGGAATTGCCTAGCATATTAATGGTCATGGGCATAATATCTTTTGGCATTTCCATATTGTAGAGTTGGTAGAAACGTTTAACAATAGCTTCGTCCATTTTTTCATTGGCTTGATGGATCAATATTTTTTTTACATCTTGTATTTTAATACCACTTTTATCAAGACAGGTCTTCAAAGCCATGGGTACATTGGTTATGGCAAACTCATAAATTTTACGGCCATACATTTTTATGTATCGCCTTTGATCGTTTATTTCTGGATGATTGGTTTCGCCAAAGTAAATAAAATGTGCTTCATCATAAGTAAAAGTGGCCGTCTCGTGAGCTATAATTCCACCTTCATCATTAGTTTGCTCGACAATAACAGCGCCAGCACCATCACTATATATCATGGAGTCGCGATCGTGTTTGTCAACTACACGAGATAGGGTTTCTGTTCCAACCACCAAACACCGATTGGCTATTCCAGATGCTATAAAAGCTTTGGCTTGAATAACGCCTTCAAGCCAACCAGGACAACCAAAAAGTATGTCGTAACCAACACATTTTGGATTCCTAATTTTTAATAAATGCTTGATTCTAGACGCAATACTTGGAACAGTATCACTTTGTTGTGCGTTGTGTTTAACATCACCATAATTATGGGCAACAATAATGTAATCTATGCTTTCTTTGTCAATATTCGCATCTTCAATGGCCTTTTGGGCCGCAAAGAAACCAATGTCAGAATTCAGTAAGTCTTTTTTAATATAACGTCTTTCCTGAATACCTGTTATGGCTTTGAACTTTTCAACTATAACCTCATTGGGACTATTAATTGAAGAGCCATCTGCATTCAAAAATTCATGGTTATAAAAGCTTTCGTTTTTTTCAACTTTACTCGGTATATAACTTCCTGTTCCAGTTATTTTAACGCCCATAATTATTGCTATTAATTAATGTTCCATTTACGAAGCTAGTCATTAAATCACGAAGTCAAGCATGTTTTTTAATTAATGCATCTATTTTTATGATATTGATAAAAATGCGGATACTAATTAAAAATATTTCAAAAATAAAGCCTTCAAATTTGAAGGCTTTTTAATATTTGGTTCTATACATTGATTAGGCTTCCATGTATTCTTCAATAGGAGCGCATGTACAAATTAGATTTCGGTCTCCATAAGCATCATCAACCCGTCTCACAGAAGGCCAAAACTTGTTATCACGAACATAGTCTAATGGAAAAGCTGCTTTTTCTCTAGAATAAGGCATTAACCATTCATTTGCAGTTAGCATATCTAATGTATGAGGAGCGTTCTTTAAAACATTATTTAAATCATCTTTAGAAGCTTCATCAATTTCTTTTTTAATAGAAATCATCGCATCACAAAAACGGTCCATTTCAGCTTTGCTTTCACTTTCGGTAGGTTCTATCATTAAAGTTCCAGCAACAGGGAATGAAACTGTTGGAGCATGGAAACCATAATCCATTAAACGTTTAGCTATGTCAGTAACTTCAATACCATTAGTTTTAAAGGCACGGCAATCTACAATCATTTCATGGGCTGCTCTACCACATTCTCCGGAATACAGAGTGTCAAAATGCCCTTGAAGCCTTGTTTTAATATAGTTGGCATTTAGAATTGCAATTTTGGTTGCTTCGGTCAAGCCTCTAGCTCCTAACATTTTAATATACGCATAAGATATTAAGCACACTAAAGATGATCCAAAAGGAGCAGCTGAAATTGCAGTTATGGCTTTATTGCCACCTGTTTTTATAATTGGATTACTTGGTAAAAATGGAGCTAGCTGTTTTGCTACGCAAATTGGTCCAACACCTGGACCACCACCTCCATGAGGAATGGCAAAAGTTTTATGTAGGTTTAAGTGGCAAACATCTGCTCCAATATTCCCTGGGTTGGTTAAGCCAACTTGGGCGTTCATATTGGCGCCATCCATATACACTTGTCCACCATTATCATGGATTATTTTTGTGATTTCTTTTATAGCAGATTCATATACACCATGGGTAGATGGATATGTAACCATTAAACATGATAAATTATCTTTATGAAGCTCTGCTTTCTCACGTAAATCGTCAACATCAATATTTCCTTTTTCGGTTGATTTTGTTACAACAACTTTCATTCCAGCCATTACAGCACTTGCAGGATTAGTTCCATGCGCAGACGACGGAATTAAGCAGATATTTCTATGACGGTCACCACGAGATTCATGATAAGCCTTAATGACCATTAACCCAGCAAATTCACCTTGAGCACCGGAGTTGGGTTGTAAGGACGTTGCTGCAAAACCAGTAATTTCGGTTAATTGGTCTTCCAATTCTTTTAAAACTGTTAGGTAGCCTTGTGCTTGATCTATAGGTACAAAAGGATGTATGGTTCCCCAATTGGGAGAGCTTAATGGTAACATTTCAGCAGCCGCATTCAATTTCATAGTACAAGAACCAAGTGAAATCATGGAGTGATTCAATGACAAGTCTTTACGCTCCAATTTCTTAATATAGCGCATTAACTCGGTTTCTGAATGATACGTGTTGAATACATCTAGTGTCAAAAACTCGGTTTGTCTTTTTAGATTTTCAGAAATTTTATTCGATTCTGAAATGCCTTCCAATACAATAGTATCTTTATTGGCTACTTTAGCAAATACCGAAATAATTTGATTGGCATCTTTTAAAGTTGTTGTCTCGTTTATAGAAAGAGTTACTGTATCCTCATCAGGATAATAGAAATTTATGCCTTGGCTTTCAGCAACGGTTTTAACTTCTTTAGAATTTGCTTTGACTTGAATGGTGTCAAAATATTCTGAATTAAGCTGAACAAAACCTAAACTTTCCAGAGATTCTGCTATAGATGTGGCTGTGTTGTGAACTTTATTAGCAATAAACTCAAGTCCTTTAGGGCCATGATAAACGGCATACATCCCTGCCATTACAGCTAATAATACTTGAGCAGTACAAATGTTTGATGTTGCTTTATCACGCTTGATATGTTGTTCTCTGGTCTGTAGAGCCATGCGTAAGGCACGGTTACCATTCATGTCTTTAGTAACACCAATTATACGACCAGGGATATCACGTTTGTATGCTTCTTTGGTAGCAAAGTAAGCGGCATGTGGTCCGCCATAACCCATAGGGATACCAAAGCGCTGTGTGGTTCCCACAACCACGTCAGCACCAAACTTACCAGGTGCTTCCAATTTAATCAAACTTAAAATATCAGCGGCCACAGCAACTTTTATATTATTGGTGTTAGCTTTTGAAATAAATGTTTTAATGTCAGTAACTTGACCATCTTTTCCTGGATATTGTAATAAAGCACCAAAGAAGTCGGATGAAAAATCAAAATTCTCTTCGGTACCAACAACCAATTCAATACCGATTGGATTGGCACGGGTTTCCAATAATGATAATGTTTGTGGGAGAACAGCATTAGAAACAAAAAATTTATTGATTCCTGCTTTTTTTTGCTCTCTTTCACGAACGGCAAACAATAAACTCATGGCTTCAGCAGCAGCTGTGCTTTCATCTAGCAATGAAGCGTTAGCTATTTCCATTCCAGTTAAATCGGTAACCATGGTCTGGAAATTTAGTAATGCTTCCAAACGACCTTGGGCAATTTCTGCTTGGTAAGGTGTATAAGCCGTATACCAACCCGGATTTTCCAGTATGTTGCGCTGAATTACCGCAGGTAATATTGTTGGATGATAGCCTAAACCAATATACGTTTTATAGGTTTTATTCAATTTAGATAGCTCATGAATATGCGTCAGGTATTCCTGTTCGCTCATGGCAGCTTCTAGATTAAGCTCTTGCTTTAAGCGAATATCATCAGGGATGGTTTCGTAAATAAGTTGCTCAAGTGAATCTGCACCAATTGTTCTTAACATTTGGTCTTGGTCCTCTTTTCTAGGGCCAATATGACGTTGTGCGAAAGCCGTTGTATTCATTAAATTGTTGTGTTGGATTTAAGGCGCAAAATTACGGAATAATTCACTTTATATTGTTAACGAAAATGAAAGTTTTTAACCAATTAAAGTGTTTATTAACACTTTATGTACTTTTGTTTTATGCGTAGCCTAACGATTATCTTTGATTTTTATTTAAACAGCAGCATTCATGTGGCGTTAGCCGTTTATGCATTAACATGGATAACCTTAAATAATTTTGGAATAGCCTATGACGAGAATATCTTGTATTTTAATTTTTTTGCGACTATTACGGGCTATAATTTTGTAAAATATTTTGGTCTTGCAAAATTCCATCATCGAAGTTTAGCAAGTTGGTTGAAAGTGATTCAGATATTTTCGTTTGTTTGTTTTTTGGCGTTTGGTTATTATGCTTTTAAGCTGGAAATAAAAACCTTGCTTTGGATTGGTGGGTTTGGCTTGATAACATTTCTTTATGCTATTCCTTTTTTGCCCAAACATTTATTTTTAGACAAACAGCAAAATTTGCGTAGTATTAGCGGCTTGAAAATTTATGTGATAGCTTTGGTATGGTCTGGGGTTACGGTTTTACTTCCTTTAATAAATAATGATTTTAGTTTTAATTACGATGTTGGGATAACTTTTTTGCAAAGGTTCTTGTTTGTAATTGCATTAATGTTGCCTTTTGAAATTAGGGATATGAAATATGACAGTTTGAAACTGTCTACAATACCACAACAAATTGGGATAACAAGAACAAAGATTATTGGTTTATTGGTTTTGATGGTATTCTTTTTGTTAGAGTATTTAAAGGATTATATCACTTATCAGAAAATACTTGTGCAGTTAATAGTAACTGTTGTGACCCTATTGTCTGTTCTTCTAGCGTTTAAAAATCAGAGAAAATATTATAGTGCTTTTTGGGTAGAGGGGATACCAATTTTTTGGTTAGCTCTTTTAATCCTGTTTAGTTAGCTCCTTTTCGAATGTCTTTTTTAAAACCTCACGTTCATTATTTTTTAGACAATCTACTTTTGATTTTTTTACCATTGAAGATAATTGCCTATTTTTCTTAACATAAGCACGGGTGAATTTACACCAGGTATATCTGATATTTAATTCAATTTTTTCCCACAATGTAGCTTCATTGTATTGAGATTTGTCACAAATGTGTTTTGCCTCTTCGCAAGAAATAAATAAAAAACCTTTTTTCATCTTTTAATTAAACCAGTTTTTTTCCATGCATTCTGCCATAGCAGTACGTGCTCTATGAATTATTACCCACAAGTTAGACGCAGTGATGCCCAATTCATTACAAATTGTTTCTGTTTCTAATCCTTGTATGGTTTTCATTTTAAAGACTTGGGCTTGTTTGTTTGGTAATTTATCCAAACAAGTATAAATAGCTTCTCCTAATTCATCGTTTACTAAAGAGTCTTCGGCAGTTTTATCATACGGATCGGCTACGCGTTCTTCAAGCCAACTGCCTTCCTCTTCATCACTATTATAGTCCATGCGGACTTCAGCTTTTCCTTTTTTGGAATTAATTTTCCTGTAATAGTCAATAATTTTTCTTTTTAAAATAGAAATAAGCCATGTACGTTCACTAGCTTCACCTTTAAAGTTTTTCATGGACTTTAAGCTGGCCACAAAGGTATCTTGAACCAAATCTTTGGCCATCTCCCGATCATTTACACGCGAAATGGTGTAATTGAACAGGTAATCAGAATAGCGGTCTATCCATTTTTCGGGCTCAATAGTGTGTTTAGGCATTCTTGTTTGCTAGCAATTTTTATCAAAAATAAGGGAAATAATTTATTTTTTGTAAATATAATTGTCAAGTCAGATTTTCTATTGCTTTTTCAATTTCTGTAAATTGAAATTTAAAACCATTTTCTTCAAGCCTTTTAGGAATGACATTTCTACTCTTTAAGATAAGTTCTGTTTCTGTCTTAATTATTCTAGCACCAATTTCTAACAACCATTTAGGGTGATTGATACCAAAAGGAATGTTTAAAGTTCTACGTAAACTTTTCATAAGTGTAGTGTTATTTGTTGGGTATGGTGAAGATAAGTTAAAGACACCATCCAAGTATTCGTTTTCAATTATAAATTCAACAGCTTTAGAGAAATCATATTCGTGTATCCAACTTACTTTTTGATTACCAGACCCTTGTTTTCCACCAAGTCCACATTGTGTTAATCTTTTTAGTGGAATTAATGCACCTCCATTTTTTCCTAAAACTATTGAGGTTCTTAAAACAATTTTCCTTGTTTTCGGATTTATAATAGTATTAAATGCATATTCCCATGATTTTGCAATATCCATCGAAAAATCGCTACCAATTTCACCACTATCTTCTGTCATCTCTTTTTTTAACGAATCTTTGTAAATTGTTGCAGTTGAAGAATTTACCCAAACATTTGGTGGGTTGTCACATAAGTTAATTGCTAAACCTAGAACATTTGTAGAGTCTATTCTGGAATCATATATTAATTTTTTATTGTTTTTATTATACCTACAGTCTACAGATTTACCTGTTAGATTAATTAAACCAAATGTATTTTCTAATTCTTTTGTCCAATTTCCTAGATTTTTAGCATCCCAAAAAATGTCGTTTTCATTAATTGGTTTTCTGGTAAGAATTTTAATAGTATATCCTTTTTTAGAAAAGTATTGTGTTAAAATTTGACCTAAAAACCCACTTCCTCCGGCTATAATTATTGTTTTCATATTATAGTTTTTTTAATGAGTTTAGAATGTAAAAGAAATAACCAGCAATAGACATAGGCAGTATTATAACACTAAAAATCATGAAAAATAATTTATCAGATGTATCCCAATCAATCAACCACATCATTCCATATGTAATTACAGTAGTCCAATAAATTTTCAAATGTTTTTTTGACTTATTAGGAATTTTATTCCAAAAAAGAAAGAGTATTAATGCACTAATTATTTGAATGCATCCAAGTGCAATTTGTGCATATAAGCCTAAATATAATGTTAAGTATAGAACAAGTGTTAATATTAATGTGACTTTGTTTATTTTGTATAATATTTTCATTTTTCTTAAGTTTAGAACTTTCAAAAAAAATTGAAAGCATGTTTTAAATTTTTTTATTTAAAGAGTTTGAGTAGTGACTTTGTTAACCATTTTTGTTGCTGGTTTACCACTTTGTTTATCATAGTATCCATTGTGTCGGTTAGTTCATGTAATGCTTTAGTTTGCTTAATAAGTTCTTTAGTTTTTTCAGTGCCATCATCTTTTATAGATGATACATCTTTTAGTATTTTAATGACTGGTTTAATTTCACGTCTGCTTCGTTCTTTTGCAACAATTCGCGCTAATTCTTGTACGTCTTTTTCGGTAGTGAAATATTCTTTACGCTCTCCAGGAATAATTTCTTTGGTTACAATTCCCCAATCCATCAATTGTCTTAAGTTCATGCTAGTGTTACCTCTAGAAATCTTAAGTTCTTCCATGATGTCTTCCATAGACAAGGGTTTTGTGGAAATAAAAAGCAATGCTTGAATTTGCGCCATGGCTTTATTTATTCCCCAAAGCGAACCCAAACTTCCCCAAGTGCTAATAAACTTATCTTTTGCTTCTTGATATTCCATAAAGCAAATATATAAAATATTTTAAACTTTCAAAAAATATTGAAAGTTAATTGTGTTTTAATTTGTCATTGAAAGCGTAGCAAAGAATCTCTTATCAAAAAGGGTGAGATGCTGAATCAAGTTCAGCATGACAAAGATTACTTCTCAATCAAACCAGCACGTTTTAGTAGTGCTTCTGGCTGCGGTTCTTTTCCTCTAAATCGTTTGTACAACGTCATTGGGTCTTCAGTTCCGCCTTGTGAGAGAATATTATCTTTAAATTTGTTGGCAACGTTACGACTAAAAATACCAGCTTCCTTAAAAGCTTCAAAAGCGTCTGCATCCAAAACTTCAGCCCATTTATAGCTGTAATAACCAGATGAGTATCCACCCTGAAAAATATGTGAAAATGATGTGCTCATACAGTTTTCAGCGACATCTGGATATAACTTAGTGTTTTCAAAAGCTTTTAATTCATGGACTTTTACGTTTGTAATCTGACTAGGATCTTGACCGTGCCAACTCATATCCAATAATCCAAAACTTAACTGCCTTAAGGTTTGCATACCTTCATGAAATGTAGCTGAAGCTTTTATCTTATCTATTAGTTCCATTGGAATAACTTCACCCGTTTCATAATGTGTTGCAAATAGCTTTAAAGCTTCTTTTTCATAACACCAATTTTCCAATACTTGACTTGGTAATTCTACAAAATCCCAAAACACACTGGTTCCTGATAAACTTGGATATGTTGTATTGGCAAGCATGCCATGTAAGGCGTGGCCAAACTCATGGAACAATGTAGTCACTTCATTAAAAGTCAATAACGAGGGTTTTGTTTTTGTGGGTTTGGTGAAGTTACAAACAATGGAAATATGCGGTCTACTATTTTCATCGTTTTTAACATATTGCGGTTTGTAAACGGTCATCCAAGCACCATTACGTTTTCCGGTTCTTGGGAAAAAGTCGGTATAAAAAATGGAAATCAAATTACCATCATCATCGGTAACTTTATAAGTCAGGACATCGTCGTGGTACTTGTCGATATTACAGATTTCCTCAAATTGTAAGCCATATAATTTTTCGGCAATAGTAAAGACACCATTAATAACGTTTTCTAGTTTAAAATATGGTTTGAGTTTTTCGTCATCTAAATCAAAAAGTTTTTGCTTTAATTTTTCAGAATAATAGGCGCCATCCCATTTTTGCAATTGCTTAATGCCATCTTGTTCTTTGGCAAAATCACGTAATGTTTTAAATTCACGTTCGGCAGCTGGTTTTGCTTTTTCTAACAGTTCATTTAAAAATGTTTCAACGGTTTCAGGATTTTTCGCCATACGCTCTTCTAATACAAAATGTGCATGGGTTTTGTAGCCTAATAAGTTGGCACGTTCATGACGTAATTTGGCAATTTGTAAAACATGGTTTTGATTATCGTTTTTATTATTCTGAAACGCTTTTGCTCCAAAAGCTATAGCTAATGTTTTACGTAATTCACGATTATCAGCATAGGTCATAAATGGAACATAGCTTGGGTAATCTAAAGTGATTAGCCAGCCTTCTTTGCCTTTGCTTTCAGCCAATTGTTGAGCGGCTTCTATAGCGCCATCAGGCAACCCAGAAAGTTCATCTTTATTAGTGATATGTAATTCGAAGTTGTTGGTTTCTGCTAAAACATTTTCACCAAATGTTAGTTTTAACTGACTTAGCTGCTTATCAATCTCTCGCAATTGCTGCTTTTTATCTTCTGGCAAATTAGCTCCATTTCTTGAGAAGCTCTTGTACTTTTTGTCTAGAAGTGTTTGTTGTTCTATTGAAAGATTCAGGCTGTCTTTTTGTTCATAAACAGCTTTTACACGTGCAAATAAATGAGGGTTTAATGTAATGTCGTTACTAAATTCAGAAAGTAAAGGAGAAACCTCTTGGGCTATTTTTTGAATTTCGTCATTGGTTTCGGCCGAATTCAAATTGAAAAATATACTTGAAATTCTATCTAACTGTTCTCCAGAAAAGTCTAAAGCCTCAATTGTATTTTCAAAAGTGGGTTGATCGGTATTAGATATTATAGAATCAATTTCAGCTTTGGCGTCTTCAATTCCCTTTATAAAAGCAGGAAGAAAATGTTCGTTTTCAATTTTTGAAAAAGGAGCTGTATTGTATTTTGTATCGAAAGGTTTGTTTAGAATGTTCATTTTTAATTGTTTATAAAATCCAACGTGATACTTTTCTTACTAATCAATTGATTTTATGATTATTAACTTAATTTTAAGAGGATTAAATGTTGCAAATATGAGATTTAATACTACTTTTGTGGCAGATTTTTCATGAGAGTTAAAACTCTTAAAAATTTATTGATTAATAGCGTTAAAAACCTCGGTAACTACCGAGGTTTTTTTGTTATAAATTCTTGGAAGATTCTATGACTTTAGCTTTAAGGCCTTCCTTGTATTCAATAATAGTATTTAGCACATCGCTATTTGAACTTCCAATAATTTGGGCGGCTAAAATACCAGCATTTTTAGCACCATTAAGTGCTACTGTTGCAACAGGAACACCGCCTGGCATTTGTAAAATTGATAAAACAGAATCCCAGCCATCAATAGAATTACTACTTTTTACGGGTACACCAATAACAGGAAGTGGTGATAACGAAGCAATCATTCCAGGAAGGTGGGCTGCACCACCAGCTCCAGCAATTATAACTGAAAACCCTCGTGTATGTGCATGCTTTCCATAATCGAATAATTTTTCAGGTGTTCTGTGTGCCGAAACAATATCGACTTCTACCTCAATATTTAATTCTTTTAAAATATCAATAGCGTCTTGCATAACTGGCAAATCGCTTTTGCTTCCCATGATAACTCCAATTTTACTCATAATTATTCGCTTATAACTTTAATGGTTTTTTTAACTTTTTCAGCAACTTGCCTAGCTTCGCTAATATTTTCGTGTACAATGGTTACATGCCCCATTTTACGAAAAGGACGTGTTTGTTTTTTCCCATAAATATGAGGCGTTACACCTTCCATATTCATGATGTCTTCAATATGTTCATACTTTACATTGCCTGTATAACCTTCAGCTCCCACTAAATTAACCATAATTCCACCAACTTTACTATCGGTTTTTCCTAATGGCAAATTAAGTATGGCTCTAATATGTTGCTCAAATTGAGACGTAAAACTGGCTTCAATAGTTTGATGTCCTGAATTGTGTGGTCTTGGAGCCACTTCATTAACCAAGATTTTATCATCTTGTGTTTGAAACATTTCAACAGCTAAAAGACCAACATGGTTAAAGGCTCTAGAAGTCTGTAAAGCAATTTTTTGTGCTTTTTTAGCTACAGAATCATCAATTCGGGCAGGACAAATAACATACTCAACTTGATTGGCTTCTGGATGAAATTCCATTTCAACTACAGGATATGTTTTTACACTGCCTTCAACATTTCGAGCTACAATTACTGATAATTCGTTTTTAAACGGTATCATCTTTTCTGCAATACACTCCACATTTGGTAAGTCCTCTAAATCTGCTAACGAACGAACAACTTTAACACCATTACCATCGTAACCAAATTGCGCACTTTTCCATACAAATGGAAATTCTAAACCACCATTGTTAACGGCATCTTCAATTTCTGACGTGTAGGCAAAACGTGTAAAATCAGCTGTTGGTATCTCATGGTCACGATAAAACAATTTTTGTTTAGCCTTACTTTGAATGGTGCGTAATGTTTTTGAGCTTGGAAACACTTTTACACCTTGTTTTTCTAATGTTTCTAAAGCGTCTGTATTAACGTTTTCAATTTCAAAAGTCAATACATCAACATCTTTTCCAAAACTAACAACGGTCTCATAATCCATTAAATCGCCCACATGAAAATCGTTTGAAGCAATCTTACATGGCGCTTCAGGACTTGGGTCTAAAACTTTAGTGAAAATATCAAACTTACGTGTTTCGGTAAGCATCATTTTGCCTAGTTGACCACCACCTAGTATACCCAATTTAAATTCAGAAGAGAAAAAATTCATATTAATTTCCCACAATAGTGGAAGTTTGTTTTTAATGAAACAATACTTTGATTTTGCACAAAAGTACAAATCAAAACCCTCCGAAAAAAACTAAATGCTAAACAATCTAAATGAGAATTCGCAAATCCTTAATCAAATGATTATCTTTGCGTTTCTAAAATAATAAGCAAGTGATTAAACTCCACGATTTATACTTCAAGCCCTTTATATCTGAACAAGACATTCAAAAAGCTGTTTCCAAGATGGTCGATGTCATTGCTAGCGATTTAGGCGATGAAGTTCCAGTATTTATTGGAATTTTAAATGGGTCGTTTATGTTTGTTAGCGATTTTGTAAAAAAGTATCCAAAGCCTTGCGAAGTAACGTTTATAAAATTGGCTTCTTATGAAGGTGTGAAATCAACCGAAGATATTCAACGCTTAATAGGATTGACCCAAGATTTAACAGGACGTACAGTTGTTATTTTAGAAGATATTATTGATTCTGGCAATACCTTGCATGAAGTGCATCGTATTTTTAAAAATGAAAATGTTAAGCAATTGCTTATTGCAACTTTGTTTTACAAGCCAGAAGCATATAAAAAAGACTTTAAACTACATTATGTAGGTATTGAAATTCCTAACAAATTTATAGTGGGCTACGGACTTGACTATGATGGATTGGGAAGAGACTTACCTGAAATATATCAATTAAAAACAACACAACACATGACAAATATCGTGCTATTTGGCCCACCAGGAGCAGGAAAAGGAACACAAGCAAATTTTTTAAAGGAAAAGTACAATTTAGTACACATTTCCACAGGCGATGTATTTCGTTTTAATATTAAAAACGAAACGGCTTTAGGTATGTTAGCTAAATCGTATATGGATAAAGGTGAACTAGTTCCTGATCAGGTAACTATTGACATGCTAAATGCTGAAGTTGAAAAGAATGCCGATGCCAAAGGTTTTATCTTCGATGGTTTTCCAAGAACCAATGCTCAAGCAGAAGCATTAGATGAATTAATGGATAGTAAGGATTCTCAAATAAATGCCATGATAGCATTGGAGGTTGATGACGAGATTTTGGTAGAACGTCTTTTGGAGCGTGGAAAGAGTAGTGGCCGTGCAGATGATGCAGACGAATCCATTATTAGAAACCGTATTACGGAATACTACAAGAAAACAGCAATTTTAAAAGATTATTACGCTGGACAAGATAAGTATTATGGTGTTGATGGCGTGGGAAGTATAGAGGATATTACGATTAGGTTGAGTGACGTAATTGATAAGCTGTAATTCTATGATGATTTTTTTAGCTATTGGAATTTGGCAAATTATTTTAATTTTTACAATCCTCTCATTACTACTGCTTCCAATTTTAGCATTAATAAGTATTGTAAGTAAAACTTTTCCAAATAATGATAAATTAATCTGGGTTTTAGTGGTTTTATTTTTACCACTTCTTGGTTCTGTGCTATATTTTTTAATTGGAAGACCAAGGCAAAAAGCTTTTGAAATAAGAAATAGCAAACAAAATTATATCAAGTATTAAATTATTTGGGGTATAGATTATGACTGAAGGTAACTTTGTTGATTACGTAAAACTGTATGTGTCGTCTGGAAATGGTGGTAAAGGCTCTGCGCACTTACATCGTGAGAAATATATTGAAAAAGGTGGTCCAGATGGAGGAGATGGCGGACGTGGTGGCCATGTAATTATTCGAGGAAATCAAAATCTTTGGACACTTTACACCTATAAATTCAAACGTCATTTTAAAGCTGGTCATGGAGAGCATGGTAGTAAACAGCGCAGTACTGGAGCCGATGGAGAAGATATTTATATGGATGTGCCTTTGGGAACCGTTGTTCGTGATAAAGAAACGAATGAGATACTTTTCGAAATAACCGATCATGGTGAAGAAAAGATAATCGCCGAAGGTGGTATGGGTGGTCGTGGTAACTGGCATTTTAAAAGTTCTACCAACCAAACACCACGTTATGCGCAACCAGGTATTCCAGGTCAGGAGCGTGATATCATTCTAGAATTAAAAGTATTGGCTGATGTAGGCTTGGTTGGATTCCCAAATGCTGGGAAATCTACTTTATTATCTGTTATTACTGCAGCCAAGCCCAAAATAGCCGATTACGAATTCACAACACTAAAGCCAAATTTAGGAATTGTAGAATATCGTGATCATCAAACCTTTGTAATGGCTGATATTCCTGGAATTATAGAAGGAGCAGCTGAAGGCCGTGGTTTAGGGCATTATTTTTTACGTCATATTGAACGTAATTCGGTATTACTATTTCTAATTCCCGCAGATGCCGATGATATTAAGAAGCAGTATGATATTCTGTTGGATGAGCTAAAGCGGTATAATCCAGAAATGTTGGATAAGGAACGCATAATTGCCATTTCAAAAAGTGATATGCTTGACGATGAATTAAAAGCTGAATTACAAGAAGAATTGGATAACAATTTACCAATAGATTATTTATTTATATCTTCAGTAGCACAAAAGGGTCTACAGGAGTTAAAAGACAAGCTCTGGACCATGTTACAAGACTAAACTATTCTCTATATGAGGCAGTATATCAAGCGTATTGTTGAATTTAATGATAATAGAGCCAGCAAAATCTTTGCTATTTTTATACAATGCTTGATACTTCTCTCTATAGTTACTTTTTCAGTTGAAACCATTCCGAATTTAAAACCCGAAACAAAAACTATTTTATATAGTATTGAGGTGTTTTGTGTGGTAGTTTTTACTATTGAATATCTGTTACGAATTTATGTGGCAGATAGTAAGCCTAGGTTTATATTTAGTTTTTTTGGAATAATCGATCTTTTAGCCATTTTACCTTTTTATTTGTCTTTTGGAATAGATCTACGCTCTTTAAGGGCTTTAAGATTTTTGAGATTATTTAGAATTTTAAAATTAGTCCGATATAATAGGGCTATGATCCACTTTACAACAGCTATTAAATCAGCAAAAGAAGAGATTTTACTGTTTTTATTTATCACATTAATTCTCATATACTTCTCGTCGGTTGGTATATATTATTTTGAAAACGAAGCCCAACCCGAACATTTTTCTTCAATTTTTGATAGTCTATGGTGGGCAATTGTAACGCTTACAACTGTAGGTTATGGAGATGTGTACCCTATTACTGTTGGCGGAAAAGTGTTTACATTTTTTATTCTGCTTATTGGTTTAGGAATTGTAGCTATTCCAACAGGGATTATTTCTTCAGCTTTAACCAAATCGGTTGATAAAAAAGACGCTTAATTTTATTATCTTTAAAATAAAAATGAAAAAGTTAGCATTAATTATATATCTCTTATTATTTGTTTCTTGTGGTGTAACGGTTAATTACGATTATCAAAAAGGTACAGACTTTACCAAATATAAAACCTACCATTATTTTGATAATATGGAAACAGGTTTGAGTCAATTAGACAATAAACGTTTTTTTAGACAGCTAAACATTGCTCTTGAGGCCAAAGGATTTACTATGTCTAATGATCCTGATTTTTTAATTGATATTGCAAGTTCTTATCGCCAAGACACACAATCCAGTACTTCTGTAGGCTTTGGTGTTGGAACAGGAGGAGGAGGTGTTTCTGTAGGTGTTCCTGTAGGTGATGGTAACCTTTCTAGACAAATTATTTTTGATTTTGTCGATGCACAAACCGAACAATTGGTTTGGCAGGCAGCAAGTAACGAACCGTATATGCCTGAAAATACACCAGAAGCTCGAGAAGCCCAATTTAAAGTAGTTATTGACAAAGTGCTTCAAGGATTTCCACCAAAAGCTAAATAGTCTTTTTTAAGTTAAGTAGCTGTTAATTATCTTCTTATAATGCTTTTGTTTCACTTTATTTGATAAACTAAAAATCAAAAAAATGAAAACACTTGCTAAATTATTGGTCGCTCTTATCATGACTGTTTCGGTTAAAGCGCAGAATACTGTTGGACCAATGGACGATTATTCACCTCAAGTTGGCACTTTGGTATCCATGCTCAATGATATGAAAAATCGCGTGGAACGAACAGTGAAAGATTTATCAGTAGAAGAATTGGATTATTTAATGGATGATAAGGCAAACAGGATAGGTTCTTTAATCATGCATTTGGCAGCCACTGAAGCCTTTTATCAAGTTTATACTTTTGAAGGGCGGGAATTCAATGAAGAAGAGGAAGAACAATGGGGAACAGCCATGAGTTTAGGTAAAGAAGCGCGGGACAAATATCAAGGCCATAATGTTCAATATTATTTGGACGCCTATACCGAAGTGCGAAATAAAACTATAGAATTGATGAAGCAAAAAGACGATGCTTGGCTAGCTGAATTGAATGCTGCAGGAAACATGAATAACCATTGGGGCTGGTACCATGTTATGGAGCATCAATCCAGTCATTTGGGACAGATATTATTACTTAAAAAACGATTACCAAATTAATAGATAATGAATTTAAAAAATAAAGTAGCATTAGTAACGGGAGGAAGCAAAGGCATTGGATTTGGTGTTGCTCAAAGTTTACTTCAACAAGGTATTCATGTGGCTATTACAAGTCGGAGTAGTACCGCTGCGAGGGAAGCTGCAGACTTATTAAACACAAAAAACACTACGGAAGCAAAAGCAATTGGTTTACAAGCTGATGTACGCAATTTAGAGAGTCAAAAAGTGGCAGTAAACCAAATATTGGAAGCTTTCGGGACTTTAGATGTAGTAGTTGCCAATGCTGGCATTGGACATTTTGCAAGTATTGAAGATTTAACTAGTGCGCAATGGCAAGAAACAATAGACACCAATTTAACAGGTGCTTTTTATACTATAAAAGCCAGTGTAGATGCTTTAAAGGCATCCAAAGGTTACTTCATTACTATTTCAAGTTTGGCAGGAACAAATTTCTTTGCAAATGGATCTGCTTACAATGCCAGTAAGTTTGGTGTTACAGGGTTTACACAAGCTGTGATGCTAGATTTAAGACAATACGGCATTAAAGTAAGTACCATCATGCCAGGTTCTGTGTCTACACATTTTAATGGTAATGAGCCAAGCGATAGTGATGCTTGGAAAATACAGAGTGAGGATATTGGGGAACTGGTTGTTGATTTATTAAAAATGCATCCAAGAACACTACCAAGTAAAATTGAAGTGCGTCCAACAACACCGCCAAGTAAATAAAAAAAGGCTTCAAATTTTGAAGCCTTTTTGTTTAATTGTTAACTGATACTCTAACACCTTCGCTATGACTGCTGAATTCTGGAGCGTACATACTTTGAATGGTTGTGATGCCATTGCTCATGTTACCGGCATTATTAACGCGTAAGTCATATTCAAATACGTAAACGCCTTTTGGTAAATAGTCAAAAAAGAAATTGGTACTAGCATCTTTAGTGCTCTCATAGTAGCCCAATCCATCTTGCCATTTGTATTTTGATAATACGTTTACGGGTTCTAAACCTGATGCACGCATATCCTTCATGTGAATAAATTCCATATCCCTATCACTTCGGAGTTCAATACGAACGCGAACTAAATCACCTACTTTTAAATTAGTGTCTTGGGTAATTTCTGTGATTTCTTCACCAGTATCGGTATTGATTTTTTTAAATAACCTTTTCTTTAGTTTCAATGGTGTCTCTGCTGAAATAATCTTATCCAAATCCTCAAAGTATTGCCAGTATAAGCCTCCCCAAGCAATACCATCACCTTTTTTGGTTAAGGTTACTTCTGCCATGTCAGGTTTTATGTCTTGGGTATTCCAAGCCGTTTTGTAATAGCCTGTTCCGGCTTCTACTTTCACGTTTTCTAATTTTGAAGGTTCTATTTTTTCACCACCAACCAGCACATCAACAGCTTCTGTAACACTTAACCAATCGTTACCTTGAAGCAACAAAGCATACACAGCTTCGGTAGTGGCTTTGGTTGTTTCCCATTTATTGGTTTGCTTGTTTTTTAATAACCAGATTTTAAGATTGTCAATAGTCTTTACATCATTTTCAATTTCAGAAAAGGCTTCAATCAGTAAGGCTTGGGTTTCAATGGGTGCTTGATACCAATACCAAGACGCTGTATTTTCTTTCCAATACATACCCAATTCTTCATTGGTAATGCTATTTTCTTTAAGTGATTTCAATATTTTTCCAGATGTGGCATCATCTTCCATTCGGTGAGCAATCAATGCCATGAGTCCTTTGGAATATAATGAACGACTCAACCAATACTTCTGAATCTGTGACAAGTAGTAAGCCGAAATCTCCTGGACCTTTTTAGATTGCTTAACCTCTGGGAAGAAGCTTCGCATGTATAAATAATGCAATTGCGTATGACTTAAATGGTCTTTGCTTAAATCAACATCCTTATTGTATTTAGTAAGGTCTTTATATTCTTCTACAAATTCTGTATCCAAATACCTTATGGCTTTTTTGATCATTGATGCTTCACTATCATTTTGAACAACATTTAAGTGCTTCAAGTGACCAAATCCAGTGATGATATGCTGGGTAATAAATCGGTTTTCACGTCCCCCATGGAACCAAGGCCAAGCACCATTGCTCATTTGATTTTGTTCCAGTTTTCTTAAGGCATTTTGCAACTCGTTGTTCATTTTATTGAGATCAAACAACAAGGCAATACGCTTTTTTTGTTCGGTTTCACTTTGGGCATCACGTAACCAAGGCGTTTCTTGAATAAGGATGTTTTTTAATTCCTCATTCTTTTCTAAATTAGATAATAGGGCATCAGTGTTTCGCCATTGGTTGAAGACCTCTTGAATACGCGGATTACTATTGGCAATATGACTCGCCAATGCATTGGCATAATAACGACTAAAAGTTTGCTCGTTACACTCGTAAGGATACTCCATAAGGTAAGGCAACGCTTGAACAGCATACCAAGCAGGATTGGAAGTCATTTCCAACGTCAGTTTATGGTGCTTGAGTGTTGTTGAGGTATTTGTTTTTAGTTTATCCAACGTAAAAGTTCTGGTTTCATTACTCTTTATCCACATAGGTAAGGTTTCAGTCACCAACATGCGATTGGATAAAACCGGCATCGCATTTTGTTCGCCATCACTAAAGTCACCAGCTTTAGCAACCACTTTATATTGTACAGCATCCACCGAATCCGGAATGGATAAACTCCAGGACACTTGGGTGTTGCCTTTGGCATCTACTGTGAAGGTCTCGACTGCGCTCGACCTGACAATTTTGTCGGTTATCTCTTCACCTGAAATAGCATCAAACAATTGCAGCTGTGCTTGACCAGAAATATCACTATCCGAGAGGTTTGCAATTTTGGTACTGATGACAATTTTGTCACCATGGCGTAAAAATCTTGGTGCATTTGGAATGACCATCAATTCCTTTTGGGTAACTGTTTCCAAACTTGTTGTTGCACTTTCTAGAATTTTGGTATGTGCTAATAATTGCAATTTCCACTGTGTTAGGGCTTCTGGAGTAGTAAAGCTAAAACTCACGTTACCTTCGGTGTCGGTTTGTAATTGTGGAAAGAAAAAAGCGGTTTCCTGTAAGTTTTTGCGGATGACGATATCATCAAAACTTGTTTTTAGGACATCTGAAATTATCATATTGGTTGCGCCAGTAACTATTGAATCACTTGGTACAACTTTAATTTTATTGGCTTTAAAATAATATTCAGGGTTTTCAATATCTTCAGAATCCGTAAATCTTCCAACTAAATCTGGAATTTGAGATTGTATAAGCTCTTCAGATCTTACAACCTGATTAGCTGTAGTTAATTCATCCTTTGATCTTTTTATACCTAAAGCTGTAATAACTACTTCATCTAAAGCTGCGCTGTCAGGTATCAATTTAATTTTATAAAAGTTATCATTGCTGATTTTTAACTCCAATGTTTTATAGCCAAGGAAGCTAATTGATAGTTTTTGATTCTTTTCAGCCCGAATGGAAAAGTTACCATCAAAATCTGTTTGCGTACCATTTGTGGTGTTTGTAATGATGACATTAGCCCCTGGAAGCGGTAATCCAGTTTCGTCTGTAACAATCCCCTTAATATTACCATTGCCAATTCCTGATCTATGCTCACTGGTAAAACTTGAAGGAATGTGAGCATATTGTGCATTTTTAACTCTTAAGTATTGACTTCTTACTGTATAGGCATCGTTTAAACGCAATCCAAACCAATTCAGTTGGTCATACGCTTGGTGCGGATAGCTGATATAGGCACGGTTTAAATTTTGAATTCTAAAGTTTTTGGTGCCAAAACTATAGCCTGCGTTTCTATGGTTGTAACTATTATAAGGTGCTCTATAGATTGGGTTAAAATTCCAATCATGCGTTTTAAATTGGTCTAAAGAGGCATCGTACATACTCGCCAATAGTTCGGCAGAAACTTGTTCGCCTTTAGGGCCTTTTATTTTAAAATTCCAGGTTTCATATTGTCCAGGTTGTAATTTATCCCTGAATGTGGTGGTTTCAATCTCTAAATCGGTTTTTGGATAAGGTACATTAATGTATTCCATACCTGATTGAAAACCATTGGCAAAGGAAAAACTGTAATGCACAGCAAAACCGCCTAAATCGTCTTTAGTAACCGGAATCTCAATGGTTTTCTTGTTATTGTTAAGCTCAAACACATAAGTGTTTATGGTCTTGTGGTCTTTTTCTACATCCAGTGTTACGGTTACGTTTTGTGCCGCAGAACCTAAAGTAAGCAATACCGTTTCATTGGCCTGATAATTTGGTTTATTGGTGGTAATACTAAATAGTTGCTTATCGGCAAGGGTTTTATCTTGGTCACTATAGAGTGTGGTTTTGGTTTCAGCTTTCACATCTTGACCAAAGGCATCCTGACTTTCCAAAACAATCACATATTGACCAGATTGCCATTTTTTGATGTTGCCTAAAGCTATAGTTTTGGATGTTTCCGTATCAAAACGCTTTTCAAAAACCAGTTCGCCTTTTTCCCAATTATTTGGGTTGTGTTCATCTTGATACGCATCGTGTGGAAATTTAGATTTAAACTCTGCTTCCGGAAGCATCGGGTAGTCTGGTGCTTGCCAAGGTCTTGCTCGCAGCACATAGTCAGGTGCTTTCAACTTATACATTTTAATGGTTCCTTTGGCAGGTACAAACTCACCGTTGAGGTTTTGGGTCGTGATTTCCAGTTTGTGCTCCTTGTTGGTTTTATTCAAAAGATTGTTAACCGAAATAGATGCCGTCATAGCATGATAGCCAACATTGACTAGAGTGGTGGCACTTCGGGTTTCGCCATTGATATCTGTTACATCAGCCGTGACTTCATAATTAAAAATGGGTTGTGAGTCTTTGTCAACACTCAAATCAGGAATGGCTTTAAATGTGATTTCAAATTCGCCTTTTTCATTGGTGGTGGTTTCACCATGAGTGATTTCTTGTGGCTCACTGTTAAAAGCTGGTCGATACCAATAATACCAACTAGGATAACGCACTTTTCGGTGGACGCGATACACTACCTTGGCATCAGTTATGTTACTGCCAGCATAGGCAAGCGCATTTCCGTTTAGGGTAATGGAATCATTAATTTTAAAGGTCTCGGTTATGGGTTTGAACGTGGTTTCAAACTTGGGACGTTTGTATTCTTCTACAGAGATATAGACATTGGTATTAGAAAGTGTATGGGTTTTTCCCAATAGCTGTATTCTAAATTGGCCCGTTAAGCCACTACTCGGCAATATGAACTCACCCGAAACCGAACCAAAAGCATTGGTTCGTAAATCCAAACGATGCACTTCCTGTCCGTTCACATCATATAAAATCACATAGGTATCTTCATTAGGCAATACTTCCGATTTACCATCTTCGGTTCTTATGGCAATACCCTTAAAATGGACTGTTTGACCTGGTCTGTAAATACTTCGGTCTGTAAACAGAAACCCTTTGTAACTTATTGGATCGGGTTTTGGTGTTTGTGAACGGTTTATGTAGTAATCACCAAAATAGGCCTTGTCATCAGGTGTCTGGGCTTCAATTTTTACTTGTGTCCATCGCTCGCCAGACTTTTCTATTTCTATAGTTCCTCTAGTATTGGAGGTCAGTTTTTTTTGTTTGGTGCCACTATTGTAGTTTTTTTGATAGGTGATTTTAACGTCAACACCCTCAATCGGCTTGCCATTATTTCGGTCAATAAACTGATAGCTTTGTTTGTGGTTCTCGCTTTTATCAACCAAAGCAATATTGGTCACCTGAATGGTTTGCGTCGCAAAAATGTCGCTATTAGGAACTTTGGCAACCATCAAGTAACGACCGTTCGCCAATAGCGGAATAAGGACTTCAGTACTGTGTTGCTGATAGTCTTTAACATCGCGTAAATTGGATTCCCAAGATTGGGTAAGATTCAAAGTTCTAAAAAACTCAATTTGATCTTCTGTTCGGTATGTTTTATTAAAGATTTCAAACTGCTTTTCGGTTAGCATATAGGCACTGAAGTCTAATGCATTAATATTTTTATAGCGAACCAACAAACGCGATTCCTGTTGGATAGGTATGTAGCTTTCTATCTGTAGTTGCAAGCTAGGTTGCAGAATCTGTTGTTTGAGTGCCTCGCATTTTTCAGCAGCAACACTTTTTGGAAACGCAAAAATGACCGATTGGCAAATGTCATAGGCTTCCTTAATTTTCCATTGATGGGTTTCGTCGGTTTTAGGTTGATATTGACTGCCTTGTTGAAACCATAGTTGCGCTATTTCAAAACTGTACAAACCTGATACAGGTTGTGAACCGTAAAAATTACGTGATGCTTTAAGCGTTTGTAATAACACGTCTTCCTTATTGCTGAATGTGGCATGTTGCGATACAAACTGAAGTCGATTGATATCTACATCCACCAAGGCTTCAGGGGAAGAATTCTTTAAATGAAATTGGATGAGGTCCTGATAGATTTTTAAGGCCTGCAACTGCAATGAGGTAGAATCTTTTGAAGATAACTTCAAGCGAGAAAAGGCGTTAGCATCACTCAAATAATCCAGATTGTCAATTTCAAATTTATAAGCAGGTTTGGTGATGCTGTTTTCATCGGTTTTGAAGAATTCTAGGGCGTTGTGAGCCAGTAAATCAAATAAGCTAGGACGAAATTGCTTGGAATTCTTTTGCTCGTTTATGATGACGGCATAATCTTCAAGCTTTGTTTGTTGCAAAATGAGTCCGTTTTGCAACGAATTTTGATAGTGTAATTGTATTTCAGCAAAAAGCGTTTCTAAATCCCAAGTTCTAAAATCGGTTTCATCAACTTTTTCGGAGGTATTGGTTCGATTATAGAATTTCCATCTATTCTGTTGAAAATACTGCCAATACATAGTGGCTAGCATGTTCTCTAAAACGTTTTGCGTAGGAGCCTGACTATTTGCTATTTGAGCTTTAAAGTCGTTTATGATAGTCAACTGCGCATCTTCTTCCAGAATTAAGGCATACTTACTTTTAAATAATAATGATTTGATGTATTGCGGTTCGTTCTGTTCGGTCTTGGCTTGTTGAGAAATTTGTTCAACCAGCTCTAAAGCCGATTTAGGTAAACCTTCAGACTCCAGTTTGTCCACCTGTTTCCAGAGTTTATCATAAGAAGGGTTTTGTGCTTGCGAAAAATGCATTGAACAAACAATCATTAAAATTGCAGTAAGCTGTTTCATAGTCATCATTTTGTACAAGGGTACATTCAAAAGTTGTTCCAAAAAAACGCGAATACGGTATTTTAGGTTTTGGTTGAGGGAAGGTAGCTATTTTTTGAGTGAGATAGAAAGGTTATCTTTGTAAAACCGACATTTTTAATGTTATGCAAAAGATTTGTTTCCTATTACTAATTCCTTTCACCTTGTATTCGCAAAATGTTGAGCAAGAGATAGAGTTCTTACTTGATAAAAAAAAATACGAGCAGGCAGAGGTGATTATGGAAGACCACCTCTTGGAAAACCCAAGCGACCCAAAAAGCATCGAGTTATTGGGTGATGCCTATGCTTATCAAGGTAAATGGGATGAAGCCATTGAGCAATATGAAAAGCTGGTAGATTTAAATCCTGATAACGCCGAATTTCATTATAAATATGGTGGCGCCATGGGTATGAAGGCTTTGGAAGTTAATAAAGTGACTGCTTTGTTTATGATTGATGATGTAGAAAACGCTTTTTTAAAGGCAATAGAATTAGACAAAAAGCATATCAATGCACGTTGGGCTTTGGTGGAGTATTATGTGCAATTACCGGGAATAATTGGTGGAAGCGTCAGTAAATCATTGCAATACGCCAATGAGTTGGAAGCTATTTCAAAGGTAGATGGTTATTTGGCAAAAGGATATATTTATGAGTATGATGATGAACCTGAATTGGCTGAGACCTATTATAAAAAGGCTATAGAAAAAGGAGGATCCTTGACCTGTTATGAAAAGCTGACTGCTTTTTACGAAAAGCAAGACCAACCAGATCAAGCCATTCAAAACATTGAAGCGTCACAAAAAAAACACCAGAGGAATGCCTTGCATTATCAAATAGGAAAGGTTGCTGCTGAATATAACGTGCAATTACATAAAGGTGAAGCCTGTTTACAGCTTTACCTAAAGAACCATACAGCTGAAGATGGTGTTCCCAAGGCTTGGGCTCATTTCCGATTAGCGCAGATTTACAAGCATCAAAACAACAAGGACTTGGCTCTCAACCATATTGATCAAGCCATTTCTGAACTGCCAAATATTGACGTTTTCAGGGAAGAAAAAAGCCAAATTTTAAAATTGTAATTAGCAGAAAAACTTCGAGCTAGCCACTTCACACTTCCAATAGCAATCCTTATATTTGAATTCTACAAAATCATTCTATGAACGTACATTTTATAGCTATAGGTGGTGCAGCTATGCACAATTTGGCCATTGCATTGCATAACAAAGGATATCACGTAACCGGAAGTGACGATACTATTTTTGATCCTTCTAAATCTCGATTGGAAGCTAAAGGTTTATTACCAGAGCAGTTTGGGTGGTTTCCTGAAAAAATCAATGATAGTTTAGATGCCATTGTTTTAGGGATGCACGCCAAGGCTGATAATCCAGAATTATTGAAAGCCCAAGAGTTGGGTCTGAAAATTTATAGCTATCCCGAGTTTTTGTACGAGCAATCTAAAGATAAAACGCGAGTCGTTATTGGAGGCAGTCATGGAAAGACCACTATTACCTCCATGATTTTGCATGTGATGCATTATCACGATCGTGATGTGGATTATATGGTTGGCGCACAATTAGAAGGCTTTGATGTGATGGTAAAACTCACCGAAGACAACGATTTTATGGTTCTGGAAGGTGATGAGTATTTGAGTTCGCCTATTGACAGACGACCAAAATTCCATCTGTACAAACCCAATATTGCTTTGTTGAGTGGTATTGCTTGGGATCATATTAATGTGTTTCCAACTTATGAAAATTATGTGGAACAATTTAGCATATTTGTAGATAGTATTGTACGCGGTGGTAGTATCACCTACAATGCTGAAGATCTCGAAGTGGTTAGAGTAGTCGAAGCTTCCGAAAACACCATTCGTAAATTGCCATATTACACACCAGAATATACCGTTGAAAATGGCGAAACCCTTCTGGAAACACCTGAAGGACCTTTACCTATTGAGGTATTTGGTAAACACAATCTGAACAATCTGGCAGGTGCCAAATGGATTTGCCAGCATATGGGCATTGATGAAGATGATTTTTATGAAGCCATTTCAACCTTTAAAGGCGCTAGTAAACGTTTGGAAAAGATAGCCGAAAGTAAAACCAGTGTGGCGTATAAAGATTTTGCTCATTCGCCTAGTAAAGTGGCGGCAACTACCAAAGCATTGAATGAACAATTTCCAGATAGAACACTAGTAGCCTGCTTGGAATTACACACTTATAGTAGCTTGAATGCCGAATTTTTAAAGGAATATAAAGGTGCTTTGGATGCCGCAGATGTAGCTGTGGTTTTCTATTCACCTCACGCAGTCGAAATTAAAAAACTGGAAGAAGTTACCCACCAACAAATAGCCAATGCTTTTGAGCGCGACGACCTCATTATTTACACAAGCCCAGACGATTTTAAAAACTATCTGTTTTCCCAAGACTTTAACAATAAAGCTTTATTGCTCATGAGCTCAGGAAATTATGGCGGATTGGATTTTGATGAGGTAAAAGGGTTGATTAAAAACTAGTTTCGTTGTCAGTATAGCTAAAAGTAGTTATGTGGTTAGTACTTAATTTTAATTAATAATTAGTGAGTCAGATTCAGTAATCATTTTATTTATAATACTGAATTGACCATTTATGGTATCAAATTCAAATTTTATCCAACCTATTTTTTCTGTATTCTCATTTGTAAGTTTAAATGCCATATAGTATTCTTCTATATTAGAATTCACAAACCATTCATCATTCCAACCAGAATCGTTATAAAATAATTTTGATAACATAATGCGAGATTCTTCAAACCAAGCTCCGTTTTCCAAACTTTGTTCAGCATATATTATATCATTAGTTTGAAGAAAAAATAAACCTTCGTAAGATTTTCTTAAAATGTGAGCATTTTCATAAGTAGAAATATTTATAAATAATCCACCATCCCAAGGGAACATTGCCCCAACTAAATCTTTTGAACAGACAATAATAAAATCATTAACGCCATCTTCATCAATGTCAATATCAATGCCAAGGGCATAATTATTAGAACAATTTAAATCAGTAATACTTTCTTCTATTGAGTCATCGGAATCATTACATGAAACAAAAATTAGAAATAAAATGTAATTTATTATTTTAATCTTTCTCATTTCGTTTTTGGGTTAAAACTTTTTAGAAAAATAATAGGGTAAGGAATCGTTAAATGATATATAAATTCCAATAACGAAGTTCGACTATTTTATTATGAAAATCAAATCAAAATACCCTATCCAAAAACGCTTTAATGCTTTCTTGGTTTTTTTCAATGAGTTCGGTTCTGGCGTTTTGGGTATCTGTGGTTTTCTTATCCTGTGAGAGTTTAAATTTGCCCTCCCAATTGGTAATGGTAATTTCAAACATTTTAATGTAGTCTAAATTAGCTTCCATCCTTGGATTATCGGGTTCCAATACGTATTTATGCTCGGGTGCTTCCAAAAAATCGGTCATGGTAATTAAGGATTGTTTAAGGGCTTCTTTACTTTCAATAGCTTTTACAGTACCTTTTACATGCACTTTAATGTAATTCCAAGTAGGTAATTGAGTAGTTGTATAAACCGATGGGGAAATGTAACATTGCGGTCCTGAAAAAATAAGGTTCACACTATTGTTGCCTTTCAACAAGGGCGTCTGCGGATTGTAAATATCAATGTGTCCAATAAGTTTTCCTTCATCGTTTAATATCAATGGTAAATGGGTAATGAGCGGTTCTTGGTCTTTTACCGATATTACCGTAGCCAAAGGATAGGTTTTTATAACCTCTATTAAATGTTCGCGATTATGGTCTTGATGGTGTGGTGGTGGATAGGTCATTATACTCCAAATTGATTTAAATGATGGTCTAAATGCTTGTATTGCATCTTACCCCATTGATCCTGTGTAAAATACCCAAACATAGGATGTGGTGGCCATTCAGTTTGATCTTTTTTAGTATGAAATTTTTCGATTTCTTCTAACAAATCTGTTTTTTCATTACGAAAATTTTTGTCGCTTGACACCACAAATTCTTTTGTTGTAGGTAAGCTTTGTTTCCACGCTTTATCATCATATAAAGAGGATTTAAACATAGAGAATAATAGGCGTTTAAATACATTTGGTTTTTCCAAAGCCAGTTCGCCTAGGGCAACTTGTAATGGAAACTTACAATGAGCTAACATTTGTGAGGCATTCATTTTTCCCCATTTTGGATTTTGGTTTTCTTGTAGTAATTCTATTCTGGCTCTTATTTCAGAAACAGTATCTTCAGAAAATAATGATTTCATTTTTTTATTTATAAGGTTAAGTAATCCAAAAATTGCTTCTGAAAGTTACAATATTTATATTTACTAAATGACTGAAAAACACGCTTCATTTTCTATAAAAAATTGGTCACAAGATGACCAACCACGAGAGAAACTCCGCGACAAGGGAAAAGCGGCATTAAGTGATGCCGAGTTGGTGGCCATTTTAATAGGTTCGGGCAGTCGGAATGAAAGCGCAGTTGATTTGTGCAAGCGTATTTTAGTTTCGGTTGGTAACAATTTGAATGAGCTGGGCAAGTTATCTTTAAAACAGTTGATGGCTTTTAAAGGCATAGGCGAGGCAAAGGCGATTACTATTGCAGCAGCTATGGAGTTGGGCAGAAGACGAAGAGGAGAAGAAGCCTTGGAGAAAAAGAAAATAACCTCTAGCATTTCGGTATTTGAATTGATGCAACCCATTATAGGAGAGCTCCCACATGAAGAATTCTGGATTATTTATTTGAACAATTCCAATAAAGTCATTCAAAAACAGCAATTAAGTAAGGGAGGTATCACAGGAACGTTGGTTGATGTGCGATTGGTTTTAAAAATGGCTTTAGAATTGGGTGCAACAGGCATTATTTTGGTTCATAATCATCCATCGGGAACCTTAAAGCCTAGTGAAGCTGACAAGCAGATTACTCAAAAATTGAAACGAGCTGGAGAAAGTTTAGATATTAAAGTTTTAGATCATATTATTGTAACCGAAGAAGCATATTTTAGTTTTGCAGACGAAACTCTAATTTAATGGTACTTGTATATACGCACAAAATTACACCTCGATTAAAATATGCCTTTAAACATATTTTCACCCGTATTTTAGATGTTCCAGTGGCATTTACTACTACTATAGAGGAGTTTATTGCTCACGATTCAGTTAAAATATCCTATGCAAAACAACCGTTAGGGAATGAGATTTTTATAAGAAGTCATGATTTACTTTTTGAGCAAGGCTTGTCAGATTTAGATATACACGTGCAAGATTGGGACGATACTAAATGTTTTTTTACAACGAGTGAAAGAAGTAGTGTGCCTTTTGACATTTTTGCAGCGACATTTTATTTGTTAAGTCGGTATGAAGAGTATCTACCTCATGTTAAAGATGAATATGGTAGGTTTATGGCTGAAGAAAGTTTAGCCTACAAAAATAATTTTTTAAATCAGCCTGTAGTTGATATCTGGGCTTATAAGTTTAAAACAATTGTACAAGCTCAATTTCCTGAGTTTAAATTCCCGGATAGAAACTATAAGATTAAACCAATAATAGATGTGCCATCACCTTATAGTTTCAAATTAAAGGGTATTTTAAGAACCATTGGTGGGAGTTTAAAAGATTTGTCTAGCTTTAAATTTAAACGTATGTACACCCGATTTTTGGTAATCATAGGCTTAAAGCATGACCCTGATGACACGTTTAAGTATATTTTAAATAGGCAAAAACAATCTAAATACAAGTTTTTGTTTTTCTTTTTAATAGGGGACTATTCTACTTACGACAAAGGTGTAAATGCTCAAAAGAAACAGTTTGTATCGTTGATTAAGCATGTAGCCGATTATTGTAATGTAGGTTTAAAAATGTCTTTTTTTGCTTTAGAAGATCCATTAGTGTTAAAGGAGGAAAAGAATAGAATAGAAAGTATTTTAAATACGACCTTAGCTGCGTCAAGGCAGTCGTTTTCTAAATTGAATTTACCTAATTCATACAGAAATTTAGTTGAGTTAGAGATATTGGAAGATTATACTATGGGTTATGTAAACCACATGGGTTTTAGAGCGGGAACATGTACCCCTTTTTTGTTTTACGATCTCGATTTTGAAATACAAACTCCATTAATGATACATTCATATCATGTAATGGATTATACATTGCTTAAAACCCAATCATTATTGGACAAGAAGAAGGTGTTAAACGAAATAATACGAGAAGTCAAATTGGTAAATGGTGAGTTTATTCCAGTTTTTCACAATTATACATTTAGTGATATTGATAGGTGGAAAGGGTTTAAAGAATTGTTTAATTTAATATTGGAGTCAGCAAATGAAGCTTAAAGGCATAACCGACGTTTTTTTTGATTTAGACCACACACTCTGGGATTTTGATAAGAATTCTGCGCTAACATTCGAAAAGATATTTGATATTCACAATGTAGGAGTTGTTTTAGATGATTTTTTAACAGTTTATGAACCTATTAATTTGAATTATTGGAAACTCTATCGCGAAGAAAAAATAGACAAAGCAGCTTTAAGATACGGTCGGCTTAAGAATACCTTTGATGCTATTGACTATTTTGTAGAAGATAGATTAATTAATCGTTTATCAGAAGATTATATAACACATTTACCTTCAAACAATTATTTGTTTGATGGCACAATTGAAATATTAAACTATTTAAAACCAAAATATAGGCTTCATATAATCACTAATGGATTTCACGAAGTACAGCATGGAAAATTACAAAATTCGAATATTGATATTTTTTTTGAAACCGTAACAAATTCAGAAATGGTTGGTGTAAAGAAACCAAACCCCATTATTTTTGAGCAAGCTTTAAACTTGGCTAACACAACTGTAAACTCCAGTGTTATGGTTGGAGATAACTGGGAAGCTGATATACAAGGAGCTATAAATATTGGTTTGGATGCTATTTGTTTTAATGTTCATGGCACAAAGCTTGATAAGAATATAAAACAGATAACAAATTTACTAGATTTGAAATTGTATTTGTAAATCAAGATGTATCTTTATAAAAATTTAATACACATGTTAAAAAGAATAGTACTGTTGATTGTTGTAACTACTTTGGGAAATGTTTTTGCACAACAGAATGTAAATAATTACAAGTATGTAATCGTACCAGACACTTACGATTTTCAGCACAATCCAGATGAATATCAATTAAATTCTCTTTCACAATTTTTATTCAATAAATATGGATTTACGGCCATAATGCAGGGAGACGAATTTCCTGAAGATTTACAAAAAAACGGCTGTTTAGCTCTTCGTGCAGATGTGGTAAAAGACAAAGGTATGTTCTTAACTAAATTACATGTGGTATTGAAGAATTGTAAAGATCAAATTGTTTTTGAAGGACTTAATGGAGAGAGTAGGGAAAAGAAGTATAAAGTTGCGTATAACAAAGCTTTGAGAGAAGCATTTTTGTATGTCAAAGAATTGAATTACAAGTACGAACCTTTAGAGCCCAATAGTGAAGAAAACCATGATGTTTCTGAAGTAAAGCCTGTAAAACCTATAGAGGTTACTGCAGAAACTACCGTACAAAAAACCGAAGTAACCGCACCTATAAAGAAAGTAGAAACTGATAGTTCAGAAGTTTTATATGCACAACCAATAAATAATGGGTATCAGTTGGTTGACAGTACACCAAAAGTTGTTTACATCTTAATTTTTTCAGGCAAAAAAGATTTTTTTATGGTAAAGGATAGGAATGCTACGGTCTATAAACTAAATGACAATTGGGTTATCGCCGAGACTATTGGTGATGACCTACAAGTTAAAACGCTTAATATTAAATTTTAGTAATCGTATTTATCTTTCCAGCGTTTTTTTAAAAACTCCCTTTGGTTTTGCTCTCTAGAATTATTTCCTGGGTTGTAAAGTTGTGTGTTTTTAATCTCTTCGGGTAAAAATTCCTGCTTGGCAAAGTTGTCTTCGTAGTTGTGGGCATATTTATAATTATCACCATAACCTAATTCTTTCATAAGTTTAGTTGGTGCATTTCGTATTTCTAGAGGTACACTTAAATCGCCAGTTTCTTTTACTAACAGTTGGGCTTTATTTATAGCTTGATAGGATGCATTACTTTTTGGAGAGCAGGCTAAATATGTGGCACATTGACTCAAAATTATACGTGATTCAGGATTACCAATTGTAGAAACGGCTTGGAAGGTATTGTTAGCAATTACTAATGCCGTTGGGTTTGCATTGCCAATATCCTCACTGGCTAAAATTAACAATCGTCTAGCAATAAACTTAACATCTTCACCGCCTTCTACCATTCTAGCCAACCAATAAACAGCTGCATTAGGGTCACTACCTCTAATAGACTTTATAAATGCAGAAATAATATCGTAATGTTGTTCCCCAGTTTTGTCATAACGAACAGTATTGTTCTGGACATTTTGCATAACCATATCATTGGTAATTATTATTTCAGATTCAGATTGACTATTAACCAATAATTCAAATATATTGAGCAATTTTCTGGCATCTCCACCAGAAAGACGAAACAAAGCATCTGTTTCTTGCAGTTTTACGTTTTTTTGAGATATGATACTATCTTTTTCAATAGCACGTCTTAAAAGTGCTTCTAAATCACTTTTATTAAAGGCGTTTAGAATATAAACCTGACAACGTGATAAAAGCGCAGGAATAACTTCAAAACTGGGATTTTCTGTTGTAGCTCCAATAAGTGTTACCCAACCTTTTTCAACTGCCTGCAATAAGGAATCTTGTTGCGATTTACTAAACCTATGTATTTCGTCAATAAACAGTATGGGATTTTTAGTAGTAAAAAGTCCTCCCGATTTTTTTGCCTTTTCTATAACTTCTCGAACATCCTTAACCCCAGAATTTATCGCACTCAAAGTATAAAATGGGCGTTCTGCCTCATTTGCTATTATATTGGCAAGTGTTGTTTTCCCAATACCTGGAGGCCCCCAAAGTATCATGGATGGAATGATGCCTTGTTTTATATGTCTAGTCAAGCTACCATTAGACCCTACTAAATGAGTTTGACTAATATAGTCTTCAAGAGCCTGTGGCCTTAATCGTTCCGCTAAAGGTTCATTCATAAAGTAAAATTAAGCAATTAGATATATAGTGAATTACAAAGTCATAAAATTTTTAGATTTTATGCTGTTAATATGACAATTTATCACGTATTAGTATTTTGGAAACAATATTGTTAATGTATATTTAATTATGGAAAACCAAGAACATTTTAAGTTTTCTAATGGCGTGATAGTTTACCCATTGGTATTTGTTATGCTTATATGGTTAGTGTTTTGGTTTGAAATCCGTTTTCGCTTCGACTTCACCAATTTTGGAGTTTATCCTATGCGTTTAAACGGTTTAAAAGGAGTAGTATTTAGCCCTTTTATTCATTCTAGCATACAGCATTTATATCATAATACAATTCCGTTATTTGTACTTTCGGCGAGCTTGTTTTATTTCTACAGAAGTATTGCCTGGAAAGTTCTTCTTTATGGAATTTTATTATCAGGTTTGTTAACATGGCTAATTGGTAGGCCAGCATATCACATTGGAGCAAGTGGTTTAATTTATGTTTTGGTTAGTTTTTTGTTTTTTAAAGGCATATTAGCTAAACATTATAGATTAATAGCATTATCCTTATTGGTTGTTTTCCTTTATGGAAGTATGGTATGGTATGTACTTCCGATTAAAGAAGGCATGTCTTGGGAAGGTCATTTATCAGGTTTGGTAGTAGGGTTATTTTTTGCTTTAATTTACAGAAACAATATTCCTAAACCTGTTAAGTACAAGTGGGAAGAACCAGACTATGACGAAGAAAGCGACGAATTTTTAAAGCATTTTGATGAAAATGGAAACTTTATAGAGTCTACAAATTTAGAGTCTGATGGAAGTGAAGAACAACCTAAAACAATAAACTACATTTTTAAGGAAAATAAAGATTAAAGACGCTGTCTAACCGCTTCATATAAAAATGCTCCACAAGCTACAGAAACGTTAAGTGATTCAATTTCTCCCAAAAGAGGTAATTTAGCTTTTGCATCTACTAATTTTAATATTGAAGGATTTATACCACGGCCTTCGGAACCCATAATAATGGCACTAGGTATTTTAAAATCTATATCGTAGAGTAAATTAGAAGTTTTTTCAGTAGCAGCCACAACTTGGATACCAGAAGCTTGTAGCAAAAACATAGCGTCTTTTATATGATCAACACGGCAAATAGGAATTTTAAAGACTGCTCCAGCACTTGTCTTTATGGCATCACCATTTACAGGTGCACTACCTTTTTTTTGGATTATAATGCCATGTATCCCAGTACATTCAGCTGTTCTAATAATAGCTCCAAAATTGCGAACATCACTCAATTGGTCCAAAAGTAAGAAAAGAGGTGTTTTACCTGATTCGTAGGTTGAAGTTATCAATTCTTCTAAATCAAAATAGGATATAGGAGATATTTGAGCTACGACACCTTGATGATTACTATTAGTTAATCTATTAAGCTTTTCAATTGGTACATAAGATGAATTTAATTTTTCAGATTTAATTAATGACTCTAACTCTTGAGACAATTCGCCTTTGAGTCCTTTTTGAATAAAAATCTTTTCAATAGTTTCGTTCGCATTAATAGCTTCTATTACCGCACGTAAACCGTATATTTGAGTTTGTTCTGACATGATATGCAAATGTATAAAAAAACCACCTCGATATGAGGTGGTTTTTATTTTATAATATTGGATTTTTAGATACCTTCTTCAGCAACTAAATTACCATTTATATCATATATAGAATATAATCCATTAACTACTTCTATCCAACCAACAGCCATATCACCACCAGTTCCGTTAGCAGTATCTTGACTATCAGTCATATATAAGTCACCAAGATCCATATCAGCCATAACAACTCCAACTTTACCTATTGTAAGTCTTAAAGGAACTGGAAGACCTGGAGTTACACCATGATTATCCCATAAATCAACAACGATTACGTGAGTACCATCTGCTAATTCAGAAGTCCATAAGTTACTTGGGTTAACAGGCTCGATTAAATACTCAGGACAATCACCTGTAAACGCATAAGCCCCAAAAGAATCTAAAAATACATCAAAGTCCATATCACATAAATGATCATCGGCATCACCATCCCAAGCTAATTCTAAACCGCAATTCAGAGTACTTGAATTAGTAATGTTAACCGTGAAATCAATTTGACCACCAGCAACAGTTGAATTACCTTGTTGCCCTTTAGTCATTCTAAATTTTAATGTTTCCGGAGCTTCAGGATATAAATCAAGTAGAGCAGTAATATTAAACTCTACAGAAGTTGCTGTTCCAGGAACAGTAACTTGCCATCCTTCTGGTCCAATTTCAAACTCATCTAAATGAGCAGCATCAGTAGAAAAATCATCTGCACTACCAGATAATAAATCTAATTTGAAATCAGAAGCTGCTGCTTGAGCTTTAGATAAATTGATTGTGAACGTCGCAGTTTCTCCTTCTGCAATCGAAGCAGAAGTCATATCTAAAGTTGCTACAGGTTTATCAGCGGCAGGATAATCTTGATCATCATCCAAGCAGCTGGTAAAACCAAGTAATACTGCTAATCCTAGTATATATTTATAATTTAAAATATTTTTCATATTGTTTAATTAATTCGTTAATAAATTATAGTCTTACAAAGTCAGCATTATATGCTCTGTTACCAGCACTAAATGAAATCCAGTAGTCCATGTAAAAGTCTAAAGTTGTTTGATCAACTTCACCATCTGGACCAGTTAAATTAGTACCGAAAACTTCATTTGAATAAAAACCTTGAGCTAATCCTTGTAAAGGAACAAATACTTCACCACAAATATCTTCAAAATTCATAGAAGAATCAGGTGCAACACCAATACCGTTAGTACCCCATAATCCAGTACTCTCTGTTTCAAAATAGTTAGGACCTAACAAGGTAATTGCTTCAGGACGCACGGTTTGTGCTCCATCATCTCTTGTTGTAGTTAGAGTATAGTTACCTTCAAGTTGAGAACTACAACCTACAAAGGTAATACGCAACAAGTTTAACTCGTTAATTGTTCCAATATTTGCAGCATTTCCTTCAACACTGGTAAGTTCTAAAACTAATTCAGTAGGAACATTAGGATCTAATCCTCCAGTGTTTAACAAAATACTAAACATACCGAAATCTTGACCAGCTGGAATTACCAATTGACCAGTGTTTTCGATAAAGTCAAATTCTTGACCTTCAGTAGCCGTAGACTCTGGACTAATAATATAGTTAATCACTAAATCAGAAGACGCTGGAGTTCCATCTTGACCACCCACTAAATTTACTGGGTATGAACGCTCGATAGCACCTATGTCTTCGAACCAACTTTCATTTGCTACATTTTGATTGAAACCTACCACATAAGGTGTGTTTCCAGCAGCATCTAATTTTGCATCTTCATCATCAACAAGGCATGAAACACTCAATAATGATGAGATGAAAATAACCGATAATAATTTAATTTTTTTCATAATACACATTTTTTTTTAATTAATTGTTATCCCAGAAAATATGAGTATTGAAAGCGTCTGATGACGTTTGAGCTGGCACGTTAGCACCATTACCAATATATTCTGAAGATGGATATAGTAATCTGTTTGGTTTTGATGGCTGTTGAGCTGTTTGAGCTAAAGGTACCATAGGGTAACCTGTTCTAGTCATTTCTATCCAAGATTCTATAGCATTTATTCCGTTAGTAGCAATCCACTTTTGAGTCATTATAGCCTCAAGTTTATTAGATGAACCATCCCAACCTATTTCAGGTACAATGTTACTAGCTGCCAAATATGCAGAACCGTCTAAACCATAGTGAGCAAAAGATGCCATAATACCTGCTTCAAATAATGCTTTGGCGTTACCAGAAATATAACCTCTTTCTACAGCTTCTGCTTGCAAGAAGAAACTTTCAGCCGCTAACATTACATATGAGTCTTGAGTATCATCTACTAATAAACCTGTTCCTAAAGCAGAAATTTCATCTGGAATAGCAGGGTCATTACTGTCAATACCTTGATCAACACCTACAACAGCACCACCAATTGGCTCATAAATGTAATCAATTCTTGGGTCATAAACACCAGTTAAAGTACCATCTAAAAATTCTTGAGCATATAATGAACATCTAATGAAACGATTAGTAGTTGTAGGGTTTCCTTCAACATCAAAACCGTAAGTAGCATAGAATGGATTTTGACGACCAGCATCATTAGCAAAACCTGGGTTTAATGTTGCTGAAGATGTAATAAAATCTAGGTCTAATGAATTAAACTGACTATTCAAATACGTAGCAGTTTCACCATCAGTTTCAGCTAAAGTAGCCTGACGCATTAAAATACGTAACTTAAGCGTGTTAGCAAATCTAACCCAATCACTCATAGAACCACCGTAAACAATGTCTTCAGCTCCAACAGGAATTGTAGAAACAGTGTTATTGTTAATTAAATCAATAGCATCATTAATTTCATCAATCAAACTTCTGTAGATTGCTTGATCATCATCATAAGCTGGTGCAGGGTTTAAACCACCTTGAAAAGCTTGAGTATAAGGGCAATCACCGTAAATATCTACAATGTACTGCATGTAGAAAGACTTCATGATTTTTGCAATCGCCTTGTGATTTTCATAGTTTTCAAAAGGACTATCAATAATAGCTTGATAGTTTGCACTTCTTAAATATAATTGATCCCAAATTGTGTTATAAAACGTACTTGTGATAATTAATTGATATTCTTCATTGAATCCACCAGTAAATGAATTTACGTTAGCAGACCAGTTGTTCATGAATACGTTTCCTAAACGATTCATTGTTCCTCCTTGGATTGAATTTGTTCTGGACATTGCTGCAGGTAAAATCAAATCTGGAGTTACCTGTTCATTTGTTGGGCTATCTTGTGGATCATTCACGTCCAAATAATCAGAACATGAAGTAGCAACAAAGCCTAATAATACAGCAATTGTTAATAATTTAAATATATTTTTCATTTTCTATTTTTTTTAAAATGTTATGTTAAGGTTGAAACCAAGAGATCTAGTTGTAGGATATTGGTTGATAGCCGCAAGACCTTGACCATTTCCTGTTGTGTTAGATGTCTCAGGATCGTTATAACTTCTATTTTCTTTAGGTAAAACTATAAATGGGTTTCTAGCATTTACACCTACTATAACATTACTTATAGCAGTCTTCTCTAACATTTTAGTAGGAAGTGTATAAGATAATGAAAGTTCTCTGACTTTAAAAGCAGTTGCATCTAAAACGAAGTTTTCAGTTACTGTATAGTAATCATTAGAGTAGTAGTTCAATAATGAAGAGTAACTTGTTCCACCAGTTACAATACCAGTGTTAGCTTCGTATACACCAGGAGATGTCTCTATAGCAGAATTAGGATATATAAAACCACCATTACGACCGTGCTCAGCAGATTCAATCAAGTGACCAGACCAAGATAACCATGATTTAGCACCAGACCAGAATTGGTGACCAGTTCTGTAATCCATAGTAGCACCTAATCTAATACCTTTATAAGTGAAAGATGTGTTTAATCCAAGAATGTAATCTGGATTTGACTTACCTAAAACTTGTAAATCTGATGTTACTCTTGGAGTACCAGTTGTTGGATCAATTAACACACGCCCTTGTGGGTCTCTTTCGTAAGCAGCACCTTTAATGATTGGGAATTCTTCACCAACAATTGCAAAAATACCTACTGGGTTAGCATTGTTAGGGAAAGATTGAATAGCCAATTCATCAGTTTCACCGTTAATAGACTTAACTATTGTTTCGTTGGTTGCATAAGATAATCTCATATCCCAACGGAAACCTCTTGGGTCAGCAGACCAAAATGGTCTTACACCTAAATCAATTTCATAACCCTTTGTTTCAGTTTCACCAATGTTTACAGTATTGTTACTGATACCTGATGCAAAAGAAGTTGAAGAGTTATTAATTTGGTTAGAACCATCTTGTATATAATAAGATGCGTCTAAAGTAATTCTGTCATTAAAGAATCCCATGTTTAAGTTAAACTCTAAAGACTCTAAAAACTCTGGCTCTAAAAATGGGTCTGTAATACCTGTTGGTTGTACAAAGGCATTTAAAGTACCATAAGGATATCCTGGAGCTGAAGCATAAGTTGGAACAATTGCACTAGCGCCAATTGAACCATCGTTACCTACACGTACCCAACTCGCTGCAACTTTCATAAAGTTTAAGACATCGCCACCAAAATTATCAAATGCTTTTGTTGGAATAAATGATACACCAACAGAAGGGTAGAAGAATGAATTGTTTGAAGGATCTAAAACAGAAGTCCAGTCATTTCTAGCAGTAACGTTTAAGAATAAGAAATCATCATATCCAAAGTCAGCTTGTCCAAATACAGCTGTTCTTCTAATGCGAGTTCTTGAGTTACTAACAGTAGGAGTTCCTGTAACATTACTAATGTTGTAGAAACCAGGTACTGTTAAATTGATACCACTGTTTGCAACTTGAGCAAATCTCTGATCACGTAAGTTGTGACCTAAAGTAACATTCATATTGATTTTTTCAGTTAAATCGTAATTGAATGTTAAAAATAAATCTCCATAATAACTCATAAAGTTACTAGAATAATCACCGTAAGCAGATTGAGTAGTGTAATCACCACCACCAACGTTTAATGTATCTACAACACCATTTACATAGTTAAAACCAGAACGGCCTGTTGTGTTTATGTTACCTGTATAACGCACATTAATATGCTCGTTAAACTCATAACCAACATTTAAAATACCAATTAAACGGTCAATTCTATCTTCTCTTCTTTCATTATCTCTAATCCAATATGGACTACGGTAATAAGACGTCCAGTGTGTAGCATTATTAGGATCTGAAAACTCTTCTACTGGAATATTTGTAGCTGTTTGTAATAACTCAGTGTATAATGTACCAGTAGATTGCTCTGTCTTATTATTTAAATAAGAGATGTTTCCTTCTAAAGACCACTTACCAACTTTCTTACCTCCTTTGAAGTTGAAAGTACTACTATTAGACTCATCACCTTGAATTACGAATTCTTTATCAATTTTGTTAGCAGATAAATAAACATATCCATCTTCTAAGCTACCTGCAGATAAAGATAACGTGTTTTGGAAAGTTGTTCCAGTTTGAAAGAACTCCTTAATATTGTCATCAATAGGACTATATGGGAAATAACGGTAAGTACCATCTTCTAAAGGAAGACCAACAGGTACTAATTGACCATCAAATTCAGGACCCCAACCACCATTTTCATATGATGTATGAACTCCATTCCATCCTTGTCCATAACGAGTTTGTCTTTGTGGGATGTATGCTATGTCTTCAAATGATGCAGCAGAATTAAACTGAATAGTCATTTTTTCAGACTGGTTACCTTTTTTAGTTGTTACAATTAAGGCACCATTCGCACCAGCAGAACCATATAACGCGGCACCATTCGCACCTTTAATTACGTTAACCGATTCAATTAAGTTTGGATCGATGCTAGATAGTACACTTCCGTTAGAAATTACACCATCGATAACTACTAATGCTTGGTTGTTTTGTGTTAAAGATCTACTACCACGTAACTGAATACGAGTAGATTGGTTTACACCACTATTAGTTGTGTTAATTTGTAAACCAGATACTTTACCAGATAAACCTTGTACTAAATCAGGGTTTTGAGCCTGAACAAGTTCTTCGCTCTTAACAACCTGGTTAGCTGTAGTTAATTCATCTTGCTTTCTCTTAATACCTAAAGCTGTAATAACAACCTCATCAAGCGCATCGGCATCAACCGTCATTGCAAAGCTAATGTTGTTTGCCGCACCAACTGTCATTTCTTGAGTAGTGTAGCCTAAAAAGGAATAAGATAATACATCACCTGTATTCGCACCAATGGTATAATTACCATCAAAATCGGTTTGAGTACCAGTTGTTGTACCTTTTACAATAATATTAACTCCGGGAAGTGGCAATCCGTTTTCATCGGATATAGTTCCTGAAATTGTTTTTTCTTGCGCAAACGTAAGTTGCACAACAAACGCTAGGAATAGCGTTAAAATTCCACTAAACTTTGTTTTCATTTTATATTTTATTTGAATTAGTCTACGCCAAAAATCATAATAAAAAGTTAATTAAACAATAATTAAGGGTTAAAATTTTAATTTTTTTTTCAAAAAACCGCTTTTAATGTACTGTAATTCTTAAAAAATTGCAGATAAACTTATATGGATTTGAGAATTTGATAGTTTGAAATTTTGATTTTCAGACTTTCCGTTTGCATAATTAAATCGTAATAATCCTGCATTGGTAAGAATGCCAAAACCAAAGCCTATGCTGTAAAGCTTTTCTTTTTGATTTATGATGTCATTTTCGAAATAGGCGACATCAATTATAGAATGAAGGTAGAAGTTAGAACTTAATAAGTACCTGTATTCAGTATTAAGTAGGGCATAAAAGGTAGCGCTTAAACTATTTTCTTCAAAACCACGAATGGAGTTTATGCCGCCAAAGCGAATCAATTCGTTCTCCAGATAGTCGTCAGAAAACAAGCTTATATTTTTTAATCTAATGTAAGCACTGTTCCTTTTGTTAAGATTGAAAATCTTAAAAGCTTCAAGTGAATATTCAAACTGACTGGTTTTTGAGCTTTCAAGTTTTCTGTTCCCTGTTCCTAGCTCCAAATCAATTAATGCATTGTTGCGAAAAAGTCTACTTTGGTTTTGTCGATATAAAAACTCATACCTTACATTGTAAAATGTGGTTTTGTAATCTTGAATCAAAGGGTTGTTGTTTTCTTGATTCAAAAGATTATTTGATTGTATTGCCTTTAGGCCTATAGCTATTCTGTTTTTTGGATTGATTTGATAGTGCGATTTTAATTTTTGATAAGATGTTGTGAAAGACGAATCTTTTTTAAAAAGGTTTAACTCGCCCTCAAGGCCTAGAGGTGTTTGAAATAGATAAGGTAAAAAAAGCTTTACATCAAAGGTTCTTAAGTCATTTTCATCACTTTTGTATTTAAGTGTAAACGATTCTCCGAAATTCAAATTGTTGACAAGTTGTAAATCTAGGTAGCCGTTAAATTCTAGTTTGTTGGTGTTTTCATTTGTTCCAAATCCAAGAAACCCATCAAATGCATTGCTTTTGTTCTTTTCTATATATAAATAGAGTATGGTTGAATCTTTAGAAAATAGGATTTCAGGTTCCTTTATTTGGTTGGCAAAAGGCAAGTCATTTAGTTGTTGGGTTTTGTTTTTAATTTCTGTTAAATTCAAAACATTACCGGTTTTAATTTTCAAGTAATGTTTTAAATAGGATTTAGGAAACTTATCATAACCACGAACTATAATTTTATTTATTGATCGAGACTGATTGGTGTTTGCTATTATTAAGTTAGCCTCTAAACTGTTGTCGTCATTCTTTATAATGTTGTCTAGTTTTAACTCGGCAAAAGGAAATCCCTTTTCAGATGTTTTTAGATTGATAAATTCGAGAGCGCTTTCAATATTCCTGAAATCCAATATAAATGCCTCTTCTGTCACGTTTTCAGAAACCTGATTTAGTATGGCTTTTGAGACCAGGCTTTTGTCATAATAAATTTTAATGGTGCCAAACCTTTTATTTAATTCTATTGTAGTGAGAAAAAGTGAGTCGTTAACTTTGGTTAGAGGATGTCTGTTGCTTTCAATATAACCTAATGAGTTAATAGTATAATAGAGCGTGTCGAGTTCTTTTTCCATTGATGAAAAATCACGATGTATTTTAGTGTATCCAATGGAATCTATTGTAGCCGTTTCAAGACTGTCATTTCCACTAACTTTTAATTGAAGGTTCTGGCACCATGTTTCAGAAGAAAAACCTATATATATAATAAGGAGTAAAAGAAGAGTTTTTCGCACGCTTTAAATTTAGGTTTTGAATTGTAAAATTAACGCAAAAACTACAGTTAAAATATAATGCATCGCAGGATTTTTATTTTCTACTGAAAATTAATCTATTAACATTTGAAAAATTCAAATTAATTTCTACCTTTGCAGCCCTCAAAAGTGAGGTTAAACAAAATTTATATAGAAATATATGCCAACAATTTCACAATTAGTACGAAAAGGAAGAGCCAAAATAACCAAGAAGAGTAAATCGGCTGCTTTAGATTCGTGTCCACAAAGACGTGGGGTTTGTACGCGTGTTTACACAACTACACCTAAGAAGCCAAACTCGGCAATGCGTAAAGTTGCAAGGGTAAGGTTAACTAATGGTAAGGAAGTGAATGCTTACATCCCAGGAGAAGGTCACAACCTACAAGAGCACTCGATAGTATTGGTTAGAGGTGGAAGGGTAAAAGATTTGCCAGGAGTTAGATATCACATCGTTCGTGGTGCTTTAGACACAGCAGGTGTTGCAGGTAGAACACAACGTAGATCTAAATATGGTGCAAAACGCCCTAAAAAGTAATTAAAGAACTTTAAGAAGAAGACATGAGAAAAAGACAAGCGAAAAAAAGACCGCTTTTACCAGATCCACGTTTTAATGATCAGTTAGTAACACGTTTTGTTAACATGATGATGTGGGATGGTAAAAAGTCAGTAGCTTTTAAAGTATTCTACGATGCAATTGATATTGTAGAGGAAAAGAAAACTGACGACGAAAAAACAGCTTTAGAAACTTGGAAGGATGCCTTATCAAATGTGATGCCTCACGTAGAAGTACGTAGTCGTCGTGTGGGTGGTGCTACATTCCAAATTCCAATGCAAATTCGTCCAGACCGTAAAGTTTCAACTGCAATGAAATGGTTAATTGGCTATTCGCGCAAAAGAAACGAAAAATCTATGGCTCAAAAACTTGCTGCTGAAATTTTAGCTGCTGCTAAAGAAGAAGGAGCAGCTGTTAAGAAGCGTGTAGACACACACAAGATGGCAGAAGCAAACAAAGCATTCTCACACTTTAGATTTTAATTTACGATGGCACAAAGAGATTTAAAATATACAAGAAATATAGGTATTGCTGCACATATTGATGCAGGAAAAACAACAACTACAGAGCGTATTCTTTTTTATACGGGTGTTTCTCATAAAATAGGTGAAGTACACGATGGTGCTGCAACTATGGACTGGATGGAGCAAGAGCAGGAAAGAGGTATTACTATTACTTCAGCTGCTACAACTTGTACTTGGAACTTCCCGTTAGAAAATGGTCAACCTACAGATGAAACTAAAGGTTACCATTTTAATATTATTGATACTCCAGGTCACGTAGATTTTACGGTTGAAGTAAACCGTTCATTACGTGTTTTGGATGGATTGGTGTTCTTGTTTAGTGCGGTTGATGGTGTTGAACCACAATCTGAAACTAACTGGAGACTAGCTGATAACTACAAAGTTCCAAGAATTGGTTTCGTTAATAAAATGGACCGTCAAGGATCAAACTTTTTAGCGGTTTGTCAACAAGTTAAGGATATGTTGAAGTCAAACGCAGTGCCAATTGTTTTAAACATTGGTGATGAAATTGACTTTAAAGGTATTGTAGATTTAGTAAAAAATAGAGCAATCGTTTGGCACGATGAAACTCAAGGGGCAACTTTTGATGTTATTGAAATTCCAGACGAATTAAAAGAGGAAGCAAGAAAGTATAGAGCTTTACTTATTGAAGAAGTAGCTACTTACGATGAGAACTTATTAGAGAAATTTATGGAAGATGAGGATTCTATTACTGAAGAGGAAGTGCATGCTGCACTTCGTGCTGCTGTAATGGATATGGCTATCATTCCTATGATTTGTGGTTCTTCTTTTAAAAATAAAGGTGTACAGTTTTTATTAGATGCTGTATGTCGTTATTTACCTTCTCCAACAGATAGAGATAATATTGTAGGGACAAATCCAAATACTGGTGCAGACGAAGTTCGTAAGCCAGACGTAAAAGATCCATTCTCTGCATTAGCATTTAAGATTGCTACAGATCCTTTCGTAGGGCGTTTAGCATTCTTCCGTGCATATTCTGGTCGTTTAGATGCAGGTTCTTATATCTTGAACAACCGTTCAGGAAAGAAAGAGCGTATCTCTCGTATCTATCAAATGCACTCTAACAAGCAAAATGCTATCGATTTTATTGAAGCTGGAGATATTGGTGCTGCTGTAGGATTTAAGGATATTAAAACAGGTGATACATTATCTGATGAAAAAGCACCTATCGTTTTAGAATCTATGGATTTCCCAGATCCTGTAATTGGTATAGCTGTTGAGCCTAAAACAAAAGCAGATGTTGATAAACTAGGTATGGCTTTAGGTAAATTGGCAGAAGAGGATCCTACATTTACTGTTAGAACAGACGAGGCTTCAGGACAGACTATAATTTCTGGAATGGGTGAGCTTCATTTAGATATTATTGTTGACCGTCTTAAGCGTGAGTTTAAGGTTGAAGTAAATCAAGGTCAACCACAAGTAGAGTACAAAGAAGCTATTACACAGCGTGCAGAACACAGAGAGGTTTACAAAAAGCAATCTGGTGGACGTGGTAAATTTGCTGATATTGTATTTACTATAGAGCCAGCTGAAGAAGGTAAAGAAGGTTTAGAATTTGTTTCAGAAATTAAAGGTGGTAACGTTCCTAAAGAATTTATCCCTTCAATTGAAAAGGGATTCACAATGGCCATGCAAAATGGACCTTTAGCAGGATACGAAGTTGATGCTATGAAAGTAACATTAACAGATGGTTCTTACCATGACGTGGATTCAGATCAATTATCATTCGAATTGGCAGCAAAACTTGGATTTAAGAATGCTGCAAAAGCTGCAAAAGCTGTAATTATGGAACCTATGATGAAACTTGAGGTTATTACACCTGAAGAGAACATGGGTGATATTGTAGGAGATTTAAACCGTCGTAGAGGACAAGTAAGTGATATGGGTGACAGAGCTGGTGCTAAAACCGTAAAAGCAATTGTTCCATTATCAGAAATGTTTGGATATGTTACTACATTAAGAACATTGTCTTCTGGACGTGCAACATCAACAATGGAATTTTCACACTATGCTGAAACTCCTTCTAACATATCTGAAGAAGTAATAAAAGCAGCTAAAGGCGTTGAAGCTTAAATCTAAAGAAAAATGAGTCAGAAAATTAGAATAAAATTAAAGTCTTACGATCACAATTTAGTAGATAAGTCTGCTGACAAGATTGTAAAAACAGTAAAAAGTACAGGTGCTGTTGTAACAGGTCCAATTCCGTTACCAACACACAAGAAAATTTTCACTGTATTACGTTCACCTCACGTGAACAAGAAGTCAAGAGAACAATTTCAATTAAGCTCTTACAAGAGATTATTAGATATTTACTCGTCTTCTTCAAAGACTATCGATGCTTTAATGAAGCTTGAATTGCCAAGTGGTGTTGAAGTAGAGATTAAGGTGTAAGTAAGGCACAGAAACATGTCCTTAACGACGGTTAGGGAAAAACGGAAAAAATACAATTCAAGGCTGAAACGTATTTTTCAGCCTTGAATTTTAATAAATAGAATAATAACAATTAATAATTAATAAATATGTCTGGGTTAATAGGAAAAAAAATCGGTATGACCAGCATCTTCGATGAGAATGGAAAAAATATTCCATGTACAGTAATTGAAGCTGGCCCATGTATCGTTACCCAAGTCAGAACCGAGGAAGTTGATGGCTACAATGCCGTGCAACTTGGTTTCGATGACGCGACAGAAAAAAGTGCTACCAAAGCTGATTTAGGTCATGCTAAGAAAGCAGGAACTTCTGTGAAACGCAAAGTTGTTGAGTTTAAAGGTTTTGAGGAGGAGTACAAGTTAGGTGATGCAATCACTGTAGAGCACTTTGCAGAAGGTGAGTTTGTTGATGTTTCAGGAACTTCGAAAGGTAAAGGCTTTCAAGGTGTTGTTAAACGTCACGGTTTTGGTGGTGTAGGTCAAGCTACTCACGGTCAACATAACCGTTTAAGAGCGCCAGGTTCTATTGGTGCCGCTTCTTATCCTGCAAGAGTATTCAAAGGAATGCGAATGGCTGGAAGAATGGGAGGCGAAACAGTTAAAGTTCAAAATTTAAGAGTTTTAAAAGTAGTTGCTGAAAAGAATCTACTTGTTGTTAAAGGATGTGTTCCTGGACACAAAAACGCTTATGTAATTATTAGAAAGTAATGAAAGTAGCAGTTGTAGATATTAACGGAAAAGACACAGGTAGAAAGGTTGAACTTTCTAAAGATGTGTTTGCTATTGAGCCTAATAATCATGCGGTTTATTTGGATGTTAAACAATATTTGGCAAACCAGAGACAAGGGACTCATAAAGCAAAAGAGCGTGCTGAAATAGCTGGAAGTACGCGTAAGATCAAAAAACAAAAGGGTACTGGTACTGCCAGAGCTGGTAGTATTAAGTCTGGTGTTTTTAAAGGTGGTGGACGTATGTTTGGTCCAAGACCTAGAAACTATGGTTTTAAGTTAAACAAAAATGTGAAGCGTTTGGCTCGTAAATCAGCTTTAACAATGAAAGCTAACGAGAAGTCAATTGTTGTGTTGGAAGACTTTAATTTTGATACTCCAAAGACTAAAAACTTCACGGCTGTTTTAAAGGCCTTAGACCTAGAAAACAAAAAATCTCTCTTTGTGTTGGGCGCTTCAAATAATAATGTATATTTGTCGTCACGCAATTTGAAAGGCTCTGAAGTTGTAACTAATTCAGAATTAAGCACTTATAAAATACTTAACGCTAATCAAGTTGTGCTTTTAGAGAGTTCTTTAGAAGGAATTGAAACGAATTTAAGTAAATAAGAAACAGATGAATATCTTAATTAAACCCATAATCACGGAAAAAGCGACTGCAGATAGCGAGTTAAGAAACTGCTATACATTCGCTGTGAATACGAAGGCGAACAAGGTAGAAATCAAAAAAGCGGTGGAAGCTGCTTATGGCGTTTCTGTTGAAAAAGTTCGTACTATAAATGTCCGTCCAGATAGAAGTACCAAGTATACAAAAACTGGTATTCAACATGGTAAAACAAATGCTGTTAAAAAGGCAATTGTACAACTGGCGGAAGGTGAAATGATTGATTTATACAGTAACATGTAATTAAAGACAAATGTCAGTAAGAAAATTAAAACCAATCACGCCAGGGCAGCGTTTTAGAGTAGTAAATGGGTATGACGCCATTACTACTGATAAGCCGGAGAAAAGTTTATTAGCTCCGAAAAAAAGGTCTGGTGGTAGAAACAGTCGCGGAAAAATGACCATGCGCTATATAGGTGGTGGTCATAAGAAAAGGTATCGTATTATCGACTTTAAACGTAACAAAACTGGAATTCCAGCAGAAGTTAAGTCTATCGAGTACGATCCAAACAGAACAGCGTTTATTGCGTTGTTGAACTATCAAGATGGTGAAAAACGATACATCGTTGCTCAAAATGGCTTACAAGTAGGTCAGACTATTGTTTCTGGAAAAGAGAATATCGCTCCAGAAATTGGTAATGCAATGCCGTTATCGCAAATTCCTTTAGGGACAATCATTTCTTGTGTTGAGTTACGTCCAGGTCAAGGAGCTGTTATGGCTCGTAGTGCTGGTACATTTGCACAATTAATGGCTCGTGAAGGTAAGTTTGCAACTATAAAATTACCGTCTGGTGAAACACGTTTAATATTAGCTGATTGTATGGCTACTATAGGTGTTGTGTCAAATTCAGATCATCAATTACTTGTATCAGGTAAAGCTGGTAGAACAAGATGGTTAGGAAGAAGACCACGTACAAGACCGGTTGTTATGAACCCTGTCGATCACCCAATGGGAGGTGGTGAAGGTAAGTCTTCAGGTGGACACCCACGTTCTAGAAATGGTATACCTGCTAAAGGTTATAGAACCCGTTCTAAAACAAAAGCGAGTAATAAATATATTGTAGAACGTAGAAAGAAATAATAAGTCATGTCAAGATCATTAAAAAAAGGACCTTACGTTCATTATAAATTAGAGAAGAAAGTAGCTGCTAATGTAGAAGCTAACAAGAAAACAGTTATCAAAACGTGGTCAAGAGCCTCTATGATAACACCAGATTTTGTTGGTCAAACAATTGCAGTGCATAACGGTCGTCAATTTGTTCCAGTTTACGTAACTGAAAACATGGTAGGACATAAGTTAGGAGAATTTTCACCTACACGATCTTTTAGAGGTCATGCAGGTGCTAAAAATAAAGGTAAAAAGTAGTAAGCTATGGGAAGTCGTAAAAAACAAATGGCAGACGCTATTAAGGAAGGAAAAAAGCAAGTTGCTTTTGCTAAACTTAATAACTGTCCTACGTCACCGAGAAAAATGCGTTTAGTAGCCGATTTAGTAAGAGGTGAAAGCGTAGAAAAAGCGCTTAATATTTTAAAATTTAGCCAAAAAGAAGCGTCAAATCGTTTAGAGAAATTGTTATTGTCTGCAATTGCAAACTGGCAAGCTAAAAACGAAGATGCTAGCATTGAAGAGGCTGAATTATTTGTTAAGGAGATTAGAGTAGATGGTGGAACAATGTTAAAAAGATTGCGTCCAGCACCTCAAGGTCGTGCACACAGAATTAGAAAACGTTCAAACCACGTAACATTAGTGGTTGGAGCTAACAATAACACACAAGCTTAAATAGAGATATGGGACAAAAAACAAATCCAATCGGAAATCGTTTAGGAATTATCAGAGGATGGGAATCTAACTGGTACGGAGGAAATGATTATGGCGATAAACTTGCCGAAGACGATAAGATAAGAAAGTACGTTCACGCACGTCTATCTAAAGCTAGTGTTTCTAGAGTAATTATTGAAAGAACTTTGAAACTTGTAACCGTTACTATCACTACGGCTCGACCAGGTATCATTATTGGTAAAGGCGGTCAAGAGGTAGACAAGTTAAAAGAAGAGCTTAAGAAAATTACTGGAAAAGAAGTTCAGATCAATATTTTTGAAATTAAGAGACCTGAACTAGATGCATTTTTAGTAGCATCAAGTATTGCTCGTCAAATAGAAAACAGAATTTCTTACCGTCGTGCAATAAAAATGGCTATCGCTGCTACAATGCGTATGAATGCTGAAGGAATTAAAATCCAAATCAGTGGTCGTTTAAATGGTGCTGAAATGGCACGTAGCGAGCACTACAAAGAAGGACGTATTCCTTTATCAACATTTAGAGCCGATATTGACTATGCTTTAGTTGAGGCACATACTACTTACGGTAGATTAGGTGTTAAAGTATGGATCATGAAAGGTGAAGTATATGGTAAAAGAGAACTTTCTCCGCTTGTTGGTTTATCTAAAAAGCAAGGAAAAGGTGGACGTGGTGGAAGAGATAACAAATCACGTCGTAGAAAGTAATTTTTTAAAGAAAAGAAAGCATGTTACAGCCTAAAAGAACAAAATTTCGTAAGCAACAAAAGGGTCGCATGAAAGGTAATGCCGGAAGAGGGCATCGTTTATCAAGTGGAACCTTTGGTATAAAGTCATTAGACTCAAGTTTTATTACAGCACGCCAGATTGAAGCTGCGCGTATTGCTGCTACTCGTTACATGAAAAGGGAAGGATCTATCTGGATTAAAATATTTCCAGACAAGCCTATTACAAAGAAACCTCTTGAAGTACGTATGGGTAAAGGTAAAGGTGCCGTTGAGTATTGGGCAGCTGTAGTTAAGCCAGGCCGTATACTTTTTGAAGTAGGAGGTGTACCGTTAGATGTTGCTAAAGAAGCATTACGTTTAGCTGCACAAAAGTTGCCAGTTAAAACTAAATTTATAATTGCTAGAGATTACGAAGCATAATTTATTTATACGATGAAACAATCAGAAGTAAAAGAATTATCAGTAGCTGAGTTACAAGAGAAACTTGGTGAGACAAAAAAGAGTTATTCAGAAATGAAATTGGCTCATGCAATTTCTCCTCTAGAGAATCCAATTCAGTTGCGTTCAGTAAGAAGAACGATAGCTAGAATTGCGACAGAATTAACAAAAAGAGAATTACAATAATTCTGCAGAAAGATGGAAACAAGAAATTTAAGAAAAGAACGTATAGGAATTGTTACTAGTAATAAAATGCAGAAATCTATTGTAGTTTCTGAGGTTAAGAAAGTAAAGCACCCTATGTATGGAAAGTTCGTGTTAAAAACAAAGAAATATGTTGCGCACGACGAGACAAACGATTGTAACATTGGAGATACTGTAAAGATCATGGAAACAAGACCTATGAGTAAATCTAAATGTTGGAGATTAGTTGAAATAATTGAAAGAGCGAAGTAATTATGGTACAGACTGAATCAAGATTAAAAGTAGCTGATAACACCGGAGCGAAAGAAGTTTTAACTATTCGTGTATTAGGTGGTACAAAAAGAAGATACGCTTCTGTAGGAGACAAAATTGTTGTTTCTGTTAAAGATGCGACTCCTAATGGAAACATAAAAAAAGGAGCTGTTTCTACTGCAGTAGTTGTACGTACTAGAAAAGAAGTAAGAAGACCAGACGGATCTTATATCCGTTTTGATGATAATGCATGTGTATTATTAAACCCAACGGGTGAGATGAGAGGCACACGTGTTTTTGGTCCTGTTGCTAGAGAACTTCGTGATAAACAATTCATGAAAATTGTATCATTAGCACCTGAAGTGCTTTAATGAAAAATAAAATGACAAAGCTTAAAATTAAATCAGGAGATACTGTAAAAGTAATAGCTGGAGATCACAAAGGATCTGAAGGTAAAGTACTTCAAGTATTAATAGATAAGAACAAGGCGATTGTTGAGGGGGTAAACTTGGTGAAAAAACACATGAAACCAAGTGCACAAAGTCCTCAAGGAGGAATCGTGGAAAAAGAAGCGGCTATTCATATTTCTAACTTATCGTTATTGACATCAAATGGTGAAGAGACACGAGTTGGATACAGAATGGAAGGCGATAAAAAAGTGAGATTTTCCAAAAAATCAAATGAAGTAATATAGTTATGGCATATTCACCGAGACTTAAAGAAGAGTATAAAAGCAGAGTAATTGCAGCTCTTACAGACGAATTTGGTTATAGTAATGTTATGCAGGTACCAAAACTTCAAAAGATAGTTTTATCTAAAGGAGTTGGTGCAGCAGTTGCAGACAAAAAGTTAATTGATCACGCTGTTGAAGAATTAACAACTATAACAGGGCAAAAAGCTATAGCAACACTATCTAAAAAAGACGTTGCATCTTTCAAATTACGTAAGGGTATGCCAATTGGAGCAAAAGTTACGTTAAGAGGCGAAAGAATGTACGAATTTTTAGATCGTTTAATTACATCAGCCTTGCCACGTGTAAGAGATTTTAATGGAATTAAAGCTACAGGATTTGACGGAAGAGGTAATTACAATTTAGGTATTACCGAGCAAATTATCTTCCCAGAGATTGATATCGATAAGGTAAACAAGATTTCTGGTATGGATATTACATTTGTTACTTCTGCAGAAACTGATAAAGAAGCAAAATCATTATTAACCGAATTAGGATTACCTTTTCAAAAGAATTAAGATATGGCTAAAGAATCAATGAAAGCCCGTGAGGTAAAAAGAGCAAAAACGGTAGCAAAGTATGCTGAAAAGCGTAAAGCTTTAAAAGAAGCTGGAGATTATGAAGCATTACAAAAATTACCAAAAAATGCTTCTCCTGTACGTATGCACAATCGTTGCAAGCTTACAGGTAGACCAAAAGGTTATATGAGAACATTTGGTATTTCTCGTGTATTGTTTAGAGAAATGGCTAACCAAGGATTAATTCCTGGTGTTAAAAAGGCAAGTTGGTAAAAATTATTAATTGGTTTCAGGTTTAATTCCGATAGTCGTAATTAAAAACCGTTACCGCAAATTTATAACTATGTATACAGATCCAATAGCGGATTATTTAACAAGAATTAGAAACGCAGTGCGTGCCAATCACAGAGTGGTTGAGATTCCTGCATCTAATCTTAAAAAAGAAATCACTAAAATATTATTCGACCAAGGATATATTTTAAGTTACAAATTCGAAGATTCAGCTGTACAAGGGACTATCAAGATAGCGCTTAAGTACAACAAGGAAACTAAAGAACCTGTAATTAAGAAGATTCAAAGAATAAGTAAACCAGGTTTACGTAAGTACGCAAGTTCAAAAGAACTTCCTAGAATTCTTAATGGTCTTGGTATTGCAATCGTTTCTACCTCTCATGGTGTAATGACTGGAAAACAAGCTCAAAGAGAAAATGTTGGAGGTGAAGTACTTTGTTACGTTTACTAATTTAAAAAGACTATAAGACATGTCAAGAATAGGTAATAACCCAGTAGCAATTCCAGAAGGAGTTACAGTTGAAGTCAACGATAACATAGTTACAGTAAAAGGAAAATTAGGTGAGTTAACTCAAGAATTTTCAAACGTATCTATCAAAGTTGAAGAAGGAAATGTTTTAGTTGAGCGTTCTTCTGATAAAAAAGAAGATAAAGCTAAACATGGTCTTTATAGAGCACTTATTTTCAATATGATTGAAGGTGTATCTAAAGGATGGACAAAAGAGTTAGAGTTAGTAGGTGTTGGATATAGAGCAACAAATCAAGGTCAAAAACTAGATTTAGCTTTAGGTTTTTCACATAATATCATTTTAGATTTAGCTCCTGAAGTTAAAGTTGAAACGGTATCAGAAAAAGGAAAGAACCCTATAGTAAAACTAACTTCTCACGATAAGCAATTGGTTGGACAAGTTGCAGCCAAAATACGCGGATTTAGAAAACCAGAACCTTACAAAGGTAAAGGTGTGAAGTTTGTTGGTGAACAAATAAGAAGAAAAGCAGGTAAATCAGCTTAATAATTAAGTTATGGCATTAACAAAGAACGAAAGACGATTAAGAATTAAGAACAGAGTTCGTAAAATAGTTTCAGGTACTGAAGCTAGACCAAGATTATCTGTTTTTAGAAGTAATAAAGAAATTTATGCTCAAATAGTTGATGACGTTACTGGTAAAACAATCAGTGCTGCATCTTCAAGAGATAAAGACATTAGTTCTGCAAAAGGTACAAAAACAGAAGTTGCTGCATTAGTAGGAAAAGCTGTTGCTGAAAAAGCCCTTAAAGCAGGTGTAGAAACAATCTCTTTTGATAGAGGAGGTTATTTATATCACGGAAGAGTAAAATCATTAGCAGAAGGTGCTAGAGAAGCAGGACTTAAATTCTAAGAAATTATGTATCAGAAATACAAAAGCGCAGAGCTAGTAAAACCAAGTGGATTAGATCTTAAAGATCGTTTAGTTGGAGTACAAAGAGTTACAAAGGTAACGAAAGGTGGTAGAGCATTCGGATTTTCAGCAATAGTTGTTGTTGGCGACGAAGCTGGAGTTGTTGGTCACGGATTAGGAAAATCTAAAGATGTGGCTAGTGCAATTGCAAAAGCTGTTGAAGACGCCAAGAAAAATTTAGTGCGTATCCCTATCGTAAAAGGAACGTTACCTCACGAACAAAAAGGTAAATATGGTGGAGCAAGAGTAAACATCATTCCTGCAGCTCCTGGTACAGGAGTTATTGCTGGTGGTGCTGTAAGAACAGTATTGGAAGCAGTAGGTGTACATGATGTATTATCAAAATCTCAAGGTTCATCTAACCCACACAACGTTGTAAAAGCAACTTTTGATGCTTTATTACAATTAAGAGATGCAAGAACTATTGCTCGTGACAGAGGAATTTCTCTTGAAAAAGTTTTTAAAGGATAATAAAGGAAAACGATGGCAAAGATTAAAGTTAAAAAAGTAAGAAGTGCAATCAATCGTACTAAAAGACAAAAGTTAACATTAGAAGCTTTAGGTCTTAAAAAGATTGGTCAAGTAGTAGAGCACGATGCCACACCAAATATCCTTGGTATGGTTGCTAAAGTTTCACATTTAGTTTCTGTTGAAGAAACAAAATAATAAAACACTGAAATGGATTTAAGTAATTTAAAACCTGCAGAGGGTTCAGTTAAAAGTCAAGGTAAACGAGTAGGTAGAGGACAAGGTTCTGGAAAAGGTGGTACTGCAACACGTGGTCACAAAGGAGCAAAGTCTCGTTCTGGTTATTCAAAGAAAATTGGTTTTGAAGGTGGTCAAATGCCGCTTCAAAGACGTGTACCTAAATTTGGCTTTACAAATATCAATCGTGTAGAGTATCAAGGTGTAAATTTAGATACCTTACAACAATTGGTAGATGATAAGAAAATAGAAGATACTGTAGATTTAGAAACATTAATGACTTTAAACCTAGTTGGCAAGAACGATCTTGTTAAGATTTTAGGTAGAGGTGAATTAAAATCTAAATTAACAGTAACAGCACATAAGTTTACTGCATCTGCAAAAGCTGCTATAGAAGCTGTTGGAGGAGAAGCTGTAACTTTATAATCCCCATATAAGCGCATGAAATTTATAGAGACATTAAAAAATGTTTGGAAAATAGAAGAACTAAGAAACAGAATTATTGTAACGTTAAGTCTGTTATTAGTTTACCGTTTTGGTGCACAAGTAGTTTTACCTGGTATTGATGCTGCGCAATTAGAAGGATTACAAGGTAGTACAGAAGATGGTTTGTTAGGTTTGTTAAATGCTTTTACAGGAGGTGCTTTTGCTAACGCTTCTGTATTTGCTTTAGGAATCATGCCTTACATATCAGCTTCTATTGTTGTACAATTAATGGGCATAGCAATTCCTTATTTGCAAAAGCTGCAAAAAGAAGGTGCAAGTGGTCAGAAGAAAATTAATCAAATTACACGTTGGTTAACCATTGCTATTTGTTTGGTTCAAGCACCAGGTTATTTAGCAAGTTTACCAGCTTTAGGAATTCCAACTTCGGCCTTTTTATTAGGTCAAGGTACTTTATTCTATTTTTCATCTGTAATTATTTTAGTAACAGGCTGTATCTTCGCGATGTGGTTAGGAGAAAAAATTACAGACAAGGGTATTGGTAATGGTATTTCGTTATTAATTATGGTTGGTATTATTGCAACCTTACCAAAAAACTTCTTGTTAAATGCATCGTCTAGATTAGAAACCAATAGCGTGATGCTAATTCTTTTTGAATTGGTAATCTGGTTATTAATTATTCTAGCTTCAGTTATGCTAGTAATGGCTGTAAGAAAAATTGCAGTACAATACGCAAGACGTACAGCATCTGGTGGCTACGAAAAGAATGTTTTTGGATCTAGACAATACATTCCTTTAAAATTAAATGCGTCTGGTGTAATGCCAATCATTTTTGCTCAAGCCATTATGTTTGTTCCAAGTTTAATAGGTGGTTCATCTTTCTTAAAGGAGACTTCTGCTGGACTGTGGATGCAGGCTAACTTTGCAGATATTTTTGGGTTTTGGTATAATGTCGTATTTGCGTTTTTAATTATAGTATTTACATACTTCTATACGGCAATTACAGTACCTACTAATAAAATGGCAGATGATTTAAAACGAAGTGGTGGTTTTATTCCTGGTATTCGTCCTGGAACTGAAACATCTGAATATTTAGACAAGATTATGTCTCAAATAACCTTGCCAGGTTCTATATTTTTAGCGCTTATTGCAGTGTTCCCTGCAGTTATTGTTAAGCTGATGAATGTACAATCTGGATGGGCTTTATTTTTTGGAGGAACATCATTATTAATTATGGTTGGAGTTGCAATTGACACTATGCAGCAAGTAAATTCATACTTGTTAAATAGACACTATGACGGCTTGATGAAAACAGGTAAAAATAGAAAAGCAGTAGCTTAATATATATACTATGGCAAAACAGGCAGCAATAGAGCAAGACGGAACAATTATAGAAGCATTATCAAATGCTATGTTTCGTGTTGAATTAGAAAATGGTCACATTGTGACAGCACACATATCTGGTAAAATGCGTATGCACTACATTAAGTTGTTACCAGGAGATAAAGTAAAATTAGAAATGAGCCCGTACGATTTAACAAAGGCTCGAATAACTTATAGATACTAATACGATGAAAGTAAGAGCATCAGTAAAAAAGAGAAGTGCAGACTGTAAGATCGTCCGCAGAAAAGGTAGACTTTACGTCATTAACAAAAAGAATCCTAGATTCAAACAAAGACAAGGTTAATTATTATGGCAAGAATTGCAGGTGTAGACATACCAAAAAACAAAAGAGGAGTAATCTCACTTACCTATATCTATGGAATAGGTAAAAGTAGAGCAAAAGAAATTTTAGCTACTGCTAAAGTTGATGAAAGTACTAAAGTTCAAGATTGGACAGATGACGAAATTGGAAACATTCGTGAAGCTGTAGGATCTTACACTATTGAAGGTGAATTACGTTCTGAAACACAATTAAACATTAAGCGATTAATGGATATTGGATGTTACAGAGGTATACGTCATAGAGCTGGTCTTCCATTAAGAGGACAACGTACTAAAAACAACTCTAGAACAAGAAAAGGTAGAAGAAAAACTGTTGCTAACAAGAAAATGGCAACTAAATAAAAATTAGACAATAGTCATTAGAGTTTAGAGGTTAGATGAATCTGTTTGAAATAGCAATGTTTAGGATTCTAACAACTAAAAACTAACAACTAGAAACTTAAAAAATATGGCAAAGTCAAGTACAAAAAAACGTAAAGTAATTGTAGATGCAATTGGTGAAGCACACGTAACAGCTTCTTTTAACAACATTATCATCTCTCTTACAAACAAAAAAGGCGATGTAATTTCATGGTCTTCAGCTGGTAAAATGGGATTCCGTGGATCTAAAAAGAACACACCTTATGCTGCACAATTAGCTGCAGAAGATGCTGCGGCAGTTGCACAAGAAGCTGGATTAAAGAAAGTAAAAGTTTACGTTAAAGGTCCTGGAAATGGTAGAGAATCTGCTATTCGTTCAATTCACAATGCAGGTATAGAGGTAACAGAAATTATTGATGTTACACCATTACCACATAATGGTTGTAGACCTCCAAAACGTAGAAGAGTATAATTTACATTGTTAGAATCATTAATATCAACTGTTTAAACAATTGATATTAATTTTTTTATACGTAAATTTGCAAACCGAAAAAAATAATAAACAAGTATCAACGAGAGACCAACGATTATCGAAGGATAAGATTAAGACCTTAATTCATAATCACTCTCATAATTTAATTTTAAAAAATGGCAAGATATACTGGTCCTAAAACTAAAATAGCTCGTAAATTTGGTGAAGCTATTTATGGAGAAGATAAGTCTTTTGAAAAGAGAAACTATCCTCCAGGTCAACATGGTGCAAACAAGCGTCGTGGTAAAAAATCTGAATACGCTATCCAATTAATGGAAAAGCAAAAAGCAAAATACACTTACGGTATTTTAGAGCGTCAATTCAGAAACATGTTCAAAAAAGCAACAGCTGCTCCTGGAATTACTGGTGAGGTGTTGCTACAATTATGTGAATCGCGTTTAGACAACGTTGTTTTCAGAATGGGCATGTCTCCTTCAAGAAGTGGTGCAAGACAATTAGTATCGCACAGACATATTACTGTAAACGGTGAAATCGTAAATATCCCATCTTACCAATTAAAAGCTGGTGATGTTGTTGCAGTAAGAGAAAAATCAAAATCACTTGAGTCAATTACTAATTCATTAGCAAACTCAAGTAACGTGTACGAATGGATTACTTGGAATAATGACACGAAGGAAGGAACTTATGTTTCTGTTCCTGCAAGAATTCAGATTCCAGAAAATATCAATGAGCAATTCATCGTCGAATTATACTCTAAATAATAATTTAAAAACATTGGTATTTAGCCAAAGGGTTTATAGGTACTTCTTCAAACTTTTAAACCGCGCAACTAAATAACAATTAAAACGAAGAAATAATATGGCAGTATTTAGTTTTCAAAAACCCGACAAAGTAATCATGATTGATTCAACTGACTTTGAAGGGAAATTCGAATTTAGACCTTTAGAACCAGGTTATGGTTTAACAGTTGGAAATGCATTAAGAAGAGTTTTATTGTCTTCTTTAGAAGGTTTTGCAATCACATCGGTTAGAATAGAAGGTGTAGATCACGAGTTCTCTACAATAGCAGGTGTTGTTGAAGATGTTACTGAAATGATTTTAAATTTAAAACAAATCCGTTTTAAAAGACAAATCGAAGATGTAGACAACGAATCCGTTTCTATTTCTATTTCGGGTCAAGAACAAATTACAGCGGGCGATTTCCAAAAATTCATTTCAGGATTCCAAGTATTAAATTCAGAATTAGTAATCTGTAATTTAGATCCTAAAGTGAACATCAATATGGAAATTACCATTGAAAAAGGAAGAGGTTATGTACCAGCAGAAGAAAACAAAAAAGCTTCAGCTCCAATAGGAACAATCTTTACAGATTCAATTTACACACCAATTAAAAATGTTAAGTATAGCATTGAAAATTACCGTGTAGAGCAAAAAACAGATTACGAAAAATTAGTTTTCGAAATCATTACAGATGGTTCTATTAACCCACAAGATGCTTTAACTGAAGCCGCTAAAACATTAATCCACCACTTCATGTTATTCTCTGATGAGCGTATTACATTAGAAGCTGATGAAATTGCACAGACTGAAACTTATGATGAAGAATCACTTCACATGAGGCAACTATTAAAAACTAAATTAGTAGATATGGACTTGTCTGTTCGTGCATTAAACTGTTTGAAAGCAGCAGAAGTTGACACATTAGGTGATTTAGTATCATTTAACAAAAACGATTTAATGAAGTTCCGTAACTTTGGTAAAAAATCTTTAACAGAGCTTGAAGAGCTTGTAAACGTTAAAGGATTGAATTTCGGGATGGACTTATCAAAATACAAGTTAGATAAAGATTAATTAATCATATTTTGCTCCCACGCTGTGGCGTGGTTTGGTAGCAAGATGATAAAACAAACGTCATGAGACACGGAAAAAAAACGAACCATTTAGGTAGAAAAACAGCTCACAGAAAAGCAATGTTAGCCAATATGGCTTGTTCTTTAATAGAGCACAAGCGTATTAACACAACAGTTGCTAAAGCAAAAGCTTTAAAACAATTTGTTGAGCCTTTAGTAACAAAGTCTAAAGAAGATACAACACATAACAGACGTATTGTTATGTCACGTTTAAGACAAAAAGAAGCTGTTGCTGAATTATTCAGAGAAGTTGCTCCTAAAGTTGGTGATAGACCAGGTGGTTACACAAGAATCATCAAATTAGGAAATCGTTTAGGTGATAACGCTGATATGGCAATGATAGAATTAGTTGATTACAACGAAATCTATAACGCAGGTAAAGCGAAGAAGAAAACAACACGTAGAAGTAGACGAGGTGGTTCTAAACCAGCCGCTGCTGCTCCAGTTGAAACTCAAGCAACAAACGAAGAAGAATAAATGTTAATAAGCATTTGATATATAAAGGATAATCTATTTTAGGTTATCCTTTTTTTTATGCAATTTTGCAAAACCTTTTTTTAGATATGAAGTATAATAAACGAGACAAAGCTATAGTTCTACTTGCAGATGGAACTATATTTCACGGCAAATCAATTGGCAAAAAAGGAACTGCTTTTGGCGAAGTATGTTTCAATACCGGAACAACAGGTTATCAGGAAATATTTACCGATCCTTCCTACTTTGGGCAGCTTATGGTGACAACCAACGCGCATATAGGAAACTATGGAACGCATGAAGATGAAATAGAATCTGATTCAATTAAGATATCAGGATTAATTTGTAAAAATTTTAGCTTTAATTATTCCAGACCGTCAGCTGAAGGAAACCTTGAACAGTTTTTTGAAAAACATAATGTTTTGGCTATTTCAGATGTTGATACAAGGGCATTAGTATCCTACATAAGAGATAATGGTGCTATGAACGCTGTAATTTCAACTGAAGTTGATAATATTGAAGGTTTGAAAAAACAGTTGGCAGATGTGCCCAATATGGAAGGCCTTGAATTGGCTTCAAAAGTATCAACCAAAGAACCGTATTATTTCGGAAACGAAAACGCAAAATATAAAATTGCTGCTTTAGATATAGGTGTGAAGAAAAATATACTTCGCAATTTAGCTAAACGTGATGCTTACATTAAAGTGTTTCCTTACAATTCAAAATTTGAAGATTTAGAAGCATTCAAACCAGATGGCTACTTTTTATCTAACGGACCAGGAGACCCAGAACCATTGGTTGAGGCTCAAGCTGTAGCAAAAGAAGTTATAAGCAGAAATCTACCCTTGTTCGGAATATGTTTAGGGCATCAGGTTATTGCTTTGGCAAATGGTATTTCAACCTATAAAATGCATCATGGGCACAGGGGAATTAATCATCCTGTTATTAACAAAATTACTGGTAAGGGTGAAATTACTTCGCAAAACCATGGTTTTGCTATAAATAGAGAGGAAACCGAAAAGCATCCAGATGTTGAAATTACTCACGTACATCTAAATGATCACACAGTTGCTGGAATTAAAATGAAATCCAAAAACTGTTTTTCAGTACAATACCATCCAGAAGCTAGTCCAGGTCCAAACGATTCAACATATCTATTTGACCAGTTTATAGAAAATATTAAAAACGCTTAATTGTAAAACCTCAAAGAATCTTAAAATTCATTGAGGTTTTTTTATTACGAAAACATTATCGTAAAAATTAAAAGCAATACTCACACAAACAATATGCTTTAGTAAGAGTATTTTGTAAATTTGTAATCCAATAAAAAAATCAACTAAATGAGCATTATAATTGATATTCACGCAAGACAAATTTTAGATTCACGTGGTAACCCAACAGTTGAAGTTGACGTTGTTACAGAAAACGGTATCATGGGACGAGCAGCTGTTCCATCTGGAGCATCAACCGGTGAGCATGAAGCTGTAGAGTTAAGAGATGGCAGTTCAGCTTTCATGGGAAAAGGTGTCTCTCAAGCCGTTAACAATGTTAATACTGTTATTGCTCAAGAATTATTGGGTGTTTCTGTTTTTGAACAGAATATGATTGATCAAATGATGATTGATTTAGATGGTACGCCAAACAAGTCAAAATTAGGAGCTAATGCTATATTGGGTGTTTCTCTTGCTGCTGCAAAAGCTGCTGCAAACGAGCTAGGTCAGCCTTTGTATCGCTACGTAGGAGGTGTTTCGGCAAACACACTTCCGGTTCCAATGATGAATATCATAAATGGAGGTTCGCATTCTGATGCACCAATTGCATTTCAAGAATTTATGATTATGCCAGTTAAGGCCAAGAATTTCACACATGCTATGCAAATGGGTACGGAGATTTTCCATAACCTTAAAAAAGTGTTACACGAAAGAGGGTTGAGTACTGCTGTAGGCGACGAAGGTGGTTTTGCTCCAACATTGGATGGTACTGAAGATGCGTTGGATACTATTGCCAAAGCTGTTGAAAAAGCAGGTTATAAGTTAGGCGATGATGTTATGATTGCTTTAGATTGTGCTTCGGCAGAATTTTATATTGATGGTAAATACGATTACACCAAGTTTGAAGGCGATAAAGGACAGGTAAGAACCAGTCAGGAACAAGCTAATTATCTAGCAGAGCTATGCGAGAAGTACCCGATAATCTCTATTGAAGATGGTATGGATGAAAACGATTGGGACGGTTGGAAATACCTAACCGAAAAAGTAGGCGATAAGGTTCAATTGGTAGGTGACGATTTGTTTGTAACTAATGTAGAGCGTTTATCTCGAGGTATTGAAAATAACATTGCAAACTCAATTCTTATTAAAGTAAACCAAATAGGAACTCTAACCGAAACTATTGCAGCTGTTAATATGGCACATAATGCAGGTTATACATCTGTAATGTCTCATCGTTCAGGCGAAACAGAAGACAATACCATTGCCGATTTAGCTGTGGCTTTAAACACAGGACAAATTAAAACAGGTTCAGCTTCGCGTAGTGATCGAATGGCCAAATACAATCAATTGTTACGTATAGAGGAAGAACTAGGACATGTAGCTTATTACCCTCAAGAAAAAGCATTTAAGGTCAGGTAAGGTTTTATACAATTTTATAGTTTTAAGCGATTATTATTTACTAGTAATCGCTTTTTTTGTGATAATAAATTTTAGTAATATCAAAATTGATAAATCCTTTCTGTATTCTTTATATATCGTGAGATATTTCGTATTTTAGTAGCGTCAAATTCGACACCTAATTATCAAAAATTTTATAAAGAATATGTCAGATAAAGCTACAATAGAAATTAACGGTCAAAAGTACGATTTTCCATTAGTTAAAGGAACTGAAGATGAAGTTGCTATTGATATCAAATCATTACGAAGTGCTACCAATGGCGTTGTAACAATAGACCCAGGATACAAGAATACCGGTTCATGTACAAGTGCGATTACGTTTCTAGATGGAGAAAAGGGGATTTTAAGGTACAGAGGATATTCTATTGAAGAATTAGCTGAAAAGGCAGACTTTTTAGAGGTTGCTTATTTATTGATTTTTGGTGAATTACCAACGCAAGAACAGTTAGATAAGTTTCATGCTGATATTAAAAGTCACTCGGTTGTAGATGATGATGTTCGTAAGATTGTAGATGCATTTCCAAAGTCGGCTCATCCAATGGGTGTTTTGGCATCCTTAACAAGTGCCTTAACAGCATTTAATCCATCTTCCGTAAATGTGAATTCTGAAGAGGATATGTACAAAGCCATTGTGCGCATAATGGGTAAATTTCCAGTATTGGTGGCTTGGACTTTACGTAAAAAACATGGTTTACCTTTAGACTATGGCGATAAAAATTTAGGGTATGTAGAAAACTGTCTTAAAATGATGTTTAAGCAGCCAAATGAAGATTATAATTTAGACCCAGTAGTAGTTGATGCTTTGGATAAATTATTGATTCTTCATGCCGACCATGAGCAAAACTGTTCAACATCAACAGTAAGAATTGTTGGTTCATCACATGCTGGATTATTTGCTTCATTGTCTTCAGGAATTTCAGCGCTTTGGGGACCACTACATGGAGGTGCTAACCAAGCTGTTTTAGAAATGTTAGAAGCCATCAAGGAAGATGGTGGTGACACCAAAAAATATATGGCTAAAGCCAAGGATAAGGATGATCCATTCCGTCTAATGGGATTCGGACATCGTGTTTATAAAAACTTTGACCCTCGAGCGAGAATCATAAAAAAATCTGCTGATGAAGTTTTAGGTAATTTAGGTATTGACGATCCAATTCTAGATATAGCCAAAGGATTGGAAAAAGAAGCTTTGGAAGATCCATACTTTGTAGATAGAAAACTATATCCAAACGTTGATTTTTATTCTGGAATTATTTATCGAGCGATGGGCATACCAACCGATATGTTTACGGTTATGTTTGCTTTAGGTCGCTTGCCAGGTTGGATTGCACAATGGCGTGAAATGCGTTTAAATGGTGAGCCAATTGGTAGACCAAGACAAATTTACACTGGAGAAACGTTAAGGCCTTTTAAAGCTATCAACAAACGTTAAAACCATTAATATCATATTTAAGCTTCATAGATTCTATGAAGCTTTTTTTATATTTACAGCATGCTAAAACTAAATGTAAAAAACGAAACATCACGTTTGCGAGCCGTTGTATTAGGTACTGCAAAAAGTAATGGGCCTACGCCAAGTGTTGAAGATGCTTACGACCCAAAATCTTTAGAACATATAAAAGCTGGAACATATCCTCTTGAAGAGGATATGGTAAAAGAAATGGAAGCAGTTGCAGCTGTTTTTAAAAAATATGAAGTTCTAGTGTTTCGACCAGAAATCATAAAAGATTGCAACCAAATTTTCACTCGGGATATTGCTTTTGTAATAGATGATAAGTTTGTAAAAGCCAATATACTTCCTGATAGAGAAGAAGAATTTACAGCTATTGAGCATGTGTGGAAACAAGTGCCAAAAGAACAGCGTATAAAACTTCCCGAACATTGCCACATTGAAGGTGGTGATGTAATGTTATACAACGACCATATTTTTATTGGTACTTATCGAGGCGATGATTATTCCGATTATATAATTGCTAGAACCAATATGGCTGCAGTAGAAGCTATGCAAGAATTGTTTCCTCATAAAAAAATAAAGTCGTTTGATTTACGAAAGTCCAATACTAACCCAAGGGAAAATGCTTTGCATTTAGATTGCTGTTTCCAGCCTGTAGGCAAAGGAAAAGCTATCCTTCATAAAAATGGTTTTTTGGTTGAAGAAGAATATAACTGGCTACTCAATTTCTTTGGAAAAGAAAATGTTTTTGAAATTGACAAAGAAGAAATGTACAACATGAACAGTAATATTTTTTCAATTTCTGAAGATGTTGTTATTTCCGAAAAAAACTTTAGCAGATTAAATACATGGTTACGCAATCAAGGCATTACAGTAGAGGAAGTGCCTTATGCTGAAATAGCCAAACAAGAAGGTTTGCTACGTTGTTCGACTTTACCATTAATACGTGATTAACTTAAATCGTAAATTCGAGTAAGTTTCATGAATTATATTTGTGAAATTAGTATCGAGATTAGTTTTAAATTACTCGACTTTGCAAATTATGGTAACTTCAGCAGTCTCACCAACTCGGAATGTACCATAATCTTCACCAATATTATAATCTAAACGATTAATCTCCAGTTCACCTTCAAATGTATTGTTTTTAAAAGTAAATGGTATTGTCACAGTTTTAGTAACGCCATGTATGGTCATCTCACCTGTGGTTTGATAACCATCATTGGTTTTGGTAACCGTGTTAGATTTGTAGCAGATAGTCTCATACTTTTCTACATCAAAAAAATCGGCTGAACGCAAGTCTTCATCGCGTTTGTTGTTTTTGGTGTTAATAGTTGTAGCATCAATACAGATATCAAAACTGGAACCTGAAACATCAGAAGTATTAAAGTTAAAATCACCTTGCATGCCTGTAAAGGTTCCTTTTACAGTAAAAATTCCACCGCCATTAATTTTAAATTTAACTTCCGATTTATCCGCATTTATAGTTTGAGCATTTACAAATGAAGTAACTGCAGTAATAAATACGAAAAGTAATAGACTTTTAAATGTTTTCATAATAAAGCTGTTTATTTTAATAGTCGTTGCAAAAACAATTCCATTTCTTTAAAAATAAAAAAAAGGAACTACATTTCTGTAGTTCCTCGACTTATAATTACGTTAAATATTATCTTATAAAGCTTCAACCATTAAACCATCATCTGTTTTTTCTACCTTGGCAACTTTGTTTTTTGTCAAGTCTTTAATGGCTTTATCCCATTTTTTATTACTTAAACCAGATTGTCCCTTTAGGTCATTTAAATCCATCTTTTCAGATTTATTTAAAATCTCCAAAACGGCTTTAGCGTCATCACTTATAGCCAATGGTTTTTTCTCTGGTTTCATTTGTGGGAAGAATAAGACTTCTTGTATCGATTGATTATTGGTTAAAAACATGATTAATCTATCCATGCCAATTCCCATACCAGATGTTGGAGGCATACCGTATTCTAAAGCACGTAAAAAGTCGTAATCTATAAACTCGGTCGCTTCATCATCGCCTTTTGCGGCTAGTTTTAATTGATGCTCAAAACGCTCACGTTGATCAATTGGGTCATTTAGTTCAGAATAGGCATTGGCAATTTCCTTACCGCAAACCATGAGTTCAAAACGCTCGGTCAATTCTGGATTGTCACGGTGTTCTTTACATAATGGACTCATCTCTTTTGGATAGTCTGTAATAAATGTAGGTTGTATGTAATTACCCTCACACTTTTTACCAAAAATTTCATCAATCAATTTGCCCTTGCCCATAGTATCATCAACTTCGATACCCATATCTTTGGCAGCTTGACGTATTTCGGCTTCTGTTTTACCAGTAATATCAAAACCGGTAAAATGTTTTATGGAATCTGCCATGGTCACTCGTGCATAAGGCGCTTTGAAATCAATTTCATGCTTGCCAAAAGTAGCTTTGGTTGTTCCGTTAACAGCAACTGCACAAAATTCAAGGAGTTGCTCACAGAAATCCATCATCCAGTTGTAGTCTTTATAAGCTACATAAATTTCCATAGCTGTAAACTCTGGATTGTGGGTTCTGTCCATACCTTCATTACGGAAGTTTTTTGAGAACTCATATACCCCATCGAAACCACCAACAATTAATCGTTTTAAATACAACTCATTAGCTATTCGCATATATAATGGAATATCTAAAGTATTGTGATGCGTTACAAATGGTCTTGCAGCTGCACCACCTGGAATAGGTTGTAGTATTGGCGTTTCAACTTCAAAATAACCAGCTTTATTAAAGAAATCACGCATGGCATTAAAAAGCTTGGTGCGTTTCATGAATACATCTTTAACATGCGGATTGACAACTAAATCGGCATAACGCTGTCTATAACGCTGCTCTGGATCTGTAAATGCATCATGTACTTTGCCATCGGCATCAACACGAGGTTGAGGTAAAGGTTTTAAGGCTTTACTTAAAATGGTAAAGTCTTTTACCATAACGGTTTTTTCACCAACTTTGGTGGTAAATAACTCGCCTTCCACACCTATAAAATCACCAATATCCAGCAATTTTTTGTAAATGGTATTGTATTTTGTTTTGTCTTCACCAATACAAATTTCATCACGATTAAAATACACCTGAATGCGTCCTGCGCTATCTTGTAGTTCAGCAAAACTAGCATTTCCTTGAATACGACGCGACATTAATCGACCAGCAATAACAACCTTTTTACCTTCTTTAAAATTCTGTTTCACCTGTTTGGAAGTCTCTTCCACAGGAAACAAATCTGCCGGATAAGGGTTAATACCTAACTCACGTAATTTGGTAAGCTTGTCTCTACGTACTAATTCTTGTTCAGATAATTGCGACATAAATTATATGGTGTTTTTTTTGAAGGCACAAAGATAATCACTATTCATTAGGTTTTCAATTTATTATATTGAAATTAACGTGTAACAAAATTGTACTTTTTGTGACTTATTAAGTACAATCATCAATTAAAATCAATCACATGAGTTTTTGGAGAGTTTTACTTTCAATTATTTGTCCGCCACTGGCTGTTCTAGACAGAGGTTGTGGCTCCATATTAATCGTTTTTTTATTGTGGCTTTGTGGCTGGGTTCCTGGCGTGATAGCTGCTTTGGTAATTTTGAATAATCCGAAATCCTAATCGCTAAAATAGTTGTAATTTTGTAGTCTATGAATAAAACAGTTTCCATTCAGGAATTAGGCTTAAAAGATTACAAAGAAACTTGGGATTATCAAGAGACCTTATTTAAAAACATTGTTGATACCAAGATTAAAAACCGACGTGAAGAAGCCAATTTACAAACACCTAACTATTTTTTGTTTGTTGAGCATCCACATGTTTATACGTTAGGAAAAAGTGGTGATATGTCTAACCTGTTGGTAGATGAAAAGCAACTGGCTGAAAAAGGCGCTACGTTTTACAAAGTGAATCGAGGAGGCGACATTACGTATCATGGTCCTGGACAAATTGTAGGCTATCCTATTTTGGACTTGGATAACTTTTTTACAGATATTCATAAGTATTTACGCTTTTTGGAGGAAATGATTATCCTCACATTAGCCGAATATGGTCTTAAAGCAGAGCGTAGCCAAGGCGAAACAGGTGTTTGGTTGGATGTAGGAACGCCTTTTGCCAGAAAGATTTGCGCCATGGGTGTTCGTGCCAGTCGTTGGGTCACTATGCATGGCTTTGCTTTGAACGTCAATGCTGATTTAGGCTATTTTGATAATATGATTCCTTGTGGTATTCGAGGTAAAGCGGTTACCTCATTAAACGTAGAACTAGGTAAACAAACAGTTGACGAAGCTGAAGTAAAAGAAAAGCTCTTAAAGCATTTTGCCCATTTGTTTGAGGCTGAATTACAACGTCAAGAAGAAAAAGTTTAATTTTTCACGCAGCCTTTTGGCCATTATTGCATCTTTAAGATATAAAGCTGATGAATTGCACTTATGAAAAATCTATACATTACCTTATTTTTAATATCATTATCACTAAATTTTTACTCTCAAAATTCTTATGAATATACTGTTCAACCTATTCCATTTCAAGAATATCAGGAGCAAAATGTGGTTCAACTCCAAGATGATGTTTATTCGGGTATTATTAATATGCCCTTTGAGTTTGATTTTTATCAACTTTTAAATCAAACTCAGATTGTTATTGGTGCAAATGCTGACATAGTGTTTGATTTATCATTAGCAAATACGTTTGATTTCTGGAATATAGGGCTTGACAATTCTATACCAACTACATTTCAAAATAGAAAAGCTACAATTTTTGCTGCGTTTCATGATATAGGACAAGGAGGGTTAGGAGATCCACCTGGAGGTGCTTATTATGGTGTTTCAGGTGAGTCACCTCATAGGCGCTTTTATGTTTTTTTTGAAGATTTTCCACATTATTCATGTAACGATTTATATTCGACCTTTCAATTAGTCTTGCATGAAACTACAAACATAATTGATGTATATATCAAAGAAAAACCAGTTTGTGATACTTGGTGGGAAGGACGAGCAATTGTTGGAATACAAGATAATAACGGAACTAGAGGAATTGCAGCTCCTGGAAGAAATAATATTGCCTGGGATGCTAATGAAGAAGGTTGGCGTTTTATACCAACCAACAACTTTAATGTGGTTATCTGTGATGTAAATAATGACAATAGTGAATTGTTCAATATCGATGATTATAAAACAAGAGTTCTTGGGTTGTTTAATTTAGATGCTTCAGAAAATACCGTTGATATTTTAGATGCATCCAATGCATCGGTTTCAGGTGATGTTACCATAAGTTCTGGGAATAATAATTTTACGATAGTTATGAACCCAAGTACTGATAATGTGCAATTTGATTTAACGGTGAGCTTTACCAACTGTGACAATGACGATGAGAATGATGGTATTCCAAATGACATGGAAGATGCTAACGGAAATGGTGATTTGGGCGATGATGATACGGATGGTGATGGCATTCCAAACTATCAAGATGATGACGATGATGGAGATACAGTCATTTCAGAATATGAAATTGTTTTTGGTGGTAGAACTTCCAATAATACGGTTAATCCACCTACATTTTTAGATACAGATAATGATGGTATTCCAAACCATTTGGACATGGATGATGATGGTGATGGTGTTATTACTTTAGATGAAGATTACAATGATAATGGTGATCCTACTGATGACGATGTTAATGGAAATGGTATTCCTGACTATCTAGATGCTCAACAGTTAAGTGTCGAAGACATTAGTATAAACACAAAGTTGTTTACAGTATATCCAAATCCTGCAACCCATGTATTGAATGTGCAATTTCCTGCAGAGATTACTTTTTCTGATTCAGCGATTGAATTAAAAGTTTATGATATGCAAGGTAGGCAGATTTTACAATCTCAAAATAAGTTGTCAAATAATAGGACTAAAATTAATGTGCAAAGTCTTGCTGCTGGTCAATACATATTAGTGATTAAAAAGGACAACCTGTTAAAGGCAAAGAAGTTTATTGTAGAATAGAATTTTGGTCAACATGAAATTTATTTTCATTTTATTGGCAATTGTTGTACTTATTGTGATAGTAAGAAGCATCACAAAAAATCGCAACACCCAAGAATCTAAAATAAGTGCTTTTGAGCATCCTAGTACGTTTAAAAGACCGCCAATAGAAATGTCAACAAAAGAACCCATTAAAACAATTTCTTTTGAGAAGAATGACAGTTCTAAACCTGATGATGTTTTTGATGTTACTAAACATTAGCTGCATCATGAAAGTGCAAAAACTAAAATAAATATAAAGGCTAAAGCTATAAATACGTTATTCTGATTATGACCTATTTTGTCATAATAATTTGAAGATTTTTTTGGGCCATATAGGTATTCACTATAAGTAAATTTCGGTTTTTTTAAAATTGTTCTCCAAATGGAACCATAAATCCATCGTAAAGTTCCGCCAATGAAATTTAATATTAAATAACCTATTGTATGCTCAAAGAAGCCCATTATTAGTTTTCTAACTCCAAAATCATTTTCTTGATTATGGATACTTGTCCTAAATGATAGTAGCTGTGTTCAATAACGCCTTCAATATTTCTTCGGTAGGTTCCATATTTTTTATCAACAAATGGTAAGTCTAGTTCTGTGTCTGATAATTGTTCAACATAATTGGCAAAGCGTTCTGCATTTTGCCCATTTGTTTGAGGCTGAATTACAACATCAAGAAGAAAAAGTTTAATTTTTCACGCAGCCTTTTGGCCATTATTGTATCTTTGAGATACTGAGCTAACCTATTACACTTATGAAAAATCGCTATATCTCAATTATTCTATTATTACTTTCAATCAATTTTTATTCCCAAAACACTTATCAATATACGGTTGAGTCTATCCCATATCAAGAGTTTCAAGAACAGAACATAATACAGTTTAATCAAGATGATATTTATTCTGGTGTTATTAGTTTACCATTCCCATTTGATTTTTATGGATTACCAAATCAATTGGAATTGGTAGTTGGAACCAATGCGGATATTGTGTTTGATACTTCATTAGCGAATTCTTTTGATCCTTGGAATATCAATACCGCGATACCATCAGAAAGCTTACCTAGCCCAGCTATATTCGGGCCTTATCATGATTTAAACAATGCTGACTCAACATCAGAAGGTGCTATTTATTATGGCGTTTCTGGAGAAAGTCCTAATAGACGGTTTTATATCTTTTATGAAGATATAATTCAATATGCGTGTAGTCCTTTGATTTCGACATCACAAGTAGTTTTGCATGAGACCACAGGTATAATTGATGTGATGATCAAAAGTAAGCCACTTTGTCCCTCATGGAATAACGGTAATGCAATTTTAGGCATTCAAAACCATTCAGGAACACAAGGTCTTACACCGCCAAATAGAAATGTGGGTCAATGGGAAGCTAATAATGAAGGCTGGCGTTTTAAGCCAACTAGTAATTTCAATGTAGTCATTTGTGATGTAGATAATGACAATAGTGAGTTGTTCAATATTGATGATTATAAAACAAGGGTTCTTGGGTTGTTTAATTTAGATGCTTCAGAAAATACCGTTGATATTTTAGATGCATCCAATGCATCGGTTTCAGGTGATGTTACCATAAGTTCTGGGAATAATAATTTTACGATAGTTATGAACCCAAGTACTGATAATGTGCAATTTGATTTAACGGTGAGCTTTACCAACTGTGACAATGACGATGAGAATGATGGTATTCCAAATGACATGGAAGATGCTAACGGAAATGGTGATTTGGGCGATGATGATACGGATGGTGATGGCATTCCAAACTATCAAGATGATGACGATGATGGAGATACAGTCATTTCAGAATATGAAATTGTTTTTGGTGGTAGAACTTCCAATAATACGGTTAATCCACCTACATTTTTAGATACAGATAATGATGGTATTCCAAACCATTTGGACATGGATGATGATGGTGATGGTGTTATTACTTTAGATGAAGATTACAATGATAATGGTGATCCTACTGATGACGATGTTAATGGAAATGGTATTCCTGACTATCTAGATGCTCAACAGTTAAGTGTCGAAGACATTAGTATAAACACAAAGTTGTTTACAGTATATCCAAATCCTGCAACCCATGTATTGAATGTGCAATTTCCTGCAGAGATTACTTTTTCTGATTCAGCGATTGAATTAAAAGTTTATGATATGCAAGGTAGGCAGATTTTACAATCTCAAAATAAGTTGTCAAATAATAGGACTAAAATTAATGTGCAAAGTCTTGCTGCTGGTCAATACATATTAGTGATTAAAAAGGACAACCTGTTAAAGGCAAAGAAGTTTATTGTAGAATAGAATTTTGGTCAACATGAAATTTATTTTCATTTTATTGGCAATTGTTGTACTTATTGTGATAGTAAGAAGCATCACAAAAAATCGCAACACCCAAGAATCTAAAATAAGTGCTTTTGAGCATCCCAGTACGTTTAAAAAACCGCCAATAGAAATGTCAACAAAAGAACCCATTAAAACAATTTCTTTTGATAAGAATGACAGTTCTAAACCTGATGATGCTTTTGATGTTACTAATAACTAGTTAGATTCCAGTTCTAATTCCAAAATCATTTTCTTAATTATGGACACTTGTCCTAAATGGTAATAGCTATGTTCAATAACGCCGTCAATATTTCTTCGGTAGGTTCCATATTTTTCATCAACAAATGGTGATTCTAATTCAGAATCTGATAATTGTTCAACATGATTGGCAAAGCGTTCTGCATTTTTCCACATGTTGTTTAGTAAATTATCCCATTCTTTTTGTATGGTTATTTCTGGATGGTCAAAACTGTATTTATCTTTAATGGTTAGAGAGCCTCCAGTAAATACGGGAAGTATGCCTTCAATATAATAATTAATATGAAAGGCTAATGCTAAAAGCGTATTTAGAGAACCAACTTTTGTAGTGGCTTGTTTTACAGTTGTGCCAGAAAGTGCCTTTTTGTAATTGGTATTGGCTATCCAAGTACCATTAAGTAGGACTTCCCTAAAACGGTTGGCTAGTTGTTTTGATTGCATGGTTTTAAGTGTCAAAAATTAAGTTAATAAGTCGTTCTCATCAAATTTTGAATAATAATCTATTCATTTGCAGATGGAGGAAGTGGAGGAGGTGGAATTTTTGTAATATCATAACCTGTAAACAAAACAGTATATTTGAAATATTCAGAATGTTTAGAATTGTTAATAAACAAAAATTCTTTAGTTATTTCTTTTAAAACTTCTTTTGTTGTTGAAATAGGATATTTATCGTCAACATATAAATATATTACAGCAGGTTTCAATTTGTTTTTATTAACTTGATAATTATTAGGGTTATCTATAATGTTATTTAACTCTTGCTTTAGATAACTAATTGGTTTAGAGGATTTTTCTTTACCATATCCTAATATTAGGGAATCATTTCTTATTTTCAATATATTTGGCGTGAAAAAACATCCAATTTCTCCATGATTAGGACAATCAGAATAACCAATTAGATTATATATTGAATCATTTAATTCAAATCTCAATCCAGAAATTCTTTTATCACAGGATAGTTTACCCATTGCCTTACTCAACTCTGAAAAATTTTCGACGGTGTCCAAATTAATCACTCCAATATTATTTTTGGATTTGGATGAAATATAGTTATTGGAATATAATTCAATTTTATTTTTTTTCTCACCCAAATTAGAGCAAGAAAATAAAAGGAAACATACAATTATATTTTTAACGTATTTCAAGTCAGATAAGCAATTCAATTGTTTTTTATTTATCCAAAGCCTCCCATTCTTCTATAGTAGCAGCTTCTTTTTGATATTCCATAACGCCTAACCATTTGCCATCTTTTTTTACCAATAACATTTCAAAGTGAACCATTATTCCTTGTTTGTTGCTGCCATCTACATTAGAGGTCCAGTAGTAAAAAACACCTGTTTCATGAGCTGTGGTGTCATCGCCTATACGTTGTGATAAACGAAAGGTAACACCTGCTTTGTTTTTGCCAGCTTTGGTATCGTCAAAACCTTGTTTCCAACCTGCCAATGCTTTTGCTAGTGGTACTGATGTTTTGTTTGATCCCGTTGCGAAAATAACTACAGCATCTGGGTGGTAAGCTGCACCATAGCCTTCAAAGTCACCATCTGAAACAGTTTTAGATAATGTCTTCCAGTATTTATCTAGTTCCGCTGTTCGTGTGGAATCTGAATTGATTTCAAAAGTTGGCAATAAAGGTGTATTTGCAGAAATAGTTTGAGACGAAACTAATATTGCAATGAGTAGAATAATTTTTCGCATGATTTTAGATAAAATAGTTAAACACTCATAAGGTCTGATAATTTTATTAGAAAGACAAAAAATCAACCTTCGGCATTAAAAAATACTTTGTAGTAGTGCATTTTCTTTTCGTCGTCGTAGCCACGCTCTAGATATTCGCTTGAAGCTTCAGGTGCATCAATATCTAGCTTAATTTGAATGTTGGTATCCAGTTTAATTTCGGTTTTTATTTTTTTCTTTTCCTTATTCACCACTAGGTCAGATACATCAAATTGGTTGCGAATAACAATATCCTTTTCGCCTTCAAAGGTTTTTTTATAGTCGTCAAAAAGAGTTTTATGCTTATCCTCTTCAAAAATATCCGCTTTAAATTCCTCTACCTTTACAATTTCATGCTCTTTAAAAAAGTCGATGGTTTTTGCCAAAAACGTATTTTGCTCTTGGTTGCCGTAGGAAATCTTCAAGATATCTTCAGAAAAATCTTTGCATAGTTCTAAATATTGCTGGGTGTGGCTATTAGCGTCATCAGCATATTTAATATTCAGAAAATGATTAGTCCAATATTGGGCATCATAGTTATTGTTATCAGCACTCAATACAATACGACCTTCGGTATCGCTCTGGTTTAGAATTAAACAACCTTTGTCTACTTTTTTAGAGCTTATACCTTTTTGGACTAGCACATCGTAGCTATTGTTTTCTAGGTAGGTTTGAAAAAAATTAACCTTGTTTTCTATTTTGAAAATACCCAAAGCATTGGTAGTAATTTCGTTGTATTCAATGCCTTCAAAAAGAACCACCAAAACATCGCCTGTTTTTATTTGTGCTGAATTAGATTGCTCGAATAAATGCTTGACAATGTGTTTTGAGGTTTCAATAAAATCATCTTCATCATTAAAAATTTGCGCGCTGTAAGTGTTGATTTCATTTAACGAAATATCAGCATGATGATTAAAACGATAACTCTGAACCACAGAGCTAAATAGTCTTAAAAGGAAAGGAAGCATAAGCTCATAGCTGGCTTCATCAAAATGGACTTCCTTTTCTGAAAACGCATTTTTGGTGTTATTGAATTTATTACCAACTTTATGGATAATAAATTTAGAGATAGAGGCTTGGGTACGTTTTATCATTTGATTGAGTCCAAATGGACTTATTTTTTTAGTGTGTTTAATTAATTTGATAGATAAGAATGGTATCGCTTTCGCCTTTAGTCACAAATTCCAAATTACGGTCTTTGTCTATATTTTCCATATCTATTTGCGATGTTCCATATACTGGAAAGTTAGACAATAGCTTGGCATTACTATCAAAGAGATATACTTTTTGGGTTTGAATATCAGTAACCGTGACATAAATTTTATCGTTGATATAAAATATTTCAGGTTCACTGTAATTACCATAATCCAACTCGTAGGTATTTTGTTTGATTCGCAGTTTATTTTCAGAAAGAGCTACTAGTGTTTTACTGGTTGTAACAAGATTATGCGAATTGGTTATACCTAAATCTTGTGAAGCTGTATTGCCATTGGTGTCTATAGTTACCAATTTGCCATCTGTTGTTGTAGTGGCAAAATTGCCATTGTAAAAGTACATGGCTTCAGATGAATAATTGAAGTTGTTTTTAGGAGTTACACGTGTTTTTCCAGTTCTATCTAGAATGTAGAGTTTATTAGCTGTTTTAAATAGTAAATAATCTTTACGACCAATTCTTATATGCTGTGGTTGGTGAATAATAGCTTCTGTTGCTTTTTTAAAGTTAAAACCCCTAACACTTTTACCTTTGGCATCTAGCATTAACACGCCTTTACCTTGAGTGACCAATAAACGATAGTTTCTATTATTGTCATAATCAAAAACCGAAAGGGGTTGTGTAATGGCATCATTAAATTTTATAGGGAAAGGTGACACGTCCTTGCCGTTTCTGTCCAACACATAAACACGGTTTTTTGTTGCAAAAGCTAATTGCAAACGTCCGTTTTTATACATATCTATTTGTTCAATGTGACCTAAAACAGGACCTTGAAGTTGTTTTTTCCATAGAATTTTTCCACTATTTGAAATAAGATATAGGTTGTTGTTAATATCCTGAACAACAATGTCCTTTTCATTGGTAACATGATTGGTGACCAATTGAGGCGTGTTTAATACATCGGCATCTAATTTAATGGCCCTGGATTCTGATATAGAATTTTCATAAACACGAGTCTTGGCTTTTTGAATTGCGGCATTAACATGTGCAAAGTGTGAATCGTAGATAAATTGAACGCCAGAAGTTTGATAGTTGCCTAATTTGAAATTCAAACTGTCTCCAAGATTTCTGTTTAAAAGTGTTTCCAGTATATTGGAATTAACAACACTTAAAATAGAGGCTTCGTCGCTAAACTTTTCTTGCAATAAACTGTAGTGATTTCTCGAACTATAGGTTGTTTGGTTTTTGTAACTCGATATAATGTTTTGAAGCAAATCCATATTATCCGAGAATACAATAAAATTATCTATTATACAATATTTATCTGCTTTTGTATAATTTATGAATGGATTAAAAGCCTGTTCAAAAAGTTCAGGGTTGCTAAAGCTCAAAATATCTATGCCTCGATAGGTGTCCAAAATATCTTGGTCATTCAATAAGGCATCCTTTGTAATGTAAATATCTAATGAATTCAAGACTATGGCTTGTACGCTATCAGTATATATTACACCAGCTTCAATAATGTTGTCAAACAATAAAGGGTGAGAAGTTATAGAGTCTAATTGCTGAATAGCTCTTAAGTTGTTATGAAACACATTAAAATCATTGAATGTAAGGCTTAAAAAACCATCGCTGTTTGCTGGTGTTATTTGTGATAGTCTATTTTCTTGCGGAATAGTATTTTTGAAGGCATCAATTAATTTTTTTGTAGAATCTGAAGATCGTGTGACTCCATTGATAAGAATTTCATTTTGATTAATATCCACATCAAAAAACAAGTAGTCTGTTAAGCTTTTTGCAGTAATGTTTGAATTTATAAACAACGATTGGATGTCATTGTCTCTTTTCTTATTAATTAAAACAGATAATTGATTGTCATTACTTGATGAGTTAACCAAAGATTCCAACTGTGGATGTATTCTGGGTGATTTTAAAGCATTATTTAGTAATTCTTGGTTAGTGGCACCAACAAAAATACTGTCCTTTATTATGCTAAATAGAGTATGGTTGTCTACTGTACTTTTGGTAATGGTTTGAGATTGATAGTTTATGGTTTCTATACTATGGTTTGGTAACGAATCAATATTAAATAAATTGACTTTTAGTTTGGTAATAACGGTGAACTGTAAACTGTCCTGCTTGTCCTTAAAAAGTGAAATATAAATATCGTCTTCGGTTTGAAGGTACTGAATTAAATCTAGTTTTTTTGACAAGTTTTGATAGGAACTTGAGGATTCCAATTGTTGCAAAAACGGATTGTTGTTAATATTACTATTTAAACTACCAACATTTTGGACCTTGATGATTGCCGAAGCGTCATCGTTGAGGTAATCAGTAATTTTAGTTTTTTTAGTAGAAGAATCGCAGCCAAAAAATAGCGCGATTAAAATAGCGTAAAAACAAACCTTTTTCATTAACGAGGGAATTTGTACAAATCTATATAAATAATATATGCCTTTAAAATGATTGCAGTTCTAATTCATAAATCCAATTGCAATTGTTCGGGTAATAAACGAAACGATTTTCTATGGTATTTTGTAATACCGTATTGTTTTATAGCTTCACGATGTTCTTTTGTAGGGTAACCTTTGTTTTGTTTCCAGTTGTACATTGGGAATTCCTCATGAATTTCTTCCATATAAGCATCACGATACGTTTTAGCTAAAACTGATGCTGCAGCAATACTTAAATATTTACTATCGCCTTTTACAATAGTGCTGAATGGAATGCCATTTACAGGTTTAAACTTATTGCCATCTACAATAATATATTCCGGATTTGGATTCAATTGTTCAATTGATTGATGCATAGCCAAAATAGAAGCGTTCAAGATGTTTATTTTGTCAATTTCTATTGGATAAATATGGCTGAATGCAAAAGTTACGGCTTCTTGTTCAATAACAGGTTTTAGATTATTACGTTTAATTTCAGATAGTTGTTTAGAGTCATTTAGAATATCATTATTAAAATCGTAAGGTAAAATTACTGCAGCAGCTGTGACAGGACCGGCTAAACAACCCCTTCCGGCCTCGTCTGTGCCACATTCATATTCAAAACCTGAATAATTTAATTTTAGCATTTAAATAATTCTTAATATAATGGCGTTATTGTAAATTGTATATACATTTGCAAGGTCGAAAAAATTATTATGCGGAAAATAATATTATTAGGTTTTTTATTTTGTTTTTTTTCAACCCTGTATGGTCAGACACCTACTAATCGTCCTAGTTATATTCAAAAGGAAACTACAGATGATCAAAACATTCGGCTAAACGATACCACTAGAGGGTCAACACAAAGTACTAGTAATAAGAATATTAAAAACTTCGATGCGAAAATTGACATGTACTTAATTGTATCATCTAAAAACGATACCACTATAGTAGATACAACATTAACCATTAAAAAAGAATACAAGTTTAATTATTTACGTCGCGATTATTTTGAACTCTTGCCATTTACAAATGTAGGGCATACATATAATTCATTAAGTTATAAGTATACCAACGATGCCATATTACCACTATTTGGAGCAAGAGGCAGGCATTTTAATTACATGGAAATTGAAGATATCAATTATTATCATGTGCCGACTCCGTTTACTGAATTGTATTACAAAACAGCTTTTGAACAAGGTCAGCAACTTGATGCTTTTTTTACAACCAATATTTCAAAGCAATTTAATTTTTCAATTGGATATAAAGGTGTTAGGTCTTTAGGAAAGTACCAGCATAACTTAACCAGTTCAGGTAATTTTAGGTTTACAACTAGTTATCAAACAAAGAATAGAAGGTATATAGCCAATGCGCATATTGTAATGCAGGATTTGTTTAATGAAGAAAATGGAGGCGTAACAGATAGTAATATCCCTTTTTTCGAATCTGGTAATCCCGAATTTAAGGATAGAGCCGTTTTAGCTGTTAATTTTGAGGATGCTGATAATATTTTAAAAGGGAAACGCTTTCACTTAAATCATTTATATGAAATAATAAAGCCAGCAGATTCATTGGCAAAAAATAAGCTAAACGTTGCGCATACAATTTCCTTTGAAGATAAATACTATGAGTTTAACCAAAGTAGGGAAAATGAATATTTTGGTGATGCATTTCAAAGTCAAAACTTAAGAGATCGTGTAACACTTGAAAATTTTTATAATCAAGTTGATTTGAATTATGCCAATAATATATTGGGAGCCTTGCAATTTAATGTAGGCCATAATAATTACAATTATGGTTATGATAAAGTGGTCTTTATTAATAATCAATACCTAACAAACCGGCTAAAGGGAGATGTTGTTTCAATAGGAGGTAAGTATAACAAAACTATAAGTGGTTTTCAGCTTAACGCAGAAGCCAGATTAAATGTAGCGGGAGATTTTGATGGAAATTATTTTCTAGGCCAAGCTTCCTATGTCTTCAATGAAGATTTTGAGGCTTCAGCAGTCATTAAACATAATTCACGAGCTCCAAATTATAATTATTTATTGTATCAAAGCGTATACAAGAATTATAATTGGCAAACCAACTTTAATAATATTGAAACTCAGCAATTGGAGTTTCAATTAAACTCTAGGTTATTCGGTAACCTATCTACAAGTTTTTCAACAATAAGCGATTTTGCTTACTTCGCTAAAGATGAAACGGATAATTTAGTTAAACCTTATCAAACAGATAAAAGCATTAGCTACCTAAAAGTAAAGTGGGAAAAAGGATTTAATTTTTTAAGGAAGTTTACTTTGTATAATAATTTGATGTATCAAAATGTTCAAGACGATGCTATGGTTTTTAACCTTCCTGAATTTACAACCCGAAACTCTTTAATATACTCAAATCATTTTTTTGATAAAGCGTTATTTATCCAAACGGGCTTGACGTTTAGTTATTTCACTAATTATTATATGAATGCTTACGACCCGCTTTTAGCAGAGTTTTATGTTCAGACAGATCGAGAATATGGAGGTTTTTCTAGGTTTGATTTTTTTGTGAATGCTAAAGTGCGTCAAATTAGAATTTTTTTAAAAGCAGAACACTTCAATGCAGGTTGGTTTAGTAATGATTATTACTCTGCACCTAACTACCCCTATCGTGATTTTATAGTTCGATTTGGAGTCGTTTGGAATTTCTTTTTATAATCCTTCTTATGTAACCTACTGTAAATAAGGTGTTGGTAAATTTTTTTAAAAAAAGGGGTAAAAAAGTTTGTTGGGAATAAAAAAAGGGTGTTATCTTTGCGCCCTCGTTAGCGGCATATTGATGTTGTTTTCGGGATAAGTTCAGGGGTTTTTGATGGGTTTTTGCGAAGGGTTAAAAAAATAATTTAATTTTTTTTCAAAAAACGTTGCGGGTAAAAAAAAGAGTATTTATATTTGCACCCGCTTAAGAGATAAACGCCTTAAGAAGTTAA
>NZ_JALJCW010000001.1:417500-650000 GCF_023634025.1 Hanstruepera flava | reverse complement strand
TTTAATTGATTTGCTAAAGGCTAAAAGTTCAATCAAAATCGTGATTCCTAACCAAGATATTCTAGAATATAAAGAAGCTGTAATATTTGGTTTATTGGGTGTTCTTAAATTACGAAGTGAAGTAAACTGTTTGGCAAGTGTAACAGGTGCTAAAAAAAATCACAGTTCTGGTAAAGTCTATCAACCATAAAATTATTGTAAAATTAATATAAAGCGATTTTTTGTTTTTTATATTTGTTGAAACAAATCTAACTAGTCTTAATGAAAGAATTACTTCAAAAGTACGAAGACAAATCACCAGAAATTATTTTTAATTGGAAAGACCCAGAAACAGAAGCTGAAGGTTGGACAGTAATTAACTCTTTAAGAGGTGGAGCCGCAGGAGGAGGAACACGAATGCGTAAAGGTTTAGACATGAATGAAGTTCTGTCTTTAGCTAAAACTATGGAAGTTAAGTTTACGGTTTCTGGACCAGCTATTGGAGGTGCAAAATCAGGAATAAACTTTGACCCAAAGGATCCCAGAAAGAAAGGTGTTTTGGAACGATGGTATAAGGCAGTTTCTCCACTACTAAAAAGTTATTATGGTACAGGAGGTGATTTAAATGTTGATGAAATACATGAAGTCATTCCTATAACTGAAGAAAGTGGAGTTTGGCATCCGCAAGAAGGTGTTTTTGAAGGGCATTTTAAACCAACACAAGCCGATAAGATAAATAGAATTGGACAATTGCGTCAAGGCGTAATTAAAGTAATTGAAAACCCAAACTACTCACCTAGTGTTGCTCGAAAATATACAGTTGCTGATATGATAACCGGTTTTGGTGTAGCTGAAGCTGTACGTCACTATTACGATATATATGGTGGGAATATTGCAGATAAGCGGGTTGTTGTACAAGGGTTTGGTAATGTAGGTTCTGCTGCTGCTTTTTATATTTCAAAAATGGGAGCAAAAGTTGTTGGTATAATTGATATTGCTGGTGGTTTAATTAATGAAGACGGATTTACTTTTGAAGAGATTACCGAATTATTCCTTAATAAGGATGGTAATGCTTTATCGGCAGATAACTTGATTCCTTTTGATGAGATGAATAAACGAATTTGGTCTCTTGAAACAGAGGTGTTTATGCCTTGTGCAGCTTCGCGTTTGGTAACAATAAACCAAATAGACGAAATGATAGATACAGGATTGGAAGTTATTTCATGTGGAGCTAATGTACCTTTTGCAGACAAAGAAATATTTTTTGGAACGATCATGGAGCATACAGATTATAGAGTGAGTCTAATCCCAGATTTTATATCTAATTGTGGAATGGCAAGGGTATTTGCTTATTTTATGGAACGCCGTGTTCAAATGACAGATGAAGCAATTTTTAATGACACATCTAATACTATAAAGAAAGCTATGCAGAAGGTTTACGATCAAAACCAATCTCAAACTCAAATTAGTAAAACCGCATTTGAAATTGCATTAGGGCAGTTAATTTAAAAACGAAATTTTATGGAATCATTAATAATTATTGTATTTGTTGTAGGCTATTTAGCTATAACCCTAGAGCATAATTTAAAAATAGACAAGCTCATACCTGCACTGGTTATGATGTCTCTTTGTTGGGCCTTAATTGCGTTAGGCATTGAGAGTTTTCTGCAATGGTTTGATTCTGCCAAACATGCGTTACTTGATAATTTTGGAGATTTAGGCCATGAAGAAAAAATGCATTTAATGGAAGAAACCTTATTGCATCATTTAGGTAAAACAGCAGAGATATTAGTTTTCCTTTTAGGGGCTATGACCATTGTTGAGATTATTGATTATTTTGATGGGTTCTCAACCATTAAAACTTTTATAAAAACAAAAAGTAAGAAACGAATACTTTGGATTTTTGGATTTTTAGCGTTTTTTCTGTCAGCTATTATTGATAATCTAACGGCTACAATAGTTTTAATTTCCATACTTCAAAAAATAGTAAATGATAGAAATGTAAGAATTTGGTATGCTGGTTTAATAATAATAGCAGCCAATGCTGGTGGAGCATGGTCGCCAATTGGTGATGTGACCACTACCATGCTATGGATTGCAGATAAGGTTTCAACTGGGCATTTATTTGTATACTTGTTTGTGCCTTCGTTATTGTGCATGTTAGTGCCATTTTTTATCGCGAGTTTTTTACCTGCTTTCAAAGGCGATCTAGATTATGAAGATAAAGATGACAAACCTAAAAGTCGCTTTAGTTCAACAATGCTGTATTTAGGTTTGGGAGGTATTGTATCTGTACCAATCTTTAAAACTGTAACGCACTTACCCCCTTATGTCGGCATGATGTTAGCGTTAGGTGTAGTGGCCGTTTTCGCCGAAATTTACAGTTCTTCAAAGTTTAGCATATCTAATTTTGATTCTGAAAGTGATGCTCATAGCTCTCATAGTCCGGTTCATCATTCACTATCCAAAATTGAAATGCCAAGTATTTTGTTCTTTTTAGGAATTTTAATGGCGGTAGCTGCGTTAGAATCTTTAGGAATATTATTTGGTTTTGCCACATCCTTACAGGAAAATATGCCCATGATGGGTACCGAATTACACCATGAAGGTGTTTCTGATTTAGTGGTTTTATTATTAGGAGTAGGTTCTGCTGTAATTGACAATGTGCCTTTGGTAGCGGCTAGTTTAGGAATGTTTTCTGTACCTATGGACAATGAACTATGGCATTTTATTGCCTATTCTGCAGGAACAGGAGGTAGTATGTTAATTATTGGTTCTGCTGCAGGTGTTGTTGCCATGGGAATGGAGAAAATCGATTTTTTTTGGTATCTAAAAAAGATTTCTTGGTTAGCACTTGTTGGTTTCTTGGTTGGAGCTGTAGCATTTATGTTTACTAGAACAATATTTTAGCATAATTTAGTTAGAAAAAACACGTTATAAGTTAAAAATAGATTCAATTTAATATGATAAATTCTATAATCCAAGACGTTCAGGATGGCACAGAAGTGTTAACAGATGGAGAATCAGTTGAAAAAACATTGTCCATTATTGAGTTAATTACCAGTGGCGGAACAGCTGGAATGTTAATTATACTATTGCTTTTTGTACTATTAATAGTTGCTTGTTACATATATTTTGAAAGATTATTTGCTATTAAAGCAGCATCGAAGGTAGATAGTAACTTTATGAATCAAATTAAAGACCATGTCAGTAATGGCAAAATTGATTCAGCCCAAATGCTATGCGCTCAAGTAAATTCACCTGTATCACGCTTGATTAATAAGGGATTAACACGTATAGGTAAGCCTCTGGAAGATATTAATACAGCAATTGAAAATGCTGGCCGTTTAGAGATTTACGGATTGGAAAAAAACGTAAGTATGTTAGCCACCATTTCAGGAGCTGCTCCAATGATTGGTTTTCTTGGTACTGTAATAGGTATGATATTGGCAATATTTGAATTGGCTAATGCAGGAGGAACTATCCAGATGGATGTTTTGGCAAGTGGGCTATATACAGCCATGACGACAACTGTTGCTGGTTTGATTGTAGGTATTGTTGCTTACATTGCCTATAATCATTTAGTTGTAAAAACCAATAAAGTTGTTTATCAAATGGAAGCGAATTCAGTAGAGTTTTTAGATCATTTAAACGAGCCAATATAGTATGGATATTCGCGGAAGAAATAAAGTAACACCAGAGTTCAATATGTCTTCAATGACAGATATTGTATTCCTTTTACTTATATTTTTTATGATCGCTTCTACTTTAGTTACTACAAGCGCTATTGATATTTTATTACCAAAAGCTAGTGGCAAAACTGAAAACAAAAAATCTGTTGCAGTTAGTATTACCAAGGATTTACGCTATTATGTGGATCAAAAATTAGTTGGCGAGAGTGTTCTGGAAAACGAATTGGTAAATGTTTTATCTAGTAAAGACCAACCAACAATTGTTTTACGAGCAGAAAAAACCGTGCCAGTAGATAATGTGGTTAAAGTAATGGATATTGCCAACCGAAATAAATTTAAAGTTATCCTTGCGGTAAAACCAAGTAATTAGGATGAAATATTTAGAGACTAAACACGAACGTAATTCGGCTAAAATCACAACTTTAATCGTTATGATTATTTTGCTGCTTTTATTTGTTGTTGGTCCTCCGTATATGGATCCACCTATTGAGTATGGTGTAGCCGTTAATTTTGGAAACAGTAATGTTGGTCAAGGTAATGTTCAACCCAAAAAACCTATAAAATCTGAACCTAGAGAGATTCGTAAGCCTATTGAAGAAGTTTCTAAACCAAAAGAAACTACCCCAGAACCAGCTTCATCTGAAAAAGCAAAGGCCGAAGATGTTCTAACACAGGCTGAAGAAGAAGCTATAGCAATTAAAAAACAAAAAGAAGCAGAAAGAAAAGAGCAATTAGAAGCTGAACAAAGAGCAAAAGCCGAAGCAGATGCTAAAGCAAAGGCTGAAGCTGATAGAATAGCGAAGGAAAAAGCTGAACAAGAAGCTAAAAAGAAAAAATTAGATGCATTAATAGGAGGCGTTAGTAAATCTGAAGGCTCTGAATCTGGTGGAGAAGGTAATGATAATAAAGCAGGAGATAAAGGACAATTAGATGGGGATCCTTATGCAGCAAGTTATTTTGGAGACCCAGGCACTGGTAGTGGAGGTGTAGGTTATGGGCTAAATGGTAGAGGAAAAGCAACATACCAAACCCTTAAACAAGACTGTAATGAATCTGGTATGGTGATTGTAAAAATTGTTGTGAATAGAAACGGTAATGTTATTGAAGCCGTTCCAGGTGTTAAAGGCACCACCAACACTGCACAATGTCTATTGGACCCTGCAAAAAAAATAGCTTTATCCCATAAATGGCGACCAGATTCTAATGCACCAGCCAAACAAATAGGTTTTGTTAAAGTAAACTTCAATTTAGGTCAATAACCAATGACATATCAAGATACTTTAAATTGGATGTTTTCAAAACTTCCAATGTATCAAAGACAAGGTAAGGCAGCTTATAAAGCAGATTTAAGTAATACACTTTTATTGGCTAGCCACCTTAACAATCCTCAAGATAAAATTAAGTGTATACATGTGGCTGGAACCAATGGAAAAGGTTCTACTAGCCATATGATTGCTTCCATTTTACAAGAATCGGGTTTAAAAGTAGGACTTTTTACTTCTCCGCATTTAAAGGATTTTAGAGAACGCATTAAAATTAATGGTGTTTGCGTAAGTGAAGAATTTGTAATAGAATTCATTAACCGAAACAAAGCATTTTTTGAAAGTCAATCGCTTTCATTTTTTGAAATGACCACAGGAATGGCTTTTGAGTATTTCTCAACACAACAGGTAGATATAGCTGTAATTGAGGTTGGTCTTGGTGGCCGATTGGATTCAACAAATCTTATAACACCACTTGTGTCGGTAATCACAAACATTGGTTTGGACCACACCCAGTTTTTGGGAAATACACTGGAGGCAATAGCCTATGAAAAAGCTGGAATTATTAAACCTGAAGTTCCAGTTGTTATTGGTGAGTATATGGAAAAAACTAAACCAGTGTTTTTAAAAATAGCACTCGAAAATAAATCAGAGATATATTTTGCCCAAAACTTGTATGGTGCAAATTTTGAAAGTGATTTAAAAGGAAGTTATCAAAAGCATAATATTAAAACGGCTGTAAGTACTATTCAAGTTTTAAATTCACTAGGTTATAGAATTACTGACATAAATATTAAGAATGGACTCTTAAATGTAGTAACGAATACCGATTTAAAGGGAAGATGGCAAATATTGCAGGAAAGGCCTAAAATAATTTGTGATACTGCTCATAACGAAGATGGTTTAAGACATGTCATGAATCAATTACAAGCTGAAGATTATGAAGACTTGTACATGGTCTTTGGTGTAGTTAATGATAAAGATTTAGATGCTATTATTAAGCTTTTGCCCAAAAAAGCGTATTATTTTTTTTGCAAGCCTAATGTTCCTCGTGGTCTGGATGTACATACTTTAGCGAACCAATTTTTAGAGAAAGGATATAAAGGCGAAGTATGTGAAAGCGTAGAAGATGCGTTAAATAAAGCCAAATCTAAAGCAAGTATTAACAATGTTATATACGTGGGAGGTAGCACTTTTACTGTAGCAGAAATAATTTAGCCCATCTCCTTTTAAGGCTCTATATTTGTTTTCAATTAATAAAAAATATTTTAAAATCATGAAGAACTTAATTACACTATTATTGTTAGTGGTTTCAACTGTTTCATTAGCCCAAGAATCTACATTTTTGAGATTTAATTATAATACAGGAGACAAGTATTTAATGAATATGGTAATGGTCCAGGATATGGGTGAAACTATGAAAATGGATATGCAGGTGGAAATACAGACAGAAGTAAAAGAAACTATTGATACTATTTTTAATACTGAAATGAGTTTTAAAAGAATTAAAATGGACATGGCTCAAGCAGGTACTAAACTGTCTTACGATTCAGATACTAAAGAAGAAGATTTAGATGACGAAATTAAAATGATGAGTGCGCAAATGAAGCCTATTTTAGAAACTGTTTTAGCAGTGAAAACTAATACTTATGGAGAGGTTTTGGATATGAAAATGATTGAAGGTAATGCTGCTAATGCTAATCAGTTTACTAACCAAACACAAAGTTTGATATATCCTAAAGAGGCTGTTAAAATTGGTTCTTCTTGGACTGATGAAAAAGAAAACGATGGTGTGATAATTAGTTACATGTATACGGTAAAATCCATTGATACTAAATCGGTAATTTTAGATGTAAGTGGTAGTATTTCAGGAGTTGCAACTGGTACTTTAGCAGGAAGTATGAATATAGACAAAGCTTCAGGTGTTTCTAATACATCTAACCTTACAATGGATATGGACGTTATGGGGCAAAAAATGACAACAGAAATAGTAATTTCTATGACTAAAGTATAATAATTTTAAAACGAACAGGTTGATTTAAAAAAGAATTTATTTTTTTTGAAAAAAGCTTTTGTGAATTGAAAAACTACTTTATATTTGCAGTCCGATTACAAAGGGCGATTAGCTCAGTTGGTTCAGAGCACCTCGTTTACACCGAGGGGGTCGGGGGTTCGAATCCCTCATCGCCCACAAATTAAGTCCGTTTTAAAACGGACTTTTTTATTTTTGGGTCATTAACTCAGTTGGTTCAGAGTGTTACCTTGACAGGGTAGAAGTCACTGGTTCGAATCCAGTATGACCCACTAAAAAATCTGCATATAGCAGATTTTTTAGTTTTTATTCATTGACAAGTAAATCCAATATTCTTTCTAAAGCCATACCTCTTGAACCTTTTATAAGTAGCAAACTATTTTTTATTTCTAATTGCGGGTAATACTCTTTAAAATCACTAAATGATTTAAAAAACAGATTACTTTCTACATTGTTTTTACATAAATAGAAATTTTCTCCAATAAAATATTTTTGAGTAAAAGGCATACTTTGAACTCGAGTAACAATACGTTGATGTTCCAATTGAGAGCTTTTACCCAATTCAAACATATCACCAAGAAAGACTATCTTGTGTTTAGCTTTTTGTTTGTTGAAGTTTATTAAAGCGGCTTCCATGCTAGTTGGATTCGCATTATAGGCATCTAAAATAATTTTATTAGTCCCTTTGATTATTATCTGCGATCGGTTGTTGTTTGGAGTGTAGTTTTCAATAGCTTGTTTAATATTTTCTGGAGAAACTTTAAAATAATCACCAATTGCTATTGCTGCAGCAATATTTCCAAAATTGTAATCACCAATTAATTGAGATTGGATTTGTTGGTTTTTGTAGGCAACTCTAACATATGATTCATAATTTTGTAAGCTAATGGTTATTACGTCCGAACCTGAAGATGTGCCAAATTTTATTGTTTTAGCATTTTTCGTTTTTTCGAATTGAATAGAATCATCAGTATTTACAAAAATAGTTTTATTATATTTTATTAGATGAGTGTACATTTCTGATTTCCCTTCTATAACACCTTCTACACCGCCAAACCCCTCTAAATGGGCTTTTCCAAAATTAGTTATGTACCCATAATCTGGTAGAGCAATATGGCATAAAAAACCAATCTCTTTTTTATGGTTAGCACCCATTTCAACAATGCCTAATTCAGTATGTTTGGTCATAGAAAGCAGAGTTAATGGCACACCAATATGGTTATTCAAATTGCCTTTAGTAGCTACGGTATTGTATTTTTTAGATAGTACTGCATTAATAAGCTCTTTGGTTGTGGTTTTTCCATTACTGCCAGTAAGGGCAATAATTTTAATGCCAATATAGTTTCTGTGGTAAGTAGCTAGTTCTTGCAATGTTTTTAAAACATTATCTACTAAAATGGTTTGGTCACTAATTTTGTAGGTGTGTTCATCTATTATTACGTATTTAGCCCCTAGCTTTAAGGCCTCGTCTGCAAATTTGTTTCCGTTGAATTTTTCACCCTTAAGAGCAAAAAACATATCACCCTTTGTAATTTTTCTAGTGTCAGTTGAAATGTTTTTACAGTCTAAAAAAAGCTTGTGAATATCTTGTATCGTCATAGATTAAAAGTATAAAAAAAGTCCTGACGACAGTCAGGACTTTTCAAAATATTTTAGAACAAAATCTTAATTTTTTGTTTTGTTTTTCTTTTCAGATTTAGAGCCTACACGCGACATGGCGCATCTAAATCCAATATAATCTGTAGCCATATCCTGTGGGAAATAACGACGTGTAGCTGGGTCTAACCAATACTCTCTATCTTTCCAAGAGCCTCCTTTGTAAACACGAACTTCATCGTTGATTAAGGAAGTACGTTTATCAGATTGGTCGTACTCACGAATTAACTGCCCAGAAGAATCAACTTCTACATTGTGCTTTGGAGAGTTATACATTTTACGTGTATGTGATCCATCTACCACTTCACCGTCTTCATCTTCATTAAAGTTATCTCTGTATTGTCTAGAAGAACGCTTGTCACCATCTCTAAAGTTTCTATTGTCACTAGTGTCAAAGTTCATTCTCAAGTATGTTTCGTTTTCATCAACAGGTACTTGGTGAATTTCTCCAGGTAAGTTTCTAGCAATTACTTTTCCGTTTGGTAGGGTATCAAAAACAATATCTTCAGTAGTTACTATTTTTACAGTACCATCTTCATTAATGGCATTTTTTGTATACACATTACCACGGTAGTAGTTAAAGTCAGTAAATTCATCATCTACAATAGGTCTATAAACATCAGCTACCCATTCGGCAACGTTACCAGCCATATCATATAAACCATAATCATTAGGTTCATAAGATTTTACTTGGTTTGTAATATCGGCACCATCATCAGACCATCCTGCTATACCACCATAATCACCTTTACCTTGCTTAAAGTTGGCTAATTGATCACCACGAACTTTACGTTTACCAGAACGTGTGTATTGACCATCCCATGGATATTTTTTACGACCTCTATAAACATTATAACTTCTTAATGATGTTAGTCCTAAAGCAGCATATTCCCATTCAGCTTCGGTTGGTAGTCTATATTTAGGCGAAATCAACCCCGTTTCTCTAGTTGCATGTACATTAATTGTATCGCCTGCAGCAGTAGTTTGAACTCTTCTACGAGTGTTTGCTGGACTAGTAATACTATCATTACCACCATAAACTTGTGATGGTGCATTAATATAAGTATCAGTATTGAAAGTAGCGTCAGCAGAAACCGAATTTAATTTGGCATCTCTAGCTATGTAACCAGCATCTTCTAATTTAGCTTCGTTAACACGGTCTGAACGCCAGTTGGCAAATTCTACAGCTTGAATCCAACTTACACCAACAACAGGATATTCTGCATAACCTGGGTGACGCAAATAGTTTTCAGTCATAACTTCGTTGAAACCTAAACGGTCTCTCCAAACCAATGTATCAGGCAAAGCGCCATTATATATGGCTCTGTAGTTTTCATCAGTTGGTGGGTAAACACGCTTAATCCAATCTAAATATTCTAGATACATTAAATTGGTTACCTCAGTTTCATCCATATAGAATGATTGAACGTGTTGCTGATTGGGTGTGTTGTTCCAATCATGCATAACATCGTCTTGAACTTTTCCCATTGTGAAGGTTCCTCCTTCTACAAAAACAAGACCAGGACCTGCTTCTTGACCTTTGAAGGAAGTATTGTATTGGAATCCACCATCTCTTGAGTTGATGTCCCAACCTGTAGCTCTGGAGCTGTTTGAACTGGATGATCTTTTACAACCAACCATAGTGCTAGCGATAGCTAAAACTAACAATACCCTTATTGTTAATACATTTTTCATATCCATACGTTTAAGTAAGCCATTATTATTTTGGTGACGCAATATAAGAATTATACCTAATAATACAAGCAAAAAATCAATTTTTAGCTAAAAAAATATGCATTTCATCCTATTTATTAGGCATTACACCGATGATTTTTGACGTTTTTATTGTTGTTTTCTCACATCATAACGTCTATTTTTGTCATTTATTATTGTTGAATAATCTTGTTTTTTGAAATTTGTTTATTTTCAAATAATAAGTAGTGTTAATTCACGTTATTTGTGTGATGAAAAAGAAATTGCTACTACTAACCATATTGACTCACCTTATAGGTTTTTCACAACAAAAAAGTTTTGTGATAAATTGGGAAGGAGACAAAACTATATCTATAGAGAGGTTCTCGTTTAAGGTTCCTGCATTTAATCCCGATAATTTTAGTTATAGCCTTACCCAAGGATTGCAATTTATTAGTCAATGGAGCATTGGTCAACTAGTTGATGAAAATTCTGTTGAAATTACTAATGTGAGCTATGGGGCAATTACAAAAAGTGAATTAAAGAGTTTAAACCTTCAAACTGTACCCAAGTCGTTAAAAGTTAAGTTGGAAAATAGTATAGCTCGTGATAAACGCTATGCATTTTTAACGCTTTCTCCAATTATTAATGAAAACGGGGTCTATAAAAAAGTAACCGCATTTAGTATTTCTTATCGTACGAATAATAATACTAGAACAGGTTTTAGGCATAATATTACAAATTCAGTTTTAAGTTCTGGAAGTTGGTATCGTTTTCAAGTTGATAAAACTGGGGTTTATAAATTATCTAAAAACTTTTTAGAGCAATTGGGTGTTAATGTTAACGGTGTAGATCCAAGAACAATAAAGTTGTATGGCAATGGAGGTCGAATGATACCTTATGCCAATTCAGAACCTTACCCTTATGATGTTGCTGAAAACGCCATACGGTTTGTTGGTGAAGATGATGGTGTTTTTCATGATAGCGATTATATTTTATTTTATGCTCAAGGACCTAGGGGTTACGACGAAACTCGAAATACCAACATTAACTGTTACACAGATATTACCAATTATTATATAAATATCAGTTCTGGGAATGGAAAGCGCGTACAGCCTATAATCGAGCCGCCCGGAAATCCTGATTTGATAATCGATACGTTTCAGGATTACCAATTTCATGAAATAGACGAATATAATTTAGCTAGCGTAGGCAGACGCTGGTTTGGTGATAATTTTGATGTTGAGAATAGCAAAAGTTTCGAATTTCAATTTCCAAATTTAGTAACAAGTGAACCTGTTAAGCTAAAAACTTATGTTGCTTCAACATCTGAAGTAGCATCGGTTATGGAATTAGCCTTGAACGGTAATGGTATTGCTAACTTGGTAATACCTGCCACCACTGCAAGTACATTGGCAAGTGAAGCTATATATGAGGGAAATGTTAATGTGGGTTCAGATAATGTAACAGTTTCCCTAACTTATGACAACAACGGTAACCCTTCTGCATCGGCTTATATCGATTATATCTCTGTAGAAGCAACAAGAGCATTAACTTATGCAGGGAGTCAGTATACATTTTATAATGAGGATGTTGTCAGTACATCAGGAATAGCTCAATACAATGTGTCTAATGCTAATCAAGTAAACGAAATTTGGGATGTAACTGATATTTATAATGTTAGAACGGTATTAAATTCTGACTCGGACTCTAATATAAGTTTTAAATCTACACTTGGTAGTTTGAAAAAGTATGCCCTTGTTCCATCAACAGGGTTTTATCAACCTATTGCTGTTTCAAATAGTAGGTTGGGTAATCAAAATTTAAAAGGGACTATTTTTAATAATGCTCAAGGTGTTTTTGAAGATATAGACTACCTTATTATTGCCAGAAGTAATTATGTTAATCAAGCAGAACGTTTGGCAGAGATAAACCGTGTTCAAAATAATTTAAATGTAAAAGTTGTTGCGTTAGAAAGTATATACAACGAATTTAGTACTGGTAATCAAGATATTGGCGCTATTAGAAATTTTGTGAGGTATGTGTACCAAAATGCCAGTAACCCAGAAAACAGAGTGAAATATTTATGCCTTTTTGGAGATGGTTCTTACGATTACAAAAACCGATTGTCTAATAATACTAACATAATACCTTCTTGGCATGCCTATGATAGTTTTAATTTAACAAGTTCGTTTGTAACTGATGATTTTTATGGCATGATGGATGAGAATGAAGGTTCTATGCAAACATCGGATAAGTTAGATATTGCTATTGGTAGAATATTGGCAGATTCGCCACAACGAGCTAAAGATTTGGTTGATAAAATTCAATCGTATTACGTTGAGGCCTCTTTTGGCAATTGGCGTAATAATTTTTTAGTCGTGTCGGATGATGTTGATGAAGCATGGGAAAAAGATTTACAGGGAACGACAGATGAAATTGGAAATTTGGTGGCTGAAAAAAAACCATTTATTAACGTAACCAAAATACATTCTGATGCCTACTTGCAAGAATCTTCGGCTGGAGGTGATCGTTACCCAAGTGTGACTTTGGCAATGACAAATGCAATTGAAGCTGGTGTTTTAGTCGTAAATTATTTTGGGCATGGTGGAGAAGATGGTTTAGCTAAAGAACGCATATTTGAAAAGCCAGATTCGCAAAACTTGAATAATGTTTGTAAGTTAAATTGTTTTGTGACAGTTACTTGCGAGTACACACGTTTTGATAATCCTTTGCGTCCAACTGCTGGCGAATTTACCTATTGGAATAAAGATGGTGGAGCTATAGGTCTTATAACTACTACACGCCAAATTTTTGTAAGTGTTGGAATAACTTTTAATATTGTTTTAGAAGAGTATTTATTTTCGTTTAGTGAGGATGATGATTATGACGATGATGAGTATCCAACAATGGCAGAAGCATTAAGGCTCACAAAAACAAATCCTTCAATTTCGGGTATTGGCCAAAGACGATTAGTGTTTTTTATTGGCGATCCTGCAATGAAATTGGCTTTTCCAAAACCGGACATTAAGTTAACAGCAATTAATGATGTTCCGGTTAGTCAACAAACTAATCCTATTGAGGCATTAAGCAGAGCAAAACTAAATGGAGAGGTTGTTGATGATTCAGGAAATGTAATTTCAGATTTTAATGGTATTTTATCTGTTGTTATTTATGATAAGAAAATTGAAAGACAGACGCTTGGAAACGATGGCACTAGAGAAAACGGCCAACTCATTATTATGGATTTTGAAACTTTGGGATCTGTGATTTTTAGAGGACAAGCTTCTGTTACAAATGGCGTGTTTGAATTTGAATTTATAGTGCCTAGAGACATAGGTATACCTGTTGGAGAGGGGAGGGTCAGTTTTTATGCCAAACGCGAAAACCAATTGGTTGATGTAGCTGGAGCTAATATTGATGATTTATTAATTGGAGGGTTAAACCAAAACGCCCCAGAAGATAATACAGGGCCTCAAATTTCATTATATATGAATGATGAAAGTTTTGTTTCTGGCGGTATTACTAACGAATCACCAAGTTTATTGGTGAAGTTAGAGGATGAAAACGGTATCAATACTGCCAGTGGGATAGGTCATGATATTGTAGCAATTATTGATGGGGATGAAACAAATCAATATGTCTTAAACGATTATTATCAAACTGAATTAGACGATTATCAAAGAGGTTCAGCGAGCTATCCTTTACGTGATCTAGAGCCTGGATTACATACCTTGACCCTTAAAGCATGGGATGTATATAATAACTCATCAACTGCCGAAATTCAATTTGTTGTACATGACGAAGACCAGGAGTTAATGATTAACAATGTGCTTAATTACCCTAACCCGTTTGTAAATTATACAGAATTTTGGTTTAATCACAATAGTTCTGAACCTTTAGACGTTTCTGTACAGATATTCACCGTTTCTGGTAAATTGGTTAGAACATTAAACGCACAAACCAATACAACAGAATGTTGCGGGAAAGGTGCTTCGGCTTTATCAAGAGATATTGTTTGGGATGGACGTGATGATTTTGGAGATAAAATAGGTAAAGGGGTTTATGTCTATAAACTTAAAGTCCGGTCAAATACTTTAAATAAAACTGTCGAAGTTATTGAGAAACTTGTAATACTATAATAATAATTTATATTTGTTAAATAAATTCAATTCATGAAAAATAAGATTTTAATACTATTTGCAGTTGTTTTTGCAAATCAAATTTTCGCGCAAACCGTTGTGTTGCCAGACGAACCAGATTCAAGAGTAATTACAACTGGTATGCCTTTTTTATTAGTTGCACCAGAAGCTAGAGGAGCTGCGATGGGAGATATGGGTGTAGCGACGTCTGTAGATGTATTTTCACAAAACTGGAACTCATCTAAATACGCTTTTTCAGAAGCAAAACAAGGATTTGGTGTAAGTTATACGCCGTATTTAACAAAAATTGTAAACGATATTTCGCTAGGTTATTTATCTTATTTTAACAGAATAAATGACCGTTCTGCATTTGCTGCGAGTTTTAAATATTTTGGTTTAGGTGAAATAGAACTGGTTCAAGATGAAAATTCGCAACCATTGGTTGTTAAGCCTAATGAACTTTCTATTGACGCATCTTATGCTTTAAAATTAAGTGAACAATTTGCCATGTCTGTTGCCATGCGCTATTCGCGGTCTGATTTAAAAATCCAACAAGTAGATGCTAATGCGCAAGCAGCAAATACATTTGGTGTGGATGTTTCTGGATATTATCAAAGCGAAGAAACAGCGTATAATAGTTTTAACGGTAGAACACGTTTGGCATTCGCTATTCAAAACATTGGTCCAAAATTTAAATATGATGAAGGTGGACAAGAAAATTTTCAACCAACAACCTTAAGATTGGGAGCTGGCTTTGATTTTATATTGGATAATTATAATAAAGTATCTGTAACAGGAGAGGTAACTAAATTATTGGTGCCTACACCTCCTGTTTATGGAACCGAGTATGAATACATAGATAATAATGGTAATGGACAATATGATCCAGAAGAAGATGAATTGGGAGACGTTGTTCAAACAGATGTTATTATTGATGGTAAAGATCCTGATGTTGGATTTTTTAAAGGCATGTTCCAATCGTTTGGTGATGCGCCAGGAGGATTTAGTGAAGAAATGAAAGAATGGACTTGGGCTCTAGGGGCTGAATATGTTTATAACGACGCCTTTGCTTTACGATTAGGTTACTTTCACGAATCGGAAGAAAAGGGAGCAAGACAATTCTTTGCCATTGGTGCAGGATTTAAGTACAATATAATAGGTATTGACCTATCCTACCTGTTTTCATCATCAAGTGTACAGAATCCTTTGGAGAACACCTTGCGATTCTCTCTATCATTTAATATAGATAGAGGTGCTTATGTCGAGTACTAGGAAATTTATAAAATCAACAAAAAACTATTGCCTATCGCAATAGTTTTTTTGTCTAAAATAGTTTCTTACTTTTAATAAATCATACCCAATACATGAAAGAAGTAAAAATAGAATCGGTTTTACAAGTTTATGATGATTTAGATGAATTGCCTGAAAACATAATTGATTTAATGCATCAGGCCATGAAAGCAAGGGAGAAAGCTTATGCGCCCTATTCCAAGTTTTCTGTAGGTGCAGCCCTACTTCTTGATAATGATGGGGTTGTTACGGGCAATAATCAAGAAAACGCGTCTTACCCTTCTGGTTTATGTGCAGAACGAACAGCAATTTACTATGCAGGAGCCAAATTCCCTGGTGTTAAAATTTTAAGAATGGCTATTGTTGCTGGTTCAAAACTTAAACAAACGGTTTCTCCTATTCCACCTTGCGGAGCCTGCAGACAAGCCATAGCAGAATATGAAGTAAAACAAGATGCACCCATTGAAATTTACTTTATGGGTGAAACTGGAAAAGTGGTTAAGTCTGAATCTTTAGCTAATTTATTACCATTAGTTTTCGATAAATCCGTCCTATAACGTTTTCGAAATAAATTTTACGATTTTCGGTTTTTTCATTACTAACTAAAGTGTTACTTTTGTTAATCGTTTATTTAATTAACGTAACTCATGCAAAAAATAACAAAAGAAGTTTACCTGAAGTGGTATGAAGATATGTTATTCTGGAGAAAGTTTGAAGACAAACTTGCAGCAGTTTACATACAGCAGAAAGTGAGAGGATTTCTTCACTTATATAATGGTCAAGAGGCGGTTTTAGCAGGTGCTTTACATGCTATGGACCTTTCAAAAGATAAAATGATTACAGCTTATAGAAACCATGTGCAACCCATAGGAATGGGAGTTGATCCACGTCGTGTAATGGCAGAATTATATGGTAAGGCAACTGGGACATCACAGGGGTTAGGTGGATCGATGCATATATTTTCTAAAGAACATGGTTTTTATGGTGGTCATGGTATTGTTGGTGGGCAGATTCCTTTAGGTGCTGGTATGGCTTTTGGAGATAAATATCACGAAACAGGAGCCGTGACTTTATGCTATATGGGAGATGGTGCAGTAAGACAAGGTTCGCTTCATGAAACCTTTAATATGGCCATGAACTGGAAACTACCTGTTGTTTTTATTTGTGAGAACAACGGCTATGCCATGGGTACATCGGTTGAACGTACAGCCAACCATACTGATATTTGGAAACTTGGTTTAGGTTACGAGATGCCATGTGGTCCAGTTGATGGTATGAATCCTGTAAAAGTTGCTGAAGCCATGCACGAAGCTATGGAAAGAGCAAGAAAAGGAGAAGGGCCAACATTCCTTGAAATGAAAACCTACCGTTATCGTGGTCACTCTATGAGTGATGCCCAACATTACAGAACCAAAGAGGAGGTGGAAGAGTATAAAAAAATAGACCCTATCACACAGGTGAAAGATGTTATTCTTGAAAAGAAATATGCTACAGAAGCAGATTTAAAGAAAATAGATAAACGTGTAAAAGATTTAGTAAGCGAATGCGAAAAATTTGCAGAAGAATCTCCATGGCCAGAGAAGAATGTCATGTACGATACAGTTTATGAGCAAGAAGATTATCCATTTTTACAATATAAATTATAAGCTATGGCAGAAATTATAAATATGCCTCGTTTGAGTGATACCATGGAAGAGGGAACCGTCGCTACTTGGTTGAAAAAAGTGGGTGATAAAGTTGAGGAAGGTGATATTCTAGCTGAAATTGAAACTGATAAAGCCACCATGGAGTTTGAATCTTTTCATGAAGGTACCTTATTGCATATTGGTGTTCAAGAAGGAGAGACGACCAAAGTAGATGAACTTTTGGCAATTATTGGAGATGAGGGTGAAGATATTTCGGGCTTATTAAATGGAAACTCTTCAAAAAAGAAAGATGAAAATGAGATTCAGAGCGATAGCGAAGAATCTCAAGAGAGCAAAGAAACAAATGAGTCAGTAGAAAAAATACCAGAAGGAGTAACCGTTGTAACCATGCCACGGTTAAGTGACACCATGGAAGAAGGAACTGTTGCCACTTGGTTGAAAAAAGTGGGAGATGATGTGGAAGAAGGTGAGATTCTTGCTGAAATTGAAACTGATAAAGCCACCATGGAGTTTGAATCGTTCCAATCAGGTACATTATTACATGTTGGATTGCAAGAAGGCGAATCGGCAAAAGTTGATGCCCTTTTAGCAATTTTAGGTCCTAAAGGAACTAATGTTACAGATATAGCAAAAAACTTCAAAGCACCATCAGGAGAATCAGAACAAGTGCCAAAAGTTGCTTCTAAACCAGAGACAAAAGCTGAAGCTCCTAAAACAAATACCGCATCTTCTAACACTGAAGTTAAGTCTTCAACTTCGAGTTCTTCTTCAGGTAGAATATTTGTTTCACCGCTAGCCAAAAAATTGGCAGAAGAAAAAGGAATTAACCTATCTCAAGTTCAAGGTTCTGGAGAAAACGGTAGAATAATTAAGCGTGATATTGAAAATTATACACCTTCAAACTCTGCTGCTGCAGTTGGTAAATTTGTGCCTTCTGGACAGGAAGATTTTGATGAAGTTGCAAATTCAAATATGCGTAAGGCAATTGCTAAAAATTTAGCTAAATCCAAATTTACGGCGCCACATTATTATTTAAATGTGGAATTCGACATGGATAATGCTATAGCTTTTAGAGCACAATACAATTCGCTTCCCGATACTAAAATATCTTTTAATGATATGGTAGTTAAAGCTTGTGCTTTAGCTTTAAAGCAACATCCTCAAGTTAATTCGCAGTGGTTTGATGATAAAATGCGAATGAATAATCATGTTCACATTGGTGTAGCTGTTGCGGTGCCAGATGGCTTGGTTGTACCAGTTGTTAAATTTGCTAATGAGCAGTCGTTACCTCAAATTAATGCTACAGTGAAGGATTTTGCTATTAGAGCAAGAAATAAGAAATTGTCATTAGACGAAATGGAAGGCAGCACGTTTACCATTTCTAATTTGGGTATGTTTGGAATTGAGAGTTTCACTTCTATAATTAATCAACCAAATTCCGCCATATTATCTGTTGGTGCAATTATTGAAAAACCAGTGGTTAAAAATGGGCAGATTGTTGTTGGTAATACTATGAAACTTTCAATGGCATGTGACCATAGAACTGTTGATGGTGCTACAGGAGCAGAGTTCTTGCAAACTTTAAAAGGTTATATTGAAAATCCAGTAACCATGCTAGTATAACATAACAGATTTTATAAAATACTTTAAATCCCATTGCAAGTAATTGAAGTGGGATTTTTTTATCTTTAGCATCTAATTTCTTTATATGAAAAAACTTATCATTTTAGTGTTAGCTATAGCGCTTTCAGCTTGTAAGGGTTCTAAAGTTTCAAATAAGAGCGTTGTTATTACTTCTAATGAAGTTAAGGAAACAGTATCCTTTTTAGCATCGGATGATCAAAAGGGAAGGGGAACAGGTACGACAGGAATAGACGCTTCCTCAACATTTATTGAAAATCAGTTAAAGGCATTTGATATAAAGCCATACTATGAAAGTTATAGAGATAGCTTTAAGGTTAAAGACTTAAATGCTTACAATGTTGTTGGCTTTTTAGAAGGTTCAGATTCAAAACTAAAAAATGAAATTATAATTATTGGAGCACATTACGATCATATTGGAACTCGAGCAAAGCCAGTAGATAATGATTCTATTGGAAATGGAGCCAATGATAACGCTGCTGGCACTGCAGCTGTATTAGCTATGGCGCGATATTTTGGAGCTAAAAAAACAAACAAACGAAGCTTAATGTTTGTGCTTTTTTCAGCAGAAGAAATGGGTTTGCTAGGGTCAAAACATTTAGCGCAAAGACTGAAAGATGAGAATATTGATTTATACACTGTTGTTAACATAGAAATGATTGGAGTTCCATTTAAAGATAGGGACTATGTGGCTTTTGCTACGGGATATGATATGTCCAACATGGCAGCGAAGATTAACGAATATCTTGATAGTAATTTTATTGGGTCTTCAGATGTGGCTAAACAGTATAATTTATTTAGGGCATCAGATAATTACCCTTTTTATGAAGTGTTTAAATTGCCAAGTCACACCTTATCGTCTTGCGATTTATCTAATTATGATTATTATCATCATGTAGATGATGAGGTAGATAAATTGGATTACGATTTTATGGCTGGTTTTATTAATACACTCATTCCGGCAATTGAGACAATGAGCAATACACTTACAAAAGAAATCGTAATGACTAATGAGTAAAAACATAATCATAACCGGAACAAGTAGAGGTATAGGTTTTGAAATGGTTAAAATTTTTTCAGAACAAGGCCACCGTGTTTTGGCACTTTCTAGGAATTCTGAAACTGTTAGCAAGCTTAATTTAAGGGGTGTAACTGCATTTTCTTTCGATTTGAGTAAAAATTCAGATTACAAAAAGGTTTCAGATTTTATTGAGAGTGAATGGCAAAACGTAGATGGATTAATTAATAATGCAGGATCACTGCTTAATAAACCATTTTCAGAAACTACAATATCAGATTTCGAAAGTGTATACAAGACTAATGTTTTTGGAGTTAGCGAAATGATACGTACTGTTTTACCTTTTATGCAGAAAAATAGTCATGTTGTTACTGTAAGTTCAATGGGAGGTATTCAAGGCAGTCTTAAGTTTCCAGGTTTAGCTGCGTATAGTTCAAGCAAAGGAGCTGTTATTACCTTAACCGAATTATTGGCTGAAGAATACAAGGATTCTGGAATTGCATTTAATACACTGGCTTTGGGTGCTGTGCAAACTGAAATGTTAGAGGAAGCTTTCCCAGGTTATCAAGCGCCTACTACAGCAAGCCAGATGGCGTCTTACATTTGTGGGTTTGCCTTGAATGGTCAAAAGTATTACAATGGTAAAACATTACAGGTCTCAAATACTACACCCTAGCCTTTCTTTTATAATTCAATAAAAAAATAGTGCTTCACTTTAATTGATAGTTGATTTTGCTAGTAAATATTATACGAAATTAACTAATTTTGTAAGCCAAAATATTTCGAATGCAAACAACAAATACCATATTGATGATTCGTCCTGTGAATTTTAGGATGAATGAGCAAACCGCTGTAAACAATTATTTTCAAGAAGATTTAGATTTAAAAAATGCAGAAATTAATGCGAATGCTCAAAATGAATTTGATGCCTTTGTTGAAAAGCTACGCGCAGTTGGTGTAAATGTTATTGTTGAAGAAGATGATAAATTAATGGATACTCCAGATTCCATTTTTCCTAACAATTGGGTTAGTTTTCATGAGAATGGAGATGTGGCACTTTACCCTATGTTTGCCGAAAACAGGCGTAAAGAGAGACGTGATGAGGTGTTTATTCGTTTAGAAAGTGAAGGGTTTAAAATAGAGAACATTATAGATTATACTAGTGCTGAAGAAGAAGGGATTTTTTTAGAAGGCACAGGTAGCTTGTTATTGGACCGCATTAACCATAAGGCTTATTGTGCTTTGTCTCCTAGAGCAGATGAAGATTTGTTTATTGAGTTTTGTGAAGATTTTGAATATTCACCAATTGTTTTTACGGCTTATCAGTCTGTTGAAGGAGAGCGTCTGCCTATTTATCATACCAACGTCATGATGTGTTTGGCAGAAAATTTTGCTGTTATTTGTTTAGATAGTATTGATGATAAAAAAGAACGTAAAAATGTAGTCAAAAGTTTAAAGCAAGACGGCAAAACCATAATTGAAATAACAGAAGCGCAAATGCATCAATTTGCTGGTAATATGTTGCAAGTACGCGGTCACTTAAATCAACGCTATTTGGTTATGAGTAAAGCGGCCCATGATAGTTTAACTCCTGCTCAAGTATCACAAATTGAAAAATTCTGTCCTATTTTATCAAGTTCTTTAGAGACTATTGAGACCTGTGGAGGAGGAAGTGCACGTTGTATGATGGCGGAAGTGTTTTTACCAAAAGCTTAATTTTTTCTTTCGAATATATAACCGCCTTTTTCGGCTCCCCAAATGTGTTTGCCGTTAGAATCAAAACCACGATCCCAAGATATTATCTTGTCTTTTAGAACCTCTACTTCACTGGTAGCATAAGAGGCGCCATATAATGAACTGGAACAAGTTTTATGGCCGGTACTTCCTTTAAAACTCTTAGGCTTTATACGTTTCAATATAACTTCGCAACCTGACTTTTTTTCAATATCGTTAAGAGAAAGTGTATTAAAGGCTTCTGGTGTTTTCCATTTGCCAATCCATAAGGAGTCATTAGGAATAGTGTAAACTGCCGAACTGAAAGTTTCGTCGTCTATTTGTGTTACTTCATAAATGCGTTGTCTATAGGGTTTGCTAACTCCATTATTTAAAGCTTGCTCTACATAAAGAAAATGCCCTTTATCTTGCCATATGGGATACATGTGCAATGAAATGTTATAGTAAGTTGAATCGGCTAACGATTGTTTTTCAGAATCAAAGCTCCCTTGCATAAGTTGAAATAGTTCTTTCAAATTATTGTTTGATGGATTTTCAACAATTTTTTCTTTTTTAGTGTTCAATAGTAAAGAAAAAATAGCCAAGAAATAGATAGTGTAACGCATGGTTTGTAATTTTCTGTGAAGTTACAGAAAATAAAAATTACGAATTATTATTTAACGGATTAGATTTTGGTAATTCTACATAAAAGGTACTGCCGGAATTTAAATCGCTTTCTACCCATATTTTACCGTGATTTAAATCTACAAGTTCTTTGCAAATAGATAGGCCTAAACCTGTTCCTTTTTCGTTTCCTGTACCAATAGTTGTGAACGAATTGCTCTTAAACAACTTTTTCTGGTTTTCGGGAGAAATTCCAACTCCAGTGTCAGACACACTTAAAATAGATTTGCCACTACTAATATGATTTGCAATAGTTATTGTATCACCTTCTTTACTAAACTTAATAGCATTAGATAGTAGGTTTTGAATAACTATTTCTACCATGCTTCGGTCTGCGTAAACAAAGTCGCGAAGCGTTTTGTTGCGCAATAAAATACCTTTCTTATCAAGTTTTTGCTCAAGTAATTGCGTTTTTTCTTCAAATACTTCTTGAATGTCAAATAAACTAGGACTAGGCTCTAAAGATTGCATTTGCGATTTAGACCAGTTTAATAAATTGAATAAAAGCAATGAAGCATTGTTGGCATTTTCACTTAATTCCGGAATTAAGTTGTTGAACTCAGATTGTGTTAACGAACCTTCCTGCAGTAAATCAATGAATCCTTTAATAGAGGTTAGGCTATCTTTTAAATCATGCGAAACAATAGAAAACAATTTATCTTTTACTTTATTTATGTCTTCCAAATGTTTGGTTTGTTCTAAAATAGCTTCGTTTTGTAATTCAATTTTTTTATTTTTTTCTTCTAATTCACGCGTGTATTTTAAGCGGCTATTACGCTTAACATAAATTAGAATAAAGAATGTAAGCACGATAGCAAAAGCGGCTAATAAGGCATATAAAATAAGTTTGAAATCCTTTAGTTTTTTCTCACTTTCTATTAACTCTTGACCTTGTTTTGCAATTAAATTGGTTTCAGAAGTAGTGGGCACTTTATTTATGTCTTTAACTTGAACTGTACTTGGGGTTGAAGCCTCTGGCTGTAATTTTTCTTTAGAAGCCAGCTTGTTTTTTAAATTAAAATAGTCACGCTGCCATTTAAAAGCACGTTCAAAATTCCTGTTTGTAGAATCTAAAGATTTATAAAGTTTATAGTTTTTTAGTAATTCGTTATCGTTGCCAATCTGGGTTGCAATAATTCTTGCTTCATTCAGCTGCAGTTCTGAAGCCCTTACCCTTCTTTGTTGAAGATTTAAATCGGCTAAATTATTAAGTGCAATTAATAAGCCTAGTTTGTTATTTGTTTTTCTGTTGAGTTGAAGGCCTTCAATTAAATAATTGGCGGCAACATCATAATCCTTGAATTGTAGATATTCGCCACCAAGCCTTGGAAGTATTTCACCTCTTAAAGAATCATTGTTTTGAGATATGTCTTTTAAAACCTTTTCGTAATAATCAATAGCTTTACGGTGTTCTTTTTCTTTCGAATATAGTTCAGCCAAATTTTTATGTGTTGCAATTATGCCATCTTTATTCCCTAATGCTTGTTCAACCTCAAGCGTTTTTAAATTAAACTCAATGGCTTTAGACCTGTCGTTAGTCTTCTTGTATGCCGTAGCTAAGCTTTTATAGGCAGAACATAATTCGTGTTTTAAGTTTCGCTTTTCTAATTCTCTAATGGCAGACAGTGCATATTGCAACCCTTTACTGTAGTTGCCACGCTCAATCTCTATTAAACCTATGCTATTGTTTACTTTGGCTACGCTTAAGGTGTCTTTTTGTAAAAGGAATAGCTCTTTAGATTTTGTGTAATTGTCAATAGCATTAATGTAGTCATTCTTTTTGGCGTAAATAAGTGCCTTGTAATATGTGATTTGAGCAATTCCTTCAGCATAATTTAAACTGGTTGCTAGTTTTTCACTTTCAGAAATAAATTTTAGAGCCTTGTTGTAGTTTTCAGAATTGTATAACGATTTAATAAGGCGTAATGAAGTTAAAACTTTAGAGGTATCAGACTTTTGAAACGCTAACTCAATAGTAAGGCTATCTTGTTCTCTGGTTTGCGAAAAACAAGTGATAGCAAAAAGGAAAATAATTATAGTAATTAAATTCTTCATACAGTAAAAAACAAGCACGCATAATAACAGGCATTCTCTTTAAAGAACTGAATGTTAACTACCGACACTTGAAAGATGTTAGTTAGTTTAAGAAAGTCCATCAATTTGGGGAATTAATAGCATTACTTAACAAAAATTGCCAAAAGTGATTTAAAAAGCTAATTAATGGGTTTTAATACCAATAAATTAGATGAAAGGATAAGAAAAATTTTACATGATTCGAGGTCAATCGACTAACGGCAAATATCTTGGAAAAACTACACTTTTGTCGATGAAATGCACTTGCTTACAATAACCTTTATTACTTACTATAAAATAGTATCTTTGCAATCTTAAATTTAATGTATGAACATTCAAGAAACCCTTTCTAATCAGGTTAAGTTAGCGGTAAAAAACAAATACAATGTAGACCTTTCTACAGTTGAGTTTCAGGCTACACGTAAAGAATTTCCAGGAGATATAACAGTTGTTGTTTTTTCTATGCTTCGTGAGGTAAAAGGAAACCCTGTTCAAATAGGAGAAACTATAGGAGCGTTTTTGGTAGAACATGTTGACTATGTTAAAGGATTTAACGTAGTAAAAGGATTTTTGAATATTGAAATACATGATGACGTTTTTTTAAACGATTTTAATGCTATTTTAAAAGATGATAATTTTGGTATAAAAGCTATTGATGCGAATGGAAAGGCAGTAATGGTTGAGTATTCTTCACCTAACACCAATAAACCGTTACATTTGGGACATATTAGAAATATTCTGCTAGGTTACAGTGTTTCTGAAATTCTAAAAGCTTCAGGTAAAAAAGTATATAAAACACAAATAATTAACGATAGAGGAATTCATATTTGTAAAAGTATGTTGGCCTGGAAGCGTTTTGGTAATGGTGAAACTCCGGAATCTTCAGGTTTAAAAGGCGATAAGCTTGTAGGTGATTATTACGTAAAGTTTGACCAGGAGTATAAAAAAGAAATTCAGGAGTTAATCCAAAAGGACAGTACTGAAGAAGAGGCTAAAAAGAATGCGCCAATACTATTGGAGGCTCAAGATATGCTTCGTAAATGGGAAGCTGGTGATGAGGAAGTCGTATCGCTTTGGAAAACCATGAATCAATGGGTTTATGATGGTTTTGATGAAACCTATAAAGCTTTAGGGGTTGATTTTGACTGTTTGTATTATGAAAGCCAAACCTATTTGTTAGGAAAAGAGTTTGTGGCAGAAGGTCTTAAAACAGGTGTTTTTTATAAAAAAGAGGATGGTTCAGTATGGTGCGATCTAACCGAAGACGGTTTAGATGAGAAAATAGTTCAACGTGCTGATGGAACAGCTGTTTACATGACTCAAGATATTGGTACAGCCATTCAGCGTGTTAAGGATTATCCTGATGTAGGAGGTATGGTTTATACCGTAGGAAACGAGCAGGAATATCATTTTAAGGTGTTGTTTTTAATTATTAAAAAATTAGGTTTTGAATGGGCTGAAAATTTATATCATTTAAGTTATGGGATGGTTGATTTGCCTAGCGGAAAAATGAAAAGCCGTGAAGGTACTGTTGTAGATGCAGATGATTTAATTCATGAAATGGAAGATACAGCCGAAGATATTTCAAAGGAATTGGGCAAGCTTGATGGGTATTCAGATGATGCTAAAAGGGCGCTATATCATACTATTGGTATGGGTGCGTTAAAATATTATATTTTAAAAGTTGATCCAAGAAAACGAATTTTATTCGACCCAAAAGAATCAGTAGATTTTCAAGGAAATACGGGACCTTTTATTCAATATACATATGCTAGAATTCAGGCTATTTTAAGAAAAGCAGATTTTGATTATAGCCATACAATTTCTGATAAGGATTTACATGAAAAGGAAAAGCAACTTATAAAGCTTGTGCAGCAATTCCCTGAAGTAGTACTGAATGCTGCAGACAGCCATAGTCCTGCTTTAATAGCAAATTACACCTATGATTTGGTAAAGGAGTTTAATTCGTTTTATCAAAATGTATCCATACTAGGAGCAGATTCTGAAACCGATAAGGTGTTTAGAGTTCAGCTGTCAATGATCGTTGGTCGTACAATTAAGGAGGCATTTAAATTGCTTGGAATTGATGTTCCTGAACGTATGTAGTATGTCTCGTTTTAACAAAAAAGTTGTTAAAGTTTAAATGTTATGAGTAGAAAGCGCTAAATTTGAAAACCTTTAATTTGAATTCTTTACAATGAAAAAATTAGTATTATTTAGCAAGGTTATTGCACTCTCTTTATTATTTGCATTAGGTTCTTGTAGTTCAACAGACGATGATAGCTCAACTGGTGGAGGATCAGGAGGATCTGGTGGTGGAGGAACCGGTGGAAATGTAAATGCACAAATTGACGAATTAAAGACTATAATGGCTACCGGCTCTTGGGTTGTTACATTTTATTTTGACACTGATCATGAAGAAACTAATAACTTCACAACGTTTTCTTTTATTTTTAATCCACAAGGAAGTATAAATGCCTCAAATGGAGTTGACACCAATAATGGCACTTGGTCTGTTACTCCAGATAGTAGTGGAGATGGTGATATCGATTTTAATATTTCTTTTACCAGTCCTCCAGATTTTGAAGAGATAAGCGATGATTGGGATGTTACTTCATATTCTGATGACAAGTTAGAACTTCGTGATGTAAGCGGAGGAAATGGTGGAACTGATTTGTTAACCTTTGAACGATTATAATTTAAAACGATACCCTAAAAGAAACATTGGGTGTTATGCTTAGAGAGGTATTTTCAATCTTGACCAAATTGCTATTGCTGTCTTTAGTATAGTAGGAATTAAGTACATTTCTTGTGTCAAAAATATTCCAAACAGATATTCCAAAATGACCTTTATATGTTTTTGATAGCTTGATGTTGTACGTAGCCGAAAAATCAGATCGCCAATAATCAGGTAAGTTTTCACTGTTTGGAGAATTGTAATTAATAGTTGAAGTGTTTGCTGAAATATTATTGTTTACAGAAGTAGTAGGCCTACCTGAATGCCAATTTAATCCTAACGCTACTTTTAAATTATTAATCGTATAGGTACCAGCAAGGGTTAATTGGTGTCTTATGTCTAGATTGTTAGGAAAACTATTGTTGTTATTTAAATCGGCAAACTTGTAATTGTTTTTGCTAAACGAGTAACTTAACCAAGTGCTAAATGCGCTAAATTGTTTGTTGATTAAGAAGTCAACACCCCTAACATTGTAGGCTCCAATAACATTAACAAATTGATATTGATTTTGAAAACCTTGGCTAGGGGAAGTAATACCGTCAACATATTTATAATAACCTTCCAAACTAACTAGTAATCCATTTTTATTATAATGGATTCCCGTGGATATCTGTTGACTTTGTATAAGTGGTATGTCTTTATTGTTGGCCAAAACCCATCGTCGTTTTTCAATACCTAAAAAGTCGTTTTGTAAATCAATAATTTGCGATGTGGTTTGACTTTTTAACTCTCCTAAAATTTCTATTCTAAAATCTTTCAAAAAAGTTTGATTAATTGAAATTCGTGGTTCAAAAAAGAAATCAGAAAATTTTTCTATGTAATTGGCTCTTAAACCAAGCCTGGCATGTGTGTTTCCAGAGTTTGATTTAAAAAGCAACTCATTATAGATACTATGTGTTCTAACAACTTCTTTAATGTAACGTCTAAATTCAGGGTTGTCTACATCTTCAAGATTGCCAATGCCAACTTCAGTAAATTGATAACCACCAGAATAGTTCAAGTTTTTATCAATATTATAAATGGCTTGAAGTTTTAGTCCGCCATCGAGAACCTCATTTTCTTGTATTAGTTTTTGATTGTTGTTTAAGTCTTGATTTTTAGCATATAAATCATAATCTGAATAATAAAATGATGCAATGGTCTTAAACTGATTACTCCAATTTCTGGTATATTGGGTGCTAAAGGCTAAACTTCCTTGTGAGAGGTTGCTATTGCTTGAAATGTCAAAATTATTATTGTTTATGGTTTCTTGGTAGTCTAGTGAATTGTAAATATTTAAGAAACTAAATGCCAGTTTATCTTTTTTAGAAATATCATAAATAAGTTTGGAAGATAAATCATAAAAGTAAAGACGCTCATTATTTACAGAAACATTTTCAGAAGTGTTGGTTAAATCTGAATCTTGAAAAATTCGCTTAAAATATTGATTATAGGTAGGCGTTTCATATAAATCTGTTAAAGAGCGTCGCGCTGCCAATTGAAATTCTATTTTATTTGATAAAGGAATTTTAACAAAACCGTCTGCAGCAATTAAATTCATTCCAAGTTCACCGCTAAATGTATTTGATCGTTTGTTTGATGATTGCATATCGATTATGCCAGATACGCCATCACCATATTTAGCGCTTGTGCCATTTTTAGAAATTACAACATTATCAATTAACGATCGGTTAAAGGGAGAGATAAGCCCGAAAAAATGACCCGATTGATACATTTTAATGCCATCCCAAAGAATTAAGTTTTGGTCATGTGTGCCACCTCTTATATTTAAGTTAGAAACCCGTTCGTCAACGCTTATAATGCCTGGCAGTGCCTGAATGGTTTGCAATACATCTGGTTCAATTAAACCAGGTAAAATTCCAAATTCATTGAGTTTTAAAAGCGTGGTGCCATCATCATTTAGTAAAATACCTTGTGTCAAATAATTTTTAAGTACAACTTCTTCTAAAAATTGTGTTTTGGTTATATCTGTAAATTCTAATTTTCGTATCGCAAAAGTATCAGTACTTAACTTTTCAAAAACCAATCCTGTTTCATGTTCTAAATAGATAATAAGCTCATTGAGTTTTAAGTCGGTTTTTGGTATGCTTACGTTTTTTTGTACAACGTTAATATCAGCATAAGTGAAGTTAATGCCATGCGATACTTCAATGGTTTTAAGCACTACTGAAAGAGGTTGCCTATTTTGACCTTGGAGTTGTGTTGTGGCGATTAGAAAAAAACAGAATACAATTATTACAAGGCGTTTACTCACGACTTAATTCAATCAGTTGGTTTTTAATCGAGTATTTAATATTTAAAGGTAAGGTAATTGATTTTAGGGCCAACTCCATATCGTTATGAGTAAAACCGCCAGTAAACAGTACATTGGTGTCAATTGTTTTTGAAACTACTTTCATGTTGTACTGGCGCTCAAACTCTTCAAGAACAAATTTAAAAGGTAAGCTGTTAAATTTGCTTTCGTTGTTTAACCAATTAGGCTTACTAAACGTTTCTTTTTCTGAAGCAATAAATTTCCCATCTAAAATTAAAAAGTTGTCGCCAGGTTTTAAAACCTGTGTTTTTATATCTGAAATTACTTTTACAGAACCTTCATAGCAGGTAACTTTAAATAAACCTTCACGATTATTAACATTAAATTCTGTTCCTAAAACAGTAATATTACCTTGTGCTGTTTGTACTGTAAATTTTTCTCCTTTAGTTACTTTAAAAAAGGCTTCTCCAATTAAGTTTAAATTACGATTGTCTTCCCATTTTTTTGCATTGTAGGTTAAGGTAGATTTGGCGTTTAGGGTAACTGTAGAGGCATCAGGTAAAATGAGTTCTGTTTTTTCAGAAGCTATTGTAGCAACACGTGTATCGTTAGATCCTGCAAAGTAGTATACGCTAAAGCAAATAGCCAGTATTGCTGCAATTCTTAAAAAAGGTTTTACCCAATTGGTTTTAGTTTTTTGCTTTTTTTGTATTTCAGTTGAAATAGTGTCAAAAACACTTGTGCTATCAAAATCAGGTGCTTTAAACTTATTAACAGCACTATGAAGTTTGATTAAACTACTATAATCATCAAGCTTTTCAAAAGCTTGACGTTCTTCAGTAGTTAAATCATGGTTTAACCATTTTTTTATGAGTGTTTCTCTGTCCATTTTCAATGTTCTATTAATATAACAGTTAAGAATTAAAAATTCCTACCTCAAATTTTAAATACCTTCAATTTCTTGCCGTAATTGTTTTAAAGCACCATAAATTCGTTTTTCAACAGCTTTAGTAGAAATATTTAATAATTCAGCAATTTCTTTATGTTTTTTACCTTCAATTCTATTCATTAAAAAAGCTACCCGTTGTGCTTCAGTTAAACTTGAAATTGCTGTTTGTAATTTCAGCATATATTCTTTTTCCTCCATTAAAAATTGAGGCGTTTCATGGGCTATAGATTGGGGTTTTGTTTCTTGAAATTTCAATACTACTTTGTGATGGGCTACTTCATTTAACATGAGATTATTACCAACAGTAAATAAGAATGATTTAGCTTTTTTAGGCAAAATCTTCTTGCAGTTTTCCCACAGTTTTACAAATGCTTCTTGAACTTTGTCTTGCGGATTTAGCTTATCGCCATACTTATAGTAAAGAAAATTATGTAAGTCTTTAGAATGCCTTTTATAAATATTTGAAAAGATATTTTCATCACAAACATTATCATGTAGGTTCTTTGGCATAAGGTATATAATTTCAGGTAAATGTATAAAAAAAGATATATTGAGGTAGGAATTTTTAAAACTCACTTGTTTTATAAGAAATAACCAAAAAAATCATTTACTATGAAACTTAATTTGAAGCCCTTTTACTTTTTAATTGTTTTATTGTTAGGATTAACCTTCTCGTGTCAAGATGAAGTTGTAGAAGAAACTCCTACTAATGAAGAAGAAACCCTGGTAGCTGATTCGAATCTAGCGGTTTTAATGCGAAATACAGTAACGTTGGATGGTTCAATAGACAATATAATAGACCATGCCAATTGTATTTTAATTGATTTACCAGTTACAGTTGTTGTAAACGGAATTACACTTACTATTGAATCTGTAGAAGATTATGATGCCATTGAAGAAATAATAGATGAGTTTACAAACGATCAGGATGAAATTGAAATTCAATTTCCAATTGTTATTATTTTAAGTGATTACACCGAGGTCACTATTGAAAGTCAAGAAGAATTAGAAGCTTATATTGAAGATTGTTTTGGGGAGAATGAACCTGATGATGATATTGAATGTATTGATTTTCAATACCCAATAACCTTTTCAATTTATAACAGTAATTTTCAGGTAATAGATACCGTCGAGATTCATTCAGATCAAGAATTATATGTTTTTATTGAAGAGTTGGAAGGTGGCATTTTAGCTAGCATCAATTTCCCAATTAATATGGTTTTGGCAAGTGGTGAAGTTATAGAGGTTAACAATAATACAGAGTTAGAAATAGCCATTGCAGAAGCTGAAGACGATTGTGATGAAGATGATGATAACGATCATAACGATGATGACGAATGTAATTTAAGTTTGGATTTTGTAGAATTATGGTTGTATGAGTGTCCAATAGTAGCCCATACTTATGACGAGAATGGCGATTTATTAGATGAAAATCTACTTGAGTTTGGTCAAAATGGAGAAGTTGTGGTTAATGGAACGCCAGCTGTTACAGAAACAGGAACGTGGACACTAGAAGATACAGATAATGGTATCATTTTAAACATTTCAGGTTTAAATACATTCAATTTAATTGATGGAGATTGGGCATTAACAAGTTGTGAAAATAATCATCTAGAATTTTCACAAGAGACTGGTTCGGGAATTAGAACCATGGTTTTTGAAATGGATTGTAATGTTAATGAAACACCTTTTGATTGCTTTGGAAATACAACAGTAACAGCTTGTGATTTTGACAATGATGGATTTGCAACTTTTGAACTTGAAACCCTAGTACTTGGCAATGTAATTTGTAATGTTGACTATACACCATCGTTCCATATATCTCAAACAAATGCGGAAGCTAATGTAAATCCAATAGCGCAACCCAATGCATTTGTGAATACAACGAACCCACAGACTATTTATTTAAGAATTGAAGCCCTTAATGGTAACTTTGAAGTTTTTACAATAGAACTTATAGTAGAGGATTGCAGTAGTTCATGCTCTGAAGAAGATGTTGATGCCTTTTTACAAGAGTGTATCTGGAATGTGGTCAATTTTAACGGTGATGATCATCTCATAAGTTATGATTTTGATTTTATATCTACTTCCGAAGTTGTTATTACCGGTAATGGTTTGACTATAGTTTCGGGATGGTCAACTTCACAATCTGCCAATGGTACAATTGTAGAATTTAGTAATGTTGCTGGACCAGATATTCAAGCTATAACAGGAAGTTGGCTAGTTGTAGAATGTCGTGAAGACCGATTACAGTTTGAAGCATTAAATAATACAGATATAATGGTTATGGAACGAGATTGTTCAGACTGTACCAATCCAGGTGTTTTAACAAATGATTTAGTTGTGTATATGCCTTTTGCTGGTGAAGCTAAAGATTTAATTTCTGGAGAGTCTGTACCAAATATCACTAACGGATTTGTAGAGGACAGAGCTGGTAATGTAACATGTGCTATAGGCTTTACTGGGAATGATAATATATCCATTCCAGTTACATCTGATAATCAAATTGTGCAAGGCGATAGTTTTTCAATAAGTGTATGGTTTAAAATGCAAAACACAGAAGCGGGTGATTTAGAAATATTTTTTAGAAAGCCTGGTAATGCAACCGTAGGATTTAATTTAGGTGTATATGACTTAAACACACCTTTGTTTGGTGATAATTTAAGCACAACATTATGGGATAATGACTGGAATCAAGAGGTAGATGTTGTTTGGGATAATACTGACTGGCATCATTTAGTTGTAACTGTTGATTCCAATAACACAGTTAGGCTTTATAGAGATGGTGAGTTGAGAAATGTTGTAGAAAATTCAGATCTTTCAATAGGTTCCGATCCAACAACTCAATATCTCATAGGCGAAGGATTTCAAGGACATTTAGATGACTTAAGAGTCTATAAGCGTACATTAAGTACGAACGAAGTTGGTGATTTGTATGATTTAGAAGCGGATTGTCATACTTGCTTGTAATACTAATTTTAGGTTAATTAGTTTAGGTGAAAAGCTACTGGAAACAGTAGCTTTTTTTTGTTTGCTTAAACTTTATAAATACAGTGCAAATTCCTAAATTTGCAATTCTTAAAATTCAAAGAATCCTATGTTTAATAATTTAAGCGAAAAGTTAGATAAAGCGTTACACGTCTTAAAAGGTCACGGTAGTATTACTGAAGTAAATGTGGCGGAAACCTTAAAGGAAGTTCGTAGAGCACTTTTAGATGCCGATGTTAACTTTAAGATTGCAAAAGAGTTTACAAACCGAGTTAAAGAAAAAGCATTAGGTCAAAATGTATTAACAACCTTACAACCAGGACAATTAATGGTTAAGATTGTTAAGGATGAACTAACACAATTAATGGGTGGTGATGCAGAAGGAATTAACTTATCGGGTGCACCTAGTGTTATTTTAATGTCAGGATTACAGGGTTCTGGTAAAACTACATTTTCTGGAAAACTTGCTAACTACTTAAAAAATAAGAAAACCAAAAAACCTTTGCTTGTTGCCTGTGATGTGTATCGTCCTGCTGCAATTGATCAGTTACATGTTGTAGGTGAGCAAATAAATGTTGAGGTTTATAGTGATAAAGGTAATCAAGACCCTGTAGCCATTGCCCAAGCTGGTATAGCTCATGCAAAAGCTAATGGACATAACGTGGTTATTATTGATACCGCTGGTCGTTTGGCGGTAGATGAAGCCATGATGACCGAAATATCAAATATCCATAAAGCCATTCAACCACAAGAAACCTTGTTTGTAGTAGATTCTATGACAGGTCAAGATGCGGTAAATACAGCAAAAGCCTTTAATGATATTTTAAATTTTGATGGTGTTATTCTTACCAAGTTAGATGGTGATACGCGAGGTGGTGCAGCTATATCAATTAAATCGGTTGTAGATAAGCCAATAAAATTTATTGGTACAGGTGAGAAAATGGAAGCCATAGATGTTTTCTATCCGTCTCGAATGGCAGATCGTATTCTTGGAATGGGAGATGTTGTGTCTTTAGTTGAAAGAGCACAAGAACAATATGACGAGGAAGAAGCTAGAAAACTTCAAAAGAAAATTGCCAAAAATCAATTTGGTTTTGATGATTTCTTAAAACAAATCCAGCAGATTAAGAAAATGGGTAACATGAAAGATCTTATTGGTATGATACCTGGTGCTGGAAAAATGATGAAAGGTATTGATATTGATGATGATGCGTTTAAAGGTATTGAGGCCATCATTCATTCTATGACGCCCAAAGAAAGAACAAATCCATCAGTGATTAATGCTAGTCGTAAAAAACGAATAGCCAAAGGTTCAGGAACATCGGTACAAGAGGTTAATCAGTTGTTGAAGCAATTCACTCAAATGAGTAAGATGATGAAAATGATGCAAGGTGGTGGCGGAAAACGTATGATGCAAGCTATGAAAAACATGAGGTAACTCATGTTTTTCATTTTATATTAATTTAAAAACAAAAATATATCATGACTATACTAGACGGCAAAAAAACAAGTAACGACATAAAAAACGAAATTGCTGAAGAGGTAAAAAAAATGAAAGCTAAAGGGGAAAAGGTTCCACATTTAGCTGCCGTTATAGTTGGTAATGATGGTGCAAGTTTAACCTATGTTGGGAGTAAGGTAAGGGCTTGCGAACGTGTCGGTTTTGAATCTACATTGGTTAAAATGTCCAATACAACAAGCGAGATTGAACTCTTGGATAAAATTGAAGAGCTCAATCAAGATCCAGAAATAGACGGATTTATTGTACAGTTGCCATTGCCTAAACAAATTGATGAGCAAAAAGTATTAATGGCTGTAGATCCAAAAAAAGATGTTGACGGGTTTCATCCTGAAAATTTTGGGAAAATGGCATTAGATATGTCAACGTTTATTCCTGCAACACCTTTTGGGATTTTAGAATTATTAGAACGTTATGGAGTAGAAACTGATGGAAAACATACAGTTATTATTGGTCGTTCGCATATAGTTGGTCGCCCTATGAGCATATTAATGGGAAGAAAAGGATTTCCTGGTAATTCAACAGTTACACTTACCCATAGCCATACCAAAAATATTTCTCAAATAACTACACAGGCCGATATTATTATTTCTGCATTAGGAGTTCCAAACTTTCTAAAAGCAGAAATGGTTAAGGATGATGTGGTAATAATTGATGTTGGAATTACAAGAGTTCCAGATGAATCGTCATCAAAAGGTTATGTTATAACCGGAGATGTTGATTTTGAAAACGTATCGAAAAAAGCAAGTTTTATTACACCAGTTCCTGGAGGTGTTGGGCCAATGACAATTGCTATGTTGTTAAAAAACACATTAATTGCCAGGGAATTGCATAATCGTGATTAGTTTTATTTAGCAAACAAATTATTCATATCCTTAAATGCTTTGAACTCTAAAGCATTTCCAGCAGGATCCTTAAAAAACATTGTGGCTTGCTCACCTGGTAAGCCTTCAAACCTAATATAGGGTTCTATTATAAATTTAATGCCTTTGCTTTTTAAGCTTTCTGCAAATTCCTTAAAAACCTCCCATTTAAGTATCACACCATAATGTGGCACAGGTACATGTTTGCCATCAACAGTATTAGTATGAAGTTCATCTTTCGTTTTTGGTTTGTAATGTATAACCAATTGATGTCCAAATAAATTAAAATCGACCCATTGGTCACTGCTTCTACCTTCCTCACAATTTAATATATCACGATAAAACGCTCTGCAGGTTTCCAAATTATGAACAGGGATGGCAATATGAAACGGTGTTATGGTAGACATAATGAAACGATGTGGTTAATTATATCTACCAAAATAATTATTATTTCCCGATACATCAATTATACTTTTTAAAAACTTCAATCTTTTCTCGTACAACTTATTTTCCATGTTGGGTAAACTATTGTGCCTGCTTTATCAACCCATTCGCCAATCCATTTGTAACCAGAATTGGACATATCATAAAAAGTCAATCGGTAGTAGCCTTCCATGCCATTAGGAGCCGCTTGTTCTTTGGTTAGTATGATTTTGTCGCCTTTTTTGTTGCCCTCCCATGCAGTTAGTGATTTAGGAATGCTTCTTACAGTATAATAATATACATACCACTTACTGCTATCTGCATTAAATTGTCTAATGCTTCCAGAATGAATACCGTCAGACTTTAGCGTTTCGTCCTGAATAGCCATGCCATTCATAATATACTTGAACCTCCATGTCATATCAATTGGTTCAGCCCAAGAGCCATCTTGTTTTCTCACGGTAGATTTGCAATTACATAAACCAATCATAGGTTCAAAGTCCTTAATTTGTTTTGGAGCTTCTGGATTTGGCAAACCATAAGGATGTTCGTTAGATACTGCGTATTCATATTGTGCAGAGATTGATGAAATTGAAAAAATTAGAGCTAAAAATAAAATAGAGTTTTTCATAATGTTATTGTTTTTGCCTAAATAACTAAAAACAAAAACACTACAATTGGTTTTTGCAGAGAATGGAATTAAAAATGCAGTAAAAGGCGTTAAGAAATTCCTAAAAACTAACTTTTTTCGTTGAGGTAATCCTTAACTTTTTTAAGATTACTTTTGGAAATTGATATAGAAGTTTCGTCTTGGATAATTAGGTTGGGTTGGTTGGAATTGTTTAAAGATTTTACTTTATCCATATTAACAATGGCTTTTCGGTGAATTCTTAAAAACTGCCCATTTAGTTTCTGCTCTAGTGCTTTTAAAGAACTGCGCATGGAGTAGGAGCTACCATTGGATGTGTGTACTTTGACGCAGTAGTCATCAGATTCTATCCAATTAATGGTGTCAACAGCAATTATTTTATGGCTATTTCCAATTTTAATATTGAGAATTTGTGCTTTGTCGTCCATTTTAGATTTTAAGTCCTTGTAAGCTTTTGCATGTGATTGTTTTAAATCTTCTAACCGCTGTACTTCTACTTGTAGTTGTTCATTTTTAAAATGAAAATATAATATTATAGCAATAGCTATGTAGCCCAATGTGTAGATTGGTGCTTTTTGAAATGTAAAAAATGGGATAAATTCTAAAAACAAATCGTTTAAAGAAAATGTTGTATCAGAAAATAATAATTGTAAAATAGAAATACTAAATATCCCCAAAACCACTAACCCTATAATTAACAAAGCATACTTTAATAAGTCTTTAGTAGTTACTTGATTCTTTAGTGCCATTTTTCTTGAGAAATCTATAAGAAAAAACGATAGCAATAACCAGACTATCCAGCGCAAGGCTTGAAATTTTAAGAGGCCAAAAAACGTAGCATCGGCTGATAATTGATAGCGGTTTATATAGTAAAGCTGTTGGTAAGATTCAAAAACAATTCCAATGATTATCACACCCAATACAATTAGGATAGTCCGTTTAGGATTGGATATGTTAATCGTTTTAATCATCAAAATTTTCGATGTCTTCTTCGCGAAGATCTTTCAGAATATGTTTTCTTAGAATCTTCAAGTAATGTGTTGAGTTCCATTAATTCATTGTCGGTAAACTCTCTATACTTTCCAACAGGAATATCTAATGTGATATTCATAATCCGTACGCGCTTTAATGTTTGAACTTCGTAATCTAGATATTCACACATTCTACGGATTTGACGATTTAAGCCTTGAGTAAGTATAATTTTGAAGGTATGAGAGTCTAATTTTTCAACACGGCATTTTTTTGTAACGGTATCTAATATGGGAATGCCATTAGACATGCGCTGAATAAATGTTTGGGAAATGGGTTTGTCAACTGTAACAATATATTCCTTTTCATGATTGTTGCTGGCTCGTAATATCTTGTTTACTATATCGCCATCATCAGTCAGAAAAATTAATCCTTCGCTTGGTTTATCTAATCTGCCAATTGGAAATATACGTTTTGGGTAGTTAATAAAATCAATAATATTATCTTTTTCAACACGTGTATCTGTTGTGCAAACAATACCAACAGGTTTGTTGAATGCAAGGTAGGTAAATGTTTTTTTATTGTTTTTTATTTCTTTTCCATCAACGCTTACAATATCATTAGGGCTTACTTTAGTTCCCATTTCAGGAACTTCACCATTGATGGTTACACGACCAGCATCAATAAGTTTATCAGCTTCACGACGCGAACAATAACCAACTTCACTTAAATATTTGTTGAGCCTTGTTAATTTTTCTTCCATATAGCAAATATAAGATTTTAGCTTGCTATAAACTCATGAATGTATTTATAAACATGGTCATTGTTTAACGAGTGTCCAAAGCCATTGGTGGTAATAAGGTTACTATGCTTATAGTTTTGGTTTATTATTAGAGCATCAGCATAAGGAATAATTTTGTCGCTTTCGTCATGTATTATAAGTCCTTTAGAGGTTATGCTTTTTAACATTTTGGCTGTAGAGAAATCGCTGGGTTCTGCATTAAATCGTTCTTTTACTAATTTATAAACACCATCAATTACCCGATTGTTGTAACCCATCATTTTAAAATAACGTTTGAGTACATCAGTAAATTCTGAAGGTGTTCCAAGTAATATAAGGTCTTCTTTCTTGTGGGTGCTATACTCACTTTGATAAAAAGCAGAGGCCATGCCTCCTGCAGAATGTCCAATAATAATATCTGGATTAAACTTTTTGCTAACAACATGAATAAATTCGGCATATTGAATGGCTGTAAAGCGTTTACTGCCACTTCTTCCATGGGCAGGAGCATCTAAAGCTATAATCGAGTAGTGATGTTTTTTTAATTGTTCAATAAGTGGTTGCCAACGTGCGGAATTGCTTTCCCAACCATGGACCAATAATATGGTCTTTCTATTGCCCAACCAACGATACGTCATGATGCTGGTGTCTTTATAATCAATCTCCTCACGAAAAGCGGTTCCTAAAAAATCAGATTGTTTTTCGTTTATTCGACCGCGTCTTGGAGTTGTGAATAAGTACAACGCTATTTTACCAGCAATACGTTTTGATAAAAAAGATATAACATTGACAAAAAAACCAATGAGTTTAGTTATAATCTTCATTCGCTTTCTCTGTTAACTAAATCCATTGAAAAGGCTGGTGTGCAAATAGCAAGGTATTCACACGGCTCTGTAAAAGGATTGGAGTATTGGATTTTGGTGTTTTTGTAGACTTTTATAGATTGGCCAGCTTCTAAAACAACCGTTTCGTTCTCAATGACAAATTGTTTCTTCCCTTTAATAATAAAGGTGAACTCATCAAATTCTGGAGTTTGGAAAGGCTCGCTCCAACCAGGTGGAGCAATCATGTGTGCTATACTGATTTCTTTGTTGCCATCTGTTGCCAATCCAAAATGTTCTTTTATGGTTTTGCCATCTGTGGTTGGAACTACAAAGGGCGTGGTTTGAATTTTGTATTTTTTCATATTATTTAAGAGGGCGTTTTTTAATCATGCCGCCCTTTATGTCTTTTACAATGCCTTTAATAATAAAAGCTTCACTGTCAATCTTATCAATTTCAGTTTCTAATTTAGCTAATTCTAAACGTGTTGTAACAGTATAAATTATATCACGTTTAGTACTTACTCCATTTTTCCCATAACCGCCTTTCCCTTCATAAATAGTACATGCACGTCTTAATTTATCAATAAGCATAATTTTAATTTCCTCATGATGAGCTGAAATAATAGTTACACCTACATATTCTTCTACTCCATCTACAACAAAATCTACTGTTCTGGCTGCAGCTAAATAAGTCAACATAGCATAAAGACCTGTTTCAATAGATAGAATATAAATGCCAAATGAAAAGATTATAAGATTAATTAATAGTAAAACGTCACCAATTGTTAGCGAGAGTTTTCTGCTTAAAAAAATAGCTAAAACTTCTGTTCCATCAATAACACTGCCGCCTCTCATGGCCATACCTATTCCAAGTCCTAGGAAAAACCCACCAAAAACAGCTATTAGTAATTTATCGTCAGTTACAGTAGGATAATCAATATAATGTACTACAAAAGCCAAAAGCATAATAGCAACTATGCTTTTTACGGCAAACCTTATGTTGAGCATTTTGGCTCCTAAAATTATAAATGGAATATTGACCAAAATTAGAAAATAGCTCAATGGAATTTCAGTTACTATTTCAAGAAGCAACGATATGCCTGTGGCACCACCATCGATAAAGCGATTGGGTAATAGAAATCCTTTTAATCCAAAGCCAGCAGAAAACACCCCAATTATAATAAAAACAGATTCTTTGATGGCGTGTTCTAGTTCAACTCTTAAATTTCTTTTAAGTATTACAACTTGTTTTTTAGAAACATGACTTGAGGGATTTGAAGTCTCAAGTTTTTTCTTGGCTACAAATCCCAATAATCTTGAAATTATAGAAGATTTCATAAGGCTTTTATAGATTTATATTACCATCCAATCATAAAGTATTTTATTTTGGCTTTATCAGGTATTTGAATAGCCTCTATCTGTGCAGACATATTAAATTGTAATTCTGCAGGGAGTTCTTTTTTATCTATGGTGATAAAAGCATCAATTTCATTTACAAACACAACTACATTTTTTAGAGTGTTTTGGATACTTGATATTTTATAGTTTTTTTCAATATCTCCAAACGTACTAGATACTGATAAACCTTTTGCTGTTTTGTAACGTGAATCGATAATTTTTATAGTTTCTATAGTTGCTGTTGAGTCAGAAACTTTGTTTGGAGTTAATATCAAAAGAGATTTGCCAGAAGTATCAAAAACCTCTATGTCTCGACCGTCATCAATAAATTTGTTAGTGTCCTTTGCAAAAACCAAAGAGTCATTTTTATAAATAGTTTTTAGTTCTTTTACTTGGGTAGAGTCAGTAAGCAGGCCTATACTTTTTTTGCTAATTAAAAAGGGGTCTTGTTGTTTAGTGCAACCAACAATAACCAATACGATTAAAATTATGGGTAAAAAACTTTTATTCATGTTATTATTTCAATTTAGATTCAGATTTATTTTTTCATAACTTTTGTTAGAATACCAAAAACGCTTCTTATAAATGTGGCACTTGTCAATACTTTAACAATAGGATTCATTCTGGTACTTTTTCTAGTAGTTCCAGATTTTCTTTTTGATTCGGCCTTTTTTAGGGCTTCTTTTTCTTGTCTAGCTTTTTCTTTTGCTTCTTCGGCTTCAGCTTGCTCAATTTTTTCATTAAGCATTTCGTAAGCACTTTCACGATCTATTTCCTCGTTATATTTTTTAACTAGGTTTGATTCTGATAATAAATTTTTTAATTCAGAATCGGTTAAAATGTCCATGCGACTCATAGGTGCCCGCATCATAGTTGCGGCCAATGGTGTTGGTCGTCCTTTTTCATTTAATGCAGACACCAAGGCTTCTCCTGTTCCTAAAGAAGTTAAAACGTCTGCAGTGTCATAATATTCTGTATCAGGATAATTTTGAGCCGTAAGTTTTATGGCTTTACGGTCTTTTGCAGTGAAAGCACGAAGAGCATGTTGGACTTTAAGTCCCAGTTGACTCAAAACGGCTTCAGGAACATCTGTAGGGTTTTGTGTAACAAAATAAAGGCCAACACCTTTACTGCGAATTAGTTTGACAATACTTTCAATTTGATTGAGTAAAGCTTTTGAGGCTTCATTAAAAATTAAATGAGCTTCATCTATAAACATAATGAGTTCTGGTCGTCCAGTATCACCTTGCTCTGGAAAAGTTGAATAAATTTCAGCCAATAGGCTTAACATAAATGTTGAGAATAGTTTAGGCTTGTCTTGAATGTCAGTCAATCTAATGATATTTATATAACCACGTCCATTTTCGTCTATTCGCAAAAGATCATCTACTTCAAAGGATTTTTCACCAAAGAACAGCTCACCACCTTGTTGCTCAATCTCAATTATTTTACGCAAAATAGCACCTGTAGAAGCAGTTGATATTCTACCATAGGCTTCTTGAAATTCTTCTTTTCCTTCGCCAGTTGCGTATTGTAATATTTTTTTGAAATCTTTTAAGTCGAGTAGTGGTAATTTGTTATCATCACAGTATTTAAAAATTACCGATATTATTCCGGCTTGTGTTTCGGTAACATCTAAAATTCTGGAAATTAATACAGGTCCAAATTCACTGATAGTCGCTCGTAATCTAACACCATCCTGTTCAGATAATGTAAGAACTTCAACTGGAAATGCTTTAGGTTCAAAAGGCAACCCGATGGCCGCGTGTCGTTCATCTATTTTAGGATGTCCAGGACTTGGTTGCGCCAACCCGCTTAAATCGCCTTTAATGTCCATTAGCAATACAGGCACACCTTTTTCACTTAAATTTTCAGCTAATACTTGAAGCGTTTTTGTTTTTCCTGTTCCGGTGGCTCCAGCTATCAAGCCATGACGGTTCATGGTTTTTAAAGGAACATTCACATAGGCATTTTTAACGGTTTTGCCATCCAACATGGCAGATCCCAATGTTATATATTCTCCTTTATTAGTATTGCCTTCAGTTATATGTTTAAAGAATTCATCCTGTCTGCTCATTATTTAAAATTTTCATAAAAATACTAATCTTGGTGCAATACCTTTGAAAATCTTTTCAACAATTTTACAGGAAACTAAAATCAGTGGGTTATCTTTGCAAGCTATGACAAGAAGTGAGAGACAAGAGTTGATTGACAAGGGATTGTTGTTGCCTTTAATGGAGGAATTTTATACCATTCAAGGTGAAGGCTATCATAAAGGGACTGCGGCCTATTTTGTAAGAATTGGTGGCTGTGATGTTGGCTGCCATTGGTGCGATGTTAAAGAAAGTTGGCTGGCAGAATTGCATCCGCCTACCGAAACCAATAAAATTGTTGAAAATGCCGTAAAATATAGTGATACCATTGTGGTTACTGGTGGTGAGCCTTTAACTTGGGATATGACAGAGTTAACTACCCAATTAAAAGCTAAAGGGGTTCAGACCCATATTGAAACTTCAGGAGCTTATAAATTATCAGGCGTTTGGGATTGGATTTGTTTGTCACCCAAAAAAATGAAATTACCAAAGGAAGAGATTTATACCAAGGCCAATGAACTAAAATGTATTATTTATAATAAAGATGATTTTAGGTTTGCTGAAGAACAAGCGAGTAAAGTTAATGCTAACTGTATTTTGTACTTACAGCCAGAATGGAGTAAGCGTGATAAAGTTATTCCTTTGATTGTTGATTATGTTATGGGAAATCCTAAATGGAAAGTAAGTTTACAAACCCATAAGTATTTGAATATACCATAAAAAAACGCCTTGAAAAATCAAGGCGTTTTTATCTTGCAGGAAATTAATCCAGGTAGATTATTTTGTAAAAGGAACAGTTATTCGGGTTTTGCCCCAACCTAAATGCATATCAATACCGTTTTTTGCTTCCTCAAAAGCAATAGAAAACGCTTCGAGTACATTTTCATCTTCTTTTACTGGAACATTCAACCGTGCTACATCATTAGCTTGGTTGTAAAAATAACTTCCCCAAACGTTTAAATCTTTGCTTATTATGGCTGTCCATTCTTCATTGCCAGGAATAACATAAAATGTATAAGTCCCAGCTGGAATTCTAGTATCCCCTAATTTCATATCTTCATAAAGGGTTAATTCAGCAGCTTCATTAGCACCTGTACGCCATACCTCCTTGTTGGGTGCCAATTTGCTAACCTCACGACCTTTAAGTTGAGGTCTACTATAAACAATCTTGATTTGCTTGTTGGATTCCTTGTAGCTAGAAGGGAAAGATGCAGCGTCCATCGGACTTTTATCCATTGGTGCAAACTCTTGTCCTGAAACATTTAAAGATAGTAGCATCGTAAATGCAAATGACAGTGCAGTAATAATTGATAATTTTTTCATTGATAATAGTTTGCATTTTCACTTAAGTGAAAATAGGTTAATTAATAAGTATAAAATTATTGAATTCATTGATTTAAAGTCGAAAGGTTCTGTTAAAATTTACAATTATAAAGCAAAATATTACTTTTTCAACTAATTAAATTACAAATGTGTTTATAGTTCATTATTTAAATTAATTTTTGTAATTAAAAACAATATTATAGTTTATTGTATAAACTAAATGAATCATATTTGTTATTAATTTATAATAAACAAATAGAATTATGTGTGGAATTGTTTGTGCGTTTGATTTAAAACAAAAAACAGAAGATTTAAGACCTCAAGTTTTAGAAATGGCAAAAAAAATTCGTCATAGAGGTCCAGATTGGAGCGGTATTTACAGTGACGATAAAGTGATAATGGCTCACGAAAGATTGGCTATTGTGGATCCAGCTTCTGGTAAACAACCATTGTTTAGTGAGGATAAAAAATTAATACTAGCTGCAAATGGTGAGATTTATAACCATAGATCATTACGTTCTCAATTTAAAGGAAAATACCAATTCCAAACTCAAAGTGACTGCGAAGTTATTTTGGCTTTATATCAAGAAAAAGGGACTGACTTTGTTGATGAACTTAGTGGTATTTTTGGTTTTGCAATATACGATGTTGAAAGAGACGAGTATTTTGTTGCCCGTGATCATATGGGTATTATTCCTTTATATATAGGTTGGGATAAACATGGAACGTTTTATGTTGCGTCAGAGTTGAAAGCATTAGAAGGATATTGCTCTAAAATTGAATTGTTTCCACCTGGGCACTATATGAGTAGTAGAGATGGAGAATTTGTAAAATGGTATAAACGGGACTGGGAAGATTTTGAAGCCGTTAAGGATAACCAAACAGAAATTGCTGAAATTAGACAAGCACTTGAAGACGCTGTACATAGACAGCTTATGAGCGATGTGCCTTATGGTGTACTATTGTCCGGTGGTTTGGATTCTTCAGTTACTTCGGCTATTGCAAAAAAATATTCTGAACGTCGTGTTGAAGCCGATGATAAAGAACAGGCTTGGTGGCCACAACTGCATAGTTTCTCGGTTGGATTGGAAGGTTCTCCAGATTTAGCAGCGGCGAAGAAAGTGGCAGATCATATTGGTACGGTTCACCATGAAATTAAATTTACCATTCAAGAAGGGCTTGACGCGATTCGTGATGTGATTTACAATTTAGAAACCTATGATATTACAACCATTCGTGCCAGTACACCTATGTATTTAATGGCACGAGTTATAAAATCTATGGGAATTAAAATGGTGCTGTCTGGTGAAGGAGCAGACGAGTTGTTTGGTGGTTATCTTTATTTTCACAAAGCACCAAATGCTCAAGAATTTCATGAAGAAACGGTTCGTAAATTAAGTAAATTGCACCAATACGATTGTTTACGGGCGAATAAAAGTTTGGCAGCCTGGGGAATAGAGGGTCGTGTACCGTTTTTGGATAAAGAATTTATAGATGTCGCTATGCGAATCAACCCAGAAGACAAAATGATTAATGGTGATCCTATCGACTCACGCTCAAGACAGGCTACGGAAAAATGGGTCATCCGTAAGGCTTTTGAGGATATGTTGCCAGAAAGTGTGGCATGGCGACAAAAAGAACAGTTTAGTGATGGTGTGGGTTACAGTTGGATTGATACGCTTAAAGAATTAGTGGATAGTGAGATTTCAGACGAACAAATGTCAAATGCACACTTTAGGTTCCCTATACAAACACCACAAAACAAAGAGGAGTTTTACTACCGCTCCATTTTTGAAGAACATTTTCCTAGCGATGCGGCTGCATTAAGTGTGCCTCAAGAACCAAGTGTGGCTTGTAGCACAAAAATTGCATTGGAGTGGGATGAAGCTTTCAAGAACATGAACGACCCAAGTGGTCGAGCTGTTGCGAAAGTACATGATGATGCTTATTAATTATTAAAACCAACAAATGTGTTGGTTTTTTTATTTTTAAAATGAAGTATCTTTACTTTAAATTTTATGTGTAATTATGGTAAAATCTAATAAGTTATTCGGCTTTTTGGGAATTTTTATTGCCTTATTTAGTTGTCATAATGAAATTATTGCACAAGAAAATCTTAATCAAGAATCCATTGATATTCCCGAACCTCTTATGTTTGATTTGGTGCGTGGTTTAGGTGCAAAAAAAGGTGAACTGGAAATTAATGCGCTTGCAGATTTTCCTATTAATAATATTTCATCAAGAGAAGTAGAATGGGCGCCAGAAGTAGAGTATGCTATATTTGATAGTTTTGCTGTAGAATTAGAATTGCCTTTTGAAAATTTTGAATTGGAGGCTGTAAAAATGGCTGTTCAATGGACTATTGGGCAATCTAAAAACAACAAATATATTCATGGTTTACAAGTAATTGGTGAAACCATGCTTCATGATAATATAACCGAATTTAGCATTCTGTATGTGCCAGCCTATAGGTTTAATAAAACATGGAGCACGCTAGGTCTTTTTGGTGTCATGTTGGAAGCAGGATCTGATGCACCAGATAAAAAAGAAACTATTTTGTTGAATGCTTCACTTTTTGCTAATTTAAATGAGCATGTAGTATTTGGTTTAGAACTAAATAATACAGATCCTACGTTACAGGGAAGAGATGATAATGAGATGTCACTTTTAATATTACCTCAAATGCATTACGAGTTTGATAGTGGTTTGGCATTTCAATTTGGAATTGGTCCAAGATTTGAAGATTCAGAAACTGAAGCTTCAGCAGTATTAAGAGTAATAAAAACCTTTTAAGTTTTATTTATTGATAAATAATTGAAAGTCAGTTTCAAAACTGGCTTTTTTTATTTTATAAATTACTTATATTTAGACATTAACCAGCCAAATTATATGATTAAATTCTTCAGAAAAATACGTCAACGCCTTTTATCAGAAAACAAGTTTTCTAAATACTTACTGTATGCTTTGGGCGAAATCATTCTTGTGGTTATTGGTATTCTCATTGCGCTCCAAATCAACAATTGGAATGAAGGTAGAAAAACCTTAAAAGAAGAAAAAGCAACCATAGCCAGTCTTAAGCTAGAATTCCAGAAGAACGTAATCGATCTTGAGTCTAATATGCGTAATGTGGAAGCGTTTATTAATGCGGGAAATGTTTTATTAGACCATACTGGTCCAGAATACATGGAAGGTGATTTAAAGAAAGTTGATAGCCTTATTGCGATGACCTTCAGAATGTCAGTTTGGGATCCTAGCCTATACACTTTAAGTAACATAAAGAATTCAGGAAAACTTTCGAAGCTTTCCAATAATGATTTAAAGGAGCGATTGATTGAGTGGGAAAGTTTTTACAGTAATTTGTTAAGCTGGTACGATTTCTATATTTCGGGAGGAAAAAAGTATTTTGAGTATTTGGAAGAACATGCTATTGTGAAAAACTTAATTTCAAGTAATCCATACGGCTACGATATTTCAAATTTTGAAGGTTCTAATGAGGGGCTTCTTAAATTAAAATCCTATGAGAATGTTTTGATAAATAGGGTTTTTCAGAATAGATTTATTTTGAGATTCTATAAGGACGCCAAACAATTGCATAACGAAATTATAAGGGAATGCGAAACCTATGAGGATTAATCTGTAAGTTTTTGTTTCTATAGTTAAAATGTATAATCATGATTAAATTCTTCCGTCATATTCGTAAATCACTCCTTATGGAAAATAAAACATCCAAATATTTTAAATACGCTATTGGTGAGATTATACTTGTGGTTATTGGTATTCTCATTGCGTTGCAGATTAACAATTGGAATGAGAAAAGAAAAAGTAAAGTAGCTGTAAAGATAGCGCTTGAATCATTAATTTCAGATTTAAAAAAGGACACATTACAGCTACGTGAAGACCTTGGTTATATAGATCAAGATCATAATAGGTTAAAAGATTTTAGATTGCGATTATCACATCCTTTAGCCACAATTGATTCTGCAAGGCGTATTGCTCGATATGAGTATTCCCCTTTTTTCGATCCAAGTAACACCTTAAACAGAAATACCATTACTTCTTTATTAAGTACAGGTCGTATTGATGATTTTGATCAAGACTTAAAAAACAAAATTTTGACCCATAATGCTGAACAGATAAAGGGTTTGCGTATAATGGATCAGAACGTATCCATTTATTTGAATAACCAAACGAAATATTCAGATATAGTTACTGTGCAAAGTGAAAATTCACGTTTAGACGACTATGTAGTTAGAGGTCCTCTTTTGGATCAATATTGGAAAAATAAGTCTGATAAAGAAATTCTGGATACTATGTTGACCATGATTACAGCTAAAAGTTTGATGTACCTTATTATAGGAGAATATAAAAGGTCAATTAAGGATAAAACAGAAGATATGATTAATTATTTAGAGAGCTATTTAGATGAATATTAGAACTAACTTGAAATTTATATAAATGATTAAATTCTTTCGCCACATACGTATATCACTCCTCTTGGAAAATAAATACCTTTAGAGATTTCATTTTAACAACAGAAATCATAAAATAAAGATGTTTGTCCCCTCTAACCCTTATGATACTTACAAATGACAGCTAGGTGACATTTAAATGTCGTGTTAAAATCCAATTACATGAAGTAGATTTGTACCAGAAAAATAATCAAAAATGAATAAAAATTCTTTAAGCGAAAATTTAACCTATCAGCGAAAGCTAAAAGGATATACGCAAGAGCAACTTTCTGATAAAACTACTGTTACGGTTAGAACCATTCAGCGTATAGAAAAAGGTGATGTACAACCGCATCTTCAAACGGTGAAATTATTGGCAGCAGGCCTTGAAATTGAGATTGACGAATTGTTAATTCTTGAAGATCCCAAAGAGGAAGTCATACAACGCAAATGGATGTTGTTACTTCATGGTTCTCCTTTTTTAGGATTAATCATTCCATTTGGTAGTATTTTGTTTCCGCTATTTCTTTGGATTCATAAAGCTGAAGATAGCAAGGTATATGATGCCCATGGTAGAGCTGTTGTAAATTTTCATGGGACAATGGCCTTGCTGTTCATTTTGTCATTATTGTCCTTTTTTATTATTCCAGGTTATAATTTTTTTATTTCTGGAACGATTGTGCTTTTTGGTATCATCACCACGATATACAATATCTCAAGATCACTGCAAACAGGGACTTTTAAGTATCCATTTTCAATCCCTTTTTTGAAACCAAAAGAGGTGTAACTTTAATTTAAAACGTATTTCAAATGTTAGGATTATTAATAATAATAGTAATCTCATGGGCGCTTCTACGCTTTATTGAGAAAAAAAATATCGATGTTTTAGGCATTATTCCAAACCTAAATAGATTGGGTCAATTGGTAATTGGTTTTTTAGTCATTACCCTTATTGTGTTGATAAACATTTATATCGAAACCCAAATTTTAAATGTAGAGTGGAAGTCAAAGGCAATAGATTACGCCACGTTTTTCAATGCTTTTATATATCATTTAAAGTCAGCGTTAACTGAAGACTTGATTTTTAGAGGTGCTATACTGTATATTTTAATTCAAAGAATAGGTTCTGTAAAAGCCATTTGGTTATCGGCTATCATGTTTGGTGTGTATCATTGGTTTTCATATGGTATTATTGAAGGAAGGCTAATTCTTTTGTCGTATGTTTTGGTTGTAACGGGTTTTACAGGATACGTCTGGGCTTATACATTTTATAAAACAAAATCTATAATGACGGGTTTAGGGTTTCATTTAGGTGTGAATTTAATAAACGCTTGTTTTTTTGAATCACAACCTTATGGTGAAATTTTCTTTCAGAAAGTATCAAGTATAGATGTTAACGATTGGAATTGGTTGTTTTTTAATTTGTTTAAAGGCTTGTTTCCTTCTGTAGCTACGTTGATTTGTCTGAAGTTTTTATTGAAGACAAAGTTGTATTCACAAACTGAAAGCAAACTATCATGAAAAAGGTTATAAAAAACTACCCAAATGCTTCAAGATTTGTTTTGGCAATATTATTATTTGTGGTTGCCTTAGCCTTAAGCTTGTTCATCAATGTTGGCGTAGTTAAACAGTATTTTCCTTATACGACACCAATACTTTTATTTATAGCTACTTGGTTTTTGTATAAAGGAGAAGGGAAAACATTAAAAACTATTGGATTAAATTTTAGTTTAAGGAATTTATTGTTTCTGCCGCTTGGTGTTTTAATCGGAGCTTTTGCCTTTTTTGGGGCTAAATATTTAAGAGCTTTATTGGTTGGTGAAACCTTTGAATTGTCAGTTTCAATAGATTATTCAACACTATTGTACGCGTTCTATTTTATTTTACCACAAGTCGCCACTGAAGAATTATTATTTAGAGGTTACTTGTTTAAAAAAACGATTGAAGTATCCAATGTGGTTATAGCCAACGTAATTTTTTCTATCTTATTTACACTCATTCATGTGTTAGATGAAGGCGTGTTGAGTAATTTGGGTATGATTGTTATGTTAAGCGTTTCAATACCTGTAGGACATTTGTTATTTGCCACAGGATTGTTAAAATCTAAAACGCTCTATTTTCCTATTGGTCTTCACTTGGGTAATAATTGGGCTACACGTCATTTAATTAGTAGTGATATTTCAGGTGAGAGTATCTTTTTTATTCCCAACACGGTTATGTTTGATACGTGGACACCTTTTATCTCCATGTTAATGTTATTCAATGGCTTTTATTTACTGGTAACATTTCTGATTTGGAAATGGAATGTTTTACTTTTTTTTCGAAGCAAAACATAATTTTTTTAATGTAATTCCATCAAACTATAAACGCGTTAAAACCGCTATAAAGCGTTTTTGTATTTTATCAATTTTCAAGGAGTGTTAAAAAACTTCAAAATCTGTTTTAAGGCACTTTTTAGGCGATTTAAGCCATTTTTGAGTAATTAACAAATGTTAATAAAAATAAACGATACTCGTTAAAATGCTTTTAAAAAGCATCTGTAATTCGTATATTTGTAAGTATCCGAAAATGATGCGCAGGCGTCATTTTTTTATTGTAAAAAATTTAAGATTTAAAAGATATAAATTCATGAGCGAAGAAAACAAAAAACAGTATTCAGCCGATAGTATTCAGGCACTCGAAGGAATGGAGCATGTACGTATGCGTCCTTCCATGTATATTGGAGATGTAGGTGTTAGAGGATTGCACCATTTAGTGTATGAGGTTGTCGATAACTCCATTGATGAAGCATTGGCTGGGCACTGTGATAATATAACCGTTACTATAAACGAAGATAATTCTATTACCACTGAAGATGACGGTAGAGGTATTCCTGTAGATATTCATAAAAAAGAAGGTGTTTCGGCATTAGAAGTTGTAATGACTAAAATTGGTGCTGGTGGTAAGTTTGATAAAGATTCTTATAAAGTGTCAGGTGGTTTGCATGGTGTTGGTGTGAGTTGTGTGAATGCACTTTCGGAACACTTAAAAGCAACTGTTTACAGAGATGGTAAGATTTGGGAGCAAGAGTATGAGCGCGGAAAAACACTTTACCCAGTAAAACAAATTGGTGAAACGGATAAAAGAGGTACAACGGTAACGTTTAAACCCGATCCAACAATATTTACGCAGACTTTAGAATACAGCTACGATACTTTAGCGAGCAGAATGCGTGAGTTAGCCTATTTAAATAAAGGTATCACGGTTCATTTAGTAGATAAGCGTCATAAAAAGGAAGATGGATCTTTTGAAGGTGAAACATTTCATTCAGAAAATGGATTGCCAGAGTTTGTGAAATTCCTAGACGGCAACCGTGAGCCATTAATGCAGGATGTGATTGCTTTTGAGGGTGAAAAAAATGGTGTTCCTGTGGAGGTAGCCATGGTTTACAATACGTCGTATGCTGAAAATTTACATTCATATGTAAACAATATTAATACACACGAAGGAGGTACGCATCTTTCTGGATTCCGTCGTGGCTTGACGCATACCCTTAAAAAGTATGCTGACGAATCCGGTATGTTGGATAAATTGAAATTTGATATTGCTGGTGATGATTTCCGTGAGGGTTTAACGGCTATTGTATCCGTAAAAGTAGCTGAACCTCAATTTGAGGGACAGACTAAAACCAAGTTAGGTAACCGTGAAGTTTCGGCTTCTGTTAGTCAGGCTGTTTCTGAAATGCTTACGGATTATTTAGAAGAGCATCCAGATGATGCCAAAACCATTGTACAAAAAGTAATTCTTGCTGCGCAGGCAAGGCATGCTGCACAGAAAGCACGTGAAATGGTACAGCGTAAAACCGTGATGAGTATTGGTGGTTTGCCAGGTAAACTATCAGATTGTTCAGAACAAGACCCAGCAAAATGCGAAGTGTTTTTGGTTGAGGGAGATTCGGCAGGCGGAACTGCAAAACAAGGTCGTGATAGAGCATTTCAAGCTATTTTGCCTTTACGTGGTAAAATATTGAATGTGGAGAAAGCCATGACGCATAAGGTGTTTGAAAACGAAGAAATAAAAAATATCTTCACGGCTCTTGGTGTGACTATTGGTACCGAAGAAGATAGTAAAGCATTGAACCTATCAAAATTACGTTACCATAAAGTCGTAATCATGTGTGATGCCGATATTGATGGGTCGCACATTGCTACTTTAATTCTAACATTCTTCTTTAGATACATGAAGGAGTTAATTGAAAATGGCCATATTTATATTGCTACACCACCATTATATTTGGTAAAAAAAGGTAATAAAAAGCGTTATGCATGGTCTGATAAAGAGCGTGACACCATTGCCGAAGAATTTGGAGGCAGTGTGAGTGTACAACGTTATAAGGGTCTAGGTGAGATGAATGCTGAACAACTTTGGGACACAACCATGAATCCAGATTTTAGAACGTTACGCCAGGTAAATATCGATAACGGTGGAGAGGCAGATAGAATTTTCTCAATGTTAATGGGTGACGAAGTACCGCCACGTAGAGAGTTTATTGAGAAGAATGCAATTTATGCCAATATTGATGCGTAAGAGCTTCAAATAATTAGTGTTAAAGCAGAAGAATATTCTTCTGCTTTTTCATTTACACTATAATAATTCGTAATTTCGCAGTCTCAAAAAACAACACAAAATTAAAATATAAAAACATTATGAAAGTAACAGTAGTTGGAGCAGGAGCAGTAGGTGCCAGTTGTGCAGAATACATTGCCATAAAAGATTTTGCTAGTGAAGTCGTTTTATTGGATATTAAAGAAGGTTTTGCAGAAGGTAAGGCAATGGATTTAATGCAAACCGCTTCATTGAATGGTTTTGATACTAAAATTACAGGAGTTACAAATGATTATTCAAAAACAGCAAATAGTGATATTTGTGTCATTACATCTGGTATTCCAAGAAAACCAGGAATGACTCGTGAGGAGCTTATTGGAATTAATGCGGGTATTGTAAAGTCTGTTTCCTCAAGTTTAATTGAGCATTCGCCTAACACCATATTAATTGTTGTGAGTAACCCAATGGATACCATGACCTATTTGGCTCATAAGTCTACCAATCTTCCTAAAAACAGAATTATAGGAATGGGAGGTGCTTTAGACTCTGCTCGTTTTAAATATCGTTTGGCAGAAGCTTTAGGAGCGCCAATAAGTGATGTAGATGGCATGGTAATTGGAGGACATAGCGATGTTGGTATGGTGCCGTTAACGCGTTTAGCAACAAGAAATAGTGTGCCGGTTTCAGAATTTATTTCAGAAGACCGTTTAAGCCAAGTAAAAGAAGATACTAAAGTAGGTGGAGCAACATTAACTAAATTATTAGGTACGTCTGCATGGTATGCGCCTGGTGCGGCTGTTTCTGCTTTAGTTCAAGCTATTGCTTGCGATCAGAAAAAAATGTTTCCATGTTCTGCCTTGTTAAGTGGTGAGTACGGTTTATCTGATTTATGTATTGGTGTGCCAGTAATTTTGGGCCGTAACGGAATTGAAAGTATTGTTGAACTGGATTTAAATGATGCAGAGAAGGAGCATTTAAATACCAGTGCAGAAGGCGTTAAAAAAACAAATGGATTACTTGATGTCTAATACTTATTAGGCTACTTTAGTAACAAAATAGAGAGTTGTGCTACAAATACTAGAACAACTATTAATAATTAAATTTTAAAAAATAACTCACATGAAAAAACTAATTTTTGTTTTAGTATTGGCATTAAACGTTACAGTTTTTGCTCAAGAAAAATTAACTGAAGGGGTAGTGACCTCTAAACAAACCATGTCAAGCGATAATGAGCAAGTTCAAGCACAATTGGCTATGGTAGGGGAAATTGTGTCAACAACATATTTTAAAGGCAATAAAACACGTACAGAGACCTTTAATTTAATGACAGGAAACTCAACATCAATCATGGATGGTGATTCCAATGAAATGATGGTTGCTATGGATAATCAAATGGTTGGAAAAAAGTATGTTGTGAAGAGCATTGATCCTGAAAATGAAGATATGAAAGATGTTAAAATTGAAAAAGGTGATGAGACCAAAGAAATATTAGGTTACACATGCCAAGAGTATAATTTAACAACAACTAAAGATGGTACTGAAGTACAAATGGATATCTACGTAACAGATAAAATTTCAGCTATGTCTAATCAAGTTACTCAACTTGGTGCAAAATTACCAGGTTATCCTATGTATATGGAAATGAATGTAAGCCAAATGGGCATGGGTATGAAAATTACAAGTGAAGTAACCGAAATTAAAAAAGAATCGGTTTCTGATGATAAATTTGATATGACGCCACCAGAAGGTTACGAAAAAACAGAATCATTACAAGGTATGTAGTTTTACTACCAAAAACGTTGTATTACGAGATATAACAGATATAATTATATAAAGACTGTAGCAATACAGTCTTTATTTTTTTTATATTTGGCGCGTGAAAACCCGATTGCACATTTATATACTAATACTATTCCTAACATTTGTAGGTGTTGTTAGTCAACAGCAAACCGCAAATGCTAATCAGGAATTGGTGTTGCATTTCACCAATATAGATTCTAACTCGCTTGAAGCTAGAAATACCATTTCTATTGTAAAAAATCAGTTAAGCGATTTAGGGGTAGATAATATTCAGGTTAAGCATGAAAATCAAGGTAAACTTGTTATTACGTATTACAGTCATGTAGATGTAGCAAGTGTTAGGGAGGTCCTTTCTAAAGAAAAGCGATTACATCTAAACTATCCCGAAAAAAAACCAGTTGAAGAAGATTCAGATGGAAACAAACAGGGTAATTACAATTTAGACATTTTTGAAATTCAAACCGGAAATGATTATAACTCTGGGTTTGATGGTTGTATAGTAATTAAAAAAACAGAAAGCGATAGATATTACGATCCTAATTCGTTATATGCTTCATCGGTTTTAAACAATCAAAACGAAGAATTTTTAATACAGGTATCATTCAAGAAATGGAGTGCTATCAGTATTTCAATAGATAATAATTCCTATGTCATACCAGAAGTAAGGGCTGGTCCTAACAGAATAGGGAATTCATAACACGGAAAAAATTCCCAATTAACTCCATAAGCTTAAAATTAAATTTTAAGAAGCCTTTCTAAAAGCATTTGAAAGGCAAATCAATCAATAGTTTATTCATAAAAAAATAATTGTCAAATTATACGGTAAGTTCTATATTTGCTCGTTTTTTAAAAAATTTGACACATAAAAATCAATAACAATGCAAAATAAAGGATTAGTAAAACTATTTGCTGTTTTGTTCGGTTTGGTAAGTATTTATCAGCTGTCTTTTACATTCAAAGCAAATAGTATTGAGGAAGCTGCTCAAGTGGTTTCTAATGGCGATGAAGTAAAAGAACGTAAGTATTTAGATTCTATAGCAAACGAAGAAGTTTTTAATTTAGGAATCGCAAATTACACCTACAATGAAGTAAAAGAAAACGCCATGAATTTAGGTTTAGATCTAAAAGGTGGTGTAAGTGTTATTTTACAAGTTTCTGTAAAAGATATCTTGAAAGGTCTTGCTAACTATAGTAAAGACCCTGTTTTTAATAAAGCTTTAGATGATGCTGAAGAAATACAAAAGAATAGTCAGAATACATTTTTAGAGGATTTTTATGTTGCGTTTGATAACATTAAAGGCGACACCAAATTAGCCTCTCCAGATATTTTTTACACAAGAGCGCTAGATGGTGAGATAGAAGGCTCAATGACAGACGATGAGGTTAAGCCAATTATCGAGCGTAAAATTGATGAATCAATCGTTTCAGCTTTTGAAGTACTTCGTAAACGTATTGATGAGTTTGGTGTTACGTCACCAAGTATCCAGCGTTTAGGAAACTCTGGTCGTATTTTAGTAGAATTGCCAGGTGTAAAAGATAAAGAACGTGCTATTAAGTTATTACAGAGTACGGCTCAATTAGAGTTTTGGGAAGTTTACAAACGCGATTTATTTGGTCCTTTTTTAGTTGAAGCTAACAATGTTCTTAAAGACATGCAAACTCCAGAAAAAGAAGAGGTTGTTGATGAAGAACCTCAAGATTCTGAAGATGATGCCATTGAAGATTTATTAGGAGCAGATCCAGATTCTACTGCAGTTGAGGTTAATCCACTTCGTGATTTGTTGTTCCAATCGCCAGATCCTGCTGCATTAGCTATAGTTAATATTAAAGACAAGGAGCAAGTAATGGAGTACTTGAATATGCCTCAAGTACGATCGTTATTACCAGCAGAGCAACGTTTTGTAAAGTTTGTATTTGGAAAACCAGCTAAAGATAGCGAAGTAGTTGAGCTATATGCTTTAATTGGAAACCGTGATAACGTACCACCATTAAGTGGAGCTGTGGTTACAGATGCTCGTCAAGAGTATGATGCAGTTGGAAAGCCAAATGTGTCTATGCAGATGAATGCTAAAGGCGCGAAAATCTGGGAAGAAATGACTGGGAAAGCCTTTACCCAAGGTTCTCAAATAGCTATTGTTTTAGATAACGTTGTATATTCTGCTCCAGGTGTAACTACAGGAGCAATTTCAGGAGGTAACTCGTCTATTTCAGGTAGTTTTACATTAAATGAAGCAACCGATTTAGCTAACGTATTACGTGCTGGTAAATTACCGGCTTCTGCAGATATTATTCAAGGAGAAGTTGTTGGGCCATCGTTAGGACAAGAGGCTATTGACAGCGGTAAAATGTCATTCTTAATCGCATTAGGTGTTGTATTGGTTTGGATGTTCTTATACTACGGTAAAGCAGGTTTGTTTGCTGATATTGCCATGTTGTTTAATATCGTTTTAATCTTTGGTGTGTTATCAGGGTTAGGAGCTGTTTTAACATTGCCAGGTATTGCAGGTATTGTATTAACAATTGGTATGTCTGTGGATGCCAACGTGCTTATTTTTGAACGTATACGTGAAGAATTGGCTAAAGGTAAAGGTATGAAGGAATCTATTGCTGATGGATTTAGTAATGCCTTGTCTTCTATTTTAGATGCCAACATCACAACAGGCTTAACTGCTCTTATTCTATTTATATTCGGTACAGGGCCAATTAAAGGTTTTGCAACAACATTATTAATCGGTATTGGTACATCGTTATTTACTGCTATTTTCATCACTAGGTTGTTAGTAGATTGGTATGCTGAAAGAGGCGGAACTTTAGATTTTAGTACTGCTATTACCAAAAACCTTTTCAGAAATATTAATATCAATTTTCTTAAGAAAAGGAAAGCCGCTTACATTATTTCTGGAGCTTTAATATTATTGAGTTTAGGCTCGTTATTTACAAATGGTTTAGACCAAGGTGTAGATTTTGTAGGAGGTCGTACGTATCAGGTACGCTTTGCTCAAGATGTAAGTGCTAATGAAATTTCATCAGCCTTATCTGATGCTTTTGGAAGTGCAGAGGCAAAAACTTTTGGAAGTGCCAATCAATTAAAGATTACAACAAAGTACAAGGTAAACGAAACTGATAATGCAGTAGATGAAGAAATAAGAACTACATTATATAACGAGTTACAGCCCTATTTTGATGGGTTGTCTTATGAAGAGTTCATTAGTGATGATGAGGCCAAAACAATTGGTTTAATGAAATATTACAAAGTGAGCCCTACAATTGCTGATGATATCAAGAATGCATCTTATTTAGCCATTTTAGGTTCTTTAATTGTAGTATTCCTGTACATCTTATTCCGATTTAAAAGATGGCAATTCTCGTTAGGAGCCGTTGCTGCGGTTTTCCATGATGTATTAATTGTATTGGGTGTGTTCTCGTTAACTTATAAGTACATGCCATTTAGTATGGAAATAGATCAAGCGTTTATAGCTGCAATACTTACAGTTATTGGTTATTCGTTGAACGATACGGTTGTTGTGTTCGATAGAATTAGGGAATTCTTTAATGAGCACTCGTCATGGCCGTTTAATAAGGTTATTAACTCGTCATTAAGCAGTACACTAAGTAGAACATTAAACACCTCTTTAACTACTTTGGTAGTGTTACTTTCAATCTTTGTATTTGGAGGTGATTCCATTAGAGGATTTATGTTTGCCTTAATTGTTGGTGTTATAGTAGGTACATACTCATCTATGTTTATTGCTACACCATTAATGTATGATTCGGTTAAGAAAGGTGATGCTAAAGAAGCCTTAAAGCACAAAGTAAAAGAAGTTGAGGAAGAAGAACAGGCATAAGCCTGTTTTCAAATAACAATAAAAAAAGCCTTTTTGAATTATCAAAAAGGCTTTTTTTATTGTTCTATTTCTTATTTAATCTTTTGTAAAGATCATTTTGTCGCCAACTTCTAAATGCCATTGCTTAACTAAACCTGCATTGACTTCTAATACATATTTAGCAGGTGCATTAGAAGGTAAAGAGCTTTCATCAAAAGGTTTTGCATTTTCTTGAAAACTAACCACGGTTTTATCGGTGTCAAGGTAAATTAAATCTAAAGGTATTTTGGTGTTCTTCATGTAAAATGAACGTGGTCTTGAATCGGGAAAAATAAACAGCATACCACGATTTACTTCCATGGATTCACGATACATAAGTCCGGTTTGTGTTTCATAATCATTGTCGGCTATTTCAATATCTAATTCAGCAATAACAGAATCGTTTACTGCTTTCATAAGTTGTAATTCACCTTCTTTTTTAAAAGAAACCTTAGTTTGTTTAACAGATTTTTTTTCCTCTTTGCAAGACGTAGTTGCCGTGAACATTGAAATACCAAAGGATAAACAAACAACTTTAAAATACTTACGAATCATTGAAATTATGACTTGGTTTTAGGTTTGTAAATAAACATAAAGTAGAGTCCTATGATTATAAATGGAATACTCAACATTTGTCCGGTGTTTAATCCCATCATAGTAATATATTCTTCGCCTTGAGGCTCTTTTACGAACTCTACAAAAAATCGTATAGTCCATAGCATCACTAAAAAGGCTCCAAATAAAAATCCGGTTTGCTCGCTTTTCTGTGTTTTAGTGTATATATACCATAAAATTAGAAAGACAAAAATATAGCAGAAAGATTCGTACAATTGTGCAGGATGTCTATACGGAACAGCGTCGAGCAAATTCTGAAATTGTGGGTTCTTGGTAACAGCTGCATAGGCATCTTTATAATCCTGTATACCTGTTTCTGCCACAATTTGACGCTTGCCATAAAAATCCTGAATAAAGCGGACGCCAAAAGCCGAATCGGTTACCTTTCCAATGATTTCAGAATTAATAAAATTTCCAATTCTAATAAAAATAGCACCAGAAGCTACTGGAATCACAACACGATCTAATATCCACATCAGCGATTTGTACTTATATTTTCTTCGGTATAAATACATTCCGATTATAATTCCTATGGCAGCACCATGGCTTGCCAATCCTTGAAATCCAGTAAACTCAAATTCTGGATTGAACCTAAAAGGCAGGAAGATGCTAAAAAAATCTTGAGATATTAACTCCGATTGATAAAATAGAACATGTCCAAGTCTTGCTCCCAGCATTGTGGCCAAAACGGTATAAATAAATAACGGATCTAAATAATCTAAATTTATCTTTTCTCTTGTGAAAATACGTTTCATAATATACCAACCTAAAAGGAAGGCAACTATCCACATAACACTGTAAAAATGTAATTTAAAATTACCGGCAATATCAATACCAGTAATAGGGTTCCAATCGAATTTTAATAAATACATAGATTATTATTTAGCGAAGTAAATATATACAATTGAAAACGGAAACGAAAGCAATGAAATATAATGATATGTTATTTTTTATCAAGCTTTTCAGGAACAGGATCGTAACCGCTGCATCCCCAAGGCGACAGAACGTTAAGAAAATGTACAGTGTACATTTTTAGAGATAGGGCGAGCAGGCGCGTGGGAAATTTTTAGTTGTCATCCTTTTCAGGAACAGGATCGTAACCGCTGCGCCCCCAAGGATGACAACTAAAAATCCTTTTTAGCGCCAAGCCTCCACCTTTCCACAAGCCGTGTTTCAATAAAGCTTCTTTAGAATAATGAGAACACGTTGGCTGAAACCTGCAACTAGCTGGTGTAAGAGGTGATATTAATGTTTGATAGATTTTAATTAAAAATAGAAAAGGTGTAATTAAAATCTTTTTCATAATTAATTGATGGAAAACGTTGTGCCTTCTCGACTATCGTTAAGTTGTATGCCTGCTGCAGCTAATTCGTCTCTAATTTTATCTGACAAAGCAAAATCTCTATTGGCTCGAGCTTCTTGACGCATTTTAATTAAAAGTTCAACTGCGCCAGATAATTTATCAGAATTATTTTCGGTTTTTGATGTGTTTTCCAGACCTAAAATATCAAAAGTAAAAGTGTTAATGGTCTCTTTTAATAGTTTTAAATCTTCAGGAGTTATAGTAGATTTTCCGTCCTTTATTTGATTAATGTATTTAACGGCCTCAAAGAGATTGGCAATCAATATTGGCGTATTGAAATCATCATTCATAGCATCGTAACATTTTTGTTTCCAGTCAGAAACATTAATTGATGATGATGATGATGATTTTAGTTTTTCTAATAAGTTAATAGCATCTATTAACCTGTTATAACCTTTTTCAGCGGCCAATAAGCCATCATTGGTTAAATCTAAAACACTTCTGTAAGCCGCTTGCATCATAAAAAAACGAATAACACCAGGAGCAAAGCCTTTAGACATAATATCATTGTCGCCAGAGAATAATTCAGCAGGATTAATATAATTTCCAGTTGATTTACTCATTCTGGATCCATTTAGCTCTAGCATATTGGCATGCATCCAGTATTTAACTGGTGATTGGTTTTTAGCGGCTTGATTTTGTGCAATCTCACATTCATGATGTGGGAATTTTAAGTCCATTCCACCACCGTGAATATCAAATTGCTCGCCTAAATATTTAGTACTCATGGCCGTACATTCCAAATGCCAACCTGGAAAACCATCACTCCAAGGTGAAGGCCAACGCATAATATGACTAGGTTCTGCTTTTTTCCATAAGGCAAAATCTTGTGGATTCTTTTTGTCACTTTGGCCATCTAAAGCACGTGTATTATGAATTAAATCGTCAAGCTTACGTTTGCTCAAAATGCCGTACTCATGAGACTCATTATATTTGTGAACATCAAAATAAACAGAGCCATTAATAACATAGGCAAAACCGTTGTCAATAATGGTTTGAATAAGTTCTATTTGCTCAATAATATGACCTGTTGCAGTAGGCTCAATGCTTGGCGGAAGAAAATTAAGTATTCGTAATACATTATGAAAATCAACAGTATAACGCTGGACGATTTCCATAGGTTCTATAGATTCTAATCGTGCTTTTTTTGTGATTTTATCCTCTCCAACATCGGCATCATCTTCAAGGTGTCCAGCATCCGTAATATTTCGAACATAACGCACTTTGTAGCCTAAATGTCTAAAATATCTGAATATCATGTCAAAAGACATAAATGTTCTAACATTACCTAAATGCACATTACTATAAACCGTAGGGCCACAAACATACATACCAACGTAACCATCGATTAATGGTTTAAAATGTTCTTTTTCACCACTTAACGTGTTGTATATTTTTATGTCTTGCTGCTTAAATAATTGCATGAGATGAGTAAATGCTATTTTATTAGAATTGAGTGTCTAACTTGATGTAGTCTAAAAATTCGCGACGTGTTTCCTTTTCTTTGAATTTACCTCCAAATTCTGAAGTTACCGTACTACTTTCAGTATCTCTAATGCCTCTTGAATTTACACATAAGTGTTTCGCATCAATAACGCAAGCAACATCTTCGGTCTGTAAGACTTCTTGAAGCTCTTTTACAATTTGAATGGTTAATCGCTCTTGTACCTGTGGCCTTTTCGCATAATAGTCAACAATTCTGTTCATTTTCGAAAGGCCAACAACTGTTCCATGGGAAATATATGCCACGTGCGCTTTACCTACTATTGGTAACAAGTGGTGTTCGCAAGTGGAATAAACTGTAATGTTTTTCTCAACAAGCATTTCACCGTATTTGTATTTATTCTCAAATGTTGATGCATTAGGTTTGCGTTTTGGGTCCAAACCACCAAATAATTCTTTTACAAACATTTTAGCAACACGATGAGGTGTTCCATTTAAGCTGTCATCATTTAAGTCTAGTCCAAGCGTCTCCATAATATGGCGTACATCGTCTTTAATGATATCAATTTTCTCATCTGTACTCAACGAAAATGCATCCTTTCTTAAAGGTGTGTCAGAGGATGTGCCTATGTGGTCATTTCCTAATGCGTCCAAATCTTCAATGTTATTATTAAATTTCATGAAATTGAAAATATATTAGTCTGCAAAGATACACAATTCCGTTTTTTTGCACATTGTATTAACAAACAATTAATTTCATCGATTAATTAAGGCGTTTTTCCTAAATTTTTCTTAATTTTCACGCCTCATATTAATATTGGATTAATAATCCTTTAACCCTTTAGTAATATAGCCCTGAAAAAAAATATTAAAAGTTCTTGTTTATGAAAAAGATAGCAGTATTATTTCTTTTATTTTCCTCATTTGTTATATCTAATTCTTGGGCGCAATTAAGCGCGATTGATGATGTTTTGGTTGGAAGGGCAAATAACCCGAATCCGTCTAATTCAAGTGGAGATAGGATTTATTTTAACGATTTATTTAACGGCACACCTATTACCGTGGCAACAATAGGTAATTTTACGATGACTGAAACAGTGCCAGACCCAACGGGCTTTACTACATTGAATACAGCATTTGGTTTTGTTGGTATAGCGGCCAATACCCCTCCTGGATTATACTATATAACTTATGAGATTTGTGAAAATGCCAACCCAACTAATTGTGATACTGCTGTTATAGAAATTAGAGTTTTTGAATCCACTACAAGTTCTGGTAGCGGGTCTTTTGATATGAATGTAACATCAAGTGCAGGTTCAATAAATTGTAGTGGAGATGTTTGTATTACCAATGGCGGCTGTATTGATCAAGCAACAGGAACTATTCCACCAATCACTCTGTCAGCTACATATACCGAGGTGGGAGAGAGTAATACATATGGCGTGAGATCAATTCCATTTAACCCACCATTTAGTTTTGGAGATACTGCTGGTGATACCAATCTTAATGTAGATGATATTTGGAGTAGTGTTTTAAACTTTGCTTTCGATTTTGAGTTTTATCAAAATGATTATCAAAGTTGTGTGTTGTCAACTAACGGAGCTGTAAGTTTTGATTTAAGCAATGCCAATACCTTCCATTATTGGACACCTGCAGCTGGGGCAACCATACCTAACAATACTGATGCTGCATTGGGAGATGGAAATATCTTTGGTGCCGTTCATGATATTTTTCCAGGAGCAGGAGGAGTTGATCCTAATACATACAACATTACATTTGGGGTAAAAGGTACTGCGCCTTTCCGTGTGTTTGTATTTAGCTTTTTTAATCCTCCACAATTTGGATGTACTACATTGAGAACTTCTCAAATGATTTTGTTTTATGAGTCTACAAATGTAATTGAAACCTATATTTTTCAAAAACCAGTTTGTTCAACATGGGCTGGCGGCCGTGCAGCTATAGGTATACAAAATGATGCTGGAACTCAAGGCATTGCGCCACCAGGTAGAAATACTGGTGTCTGGGATGTTTCGATTCCTGAAGCTTGGCAATTTTATCCGAACGGTACTCCAATCTATGATTTTGAATGGTTAGATGAAACAGGAGCAGTAATAGGAACTGATCCCACAAATTTAACGGTTACACCGAATACAACAACAACTTATATTGCCCAACTTACTTATACCGACGCTATAACAGGAGATGAATATGTGGCGGTTAGGCCTATTACTGTTGTGGTTCAACCTACACCAGTAATTACTTTAACAAGTAATAATTCTGTTTGCTCTGGTGGAGATGCCGAGTTTACAATAACAGGTTCAGAAGGTGATGTTGTAGACTATAATGTTAATGGAGGAGCAACCCAGCAAGTTACATTAGATGCTACTGGAGTTTTTGTGGTTACTATTCCAGGAATTACGGCAGATCAAACATTGAACCTAGAGAACGTTTATAATCCTAATTCAGGATGTAATGGTGCGTTAACACAATCAGAGACTGTTACAGTAAATAACTCCGGAAGTGCAACATTTACCTTAACGCCTACTTGTGATGGTGCTACAGCAACAATTACAGGAACTTCTGGCGGAACTTTTACTTTTAATCCTGTACCCACAGATGGAGCAACTCTTGATGCAAATACTGGAACAATTACAAACGGTGTTCCGGGAACGCAGTATACTTTAGAATATACAATAACAGGAGCTTGTAGTGCAACATCTTCTGAAGATGTTACCGTATTAACCGCAGATGATGCTAGTTTTACAACGACTCCAACATGTGATGGTGGTACTGTTACTATTACAGGTACAACAGGAGGAACTTTTACCTTTAACCCTGCGCCTACAGATGGTGCGGTTATTGATGCAACAACAGGGACAGTTACTAATGGAACATCTGGAGCTACTTATACCATTGAATACACAACAATGGGGTCTTGTCCAGCTACAAGTACAGAAGATGTTACTGCACTAACTGCATCAGATCCTTCCTTTACAACCACACCAACATGTGACGGAGGAACTGTCACTATAACTGGAGATACTGGTGGAACTTTTGCTTTTAATCCAGTGCCTACGGACGGTGCTGTAATTGACCCAGCGACTGGTGAGGTTACAGGAGGAACATCTGGAGCAACTTATACCATTGAGTATACTATTTCTGGTGCATGTGGATCGAGTAGTACAGAAGACGTAACGGTGTTAGCAACTGCTAATCCAGCATTCACTACAACAGATACTTGTGATGGCGGAACAGTTACAATAACAGGAGACACAGGTGGAACTTTTACTTTTAATCCCGTGCCTACCGATGGGGCAACAATAGATGCAGCAACAGGAGTTGTTACCAATGGCGTTCCAGGTACAACCTATACTATAGAATATACTATATCTGGTTCGTGTGGTGCAAGTTCTACTCAAGATATAACCGTATTGCCTAATGATGATGCTAGTTTTACAACTTCGCCAACATGTGATGGCGGAACCGTAACTATTACTGGTACAGTTGGCGGAACCTTCGCATTTAACCCAGTGCCAACTGATGGGGCTTCTATTGATACTTCAACAGGAACTGTTACTGGTGGAACATCAGGAACAACTTATACTATTGAATATACAACAACAGGTGTTTGTCCTGCTTCCTCAACACAAGATGTAACAGTTTTAACTACTGCAAATCCTACATTTACTACGACGCCAACTTGTGACGGAGGAACTGTAACTATAACTGGAGATACTGGTGGAACATTTACGTTTAATCCAGTGCCAACAGATACAGCAGCTATAGATCCAGTAACTGGTGAAGTTACTAATGGGACTTCAGGAGCTACCTATACCATTGAGTATACTATTTTTGGTTCTTGTGGAGCAAGTAGTACAGAAGATGTAACAGTATATTCACAAGAGGATCCCGCATTTACTGTTTTAGAAAACTGTGATGGTGGGACAATGACCATTGTTGGCGATTCGGGTGGTACTTTTGTTTTTAATCCAGTACCAACAGATGGTGCTACTATAGATTCAAATACAGGAGAAGTAACAGGTGGGACACCAGGTGCTACTTATACTGTTCAATATACTACTAGTGGGCCTTGTCCAGAATCTAGTTTTCAAAATGTAACTGTTTTACCAGCAGATGATGCTAGTTTTACAACTTCGCCAACATGTGACGGTGGAACTGTAACAATTATAGGGAATACTGGCGGATCATTTGCATTTAATCCAGTGCCGACGGATGGTGCTGTAATTGATGTGGCAACTGGAGAAGTTACTAATGGAACTTCTGGAACAACTTACACCATAGAATATACAACAGTTGGAGCATGTCCTGCTACAAGCACAGAAGATATTACAGTTATTGCAATTGATGATGCGTCGTTTACTGTGTCTCCAACTTGTGATGGAGGTACAGCAACTGTCACTGGTTTACCAGGTGGAACCTTTGCTTTTAACCCAGTACCCCCAGATAGCGCTGTAATTGATGTTGCAACAGGAGAAGTTACTGGCGGAACTCCTGGAGCTACTTATACTATTGAGTATACAACAAATGGGACTTGTCCGAATACATCAACAACAACATTAAATGTACACCCATTACCAACTGTTGTGAATCCTACACCGCTTGTGGTTTGTGACGATGCTACTCCAGATGGAATGGTTGAAATGGACTTAACTGTTAAAAATGACGAAATTTCTGGAAGTAATTCAAATTATAGCGTAACCTATTATAACTCATTAGTAGCTGCTCAAATGGGAACACCACAAGTAATGCCTTCAGATACAGCTTATGTAGGAACAGATGGTGAAACCCTTTATGTTAGAGTTGAGGATAATATTACAGGGTGTTACGATACTACAACTTTAATTTTAGAAGTTACAAACGGACCTTCAGTGGCTACTCCAACTCCATTACAAGAATGTGATGTTGATAATGATGGTCTTGCTACTTTTGATTTGTCTAGTGCTAGAGATGAAATTTTGGCTGTAGATCCAACTTTAATTGTGTCTTTCCATTTAACTCAACAAAATGCTTTAGATAATGTAAACCCTCAAGGTGATACACTTTCTAATGTTGCTGGACAGATTATTTATATAAGAGTAAGTTTTGGTACTGGAGCTGATTGTCCAACAGTAGTTGAATTAATGCTTATTGTTGAACCATCACCAGACGTTCCATCAAATATTGATCCTTATGCTTTGTGTGATGACGATGACGATGGTATTGTATCATTTAACTTGAACACTATGAATGATACTATTTATGGTACTCAAAACCCAGCTGATTTCACACTTACTTATCATGAAACTTTAGCCGATGCTGAAGCTGTTCCTGGAATGAATCCAATAGTTGAACCTCAATTGTCAGACTACGTATCCGGAAACACAACAATATATGTTCGTTTAGAAGGTACCAATGGATGTGTTACAGTAGGTCAATTCGATTTAGTTGTAAATCCATTGCCTGTAATTCCAGTAGATGCTCAAGACAGTATTTATGAAATTTGTGATGATTCAAATGATAATGATGGCTTTGCAACATTTGATTTAACAACACAAAATGATGCTTTAACAGGGGGGAATGCTTCACTAGTGGTTGACTATTATGAAACAATGATGGATATTCCTAATAATCCAATTGCAGATTATACAGCTTATGATAATACTTCAGTAGGAGGTTTGCCTCATAACCCACAAACACTTTTTGTAACTGTGACTGAAACTACCAGTGGAAGTAGTTGCTATGCACTTACAACATTAACGTTAGTGGTTAACACATTGCCGACACCTAATGATGTATTGCCAGATTTAATAGAATGTGATGATAATGACCCTGGTAATTTACAGGAAGAGTTTGATTTGACCCAAAATGAAGGGTTGATGCTTAATGATTTTGATGAGTCAGTTACTTATTATGAATCATTTGCTGATGCAGAATCTGGAGATAATGAAATAGCTACACCAACAAATTATACTAATATTTCTACCCCTCAAACTATTTATGTTCGAGTAACTAATACGGGAGACCCTGCAGATCCTAATGACGATGGGACAGGTTGCTATACTATTATTACGTTTGATTTAATAGTTAATCCACTTCCTGTATTTATTCCAGATGATCAATATGTTATATGTATAAACACAAATGGAACTGAAGTTGTTGGACCTCCAACTATTGACACAGGTTTAAATCCTGCTGAATACACTTTTGAATGGGTAGACCCAAATGGAACGATTGTGAGTATAGATTCAAGTTACACGGCTACACAAGCAGGAACTCATACTGTAGAGATAATCAATATTACTACAGGATGCTTTAATATTATACCAGTGGTAGTAGAAGAAAGTTCCCCTCCAGTTGTTAATGCAGAAGTTGTTACTGAAGCATTTGCAGATAATAATGTAATTTCTGTTACGGCAACAGGTGAAGCGTCTGCGATTTTTGAGTTCAGTATTGATAATGGCCCTTGGGTGAGTAATGAGCCAAACGATAATACATATACTTTTACTAATGTATTATATGGTGAACATGAAATTCAGGTTAGAGATATTAATGGTTGTGGTATAGCAAGTGATACTGTGTTTGTTATAGATTACCCGCTTTTCTTTACGCCAAATAACGATGGAGATAATGACTTATGGCAAATTTCCGGTATCAATCCAGATGCCGTTATCAATATATTTGATAGATATGGTAAGCTATTAAAACAATTAAGTCCGACAAGTCCCGGTTGGGATGGGACTTTAAATGGATATCCATTACCTACTAGTGATTATTGGTTTACAGTTGTATATAAAGAATCGCCAGATGATGAAGCCATGAAAGAATTCAAAGCTCATTTTACTTTAAAACGATAAGTAAATAAGGAAACACCAAGCAAATTGGCTTGATGACAATAAAAAAAGCTTGAGCTAGTAGCTCAAGCTTTTTTTATGTAATTATTTATATTAACTAAAGATTGAAAACAACAGTCATTGTGAAATTTGAGATTGTTGTATCCAAATTAGCACGATCAACCAAGCCAACATTATATAGTTGAGGATTGCTTTCACGTTTAGACTGATCAAAAGATAAATCTAGTTTTACAATATTGTTAAAATTATAACCTAAACCTGTAGACCAAGAATTTAAATCTCCAACAGCAATTTCATTTTTATATGGACTTTCTTCAAAACGATAGCCTCCTCTTAAACTTAAACGGTTTAGTTTTATTTCTGCTCCAACTCTATAAATTGAAGCAGCTCTTAAATTATTATTAATAATGTTGTTTTGTTCAGAAAAATAAAGATCAGATTTAGGTTTGAATTTAGTATTGCCGTAATCTTTTACAGAGTAATCAAAACTAATTAGGCCATAATTTCCAAATACATAAGCCAAGCTACCTGTAATTTTTCCAGGTGTTTGTAACCTGTAAGTAGGATAAATATTGACGATTAATGGATCTATGACTTGTGAAACATTTGAACCATTGTCATCCCTGACTGTCCTAATATATTGTGTGGTTTCGTCAGAAATGTTCATCCAAGTAGGAGAGTTGTAAGTAACCCCAGCTCGTAAACCATTGGTTACTTTTACTATGGTTCCTAATTGAAATGAAAACCCAGAACCTATTGTATAAAGACTATTGCCAAAATTTACTTGGCTAACAATGGATCCTTGATTATTATTTGTTTCAGTTAAATATGTGTAACTACTATAGTTAATAAAGTGGGAATTCAAATTCAGACCTATATATAAGCGGTTATTATATTCTGCAGCGGCATTAAAAGTGAATTTTCCATTGTAACCCGAAGAACTGTAATTATAATTATGGTTGTAATTTCCTCCACTAATATTTGAGGTGTATATAGTATTGTCGTCATTAAAATCATCAGGTTCTAATATATAGGATTCATAACCTAAAAAAGCTTGCTGATTTCCGTAGCCATACAAACTGCCTATTTCAGAGTAGGCTTGAGAATACGTTTCGCCTGGTAAAGCCGATATTTCATCTAGTCTTAAGCCATTGGCGTATTCTAAAAAATAACTATCAATAGAATTGATTGGGTTTACGCCATAAGCATACCAATCATTATCAAAATCTTGAATTTGTTCGTAGGAAACTCCTATAGTGAATTTGTTCCATTTCGAATTTTGGTTTCTATTATTAAAAACAAAAGCAGCTCCAGATTGTCCTAAATCAATATTTGAAAATGAATTTCCAGAATAGCCATTAAAATATTGGGTTTCATTTTTAACATGTTTATTCGATAAAGACATAGAAATATGACTTGAAGAAAAAACAGCCGAACCTGCAGGGTTTATACTAACAGCACTCATATCTCCTCCTAAAGCACCAAAAGCGCCGCTTAACGCTCTAAAACGAGCAGTTCCTTTAATTTCATCTTGAGAATAACGCAAGGCATCTGTTATGTCTTGAGCGTAGGTTGAAGACAAGCACAATGCGCTAATGATTGGAATCATTAATTTTTTCATAACAATTTTTTACTTGATTTAACTACAGATTAAATACCGCCTCTACCGCCACGGCTAGAGCCACCTCCACCTCGAGAAAAACCTCCGCCACCACTACTGGGTCTTGGTGAACTATAACTTCTGCTTGGAGCTGAAGATCTCGGTCTGGGTGATGAATTGTACTGTGATCGTGGTCTAGTTGACGAGTTAGACCTTGGCCTGGAAGTTGTTCCATTATAATTAGATCTAGGTCTTGAGGTAGAATTTGTGTTTGTTCTTGTTCTACCACTTCTAGGCTTTACGGTAGAATTTGAATTTGTTAACGAATTATTTGGTCTTCCTTCAGAATTTATTCTAGTTCTTCCAGAAGTTGTATAGCGTCTAGTAGTTGTATTTAAATAGCGCGATCTGCCTCTGGTATTTAAGTAATTATTATTGTAGGCTGTACGCGAATATCCATTTCTGTAAGACGACACACCTCTTCTTCCATTTACATATGAATAGCGGTATCCATTAGAATAGTATGGTGTAGGATAATAACATCCATAATAAGGTGGGTAATATCCCCAACCGTAGCCTGGGTAGCCCCAACCTGGACCCCAAGCCCAACCTGGATAGCCCCAGCCCCAACCAGCATTCCAACCCCAATAGTTGTTCCAGTATCCAGCATAGCCAAGCCCAAAACCACTGTATACATTTATGGAAACGCTACTTGTTTCTTGTCCCCAACCAGCATAATTATTGTAATCAACTTGAAGTGAATCGTTTTCTTCAGCATAATCACCTTCATATTCATCAACATCTGTAAAGACTTCATCTTCGGTGTAAATATCATATTCTGAAGCTTTCTCGTTAAAATAGTTCTTGTAAAATGTACTATTAGGATTATATTGTTCTGAAGGTGCTTGTTCAACATCTACATAGGTCACATCGTTACCTGAGGATCCGTAAATTCCATCGCTATCTTGAACAACTTGCTGACTGGATCCACATGAAGTTAAGATAAGCAATGCACTAATTAATGTAAATGGCACAAATTTTATGCTTGGGTAGTTTTTAAATTGCATATCTTCTATATTTAATTGTTGAACATAACAAAAATAGTTAGTTTTGCTGAACTATTTTTTTATTTAACATAGTCACAATTTTTGTGCCAAAAGTCTGTATATGAGCAAAAAACTTACAAGTAGGGAAGAGGATTATTCTAAATGGTATAACGAATTAGTTGTAAAGGCTGACTTGGCCGAGAATTCAGCTGTTAGAGGATGTATGGTAATTAAGCCTTATGGCTTTGCAATTTGGGAGAAAATTCAAGCAGAATTGGATAGAATGTTTAAGGAGACAGGACATCAAAACGCCTATTTTCCGCTTTTTGTACCAAAAAGCTTGTTTGAAGCTGAAGAGAAAAATGCTGAAGGATTTGCTAAAGAGTGTGCAGTTGTTACACATTATAGATTACAAAATGATCCTGATAATGCAGGTAAATTGCGTGTGGATCCAGAGGCTAGACTCGAAGAAGAGTTAGTAGTAAGACCAACAAGTGAGGCAATTATTTGGAATACTTATAAAGGCTGGATACAATCTTATAGAGATTTACCTATCCTGGTTAACCAATGGGCAAATGTGGTGCGTTGGGAAATGCGCACACGTTTATTTTTGAGAACTGCAGAATTTTTATGGCAGGAAGGGCATACGGCTCATGCCACAGAAAAGGAAGCTATAAAAGAAGCTGAATTAATGAACAATGTATACGCTACTTTTGTTGAGAATTTCATGGCAATTCCAGTAATTAAAGGTATAAAATCTGATAGTGAGCGTTTTGCAGGAGCAGTAGAAACATATTGTATTGAGGCCTTAATGCAAGATGGTAAAGCTCTACAGGCAGGAACATCACATTTTTTAGGTCAAAATTTTGCAAAAGCGTTTGATGTGAAGTTTGCCAATAAAGAAGGTAAGCAAGACTACGTTTGGGCTACATCTTGGGGTGTTTCTACACGGCTAATGGGAGCCCTAATAATGACTCATAGTGACGATCACGGATTGGTCTTACCACCAAATTTAGCACCCAATCAAGTAGTAATTGTACCAATTTACAAAAACGAGGAACAATTGAATGAGATATCTAAACTTGCCGATGTTATTATTGATGAATTACGATCTAAAGGTATTACGATAAAATTTGATGATCGTGATACGTTGCGACCTGGAGCTAAATTTGCACAACATGAATTGCAAGGTGTACCTTTAAGAATTGCCATTGGCCCAAAAGATTTGGAAAACGGAACAGTTGAATTAGCGCGTAGAGATACATTGTCAAAAGAAATTGTCGCTATAGATAATCTAACAACAAAAGTTGTAGATTTAATGGATGAAATTCAAGGCTCGTTATATAAAAAGGCATTAGATTTTAGAGATTCACACATCACAGAAGTTGATTCTTATGAAGATTTTAAGCATGTCATTGAAGAAAAAGGTGGTTTTGTTTCAGCGCATTGGGATGGAACTGAAGAGACAGAATCTAAAATAAAAGAAGAAACTAAAGCTACTATAAGATGTATTCCTTTAGATGATAAGGTTGAACCTGGAGTTTGTGTGTATTCTGGACAGCCTTCAAAACGTAGAGTATTGTTTGCGAAGGCCTACTAATTAATTTTTTTTCAAAAAAGATGATTTAGTTGTTGCAACATTTAAAAATAGTTGTATTTTTGCATCCGCAATGGAAACATTGAGAGTTATTTGAAAAGTATTGCAAGTTTAGATTTTTAAATTTATATTTGCGCACTCAAAACCAAATGGCCCGTTCGTCTATCGGCTAGGACGCCAGGTTTTCATCCTGGTAAGAGGGGTTCGATTCCCCTACGGGCTACAATTTTTAATAAGAAAAGAAACAAATGGCAAATCATAAGTCAGCGTTAAAGAGAATTAGAAGTAACGAAGCAAAGCGCTTAAGAAATAGATATAAGCACAAGACTACTCGTAATGCAATTAAAAAATTGCGTGATACTACGAATAAGAAGGAAGCTGAAGAATTATTGGTTTCTGTATCTTCTATGATTGATAAATTAGCGAAGAAAAATATTATTCATAATAACAAAGCAGCTAACCTTAAATCTGGTTTAGCAAAGCATGTCGCTGCACTTTAATAAGTATAACTAAAAAAATATAAGTAAGCTTCTCATATTTGAGAAGCTTTTTTTGTTTGTATAGATAAGTGTTTGCTAATGTAAACAAAAAAAAGCCTTGATTTTACTCAAGGCTTTCTTTTGTATAATAATCAAAAGTTTTATCCATTCATAGAGATTAAAAACTCTTCATTGTTTCTAGTTTGTTTAAAACGTTCATTAATAAATTCCATGGCTTCAACAGGGTTCATGTCGGCTAAATACTTACGCATAACCCACATACGTTGAATGGTATTGTCATCTAGCAATAAATCATCACGACGTGTACTAGATGAAGTTAAATCTATAGCTGGGAAAATTCTACGATTAGAAATCTTACGATCCAATTGTAATTCCATATTACCGGTTCCTTTAAACTCTTCAAAAATTACCTCATCCATTTTAGAGCCAGTTTCCGTCAATGCAGTAGCAATTATGGTTAACGAACCTCCGTTTTCAATATTTCGTGCAGCACCAAAGAAACGTTTTGGTTTGTGTAGGGCATTGGCATCTACGCCACCAGATAATATTTTTCCAGAGGCGGGTTGAACGGTATTGTAAGCTCTTGCCAAACGAGTAATTGAATCTAATAAAATGACTACATCATGGCCACATTCAACCAATCGTTTTGCTTTTTCTAAAACAATATTGGCAATTTTCACATGCTCGTGTGCTTCTTTATCAAAAGTTGAAGCAATAACTTCACCTCGCACATTACGCTGCATATCTGTTACTTCTTCTGGACGCTCATCAATTAATAAAATCATTTGATAAACTTCAGGGTGGTTTGCTGCTATAGCATTAGCCACATCCTTAAGTAACATGGTTTTACCTGTTTTAGGTTGCGAAACAATCATACCGCGTTGCCCTTTTCCAATTGGCGAGAACAAGTCCATAATACGGGTAGATATAGTACTTTGGCGTTCAGCTATGTTGAATTTTTCTTTTGGAAACAAAGGAGTAAGATGCTCAAAGGAAACCCGATCTCTAACAACTTCTGGTTTCTGACCATTTATTTTACTCACCTTTATTAAAGGAAAATATTTTTCACCCTCTTTAGGTGGTCTTACATGACCTAAAACTGTATCACCGGTTTTCAAACCAAATAAACGGATTTGCGATTGTGAAACATAAATATCATCAGGTGAAGACAGATAATTATAATCAGAAGATCTTAAAAACCCATAGCCATCCTGCATGATGTCTAATACACCTTCACTTTCAATAATGGCATCAAATTCAAAATCAGGTTCGCGATAGCGATTTCTGTTGTCTTTATTGCCATTGTTACCTTGCGAATTGTTTTTATTCTTGGTGTTATCGCGTTTTTGACGATTTTGATTATTGTCTTTTTTCTTATCGTCTTTAGTATTGGTATTGTCAGCATCCTTTTTTTGATTGGTATGCTGAGGTGCTTTTTGCTGACCCTTATCTTGTGTTGTTGTTTCTTTAACTTCAGGCTTATTGTCTGTACTTGAGCTGCTATCCTGTTTTTGTTTTTGAATTCGTTGTCTCGGGCGTTTTTGAGCAGGCTTTTTGTTGGTGTTATCACTTGAATTATCAGAAGATTTTTCGGCTGATACAACTTCTTTTACAGCTTTAGGATTGGCTGCTTGATGATCTAGGATTTGATATACTAAATCTAATTTTTTTAAGGAACGATATTTGGAAACGTTCAGTTTTTTAGCAATTTCCTGTAGTTCAGGAAGCTTCATTTCTTTTAATTGTGCTATTTCAAACATTGATGTTGAATTGAATGTTTTGATTAATTATTTTAAGTTGAATTATTCCGAAGAAAAATTGATCTTATCTTGAAGAATTAACAACTTACAACTGTGGCAGTTGCAAATTATTACTGCAATTATACAACTTTATTTTTATTTTTTTCGGCTAATTTTAAAAAAGAAACTATTATTTTTGTGCTCGATAAATTAAAAATGTAATGCTTCAAAGAATTCAAACGGTATACTTATTTATGGCTGCTGTAGTTTCAGCAGGATTAATTTATGTGTTTGAATTATGGACCAACCCAGAAGGTGTAAAGGTTTATGCGAATGACGTAAATTATGTGTTTGCTATTTTTTTAGTTTCAGCATTTTTTTCAATTTTATCAATATCAAGGTATAAAAACAGGAAGTCGCAATTTGTGTTGGGACGACTAAACATCATATTAAACTTTATTTTACTAGGAGTATTTGTGTATCAATCTCTAAATTTATCTGGAGAAACAGTAGTTTCAGAGAAAGGTATTGGGATTTTTCTTCCTATCGTTTCTATCGTGTTTTTGGCCTTGGCCAATAAAGCCATTAAAAAGGATGAAGATCTCGTAAAATCTGTAGATCGATTACGATAAACCTATTATCTTAGTATATTAGTGCGTGAGCCCAAGGTGAAGATCTTGGGCTTTTTTTTGTAAGAAAAGTTTGCTGATTATTATTATTATTATTATTGAAGTATATAAACTTAATCTAAAATATACTATTATGAAAAAAATCAATTTGCTTTTAACTTTTATTCTTTCCTCTTTTATTTTTATTTCATGCAACAAAGATGATTCTGATTTTGTTGTAGGTCAAGAATCCTTAACGATAGAGGAAATTTCAAACGTTAACTTAGTAAATACAGAAGGGAAACTAATTTCGACATCTACCTTAAAAACTAATTGGGAAGAGCAAATGAAAGAAGAAGGTTTTTTTGTTGAATTGAATACGTTTGAGATTATTGAAACTTATGATGAAAATAATAATAAATTGTATTTTTTAAAGACTACGAGTAAAGATGGTACAATTGAGACAGGAGCCTTTTTGTCTGTGGAAGATAATAATGTATACAAAGTAGGACAAAAGCAGTGTACCTGTACGGGTTGCCCAAATGGTTGTCATTTAGAGGTAAATGGTAACGAATGTACATGTTCAGGATGCCCTGAAGATACCAGTAAAAAATGTACAAAAACGGAATCTGTTATAATAGATACTGAACCATAATATAAACTTAAATAAAAAGCCCAAGGTGAAGATCTTGGGCTTTTTTATTTCTTAAGCTCTATCACTTCCAAATTTTCAATCTTTCTGCCATCAATGGTGAAGCGCAACATAGTGCGTACTTTATGAAAACCATGTTTGCCAACCGCTCCAGGGTTCATGTGCAATAAATTCAATTTTTTATCAGGCATGACTTTTAGTATATGCGAGTGCCCTGAAATAAACAATTGGGGTGGATTTTCTTCAATTTTTTCGCGAATGCGTGCATTATACTTATCGGGATAACCGCCTATGTGGGTTATCCAGACATCAACACCTTCGCACATAAATCTGTTGTCTAATGGAAATTCCAAACGTGCTTTTTCATCATCAATATTACCATAAACAGCCCGTAATGGTTTTAAGTTTTTAATACTGTCTGTTACTTTTAAATTACCAATATCGCCAGCATGCCAAACTTCGTCAGCTTGATTTACATGTTTGAAAATAGCATCATCTATGTAGCTGTGGGTATCAGAAAGTAAAAGGATTTTTTTCATGTTAGTTTCCTGTTGAATGCGGAATCTAGTTATATTAACGTTTTATTGAAATTTAAAGTTGGATAAAGTTTTATCTTTGCCTCTCACAAAAATAGACTTTCTTGCGATATTTTTTAGAACTTTCATATAATGGTAAGGCTTACCACGGTTGGCAAAATCAACCCAACGCTATTTCTGTACAGGAAGTTGTTGAAAATGCCTTGAGCAAATTATTGAATGCTGAAACTAAAATTGTTGGTGCTGGGCGCACAGATGCTGGTGTACATGCCAAACAAATGTTTGCCCATTTTGATTCGAATATCAAAATAGAAAACGATCATTTAAAATATAAGCTTAATGCGTTTTTACCACAGGATATAGCTGTCCACAATATTTTTCAGGTTCATAAAGATACGCATGCACGTTTTGATGCTATTGGTAGAACGTATTTATATCGTGTAGCTATAGAGAAAGATGCGTTTAATTTTGATTCAGCGTATTTCATGAAAAAACCATTGGATATAAATTTAATGAATCAAGCAACAAATCTATTATTGGGTCATAAAGATTTTCAATGCTTTTCTAAAACGCATACAGATGTAAAAACGTATTATTGTGATGTGAAAAAGGCAAAATGGGAACAGATTGGCAATGAACTACATTTCACAATAAAAGCAGATAGGTTTTTACGCAATATGGTTCGTGCCATAGTAGGAACATTGGTAAATGTTGGTTTAAAAAAAATAACAGTTGAAGATCTAGAAACTATAATAGCTTCGAAAAACAGAAGTGAAGCAGGGTATTCTGTTCCAGCACATGGCTTGTATCTAACTAAAATTGATTATCCAGAAACAATAATTAATGACTGACAAAAAGCAAAATAAAATATTCGATACGCAATTATTTAAAAAGCTAATGCTATTTATATCGCCTTATAAAAGTGTGTTTGTTGGTGTTTTGGATGCTGTTATCTTATTGGCTGTTTTGGGCGCAGCTCGACCCTATATCTTGCAGCAGGCGATAGATAATAACATTACAACAAAAACATTTGAAGGCTTTTTGCCCTACATCTTGTTAATGGGAGGCATGTTGTTGGGTGAGGTTATTTTTCAGTTACTTTTTATTTATTATGCTGGTTGGTTAGGACAAACGGTAGTAAAGGATATACGCGTAAAATTGTTCAACCATATGTTGGGCTTTAAAATGAAATATTTCAATAATTCTTCTGTAGGTGTACTAATTACAAGGGCAGTAACAGATATGGAGCGGATAGCTGATATTTTTGGGCAGGGCTTGTTTATGATATTTCGTGATTTGCTTACCATGTTGGTTGTTTCTGGCGTTATGATTTATATGAATTGGGAATTAAGCGTTATCGTATTTTTAATGTTGCCTTTGGTGTTGTATGCTACTCGTATTTTTCAAAAGTATATGAAAAAAGCTTTTGAAGAAGTGCGAACCGAAGTGTCCAATCTTAATTCTTTTGTTCAAGAGCGTGTTACTGGAATGAAGATTCTACAATTGTTTACGCGAGAAGATACCGAGTACAAAAAATTCAAAGCAATAAACGAAAGGCATAAACAAGGTTGGTTAAAGACCGTTTGGTATAACTCTATATTTTTCCCAATAGCTGAATTGTCATCATCGATAACCATTGGGCTTATAGCCTGGTATGGTGGTCTTAATACGGTTATAGGTCAAACCGCATCATTAGGTGATTTAACTGCCTTTATTATGATGATTCCTATGCTATTTAGGCCATTACGTCAAATTGCAGATAAGTTTAATACGCTACAGATGGGTATGGTCGCGGCAACACGTGTGTTTAAAGTATTGGAAACTACCTCACAGATTGACGATACCGGAACTCAAGTTGCAACACACTTTAAAGGCGAAATAACATTCAGTGATGTACATTTTAGCTATGTTGAGGATGAAGAGGTTTTAAAAGGCGTTTCTTTAAATCTCACCGCTGGTGAAACCATAGCGATTGTTGGTGCTACAGGAGCAGGTAAATCTACCATCATAAATTTATTAAATAGGTTTTATGATATTCAAGCGGGTAGTATTTTGATTGATAATATCAATATAAAAGATATGACATTAGCGTCATTGCGTAGCCAAATAGCTGTTGTACTTCAAGATGTATTTCTTTTTGCTGATACTATTTTAAACAATATTACATTAAACAATCCGCATATTACGGAACAGGAAGTTGTTCAAGCCGCAAAAGATATTGGTATTCATGAGTTTATTATGAGTTTGCCTAATGGTTATCATTATAACGTAAAAGAACGTGGCGTTATGCTTTCGTCGGGTCAGCGACAATTAATTTCATTTTTAAGGGCTTATGTTACCAATCCAAGTATCTTGGTCTTGGATGAAGCGACATCTTCGGTTGATTCCTATTCAGAACAGCTTATTCAAAACGCAACTGACAAGATAACCAAAGGAAGAACTTCAATTATCATTGCTCATAGATTGGCCACTGTAAAGAAAGCTGACAAAATTGTAGTTATGGATGCTGGGCAAATAGTTGAAGAGGGGACACATAATGAGTTGCTGCAAAAAACTGATGGGTATTACAAAAACCTATATGAAGTGCAGTTTTTAAAAGAAGAGGAAGAAGTGGCCTAATAAATTATTGACTTATACTTCCAAAAGCTTCAGCAAAACCTTCTAAACCACCATAAATCATAATCATTATGGCTATAAAAAGAATAATAGCCAGTACATATAAAAGACTAAAAACCACAAAAAATAATAGTGTCTTTAAAAGTAGCTTCTTAAAGCTCAATGCAAATACTCTTTTTAAACAATAGGCAGAGTAAGTTATTTGAAATATTATAGTAAACATGGTAAAATCTCCATAGGTATACCCTAAACCAGTAAAAGTAATAACAGGTAAAATCATTGCTATTGTCAGCTGTGATAAAATATACAAGAAGGTCACCAAATGTTCGGTGTAATTGTATTTTTTGTAGTTGTAAAAGACAATTTTAGACATTAAAGCATAGGCAGGAACAAACAATGGCAATATTAAAGATTGATAATCTTGAATAAAACTGAAATACGAATTAGCAAATTCTTCTTGCCCTTCTATGGTTATATTAGATAAATCAAGGCCTTCAGGAAAAAAAGTTTTAATAATATAAATTTGGAATCCTGCAAGGGTAATAGCTAAAGCAAAATAGCTTATAGGATTAATATACTTTTTTCGAACACCATCAATATAACCACCAATTACATCTTCGGGCTTTGTGAATAAACAAATGAATGTTTGTAGAAACAGGTTGTCGTAATTTAAAAACTGGGCACTAAAATGTTCAAATAAATTTTGAATGGTTAGTCTCTTCTTAATTATTTTTCCACCGCAGTTTTTACAATAATTATCAGTGCTGTCAATAGCTATTTTACAGTTTTTGCATAGCATTACCCTAAATCTTCTTTAATAATATGGGTTAGGTCTTGTGTGTCTTTAAACATGACAAATTTACCATCTTTAAAATACGATATTTGACCAGTTTCTTCGCTAACAACTAAAGCCAATGCATCGGTTTTTTCAGTAATACCAACAGCGGCACGATGTCTTAATCCAAAACGCTGCGGTAATGTTTTTTCGTTGTTAACAGGCAGTATAACCCGAGTTGCTTTAACCACATTATTTATAATGATAATGGCGCCATCGTGTAAGGGACTGTTTTTGAAAAATATACTTTCAATAATAGGTTGCGTAACCCTTATATTCATCTCATCGCCAGTGTTGGTCAAGAAATCAAGATTATTATTGCGTTCAAAAACTATTAAAGCTCCAGTTTTTGTGGTGCCCATTTTATTGCAGGCGTTAACAATGGCGCTAACATCTGTTTCTGTGGCAGATTCAGTTTTTAAAAATTTTAATTGCCTAAAGAATTTTCCGCGTTTACTAAAGTTGGTTGAGCCAATCATAAGTAGAAATTTCCTGATTTCTTGTTGAAATACCACAATAAGCGCAATTAAACCCACACTCATAAAGCCGCCAAGTATTTTACTTAACATCTTCATTTGTAGGGCTTCCGTGATAAGATAGATGAAGTAAATTATTACAATCCCAATAAAAATATTTATAGCTACAGTACCTTTTACTAATTTATAGACATAGTAGAGTAGAAGGGCTACCAAAATAACGTCTATAATATCAACTATTGTGAATTTTAGTAAGTCATCAAAAATTTCCAAAGGCAGTGGGTTTTGGTAAATTTAACAAAATAAGCTTAATAAATAAATTCGTTGTTGTCTATTGTAATGTCTTCAAAATTAATTGAGGTCAATTTATCTTTTAATGAAATATAATCCTGAAAAGAAAGATCCTTACTAAAAGACAAAATTATTGTATCATAATTTTTATACTCTAAATGATCAAGCTTAAATACTCCACGATTTATTAGTTTGTTATCTAAAATGTCCACCATTGTTAGCGACCTGTCTTTATTGTAATCAATTAAAAGAACACTTTGATTTTTATTGATTAATTCAAATGAATTTGAGTTAATCATTTTTAAATGATATACAACATTGGTAAATTCAATAAACCCTAAGTTATTCTCACTTAAATCATGGCAGGTGTAGTAATTCTTTGCAGCCTCATTCTTATGACTGGAATTGTTTTTTTTCTGTTGTAAAAATTGAATTTTAGGAATGGCTTGCCCTAGAGTCAAACGTTTGTCAACATTTACAAGCCAATTAGTCGTACTAATTAAATTTTTACGGTTTAACTCTACCCTGTCAGGCTGCGTTTCATCGTAAAACAAATATGCAGGTGAAACGTCATTAATTTCAGTGATTGTTGCTTGCTTAATTTCAGGTAGCTCAATTATTTTTTCTGAATTACAGGACATGAAAACAATAAGGATTAATACTAGTGAAATTCGCATATTAGTTTTGTAATTGATTAATAAGTTGAACACATTCCACAGCTTCTTTAACATCATGAACACGTAAAATATTTGCTTTTTTTTGTAGGGCTATAGTGTTAAGTACGCTTGTGCCATTCAAGGCCTCGTTAGGCGAACTATTCAAGGTTTTGTAAATCATAGATTTTCTGGATAGACCAACAAGCATTGGTCTTTCTATTGTTTTAAATAATTCTAAATGATTTAATAAAGCAAAATTCTGTTCCCGAGTTTTTGCAAATCCAAAGCCAGGATCAATTATAGTATCTATTATGCCATAACTACGAGCCAAAGCTAAACGCTCTGAAAAGTAATACATAAGGTCTTCAATAAGATTATCATACTGTGTCTCTTTGGCCATGGTTTGTGGTGTGCCTTTCATGTGCATCATAATATACGGGACACGTAGTTTTGCAACTGTCGGCATCATATTATCATCTAATTGCCCAGCGCTTATATCATTGATTATTGAGGCACCAGCTTCAATACCCAATTTGGCAACTTGACTTCTAAATGTGTCAATTGATAACAATGCATTTGGAAACTCCTTAAGAATTAATGTTATAATAGGAGAGAGGCGCTTTTTTTCTTCATCTTCACTAATATCAATAGCTCCTGGCCTGGAACTATAAGAACCAAGGTCTATAAAAGTAGCGCCATTTTTTAGCATCATGTAAACTTGTGATAGTATTTCACTTTCATTTTTATATTTCCCACCATCATAAAAGGAATCTGGAGTAAGATTAAGAATGCCCATTACTTTTGGGGTGCTTAAATCTATGAGGCTGCCTTTGCAATTAATTGTCATTTATACCTAGTTTGAGGTTGTTGGTAAAGGGTTTTGAAACTTTAAACCGGAAACTTTGAACATTAAAATTATTTATGCGAAATTTACGGAAAATTCAATTTAATTCATGCAAGATACTTCAAAACAATACGATCTCGTAATTGAAACCTGTAGAAGTTTATTTATAAAAAAAATGTCTGATTATGGTAGCGCTTGGCGTATTTTAAGGCTACCATCTTTAACCGATCAAATTTTTATTAAGGCACAGCGCATACGTAGCTTGCAAGAAAATGACGAACGCAAAGTAGATGAAGGTGAAGTGAGTGAGTTTATTGGTATTGTCAACTATTGTATTATGGCGTTAATCCAGTTAGATAAAGGTGTTGTAGATCAACCAGATTTGTCAACTGAACAGGCAACGGAACTTTACGACCAACAAATAACCACTACAAAACAGTTAATGCTAGATAAAAACCATGACTATGGCGAAGCTTGGCGTGATATGCGTGTTAGCTCATTAACCGATTTAATTTTGCAGAAATTATTACGTGTAAAGTCAATTGAAAACAACAAAGGCAAAACTTTAGTTAGTGAAGGTATCGATGCTAATTATCAAGACATGATTAATTATGCTGTATTTGCCATGATTCATTTAAACGAAAATTAGCATATGAAATATTTAGTAAGCATTAGTAGAATATTAGTAGGCGTTTTATTTATAATTTCAGGGTTTATAAAGTTGAACGACCCATTGGGTTTTTCCTATAAGTTGCAAGAGTATTTTAGTGTCGATGTTTTAAATATTCCATTTTTGGAGCCTTATGCGCTTATAATTTCAATATTGGTTGTTGTTTTTGAAGTTGTTCTTGGTATTTTTCTACTCATAGGATATAAACCCAAGTTTACAGTGTGGAGCTTGTTGGGAATGATTGTGTTTTTTACATTTTTAACCTTTTATTCGGCTTATTTTGATAAAGTAAAAGATTGCGGTTGCTTTGGCGATGCACTTAAATTGACACCATGGGAGAGTTTTACCAAAGATGTTATACTATTGGTATTTATCTTGATTTTATTCAAGGGTGTAAAACACATTAACCCTATAATGAATAAATTAGGTTTAACCGTTGTTGCTCTTGGGAGTTTTATAGCGAGTTTGGGCTTTGCCTATTATGTGTTAATGCATTTGCCAGCAATAGATTTTAGGGCTTATAAAGTAGGAGCTAATATTCAGGAAGGTATGATTATTCCAGACGATGCGCCTAAACCAGTTCAAGAATTCACTTGGACATTTAATGTTAATGGTGAAGAAAAAGAATATGTTACAAATGGTAGTTATCCAACGGTAGACGGTGAATATGTTGGCGTAGAAACCAAAGTAATTGAAGAAGGTTATGATCCACCTGTAAAAGATTTTTCAATTGAAACCGATGATGCCGATTATACTGAAGCTTTTTTAAATGAAGAAAACCTTATCATGATAATCATGTACAATTTGGCAACAGCAGAACCTGAAGGTGTTGCTAAACTCAAAGCATTTTCTGATAAAGCCATAGATGCAGGATATGTTGTAATAGGCCTGTCGGCTTCTGGTACTGAAGAAAAGCAAGCTTTTAAAGCTGAACATAACTTAAGTTTTGATTTCTATTTATGCGATGAAAAAGCATTAAAAACAGTTGTGCGTGCAAGTCCTGGAATTGTAAAACTCAATAAAGGTACGGTGGTGCAAAAAGCACATTGGAATGATATAGACGATATAGATTTGTAAATATTTGATAAGCTATTTTTTAAATAAACTGTTTTACGCTTTTCTCACCTTATTTGGTGTTGTTACGGTAATTTTCTTATTGTTTAATGTGCTTCCTGGTGACCCTGCTAAAATGATGTTGGGTCAAAATCAGTCAGCAGAACAAGTTGAAGCCGTCAGAAAAAAGTATGGTTTTGATAAACCTAAACTAACACAGTATTTTTATTATTTGAATGATTTATCACCTGTATCTTTTCATTCCAATCAATCTGAAGATTATACATTTTTAAGAAAAAACAAGTATTCGGCAGCAAAACTGTTTACGGTTGCAAATACAACAGTAGTTTTAAAATGGCCTTACTTGCGCGAATCATTCACCAAACAAGGCAAGCCTGTTTCCCAAGTTATAGGTGAAACTTTACCCAATACGTTTGTGCTGGCGGTTTCGGCTATCATTATAGCTATGTTGTTAGGGTTGATTCTTGGTGTTATTTCGGCTATTTATAAAGACACATGGCTTGATAAACTCATTCAAATTTTGAGTACAGTTGGCATGAGCGTGCCTTCGTTTTTTAGTGCCATATTATTTGCTTGGTTCTTTGGTTTTGTATTGCATGAATATACCAATTTAGAAATGACAGGAAGCCTTTATGAGTTAGATGATTATGGCGAATCGTTACATATTCAATGGAAGAATTTAATACTTCCTGCTGTAGTGTTGGGAATAAGGCCTTTGGCGGTAGTCATTCAGTTAATGCGTAACTCGTTGTTGGAAGTTTATAATCAAGATTACATTCGTACCGCTAGGGCAAAAGGTTTAAGCGAATATCAAATAATTAAAAAACACGCCATAAAAAATGCCATGAATCCCGTGGTAACTGCAATTTCAGGATGGTTTGCATCTATGCTTGCTGGAGCTGTTTTTGTAGAGTATATTTTTGGCTGGAATGGTTTGGGGAAGGAAATAGTTAATGCCTTAAACACATTGGACTTACCAGTTATTATGGGAGCTGTATTAATTATTGCTATTATATTTATTATAATCAATATTTTTGTAGATATTATTTATGCTTGGTTGGATCCTAAAGTGAATTTAACATGAATGAATTAACTTATTTAGTTGCTGAAATGTCATATCCGTTTCCTGCTAAATTCTTAGAAAGAGAATTACTAAATAATAATATAGAATTTAAACAAATTGAACGAGATTCTTATGAGGGTGATATAGGTTCAACACTATTTTATATTCATGAAAAAGATATAGATAAAGCAAAGCAGATTAAGGATGTAATTGTAAAAGAAAATGCTGAATCAGAATTACAGCATATACAGCCCATAAAGAAAGTATTTGCATATGTAGCTTTACTTTTAATAGCTGTTTATTTAATTTACAAGATGTATAAAATTTTTTAAGATAATCAATAGATAGTTGAACCAAAACAAAACGAGTATCATGAGAAAACATATAGTTGCTGGAAACTGGAAAATGAATAACGGTTTAATTCAAACAAAGACATTAATTACTGAATTAAAGCAACAGAAAAAAACTTCAGATGCCGAAGTTATGATAGCACCAGCGTTTACTAATCTTTGGCCAGCATTTGAGGAAACAAGACAATTTCCTATAGAAGTGGTTGCACAAAATATGCATTTTGCTGAAGATGGTGCATATACGGGTGAAATTAGTGCTGGTATGTTGAAAAGCATTGGTATCCAGTCTGTGATTCTGGGGCATAGTGAGCGTCGTGCATATTTTAATGAAACAGATGAGGCTTTAGCAAAAAAAATTAATACAGCTTTAGAGCATGATATGCGTGTGATATTTTGTTTTGGTGAGGAGTTAAGTGATAGAAAATCTGGTCATCACGAATCAGTAGTGGAGCGTCAGATAAAAAATGCTTTATTTCATTTAGAAGCATCAGCCTTTAAAAATATTGTTTTGGCTTACGAACCTGTTTGGGCTATTGGTACAGGAGAAACAGCGACCCCAGAACAAGCGCAGGATATGCATGCTTTTATAAGAAAAACCTTGTCTGACAAGTATGGAAGTGATACATCAAATTCAGTTTCAATCTTGTATGGTGGTAGTGTGAAGCCTAATAATGCCAAGGAAATTTTTTCGAAGCCAGATGTTGATGGTGGGCTTATAGGCGGTGCATCTTTAAAAGCCTCAGACTTCTTTGCTATTGTTAATGCTTTTTAGTGCAAAAAACATATTTTGGGAGCGAGATTATTTACTAAACCTCATTTGTACTTCTGGATTTCTATTCCAATACTGCTCCTTTATGGGTTTTTGAATGGTGACGGTACACTCTCGGTTTATTATTATGATACGTATTTCATAATTAAAAACGCTTATTTAGTTGTAATACTTGCTATAGCTTTCAGCATAATTGGTTTTTGGTATTGGTTAATGCGAAAACTTAACCGGAAACTAGTTATGTGGATGACAATAATCCATGTGATTATCACAATCGATGGTATCATTGTCGCATTCTTGCTTGAGCATTTTTTTAAAGATTCTGATATAAATTCCATAATGGCTATTATTGTAATGCTAATTTTTGCCGTTCAAGTCGTTTTTCCATTAAATTTAATGCTTAACTTTTTAAAGAAATCTAAATAAAATTAATTCATGAGCAACACTATTTACATTGGTTACGATTTTAAAGTTTCACCATTACAGCCAGGTGTAGAAATACTAATTGCAGAATTGGGCTACGCAGGTTTTGAAAGCTTTGTGGAAACCGATGAAGGTGTAACGGCATATATTCAAAAAGAAGATTGGAATGCCGATATTTTAAGCGATATTCAAGTACTTCATACCGATGAATTTTCAATTTCATATACATTTAACGAAATTGAACAAACCAATTGGAATGCCGAATGGGAACGCAATTTCCATCCTATTGTTGTTAGTGATTTATGTACAGTACGTGCGCCTTTTCACGAATCGTTTAATACGCAATATGATATTGTTATTGAACCCAAAATGAGTTTTGGTACTGGGCATCATGAAACCACACACATGATGATTCAGCATATTTTAAAAAATGATTTTCACGGGAAATCGGTTTTAGATATGGGTTGCGGTACAGGAGTTTTGGCCATACTAGCTGAAATGAAAGGAGCAAGCATGATTGATGCTATAGATATTGATAATTGGTGCTACTTAAATAGTTTAGAAAATGTTGCCCGTAATAAATGTAAAAACATTGCTGTTCTTGAAGGCGATGCTAGCTTATTGAAAGACAAACGGTACGATATTGTTATTGCCAATATAAACCGTAATATTTTGCTTGAAGATTTAGATAGTTATGTGGCTTGTTTAAATGCTAACGGTTTAGTATTTTTAAGTGGATTTTATAAAGATGACATTCAAATTATAAAAGAAAAGTGTAATATATTAGGATTGCAACACGTTGATACTATAGAGCAAAATCATTGGGTTGCCCTAAAATTTATAAATTAGTAGTAAAAATTGCCATGAGCCTTAAAGAAAAAACTTCAGAAGCTACGCTTCTCGATGAAAAAACCTTAAAACAAAACGAAATTATACTCTATAATGATGATGTCAATACTTTTGACCATGTTATAGAGACTTTAATCTATGCCTGCGACCATACACCAGAACAAGCCGAACAATGCTCCATTATTGTGCATTATAAAGGTAAGTGTGCTGTAAAAACCGGTCCTTATAAAGAGTTGGAGCCACGTTGTTCCATGCTTCAAGAAGCGGGTTTGAGCGCAGAAATTGTATAAAAAAGGCATCTACAGACTAAATAGATGCCTTGTTTTAAGAAACCAATCTGGTAAATAAGTTTCTCGATTAATAGCTTATTAAAGGTCTGTATTACTATTGAAATAACCTATGACTTTTATCAGGTTTGGGAAAAAGTCTAGATAAAAGACTTTAACAATTTTAATTAACAGGCTTTTACTAACTAAAGATAAAAAGATACTCCTAAATATATCGTTGATGGATTAAAAGCAAAATAGAATGAATTTGAATTCGATTTATGCGGATCATTATTAACTTGAGATTCAGAATATTCATATCGTAATGTTCCGAATTTACCTTCTATGGCAAAATGTTCAGTGATAAAATAAGTTATGCCAGGTCGAATACCTGAAAAAATAGTATTTGTTTCAATTTTAGTTGTTGTTCTGCTACCTTGGTCCAGACGTTCATTTTTCTCATATAATTTAGAATATCCAAGTTCTCCTAGAAATACTAAAGCGAATTTTCCTTTTATTGGAATGAACTTTTTTACGAATGCATGGGCTCCATATAAATTTTTATTTTTAGATAGCTCATAATTAAAGACAGGTTCAGTATTTCGAAAATCATAATCACTAAAGCTATATCCAAGACCTATTCCAAGAATGAGATTGTTTTTAATTGTGTATCCAACATTTGAGGAGAACGAAAAAATAGTTTCACGCATATCATCATTTATATCAGAATTTTTGTTGTACACAGAAACAAACCCATCAATATTCCATGTGCCTTGTTGAATACTTACTTTTTTTTCTTTTTCTTTTTCTTGGCTAAAGGTAATTCCAGTTGCAAATAAAAATGTGACAATAATTAATTTTTTCATAATAAATTTTTAAAGTTAGGTTTTTTTGTTATCAATTTCTGTTCCAAAAGCTGCAATTATTAATTAGAATAGTTCTAGATATTTTTTTTAAAATTCAAGCATTTGATAGAGAAGTATTTATCCATTTGAATGGATTTTTACCAGATTTGAGAAATAAAAAAAGCTTTCAAGTTGTTGAAAGCTTTTTTTTGTTAGTGACCACGGCAGGATTCAAACCTGCAACCTCTTGAGCCGTAATCAAGTGCGCTATTCAGTTGCGCCACGTGGCCAATTTTGTGGGTGCAAATATATTCCTTTTTTAGATAAACTGCCAAATAAATTTTAAATTAATCTAAAGCATTTTTGGTTACATACAATTTCCACCCAAATATGGCCATTTGTAATTTGCTGGCCTTGCTTAAATCTAAACGTTGTTTCGTATAGCTTGGTAATACGGCTTTGTTGACTTTTGCTAAAAACTTAAAAAAGGATTTTCTCATTCTGATTTTTTTTCAAATGTTAAAATTAATGATTTATTAAACCAATTAATAATTTAATGATAAACAGATGATTACTTTTGCAAAAATGCTTTTTTATGAAACAAATTTTACTTTGTATTGCGCTTCTAGCTTTTTCTTGGCAATCAGTTGCCCAAATTGTTATTAACGAACTGGATTGCGATACGCCAGGAATAGACGATAAGGAGTTTGTTGAATTAAAATCTGATACTCCCAATATGGCTTTAGATGGTTATGTTATTGTCTTTTTTAATGGGTCTACTTCAGGTGCTAATTCAAGTTATTTTACAATAGATTTAGATGGTTATTCAACAGATGTTAACGGCTTGTTGCTTATAGGTAGTGAAACGGTTACGCCTTTTCCGCAGCTTTTAATTTCTGCTAATGTTATTCAAAATGGAGCCGATGCAGTAGCCATATATCAGGCCAATGATTTTGATTTTCCTGAAGGAACCGTAGCCACCATTACAAACTTGGTTGATGTTTTAATTTATGATACATCGGATTCTGATGACGTAGATATGATTGACATATTTAACGACGACCCAAGATTTGTAGATATTCAGCAAATAAATGAAGGGTCTGGTAATAACACCAATTCCATTCAGCGTAATAATGATGGTTCGTATACATCAACAACGCCAACACCTCGCGCTTTAAATGATGGAAGTGGTATAGTTTTCAATCCCATTGAAATATCAGTTATCCAAACGCAATTTGATGAAGGCGATAGTTTTGATATTACCTTTACAGCACAAGATGATGTTACTTCAGATTACCAGTTTAGTTTTTCATTAGATAACGGAGGATTTAATGCATCAGATTTTACAGGAAATACAACGCTTACCATTTTAAATGGAACAAACACGGTTTCTACAACTATTTCTTTAATAAATGATACTGATGATGAAGGAGACGAAGAACCCTTAATAAAGTTTTTAAATTTACAATCGCCATTTATTCCGTTTAATAATTTTATTAAACTTCGAGTAATTGATGATGATTTTACTATGGCTAGTTTTGGTACGCCAACCAATCCAACTTATGGAATTGTAGAGAGTACTCAAACTAGTAGTTATTATAATAGTCTTGATGGGTTGGCTGATATAGAATTAAGACAAGCCTTGCAAGATATTATTGCAAACCCTGGCGTTGTAAGAGCACAAACCTATAATGATTGTATTGATATTTTAAAGGAAGCCGATCAGAATCCTGAAAATAGCAATCAAGTTTGGTTGGTTTATTTAGAAGAAGGTCGAGCCAAATTAGATTTTCAAACGACTTCAGTTAATACTGGTAAATGGAACAGAGAGCACACATTCCCAAGGTCTAGAGCTGGATATTTTAGTATAGAAGAAGATGAAATAGCTGATGGTATAGACGTATTTTGGGAAACAAAAGCAGATTCGTTACGTCATGGTAATTCAGATGCACATGCTTTGCGAGCCGTTGATGGACCAGAGAACAGCAGTCGTGGCAATCAGTTTTACGGAGAATATAATGGTCCTGTTGGCACTCTTGGTAGTTTTAAAGGTGATGTAGCTAGGAGTGTTTTTTATTTGGCTGTAAGGTATAATGGGTTGGAAATTGTTAACGGATTTCCTGATGGCATGGTTGGCCAATTTGGTGATTTGGCGACATTATTGAATTGGCATAGAAACGACCCTCCCGACGATTTTGAAATGAATAGGAATAACATAATTTATAATTGGCAGTTTAATAGAAACCCGTTTATAGATCAGCCAGATTTAATAGAATATATGTGGGGAAATATGGTTGGCGAAACTTGGAGCCAACCCTTAAGCATTGATGAAGTAAATGCGAATCTGGTTAATATTTACCCCAACCCATCAAATGGAAGAATTAACTTTAAACTAAATACAGAACGTATTCATGTTAAACTATATACTGTTGACGGCCGATTTTTGGAGTCTCATGATGTGGTTAACAATAGTTCTATTAATTTAGATTTTTCGTCCGGTATTTACATTATGAAAATAACTAGTAATGGGATAACTCAAGTTCGGAAAATTATTATAGAATAAAAAAAATCCTAGGTCAAAGCCTAGGATTTTTTTGTTGAGGTTTTGTTTATTCTTTTGAGGTTATAATAATAACACCATCTTTTGCTTTGTTGCCATATTTGCTAACAGCATCATCACCTTTAATTACATTAATGGTATCTATATTATCAGGATCCAGTTCATCCATTTCTTTTTTTGTAATTTCCTTACCATCTTTTAGTATGTAAGGCGTGCCTTCGCTATCAGTTGAGATGAAGAAATTTTTGCCTTTACCTTTAGACCTTATTTTGTATTCAAATTTTTTGTTTTTGTCATCAAGCCATACTGCATTTTTAGAGCTGATTTTACCATCTTTGGATTCAAAGAAATAAACATTGTTATTGCTTTTTAACTCTATGACTTCATCTTCACCATTTTCATTGGTTATAGTTACTGTGCGTTTACCGTTGTTGGTGTTGCTGTTTTTTATAACATAGGTATTATTGCCTCTAACAATTACATCTTCATCATCTCCATCATGTGCGTCGGTACGAAATTCAAATTTCACATCATGGTCGTGGTCGCAATCGGTATCGCACGCATGTATGCGATGACTGCTACCTGAAACGGCTCGCGCACGACTACGCGTTCTATATACTCTGTTCTCTCTTGCGTTTCGAGCACGAGTGCTATATACATGGGTTCTATGTTGTCTGCCAGAACCAATGGTAATATTTTTTCCGCCTTCATCAAATGTAATTTGAATTGGGTTTATTGGGCCATCATCGTTCAAGTTAAAGCTTGCTTTTGAGTGGTCTGAACTAACCTCAATTTTAATAGCGATAATCTCTCCATTGCTATTACGCTTTATGCCTCTTATTTTAGTTTTTAACCCTTCTTTTTCTAATTGTGCTTTAACTAAATTAATATCAGCTTCACTAAAATCTTTAGTGATAATAAATTCACTAAGTCTTAAATAGTTAGTGGTTTCAGCTTTTCCAAAAGACGCATGGCCATTAAATATTATAGCTCCATCTCTACCATCGCTTCCAAATCGTTTTTTGCTTTCTTTTTTGTTTAAAATTTCAATGGTGCCTTCTGTTGAAATTTTACTGCTGGGAAGATCTTCTTTTTTGTATTGTTTGCTGCCAATAACATAAAGTGGGTTTTCGCCTAAAGAATTATCTTTAGTTTCTTCTCGTGTTTTTTTTGATGTTGGAACAATTTTACCAACAGTTGTGTTCTTATTAAAGCTTACTTTATGTTTACTGATGTTGTCTTGAGAACTTTCTTCTAAAAAGTTTAATGTTATATCATCTTGACTAGAGTCGAACGATACTTTAAAAGGCGTTATCACATCAGTATCAGATTTTGAAACTGTAATACGTTTAGTGTAATCTTTTCCGTTGTCATGTTTGGTGTTTAAAGACAATGATTTCAATTGATTTTCAGAATTTCTAACAACTTCAGAAAACAATAGCTGTACAGGTTTGTTTTTAAAATAGTTGGTAATTAACTCTAAATCATTATCGGTACTTGCAGATGAAATAATAAAGTCTTTTTTAACAACTGGCACGGTTTCTATATCCTTTGAAATATAAACCTCTTTAGTATTAAAGCTCATTAAGAACAATGCTAAAATAGGGACGACAAGGGCGTATTTCCAAGCATTTAATTTGTTTGATTTTGATTTGTGTAACATAATTATTCGTTTTTTGATTAATGAATTGTAAAAATTATTTGTGAGAACCAATGGGTGATGAGGCACACTGGTTTTTAATAACAGCTTTTGGTAGCTGGTTTTACAGTCAGATATGGTTTGGGCTTTCTTGTCTGCAATAAACTCCAGGTTTTGCTGTAATTCATTTTTATACAACCAAACTAATGGGTTGAACCAAAATATAGCACAGCATATTTGAGCAATTAATACATCAATCGTATGATGTTCATTGGCATGGATTTTCTCGTGATTAATAATGTAGTTTAACTCCGTTTTTTTGAATTGATTGGGATTGTAAACTATCCATTTAAAAAACGAAAAAGGTGCGACGCGGTCAAATATTTCTATTAATGAATAGCGTCCAACTTTCTTTTTTGGATTTCTTTGTATCAATCTGTGTAAAGAAGCCAGCTCAATAAAAAGTTTTACTAAAAAGAAACTAACACCCATTATATATAGGTAAGTTAAAACCTGTATCCAATTAAAGGAGTCAGCTTCGGCAACTGTATTGTTGGAAACAGCTTCAGTAATCAATATTGGAGTGCTAGATGCTATGGGTGTGTATTCTATATATATAGGTATAACTATCGAAGGTAGCAATAATGCTATTGCCAATCCAATAATTAAAAACCATCTATTAGATTGAAAAAAGGTCTCTCGTTGCAGGAATACTCGATAAAACAGATAAAAAAGGGCAATAATGGCTGATGATTTTAGTAAGTAATCCATTGCTTATTTATTTTTTTCAATTAATTCAATAATTTCTTTTAATTCACTAACGCTTATTTTTTCTTCTTTAGCAAAAAATGATACGACATTTTTATATGAATTATTAAAGTAATTTTCAATTGCTGTATTCATGTACTTCTCTTTATAAAGCTCTTTGCTTACAATAGGGTAGTACTGATGTGTTTTGCCGAAAGCATTGTAACTTACATAGCCTTTTTCTTCTAAATTTCTAATTATAGTAGATAAGGTGTTGTAATGTGGTTTGTCTTCTTTTATTTCAGCTAGCACATCTTTAACAAAAGCTTTTTCTAGCCTCCATAGAATGTGCATGATTTCTTCTTCTTTGTTTGTTAATTTTTGCATGACAGATAAATTATTAGTTCAAACATATAACTATTTTTATAGTTATACAACTATGCATATAGTTATTTAACGAAATTTTTAGTTTTTATTGTAGAATAAAATGAAATAGTATCTTCGCAAAAAATAGTTTTATGAGCTTAATTTGGGTTTTGTTGGGATTGGTTTTATTGGTAGTTGGTGGTGAGTTTTTGGTGCGTTCTTCGGTTGCTTTATCCTTTAAGTTTAATATTTCAAAGTTAGTGATTGGTATGACGGTTGTGTCCTTTGCAACTTCAGTGCCAGAGCTTTTAGTTAGTTTACAAGCGGCTTTGGATGGTTCGCCAGATATTTCACTTGGAAACGTAATTGGCTCAAATATTGCCAATATTGGGCTGGTGTTGGGTATAACCGCTTTTATATCGCCATTGGCCATTAGTAGGGATTTTTACAAGCTGAATTGGCCCATGATGATGCTATTGTCATTAGCGCTTTACTATATTTTAGAAAGTGGTTTGGTAATTAATTTTCGAGAAGGGGCAGCTTTGGTTTTGTCGCTTATTATATTTCTGTACATATTAATCCGTAATTCACGAAGTAGTGGAGTGGGCATCCCTGAAGAAATAGATGATGCTTTACAGACGACTTCAAATTTTAAGATTATAATTTGGTTAACTATTGGTGGAGCGGCTCTTTACTTTGGTAGCGAATGGTTGGTGGAAGGTGCTAAAGAAACAGCTGTCTCTCTAGGTGTAAGCGAACGTGTTATATCTGTAACTATGGTTGCTATTGGAACTAGTGTACCAGAATTGGCTGCTTCAGTTATTGCAGCATTAAAGAAAGAAAAGGCTATTTCGTTGGGAAACTTAATAGGTTCTAACATTTTTAATATAGCTTCTGTTTTGGGTTTGACCGCAATGGTTCATCCTATTGAAGTAAAAAACGAAAATATTTTAGGTCAAGACATTTTTTGGATGCTAGGTTTTGCGGCCATATTACTGCCTTTAGCATTTTTACCCAAGCGGTTTACTATTGGACGTTGGAAAGGTATGTTAATCCTCACTGCTTATATTATTTTTATTTATTCTGCTTTTTTGGGAGATAAATAGGGTCTGTTTTATAGTAATTAACAAATGTTGACAACTAACCCTAAAAAAAACAGGGTTGTTTATGTTGATTTGATTAAAATAACTATTTTTGCCCTGTAAAAAATAATCCTAAACTGTATTTTATGTCAACTTTAAGATTTCATGCTATTAAAGAATCGTTAACAAGAAAACCGGTTCGCATTGAAGAAAATGAGAGACGCTCATCTATTTTTGGGTCTAATGTGTTTAACGAGGATACCATGCGTCAATTCCTTACAAAAGAAGCGTTTAGTAGTGTTATGGATGCGGTGCAAAACGGAACTAAAATTGATCGTGTAGTTGCAGACCACATTTCTACTGGAATGAAAGAATGGGCTATCTCTAAAGGGGCAACACATTATACGCACTGGTTTCAACCTTTAACTGGAGCCACCGCAGAAAAGCACGATGCGTTTTTTGAACCAATTGGGAATGGTAGAGCTATTGAAAAGTTTGGAGGGGGACAATTAGTGCAGCAGGAACCAGATGCATCAAGTTTTCCTAATGGAGGAATTAGAAACACATTTGAAGCTCGTGGATATACGGCTTGGGATCCAACATCGCCAGCGTTTATCTATGGTACAACATTGTGTATTCCAACTGTTTTTGTCTCTTATACAGGTGAAGCTTTAGATTATAAAACACCATTATTGCGTGCTTTACAAGCAGTGGATCATGCAGCAGTAGATGTGTGTAAGTATTTTGACAAAAATGTAAAAAAAGTAAATGCATCATTGGGATGGGAGCAAGAGTATTTTTTAATTGATAGTTCTTTGGTTGCTTCTAGACCAGACCTTGTGCTTACAGGTAGAACCTTATTAGGGCATTCTCCTGCTAAAGGACAGCAGTTGGACGACCATTATTTTGGGACAATTCCAAACAGGGCCATGCAATACATGCGTGATTTAGAAACAGAATGTATGCTTCTTGGTATACCAGTTAAAACAAGGCATAATGAAGTTGCGCCAAATCAATTTGAATTGGCGCCTGTTTACGATGAAGCCAATTTAGCTGTAGATCATAACTCGCTGTTAATGGATGTTATGGATAAGGTTGCAGAAAGACATAATTTTAAAGTTTTGTTTCACGAAAAGCCTTTTGCTGGTGTAAATGGTTCGGGTAAGCATAATAACTGGAGTTTGAGTACGGATACTGGAGTCAATTTATTAGGACCAGGAAAAACACCTATGAGTAATTTACAGTTTTTAACATTTTTTATTAATACAATAAAGGCTGTAAATGATAATGAAGAGTTGTTGCGCGCTGCTATTGCATCGGCAAGTAATGATCACCGATTGGGAGCTAACGAAGCACCTCCAGCAATAATTTCTGTATTCATTGGTGAGCAATTAACAAATGTACTTAATGAATTAGAGCATGTTACTAATGGCAAATTGTCTCCTGAAGAAAAAACAGACTTAAAATTAAACGTTGTTGGTAAAATCCCTGAAATTTTATTAGATAACACAGACAGAAACAGAACATCTCCTTTTGCGTTTACAGGTAATAAATTTGAATTTAGAGCTGTTGGGTCTAAAGCCAACTGTGCTAATGCCATGACGGTTTTAAATACAATTATGGCCAACCAGTTAATTGAGTTTAAAGCAGAAGTTGATGCTTTGATTAAGAAAAAGGATTTAAAGAAAGATGAAGCTGTTTTTAACATCTTAAGAGAGTATATCAAGAAATCTAAAAACATATTGTTTGAAGGAAACGGTTATGGAGAAGCTTGGGAAAAAGAAGCCAAGAAGCGTGGTCTTAGTAATAATAAAACCACTCCAGAAGCTCTTAAGGCTAAAATATCTGATAAAACAATAAAGATGTTTGAGCAGCTTGGTGTAATGAATAAAGTAGAAGCAGAAGCGCGTTATGAAATTGAAATGGAAGAGTATGTGCTCCGTATTCAAATTGAAGGTCGTGTGTTGGGTGATATCGCGAGAAACCACGTGGTACCTACAGCTGTACGATATCAAAACATCCTTATAGAAAATGTAAAAGGGTTAAAGGAGATTTATGGTAACGATTTTAAGAAGTATGCTCAAGAGCAAATGCAATTGATTGAGGATATTTCGAAACATATCGAATTGATAAATTCTAATGTTACCAAAATGACAAATGAGCGCAAAAAAGCTAATGGAATTGATGATATAGAAAAGAAAGCTAATGCTTACTGTTTTAAGGTAAAATCAATTTTTGATGACATTCGATATAGCTGTGATAAATTAGAGCTGTTGGTTGATGATGAGTTATGGCCATTAACGAAGTATAGAGAATTGTTGTTTACTAAATAATTGGTATATAACAACTTATAAGAACTCCATCATTTAAATGATGGGGTTTTTTTATGGAAGCTACCGTGTAGCTTGCATTTCGTCTGAATAAAAATGTATGTCAACGAAAAATTAAAGTAGAATTCAATATTAGGCTAAAACTTGTCTATTTTTGTTATGCTATTAATCATTAATCTATTGACATGAAGAGGCTTATATTAAGTGTTCTTATGCTTTTGGCTGCAACCCTCATTTTTTCGCAAGCAAATGAAACTCTTGAAGATGGTGTATCCGCTCAAGAAATTGTGAAAGAAGAAAATAGTTCTTTGGCTGCTAGGTAGAGCACTCTAAAATGTTATTACAATTCCCTTTATATTTAATCATGGTTTATATTACCATGATTTTTTATTTTAATTATTTATCTTTCTCGTTATTAGTGATATAAAAGCTTTTGTTATATTGCGCGAGATATTTTTGTAAAACTTTTATGTCAATGTTAATAAAGCATATGTTTAGCAAGTTTAAAGTCTTTAGCTCTGTATTTCTTTTTGCTTGTTTGTTTAGTGTTAATTTTCTAGTTGCCCAAGATGATATTAAGACTACAAGTTCATCAAGTATTCCTCAAACAGATTTTTATGATTACAGAGGAACAAATGTAATAGATATTTCTATTGGTTCATCTGTAATAAACGGTGATTATCCAGATCCGCTTTTTGATGTGTATTGGCATTTTGGATATAAACGCTACATCATCCCGTATGTTAGTGTTGATATAGGATATCATAAGTTTAATTTAGCTTATAAAGATTTGTTTAATAATGGCTATATGTCTTTTGATATGAATGTTGAGGTGTTGCCGTTTCCTCATGAACGTTTTTCTCCATTCGCTTATTTTGGCGGCGGAATTCATGCGTCCAATTATTTTAACGAAGTTGCTCCAAAGGTTCAAGGGGGTGTAGGTGTTGAATACATTGTTTACGAGGGCATAGGTTTAACGTTGTATTCAGATTATAATGCTGTATTTAGCGATGAGGTTGATGGTAGGATATTTGGAGAAACTGATGATGCCTACTGGCGAATGGCTATAGGACTTAACTTTTATTTTGGTGGTCAAAAGAAAAAGCAAAAATTACTGGAAAATGTTCCATCAGTAATCAAAACAAATCCAATTACTTCCCAAAAATAGATAACAATTCCTATTTTTGCATTTCAAACTAGTTCCATGAGTCAAGAAGTAAGTAAGCGTTATGCGCAAAGAGGTGTTTCTGCATCAAAAGAAGATGTGCACAATGCCATTAAAAATATTGATAAAGGCTTATTCCCTAAGGCATTTTGTAAAATTGTTCCAGATTATTTAACCAATAGTGATGAGCATTGTCTTATCATGCATGCCGATGGTGCAGGAACAAAGTCATCGTTGGCGTATATGTATTGGAAAGAAACTGGAGATCTTTCGGTTTGGAAAGGTATAGCTCAAGACGCTTTAATTATGAATATAGATGATTTGTTGTGTGTTGGTGCTACAGATAATATCATGCTATCTTCAACTATAGGAAGGAATAAAAATCGTATTCCGGGTGAGGTTATTTCGGCAATTATAAACGGAACTGAAGAGCTAATTCAAGATTTAAAAGAGTTTGGTGTAACTATCTATTCTACAGGTGGAGAAACAGCTGATGTGGGTGACTTGGTTAGAACTATTATTGTTGACTCGACTGTTACTGCCCGAATGAGAAGAGCTGATGTTATAGATAATGCCAATATTAAAACAGGTGATGTTATTGTTGGGCTAGAGTCTTTCGGTCAGGCAACTTACGAAACCGAGTATAATGGTGGAATGGGAAGTAATGGGCTTACTTCTGCAAGGCATGATGTATTTCATAATTATTTAGCAAAAAAATATCCCGAAAGCTTTGATGCTTCAGTACCAGAAGAGTTGGTGTATTCTGGAGGAATGAAGTTGACGGATTCTGTAGGGGGTTCTCCAATTGATGCCGGTAAATTAGTGTTGTCGCCAACTAGGACATATGCGCCTATAATAAAAGCGGTTTTAAATAAGTTTAATAAAGAAACTGTACATGGTATGGTGCATTGCAGTGGAGGTGCCCAAACAAAAATTCTTCATTTTATTGATGATTTGCACATTGTAAAAGATGATTTATTTGATGTACCTCCATTATTTAAATTAATTCAGGAGCAATCCAAAACAGATTGGAAAGAAATGTATCAAGTGTTTAACTGTGGACATAGAATGGAACTTTATGTGTCCCCAGAAGTGGCTAATGATATAGTGTCAATTTCGAAATCCTTTAATGTAGATGCCAAAATAATTGGTCATGTAGAATCAGGTCCAAAGAAGAAGCTTACAATAAAAAGTGAATTTGGTGAGTTTGTATACTAATTTGATTAATAGCTAACGTTTAATATTTTTTTAACTATGACTAGAATTGTAGTTATTTTCTTTTTTATAATTTCTTCTAAAGTTTTTGCCCAACCAGACTCTTTGTTTTTTAAGCAGGCTACTATTCCATTGAAACCTATTTGGCATCAAGACAATAAATTTGGTGTTGATATTAATCAGGTGGCTTTTGTTAATTGGAATTCTGGAGGTGTGAATTCTATTGCGGCCCTTTTTGCTCTTAAAAGTACTTTGAAGTATCAATACCGTCATTTTATTTGGGATAATCTTTTAGATGCTAGATATGGTGTTAACAGTCAGCAAAACCAAGAATTAAGAAAAACAGATGATTTACTTGAGGTACGTTCCAGTCTAGGGTATCGTAAAAACAAATTCACGAATTGGTATTATTCGGCACGATTTAGCTTTAAGACTCAATTTGCAAAAGGATTTAATTATCCTAATACTGATAATGTTATTTCTAAATTTATGGCTCCTGGTTATTTGTTTGTGGGAGGAGGGGTAGAATATGGTAAAAATATTGAAAAACTTTCAACCTATTTTTCGCCATTAACGCTAAAGTCAACTTTTGTTTTGGATGAAGATTTGTCTAATGCAGGCTCCTTTGGTGTTGCTCCGGCCGAATTTGATGATGATGGGAATTTGATTGCAGAAGGTGAGCGTGTTAGGAATGAATTAGGGATTTTATTAACTAGTGCCTACGAGGCAGAAATTTTTCAGAACATAGCTATTAGAAATTTAGTTAGTTTTTATACGGACTACATCAACGATTTTGGAAATATTGATGTTGACTGGGAATTAGTCTTTGATTTTAAGGTAAACAGTTTTGTTAGGGCTACTTTAGGGTCGCATTTAAAGTATGATAACGACGTTAAGTTATTGGTTGAAGTTGAGGATCCTGAAAATGATGAACTTGAATATGCGGAAGAAGGTGCGCGAGTTCAATGGAAGCAAATTCTGGGAGTAGGCGTGATAGTAGGGTTTTAAAAATTTGTTAACTTTTTTTTGTTGATAAATTTTAAATAATTGAATATCAATAAATTAAAAATAAAATCTGTAAACTTTATGATTTTTATCATGTTTTAAGTTTATTTTTTTTGCTTTATTTACATCTTGTAAAAAGCTATTAAAAAATAAAACTTAAACCCTCACATGCCAACACAAATTAAACCTAATGTTACAGAAAAAACGTTTACTCAAGAAGAAGCTTTAAAAGCGTCCATTGACTATTTTAATGGAGATGATTTAGCTGCACAAGTTTGGATAAATAAATATGCTCTTAAGGATTCGCATGGCAATTTATATGAACTTACACCAAACGATATGCATCGTCGCATTGCTAAAGAAATTGCCCGAATAGAATCACGTTATCCCAATCCGTTATCAGAAGATGAGGTATTTAATCTCATAAAGAGTTTTAAATATATCGTACCTCAAGGGAGTCCGATGGCAGGAATTGGTAATCCTTACCAAACCGCTTCGCTTTCTAATTGTTTTGTTATTGGTAATGATGGTAATTCTGACTCTTACGGTGGTATTATGAAGATAGACCAAGAACAAGTGCAGCTTATGAAACGTCGTGGAGGTGTTGGTCATGATTTATCACATATTAGACCCAAAGGTTCGCCTGTAAAAAATTCGGCTTTAACCTCTACAGGTATTGTACCGTTTATGGAGCGCTACTCTAATTCAACCCGTGAAGTTGCACAAGATGGGCGTAGAGGTGCGTTAATGTTGTCGGTTTCAATCAACCATCCTGATTCAGAAGATTTCATTGATGCTAAATTGGAACAAGGAAAAGTAACTGGAGCTAATGTTTCGGTTCGAATTGATGATGCGTTTATGCGAGCCGTAAAAGAGAATGCTAGTTACACACAGAAATATCCTATCTTCAGTGATTCCCCTAAATTATCCAAAACCATTGATGCGAATGGTATTTGGAAAAAAATTGTGCATAATGCATGGAAATCTGCTGAGCCTGGAATCTTGTTTTGGGATACTATTATTAACGAATCGGTTCCAGATTGTTATGCCGATTTAGGATATAAAACGGTATCAACCAACCCTTGTGGAGAAATACCACTTTGTCCTTACGACTCATGCCGCTTATTGGCCATCAATTTATTTTCTTATGTAGAAAAACCTTTCACAAAAGAGGCTACTTTCAATTTTGAATTGTTTAAGCAGCATGTGGTTTATGCGCAATGCATAATGGATGATATCATTGATTTAGAACTGGAGAAAATAGACGGAATTTTAGAAAAAATTGATGCTGACCCAGAGCTGGATGATATTAAGGCTACAGAGCGAAACTTATGGTTAAATATTAAAAAGAAAGCTGAAGAAGGTCGTCGTACGGGAATTGGTATAACTGCCGAAGGCGATATGTTGGCTGCCTTGGGAATACAATATGGTAGTCAGGAAGGTAACGATTTTTCTGTCGAAGTTCACAAAACATTAGGAATTGAAGCTTACAGAGCTTCTGTTCAAACGGCTAAAGAACGTGGTGCTTTTTCCATTTTCGATTCGGATAGAGAAAAAAATAATCCATTTATTCAACGTCTAAAAGCTGAAGATGAAAAGTTATACTATAATATGCTCGAGTATGGTCGCCGTAATATAGCTTTATTGACCATTGCACCCACAGGAACAACAAGCTTAATGACACAAACGTCTTCAGGTATTGAACCCGTGTTTTTGCCCGTTTATAAACGCAGGAGAAAAGTTAATCCTAATGATAAAAATGTAAGAGTTGATTTTGTAGATGAAGTTGGTGATTCGTGGGAAGAATATGTGGTTTTTCACCATAAATTCAAGCAATGGATGGAAGTCAACGACATCGATACTTCAAAAAACTATTCTCAAGACGAATTAGATGCTATTGTTATGCAATCGCCTTATTATAAAGCCACTTCAAATGATGTGGATTGGTTGAGTAAAGTGACCATGCAAGGTGCTGTTCAGAAATGGGTGGATCATTCAATAAGTGTGACCATCAATTTACCAAACGACGTGAGTGAAGAATTGGTGGGTGAATTATACTTAAAGGCTTGGGAAGTTGGCTGTAAAGGTGTTACGGTTTATCGTGATGGTTCACGTTCGGGTGTGTTGATTTCTAACGATGACAAAAAAGATGAGGAACAAACAGAAACCTTAACGAATTTCCCTGTAAAAAGACCAGAGATTTTAGAGGCTGATGTTGTGCGCTTTCAGAATAAAAAAGAAAAATGGATTGCCTTTATTGGATTGATTGATGGAAAGCCTTATGAAATATTTACTGGCTTAGCAGATGATGAAGACGGTATTTTAATTCCGCGTTGGGTAGAAAATGGCCTCATTATTAAAAACCGAAATAGCGATGGTACGTCGCGATACGATTTTCAATATCAAAATAAACGAGGTTACAAAACCACTATTGAAGGCTTGTCGCATAAGTTTAATCCAGAGTTTTGGAATTATGCCAAATTAATCTCAAGTACTATGCGTCATGGAATGCCTATTGATAACATTGTAGAGTTAATTAACAGTCTTCAGCTAGATAGTGAGTCTATTAACACATGGAAAAATGGTGTAGGTCGTGCTCTAAAACGTTATGTAGCCGATGGTACTAAAGTAAAAGGTCAAACCTGTGCTAATTGTCAATCCGAAAATTTAATTTATCAAGAAGGTTGTTTAACCTGTAAGGATTGTGGGTCTTCTAAATGCGGTTAGAATAATTAAAATTTTTAATAAAAAGGAAGCCAGTTGGTTTCCTTTTTTTAATGACTAATGTCTTGTGTAAGATATTTGTAATCTTTTAATTCACTCAAATTATTTATAAGCTTACTACAGCCATTTGTTATTAGGTAGATAGTATCAGAAACATTAATAACTTCGGTATATCTATGGTCGGTTAGGATAATAATTTTATGTTTCTTCTCTTGATTTATGATGGTCTGTATCGTTTCAATATACAATGGTGCAACACCATTAAAAGGCTCGTCCAACAATACTATTTGACTTGCTTTTTTGAGGATTAAATAAATTTCTATAACCCGACGTTCACCACCCGATAATCTGTTAAATCGCGTATTCTTAAAAATTTCAAACTGGGGAAACTTATTAATAAATACATCCCAATCAACTTGATATAGCTTAAAAGCCATTCCAATTTTGATCTGATCGGGAACAAAATGATGTTGAGGTAAAAACGAAATCTTTTTGGAGCGATATAAGGGTTTCAAAAAAGGCTCATTATTCAAGCGAATAAGTTTATACTTTGGTTTTAAAGAGCCAAATATAATTTGAAGCAAACAACTTTTTCCGCAGCCATTACTACCTAATATAGATGTGACTTTACCAGTTTCTGCCTTTAAATAAATACCGTTTAAAATGCGTTTTCCGGAAAAATTTAATTCAACATTGTCTACCTCTAAAATCATATAAACTCTTTAACCAATAATAAAAAGCAAGATGTTATAAAGATATCAATTAAAAAAATAGTACCGAATAATTTGAGTGATGAGATTCCTAAATTGTTATAAAAAATCAACTTTCGTTTGGACCGTGTTTCAGTTATAATGTACCATAGAAAAACAACGAGGAAAAATTTTGAAATCAATATAGGCGGAATGTTTGGGCTAACAATTAATAGAAAAATGTTAATCCCAATGGACCATAAAAAGTATGGCTTATAAAACAACAGTATAGCCCCAAAGCGTTGCATGATAAAATAAAAACGTAAATCCAGAAGTATTATTTTTAGCTAAAGCAAGAATAAATATTTTGATTACAACAAAAAACTATCAATTCATAAATTATCGTATTTTTGCCACACAATTTAAATTGGTAAATGTTAGAAAAACTTCAAATTATAAAACAGCGCTTTGATGAGGTGAGTGATTTAATTATTCAGCCAGATATTATATCAGACCAAAGGCGTTATGTGGAATTAAATAAAGAGTACAAGGATTTACGTGTTCTAATGGATAAGCGTGATGCTTATATAGAATTGACTAATAATTTAAAGGAAGCTGAAGAAATTATTGCTGATGGCGGCGATGATGAAATGGTGGAAATGGCAAAAATGCAATACGATGAAGCTAAAGAAGGTATCCCTAAATTAGAAGAAGAAATCCGTTTTCTATTAATACCGAAAGATCCTGAAGATTCAAAAAACGCTGTTGTAGAATTACGCGCTGGTACAGGTGGAGATGAGGCTAGTATTTTTGCGGGCGATTTATTCAGAATGTATTCTAAATATTGCGAAAGTAAGGGTTGGAAGGTTGACACAGTTGATTTTAGCGAAGGTACCAACGGTGGATTTAAAGAAATTCAATTTGAAGTATCTGGTGAAGATGTTTATGGAACTTTAAAATTTGAAGCTGGCGTGCATCGTGTGCAACGTGTGCCACAAACTGAAACGCAAGGTCGTGTACATACTAGTGCAGCGACGTGTATGGTGTTTCCTGAAGCTGAAGAATTTGATGTGGAAATCGATCCGAAAGATGTAAGAATTGATTACTTCTGTTCATCTGGTCCAGGTGGTCAGTCGGTTAATACAACGTACTCGGCTGTGCGTTTAACGCATATTCCGACCGGATTGGTGGCGCAATGTCAAGATCAAAAATCACAGCATAAAAACAAAGAAAAGGCTTTTAAGGTTTTACGATCACGTTTGTATGATTTGGAATTGGCTAAAAAACAAGAAGAAGATGCAGCCAAGCGTGGAAGTATGGTTTCATCTGGTGATAGAAGTGCCAAAATTAGAACCTATAACTATCCGCAAGGGCGTGTAACCGATCACCGAATTGGTTTAACGCTTTATGATTTACAAAATATTGTGAATGGTGACCTTCAAAAAATAATAGATGAACTTATGTTGGCTGAAAACACTGAAAAGTTAAAAGCTAGCGACGAACATATTTAATTCAAGGCCTCTTTTTTGAGGCTTTTTTTATAGCATGACAACACAACAACTAACTGAACAAATTAGAAAAAAGAAATCCTTTCTTTGTATAGGATTGGATGTTGATTTAAATAAAATTCCACAGCATTTATTAAAAGAAGACGACCCTATTTTTGCCTTTAATAAAGCTATTATAGACGCAACAAACCATTTGTGCGTAGCCTATAAACCCAATACGGCTTTTTACGAGGCTTATGGCATAAAAGGTTGGAAAGCCTTGGAAAAAACCATCAATTATCTTAATGCCAATTATCCTGAAATCTTTACCATAGCCGATGCCAAGCGAGGAGATATAGGAAACACCAGTAGTATGTATGCCAAAGCCTTTTTTGAAGATTTAGCTTTTGACAGTGTTACCGTAGCGCCATATATGGGTAAAGATTCTGTTGAGCCATTCCTCGCTTTTAAAAATAAGCATACTATTATGTTAGCCTTGACTTCCAATCAAGGCGCATTCGATTTCCAAACACAGAGCGTTAGTGGAGTTGAGCTTTATAAACAGGTTTTAGAAAAGTCGAAGACTTGGAGCAATTCTCAAAACCTTATGTATGTTGTAGGAGCTACTAAAGCGGAGTATTTAGCCGATATTAGAAAAATAATTCCTGAAAGTTTTCTTCTTGTTCCTGGAGTGGGTGCACAAGGTGGTAGTTTACAGGATGTTTGTAAGTATGGCATGACAGAACAAATAGGATTACTAATAAATTCTTCTAGAGGTATTATTTATGCCTCTAATAAGGAAGATTTCGCCGAGGTTGCTTCACTAAAAGCTTTAGGACTTCAAAGGCAAATGGAAGCAGTTTTATTAGCGAATTAAAATACAATTGTCATTCAAGAGAGTGAAACGACGAAGGAATCTTTTAAATGAAGTTCACCGATCAATTAAATAGAACGTTAGTGTTTTCAAAATCGCCAACTCGAATCGTGTCTTTGGTGCCAAGCCTTACCGAGCTTATTTGTGATTTAGGGTTGGAATCTTTTTTAGTTGGCGTAACAAAGTTTTGTGTGCATCCAAAAAATATAAGAGATAAAGCCACTATTGTTGGTGGTACTAAGCATGTACATTGCAATAAAATTAGGGCATTAGATCCAGATATCATTTTATGTAATAAGGAAGAAAATACTCAAGAAATGATACAGGATCTGGAGAAACTAGCAGCTGTACACATTAGCGATATTAACACTATTGGGGGTTGCTTGGAAATTATTGAAATGTATGGTGAGCTGTTTGGAGTTGAAAAAAACGCTAAATCAATAGTTTTAAAAATAATAGACGAGCAGAGTAAGTTTGAGTCTTTTATTAAAACAAAATCTACTAGTTCAGTAGCTTATTTTATTTGGAAAGATCCTTGGATGGCAGTTGGAAAAGGCACCTTCATAAATTACATGCTTAACCTTAATGGGTTTAAGAATTTTTTTGGGAATCAATCGCGTTATCCTGAAGTAAGCTTGGAAATATCATACCCAGAGGTTGATATGGTTTTGCTTTCAACAGAACCGTTTCCTTTTAATGAAGATCATTCTAAATTCATAAAGCCTAAATTTCCTAACGCCAAAATCCTTTTGGTTGATGGCGAAATGTTTTCATGGTATGGAAGCAGATTAATAAAGGCTTTTGAATATTTTAAAAAGTTGCATGACTATTATTCGATTCAAAAATAGCCTTCTTGATTTTAAAGGCTTTGTAGTAAAGAATGTCACTTAATCCAGCATCGGTCATGCTAATGTTATAAGCTTGCTCAATTAGCTGCTTATAGCGTTTTCTTAATTTTAAAATTTCTTTAGATATAGGACTTGACCTGCCTATTTTACAAAATTGTGGGCTCATATCGTATGTTTATATTATATACGTATATGATTATTGTGGTGGATATGGTGTAAAGTTAAAGTTTTGGTAATTTTTAAAGAGAGGGCTTCATGTTGTCTCTATGTAAAAAATTTAAACGATTTAACTTGTCAAGTAATTGTAAGGCTTGGTATTCGGAGATATCACTTTCAGCCGAATCGGTTTGTCTTAAATTATAAGCTTGTTCAATAAGTTGCTTGTAGCGTTTTTGCAGCTTAAGTTTTTGTTTTTTGATTTCGGTTAGTGTTTTCATTTTTAAGCCCAATGGAATTTTAAATATATTTAAAATATTGTAATTCAGCAAACTAAAAAGCTAATTTGTGACAAAAAAAATCGGACTTGAAGAAAGACCGATTTTTTAACTAACTAACTCTTACTAATCCAAATTTTGGGTTGTAAATTCTTTTATGAGAACACTGCAAATTTGCGAGATATTTCAAAAACTAATGTTATGTTAATATTAGCATTATATTAAATATCATTTAATAACTTTTTGGCACTAAACTGTTTATTATGAAAAATGTATTATTTGCTGTTATAATGTTTTTGGGTGTATCTGTTTTTGCACAAAAAGAAAATTGTATTTGTTGTACCGAGAAACATGCTGAATTTGATTTCTGGATAGGAGATTGGAATGTTACTAATCCAGACGGTTCTAAGGCAGGAACAAATACTATTGTAAAACTCCAAGATAATTGTATGTTACGTGAAAATTGGGCTAGTGCTAACGGTAAAGTTACTGGCACCAGCACTAATTTTTATAATTATAAAACAGAGCAATGGGAGCAGATATGGGTTGATAATAGAGGGGGAAATTTGCATTTAAAAGGGAACCGGGTGGGTAATCAAATGATTTTAAAAACTGACCAAGAATTTAATAAAAAGGGACAACCATTTTACCATCGTGTAACATGGACTTTAAACCCAGACGGTTCAGTGCGGCAATATTGGGAAACTATTACAAATGATAAAGATGTTACTGTCGCTTTCGATGGGCTTTACAGAAAAAAATAAAGACATAAAAAGGGAGAACTAGTTCTCCCTTTTTTATTTTATGAATTTAAAAAACTTATTTAATAACTTTAATTGTTTGGGTTTTATTTTCTGCACTTACTTTTATTAAATAAATGCCGTTAGATAAAGATGTCATGTCTATTTCTTTAATCGGATTGTCCGACTGTATTTCTTTTACTTTTTTACCAAGAATATTATAAATAGAAATACTCGTAACTGGTGAAGTGGATTCTATATTTAGCCTATCAAGAACGGGATTAGGATAAACACTAACTTCTTCTTTAGAAAATTCATCTACACTTAAACTGGTTACATCAAAAACAATATCATCATAAAAAGCAGTAGTTGAAGAACTGGCAGAATAGAAATCAATTCCTCCCAATATAGGGTCTGATTGAAAATCAGTAGGAATTGGATTAGCAACCGTACCATTTATAGTCATTTGATAGGTATGAGATGGAGAATCTAAATCAAATGCAATTGAAACAGGAAACCAAACATCATGAGGGAAATTAAAGGTTACGTTAGTAGCTAAATCAATCCCTACACCTGGAGCTGCGTTTCCTTGGTTAAAGTAAATGTCTCCAGAGTTCCAAATGCCAGATAAAGCTCCTCCTGGAATTGTACCTTGGATATTAAAATAACCTTCGCTTCCAGATGGGACGTACATATTAAATTCTAAAGTATATTGTCCAGATGATAAATTACCTAGAAGCAATATAGCGTCTTGAATGCCACCATTACCAATAAATCCAGATTTGGTTCCAGAGCTTGCTTGTGTGTCAGATATAATTATGTTTTCTGCATTGTTTGAAGGTGATGGGTTTTGACTCCAGTTGGTCCAATGTGCAGTTGGTAGGAATGGGCCTAAATTGTACGATTCGAAATCATCGTCTATTATTTGAGAAAATCCCGTCAAAGCTAGTAATGTAAAAAGAACTGTAAAAAAGTAGTTTTTATTCATAACGCTGTCACTTAATCGATTAATAATGAGTACAATATAATCAAAAATAGCGTTAAAAACTAAACTTATTCATAAACTAATCCTGTAAAGCAAACACCAGTTGTAATAAATCAGTGGTTCTGGACGATACTTTGGTTCTAATTTCTTTTTCTTCAATAGCAATCATGGTATAAACACCTTTTAACGCTTCTTGTGTTACGTAATCTGTTAAATCAGGATTAACATTATTTGTAAATGGTATAGCGTTATACTTATTAATTAAGTTTGTCCAAATATCATCAGCTCCGACTTTTGCAAATGAATTATTTATGATAGGATGAAATTTATTGTAAAGACTTGTTTGCGTTCTGCTTTCTAAATATGTGGTTGCTGATCTGTCATCTCCCAACAAGATGTTTTTCGCATCATTAAAAGTTATGCTTTTTACAGCGTCAACAAAAATAGGGGTTGCTTCAGTAACGGCATCCTCGGCAGCTCTATTTAAAACTTTAAGGCCTTCATCGGCTAAATTACCTAAACCAATATCTCTTAACGCTTTATCAACTTTTTTAAGTTCATCAGGTAGCAATATCTTAACTAATTCATTACCATAAAAACCATCTTTGTTTCCTAGTAGTGTTACTTGTTCATCTATGCCTTTATCTAATGCTTGCCTTAATCCTTCTGCAATATCGGCATTTGTAATTCCGGTTGAGTTTTCAGGAAGTTCATCAATTACTTGTTGTAATTCGGCACAGGATGAAAGTATTAAAAAGCTAATAAAGAAAAGAATGTTACGATGCATAGTATGGGGTTTGTTATCTTTAGCAAAGATAAAAGTATTATTATGAAACCAATTCAATTATCGTGCATTATATTCTTGATTCAATTGTTTTCTTGCCAAGAAAAATTAAAAACAGAAATTGAAGTTAAAAAGGTAACGCCTAAACAGTACATTACCATTTTGGGTATAGCTCAAGATGCCGGTTACCCACAAATAGATTGTAGTAAATCCTGTTGCCAATCATATCATGATGGATTAGAAACAAGAAAATTGGTCTCGTGCTTGGGTTTAGTTGATTTGGAATCTAAAAAAAATGGTTGTTTGATGCTACACCAGATATTACAGAGCAGGTTGAAAATTTAAAAACTAACCATTTAAATAATAATAAAGTTATTGATGGTGTGTTTTTAACCCATGCCCATATTGGGCATTATACTGGTTTAATGTATTTTGGGAGAGAGGCTATTGGAGGAAAAAGCATACCTGTTTACGCCATGCCAAGAATGAAGTCGTACATTGAGAATAACGGACAGTGGAGTCAATTGATTACGTTAAAAAACATTGATATTAGTCCGCTGCATAATGATTCTACGATTGTTTTGAACTCTAACTTAAGGGTTACACCTTTTTTAGTGCCGCATCGGGATGAGTTTTCAGAAACAGTTGGTTATAAAATAGAAGGTAAAACCAAATCTGCTTTATTTATACCAGACATCGATAAATGGGATGTTTGGGAACGAGATATTATAGATGAAGTCAATCAGGTTGATTATGCGTTTTTGGATGCTTCTTTTTTTGCTGATGGTGAGTTGGAGCGCGATATGAGCAAAATACCGCATCCATTTACCAGTGAGACGACCACGTTGTTTGAAAATGAATCCGAGGCTACTAAAAATAAAATCCATTTTATTCACTTCAATCATACAAATCCTGCAATTAAGGATTCCCATCCGTTGAAAGATAGTATTCAAAATTTAGGCTTTCGTTTCCCAAAAGAAGGTAGTGTATTTGAATTATAGGCTGTTAGATAATTATTAAATATGCGGCAAATTTTTTGAATATTTCGTAATTTTGCCGCACTAAAAAATCAGATCAATAATCCATGAAACAAGTAGCACCATATAAACCAAAACATAAAGTCAGAATTGTAACAGCAGCCTCCTTATTTGATGGTCATGACGCTTCAATTAATATTATGCGTCGAATTATTCAAGCTACAGGTGTTGAAGTTATTCATTTAGGTCATGATAGAAGTGTAGAAGAAGTTGTCAACACGGCCATTCAGGAAGATGCTAATGCTATTTGTTTAACGTCATACCAAGGTGGTCATAATGAATATTTTAAATACATGCATGACCTTTTAAAAGAAAGGGGAGCTGGTCATATTAAAATCTTCGGAGGAGGAGGAGGTGTTATTTTACCTTCAGAAATAAAAGAACTCATGGACTACGGAATAGATCGTATCTATTCACCAGATGATGGTCGTGAAATGGGCTTACAGGGTATGATAAATGATTTGGTTGAACAATCTGATTTTGCTATTGGCGACTCGCTTAATGGAGAAGTGAAGACATTAGCAAATAAAAATCCAAGAGATATAGCACGTGTTATTTCATCTGCTGAAAATTTTCCAGACGTCGCGAAAGATGCGTTAGATGAAATTCACATGAAGAATAAAAATTCAGTAACACCCGTATTAGGAATAACTGGTACTGGTGGTGCTGGGAAATCTTCTTTAGTTGATGAATTGGTTCGTCGTTTTTTAATTGATTTTCCGGAAAAAACAGTGGGTTTAATTTCGGTCGATCCATCAAAACGTAAAACAGGAGGAGCCCTTTTAGGTGATAGAATTCGTATGAACGCCATTAATTCACCACGTGTTTATATGCGCAGTTTAGCAACGCGTCAATCTAATTTGGCTTTGTCAAAATACGTTAATGAAGCTGTGGAAGTTTTAAAAGCTGCTGAATTCGATTTAATAATTCTTGAAACTTCAGGTATTGGTCAATCTGATACAGAAATTATTGAACATTCTGATTTGTCACTTTATGTTATGACACCTGAATTTGGTGCAGCTACACAATTAGAAAAGATTGATATGCTTGATTTTGCTGATTTAGTAGCTATAAACAAGTTTGATAAACGCGGTTCTCTGGATGCCTTACGCGATGTGAAAAAACAATACATGCGTAACAATAATCTTTGGGATACACCACAAGATGAATTGCCTGTATTTGGAACTATTGCGTCTCAATTTAACGATCCAGGGATGAATACGCTTTACAAAGCAGTTATGGATAAGTTGGTTGAGAAAACAGATGCTGATTTAAAATCTACTTTCCATATTTCTAATGAAATGAGCGAAAAGATTTTTGTTATTCCACCAGCTAGAACGCGTTACTTATCAGAAATTGCCGAGAATAATCGTGCTTACGATAAAACTGCCAATGAACAAGTTGAGGTAGCTCAAAAACTATATGGTATTTATAAAACTATTTGTTCTGTTGCTAATGTTGCTTCAAGTGCAGTCGAAAAGTCTATTATAATTAAATCGGGTTTAAATCAAGATGAGATTTTGAATCAAGTTCAGAATGACAGCGATAAGGACTTTTTAAAACTATTACTTAAAGAATTTGATCGTGTTAAATTAAATCTAGACCCATATAACTGGGAAGTTATTACTGGTTGGGATGAAAAAGTCAATAAATACAAAAATCCAGTTTATTCTTTTAAAGTTCGTGATAAGGAGATTAAGCTAGAAACGCATACTGAATCGCTTTCACATACCCAGATCCCTAAAGTAGCTTTACCAAAGTATCAAGCTTGGGGTGATATTTTACGATGGACCTTACAAGAAAATGTGCCTGGTGAGTTTCCTTATGCTTCTGGTTTATATCCTTTTAAACGAACAGGAGAAGATCCTGCTAGAATGTTTGCAGGTGAGGGTGGTCCAGAACGTACTAACAAACGTTTCCATTATGTGAGTCAAGGTATGCCAGCAAAGCGTTTATCTACAGCTTTTGATAGTGTAACTTTATATGGTAACGACCCAGATTACAGACCAGATATCTATGGTAAAATTGGAAATGCTGGTGTTAGTATTTGTTGTTTAGATGATGCTAAAAAATTATATTCTGGTTTCAATTTAGCAGATGTCATGACATCAGTAAGTATGACCATTAATGGACCTGCACCCATGTTACTTGGCTTCTTTATGAATGCAGCCATAGATCAGCAATGTGAGATTTATATTAAGGAAAAAGGTCTTGAAAAAGCGGTTGAGGAAAAAATCAACAAAATTTATAAGGAGAAAGGTGTAGAACGACCAAAATATAATGGTGATTTGCCAGAGGGTAATGATGGATTAGGATTAATGCTATTAGGCGTAACAGGTGATCAAGTATTACCAGAAAAGGTTTATAATGACATTAAAGTTAAAACCATTGCTCAAGTTAGAGGAACGGTTCAAGCCGATATTTTAAAAGAAGACCAAGCGCAGAACACTTGTATATTCTCAACCGAATTTGCCTTACGTTTAATGGGTGATGTTCAAGAATATTTCATTGAAAATAATGTGCGGAACTTTTATTCAGTTTCCATTTCTGGGTATCATATAGCTGAAGCAGGCGCCAATCCTATTTCGCAATTGGCATTTACTTTAGCAAACGGATTTACTTACGTAGAATATTATCTGTCTCGAGGTATGGATATCAATAAGTTTGGTCCAAACTTATCGTTCTTTTTCTCAAACGGAATCGATCCTGAATATGCTGTTATAGGTCGTGTGGCCAGAAAAATTTGGGCAAAAGCCTTAAAACATAAATATGGCGCCAATCCACGTGCCCAAATGTTGAAATATCATATTCAAACATCTGGTCGCAGTTTACATGCACAAGAAATTGACTTCAACGATATTCGTACAACGCTTCAAGCCTTGTATGCCATTTACGATAACTGTAATTCGTTACATACCAATGCTTACGATGAAGCCATTACAACACCTACTGAAGAAAGTGTACGTCGTGCTATGGCCATTCAGTTAATTATAAATAAAGAACTAGGTTTGGCCAAAAATGAAAACCCAATACAAGGCTCGTTTATTATCGAAGAATTAACTGATTTGGTTGAAGAAGCTGTCTTGGCTGAATTTGATAGAATTACAGAACGTGGTGGTGTTTTAGGAGCTATGGAAACCATGTACCAACGTAGCAAGATACAAGAAGAAAGCTTGTATTACGAAACTTTGAAACACAATGGTCAATTCCCGATTATTGGTGTGAATACATTCTTAAGTTCTAAAGGTTCTCCAACGGTTCAACCAGCTGAAGTAATTCGTGCCACAGAAGAAGAAAAAGAACACCAAATTAAAACTTTGGAAAATCTTCATAAAGGAAATGATACCAAAGCATTATTGAAAGACTTACAAATGAAAGCCATTAACAATCAGAATATTTTTGAAGCCTTAATGGATGTTTGTAAAGTGTGTTCTTTGGGTCAAATTACTGAAGCTTTGTTTGAAGTAGGAGGACAGTATCGAAGAAATATGTAAATCTATTAAAACAACTTTTTATAACGTCAACATCCAGCTACGTTGTAACTTTTTAAACGTTTTTAATTCAGAATTCAAAAGCGGAAGATAGTCTTTGCCATTGCTATTACATTGCTCTAAACGTTTTATGTTTTTGTTGAGTAAGTAGGTTAGTCGCTTAACCGATGCCATATGTTTGTACTTTTTATCGGAATGGCGCTCTTGTTCTGCTTTAACAATCTCTGGAGCTAAAGACACTGATTGTTGTACAATATCACCTGAAAAATAAATGTGACTGTTTTCTGATCCATCTTCTAATAAAGATGATAGATCTTGATTTAAATACGTAGAAATACTTCTGGACAATGTAATAATTTCCATAGCCTTTTGATAAATAGGCAGGTAGTACAGATTTGATGGAATATTCGGTAACATGTTTCTAATAGCAATTTCATCAAAATTAGTGACAAGAAAGTATATTTTGCTTTAGTTATTAAGGTAAAATTGTATATTTGATTTAATTATTAAGTTATTTACATATAATTACTTTAAAATGAGTATTGATTCGCTTAACTGGAAAATTTTAACCTGTTTACAGCAAAATGCGCGGCTCTCGAACGCCGAAATTGGGAGGCAAGTTGGTATAAGTTCGCCAGCGGTTTCTGAACGTATAAAAAAAATGGAAGACCTTGGAATTATTCAAGATTACCACACAACCGTCTCGCCATTTGAAGCAGGCTATCAACTAAAGGCTTTAATAACCATTCGGGCTTTTATGGGTATGCTAAAACCATTTTTGGATAAGGTTAAAACTTATGATGAGGTTATTAACTGTTATCGTATTACAGGCAATGAAAACATTGTTATGGAAGTCGTCTTAAAAAACCAAAAACATTTGGAGGCTTTTATTGACCAACTTATTGTATATGGTGAGACCAAAACACAAATTGTGCTCTCTCATGTTATTAAACATAACCCTGTTAAGCCGCTGAAATAGTATTAACATATCATGGTTCTCGATACAATTTTTCGTTCCTCAAAATCACTCGAACTGACGTCTACTTATTGTTTAGATAGTTTAATAAGCTTATAATAGATTAATTTAGTCTTCATCTTCTTCAAATTCATTAAAAGGAAGATCATCATCAGAATCATGGTCGTCGTAATTAATTCCAGGTGGATTAAACAAACCCCAACGATCTATCATATAATTCCAAGGGTCGAATGTTTTTACCCATTCAGCAAATAAAACTCTGAATTCTTCCATCTCATTTCGCAATACTTCTAAATATTCGATGTCTTTAAACCCAAAATGCTCTAAAGTTGATAAATCGGTTAAGATATCTCTGGCAGCCTTTCTAATTATGGTCGCATGTTCCATTTTTATATCATAAAAAACATCTTCGTCAGAAGCTTCTACAATGTTCGACGGAATAGGCAATGAGTTATCGACAAGATAGTTTATACTGTCATCTATCATTTTGCCATCTTCTTCAGTTTCAAAGAACATCTCTTATTCCATAGTAATTTCAACAATGGAATCAACGAGTGTTCTGATACTTTCGGCCTTTTGAAATATTGGTAGATTTTCCCAAGGTCTATCCATAACTTAATTCATTTTTAGCTTTTAAATATCGCTTTAATATCCATAATAACAAAGCACAAATGATACCAAGCCCAGTCATAATGTACCATGTATTATCAAAACCAATATTATCAACCAATTGCATACCAGCATTATGACCAAAAATATGTGCAATAGAAAACGAAATGGTGTAGAGCGCCATGTATTCCCCTTGATTACCCTTTTTAGCACGTTCCATGGCGAATGCGTTAGAAAATGGAAACGCAATCATTTCGCCTATGGTCATAAACAACATACCTATCAATAATACACCTATCCAACTAGTCAAGTTTAATACTAAAAAACTCAAGGCTGTTAAAAATGCACCCACTAACATGAGTGTTGCTTTTGAGTTTTTGGTATTCTCCAACCATTTGATAAGCGGCATTTCCAAAATAAAAATAAACGCACCATTTAAGCCCAAAAGCATGCCGATTTCCAATTCGGTAAGCAAGTGTACATCTTTGTAGTAAATAGGCATTGTTGAAAAATATTGCAGGAATATGATTCCAAACAGTGTCATTGATACCAAGAATATCCAGAAAGCTTTGTCTTTATAAGCTGATTGCGGATTCTCGTTTATTATTGTGTCCAATGGCTTTGCTTTTTTTGGATGTAGTACTCTAATTAATAATAGTGTTGCCAAAACACACGTAATACCATCTACCCAAAATAGGCCTGAATAGTTCATTGTGGTAATAATCAAGCCTCCTATTGCAGGGCCTGCTGAAAACCCTAGATTAATAGCCAGGCGGATAAGTGTAACACTTCGTGTTTTATTTTCTGGCTTGCTATAGGCACTTAATGCTACAAACATAGCAGGACGAAACATATCAGCCACAAGCATTACGAGAAATATACCCAAACAAATAGAGACAAAAGTGTTTAAAAACTGTAAACCAATAAAAAGAATACCTGTAGTTAAAAGACTTCTAACCATAACTTTGTAATATCCTATTTTGTCGGTTAGCTTACCTCCAAGCCAGGATCCAGCAAAAGAACCCAAGCCAAAGGCAGTCATAATCCAACCAACATCTTTAGGCTCAAAATGTAAATCTTCGGTTAGGTATAGAGATAAAAATGGAATAACCATTGTCCCGGCTCGGTTTATTAGTGTTATAAGAGCGAGCCACCAAATCTCTTTAGAGAGGCCTTTAAAAGTGTTTAAATAGTTAAAGTATAGTTTCTTCATTTTTTGATTGCATGTTATAAAAATAAAAAGTCCGACGGTTACGTCGGACTTTTCTATATTGATTAATTATATGTTTATATCATCATAATATATAGCCAGTCCAACATCTTTCCCAAGAGGTTTGTCTTTGCGTATATTTTACGATATAGTTGTTCATTGTTTTCTAAAATGTTAACCAAAACTAGGTAAAAAAACTTTAAGTTGTATTTTTGAAGTCATAAAATTTTTAAAATGAAACAAATCCTTATACTATTTCTGGCTATTACAACCTTTGCCTGTGCTCAAGATAAACAACCCATTTTAGGTGAAACTGATTGGCAAAAAAAAATGAATGCTGATTTTAAAGATGCTACAAAATCGCCATTAAAAGATAAGGATAGAAAAGATTTTAAAGGTTTGGATTTTTTTAAGTTCGATTCTGCTTATGTTGTTAAGGCGACTTTAAAACGAACACCAGACGAGAAGCCCTTTAAAATGAAGACAACAACTGAACGATTGGCCAATTATGTTAAATACGGCACAATTGTTTTTGAATTAAACGGAAAAGAGCACGAACTTAATATTTATCAAAATCTAGACTTGTTAAAAAAACCTGGATATGAAGATTATCTGTTCTTACCTTTTTTAGACCATACCAATGGCGAGGATAGTTATTCTGGAGGTAGATATGTGGAGGCTAGAATTCCGGAAGGTGATATAATTCAAATAGATTTCAATACGGCTTATAATCCGTATTGTGCTTATAACGAGAAATACTCTTGTCCTATTGTACCTAGAGAAAATACGCTGTATACACGCGTTGAAGCTGGTGTAAAGGCTTTTAAAAAGCATTAACTGACCTTACTTTACTAAAAACATTCCAAAGAATACTGCTAGAAAACCAATGGCAAAACTTGCGATGGTGTAAATAGCAAAGCTTGTAAAATCCCCCGATTTCAACATAACATGGTTTTCGTAAGCGAAGGTTGAGAACGTTGTGAATCCACCACAAAAACCTGTTGCCAAAATTAATGTTTGACTGGAGTTAAGTGCATCATTTTTTACAGCTAACCCGAGAATAATTCCAATAAGTAGACTTCCTATAATATTAGCAGCGAAGGTGCCATAAGGAATCCCTGTTTCAGTACTGTTTAAGAGTTTTCCTAATATATAACGCAGAACACTACCTACACCACCTCCAATGAAAACTAAAATTAAATTCTTCATTTATTCTGCTAAAGCGATATATATTTCTGTTACCCAGTCAGCAGGATTAGGAGTAGATCCAGGGTCGGTTAGATATACTTCTAACATAGGTCCTGATTCTGCAATGGTTAGTTGATAGTTTTCAATATACTCAAAAGTTTTATCCCAAGCCTCTTTTAAGTTTTCGTAATCTCCAGTTAACGTCGTTCTAACGGCTTTGAATGGTTCTAATTGTCCAGTTAATATATCACTTTCAGTAGTTATAACTTGTGCTGTTGTTGGGATACAGCAAGAGAACATCACTGCATTGTTAGCCTCATCCCATTTGTGATACAAAACAAAAGGAGCTCCAGCCATTGGGATTTTATTTTTCATGGCATAATTACCAATTTTAGGCATCATTTGCTGCATTTGTGTTTTAAAATCACTCATTTTGCTTGATGTGGTATTGTAAATATAGTAACCACCACTATGATTTGTAACACCCTGAACATTTATATTGTAAACGCTCATTGATGCCATAACAATACTATCTAATTTTTCTAACCCTCGTTCATAATCTGGCCCTATCATATTATCAAATCCACCATTTAGAAGTGCACTCGCTTTAAAAACAAAAGGTACATTGTTACTGTTCATTTTCCAGGTGACATTTGTTTTTCCATCTTCAGTAGGCTCAAGATTCCATGTTACTTGAGAAGGTTCAAAATCACCAAATTGTAATTCTTGGGTAATGGTATGTGGAGCATTTGTTTCTAAAGTTTTCATTCTGCCTTCACCATGCGAATCTATCCATGAAAATGCACCACCAACTCCATCGGTTTTGTCACTTAATGTTATGACGGTTTCAGGATCATTCTCAACCCAAGAAGACCAAGTTTCCCAATTTTTAAAGTCTATAACATTATTGTAAATTACCGCAGCAGGGGCATTAATGGTTCGAGATCGTTTTACTTCAAAGGAATTAGGTTGCACAGCTATATAGATTGAAATTCCTATAACTAGAATTAGAACTATAAATAAAATGTATTTTAATGCTTTCATCTTTGGTCATTGTAGTTTAACCAAAGATAGTTAATTTATTAAAGCTTTTTTAGAAAATATTCTTTACAGTATTGCTATTGAAACAGCCATTTTATGGTAACAATAAAGAGAATAAACGAAATAAAAGCAATAAGAACCCATAAGCTACCTTTGTAGTGTTTGTTGTGCAGTTTAATGTCTTTGCGGTAAGCATAAATAAGAGCAACTATAAAAGCTATTGCAAATAATACTCCAAAAACTAATTGCCCTTTTGTAAACATATCTTTAATTTTATGCAAAATTAATTAAAAAGAATAATACTTTCACTTTTGTGAAAGTTAAAACAAGTTTTAAATGAAAGAAAAAATAGAAGCCGTTAAAGCATTTCATACGGCATTTAAAATAGGTCATCGAGAAACACCAAAAGCCAATTTGGGTTTAGAGAAAAATATGTTGCGCTATAAGCTTATGCGCGAGGAAAATGAAGAATATTTAGAAGCGGCTAATGAAAATGATTTAGTTGAAGTGGCAGACGCGTTAGGCGATATGCTCTACATATTATGCGGCACCATTATCGAACATGGTTTGCAATATAAAATTGAAGAAGTCTTTAACGAAATTCAACGTAGTAATATGAGCAAATTGGGCGAGGATGGTGAACCCATTTATAGAGAGGATGGCAAAGTATTAAAGGGCCCAAATTATTTTAAGCCTAATATCGAGGCTATACTAGATAAATAAAAAAAGCAGCTCTTTAGCTGCTTTTTTTATAAGTTTAGACATCCAATCTCCAACCGTGTTTATCTTCTGTAAGATTATGTTGAATATTGAGTAGTTCTTGTTTTAATAAAGTAGCATAACTTTTTTCAACATCTGGTAATTCAAAAACCTTTTCTGCATGTTCAAAAGCTGAAATAGGACTAATAACAGCAGCGGTTCCAGTTCCAAAAATTTCTTTTAGTGTTCCGTTATTTGCAGCTTCTTTAACCTCACTAACACTTATACGTCTTACTTCAACGCTGATATCATTATCTTTGGCAAGTTGAATTATGCTTTTTCTAGTAATGCCATCAAGAATTCTATCGTTAGTTGGCGCAGTAATTAACGTGTCATTAATTCTGAAGAAAATATTCATGGTGCCAGCTTCTTCTAAATATTCATGTGTATTGGCATCTGTCCAGATAACTTGTTGGAAGCCTTTCTTTTGTGCAAGGCTTGTTGGATAAAATTGGGCAGCGTAATTACCTGCAGCTTTTGCAAAACCTACACCTCCATCGGCAGAGCGGCTATATTTTTCTGCAAATAGTACACGCACTTTTCCTGTATAATAAGCTTTTGCAGGCGAGCAGATAATCATAAAACGATATGTATTTGCTGGAGCAGCAGAAATTGCTGGTTCAATAGCTATAATAAAAGGTCTAATATAAAGCGAATTGCCAACACCAGATTTAATCCAAGCTTTATCTAGTTTCAGTAATTCGGTTAAGCCATTTAAAAAATACTGTTTTGGGAATTCTGGCATGGCAAGACGTGCAGCAGATTTATTAATTCGCTCATGGTTGTCTTCAGGTCTAAATAGGAAAACATTGTCTGAATTGTCCTTAAACGCCTTCATGCCTTCAAAAACAGCTTGACCATAATGGAACACGCGTGCAGATGGTTCGATAGTCATAGGTTGATAAGGCATAATCTTTGGTTGTTGCCATTCGCCATTAACAAAATCACAGACAAACATATGGTCGGTAAATACACGTCCAAAATCTATCTTATCAAAATCTACTTCATTTACCCTTGATTTCTCTACTTTAACTATATCGATTTCGTTAATCTTATGATCTACCATTTTTTTCTGTTTTTTAGTGCTGCAAAAATACTTAATTTCAATCTTTTTTAAAACATAATAATTACTTAAAAAAAGCGTATATTTGAGGTCGGAATTTTATATCAATATTGACTTATGAAAAATATTTTCTCTTTGCTTTTATTAGCTTTAATCATGGTTTCTTGCAAGAATAACGAACAAAAAACAGAAGTTGAAATTGTTGAACCTGAAACTAAAGAAATTGCCTATGCCTCTTTTGGAGATAAAATTGAAGCAGACAATGCGGTTGATGCATCTGTAATGGCCGAAAAGTTTAAGGCTATGCAAGTAGGTGATAGTGTATCCTCAAAAATGGTTGCCAAAGTTGATGAGGTATGCCAGGCTAAAGGCTGTTGGATGCGATTGGATTTAGGTAACGATGAGCAAGTAATGGTTAAATTTAAAGACTACGGGTTTTTTATGCCAAAAAATATTGCCGGAAAAGAGGTTATTATTAATGGGCAGGCTTATGTGTCAGAAGTATCTGTAGATGAGCAGAGACACTACGCTGAAGATGCAGGAAAATCAGAAGAAGAAATAGCAGAAATTACTGAACCAAAGCGTACCTATTCATTTATGGCCGACGGTGTGCTTTTAATTGAAGAATAGTGAAGTATTTAGTTCTTGTATTAAGTATATTTATTTTTTTTAGCTGTAAACAAAACGAGGAAACTCAAGAAACCGCTAAACAAGAAAAGATTGTTTATGATATGTATGAGCCATCTGAAATGGCTAATCTCATGAACCAAATGTATGCCCATAACTTAAAAGTCAAGAACGATATTTTGGCTGGAAATGTACCTTCAGAATTCCCATTGGATTTTTTAAAGATCCATTCAGCAGAAATGTCTGAATTTAAAGAGCGAAATGCTGTATTTCAAAGCTTTTCTGAATTGTTTATTGAAGCCGAAAAAGAAATTTATAATACAGAATCTACCGTTCCATTAGAAGAACGTTTCAACAAAACAGTCAACCTATGCATATCTTGTCATCAAACAGAATGTACAGGGCCAATACCTAGAATAAAAAAGCTATTAATAAAATAGTTTGAAGCGTCAAATAATCACCACAGCAGACGGTTCAAAAACCATACAAATAAAAGATTGGAATGAGCAATATCATTCTGTACATGGCGCCTTGAAAGAGGCGCAACATGTTTTTATAAAACACGGACTCCATTATTTTATCGACCTTTTTAAAGATTTAAACACACCAATATCAATATTAGAGATTGGTTTTGGAACGGGGTTGAATGCCTTTCTTACTTTACTAGAAGCCGAAGAAAAGGAAACTCCGATTGATTATGTAGGTGTTGAGGCTTATCCGGTTTTAGTTTATGAAGTTCAGGCGCTAAACTATCCTGAATTATTAAATAATGAGTGTTTTGGCAATACGTTTAATGAGTTGCATACTTGTGGTTGGGAAGAAAAGCATGTTATTTCGCCACACTTTAGTTTAACTAAAAGAAAGCAGAAGTTTCAAGATTTAAAAGATCAGAATCATTTCAACATTATTTATTATGATGCTTTTGGAGCCCGAGTCCAGCCCGAATTATGGACAGAAAATATTTTTAAAATAATGTACGATGCTTTAACAAAAAATGGTATTCTGGTTACTTATTCAGCCAAAGGAAGCGTAAGACGTGCCATGCAGGCTGTTGGTTTTACTGTCGAGCGGTTGGAAGGTCCTCCTGGAAAACGTGAAATGTTACGAGCCTCTAAAAAAGCCTAGGATTCGACGAATAGAGCGAGTTAAATGCTTCATGCTACGAAGTATTGTTAACTTTCGTTAAATCTGTTAAAGCTACATTAAACTATGGCTTTTTGGGCCATGCATTTCTTATCTTTATTAAAAATTGAATATGAAAGTTTTAATTACAGGAGCAACAGGCTTAATAGGAAAGTCTATTGTGTATCAATGTCATGCGCTAGGCTATTCTGTACATTATTTAACTACTTCAAAAGGTAAAATAGAAAATAGCCCTAATTATCGCGGTTTTTTTTGGAATCCAAAAATTGGTGATATTGATTCTAAATGTTTAGAGGGAGTTAATGCAATTATTAATTTGGCAGGTAGTACCATTGCCCAGCGTTGGACAGAAGCTAATAAAAATGAAATTTTAGAGAGTAGAATTAATAGCTTAAAAACATTGAACAGTTTATTAAGCCAACATACGCATTCGGTTACTCATATTATTTCAGCCAGTGCTATTGGAATTTACCCCAGTTCTGTTACTAATTTTTATGAAGAAGACTTTTCCGACGTTTCTGGTACCTTTTTAGGAGAAGTTGTTGTAAAATGGGAATTGGAAGCAGATACGTTTAAAGAGTTGGGATTAACAGTTTCAAAAATACGAATTGGCTTGGTTTTGGATGATAAGGAAGGTGCTTTGCCTCAAATTGCTAGACCAGTAAAATTAGGGCTTGGAGCGGCTTTTGGAAATGGCAATCAATGGCAGTCATGGATTCATAAGACTGATTTGTCAGCTATGTTTGTATACGTGCTCAATCATAAATTACCAGGTGTCTTTAATGGTGTAGCACCTAATCCTGTAACTAATTCAGAACTAACCAAATCAGTAGCTCGAACCCTTAAAAGACCTTTAATACTTCCCAATATTCCTCGATTTATTATGAAACTAATTTTAGGAGATATGCACATTTTGTTGTTTGAAAGTCAGCGTGTAAGCAGTAAAAAAATTGAGAATAAGGGCTTTCAGTTTAGCTATGCCAATTTAAAATCAAGTTTAGCTAATCTATTATAAAGAATAAAGCCGCTGTAAATTTACAGCGGCTTTATTGACAAAAATTTGTTGGCGCTAAGCTTTTTTATTAGCCGTAACTGAAATTTGTAGTTCAATATCGTCGTTTATAAATTTATCACCTAAATCATCAAAGAATGATTTTGATTTGAACTTAACATTCCATTTAGAACGATCAATAGTAAATGCTTCACTAGTAATTGTAACTGTATCACCATTTTCAGATACATTAACAGGAATTGTAACGTTGTTTTCAACATCTTTCATTTTTAAATTTCCAGAAAGCATAGCTTTTCCATCCTGCATTTCAAAAGCTGTTACCTCAAATGCTGAAGATGGGTATTGTTCTACATGAAAGAAATCATCACTCTTTAAGTGGCCTGTTAATTTAGCATTACCTTCGTCTTCAGCAGGGATGTCTGTAACTGTTATAGAACCCATGTCAATTAAGAAAGATCCACTCTCAATAGCATTATCATTCATGGTAAATACACCATTTTCTATTGCAATGGTTCCTGTGTGTGTTCCTGTTGGTTTAAATCCTTTCCACTTAATAGTAGAATTACCAGCGTCTACTAAATATTTTGTAGAAACAGCAGTAGTTTCAGCAGTTTCTTCAGCTACAGTAGTTTCAGCTTCTTTAGCCTTGTCTTTACAGTTTGTAAGTGCAAGGGCTAATATTGTTATTCCAGCAAATTTTAAAAATGTTTTAGTCATAATAATTTTCTTTTAGTGTTATAACACAAAAATACGTATTAGTAATCTAGATATTTCTAAAAAAAAACTTAAAAATTTTGAGTGACATTTTGACATTTTAATAATAATGGCAGTACTTTTGCTCGTCCATATAAGTATTGTATAAAAAGGAAATTACACATGAGCAAAAAAGATAAGAAGGAAGCAATTTCTGAAGAACAAATTTCTGAAAACCAAGTAGCAGAACAAGAGGAGAAGTCTGCTGAAGAGCAACTTGAAGAGGCTTTACAACAAGAAAAAGATAAGTTTTTAAGATTGTTTGCAGAGTTTGAAAATTATAAACGACGCACTGCAAAAGAACGTATTGAATTATTTAAAACGGCTAATGAAGATGTTATACAAGCTTTGTTGCCTATTTTAGATGATTTTGACAGAGCCTATTTGGAAATATCAAAAACAGAAGAAAAGGAGTTGCTTAAAGGTGTTGAGCTTATTAAAAATAAATTAAGAAATACTCTAAATCAAAAGGGATTGGAGGCTATAGAACTACAAGAAGGTGATACTTTTGATGCCGATATTCATGAGGCAGTAACACAAATCCCTGCTCCAAACGAAGATTTAAAAGGCAAAATAATTGATGTAATCGAAAAAGGTTACAAATTAGGTGACAAAACCATACGATTCCCTAAAGTAGTTATAGGACAATAAGACATGGCAAAACGAGATTATTACGACATATTAGGAGTAACCAAAAGTGCTTCAGATTCAGAAATAAAGAAAGCTTACCGAAAAATGGCTTTAAAGTATCATCCGGACAAAAACCCAGATGATAAAGAAGCCGAAGCTAAATTTAAGGAAGCGGCTGAAGCTTATGAAGTATTAAGTAATGCTGATAAAAAAGCGCGTTACGACCAATTTGGACACCAAGCTTTTGATGGTGCTGGAGGCTTTGGTGGAGGCGGCATGAATATGGACGATATATTCAGCCAGTTTGGGGATATTTTTGGAGGAGCCTTTGGCGGAAGCGGCGGATTCTCTGGTTTTGGCGGTGGATTTGGAGGCGGCGGACAACGTCGTGTTAAAGGCAGTAATCTTCGTATTCGTGTTAAATTAACTCTGGAAGATATAGCCAATGGTGTTGAGAAAAAGGTAAAAGTAAGACGTAAAGTTCAAGCTCCGGGAACAACATATAAAACATGTAGTACTTGTAATGGCTCGGGTCAGGTTACACGGGTTACCAATACGATTTTGGGACGCATGCAAACGGCATCAACCTGTAATGTTTGTGGTGGAGCAGGCCAGACTATTGATAAAAAACCAAGTGATGCTGATGCGCATGGCCTTATTGTTAAAGAAGAAACGGTTTCTATTAAAATACCTGCTGGAGTTGTAGATGGTATGCAACTAAAAGTTTCTGGTAAAGGAAATGAAGCGCCTGGAAATGGTATTTCAGGTGATTTACTAGTTGCTATAGAGGAAGAAAATCATCCAACACTACAGCGTGAAGGTGATAATTTACATTACGATTTATATGTTAGTTTGCCTGATGCAGTATTGGGAACTTCAAAGGAAATTGATACTGTTACTGGAAAAGTTCGTATAAAAATTGAACCAGGAGTCCAATCAGGTAAAATACTGCGTTTACGGGGTAAAGGTATTCCATCTATAAATGGTTATGGTAAAGGAGATCTACTTGTACATGTTAATGTTTGGACACCCAAAACATTAAATAAGCAACAAAAAGACTTTTTTGAAAGCATGAGAAATGACGAACATTTTGAACCGAAGCCAGAAATTGGTGACAAATCGTTTTTTGAGAAGGTGAAAGATATGTTTTCATAACTAGTCAATTTCTTGAACCCTATATAAATCCGCTTGTTTAGCGGATTTTTTTTGATTATTATTAAAGTTATTTATCGACTTTTATTAATAGTTACAGAAAAAACACTATATTTGATTTATCACTATTCTAGAATAGTGGTAATTTTTCTTTTTCATAGCAATTTTTTCCCATCCTTAAATTCGTTTTTAAGGATGGGTTTTGTTTTTATTAAAACGTATTTAGGGCTTATTATTTTTAATTTACTCTACTACATTTAATATCTTTACCCAATGCAACAATAAATAGCAATTCAAGAATGGATTACTTATTGGAAGTACACGATGTTTCTAAAAAATTTGGCGATTTTACTGCATTGAATAAAGTGTCTATTGCAGTTCCTAAAGGCAGTGTTTTTGGATTATTGGGTCCGAATGGGGCTGGTAAAACAACATTAATAAGAATAATAAACCAGATAACCATGCCAGATCAAGGGCGTGTAATTCTGGATTCTGAATCCTTACAGCCTAAACATATAAAAGATATTGGTTATTTGCCTGAAGAACGTGGGTTATATAAATCTATGAAAGTTGGCGAGCAGGCCCTTTATTTAGCGCAACTTAAGGGTTTGAGTAAACAGGAGGCTAAAAAGCGATTAAAATATTGGTTTGAACGCCTAGAAATAGGAGATTGGTGGAATAAAAAAATTCAAGAACTCTCTAAAGGTATGGCACAAAAAATTCAGTTTGTTGTTACTGTCTTGCATGAGCCAAAATTATTGATATTTGATGAGCCATTTTCAGGATTTGACCCTATAAATGCCAATATTATTAAAGATGAAATAATCAGGCTCAAAGAAAATGGCGCAACAGTAATATTTTCAACCCATCGTATGGAGTCTGTTGAGGAACTTTGTGACCATATAGCTTTGATTCACCAATCAAACAAAATTCTTGATGGTAAATTAATCGATATTAAAAGAGCTTATAAAACCAATACGTTTGAGGTTGGTATTAACCCTTTTCAAGAAACTGGCTTCGAAAATGAACTTATATCGAGATTTAAAACGTCAAAGGCTAGTTACAAGTCTATAGGAGATGAATTAAAGTATAATGTCAAGCTATCTGATGCTGATTCAGCAAACGATTTATTAGACTTTTTAATGACAAAAGGAAGCGTGTGCCATTTTGTTGAACAAGTGCCAAGTGCCAATGATATTTTTATTCAATCTGTAAAGAGTAATTAAACATGAATCATTTACCACTAATTATAAAGCGCGAGTATTTAACTAAAGTTAAGAACAAGTCTTTTATTGTCATGACAATTTTAAGCCCTGTAATTATGATAGCTTTAGTTGCAGTTGTGGCCTATTTGTCTCAAATTAACAATAATGCTAAACGAGAAGTTTCGGTTTTGGATAATTCTGGGTTAATGCAATCTGTACTAGAAAGCACAGATAATATTAATTATTCATTTTTACCAAACATGTCGCTAGAAGAGGCAAAAACTCTTGTTGAGGAGCAAGAAAACTATGGCCTATTATATGTGGAGAATAGTATTGATGTTGATACATTGGCCAACAATATTAAGTTCTATTCCGTAGATTCGCCTTCGCTTACTTTCATAGGAAGCTTGGAAGATAAATTAGGTAACTATTTAACCGACTTAAAATTAGAGCGCTTAAATGTTAATATTGAACAAATACGTAATTCAAGAGTACGTGTAGATATTGTACAAGAAAGTTTTGTTGGTGAAAAGACATCAAAAACAGATAGTATAGTAAAACTTATTTTTGGTGGTGCTGCAGGGTATTTATTGTTTATGTTCATAATTATTTACGGTAATATGATTATGAGAAGTGTTATAGAAGAAAAAACCAGTCGTATTATTGAGGTCATTATCTCTTCTGTAAAACCAGTTCAATTAATGCTGGGTAAAATAATTGGAACATCGTTGGCAGGTATTACTCAATTTGTGATTTGGATTGTTTTAGGTGGTATTCTAATGCTAATAGTGTCAAGTGTTTTTGGCATAGATTTAATGCAATCGCAATTAACACAACAGGAGTTAATTAATCAATCTGCTAACACAGGAGCTGTATCTTTCGAGGCGCAACAGGTTCTGGTGGCATTCTCTAATTTGCCTATTTTAAATTTAATTTTAGCATTCATTTTCTTTTTTATTGGCGGCTATTTACTGTACAGTTCACTTTATGCAGCTATTGGTGCAGCTGTTGATAACGAAACGGACACACAGCAATTTATGTTGCCTATTTTAATGCCATTAATTTTAGCCGTTTATATTGGAATATTTACAGTAATAGAAGATCCTCATGGTATGGTGTCTACTTTGTTTTCGCATATCCCTTTTACATCTCCAGTTGTTATGCTTATGCGCATTCCATTTGGAGTTCCAATTTGGGAGCAATTATTATCTTTAGGAATATTAATTGGAACTTTTGTTTTTACAGTTTGGGTTGCGGCAAAAATCTATCGTGTAGGAATATTAATGTATGGTAAAAAACCAAGCTATAAAGAACTCATTAAATGGATTAAATATTAAGTTTATGAGACAGAATCAATTAGAAGAAATTGAAGAAATTGTAAAAGAGAGTAGTATTTGGGAATCATTTGTGGATTTTCTAGGTACAGTTTTGTACGTAAACGAAGACAAGACCATTAAAATAACAATTGGCCTCGTTTTATTGGTTTTAATTATTTATATAGTTACAACAATTGTTTTGAGTATTGTTAAAAGGTTGTTTTCAAGACGTTTGCCTAAAGATGACAGAGCCAAGTTTCAAACTGTTTTTTCATTTGCACGATGGGTAGTTTACATCGTGGTTTTACTCATTGTTTTTCATTCGGTCGGTATTAACGTAACGGCTATTTTTGCAGCTTCGGCGGCATTATTGATTGGTGTTGGTTTAGCACTGCAAACCCTTTTTCAGGACATCATTTCTGGTGTTTTTATTTTAATAGACCAGAGTTTACATGTTGGCGATATTATTGAAATAGATGGTATGGTTGGTCGAGTAGATGAAATAAAGTTACGCACAACAAGAGCTGTAACAATTGACAATAAAGTTTTGGTAATACCAAACCATTTGTATTTAACGAATAGTTTATATAATTGGACGCAAAATGGCATAACTACTCGCGAAAGTGTTGAGGTTGGTGTAGCTTATGGTAGTGATGTGCAATTGGTTAAAAAGTTGCTTATTCAAGCAGCAAATGCTCAACCAGAGACTTTGAATCATGAAGAAACGATTGTATTATTTACAAATTTTGGAGATAGCTCACTAAATTTTAAAGTAATATTTACCATTAATAATAGTTTTAAGGCGCAATTTCCTAAAAGCAACATCCGTTTTGAAATTGATAGGTTGTTTAGGGAACATAATGTTACCATACCATTCCCACAGAGAGATGTTCATATTTTTGAAAAACCCAGCAAACAATAATTATTAAGTTAATCAAGCAAAGAATGAATACTCAAATATTTAAAGTGATAATCTTATTCACTTTAATGTTTGTGCCAAATAGTACCATAGCCCAACTTACAGATATTGCTCGATTAGAATATTCATTTATCCCGCAAAGTCAATCTGAAGACCAATACACACGCTTTCGCGCCTTATTTAATTACCCGATTGAACTGAAAAAAGGCAGCTATTTTGTTATTGGTGCAGAATACAATCGAGTGCATCTAAAATTAGAAGAACCCTATCCATTCGAAACCGATATCATTGATAAATTTCATATCATAGATTTTTCAATGGCATATACATTTAAAACTCATGATGATTGGCGATTTGGAGTAAAAGTTTATCCTAGAATAGCATCGACATTAACGCAAAGTATTACTTGGAGAGATTTTTTTATAAATGGTGGTATTTACGCTATAAAAGATAGATTGAAAGATGAAAGTTTAAATAATCCATGGCGATTAATTTTAGGTCTAACCTATAATTCAACAGCTGGTGTGCCTTTTCCTCTACCGTTTATTAGTTACTATAGAATACTTAATGAAAAATGGAGTTATACATTAGGTATTCCAAAATCTAATATTAAACTACAACTTAATAGTAAGAGCACATTTCAAACATTTGTGACTTTTGATGGATTTTATGCTCATATTCAAGACGCGATTGTTATTAATGATGAACTAGCCGATCATATTTCGTTATCTGTAGTTGTGGGTGGACTGGGTTATGAGTACAGTTTTACAGATCATTTAGCTGCTTATATATATACAGGGTATACATTCCGTTTAAATAATGTTTTAAGAGCTGAAAATCGCGATGAAATTTATAAATTAGACAACATAAATGCGCCTTATTTAAGAACCGGATTAAAATTTAAAATATAATATGTCCAAAATATTAGTAATTGAAGATGAGGCGGCTATACGCCGTGTATTAGTAAAAATATTATCTGAAGAAAATGACAGTTATCAAGTTGATGAAGCCGAAGATGGCTTGTCTGGAATAGAAAAAATAAAACAAGACGATTTCGATTTGGTTTTATGTGATATTAAAATGCCAAAGATGGATGGTGTTGAAGTTCTGGAAGCTGTCAAAAAAATTAAGCCTGAAATTCCTATTGTTATGATTTCTGGTCATGGCGATTTAGACACAGCTGTTAATACAATGCGTCTGGGTGCGTTTGACTATATATCAAAACCACCAGATTTAAACCGTTTACTTAATACCGTGCGTATTGCATTGGATAGAAAAGAGCTAGTAGTTGAAAATAAAATGCTCAAAAAGAAAGTAAGTAAAAACTACGAGATGATTGGTGAGAGTGATGCAATATCTCATATTAAAGACATGATTGATAAAGTTGCTCAAACAGATGCTCGTGTTTTAATTACTGGGCCAAACGGAACGGGAAAAGAACTTGTCGCGCATTGGTTGCATCAAAAAAGTGAACGTTCAAAAGGGCCATTAATTGAGGTTAACTGCGCTGCTATACCTGCAGAACTTATTGAAAGTGAACTATTCGGCCATGTAAAAGGGGCTTTTACTAGTGCTGTTAAAGACCGAGCAGGTAAATTTGAAGCGGCTAATGGAGGTACTATCTTTTTAGATGAAATAGGCGATATGAGTCTTTCTGCACAAGCTAAAGTGTTGCGAGCTCTTCAAGAAAATAAAATTCAGCGTGTTGGTAATGACAAAGATATCAAAGTTGATGTTCGTGTAATTGCTGCAACTAACAAAAATTTAAAAAAGGAAATAGAAGAGGGACGCTTTAGAGAAGATTTATATCACAGATTGGCTGTTATTCTTATTAAGGTTCCAGCATTAAATGATAGACGCGATGATATTCCGTTACTAATAGAGCACTTTGCCGATAAGATTTCAAAAGAACAAGGTACAGTTAAAAAATCCTTTTCAGCCAAAGCTGTTAAACTCCTTCAAGAATACGATTGGACAGGTAACATTCGCGAATTGCGTAACGTGGTAGAACGCTTAATTATATTAGGTGAAAAAGAGGTTAGTGAAAGCGATGTTAAGATGTTTGCTTCAAAATGAGCTTTAATTAATATTGAGTACATAAAAAAACACCGCTTAAGCGGTGTTTTTTTATAATAAACAATTGACCTTTTCCTGTTGACCAATACAATCATTAGGAATTAGTATATTTATAATTCTAATTAAAATTCACTTTATGAAGGATATTAATATCGAATCGTTTCAAATCAAACAAACCATAAAATTATCTGAAATACCAACAACATTTGATTTACAAGCCAATAAGAAAAAAATTGAGCATGCTCTGGAAGATGTTTGTGAAGATTTGGCAGACATACAAAATACTATGTATGCCCATGGTAAGTATGCGGCATTAATTTGCATTCAAGGTATGGACACAGCTGGTAAAGATAGTTTAATTCGTGAGGTTTTTAAAGAACTCAACGCCAGAGGCGTTGTGGTACATAGTTTTAAGGTTCCTACGGAATTGGAACTTAATCATGATTATTTATGGCGTCATTATATAGCCCTACCTGCTCGAGGCAAATTTGGTGTATTTAACCGTACACATTACGAGAACGTTTTGGTAACGCGTGTGCATCCGCAATATATTCTAGGAGAAAAGCTACCTGATGTCAATAGTTTAGAAGATGTAAATGAGGCATTTTGGGAAAGGCGTTTTGAGCAAATTAATAATTTTGAAAAGCACATAGCCGAAAATGGCACCATAATATTTAAGTTTTTTCTTCATCTGTCTAAAGATGAACAAAAACACAGATTATTACGCCGTTTAGCCAAACCAAACAAAAACTGGAAGTTTTCACCAGGCGATTTAGACGAACGAAAACTATGGGACGACTATCAGTTTTGTTATGAAGAGGCCATTAATAAAACCTCTAAATCTCATGCGCCTTGGTATGCCATTCCAGCCGATGATAAACCAACAGCTAGATACCTTGTAGCCCGTGTTTTGCATGATACTTTAAAGCGTTACACAGATATAGAACCTCCTGAGCTTGAACCAGATGTAAAGGCTAACATAGATTTGTATAAAAAACAACTTGAAAGTGAATAGCTTTTCAGTTAATCGATTTTATACTTTTTTTCACTTTTAGACCACCAATAATATAGTATCTTTCCATTCAAATTATTTTCATGAAAAAACTAGTTCTACTTATTACAATATTATCGTCAGTAATTGTATCTGCTCAAACCGATGCTGAAACCTTAAGAACCATTTACACCACTTCTTTAACCAATGGTAAGAGTTATGAATGGTTAGATTATTTGTCTAATCAGATAGGTGGCAGGCTTTCAGGCTCTTTAAATGCCGAAAAAGCTGTTGAATATACCAAAGAGGAACTGGAAAAGTTAGGATTGGATAAAGTGTGGTTGCAACCTGTAATGGTTCCCAAATGGGTTAGAGGTACTAAAGAATATGCCTTTATTGAGTCTGGTTCAGGATCAACGACCACAGTTAATATTTGCGCTTTAGGAGGATCAATCGCAACGCCTTTTGGTGGTGTAAAAGCACCTGTGATAGAAGTCCAAGATTTTGAAGAATTAAAGAAACTAGGTCGTTTAAATGTTGCTGGAAAAATTGTATTTTTTAACAGACCTATGCAACCCGATTTAATTCAAACTTTTGAAGCTTATGGCGGTTGCGTGAATCAGCGTTATGCTGGTGCCATGGAAGCTGGTAAACTTGGAGCAGTTGGTGTAATTGTACGTTCCATGAATTTACGTTTAGACGATTTGCCACATACCGGAAGTATGAGTTATGGTGATTTGCCAAATTCGCAACGTATACCTTCTGCTGCTATAAGTACAAACGATGCCGAAAAATTGAGTAGTATGTTGGCTTTAGACAAAGACTTAAAGTTCTTTTTTAACCAGACCTGTAAGCAAATGAACGACGTACAATCGTATAACGTTATTGGTGAAATTACTGGAAGCGAGTTTCCTAACGAATATATTATTGTTGGTGGCCATTTAGACTCTTGGGATTTAGGTGATGGTTCTCATGATGATGGTGCAGGTTGTGTGCAATCTATGGATGTATTACGTTTACTAAAAGAAAGTGGTATAAAGCCTAAACGTAGTATTCGCGTTGTGTTGTTTATGAATGAGGAAAATGGACTACGTGGCGCAACAAAATATGCTGAAGTGGCCAAACAAAAAGGTGAAAACCATATTTTTTCGTTAGAAAGTGATGCTGGAGGATTTACACCTCGAGGCTTTAGCTTTGATTGTAGCGATGCTGTTTTTAATAAAATTGAAAGTTGGAGAAGCTTATTTAAGCCCTATTTAATTCATTATTTTGAAAAGGGTGGCAGCGGAGCCGATGTTGGTCCATTAAAAACCGATACCAATGTATGTGCTGGATTACGTCCAGATTCACAACGTTATTTTGACCATCATCATGCTGCTAACGATACGTTTGAACATGTAAATAAACGCGAACTGGAATTAGGCGCAGCAACTATGACAAGTTTAGTGTATTTAATTGATAAGTATGGTATTTCGCCAATTTCGAATAATGAAGAATTAAAAGATTGATAACATGAAAAAAATAATGCTCCTAGTTTTAGTTTGCCTTTCTTTCTATAGTTTTTCTCAAAACCCTTTATTAGATGATAATGCTTGGTATTTACAAAATGTGATAATTAATGGCGAAGATAATTTTCCTCCTGTTAATGAGGAAATTGCGAATATAACATTAGAATTTTTGGATGAACCTTATGAGTTTTATTCAGTGATGTGCAATTATTTGGCTGGGAATATTAGTTTTGATGATAACACATCTACTTTTACTTTTGAAGATTTAGTACAATCTTTGGCGGTTTGCGGGATATCTGAAAACAGTGCCTATGAACAGCAATATTTTAATGTATATATGGGTAATCAGTTTAATCCGTTTACATATGTAATTACAACTGAATCTGATTCTAGTACATTAATAGTTACAGCTGCTAATGGTGATCAAGCTATTTACGGTAGCGCCAGGCTTCATGCTACAGAGTTTCGTATGACAGATTTAAAAACCTATCCTAATCCTATTATTGATGAACTTTTTATAGAAAAACAAAATAATGATAAATTAAATGTTAGCGTTTATGACATTAACGGTCAATTAATACATTCAAAATCTGTTAGCCATGAGCAATCGGTAATTAATGTTTCAGAACTAAAACCTGGTATTTACATTTTTGTTTTTGAAAGTGATAATAATAGAAAAGAGATACGAAAAATAATAAAACAATGAAGACTGTTTTTACTGCCATATTAGTTTTAGCTTTTACTTCTGGTTTTTCACAATCACATGATGATAGATTGCCGTATTACGAAATACCTGAAGCTCCAGAAAGCTTTACAGCAGGAACTGTCGCAGCACGAGCTGTTGATGGATTAGGATTTCGATATTATTGGGCAACAGAAGGATTAAGACAAGCTGATTTGGATTTTAAACCCAATGCCGATGCACGCTCTTCTATGGAGACGATTGAGCATATATATAGACTTTCAAAAATGATAGTTAATTCAACTTTAAAAAAGGACAACAATATAAAAGAGGATAAAGAAGAGTTGAATTTTGAAGAAATGCGCAAAGCCACTTTAATCAACTTTAAAACAGCTGCAGATATTTTAAGAACCAGTGATGATATCAGCCAGTTTAAAATAGTATTTGGAGATCGTGAAATTCCGTTTTGGAACCAAATAAATGGTCCAATAGAAGATGCGGTTTGGCATTGCGGACAAGTGGTTTTGTTGAGGCGTTCATCTGGGAATCCGTTTAACTCTAAAGCGAGTTTATTTAATGGTAAATTAAGAGACTAATGGAAAAAGCACATTTACACCAAATACATCCTGTTTTACCGGTACAAAATGTTTTAGCTGCCTTGTTTTTTTATGTCAATAAGCTAGGTTTTGAAATTGCCTTTGCAGACGATCCTAAAAATCCAACTTATGCTGGAGTACGAAGAGACGATATTGAAATTCATTTGCAGTGGCACGATGCCAAAGAGTGGGAATCTGGAGTAGATAGGCCCATGCTACGGATTGTTACCCATAATATTGAGAGTTTATTTAATGAATATAAATCTAAAGATGTGTTTCACGAAAGTACTGCAGTAAAGGAGACACCTTGGCAAACTAAAGAATTTGCATTTTATGATTTATATAAAAACGGGTTAACTTTTTATAAGGATATCAACTAGAATTTAAGTAAAGCTATTGTGCTTGCTTTTCTTCTTTTTCTTCGCGTTTTAGTTCAAGATATTTCGTAATAAGTCGTATACCTAATCTAGCGAAAAGGATAATAGCAAAAGCCATAACGATACTAAAACCATCCATAATAGTCGTTTGCTACAAAGATACTGGCTTTGTAACATTTAAAAGAAGAATGGTATTGGTTTAACTTATAATTATGACATTACAAATAACTCAACCACCATTTGTCTCTATTATTTGCTTTGTATTTCATGAACATATTGCAGAACGGATATAATATTACAACGACCATAATCGATACTAAATAGGTTACCCATAAATCAAAACCTTTATCAGCAAGATAACCGCTCATAAATCTAGAAGGCGTCATGATTAGTTCTCTCCAATCTTCTCCTAATATGGTCAGACCAATTAAGCCAACAAAATGAATGACGTATAAATGAATGATATAATAGAAAAATGGTACACGTCCTATAACCACTAAAACATGAGTAATAGCATTTTTTACATTTTCTATAGTATATAAGAATAGCATTGAAGGGCCCAGTGTCATTAAGGTGTACAGGAGGGATGGTGGGTATTTAGCCGTATTCATAAACGATAAAAAGGTGTATGTACTATCTTTTTGAACACTCCAAGGAACCAAATCGCCATATACATTTATATAACGTAGAACTATAAATAATGCAATAGAACCAAAGCCTAATATTAGTAGCCATTTTTTTCGGATAGCTACATTAAAATCTTTTTTATAGAAGTTTCCAAAGCAGTACCCTAAAACCATAATCCCGAGCCAAGGTAGAATAGGATAGGCAACAAACATCATAGACTGACCACCATTGAATACGACAAAATTTTGTTGATGTATGAAATACCATAAAATTGCAAGAGGATCGTTGCCCTGCATTGTTATCCCATCTAATAAGTTGTGACCAAATAAGATTAATAAACCTAGGATTAATAATACTTTTTTAGGGAAGTAAATTAGTCCTGACAAAATCATCATACAGGCACCAATAGCCCATATAACCTGAAAGATGTGAAGGCTTAAGTTAATGTCAAAAGTCCATGCAAAATTAACTATGGTTAATTCTGTAAAAACCAACCATAATCCACGAGTAAATAAAAATTTTGACAAGGCTTTTTTTGATGTTTTTTTGGCTCCATATAAAAAAGCAGATGTTCCAGCCAAGAATACAAATACTGGTGCGCAAAAATGGGTAATCCATCGTGTGAAAAATAAACCAGGTGTTGTGGTGTCCATATTAGTGGGATCTAGAAATAAGTATCCTGTATTTGTATAATCCCTAACATGGTCTAGAGCCATAATAATCATAACTAAACCTCTTAAAATGTCTATGGACTCTATTCTTGTTGATTTTACAGTATTCATAGATTTAAAATTGAAAATATATAAATTGTTCACCACTGCCTTGAGATATTATTATTAAGAATAACATAAACGCCCAAAACACACCCAAAATAATGGGGTTGGTTTTTAAAGATACAGCTTTCATAGATGTATTTCGCATAAGCCAATGGCATATAAATAATATTCCAACTACCAGACTTACTTTTAAAATCTCAAATGAGCCTAATATTTTTTCGCCATTAGTCTGCATGTAAAACATAGATTTAATCATATTCCAAGCTGTGTCAAACTCACGTGCCCTAAAAAACACCCATGTAATATTTACACAAGAAAATGTAATGAATGCCAAGAAAATACCATTCCATTTAGTAATCTTAAAAGGTAAATACTGCTTTTGAAGTTTTTCGAGTATGAGATAAGTTCCATGCAAACCACCCCAAACCATAAAGGTCCAGGCAGCACCATGCCAAAGTCCGCCTAGTAACATGGTTAGCATCAAGGCTACATACATTCTGGTAATACCATGTCGGTTTCCACCTAAAGGAATATATAGATAGTCTTTTAGCCAACTTGATAATGAAATGTGCCAACGACTCCATAAATCTGAAAAGCCTAATGAAGCATATGGATATCTAAAGTTATCTGGAAGAATAATGCCAAGCATTAATGCGATACCAATTGCACATGTAGAGTATCCTGCAAAATCAAAAAATATTTGTCCTGAAAATGCCAATGTACCAATCCAAGCATCAACGCCATGCAGTAGTTTATCCGAACCAAAAACATAGTCGGATGTACTGGATAGTAATGTGTCAGCCATCACTACTTTTTGAAATAAGCCAATAGTTAATAAAAAAACACCCCAAAAAAACTGATTGGCTGTTGCTCGTTTCTCTTCATAAAATTGTGTTATTAAATCTTTTGCTCTAACAATTGGACCAGCAACTAATTGTGGGAAGAATGTAACATATAATGCAAAATCTAAAAAGGTTCTAGCTGGTTCAATTTTACCTTTATACATATCAATGGTGTAGGACATGGTTTGGAATGTGTAAAACGAAATTCCCATTGGTAAAATAATATCCATGGGCAAGGCTTCAAATTCAATTCCCATTGTGTTGACTAAAGCAGTAAAATTTTCCAATAGAAAATTACCGTATTTAAAGAATGCCAGAAAGCCAAGGTTTACTACCATGCTTAATAATAGCCACATTTTTCGTTTTCTTTGGTTGTCTTCTATTGCTAATTTTTTGCCAGCAGTCCAATCGACTAAAGTTGAGATCCAAAGCAATATTACTAATGGTGGATTCCATAATCCGTAAAACACATAACTAGCTAGTAACAGCATGCGCTTTTTGTTGGTCCAGTTTAAGAATTTAGAATAGTAAAGCAGTAAAACTATAACTAGAAATACTATAAAGCTTAAGGAGTTAAAAAGCATATCTAGTTAGTTTTAAGTTTAATTGGTATTGTGTTGTCATTCATCATAATCTTTGCAATTTCAGCCGTAAAAAAATCAGCATCCTCACCCGATAAGTGAGACCATTCTGGACAATCCAAATCTTTTAATTGTTTATAGTCTTCAAAATGATAGCCTTTAGCTCCAGATTGTTTTACAAGTTCGTCCCAAAACTCATCTCTACAATAAAAATTCTCTTCTTTTTTACGATAATACCCAGTTGAAGGACATCTTAAAAGCACGAGCTTTCCCCCACGTTCTTGAAATATTTTGGCATCTTTAACAAAAAGTTCCATTACACTGTCTTTACTCATCTCCCTTGGTGGCGTTTCAGGTGTGCTTTTAAAGCTCCAAACATTTTTTATTAATCTAGCAAAAGATGTATCTCTTGCCGTTTTTTCTGTCATTCGTAAATTTCTATCAAGTGAAATGTCTGCAAAGTTTGGAAAAGGAGGGAAGTCATTCCCTTCAATACGATTGCCGAATTGAATACCTTCTAAAAGAAATTGCAATTTAATAGCGTCTACACCATCTGCATCGCTAATAAATGCTAGGCTTTCTTGTAATGGTATTGATAATAAGTGATTTAAACGTTGGGCGTAAGTTCGATTATGAAAATATTCAACTTTATCATTGGCGCTTCTATATGCCCTTTTTTCAGTAGAAGTAGATGAGAAAAACAGTCCTGGTGTTACACCAACAATTATAGTTCCCACAAAATCTGTATGGTTTACCAGATCGTGAAAAACTGGCAACGGCGTTGCTCCTGGATAAGCTAATTGAATGGGTTTTATTCCCGTTTCCTGTTTCCAAACATCCAATTGTATATCAAAATGAATTCGAGAAGAACCAACGATTATAATGTCTGAATCCAATGCTCTTTTAACTCGATTTCTTTGTACGGCAAATAATGCTTCGTTATTATCTAAATCGGGATAGTAACCTTTGGATCGCCAATATATTTCCCAGCCTATGGTTCCTAGAATACAAAGGGTGATTCCAATTATTAAGGATTGTTTTAAGTTCATAGAATTTAATTATTACAAGTCACTACTGTTAACATCTTTTGTTTTATTATTGCAGCCAACCAAGGCAAGGCTAATGGACATTTCGTGATTTAATTGGTTGGAAACACATAATTTTTGAGAGGGGAAAATACACGAAAAGTTATCCCAATTGATTATTGAGATAAATGTGGTAGGAAAATTCTTGAGCTTTAGGGGATGTGAGATTGAGCCTTTTAGCTCAATGAAATTAGTTGGTTTGGTTGTCATAAGTCTTTATTAAAGCTATTAAAAGACTTTAGGGAATTATAAATATAGCAAAAAAAACTTGAGAACCTATTAAAAATAATAAAGCGCGATTATTACAGTCGCGCTTTTTAATTAAATATCTAATACTATTTGATGCTTTATTATATCATCAAAAGTTTCGCGTTCGCGTATTAAATGGGCTTTTTTATTATGCCATAAAATTTCTGCGGGTCTATATCTGGAATTATAATTTGAAGCCATTGAAAAACAATAAGCACCAGCATTTTTAAAAGCTAAAATATCACCTTCAGTAATTTCTGCAATACGTCTATTATTTGCAAAAGTATCTGTTTCACAAATATAGCCTACAACCGAATAAAACCGTTCGCGGCCTTCAGGGTTTGAGATATTAACAATTTCATGTTGTGAACCATATAGCATAGGTCTGATAAGATGATTGAATCCAGAATCTATTTGTGCAAATACGGTAGATGTTGTTTGCTTAACAACATTTACTTTGGTTAAAAAGTAACCAGCTTCGCTCACTAAAAATTTACCAGGTTCAAAGGCTAATGTTTATTCTTTACCATATTCTTTGCAGAAGGCATTGAAGCGTTTTGTTAGTTTTTTACCAAATTCTTCAATGTTGGTTTCAATATCACCTTCTTTGTAGGGCACTTTAAAACCAGAACCAAAATCTATGAATTCTAGGTTTTCAAAATTTTTGGCTGTTTCAAATAAAATTTCACTGGCATATAAAAACACATCAATATCTAAAATATCACTACCAGTATGCATGTGAATACCATTAATGGTCATATTGGTGTTCTTTACAATACGCAAAATATGAGGTATTTGATGAATGGAAATACCAAACTTACTATCAATATGTCCAACAGAGATATTGGTGTTCCCACCAGCCATAACATGAGGGTTGATTCTGATGCAAACAGGTGTGTTTGGATGCTTAGTACCAAATTGCTCTAAAATAGATAAGTTGTCAATGTTTATTTGAACACCTAATTTTGAAGCCATTTCAATTTCTTCAAGTGAAACACCATTAGGTGTATAAATAATGTCTTTAGGATCAAAACCAGCAGTTAGTCCTAATTTAACTTCTTGAATGGAAACGGTATCCAACCCAGAACCCAATGAATTCATCAGTTTTAAAACAGACAAATTAGATAAAGCCTTGACTGCATAATTTATCTTTACCTGTTTCACCTTATTAAATGCCTGTTTTAAACGTTTATATTGTGAAACTATTTTTTCAGAATTATAAACATAAATAGGACTTCCATGGTCCTCGGCAATTTGTAATAAGGTTTTTGAGTTCATTTTTTTTAATTTAAGATCTGCAAAGCTAAAAAGTATTTTGGGATAGCTAATATGAATCTATAGGTATTTATATCAAATTTCGGTCAATTAAAAAGGGTTGGAATACTTCCTTTAAAATTTATTGGTTAAATGTTACAGGATGTTTACTTTTGTGGCACTATAAATTTTACAGATAAATGAATTTACACGAATATCAAGGAAAGGAAATTTTAAGCAGTTTTGGCGTTCGCATTCAGCGTGGTATTGTTGCGCAAAATGCTCAAGAAGCTGTACAGGCTGCAAAACAATTAACCGAAGAAACAGGAACAAGCTGGCATGTCATAAAAGCTCAAGTACATGCTGGTGGCCGTGGAAAAGGTGGAGGTGTTAAATTGGCTAAAAATTTAGAGGAAGTAGAGCAGATTGCAGGTCAAATAATAGGAATGAACCTTGTAACACCTCAAACTTCGGCTGAAGGTAAACGTGTACACCAAGTGTTGATTGCAGAGGATGTGTATTATCCAGGTGAAAGTGAAACAAGCGAGTTTTACATGTCTGTTTTATTAAATCGTGGTACAGGTCGTAACATGATTATGTATTCTACCGAAGGTGGTATGGATATTGAGACAGTAGCTGAAGAAACACCACATTTAATTTTTACTGAAGAAATTGATCCAGCTGTTGGATTAATGCCTTTTCAAGCTAGACGTGTAGCCTTTAACCTTGGTTTATCAGGTATGGCTTTTAAAGAAATGACAAAATTCGTTACAGCGTTATATACTGCTTATGTAAAGTCTGATTCGTCATTATTTGAAATTAATCCTGTTTTAAAAACAAGCGATAATAAAATAATGGCCGTAGATGCTAAAGTTACCATTGATGATAATGCCTTATATAGACATAAAGATTATGCTGAATTACGTGATTTACGTGAGGAAAATCCTGTTGAGGTTGAAGCTAAAGAAGTCGGACTTAACTATGTGGATTTAGATGGTAATGTAGGATGTATGGTAAATGGAGCAGGTTTAGCTATGGCTACTATGGATTTAATTAAGCAAGCAGGTGGTGAGCCAGCAAACTTTTTAGATGTTGGAGGTACCGCAGATGCTGCTAGAGTAGAAGCTGCCTTTAACTTAATTTTGAAAGATCCTAATGTTAAGGCTATTTTGATTAATATTTTTGGTGGTATTGTACGTTGCGACCGTGTGGCTCAAGGTGTGATTGATGCTTATAAAAATATGGGTAATATAAATGTGCCTATTATAGTGCGTTTACAAGGAACCAATGCTGATGTTGCAAAAGAATTAATTGACAACTCTGGGTTGGATGTTATGAGTGCAACAGAATTTCAAGAAGCAGCAGATAAAGTACAGCAAGTTTTATCTTAATAATAAACAAATGGAATAAAAAAAGGCTCTCTATTTTGAGAGCTTTTTTTGTTATAAATGTAAACCACATTCTGTTTTAGGATTGTTGTTCCATCTGCCACTCCTGTCTTCACCAGGTATGGTACAATGCTTACAACCAATAGAGTGGTAGCCATGAGCTACTAATGGGTGAAATGGTAAATTATGCTCCTTTATGTAGGAGTCACGTTCTTGTTTGGAGATATCCAATAAGGGGTAAAACTTAAGAATATCGCCACGTAACTCAAATATATCTAATGTTGCACGATGATCACTTTGCCACTCCATTAAGCCAGAAACCCATACATTATATTGTTTTTTAATAATGTCAAGTGGTCTAACTTTGTTTATTGAACAGCAGAAATCTGGATTTTTTTTCCAGGTTTCGTCTTTTTTTGTGAATTCGTATTCTTCTTTAATGGCACGAATTGATTTTACGTTTAGACCGTAACGTTTTTCTAAAGCTTCCTTATATCGTATAGTTTCATCAAAATGATAACCAGTATCAATAAAAAACACGGTTTGTTCTTTATTGATATCTGATATTAGTTTAAGTAAAAATGCTGAAGTTGCAGCAAATGAACTCGTAAGCATTATGTCGCTTACATCAAAATCTATATACAGTTGTTCAATTCTTTGGCAAGGTGTTAAAGGCTTATACTTTTTATTAAGTAACTGGATTTCTTGTTCTGAAAAATGTGTTTTTGGAGTAGGTATTGGTTGATTGAACATGCAATTAGGATAAATATGTCTTAATTGTGCAATATTAAGAATGAAGCTTGATAAATAAAAAAAATAAACTAGTTATTTTTAGAATTATTTGACTTTCCGTTATGAGGTGAATTTGGTTTGGAGTTGGTGTTAGGTTTCTTCTTTGGTTTAGGGCCTCTTAAATGTATAACGAGCCCATTTAAGAAATTGCGTAATATTTGGTCGCCACATTCTTTATATTTAGGGTGATCTTCTTTTCTAAAAAAGGCACCAAGCTCACTTTTAGAAATTCTAAAGTCTACAAGTTCTAAAATCTTCACAATTTCATCATCTCTTAACTGTAGAGCGACTCTTAATTTTTTAAAAATATCATTATTTGTCATGGGTCACTTTTAAATATGATTTGTCTCATGCTTTTAAGAATTATCGATGAAACGCAAAAACACATTAAAAAGCTGTTTTTCAGTGAATTGAAAAGACTACTTTGAGTAAATGATTAAAAATACCGATAAAAAGCATTAAAATTTTCGACAAGTTACAATTTATAGCGGATTATTTAAAGGTCTATCTCCGTATCTTTATAACAGTAATAATTAATCTATTCCTCACATGATAAACAGGGTTGAAAAATTAAGCCTCCTATCTGAAATGATTTCGTTTGCAAAAACCGAAAGCAATTTAAAGCCTATTGAATATAATTTTCTTTTAGCGATAGCGAAGCAGCTTGATATTTCACGAGAAGATTTTGATTATTTAATAGACCATCCCATAAATTATATCCATTTAGAATCCCATAGCGAACGTATTGTACAGTTTCACAGATTGGTTTTATTAATGAATATAGATAATGAACACACACCAAAAGAAATTGCGAAACTTCATAATTACGGTTTACGAATGGGATTGAGTCAGGAATCCATTAGAAAGGTTTTGTATTTAATGGAGAGCTTTCCAAACAAGATAGTTCCGCCAGATGTGTTAATCGACATTTTTAAGGTACAATATAATTAAACCTTAAGTTTCTCCAGCTTTTGCTGATAAACTTTAATCTCATCTCTAAATTTTGCGGCCTCTAAAAAGTCAAGAGCTTTTGCGGCTACTTCCATAAGTTTGCGTTTTTCTCGAATTTTCTTTTCCAGTTGGCTTTTCGTCAAGTATTCGCTTTCTGGTTCAGCAGCTTTTTGAGCTTCTAACTCATAACTGTAGGTGCTAACCGAATTTTTTGCCAAGGCATTATCTAAACTTTTGTTTAGTGCTTTGGGCTTTATATTGTTTTCTGTGTTATAGGTAATTTGCTTCTGACGTCTGTATTCAGTCTCGTCAATAGTTTTTTGCATGCTTTTGGTAATCTTATCGGCATACATAATGGCTTTGCCATTTAAGTTTCTAGCTGCACGTCCAACAGTTTGGGTAAGCGATCGTGCAGAACGTAAAAATCCTTCTTTATCAGCATCTAAAATAGCAACTAATGATACTTCAGGTAAATCTAAACCTTCACGGAGTAAGTTTACACCGACTAGGACATCAAATAAACCTTTACGTAAGTCTTGCATAATTTCTACGCGTTCAAGAGTATCAACATCACTATGGATGTACCTCACTCGAATTTGAATGCGTGTTAAATACTTTGTCAATTCTTCAGCCATGCGTTTGGTAAGCGTAGTTACCAAAGTGCGCTCGTCTTTTTCAACACGTTGCTGAATTTCTTCAATTAAATCATCTATCTGGTTTAAACTCGGTCTGACTTCTATTTCAGGATCCAATAATCCAGTTGGACGAATAACTTGCTCAACATATACACCATCGGTCTTTTGCAGTTCATAATCGGCTGGAGTAGCACTCACATAAATAACCTGATTTTGTAGGGCCTCAAATTCTTCAAATTTTAAAGGCCTGTTATCCATGGCAGCAGGAAGCCTGAATCCATATTCAACAAGATTTTCCTTACGGCTTCTATCACCTCCATACATAGCGTGAACCTGCGAAATGGTAACGTGACTTTCATCTACTACCATTAAATAATCATCTGGAAAATAATCCAGTAAACAGAATGGTCGCGTTCCTGGCTGTCTTCCATCTAGATACCGCGAGTAGTTTTCAATACCAGAACAATACCCTAATTCGCGAATCATTTCTAAATCAAACTCTGTACGTTCCTTAAGCCGCTTGGCTTCCAAATGTTTGCCAATATCTTTAAAATAATCGTATTGTTTTACCAAATCATCCTGAATGTCTTTAATAGCGTTTTGAAGTACTTCAGGGGAAGTTACAAACATATTGGCTGGATAGATATTAAGCCTGTCATATTTTTCTAAAACTTCATTGGTCTGAACATTAAAAGCCTCAATATCTTCAATTTCATCACCAAAAAAATGAATACGAAATGCATGATCATCATAACTTGGAAAAACATCAACCGTATCACCTTTTATTCTGAAGTTACCATGATTAAATTCGGCTTCGGTTCTGGAATATAGGCTCTGTACCAATTGATGTAGCAGCTTTGTTCGAGAAATAACCTGATCGCGTTCTAATGATATAACGTTCTTTTGAAATTCAACTGGGTTACCAATACCATATAAACATGACACAGATGCTACGACTAACACATCACGACGACCCGAAAGTAGCGATGACGTTGTGCTTAAACGCATTTTTTCAATTTCTTCGTTTATAGAAAGGTCTTTTTCAATGTAAACACCTGAAACTGGAATATATGCTTCAGGTTGGTAATAGTCGTAATACGACACAAAATATTCAACAGCATTATCCGGGAAAAACTGTTTGAATTCTGAATACAACTGTGCAGCCAAAGTTTTGTTGTGAGCTAAAACCAAAGTAGGTTTTTGAACCTCTTGAATAACATTGGCCACCGTAAATGTTTTACCAGAACCGGTAACACCTAATAGGGTTTGGTATTTTTCGTTGGAAGAAATACCACCAACTAGTTGTGAAATAGCCTGTGGTTGGTCTCCCGTAGGTTTGAAATCAGATTGAATTTTGAATCGCATATTACAAATCTAGTAGAATTAACGCACGAGTGCAAAATGCCCTCGAAATTCTTTGCCATTAGGTAGTATGGCTAAATACCAATAATCTGTACTGGTAAGATTCTGACCATTCAATTGACCATCCCAACCATAATCATTACCGTCAATTTCTTTTAGTAACTTTCCGTAGCGGTCAAAAATAAGCACGCGTATTCCAGCATTTTTCTGACTAACGCCTAGCGGTTTCCAAGTGTCATTATCACCATCGCCATTTGGTGTGAAAAATTTTGGAAACCCTAAAATAGCTGTGTCTTCTGTAATGATACCACAACCATTTTTATCTTTAACGGAAACTGTGTAGAAGCCAGGCGAAAGATACGTGAAGGTGTTACTATCTTGATACGTACCATTATTTAGTGCGTATTCATAATCACCTTCGCCCGAAACCGTAATTGTAATTGAATTGTTGTTGGTGGCTTCTTCTACTGCAATGTTTGTAATTGTAGCCAGATTGGATGCTTCAACCAAAATAGATCGAGAGGTACTACAACCTGATGGATGGGTTACCGTTACTAAATAATTCCCCACCTCATTAATTGCAATTTGGGAGTTATTGATGTTTAGGTTAGTGCCATTTCTGAACCATTCATATGTATAACTATTGGGATTACCATTTCTTACACCAGCATTTAAGGTTAAAGTATTCGGGAAAGTATTTAGACAGTAGATGAGGTTTTCGTCGGGTTCTAATTCAGGTATAGGATTCACAACTAAATCAATAGTGGTATAGGCGAAGCAGTTTCCGCTATTGGTGATTTGAACCCATAAGGTTTGCTGATTTGGGTTTGTATTTTCAAATGAACCAGAAATAGGGTTTGTCTGACTAATTAAATCGGATTCAGAAGTATACAATGTGATTGCTGAACCCGTTGGGACATTATTTTGAGATTGAATAAAATCGATGATTTCAGAAACATTAAATGTTGCATGGCCATCATTGTTATCATCACAAATTTCAAAATCAGAGAGTGTAACAGAATTGTTTGAAATGTCTAATAATACTTCTGCTATTGAATAGCAACCACTTCTGTTTTCAACTCTAGCAAAAACAGTTTGTAAAATGCTAGTATTACTATATGAACTGGGATTTGGAATTGGGCTATTGTTTTGATTAGCATCAGTCAACAACTCAAAAAAGTTGACCACATTTAACGTGTTGTCTCCTAATGTTATGTTATTTACAGCGTCAAATAGATTATAGGTAGTATAACCATCTAAACCTATATCACAGTTAATTAGTGTGGTATCTGATACTATTGGGTCTGATGCGTATTCAATAACTACTTCACCATAAAAGGTGCAATTCACACCATTGTATAGCTCTAAACTGTAAGTGCCTGGTGCACTTACCTGTAATGTTGGGTTTGTTTCACTCATAAGCTCAATTCCATCTTTAAACCATGTATAGGTTGCAATGGCAGAGCCAGGAACACTGCTGGTTAACGTATAAGTCTCATTTTCGCAAAGTGCATTGTCGTTGGCAATTAATCTATTAGGTCCTAAATCTGTTGATAATTGAAAACTACCAGCTTCTAAAAATACAGCAGAATCATAACGGTAGTTAATATGGTCTGCAATCACCAATTTTACATGATACGTAACGTTAGGTAAAACATTTGCAACGGCTCGTAATACTTTTGTTTGTCCATTAAAATTAATGGGAGCACTGGTGTCGTTCCAACTGCCAAAATAACTTTCGTTAATAGGGTCGCAGCCACCAGTTCCAGGGATTCCGGAATGCACTGTAGTGACTTTAATAGGAGTTGTTGTGTCTGGAACTAACGCAATATTTTCATACTCTTGCTGATTGGTTGGCCGAATGAGAAATCCAAATAAATCAGAATATTGGCAGGTATTGCTATTACCTTCTTGATATTCCTCTGAAGCAAATACATACCTAAAACTTATTTGTGAAGCATAGTTAGACAGAAAATCGAATTCTATAATGGTTGCATTTAGTGTTTCCGATTCTTGAAGAACACGCTCTAAATCTTCGTCGCCTATCCAACCTGGTGCATCATCATCACTTAAAGAGTCGTTTGGACCTTCAACATTTTGTGAGCGACCCGTACTTAAAACCAAACCATTTGCAAAAGGGAAATTAGAACCCGAAGCATCAAAATATCCATAACTTTCATCGGTTCCATTAAAATTACCACCAACTACATTAGTAACCATAACATCAGTAATGCAATCACTTCCTATTAAAATATCTTCAATAAGCTGTTGTGGTGTGTAGCTTTGAGCATCTACTTGGACATTTTGAGACCAAGCAAAAACAGTAGTAAAACAAGTTAAGAATAATAGAGCCTTCTTCATGCATTTCTATTGGATTGCAAAGATAAGGATTATACTATTTTTATATGCTTAAAAATGGTTAAAGAAAATTAGCGTTTCAATGTAAAATGGCGCCTGACTTCAAATTGTTTGTTTCCTTTTTTAACATGGGCAACAAACCAATAGTCGTTGGTTGGCATGGGTCTTCCATTATACATGCCGTCCCAACCTTGCGATGTATGCCTTAAGGTTTTGATAAGCTTACCATAACGGTCGTAAATATAGACTATGGTTCCTACTAATTGATCAACTCCTGTAATGTGCCAGGTATCGTTTTGTCCATCGTTATTAGGTGTAAAAAATAAAGGCGCATCAATTATTACAATGTCTTTTATAGCCGAAGCACATCCGTTTAAATCGTAAACTTCAATGGTATGAGGCCCTAAAGTCACATTGTAAAACGTGTTTGATTCTTGAGGCGGCCCACCATCTAGAATATAAACATAGTTGCCAATACCACTAATGGTAACGGTTATATTATTGGGGTCTGAAAAATCTATAGTTTCTGTGAATTCAATTGTAGCTTGTTCTGACTCAATGACGTTAAAAGTTGCTGTTGTGGTACAACCATAAGCTGAAGTAACCGTAACCGAATAGGTACCTATTTGAGTAATTTCAATTTCAGGTGTTGACTGGTTGTTTGACCATAAATAGGAATCTGTATCAAATCCTGTTTCAGCAGAAACCACTAATGGTAAATTGTCTAAACAAACGGTTTGATCGGGTATTACTACCTCTGGTTTACGCTGAATTAAGGTCATGAAACTTGTTGTTGTAAAGCAACCTGTTGCATTGTTTTCTAGACGCGCATAAATGGTTTGCTCATGAAACGCTTCGTAGTTTAAATCTATAATTGGATTGGTATTATCGGTTGCTTCTTCAAGTAATTCAAAATAGGAAACGGTATAGTCATTTGGGTTTATTCCGCCTAACACAAAAGGTGTTTGTTGCGATAGATCGAAAATTAGCAAGGCATCATAATCATCATCACAGGCTTCCATATCAGGCGCATTTCCAGCTGAAGGTAATGGATTAACTATTAAATTGAATGATGCCGTGGTAAAGCAACCCGTTAGCGTGTTTTCGGCTCTAACAAAAATAGTATCACTATTTGATGTATAGTTGTAGGTACTATTTAATGGGTTTTGATCGTTATCGGCATCAAGCTGTGAGCTGTAGAAGTTTATGTCTACATTTGTTTGGTTTCCAATTAATGCTTCAATAGTATTATCTAGTTCAAAACTATCAGAATCATTATCACAAGTTTCAAAATTTCCTATGGCATTAATGGTAGGAGGTAGGTTAACTATTAATTCTAAAGGTAAAGCAACATAACAGTTGGAAACTGTATTGGTAACACGAATATAAACGGTTTGTGGATTTGATGTGTTATTATAATTGTTTGGATTCTGAATTGGGTTTGAATTGGCTTCTAAATCGTCTAAAGATTCATGGTAGCTAACTACAATATCGTTTTGACGCACATCTAGTACCTCAATTTCTGATACTGTTAAATCAAAACCAACCGAACCATCATAATCAGTATCGCATTGCTCCATAGCCGATGCTTGGTTAACAAGCGGCACTTGAATAACGTTGAGCCCAAATTCTGCTATGCCATGACAGTAGGTACCATTTTCAATACGCGCATAAATTTGTTGCGGATTGGTTTGATTGGTAAAGTTTAATGGTATTTCGTTTTCTTCATTCTCGGCATCGTCTAATGAGGTGTAAAACGTGATGGTTAAGTTATCTGGACTACCTTGAGCCATGTCTTGTTCAATTTGTGATAAATCAAAATCTTCTTGACCATCGTTACTCATATCATCACATAGAAACATGTCCAATGGTGCATTAAAAATAGGAATTGAACCAACTTCAATAACAAAAGAGTCTATTCCATAACAGTCTATATCACTTATGTTTTCTACTCTGCAAAATATAGTTTGTGGATTTGAAGTGTTTTGATAGTTACTGTTCTTATCAATAATATTAGTGCGATTGGCAGCATCGGTTTGTGTTTCAAAGTATAGCACGCGTTTTCCACCCTGACCGTTTAAAATTTCGTTATCCTTATCAGAAAATAAGAAATCGGCAACTTGATTACCATCGGTTTCGCAATTTCTAAAGTTGGTAATCGTTGAAAATTCAGGTAAGGTATTAACGATGATTTCAAATGATTCAATAGAAAAGCAACCCGTGGAATCATTTTCTATTCTTGTATAAATGGTTTGTGTATTTGCTGAATATGTAGTTGTATTGGTTATAGCATTCAAACTATTTTCGGCATCACTAATTGATGTGTGAAACGATATGTTTAATCCAGAAGTATTGGTAACCATTTCTGATATTTTATTTTCTAGATTTACCATAGTAAAAGCATCCTGATCATCATCACAAACTATTATGTCAGAAGCTTGAGTAGTTGTTGGTGCGGGTAATACTTCAATTTCCAATGCTTCTACATCGTAACAATTTGTAGCTGTATTTGTAACCCGAACATAAAGCGTTAAGGGGTTTGTTGTGTTAGTGTGAAATGGAGGTAATGGATTAACATCATCCAAAGCATCATTTTCATTGAGATAATAATTGACATTGGCATTAGGTATTCCGGTGCTTACATAGCTATCAAAAACACTTAATTCAATTGAAGTAAAAGTGTCATCATCAGTATCGCAATAGGTAACTGGGTTTAATGTTTGAATTATAGTTGCTTCGTTAATAATCAGGCTTATTTCTGAATTAAAAGTACAATCTGGATTTTGTATTGAAATAAATAATTGATGCGGTGAATTGGTTACCTCATACGGTACGGTTTGGTCAATAGCATTTGCATTATTGTCACGATCATCTTCAGTTTCGTAAAAATATACGGTTACATCATTCAATCCGTTAATAATGTTATTGGCAATATTTTCTAAATTGAATTCTACAATGCCGTCATTTGACTCATCATCGCACCTGGAAAAATTTCTAATGTTGGTAGCTGTATCTAGAATATTGGTGTGAAGTATTATACTGGCAATTGAAACACATCCAGTTAGGTTATCAACTACGCGTATGTAAACAGTCTGAACATTTGGTATTGTATTCGTATAATTTTGAAAATTACCTATGGGATTATTGCCTGTTTCGGCATCTGGATAGGATTCATGAAATGTTGTAGAAACATTGGTTAAACCTTGTAAGACATCGTCTATAACTTCAGATAAATCAAATACTTCAAAACCGTCGTTATCTTGTTCGCAGGCATTAATGGTTTGCGTTTCATTATTAATATCAGGTGCATCTAAAACAGTTACAATAAGTGTCGTGGTATTAATACATCCAGTTGCATTATCGGTAACACTAACGTAAAGTAATTCCGTTTGGGTTGTATTTACATAGGGGACTGGTACAGGATTTGTGCCAGAATCGGCATCACTTTGAGTATAATGGTAATTAACAGTGTAGTTGCTATTTCCGTTTGTAATTTCTGAATCTTTTACCGTTAAATCTATTGTTGTTATACCATCTGAAGTGGCATCGTCACAAACCTCCAGACGTGTAGGAGGCATAATTATTGGCAATGGATTGACAATTAAATTAAAAGTAGTAAAAGCTAAACAACCGTTGTCAATGTCTTCAATTCTTACATAAATAGTTTGTGGGTTTGCTGAATTTTGAATTGGTGACGTAATAGCCGATATGCCGTTTTGGGCATCTGCTTGGTTTAAGTGGTAGCTAATATTATAGTTTCCAGATGGTACTGCAGCTAAAACATCAGGATCCATTACAGATAGACTAAATGTTTCAACACCATCATTACTGTTGTCATCACAAACTTCAAAATCTGGTATGTTACCAGCTGATTGTTCAGAATTTAGAGTTATGTTAATGGTGTCGGTAATTTCACAAGTCGTATTATTTATAGGAATAGAAACATTAACAGTGTAGGTTCCTGAATTGTTTACAGTTAGTGTAGGATTGTTTTCGCCATTAATAATGCTTCCGCTATTAAACCATTCATAAGTAGCCAACGGATTTTGAGTATCACCATTAAGTGTTATACTATCTGCACATGTTGTAATATCTGGACCTAAATTAACTGAAGCATTAAAACTATTTCCTTCAATAAATACTGCTGAATCAAAATTTTCATCAGTTTGATCTGCAATGACTAATTTAATATGATACTGTACATTAGGTTGAATATTTGCACTAGCTGTTAAAACGGTTGTTCTACCATTAAAGTTTGTATCGCCTAAATTATAACCTTCAAAATATTGCTCATTTTCGGCGTTACAAAACCCTACGATTTCTTCATGAATTGTATTGGTGTTAACGGGAATGTTTGTACCAGGAATGACGGCAATGTTAATATAGGGGTCTGGTGTGCCAGCTTCTTTAATTAAGAAGGCAAATCCATCAGAATATTCACATGGGTAGTTAGCGTAGTATTCTTCAGAAGCTAAAATATAGTTGAATTGTACTTGGTTGGTAACAGAAACAAAATCAAACTCTATTGACGTGGCATTTAGCGTATTGCTAATACCCAATGCTGTTTCAAGATCCGAATCCGTTAACCAATTGGTTTCACCATCATTTAAGGTGTTGGCATTGGTCGTGTTGCCGGCTGCGTTGGCGCTACCGGTTGACAACATGATACCATTTTCAAAAGGAAATGCAGAGGATGAACGCTCAAAATATCCATAACTGGCAATTTGATTAATACTACCATTACTATTTGATGTGATATTAGAAACTTCAACACAACCTTGAACCAAATTATCTTCAATAAGTTGTTGAGCAGAAATGTTACTATTTATTGTAATTTGTTGTGCTAGTATATTTGTTTTAAAACAAAATAGTGCTACAATAAAACACAAGGTAGTGGTATAGGTCGAGGGATTTTTTACTTCTTTAAATTTTAACAAAGTCCTTTTTTTATGATTTGGGACTGAAAAGTAAATTTAAATCAGACAAAATGCAAAAAACATCGATGAAATACATTAAATTTTAACATTTAATAATTTACATACACCCAACCTGTCCAAGTCTTGTAATTATTATCGTTGGGATATAAGACATAGTAGTAAGTACCTACAGGGACCAATTTATTTAAATTGTTTATGCCTCTATTGGTGCGGCCATACCATTTGAGGTTGTTGTCGCCTTCGAAAATCAAAGTGCCAAATCTATTATAGATTAAGAGTTTATGATTTTCAAAAATGTTATATAAACCTTGAATGTTAAACCAATCGTTAAAGCCATCATTGTTTGGAGTGAAAACTTCGGGAATATAAGGTGGGCAATTTTCTACAGTTAGGTCAAAAACATAATTATCAAAACAGATAGTATTCTCAACTCGAATAAAAATAGATTGAGGGTCAGACCTGTTTTCGTATATCTCTGGAATACTAATAGCATTATTTTGATTAATTAAATCTTCATAAGACTCATAAAAGGCAACATCATCAATAGTATTGTAATCTATATGTTCCAATTGTTCAGTTAAATCAAATTCTGCTGTATCAAATCCAACATCACAAGCTAAAAGTGGTTCTAGGGTAACTACTGGAGGTTCAGGAATAAGCTCTATATTTTGGAACGAGGAGTTATTTAATTCATTTAGCTCAATAACAATCCCGTTTCGGGTTCCATCGTCATCTATTGCTAGTTCTAAAGTAAAATTATCAGGAATGTTATCGGGAATAGTAATGTTAATACTTTGCGTTTCAGATCCATCAATTGGAATTGTGTTTAGTGTTTCAGATTGGGCAACTAACTCATTGTTTGCGTAAAAAGCAATAGGCGTAAAAGCAGGTAAAACTTCAGTGCAATTTACATTGTAAACCGTATAATTACATAAAATGTCTCTACTAACGCATTCTAATATAAAATCGTCTAATTGTATAGTGGCATCTGGTAGTTGGCTGTTTAAAACGGTAATGATGTTATTGATTATAATTAAATCGGCACGAAGAATACCAAATTCGTCAAAGTCTCCGGTGGTTAATTTTATTTCAACTGACGTGTCACCAATTTCGATATTGTTTTCAATGTTGTAGACATCTAAATCGGCATTGTAAAAGGTAGAACTGTTCGTAAAGGAATTGGTTCCGTTAAAAGCATTGTTTCCAGGATTTAAAGGTGGATTGGAAATTAAATTCCCATTTATTAACAGTGATTCGCCAAAATCTAAAATGGCATCGCCTTCCCAAGCTAGAAAACCAATTTTGGCTCCTGTATTGTCTAAAACATTTACATTGTCAAGTGATATAATTAGTTCTTGGACATTTCGGTTAATAATATCTAAACCTTGAAATAGGTTTATTTGGTTTATGGGTAAATTAGTGTCTTCATATATTATATAAATACTCCAACCTCCAAAATTTGTGCGGTTTTCACAATACCCTTCGTTGTTGTTTAATGTTTCTGAAATATCAAGGTCTGAAAATGTATATGTGCCATTTCCGGTACTGATAATATAATTAGTAATATCGGCATAGCACGAAAAATAATTGAGTAAACCCCATGTTGCATCATTATAATCTACAGTATAAATATTATCTGCAACAAATTCAGTATTATTGAGTGTTATTGTGTCATCTCCCGTTCCCGATCCTGCCCAGTACAAATACGCTGCAATTATTGTTCTATTACTAGCCAAATTTAAATCAGCACTGGATTCTGGTAAGATTTCACAAAAACTCCTATCAATATTGTTTTCGAATTGGTTAAGTGTATTGCCAATTGCCAAATAATCATAACGACCATTAAATTGCTGGAATAACTCTATTTCTTGACCAAACACCGAGTTAGATAAAACAACGCTTAAAACTATATAAATTAGGTTACGATACATTCAATAGAAGTTGCTGTATTAAATGTACAACATAAAAACTTAACGTTTAAGAGTAAAGTGATCACGATACGTTCTGCCGTCTTCTAGAATTACTGAAAACCAGTAATCATCTGTTGGCATCTGGCTCCCATTAAATGTTCCGTCCCAACCTTGACTTGCGGGAGAAAGTGACTTTAATAGCTTGCCATATCTGTCGAAAATGTAAATTTTAGAATTAGGTTGAAACTGGCCTGAAATACCTTGAACTTGCCAATAATCGTTTTCGCCATCACCATTTGGTGTGAATATTTTAGGAAATCCAATTATTGAAAATGAACCTTGTACAATGCCACAGCCATTTTTATCTTGCACATAAGCTATATGGATACCAGGTTCTAAATTGGTAAAACTATTATTATCTTGATAAGGCCCGTCGCTGTCATCTATAGCATACTCGTACTCTCCAATTCCAGACGCATTAATCGTTGCTGAATTGCCACTAACCTGTATGGAATTAATTGTGGCTATGCCAGAAGTGCTCACGGTTACAACTCTTTCAGCAAAACAGCCATCGGGATTTTGAGGTGTTATGGTGTTAATTGGCGTTATTCTAACCGTATATGTACCTTGCGATTGAACTTCAATCTCATAAGTTGTTTCATTACTATCAAGCCATAAAAAATTATAGTTTGATACATTATCCTCCAAAGGGCCAGCATCAATAAATATAGATGCGTCTGGTTCGTTTATGCAAAAGAAAGCCGAATCGGTTTCTTCAATAATCGGACGTTCTGCAACCTGTAACTCCAATTCACTAATACTATAGCAATCTCCTCTTATGCTGTTTTGTAATCGTACATAAATTATTTGAGGATTAGCTGTATTTGTATAGGTGCTTACATTGATAATAGGATTGAAAAAGTTTTCAGCATCAGTTAAATCCTCATAGTAGGAAATAGCAATAGTATCGTCATCAATAATATCTTGTGGGATGGCAGAAATTAAATTAAATTCAGCTGTTCCATTGTCAACCTCACAACCAACTAGAGGTTCTAAATCAAGTTCTTCAGGTTGTTCTGATATTATTAGGGTTCTATACACCGTTTGTATTTCACCTTCCGTATCAATTGAAATGGTCACCAAAAACTCACCGGTTGTTGTAAATACATGAGTAGGATTTAAATCGGTTGAGGTATTATCACTGCCAGATGCAGGATCACCAAAATCCCAATGTATACTATCTATAACAGTAGACGTATTTATGGTGAATTCAGTAGTATCTCCATAACAGGTGTTTCTAAATACATTGGTTGCAAAAAAATACGATTGGATAAAAGGTGGTAAACCAAAATGACTACTATTGCCACCAAGATGCACACCTTCAAACTCAAAATTAGAATCAGCACCACGTTCGTTTGGGTTAGCAATAACCGATAAATATTGACCGCCTTCAATGGCAATATACAGTCTGCCGTCCAGTGCTTGTTGCACAGCCCCTAATTCTTCATCTACTTCACCAATAATTATATCTGAATTTATTATGGCAGCCTGGCTGTTTAATGTTAAATCGTATTGATGCACTTTTGATGTACCTGAACTTCTGTCAATTTCTGTTACATATAATAAATTACTATCTGGTGAGAACTCACAGCCATATGGTCCAATGTTATTTGAATTGTAGTTTGAAATTGTTATCGGATTGGATAAAACTCCAGTAGTCGCATCAAAATCAAAAATTTGAGTTTCACTTAAGTCATAAGATACAACACTAGCAATTTTTTCTCTGTTAGGTGAAGCTTTTAAATAACCAATTGTATTATTTATGTCTCCAGTATGGTTGGAGCCTACTGCAGAAACTACAGGAGTAGTATTTACTCCAGTATCTGAAACCAGATAGGCAATATACTCGTTACTCATCCAACGGTGACTAATTACCCAAATGCTCCTTCCGTCAGAGCTTTCAATAGCAGTGATTTTTTCGGTTGTTGGGTTGGCTAACAGTACATTTTTATTGTTTGTTACACCACCCAAACCACCATCTAATGCCATATTGACTTCAGAGTAGCGTAAGCCTCCTGCACCACCTCGGTCATCTACTGTGAAGATGTAAAAAATAGTGTCATCATCTGGTTTTGGAACAATTAAAGCAGATTGGGTACTAGATTTATCGCCTTGTAATCCTGTTCCGTTAAGCATAACAGCATTATTTTTATTCCAGACTGTAATGCCATCTGAATAGAACAATAAATTTCCTAGTCTATCAGAAATGCTGGAACACCCTTCGGGTGTGTCAATTAGAGCGCCATCAAAAGGGATGGGATATCCAAAATTAAAGTTTAATCCAGCCCGTACGCCAAATGCCCAATTGGCAGCTTGGTTTTGAGCAGTAAGTGTTACACTTATTAGTGCTAAAAATGCAATGAGTATATGTTTTTTTCTTGTAATCAAAAAATTATCGTTTTAAGGTGAAATGGTCTTTAACAACACGTCCATCCTGTAGGGTAGCCGAAAACCAATAGTCATTAACTGGTAGGGGTGTACCATTAAGAGTACCATCCCATCCTGGGCCAAAAGGATTTATTTGTGTTAGTAACTTACCATATCTATCAAAAATTAGTATTTTAGAATTGGGGTTGAAAATATTTGAATGTCCTTTTATGTTCCAAAGGTCATTATCACCATCTCCATTAGGGGTAAATACTTTGGGAAAACCGATGACAGAAACCGAGTAATCTACAATTCCACAATTATTTTTTACATCTCTTACACTTAAGGTGTAAATTCCAGGAATAATATTGTTAAAACTATTTTCGGATTGATAAGGGTATGCCAAACCAAACTCGTTAAAAAGCGCATATTCATAATCACCTTCGCCGGACGTTATTACTGTTATAGAATTATTATCTGTTGCATCAACCACCTCTACCGACTCAATTGTTGCAATATTTGAGGGTTCAACAGTTATAGTCCTAATTACACTGCAATTTGTAGTATTATTTGTAACCTCAACAGTATACATACCAACCTCATTCACATTAATAGCATATGTAGTTTCATTAGTTGACCACAGATATGAATAATTTGAAGGTGAAGTAATTTCGCCAGAATCAATCGTTATCGTGCTAGGGTAGGTGTTTAGGCAATAAAAGACAGTTTCTTCTGTATCAATATCAGGTAGATTATATACAAAGAGTTCAATTTCTGCAATGCCATAACATTCTTCAACATTTTCTACACGAGCAAAAATAACTTGTTGGTTAGGTATTGTATTGGTATACAAAGATGAAAGTGCATTGGTTTCTAACATGGCATCATCAATAGTAGCATAATATGCTATGGTTGCTCCAACAGGAGCTCCATTTAGAATGTCTGCATTTGCTTGATTTAAATCAAATTGAAACAAACCATCCTCAACTCCATCAGTATCACATTCTATAATTTGAGTATTGTTAACCGTTGTGCTACTAATTTGCAATTCCAATTCTGAAATACTGAAACAACCAGTACTATCATCAATAACCCGAACAAAAATTGTTTGAGGATTCGATACGTTTGAATAAGAACCGCTATTTGAAATAACATTAATATCATTTAGAGCATCATTATAACTCGTGTAAAACCGTGTTGACCTGCCATTAGTATTTCCAGTAAGCGAATCGTTGGAATTTGTGAGATTAAAAATAGAAGAGGAAGAGTAGCTGCATTGAACTTGTACAGCATTAAACGCTTCGGGTGTTTCTAAAACAACGAGGTTTAATGTTCTAATACTAAAACAATTTACATTAGCAGCATTTTCAATTCTAATAAAAACTTCTTCTAAATAAGGTGTTGTGTTGTGATAATAGTTTGGTAGCGGATCAAGACTAAATTCAGCATTTGAATACGACTCGTGATATGTTATATTTAAATCATCTGGATTTTGCCCGTTTAGTATTTCTTCATTTTTTGATGCAAGATCAAAGGTAACTTGACCATTTGTATTATCACCGTCGTTGTAATCATCGCAGAGAATATAATCTGATGGAGTGGGATAGTTTGCACCATCACCAACTATAAGGCTGAAGGGTATTATTTCAAAACATCCCGTATCATTGTCAGTTATTTTAGCATAAACTTCTTGTGGATTTGAAATGTTGGTGTATAATCCTGTTATTGGATTGTTGCCAATACTGGCATCTGTTTCTGATTCGTGATAAGTAACTGTAACATTTGTCTGTGAGCCAATAATTAAGTCCGTGTTTACACTTAAATCAAAAGCAGTAGTAAAGTCGTCAAACGGTGGTATGGCATCACATTCCGACAAATTTAATTCTAAAGAGGATGATGACTCATTGGTTGGCGGACTTGCAAATTCTGCAGTACCTGTCCACTCAAGATTAAAAGGGCTGTTTCCAATGGGTCTATCAATAACAATATAATATGTATCTCCTGCAACAACATCGAGCCAACGTACAAAACTATTACCATCAGGGCCAGGACCTTCAGATGTATCAGTTTCTGCACCATTCATTCCAGTGAGATTCCAATGTAAACCTGCGCCAAGTGGATTGGTAGTAGAACAACGAATGGCAGGGCTTAAATTATTACAGTTTGGGTTAGGACCGAACACAAAAAAATCATAGTCTTCATTTAGGTCAGTACTTTGAGGTGTTAATGTAAATCCTAAAGTTCCGTTATTTACAACAGTAACTTTTAACCACAAACTATTGTTTTCTACACTACTACAAGTGTTTAATCCTATAAATTCTTGAACTCCAATGCCGTTGACATCTAGATTAATATCAGAGTCACCGCACACTGTAATGGCATTAACACAATCGGTAGGTTGTTGGGCAACAAGACAAAGATGACTTAAGCAAAACACAAAAGCCAAAATCAAATTGTGCCATGTCACTTTTAATTTCAATTTGTTATCGTTTTAATGTGAAATGACTTCTATAAAGTCTGCCATCTTGAAGTTGAACTGTAAACCAGTAATCTGATACAGGCATTTGTTGGCCATTAAATGTACCATCCCAACCATCACCTACAGGATTTAACTGTTTAAGCAATTTACCGTAGCGATCAAAAATTAAAATTTTGGTATTCGGTTGAAATTGTTGCGAAACACCTCTTACTTGCCATGTATCATTATCGCCATCTCCGTTTGGTGTGAAGAATTTAGGAAAACCAATTACAGAAACAATATCATCAACAATACCACAGTTGTTTTTTACATCGCGCACACTAACTGTATATAAACCAGGATTTACGTTTTCAAAATAATTAGACGATTGGTATGTGGCATACAGTTGTCCATCTTTATCGTATAAAGCGTATTCATATTCACCTTCACCTGAAACTATAACTGTAATGGTATTGTTGTCACTCGCATCAATAACTTCAATAGATTCAAATGTTGCAATATTGGAAGGTTCTATAGTGATAGATCTAGATTTGGTACAGCCATAAATATTCATAGCAGTTACGGTGTATACACCTACAGCATTAATATCAATTTCATATGTTGTTTGTCCTGTAGACCAACTGTAAGTATAATTATTAGGTGAATCGCCTACAATACCAGCGTCAATTGGAATTGTATCTGGAAACGTGTTTAAACAATACAGTAGTGTTTCGTCATCTTCTAATTGCGGTAATGGATTTATGGTTAAGACGACTTCACCTATACCAAAACAAGCATTGTTATTTTCAACTCGAGAATAAATAGTTTGGCTATAAGGGTTTGTGTTGGTGTAAGGCGATGCTAATTCGTTTTGTTCTAGTAAAGCATCATTATATGTTTCGTAGTAAGTTACCGGGAATGTTATGCCATTATCAGCTTGAATAACTGCCGTAAATTGCTCTAAATCAAACGTATTTATACCATCTTCGGAATCTAATTCATCACAGACTTCAGGAGCTTGATAATCGTTGATTTGTGTTGTACTAACCTCTAAAGTTAATTCAGCAATACTGTGGCATAATGTTGTATCATCTATTACACGTGCAAATACAATTTGTGGATTAGCCGTATTAAAATAGGCATTGGCATTTACTGGACTATTACTAGATTGAGCATCAGGGAAGGACTCGTAAAATTCTATAAATACGCCTGTTGCGTTGCCTGTAAGCGCGTCAAATGCTTCATTTAAGTTAAACACAGTAAAGCCATCAACTGTGCCATCTTCATCACATTGTATTAATGAGGCATCAAACGATGGTGGAATAGGATTAATAATGGCATCAAATGAGGTGGTGTCAAAACAATCATCGTTATCTACATTTTCCACACGTACAAAAATCTCTTCTTGAAAAGGTGTTTGATTATAATATATCGACGGTAAAGCGTTATCGCCAGTATCAGCATCACCTTGAGATGAATGATAACTAACATTATATTCTAATGGATTTTGCCCATTTAAAATATCATCATCAAAATCCTGTAAGTTTATGTTTATCTGTCCATTGGTGTTATCGCCATCTGCATCGTCATCACATAGTTCAAAAGTTGCTACAGGATTTGCCAAAGGTGTATTAAAAACTTCTATGTCAAAAGATATGGTATCATAACAGTCTTCATTTCCATCATTATGAATTCTAGCATATACCGTTGCAGGATTTGTAGTGTTGGTGTAAAGACCCGTTATTTCGTTTTCATTATTATCAGCATCTATTTGCGATTCAAAATAATGTACGCTATAAATTGTAGAATCTTGAGTATCTAAAATACCTGCATCTTGCTGGGTTAAATCAAAATTCCAAGAGCCGTCGTTATCATCATCACAGATATTAAAATTCCCTACAGGGTTGGCCACTGGAATGTCAAAATACGTTACAATAGCTTCACCTTCTAAATACTCACAGTCTCCATTATTTAAGTCTATTGTTAATTCGTAGGTTCCAGCTTGGGTAACATCTAAATCGTAATCGGTTTCTGGCAATACAGTTCCGTCAAAAGTCCATTCGTAGGTAGCGCCTGGAATATCATCGGCTGTTAAGGTATAGGTGTCTCCGGTGCACAATGGTAAGAAAGTGGTATCCTGGCCGTTACGAATAATATCAATTTTTTCAGTAAAAAATGAAGCTATAAAAGGCGGTAAGCCTTGCATGGAGTTAGCACTTAATGTTACTGAATTATTATCATAATTACAGGCAGCTCCTAGTGCATTAGGATTATTAATAGTACTTAAAAACGGAGACCCAATATCGTAAGTTTGCGCCATGGACCTATAAATTCTGCCATCTGGGCCTAGTTGTAAGGCACTTCTGTATGCATTTCTTTGGTCTACTATAAATGCTGAACCACTTATATCTGCTGCTGCTAAATTGTATTGCACTAAAACAGAAAAATGATTACTAGGGTTATTGTCCCCATCCCCGAATAAATCATTTGAGGCCGTAACATAAAGCATTTGGCTATCAGGTGAAAATTCCGCGCCATAAGGTTTGTTGTTAGAAGTTGGTACGGTTAAACGTTGCCTATTACTTGCAAAACCTGTCGTGACATCAAAATCAAATAAATACAGACCATTAGTGGTATTGGTACAGGCTAATTTGGTACCATCGGGTGATAATTTTAAATAGCCACGTGCATCGGTTATACCAATTCTATCGAAATTAGATTTTACAGCTGTGGTGTTTATACCCGCATCAGTAACTTCAAAAGCGTGAAAGGTATCTAATGTGGAAATGGATGTGCCATTAAAGTCTGATAAACCAATAACCCAAATAGCACCCGTTTCACAGTCTTTTAAAACTGCTGCAATTTTTTCAGCAGACTGTGATAGTAGATTTTGATTTTTTAAGGTTACTTCGCCACGCCCCATATCCCTGGACATATCAACTACGGAATATTTCATACCATTTCCTGTATTATTAGAGCCTACCGTAAAAATGTAATAAATATCAGGATGGTTAGGTCGTGGAACCACAATAGCAGACTGTGTACTAGAATCGTCACCCAATAACCCAGAACCATTACGCATAACCGTATGCACGTTGGTGTAAACAGTTGAGCCATCTGTGTAAAACAATAAGTCTCCATTATTGTTAGAAATAGATGAACACCCTTCTCGAGTATTTAAGCGACCATCATTTAAAGGAATAATATTATTGTTAATATCGAATCTAATTCCAGCATTTTCACCAAAATACCAGTTGGCTGCTTGACGTTGACTATAGGTGCTGACAAAGCACAGGAAAAGTATGTAAAAGAGTGTTTTTTTCATTTTTGATAGCAATAACTATCAAATATATTACAAATCTCGCTTTTTTAATAATCTAAACGATAAAAAGATAAATAAAGCTGTCCAAGCCAGTACTATAATAATCTCTGATGCGTGTACACCATAATCATAAGCTAAATCGCCATTGTCTGGAAATTTTGTAATCATTATACGTTGAAAAGGCTGATCTATAAGCTTATACATAGATTTTAGCGGGAAAAAGTTTTGAATTTTTTCGGCTATTTCCATGTCTGCCTTCCAAGAAATTAACCCGAAAACTATCCATTCCACAATATAGAGTATAAACAGAAATCCTAAAGCAAATGCTGAACGTTTTAAAAGCATACCAAAAAATAAACACAAGCTAAAGAAGCCGACTAATTTTACAAAATAGGCCAACAAGAACTCGGTTTCCCTAAAAATGATATTCACTTCAGTATAACTAGAATAGTATAAGCCAATAAAGAACGAGGCTAAACTTATAAGTACAGTTGCCAAAAGGGAGAAAAATACAATGGTATAAAATTTAGATAATATAAACTCCTTTTTGCTCAAACCATCTATTAAGTTTTGCTTAATGGTTTTATTGCTATACTCATTACCAATCATACTAACTACAACTATGGCAAAGAAGAATTTAAAATACGATGCAAAAAATGTAGTTATATGCCAGATTATTGGAAAATTGAAGATGCCCAATTCACCCAATTCCAAAGTAAAAAAACCAAAGAAATTAATTTTTATGGACGATAGAATTAAAACTGTAAATGGTAAAATAAATGAAATAAAGATGAGTACTTTACTCGTTCTGTTTAACAATAGTTTTTGTAATTCTAATTTAAGAAGTCGTAACATGCGATTGGTTTTGATTGATTAGTTGTTGTCTGTAAGTTGTAAAAATTGTTCTTCTAAACTTTCTTTACGTTTTACCAAATGGGTTAGTGTAATACCGTTTTCAAACATAAGTTGATTAACCGATTTGGCATCCATAGGTTCGTCTAAAAATGCTGTAATTAAACCGTCTTCAACTTTAATTTTACCAAACATTTTCTTGGCTTCTAAAAATTGAACTAATTTGTCTGTGTCATCTGCCTTGAGTTCTAGATAGCCATGGCTGGATATCATTTCGTCAACCCGACCAGAATAGAGTTTTTCGCCCTTTCGTAGGACAACAACATGCGAGCATACTTTTTCAACTTCATCCAATAGATGCGAGGCCAATAAAATGGTTGTGCCATTGCTTGCAATTTCTTTGATGAGTGAACGAATTTGATGGATTCCTTGAGGATCTAAACCATTGGTAGGTTCGTCAAGAATTAAAATTTCAGGATCATTGAGTAATGCAGAAGCAATTGCCAAACGTTGTTTCATACCCAAAGAGTAGGTTTGAAATTTACTGTCCTTTCTATCTAAAAGTCCAACAACTTCTAACTTTTCGTCAATCTTGGAATAATCAACACCTTTAATTCGGCAAACCAGTTTAAGGTTTTGGTAAGCACTCATGTATGGGTAAAAATTAGGGCGTTCAATAATAGCACCTACTTTTTTTAAAGCGTTATGTGTAGTTGTATTGCCATCGAACCAATGAAAATCTCCAGAGGTTTTATTTACAACATTTAAAACAACACCAAGAGTTGTAGATTTACCACTGCCGTTTGGACCTAGAATACCATAAACATTGCCTTTGTTTATAGTAAAACTTAAATCTTTTACAGCTGTTAGGTAACCAAATTTTTTAGTAAGATTATTAATGGTTAGGATTGTATCCAAGATATTTTATTTTTTAAGTGAAATACAATTTCACAAGGGTTGGTAATGTTAATATGACGACTGATTCAATTTTTTGTTACATAAAAATAAAAAAGCATTCTGTTTAGAGAATGCTTTTTAAAGTTTTATTAGAAATTAATTCCAGTTTTCATCGAAATCGAGATTGTCGTAATCTTCAATATCTAAATCGTCTTCGTAATCATTAAAATCATCTAGATTTTCAGCTTCAAAAGATTTTTCAGGAGCTTCATCTGGAACTTGCCCATGTACAAACATAAGATTAGGGTAGTCTGTTCCTTCAGCTTCCTCAACTATCTCGGCCAGTTCAACATAAAAGGTCCACATGCTTAAAAAATCATAAACGTATATAAGTTTGGTTTGATCTTCATGGACTAAATCTTTTAGGGTTGTGTTTCCCATAAGTTTAGTTTTGTTAATACCATCACTCATATCAAAAAGTGAAATTTCTTCACCTTGATTCCATTCATCATCACTTATGTAAAAGCTAGCCATTTCAGAGCCGTCAAACCCAAAGGATTGTGTTATGGTATTGTGCAAGTCTTCAAATGAATCTGATTCACGAATTTCTAGGTCGCGAAAAATATCGTCTTCACTATCATTATCCAATACAATTCTAAATCTGTAAATCATGATGTTATTTTATTTTGCAAATGTACTTTATTTTAGATTATTTGCTATAACGATGCAGGGTAAATGTCATTGCGCTCAATAAGAAAAACGCACCTATTTGATGTGTTACCCCAAGCCAAACAGGAACGCCATACATTAATGTAAGTACGCCCAATAAAAATTGCACACCCACCAAAAGGAGCAATGCGTTTAATCCTTTAATTTGCATGTTGTTTGGTGTCATCATTTTCCCTTTATACCAAATTAGTAAAATAAAAATTACTACAATGTATGCTAATGTTCTGTGTACAAATTGCACACCGCTTTTGCCTTCAATGAAATTTTTTATAACAGGCACTTGTTCGGTATATACGGTTTCATGAATTAATTTTCCTTCACTCATAAATGGCCAGTGATTATGGATAAATCCTGCATCTAAGCCAGCTACAAACGCACCATAAATAATTTGAACTAGCAGTACAGCCAACCCTAACCGTATTAAATTTCTGAATTTTACGTTAATGGTTTTTTTAATGGGAAACATTAAATCCAATGCCACCCAAAAGGTGTAAGCAAATGTTATAAAGGCTGTGGTTAAGTGTGCGGCTAGTCTGTAATGACTAACATCTGGATTGTCAACCAATCCACTTTTTACCATGTACCAACCTAAAAATCCTTGAAAACCTCCCATTATTAATAGTACAATAGATTTTCGTATAGTGGGTTTAGAAAGCTGTTTTGTAATTAAAAAATATAGGAAAGGAAGGAAAAACACTAAACCAATAAAACGACCAATAACACGATGTAGCCACTCCCAAAAGTAGATGTCTTTGAAATCTTGAAGTGTGAAATGATTGTTTAATTTTTGGTATTCAGGATATTGTTTGTACAAATCGAAAGCTTCCTGCCATTCTACTTCATTCATTGGCGGAATGGTGCCAGAAATTAATTTGTAATTAGAAATAGATAATCCAGAATGTGTAAGCCTTGTAATACCACCTACAACCACCATTATAAAAATTAAAATACAGCCAGTTAATAACCAGTAAATAACCTTTTTGTTATCCTTTTTCATTTTTTTTCTTAATTAGAAAGTTTTTTTAAAGCACAGACTGTTGTCCATGTTTTTATATTGTCCATAGTTTGGAATGTCCAAATAGTTGTTTTTACGATAAAAGTTAACAGCCTCAAATTGGCGTTTTCCTGTTTCTAGAATAGCCGATTGAAACCCTTTTTCTTTTGCCCAAGTTTCTAGTTCGTTAAGAACTTTTTTGGCAATTCCAGATTGCCTTATATTGGGTTTTGTAAACATGCGTTTTATTTCAACACTGTATTTGTCAAATTTCTTAAAGGCACCACAGCCAACGGCAATTCCGTTATTGTAGGCTACAACAGTGTGTTTTAAAACATCTATATTGTTAAACTGATTATAAAAATCATGCTCATCGCCATCGGTAACTTTTAAATAGGAATCCAAAGCTTTAACTAGTTCTATAAAGTCTGTGTTTTCAGAATTTGTTCTAACAAGCTTTATCATTTAATGAGCTGTTTTTAAACCTAATCGTTCACCTTCTTTGAGCATGAGTTGGTAAGCGGCTTTATAATCGTTTGGAATATCACCTTCTAATATAGCTTCTTTTATGCTGTCTTTTATTATGCCAATTTCTCGAGATGGTTTTAAGTTGAAGGCTTTCATAATTTCTTCGCCACTAATTGGAGGTTGAAAATTTCTGATATGATCGCGTTCTTCAACTTCGACAATTTTTTCTCTTACAATTTTAAAATTGTTGTGGTATTTTTTAAACTTTTTAGGATTTTTTGTGGTTATGTCGGCTTCACATAATGTCATAAGATCGTCAACATATTCACCAGCATCAAAAATTAAGCGTCTCACGGCAGAATCGGTTACAATGTCATTGGCTAAAACAATTGGCCGTGAACTCATAAGTACCATTTTTTGAACGAATTTCATTTTATCATTCAATGGCATTTTTAATCTTTTGAATAGGCGATAGACCATTTTCGAGCCTTCAAATTCATGGGCGTGAAATGTCCATCCTACTTTGTTGTCAAAACGCTTTGTAGGTGCTTTGCCAATATCATGAAGCAAAGCAGCCCAACGTAACCACAGGTTATCTGTGTTTTGCGAAATGTTATCAACAACTTCTAGTGTGTGGTAGAAATTGTCTTTATGACGCTGACCTTCAATTTCATCAATACCTTTTAAGGCGGTTAATTCAGGTAATATATGTTTTAATAATCCTGTTTTTTCCAATAATAAAAAGCCTATTGAAGGTTTATTGGATTCTAGAATCTTATTCAATTCTACAACTATACGCTCTTTGGTAATAATTTTAATACGCTCGTTATTTCGAGAAATGGCATCTAGCGATTCATCCTCAATTCTAAACTTTAACTGTGTTGCAAACCTTATGGCGCGCATCATGCGCAGTGGATCATCACTATATGTAATGTCAGGGTTTAGAGGTGTTCGAATAATTTTGTCGTCTAAATCTTGAATACCGTTAAAAGGGTCTAATAAATCACCATAGTTAGAAGCATTTAAACTCAAGGCTAATGCATTGATGGTGAAATCTCTTCGGTTTTGGTCATCTTCAAGAGTGCCATTTTCTACAATGGGATTACGGCTATCCTCATTGTACGATTCTTTTCGGGCTCCTACAAATTCTATTTCAATATCATCAGTACATAACATAGCCGTACCATAAGTTTTGAAAACCTGAACTTTAGGCTTATTGGGTAATTTTTCGGCAACTTTTTTGGCCAATTTTATGCCGCTACCTACAGCAACAATATCAATGTCTTTATGCGAGCCTCTATCAAGAATAAAATCTCTTACAAATCCTCCAATAACATAGGCGTCTACCTGTAATTCTTGAGCAGATTTAGAAATTATATCAAATACTGAATGTAGTAAGGCGTTTTTGTAGTTCATAAGTGTTAATTACAATCTTCAAATTTCTTTATAAAATAGGTTTGAAATATGAGATTTACTCACGAATAACAGTTATACTACCATCATGCTCAACTTTCAGTATGGATGATGGTTTGGCTTCTGTTTTTTCGTCTGGCAAATTTACAACATAGTCAACACCTTTTAAAATGTCAGGATGTATTTCTTTAAACGATTTTGGAGTTGGTTCACCACTGATATTTGCAGAAGTTGAAACAATTGGCTTGTTAAATGTTTGTAATAGCTTGTTGCAAAATTCATGATTGACTACGCGAATAGCCAAAGTGTTATCTGATGCTATTAGGTTTTTGGCAATTCCAATGGGATTATTGTAAATAATTGATGTGGGTTTAGTAGTGTTTTTTAAAATTTCAAAAACTGTATTTGGAATATGTTTAATGTAAGATTTTAACATGTCTAAATCCTTGACCAAACAAATTAAGGCTTTACTTTCTTCTCGCTTTTTTAGGGCATAAATTTTAGAAACGGCTTTTGGGTTTGTGGCATCACAGCCAATTCCCCAAACAGTATCTGTGGGGTAGAGTATAAGTCCGGAATGGTCAAGCGTATCAGCCGCCTTTTTTAATATAGAATCCATAACCTAAACAGGAAATCATTATGATTTTGAAGCCACAGTAGCAAATTGTAAGAACCTCATGTCGAGTCCTTTAAATAGTCTTGGTATGTTGTAAAGGTAAGGCCTTAAGGATTTTCCTTTATTTATGCCTACGTGCGATATTATTTTAAAGCCTAAATCTTCATACATTTTTCTAATGGATTTTTTGGTAAAAAACCGCAAGTGGGTTTTGTCTAAAACACCCTCTTCTTTGTACTCAAAATTTTCTTTAAAATACATTTCCTCAAAAACTTCGTAATATCTAATATTTGGAATAGAACTTATTACCACACCCGAATCTGATAGTTTGGTTTTAATAATCTCTAACACTTTATACGGATCTTGCATGTGTTCTAAAACATCATTAAAATAAACCGTGTCAAAATAATTATCCGGAAGCTCATCTAAAAACTGTTCGCATGGACCGATAAATACTTTATCTAGAACCTCTTTAGCCTTTTCTGCAGCAGCTGGCGTTAGTTCAATTCCCCAAACCTCGGCATTGTTTTTAGTTTTCATTGCTAAACCAAAGGCGCCTTGAGCACAACCAACATCTAATATTTTTTTGGACGTGGTAGGCAAAAATGCTAACATTTCTTCACGTACATGTTGATAATACCCAGACGGTTTGTTGTTGTAATCCATTGTTAGTAAATTTGACAAATTTTTGAACAAGATACTACATTCTTTTCCAAAATAACAGCAATTTTTTTATGAATACTAGTATTCCTGATTTTGAATTTTTACCTATTGATTTCTTTGATAACAATTCTATTTCCTTTCAACATAACTCTAATCCTTTAGTTTCAATAATTATACCTGTTTACAATCAGCTTTCTTATACGTTAAACTGTTTGTATTCTATTAAGAGAGCGTGTTCGGGCATTGATTATGAAATAATTTTGATTAATGACAACAGTACTGATGATACAAAAGAATACCTTGACCGTATTAACGGTATTCACGTTATTCATAATGAAGTAAATTTAGGGTTTTTAAAGAATATTAATAATGGCGTAAAAGCTTCAAAAGGTGAGTATGTGCTTTTACTTAATAATGACGTTATTGTTTTGCCAAGGTTATTGGAAGAGCTTTTGGCCGTTTTTAAAGACCAAGAACGCGTAGGAGCTGTTGGTGGCATGGCCATTCACCCTTCAGGAGTTATTCTTGAAGCTGGTTCTGTATTATTGGCAAATGGAGGAGCTGTAAACATTGGAAGAGAGTTTTTTCCAGACGACCCAAGATATCATTTTTTAAAGCGAATGGATTATTGTTCTGGTTGTTGCTTGTTGTTAAAACGAAATCTACCTGACAATACTTTGGTTCAGTTAGATGAATTGTTTTTACCTGCGTATTATGAAGAGACAGACTTGTGTATGCAATTAAAACACAAGTTCAATTTAGATGTTTATTATCAACCTTTTGCAAAAATTATTCACTTTGAAAGTATTTCTTACAATGCTGAAGATCAGGAACGTAAGCAAGGGTTAATAGATAATAACAGAATTAAGTTTTATAACAAATGGAAAGCAGTTTTTAGCCAAGAACCATATGGTTTGAAACTAAACACCAATTATTTAAATAAAGACTACATAGGTAAGTGTGAAGTTTATTTAGAAGATTATTTAACAGATGATGTTTTAAATGAAATAGGAGGTAAGGATACCATTCGGCATAAGGTAATTGTAGTTTTAAAAACAAGAGATAGTTTAAAAGAAGAAAAAGTAATAGAACTTCAAAAGCAAGGTGTAGAAGTTTTATTTCCATTTATAACGAAAAATAAAAGAAAAAAATCTTTTTCTAGTATGTTAAAGTATGCATTTGGGATAAGCGATGTGGTTTATACTAAAAACCCATTTTATTATTCGTTATTCTTCATAATAAAACTTAAAATAAAAGCCTTTGGCTAAATTTTTGCTGATATCTTTGCAAATTATAACTTGTTTATAACTCAAACTTTTTAAACAGATAAATGAAACCTAAAATAGTTAAAGGCTTTAAGCTTAAAGTTAAAAACAAAATTTTTGAAAGGCGATTAATTAAAAAAGAAGCTTTCTGCGACTTTAAATATTTAGATTCAGCAAAGCCCATAGTCTTTGTAATTGATGCTATTATTCCAGAGTTTGATAAGGATTCTGGCTCTAGGAGGCTGTTTAGTTTAATTAAGTTAATGCTTAAAGAAAACTTTACGGTTGTTTTAATGGCTGACTTAAAAGAATATAAGTATGCCCGAAGTAACTATATAGAAAAATACAAAGCCATTGGAGTACACGTATATGTACCGTGCCTTAACAGCAATTCTGAATTGGTAACAAGGGAAATGTTTGTAGAACAGGTTTCCAAAAAGGCCGATTTTATTTGGTTACATCGACCTGGTATTTTTGATAAATATTATTCAATTGCCAAAAAAGCTGCATCTAAAGCAAAGTTTATTTATGATATGGTTGATTTTCATTATTTAAGATTAAAACGAGAATGGGAATTGAACCAAAATAAGGAAACACTTAAAGAAGCTAATGCGTATTTAGAAATAGAATTAAATGCTTGTAAAAATGCAGACGAAATTATTTTAATTTCTAAAGACGATAAAGTTGCTTTAAATGATTTTGATGTAGATTTATCTAAAACCACTATTTTAAGCAATGTTCATAATTTTGTTGAAGACATTGTAAAAACACCTTTTGAAGATAGAAAAGATTTACTTTTTGTAGGCGGTTTTTCCCATACTCCAAATGTTGATGCGATTAGGTATTTACATGATAAAATAATGCCATTAATTTGGAAAACAATACCTGAATTAAAAGTTAATATAATTGGAAGTTATCCAACAGATGATGTTTTGGCATTACATTCAGAAAAGTTTAATGTTCTGGGTTTTGTAGAAGATATAACACCATATTTTAAATCTGCAAAAGTTTTTATTGCGCCTTTGCGATACGGAGCTGGAATAAAAGGTAAAATAGGGCAAAGTTTAGAGTATGCTTTACCAGTAGTTACTACAGATATAGGAGCAGAAGGGTTTGATTTTGGAATGTTTGAACAAGATATGGTAGCCAACAATTCCAATGAAATAGCAGAAAAGATAATTAGTATTTATCAAGATTCAGAAAAATGGGAAGCAATTAGTAATTACTCAAAAACTATTTTAGAGCCATTCTCATTACAGGCTACAGAAAAAACAGTACTTAAAATCCTGGATTCATAAATTAAAAACGGTTTTAACCCAATTTTTTAATGTGTATTTTTCATAGATAGTACTATCTATTTGCTCGTATTTTTGCTCAAAAAATGAAGCATTAAGCAGTTTGTTATTGTCAAGAATAAAAATATTCCTTTCAGAATAAAACGGATAGTTCTTTACATTGGCATTATTGGTAATTATTTTTTTGCTCAATGCCATGGCTTCAAAAAACCTAAAACTTAAACCTGTTTGTTTATCTCTTATCAAATCAACTATCGTTTGAGAGTGTGAATAAAAATCTATTAATTGTTTTTGGTTTAGTTTAGTACTATCAAATTGGATTAAATCACCATATTCTTTAATTAAAGGTTTTAGCTTTCTTTTTTTTCCAATTACCAAAAATTTATAAGGAACTTCTAGGGTTTTTAAAAGTTTAGCCAAACTAATGAGAGCAGGTAATCTATCATCTAATGAGCCCACATAAACAGCATTGTATTCATTGGTTTCAGAAGGCGGTTGTTTGGGTAGGTAAATGTAGTTGTTTGAAGGAATTAAATTGTGCTTTTTAATATCCTCTTTATCAAAGGAGTAGATTTTATCAAATATGTTGTCAAATAAATGTTCAACAGGATGCCTTTCTAAACTATCGTATAGATACGCCATATAGGTTGTGCAGAACGTTTTAATTTTTAAGTGAAAATCCTTATCAATAACTTCAGGGTTTATAACTAGTATTTGGTCTTGTTTCCCAAGTGACTTAAGACAATCAATAATGTATTCTTGCCTTCGAATTTTTTTTAAATTCTTTCCTCTAAACACCTTGCTAAAAACATTGGTAATCCTGTCTTTAAAACTGGCGTGTTGATACCCATCAATTTTTAGGTGGTTGCTATTGTAACCTAATTCATTTAAAGTGTCGACTATATGATGGTCGTAGTTCCAGTGGTCAAAACTAATTACACAAATGTTTTGGCTCATAGTATAATTTATATTTCTAACAAATGTAATATAATCTCGTATTGTTTACTATTTTTGAGCAGTGATGTTCTAAAGCCTGTTTAATTATGAAAAAAATTCACGTTGGATTTTTGTTGTCTTATGATTATGAGAAATTAAAAAAATCCATACCTCCAGTTTATCAAGATGCTGATGCTATATTTATTGCAAAAGACCACAAGAATAGAACTTGGGCAGGCGAAACTTTTACTATAGACGATTCCTTTTTTAAATGGCTTAAAGCGTTTGATGTTGATAATAAAATTGAGCTTTATGAAGATGATTTTTACGATTCCAATCTAATTGCGATAGAAAATGATAATCGTGAACGCCATATGCTTTCTCTTAAAATGGGTGTTGGCAACTGGCTAATACAAATAGATAGTGATGAGTATGTGTTGGATTTTGGAAAGTTTGTAAAAGACTTAAGAAAGTATGATAAATATTTAGACAGCCCTGAAAAGCACAAGATTCAAATTTCTATGTATTCGGTTAATTTGTATAAGTATGTGGACGATGGAATTCTATTTGTAAAATCCCCAACAAAAGCTGTTGTTGCCACAAATTTTCCAAATTATAAAGTTGCAAGAGTTACAAGGGAACGTATAATTTACACCCAAAACATATTATTACACGAAAGTATTGCGAGAGATGAAGCTGAATTAGTTTTTAAGCTTGATAATTGGGGACACAATATTGAAGTACAAAACAAAGAAGCCTTTTTAGAAAAATGGCGAACTACCAATAAGCATAATTATAAAGAAAGGGAAGACTTTTTTTACATTGAGCCAGAAAAATGGAAATATTTAGAGTTTTGCGAAGGTCAAACTATAGGAGAAATTCGTGAGAATATGGATATTAATGCCATTATACCATCAAAGTTTTATATAGCAAAAAAGAATTTTGGGCAATGGTTTAAATTCCTATTTAAGTAAGGCGTTGTAAAGCCTTATATATTGTTCAGCAGTTTTAGACCAATTATATGAATTGGCATGGTTGATAATAGCTTTTCTCATATCAGGATTACCACCATAAGTTTTTATCCCTTTATTAAACTGCTCTGCCATATACTCTGGATTAAATTGTTCCCAATAGAATGCCATATTACCTCCAATTTCTGGTAAAGAACTTTTGTTAGATAAGAATACAGGTTTGCCATATTGCATAGCCTCAATAGGAGGAATGCCAAACCCCTCCCGTAATGATGGAAAACAAAAGGCATAACAGTTTTTTAAATAATAAGCCTTATCGGTTTCACTTATCTTGCCTGTTAAAAATACCCGATCAGCTAATTGATGTTCAGATATCTTATTTTCAATAAACTTGGCATAATCTGTAGTTTTTTTACCGGATATTATTAAATTAAGATTAGGTAAGTATTTGAGCATGTCAACTAACGTATGAAAGTTTTTTTTCTCTAAAACTTCTCCAATTGTAAACAGGAAATCTGTTTTAGGAAGGAATTCAGGCGTATGGTTGTCGGCTAGTTCAATAGGTTTAGAACTACCATTGTAAATCACATATTCAGGAACTTTAGGTACATTAAAGTAGGAGTGGGTCATAGACTTGGCGTATTCAGATATATAGGTTATAGCCTTGCTACGCTCAAGCTTTTTTTTAAATAACTCTTCACGTTTTTTTAATTTTTCACCCTTTAGCTCTTCCATAAAATTAACATCATGTACGGTTAATAAATACGGAATGTTAAAGTAGGGTTCAACTTTAGTGTTTTGATTTAACGAATGCCATAGGTCATACTTTGTTTTTATTCGAAATGCTTTTTTGCGATGCAATGATTTATACTTTCTATAACTGAATACATTACCAAATTGAAGTTCTAATTCTTTGGGATGCTTGCTAATTAGAGTAATATTTAAATTGGAATCTTCAAGCAACTTTTGATGCTCATAAAACCCTTTTATTAAGTGGTAGTTGAATTGTCCAAATCCAAAAAATAAATTATCAATATTATGCGATTCTAAACAAATATTTGGCATTAAAAAGTCTTTTCTGCAAATTAAATAAAATGCCCCTTATCAGCTAATTTTATTACAGATTAAAACAAAATATTATTGTAATATTGTAGTATGAATTACAAGATAAATAAAGGGTTTCAAGCTCATGAGCAATTACTGAAAGAAATTGTTGCTAATTATGAAACCACAGGTGAAAACTTTGGGAATCAAGATCGTAATTCACTAAAATTATTTGCTTTAAACAGTATGACTATTAATGTTAAGTCGTTTAAAGTACCTAATATATTTAATAAAATAGCTTATAAGTTTTTTAGAAAAAGTAAAGCACAACGCTCTTTTGAATATGCGAATAAGCTTATTGAATTCAATATTGGAACACCACAACCCCTAGCATATTTTGAGTTTAAATCGGGACTGTTTTTTAAAAACAGTTACTATATAAGTGAACATCTACGCTATGATTTAACTTATCGGGAATTAACAACGGATTTTAATTACCCTAACCATGAAGCTATTCTGCGAGCCTTTACAAGATTCACCTATAATTTGCATGAAAAGGGTATTAACTTTTTAGATCATTCGCCAGGAAATACCTTAATAAAGACAGGTGAAGGGGACTATAAGTTCTATTTGGTAGATTTAAACAGGATGCGTTTTGAGAGCATGAGTTTTGAAGAGCGTATTAAAAACTTTGCCAAATTAACCATTCATAAATCAATGGTTGAAGTTATGAGCGATGAGTATGCCAAGCTTATTAATCGTGATTATAATGAGGTTTTTGAGTTGATGTGGAAAGAAACCGAAGCCTTCCAAAACAGATTTCATAGAAAGAGACGCCTAAAAAATAAAATTCTGTTTTGGCGACCAAAAAAATATTAATTCCTAGGATGCCACAATCTATAAAGTTTAATATACTTCAAGAAGGTTACATTATAGGTCTGCACACAGATAATAAATCCGTTTAATCCGTCTAGAAACCCTAATCTTAAAAAATAAGCTTTAAAAAAGGCCCAAGTTGGTCTGTAAACTATTTTCCAAATCGATGAACGCTTGCCCAATTTATAATAAGCCTCTGCAGCAATAGTAGAAAATCGTTCAACTTTTTGATTGTGTTCTGAATAGTCTCGATAAATCCAATGCAATAAATTGCCTTTTAGAAAACCAGCCTTATAATTAGCTTTTAATGTAAAGCGATCGTGTGGATTGATGCCTTTCCATTCGCCACAATCTTTTTTAAACAAGCGTAGTTTTTTATCAGGATACCAATCGGAATGCTTAATCCATTGACCACAATAATTATTTAATCGGTTGCAGTAATAGCCATCAAATTCCCAATTTGCTTTTACTTGATTTATTGAAGCTTTTAATTCTTCAGATAAGGCCTCATCACCATCTAGAGATAATATATGGTCATATTTAGCTAATGATAAAGCATAGTTTTTTTGTTCTATATAGCCTAGAAATTTTTGCTGATGAAAACGGACTTTAAAAGATTTGCAGATTTCTGGAGTACGATCTGTGGAAAAAGAATCAACAACCACAATTTCATCAGCGACATCAACCAAAGATTCCAAGCACTTGCCTAGGTGTTCTTCTTCGTTGTAGGTAATGATTACTGCTGAAAGTTTTATCATGCTGTTACTGCAAAAGGCTTTAAGAACTTATTTAATTTGTCCTTGAATAATTCAGGTTTAAATTGAATATACAAATTTTTGGCTTCTGCCTTCATGTCTTTTTCAATTTTACCGTTATAAATTTCGGGTTTATAATCTTTTAAATGCACAGACTCATTAACACCATTTTTTTCAAAAATACTCCAAGTTTGTTTGTCAATCCATGGCGCGAAAATGGCAAAGGTTTTTATGTTTAAGGCTTTAGCCATATTAATGGCTCCACCCTCATTTCCAATAATAGCATTGCAAAGTGAAGTTAAAGCCAAAAATGAACGTAGGCTTTTCCCAAAAACATCAAAATAAATCTGTTTTCGAGTTTCAGGTTTACAAGCATTATAGATGGTTTCAGCTTCAACTAATTGATTGGGAATGTAATTAAATAATATTTGACCATTTGTTGTCGCAGCTATCTCATCAATAACTGATGCCATATAATCTAATGGGTAAGTTTTGTTTAAACCACTACCCAAAACACTTATCATGAACAATGGTTTTGATAGTGAAATGTTGTTTGATTTTAACTGTTTTTTAGCGTCTTCAACTTCATTATTGGTTAAATAAATTTTTGGACGAATAGCATTAAACGAAATACCTAAAGGTTCAAGAAGTTGCATGCGATTAACAATAGCTAGGCCACAATTCCTGTCAGTTACTTTTAGTCGTTTAACGTTATGATTATAAACTAACGTTGTGTACCATTTGTGATATGATATTTTAGTTTTGGCACCCGAAAATAGCGTGATGATGTTGCTGGAAATTTTGGAATATACATCAACTACAACATCAAATTCTTTTTTTTGGATTGATTTTGCGAATTGAAGGAGTGCCTTTTTGCTTGATTCTATTTCGGGAGTAAAAAAAATAAACTTATCAATACAAGGATGGTTTTCAACAACAGGATATGTATGTGTATTTATCAGGTAATGTAATTCAGCATTTGGATATTCCTCACAAAGTGCTTCAAACAGGATACTGCTTGTAAGGACATCGCCAATCATTTTTTGTTGAATTACTAATATCTTCATTTATACGGCCACGTCATATTCACGCAAAGCGTCATTAAGCGATGTTTTCTTATTGGTGCTTTCTTTGCGTTTTCCAATAATTAGTGCACAAGGCACGTTATAATCACCAGCAGGGAATTTTTTGGTATAACTTCCAGGAATTACAACAGAACGTGCAGGAACAATACCTTTCATTTCTTTAGGTTTATCGCCAGTAACATCAATAATTTTTGTTGAAGCTGTTAAAACAACATTAGCACCTAAAACAGCTTCACGTTCTACCTTAACGCCTTCAACAACTATACATCGTGAACCTATAAATGCATTATCTTCAATAATTACTGGGGCTGCTTGTAAGGGCTCTAAAACACCACCAATACCAACACCTCCTGAAAGATGTACATTTTTTCCTATTTGCGCACAACTACCCACAGTAGCCCAAGTATCAACCATAGTACCTTCATCAACATAAGCACCAATGTTAACATAGCTAGGCATCATTATTACTCCTTTTGATATGTAGGCGCCATGTCTAGCAACAGCATGAGGAACCACACGAATGCCTTTGTCTTGATATCCTGTTTTTAAAGGTATTTTATCGTGATATTCAAAAATACCAACTTCAAAGGTTTCCATTTTCTGTATGGGGAAGTATAGCACAACAGCTTTTTTAACCCACTCATTAACTTGCCAACCATTGCTGGTAGGCTCTGCTACACGCAATGTACCTTGATCTATTAAGTCAATAACATTTCGTATACTATCAATAGTGAGTTTATCGGTTAGTAATTCGCGATTATTCCAAGCGTTTTCTATAATTTGTTGTAGTTGTTTCATAGTTAGATTTCAATAATATAGCAAAGATAAAGGTATAATTGATTTGTTAAAATAGAAACTTGTAATATTCAATACCGACAAATAGGTCTTCTGTATTATTAATGGTAAATTTGTAGCCAATATGGGAAGAATTTTAGCAATAGATTTTGGAAAGGTTCGTACGGGTTTAGCCGTAACAGATGAATTGCAAATTATTGCATCAGGATTAACAACTGTAGAAACCAAAAATCTTATACCTTTTTTAAAAGATTATACTGAAAAAGAAGATGTAGAATTGTTTTTGGTTGGAGAGCCCAAACAGATGAACAATGAAGTATCTGAGAGCGAAGCTTTAATTGTCCCTTTTCTTAAAAAACTAGAAACCGTCATTCCAGATATTCCCGTTAAGCGTGTTGACGAACGTTTTACTTCTAAAATGGCTTTCCAAACTATGATTGATAGTGGTTTATCTAAAAAGAAGCGCCAAAATAAATCTTTGGTTGATGAAATTAGCGCTACATTAATACTTCAAAGTTATTTACATTACAATTAGCTGATATATAGCTATTTGCGTCGATATTATGTTCGTTTTTAACGATTAAATGTAATTGTTTTTCAAATAATCGAATTTTTAGGAATTTAAACTATTTTATTGAAATGGAATAAAGCCTAAAATTATATTTGACCAAACCAAATCTTAATCATTATGAGAAAACTTTACCCTACTTTAGTGTTGATTTTCGCACTATTCTATTTCAATAGCAGTTTAGCACAAATATGTCCTGCTAACGGATTTTCTAATTCCACATCGTTGTTTTTCTTTTATGAGACTGGCTCTTTGTCTTGTGCTGAAAGACCAAACACAGTAACAGTTGATGGAAGTGTTTTTACATTGGCATCTTGTGATATGTCATTATCTATTTACGATTTAACATCTGGCAGTCCTATTTCAAACATTAATGAATTTACTGTTGATTTTGGAACTGCAACATGTGAATATACTGGAGGTGATCTTACAGGAGAGACACTCTCACGAGAAACTTTTGAAGCTGTTTTAAACAGTTTGGTAGTATTCCCCAATCCAGTATCAAACAACGGAAATATAAATATCGTTTTTGGTAAGAATATAAGTGCTAATATTGAATTGTATGCAGTTACGGGAAAATTGATTTTAAGAGATAACATTACTAATTTAAGTAGAAAGCAATTGTCATTATCAAATATGCCAAATGGTGTTTACTTACTTAAAATTAGTACAGATGTGTCATCTGTAACCAAAAAACTAATTATTACTCAATAATACTTATTTTACAACAATGCTTAAAAGCTCCTTTTTTCAAGGGGCTTTTTTTATTTTTCATTCAAAACCCTTAATGCTTTCTAGCTGCTTGTTTATACTCAATGCAATTTTGAATCGATAAAACACCCTCTGTAAAGGGTTATTAACACTACGTTTATCGATGAAATACACGCCTTTATCTTATAATCGATTTTATGTCGCTATTCAACAATTTTTTTACAATAATGCATTTCATCGATACTATATTTGTCATGTCTCAAATTAAAATAATAAGGCAATGAAACGATTTTTAATTTTATGTGTTTTTATATTTTTAGGTTTAAATAACCTAAAGGCACAATCTAATTTAGAGATTCAAAACGAAGAAAAAGTTGTGGTTCTTAACGGTATTATGAAGGAAGAGGCTATTGCGAGCAAAGAAACTGCAGCTAAGAAAAAAGACATTTTAAATGCAAAGATAAATTCTAAACTTAAAGGTAAGGTTGATTTATTTTTTGTTGCAGATAAAAGCATTGTTTGTTAATTATCATACAAATAATTTCATATCCATAGTAAATTAAAACTCCTTTTATTAAAGGAGTTTTTTTATGCGTATTACTTTAAGAATTGTACTTTTGCACCAATGAAAATAACAAATAAATGATTTTACCTATTGTTGCTTATGGTGACCCAGTTTTAAAGAAAAAGGGTAAGGATATATCAAAAGAGTATCCTAAACTAAATGAGTTGTTGGATAATATGTATGAAACTATGTATAATGCTTATGGTGTTGGGTTGGCTGCACCCCAAATAGGATTGCCAATTCGTTTGTTTTTAGTAGATACATCACCGTTTGCTGAAGACCCCGACTTATCTTCAGAAGAGCAAGAAAGTCTTAAAGATTTTAAACGCACTTTTATTAATGCTGAAATTATTGAGGAAGAAGGCGATGAGTGGGCATTTAATGAAGGCTGTTTAAGTATTCCGGATGTTAGGGAAGACGTTTTTAGAAAACCTAAAATAACCATTTCTTATGTTGATGAGAATTTTAAGCCTCATACAGAAACCTTTGATGGCTTAATAGCTCGTGTTATTCAACACGAGTACGACCATATTGAAGGGATTTTGTTTACCGATAAACTTTCTAGCCTAAAAAAACGTTTAATTAAAGGCAGGCTGTCCAACATATCAAAAGGTAAGATTAACGTAGATTACAAAATGCGTTTTCCAAACCAAAAAAAGAAACGATAATACTTGTTTAGCAATAGTAAACATAAGATATTTGCGCACTTTAAATTAAGATTATGGGTCTAGATAAAATATTAGCAATTGCGGGAAAACCGGGTTTGTACAAAATGATTACTCAAACACGTAGCGGCTTTATTGCTGAATCTTTAATTGATGGAAAACGACTATCTGTTGGAATTCATCATAACGTAAGTATTTTAAGCGAAATTGCTATTTATACACTAACAGAGGAAAAACCACTTATTGAGGTTTTTCAATTAATTAGCGATAAAGAAAACGGCAACCAAACATCTATTAGCCATAAGGACAGTAAGGATGTACTGGAAGAATATTTATTTGGTGTACTTCCAGATTATGATGAAGACCGTGTTTATGCCAGCGACATAAAGAAAATTGTACAATGGTATAATTTGTTGCAGAAACATAACTTGTTAAACTTTGATGAAGTTGAAGTTGCTTCAGCAGAAGAGGAAGAATAAGTGATATTGTCATATTTACAAATCCAGCCTAAAGCTGGATTTTTTCATTTTATATTAAATCGTAATGCTATATTAATTGTAATTTTATCAAAACTTCAAAAATGAATTCTAGAGCTAACCAATTAAAAGCCTTCGATAGATTATTAACTATTATGGACGAATTGCGAGAGCAATGTCCGTGGGATAAAAAGCAAACTATGGAAAGCTTAAGGCATTTAACGATAGAGGAGACTTACGAGTTGGGTGATGCTATTTTAGATAATGATTTAGAAGAAATAAAAAAGGAGTTGGGCGATGTACTCTTACATATCGTTTTTTATTCAAAAATAGGTAGTGAGACAAAGGATTTTGATATTGCAGATGTTTGTAATTCCATTTGCGACAAATTAGTTAATAGGCATCCGCATATCTATGGTGATGTAAAGGTAGATAATGAAGAAGATGTAAAACGTAATTGGGAAAAACTAAAGTTAAAGGAAGGTAAAAAAAGTGTTTTAGAAGGTGTTCCTAAAAGTTTGCCAGCACTTGTAAAGGCTAATAGAATTCAAGATAAAGTAGCAGGTGTCGGTTTTGACTGGGAGGAGCCTAATCAAGTTTGGGAAAAGGTTGAAGAGGAGTTGGGCGAGTTGCAATCTGAAGTTAAATCAAATAACCAAGATGCTATTGAAAGTGAAATGGGAGACGTACTTTTTTCTTTGGTTAACTATGCACGATTCCTAAATGTAAATCCTGAAAATGCTTTAGAGCGTACCAACAAAAAATTCTCTAAACGGTTTCAGTATTTAGAACAAAAATCTAAAGCGTTAAATAGAAATCTGAAAGATATGACACTTGCTGAAATGGATAAATTTTGGGAAGAAGCGAAGCACTTACCAAAATAGGAATTAGAAAATCTATGATTTTCAAATACTATCATTTGGGAAGAGGCCAAAAATATTTAATTTTTTTAAGCGCTAAAAAATCCAAAATTCAAAAATTACCGTATATATAACAAATGATGCTTTTTTTATTGATTAATAGCATAATTTACTTCCTTAAAAGTATCATTTGGTAAGTTGGTTATTTTGGTTGGGAAAATAACTATTTAGTTAGTTTAGTTAGAGCTAAAATCCCGCTTGAGTTTTATACTGCAAGCGGGATTTAGTTTTTTTGGTTGTTTGGTTATTAGGAAATACTTTTTATCTTATTCAATTTCGTTTTCCAAAGATTTAAATCTTGTTTGTGCTTTTCAATATTCTTATGTACTTCTTGAACTAAAGGATTGTCATCGTTTACATTTTGAAAAAATTGTAAGTTGTTTTCTAACTGATTGATTTCTGCTTTAACTTCATTTATCTTTTTTCTTATAAATTGACGTTCATTGTCTAGATGTCTAGAATCTTCAGCATTACTTAAATTTTCTAATTTAGTTTCAAACTTTATCATTTCACCTTCATTCGGGTTAAGCTTTAATTTCTTGAAAACACCATCTAGAGTTTTATGGAGCTTGCCTTCAATATAACGTTTGTTTCCAGGTACATTGCCAATTTGTTTCCATGAGTTGATAATATCTTTAATGGTAGCTAAATCGTCTTCTTTTTTGCCAGTTAATTCTAGGTTTTTTAATGTGTCGAGTAGTTTAACTTTTTCAGTATAAGCTTCATTGCCTTCTGCATTGGCAGCATCTTTTGCAGCATGAAGTCTATCAAAATAATGATTGCATGCTGTTTTAAATTGCTTCCAAATTTTATCGCTGTTTTTTCTGGGTACATGACCAATTTTCTTCCAATCGCTTTGTATGCGTTTCATTAAAGGTGTTGTGGTTTGAAAATCTTCACTATCCTTATTGTCTTCAGCAATTTTTATTAGGTCAAGTTTTTTCTGGAGATTATCATATTGCGCCTTTTTCAGATTCTTATAAAAGGCATTTTTATTGCGGTTAAATTGTCTGACAGCCTCTTTAAATTTTGCCCATGTAGCTTCGTTGACTTTAATGGGCACTTTACCAGCACTAAAAAATTCATTTCGTAATTCTTCTACTTGTTTTATGGCATTTTGCCAAGCATTATGCGAATCTGCTCCCTTCTCTGCAATGGCTTGAATTTTTGAAATAAGGTCTTGTTTTACCTCAAGATTTTTCTCGTAAATGGTATCGAGTTCTGCAAAGTATACTTGACGCCTATCATGAATGGTTTTGGTTGCGCTTTTAAAACGTTCCCAAATTTCTTCACGATGTTCCTTGCCAACAGGCCCTAACTCTTCTTTCCACATTTTATGAAGTACCTGAAGTTCTCTAAAAGCACGATTTAAATTATCGTCTTTTGCCAATTCTTCGGCACGTTCAATAATTTTTAGCTTTTGCTCTAAATTATGTTTGAAATCTAAATCTCTTAAATCGCGGTTTAGATGCAAAAAGTCATAAAAAATTTCTACATGATGATGGTAACTGTTCCAAGCGTTATTGTATTTGTCCCTTGGAATTGGTCCTGCATTTTTCCAGCGTTCCTGCAGCTCTTTAAAATGTTTGTAAGTTGTGTTTATGTTTTCCTCAACATTTATGAGGCCCTTTATTTCTTCAATTATTTCGAGACGTTCGGCAAGATTGTCTTTTAAGCTTTTTTCAATGTTTTTATAGTATGCATTTAACTTATTTCTGTACTCCTTGTAGGTATCTTTAAAACGTTTTTGTATTGGGCTTGAGTAATAGAAATCTATTTCATTGCCACCATCGTTTAAAAATTCTTCTTTTTTCTCTTCTAAAAGGGAGTTGAATTTAGATTTAAATTCAGAACGAATATTTTCTACATGTGATTTAATGGCTTGAACCTTTTCTTTGGTAACTAGCTTATCCAATTCATTAGCTAGATCTTCTAAAGACATTTTATCATATTCTTTTTCCTCAATATGATGTCTGTCAGCATTGCCCTCGTCTTCAGCATCTTCAGCATTAGATTCGTCAATCTCATTTATAGCGTCTTCATCTTTACTTTCTACTTCAGGAGTTGTTTCTGTTTCTGTTTCTGTTGACTCTCCAAGTGGGGTTTCTATGGACTCTTCAGTTTCAGTTGTGTTTTCAGTTACTTCTGGGGTTTTGGTTTCAGTTTGAGATTGAATTTCATCTTTTTTTCCATCTGCTTCTTGCAGGTTATCGTGCTCTGACATCTTATAAATGTTAAGGTTCTTAAATACTCTAGCGTTAAAGATAACAACAACTGTAATATTTACAAAAGTTAATTAAGAATTTATAAATGAATAGAGCTTTCTATTTAGTCCAAATTTTCCAGGCTTTTTCTGCCTGATATATCAGCATACTGTAACCATTTATGGTAGTCGCCTGATTTTGCTTACCCTTTTTAAGAAAAACAGTTTCATTAGGGTTGTAAATTAAATCGAACAGAATATGGTTTTTTGAAATGGCACGATAAGGAATTGTTGGAGCGTCATCAACATTAGGGAAGGTTCCCAAAGGCGTACAGTTTACAATAATTAAATGGGTGTCTATAATATTTTCTGTAAGAGATTTGTAAGTTAGATATCCTTTTTTTGAAGGTGTTCTAGAAACAAACTGATAATCAATATTCAGTTGCTTTAAGGAGAAAGCAATAGCCTTACTGGCGCCACCAGTTCCTAAAATTAATGCCCGCTTATGTTTGGCTTTTAGATGTGGTTTTATAGCTTTTTTAAATCCATAGCAATCCGTATTATAACCTATTAGCTTACCTTTTTCTGTAATTTTAATAGTGTTAACAGCTCCAATTTTTTTGGCTTTTTTGTTAAGCTTGTCCAGGTATGGTATAACAGATTCTTTATAAGGAATGGTTACATTAAGACCTATTAAATTCGAATTGGATTCCAGTACGTCGTGAAATTCATGTATGGTTTGAATATCAAAATTTTTATAGGTAGCATCCAATATGTTTTCATCGTTAAACTTATTGCTGAAATAGTTTTTTGAAAACGAGTACGAAATATCTTTACCAATTAAGCCAAACTCACGCATATTTTCTCTTCGTTTTTTCGCCATACTTGGCTAAAGCCAATACAATAAGAACTCCAACAATAATATAAACTACTGCCAATAATGTTTCAATGCTTATTTCTGGCATATAACGTTTGTAGTTTTCTACTATAGGATTGCCCTCGGAATTTAATATTAAACTCCCATCGGTTTGTAATTTATAAACTGTTTCTTTCCAGGGCCAAACTACTCCAAGAGATCCCGTAATGAACCCAATTATGGTAGCTAAAGTTATGCTCTTGTAATGCTTGAGAATATAGTTTAATATATGCGAAAAACTTACGAGTCCGGCAATAGATCCTAGAGTAAACACACCTAAAACTTTAAGCATGCGCATACGAACAGCGTCTTGAACAAAATTGAAATCACCTCGTAAAATATCAGCAAACGTATCGTAAAGTGCATTTACAGAGTCGACCAATAATAAGACATAGTTTCCAAGAAGTATTAAGATGAACGACCCTGAAAAACCAGGTAGAGTCATGCCAGAAACACTAATTATACCACAGAAAAAAACAAACCATAGATTGTCGTTTTCTTTTGCCGGGTCTAAAAAACTGATACTTACACCCAAAACAATACCAATAATTAAAGCTAAATTGGTTTTAAAATTCCAATCTTTAAAATCTTTTCTTATATAATAAATAGAGCCTATAATCATGCCGAAAAAAACACTCCACACATATAATTCATAGTGCTTTATTAAGTAGTCTAAAATTTTGGAAACACTAAAGTAGCTTACTACAGTACCCAAAAACAGAACACTTAAAAACCTTCCGTTTACATATTGGTAAAAGCTTTTAAATCTACCATTAATCAGCAATTTAAAAGCTTTAGCGTTAAATTTTTGCAATGAATAGATAAACTCTTCATAAAAGCCAGCTACAAAAGCCACAACACCACCAGATACACCAGGAACTTTGTTTGCGGCACCCATAGCTAACCCTTTTAAAAAAAGGAATATTCTATCGGTAAAAGTTCTTGTGCTTTGCATTATTTATTTTCGGTACCTAGTTTTTCTAAAATAAAAATAGTTAAAAATCCAGCAATCATAAGCAGGATGGCTGGAAGCCATTGAGGGTCGATATTGTTGTTTAATTCTGAATAGGCAAAAGCCGAAATGCTTTTTTCTGAAACGACCTTTAGTGATTCAAAATCCATAATCTGTTGTTGGTAAAGGGTTAAGTTGTTTAAAGTTGATATATCTGAAAAGGGTAAAATTTCTCCAGTATCCTTAACCATAACAGATTCAGTAATTTTCCAAGGCCATACTTTATTTAAGGAACCAAATATAAAGCCCGTTAACAAAGCCAATGTTACATTATGATAGTTTTTGAACAGCCATTTTAAAATATGGCTAAAGCTTAATAAACCAACTAAAGCACCTGATGCAAAAATTAAAATACGCTTAATGTCAAAATCATGAAAGGCGTCGCTTAAAGTTTTGTAAGCACCCAATACCACTAATATAAAGGAACCGGAAATACCAGGTAAAATCATGGCGCAGATTGCTAAAGCACCAGCTAAGAAAAGAAAAAGTGGATGTTCGTTATTTGCTGAACTTGGCAAGAGTGTTATGGCATAGGCTGCAACTGCACCAATTATTAGTGCTAATATTGAACCAAGATGCCATTTTTTTATTTGCCTTCCTACAAAATATATGCTGGCTATAATAAGGCCAAAGAAAAACGACCAAATTAAAATAGGATGGAATTCAATAAGATACTTTGCAAGTCGCATAAAGGAAACAAAGCTTACTATAATGCCCAATAATAATGCAAGCAAAAAACTACCGTTTAAGGCTCTCCAAAATGCCAAAATGCCATCGCGTTTTAAAACTTTAAAAAGTGAAAGATTAATATTGCTTATAGTATCAATAAGTTCTTCATAAATACCAGAAATAAAAGCAATTGTGCCACCTGAAACACCAGGTACGGCATCTGCTGCACCCATTGCAATTCCCTTGAGTGTTATTAACAAATAGTCAATATTTCGTCTTTGCATGCTTTGATTTTAAAATAGAAAATCAAAGGTAGTAATTTAAGTAAGACTAGTGAACTAAAGTTCGGCTTTTAGCAGCAATTTAACCTGCGAATTTGTATAGACTTTAGGAAATAATTCTTCAATTATAATGGCGAATTCTGCGTTAAAACGAATGCCGTTTTTTAAATGATACGATCCTGTTTCAGTTTCATTTTGCGTATAATATAAACCGGCAAGCCTAAATTCAATTTCGGCATTTTCAGGATAGAATTCTGATGCTTGCAATAAGTTGTATATAGCAGCCTCTGGCTCGCCCAATTGCCATAAAATATCACCTCGAGTTAGCCAAGTGCTTAATTCGTAGTTTCCTAATTCTAAAGCTCTTTTGTAGCCGCGTTCAGCTTCTTCCAAAAAGCCTAAACGTTGGTTAATTTGTGCATATAATTTCCAATATATTACATTATCAGAATCAATATTTATAGCCTTGTTAATATAATATAATGACTTTTGGTAGTTTTTTCTCTTATTGTAAAATTTGGTAATGGCTATCCAACCTTTATCAAGGAGTGGATCTTCTTTAACCGTTTTATAATAGTATTGTACTGCCAAATCTTTATTTCCTAATTTTTCATGACATTGACCAATGCGCAATAATGCAAACGACGTAGGGTCATCTAGCTTAAGTGTTAGACTATAGCTTTCAATAGCTTCTTCATACTTTTTTAGTTTTTCTAAAACCTTACCTTTTTCAAGGTAAGCTCCTATAAAAGTATCATCTGAAATAATTGCAAAATCAAAAGCAGCTAATGCTTTTTTGTAATCTTTCAGCTCAAAATATTGTTTGCCTAATTGATGCCAAGCAATTTCGCAGTATGGATTATTATCTAAAAATGTATTTAAGTAGGAAATGGCTTCATCATGTTGGCCTAAAAACTCAAAACAATAAATCATGTTGTGAAGCGCAGAGTAGTCCATTAAATCAGCTTCCAAACATTTCATGAAGCATGTTTTAGCATCTTCAAATTGATCCAAAAACAGATACTCCATTCCAATTAAAGAGTATATGTCTATTGGGTCTTCAGAAAGTTCGAGTGCTTTTTTTAATACTTCAATAGCTTTCGCATGATCATCACGTTTGGATAGAATGTTAGCTTTTTGAATGTAAATTTCTTCGTTTAAAGGCTCTAAAGCATAGAGCTCATTAATCATTGAGTCGGCACGATCCAAATCGTTTTCAAAAACAAAAACTTCAACTTTAAAAAGTTTTAAGTTTGTTGAAGTAGGGTGTTGTTGCAAGCCCAATTTTATGGCTTTTTTTGCTAATGCAATTTTGCCTTGGTTGAGATAATGGTGGATGATGTTTTCGAATTCTTCAGAATCAAAAAACAAAACGTTGTTTGTTTTTAGCATTGATTCAAATCTGGTAAGTGATAAATTGTTGTTGTCGTTGGGACGTAACTCCATAAGCACTATTATATGGTTTCCGCTAATAAATGTACTGTTCTAAATGGACGATTGACTTGAATTCGGTAAATGTTTTTAACAAAATAATCAACATTAGGGTCTGTTGATGGATTTGTAATTGATTATCAGCGTATTGAAAATCAGGCTTCAGATGATATTTTATTTAAGATTTCTTTAATGATGTTACAACCTGTAATAATTTCATCATTTGTAATGGTAAGCGGTGGTGTAATACGTATGGCTTTAGGTTCAAACAGTAACCAAAATAAGATAAGCCCTTGATTTTGAGCCTCCAAAATAACTTTGTTGGTTATGTCTTCTGAAGCTGTTATAGCTGCGAGCATTAAGCCTATTCCTCTTATTTCTGTAATAAGCGGATGCTTTAAATGCTTACGAACCAGGTTTTCTTTTTCTAATGCCTTAGCCATTAAGTCACTATCAATAACCTCTTTTAGGGTTGCATGTGCGGCAGCTGCAATTACTGGGTGTCCGCCAAAAGTAGTAATATGGCCAAGTTTTGGTCGGTCTTGAAGTAAATCCATTAGTCTTTCTGAAGCCGTAAACGCACCAATTGGCATACCACCACCCAATCCTTTACCTGTAACTAAAATATCTGGAACACAATTGTAGTTTTCAAAGCCAAATAGTTTTCCGGTACGTCCAATTCCAGGTTGTATTTCATCTAAAATCAATAAAGCTCCAACCGCTTGGCAACGTTCCTGAACTTTTAATAGATAGTCATTTTTTGGTTCAATAAATCCAGCACCTCCTTGAATAGTTTCTAAAATAACACATGCCGTCTGTGATGAAATATACCGTAAATCTTCAACTGAATTGAAATTTATAAATCGAATATTTGGAATTAAGGGTCTAAATGCTTGCTTGCGTTCTTCATATCCCATAACACTCATGGCTCCCATAGTATTTCCATGATAGGCATGATGTGCCGCAATAACTTCACTTCTACCAGTAGCACGTTTAGCCAATTTTATAGCGCCTTCAACAGCTTCAGTACCTGAATTTGTTAGGTAGGTTTTTTGAAGGGTTTTAGGTAGTTGACTAGCCAATAATTTAGTGAGTTTAACAGCAGGTTCTTGCTCATACTCACCATAAACCATAACATGAAGATATTTATCCAACTGGTCTTTAATGGCATTAACAACTTTTGGGTGTTTGTGTCCTAGGGTGCAGGCTGAAACACCAGCAACAAAATCTAAATACTGTTTTTTGTTTTTGTCGAAAATTAGGCTGCCTTCGGCATGTGAGACTTCCATTGCCAAAGGATGAGGTGAGGTTTGCGCTTGATATTTAAAAAAGTCTGAACTTGCCATCAATCATCTGTTTCTAGCGTTGGTTTTTTCCTGTTTTTAGCTTTCTTCTTTTTGTCAATTTGCTCTAGCTTATCTTTAGGGATATTTCGCGATGCTTTAGACGGTTTTTCAATAGTGCCTTTTTGTTGTTGCTTATTGTTTTGTTTTTTGGTACTGTTACCGGCTTTTTCAATACGTTCTAACATGGCATCGTCAAAAAACTCTTCTTGAGGAACATAGTCATCTAAACCTTTTATCACTGGTAAAACCAGAGGAGGATCATCGCTAAATAAATCTTCAACGCTTTTTGGACGCTCTTCATCACGCCAAACAAAACCACGAAGCAGCCTAGCGTTTTCAGGAAATTGTGATTCTGGATAACTTACAGCATCTACTTGATTATAACGATTGTATTGTTCAATGGTTCCTTCGCTAAAGAACATAGAAATTCTACCAGATTTGGCTTTGTCTATACTAAACAACTCTTGGTTTTCATCTCTTGCGAAAAAGATGGATTCAGCATTTTTATCGATATCTACTTGGCGTAAAGTATTGTTGTCATCGAATAATCCTACTAAAGTTTTGCCTTTAATTTGGTTAAAGCCATTTTCACTAATTGTGTCCTTACTGATAATAAAGGCATTATTAAAAACCAAAAGCGAATCTATCTTTTCGGTTTTTGGATTGGAAATGAGATGAATGGTATCTCCAGTCATTTGGTTTTGTAAATTCCAAATTATAGGATGCCTGCTTTTAGCAAATGGATCCGTTGATGAAAAGCGAGACAGGTTAATCATTTGTGTAAGGCCCGAAGCATGATCCACATGAACCGAATCAGCTTTTCCGCTCATGTCAGATTTATAGAATTTAGCATTGTAATATGCACGAGTAATACGTTTTTCGGGTTTGCCTGTAACCATCAAAGTATCGGCATGCATATATATCGAATCGTTTTCTTGAACAGTAATTGCCAATGCGCGTTTGGTAATGAAAACCGAATCTTTTTCTTTGTAAATTTCGGCGTAATGCCCTTTTATAATACTATTGTTTACCGTATCTGTAACCCTAATATTATTTGTGGCAGAAGCAAAGCTTCTCGTGTTGTCAAAAAACATGCTATCGCCTTCAAAAATACGATTGTCGTAGTCTATTCGTGATTTTTTAACCGCATAGCCTTGTTTGGTTTGGGTATTGTAAAATCCTTTTTCGCAATACGTTTTACTTTCTTTGGTGGTTATGGTTGATGGACCAAATAAATAGGCATGACCCGATTCTGAATAAAAATCGAGATTATTGGTCTTTATGGTGTAGTCCGGATTTACAACAACAACATCTTTAACAAACTGGTATTTTTTAGAGTTCATATAGTAACGCCCAATTTTACTGGTAATAGTTCCAGACGAATCACGAACTACACGACCTCCGCTTTTATAAAACGATTGCTGTTTCACTCTATCAAAATATAAAGTGTCTGTGGTTAAGACTGAATTGGGCTCGGTTAAAACTACGTTACCACTTGCAAAAGCTAATTTGGTTTTACCACTATACTCCACATATTTGGCGTTCATATTAATGGTGTCGCCTTGTTTCATTTTCACATTGCCATAAGCTTCAACAAAGTTTTCATCGCTATAGAGCAAGGCTTTATCGCACCACATGTCAACACCTTCATGGAATACGTGAACTTGTTGTCTGTCGTCACGGAGCATAACTTTTAAGCCAGGTGTTTCACCTTCTTTAATGTCTAAAAAACCAGAATATTTTATTTCAATGGTTTTTTGTTCTTGTGCTTGAACTGAAGTAAAAACACTAGCGGTAATAAGAAGAAAGCAATATAATAACTTGTATAATTTCAAATTCTAAATTTTAAGCCAAAAATAAGCATTATAGCCAACTGTTGTCAAGGTTTAAGTTTTTTTTAATTAAAAAAGACCTGTTAGAATGAAATCTTAACAGGTCTAATAATTTGTTTTGTTGATTGAAACTACCTAAAAATAGTCTGTTTTCTGTCAGGTCCAACAGATACTATGGTAATAGGTATTTCTAGCTCTTTTTCCAAGAAAGCTATATACGCATTTAACTCATCTGGCATCTGTGATGCTTCAGACATTTCTGTTAAATCGGCTGCCCAACCTTTAAATTCTGTATAGATAGGTTCTACATTTTCGGGTTCAATATTATAAGGTAAATGTGTAATGGTTTCGCCTTTATATTTGTAAGCGGTACAAACTTTTAAAGCTTTAAAACCTGAAAGAACATCGGCTTTCATCATCATAAGTTGGGTAACACCATTTACTTGACAGGCATATTTTAAAGCAACCAAATCTAACCAACCACAACGACGTGGTCTTCCTGTAGTGGCTCCAAACTCATGACCTACTTTGGCCATGGTCTCACCATCTTTATCAAATAATTCTGTAGGGAATGGTCCAGAACCTACTCGAGTAGTGTAGGCTTTAAAAATACCAAATACATCACCAATTTTATTAGGAGCCACACCTAAACCAGTACACGCACCAGCAGCAGTAGTATTGCTTGAGGTCACAAACGGATAGGTTCCAAAATCAATATCCAATAATGAGCCTTGTGCACCTTCGGCTAAAATAGTTTTACCTTCTTTTTGTGCTTGAAAAATATACTCTTCAGAGTCGATTAATTTTAACGATTTTAAAACCTTTACGGCTTCAAAGAATTCGTTTTCCAATTCTTTTAAATCATATTGAATGTCAACATTGTAAAAGTTTATCATGGCTTCGTGCTTGTTGGCTAAAGCACGATATTTTTCTTTCCAATCGGCCAATTCCAAATCACCAACGCGAATACCATTTCTACCGGTTTTATCCATATATGTTGGACCAATACCTTTTAAGGTGGAGCCTATTTTGGCTTTGCCTTTGGCAGTTTCACTAGCAGCATCCAGCAAACGGTGCGTTGGTAAAATAATGTGTGCTTTCCTTGAAATGTATAGTGATTTTTTATAGTCAACATGTTGTTCGGCAAGTTTATCCAACTCCTTTTTAAAAATTACAGGATCTATTACTACACCGTTACCAACTAAATTAATGGCATCATCGTGAAATATTCCAGAAGGAATGGTATGAAGTACGTGTTTCATACCGTTAAAAACAAGTGTGTGCCCAGCATTTGGACCACCTTGAAAACGTGCAATAATATTGTATTTTGAGGTTAATACATCGACAATTTTCCCTTTGCCTTCGTCTCCCCATTGTAATCCTAGTAGTAGATCTACTGCCATGTTGTAATTTTGTTATTTAGTTGATTTTCGGTTACCGTAAAAGTAGAGTGAGTGATTTTTAATTTCGATATCAAAAACTTCTTCAATGGTTTTTTTTATAGATTGAATGCGTGGATCGCAGAATTCAATAACTTCACCAGTATCGGTTAAAATTACATGGTCATGTTGTTTGTCGAAGTATGACTTTTCGTAATGGGCTTGATTTTGACCAAACTGATGTTTGCGCACCAAGCCACATTCTAGCAACAATTCAATGGTATTGTATAGTGTTGCTCGACTAACACGATACTTTTTGTTTTTCATGTTTAGATACAGCGATTCTATATCGAAATGTTCTTCGCTATTATATATCTCTTGAAGAATTGCGTAGCGTTCAGGTGTTTTACGGTGCCCTTTTTCATTTAAAAAAGCTGTAAACACGTTTTTTACAATCTCTTGGTTTTTGGTATCGGTTTTCACACTCATAATAAGGTGCAAATTTACACTATTTTTTAAACTCTTTCTACTTTATCTATACCATTAATTTTTTTCAGATTATCGATTAGTTTTTTAATCATGGTATTGTTTTTTACAACTACGTTTATTTTGCCAGAAAATATACCGTCATCACTTTCAAAACTGATACTTTTCATGTTTACGTGCATGTTTGAAGATATCATTTGGGTAATATTGTTTACTAATCCTAAATTGTCGATACCTGAAAGTTTTATTTGGGCGGCAAATTCTTGTTGAGAAGAATCTATCCATTTTGCTTGCATGATTCTATAGGCGTAATTGGATTGCAGGCTTACCGCATTTGGACAATTTTTTTTGTGTACTTTTAAACCATCGTTAATGGTAAGGAAGCCAAAAACAGGGTCGCCCGGAATAGGATTACAGCAGTTGGCAAATTTGTAATCTAATTTCTCCTCTTCTTTACCAAAAACCAATAAATCGTATTTTGAGGTAATCTCGTCTTTTTCAATTTCTTCTTTTGGTATAGGTGTTTTTCTAGAAATTTTATTTTTTAAATAACTCATAAAGGCATTGCTTCTGGATGAAGCAAAATCTTTAAGCATGGTATTGTCTATAGTGCCTATGCCAACACGATAAAATAAATCGAGACTAGTTTTTAATTTGAAGTAGTTAACCAATTCGTTAACCGATTTTTCATCTAATGTAATTTTAAGTTGTTTAAGCTTTCTGCGCAGTAATTCTTTACCGTCTTCAGCAACAAGTTTTTTGTCTTCTTTTAGCGATGATTTAATTTTACTTCTAGCTCTAGCTGTTGTTGCATAATCTAACCAGTTAGGATTTGGTTTAGCACTTTCGGATGTTAATATGTCTACACGATCACCACTTTTAAGTTCATGACTTAAGGGTACTAACTTACCATTAACCTTGGCGCCTCGAGTTTTCATACCAACTTCGGTGTGAATGCTAAAAGCAAAATCTAATGGTGTAGCGCCTTTTGGTAATGACTTTAAATCACCTCTAGGCGTAAAAACAAATATTTCTTTAGAGTAGAGGTTAAGTTTAAATTGCTCAACAAAATCTACAGCATTGGTCTCTGGATTCTCGAGTGTTTCTTGAAGCTTAGCTATCCATGAATCTATACTATCGTCATTATCATTGCCTTCTTTGTATTTGTAGTGTGCAGCGTAACCTTTTTCAGCAATTTCGTTCATGCGCTGACTTCTAATTTGAACTTCTACCCAACGACCTTTTGGCCCAACAACAGTAATGTGAAGGGCTTCATAACCTGTGGATTTGGGAGACGAAATCCAGTCGCGTAAACGTGTAGGGTTTGGTCTAAAATGATCGGTTACAATGGAATAGATTTTCCACGCCAAGAATTTTTCGTTTTCAGGTTTGCTTTTGTATATAATTCTTACGGCAAATTTATCGTAAACTTCATCAAAAGAAACCCCTTGATTAAGCATTTTACGACGAATGGAAAAAATTGATTTTGGTCTGCCTTTTATTTCGTAGTCCAGCTGTTCTTTGTCTAACGATTTTGAAATTACAGAGCTAAACTCTTTAATATAATTGTCTTGTTCTTCTTTGCTTTCCTTTATTTTATTTAGGATGTCATTGTAAACATCGGGTTCGGTATACTTTAAGCCTAAATCCTCAAGTTCGGTTTTAATATTATACAAACCTATTCTATGTGCTAAGGGTGCATAAATGTATAAAGTTTCTGAAGCTATTTTTACCTGCTTGTCTGGCCGCATAGACTCCATGGTTTGCATATTATGAAGTCTATCAGCAATTTTTATAATTATAACACGAACATCATCATTTAATGTTAAAAGCATTTTTCTGAAATTCTCGGCTTGTAACGAGACGTTTGTATCTTTTTTTAAAGATGATATTTTAGTCAGGCCTTCAACAATTGTAGCTACGGTTTTCCCAAATTGTTTTTCAATAAATTCAATAGTGTATTCTTCATTGTCTTCTACAACATCGTGTAATAAGCCAGCAGCAATAGAGGTTGCATCTAATCCAATTTCTTGTGCTACAATTTTAGCAACCGCAATTGGATGGAAAATATAAGCTTCGCCTGATTTTCTTCGTTGATCTTTATGGGCTTCAACAGCAACATCAAAAGCCTTTCTAATTAATAATTTGTCATCTTTAGAAAGAGTTCTGTAGCTTACTTTTAGTAGTTCTTTGTAAGCTTTGGCAATTGCAGCATTTTCTTTTTCAATATCAACTTCTGTCATAAATTAAAAATAGTATAAACAAGACTAACAGCCAACCAAATTATTAGATAAATTTTTAGAGTGTACTTTTAAGAAAATTATGGTTTTACTACTGATGTTCCTTTTTCTGCAAAGTTCTTAAAATCGGTGAGATATTTTTTGGTTTGCTTTTTAAAAGCATTGGGCATCAAAAGTGTCATCATACGCAGCATAAAACTGGTTGGAATAAATTCGTTTTTCGAGGTCCATTTGGTTTGGTTTTCAGCCAATTCTTCAAAAAAGTTTTCCTGTATGTTATGCATGCCTTTCGTATCGTAAGTGGCGTGTAAGGCATAAGGTAGGTCGTTGAATGTAATGGTTTCAATAAGTTCCATTTCGCGTTTGCCCATTTTGTATGACAACTTCATTTTTGAACCAATTTCGCCAGGTGTTCCATAAACATGGTCATAATCAATCAGTCCTTTTTGCCAATGTTTCATGTTTTCTGGGTTATCCAATTTTTCAATAAACTCTTTTAAAGGGACATTTATAATCATTTCTGTTGTATACTTCATCTTGATTGCATTTTAGATAATTAAAGATATAAATTTTAGAGGTAACCACATGACTAAAAAAAACATACTAAAAAACTTTCACTTCCGTTTGTTGGTGTAACTTGTTTAATAGGTTAATATTCCTATTTTTGCAACTATTCAGATAAATAAGTTAAACAGCCATGATTAGAAAATTTTTGTTTGTATTTCTAGCGCTTTTTTTTATACGAGTGCACTCTCAAGTCACTAATAATGATGTATTATTTACAATAGCAGACGAACCTGTTTATGCTTCGGAGTTTGTTAGGATTTTCAATAAGAATTTAGATTTGGTTCAAGACGAATCTCAAAAAGATATAGACGAATATTTAAATCTTTTTATTAATTATAAGTTAAAGATTGCTGAAGCAAAAGCAAAGGGGTTGGATAAAAACGCTACTTATGTAAGAGAACTTAACAATTACAAAAAGCAGTTAGCAAAAAACTATTTGACCGATACCGAAGTTACCGATGAGTTGGTGGAAGAAGCTTATTATCGTATGACTAATGAAGTAAAAGCAAGTCATATTTTAATTAGAATGGATGCTAGTGCAAGTCCTGAAGATACTTTGTTAGCATATAATGAGCTGCTTAAATTGCGTGATAGAGTTAAAGCGGAAGGGTTTGTCAAGGTGAAAAATGAGGTTCATAACGGAAAAACTGTTTATGCTGAAGAGTTAGGTTATTTTTCTGGATTTAAAATGGTATATGAATTTGAAAGCATGGCTTATAATACAGATTTAGGTGAGATTTCTATGCCATTTAAAACCCAATTTGGATATCACATTGTAATAGTTGAAGATAAACGTGAATCTAGAGGAGAACTTACTGTAGCTCACATAATGGTAGCTAACAAGCAAGGTGAAAATCAAGAGAGTGCTGAAACCCGAATTAACGAAATTTATCAAAAAATTCAACAGGGTGAGTCTTTTGAGGCCTTGGCTAAACAGTTTTCCGAAGATAAAAGTTCTGCTGCAAATGGCGGTAGGCTCAATACCTTTTCGGGCGGTCAATTAAGTTCTATTGAGTTTGAAGATATTGCTTTTAGTCTCGAGAGCCCTGGAGATATTTCAAAACCATTTGTTACGGAGTTTGGATGGCATATTATAAAACTTATTGATAAACAAGGCGTTAAGTCCTTTCAGGAAATGAAGCCAGAGCTTGAAGTTAAGGTGAAAAGAGATTCTAGGTCTAAACTTATTGATAACTCCATTGTAAGTAAATTAAAAACACGATACAACGTTACAGATAATGAAGCTGCTTTGGCTTATTTTGAATCTATTGTAACCAAAGACTATTTTGTTGGAAAATGGGAAATTCCGGAAGATTTTACAGCGAATAAAACACTTGTAGTTATTGATAAAAAAACAGTGTCCTATGATGACTTTGCGCAGTATTTATATAAAATGCAGCGAAAGTCAAGAGCCAAGAAAACAATTTCAGGCTTGGTTAATGATGAATATAATAACTTTTTAAGTCAAAATTTAATGGCTTATCAAGAAGAAAATTTAGAGTACGAGAACGAAGATTTTGCACATATTGTCAATGAATATAGAGATGGGTTACTGTTATTCGATCTTATGGAAACAGAAATTTGGAATACAGCACAAACAGATTCTGTTGAGGTCCAAAATTATTATGAAAACAATAAAACAAAATATTATTGGAATGAGCGCGTAGATGCTATTGTAGCTTCCTCATCAGACAAAACGACTATTAAACAAGTAAAGAAGTTACTTGAATTGGGTACATCTCCAGATGATATAAAAAAGGAAATTAATGTCAATGGCGAGGTGCATGTAATTTTCTCAGTTGGAGTAATGGAAGCGACACATCAAGCTTTGCCCAAAGCAGTTAAATTTGAAAAAGGGGTGTCTAAAATCTATAATCATAACGATGCATATGTTGTAGTTAAGATAACAGAAGTCATGCCAAGATCGCTAAAATCCTACGATGAAGCCAAAGGTCAAATTATCAGCGATTATCAACAGTACAAAGAAACTGTATGGTTAGAAGAGCTAAAACAGAAATATCCCATAGCAATTAACGAACCCGTTTTAGATAAAGTTAAAACGCAAATTAAAAGTAACTAATTGAAAAAAAGAGCTGTCATATTAATTAGCATAGTATGCTTTACTTCGTGTAATTATTTTTTTAAACAAGTAGATGACAGGAACCCTATTGCACGTGTTAATGAAACTTATTTGTATCAAGAAGATATTCAGCACTTGCTGACCGAAGGGATTACTCAAGAAGACAGTACTATTAGAGTAACCAATTTTATAAATCAATGGGCCACAGAGCAACTTTTAGTTGCTGGAGCACGAGTTAATTTAAATGAGCAAAAGCTAAATGAGTTTGATAAAATGGCTGAAGATTATAAAAAGGATTTATATGCTTCGGCTTACTTGGAGGCTCTTGTAACAAGGAGTATAGATACTGTTGTTTCAATTCAAGAAGCTCAAACCTATTATCAGGAAAATATTGGAATTTTTAATTTAAATGAAGATTTAATTAAGTTTCGCTATATACAGTTGGATGAAAACAGATTTGATACTGCTGATATCAAAAAAAAACTAGAACGCTACAATGTACAGGATAAACGCGATTTAGATTCAATAGCTGTTCAGTTTAAATCGTATTCGCTTAATGATTCTATTTGGATAAAAGTAAATCAGGTCATAGATAAAATTCCGGCAATAACAACAGAAAACAAAAATCAATTGTTAAAAAAATCTAATTTTATACAACTCAAAGATTCATTAGGACTATATTTGATGCATATTAATGATGTGCTTGAGCGAAACAATACAGCTCCATTAGAATATGTAAAGCCTACTATAGATCAAATAGTTATAAACAAAAGAAAATTAGAGTTAATTAAAGAGCTAGAAAAAGACATTACTAAAGATGCTATTAAAAACAAGAAATTTGAAATATATAATTAAGTCAACATTAATGTTGCTTGGGGTTTTGTTATTGCCAATGCAAGTTATTTCTCAAGAAATTATAGAAGAAGAGACACCAAAACAACAAAAAGTAGATTCAGTATTAACGGCTGGAGCTTTAAAATTAGATGGTGTTGCTGCTGTTGTAGGAGATTATGTTGTTTTAGATTCTGATGTAGACCGAACGCTTTTACAGTTAAAGGCTCAAGGTGCTTCGTTAGAAGGCGTAACACGTTGCCAGCTATTTGGTAAACTTCTAGAAGATAAGCTGTATGCGCATCATGCTATTCAAGATAGTGTAGAGGTTTCTGATGCAGAAATACGTTCAAACGTAGATTATCAAATTCAACAATTTTTGGCGCAGTCAGGAAAAACGATGGAAGAGTTATTGGCTTTCTATAATAAACCTGATGAAAAGAGCTTTAGGGATGAAATGTACGAGATTAACAAAAGCAATAAGCTTGCAAGTGAAATGCAGCAAAAAATTATAGCAGATGTTGAGGTTACACCAGAAGAGGTTAGACAATTTTTTAATAAAATACCTAAAGATGAACGCCCTACTTTTGGAACCGAATTAAAGGTATCACAAATTGTAATAGAACCTCAAGTTTCTGAAGAAGAAAAACAACGTGTCATAAATCAGTTAAATCAATTTAAAGCAGATGTTATTGAAAATGGAGCAAGTTTTAGGTCAAAAGTGGTTTTGTACACAGATGATAAAGAATCTATTAAAACTGGAGGGCTTTACACCTTAAACAGAAAACGACCTCGAATGGTAAAAGAGTTTAGAGAGGTTGCTTTCTCGTTACAAGAAGGTGAAATTTCCGAACCATTTGAAACTGATTTTGGGTATCATATAATTTACCTTGAAAAAATTAGAGGTCAGGAATACGATGTGCGCCATATTCTTTTAATTCCTAAAGTTTCAGAACAGGCCGTTGCAGAAGCTAGAGAGAAGTTGGTCAAAATTAGACAACGTATAGTAGATGGAGATATAAGTTTTGCAGATGCTGCTAGGGAATCAAGTGATGAAAAAGAGACAAGGAGTGAGGGCGGATTTTTAATTAACCCGGCAACTCAAGATTATAATTTTGAATTAACCAAAATGGACCCAGAGTTATACGCCCAAATTCAAGATTTAAAAGAAGATGAAATTAGTTTAATTCAAACAGATAGAGGACGAACGGGAAATATTAAGTTCAAAATATTAATGGTTAGCGACCGTGTCGATGAGCACGTAGCAGATTATGCTCGTGACTATTTGAAAATTAAAGAGCTAGCACTTAATGAAAAACGTATTAAAGCAATCGATGCTTGGCAAGACCAGAAAATTAAAGATACCTATATCAAGATTAATGGTGAGTATAGAGATTGCGATTTTACAAGTAACTGGTTAAAGAAATAAGAATGTCAGACGTAGCTGCGATAGAATCATTTGTAAAAAAATATAAAGACTTAAAAACTGAAATTGCTAAAGTAATTGTAGGTCAAGATGAAGTAATTAATCAAATTTTGATTTCAATTTTTTCGGGTGGACATGCCTTACTGATAGGTGTTCCAGGTTTAGCAAAAACATTAATGGTTCATACAATAGCACAAGCGTTGGGGTTAGATTTTAAACGTATTCAGTTTACACCAGATTTAATGCCTAGTGATATATTGGGTAGCGAGATACTAGATGAAAACCGAACCTTCAAATTTATTAAAGGCCCTATATTTTCAAATATTATTTTAGCAGACGAAATCAACCGTACGCCACCTAAAACGCAAGCCGCTTTATTGGAAGCTATGCAAGAACGTGCTGTAACCGTTGCTGGTCATCATTACAAATTAAGCTTGCCATATTTTGTGTTGGCAACCCAAAACCCAATAGAGCAAGAAGGAACTTACCCATTGCCAGAAGCTCAATTAGACCGTTTTATGTTTGCTGTAAATTTAAGTTACCCAACTTTTGAGGAAGAAGTACAGGTTGTTAAATCTACTACTACAGATACACTGGCAACCGTTAATGCGTTATTCACTGCACAAGAGATTTTAGATATTCAGCATCTTATTAGAAGAATTCCAGTAGCAGATAATGTTGTAGAATATGCCGTAAAAATGACGGGCAAAACAAGGCCTAACAGTCCTGAGGCAACAGATTTAGTAAAAAACTATATTGATTGGGGAGCTGGGCCAAGAGCATCTCAAAACTTAATATTAGCAGCTAAAACCCATGCAGCAATTCATGGTAAATTTTCTCCTGATATTGAAAATGTGCAAGCCGTAGCACATTCTATTTTTAAGCATAGAATTATTAAAAATTACAAAGCAGAAGCCGAAGGGATTACTGAGGAACAAATTATTAGGGATTTATTCTAAAATTTTCAATCTCTAATTGTTGTTAATTTATTATTTTTTCAATAGTAAAATTATCAAAATCTTAAAATATTATGTAAAAGCGTAGTATTTTTTGAATTATTCTCATGAAATTCAGTATTTCATTACACTATTTTTAAATGTCTTGGATATTTTGTAATTTTGCAGGACTAAAAAAATTAATCACCTAAAAAAGATATTATATGGCATTTGATATTGACATGATAAAAAAGGTTTACGCTACAATGTCAGAGCGTGTTGATGCAGCAAGAGAAATAGTGGGTAAGCCTTTAACTCTTTCTGAAAAGATATTATATTCACATTTATGGGATGGCAAACCAACCCAAGCTTTCCAACGCGGTAAGGATTATGTAGACTTTGCACCAGATAGAGTTGCATGTCAAGACGCTACAGCTCAAATGGCTTTGTTGCAGTTTATGCAGGCTGGTAAAGATAAGGTTGCGGTTCCCACAACGGTACATTGCGATCATTTAATTCAAGCAAAAGTAGGTGCTACTCAAGATTTGCAAAATGCGCTTAACACAAGTAATGAGGTATTTAATTTCTTGGAGTCTGTATCTAATAAGTATGGTATAGGTTTCTGGAAACCTGGAGCTGGAATAATACATCAAGTAGTTTTGGAAAACTATGCTTTTCCAGGAGGAATGATGATAGGTACAGATTCGCATACTGTTAATGCTGGTGGATTGGGAATGGTTGCTATTGGAGTCGGTGGAGCAGATGCAGTTGATGTAATGGCAGGTATGGCTTGGGAGCTAAAATTCCCGAAGCTTATTGGTGTTAAGTTAACTGGTAAGTTATCAGGATGGACTGCCCCAAAAGATGTGATTTTAAAAGTAGCTGAAATTCTTACCGTAAAAGGAGGTACTGGAGCTATAGTTGAATATTTTGGGCCAGGAGCAACCGCAATGTCTTGTACTGGAAAAGGAACCATTTGTAACATGGGAGCCGAAATTGGCGCCACCACATCAACATTTGGATATGATGACTCAATGGAGCGTTATTTACGTGCTACAGATAGAGCAGATGTTGCCGATGCAGCTAATGAAATTAGAACGTATTTAACAGGTGATGATGAAGTTTATGCTAATCCAGAACAGTATTTTGATCAAGTTATAGAAATTAACCTATCTGAATTGGGTCCATTATTAAACGGTCCGTTTACACCAGATTTGTCAACATCAGTTGGCTCTGAAATGACTAAAAAAGCAAAAGCTAATGATTGGCCTATAAAAGTAGAATGGGGTTTAATAGGTTCTTGTACCAATTCATCATATGAAGATTTATCACGTGCTTCTTCAATTGCCCAACAAGCGTTGGATAAAGGTTTAAAGACTAAAGCTGAATTTGGAATTAATCCAGGTTCGGAGCAGGTTAGGTTTACAGCCGAACGTGATGGAATTCTACAAGTATTTGAAAAATTAGATGCCAAAATATTTACCAATGCCTGTGGACCATGTATTGGACAATGGGCGCGTTATGAAGATCCTAAAAATGCACCTAAAAATAGTATTGTGCATTCTTTTAATAGAAACTTTGCGAAACGTGCAGATGGTAATCCTAACACACATGCATTTGTAGCTTCTCCAGAATTAACAGCTGCTATTGCTATAGCTGGACGATTAGATTTTAATCCATTAACCGATAAGTTGATAAATGAAAATGGGGAAGAGGTTATGTTAGATGAACCTACAGGATGGGAATTGCCACCTAAAGGTTTTGAAGTAGATGACAATGGGTATTTAGCTCCAGTGGCAGATGGTAGCCATGTTGAAGTAACAGTAGATCCAAGTTCAGAACGTTTACAATTGTTGACACCATTCGAACCTATTGGAAGAGAGATTAAAGGTGCTAAATTGTTAATAAAGGCTTTTGGAAAGTGTACAACTGACCATATTTCTATGGCTGGACCTTGGTTGCGTTACCGTGGACATTTGGATAATATTTCAAATAATATGTTAATTGGTGCTGTTAATGCATATAACAAGAAAACAAACTTTGTTAAAAACCAGTTAAATGGTGATTATGAAGGTGTTCCAGATGTTGCTCGTCAATATAAAGCTAAGGGAATCTATTCAGTAGTTGTAGGTGATCATAATTACGGAGAAGGTTCTTCAAGAGAACATGCTGCTATGGAACCTAGACATTTAGGTGTTGCGGCGGTAATTGTGAAATCTTTTGCGCGTATTCATGAAACAAATCTTAAAAAGCAAGGTATGTTAGGTTTGACATTTGCCAATGAAAACGATTACGATTTAATTCAAGAAGATGATACTATCAACTTTTTAGATTTAGATGGCTTTGCACCAGACAAACCTTTACATATTGAGTTTGTACATAAGGATGGTACAAAAGATGTCATTGAAGTTAATCACACATATAACCAAGCGCAAATTGATTGGTTTAATGAAGGTTCGGCTTTAAATTTAATAAAGAAGCAAAACGCTTAATTATAATTAACGACAATATTAAAAACTCCTAACTGTTAGTTAGGAGTTTTTTTTTGTTTGTAAGTATTTGGTTTCCATTACGACAATCTGACTAACTAACAATTTCAAATCAATGGGTAATCTGTGGTTTTTTGAAGATGTAAACTTGTTTAAAGTTTTATGTCCACATAAATTCAAGGCATACAAGTCTAATCATGATTTTGATGCTTATAAGAAAAAAGATTATATCTATTTTGAAGCCGATGCTGCCAATAAGGTTTATCTTATTGAAAAAGGTAAAGTTAAAATCGGTTATTACAGTGAGAACGGAGATGAAGTAGTTAAAGCTATTTTAACAAGAGGTGAGCTTTTTGGGGAAAAAGCTATTTTAGGAGAATCGGTTCGTGATGAATTCGCTCAATCTTTGGATAATAATACATCTATTTGTCCTATAGGTGTTCAAACCATGCATGATTTAATGCGCGATAATCAAACCTTCAGTTTTAAAATATATAAATTTATTGGCTTTAAGTTCAAGAAGCTTGAACGACGTTTGCAGTTGCTCTTATTTAAGGATGCAAAAACTAGGTTAGTAGAATTTCTAAATGAATTATGTACTGAATATGGTTATGATTGCGAGCAAACAGGAGATCATGTTATTAAACATCCTTACACACAAAAAGATATCGCTTCCCTAATAGGGACTTCTAGGCCGACACTTAATATTTTACTTCAAGAACTGAAATCAGAAAACTATTTAGATTTTAACCGAAAAGAAATCAGAATTTTTAAAAATGCCAGTTAGTGTTAGCTAGCTAACACTTTTAATGCATTTGCTATTTTAATTTTGGGTAATAACTTTAAAATTAAAATGCAATGATTAAAAAAATGTTTTTTTCGGTTTTGGCATTGTCTGTTATAATTACATCTTGTAGTAATGACGATGACAATAATTCTAATGCACCAACTAGTTCTCCTTTAACACTAAACCTTTCCGGATTGGAGTCTTTAGGTTCAGATTATGTTTATGAAGGTTGGATTATTGTAGATGGAGCACCTATTTCAACAGGAACATTTTCTAGTGTTTCATTTCCACAAACGTTTTTGGTTAACACAGCACAATTGAATAGTGCAACTACGTTTGTACTATCAATCGAACCAGCTGTCGATAGTGACCCTGCACCAGCAGACACTAAAGTTTTGGCTGGCGATTTTTCAGGTAATACAGCCAGTGTCGATACTGGTATTGTGGGTGATTTTTCTAATGCTTCTGGCGCTTTCTTTTTAAGAACACCTACTGACGAAAGTGGTGTGAATAATGGTAATGATGAGAATGGTGTTTGGTTTGGTACTCCTGGAATGCCACCAGTTTCCAATTTTAATTTACCTACGTTACCAGATGGATGGACATACGAAGGTTGGGTAGTTGGAGATTCAGGCCCATTAACAACAGGAACATTCAATGTTTTTGATATGGCTGATGCTGCTGCGCCTTTTAGTGAAACTGTACAACCAGGTCCTCCAGTTCCTGGAGAAGATTTCTTTTTAAACGAACCAGCAGGAGAAACATTTCCACTGGATATTAGAAATAGAACAGTAGTTATATCGGTTGAGCCCGTACCAGATAACTCACCAGCTCCTTTTGCTATGAAGCCTTTGGTTGGTACAGCAGGAATGGCAACGGCACCAGCTGTTCACGACTTTGGTCAGAATTTGGGATCATTACCTAGTGGCTCAGTAAGCAGATAAGTTGATTATTGCAACTTTGTTTTTGTTAGTTTTAAAGCATAGTTTCGTCAAAGAAACTATGCTTTAATTTTTTAAAATGAAAAGGCCAAAACTAAAGACGAGTAATATAATCTTCATAATAGTAATTGTATTATTAATTGTACCGCAAACCAGACAACCTATACAGGTTTTTATTCACAGTGGTTTAGCTTTAATAAGCCCATCAACAATTGATAATTCAGACCAAGAAACAGTTTCAGATTATAATTGGAAGTTGGTAGATGAAGACGGAAATCCTTTTGATTTTAATAACGCCAGAGGTCAAGTTGTTTTTGTTAATTTTTGGGCAACCTGGTGTCCACCTTGTATTGCCGAAATGCCAAGTATTGAAGTCTTATACAAGGATTATAATGACAAGGTATTATTCTTATTGGTATCAAACGAAAAGCCAGAAACCATCGTAAAATTTAAGGATAAAAGAGGTTTTAGTTTTAAATTTTATAATCCTATTAATAATCCACCGAGTTATTTTGAGATCCACAGCATACCAAAAACCTACGTGATTGATAAGTCAGGAAATATAGTAGTTGATAAAGGTGGAGCTGCCAATTGGAATAGTGATAAAATAAGGGCTACTTTAGATAGACTAATATCTGAATAAAACCCTAAAAAAAGCTTTTATAAAAGTAATGGAGAATAGGGAATTCATAATTTTTAAGTCCTGAAAGAACGAGGTGTCTTCATCTAAAAATTGAAACATCGTGTTTATTGAATTCTTTTTATAAAACTGTTCAAAAATCCAAACACCCTTATCATTATTTTCATGTAATACGTTAAGAAAAATTTTGTCGTAGAATTTATATTTTTTCTTTATTATTTTTTGTGAAGGCAATTTATGGGCTTTTAGATTGCTAATTATGGTACTAACGTTTTTTTGTGTGTGCTTAAAAGCATATCCAGTAGATCCTTTAACCCATCCGCCACCTGTACCAATTTTTGTGATGTGTTTTGAATTATAATTCCAAAATTCAAAATCTGTCATAGGTATATTGCCACGCTCGGTTTCTGTAATTGTGTATTGGTCTATATTTAACTTGTTTTTTAGATAACTGGATATAGCCTCATCATAAACGTGTTCGTTAACTAGTTGTGGAGTAAAAAAAGTGTATTCAATTAAAGCTTCGGTTTCAGAAAATGGTAGTACATAAATAAAGCTGGTTGTGTTTTTGTATTGAAAACGATAGTCCATTATGGTAAAGTTGTCCGGATTAAAGCAAGGTGCCTTACTTCTTACTACAATGCCTTTAAAATGTTGATGGACTAGAACATGCTTTTTGTTAGAAAAAAAATCTTTAGGAATCCTACTGTCAAATACGTGTTGGCCTACATAGTTTTGTTTTTTACCCAATACTTTTACCTGCTCCTGTTCTTCTAGGCCATTTATGGTGTCTAAAACAAAGTGTATGTTATCCTGTTTTTTCAGTTCATTGATTGCAAAAGTGTAAAAATCTATTGAACGGATGGTTTTGTAGGTATAATCTTCTAAGTCAAGTTTTAAATTAACTTTGTGCGAATAGAAAAGGGCAGTATTCCAGGTTTTATGTGTTATTTTATCCCATTCACTAGAGCCTTTTTCCCAAAAACTCCATGTTTTATCATTTTCGGTTTTATTTTTTGAATCTATTAAGGCAATTTGTTTATTTTTAAAGAAATCGTCACGACTTAAGTTTAGTGCTAATTGTAAACCTGCCAATCCACTTCCAATAATTATATAATCGAAATGTAATAGCTTCGGCATATAGCTTTTGAAGGTTTAAAACTATTTTTTAAAGTACTTAAAAGGTACGAATAACATTCCAAAGCACTCGCCATCATGTTTTCCTAAATGCTTATGATGAATTTTATGAGCACGCCTTACACCTCTGGCATACCAATTATTAGCATTTCTGAATAGTTTAAAACGCTGATGAATAAAAATATCATGGACTAAAAAGTACGTGCAACCATAGGCAAATATTCCAAGACCTATTGGTAATCCAGCCCAAAAGTCGTTGTATTTCCAAAGTAAAAACAGTGTGATGCTAACTACAGCGTAAAAAATGAAGAATGCATCATTCCTTTCAAACCAACTGTCATGATCCTTACGATGGTGGTCCTTATGTAAATACCAAAGGAAACCATGCATAATATACTTATGGGTAAACCATGCCATAAACTCCATGAAAAAGAATGTGCCTAAAAAAATTAATATCCAAAGTAAAACCGTCATACTACAGTAAATTTAGTTGATATTTTACATAACTACGAGTAAGAAGTTCAATTTTTTTATAATTCGGTACACGAATTCTAGCGTTTTTAATTTGAAGTGCTGGAGTTTTTTTTAACTTTTTCAATAATTGCTTATAATAGCGATAAGCCACAAAAACACCAAATTTGGCTTCTATAGGCAACTGTTTAATGCCAGCTAATCCTAACTCAAAATCATTTTCAATGTCGTTTATAATAGATAGTTTAGACTCCTCGTCTAGTTTTGACAAATCTGTGTTTGGAAAATAAGATCTATTAAGAACTTCGTAATCACTTTTTAAATCGCGTAAAAAATTCACTTTTTGAAACGCTGAACCTAAATGCATTGCAGTAGATTTTAGGTTTTTATATTGTTCTTCGTTACCATTAACAAATACTTTTAAGCACATTAAACCTACTACATCTGCTGAACCATAAATATATTCTTTGTATTCCTCTTCAGTTAGATAGGTTGTTTTAAATAAATCGGTTCGCATACTTTTCATGAAAGCATTAACTAATTCAATGTTTATATTGTACTTATGATAAGTTTCTTGAAATGCATTAAGAATAGGGTTTAAGCTTATTTTACGTTCTAAAGCCAGATTTAAATCTTTTTCAAATTCCTCAAATAGCTGGGCTTGGTTATAATTGTGAAAACTATCTACAATTTCATCGGCAAACCTAACAAAGCCATAAATATTGTAAATGTCTTGGCGAATGGAAGGGGCAAGCATTTTAGTAGCTAGCGAAAACGAGGTGCTATATGTTTTAGTAACCATTTTGCTGCATGAGTGCGATACATTGTCAAAGATTGATTTCATGATTAATTTGCGTGGTGTTTATTAATGAGTTCTGCAACAAGTTTTCCTGAAATTAACGATGGAGGAACTCCAGGCCCTGGAACTGTTAATTGCCCAGTAAAATACAAATTTTTAACTTTATTACTTTTAAGTTTAGGTCTTAAAAAAGCGGTTTGCATGAGGGTATTTGCCATACCATAGGCGTTGCCTTTGTAAGAATTATAATCTTTAATAAAATCGTTAATACAAAAAGACTCTGCAAATAGTATTGAACTTCTGACGTTTTGAGAGGTTAGGGTTTCAAACCTATCCATAATTTTGGTAAAAAACTCACTTCGTAATTTTTTGGTGTCTTTAAGCCCAGGTGCTAGCGGAATTAAAAAAATTCCAGCTTCTTTACCTTCGGGTGCAGCATTGGAATCTGTAATGGAAGGGAAACTGGCATAAAACAAAGGTTCATCTGGCCATTCAGGATTATCATAAATGGAGTGTGCATGTTTATCAAAATCAACATCAAAAAATAGAGTGTGATGATTAACGTTTTTTAATTTTTTGTTAAAACCAACATAGAACAATAGAGATGAAGGTGCAAATGTTTTATTCTCCCAATATTTTTCTGAATATTGCCTGAATTCGGGTTTTAACAAAGTTTCTGTATGGTGATAATCTGCACCGCTTAACAGGATATCGCAGCTATAATTTTCACCATTTGAGGTAATACCGATTACTTTTTTGCCAAGTATTTCAATATCTTCAACAGGAGCATTGGTTTTAATTTTCACCCCCAAACTTTTGGATAAAGTTTCCAAAGCTAAAATTACTTGGTACATACCTTTTTTAGGATGGAATGTACCTAAACCAAAATCGGCATAGTTCATAAAGCTATAGAATGATGGCGTGTCACTAGGTTTGGCGCCAAGGAATAAAACGGGGAACTCTAAAATTTTAGCAAGCCTTTCATTTTTGAACGCTCTTCTAACATCTTTTTTTATAGTACTAAAAAACTGATCTAGCTTTATAATTGTTTTAAGTGTTACAAGTTCTAATGGAGATACACCAGGATTATAAACGAGATCCTTTATTGCAATGTTATAGTTGTCTTTTGCTTTATCAATAAATTTTTTGAGTAATTTTGAGCTTCCCGATTCCTCTTTTTCAAAAGCATCGTAAATTTTATCGAGTGTATTTTCAATGGTTATAAAATCGTTTTTATCAAAATAAACAGAATATGCAGGATTTAACTTTTCAAGAGTATAATATTCTGAAGGCTTTTTGTTAAAGTCTTTAAAAAAGCGTTCAAAAACATCTGGCATCCAATACCAAGTTGGACCAATATCAAAACTAAAACCGTCTTTTTTTAATTGTCTCGCACGACCACCAATGGTATTGTTTTTCTCAAAAATAGTTACATCATATCCCGCTTTAGCTAGATAGCATGAAGCTGAAAGAGATGAGAACCCTGAACCGATTATTATAATTTGCTGTTTCATTTGTTTAACAAATATATAAAAATGCTAAACAAAAAAAACATAATTTTATATTTCTTTTATGAAATTCTCGACTGAATGGTATGCTTTTATAGACTTATCTAAGTTGTTAGGGTTTATATTGTCTATTAATCGACCAAAAATTAAAAGTTTATTGTCATTTGAAAGCAGTTCAGTTTTAAACTCATTTAAGTAATCTAAAATAGCATCACCATCGGGTTTAACCGTAAAGTAAGAAATGAAAGTAATGTTGCTATATTGCTTTAAAACATCTTTCAAGCTTATTATTGGAACACTTGGTCCTAAATAAATGGTGTGGTATCCTGCTTTAACTAATTGGTAATTAACGAATAATAAGCCTAAATCATGAATTTCATTTAGTGGTAGGTACAAAACAAATGTCCTGTCGTTTACAATAGGATTCTTTGTTTGATGTGTTTCAATATTTACAAGCAGCTTTTGTTTTATTAATTCTGAAATAAAATGTTCTTGAGCAGGTGTAATGGTATTGGTTTGCCATAAAAGACCAATTTCACTCATTAATGGTACAAAAACTTCAATAAAAATATCTGAAAAAGATTTATATTTAGCTAAACCATCAAAGGTTTTAAAAAATAATACCTTGTCAAAATTTAACATAGCCAGTTTAAACATACTAATGGCATGGTCACTTTCTTGCTCTTTGGCAGAAAGTTCTTTTACTGTATTGGCTATATCTACATCATTAATCTTGGCTATTTTAGATATTTTAAAGCCATTGTTGTACAAAAAGGTTACATTCAATAGTTTTTGCAAACTTTCAAGACTGTAATACCTAATATTGGTATCTGTTCTATTAGGTTGTAATAAGTTGTAGCGTTTTTCCCAAATTCTAATGGTATGAGCTTTAACTCCCGAGAGGTGCTCTAAATCCTTGATACTGAAATTTGTTTTAATATTGTTCATTTATTTCAATAAATTATTAAACAAAAATAAATTAATTTATTGTAATCAAACAAAGATTTAGCAGAAAATTATGAAGTGCGCACGAGAAGACTCGAACTTCCACGACCAAAAGCGGTCATTAGGCCCTCAACCTAACGCGTCTACCAATTCCGCCACGTGCGCATTATTAGAAAAGAGTAAAAATAAAAAAAGTTAAGCAAATGCTTAACTTTTTTGTGACCGGGCTGGGGCTCGAACCCAGGACCCTCTCCTTAAAAGGGAGATGCTCTACCAACTGAGCTACCCGGTCATTGTTTCTCTGTAACGAGGGTGCAAATATATAATGTTTAATTAATAAAACAATACTTTTTTTAGAGATTTTTTTGTTTTTTTGTTTGGTGAGGAAGTATCTTTTTAATTATCAAATAACAACAGAAAAATGAATATTATTTTAATGGGCTATATGGCTTCTGGAAAGTCTATTATTGGTCAAAAATTAGCTCAAATTTTAGATTGGCAGTTCATTGATTTAGATGAGGTAATTGAAGAAAAAGAAAGTTTATCTGTCACAGATATTTTTAATACTAAAGGTGAAATATTTTTTAGAAAAGTAGAAAATCAGTGTTTAAGTGAAGTCCTTATAAATTCAAATAAATCTGTAATAGCATTAGGAGGTGGTACGCCTTGCTATGGCAATAACATAAATCTAATTACCAAAAACAATAATGTTACCAGTATCTATTTGAGTGTTGGAATAGCTGAATTAACTAAAAGATTGTTTCACGATAAAGCAAACAGGCCTTTGGTGGCTCATATTTCTAATTTAGATGATATGGCAGAATTTGTTGGCAAGCATTTGTTTGAAAGACTTTCCCATTATAATCAAGCAGACATTGTATTAAATGCCAATTCTGATGTTGATACCATTGTAAAAACAATTCTTTTGGAATTATTTTAAAAACACTTCATAAGGTTTTTTGTCAAGAATTACATCTACATGCTCATGTAAAGAAGTGGAAAGAGATATACCTTTAAAATCGGCTTTAACGGGATACTTTTTATGATTTCTGTTAACTAAAACAGCAGTTTTAAATTGTTTTAAAGGAACATCCAAAAAGTGCTTCACACCATAAACCAAAGTAGTTCCAGAATTTAAAACATCATCAATTAAAACTACAGATTTGTCTTTGTATTCTTCAGGTTTTAGCGATGTTTTTATGGCATTTCTAGGCGCTTTTTTGTCGATTTCAACACGACATAAAACAGGCTCGATAGGCGATATTTTTTTTAAAATAGACTTTAACTTTTTAGCCAAAACATAACCATTGCTGTCAATTCCGGCTAAAATCACTTCTTTTTCATCAACATTACTTTCATAAATTTGATATGCTATTCGTCTTATTTTGTGAATAACAGTATCATGATCAAGTATCATGTTATTAATTTCAGAATTCATAAAAAGTCATTTTTTTCAAAGATAGAATAGATATTTTAAAAAGGCATCTAATTGGCTGAATCATTTTCATCATAAAAATCATCTATATCACGCCTATCTTTTTTTGTTGGTCTACCAGTTCCTTTTTTTCGGTAGTAATCTTTAGAATACTTTAACAATTCAGTAGCAGCAAAAGCTTCTTTGGGTGTGGTGTCTGTTCTATAAATATCAACTAATTTGGCACCTACACGATTTGGAGGAATATCATTAACGGTTAAGTTATAATTAATTTGATCTTTGCGCACCTCAATTTTATCTGTAGGATAAACTTCTCGACTTGGCTTTGCTGTATCGCTATTAACACGTACATGCCCTTTTTTGCAAGCAGCTGTTGCTATGCTTCTGGTTTTAAAATATCTAACGCACCATAAATACTTGTCTATTCGCATACAATTCGTCTAAAAACTACGTTAATGTTGTTGTGCAAAATTATTTAAAAATTGTATCTTGCTCCACAAAAATAAGCAATAATGAAATTAAGAAAATTAGTACTGTTATTCATTGGACTTTTTATGGTGTTATCTTCATGTAATAATGATGACGACAGTCCTAATACTGTACCTCCTAGAGATAAAGGTGAAGTTTACGAAGAGGATTTAGCTGAAATAGAAGAATTCTTGAGTACACATTTTTTTAACTACGAAGATTTTGATTTCTCAAATCCTGATAATCCAGATAATGATACTTTTGAGATAGTTTTTGATACTATAGCTGGTGCTAATAGTGATAAGATTTCTCTAATGGATAGTCCGCAATTACAGTACAAAATTGTTGAAGATTCTGGTATTGATTATAAGTTGTATTATCTAAATGTTCGTCAAGGAAGTGGTAATGAAATTCATTTTTGCGATGAGGCTAAACTAATATATGAAGGAAGTACAACAACAGGACACGTGTTTGATAGCGCAGTGAATCCGGCTTCATTTAATTTAATTACCGTTGGGTCTTCTGCAGGTGTGGTGCCAGGTTTTCAACAAGGTGTTATTGAATTTAAAACCAGTACAAGTTTTACAGATAATGGAGATGGTACTGTCACATATCATGGACACGGAATTGGCGCAGTTTTTATTCCTTCTGGTTTAGGGTATTTTCAACAACCATTGATTGGAGTGCCGAGTTATACACCTTTGATTTTTAAATTTGACCTATACGAGCGTACACTTTTAGATCATGATGGTGACAATGTATATTCGTATTTAGAAGATTTAAATATGAATGGTGACCTTTTTGATGATGATACTGATGGAGACTTCGGTCCAAATTTTATCGATAATGAAGATGATGGAGATGGCTATTTTACAGCTGATGAATTAGGGTATAACACTTATGTCGTGGATACCAACATGGGAGAAACAGAACCTGTTTTAGCTGAAAACGAATATGAAATGAGTAGAACTGAAGAAAACGGAATTATTACAATTGAAACGTTTGTAATGCTGGATAGAACAGACGATGGAACACCAGATTTTTTAGATGTTAACACAATTCCAGAATAAGACATATTAACAAAAACAAAAAAGCCGCTTTAAAGCGGCTTTTTTGTTTTATAATATTAAGGATAAGCTTAAGATAAATTGTTCTGGTCTGGTATCAAGTCTTCCAATATTGAGGTTGTTGTCATTAATTATTGTAGCTTCATTATTGCTAAATCCACGCTCATAACGTAAATCAATACCAATTTTTTTCAAGCTAAAACCAACACCAATATTTAAGCCTACAGTAATATCATTTTCAATATCACGAATATCATTGTTATCAAAATCCGAATCAATGATATATTGAAATGAAGGTCCTGCAAAAACATTTAAAAACTCTAAAAGCTTTACACCTGCCAATAGAGGTGCATCAATTTTTTGCATTTTAAATGTGCCATCAGAATAATCACTTTTGGTACTCGTATAGACCAACTCGGGTTTGGCAAAAAGAAAACCTCCAAATTTCGCAAAAACGCCAAAGTGGTAACCTACGTTACCATCAGGATTTTCAGCAGCACTTATAGCAGATTCATAATAACTGCCATTGGAATTATAGTTGAGGCCGCCTTTAAAACCAAATCCATTTGCAGATTGGGCATGTATGCCAATCGCCATAAAAAATGTAAAGAGACATAAATAAATAGCTTTCATAATATTCGTTTTTAAATTGATTTTGTATTAAAAACGAAATATAAGGCTAATTATTTTCTTTGCATTACTCTTTCAGCCGCTGCTTGAATGGCAGCACTATTTAACCCATACTTGTCCATAAGCTGTGCTGGAGTTCCTGATTCACCAAAAGTATCTTGTGTAGCCACAAATTCTTGAGGAGTTGGTTTGTTGGTTGCTAATACTCTTGCAACGCTTTCACCTAATCCACCTAAAAAGTTATGTTCTTCTGCCGTAACTATACAACCTGTTTTGGCTACAGAATCTAGAATGGCTTTGTCGTCAAGTGGTTTTATGGTATGAATATTAATAACTTCGGCAGAAATACCTTTTTCATCTAAAGTTTTAGCTGCTTCCAATGCTTCCCAAACCAAGTGACCTGTAGCTACAATGGTAACATCGCTACCTTCGGTTAAATGAACAGCTTTACCTATTTCAAATGTTTGATTTTCTGGTGTGAAATTGGCAACTTTTGGTCTTCCAAAGCGTAAATACACTGGACCATTGTGTTCTGCAATGGCAATTGTAGCTGCTTTAGTTTGGTTATAATCACATGGATTGATAACCACCATACCAGGAAGCATTTTCATTAAGCCAATATCTTCAAGTATTTGGTGTGTGGCACCATCTTCACCTAAAGTTAGTCCGGCATGCGAAGCACAAATTTTTACATTCTTTCCAGAATAAGCAACACTTTGACGAATTTGATCGTAAACACGGCCCGTAGAAAAGTTGGCAAAAGTTCCTGTAAAAGGAATTTTACCACCTACGGTCAGGCCAGCTGCCATACCTATCATGTTAGCTTCGGCAATACCTACTTGATAAAACCGTTCAGGGTGGTTGGCTTTAAAATCGTCCATTTTTAATGAGCCAATTAAATCGGCACACAATGCAACAACGTTTTCATTAGTTTGTCCTAATTCGGTTAATCCAGCTCCAAAACCAGAGCGTGTATCTTTACTTCCTGTATTTGTATATGTTTTCATTTTAGTTGTTGATTGCAGATTAATAATCACCTAAAGTTTCTGGGTTTTGAGATAAACCAATTTCTAATTGCTCATCGTTTGGAGCCTTACCATGCCATGCATGTGTATGCATCATAAAGTCTACACCATTACCCATAACCGTTTTTAATAACACACAAACAGGTTTACCTTGTCCTGTTTTTGATTTAGCTTCCGCCATGCCCTTTAAAATAGACTCAATGTCATTACCATTTTCAATGTCTACAACCGTCCAGCCAAAGGCTTCAAATTTAGCTCTTAAACTGCCCATAGGTAAAACGGTATCTGTAGAACCATCAATCTGCTGACCATTTAAATCAACCGTAGCGATTAAATTATCTACTTGGTTACCGGCAGCATACATAATAGCTTCCCAATTTTGACCTTCCTGCAATTCACCGTCTCCATGTAAGCTATATACTAAATGTGAGTCTTTATTCAATTTTTTAGCTTGAGCGGCACCAATAGCAACAGACATACCTTGACCCAAAGAACCAGAGGCAATACGTACACCAGGTAATCCTTCATGGGTAGTTGGGTGTCCTTGTAAACGTGAGTTAATTAAACGAAACGTATTAAGCTCATCTACGGGAAAGAATCCAGAGCGTGCAAGTACGCTGTAGTAAACAGGTGAGATATGACCGTTGGATAGGAAAAATAAATCTTCACCTATACCGTTCATATCAAAATCTGTACTGTATTCCATGATGTCTTGATACAGTGTTACAAAAAATTCGGCACAGCCTAATGAGCCTCCAGGATGACCTGAATTTACCTTGTGAACCATTCGTAAAATGTCTCTACGAACCTGTGTTGTTAAATCTTCTAGTTGTTGTGTGCTTGGCATGTTTAGGTAGTTAAAATTTCAAGGGTCAAAAATAAGTTTTTATGATAGTTTATAAAAGAAAATAATTTGTATTGTTAACAAGGTATAGCTATTGTTAATAAGTTAATTTAATTACAATTGTAATGCTTAAAATATTCAGATAATTATCTTTGCGCCTTGATAGATTATAAGTCATGAAATTCAATTTATTAGGTACCGATAAGCAAACTAAAGCAAGAGCTGGTGTTATAACAACTGACCATGGAACGATTGAGACGCCTATTTTTATGCCAGTAGGTACGGTTGCTACAGTTAAAGGTGTTCACCAACGTGAATTAAAGCAAGACATTAATCCTGATATTATACTAGGTAATACCTACCATCTATATTTACGTCCTCAAACTGATATATTAGAACAGGCAGGTGGCTTGCATAAATTTATGAATTGGGATCGCAATATTTTAACCGATTCTGGCGGATATCAAGTTTATTCGTTATCAGCTAATAGAAAAATTAAAGAAGAAGGCGTAAAATTCAAGAGTCATATTGATGGGAGTTACCACACATTTACTCCAGAAAATGTTATGGAAATTCAGCGTACAATTGGAGCTGATATTATAATGGCCTTTGATGAGTGTACACCTTATCCATGCGATTATAACTATGCCAAACGTTCAATGCATATGACGCATCGTTGGCTGGATAGGTGTATAAACCATTTAGAGAAAACACCTTTAAAGTATGATTATGACCAAGCATTTTTTCCAATTGTTCAAGGAAGTACATATAAAGATCTAAGACAACAATCGGCAGAATATATAGCCAATGCAGGTGCCGTTGGTAATGCAATTGGTGGCTTATCGGTAGGTGAGCCTGCAGAAGAAATGTATGCTATGACAGAGGTTGTTACTGCAATTCTTCCTGAAGACAAACCACGATATTTAATGGGAGTTGGAACACCCATTAATATTCTTGAAAACATTGCTTTAGGCATTGATATGTTTGACTGTGTTATGCCCACACGTAATGCAAGAAATGGTATGTTGTTTACAGCTCACGGAACGATTAATATTAAAAATTTAAAGTGGAAAGACGACTTTTCACCTTTGGATGAAATGGGCATTACTTTTGTAGATACCGAATATACTAAAGCCTACGTGCGACATTTATTTACATTAAATGAATTATTAGGGAAACAGATAGCAACCATTCATAATTTAGGATTCTATTTGTGGTTGGTTCGTGAAGCCAGAAAACATATATTAGCAGGAGATTTTTCGACTTGGAAAGATAAAATGGTTAGACAAATGGATAACCGTTTGTAACAGCAATGAAGATATTAGATTGGTACATATTAAAGCGGTATTTATTTACATTTTTTGTAATGCTTTTGCTGTTTATACCAATAGGTATAACCGTGCATTTAGCTGAAAAAATTGGTAAAATTCTAGAGAATGAGGTGCCATTTAGTGAAGTAATGCTATATTTTTTAGATTTCACTATTTATTTTGCTCACTTACTGTTCCCGCTTTTTCTTTTTTTATCGGTTATCTGGTTTACTTCAAAATTGGCTAATAATACTGAAGTTATTGCATTTTTAAGTTCTGGTGTTTCATTTTCAAGGTTTTTAAGACCGTACTTAATTGGTGCATTTATAGTTTCAATTTTGGCATTAGCTTTAGGGCTGTATTTGGCTCCAAATGCAAGTAAAGGCTTTAATGACTTTAACTATAAATATTTAAAATCAAATAAGAGTCCTGTAGATAATCGTAATGTGTATAGACAGATTAACGATAACGATTATATATATGTCAGTAGTTTTGATGCTAAACAACAAAGTGGGCAAAATTTTACATTAGAGCATTTTGAAAACAACAAAATGACTTATAAAATCAAGGCTAACTCCATTCGGTTTGTAGAAAAAGATTCAACATATAAGCTTCTTTCATATCTTAAAAGAACTATTGGTGAAGATGGTGATATATTGGAGTATACCAGACGAAAGGATACCGTGTTTCCATTTGATTTAGAAGACTTAACACCTGTAGAATACATAGCTGAAACCTTACCATATGGTGAGTTAAACAGGTTTATTGAGAAAGAGGAAAAGCGAGGCTCATCAAATATAAGCCGTTATAAATTGGTTCAATATAGAAAATGGAGTTTACCGGTTTCTGTCTTTATACTTACTGTAATTGCTGTTGCTGTTTCATCTATAAAAAGACGTGGCGGAATGGGTGTTAACTTGGCATTCGGTATTTGTATCGCCATGGTTTTTGTGTTTTTCGATAAAATTTTTGGAGTTTTAGCTGCGCAATCTGATTTTCCCCCCTTAATTGCAGTATGGTTTCCTAATGTTTTATTCGGTATTTTAGCAGTTTACTTGCTTTACAATGCAAAACGCTAAACTTAAGAATTATCTGCATCTTCATGTGTTGGTATTTATTGCTGGTTTTACAGCAATATTAGGTCAGTTAATAACAATTGATGCCATTCCTTTGGTATGGTATCGTATGCTTTTTGCTTTGGTTTTTATGGCTTTATACGTTGTGTTTTCTAAAGCAAAAATTAGAATTTCTTTTCGTTCTATTTTAAAGTTGAGTTTTGCGGGCATCATTATAGCGCTGCATTGGATTACATTTTTTGCTTCAATAAAAGCGTCTAACGTATCTATTGCTTTAGCCATGTTCTCAACAGGTGCCTTTTTTGCATCGCTAATTGAACCATTGATTTATAAGCGTAAGGTTATTTGGTATGAAATTATTTTTGGGATTATTGTCATAATTGGAGTATATATTATTACCCAAAGTGAGTTGGAATACCTTTTAGGTATTGTTTTAGGAATTATTTCAGCCTTTTTATCATCATTTTTTGCTGTGTTAAACGGTAAATTTTTAGAGCAACATACGGCTACAGTTATCTCGTTTTACGAGTTTATAAGTGGAGTGGCATTTATCAGTTTGTACTTATTGTTTTCCAATTCAGGATTTAATACTGATTTCTTTATGTTGCACGTTTACGATATTGTTTATCTGTTAATATTAGCGTCTGTTTGTACGGCTTATGCTTTTATTGCTTCGGTTTATGTTATGCGCTATATTAACCCTTATACCGTAGTGCTAACTTATAATTTAGAGCCGGTTTACGGAATCATATTAGCTATAATTATTTTTCCTGAAAAAGAGAATATGAGTTTTAATTTTTATATTGGAGCTACCATTGTGATTAGTGTTGTAATGCTAAATGGAATTCTAAAAAACTCTAAAAAACTAAAAAGAAATCCAGCTTAATATTTAAAGACGATTAAAGTTTTTATATTTGTACACTAACTAAATTTAATAACAAATTTCTATGGAATATTTAGAATTTGAACTTCCTATTAAAGAACTTGAAGAGCAATTGCAGAAATGTCAAGTTATAGGTGAGGAGAGCGATGTTGATGTTACAGAAACTTGCAAACAGATTGAGAAAAAATTAATAGCGACTAAAAAAGACATATACAAAAACTTAACACCTTGGCAGCGTGTTCAAATGTCACGCCACCCAAGTAGACCATATACATTAGACTATATAAAAGCCCTTTTTGGCGATTCGTTCTTAGAATTGCATGGTGATAGAAATGTAAAGGACGATAAGGCCATGATTGGTGGTTTAGGTAAAATAGGAGACCAAAGCTTTATGATTGTTGGTCAACAAAAAGGATATAACACCAAAACAAGACAGTATCGAAATTTTGGTATGGCCAACCCTGAAGGCTATCGTAAAGCGTTGCGTTTAATGAAGTCTGCAGAAAAATTTGGAATTCCTGTAATTACATTAATTGACACGCCAGGAGCTTACCCAGGTTTAGAAGCTGAAGAGCGTGGTCAGGGTGAAGCTATTGCAAGAAATATTCTTGAAATGACACGTTTAAAAGTTCCCATTATCACCATTATTATTGGTGAAGGTGCATCTGGTGGTGCATTGGGTATTGGTGTAGGCGATAAAGTGTTGATGCTAGAGAATACGTGGTATTCTGTAATATCCCCAGAATCGTGTTCTTCAATTTTATGGCGTAGTTGGGAGTTTAAAGAGCAAGCTGCCGAAGCATTAAAATTAACGGCCAGTGACATGAAAAAGATGAAACTAGTCGACCAGATTATTAAAGAACCTTTAGGAGGAGCGCATAGCGATAGAGAAAAAACCTTTTTAGCTGTTCGCGATGCCATTTTAAAAACTCATGAGGAGCTAAAAAACTTATCACCAAAAGATTTAGTTAATAATCGTATGGATAAGTATTTAGATATGGGTGTTTTTAAAGGATAACTCCCTAATAATCATAGAAACTTAAAATCTGGAATTATTAGTTTCAGATTTTTTTATGCTTATCAACAATATTTTTAACTTATTAACAGTTAGTTTGTTAACTTATGGTTAACAATGTAGGGCTAACAATACTAAAAAAATAACATTGTTTTATTTACTTTCGTCAGCATGAAACAACCTAACCAAATAAAAGGCTACCAAGTCGATAAAAGCACAATAATAAACCTAGAAAAAGGAAAAATACCACCTCAAGCTATTGATTTAGAAGAGGTTGTGCTCGGTGCCATGATGATTGACAAAAAAGGTGTTGATGAGGTAATCGATATTTTAAGCCCTGAAGCTTTTTACAAGGAAGCACATCAGCATATATTTGAAGCGGTTTTTCAATTATTCGAAAACAGTGAGCCCATTGACTTATTAACCGTTTCAAGCCAACTTAAGAAAAATCAAAAGCTTGATTTGGTAGGTGGCGATTTTTATCTTATTTCATTAACTCAAAAAGTATCGTCTTCTGCACATATTGAGTTCCATGCAAGAATTATTTTGCAAAAATATATTCAACGTAGTCTTATAAAAATTTCATCTGAAATTATTGAAGATTCTTACGATGAAACTCAAGATGTTTTTGATTTGTTGGATAAAGCTGAAGCTAAACTGTATGAGGTTACACAAGGAAATATTAAAAAGTCCAGTGAAACCGCTCAAAGTTTGGTAATTCAGGCCAAAAAGAAAATTGAAGAAATTTCAAATAAAGAAGGTTTAAGTGGAATTCCAACTGGATTTTCAAAGTTGGACAAACTAACTTCTGGATGGCAGGATTCCGATTTAATTATTGTGGCTGCACGTCCTGGTATGGGTAAAACGGCTTTAACCTTATCTATGGCCAGAAATATTGCTGTAGATCAAAATATTCCGGTAGCATTTTTCTCTTTAGAGATGGCTTCTGTTCAATTAATTACCCGTTTGATTTCTAGCGAAACAGGTTTGTCTTCAGAAAAATTAAGAACAGGTAAACTGGAAAAACACGAATGGGAACAGTTAAATGTAAAAGTAAAAGGATTAGAAAAAGCACCATTGTTTATTGACGATACACCTTCGCTTTCCATTTTTGATTTACGAGCAAAGGCCAGAAGACTCGCATCACAACATGGTATCCGGTTAATAATAATTGATTACTTGCAATTAATGACGGCTGGAGGAAGTCAAAAAGGTGGTAACCGCGAACAGGAAATATCAACCATTTCTAGGAATTTGAAAGCTTTAGCAAAAGAATTAAGTGTTCCTGTAATAGCCTTATCACAGTTATCAAGAGCTGTAGAAACTAGAGGAGGTAGTAAACGTCCGTTACTTTCAGATTTACGTGAATCTGGAGCTATTGAGCAAGATGCCGATATTGTAAGTTTTATTTACAGACCCGAATATTATAAAATTGATGAATGGGATGATGAAGAGCGATCACCTACTGAAGGTCAAGCGGAGTTTATAGTAGCAAAACATAGAAATGGTGGTCTTGATAATATTCGTTTGAAGTTTGTTGGACATTTAGGTAAGTTTGATAATTTAGATGATTTTGATTCACCTTTTGACCAGGAGTTCCATTCTAAAATGAATGCTGCAGCAAACGATAATACATTTAAGCCAGATAATTTTCCAAGTCCAGATGATGCCTTTGGTTCTCCTGACGATAATGATGTTCCATTCTAAACTTTTTAAAGAAAGTTTTTAAAATCCTACTATGAACGAGAGACGCACCACCAATATTTTATTGCTAATTATTGTAATTCCTTTGGTTTTTTATTTGTTAAAAATATTGGGCTTTATTTTTATACCATTAATTTTTTCTATGTTTATTGCATTGCTGTTTTTGCCGCTAATGCGTTGGCTAGGAAAAAAAAATGTACCTAAAGCGGCTAGCATAATTATAGTGGTTTTGATTATTGCTGGAGGATTAAAAATTGGGGCGGAATTAGTTCAAATATCAAGCCGTGAAGTTTTAAATTCTGAAACCGATTTTTTTGTAAAGGCTGAAGAAAAATTCGACATGCTTTTACTAACAGCCCAAGAAACATTTGGTTTTCAAATAGAAGACAAAAAAAGTGTTTTAAAAGAGTTTATTCATACTGAAAATATTAGTGTAACCATAGATTTTGTTAGAAGAACTACGACCATGATTCTAGTGACTGCTTTTTTTGTGGTGCTCTGGTTGGCAGAATCTATCAACATACAAAAGGTGTTAAATACCATAGTTCTAAAACAAAAACATACTTCGGTAAAAACCTTTGTAAAAATTGAAAAAGATTTAATTACGTTCATAAAAGTTAAGTTTTTAGTAAGCGCGGCAACAGGAATAGGTACAGGTTTAGCCTGTTACTTTTTTGATGTAAGTTTCCCAATATTTTGGGGGCTTTTTGCATTCCTAATTAATTTTGTGCAGATGGTGGGATCAATAATTACAGTTGTATTACTATCAATTTTTGCTTTTATAGAGTTAGATCCAACTAGCACATTATTCTTTTTTGTGGTTTCAATTACTGGTGTTCAAGTGTTATTTGGCAGTATTTTAGAACCTATTTTTATGGGAAAATCTTTTTCGTTAAATGTTATTACAGTATTGGTTATGCTTATGCTTTGGGGTTATATTTGGGGAGTTCCGGGCTTAATCATGTCTATTCCAATAACTGTATTCATAAAAATCATGCTAGAGCAATTTCCTAATACAAGGGTTATTGCTAATTTATTATCGGGCAAACATTAGTCTTTTACTTGGTTAAAATTATTTTAAAAGCAGGATGAAGGGGTATTTTTTCAGTATATTTCACCTATGAAAAAGTTAAGCCTCATATTTTTCTTATTGGTATCGCTTAATACTTTTGCGTCTTATATACTTGTTCCTATGGATGCCGAAGGACAGCAAAACCACTTAAAGGCTTATGGAATTACCTATTGGACACTCCAACAACAACTAAAAGTAAAATGGCTTTTAAATTATAGGGGAGGTTCATTCTTGTTACCAGATACCGAACGTATTCAACGCGAATGTCAGATAAGGGGTGTGTCGTTTGAAGTATTGTCTAATGCAAGGGCAGAGTCTATTTTAGAAGAGATTAGTAGCCCTAGTAAGAATATGGAAGCGGTTGTCTTGGAAAAAGCACCAAAAATTGCGGTTTACACACCTAAAGGTAAATTACCTTGGGATGATGCGGTAACTATGGTTTTAACATATGCTGAAATTCCCTATGAAACAGTTTATGATGAAGAGGTTTTAAATGATGGTTTGTTGTTGTTTGATTGGTTGCATTTACACCATGAAGATTTTACAGGCCAATACGGTAAGTTTTATGGTAATTATAGAACAGCAGCTTGGTATATTGAAGAAAAGAAAGAAGCTGAAGCATTAGCAACGCGATTGGGATACGGGAAAGTTTCTGAAGAAAAATTAGCTGTATCAAAAAAAATACGGGATTATGTTATTGGTGGTGGATTTATGTTTGCCATGTGCAGTGCAACAGATAGTTTTGATATTGCGCTATCTGCTGAAGGTGTAGATATTTGTGAACCGATGTTTGATGGCGATCCCAGTGAACCTAATTATCAGTCAAAAATAGATTATAGCAAAACGTTTGCCTTTAAGAATTTTACGCTAGAGCGCAACCCGTTGGTTTACGAGTTTTCTTCAATTGATATGACCCAAAAACGTAGAATACCTAAAATGACAGACTATTTTACACTAATGGATTTCTCGGCAAAATGGGACCCTATTCCAACTATGCTATGTCAAAACCACACAGCTTTAGTTAAGGGATTTATGGGGCAAACCACATCGTTTACTAGAAATGAAATAAAATCAAATGTTTTGGTATTGGGTGAAAACCGAACTAATGGAGAAGCCAAATATATCCATGGAATAAAAGGAAAAGGATTTTTCACCTTTTATGGCGGTCATGATCCTGAAGATTATACACATAGAGTAGGAGACCCAAAAACCGAATTGGATTTATATCCAACATCACCAGGTTACCGTTTGATATTAAATAATGTTTTGTTTCCTGCAGCTAGAAAGAAAAAGCAAAAAACCTAAAGTAATCCTACGCCTATAGCTATTGATATTACAATAAGTAATACTGCTACTAACTTTTGGATAAATTCCAAGGTGACTTTTTTCAACATTTTATTCCCAAAATAGGCGCCAACAATAGCTGAAATTGTTGCGCAAAGTATAAGCGGAATATTATCATTTAGCCCAGATTCTAAAAAACGCGTTGAGTACATAGAGATTCTAGTGAAATCTACAAAAGCTGATATCACAACAGCGGAGCCTATAAACGCTTCCTTGGTTAAGCCAGTATTAATTAAGAAAGCACTTCTTAAAGCACCTTGATGCCCAGAAAGACCTCCAAAAAAACCACTTAAAAAGCCGCCAATTGGAAGATGCTTTTTCTTAAAATTCAACTTCTTTAAAAAAGGAAGTAACTCAATAATGGCAAAAACAATTAGGAGTATAGCTATTATTAACTTTACGGGAGTTATTGTAAATTCCTTGCTATTAATAGTGTATTTGTATAAAGGTGTTAAATCTGTAATATTTATTAATAAATAGGCGCCCAGAAAGGACGCAATAACTGCTGGAATACCAAAGTAAATAAGAACATGTCTTTTGGCATTTTTGCCCACCAATAAAAGCTTGTAAATATTGTTGAAAAAGTGAACTACTCCTGTAAGCGCAATTGCTATTTCAACAGGAAAGAACAATGAAAAGGCTGGAAGCAAAATAGTTCCCAGTCCAAACCCAGAAAAGAAGGTTAAAATTGAGGCGATGAATGCGACTAAACAAATTATTATATATTCCATTTGTCGTAAAAGTATGTTTTTTTAATTGCTTATTTATTATGCTAAAAAGATTTAACTAAATAATAAAATTAAGGCATAAAAAAACCGACTCAAGTGAGTCGGTTTTTATAAGCGAAATATGTTTTACAATAGGCGAAACGCCTTACTTTACTTTATTTACTATTGCCGCAAATGCTTCAGGGTTGTTCATAGCTAAATCAGCTAAAACCTTACGGTTTAATTCGATGTTGTTAGCTTTTAATTTACCCATAAATTGCGAATAAGACATACCGTGTTGTCTAGCTCCAGCGTTAATACGCGTTATCCATAAAGCACGAAATGTTCTCTTTTTGTTTCTACGGTCTCTGTACGAATATTGCATCGCTTTATCAACCGCATTTTTTGCTACTGTCCAAACGTTTTTACGACGTCCGAAGTAACCTTTTGCTTGTTTAAGAACCTTTTTTCTTCTGGCTCTTTTTGCTACAGAATTTACTGATCTTGGCATAATTTTAATTGTTTTTGTAGTAGGCGATTGTTTCCAATACTTTAAATGAGCCTAACTCCAGGGTTTATAAATAATTTAACCGAACTATATTACTTTAATCGTAATTGTTCCTTAATGCTGTCAACATCGTTATCATGTACTAAAGTACTATGAGTCAATGCTAACTTACGCTTTTTAGACTTCTTTGTTAAGATGTGACTTTTAAAAGCGTGCTTTCTTTTAATCTTTCCAGTGCCAGTGATTTTAAATCGCTTTTTAGCACTAGATTTCGTTTTCATTTTAGGCATCTTTCTTTCCTAGTTTAATTTATTTCGCTTATTATTTTAAACCTGAACCATTCAGGGTTTTATTTCGTCTTTTTTGGAGCGATAAACATAGTCATACGTTTACCTTCTAATTTTGGCATTTGCTCCACTTTGCCAATTTCTTCTAAATCTTGAGCCAAACGTAACAATAAAATTTGACCTTGTTCTTTAAAAACAATTGAGCGTCCTTTAAAGAATACAAAGGCTTTTAATTTAGCACCTTCTTTTAAAAACTTTTCAGCATGCTTCTTTTTAAATTCGTAATCATGATCATCGGTTTGTGGTCCAAAACGAATTTCTTTAACAACTACTTTTGAAGCTTTAGCTTTCAAAGCTTTCTCTCGTTTCTTTTGCTCGTAAAGAAACTTCTTATAATCCATTACTTTACATACAGGAGGATCTGCTTTAGGCGATATTTCTACAAGGTCTAAACCTTGTTCATCAGCAATTGCTAATGCTTGTTTTGTTGTGTAGATTCCTACTTCAACATTATCACCTACTAGGCGTATTTTTTCTGCTCTAATTTTAGAGTTAATTCTGTGTTGATCTTCCTGATTTACTCGTCTTGGAGCTTGTTTTCTTCTACGTATTGCTATGGCTTTATAATTTTAGTTTAACTTTATTTTAAAATTGTTTTAAATTCTTATTTATTTCGTTTTCAATAATTTGTGAAAAATCTTCTACACGTATCATGCCAAGATCTTCACCACCATGTTTACGAACAGATATCATGTTTTCCTGCTCTTCATTCTCACCAACAATAATCATATATGGGATTTTTTTCATTTCGGCTTCCCGAATTTTTTTACCCATGGTTTCGTTCCTATTGTCAATTAGGGCGCGAATTTCGTGATTTTCCAACAAATTTAAAACTTTTTTGGCGTATTTTTCATATTTCTCACTAATTGACAAGACAATAACTTGATCTGGAACAAGCCATAAAGGGAAATTTCCCGCGGTGTGCTCTAGCAAGATAGCCACAAAACGTTCCATGCTACCAAAAGGTGCTCTATGTATCATTACAGGTCTGTGTAACTCATTGTCACTACCTTTATAAGTTAAATCGAAACGTTCAGGTAAATTATAATCAACTTGTATAGTGCCTAGTTGCCATTGCCTACCCAAAGCATCTTTTACCATGAAATCTAATTTTGGCCCATAAAATGCTGCTTCTCCTGTTTCAACAACATAATTAAGACCTTTATCTTTAGCTGCATTTAAAATGGCAGCTTCAGCTTTTTCCCAATTTTCATCGCTGCCAATGTATTTATCAGGATTTTCCGGGTCTCTTAATGATACTTGTGCCGTAAAATTCTCAAAACCAAGAGAACCAAAAACATATAATACTAAATCAATAACATTTTTAAATTCTTCATCTAATTGATCTGGTGTACAGAATAAATGGGCATCATCTTGAGTAAACCCTCGTACTCTTGTTAAACCATGTAGTTCACCACTTTGTTCATATCTATATACTGTTCCAAATTCAGCAAAGCGTTTAGGTAAATCTTTATACGACCATTGACTGTTTTTATAAATTTCACAATGGTGTGGACAGTTCATGGGCTTTAACAGGAATTCTTCATCTTCTTTTGGAGTATGTATAGGTTGAAAACTATCTTCACCATATTTAGCATAGTGGCCAGACGTCACATACAATTCCTTTTGACCTATATGTGGTGTTACAACCATTTCGTATCCTGCTTTCTTTTGCGCATTTTTCAAGAAGTTTTCAAGACGTTCCCTTAATGCGGCTCCTTTTGGTAGCCATAAAGGTAAGCCTTGTCCAACTTTTTGAGAGAATGTAAATAAATCGAGTTCCTTTCCTAATTTGCGATGGTCACGTTTTTTTGCCTCTTCAAGTAATTCTAAATAAGCGGTTAATTCTTTTTGTTTTGGAAACGAAATGCCATAAACACGTGTCAGCTGCTTATTGTTTTCATCTCCTTTCCAATAGGCACCAGCTACACTTAATATTTTTACTGCTTTGACAATTCCAGTATTTGGAATATGTCCACCACGACATAAATCGGTAAAAGTGGAATGGTCACAAAATGTAATGGTGCCATCCTCTAGGTTGTCAATTAAATCTACTTTATATTCGTTTTTATCTTTATAATAAGACAATGCTTCTTCTTTTGTTGCTGAACGCATATTGAACTCATGTTTTCCACGAGCTATTTCCAGCATTTTGTTTTCAATAGCTTTGAAATCTTTTTCCGAAATGGTTTCCTCGCCTAAATCAATATCATAATAAAAACCGTTTTCAATAGCTGGTCCAACCCAAAGCTTGGCAGAAGGATATAATTCTTCAATAGCTTGAGCTAAAATATGGGCAGAGGAATGCCAGAAGGCTTTTTTTCCCTCATCATCGTTCCACGTATATAATATAAGACTGCCATTTTCGGTTAAAGGTGTTTTGGTTTCAACTACTGTATCATTAAATTTAGCAGATATAACATTTCTAGCTAAACCCTCACTAATAGATTTAGCCACATCCATAGGAGTGGAATTCTTTTCAACCGATTTTATGCTGCCATCAGGCAAAGTAATTTCTATCATTATATATATGTCATGTTTTGAATGGGCAAAGATAATAGTATAATTATTCTTGTACAATATATAAGATGGGAACTAAAAACA
>NZ_JALJCW010000001.1:0-412500 GCF_023634025.1 Hanstruepera flava | reverse complement strand
TACGAGAGGACCGAGTTGGACGAACCTCTGGTGTACCAGTTGTTCCGCCAGGAGCATTGCTGGGTAGCTACGTTCGGAAGGGATAAGCGCTGAAAGCATATAAGCGCGAAACCCACCACAAGATGAGATTTCTTTAAAGGGTCGTGGGAGATGACCACGTTGATAGGCTACAGGTGTAAAGGCAGTAATGTCATAGCCGAGTAGTACTAATAACCCATAGGCTTATTGTACGCCGTTCTTTTTATAGGTACAACAAATTATCATGTAGACTTTTCAATATGTCAACAATATACGGACTCTCAAGTCCGAAAGACTTAAGGTGGTTATAGCGACGGGGCTCACCTCTTACCATTCCGAACAGAGTAGTTAAGCCCGTTAGCGCCGATGGTACTGCACTCGTGGGAGAGTAGGTCGCCGCCTTTTTTGTACCGATGATACTATCGGTATTTACAAAACCCTTTCATTATTCAATGAAAGGGTTTTTTGTTTTTTGAAACTGTAAGGTTTGTTGCTTTTAAAGACTAATTGAGGAAATTTATTTATATTACAAAATAATTGATTTCAGTGTCATAATTTCCTTGCATGAATACAATAATTAAAGCTAATTTAAAAACTCTTCAGAAAGCCTCACATTTGTTGTCTAATTTATCCAACGAGATATTAATTGATAAGTCTATTTCTCCTTATTATTCTAGTGTTGGTTCACATATTAGGCATGTACTTGACTTTTATGGGTGTATTTTAAAGCCTCGAAAGATTTTTGATTTAACGGCTCGATGTAGAAATAGTGATGTGGAGTCCAACTGTGAGAAAGCATTAACTTATTTAGACACCTTAAAAGATAGACTTGTAGATATTAAAGCTAGTGATTTAAAAAAAGAAGTAGTAGTAGTAGATGATTTGGGAGTTGGTAAAGAGGAGATAGTTTACACTTATTCAGCTTTGTTGTCTCAAGCAAATAGCCATGCAATTCATCATTACGCTATAATAAACTATATATTGGATGGGTTGAAAATCACTATAAATGATACGGATTTCGGATATAATCCTACAACGCCTAAACCATCTATTAATTTGAATTAAACATACTATCAAGTATTGTTTTTAGTCCTTTATAGGCTATAATAATTGCTGTCAGACAAATTATTATACCAGCTATTAATAATGGAATATATAAGGGTTTTTCCTGATTGCTAAATGCTATATAAACTAGAATAGGTCCAAAAAACATACATAAAAGGGATACGGCCATTTTTTTTAGACCTCTAACTAAAACTTCTTTGTTAGTATGTTTAGTTTCCATTGTGATAATTTTCTATTGCAGAACGAACACTTCCAAATTTTTCTAATAATAAATTAGCTTCTTCATACGATAGGTTCAATTCTTTCATCAACATTTTTGTACCTCTATCTACCAATTTATTATTACTTAATTGCATATCAACCATTTTGTTTCCTTTAACTTTTCCGAGTTGAATCATTACAGTGGTCGATATCATATTAAGAACCAATTTTTGAGCTGTTCCTGCTTTCATACGGGAACTTCCGGTAACGAACTCAGGACCTACAATGACTTCTATTGGAAATTTAGCCACTTTTGACAACGGACTGTTAAGGTTGCAAGTTATACAGCCTGTAACAATATTATTGGTATTACACATATTAAGCCCACCTATAACGTATGGTGTAGTGCCTGATGCTGCAATACCAATTACAACATCATGGGTGTTTATGTTATATTCTTTTAAATCTTTCCAAGCTTGAGAATCTGAATCTTCAGCGAACTCTACAGCTTTTCTAATAGCGTTGTCACCACCAGCAATTAATCCGATAACAAGATTGTGGTCAACACCAAAAGTTGGCGGACATTCAGAAGCATCTACTATACCTAATCGACCACTCGTACCGGCACCAATATAAAATAAGCGGCCTCCATTTTGCATTTTTTTTACAATTTGAGTAACTAGTTGTTCTATTTGAGGAATAGCTTTTTCTACAGCGTGTGGTACAGATTTATCTTCATTATTGATATTTTTCAATAATTCGGAAATCGTCATGTTCTCCAGATAATCGTAATTAGAATCTTGCTCTGTGGTTTTTGTAAAATCCATATGTTCAAAAATACAGATTTTATAGTATTTACTCCTGAACTGTATAAACAATTTCAGAGACTTCAGATAATCTGAAATATCCAAGAGGATAATTATCTGGATTTGTTGTATTTACGCAATTACCTCTAACAGTAGCAGGCTGGGTTTCAAATGGCCCACCACCTCCACCAGTTTGTTGAAGCAAAAGAAACATAAACTCATAGAAACGTTCAGAGACTCCATGATTTCTTATTATAACTTCATCGTTTGGATTTAAATCTTCTTCAACATAGAAACCAAAAATTAAATTTCCATTTACAAATTCATCTTTAAAAGTGTCTAGAGTTGGTGTTACAGGAATACTTGGTATGAATTCAAAGAAATAGTAATTTTCTTCATCGACAGGATCTGTAAAAAATGCCTTTATTTCTGTTTCCTCACCAGTAAATCCACCTTCTAAATTTTGCTCTACATACTCTAACTCTGCAACACCCAATAGAGTTTCAGTACCTATATATGTTTCATTGTTATATATTATGGTAAGCTCATATTCCTGATTAATCACAGGCATAAAATTTGAATTTTCATAAATACCAGTATTCCCGTTTTCAATGAAATTGTAAACAGTATTACTTGCATCGGTTATATAAACTTGAGCGTTATTGGCAGGTGGTACAGATTCGTTAAAAAAAGGAGCTGTTAGAGTCAATTTTATAGATTGATTACTTCCAGTAGTACCTTTAAACCAATCTATAGAAGCGTCAATTACTAATCTTGGTTCAGATGTAGGTACATCTACATCAATTACATCTTCACAAGTAAACAATGTTAAACTGAATACGAACAAGACAACTATATGCTTAATTTTCACCATAATTAAAATTTAAAATTATATGAAATAGAAGGTACTATGCCAAAAATAGATAATCTAACAGCTTCGTTTACACCAGTATCTCTATTTTCCTGAAATTGTATTGATGCGGCATTCCGCCTGTTATAAACATTATAAATTCCAAAAACCCATTCGCCTTGCCAACCCTTGTTTTTTTCAGGCTTTGGTACATATGTAGCCGAAATATCCAATCGGTTATATGCTGGTAATCTGTTTTCATTTCGTAACCCAAAATTAGGAATAGAAATGCCATTATATTCATATTGAGCATTAGGGTATGTTACAGGTTGTCCCGTTTGAAAAATAAAATTAGCATTAAAACGCCATTTTTTATTAAAATCGTAGCTACCTGTGAAGGATAAATCATGGGTTTTATCATAAGGTGTGCTATACCACTCACCATTATTGATACCAGGTTCAACAGGAGTTCTTCCAGGGGTTCGTTGTTCAGATTTTGAAAGCGTATAGGCAATCCAACCTTTAAATCGCCCCTCATTTTTTCTGAATAAGATTTCTAAACCATAAGCTTTAGCTTCACCATTTAAGATAACTTGTTCTATAGCATCATTGGCAATTAAATCTGCTCCATCTATGTAATCAATTCTGTTTTCAACTTTTTTATAAAACGTTTCAAGCTCCAATGAATACATATTTTCTTTAAAGTTTCTAAAATACCCTAGAGCAACTTGATCTAAAATCTGCGGTTCAATGTATTTACCACTTGGAGCCCAAACATCTAAAGGTGTTGGTGAACTAGTATTTGATATTAGGCTTAAATATTGGCTTAAACGGTTGTAACTTGCTTTAATAGATGAATTATTGTTTAGCTCATATGCTAAAGCCACACGTGGCTCAAAGTTTCCAAATGATTTAATGATATCACTTCTACTGTAAGTTTCAGTTCCGATTGGTTCGGCTTTTTCATAAACTTGTAATTCTTGATTAAAATTTACGGCTTGGTTATTTTCATAAACATTTAATTCATCTTGCCCCAAACGCAAAAAAGAACTGTAACGTAAACCATAAGAAGCCATTAACCTATTGGTTAACTTATGTTCTACATCTAGATATATAGCATTTTCAAAAGCATATTTATCGATTAGTTTGTCCGCATTTATTCCAGAATCTGATGATGAAGGTGTGATTTCTCCAGGATTAAACTTGTGGTAAATACTATTCAAGCCGTATTGCAGTTTTATTTTATCACTAACATAGTGTTTAAAATCATATTTTAAATTGAAATTACGAATTCCAGAATCCCAGTTAAACCCTACAAAATCGAGTCTTAACCCATAATAATAATCAGAGTATATAAGTGATAGGTTTGAAAATAATTTATCAGAAAAAAGATGGTTCCATCTAAAGTTTAATACGGTATTTCCATAAGTGTTCTTGAAACTTTCGTTCAAGCTGAATACATCACGCCCAAAATATCCAGACAGATAAACATTATTATTCTGATTAAGCTTGTAACTTATTTTGGTGTTTAAATCGTAAAAGTAGGCTTTGTTTTCAACTTCAAAAAGTGGTAAAAACAAATGTGCGTATGTGGCTCTTCCTGCTAATAAAAAAGAGCCTTGTCCTTTGTTTATTGGTCCTTCAGCCAAAAGTCTACTCGATATTAAACCAATTCCTCCATTCATATGGAATTTATTGCTGTTTCCTTCTTTTTGGTATATATCTAAAACAGAAGAAACACGACCACCATAACGCGCAGGAATCCCACCTTTATACAGTTTTAAGTCTTTTATGGCATCTGGATTGAAAACCGAAAAGAAACCGAATAAGTGTGAAGAATTATAAATAGTGGCTTCGTCTAGTAGTATTAGGTTTTGATCGGCAGCTCCACCCCGAACATTAAATCCAGAAGCACCTTCACCTGCTGTAGTAACACCGGGTAGAAGGGTAATTGCTTTAATAACATCTGCTTCTCCAAAAACTACAGGTATTTGTTTTATGGTATTGGCAGTAAGTGAATTGATGCTCATCTGGGGTTTTCTAATATTGAGCTTTTCAACGTTTTCTTTAATAATGACTTCATCAAGATTTTCAACGGATTCTGATAGACTGAAATTTTTGGTAAGACTTTCGTTTAAGTCTATAGTTTCAGAAATATCTTGATAACCTAAATAGCTAACAACTAATTTGTATGAGCCCTTTGGTAAGGTTATGGAGTAAAAGCCATATTCGTTTGTAGTGGCTCCAGTTGATAGTTCTGGAAATAGTATATTGACTCCAATAAGTGTTTCGTTGTTGCTTGAATCTGAAACTATACCACTTAAGGTTACTTTTTCTTGAGCGAATAAGATGTGATTTGATAAACAAAATAGGCATAGTAAACCTAAGATACGTAGATTCATTCAGAACAATTTTGTACTAAAATTATAAAAAAAAGCTCCTGATAAGGAGCTTTTTTGATAAACTTTATATTTATTTTAAGGAATCTAGTATTTTGTTTAAAGTTTGGCTTGGACGCATAACGTTATTTGCTAATTCATCATTTGGTTCATAATAGCCACCAATATTGGCTGCGTTGCCTTGAACACCATTCAATTCTGATATTATGGTTGATTCGTTAACTTTAAACAAATTAGAAATAGGTGCAAAACGTTTTTGTAAATCTTCATCTTTAGTTTGACCAGCTAATGCTTCAGCCCAATGCATGGCTAAATAAAAATGGCTTCCTCTATTGTCTAACTCTCCAACTTTTCGCTTGGGTGATTGGTTGTTTTGTAATAATTTTTCAGTGGCCTCATCTAGAGCTTCTCCCAAAATAGCAGCTTTTTCATTATTGGTAGCTTCACTTAAATGCTCAAATGAAACAGCTAGAGCTAAAAATTCTCCTAAAGAATCCCAACGTAAGTGATTTTCTTCAACTAATTGCTGAACATGTTTAGGAGCTGAACCACCAGCGCCAGTTTCAAATAATCCACCACCATTCATTAATGGTACGATAGAAAGCATTTTAGCACTAGTGCCCAATTCTAAAATTGGAAATAAATCGGTTAAATAATCACGTAGAACATTTCCTGTAACCGATATGGTGTCTTGTCCTGATTTTACGCGCTCTAAAGTGAATTTAGTTGCTTCAATGGGTGAAAGAATACGAATATCCAATCCTGTTGTATCATGGTCTTTTAGATAGGTGTTTACTTTCTTTATTAATTCAGCGTCATGGGCTCTATTTTTATCAAGCCAGAATACAGCTGGTGTTTGCGAAGCTCTTGAGCGATTAACGGCTAATTTTACCCAATCTTGAATTGGTGCATCTTTTACTTGACACATTCTCCAAATGTCGCCAGGTTCAACATGATGTTCAATTAATGTATTACCAGAAGCATCGATTACCGAGACTTTTCCTTTACTTGCTATTTCAAAAGTTTTATCATGCGAACCGTACTCTTCTGCTTTTTGAGCCATTAAACCTACATTGGGTACAGTACCCATGGTTGTAGGATCAAAAGCACCATGCTCTTTACAAAAGTCAATGGTAGCAGTGTAAACTCCAGCGTAGCTGCTATCAGGAATCACTGCTTTAGTATCTTGTTGTTTACCTTCTTTATTCCACATTTGACCAGACGTACGAATCATAGCTGGCATAGAGGCATCAATAATAACATCGCTAGGTACGTGTAAATTTGTAATGCCTTTATCGCTATTAACCATGGCCAAATCAGGTTGGTTATTGAAAGTAACTTCAATATCAGCTTGAATAGCTTTGCGTTTGTCTTCTGGTAATTCTGCAAGTTTACTAACTAAATTCCCGAAACCATTGTTCACATCAACCCCTAAATCTTCGAAATCGTGCCCATATTTTTCGAATAAATCTTTGAAATATACACGAACAGCATGACCAAAGATAATTGGGTCGCTAACTTTCATCATGGTTGCTTTCATGTGTAATGAAAATAAAACGCCTTGTTCCTTTGCATCAGCAATTTCATGCTCTAAAAAGCTTAATAAAGCTTTTTTGTTCATTACTGTGGCGTCAATAATTTCGCCAGTAAGTAAAGGGAATGCTGGTTTTAAAACTGTTTCATTTCCAGCTTCATCAGTATGCACTATTTTTATTGAAGTAGCTTCAGATATTGTAGTCGATTTTTCATTATGCGCAAAATCACCAGCACTCATGGTTGCTACATGTGTTTTGGAATCTTTACTCCAAGCTCCCATAGAATGCGGATTTTTTTTGGCGTAGTTTTTTACAGCTTTTGGTGCACGACGATCCGAATTTCCTTCTCGTAATACTGGGTTTACGGCACTTCCCTTAATTTTGTCATAACGATTTTTAATGTCTTTTTCTTTATCGTTTTCTGGGCTTTCAGGATAATCAGGAAGGGGGTAACCTTTATCTTGTAATTCTTTTATAGCTGCTTTTAACTGTGGTATTGAAGCACTAATATTTGGTAATTTAATAATATTGGCTTCAGGCTTTTTAACCAATTCACCTAAAATCCCGAGGGCATCTTCTACTTGTTGTTCAGCGTTTAAGAAATCTGGAAAAACAGCTAAAATTCTGGCAGCTAAAGAGATATCTTTCGTTTCAACATTAATTCCAGATGAATTAGCAAATGCCTTTACTATAGGAAGAAACGAATAGGTTGCTAATGCTGGAGCTTCATCTGTTTTAGTGTAAATTATTGTAGAAGATTTTGTCATAATTATTATTGTTTTACGGACGTGAATGCTTTGTTTTTTAAGAATTGCAAATATAGCAAAATCTTAAAGATTTTTGAATGGGAAAGCCGCACTATATTAACTACGCGTTAATAAAGTATTATAAAAGAATACGTATTGAAGTTATGGATTTAAAAAATTGGTTAAAAATCAATATTGAGTAATTCTCCACTCATTTGAAGTACATTTAATTCTGCCAATTTAGCTTCATATTTAGCTTGATTTCTACTAATTTCTGCATTACGAAGGTTTAATTGAGCTTGTCTGAACTCTAAAGCGGTAGCTTGACCTAATTTGTACTTTTCTTCAGTACGGGTAAAATTATCAAAAGACGTTTTAATATTGTTTTCCTGAACATTATATATAACCAATTTATTTTGATAATCGTCCCAAGCATTATTAAAGTCACGTTCAATGTTAATAATCAACTCATCTTTTAAAAGTTTTTGGTTCTCTAAAACAATTTTAGTGTTCTTTATTTGAGTTGCTGTGCTACCACCATCAAAAATATTCCAATTTAGGCGTAGTCCACCGGACAAACCATTACCGGTGACTTCTGAAACAAAAGAAGCCGCATTGTTGTTACTTTTATTCCAACCATAAGAACCAATTAAATCTAAAGTGGGTAAGTATTGTGCTTTGCTAGATTTTATATCTATTTCGCTAATTAAAATATTTTGATCGGCTTGTAATAATGCCACATTATTAGCTTTGGTTTTATCAAGAAGGTCATTTTTGTTAAGTTGTAATAGGAAATCAATATCAGTTTCTACATTGAAATCTTCAATGAGGCTTGCTCCCAAAATAACATTTAAATCTCTTTTTGTGTTTTTTAGTTGTTGCTTAATGTTAATTAGATTAATACTATCGTTATTAATGTCAACTTGAGCGTTAAGGACGCCTAGCTTAGTGTCTTGGCCGTACTCAAATTGATATTCTGCACGCTTTAGTCTGTCTTTTGAAATATTAAGTGTTTGTTCTAAAACATTGGTGTTTTCTGAAATTCTGGCAACAGAATAATAGACAGAAAAGAGTTGCAAAACAACATTTTCAATAGTTTCTCTAGCTTCTAGTTTTGAGAGAGAGTATTCTTCTTTTAAACGCTGAACATTATATTGTCTGCCCATACCATCAAAAAGAGTGTAATTTAAATTTAAAGCTGCGTTGTAATTTGAACTTTCAGCACCTGATAGCGTTGTAGTTTCTCCATTAGAAAATTTAGCTTCAGTATTATCTAAATTGTAGTTTGCACCAGCACTTCCATTAATTATAGGTAGATAACCAGAGTTTAAAATATCAGTATTATTTTCAGCAATCTCAACACTATTATTGGTGATTTTTATTCCGTAATTATGTTCTAAAGCCAGCTCAAATGCCTCTTCGGTTGTTAAAAGCTGTTGTGAAAATATAGGCATGATGACCAATAACAAGCTATATGTAATAAGATTTTTAGTGCTCATGTTCTTCTTTTTGTTCTTTAATAGCACGTTCAACTTCCTCTTTACTCACTGGTTTATTGGTATATAACCATTTTGCATTCTTCTTTATGCTATTGTTGAAAGCTAAAAACAGTGGTAAAACTAAAAGTGTTAAAATGGTAGCATAACCAATTCCAAATGAAATGGAAATAGCCATAGGTTTCAAAAACTGTGCTTGTCTACTTTTTTCCAGAAGCAAAGGTGCCAATCCTGCAATAGTTGTTAAGGAGGTTAAAAAAATAGCCCTAAACCTAGACTTTCCAGCTTCAGTCAAAGCAGTGTCAAAAGACATACCTTCTCTAAGATTGGTGTTGAACTTCCCAATTAAAACAAGACCATCGTTTACCATAATACCTATAAGGGCAATAATTCCCAAAAGGGAAAGTATGTTTACAGAAAAGCCAAGTAACCAATGTCCCCAAGCAACAGCCGTCAAGCTAAATGGTACTAACAATAGTAACAAAATAGGTTGGCTGTAACTTCTGAACGTAAAAGCTATGGTTACATAAATGAGAAATAAAATAGGAATTCCTGCAGCTGCGAGCGATGAATTAAGCTTTTGTGCTTCACGATTCTGTCCTTCAAATGACGCTGTAATTGTTGGATATTTTGATTGTAATTCTGGAATGGTAACGGTTCTAATATCCTCTAAAATATCCGTATTGCTAGTGCTTGGGTCTTTAAGGTCTGCTGAAATTCTAATTTCACGTTTTCCATCTAAATGGTTAATTGCTACATCACCACGTTCAATAGTATAGGTAGCAATATCCTTAAGAGTAACACGTTCACCAGAAGGCGTAACAATACGCATGTCTTCCAAATTGTTTAGAGATGCACGGTTATCTCGGTCATAACGGACCCAAACTTTTATTTCATCTTGACCTCTTTGAAAACGTTGAGCTTGTCTACCAAAAAAACCTGATCGAATTTGAAACATAACGGTTGAGAGATCCAAGCCAAGCAGGTAGGCACTTTCTTTTAACTCTAAACGTATCTCTTTTATTCCAGCAGGATCGTTGTCTTCAATATCTTTAAGTAGCGGATTTTTTTCTAAAACTTCTTTTAACTCCTGTTTAGCAGCTTTCAACTCTTGAATATTATTACCTAATAATGCAACCGATACAGGACTTCCACCAAAATTTCCTCCTGAACCAAAAATTAAACGTTCAGTACCTAAAACAGGACCAACTAACTCACGAACTCTGTTAGCTACCAACGAAGCATTTATTTCATCAGGTCTTTCTTCGCCTGGTAACATATTGATCGTTAAGCTGGCACTTGAGCTGCTATTTAGGGACAAAATAGTATTTTCAAACAATTCTTTTCCAGTTCCGTTAAGATATTCTTCGGTAAACTCTTTATTGGCAACCAATGCTTTTTCCTCTATCATAGAGATGATTGAATCAGTCACACTAACATTTGTTCCGTTAGGCATATCCAATTCAATAGAAACACGGTCGCTGGCAATAGAAGGGAAGAGCGTAACACCAATAACGCCACCGCCAATTGAGCCAAATGTTAATACTAACAGTGAAACAAAAATTCCAAGAGAAAGTACTTTAAACTCCAATACAAAGTTGAGAACAGGTGTATATAGTTTATCTCTTAAAAACTTCATGATTCTGTCACCAATTGCATTAATACCTCTCATTTTAGCAAAAAACTGTTTTACTTTTGAGAGATTTTCATCTTTGTTTTGCTTTCTTAAGGCTTTAGAGTGCGCTAAATGTGCAGGTAAGATAATTAAGGCTTCAATTAACGAAACAGCTAATGTTAGAATAACAATTACAGAAACCTCACTAAAAAACTCGCCAATTCTGCTTTCTAAAAATAAGAATAATGAAAAGGCCAATAAGGTTGTAATAATTGCTGATACCACAGGAGGAATTACTTCCATGGTGCCATCTATGGCAGCTTGAATCGGTGATTTTCCTTTTTCGTAATGTTGATAAATATTTTCGGCAATTACAATTCCATCATCCACCAAAATACCGATTACGATAATCATTCCGAATAAGGAAAGTACATTTATGGTCACATCAAATTGTCCTGCAAAAATAAACATGCCTAAAAATGAAATAGGCAATCCAAACGCAACCCAAAATGCTAGGCGTGTATTTAAAAATAAAGACAAAAACACCAAAACGAGCAACATACCAATAAGGGCATTTTCGGTTAATAACTGTGTACGTTGGTTTAGCGTAATGGATAAGTCTCTTACCACATTTAGCTCAACGTTCTCATGTTTTTGGTTGTAAGTTTCAATATACTCTTTGACTTTATCTGCTGAAGAAATTAAATCTTCAGTATTGGTACTGGTTACCGAAATGTTAATGGCTAATTGTTGATTAAAATAGGTAGCATTTGGTGTTTCGGAAAATCGATCTCTTATTATAGCTACATCTTTTAGGCGAACAGTTCTTCCATTAGGTGTAGCTCTTATAACAATATTGGAAAGCTTGTCACCATAATACGAACGGTTATTGGCGCGAATTAAATACTCTTCTGCATTAGTTTTAATATTTCCACCGGTAATCAAAATATTTGAAGAGGCAACAGCTTGGGCAACTTCAGAGAATGTAATATCATAAGCCAGTAAATTGGTTTCGTTTACGGCTATTTCAATTTCCTCATCTGGATAACCTGTAACACTTACTTGAGAAATACCATCAATGGCTCTTAAGTCATTTTCTATTTGCCTACCTAATTGCTTTAAAGTTTTTAGAGGCACATCATTTCCGCTTAAAGCAAAAGATATGGTTTCTCGAATAGCTTCTTGCTTTGATACCACAAGCGGCTCCATACCTGTTGGGAAAGAAGGTACTCTATCTACGGCGTTTTTTACTTCTAAAAGCATGAAATCGATGTTTTCGCCTTTTTCAATTTCAACCGTAATAGTTCCGCTGTTTTCTCTAGAGGTAGATGTTACCCTATCAATCCCTTTTAACCCTTTTAGGTTATCCTCAATTTGTAGAACGATACCTTCTTCAATTTCCTGCGGCGAAGCTCCTGGATAGGTGATGTTAACATTAATGATTTTAGAATCAACTAGAGGGAAAAATGACGATTTAAGTGACATAATTCCTAAAACACCAAATACGAAAAATGCTATAATGAAAACATTTACAGCGACATGATACCGTATAAAATAAGCGATTATTTTCCTCATGATTATTGACTGTTTTTATTGTCAACAAAGGGCTGAACAAGCATGCCAGAGTATGCACCAACTACAGGCTTTTCCAATATAATAGTACCATCTGGTACATTTTTTAAAACCACTTTGGTCTCGGAGTAAAAAATGGGTTTTACATCTATAACATCTAACACACTATCTCTTACAATAAAAATTTGATCGCTATCAAGCATTAAATTTCTATTAACTTCAATGGCATTAGGTTCCTCTTTAGCATTTAAATTGGCTTCAAGATACATACCTTCTTTAAGATTCTCATTCGAAACTTCAATAAACGCGGTAATGGTTTGTGTTGTAGCATCTATACTTCCATTCACCCTAGAAACTTTGCCTGTATAACTTTCGGTATGTTCTAAATTACTTAAAGTAACAGGCTCGCCAACCTTTAAGAGACTAGCATAGGCCTTACTTAAAGCAACTTCCATTTCGTACACACTTGGATCTATATACTCACCTAGCTTTTGGCCGCTTCTAATTAAGGAGCCTTCTGTAACCAATGCTTCGGTTAAAATACCACTAAAAGGAGCAGAGATATTATATTTTGCCAAACGCTGTTCTAAATTTTTTACGTTGTAGTAGTTAGAAATAATACCACGACCCGTAATAAAATAGTTTTCCTTATCAGATGTAATTTCTGGAAGCTTTGGTGTGGAGTTATTAAGGTTGAAACTGTTTAAATATTTTTGCCATTTTTGGTACATGTCTGGAAAATCCAAACGAATATCGGGCATTATAGCTGCAATGGAATTGTATAAGTTGCTTTTGGCCGATTGTACACTGGCATAATATTCTGAAGCATCCATGCGAATAAGAGTTTCCCCTTTTTTATAGTTCTGTCCAGGTTTAAATAGCTTGTTCCCTGATTTAAAAATCCCTTGAACTTCTGCATAGAGTTCAACACGACGTTTGGCGGTTAACCTGCCATTTGCAGGAATAATAATATCAATTGTGGTGTTTTGTACGGTGTCTGTAAAAACCGTTTTGACTATCTTATTAGCTACTGGTTTAGGTTTGGTTTTATTGTCAATTAATTTTTTGGCAACAAAAAAAGAACCAATAATAACTAAAATTCCAATTATGGAGAGAATTACGTTACGCATAAATGATGGTTAAGTACTTTTAAGACTACAAAGCTATTTGTAAGTTTAATTTATGAGTCTTAAAAAAATCATAAAAATATCTGCTATTCTACTCAATAATAACTTTAAAAGCGTTTAGTAATGTAAGAGCACCTTCTTTTGAGAATTTGGCATATTCAATAACGTTGTTTTCAGGGTTAATATTAAAATTGGTGGCAGTTACTAAATCGGCTTTTTTCAGATTGGTATTGTCAAATGTAGCATGCTTTAAATCGGAATGATCAAAACAAGATTTCGATAGGTTGGCATTGGTGAAATCCACTTTTTCAAGAACGCAATGGCTAAAGCGTGTTTGATTTAAGTTTTTATTAAAAAACGAAGAAAAACTAAACAAGGAATGATGCGCTTCAAAAGAAAAAAGAAAATCACTACACTCGTAAAAATTAATTCCTAAAAGTTTACAATGCGAAAATAGAACATCTTTAAAAGTGGCGTCCTTAACTTTAATGCCGCTTAAGTTACAGTCCTTAAATTGACAATCGGTAAAGGATACGGCAGATAGATATGAGTCTGTAAAATCGCAATTAATAAAGATACAGTTGTCGTATTCTGCCTTGGTAAGGCTTTCTTTCCGATAGTCTTTTTTTTCGAATGTCTTGTCGGCAATAAAAGGTAAGGACATGTTTTGTTTTTTGTAAGCATAAAGATACAAAACCAACGATTAGAAAAAACAAAAGCCATATCACTTCAGATGTACACCTGATATTGATATGGCTTTCTTTGAAATTAGTTTTGCGTGATCTAGATACTATTGCTACTATCATTGTTAAATTGCTTCAACCTTTTCAATTCAAGCTAAACTAACTCAAATGAAACACTTGTTAACTGCAACTTTCAAAATGTATTGACCTGTTGCTAAAATGTTTCGTTTAATTGCTTTTCTTGATGTTCTTTCTGTTTACACGCCAATTTTCATGGTTTGCAACTTTAAAAACATTGTCTCGTCAACAGGCTATCACTTTCGGTCTCACCTATATTTAGAAACTTTCCACTTAAACAGCTACTACCTGCCTAAACATACAGTACGTTTTTAAGCTTCATGATTTTTTAGTTAAACACGCTTACACATGCTACCTCAAAACCTCAAAAAACAATCTATGATAAAGAACGTTACTTTACTGGAATTAAAGACTAATTTGTTATTTTCAAACGAAAACCAACCGAAGTTGTCCCTTAATCCTTCTGCTAATATAGAACAGCTTTTTAAAATTCCAAATTTTTTAAGCTATTAGATATCAACTGTTTATAAACTTGAGTTATTAACTTTTGTTAATAAAAAAAGCCCTGTAAAAACAGGGCCTTTCAACGTTATCAACTAATTATTAACGTTTCATACTTTCTTTAATTCTTGCTTTCTTACCAGTCAAGCCTCTGAAGTAATAGATACGTGCTCTACGTACGCTACCACGTTTGTTAACTTCAACTTTTTGTAATGCTGGCATGTTTACTGGGAAAATACGTTCTACACCAATAGTTCCAGACATTTTTCTAATGGTAAAGGTTTCAGAAGTTCCAGTACCTCTTCTTTGAATTACAACACCTCTAAAAAACTGTGTACGTGTTTTATTACCTTCCTTAATTTCGTAATAAACCGTAATAGTGTCTCCAGCGCTAAACTCTGGAAAATCTTTTCTTGTTACAAACTCGTCTTGTACAAATTTTACTAAAGATTCCATATCTTTAAATTTAAATAGAATTAATTCGAAACAACATTCACGATTCTCGCCAGAGGTTAACCCGAAATTGGGTGCAAAGATAATTAATAATTAGTAATGAACAATTAATAATTACTTTTTTTAATATGTTGTTTTTTGGTGTTTTAGGCTCACAAAACACCGTTACTCATCCAATAAATCAGGACGTCTTTCTTGGGTTCGCTTATAAGCTTGGTCTTCCCGCCATTTTTCTATTTCGGGAAAATTGCCGCTAAACAAGACTTCTGGAACATCCCAGCCTTTGTAACTACGCGGTCTGGTATAAATAGGTGGTGCCAAAAGATTGTCTTGAAACGAATCGGTTAGGGCGGAGGTCTCATTACCCAAAACGCCTGGAATTAATCTGATAACGGCATCACATAATACGGCTGCGCCCAATTCGCCTCCTGAAAGCACAAAATCGCCAATAGATATTTCACGGGTTATAAAATGGTCACGAACACGTTGGTCAACACCTTTGTAATGCCCACAAAGAATAATGATATTTTGTTTAAGCGATAGTTGATTGGCAATCCCTTGATTTAGGGTTTCACCATCTGGTGTCATATAGATAATCTCATCATAATCACGCTCGGCTTTTAAACCAGAAATACATTTGTCTATAGGTTCTATCATCATTACCATTCCTGCACCACCACCAAATTGGTAATCGTCTACAGATTTATAATTATCAGTGGTGTAGTCGCGTAAATTATGAATATGCACTTCTACCAAGTTCGCCTCAATGGCGCGTTTTAAAATAGACGCTTCAAACGGACTTTTAAGTAATTCTGGTAAAACAGTAATAATATCTATACGCATAGGTTTGCTTTAGACTGCAAATATACTTGAAATGTTTTTTGGAAAGGAAGGTTTTTGTTTTGGAGTTTTGTTGTGTTTACATTGGGTCAGCGATTAAGTGCGAATCCATAGTTCAGAAGTGTCAGAAATTCCGAATAGGAATTCCGAGTAATGAATTATATTCGTCTTAAGTTAGCTTTTGTATTAATGATGAATGATATTTCGTAAATCTATATTCGATTTTTGATGTAATAATCTCATTTTAGCACTATATTCAATAAATTTGGTATTAGGCAAGGACTTTTCAATAGGTATTATTGAATTTAAATATTTTAAGTAATCATTATACTTCAAATCATTTTTATAGGTGTATATAATTACTTCGAAATCATTAAAAAAGTTCTTAAGATTATCAACTTCTAATATTGAATATTTAATATTGTTATGCTCAATATAATTACTACCTATTTCAATAAAAATTACTTTTTTGTTTTCAAAAAACTCTTTAATAACTTCTTCTTGAATCGAATAAATTACCGTTGCTGGTGAAGTAACAATCAATTCTGGACTATTGACATCAGGGACTTCTGGAAAACCTAGTTGCTTATTTCGCTCTTTGTTTTCGTTTAAATCGTCTAATTCCTTTTTAGTTCGAATTCTATTGGGAGGAGTGAATTTAAAGAAAGAATTTGGTAGCATATATTTTATACCATACATTTTACTGATATTTGTCATCTCAAGATTGGTTCGATAAAATATTTTTTTATTGCAATTAGTTTGTGCAATTTCGGATTTGATTTCATCAATAATCTTGTAATCTGCATTTTGATCTGCAAATAAATGAACTCCCAACGGGTTTGTTGTAATTTTCCCATAGCCAGGATGTTTGTAATATGAGCCATAAATTTTTTCTTTCACTTCATGGATACTAATTTCTTCATCACCAAAATATACTTGATTGTCTCTATTTATAAATATTGAATGATAAGGAATAACAAGATATTTTTGTTTAGTATCAATATTTGGCAATTCAATATCAGAGTATTGTTGTGAATAGATTGAACATGTACAGATTAGAAAAAGGAACGATAATTTAGAGTAATTCATTTTTGTGTATAGTATTACAGCCAACATAACAATATGAATTCATTTTAATGCGGAAACGTATTCAGCACAGGTGATTTATATTTAGCGTAAACGAAGTTCGTTGATTTTGAGTTTAAAACAAAAAAAATCTGTAAACAATAGCTTACAGATTTTGTATAATATTAATCGAGAGTTTTATTAACTCCCTTTTTGCTTGTTAATTTCGTCTTGTAATTGGCGTCTTACTTTTTGCTCGCGTTCCAAAGCATTGCGTCTGTGCTCTTCAAATTCTTCTTCAATTTCAGCCAAGTTGTTTTTGGCTTCTTTGGTCACCGCATTACTATTTTTAAATTTATAAATAAACAGTAATAGTAAAGCCAATAAAATACCTAACATAGACCACATTAAAACATTATAATTGGTCTTGCTCATTTGCATACCAAAAAGCGACATGCTGTCCTTTTCTTTATTGGTGGCATCAAGTGTAGATTGGGTGTTGGTTAAATTGGTCTTTAATTCATTAATTTCTTTTGCTTGGGTGTTTACAATGGCTTGGGTGTCAAACAAATCTTTACGAATAGTTTCTAGCGAATCTATCGTATGAGCTTTTAATGTTAGAAACATACTTCTATTAACGGCCTCATACATTTGCCCATTAGTACCTCTAAAATTTCCAGATTTTTTTAAGACATATTCAAATTGATTGTCAATTGTGCTGGTGTTTAACGATAGTCCGTCATCATCTTCTGCAGTTTCGGTTTGGGCTTGAATGGTTGTAAAACTAAATAGGCTTAAAGCTATAATTGCTAAAAATTTAAACGTATTCATCAGGTTTGTTAAGTTTTTGTTGTTTACGAAAATAATAAATTAAGTTTAGTATCGATGGATATTAATAAAAAGCCTCACATTTGTGAGGCTTTTTGGTATATACGATGTAAATTATTATTTAGATGTTTTTTATACTAATAATATGTAAAACGTCTTACTTTGGCAATGTATTTCGCTAATCTAATCACCTGATGGCTATAACCATATTCGTTATCGTACCAAATATAAAGTATGGCGTTTTTACCATCTTTACGAACTATGGTTGCCTTACTGTCGTAAATTGCAGGAGCAGAGCTTCCCACTATATCGCTAGACACTAATTCGTCACTTAATTCGTATTTAATTTGCTCAACTAAATTACCTTCTAAAGCATATTTTTTAAGAACCGTGTTAATACTATCAACTGAAGTTTCCTTATCTAGTTCTAAATTTAAAATGGCCAAAGAACCATTAGGCACAGGAACACGAATAGCATTAGATGTTAATTTGCCTTCCAATTCTGGCAATGCTTTAGCAACTGCACTACCAGCACCAGTTTCAGTAATTACCATGTTTAGGGCTGCGGCACGGCCGCGACGATATTTTTTATGAAAGTTATCTACCAAGTTTTGATCGTTGGTGTAGGCATGTATAGTTTCTAAATGGCCGCTTTTTACACCAAAAGAATCTTCAATGGCTTTTAAAACAGGAGTAATGGCGTTAGTTGTACAAGAAGCTGCCGAAAATATATCAACAGTATCAGGGTTGTGGTCTAATTGGTTAACACCATGAACAATATTTGGAACACCTTTGCCAGGCGCTGTTAACAATACTTTATCTACACCTTTAGATTTTAAATGTCTGCTTAAGGCTTCTTTATCCCTGAAAGCACCTGTGTTATCAATAACCAAGGCATGGTCTATACCATAAGTTGTGTAATCAATATCTTCAGGAGCATTAGCCGAAATAATATTAACCGTTGTACCATTAATTATTAAGGCACTATTTTTAACATCGGCAACAACAGTTCCTGGAAAATCACCATGAACAGAATCGTTGCGTAACAACGAGGCACGTTTTTCTAGAACAGTTTGGTCAATTGCGCCACGTGTTACAATAGCTCTTAATCGTAACTGGCTACCTTTTCCTGTTTTGGTCATTAACTCTCTTGCAACCAAACGTCCAATTCTACCAAACCCATAAAGCACAACGTCTTTTGGTTTTATGGCTTTTTCGGTTTTGGCATCACTTAATTTATCAGCAACAAAAGCTAATGCATTATCAAATTTTTTCTCCTCTAAATGGTACTCATAGGTTAGCTTACCAATGTCTAATTTAGCTGGTGGTAAGTCTAATGTTTTAATAGCTTGCGCAATTTCAACAGAGTCGAAAATAGAAATAGGCTTCTGTACAAACTCACAAGCGTATTCGTGTAAATTTAAAATTTCACTCACATTTCTATCGATCAGTTGATTTCTAAAAAGAACCAATTCAATAGATTTGTCGTACCATAGGTCGTTAATAATTTTAATAAACTCTACGGTAGCTTTGCGTCTATCTGCTTGAAACGCCAATTCGTTCTCATAAGTTTCGTTAAAACTCATTGTTTTAAATATTTAGTGTGTTGTTAAATTTTTTGCAAAAGTAAGTTATTTCAAACGTTTTCGTTTAGATTTTTTGAAAATAAAAGTCCCTTTAACGTTAATATTTGTTAAAGGGACTAATTTGATGTATTATAATTTTATCTAAATATATAGCTCTGCTTTTGGCCACGCCTATTTATAAGCTCTAGGGTTTCAATTTTATCAACAAGCTTATCGCCATATTTATTCTTAAGTTTGGCAATATCTTCAACTGTATTTATTTTCTGACCATTAATTTCGGTGATGATATAACCTCTATTCAGTCCAATTTTTTGGTACAACCAGTAGTTGTCGTTTTTGGTTACCAATACACCGTTTTCAATATTATATTCATCCTTTATTTGTTGTGATAAATTTCTAACATGAATATCTAAAAACTCGGTTGTCATAATTTCAATATTTGACAAGGTAACCGGAAGAATTGTTGAATTGTTTCCTCTAATAATGGAAACGTTGACAACATCGCCAGGTCGTTTGGTGTTAAGGTAACCCGTTAAATCTGAAAATTTAGAAATCTTGACATCGTCAATTTTAGTTATAATATCGCCTTTTATAATACCTGCTTTTTGAGCACCAGACTTTTCATCTACAGAGCCAACAAAGAACCCTTCGGTATAATTAACTTCTAATTTTTCTGAAGTTTCTCCGTTTAAACTCCAACCGTTTACACCTAAAATACCATTTTGAACGTTGCCGAACTCCATAATATCTTCTACAACTTTTCTGGCTATATTACTTGGTACAGCAAACGAATATCCAATGTAAGAACCTGTTTGCGAACTTATGGCCGTGTTAATTCCAACCAATTCGCCATTGGAGTTTACTAATGCGCCACCTGAATTTCCTGGATTTACGGCAGCATCGGTTTGGATAAAAGATTGGTGGTTTTGTCCAGTTAAGTCTCTTGATTTTGCACTAATGATTCCAGCAGTTACCGTTGAGGTCAAGTTAAACGGATTGCCCACAGCTAATACCCATTCACCAATCTTAGCGTCGTCTGAATCTCCAAAAATTATATAGGGTAGATCCTCGTCGGCTTCAATTTTTAAAAGAGCAATATCTGTTTTCGGATCTGTGCCAATAAGTTTAGCATCGTAAATTTTATTGTCATTGGTGGTAATAGATATTTCACGAGCTCCAGCAATAACATGATTGTTGGTTATTATGTAACCGTTTTTATCTATGATGACTCCACTTCCTGTTCCCACCTGTGCACGTTGTGAACGTCTTCCAAAAAAGAAATCCTCAAGAGTTGTAGGGCTAGAAACTACGGCTGTGTTTTTAACATGCACTACAGCATGTAATGTTTTTTCGGCGGCATCAACGAAATTTGGAGCTGCTGGTAATGTATTTAGATTGGTATTGCCGTAATTAGTTTGGACAAACGAAGGGCTTTCTTCAGTATGTTCTGCTACTCTAATGGTTGCATTTTCTTCAATAAAAAGCTTATAGGCAGACAAGGTTATAAGGCCACCTAAAACGGAAACAAATAATAAGGTTGCTATTTTTTTCATCTGTTAATTGTTTTTTATAATTGAACAACGATTAAAATTAATTGTTTATTGATTTAGTTATTAAGTTTTAACTTTTTTTAACGTCATATTTAACGCCTGTTTAACATGGTAATTTGCCCTATAATATTCATATATTTGCTGCATCTATGAGTCTTACTTTTTTTAAATATCAAGGAACAGGCAATGATTTTGTAATCATTGATAATCGACAATTAGTTTTTGACAAAAACAATACCAAACTTGTCAAACACTTATGCGACAGACGTTTTGGCATTGGAGCCGACGGATTAATTCTGTTAGAGAATGACAAGACTTCAGATTTTAAAATGGTGTATTACAATGCCGATGGCAACGAAAGTACCATGTGTGGTAATGGTGGACGTTGCATTGTTGCTTTTGCCCAGTTTTTGGGTATTATAGAAAAGCAAACTACTTTTTTAGCCATTGACGGGTTGCACGAAGCTTATATTGATAGTGAAATAGTAAAACTTAAAATGCAGGATGTTGCTGAAATCAAAACATTTGATGACCATGTATTTTTAGATACAGGCTCACCTCACCATGTTCAAATGGAATCTGATTTGAAACAGTTAAATGTTAAAGCCGTAGGGTGTGGAATTCGATATGGTGAACCTTACAATGAAGAAGGTGCTAATGTAAATTTTGTATCCAAAATTTCTGATGAAGAGTTTGCAGTAAGGACTTATGAACGTGGCGTGGAAGACGAAACACTATCATGTGGAACTGGAGTTACAGCGGTTGCTTTAGCTATGTATGAAATTGGAGAAACCCAAAATAATACGGTAACCTTAAATACTGAAGGCGGCCCATTACAAGTCTCTTTTAAAAAGAATGATTTTGGGTACCAAGATATTTGGTTGATAGGCCCAGCTAAAATGGTCTTTAAAGGCGGTTTGTTATGATTACACTTAAAGGCAAAAACCTCTATTTAAGAGCATTGGAACCCGAAGATTTAGAATTTGTCTTCAGTATTGAGAATGATGAAGGTTTATGGGAATTAAGTGCTACGCAAACACCATATTCCAGGTTTCTTATAAAACAATATTTAGATAATGCGCACCAAGATATTTTTGAGGCTAAACAACTACGATTGGTAATCTGTAATTATAATGACAAAGCACTTGGACTAATTGACTTGTTTGATTTCGATTTTAAAAATAAGAGAGCAGGAGTAGGCATTTTAATAAAATTGCAAGAAGATAGGACTCAGGGTTATGGAAAGGAGGCTCTCGATATGTTGGTGAATTATAGTTTCAACACCTTGCATTTACACCAGTTATACTGTAATATTTCTGAAGATAATGAGGCTAGCCTTTCTTTGTTTGAAAAAAAAGGATTTAAAAAAGTGGGCTTAAAAAACGATTGGAATTTTAATGGTAAAACATATACAAACGAATTTTTATTACAATTAATTAATAAATAATGTACATCAAGAAAATACTTTGGGCAATTGCCTTACTGGGTCTGGTAGTGGCTGCTTATTTTGCATATTATGTCTACAGTGCTATGTTTAAGCCTAATACAGCTTTTAATAATGAAGAAGCTTATATTTATGTTGCTACAAATGCAACTTATAAAGATGTTCGTGAGCAGCTGGTACCTTTATTAAAGGATATTGATAAGTTTGATGCGCTAGCAGAACGTAAACAATACACTACTAATATTAGGGCTGGACGTTATGCTGTTAAGAAAGGTATGAACAATAATGACATTATTAACTCAATCCGTAGTAAAAATTTACCTATCCAAATAGCATTTAACAATCAGGAATCTTTAGAAAAGTTGGCAGGTAGGATATCTACACAGATAGAGGCGGATAGTTTGTCCTTAATTACAGCAATGAAAGATGAGGCTTTCTTGAACGAGCAAGGGTTTTCAAAGGCCACGGCATTAGGGATGTATATTCCAAATAGCTATGAGTTTTTCTGGAATACCTCCGCCGAAAAATTTAGGGAACGTATGCTAACAGAGTATAAGCGTTTTTGGACAGATGCAAGGATGGCAAAAGCAGAGCAGTTAGACATGTCGATACATGACGTTATGGCGCTGGCATCCATCGTTTATGAGGAATCGAAACAGAAGGATGAACAACCGAGAGTGGCTGGAGTTTACATTAATCGTTTAAAAATAGGTATGCCTCTTCAAGCTGATCCAACTTTAAAGTTCGCAGCATACCAATTGCCTGAATACCAAAATAAGGTCATCAAGCGTGTTTTAAATAAGCATAAAGAAATTGAGTCGCCTTACAATACCTACAAATACGCTGGTCTTCCACCTGGATTAATCACAATGCCAGATATCTCTGCTATTGATGCGGTTTTAAATTATGAAAAACACAATTATCTATACTTTGCAGCAGATGCTAAACGTATAGGTTATCACAAGTTTGCAAAAACTTTAAGCCAGCATAACGCAAATGCAAGAGCATATCAACGTTATCTATCGTCGCAAGGTATATATAAATAAAGGTGAGACGCTTTTTAATACATAGTGTTTTTATTTTTTTTTCGATTGCGTCGTTCTCACAATCTAAAGTCAATCTGTTTTTAAAACCTAGTGATACGTTAGATACTAAGAGGCGTAATGCTGTAATTATTACAGAAGCATCATTGGCAACGCTATCGCTTGTTGCTTTAGACCAATTGTGGTATAAAGATTATCCTAGATCAAAATTTCATACCATTAATGATAATAATGAATGGCTTCAGGTTGATAAGTTTGGGCATGCATTTTCGTCATATCAAATAGGTAAGTTTGGTGCACATGCTTTAAATTGGAGTGGTGTAAGTGAAAAAGATCAGCTAATTTATGGCGCGACTTTAGGTTTTGCTTTTCTTGGAGTTGTTGAGGTTTTTGATGGTTTTTCGGAAGAATGGGGATTCTCCTGGGGTGATATTGCTGCAAATGCTGTGGGCACAGGCTTATATGTTGGTCAAGAATTGTTATGGAGTGAGCAACGTGTTATCATGAAATATTCGTTTCACCAGACACAGTATGCGCAACAAAGTCCCGATGTTTTGGGAAATGGGCTTTTTCAAGAATTTTTAAAAGACTATAACGGCCAAACCTATTGGTTAAGTGTTAATTTGTATTCTTTTTTTAAGAATTCTAAAATCCCAAAATGGCTTAATCTAGCATTTGGTTATGGAGCAGAAGGTATGGTTTCTGATACTTCCATTACTACAACAAACACTTTTAATATTAATGAACCCTATAGGCAATTCTATTTTAGTCTAGATATTGACTTGAGTAAAATTCAAACAAATTCTCATGTTTTAAGAACCTTATTTGACGTTTTTAACATGATTAAGGTACCATTTCCGGCTGTGGAGTTCACCGATAAAAATGACATAATCCTCCACGGAATCTATTTTTAAGACACTTAAACGATTAATTTTCAAGGTTTAAAAAAAAGTCATACCTTTGCAAGCTGAAATTTCAAAGCAATTTTCCCTCAAGAAATGCGTTGAAGAAATTGAAAACTATGAGAAAAAATATTGGAAGTTTTTTAGCCCTATCGCTTACAATATGTGTTTTAGTGTTTAGTTCGTTTAAAACGAATAAAGCGATTACAGAAGACGTGTATTCTCAAAATGATGTAGCTTTAAATGAAGTTGAAACATCAAACGAAGAAATCTTAAATGTGTTTCCTGCACACAAACCCTACAAGCCTTTTTCACCGACTTTGGGTAAATCCTATATTGGTTTTAAAGAAGCTTTAGGCTTTAAAGAGTCTAGAGGAGATTACTCAATAGTGAATACTTTTGGGTATTTAGGTAAATATCAGTTTGGTAAGGAAACCTTAAAACTTATCGGAATTTATAATCCAATATTGTTTTTAAATACACCTGAATTACAAGAAAAAGCGTTTTTGGCAAACGCCGAGCGTAATAAGTGGATTTTGAGAAAGGATATTAATCGTTTTGAAGGTAAAGTAATAAATGGTATTGAAATTACCGAATCTGGAATTTTAGCTGCGGCTCATTTAGCAGGCCCAGGAAACGTTAAAAAGTTTTTAAGAAGCTATGGAGCTAATGGTTTTTCAGACGCTTATGGTACTTCAATTTCGTATTATATGAAAAAGTTTTCAGGTTACGACACTTCGTTTATAAAACCCAATAGAAAAGCAAAGGTTAAAATGAAAGCGTAATAGAATTTAGTTTTTATAAATAATAAATAGTGCAGGTCGTTTATGAAGGTCTGCACTATTTTTTTTCCATTCCCTTACCGTTTTTGTTTTAATATATTCTGTCTGCAAAGTAATATCGCAGGCTACACATACTAGTGTTTCATCATGTAAAGATTTACAAATGTCTTCCAGCATAGCATTATTTCGATACGGTGTTTCTATGAACAATTGTGATTGATTCTGTTGTTGAGATAAACGCTCTAATCGCATTAACTCCCTTTTTCTGTCATTTTTATCAATTGGAAGATAACCATTAAATGCAAAGCTTTGCCCTGTTAACCCTGAACTCATAATAGCCATAAGTATAGAAGACGGTCCAACTAAAGGCACTACTTGAATATTTCTTTCATGGGCAATTTTAACAACTTCGGCACCAGGGTCAGCTACGGCAGGACAACCAGCTTCAGAAATTAACCCAACGTCTTGATCGCTTAAACAAGGTTCTAAAAAAGTTGGGATATCTTGAGGTTCAGTATGTTTGTTTAGCTTAAAAAGCTTTAAACCTGGTTGACTTTTTTCAGGAGCGATTGACTTTATAAAGCGTCTGGTTGTTTTTTCGTTTTCAACTATATATGTGTCAATCCGCTCAATAATTCGTTTTACTGTAATGGGTAATACGTCTAACGGATTACTTTCACCAAGTGTTGTAGGTATAAGATAAAGTTTACCTTGTTTATTGGTCATTAGTTTACAACAAGTTTTTTTGTAATAGAATTTAAATTAGAGTTCGTAATTTTTATCATGTAAATACCGCTGGCAATATCATGAGTGGAAATGTTTATGTTTTTTCCAGATAGTTCAGTAAACGATTTTACTTGTTTGCCTTGCATATCAAAAATTGTAACATCTGTAATTTCACCAGTTGAAACGGAAATGATAAGGTTAGATTCAGTAGGGTTGGGATATAGTTTTATTTTGTTTTCATTGAATTCTTCAACACTTAAATTGGAATCGATAATATGGTATATATTGCCCGAATCACGACCAGAAATGTACAGTTCCCCATTAAAAGCTTCTCCAAAAGAAGTCCAACCATTGCCAGGAAACTGTTGAGAAAATACCATATCCCAAGTACTTCCGTTATATGTTAAAACACCTATTTCATTGCTGCAATAATCAGCAAAAAGATATTTGCCCGTCAAGCTGGAATAGACAGAACCACGATATACATAGCCTCCGGTTATAGAGCATTTAAATGCACCACTTGATGAGTGGGTGTATTGAGCAACAGGGAATGTCATAGTGCTCATACTGGGGCAGCCAGAATTATTGTAAACAGAATTCCCTTCATAACAGCGCCATCCGTAATTTAAGCCATCTTCAGTAATGGCAACACTGTTTATTTCTTCAATTTCAAACTGGCCAACATCTGCTAACCAAAGGTCGTTAGTTTGACTATCAAAAGAAAAACGCCAAGGGTTGCGCAATCCATAGGCCCAAATTTCATCTAAAGCACTAGTATTTCCAACAAAAGGATTGTCAGAAGGAATGGCGTAATTATTTCCGCCTTGAGCACTGTTCACATCTATACGCAACATTTTGCCCAATAAAGTTGTTAAGTTTTGGGAACGATTTTCTGGATCGCCTCCAGACCCACCATCTCCAGTTGCAATATATAAATAACCATCACTTCCAAAAGCCATATCACCACCATTATGATTAGAGTAGGGTTGTGATATAGTAAGGAGAATAACCTCGCTATTTGGATCTGCGGTGTTACCGTTAGCTGGGTTGGCAACAAATCTGGAAACTACTGTATTGCCACTATTATTAATGTAATTAACAAACACATAACCGTTAGTAAGGTAATTTGGATGAAAAGCTAAACCTAACAATCCACGTTCGTTTCCAGTGTTTATAACACGGTCGTCAATATTTAGATAAGGTGTGCTATTTACAGAACCATCTGTATTTACTATTTTAATAATACCATCTTGCTCTACAACAAATAGCCTGTCGTCACCGGCGTTTTTAATACCTATTGGACTGTCAAATCCTGAAGCAAATAGTTCGATATCTATAACTTGGGAAATTATTAAAGAAGGTAATAATAATAGTGCAAATAACAGGGTTAAGTTTTTCATGGCCATAATTTTTTATACAACCAAAATACAAAAAAATCAAAGAAAGATGGTTATTGTTTTAAAACCTATTTGTTGTTTTTGAGTTTGAAAGCTATCTCGTTACAAGCCTCATCAAGCATCTTAAATGTATTTTCAAAGCCTTGTATGCCGCCTGTGTAAGGATCTGGAACACTGTGGTTTTGATTAGGGTAAATCTCGTTTAGAATAAAATTGACTTTGTCAACATCGTCTTGATTTCTTGCCAATTTTATGACGTTTTGATAATTAGATTCGTCCATGACATAAATTAAATCGAAATTATCAAAATCTAAAACGGTAAATTGTCTGCCTCTCTGATTAGTTATGTCCAAACCATATTTTTCAGCTACCTGAATAGAGCGTTTGTCGGGTAAATCGCCAACATGATAGTTTCCGGTTCCTGCTGAATCTACAATAAAATCAGATTTGGGTAACTTTGATTTTAGAATACCTTCAGCTAATGGTGAACGGCAGATATTGCCTAGACAAACCATGAGGATTTTGGTCATAATGACAGTATTTTAAACGGATAGTTTCTTTGTTAAATCTTCAACGTATTTTCTAAACTGCTTGTCTGTTGAAGATAGATTGTCGACAGTTTTACATGCGTGTAGAACTGTTGCGTGATCACGTTTTCCTATTTGAGAACCAATGCTTGCTAGGGAGGCTTTTGTAAATTTCTTTGCGAAAAACATAGCTAATTGCCTTGCTTGAACAATATGGCGTTTACGTGTTTTTGATTGAAGTGTATCAACATCCATTTGGAAGTAGTCTGAAACAATTTTTTGGATATAGTCTATAGATACTTCGCGCTTGGTGTTCTTTACAAACTTTTCAACAACCTGTTTGGCTAAATCGGTAGTGATTTCTTTTTTGTTGAAAGACGATTGAGCAATTAGTGATATAATGGCGCCTTCTAACTCACGAATATTTGTTTTGATGTGCTTGGCAACATATTCAATAATTTCTTCAGGCATTTCAACACCATCACGATAGAGCTTATTTTTCAAAATTGAAACTCGTGTTTCAAAATCAGGGCTTTGTAATTCTGCCGAAAGTCCCCATTTAAAACGTGATAGCAAACGCTGCTCGATATCCTGCATATCAACAGGAGCTTTGTCACTTGTTAAAATAACCTGCTTACCATTTTGGTGTAAGTGATTAAATATATGGAAGAAAACGTCTTGGGTTCCAGATTTTCCTGAAAGGAACTGAACATCATCGATAATAAGTATGTCAATTATTTGATAGAAATGAATAAAATCATTTCTATTATTTTTCTTTACCGAGTCAATATATTGCTGTGTGAATTTTTCAGCTGAAATATATAAAACGGTTTTTTCTGGATATTTATCTTTAATATCAACGCCAATAGCATGAGCTAAATGCGTTTTACCTAAACCAACACCCCCAAATATTAATAATGGGTTAAACGATGTGCCGCCTGGTTTCGATGCTACTGCTAATCCAGCATTTCTTGCTAAACGATTGGAGTCGCCTTCCAAGAAATTTTCAAAATTGTAATTCGGGTTTAATTGCGATTCAATTTTAACATTTCGAATACCAGGAATGATAAAAGGATTTCGTAATTCAGGACTTTTGTTGTTTAAGGGGATATCAACATCTTGCGCTTTAACAGCAGTGCGATTGGAGCTAGGTATTTTTTCTGTAAATGGCTGTTTGTTGCCATAGGTGTTTTCCATCTTTATAATGTACACCAGTTTTGCATTTTCTCCAAGTTCTTTGTTTAAAGCAACCTTTAAGATTTTAACATAGTGTTCTTCTAACCACTCGTAGAAAAATTTACTAGGAACCTGAATACTTAAGGCGTTATCATCTAACTTAACTGCTACTATTGGCTCAAACCATGTTTTATATGCTTGCGGTTGTATATTATCCTTAATAAATTCAAGACAATTTTCCCATACCGATTGCGCAGTTCTACTCATTCTTAAAGTTAAAATTTACTAGTTAGTTAGTTGAAGAGAAGTGGAATTCCCTTGTTGATCTTTAGCACGACAAATATGTGAACAAAATTCTAAAAAAAAAAATGAATAGCTATTGAATTTTTAGAATTTTTTTCGCATGTTTAAATCCATGCCTAAACTACGAAAAAATATTTAATAAGCATTATGAATTTCGATGAAATCCCAATAAGAGTGAGATATGGTGAAACAGATCAGATGGGAGTCGTGCACCATGGTAACTATGCATTATATATGGAAATGGGGCGAACAGAATGGTTGCGAAAAAAAGGAATTTCATATAAGCAAATGGAAGATGATGGTGTTATGTTGCCCGTGATTTCTATGAGTTTAAAATTCAAAAAATCAGCTCATTATGACGAGGTAATTAAAGTGAAAACTAGCCTTACAAAACTACCTTCAGTTAAGATTGAATTTGACTATGAAATTTATAATGAATCGGATGAACTTTTGGTTGCTGCTAACACTGTTTTGGCATTTATAGATATGAAAAGCAAAAGACCAATTAAATGCCCAGATTACATTTTTGAAAAATTAAAAGTCTAGTTCTTTTATTTCAACTTCATAAAGATTTTTAAACGTTTCATAAACAGCCTTTGCTTCTTTGAGTCTTACCGAAATAGTGATTTCACATGAGAGTTCTAGTTTTTGATCTACAACATTGAGGTTACGTTCTTTAATAATACGCATGACCTTATTCATGTTTTTGTAATCAAAAGAAACTACATATTGAACATTAATTGTTTTGGTGATTATGTTAGACTCCTCTAAAGCCATTTGAGCAGCTGTTCTGTAAGCGTTTATAAGTCCGCCAACGCCCAATTTAACACCTCCAAAATACCGAACAACCACAATTAGTACATTGGTCACTTCAAACGACTGTATTTGTCCGTAAATTGGCATGCCTGCACTATTGTTCGGTTCACCATCGTCATTTGCTCTAAATTGTATGGTTTTTTCAGTTGCTCCCAATTGATAGGCATAACACCAATGTCTTGCCGTATGGTGCTCTTGTTTTAAATGTTCTAGATGGGTTTTAATGGAGTCTTCAGAACCAACGGGAAAAGCATAGCCGTAGAATTTACTGTTTCTGTCTTTGAACAAGACTTCAGGAGAAGCTTTTTTTAGGGTTTTGTATGTATCTTTTAATTTCAAATTATGCTAATGTAACTAATAGAATTGAGAGAATAGCAACTACTACGCCCAACCAGTTTTTTATTGATAGCTTTTCTTTAAACAAGATAAAACCTATCAATCCAGACAACATAACAATAGCCACATTGTTTACGGTAAAGATGGTTGAACTTTCTAATGATTCATGATCTAATGCTTTCAAGAGATAATAAATGGAAGCGTAATTTACAATTCCCAAAACAAAACCACCTACTAGACTTAATTTATTGAATTTTAATTCTCCTTTCAGCTTTTTATAAATCAAAACGGAAAATCCGTTAATGGCGGCAAAACAAAAAATAGTAGCTGAAAATAGTGGTATGCCATTATCTTCAATGTAATAGGTTTCTATGTATTTAATAGAGGTATCGATAATTCCAGAACCTAAAAACAGCAAAAACGGTAAAAGGAACTTGTTTTTCAGCTGGAAATTCGATCTAGGTTTAACCGAAACTAGAACCACAGCAACTAATGCCAGAAGAATACCAAATAGCTTTTGTAGGCCTGTGCTTTCTCCGTAAACATATATGCCGAAAATAACGGGAATTACAACACTCATTTTGGTCGCTACAGATGCAACCGATAGCCCGTTGCGTTGTGACACAATGGCCATAATGTTAAATATGGAAATAAACAACATGCCTAATGCAATAGCGCCAAGAAACCATTCGGATTGTATGGTTTCTGAGACATTAAAGGGCTTGGAGCTCAAACTAAACCCCATAATTGATGCCGTAACATAATTTACAACTATAGCTTGTAAAGTGTTTATCTGGTATCTGTCAAATAATTTAAATAACACAAAAATAGCTGTAGATGATAATATGCTAAACAGTAGATATATCAAAACAGGTGTTTCTTTAAAGAAAATAAATCAATAATGTCTTCTGAAGTTTCATCTATATTCCAAATATGAAAGCCCATTTCTTGAGCCCTATCAGTATTATCTTTGGTGTCATCAATAAACAGACACTCATTGGCTTTTAATTGATTTTCATTCAAAACAAATTGAAAAATATCTGCATTGGGTTTTCTTAAGCCAATTTCATGTGACAGGTAAAATTGATCAAAACAACTTTTAAATTTTTCATAGAAGGCTATGTTTTCTTTAATCCAATTAATATGTAATTCGTTGGTATTACTCAAAAGAATAAGCTGGTACTCTTTTTCTTGAGCGAGCTTTTGAATAAATTCCAAACGATAGTTAGGGAAATCTTTAAGAATGCCATTCCAGGCATCTAAAACGGTTTCCCTTGATAATTCTGGAAAGTTATCCAGATAGAATTCCAAAAATTCTTCGGTTGCAATAAGTCCCCGCTCGTATAGGCTGTTAATGGCTATGAGCCCTTCGGGAAATATATCTAGCTCAAATATGTTCAATGCATGTTGCATGGCGCCTTCTTTATCCAGATTGATAAAGACGTCACCAAAATCGAAAACTAATGTTTTTATTTTACTCATTTAATTGAAATCAGCTTTTGGGATTATAATAAGTTCTCAAAATATCATCTAAAATCTGGGTTTCAGTGTTTGGACTAACAGTCAATATAGGCGCTTTTATTCCCAATTTAAATGCTTTTGGACCTGTGAACACACGTGCTTCATCCCAAATATTTTCGTCAATAAATGTTTGAAGTGTTTTGCTACCACCTTCAATTATTACAGATTGGATATCTCCATTGTGCAAGTAATAACAAACGTTTTTGGCTAAATGCTCATCAAAATCAACCTCGTTTTCAGACAAGGAAATGGTTTTGACTTCATCATTAAAAACAGCTAATTTTTTTGATAATTTATAGGCTCTGTCAAGTACAATTCGAATCGGGTTTTTGCCAGTCCAACTTCTTACGGTTAGGCTCGGGTTATCGTCCAAAACCGTATTGGTTCCAACTAAAATGGCTTGCTCTTCGGAACGCCATTTATGAACCAACTGTCTTGAATGTGTGTTTGTTATCCAAACCGGTTTTTGTTCAGATTTGTTTTCGGGAGCAATAAATCCATCAGATGTTTCTGCCCATTTTAAAATGATGTAGGGCCTTTTTTTGTTATGAAAGGTAAAAAACCGTTTGTGGTGTTCTTGGCAAGCATTTTCCAACACACCAACAATAACGTTGCAACCAGCAGCTTCTAGCTTTTTAATGCCTTTGCCTGCTACTTTGCTATGGGTATCTACGGTTCCAATAACAACATTTGGAATTTTCTTTTCGATTATAAGACTACTACATGGTGGTGTTTTTCCATAATGGCTGCATGGTTCTAAAGTTACATATAAGGTAGCTCTTTCAAGAAGTTTTTTATCAGCAACCGATTGAATGGCATTGACTTCAGCATGAGGACCGCCAAAGGGGCTTGTAAAGCCTTCGCCAATTATTTTGTTTTCATGGACGATAACACAGCCAACCATAGGATTTGGAGCCGTTGTTCCTAATCCATTTTTAGCAATTTCAATACAACGTTTTATGTATTTTTCATGTATCTTCATCCCGAATTTTGAAGCCATAAAAATAGTATAATAAAGTGAGCAATAATAATATTGTTATTAGAGAAATAAGGAAAGCAGATGATATTGATATTGCTGAAGTTATCCGTAGTGTCCTTATCGAGTTTGGTGTGCCAAAAGTTGGTACGGCCTATGCAGATAAGTCATTGGATAAAATGACCGAGACTTATAATAAGGACAAAGCAAAATATTTTGTAATTGATAATAACGGAAGGATAATAGGTGGCGCTGGTGTTTCGCAATTAGATAATTTTGAAGGTCATGTTTGCGAACTCCAAAAAATGTATTTTTTGCCAGAGGCTCGAGGTATTGGTTTAGGTTCTCAAATGATGGAAATCTGCTTGAAACAAGCCAAGGCATTTGGATTTGAAAAGTGTTATTTGGAAACCATGCCTTACATGGAGGATGCCAGAAAGCTCTACAAGAAAGTTGGCTTTAAAATGCTGGATAAACCACTTGGCGATACGGGTCATTATTCCTGTAATGTTTGGATGATAAAGAACTTGGAATAATTTTAATTATGTTGTTAAAAGATATCCAAGCTATTTTTCATGACGAATTAGACGTTGAATACGGAACTAATGAAGTGGATAGTTTTTTTAATATCCTAATAAAGCACTATTTAGATTTAGATAGGATCACACTAGTTATGGAACCCCATTTAGCCCTAACAAAAACAGAAGAAGGACCGCTGTTTAATGCTTTATCCAGATTAAAAAAGCATGAACCGATCCAATATATTATAGCCGAAACGGAATTTTACGGATTGCCATTTAAGGTCAATGAAGATACCCTTATTCCGCGACTAGAAACAGAAGAATTGGTAGAATTGATTATTAACAACGTTACTTCGAGCGCAGTCGAGAAGTCTCTTGATATTTTGGATATTGGAACAGGAACAGGATGTATAGCGATTTCCCTAGCAAAAAACTTAAAAAATACAGAAGTTTTTGCGCTTGATGTTTCAGAAGATGCTTTAAAAGTTGCAAAACACAATGCAAAAATGAATGATGTAAAAGTAAATTTTATTCATGAAGATATTTTGATGAGTTGTAATGCTGAGCACGATTCAGCAGCTCAAAAGTTTGATGTCATTGTTTCCAATCCGCCGTATGTTCGAGAACAGGAAAAACAGGAAATAAAGAATAATGTATTGAAATATGAGCCACATTTGGCATTGTTTGTGCCAGATAATGATCCGTTAAAATATTATAAGGCCATTACAACATTCGCAGTTAATAATTTGAAAGAAGGTGGCTATTTATTTTTTGAAATTAATCAATATCTTGGTGAAGAAATGAAACAGCTTCTAGCAGATTTTAATTTTAAAAATATTGTATTAATTAAAGATATTTTCGGAAACAATAGAATTATAAAAGCGTTTAAACCATAATATGACAATTGAAGAACAGATAAAAAGTTTACAAGACGAATTACGCCAGCATAACTACAACTATTATGTTTTGGATAATCCTACGATTAGCGATTATGAGTTTGATATGAAACTCAAACATTTACAAGAGTTGGAGGCAGAACATCCCGAATTTGCTGATGTCAATTCGCCAACCCAACGCGTAGGAGGAGCTGTTACCAAAAACTTTGAAACGGTAAGGCATGGGCATCGTATGTATTCATTGGATAATTCGTATTCAAAAGAAGATTTATTGGATTGGGAAACGCGTATAAAAAAGTTGGTTGACGGTCCAGTTCAATACACTTGCGAACTTAAGTATGATGGTGCATCCATAAGTTTAACTTATGAAAATGGTAATTTTTTGCGAGCTGTAACTAGAGGGGATGGTGTTCAAGGCGATGATGTTACGGCAAACGTAAAAACTATTAAATCTGTTCCGTTGCAATTAAAAGGAGACTATCCACCGAAGTTCGATATTAGGGGAGAAATCGTTTTGCCTTTTGAAGGTTTCAACAAGATGAATGAAGAGCGCGTAGAAATAGGTGAGGAACCTTATAGAAATCCTCGCAACACAGCTTCAGGAAGTTTAAAATTACAAGATAGTGCAGAAGTTGCCAAGCGACCTTTGGAGTGTTTGCTGTATAATATTACTGGCAGTGGTTTAAATATAAAAACACAATTTGAAAGTTTAGAAAAGGCTAGAGCCTGGGGATTTAAAGTGCCTGATGCCGCTAAATTGGCCAATTCCATTGATGAGGTCTTGGAGTTTATTGCTTATTGGGATGTTCATAGGCATGATTTGCCTTATGAAACCGATGGTGTGGTTATTAAGGTAAATAGTTTGCAGCAACAAGATGAATTGGGTTATACTGCTAAAGCACCTCGTTGGGCTATGGCCTATAAATTTAAGGCCGAACAGGTTTCAACTAAATTATTGGAAATCACCTATCAAGTGGGGCGTACTGGTGCCATAACACCTGTGGCTAATTTAGAACCAGTTGAATTGGCGGGAACAACTGTAAAACGTGCTTCTTTGCATAATGCTGATCAGATTGAAAAATTGGATATTAGAGTAGGAGATACCGTTTTTGTTGAAAAAGGCGGTGAGATTATTCCTAAAATCATTGCTGTAGATTTTACACAGCGACCTTTACAATCCCAGCCGACACAATATATAACGCATTGCCCAGAGTGTCAGACACCTTTAGTGAGGCAAGAAGGGGAAGCCCAACATTATTGCCCAAACTATAATGGTTGTAAGCCCCAAATTATTGGTAGAATTCAACATTTTATTAGTCGGAAGGCGATGGATATTGATGGTTTAGGAGGTGAAACCGTAACACTTTTGGTAAATGCGGGACTCATTTCTAATTACTCTGATTTATATGAATTAAAGAAGGAAGATGTGTTGCCATTGGAGCGTATGGCTGATAAAAGTGCTGAAAACCTGATAAATGGAATAGAATTATCTAAATCTGTTCCTTTTGAACGTGTTTTGTTTGCTCTTGGTATTCGATATGTCGGTGAAACCGTTGCTAAAAAATTGGCAAAACATTACAAAACAATTGATGCGTTAACGAAAGCTACATCTGAAGAATTGATTAATGTTGATGAAATAGGAGGGCGAATCGCTACAAGTGTAATATCTTTTTTTGCTTCAGATGACAATCAAGAGATTATAAATAGACTCACTTCTTTTGGATTGCAAATGTCGCTTTCTGAAGAGCAATTGGCCAATCAAACCGATAAGCTAGAAGGACATACCTTTGTTGTTTCAGGTGTTTTTCATACAGTTTCCCGAAATGAGCTTAAAAAGTTAATAGAAGACAATGGCGGAAAAGTTTCATCTTCAATATCTTCAAGAACCAATTACGTTGTAGCTGGTGATAATATGGGTCCAAGTAAAAAAGAAAAGGCCGAAAAGCTTGAGATTCCTATAATTTCAGAACAAGACTTCCTAAAAATGATTATTTAGAATTATTATAAATAAATCTTTTTATCGTTAAAGTGTATAATTTTATCGATTAATTGTAATTTTTGTATATATTTGTTTCAGTTATCAAGGGATTGATCTATGGGAAAATCAAATATATTAATTGGTTGTATAGTGCTGCTGTTTGTGGCATTTGCAGTTTTTGAATTCAACCAATTGTATACCTGTTCAGAGCTGTCAAAGGCCTTGATTGTTCCTGTTTTTACGCTTCTCTACTTTGTAAGTGTTCCTAGAAAATCACTGTTTTTCACATGGTTTTTAATATTGTTTTCAATTTCTGAATTATTGGCATTCAGTGAGTTGTGGTTTGATTTTGAAACCATGACTGATGCTGAACTTTTAAAGTTTGATGATATGTACTATTTAGTAGGAAATTCACTATATATCATTGCTTATGCTTTGTTGGTTTACGATGTTAGTAGAACACTTGATTTTGGGAAGATTTTCAAAAATTTCGCTATTCACTTACTTGTGCTCACCATTTTAAACATATATATAGTATATGTATTGTTAACTATAGTTAATCCATATGTTTCGGGCTCGTTTTTATTTGTTATAGAACTCGTTTATAACATAATTATGTTGCTCTTGTTAACGTTGTCTTTAATCGGTTACTTTTATAATGATAACAAAAAGTCGCTATTGTTGTTTTTTGGATCAATTTGTATCGTTTTTTCTGAAGTTATCCAAGTAGCTTACTTTTACATTTCTGATAAAGATTTATTGAACATATCACAAACATTGCTATTTGTGTTGGCTTTTTGTTTTTTCTATTTCCAATCTAAAATTCAGAATAAGAAAGTTCAATTTTTTGGATAAATTTAACTTGTTTTTTTTCTGCCCAATATAGGTATATCAGCCTTGTAGTAGAAAAGTGTAATTAATGCTAGAGTTAATGTAATTAGTGCGGTAATAAATAATATGCCGTTGTCATTGTTTACTTCAATTCCTATTTTAGTTAAATGCATAGAAATAGCTCCTAACATTAATCCTATTGTAAGACTGGAGCCCAACCAAACGGTTTTAGGTATTATTAATAAAATACCAGCAATAAGTTCTACTATGCCAATAATAATTCTTCCATGAGGTTCTAAACCAGCTTTTGTGAATATGTACACGCTATCTGGATGCGCACTAAATTTAAATCGTAACGTTTGAATTAATATAATAGCAATTGCAATTCGAATAAATAAAAGAATTCTTTTTTTTAAGGTTGTCATACTTTTTATGTTAAATTATGGTCTTGGTCTTCTTTTTTTAGTTTTACCGACGAACAGCTTAAAAATTTAACACAATAATCGATGAAGTGCGTAAAAATGACGCTGTACGTCATAATTTTTCTTATATTTGTGATAACCTACTTATACTTACTGACTTGAAAAACTGGCTCCAAATAGGCTATAACAAAATATTTGTATGTGTTTTGTTAATCTTAATTGTTTTTAATGTAATCGCGACTTTAAGCGAAAATGAAGCATTATTGCAATTATCTAAACCCTTATTTATTCCTGCATTTGTAATGTATTATTTTGTGAAGAATAAATACATTAGTCCTATTTTTATTTTATGCCTTGTTTTTTCGTTTTTAGGAGATTTTTCTTCGGTATTTTTCTCTGAAGAACAATTATTACAAATATCAAGCTTGTTTTACTGTGTTAGCTACCTCTGTTTGGTATATGCGGCATTATCAAAAATAAAGAGCTTGAATTTTGATTTTGTGGTTGGAGGCTATTTAATTGTTGTATTTGCCATAAACGCATATTTAATGTACGAGTTGTTTGCTGTTTTGAGATTGCAAATACCTAACGGAGTTGAGGTTGCTTTGTTTGGTGTAAAAAGTATGGCATTAATAGTTTTATGTTTTGTGGCCTTTGTTGGGTATTTAAGTTCAGACACAAAGCCTTCTATCTTGTTTCTGGCTATGGCATTGTGCTTTGCTTTTTCTGATGTACTTTATTACATAAGTAATTACTATATCTACAATTGGAGTTTTGTAATGCTAGATCGTGTATTACACATTTTTGGTTTATTCTTTTTATTCAACTATATCATTGAACAAAATAGAAAACGTAAAAAGAGTTTGGTGGAATTGCGCATTTCAAATTCAGATAATGCACTAGCTTAAACTATAATAGAAGTGCCATTTGCACTTTTGTTATTATCCTTGTCAAAATAAAAGTCAATTTTTCCTAGATTAATTCCGTAACAGCCAACTTGGTTTACAAGCATATTATTGCCGACTTTGTTTTTAACAACAGTTGGTTTCGGTAAAAAAGTATGGGTATGGCCGCCAATAATTAAGTCTATATTTGTCGAATTTTCAGCCAGTTTTAAATCGCCAATTTTTTCAGAATTGCTATAGTTGTAGCCAAGGTGTGATAGGCAAATAATTAAATCGCATCCTTCGTCTTCTTTTAAAATCCTGGACATGTCTTGAGAGATTTCAACAGGATTTAAGTATTCGGTTTCTTTGTATAGGTTCTTTAAAACCAATCCTTCTAATTGAATTCCAATACCAAAAACTCCAATTTTAATGCCGTCTTTTATAAAAACCTTGTAGGGTTTAACACTACCATCAAGAATAGTATTTGAAAAGTCATAATTTGCTGATAGGAACTGAAATTCGGCATGTGGTAATTGCGCAAATAAACCATCAATTCCGTTATCAAAATCGTGGTTTCCAATGGTTGCGGCATCATATTTAAGCTTGCTCATCAACTTAAATTCTAATTCGCCACCGTAATAATTAAAGTAAGGTGTGCCCTGAAAAATATCACCAGCATCTAACAATAATGTGTTTGGGTTGTCTTGTCTGATATCATCTATTAAACTAGCGCGTCTAGCTATGCCACCTTGGTTAGGGTTTTTGCCATCATCTGGACCAAAAGGGTCTATGTGGCTATGCACATCGTTAGTATGTAGGATTGTTATTTTTTTTTGTTGAGCAGCAGTTGCAATGGATGAAAGGCCTAAACCCCCTAAAGTAATAAATGCAGAAGTAGCTGCTGTTTGTTGAATAAAGTCGCGACGTTTCATGATTAAGGCGTAATTTGAATGAATCGATTATCGATTACAGGTTTGATGGTGTCGGTTTTAGTAAAGTAATCTAACAGGGCGTTTCGAATTTTATAGTTTAAAACCTCAAGGCCTTCATTGGGCTGAAAGAAAGTCATGTGGTCGCCACCATTATATAGATAATCATTTGTGGCTACATAATAAATCTTATTGACGTCAATGGGTTCACCTTTAATAGTTGCATCAATAACATTGAATGCTTCGTCTACTGTAAGTTTTAATCCTGAAATAGGATGCGCACGTTTAGCTTGGGTTAAGTAATTTATAAGCTCGTTTATTCGTTCTCCCTTTAAGCCTACTACAACAATGCTATTTTCAAAAGGCATAATTTCATATGCAGTTCTTATGGTTATGTCGCCTTTTGATATTATGGATCGAATACCACCATGATTTACCAGTACCATATCAATATCATTGCCTGTTCGCGATTTAAAAACAGGGTTAGACTGCTCATAAATAACATCGGCAAATAAATTCCCTATGGCAGTGTTAAGCTTGCCGTCTTTTTTAGAATAAGTATCAACGGAGTAGGATAGTACGCTATCCAATTCGGCATTAACATGCTCCCGATAAGGTTTAATAAATTCATCTATCTCTTTTTTAGTATCTAGCTTTTCATTTATATTTATTTGCTTTCCTTCTATCTTTTTTAAATGCCATGAATCATCTTTGCATCCCCAAAAAATCAAGGTAAAAAGAAGAATTAACACGTATTGAAATCTCATATAATGACTGTTAATTTTAGTGCTCTTATCAAGGTACTTTTATTACCTTTGTCTAAAGTATAAATATAGTATGATTTTAAAGGGATTTAAAGAAAAATCTATTAAAAATAAATTTAATACAATTTTAAAAGCGCAAAGCGTTACTAATAAAAATCATACGGTTAAGAATGTAGGTGTAATTTTTAATATTGAAGAGGTCGATGATTTTGAAATGTTTAAATCACTTGCAGATAGTTTGGGGCTTTTGCCTAATGCCGTTCAAGTTATCGCTTATGCAAATAATGAGAAAGATGCTGCTTTTTCTTGGAATACATGTTTTCATAGTAAGGATTTTGGTTGGCATGGAAAAATAACCAATGTTGAGTTAGAGACATTTTTAAATACCGAATTCGATTTACTGATTAGTTATTATTGTGAAGATATATTAAGGTTAAAATTACTAACCGCCTATTCTAAAGCTAAATTTAAGGTTAGCATTTTTCAGCTGGATAAGCGTTTAAACGATTTAATTATTGAAACAAAAGTTAATGAGTTTGATGATTTTAAAAGTGAATTGGTGAAATATTTAAAAGTTTTTAATAAAATACAATAATGAATAATTTATTTACAGGAGTTGGAATTGCAATAGTTACACCTTTTAAAAAAGATTTAAGTGTAGATTACGATGCGCTAATTAACATTGTTAATTATAATATTGAAAATGGTACGGATTATATTGTTATTTCTGGCACTACTGGCGAAAGTGTAACGGTTACTTCAGATGAGAAGGTTAAAATTATAAATACCATAAATGAGGCCAATAATAACCGCGTGCCTTTAGTTTTGGGGATTGGAGGTAATAATACAGCCCAAGTAATTACTGAAATTAACCAAACAAATTTTAACGGCATTTCTGCTATTCTATCTGTTTCGCCCTATTACAGCAAGCCTACACAGGAAGGGATATTAGCTCATTATAAAGCTATATCTGAAATTTCTCCAGTGCCTATTATTATGTATAATGTTCCTGGCAGAACAGGTTCAAATATGTTGCCAAGTACTACGTTAAAACTTGCAAGAGAGTGCGAAAACATTATTGCGGTTAAAGAAGCCGCAGGAAATATGGCGCAATATCTATGGTTGTTAAAAGATAAACCAAGTGATTTTTTGGTTATTTCTGGTGATGATGATTTAGCGCTACCAGTAACTTTAGCTGGTGGTTCAGGAGTTATATCAGTAATCGCGCAAGCATATCCCAAAAACTTCTCTAGAATGATCCATTTGGGCCTTGAACGAAAAGTTGATGAAGCCTATAAATTGCATTTTGACTTCATGAAAATAATAAGCTTGATTTTTTCTGAAAATAATCCAGCAGGTATTAAAGCACTACTAAATGAGTTAGGATTATGCGATAAAACGGTAAGGCTACCACTTGTAGAAGCATCAACAAATTTACAAGAAGGATTAACCCAATTTGTAAAGGCTTACAACTAAAAGTTAAATTATACTTAAACCTATTAGAAACCTGAATTCATCAGTTATTTTAGCGGAATAAAATATTTTTAAATTCCATAATAATAACTTAATTTTGCATTCTGTTTTAAAACTATGAGGAAATTTTTATACATAATTCTAACTTGCACATTTTTAAGTTCTTGTAGCGAATATCAAAAAGCGTTAAAGACGACTGATATTGGTACAAAGTTTAAAGAGGGCGAAAAACAATATGACGCAGGAAAGTTTGAAAAAGCAAATAAACTTTTTGCCGCTATTGTTCCTTCGTATAGGGGTAAACCACAAGCAGAAAAGTTAATGTATTTATATTCCAAAACGTTTTATGAAATGGAAGAATGGTATTTGGCCTCGTATCAGTTTGAACGATTTGTTGGCGCATATCCTAATAGTGAGAAGCTAGAGGAAGCCTCTTTTTTGGGTGCAAAAAGTGCATATAATTTAGCTCCAGTTTATACAAAGGAGCAACATGAAACGCGCGATGCTTTAGATAAGTTGCAAGCTTTTATAAATACTTATCCTGAATCTGAATATATACCAGAGGCTAACGAGCTGGTTAAAGAGTTAGATTTTAAGTTAGAGAAAAAAGCTTTCGAAATTGCAAAGCAATACAATGCTATTGCAGGATATACAGGAGATTATAATGCACCAATTAAGGCAATGGAAGATTTTATCTTTAATTTTCCTGCATCGCAATATAGAGAAGAAGCATTTTTTATAAAATTCGATTCAGCTTACAACTTGGCTATAAATAGCGTTTTATATAAGCGTCAAGAACGCCTGGAAGAAGCTATAACACATTATCTGGCTTTCAAAAAATCGTATTCAGGTTCTGAATATATGGAAAGAGCTAACCAAATGTATGAGGAAATACAGAGTGAATTACAAAATTATACGACTAAAAGTTAATACAACTATATAATGGATTTAAAGAAAATCAACGCTCCAGTAAACACAACAACTTATAATAGAAATAAGGTGGACGAGCCTACAGAAAATATTTATGAGGCTATTTCAATTATTTCAAGAAGAGCAGAGCAAATTAATTCAGAAATTAAAAAAGAACTTATTGAAAAGTTGGAAGAATTTGCGACTTACAATGATAGTTTAGAAGAAATTTTTGAAAACAAAGAGCAAATAGAAGTTTCTAAATTCTATGAAAAATTACCTAAACCGCACGCGTTAGCTGTACAAGAATGGTTAGACGGTAAAATTTACCATAGAAATACGGAGGAAGATACTCAAGAATAATATATTTAGATGTCAATATTAAGCGGCAAGAATATACTTTTAGGCATTAGTGCTGGTATTGCAGCTTATAAAACGGCATCATTGGTTAGACTTTTTATAAAGGCAGGTGCTGACATTAAAGTAGTGTTAACACCTGCCTCTAAAGATTTTATAACACCCTTAACGTTATCTACCCTTTCCAAAAATCCAGTCCACTCAACATTTGTTAATGAAGAGGATGATAATGCCGTTTGGAACAATCATGTGGAATTAGGGCTTTGGGCAGATTATTTTATTATTGCGCCTGCAACAGCCAATACACTTTCGAAAATGGCCAATGGTGTATGCGATAATTTACTTTTAGCCACATATCTTTCAGCAAAATGTCCTGTTTATTTTGCTCCTGCTATGGATTTAGATATGTATAAACACCCCTCAACGTTACGATCATTAGATGTACTTAAACGCTATGGAAATATCGTTATTCCAGCAACAAGTGGTGAGTTAGCCAGCGGATTGGTTGGTGAAGGACGTATGGCTGAACCTGAAGATATTGTAACCTTTATGGAAAACGATATTTTAAACAAATTACCATTACGTGATAAAAAAGTGCTCATTACTGCAGGCCCAACTTATGAGGCTATTGACCCAGTTCGTTTTATAGGTAACCACTCAAGTGGTAAAATGGGCTTCGAGATTGCTAAAGCTGCAGCCAATAAAGGCGCAGAGGTTTATTTGGTTCACGGACCTACCCACCAAAGCATTAATCATAGCTTAATAGAAACAATTGCTGTAACAAGTGCTGAAGAGATGTATCAAGCTTGTCATAAATATTATAATAATGTAGACATTGCTATTCTTTCAGCTGCTGTAGCAGATTATAGACCAAAAGAGGTAGCCAATCAAAAAATAAAAAAAGAAAATGCAACGTTATCTATTGAGTTAGAAAAAACAAATGATATATTAGCTTCATTAGGTGAGATTAAGGACAATCAGTATTTAGTAGGTTTTGCATTAGAGACCAACAATGAACTTGAGAATGCAAAAGCTAAACTTAAAAAGAAGAATTTAGATTTAATTGTATTAAATTCGTTAAACGATAAAGGAGCTGGATTCAAAACTGAAACCAACAAAGTTACCTTTATTGACAAAACAAACAAGGTTACTGAATGTGATTTGAAGCCTAAAAGTGAAGTCGCTATCGACCTTTTAAACGAAATAATTAAACAACTTGATGTATAGATTATTAATTGCTTTTTTAGTTGGTTTTACTTTAACAGTAAACGCTCAAGAATTAAGGTGTAATGTAGTTGTTAACACCGAATTGTCAGGAAATCAAAACCTACCTGTTTTTAATACATTGCAAAAACAATTACGAGAGTTTGTTAATAATACCAAATGGACCAATAGGGTTTATGGTCCTCAAGAAACCGTAGAATGTAATTTTTATATTAATGTAACTGAATATTCTGGAGACGCTTTTAAAGCGTCGTTACAAGTACAATCATCAAGACCTGTTTTCGGTTCTACATACTACACACCGATATATAATTTTAATGACAAGGATTTTACGTTTAGATATGTTGAATTTCAGAACTTAATTTACAACGAGAATCAATATGAGTCTAATCTAATCTCTGTTATAGCGTTTCATGTATACATGGTTTTAGGGTTGGATGCTGATACATTTGAACTTAATGGTGGTGACGAATTCTTGAAACAAGCACAAACCATTTTAAATTATTCACAGCAAGGAGGTGCAAAAGGGTGGAAGATAGAAGATGGAAATCAATCCCGTTTTGTTTTGATTGATAATTTAATGTCTCCTACGTTTAAAGAATACCGGTCGGTTTTATATGATTATCATCGTAACGGATTGGATTTAATGCACGAAAACATTACTCAATCTAAAGAGAATATAGCAAGCGCTATTGAAGAGTTTGCTGTAATGAATAGACGAAGACCCAATTCGTTTTTATTGCGAACATTTTTTGACGCTAAAAGTGATGAAATTGAGCAGATTTTTTCAGATGGACCTAATGTAGAAATCACCGATTTGGTTTCAACTTTAAACCGTGTAGCACCTACTTATTCTAGTAAGTGGAGAAATATTAAGTTTTAGTAATTTGGTTTTTTACTAAATTGAATTCGTATTTTTAACCAAACTTAAACCAATTGTCTTGCTAGCTTCACTTTCAATAAAAAATTATGCTTTAATTGAGAACCTTCAAGTTGATTTTACGCAAGGATTAACCATTATTACTGGTGAAACTGGTGCAGGAAAATCTATACTTTTAGGAGGGTTATCACTCATTTTAGGAAAACGGGCAGATTTAAGTGCCTTAAAAAACACAGAAAATAAGTGTGTCATTGAAGCTGTTTTTAATGTGTCTGATTACGATTTAGAAGCTCTATTTAATAAACTGGATTTTGATTACGACAAACAAACCATTATTAGAAGGGAAATTCTACCATCAGGAAAATCCAGGGCTTTTGTAAATGATTCCCCTGTGAATTTAAGTGATTTACAGAAGTTGGGTGAGCAATTAATAGATATTCACTCGCAACACCAAACGCTTCAATTAACAGATAATTTATATCAATTTCAAGTAATAGATGCTTTGGCAAATAACAAAAAATACCTTATTGCCTATAAGGAAGCACTATTAAATTTAAAAAAGGCACAACATGAGTATGATGAGCTTTTGAAGCATAAATCTGAATCTTTAAAAGAACATGACTATAACATGTTTTTACTACAAGAGCTTCAAGAGATAAGACTTGAAGAAAATGATTTACAAGCATTGGAGGAGGAGTACGAGACTTTAAGTAACGTTGAGGAAATTAAAGAGAGTTTGGCTCATGCAAACACCATTTTTAATGAAGATGAGATAGGCGTTTCTGCTGCTATGTTTAATTTAAAGGCGTTAACCCAAAAGCTATCAAAATTTGCAACCAAATATCAAAATATTCATACACGTATAGAAAGTGTTTCAATTGAATTGGATGATATTTTTACGGATTTAGAAAACTTACAAGATGCTTTAGAACTGGACCCAAAGCAGTTGGAAGTCGTATCGCACAAACTTCAAGTAATTAACAGCTTACTAAAAAAACATTTGGTTAATGAGGTATCTGAATTAATTGAGGTAAGAGATAATTTAGAACAAAAAGTCAGTTTTATCGAAAGCCTTGACGATTCTATTCAAGAAAAACTACAAGAGGTTAACAGTACCAAAATTGAATTAGACGAAATAGCTAATCTTATAAGTGTTAGCAGAACAAAAGTTCTTCCAAACTTGATAAGCCAATTAGAATCTATTTTAGGGCAATTGGGAATGCCAAATGCTAAATTTAAAATTACAGTTAATTCTAAAAATGAATACTTCGGTAATGGCAAAGATGATTTAGATTTTCTGTTCTCGGCCAACAAAGGTGGATCGTTCAATGAATTGAAAAAGGCAGCTTCTGGAGGAGAACTTTCCAGAATTATGTTGGCAATAAAGTCTATTTTAGCTAATTATATTCAATTGCCTGCAATAATGTTTGATGAAATTGATTCAGGGGTTTCTGGAGAGGTTTCAAATAAAATGGCCAATATTATGTTGCAAATGAGTGAGAAAATGCAAGTGTTTACTATAACACATTTACCACAAATAGCAGCGAAAGGCCATACTCATTTTAAGGTATTTAAGGAAGATGTGGATAATGTAACGCAATCTGGATTAAGAAAATTAAATCAAGATGATCGCATTGTTGAAATAGCTCAAATGCTTGGTGGAAAAGAAATTTCAACTTCTGCAGTTGCTCATGCTAAACAATTATTGAATTAATACTATCTTTGAAAAACAAAACAACTAACGATCATAACTATGTCATATAATTTATTAAAAGGTAAGAAAGGAATTATTTTTGGAGCTTTAGATGAGAATTCAATAGCATGGAAAACAGCAGAACGTGTACACGAAGAAGGTGGGACTTTTGTTTTAACCAATGCTCCAGTTGCTATGAGAATGGGACAAATTAATGCTTTAGCTGAAAAAACAGGCTCTCAAGTTATTCCTGCTGATGCTACTTCGCTTGAAGATTTAGAAAACCTGGTTGAAAAATCTATGGAGATTTTAGGAGGTAAAATCGATTTTGTTTTGCATTCTATTGGTATGTCAATAAATGTTAGAAAAGGAAATCATTATACGGAACAAAATTATGATTGGACCCAAAAAGGTACTGATGTATCGGCAACTTCTTTTCATAAAGTTATGCAAACGCTTTATCAAAAAGATGCCATGAATGAATGGGGTAGTATAGTGGCATTAACATACATGGCTGCCCAACGTGTTTTTCCAGATTATAATGATATGGCAGACAATAAGGCACTATTAGAAAGTATAGCAAGAAGTTTTGGCTATTTCTTTGGGCGTGATAAAAAAGTTCGTGTTAATACCATCTCTCAATCACCAACACCAACAACTGCAGGTAGTGGTGTAAAAGGGTTTGATGGGTTTATTTCTTATGCCGAAAAAATGTCGCCTTTAGGTAATGCAACGGCTCTTGATTGTGCAAACTATACCGTTTCGTTGTTTAGTGATTTAACAAGAAAAGTTACACTCCAGAATTTATTTCATGATGGTGGATTTAGTAATATGGGAGTTAGCGATGCGGTTATGGAGGCTTTTGTCAAAAAATAATATACAATATACAAGATTTATTAAAGCGAGAATTCATTACAGGATTCTCGCTTTTTTTTTTGCAAATATTTAAATTAAAATTTATCTATATTAGTGGAATAGATGTTAATTATGGAGTCTAAAGGTTTATTATGTTTTTTCTTGTTTATGTGCTTAACTTACAATCTTAAAGCACAAATTAATTTCGAAAATCAAGCAACTGCTCTTGGAGTTGTTATGTCTGCGGGAGATTTAGAATATGGTTCAGGAGTTTCTTTCATCGATTTTAATAATGATGGTTGGGATGACATCTCATTAGCCACTGAATCTGGAAGTCAATCAGAATTTTTTCTAAATAATCAAGACGGAACTTTTACGCGACAAAATTTTGCTCTTACTTCAAATAATGTGCAAGGCAGACAAATTGTTTGGGCAGATTATGATAATGACGGAGATAAAGATTTAATGGTAGTCAGTAATACTGATGGCAATCATCTTTATAACAATAATGGGGCTTTTATGTTTACAGAAGTAACAGCTCTAGCCGGATTACCAACAACTAATATTGAAACTTGGGGAGCCTCATTTGGGGACATTAATAATGATGGTTTTTTAGATTTATTTTTAAGCAACAGAGATGACAATTTTGTACAGCCTAATCGTTTGTTTTTGAACAATCAAGACGGTACCTTTTCTGATATTAGTATAGCTGCAGGAATACATACATCAAGTCACTTGTCGTTTTGTTCTGCATTCTTCGATTATGATAATGATGGTTGGCAAGATATTTATGTAATTAACGATAAGAACTTTAATGAAAATTTTCTTTACCATAATAATGGAGACAATACATTTACAAATGTAGCTGCCGCTGCAGGAGTTAATGTAGCCATCGATGCAATGACGGCAACAATAGGAGATTATAATAATGATGGCTGGTTTGATATTTACATAACTAATACACCTATTGGCGGTAATGTTTTCTATAAAAATAATGGTGATGGTACATTTACAGATGTTACTACCGTTACTGGTACAGCTTTAAACAGTTTCGCATGGGGAAGCGTTTTTTTAGATGCTGATAACGATATGGATCTCGATATGTATGTAAGTTGCTCAATGGATGGGAGTATTCCATCGTTAGCATCAGCACAATTTTATACAAATAATGCTGATGAAACATTCAGTACACCTTCTGCAGGTTTTTTAGGAGATACAGGAATTAGCCATTCAAACGCAATAGGAGATGTGGATAATGATGGTTATCCAGAAATATTGGTAAGTAATTCAAATAACGAGAATGTTTTTTTATGGAAAAATGTAGCCACACAAACTAATAATTGGTTAAAGGTAAACCTACAGGGAGTATTAAGTAATAAAGATGGTATTGGCTCTAAAATTGAAATATCTGTAAATGGGAATAAACAGTATCGTTATACTTTATGCGGTGAAGGTTATATTTCTCAAAATTCTAACACAGAATTTTTTGGTCTTGGCTCAAATACAGTGGTGGAATATATTAAAGTTACCTGGTTAAGCGGTCAAGTTGATTATTTAGAAAATGTATCAGCAAATAATACATTAACTATTGTTGAAGGTTCAAATCCTCTATCTACGGAATCCGTTCAAGAGAACATACAGCAAGTATTGGTTTTTCCAAACCCAACTTTAGAAGAAATTACTATTAAATCAAATACTGTTATAATCAGATTTTCACTATATGATTCTTTTGGTAAAGAAATATTCAAAGCTCAACCAAATTCAAAAACGTATAGTTTGAATTTGGAAGAATTTTCAAGTGGTATTTATTATATAAAAGTATATCACGATGAAAATGATATTGTTAGAAAAATCGTTAAAATGTAGCATGTATTTCATCGGTAAAATCAATCCTTTTGTCGATTTGATAGTTGTCATACTTTTATACCTAGATTATTTACATATTTTTAAGAATTATTAACATAATTTATAATCAAATCAATTAAATATGAAAAAAATTACTTTATTATTTTTAGCATTATTTACCTTTTCATTAGGGTTTTCTCAAACCTTTACAGACACTGGTGGTCCTTACGATATGCAGAACGGAAATGGTACCACTGCTGCAACATGTGGTACGGCTGATGAATTAACTTTACCTCTTGCAGTTACTGGAGTTGGTGTTTTAGGAACTACTAATGTTTTAGAGAGTGTTACTTTTAATGCTACACATACCTGGAATGCTGACATTCAAGTTGAATTACAAGATCCGTCGGGAGGCACTACAGTATTATTAATTCAAAACATAGGAGGAAGTGGAGATGGTTTTGTAGATTGTATTATGCAAGACGGAGCAGGAACTCCTCTCCCAACTGCAGCAACTACACCAGTTACTGGTACTTTTGATCCCTTAAACCCATTGTCTGCATTTACAGGGGTGGATGCTGACGGAACTTGGAACTTACTAGTATGTGACGATGCTGGTGGTGATGTTGGAACTGTTGATAGCTGGTCATTAACATTTGCACCTGCACCTACTTGTGTTCCAGCTGTTTTTTCTTTAAGTCAAGGTACGAACAACTGTCCAGCTGATGAATTTTTTATTGATGTAGATATTACTGGATTAGGAACAGCATCTACAGTTAATATTCTAAACGATGGCGGTGCTCCAGCAATAAATGGAATAGACGGTTCTGCTTCACCATATTCTGTTGGACCTTTCTCTGCAGGTACAGATGTTACTATTACAGTTGAAGATGCTGCAGATGGAACATGTAATGATACTGATAACTTAACAACTTTAGAATCATGTCCACCAGATTGTGCAACAGCACCAATAACACCTGCTGATGGCGCAACAGGATTAAGTGCTGTAGCACCAATTACTTTTTCATGGACAGCTCCTGCTTCAGGACCTACTCCAGATTCTTACGATTTTTATATTGGCTTCATGTCAGATGGTAGTGACCAAGCCTTTTTTGCCAATACAACAGATACATTTTATGATGTTGCGTTTGGTGAATATGGTTTAACAGTATATTGGTCAATTGTACCAAAAGTTGGTGCTGTAGATGCTCTTGGTCCATGTGCATTGTGGTCTGCTACTAGTGAAACACCATCTGGAGATGCGTGCTTAACGGCTCCAAGTGGTCAATTTCCAGGAGCTACTTACGATGTGGCTGCCTCTGCAACTTGTGACGGTACAACACAAAACAATATCACTACCAATGCTTGGGCAGGAGAGTATTCTTTGGTAACTGTTGTTGCTGGAGAGAATTATATATTTGGAGGTTCTGTTCCTACTGATTTTATTACTATCGCTAGTGAAGACGGTTTAACAGCTTATATTGGAGGTCTAGATAGTGTAACTTGGACATCAACAGTAACAGGTAATGTACGTTTCTACACACATACTGACGACCAATGTGGTAATGAAAATACAGCAAGAACGAGATATGTAGTTTGCGGTGTTACATTATCAACAGAAGATTTTAATGCTAACGATGATTTATTCTCTTACTATCCAAATCCAGTTACTAATACATTAACATTAAATGCACAAAAAGATATTCAAAATGTAGTTGTGTATAATATGTTAGGTCAGCAAGTTATGCGTACTGCTCCTAATACAGTTAATAGCGAAGTTGATATGACAACCTTGAACCCTGGTGCTTATTTCGTACAGGTTACAGTTGAAAATGTAACAGAAACAATTAGAATTATCAAAAACTAAATAAGAGTTTAAAATATGATTTTTTAAAGCCGCTCAATTGAGCGGCTTTTTTGTTGTTTAAACGACTAATTTACAGATGGTCTATTGAAAACAACGTTTAATCGATTAAATGTTTATTTCCAATTAACTCAAAATAAATATTGTTTAACTTTAAAGAACTACTAACATTTAATTTGATACAATATGAAAAAAACTACCTATTGTTTTTCTTTTTTATTGTTTTTGTTTGTTTCATGGCAAGGAATCAGTCAAACATTAAATCAGAATGCGGGATGGCCAAACGCTTCATGGTCAGTAACTGGAACTTATAACACAGACCCTACGGCTTTTGAAGCCGATCCGACAACCACATCTAACTTTGCTTTTGATGATGATGATGCTGGAAACCCAAGTGAAGATGATATTGCAGCAGAGTCTCCAATAATTGATTTATCTGCTGCGTTTGGTGCTGGAGAAACTTGGTTAACTGTTGATGTCGATTTTACTTACAACGATTTGGATGACACATTAACTTTGGAGTACTGGGATGCAGATGCAGGTATGTGGGTTGTTTGGGAGACATTTGTAGGAACTTCAGATCAACCTACAGATAATTTTTGTTCTGGAGCTAGAGATTCGTTTACAAGTATGCCTTTAGATATAATGGCATTTACAGGTAATCAACAAACTAATTTTCAATATAGAATTTACTTTGATGATGATGCTGGAGGAACAGGTGGAGCTTGGGAATGGGGATTTTGTTTTGAATCTCCAACTATAACTTCTGCTGTGCCACCTTCATGTTTTGTTCCAGGAAATCTTATGGCTGCAGCTACAGATGTTACAGCTGACTTGTCTTGGGATGATGATGCTGGAGCTACATTAGGATTTGAATGGGTTGTTTTGGATACCGATGGAGATCCAGATACAGATACAGCAATTGACTCTGGTTCAACAGGACCTGGAGTAACTACGGATACAGCAACGGGTTTAAATATTTCAACCACATACTATGCTTTTGTAAGAGCTAATTGTGATGCCAATGGATATAGTGATTGGAGTCCTTCAACAAGTTTTACCACCCTCGCGGCACCACCACCTTCTAATGATTTATGTGCTAATGCTACTATGTTAACATGTAATACACCATTAACTGGTCAAACTACGGTTGCAGCTTCCGGAGGTAGTGCAACTTCTTGTGTTGGCACAATTGGAGATGATGTTTGGTATCAATTAACAGGAACAGATATGGATGTAGTTCTAACTGTTACGGCATCAGTTGAAGAAGCACAGGTGGAAGTATATGAAAGCACAGATGGAACTTGTGCAGGTATAACACCTGGTACTTGTTTTGCTGCTGGAGGTTCTGGAGAAAACCCAGTTGAAGTTAGCTTTACAGCTTTGGCAGGAAATGAATATTTTATCCGTGTTGGCAATTGGATTAATGGTGATCCTGGTGTCGAGTTTGATATTGAAGCAGCTTGCACCCCAATACAACCTGCTCCCGATTGTGCTATGGAACCAATTACTCCAGCTAATGGCGAAACAGGAGTTGAAGCATTTGACCCAATAACATTATCTTGGACAGCACCGGCTTCAGGTCCAACACCTACAGCATATGATATTTATGTAGGGACAATGTCTGATGGTAGCGATCAAGCATTTTTTGCGAATACAACAGATACATTTTTTGATGCGCCAGTTGGAGCATATGACACAACTATTTACTGGACAGTTGTACCTTTAAATGCAACTACACCTGCTACAGGTTGTCCACTATGGAGTTTTACGTCTGAATCTGCGCCACCACCACCAGGTAACGATGATTGTGCAGGTGCAGAGCCTTTAACACCAGGCACTGTATTTGCTGATAACGCAGTAAATGGTAATAACGAGAGCGCAACGGCCTCTGAAGTTGGTGACCCATCTATTCCAGCACCTGGATGTTCTTCTTACCTAGGAGGAGATGTTTGGTACTCGGTAGTGGTTCCTGCTGATGGAAATTTAACTATTGAAACCAATGGAAACCCTGTTGGAGATGGTGGTGATACTGGAATGGCGGTTTATTCAGGCACTTGTGGTTCACTTGCTTTAGTGGCTTGTGATGATGACGCAAGTGATGATGGCTTTTATTCCTTGATATCAATTTCAGATATCAATTTAGCTGGTCAAACGCTTTATGTAAGAATTTTTGAGTACGGAAATAACGATATTGTATCTTTCCAAATTTCTGCATATAGTGCTACTTTAAGTGTTGACGATTTTGAGAATAATTCAATATTCGCCTATTATCCCAACCCAGTTACTAACACACTAACATTAAATGCACAAAAAGATATTCAAAATATAGTGGTGTACAATATGTTAGGTCAAAAAGTTATGCAAACTGCTCCTAATACACTAAATAGCGAATTAGATATGTCACCCTTAAAAACGGGATCGTATTTTGTTCAGGTTACAATTGATGATACTGTAGAAACGATAAGGATAATTAAAAATTAACACACTTAAACTAACAATTAAAAAGCCACTTAAACAAGTGGCTTTTTTTATGGGTTTAATTACATTTGTCATATGCAGTTAAGTTTCTCCTTTATTATACCTGTTTATAATCGTCCAGACGAAATAGATGAGTTATTATTAAGCTTTAAAAACTTAAGCGCTAATATTCCCTTTGAAATAGTTATTGTTGAAGATGGTTCTAATTTAAGTTCAGAAACAATTGTAAATTCATATAAAAATGATTTAGATATTCAGTATCTGTATAAGGATAATTCAGGGCCTGGTGATTCTCGTAATTATGGTATGAAAGCAGCTAAAGGCAACTATTATATTATTTTAGATTCCGATTGTATCCTGCCTACTAATTATTTAAATACGGTTTACGAATACTTGTCTAAAAATTATGTTGATTGTTTTGGTGGTCCAGATGCTGCCCATAGTAGCTTTTCTGATATACAAAAGGCTATTAACTTTTCTATGACTTCAGTATTGACCACAGGCGGTATTCGTGGTAATAAAGCTAGCGTGAATAAGTTTCAACCCAGAAGTTTTAATATGGGTATTTCTAAAGAAGCTTTTTTAAAAACAGGAGGATTTGGAAGAATTCATCCAGGAGAAGACCCTGATCTGTCAATACGGCTTTGGAAAAATGGTTTTCAAACTGCATTAATAGATGAAGCTTTTGTATATCATAAACGTCGCATTTCGTGGTCTAAATTTTATAAGCAAGTTTTAAAATTTGGTTTAGTACGGCCAATTTTAAATACATGGCATCCAGAAACTAGAAAGTTTACCTATTGGTTTCCTACCATATTTATTTTTGGGCTTTTAATATCTATAATTTTGATTTTCTTGCATATAAACTGGCCCATCTATCTGTATGGTTTTTATTTTTTTGTGCTTTTTATATCAGCCTTGTTTTCTTCAAAAAGTTTAGCTGTATCAGTTTTAGCTTTGCTGGCCGTTTGTATTCAGTTTTGGGGCTATGGATTGGGGTTTATAAAGTCTATCTTTGTAATTAAGGTGCTAAATAAAAATCCAGAGGAACAATTTCCTGATTTATTTTTCAAAGCAAAATGACCAATAAACTCAAAGACAAATTAATTAAATCTGTAAAAAGTAAACGGATTAATATTTTTTTAATGTTTTTACTGTTGTCATTTGTAATTTTAATTCTAACAAAACTGTCAAAAACCTATACTAACACTATAGCGTTTGACATTGTTGAGGTGAATGTACCGGAAACCGATGTGATTATTAACGATTCAACACCAATTTTAAATATCAGTTTAAAAACAAAAGGGTTTAACTTTTTAAAGTTTTACTTTAATAAGCCTAAAATAGCTTTAGATTTTTCTGAAAACATAAGTAAAACCAATGGGATGTATGTTTGGAATAACCAAACAGCTTTTTCAAATATCATAGCTCAATTCGATAAGGATGTTGAAATTGTTAATCTAAACCCTGATACGTTATGGTTTAAATATGATGAAAATGATATTAAAAAAGTTCCAGTGGTATTAAATTCAGATATTAAATTTAAATTGGGTTATGATATATTGAAAGGTTTTGAGTTGTCGCCTGATTCTGTAAAAGTTGTAGGTCCTAAATCTGTTTTGTCTGAAATTCATCATATAGAAACCGATACCTTACAATTAAACCAAGTGTCTTCAGAGATTAAATCAAAAGTATCATTGAAGCTTTCAGAAGAAAACAATCAACTAAAATTCACTCCAAAAGAAGTTTTAGTTTCTGCATCTGTTGAAAAATTTACTGAAGGTAAATTAAAAGTTCCTATCGAAGTAGTAAACATCCCAGATAGTATTAAAATTAAATACTTTCCTAAAACAGTTATGGTTTCATATTATACAAGTTTAACGAATTTTAAATCTGTAAAAAGTGAAAACTTTAAGGTTGAATGTAATTTTAATGACGTTGATGATACCCAATCGTATTTTGTACCTAGAATTATAAAAAAACCTGAAGGTGTTAGAAATTTGAAAATAAACCTAAAACAAATAGAATTTATAATTACAGAATGAAAATTGTAGGTATTACAGGAGGTATAGGTAGCGGAAAAACTACGGTTGCAAATATGTTTAAAGAGTTTGGTGTGCCTGTTTATAATTCAGATATTGAAGCCAAGGCGCTAATGAACCGATCAAAAGTAATTAAACGAAAACTTATTGGTTTGTTTGGTGAAAAGGCTTACCAAAACAATATTCTTAATAGACCTTACATTGCCCAAATAATTTTTAATAATAAAGAGCTTTTGGAAAGAATGAATAGTATAGTACACCCAAAAGTTGGTCAACACTTTAAACGCTGGTTAAAAAAGCATAATGAAAAACCTTATGTGTTAAAAGAATCTGCCATTTTATTTGAAACAGGCGGATATAAAAACTGTGACTATGTTATATTGGTAACAGCACCTATTACTGAACGTATTAAAAGGGTTATAAAACGTGATAATTCAACTCAAGAAAAAGTTCAAGCTATTATTAATAATCAATCAAAAGATGATGATAACAAGGCTAAAGCACATTTTGTTATCAATAATTTGAAGCTAGAAGACACACATAAACAAGTACTAAAAATTCATAAAACATTACTTAAATCATACTAAGAACTTCAAATTTTAACATTTTTGTTAATGTAAGGTTAAATGCTAAGAACGCTAAATGTTAAAATGTTAATTTTGATTGATGGGCAAAAAGTTATTCATCATACTGGTGTTATTAATGAGTTTATCGCTTATCGGTATTATTTTCGTACAAGCTTATTACATTAATAACTCCATTAAAAATGAAGAAGAGCAATTTAATTTTAATGTAAAAAAAGCATTAAGTTATACGGCAAGGCAGATTGAAGAAGATGAAATTGAACGGTATTTTGATAAGTATCAAAATTTGGTTGACCAAGAAAAGCAAGCTGATACTGTAGCGATTTCAGATATTTTTTTATATCAACAAAATGAAGATACCAACGAGACTATCATCTCTAGAAGTGGTATCCTAGAAGAAAATTATAAATTGCCTTCATCGTTCTTTGACATAGGTTTAGATAGTATAAACATCAAACGGATTTTAAATAAATCTGAAACCAAAATTTATAGCAATAGAGGAGCTTTAGATAATGAACTGCAAAGCAACCCTATTTTAAGTATATCTAAAATTGCGCGATTAACAGAGGCTGAAAAAATCAGTTTTGCAGAATTATTTAAATTAGCAGGTAGTCGAGTTCCAATACACAAACGTATAAAGAATGAAGAAATCACTTCATTGTTATCCAGTAAACTTAAAGAAGATAATATAGAATTGGGTTACGAATTTGCTATATATAGCAATGATTTGGCAACTAAAGTACAAAGTGAAGGTTTTGAACTGGAAAAAACAGAAACTTATAGTATACCAATTTTCGATTCGGATTCAGGTAGAAATAATTACAGATTGTTGGTAAATTTTCCAAAGCGGAATAAATTTATTCAATCATCTATAGTTCGTATGACGTTGTTGTCAATCATTTTCACCTCAATTATTATTATAGCATACTCTAGTGCACTTATGCAGCTTTTTAAACAACGTAAGATTTCTGAAATCAAAACCGATTTCATTAATAATATGACCCATGAGTTTAAAACACCAATAGCGACCATAAATTTAGCTTTAGATGCGATTAAAAATCCAAAAGTTATTGAAGATAAAGAACGTGTAATGCGATATCTTCAAATGATAAAAGATGAAAACAAGCGTATGCATGCGCAAGTTGAAAATGTGTTGCGAATATCTAAACTTGAAAAAAATGAACTTAACATTAGTAAAGACCGTGTAAAATTACACGACTTAATTGAAGATGCTATAACGCATGTAGAATTGATAGTTGAAGACAGGAAAGGATTTATTAAGACACATTTAGAAGCCGATAAATCTTCTGTTTTAGCCAATGAAACGCACTTTACAAATGTTATAGTAAACATCCTGGACAATGCTATAAAGTATTCTCCAGATGCACCTAAAATTGATGTTTATACCGAAAATGTTGGAACAAACATCATTTTAAAAATAAAAGATCAGGGTAGTGGTATGAGTAAAGCTGCCCAAAAACGTGTGTTTGAAAAATTTTATAGAGAGCACACGGGAAATATACATAATGTAAAAGGACATGGTCTTGGATTAGCCTACGTTAAACGAATAGTAGATGATCATCAAGGGCACATTTCCGTTGAAAGTGAAAAAGAAAAAGGAAGTACGTTTATTATTAAGCTTCCATTAATATCGTAAAGTTATGACTGAACAGCAAAAGAAAATCTTATTAGTTGAAGATGACCCGAATTTTGGAACCATTTTAAAAGATTATTTAATAATGAATGAGTATGAGGTTACCCATGCTAAAAATGGTATGGAAGGCTTCGAGAAATTCAAGAAAGATGATTTTGATTTATGTATTCTTGATGTTATGATGCCGTATAAAGATGGGTTTACCTTAGCCAAAGAAATACGTGAAAAGAACACAGATGTACCTATTGTATTTCTAACAGCTAAAGCTATGAAAGAAGATGTTCTTAAAGGCTATAAGGTAGGAGCTGACGATTACTTAAACAAACCTTTTGATAGCGAGGTTTTGCTTATGAAAATTAAGGCCATTATGCAGCGTAAGGCAACAGAAACGGTTGCAGATAGTAAGCAATTTCAATTCAAGATAGGTAAATTCGATTTAAACTCTAAATTACGTTTCTTAACTTACGATGGAGGAGAGCAAATTAAGTTGTCGCCTAAAGAAAATGAATTATTACGCCTATTGGCTTTACATGAAAATGATTTAATGCCAAGAGAATTGGCTTTAACCAAAATTTGGAGAGACGATAATTATTTTACATCTCGTAGTATGGATGTGTATATAGCAAAACTTCGTAAGTATCTTAAGCTTGATCCAAAAGTAGAGATTTTAAATATCCATGGAGAAGGATTCAGATTGGTAATCAATTCAGAGTCTTAATTCTATTACATACAGATTGCTTAAAAGCCCGACATACTAAATAGTGTTGGGCTTTTTTAGTATTTAGAATAATCGTTTATTGCAAAAGCACTCTTGTAAGATGCTTCATTAATGGTATTGTTTTCAGTAGAATCATAATCAACAAGAATTTTCCAAGTTTCGTTTTCTTTTTTTAAGAGTACATGAAACTTTCCATAATAACTTTGCTCTTGCTCGGTATTGGGGTTTAGAGTTAGTTTGTATATGCCACGTTCAGAAGCAGATTCATTATTTGAAATACGCTCTAAAAAACGAAACGATATTGTTTGAGTTCGGTTGCTGTTTGACCAACGCGATTTATAACCTTTTATATAGTCCTCCTTATTTTTAATGTGTTTTCCATTTCCACTAACACGAATTAAATCTTCGCTATGCAATGTAGCAAAGAGATTGTAATCAAATGTTTCAAATGCTGTTGTAAACGGTTCCCATATTTGCTTATTTATATCTGTTAAATGCGGTTTTTCTTGGGAAAATATTTGACAAACAAAAAATAGGGCAAGAATAATACTTACTTTTTTCATAAGGCTTTAATTTTGGAATTAACAGCTTCAATAATAATATCTCGAGGTGTTTGGTAATCAAACCAAATAGTACCTTCATCTTTTTTAAACCACGTTAATTGCCGTTTGGCAAACCGTCGGCTATTTTTTTTGATTTCAGAAACAGCAAATTCTAGAGTCCAATTACCATCAAAAAAATTAAATAACTCTTTATATCCTACAGTATTTAAGCTGTTTAGATGTTTAAATTTATAAAGATTTTTAGCTTCTTCCAAAAGACCTTGTTCCATCATAACATCTACACGTTCATTAATGCGTTTGTAAACAGTTTCTCGATCGGTATTTAATCCTATAGTAATGGTTTTGAACGGTCTTTTATTTTTCTTTTTGTTTAAGAAAGAAGAATAGGGCTTATGGGTTCCAATACAAACTTCTAAAGCACGCATTACACGATGTGGATTATCTATTGCTATAGTTTTGTAGGTTTCTAAATCTAAACGTTTCAATTGGTCTTGCAGGGATTTCAGGCCCTCATTATCATATTGTATTTTTAGTTCCTGCCTAATATTAGAATCTACTTCAGGAAAATCATCTAATCCTTTAGTTACGGCATCTACATATAAACCAGAACCGCCAACCATAATTACGATATCATGTTTTTTAAATAACTTTTCCAGTTTGTTAAGGGCTTCTTTTTCAAAAGAACCAACATTATAATCATCTGTTATAGACTTATGGTGTATGAAGTGATGAGGAGCCGCATTAAGTTCTTCTTGAGTGGGAGCTGCTGTGCCAATTTGCATTTCTTTAAAAAATTGCCGCGAGTCTGAAGAAATTATATCAGTCTTAAAATAATTAGCCAAAGCAATACTTAAAGCTGTTTTGCCTATTGCTGTTGGACCAACGATTGAAATTAATACTTTAGTCATAATGAAGTTTGCAGCCACACTTAAAGCAATATTCGGCACCATCAGCATGCTTTTCATTTAGACAATTAGCGCAACATTGCGAATTTAAGTGAACTTCATTTGGATGAGGTGGTATGGGGCCTAAATCTGTTTTACCATTACTATTGGCCTTTTTGGTATATTCTGCCGAAACTATACCTGTGGGTACAGCAATTATACCATAACCTAAAATCATAATAATTGTTGCAATAAATTGACCAAGAGGCGTTACTGGAGCTATATCACCAAATCCAACTGTGGTAAGTGTTACAATACACCAATAAACGCTTTTTGGTATGTTGGTGAAACCACTTTCTTCACCTTCAACTAAATACATTATGGTTCCAAATATAATGGCGGCAATCAATACAGCAAACAAGAAAACAGAAATTTTAGCACGACTAGCTTTAATGGCCGAAGCTAATTGATTAGAAGCGCCTAAATAACGAGCTAGTTTTAGGATTCTGAACACACGTAACAATCGTAAAGCCCTTAGTGCCACAAGTGCATGTGTGCCAGCAAAAATTAAAGACAGGTATTTAGGTATGGTTGAGAGGAGGTCTATAACACCATAAAAACTGGTAATATACTTGATAGGCTTTTTTACTGAAATTATTCGAAGAATATATTCTATTGAAAATAAAATGGTAATGATCCATTCAGAGATATTAAGAAAAGCATGGTATTTAGCATCTATGCTCTTCACGCTCTCAAGCATAACCAATAGAATACTAGCTAAAATAGCAATGAGTAATACAACATCAAATAACTTACCGGCAGGTGTATCTGCTTCATAAATTATTTCATGAAGTTTTGCCTGCCAAGATTTGTTATTGGTGTCGTTCATTATATATGAATTGCAATTAAAGATAAATTATTTTTTCTTAATCACGATTAACGAGTTGTTTTGTATATCTACAACATTGCTCATAAAATCTTTTAAATAACTGTAATATTCTTGTTCGTATATTGCTTTAGAAAAGTTAATTTTAAGATATATTTTAACTTGATTGTTTTCTGTTTTAGAAATAAAATTAACTTGACCTGTATTATTAGGTAAGTTAAACGTCTTAGATTCTGGCATTTCAACAACTTCGTACAAATCGTTTAAGTCAAGCGTAAGATTGTAGAGATAAGCATCTTTATAGCCAAAATCAATTGGGTATGTTCTTTCTTGAAGTTTAAAAGGGTTCTCTTTAAAAAAATTAAAAATAAATGGGTTAATGTAAATATTATCGCCTACAGTTTCTGGTAAATATTCTATTTCGAAATTTTCGTCAAATATGAAATCTGACTTTTCTTTTGTTTTTGTACTGTGGTCTATAACTTCAACGTTAGAGTTTTTTTCATTGAAATAATTCACATAATCTTGCTTATTACTAAAATATGCCTTTTTTAGTGGAATAGCGTGATAACCACTTGAGGAAGCATGCAATTGCCCTTCTATCAATTCATCTTCGTTAACCGAAAGTTCAGCCTTATATACTATTGTTGATACTTTTTTAGGTGCAATGTCAATCCATTCGCTTCCTTTTTTGAAATCTAATTTTCTACCGTATTGATTTAGGCATCTAAAAGGTAATTCTCCAAAGCTTAAGTATTCATCTGTTGCGTCTAATAGATAGGTTTTATTATTGATTTTGGCTTGGACAATTAAATAGTTGAAATCTGAAATAACTGGATATATTTTAGTAGGGAGACCGTTGCCTCTTGTTGACATTAATACTGGAGATACTTCTATATCGTATTCCTCTAAAAGGTTATGAAGCAAAATATTTATTTCGGCCACACTACCAGATTTTTCTCTAGTTAATTCTTTTACAGAAGACTCATTGTATATACCATAACGTTCATTCCAAGTGAAGTTATTCTGAACATATTTGTAAATGCCTTTAGCTCGCTTTAATAAGTTGGGTTCAGATAAAATACTATCAGCAATACTAACATTTGAGGCTACATTTTTATTTAATTGACGCCCAATATTTTCATCAGTTTTTAATTCCTTGTCAGCAGTTTCCCAGGTTTTGGTTATGTTGTCTACTGTACCATCAAAATAGCGTATTATTCTTAACTCGTAGTCTATTTTAGAAAGGTAGTTGTCTCGGGTAGTCATGTAATCTTCTTCTACAAAAGCTGGAATGTTGTTCATAACGTAATCGGCAGTAAAGCAATCTGCATAAGTTCCATTACCACCTTCTACACAACGATTTTTACGTCCTGTTTCATTTTTGGACAGTGGAAGTTGACCTACTAGTTTAATATTGTATTCATAAATAGCTGGTATACTGGTGTGATATTCACTATGAATTTTTGGGATATCATCTTGAAACTCCCAGCCTTTATATTTGTAGATAAAAGGCGACTCCATTTCATAACGATACGTAATTACAGAACCCTCTTGCACATTGGGCATGGTAAATTTTACTAGCGTGTAGTTCGCATTATAACGTTCTGTAAAGATTTGATCTTTATTTAATTTTGTTCGAACGACTTTACCATCTACTAAATTTTGAGTTTCAGCATATATGTCGGTTACCTTTTCTTTTTTCTTATTGCTATTGTATAAGTAGATTTTTATGGTGGCTTTTTCAAAACCATCGCGCTTTAGTATTTTTAACTTTTGTTTGTATTCAAAATTTAAGAAAAACGTATTCTTATTAATATAGCTATTACCATATTCATAAATCACCAATGCATTTGCAGTGGTGTCTTTCTTAAAGATATTGGTCTCTAAATCATTTCGCGATACATTATAGTCCTCTGAAGAAAAACTATCTTGAGCATAAGAAGAAAAAGTCAATAAAAACGTAAGTAGGATAAGTAGTCTCATTTAGTCTATTTTAATAATTTTTAATTTTTTATTACGGCGAATATAGTTTTGTATGATATGTTGAGCGTCACGATTATTCTCCATTGGTGTAATAATAGATCGTAAAACTTCAACATTGTTAATTTGATAGTTAAGATTAAAGTACCCCAAACCTTTAAAAATGCCATTTTCAATTAAAACGGCACTGCGTTCTTCAATATCTCGACCTCTGTCGATAACAACCATATTTTGATTGTCGTAACTATGCTTTGAAATTAGGGATTGAACGCGTGTATTATAATCAGACTCTATCTCTTCTTGAATACATGCCCCATTGCATTGTTTAATGCTATAATTAAAACAGCTTGTTTTAGAAGGGTATAAGCCAACTAGCTTTTGACACAAATTAAACTCTTCTACACTATTAAAAAGAAAACTTTTGGCGCTTTGTCTGTTTGTAAATGTTGTAATTGGTTTTTTGCGACCATCGGCTTTGTCAATTTGTAAGTTTAAGTAACCATTAGCATCTTTAAAACTATATAGTGCATGAGTAAATAAATTGCGTCTCAAGGCTCTATTAAAAAGAGGCTTATTACGTTTTATCTCTTCACTTTCTTTTAAAAGTGCTACCAGTTCACTACCAGTTCTTTCATAGGTTACAGCGGCTACTTGCCGTTGTAATTTTTTAGATTTAGATGAGGTGTTAGTAAAATGCTGACTAATTCTGTTTTTAATGTTTTTGCTTTTGCCAATATAAATAACATCACCATTGTCACTGTGCATGTAGTAAATACCAGTGGTGTTTGGTAGTTTATCTATAATTTGCTTTAGATTAGGTGCCATTTGGTTTTTTGGCTCAACCTTTATGGCATCTTGAACAATAAACTTTTCTAAATCTTTAGACAATAGCATTTTAAAGAGCTTAACTGTTGCTATAGCGTCTCCGTTAGCACGATGTCTATCACTTATAGGAATACCTAGAGATCTGGCCAGTTTACCCAAACTGTATGAGTCTTGACCAGGAATTAGTTTTTTAGCCAATTCAACAGTGCAGAGTGTTTTTCTTTTAAAGCCAAAACCTAGACGTTTAAACTCTGTTCTTAAAATACGATAATCAAATTGAGCGTTATGAGCAACTAAAATACAATCGTCTGTAATTTCAACAATACGTTTGGCAACCTCATAAAATTTTGGTGCAGTTCGTAGCATATTGCTATTAATACCTGTGAGGTTAACAACAAATGGTTGTATTTCACGTTCAGGGTTTACAAGACTAATAAATTGATCGATAATTTGGTGTCCATCAAACTTGTAAATAGCAATTTCGGTTATACCTTCTTCATTATATTTTCCGCCTGTAGTTTCTATGTCTAAAATTGCGTACAAAAATTCTTATCTCTTTATTTTAATTAATTGAAATAATTACGTTCACCAAATATACTACTACCTATTCGTACCATATTACTTCCACAGGCAATAGCTAATTGGTAATCTCCACTCATGCCCATGCTTATAACTTTTAAGTTGGAATCAATGGTTTTTAAATCTTCAAAAATGAGTTTTAGATTGTTAAATTCGGTTTTAATTTGATTTTTATTATCTGTAAAGGTAGCCATTCCCATAACACCGACAATAGTAACATGCTTTAGTTCTTTTATTACTTCCGACGATAAAATTGTTCTAGCTTCTTCAGGAGTCATCCCAAATTTAGAATCTTCTTCAGCAATTTTTATTTGCAAAAGGCAATCAATAACACGGTCGTATTTAGCAGCTTGTTTGTTGACTTCTTTTAAAACTTTAAAATTCTCGACACCATGAATAAGACTTACAAAAGGAGCCATATATTTTACCTTATTACGTTGAACATGACCAATCATATGCCATTCAATATCTTTTGGCATTTGTTCATATTTTTCAACCATGTCTTGAATTTTGTTTTCGCCAAATACGCGTTGTCCCACATTATAAGCTTCCATAATATCGCTTACAGGTTTTGTTTTAGAAACGGCAACCAATGTTACGTGGTCAGGTAAAGATGATTTTATGTTTTTAAGATTTTCTGAAATAGACATACTAAAATTCATAAATTGTAATTCCACTTCGCAATTTGGGAAGAATATAAGTACTCTTTGGAGGCATTTTCAAACCATCGTCAGCTATTTGCTTCATCTGGGAAATACTTGCATCGCACATGCCAAAACCCACTTTATATTCGCCACTGTCTATACTCGCCTTCATATTTACAATTTCATCTGTACCATGCGTATGGGCATAATCTATACGGTTGTCGTTGCGTAAATCACTTATACCTAAAATAGGTTTTAATATGGTTTTGTAAAGTATTTGAGCATCTAACTCATCAAGAGAAGTCTTAAATTCATAATTTGTTTTTCGCAAATACAAAGAATAAAATTCACCATCTAAATACATAGTAAAGTGATGCTGTTTGGATGGTGAATAGGGGATAACTCCTCTGTTTTGAATTCTGAAATTGGCATCAAGCTTAATAAGAAATTCCTCTTTGGTTAAATGGTTTAAATCCTTTATTAGCCTATTAAAGCTATGTATCACTAAATCTGATTCAGGAATTAAATACGACATAAAAAAGTTATAGGATTCGTTTCCGTTATGGCTTGGGTTTTTTTCCTTTTCTTCCTTATATAGTAAATACGATGAAGCCGATCTATGATGGCCATCGGCAATATAGACGGTTTTCATGTTCTCAAATTCATCTTGAATGATTTTTATAATGGCATCATCATTTACTTTCCACAAGTAATGCGTATCTCTGTAAGTCATGGAAAATTCAAACTCTGCATGCTTTTTTTGAGTTTTCTTTATAATATCTGCAATAATAGCATTATCAGGATAGGTTAGAAGCACAGGTTCTGCATTAAAACCTACTGTTTTTAAATAGGTTTTAAAGGTTTCCTCACGCAATTCAATAGTATCTTCGTGCTTTTTAATTACATCACGTTCATAGTCTTCCGCACTTGTTGCAGCAATAATACCATTAAAAACCTGATTGTGCCTGTTTACTATTTTGTAAACGTAAAATGAAGGTTTATCGTCTGTAATAAATATGCCTTCCTCTTTAAATTCTAGATATCGGTTTCTTACCAGTTTGTAACGTTCTTCGCCAGTTATAACTTGATCGTACTTATAGCCTGGATTAACAATATGAAGAAATGTAAAAGGATTGTAGTCCATTCGGCTGTCGCGCTCATCTACCGTATAACTTTGATAAGGACGTGAGGCTACCAAGCCAACAAGAGCTCTTGTTGGTCGAACAGCTTTAAATGGTTTTACTTTTGCCAATTGTTGTTACTTTACAAATTGACTCGAAACGTGTTCGGCTTTTCTGCTTTCAGAATAGTCATAAAAACCTTCTCCAGATTTTACTCCTAATTTACCAGCCCTAACCATATTAACCAATAGCGGACAAGGTGCATATTTAGGGTTTTTGAATCCATCGTACATGACATGTAAAATAGATAAGCAGACATCTAGTCCAATAAAATCGGCTAATTGTAAAGGTCCCATTGGGTGTGCCATGCCTAGCATCATAACGGTATCGATTTCTTTGACGCCTGCAACACCATTGTAAAGTGTTTCTATAGACTCGTTTATCATAGGCATTAAAATTCTGTTGGCTACGAAGCCAGGATAATCGTTAACTTCAACAGGAATTTTACCCAAGGTTTTAGATAATTCCATAATGGTATTGGTAACCGCATCGCTGGTATTATAGCCTCTTATAATTTCAACCAATTTCATAATTGGCACTGGATTCATAAAGTGCATACCAATCACCATTTCTGGTCTTGAAGTTACTGCCGCAATTTGAGTAATGGAAATAGAAGATGTATTAGTTGCCAAAATGGTGTCTTCTGGGCAAGCTTCATCTAGTTGTTTAAAAATTTTAAGCTTTAAGTCAATATTTTCTGTAGCAGCTTCAACTACCAAACTCGCATACTCAACACCTTCAATAACATCTGTAAATGTTGTAATGTTGTTTAGTGTTTCTTCCTTTTGCTCGGCTGTGATTTTTTCTTTGGAAACCATTCTGTCTAAATTTTTAGCAATGGTATCCATACCCTTTTTAAGGGAAGTTTCGCTAATATCGATTAATTGAACTTTAAATCCGCTTTGTGCAAACGTATGTGCTATACCATTTCCCATGGTTCCTGCTCCAATAACTGCAACGTTTTTCATAAAAAGTATTTTTTAGTTCCACGCTTGTGGAAATTTTAAATTATTTAAAATTGATTTATAATAAGGGTTGCAACACGCAATGCTTCTGTACCATCATGTAATGTTACAACGGGTTTTGTATTGTTTGTAATAGCATATGCAAATGTTTCCAACTCATCTAAAATTGCATTGTTGGCTGCTATTTCTGGATTGTCAAAATAGATTTGTTTTTTAATGCCTTCAGCATTTTGTAAAATCATATCGAAATCGCCAGGATTTTTCGGAGCATCTTTCATTTTTACAACCTCACATTTCTTTTCCAGAAAATCTACTGATATGTAAGCATCTTTTTGAAAGAAACGCGATTTACGCATGTTTTTTAAAGAAATACGGCTAGCCGTTAAATTGGCAACACAACCATTTTCAAACTCTATTCGCGCATTGGCAATATCTGGCGTGTCACTAATAACCGAAACACCACTGGCCGACACATTCTTAACGGTTGATTTTACAACGCTTAAAATAATGTCAATATCATGAATCATTAAATCTAATACCACTGGAACATCCGTCCCTCGTGGATTAAATTCTGCCAACCTATGCGTTTCAATAAACATGGGATTTTCTATTTTATCCTTAACAGCGGTAAAAGCAGGGTTAAAACGTTCTACATGTCCAACCTGTCCACGAATATTATGTTGCGCTAAAAGCTCACGAATTTCTTCGGCTTCTTCAACGGTATTTGTGATAGGTTTTTCAATAAAAATATGTTTGCCTTTGGCGATGGCTTGTTTGGCACAATCGTAATGCGAAAGCGTAGGCGTAACAATATCAACCATATCAACAGCATCAATTAAATCGTCAATGGAATTAAAATATTTGTATCCAAACTCGTCTACTACCTTTTTGGCATTAGCTTCGTCGGCATCATAGAAACCAACCAATTCATATTTATCAGATTGTTGTAATAACCTTAAGTGAATTTTACCAAGATGACCAGCACCAAGAACACCAGCTTTAATCATTATTTTATCGTTTTCAACAAAAATAAGATTTTTCGTAGTTTAATTACATGAATTTGAGTATAAAATCCAACTGGAAAAAATCTTATAAAAAATGGCTGCTATTTAATTTTTATGATGAAAATGTTTGATTAATTTTAGCCATAAAATTACTGACCAATTGAAAGACACATTTAAGCATAAAGGTATGCGCCAGCAACTTGTTAAGGTTGTTGAGAGTAAAGGTATTACAGATAAAAATGTTTTAAATGCCATTGGCAAAATACCGAGACATTTATTCATGGATTCAGGTTTTTTAGATCATGCTTATCAAGACAAGGCATTCCCTATTGCTGCAGACCAAACTATTTCGCAACCTTATACAGTTGCGTTTCAAACTCAATTATTACAAGTTAAAAGCGGAGATAAAGTGTTGGAAATTGGTACAGGGAGCGGTTACCAAACAGCTGTTTTATGTGAATTGGGAGCCCAAGTTTATAGTATAGAGCGGCAGCACGAATTGTTTAAAAAAACCAGTAAATTTTTACCAAAATTAGGCTATCGTGCTAAAAAGCTAATTTTTGGAGATGGTTATATTGGTCTTAAGGAAGAAGCACCTTTTAATGGCATTATAGTTACTGCAGGCGCACCTTTTGTTCCTAAACCTTTATTAAGTCAATTAGCTATTGGTGGACGTTTGGTTATTCCAGTTGGAGATGATGTTCAAACCATGACCTTATTTATCAGGAGAGACCCTAAACAATTTGAAAAGCATGAGTATGGCGAATTTAGGTTTGTACCTTTGCTTGAAGATAAAAACTAATTTTTCGGTAAATAGGTTTCAGGAATAGGGTGGTCTTTTGTTTCCTGCATCCAGAAAATATTAACAATCCACCAACGGTTCTCATCAAATAGCAATTGAATACTGTTTATGCCACGCATAAACGGTTTTTCATCGGCTTCACTATTAAAAGCTTCATAAGTACTGAATACTTGAGCAATGTTTCCAAAAACATCAACTTTTCTATGGATTTCCTTTTCGAAAAAACCATTATCGGTGAGCCATTTTCCAGAAGAGTTAATATAATCATCCACAGTCATGTATCGCGCTAAAAAATCACCTTCTTGATTGCGGCCTGTTGGTATAAGTTTTGAATTAGCATAAAAGAGGTGCTTCATTAAATCCCAATTACGCTCTTGGCCTTTTTCACCAGAAATAACACCGTAAAGATTAGTGATTAAAGAATCTATGCTAGAGGTTTTTTCTGCATACAATTCAGCAGCGTCTTGTGCTTGAACCCAAAAGGTATTGAAAATAATAAGGATAGTGCAAACAAACTTTTTCATAACTAAGGATTTTAATTAATAGCTCTTTTTTATTCTGTCTAAACGGACTTTATTTTCACGATCTTTTATGGTCTCACGCTTATCATAAAGCTTTTTACCTTTGGCTAGTGCGATATCTAATTTGGCATAACCTTTTTCGTTAATAAATAGTCGTAATGGTATTATTGTTAAGCCTGTATTTTGGACTTCCTTTTGCAGTTTTTTAAGTTCTTTTTTATTTAAAAGTAACTTGCGTTCTGCTTTGGGTTTATGGTTATAATATGTACCGTATAGGTATTCCTCAATCGTCATATTAATAACAAACAGTTCGTTATTATCGTTGAACTCACAAAAACTTTCAGCAATAGATGCTTTGCTATTCCTAATCGATTTTATTTCAGTACCTGTTAAAACAATACCTGCTGTGTACTTATCTAAAATTTCATATTGAAATCGCGCTTTCTTATTCTGTATGTTGATTGTTTTTTGCATATAGGCAAAGGTAATTAATTCAATGTATTACTGTTCATTAATTTCCAAAACCTGATCTGCAATTACACCATTAATAATAGTTACCACATAAAGGTTGCCGTTGTTGCTATCATCAATATCACCATACTTTTCTTTGCCAATAACCTGATTGACAAACATGGGTGTTGTATTACTATGGCCAACTATTAATACTTTTTTTCCACTATTCTTAAATTTAAACGTTTCTATGTTTAAATCTTTAGGATTGTAAATGGTCAATTCTACTTGGCACCTTTTAGCTGTTGGATTTGCTGTTTCTTTTGTTCTATGGTAATCTGTTGAATAAACGGCGTCAAAATCAACATGCTTTAATATATCATTCCAATGATTGGCTCTGGCTTTACCTATTTCAGTTAAATGTGGATCTCTATTTGTTTTGTTGCTTCGGTCTTTTTCAGCATGACGAATAAAATAAAATGTAGTTATGGTATTGTCTAATGGTCCAGTTTTACTTTTTTCTTGGGCATAATCTGACAATCCGATAAGGAATGCACATAATAACAAAGTTATCTTAAATTTCATGATGTTAGTTTTTTTGTTCCTCTAAAAATCGTAATACTGCTTTCCAATTGGCTTTAACTGGTGCCTGCACACGATCTTCTACCAACATAGATGAACCGTGTCTGCCATTGTTGGCTACATAAGTTTGATGACCAAACTGATCTGCTAGAGCTATTTGGTTTCTAACACTTTCAATCTGTGCTTCATCGTATGGTCGTAATAAAAGCATAGGTGTTTTTAGGGTTTCAAACAAACCATTAGGGTTACAGCCGGCTAAAGGTTCTCCAGAAGCAGGCGAAAAGGCCAAAACAGCATCGATTGAGTCGGGATTTTCATGTGCTAATTTAATGGCTAACGCAGCACTAAAACTACTTCCCCAAGCTATTAATTTGCCATTAAACCCATTGTTTTTTATGTAGTTTACACTAGCTTCTAAATCAGGGTAGGCATCGCAGTAATTGTATCTATTAATACCAATATCTGCTACAGTTCGGTTGTAACTGCCCAGTAATTGCCCACCAACACGTTGGTCAACTGCCAATATATTGTAGCCTTCCTCAAGTAGTCTTGGAATAATAGGAGCATATTCAGATCTTACATTTGCTCCTCCTTGATGGAACAATAAAATAGTGGCGCCCTGTGAGTCTTGCTGGTATAAATCAGCATAGACTTTTATGCTGTCAGCAGTATAAAAATGAATTTCCTTGCCTTTTGAGTTGGCATCATCTGAATGAACTTCAGAATCGGTTTTTGGGTTGCAGGATGAGTTGAAAATTACCAATATAAAATAAAGGAAATAGCTAGTTTTCATGATATTATTAGTTAACTGGTCTACTCAAATATAGACACAGTTTAATAATACCTGATTTAAATATTTGTTAAAATTAGTTTAGGCTAGCTCTAAAGCAATCTCAATCATTTCCTTAAAAGTAGATTCACGTTCTTTACTTGTAGTGCGTTCTCCAGTAACCAATGAATCTGAAATGGTTAGGATTGACAAAGCATTTACGTTATGTTTGGCTGCTACAGTGTATAATCCAGCAGATTCCATTTCAACACAAAGCACACCGAATTTGGACCATTTTTTGTAGGATTCGAAATTATCGGCATAAAACTCATCAGAAGTAAATACATTACCTGCTTTAAGCGGAATATTCTTTGCCTTTGCGGCTTCAACTGCTTTTTGAAACAATCCAAAATCTGCTGTTGGTGCATAATCGGCACCACCAAAACGTAGCTCGTTAACGCCAGAGTTGGATGATGCTGCCATAGCTAAAACAATATCTCGAATTTTAACATGTTCTTGATACGATCCAGCACTACCAACACGAATCAGGTTTTTAACGCCAAATTCACTTATTAATTCATGCGCATATATAGATATACTGGGCACACCCATGCCTGTACCCATTACTGACACACGTTTGCCTTTGTAGGTGCCAGTATAGCCAAACATATTACGGACTCTATTGAAGCATACAGGATTTTCTAAAAATGTTTCGGCTATCCATTTTGCTCGTAATGGGTCACCTGGCAATAAAATGGTTTCAGCAATATCTCCTTTTTTAGCTTCAATATGCACACTCATAATTTATACGTTTACTTTTGCTTTACTTTCTTGTACAATTGATACACCCGAAGAAGTTCCAATTCTATTGGCTCCTAAATCAATATACTTTAAAGCAGTTTCTAGATTTTTAATGCCTCCAGAGGCTTTTATCTTGGCTTGATTACGTACTGTTTTTTTTATCATTTTAACAGCAGTAAGTGTAGCGCCGCCTTTACCAAACCCTGTTGAGGTTTTAACAAAATCGGCTTTAGCATCTAAACAAATTTGCGTAGCCTTTACCACTTCATTTTTAGATAATTCGCAAATCTCTATAATAACTTTTAAAGGTGTTTTTCCAATGGCCAATTTAACATCGCGAATGTCTTTATAAACACTTACGTAGTTTTCACTTTTCAGCATGCCAATATTCATGACCATATCTATTTCATCTGCGCCTTGCTCTATAGCTTGTTTAGCTTCAAATACTTTGGTTTCGGTTGTACAAGCACCCAAAGGAAAACCAACAACTGTACACACCTTTACATTGGATTTAGATACTAGTTGTTTAGCATAAGGCACATAAGAGCCATTGACACAAACCGAATAAAAACGGTGCTTTTTTGCTTCGGAACATAACGCTTTAATATCTTTTTGGGTAGCAGAGGGTTTAAGGAGCGTATGATCTATATATTCATTAATCTTCATAAGATAATATTGTAGGTTAAAGTGCTGTAAAAATACGATTAACTGTTAAATAATTGCTATGAAATAGCAATTTTATCATAAAATTAAGAGTGCTCATAACGCATAAATTGAACTTTCTTTACAATTTGTTGATTTTGAAATTTTGCTTTGGGAATAATTCAGATATTAATCTGTTGTAAATGAATATTTTTTGAATGTTTTATATAATAACGCTTGTAAGGTGAAATTAATTATAGGGTTTAAAAAGTAAAAGGCAATACTCCTCAAAAAAAGATTTGTATCGCCTTTTCAAACTAACTAACCAACTATTATGAAAACGTAACAGTTTGAAATTTATTACGCATATTCACATTAAAATTCTTCAACTACTAAATCACCTTGATTTCTAAACACTAATTTATCATCAAAAGCATCTAAAAGTATAATGCTATCTGTCGTTACACGACCCGATAAAATCTCTTTACTCAACTGATTCAGTACTTCTTTTTGTATCACACGTTTTACAGGCCTTGCACCATATTCTGGATTATAACCTTTTTCAGCCAGATATTCAATGGCTTCTTGAGTAGCGTCAAAAGTGATACCTTGTTGTGCAATCATTTTGGTGATGCCTTTTAGCTGTAAACCGACAATATCAGTAATATTCTCTTTAGTCAACGGTGTAAACATAATGGTATCGTCTATACGGTTTAAAAATTCTGGTCTTACCGATTGTTTTAATAAAGCCAATACATCAACTTTTGCTGCTTCCATAGCACTATCAATATCTTTTGTAGCTTCAAAACGTTCTTGTATAATATGACTTCCCATATTTGAAGTCATAATTATAATCGTGTTTTTAAAATCGGCAATTCTTCCTTTGTTATCTGTTAATCGCCCTTCATCTAATACTTGTAACAAAATGTTGAAGGTATCTGGATGTGCCTTTTCAATTTCATCTAACAGAACTACTGAATATGGCTTGCGTCTTACAGCTTCTGTTAATTGACCACCTTCGTCATAACCTACATAACCTGGAGGTGCGCCAACTAACCTGCTCACAGCATGACGCTCTTGATATTCACTCATATCAATTCGGGTCATAGCGTTTTCATCATCAAATAAATACTCTGCTAGAGCTTTCGCTAATTCAGTTTTACCAACACCTGTTGTTCCTAGAAACAAGAATGTTCCAATAGGTTTTTGAGGATTTTGTAATCCAGAACGGCTGCGTCTTACGGCATCACTAACAGCTTCAATGGCTTCTTCTTGGCCAACTACACGTTTGTGCAATTCATCTTCCAACTTCAATAGCTTTTCGCGTTCACTCTGTAACATTTTGGTTACCGGAATACCTGTCCATTTAGCTACAACTTCAGCAATATCGTCATAGGTGACCTCTTCCTTTATCAAAGAACTGCCGCTTTGATTCTCTTGCAATTCTTTTTGAAGTTTCTCCAAGTTTTCTTGAGCTTCTTTTATCTTTCCATAGCGTATTTCAGCAACCTTACCGTAGTCGCCTTCACGCTCGGCGCGTTCGGCTTCTAATTTGTAGTTTTCAATGTCAGACTTGGTCATCTGAATATTATCAACCACTTCTTTTTCGCTCTTCCACTTGGCGTTTATTTCATTTCGCTCTTCTTTGAGATTTGCTAATTCAGAACGCAGCGATTTTAACTTGGCTTCGTCTTTTTCACGCTTAATGGCTTCAATCTCGATTTCCAGCTGCATAATCTTGCGATCCAAAACATCCAATTCTTCGGGTTTGGAGTTGATTTCCATGCGAAGTTTCGAAGCAGCCTCATCCATCAAATCAATAGCCTTATCTGGTAGAAAACGATTAGTGATATAGCGTTCCGAAAGTTCTACGGCACCAATAATAGCCTCATCTTTAATACGAACCTTATGGTGGGTTTCGTATTTTTCCTTGATACCACGTAAAATAGAAATAGCACTTTCGGTATCTGGCTCATTAACCGTTACCTTTTGGAAACGACGTTCCAAAGCTTTATCCTTTTCAAAATACTTTTGGTATTCGTCTAAAGTAGTAGCACCAATGGCGCGTAGCTCACCTCTTGCCAAAGCGGGTTTTAAAATATTGGCTGCATCCATAGCACCTTGTCCGCCACCTGCACCAACCAAAGTGTGAATCTCATCAATAAAGAGTACAATATCACCTTCACTAGTGGTAACTTCCTTAATAACTGCTTTTAAGCGCTCTTCAAACTCACCTTTATATTTGGCACCTGCAATAAGGGCACCCATGTCTAAAGCGAAAATTTGTTTTTCCTTTAAGTTTTCAGGGACATCTCCATCAATTATTCTGTGTGCTAAACCTTCAGCGATGGCTGTTTTACCAGTTCCTGGTTCACCAACTAAAATGGGGTTGTTTTTGGTTCGACGCGACAGGATTTGTAGAATACGTCTAATCTCCTCATCGCGACCAATTACAGGATCCAGTTTACCATCTCTGGCCAACTGATTCAGGTTTTTAGCGTATTTGCTTAAGGAATTATAAGTTTCTTCCTGACTCTGTGATGTTACACGGTCGCCTTTGCGTAATTCTTCAATGGCTGCTGTTAGGGCTTTTTCGGTGACACCTTGGTCTTTAAGCATTTGTGCTATTTTACTGTTTGATTTAAAAACAGCAAGTATTAAGTGCTCGACAGATACGTATTCGTCATTCATTTTTTTAGCAATGATGGATGCCTCGTTCAAGGTTTTTCCAGCATCGCGCGATAACATAATATCCCCACCAGAAACTTTTGGATAGCTTTCCAATTGCTTGTCTAAAGCCTGTTCCAATACGTTTACGTTGACATTCAGTTTCTTTAAAATGAAAGGCAATACGTTTTCGTCAACATTGAAAAGCGCTTTAAAAATATGCTCATTTTCTATTTGTTGATTCTCGAAGCTCTGCGCAAGCTGTTGTGCTTGCTGTATGGCTTCCTGTGATTTTATGGTATAATTGTTAAAATTCATTTGTTTAATTTTTCTTTTAATGTGTGTTGTTTGAAAGGTCTATTTCAATTACCTTACCAGTTCTATTTAGACGACAAAATGTCTGCTTATAGTTGATTATTAGTGACGTTTCGTCAGTTGTAAGATTTTGAAAAGTAACCGACTTACTAAAATAAAGCGTCAGTTCGAGTGTTTCTGAAAGAAACGTATCGAGAACAAGAGGATTGACTTCTCGATACAATTTTTCTACGAAAAACCACTCGAAGTGACAAGATAATAATATACTATGGGCATACTAAATAAACTATTCGGGACTTCTGAACCCAAAGAAACCAAGCAACTACCATGGATTCCGTTAAACGAGATCCAGCAACTGCAACATATTACCGAAAAATCGAAAACCAAAACACAGGTTATCTTTAAACACTCTACACGTTGTGGTATTAGCCGTATGGTGATGAACCAGTTTGTGGAATCGTACAACTTGACCGAAAAGGAATTGGATTTGTATTACTTGGATTTATTATCCTATCGCAATGTTTCCAACGAAGTAGGTTATAAGTTTCAAGTTATGCATGAGTCACCACAGTTATTGGTTATTAAAAACGGTGTAACCGTAGCACATGCTAGTCATGGTGCTATTAATACTATAGACTTAAAGCGGTTCGTTTAAAGCCTAGTAAGAAAAATTAGGTTTAGCGTGTATTGAAATTGTTAGTTTAAAAAACTAACTTCGCCCTAATGAATTTTGACAGCCAAATTATTTTTTTCTTTAGTGCGTTGGGAGCCTTTAATGGGTTTATACTAGCTATTTATTTTGCTGTAATTGCAGAGAAGAAAAAATTTTCTAACTATTTTTTAGCTTTTTTGTTGTTGGTTTTAAGCATCCGGATTATTAAATCGGTGTTTTATTTTTTTAATCCAGGATTGTCCGGTGTATTTATTCAAATTGGGCTTTCGGCCTGTATTTTAATTGGGCCGTTTTTGTACCTCTATCTCAAGTCGCAAACCACGCAAAAATCCAAAGCATGGGCTGTTCATGTTTTACCCTACTTAATTGGGATTACCATTTTGGGTATAAGCTATCCGTACATAGAGCATCGTCCAATATGGAGTCGGTATATTGTAAGAGGCATTTACTTGCAATGGTTGGTGTATATTGTCTTATCCTTTAAATATGTAAAACCACTTTTTAAAATTGCGTTTGAAAAAAAGAATAGGCTTAAGAGTATAGAGATTTGGTTGTTAAGTATATTTTCTGGGGTTTCGGTAATTTGGTTTGCTTACAATATAGCCTCGTATACCTCGTATATTGTCGGTGCATTGTCTTTTTCATTTGTACTGTATTTAATTGTACTGCTTTTTGTGTTTAGAAATAAAAAGGAAGCCACGTTTTTTGAGGAAAAGGAAAAATATAAGAACAATAAAATTGATGCCAAAACAGTAGCGCTTATTGCTACTAGAATCAAACAAGTCCAAGAACAGAACTTGTATTTAAACCCTAAAATAACTTTAGCCAGTACTGCAAAGGAATTAAACATTTCAAAGCATCAGCTATCGCAGTTTTTAAATAATAACCTCAATAAATCATTTTCAGTTTTCATCAATGAATTGCGAATTGAAAAAGCCAAAGAGTTATTGCAGACAACTAACCAATATACCATTGAAGGAATAGGTTACGAATGTGGCTTTAACTCGAAATCGACTTTTCACACTACTTTTAAGAAAGTAACCGGACAAACACCTTCCGACTACCAAAAAGCATTAGCAAAATAAGTGTGATATTATAAATTAGAACTTCTACTTGATAAGTTAGAACCCGCAAGCCATCAGGTTTTCTCATATTTGCTTTAAAATATTACTTAAATAGATATGCGAACACTTGTAATTTCTTTTTTAATGCTATTTATAGCATCTAATGGTTTGTCCCAACATAAACAATCTGGGCGAATAGTATTTGTGACTTCCAATCAGGAAACTTATGGGAACTCCAATAAAAAGACAGCCAATCATTTTGGAGAAATTGTATTAGCCTATGATGTATTTGTAAAACATGGCTACTCAATTGATTTTATAAGTCCAAATGGTGGTGCGATACCTATAGGGTATACTTCTGAATCAGATTCCATTCAGAACCATTACTTAAATGATACCAAATTTATGAAGGCATTAAAAAACACCTTGCGCCCTACAGATATCAATCCTTCAGATTACGATGCTGTATATTACAGTGGTGGTGGTTCGGCCATGTTTGGAATAGCCAATAACACCACAATTAACAGCATAGCCGAAGCTATTTACAGGAATAATGGCATTATTTCAGCTGTATGTCATGGTACTGCAGGAATTACCAACCTAAAGACCAAAACTGGTGAGCCGCTTTACCAAGGAAAGCAGATTAGTGGCTATCCAGATATATTCGAAAATAAAGATGCTGCGTATTACAAAACTTTTCCGTTTTCTATTGAAGAAAAAATAAAGCAGAACAAAGGAGAGTTTCGCTATTCTGAAAAGAAACGAGATAACTTTTATGTTATGGACGGTCAATTTATTACGGGTCAGGATCCGTCTTCAACTGTTTCTGTAGCAACACAAGTAGTTAAAACATTACAAAACCAATAAACTAAATTTTATATCATGAAAAACACCATTTTATCCATTCTTTTTGTTTTTTCGATAAACCTTATTAGTGCTCAAAGCCAAAGCGGAACGACAGATATTCAAGAGATTTCAGAAACCTTAATGTTGTATATTGACGGTACCCAAAACGGAAAGCCAGAAAAATTAAAAAAGGCCTTTCATCCAGACTTTAATCTTTATACGGTAACCGAAGAAGATAGTTTGCGTATTCGCTCTGGCGCCAAGTACGTTTCCAATGTAAAAGAAGGGAAAATCAGTAATCGTATTGGGCGTATTATTTCTATTGATTATGAAAATGATGTGGCTATTGCTAAAGTGGAAATTTTAGTGGCCAATAGAATTTATACAGATTATTTTTTGTTGTTGAAATATGAAGGATCTTGGAAAATAGTTCATAAGAGTTACACCTGGAAACCAGCAAAAAGTTAAATATTATGTAACAAAAAGTAATGATTTAAGTCATATAGTAGTTCATCAAATCAAAAAACATGTTTTTAAATCAACTCACCCGATTACACATCGTAAGTCTGTTTATTGCCTTAATGTTGTTTAGTATTAAATCGAATGCTGAAACAATTGATAGCAAACAAGCAACCACCTACACCATAACAATTCATAAAAGCAATCCTAAACTCGCTCAAATAGAAGCTAGATTTACACTCAAGGATAGTTTGTTGTATATGGGTTGGGGCGCATCGAATCTATCCAATAGATGGGCAACCTTTGTACACAACCTTGAGGTTATGGACAAACAAGAGCAATTATTGTCTGTACAAGCGTTAGATGATGCCCAATGGAAAATTAATGCGCCAATACATACGGAAATAAGATTACGTTATGATGTTCATTTAGATCATGAAAACTACGATTGGAGTAGTGGTATAGATGCAGTGGCTTATACAACAGATTTAGGAGTTTTCTATACTGGCAGGACCTTATTTGTACTTAACGGTGAAGACCGAACGAATATAAGCGTAAGCTTTAATATACCCAAGGATTGGGCGGTAACCAATCCATGGTCTGAAAGTGCTGAAAATGCGAAAAGTTTTATGGCAACAAATATTACCGATTTGGTAACAGCACTGATTTTCGCTGGAAATCACAAAGAAATATCACTTAAACGTGATGATTTTGAGTTGGTTTTTGCTTTGGGTTCTACAGATATTATGAATCAGGAAACTGAACTTAAGGAACTAGCTCAAGGTGTGTTGGATTATTATATTGAGCTTATGGGCGGAATTCCTAATCCGAGTCCAGATAATCCCTTACATAAATCTGTGGTTGTCATTAGTTCATCGGAGAAAACAGATGGCGAAGCTCTTGGTAACAATGTGAGTGTGCTAATTGAAAAAAATGGTGATGATTTATCCAAAACTTTTTCAAGATTTATTTTTGCTCATGAATTTTTTCATCTATGGTGTGGTAAATCTTTTAGTCCAGCATCTGATGATAGCGAATGGTTTAAGGAAGGTTTCACAAATTATTATACGTTGAAAGCTTTGCGTCACGTTAATTTTTTAACAGATGAATCCTATTTAGATTTTTTAAGTAGCTTTTTTTATAAACGATATCATAACGACGAGGGAGTTGGACGCTATGCGATGGCAGATGGAGAAAAAAAACATGATCATTGGGGTTTGGTTTATGCAGGTGGAATGTTGGTTGGCATGTCGCAAGATCTGATTATTAGAAATGCCACAAATAATGAAAAAAGCATAGACGATTTAATGAGGCAATTATTTGAAAAATATGGTGGAAGTAACAATACATATACACTGCAAGAACTTCAAGAGTTATATGGAGAATTAAGTGGTACTATTCCAACCGAATTTTTTAATATGTATATATTAGGCACAAATAAAATACCAATTGACGAATATTTAACTTTAGCAGGATTAGATGCTAAAATTGAAAACGGTCAGTTAATTATTTCAAAAACCGATGTGACAACACCCAAGCAACAAAATGTATTGGATGGTTTTTTTGGTGAGTTAAACACGAAATAAGATTATCTACCTGACCATTAAACAAAAAACTCCCTAAATTTGTTGGGGGTTTTTATGTATTTGAGTAAAAATTATTTACTTTTTTTAGGGTTATAAACGGGTAGGAGTTGGGTAGAAACTTCACCAAAACCAATACGTGTACCATCTTTTTCACAATGTCCACGCATAATGACGGTATCGTAATCATTAATAAATTTACGTTCGCTGCCATCGGTCATTTTTAGTGGTTTTTCGCCACGCCATGTCAGTTCCAGCATAGAGCCATAAGAGTCTGGTGTTGGGCCAGAAATGGTACCGCTTCCCATCATATCGCCAGAGTTTACTGGGCAACCGTTTACCGTATGGTGCGCCAATTGTTGGCACATGTTCCAATACATGTATTTAAAGTTCGAGTTGCTCACAACTGTTTCTTTAGCTTTTTTAGGTTTTATGGCAACCTCCAAGTTTATATCGTAGCTCTTTTTACCTTTATATTGTAAATAGGGTAATTGAGGTTTTTTAGGTTTTGGGCTTTCAACACGGAAAGGCTCTAAAGCATCCAAGGTCACAATCCAAGGAGAAATAGATGAAGCAAAGTTTTTTGCCAAGAATGGACCTAGTGGTACGTATTCCCACTTTTGTATATCACGAGCAGACCAGTCATTAAAAAGAACTAGTCCAAAAATATACTCTTCAGCTTCTTCAATAGGAATAGGTTCACCCAAATCGTTCGCATCGGTCGTAATAAAGGCCATTTCTAATTCGAAATCTACCAACTTACTTGGTCCAAAAACAGGCGTGTCGCTATCAGCTGGTAAGGTTTGTCCTTGTGGTCTGTGTACCGGAATACCAGAAGGAATAATAGAACTACTTCTACCATGATAACCGACAGGAATATGCAACCAATTTGGCATCAAGGCATTTTCTGGGTCACGGAACATAGTGCCCACATTAGTGGCGTGCTCAATACTCGAGTAAAAATCAGTATAGTCACCAATTTGTACAGGGAGTTGCATTTCAATTTCATCTAAACGGAAGAGTACAATTTCCTTGTGCTTTTTGTTATTCTTTAATTCGTCATTTTCAGCATCAAAAATTTTGGCAATACGGTTACGTACTGAGCGCCATGTTTTTCGGCCATCGGCAATAAAGTCGTTTAGGGAATCCTGTAGAAAGATATCGTCGGTTAACGGAATACCATCAAAATAACCCAATTGGTGCAAAGCACCTAAATCAATAGCTGTATCACCAATTCGTGTTCCAATGGTAATAATATCGTCACGTGTTAAAAACACACCAAACGGAATATTTTGAATCGGGAAATCAGAATTTTTATCGACATGTAACCAAGACCTTCTATCTGGATTGTTGGCTGAAAGTGGCATAGTATTGTTTAAATTTAATAGTTGATAATTCTAGTCAAACCTACATAACTTTTTATTTTAAAACTAATTTTAAACATAAAATATAGGTTGTAGAAAGTTATTTACAGCTGTGTAAAACTTCTTGAGGTAAATATATGTTTTTTGAATAATTAAATACATGGATTTGTTATTTTTGACTTCAATTTAACTATAACCAAAATTTATGCAACGCGACGAACAAATTTTTGAATTGATAGCGGCTGAAAAAGAACGTCAGCTTCATGGTATAGAACTTATTGCATCGGAGAATTTTGTAAGTGACCAAGTGATGGAAGCAGCAGGTTCTGTATTAACTAATAAATATGCTGAAGGCTACCCAGGAAAGCGCTATTATGGCGGCTGTGAAGTGGTTGATGAAGTGGAGAATTTAGCAATTGAGCGCGCTAAAACCTTGTTTAATGCCGAATATGTAAACGTACAGCCACATTCGGGAAGTCAGGCCAATACGGCTGTCTTTGCCGCTTGCCTAAAACCAGGTGATACGATTCTGGGTTTTGATTTGTCGCATGGAGGGCATTTAACACATGGCTCGCCAGTAAACTTTTCTGGAAAATTATATAATCCGGTTTTTTATGGCGTAAAAAAGGAAACTGGTTTAATTGATTACGACCATGTTGCTGAAATGGCGCAAAAAGAAAAGCCAAAACTAATTATTGCAGGAGCTTCTGCCTATTCGCGTGATATGGACTTTAAACGTTTCCGTGAGATTGCTGATTCTGTTGGAGCAATTTTGTTGGCCGATATTTCTCACCCAGCTGGATTGATTGCCAAAGGTATTTTGAATGATCCATTACCTCATTGCCATATTGTGACTACAACAACTCACAAGACCTTACGTGGACCAAGAGGTGGAATGATTATGATGGGTCAGGATTTTGATAATCCGTTCGATATTACCTTAAAAAATGGTAGCTTACGTAAAATGTCGTCGTTGCTGGATTCCGGTGTATTTCCAGGAAACCAAGGTGGACCTTTAGAACATATTATAGCTGCTAAAGCCATTGCTTTTGGTGAAGCCTTAACAGATGATTTTATGCATTATATGTTGCAGGTAAAGAAAAATGCAGCTGCTATGTCTGAAGCGTTTGTGAAGCGTGACTATCACATTATTTCTGGTGGTACGGACAATCATATGATGTTGATTGATTTACGTAATAAAAATATTACAGGCAAAGATGCAGAACAAGCCTTGGTGAAAGCTGAAATTACCGTAAATAAAAACATGGTGCCATTTGATGATAAAAGTCCTTTTGTTACATCAGGCATTCGAGTGGGTACGCCAGCGATTACTACACGAGGTTTGAAAGAAGATGATATGGAAGCTATTGTTGCTTTAGTTGATGAGGTGATTATGAACTATGAAGATGAAGCTAAACTAGAACAAGTAGCCGAAAAAGTGAATGCGTTGATGGAGGGTTTACCATTATTTGCATAGCATTAATATAACAACACAAAAAAACCTGCTCACGGGCAGGTTTTTTATTTTAAGACTTTTCTTCATAAGGGCCTTCCCAAAGCACTTGTTCAATCATCCACTTATCACCACGTTTGGAGAGTAACATATAGTCTATGCCCCACCAAGCGGTTACTTTGGCAGCGGCTATGTTATTTCCTATGTTCAAAACTTCCACTTGTTTGGGTGCATCAGGTTTAGCAAAGTTTTTCTTGGCTTTTACATTTTCGGCGTAAGCTAAGGCCTGGTCAAAAGACATGTGGTCAACTTGTTTGTATTCACCTGTATCCTTATTCTTCCAAAAACCAAATTTGTTGAGTTCAGGTTGTAGGCAAGCTTTAAGTTTAGCAGAGTCACCTTCATAAAAGCCTTCAATGTAACTATAACAGGCTTTTTCTACCAATTCTTTATTGGTTTGCGAATGACCTATTGCCATTCCAATTATTAGTAAAGCGAGTGTAATAAATTTTTCCATGCTGTTTGCTAGTTTGATTATTATTAAGCACCTTTTGGTACGTATTAAAAGTAACTATTAAAACAGTAAGTAGTTGTTAACGAGACGTTAATCTAAAAATCAGTATGTTGGTAGGCACCAGCATCAGGATTTGGACTGGTTGGTCTTGTCTCCATTAAAATATCAAATTGAGTCGTACCACTAACAAATGATGGATTTCCAATTTCTATTGCTCCCGAATTTTCACCAATAATCAATTGGTTTTCATAAGGCTCCATGAAATGTGGATCATCATTAAACCGGTTACCCTCGTACAGTTCAGTATTATTGAAGTTATAGTTTTCGCCATCAAAATTGTTGTTGGGATCAGAAAAACGTAACAAGCAATTTGAAAACTTAAATTCAAACAAGACAGGATTGGTATTGTCGTTAATTTCGTCTAAAATAAATTCTGGATTATCATTACCATAAATGATACAGTTATTAAAATTGGCTTCGGTTAAATCTGCAATTATTGTGGCATCAGATGTTTCCGTAAAATTGTTTAGCAATAGTACAGGGAACTGTCTAAAACTATTTCTCCAATAATTAGCTATGGTACAGTGGGTAAAATTGTATTTACCTCCTAGAGTTCCCGCAAACGAAGACTGACCAGAATTGTTGATTACAACATTTTTAGCTAAAATAGAAGTGTTTCTTCCCAGAATTCCAAAGTTACTCGAATTGTATATTTGCGAGTTTGTAATAGTAAGTTTATCAGTGGCAGCATCGGGATTACCGTCGCTTAAAATACCAACACCCGAATTTTTAATGGTTGCATAATTAAAGATGTTGTTCACACTACCTTCAAATAACCAAATTGTGCCCCATTGCCCAGGAACATCACTGAAAATAGGTTCCAATCGGTCACCTTCAAAAATCACTTCGTTCTCTAAAGCTTCAGGGTCATTACTAAATAACCCATTAACATGAATAGAAGCATCTTCGGATACGAGAATACCAGAATCGGCATGGAAATGCACGCGAGCACCAGCTTCTATGGTTAATGTTTCGCCATTGGGAACAGCCGCATAACCATAAATGACATAAGGACGCTCGTTGGTAAAGGTAAATTCATCTGGCATAAGATAACGGCCTTGAATGTCGGTTTCAATTTGCTCGCCACCTACATTAAGCGTTAGTGTTTCTATTATCCCTGTTGCATTATCTCGATCTGGATAGATAAATACAGCATCTTTAACCAAGGTCACCAAATCCACATCTTGCATGTTGGCTCCAGAATCGAAAATAATTTTGTCGGTATATAAAAACTCACCGTCAGTGCTTGGTAGATTATTAATATCTATAGTGGTTTCGATAAAAATAAATAAGCTGTCATTGGCTAATAATTCCACATTTTGAAAGGTTCTACCTGGCATACCATCAACATTTAAACGGTATTCAGAATCTTCACCGCGCTCTAATCCCAGTGTGGGAATGTTGATGTCGTTATCGCTACGGTTGTATACTTTTAGGTTGTATGTGCTTGAGCCTATGTTTGTAAAAACGGTATCTAGATACACGGTATCTCGCGAGAATTCAAGATTTCCAGTACTGGGTTCAAACTCAAAATCTTTTCGGCAGGAGCTCCACAATACTAAAAAGGCTAAACAAGAAATAAAGTATACTAATCGTTTCATTGACATTATTTAAATTTTATGACCAATTGGTAGCGTTTCAAAAATATAACTTTTGAATTGATGATTTAGTATGAAAGCGGATTTATATTTAAAAATTCTAATCCTTTTTAGTGTTTTGTGTTTTCAACTAGTATTAGAAAGGACTGACTTAATTGAATGAGTTCTTCCAACAAATGGACTTGATTGTTCTTTGATAACAATTTTTTGTCAATATTATGTGCTCCACAGTATTCAAAAAACAATTGTTTAAGATTGTCGGGAATGTTGAGTTCGTTTTTTAGAAGGTCATCGGTAAAAAAAGAATCGGTAAGAAATAAGTCATTAAAATCCTGATATAGGGCAATTTCTTGAACGGTTTTTTTCTTGTTTTTAAAGAGTTTTCCTATGAGTTTGAAAATGGCTACAAAATCTACATTTGTACTAGGCGAAAGTCCGTACAAATGAGGGTTGTTTTTTATATCGTTAGCAATTTGGCTGTTTTGCCTACGTTGAACTTCTACCGTAAGGGTTTGCTCATCTTTTTTCTTGACAGATTGAATGGAAACTTCATCTAAAGCATTAGTAGCTTCTTTAAGTTCAATAACATTAATTTGATTTAAGTGCGTTTCTGTTACAAGAATTGTCTGTTCTTGATAAAAAAGGGAACTGAATATTAGTGTATCGTTTACTGCAGCCTGAATTGAAAAGTGCCCACCTCTATTAGAATACGTAAGTACTTGTTTGGTACTATTAAAAACCTTGATGTTCTCTAGGACTGATTTTGAATCGTAAACTTTTCCCTCGAATGTTTGGGCGTTTAAGTTACTGACAACTAGAAGCAGCAACAAGAAAAAGCGAAATAAATACACAGAAAGTTGGTTATAGTTTCTGTAAATGTATTTTTTAGGCTGTTGGTATAGTAGCTTGTTAAGAAAGTTTAACAGCCATTTTACATATTAATTAACAAAACAAGGTGATAATATTTGAAGTTATTCGTGTGGGCTTTTGGGTCTCTTTGGACATGAAACACCATTTGGTTTCCGATTCAGCTAACAATTTTTGTGTTTTGGCATTACGGATTTCCACTACACGTGTTGAGGTAACGCCTTCAGATTTAACGACATAAGTTTTTAAACTGATTTGATCGTTTAAAAGCGCTGGGCTTTTATATACTATATGGTGTGATAGCATGACCCAAAAGTATTTGTCTAATATATTTTGCGAAGCTCTAGAGAGCCAATGTTGCTCTGCAATATCTTGAACCCATTTTACATAACGTACATTATTTACGTGGTTTAAGGCATCTAAATCGGATTGGGTTGTGGTTATGGTTTTTTCAAAAATCTGCATATTCAAAAATAATGCAAAAAAATCGAGAATCTCATTATTTAAAAGGGTGTGTTATACTGTAAAAGAATTTACCAAGATTACTACGCTCTAGTTCTCCGCTTTTTATTTTTTCACGTTTTTCTTTTCTTAATGCTTTATCCTGCATGAATTTATTTTTGTAAAAGCTTTTGGTGTTGTTTTTTGCAATCTTTTGTTTAGTAATTTCTTCAGGTGTTGTATAATTGTTGTCGTAATGATTTTGAATATATCCATAACCTTGATCGTAGCTTTCTGAATATGAAATCATACCTGTATACACTACTTCACCTAAAATTTCAGAGTCAATATCCATACAAAATGAATGATCATTATTGACTCCAATAGTAACTTCTTTTGTTTTATAACCTAAATAACTGAATGAAACAATATTTCCTAAACTAGCTGTAATTTTATAGTTTCCATCAAAATCTGTTTGGGTACCTCTAGTAGTGCCTTTAATAATTATGTTTACTCCAGGTAAGGGCAATCCACTTTCATCAGCAATGGTTCCAGATATCGTTTTACTGTTTAAAACCGATACAGCTGTTTTTCCTTTTACAGTTGGTTGTTTTGTGGTGTCTGTTTGCTCTGCAATTGGCTTTTCTTGACTTAATGCTTGATGGCTTGTGAATGACAAAAAGGAGAGTAGGCTTGATGCCAAAAATGTTCTAAAGCTATTGGTGGTTTTTCGACTGTAAACCAATTCCTTATTTAGTTGTTTACCTTTGAATCGTCCGCATAAGTTTCGATTGTTTAAATAGGCTTTTACAATTTGTTCATCTGTTTTATTCGTAAAATCGTAAACCGTTTTTGTGCATACAGCACAATGGCGACCTTTGTCAACTGGTGTCATGTCGTTCCAGTTTTCATGACATGGTGCCGGAATGGATAGTGTTAGTGTTTTTCTCATAGTCCAAATAACTATAAGAAGCAAGACTTATAAAATGTATAATACGTGAAAACCTTATTTGATTGAGTGAAACCTACTTTTCAGTGATTTCAACTTCAAAGAGTTTATCCCAATACTTACCGGTTACAAACAAAGTTCCTGTTTCTGGGTTATAGGCAATGCCGTTTAGCACGTCTAGTTTAGGATGTTGTTTTACACTGTCTTTTAAAGGTGTAAAATCTATAACGCCTTCAACAGCACCATTTTCAGGATTAATTATGGCCACGCCGTTTTTGTTCCAGCGGTTAGCATAGATTTTTTCGTTTACCCATTCAAGCTCGTTAAGTTCTACAACTTTCCCTTTGTTGTGATAAGCTTGTATGTATTCTTCTTCAACAAGGGTTTCTGGGTTAAGGGTCCAAATTTTTTCGGTGCCATCACTTTTGTACAGTTTAGAACCATCGTTACAAATGCCCCAACCTTCTAGACTGTTACCGTATTTAAAGCTTCCAGTTTTTTCAAAGGTGTTAACATCGTATACAAACCCAGTTCCTTTTTTCCAGGTTAGCTGATAAATCTTATCATTCATAATGGTAATGCCTTCACCAAAGTACTCATTAGGTAAGTCAATATTTTTTAAAACTTCACCAGTTTTATAATCTACTTTGCGCAGTTTTGATTCACGGTATTGACCAGTGCCTTCATATAATTCACCATTATAAAATTCCAATCCTTGTGTATACGAACTCATGTCATGAGGATATTCGTTAATAATAGTGTAGGTATATATTTTAGGTGTTTGGTTATTTAAAATTGTAATACTTTTAGAAATACTAGCTTGTTCACCATTTACTGAAAAACTGGCTTCTAAATCATGAGTGCCCAATTTCATATTTATTAATGCTTCATTTGATGTAACAGAATTACCATCTAAAGTAAATGATACATTTTCTATTGGGTGGTTTTTGGGGTTGTTTAAGCTGAATTCCAAATTGTCGCCTAGCGTTACGGCATCGTTTTGGGCATTTGTGGTTATGGATAAGTCTTGTTTGACTTCAGTTATGCTGGCTCCACAGGATACCATTAAAACACATAAAAATATGATTGTAAGAGACTTATAAAGCTTCATGATTTTTGTAGAATTTGGAGCAAGATATTTATTAAAATTCAGTTTAAAAAATCATTGTGATAAATTTAAAAGATTGTATCTTTGCACTCGGCAAGTCCTACACAACCAGCTCCTGTTGAATCCTCCAGGGCGGGAACGCAGCAAAGGTAAGCGGTCGTAGCGGTGTGATGTAGGTAGCTTGCCTTTTTTTATGCCCTAAACTTTCCTTTTTTTTGTACTTTTGAAACGCAAAAAAACCATTTATAGATGTCTAAAGTTGTTTTAATTACGGGTGGGTCTTCCGGAATCGGAAAATCAGTTGGTGAGTATCTCTCTCAAAAAGGTTTTGTAGTATATGGCACTAGCAGGTCTCCCGAAAAATATACCAATAGCTTGTTTCCTATTGTTGGATTGGATGTCGCTAAAGTAGATACTATTGCACAAGCTGTTCAAACGGTTATTGAAAATGAAGGTCGAATTGATGTTTTGGTAAACAATGCAGGAGCTGGAATTACAGGCCCTATAGAGGAAATTCCTGAAGCTGAAATAAAAAACAATTTTGAAACCAATTTTTTTGGGCCAATTAACGTTATAAAAGCCGTGTTGCCACACATGCGTAAACAGCAATCCGGTTTGATTATTAATGTAACGTCTATCGCTGGTTATATGGGTTTACCGTATCGTGGTATTTATAGTGCGAGTAAAGGTGCTTTAGAGTTGTTAACAGAAGCCTTTAGAATGGAACTAAAACCTTTTAATGTTGAGATGACCAATGTGGCACCTGGTGATTTTGCCACCAATATTGCGGCTGGTCGTTATCATGCTCACGTATTGGATGATTCACCTTATAAAGAGACCTACGGAAAATCTTTAGAACTGATGAATGAGCATGTTGATGCAGGTAAAGACCCTTTGGAAATGGCTAAGGCTGTTTTAACTATTATCAACACATCTAAACCCAAAGTGCATTATAAAGTTGGGGAGTTTATGCAGAAATTCTCTATAGTACTAAAACGCATTCTGCCTGATACGGTTTATGAAAAAATGCTTATGAACCACTATAAGTTATAGACTATTCTATAGTAATATGCTCATTTGGTGTTGGGTTTAAATAGGTTTCGTGGATAACAATCTCGCAGTCATTACCCAAAATACTAAAGTTAATATAACCGTAATGTGGTTCGCCATTTAAAATCATTTTCACTACAATATACCAGTCAGATAAAATACCTGGATTATCATAAATATTCCACTCACGGCCAGTCCAAATATTGTATTGTTTGTATGGGTATTCAGATTCCCCAATAAAATCATGATACTCTCCAATGTAAACTGAATCACTTTCACTCGTAAAATCTTCAGATAAAATAGTACCATTTACAGTAGTTTGTAAGCCACCGTAAAATGCACCGTTGAAATTGTCAAAATATCCTAAAATTGTGTTATTAGGATTTGTACTTGTAAAATTAATTTCACTTTTTAAATATGGTACTTCATAAGAGTGATATTGAATAATTTCTTCATTATATATTATTGAATAATCAGGATTATTATCATTACTTACATCAATATTAAAAGGAGTTTGAGAACCTAAACAGTCTTGAAAGGAAGTGTATTCAGGAACTTCTTCCGTAAAATAATCATCTTCATTTAACTCAATCCAAAAATCAATATTATAGATTTCGTTTTGATGAGTGTTACTAATTCTCCCTACAAAAAGTCTATCTTCTATATATTCTTGGATTGTCAACTCATATAATAAAAAAGACTCTGAAATGCTTCTTGTGTCGAATATATTACCACCCTGATTGTAAACCGTATAGTAGTAGTTATAATCTATACAGTTGCCTATTTTGTTAAAGACAAAAATTGCCTTCGCTCCGCATTCTGGGCCACAATTCCCTTCAAAACTTAATTCTATTATATTATCTGAATACCTACCTTTCCAAGGTGTATCATCAATTGTCCATCCAGCTTGTTCAGCAAAAAAGATTTCATTTGCAACGGTTAACCCTAAATCATCAAATTGCATTTCGCAGGATTCTTCTTCTGGAATAGCACTGTTTTCTGGGTTGTCGTCGTCGTTTTGGCAGTTTAAGCATAGCAATACTATACCTATAAAGGGTAGTATTCTTTTCATAGCGGTTGTCTTTTTTATTTAAAGTTACAATTTTTACTGATACTTAAAAATTTTCACTATTTATACTAGCTTTAATTGTTAATTAATTTTCATAACAAATCAACAAGAAAACTCGCATTTAGTTGTACTTTTGCGCCATTAACAAACACAACTTATAATAAATAGTTTATGAAATTTTTTATTGATACGGCTAATTTAGACCAGATTCGTGAAGCTCAAGATTTGGGTGTTCTTGATGGTGTAACCACTAATCCATCTTTAATGGCTAAAGAAGGTATTACTGGGCACGACAACATAATGAAACACTATGTTGATATCTGCAATATTGTAGATGGAGATGTTAGTGCGGAGGTTATCGCAACCGATTTTGAAGGTATGATTCGTGAAGGTGAAGCTTTAGCTGAATTACACGACCAAATTGTAGTGAAATTACCGATGATTAAAGATGGTGTAAAGGCTTGTAAATACTTTTCCGATAAAGGTATTAAAACCAATGTGACTTTAGTGTTTTCTCCTGGTCAAGCTTTATTGGCAGCCAAGGCAGGTGCGACTTACGTATCACCATTTATTGGTCGTTTAGATGATATTTCAACCGACGGGTTAAACCTTATTGCAGAAATTCGCCATATATATGATAATTATGCTTTTGATACTGAAATTTTAGCAGCTTCTGTACGCCATACCATGCATATTATAGACTGTGCCAAATTAGGAGCAGATGTAATGACAGGGCCTTTAAGCGCAATTGAAGGTTTGCTAAAACACCCTTTAACAGATATTGGTTTAGCTAAATTTTTAGAAGACTTTAAAAAAGGTAACTAAAATTACTTTTTACCGATAAAAAAAAGCCTTAACGTTAATTGTTAAGGCTTTTTAATTTCTAACACTTAAATAATTATCTGTTTAACAGACCCAATAGTTCGTCTTCAAACCCAATATAAAACATATTGGTGTGCGCATTAACTATTTTAGCCTTTTGGTCTAGAATTATAACTTTATTAATAGGATAAATAGCTAATTGGTGCCTGGCTTCTTTAGGATTTTTAAAAACGTACTCTTGTTTTGTATTGTATTTGTACTCCTTAATAATTTTGCGCCAAAGCTTATCGTTTTCCACATTAACGTTAATAGCAATAAAATCTACTTCAGGATACTTTTGCTTTAATTCATTAGCTTTTTTATGACTATCAATGTGGGTTCTGTAAGCTGTAGACCAAAAGTAAATTACAGTTGGTCGCTTTATTAACGATCGTATTGTTTTTTGGTTGTTTTTAAAATCTGTAATCTCAACTTGAGGAATTGGGTTTCCAGGTTTTAAGCTTTTTAAAGAATTAACTAAATCAGCCACATAATTTTGCTGATGACCATCAGAACATTTGGCTTTAAACGATTCTAATAATGGGTCAAATTTATCTACGTCTTTACTTTTGGTAATAAATTCAACGGCAGCTTCCATCAATAATGAATTTTTAAGCTCTTTATCAGTTACTAAACTGTCAATTAAATTAAGGCGAATTAAATTATAGTCTAATGATTTAATATTGAAAACACTATCATCCGTTTTTTCAAAATATTTAGCAAGTGCCATATTTTCGAAATGATATTTTAGAAAAGAGGAGTAAGGAAAATAGTCCATAACCATTTTATGGTCATAATTTACATCCTTCCTGTAGCTATAAAAATCTTCAGGTAAAGACTCTAATGTTTTACGCTCGCTATTAACATAGTTAACAAAAGGGTAAACCTCTTTGCTTAAATAATAATCATAATTAATGTTGGCTTCTGCTATTTCGCTAAAAGCAGGAGTTGCATCGTAATTTTCTATAAAATAATTGAGCTTGTCCAATTTGCTATTTCTAATAGAATCGATACGCTTTGTAAAATCGGTAACAGGCAATTGACAAAGCCCTAAAACTTCCTTGTCTTCAATTTCGCCTTCTAGAAACAGGTTAATTAAGTAGTTGTTTTTTTTAGCACCTTTTCCACTGAATACAAGAGTTTCATCAAATTCCATTGTATTTAGGCGAAACATAATACTATCTTGAGGCTCCAATAAAACCATTTGATACTCTAGGCCTTGCGCAGCCCAAAGACGAAAGGTGTAAAGTCCAGACTCTACAGGTTTTACCTTGTAAATAAATCGGTTATTCTCGTCAAGAGTAATAGTATCTAATGCTTTGTCAGATTTTGCAATAATTACAAAATCTTTAATGGGGTTTACTACCTCACCACCAAAATAGGCAATATCGCCTTCATCAATTTTATTGTCTTTTTTGCAAGACACCAATGTCACGCTAGTAAACGCAATAAGACACAGAAATCGTAGTAATCTCATATTTATTAATCCCAATCTAGAAAGTTAGTTACCACAAAAGTAAAAGTTGTGGGTGTTAACTGTTGTTAATTGACTGTTAAATATTATTATACTTGGATTTTCTTCAACTTATGGTTGCTTTTTTTTACTTTTGCGCCAAATTTAAAAAGCAAGCTATGTTATCAGTTTCTAATTTATCGGTTCAGTTTGGAAAACGTGTGTTGTTTGATGAGGTGAGTACAACCTTTAACCAAGGCAATTGTTATGGTATTATTGGTGCAAATGGAGCCGGAAAATCTACGTTTTTGAAAATCCTTTCAGGAAAGCAAGAGCCCACATCTGGTAGTGTACATTTAGAGCCCGGAAAGCGCATGTCAGTTTTGGAGCAAAACCATAATTTGTACGATGAGCATACGGTTTTAGAAACTGTAATAATGGGTAATAAGCCTTTACATAAAATTAAAACGGAAATCGATGCTTTGTATGCTGATTATACCGATGAAAACGCCGAAAAAATTGGAGAACTTCAGGTAGAGTTTGAAGAAATGAACGGTTGGAATGCCGATAGTGATGCTGCGGCATTATTGTCCAATTTGGGTATAAAAGAAGATTTACATTATACCATGATGGCCGATTTAGATGGTAAGCAAAAAGTACGTGTGCTTTTGGCGCAGGCACTTTTTGGAAACCCTGATGTTTTAATTATGGATGAGCCTACCAACGATTTGGATTATGAAACTATATCCTGGTTGGAAAACTTTTTGGCTAACTACGATAATTGTGTGATTGTCGTGTCTCATGACCGTCACTTTTTAGATGCTGTTTGTACGCATATATCTGATATCGATTTTGGAAAAATAAATCATTATTCTGGTAACTATACCTTTTGGTATGAATCCTCTCAACTAGCTGCCAAACAACGTGCCCAGCAGAATAAAAAAGCTGAAGAAAAGAAAAAAGAACTGGAAGAGTTCATTCGTCGTTTTTCTGCTAACGTGGCGAAAAGTAAGCAGGCCACAAGTAGAAAGAAAATGATCGATAAATTAAATATTGATGAAATTAGACCAACAAGTCGCCGTTACCCAGCCATTATTTTTGAGCGCGAGCGTGAGGCTGGCGATCAAATTCTAAATGTTGAAGGTTTAACGGCTTCTTTAGAAGGAGAGGTGTTATTTAGAAACATAGATTTAAATTTAGCCAAAGGCGATAAGGTGGTAGTTTACTCTAAAGATTCTCGTGCTACTACAGCTTTTTATGAAATTTTGAATGATAATCAAAAAGCAGATGCTGGTAAATTTGCTTGGGGAATCACCACAACACAATCGTACTTGCCTTTGGATAACAGTAAATTCTTTGACAACAATTTAACTTTGGTCGATTGGTTGCGCCAGTGGGCAAAAACCGAAGAAGAGCGCGAAGAAGTTCACATTCGTGGATTTTTGGGAAAAATGATTTTTAGTGGAGAAGAAGCGCTAAAAAAATCTAATGTTTTATCAGGAGGAGAGAAGGTGCGTTGTATGTTAAGTCGTATGATGATGATGCGTGCCAATGTATTGATGCTAGATGAACCAACTAACCATTTAGACTTGGAAAGTATTACGGCGTTTAACAACTCATTAAAGAACTTTAAAGGTACAGTATTGTTTACAACGCACGATCATGAGTTTGCGCAAACCGTTGCAAACCGCGTTGTTGAATTAACACCTAATGGTATTATAGACAGGTATACTACTTTTGACGAGTATATGCAGGATTCTAAAATAAAAGCTTTACGCGAGAAAATGTATGCTGTTACGGCGTAATTAGTTGTCTAATTCAGAGGTTACATCGTTAACGATGGGCATGGCGTTTTCTAGTTCGTCTTGATGTACATAAACATCTTGATAACCTGGAACTGAAGAGCCAAATCCAGCCAATCTACCTGATTCTGTTTCGTCCTTAACTATTGCCGTTATATCAACAGCCTTAAGTTTGTCAACGATTAATTGGGCAACTATAAAACTTCCTGTAAAAACTTTTTTATACTCTGAATCCATAATAAGTGGTTTTTGCTGTTACTTAAAGATACGAAATTTCTGAATTAAAACACATGTTTTACAACAGGAATGAGGTAAGGTGAAACTGGATTTGTAACATGCTGAAAATGGGTTAATTGAAAAATAACGCTAAAAAAACATGTTACTAACATTATTAAGTTATATTTGTACTTTATTAAATTATTTAAATTATTACAATGAGTAAAGGAACAGTAAAATTCTTCAACGATTCTAAAGGATTTGGATTTATCGTAGAAGATGACACAAACAAAGAACATTTTGTTCACATTTCTGGATTAATCGATGAGATTCGTGAAGGTGATGTAGTAGAATTCGATCTTACAGAAGGTAGAAAAGGAATGAACGCAGTAAACGTTAAAGTATTATAATATATATTTTAAACTTATTGAAACACAAAAGCCTCGAAATTTTTCGAGGCTTTTTTTATGTTTAAAAAGTTCCTATAAACCCAATTTGGTTGGTTGAAAACGTGAAATTCCAACTTATTTTTGGAGGGTTTTTATATGTGTATTTTTTCTTGGTAAATAAAAACTTATCAATGCTGTCTACCACTACAACACTTAAAATGGTACCAACAGCGACATCGGTTAACCAATGAGCGCCTTCTACCAATCGTGTTATTGGTGTAATGGCTCCAATAGAATAAATACCAATTTTAACCCAAGTATTGTCAAACTGCTTGGCAATAGCATGCGCCATGGTAACAGAAAGAACCGTATGTCCTGATGGAAACGAGTGGTACATGGCTTCGCTAGAAAATGGGTTAAAGTCATCATAGTCTTTTCCAGAACTTGGTCTTGCTCTTCCAAAAGCCGTTTTGCTAAAGGATTGGAGAGTTCCTGCTGTTATTGTCGATGAAACAATTAACACACAGGTTTTTCTTACTGTTTCATTTTTGGTTACTAGTCCATAACCATACAGTCCTGCATTTAATACAAAAAACGTTTGTGGTTTACCAAACCTATAGCCAAAGTCTAAAGCAAATTGCGGATAGTTGTCTTTTTGACCAGTAAAAAAATCATTGGCAGCCTCATCGGCTAAAGAAAGAGCAAAGACACCAACGGCTAAAGTAGTCAGTTTCCTAAAGTCATCATTATCCCATCTTAAAGGACTGGTGTAAGCATAGGCAACGCTTTGAGTTGTGTTTTTCGCATCATATTTCAGTATGTCCCAAACCGTAAGCGAATCTTGTGAATATTCTAATGAATTGGCTTGCTGGCCAAAACATACAAGGCTATATAAACTGCATACAAGGCAAAATAGTTGCCGCATAAACTTTATCGTAATTCTGCGCCAAGCTGCTTTTCAAAATTTGCTTGTAGCTTACTCATTATTTTATCGATTTGCTTATCTGTTAATGTTTTGTTCTCGTCTTGTAATGTAAAGCTTACTGCGTAACTTTTTTTGCCCGCTGGTAAATTTTTACCTTCATAAACATCAAACAGATTTACGTCTTTTAGAAGCTGTTTTTCGGTTTGCATAGCAATAGCATCAATTTCTGCAAAACTTACTGACTGGTCTAATAGCAATGCAAAATCACGACGTACTTCAGGATATTTAGGAATAGCCTTAAATATTACTTGGTTTGCTTTGGCAGCTTCAATTACAGCATCCCATTTAAAATTGGCATATAGTACAGGTTGCGAAATACCAAAATGTTTTAAAACCGATTTTTTTACCAAACCAAACTCCACTAAAACTGTTTTTCTTGTTGATAATTGCATGCCTTCACTAAACACATCGGCTTTAAAAGGAGCAGCTTTCAAGTTGTTGATACCTAATCGTTGTAAGATAGCTTCAATAGTACCTTTTAAATAATAAAAATCACTAGGCTTACTTTCGGCATTCCAGCGTTCGGTTTGTTTATTACCAGTAACAATTAATGCCAAATGTTTGAATTCTTCGCGTTTACCATTATAATCATGGTATGTCTTGCCAAATTCAAATAGCTTTAAATCTTCTCGTTTGCGGTTAACGTTATGGCGTACATTTTCTAATCCAGAGAATAGCATAGATTGTCGCATGACGCTTAAATCGTTACTCAACGGATTAAGCATTTCTACATTGTGTTCTATATGCAAATCATTACTCAATTCAACATAATCTGGTGTGGTTAACGAGTTGGTCATGGTTTCAAAAAAACCTTGCGATGCCAACTGATTGCCTATAATGTTTTGTAACTTATAATCTTCAAATTTCGAAGTATTCGAAATAGAGGCGTTAAGCTTTTCGGTTGTTTTTATGTTGTTGTAACCGTATACACGTAGAATTTCTTCAATTATATCCGCTTCACGCTGCACATCATTACGGTAAGCTGGAACAGTTAAACCTAAACCAGCTTCGGTTACGTTGTTAATTTTAATATCAAGCGACATTAAAATCTCTTTTATCTTTTCACGCGGAATATCTTCACCTATAAGTTTCTTGGCATTATCAAAACTCATACGCACTTGGAAGTCTTCAATCTTTTTTGGGTAAACATCTATAATATCACTTGTAATTTCACCTCCTGCAATTTCTTCAATTAAAAGTGCAGCACGCTTTAAAGCGTATTCCGTAATATTAGGATCAATACCACGCTCAAATCTGAATGAGGCATCTGTATTCAGACCATGGCGTTTTGCCGTTTTACGTATACTTACCGGATTAAAATAGGCACTTTCCAAAAATATGCTCGTAGTTTGTTCAGTGACTCCAGATTCCATACCGCCAAAAACACCAGCAATACACATAGGTGTTTCGGCATTACAGATCATTAAATCGTCTTCATGCAATTCGCGTTCAACACCATCTAATGTTTTAAACTTTGTACCCGATTTTAAGGTTTTAACTACAACTTTGTTACCTGTTATTTTTGCAGCATCAAAAGCATGTAACGGTTGACCTAGTTCGTGTAATACATAATTGGTAATATCTACCACATTGTTAATAGGTGCTAGGCCAATGGCTTTTAACCGGTTTTGGATCCACGCAGGCGATTCGGCTACTTTAATGCCCGAAATAGTTACACCACAATACCGAGGTGCCAATTGTTTGTTTTGAACATCAACATCAATTTTTAAGGAACGGTTATCCACATGAAAAGCAGAAACCGAAGGTGTAATTAACTCCCTGCTTTTTTCTTGCTGTAATAAGCCTGCTTTTAAATCGCGCGCTACGCCATAATGACTCATGGCATCAGCACGATTGGGTGTTAGGCCAATTTCAAAAACGTAATCGTTTTCAATATCAAATATATCTGAAAGTTTCGCGCCAACCTCTGAGCCTTTATCTAGAACTAAAATACCGTCGTGCGACTGCCCTAAACCAAGTTCGTCTTCAGCGCAAATCATACCATGACTCGCTTCGCCACGAATTTTGCCTTTTTTTATTTTCCAAGCTTCACCTTCAGGTGTGTATAGGGTCGTGCCAATCGTTGCTACCGGTACTTTTTGTCCTGCAGCCACATTTGGTGCACCACAAACAATTTGTAAAGGCTCGCTCTCGCCAATACTTACAGTTGTAATTTTTAGCCTGTCTGCATTTGGGTGTTGCTCACAAGTCAATACTTCACCAACAACAATACCTTCTAAACCACCTTTAACCGATTGGTATACGGTAAGACCTTCTACTTCTAAACCCAAATCGGTTAGTAGTTCACTAATCGCTTCAGGATTTTCACTTAACTTAATAAATTGTTTTAGCCAATTATAAGAAACCTTCATGTGCTATGCGCTATTTTAAGAGTGCAAAGATAAAATATTGCTTCTAGCATTCAAACAATGCGCCTTAAATTGTAAACTTAAAATTGTTGTAAGTTTTTTTGTGAAACACCGATTAACTATGCATATTTACAATCTATGAGAAATTTTTTGTACCTATTTGTTTTAACACTATTGTTTTCATGCCATGAAGACATGCCAAAACAGCTTGAAGCCACCACCTACCGAGCAGTTTTAAAAGTGAATGATACTTTAGATATGCCTTTTGTGTTTGAGGTGAAATCGCCAACCGAATTAATTATTTTCAATGCCGAAGAACACATTGAAGTTGATGAGGTGAGCTATAAAAACGATTCTGTTTTTATAAAAACTCCGGTTTTTGAAGGATTCATAGCGGCTGAATTACTAGATGATGGTTCACTGTCTGGTAGTTATATAAAGGAAAATTTAAATCGTGTGGTACCATTTTATGCTAATAAAGGCAGAACCCGTTTTAAGGTTGATGCTCAAGCTAAATTTGATGTTTCTGGAAATTGGGAAACCGTTTTTAGTCCTGATGACGATGCTCATAGGTACATTGGTAAAGGAATATTTAAGCAAGATGGAAATACCGTAACCGGAACGTTTAGAACCACAACGGGCGACTATCGGTTTTTGGAAGGTGTGGTAGATGGTAACCAACTAAAACTCTCTACATTTGATGGTGCCCATGCCTTTTTGTTTACAGCAACAGTAACCGATAGCACCATGCAAGGACGGTTCTATTCCGGAAACCATTGGCAAGAGCCTTTTGTGGCTAAACGTAATGAAAGTTTTGAGTTACCAGATTCTGATAGCTTAACCTATTTAAAGGAAGGATATGACAAGGTAAGCTTTAGCTTTCCTGATAGCAATGGTAATCTGGTGAGTTTAGAGGATGAGCGTTTTAAAAACAAAGTGGTTTTGGTACAGATTATGGGAACTTGGTGTCCAAACTGTTTGGATGAAAGTAAATATTTTGCCGAGTTTTATAAGCAACGCCAAAATACCGATTTAGAAATAGTAGCCTTGGCTTTTGAGTATGTAAAAACAGAAGCGCAAGGTTTTGAAAATATAAAACGCTTAACCGATCGTGTTGGTATTACCTATCCTGTGCTATTGGCGCAAACCGGAACCTCAAGTAAAACAGCTGCACAAGAAAAATTGCCTATGCTGAATAAGGTATTAAGCTATCCAACTACTATTTTTATCGATAAAACAGGACAGGTGCGTAAAATACATACGGGTTTTAATGGTCCAGCTACGGGCGAAAAATACACCGAATTTAAAAACGAATTTGAAAGTTTTGTAAAGCAGTTGTTGGAGGAGGAGTAGAGGAGTTGCGGTTATAGGTCCAGCATATGGCCCGTTGCGTGTCTCGAGTTACGGATTATTCAGTTTGGTTTGAAGTTTGTTTTGTAGGAATTCAAATTTAGTAAGCAACAATGCCAGCTATGGGCTATATGTATTGTTAACAAAAGTTATTTATATTTAATTATTTCAGAAAATTCAATTGATTTAGAATTCGTTACAATCATTTTTTGAAGACAAGATATAATTAATGTAGCGCCGAAATCATTCAGTCCAATAAGTTTGCTATAATATTCATCTATTGACTTCATTCTTAAAAATTTGTCTGATCCGTATCTTAATATTTCCATATCTCCGTGAACAAACTTACTTCTATAATCATAGAATTCATTAATCTTTCTATTAATAACTTTTAACTGTTCAGGATTCCCTAAATGAAGATAGATTCGTGTTTTTAATGTTCTAATAATAGAGTCATTTGATTTAATTCCAAAAAAAGATTCGAGACTTTGGATAATCCAAACAACTAATGAAGGATTGTATCCTATGTGAGCGTCATTGCAAAAATACAATAGTTAAAATAATGTTCTTTCTAAATCATTTTGAGCTTTAATATTTAACCCAATGTTTAATGAATCATACCATATCACAACTTCTTTCAAAGGTAAAGCTTGAATTTTTGGCCATCCTCCATAATTTAATGAAACATCAAAAGAACTATGTAAGTATCCAGAGAATAGATTTATTTCATCTTGAAAATCGTTATTGAATATAACAGTTGATTTTATAGACAATGAGCCAGGCAATGATAGATTCACGCACAGAAATAAAACGTCCAGATAACTTGTAATTAAAAAATTTTCAACATTTTTTCTATTAGAAATATCGACGGCATTATCATATAAAATAGTCATTAAAATATCTCCACCCCAGAAATCATTATGTACTTTGATTTTATTAAATATATCAGTGAAGTCAGAATGAATTGTTATCATTGCTTTATCATATTCGAAGGAATATTTTTTAAAAACATCTCTAACTTCTTCCCAATGTTTAATTAGACAAATATTTTTGTTTGGGTATTCAAAATCAGGACCTTGTATGTTTATTCTGAATTTTTTAATGTCGGATAATTTTTTCTAAAGCAAAGATAAATTCAGTTTTGATACTGAAATACCTTCAGCACAGGTTGACTTTGTCGTCTGATACTGAAACATAGTTCAGTACAAGTAAGCGAAGTTAGAGTTTTCTAGTCATTAAATCAATAGGTAGTGGTACGTAATTTATAAAGGACCACAATTCTTAACAAAGCGTTAATTAACAGAAGATTTATGTTAATTAACACAACGCTAACAACTTACAATTGGGTTTGTGTCTAACTTCATAACACTAATTTAAACTTAATTATTATGAAACAGAACAACCTTTTTACAGCCGTGCTGTGCCTTTTTTTATTAGTTAGTCTAACTACTACGGCACAGCTACAAACACCACAAGCCAGCGCCAAAGCTACAGTTATGCAACGCGTTGGTGTTACCGATATTAGCGTTACCTATTCCAGACCAAGTGTTAATGGTCGGGAGCTATGGGGTAGCCTTGTACCTTATGGTATGAACAACTTGGGTTTTGGTACAGCAACGGCTGCGCCATGGCGTGCTGGGGCTAACGAGAATACTACCATTACTTTTGCCAACGATGCCACAGTTGAAGGTAAAACAATTAAAGCCGGTACCTATGGTTTGTTTTTTGAAGTTAAGCCTAATAACGAGGCTACACTAATCCTCTCGCACGATACCCAAGCTTGGGGTAGTTTCTTCTATGATAAAAACCGCGATGCCTTGCGTGCCGATATTGCAACAACAGAGGCGCCTCATCATGAATTATTGACTTTTGAATTTAGCAATATTACGCCAACAAGTGCTGTATTATCGTTGGTTTGGGGTAAAAAGGCTTTTCCGGTAAACATTTCGGTTAATACCACACAAATTGTTTTAGACGATTTTAAAGCAAAATCTACAGGGCAGTTTGGGTTTAATCGTCAGAATTGGGAACAGGCTGCTGCCTATGCCCTTAATAATGGTGGCGATTTAAACGAAGCCTTAACATGGATTGATGGAGCTATTGCTGGTAATTTTTATAGTCAGAAGAATTTTAATAATGTAGCCATAAAAGCCCAGATTTTAAACAAAATGGGACGTACCGACGAGTATGCTTCACTCATGGATGAGGCAGCAGGTATGGCAAATAAACAGCAGTTAAATGCATTGGGTTACCAAATGATAGCAGCAAAAGATTACGAACGTGCTGAAAAATATTTTAAGCAAAATATAGCTAATCATCCTGAAGACCCTAATGGTTATGATAGTTTGGGTGAATGTTATAAAAACATGGGTGATACTAAAAATGCCATTAAGTATTTTAAGAAATCTTTATCCATGAATCCTCCCGCAAATGTTAAAGCCAATTCTGAAAAACATTTAAAGGAATTAGGCGCACTGTAATAGTTTTGTTTTTAGGGACAAACTGTTTTGTTCAAAAGACTGTTTAAATATATGATAGGGTAGTTTTAAGCGTTTATTGCGAAATCTGTGAATTTTAGTGTTATTAATCAATAGCAATAAGTGTATTTTTATCTAGTAGTTTTTAAGCAGTCTTTTTCTTTTTCTAACTTATGTAATTCCAAATATTACGATACTTGCTCATTTGTTTGTAGGTGTTTAAAATGGCTGCATTGTTTGGTGAGGCAAGACTCGGGTCGTTATTTAAAATTTGTTTAGCCCAATATCGAGCTGTTTTAAGAATATCGTTGTCTTTTATTAAATCGGCTATTTTTAAATTTAATACACCGCTTTGTTGGGTGCCCATAATATCGCCTGGTCCGCGTAGTTTTAAATCAACTTCGGCAATTTCAAACCCATCGTTAGTACGAACCATGGTTTCCAAGCGCACTTTACTGTCGTTACTTAACTTGTGGCTCGTCATGAGTATGCAATAGCTTTGTTCAGCACCGCGACCTACCCGACCTCGCAATTGGTGTAATTGCGAGAGGCCAAAGCGTTCGGCACTTTCAATTACCATAACTGAAGCATTGGGTACGTTAACACCAACCTCAATAACGGTTGTTGCAACCATAATTTGCGTTTCGCCCTTGGCGAAGCGCTGCATTTCATAATCTTTGTCGGCAGCTTTCATTTTGCCATGAACAATAGAAATTTGATATTCCGGTTTTGGGAAATCGCGTTCAATGCTGGCATAACCATCCATTAAATCTTTATAATCCATTTTTTCACTTTCTTGAATTAATGGATATACAATATACACTTGCCTGCCTTTGGCAATTTCATCGCGTATAAAACGAAATACTTTTAAGCGATTATTGTCGTATCTATGAACTGTTTTTATGGCTTGTCTACCTGGTGGTAATTCGTCAATAATCGAGATGTCCAAGTCACCATAAACAGACATGGCCAAAGTTCGTGGAATAGGTGTTGCTGTCATCACCAAAATATGTGGAGGAGACGAGTTTTTACGCCATAATTTACTTCTTTGGGCAACTCCAAATCGGTGTTGCTCGTCTATGATGGCGAGTCCTAAATTTTTGAATTTCACCTTATCTTCCAAAAGTGCATGAGTACCAACAAGTATCTGTAAATCGCCATTTTCAAGATTTTCGTGAATCTCTTTTCGATCTAAAGTATTGCTAGAACCTGTTAATAATTTTATACTGATATTCAGTTTATTACACCATTCAAATAATCCGTTATAGTGTTGAACTGACAAAATTTCAGTCGGAGCCATTAGGCAGGCTTGAAAACCGTTGTCAAGCGCTATGAGCATTGACATGAAGGCAACTATTGTCTTCCCGGAACCTACATCACCTTGTAAAAGTCGATTCATTTGTGCGTTGCTACCTAGATCGGCTCGAATTTCTTTCAATACACGTTTTTGCGCATAGGTTAATTCGAAGGGTAAATGGTCTTTGAAAAAGGTATTGAAGTAGTCGCCTACTTGCTCAAAAGGAAATCCTTTAATTTTGGATTTATGGATAAGATTTTTTAAAATTAATTGCAGTTGAATGTAAAAAAGTTCTTCAAATTTTAGTCGGTATTGGGCTCGAGCTAACAGTTCTTGGTTTTGTGGAAAATGTACATTGAGTAGTGCTTGACTTTTAGATATTAATTTTTGGCTATTGAGTAGTTCGGGAGACAAAGTTTCGGTAAACCTGCCTTTGGTTTCTGTAAACAATTGCTGCATAATTTTAATAAACACACGATTGCTAATGCCTTTGTTTGTTAATTTTTCCGTTGAAGGATAAATGGGCTGCATAACCGATTGTATGTTTTTCTCATGGTCTTTAAGTAGTTCCATGTCAGGATGTGGCATAGAAAACTTGCCGTTAAACCAATTGGTTTTACCAAAAATCACATAATCTGTTTTTAGTTTAAGATTTTCCCGAATCCATTTATGGCCACGAAACCAAACCAATTCCATTGTACCTGTATCATCATGAAATGTAGCTACTAGGCGCTTGCCACGTTTTTGAGCAACTTCTTCAAACTTAATAATTTGCCCTATAATTTGAACATCGGCACTGTTGCGTTGTAGTTCATTGATTTTGTAATATCGCGTGCGATCTAAATACCGATTGGGAAACAGATTTATTAAATCTTGATAGGTGTGAATACCAAGCTCCTTTCGCAGTAATTCCGCACGATTGGGGCCAACGCCTTTAAGGTAGTCTATGGGAGTTTGAAGGTTGGTACTCATATTAGCGAAATTAAGTGTTTTCAATCAATTCGAGAAATGCATTTTTTTGTATTTTGGACTAATCTTTGTGTTCAGATTGCCTATGAGATTGTTTTTAAGCCTACTACTCTTCGTTTGTGCCAAAATGGTTTTGGCGCAACAAACCGATTATGTGGATTTTACCTTTTGTAAAGCTTTTGTGAAATTCGATACCGTAGAAAAATCAGTTTCTGGTATAGTGCGCCATAAATTTGTTATGTTAAAGGATGTTGATTCTGTATTTGTTGATGCGCAAAAAATGGACATCACAAATCCGGTGGAATTATTGGATTTTGAAAACTCTGAAACCTATAAAATAGCATACAGAAATGACGGTAGTAAGATTTGGCTTAAGTATGGTTTTAAAGCAGGGAAGCAGTATGAGGTTATTATAAATTATAAGGTAATTCCTGGCAAGGCTTTGTATTTTGTGGGTTGGGATAATGAAGCGCCTAACCAAATTTGGACGCAAGGTCAAGGAAAATATACCAGTAATTGGTTGCCCAGTTTTGATGACATGAATGAAAAGGTAGCCTTTTCGTTAACCATTCGGTTTAATAATGAATACGAAGTTATTTCCAACGGAAAAAAAGTCTTTGAAACGGAAACTGTAGACGGTAAAGCCGACCACGTGTTTATGATGGAAAAACCTATGTCTAGCTATTTAGTTGCTTTAGCGATTGGAAAGTATGATAAGCAAGTCGAAACTTCAGCAAGCGGAATTCCGCTAGAGATGTATTATTATCCTGAAGATTCCTTGAAAGTAGAGCCAACCTATCGCTACACAAAGCAAATGTTCGATTTTTTAGAACAAGAGATAGGTGTGCCTTACCCCTGGCAGAATTACAAACAGGTGCCTGTACATGATTTTCTGTATGCTGGAATGGAAAATACCAGTTTAACGATTTTTTCTGATGCTTTTGTGACGGATTCCATTGGGTTTAACGATAAGAACTATGTTAATGTTAATGCGCATGAATTAGCACATCAATGGTTTGGGGATATGGTTACAGAAACTTCAGGAACGCATCATTGGTTGCAAGAAGGTTTTGCTACGTACTATGCTTTGTTGGCAGAGCGTGCGGTGTTTGGTGATAAGTATTATTATTGGCGTTTGTATGAATATGCTCAAGAATTATTGGATCAAGATAATAGAGGCGCTGGTACGGCTTTGTTGAATCCGAAATCGAGTAGCGTTACGTTTTATAAAAAAGGCGCTTGGTTATTGCATATGCTTCGCGAAAAAATAGGTGATTTTGCTTTTAGGCAGGCTGTTAGAAATTATTTGATAGCTCATCAATTTCAAAACGTATCTTCTGAAGATTTTATTCGAGAAGTTAAAAATGTAAGTGATGTTGAAGTTGATGGTTTTTTTGAAAAATGGCTTGAAAGCCCTGTCTTCCCTTATAATGAAGTTATGGCGAGTTTGGAGCAGTCTAAATTTATCCAGGAATACCTAATGGCTGATTGTGAGGCTAATAATGCTAAATGTGATTATTATTTGGAGGCGCCATTGTCTGATCAGGCAAAATCAAAAATAATTTCGCAAGTGCCAGAACGTATTACTTCAGATGTGTTTATGGATGGCTTAAAAGTGAGGCAAGCCATAGCAAAACATGTGAGTAAAATACCAGATTCTTTAAAAACGCAATATGAATCGCTTTTAAAAGATGATTCTTATGTAACCATTGAGGCTGCTTTGTACAATTTATGGTCTAATTTTCCTAATGATCGCATACGGTATCTTGATAAAACCAAGGGTATTATTGGGTTTCAAGATAGGAATGTGCGTTTGTTATGGTTGGTTCTGGCTTTGTCGACTCCAGACTATGAACAGAACAACAAACAAGCCTATTTTGATGAATTAATTGGTTATACGGCTCCAGATTATGGATTTGAGGTGCGTATGGGAGCATTCTCGTATTTACAAGCTTTAAATCTATTTCCTGAAGCTGCTTTGGCGAATTTGGTAAATGCTACAAATCATTACAATTGGCAGTTTAGATCCTTTGCCAGGGATTTGGTGGGTGCTTTGTCTAACGATGAACGCTATGCTGATATTCTAGAAAAATTAAAAAACAGTTAATATGCGTGCATTGGTAATTTCCGGTGGAGGGAGTAAAGGCGCTTATGCAGGTGGCGTGGCGCAGTATTTAATGGAGGTTGAGGGTAGGAGGTACGATATGTTTTTGGGTACGTCTACGGGTAGTTTGTTGGTGCCGCATTTGGCTGTTAATAACATACCAAAGCTTTATGATATTTTTACCAATGTGCAGCAACATGACATTTTTAGTGTAAGTCCTTTTGTGCAGCGTAAAAAAGGTGATCGTGAGTATGTGTCCATTGATTTTGTTAATTCGCTTTGGCAATTTGTGCGCTTAAAACGAACTTTTGGGGAAAGTAAGGCTTTGCGTCGCAATATTAGAAAGAATTTTACTCGTGAAGAATATGAGATTGTAAAAGCGACCAAGCATGATTTGGTGGTAACTGTTTCTAACCTATCGAAAAATAGGGTAGAGTATAAGTCCATTAAAGATTGTGCTTATGAAGAGTTTTGTAATTGGATATGGATTTCATGTAATTATATTCCATTTATGTCTATAGCAAAAGTCAATGGTTATGAATATGCCGATGGAGGTCTTGGGTGTGTGGTCCCTATACGTGAGGCTATTAAGCGAGGTGCGACAGAGGTTGATGCTATTGTTTTGGAGGCTGAAAATATGGAACGCAATAAAGTTTTAGGTAAAAACCCATTCTCTTTAATGTTGAATTTATTCGGGCACTTATTGGATCAAGTAGAGCGTAATGATATCATTATTGGGCAATTGGCGGCAAAAAACAGAGGTGTTAAGTTGAACATGTATTATACGCCTACAACACTAACTGAAAACTCATTAATATTCAGTAAGCGTTTAATGACTAAATGGTGGCAGCAAGGTTATGATTATGCGCAAGATAAACATGGTGATATTACCACATCTCGCTAACTTCCTGCTTTATATAAGATAATGCAGCATCGCTTGGTGCGCGTTTCTCCATCATCTCGGTAAGAACTACTTCGCGGAGTTTATTAGCGGTATCGGTTTTTTCTAGCAAGCTAGCCTTTCTAATGAGTTGGATAGTTGCGTTTTTGGCAGCTGTGATAATGTTCCAGCATTCGTCGCTTAAATAAATTTGTTGTGATAAATTGTGGTCAAACTCCTGTTCAATACTTTGTATAAGTAAAGATTCGTAATCTTCTTTATTTGAGGATATTGGAGCCACACGAATAAGTAATTTTGATGGAGTGATACGTTCTAAAAATAATGCCATACGTTCGTAAGCCTGAAGCCTTAAGGGCATAGAGTTGACCTGCATATCTTTATGTAATAAAAAGCGTCTGCGACCATCTTCATTTTTTGTATGTTCCTTAAAAAAGAAATAAGCAATTAATCCGGTTATTAAAGCTGGAACAGCATAGAGAAAAACTTCAAAAATTTTATCGACTTCCATAGTAGGTGTTTTAAGTATTGGTGTTTTTAGAACCTCCCAAATATAAACAATCTTTTAAATCCTGTATACTGGTAAAAGGGACTTTTGTTTTTTCATACATATAGGTTCTGTTCAATTCTTCAGATAAGTTATGGTCATCTACATTTACATCAATATCTTCCATAGTAAACTGGCAAGGGTGTTCATAACCTGCTGCATGGGTTATTTCAATTAATTCTTTTCTAAAAGTTTTAAAGTATTGAGCTAAACGCTCTGATTTTAAAGGAATATTAATACCCCTTTGCAACCACTTGCTTTGCGTGGCAACTCCGCTAGGACAACGATTCGTATGGCAGACTTGGGCTTGAATACAACCAATACTCATCATGGCTTCGCGAGCAACATTAATGCAGTCAACACCCATTGCGAAAGCCATTGCAGCTTTAGCAGGAAACCCTAATTTACCGCTTCCAATAAACACAATGCGTGAGGTTAGATTACGCTTTTGAAATACCTTGTATAAATCACTAAAACCATAGACCCATGGTAGTGATACGTGATCGGCAAAACTAGGTGGTGCAGCTCCTGTACCACCTTCGCCACCATCTACGGTAATAAAATCAGGGCCTTTTCCTGTTTGTTCCATAATATCTGCCAGTTCATTCCACTGGTCTAATTTGCCAATAGCAGCTTTTATACCAACAGGAAGTCCAGTTTTTTCGGCAATGGCTTCAATAAAATCAACCATTTCCTGAACATTTGAAAAGGCGGAATGATTAGGTGGTGACAAAACATCTTTACCAACGGGAACGTGTCTGATATTGGCTATTTCTTGGCTTATTTTTGCTGCTGGAAGAACACCTCCTTTGCCAGGTTTTGCGCCTTGGGAAAGTTTGATTTCAATAGCGCGAACAAAAGGGTTTTTGTTAACTAAATTGACAAGCTTGTCCATTGAGAAATTGCCTTGCTCGTCTCTAACCCCAAAATATCCTGTTCCAAAGTGAAAAATAACATCGCCGCCATTCGAATGGTAAGGAGATAGGCCACCTTCACCAGTATTGTGATAGGCACCTGATATTTTAACACCTATATTGAGTGACTCAACTGCTTTGGCGGATAATGAGCCGAAACTCATAGCCGAAACATTAATTATTGAAGCGGGTCTATATGGTTTTCTTCTTTGGTTATGTAAACCCATAACTTTAGCACAAGGCAAAAAAGATTTATCAATAGTATTGGGATGATTTTCTTCCAATTTGAAAGGCATCATAGCATTGTTTATAAAAATATGCTGATGTGCGTAAATATCACGGTCGGTACCAAAGCCTTCATAGTTGTTTTCGTTTTTAGCAGAGGCGTAAATCCAACCTCTTTCTATACGGTTAAACGGGAGTTCCTCTCTATTGTTTGCTACAAAATATTGACGGATTTCAGGGCCTATGCTTTCAAATAAATATCTAATATGACCAATAATGGGAAAGTTGTGACTAATGGTATGACGCTTTTGGATAAAGACATCTCGAATTGCAATAAGTACTAAGGCAATAATAATCCACATCCACCATGTTGTATTACCCAAGAATTCAAAAAAAGTATCCATACTAAATATTTTGAAGTAAATATATTTAAAATATGGATAAAGTAAGGCTCTTACAAGTCCTATAAATTCTAAAATTTGTTATTTAATAAATGTAATTGTTATATCTAATGGTTTTAAAAATGTATTACGGTTATATAACATATATGCCTTTAAATTGTTTATAATTATTAATAATTCTAGCGGTCTAAAAGGTTTACAATACTTATTTTCACACTTTGAAAAAACAGTCCCTTTGGAAAAATATTTAAGTCAGTTAAATGATGCCCAATTAGCGCCAACTTTGCAAAAAGATGGTCCTATGATTGTAATTGCTGGAGCAGGTTCTGGAAAGACACGTGTTTTAACTTATCGTATAGCCTATCTTATGAGTCAAGGTGTTGATGCGTTTAATATTTTAGCATTGACATTTACTAATAAGGCAGCCAGAGAAATGAAAGGTCGTATCGCTGAAATAGTTGGTGATGGAGAAGCAAAAAATCTTTGGATGGGAACATTCCACTCTGTATTTGCCAAAATCTTGCGTTTTGAGGCGGATAAGTTAGGCTACCCAAGTAATTTCACCATTTATGATACACAAGATTCCGATAGATTAATAGCGTCTATCATAAAAGAAATGAATCTTGATAAAGATGTTTATAAATACAAACAAATACGCTCTCGCATATCTTCATATAAAAACAGCCTAATAACCGTTAAGGCTTATTTTCAAAACCCAGAGTTAATTGAAGCCGATACTATGGCAAGGCGCCCACGCTTGGGTGAGATATATAAGAATTATGTAGACCGTTGTTTTAAGGCAGGCGCCATGGATTTTGACGATTTGTTATTGAAAACTAACGAACTCCTTACCAGATTTCCAGATGTGTTGGCAAAGTACCAAGATAAGTTTCGCTATATTTTAGTTGATGAGTATCAGGATACCAACCATTCCCAGTATTTGATTGTTAGGGCACTTTCTGATAGATTTCAAAATATATGTGTAGTAGGAGATGATGCGCAAAGCATTTATGCGTTTCGTGGTGCTAACATAAATAATATCCTGAATTTTCAAAGAGATTATGACGATGTGAAAGTGTTCCGATTGGAACAAAATTACCGTTCAACCAAGAATATTGTAAACGCAGCCAATTCCATTATAGACAAAAACCAAACCAAGTTAGATAAGGTGGTTTGGACAGCCAATGATGAAGGGCCTAAAATAATTGTAAATCGGTCGTTGACTGATGGTGATGAAGGGCGTTATGTGGCCAGTTCTATTTTTGAGAATAAAATGCAGAATCAACTTCAGAATAGTGATTTTGCAGTTCTGTACCGCACAAATGCGCAATCTCGTGCTATTGAGGATGCCTTAAGAAAGCGCGATATTCCTTATCGGATTTATGGAGGCTTGTCCTTTTACCAGCGGAAGGAGATTAAGGATGTGCTGTCGTACTTGCGTTTGGTTATCAATCCGGCAGATGAGGAAGCTTTAAAGCGGGTTATTAATTATCCGGCTCGAGGAATTGGTCAAACAACTTTAGATAAGTTGATTGTAGCCGCAAATGGCTATGAGCGCACTATTTTTAAAGTTCTTGAAAATATTGACAAGCTAGATGTTGGCATAAATTCTGGAACAAAAACGAAACTGAAAAATTTTGTGACTTTAATCAAAAGTTTTCAGGTTATGAATGAAACGGCCAATGCATTCGAATTGGCAGAACATGTAGTAAAAGCCAGTGGATTAATTCGTGAATTTAACAAAGATGGTACGCCCGAAGGTGTTGCCAGGATGGAAAACATTGAAGAGTTGCTTAACGGTATTAAGGACTTTGTTGAGGGGCAAAAGGAAATAGCTGATGCTACTGCTTCATTGGCAGAATTTTTAGAAGATGTGGCACTTGCTACAGATTTAGATGCCGATAAAGGCGATAGTAACCATGTGGCTTTAATGACGATTCATTTAGCTAAAGGATTGGAGTTTCCGTATGTATATATTGTAGGTTTAGAGGAAGATCTATTCCCAAGTGCTATGAGTATGAATACACGTAGTGAGCTAGAGGAGGAGCGACGTTTGTTTTATGTGGCATTGACTCGCGCCGAAAAGCAAGCATATTTAACGTATGCTTTATCTCGCTATCGTTGGGGGAAATTAATAGATTCTGAACCAAGTAGGTTTATTGAAGAAATAGATGACCAATATTTAGAAGTTGTTACGCCAATTGAGGAACGACGTTTTAACCCCATGTTGGATGCTGATATTTTTGGAGATGTTGAACCCAATAAAATTAGATTTAAAAAGCCTGTACAACCTACATTTAAAAAGGGGAGAGCAGTCAATAAAGTAGAAAAGAAACCCGTATCTACACCTAAAAACCTAAAACCAGTTTCTAAAACTTCAGGGAACACCAATTTGTTTGATAGTAAGTTGGCGGTTGGTAATATTGTAGAGCATTTAAGATTTGGAAAAGGAGAGGTGCTTAAAATAGAAGGTGTCGGAAGTGATGTTAAAGCTGAAATTAAATTTGATAATGGCGGTGTAAAAAAATTATTGTTACGCTTCGCAAAACTTGAAGTTATAGGCTGAAAGTTTATTTAACCATGCAAACCGAATTAATATTGCCTTTACCATCATATTCTTTTACCGGATTATCGGGATCAATCAACCATTCATTATCAATAATAAATTTGTAATGGTGTTTCCCGCCTGCTAAAGTTAAGGTTAGCGTCCAACCAAAATCTGTTTTTTTCATTTTTGGTTCATTTTCAGACCAATTATTAAAACTTCCAGAAAGAATAACTTTTTTGGCATCTAAAAAACCTTGTAATTCAAAGGTAACCTCTTTGCTTATATTGATTACCGAGTTATATTCCCCAAATTCGTTTCCAACTTTATTGGGATTGTAAGGATCTTCAATCCATTTACCGTCAACTATATATCTATATTCATACGATCCTGGTTTTATCTGTAAAGTTATCTCCCAACCATTTCCCACCTTATTCATTTCAAATAGATTTTCATCCCATTTATTGAATGAGCCGGCAAGTATTACCTTTTTTGCATTGTTGTAACCATAAAGTTTAAAACAAGCGTTGCCATCTTCATTTTGATAAGCAGTATAGAACTTTAAATTATAAACGTTTAAAGGTTTTCCGTTAGGTGTTTTTGCCGGAACAATATTGGCTATTTTATCTGTTGGTTCGGCCCAGTATTTACCATTAATTAGAAATTTAAATTCCCAAGAAGATTCATTTGAAAAATCTGTTATTTTTTTTCTTAACTCAAATGTATTATCGCCAATTTTAATCATTTGCCACTTATCACGCGTCCAGTTGTTAAACTGCCCAGAGACAATAACTTCTTCTATTTTTAAGTCATCAAAATCTTTTATGCTGCCAGAGGAATCAGAGGTAGCCTTTTCATAATCGCGAGTATCGAATACAAAAACAATATCATCACCATCAATTTTATAGCCCAGAACATTTTTATCTTGAGAAATGCTCAATGTGCAGGTAAGAAATAAAAGAATAGAGGTGGTATGTTTGATTGCTAACTTCAATGTCTTTTTATTGGATAATTAATAAAATATAATTTCTCTTTCTGATAATTTATTATGGTTCTTTTATATTTAAAGAATTCGTACCCTAATATACCATCTAAATCTGTACCAAATGCTTCGTTTACCCTTTTTAAGTTAGTTAGAACGGTATCCATTGGTCCAAAATATATGGTTTTGCTTAATCTAACACGATGTAATTTACCTGCAATGACTTCGGTTTTCTTGTTACTAGCGTCCATCAAGACCAAACGTTTTTTAGGAATAAAGCAATTGAGTAAATCTTTGTTTAGGTTTTTACTTATTTGATTGAATTCAGCTGCTGTATCAAGCCCAAACTTCACTTTTTTATTGTTGATATCTCCAAAAAGAATTATTGTATGATTTTTTAAAGTAAAATTTAAACTATCAACAATTTTTTCAAGATAAACGTTTTTATCAAGCTTATTCCCAAATCGGTCAACCTTTGATAGTGTAATTTGATTCAAATGCAAGTCAACAAAGACTTCGTAATCTTTTAAAACAGAATAGCCAATAATACCTAAAAGCTTTATTTTCTTGCTTTGCTCAATATGAGATAGGTTTATAACGTCGGACTTTAAGGTTTCTAGTTTAAAATTTTGGAGCACAAAATCTTTTACATGTTTTTCATAAGGATTGTCAATTGCCTCCATTACTCCAAATGATTGATTTTTCTTTTCGTGATGTTTGTAAAGATTATTGAAGTGCATTTTGTTAAGAATCATAGATTCAGAACCTGTATCTATAATAAAATTTCCTTTCTTGTTATAAATTTCAGCTTCAACAATAATAAGATGATCTACTAGTTTAAAGGGAATTCGTGTAGTGTATTCGTTTATCTTTTCAGATTTCGGAAAAATAATAGTCCCTTTTTTAATAATATCATTGGCATTCAAGACACTTGAGAAGCAAACAATTAATAAAAATAATAGTATTCTTGGCATATTAATATGACTGAAAAAATATTTAAATGTTACAGGGTTTAAAAAGATAGATTATAAATTTAAGCTTAATTTTTTCAAATGTTTTAATAGTGCACAACAATTCAATGAAAAATATTTAATTTGTAAAGAATCATTTAAACTAAATCCATAAATGGCGGAATTTATTAGAATTTACGAAGAAAACCCAAACCCAAAAGAAATTAAACGTGTTGTTGATGTTTTAAAAAAGGGTGGGTTAATTATTTATCCTACCGATACTGTTTATGGTTTGGGTTGCGATATTACTAACACTAAAGCATTAGAAAAAATTGCTAGGATTAAAGGTGTAAAACTAGAGAATTCTAATTTTTCTTTTGTATGTCGCGATTTAAGTAATTTAAGCGACTATGTTAAGCAGATAGACACTTCTACTTTTAAGATTTTAAAACGTGCTCTGCCAGGCCCATATACCTTTATCCTTCCTGGGGCTAAAACATTACCATCTGTTTTTAAGAAGAAAAAAACCGTAGGTATTCGTATCCCAAACAATCAGATTGCTTTAGAGATTGTTAAAGAGCTGGGTAACCCAATAATATCTTCTTCCATTCGTGATGAAGATGATGTTATTGAGTATACAACAGACCCTGAACTGATTCTCGAAAAATGGGATAATCTTGTAGATTTAGTAATCGATGGTGGTTACGGAGATAACGTAGCGTCAACAATTATTGATCTATCTGAAAACACTCCAACAGTCATTCGAGAAGGAAAAGGAAGCCTTGAGATATTTTAGTTAAAGCTTAGCTGACTTATTAAATATTCTGTTTTTTTGACAATTTTGGTCTAAAATAATGGAGTCTGCTTTAAAATAACTTTCAGATTTAATGACGTTTAACATCCAATCAAAATGATTTTTAGAACGTCTTTTAAAACGGTAGGGTAAAACTTGTATCATAGTCTTAATGTTTTAAAGTAGGTAACTATTTTTAGTTACAAGATGGACTGAATGTAGATTTGGTATATTTAAAATAACACTTAAAACCATATAAATCATTGATTTTCTATGAATTGCAAATTTTATTTGATGAACTAACATTTCTTGCATTTTTAGTATAGATAAACGTCAAATATGTTGGATAAACGGAATTGAGATTTAAGGAAAATAAAAAAAGCCTAACAAATATTTGTTAGGCTTTTACAATATTAATTACTTGGTTAAACTAGTTGGAACCAGCTTCAAGATTTTTCATTTCTTTTTCAATCATATCGTAGAATTCGTCAATTTTTGGTAAAATAACAATTCTTGTACGTCTGTTTGCAGCTCTACCTTCGGCAGTATCATTGGTGTCAATTGGCACATATTGAGAACGACCTGCAGCTATAAGCTTGCTGGAGTTAACACCTAAATCTTCGAGCACTCGAACAACTGATGTAGCGCGTTTAACACTTAAATCCCAGTTGTCTAACAATGGAGGTTTGTTGTAAGGTACAGGGTCTGTATGCGCTTCAACCATACATTCAAAATCAGGTTTGCTTTTTACAACCTTGGCAACTTTGCCTAAAACTTCTTTTGCGCGTTCGTTTACAACATAACTACCGCTCTTAAATAATAATTTGTCAGCTATAGAAATGAATACAACGCCTTTTTCAACATTTACTTCAATATCTGGGTCATTGATACCAACTTCTTTTTTCAAGCTAGTTACTAAAGCTAACATAACACTGTCCTTTTTGTTAACAGCATCTTGTAAACGTGATATTTTTAAATCTTTTTCTTTCATGCTTTCAAGTGTCTTTTCAACATTTGATGCACCTTTAGAAGTTAGCATGGTAAGATCCTTATTACTTTGTATTAGGTTTTCATTAGAATTTTTTAAGTCAGCAATACGCTCTTCTAAAGATTTAACGCGTGCGTCAGCTGATGCTTTATCGGCCAAACAAGAATTTAATTTTACAGTTGCAGAATTTAGTAAGTCTTGAGTTTCTTTTTGTTTTGCTTCTAGAGCAGCGTATTCTTTTTTAGATACACATGATCCTAGAAGGAACATTGCAGATATACCAAATAAGATTATTTTTTTCATTTTTTAAATGTTTTTTAGATGTTATTAATTAACATACCAAAATTATGCAAAAGAATAATGCATAAATGAAATGTTAACAAAAATTTTAACACTATTTATAAACAATTAAAAAGTCTTGATGTTTTTCATGTAATAACGCCACACAATTGATTTAGTTTGGAAGTAATTGCCCTTTTGTAATAGCTGCTTTCTGGTGTTTAATAATCTTGGAAGATTTATGTAAAAGCTGAAATGTGCTTTTATAATGGCTAAAATGTGGCCGAATTTAAATTCAAATAAAAATTTAACGCCCGCAACACCATCGAGAAGCAATCGGGTAAAGACCAGAGACAATAGATTCCCTTTTGCATTTTTTACAAGGGTAAAAAGACTATTCCTAAAATTTAAATAGGTTTTTTTAGGATTGGTGTTTTTTAGGGTAGCTCCTCCTAAATGGTAAATAGTAGAATCGCCAACATATTTTGTAACGTAACCTTTGTTAAAAGCCCTCCAGCATAAATCTATTTCCTCCATGTGGGCAAAAAACGACTCGTCAAATCCGTTTAAGTTTTTAAAAACCTGCGCTTTTATAAAAAAACAAGCGCCAGAAGCCCAAAATATTTCTACATTATCATTGTATTGTCTAGAATCTTTTTCAATTGTATTGAATATACGACCTCTACAATAAGGGTATCCATATTTATCAATAAAACCACCAGCGGCTCCAGCGTATTCAAAAAAGTCTTTGTTTTTGTAGTCTAATATTTTGGGTTGTATAATGGAGGTTTCAGGATTACTTTCAAATTCTTCAATTACCGGCTGCAACCAGTTTTTCGTGACTTCAACATCACTATTCAACAAACAATAAACATCTGCTTTTATTTGTTTAAGAGCCTCGTTGTAGCCTTTTGCATAGCCGCCGTTTTCAGTATTTTGAATGATATTAATAGTCGGAAAATGGGTTTTTACATAATCTACTGAATTATCAGTAGAGGCATTGTCCGCAAGGTAAACATCAGCTTCATTTGAATACGAAATTACCGATGGTATAAACTGCTCTAGTAGGGTTTTTCCGTTCCAGTTTAATATAACAACAGCAATTTTCATAATGTGTAATTTGGAATGTCTTTAAGAAAATTATAGCGTGATTGATTAAAATCCATTTGGCAATAATAATGATTTAATCCATTTGTAACCATTAAATAGTCTGCTTTTAACTGTAAATTATAACGCGCTATTTGGTCAAAAGTATCTTGGTTTATGGTAATTGTAGGGCTTTTACATTCAACTAGTAGATGGATGGTACTGTCTGAATTGTACACAACAATATCGTAACGTTTTTTTAAGTTGTTAATTACCAGTTCTTTTTCAACATTAATAAAGGATTTAGGGAAATTTTTGTACGAAATTAAATAGTGTACACAGTTTTGCCTTACCCATTCTTCGGGTTGCAAAACCACAAATTTTTTCCGAATGATATCGAATATAGATACTTTATTTTCGCTATTTTTGAATCGAAACGAAAACTTTGGAAAATTGAGTTTTTGCATGAAACCGTTCAGGATTTTTTCAAAGTTAATCTACAATAATCAATTACCAAAGGTTATTTATTATAATAGCATGTTTATATAAAACCATTGCAATTTTGGATGATGTAAAGCTGATAGTAAACGACATAAAATCTGGCAAAATAAAGCCTATTTATTTTTTAATGGGTGAAGAACCTTATTACATTGATAAGATTTCAGATTTTATTGAGGATACCGTTTTAAGCGAAGAGGAGAGAGGGTTTAACCAAATGGTTTTATATGGTCGTGATGTTACCATAGAAGATATTGTTGGACATGCCAAGCGATTTCCAATGATGGCCGAATATCAGGTTGTTATTGTTAAAGAAGCTCAAGATTTATCACGTAGTATAGAAAAACTTACTGCTTATGCTAAACAACCACAGACTTCAACGGTTTTGGTCTTTAATTATAAGTATAAAACTATTGATAAACGAAAAAGTTTATACAAAGAGTTAAAGAAAACAGGTGTTGTTTTTGAAAGCAAGAAATTATACGATAACCAAGTACCTGATTGGATTAGACGTGTGTTGGCTGGTCAGAATTATTCCATTACACCAAAAGCAGCTTTAATTTTAGTTGAGTTTTTAGGAACGGATTTAAGTAAGATAACTAACGAGCTTAATAAGCTTAAAATAATTTTACCTGAAGGCACACAAATTACACCCGAACATATAGAAAAGAATATTGGAATTAGTAAGGATTACAATAATTTTGAGCTGCGAAAGGCTCTAGGAGAAAGGAATGCGGTTAAAGCGCATAAGATTATTAATTATTTTTCGGACAATCCTAAAGATAACAACATTATTGTAACTGTCTCGCTGTTATTTAATTTCTATTCTCAATTGTTAAGACTGCATGGCTTGAATGATAAATCGCCACGAAGTGTGGCTTCGGCTTTACGCATTAACCCGTATTTTGTTAATGAGTATCTTACTGCAGCTAGAAATTACCCCATGAAACGGGTTAGCCAAATAGTTGCAACGTTACGTGATTTTGACGTAAAAAGTAAGGGTGTGGGCGCTAATGCACTTCCGCAGCGTGACCTTTTAAAAGAATTAATTGTCCGTATCTTAAATTAGTTTTTACTTTGGTTTTAAAGACATGACATAATTATAACTTTCTGTAAATAGTTGAGTCATTAAAACCGAATTGGTTAATAAGCTGTCTGGAATTAATACATAATCTTTCATTACGGCACCATAAGACCTGTATTCGCTTGTATTGTATTTCGCCTTAAAGGCCTCTTGTGATGGCTTTGATAACCTAACTCCAATTTCACCTGCCTTGTTTAATAACGCAAACATATAACCGTTTGCAGAACAGTAAATCATGGACTTGCCTTTGCGTTCAAACTCAGGGCAAGTTTCTACAATGGTATCAAACAGTTGTAATTTATCATTCCAGTTGGACATTATGTTGAGTTTAGAGGGTTTTGAGTTCTTTTAGCTGTAGATTATAGTCGTATTGTAAATCTTCATGAAGCGTTGCAATATTTTTTTTTATTACAACAATTTGTCTCTTGTAGATATTGGTTAGCGTTACATTGTTCTCTATTGAAGGAGAGAATACTTGTAGTTTTTTACAGAAATGAAGCAGCAATTCCACTTCGGTTTCTTTTTTAAGTGAATATCTAGCGTACTTTTTGATTGTCCTTAAAATTTTCCGTACACTTTTTTTAATATAAAAATAACTTGCTCTATTAATGTTTTTGAATTGCTCATCTATTTCAATCTTAATACTATTAATGTAATCTTCTTCATTATGCGATTCGAATAGTAAATAGGTTAGGAGCTCTTTGTTCTCTTTTTTAAATCGTGCCAATCTCAAGCACAGTTGCATTAACTCTTCATGTGAGCGGTGTTGCAATTCTTTTTTTATGGTAACTACAGATTCTGCTTTCATTTAATATTTGTAGTGTTTTCTAATAGTTCTTTTTACTCGAAAGAGCCTGAAAATACCAATGAAAAGTATAATAGGAGAAATACAAATTAATATAACACCGAAAAATTTCAAATCACTAAAAAACTCAATTTTAAGCAGTGTAACACCAGTTCCCAGAATCACAATAAAGGTTCTGAAATAGGCTAAAAAAGTGCGTTCATTTGCTAACTTGGTTCTTTCTATGGCTAGCCAGTCTCGAATAATTAGTTTGTTTTTGTCATCCATATTACCCTTTTAAAAGATTAATGCTTACGGTTGCTAATTCATTTTTCGGAAAAGTGGTGTAATAATTTTTATCTGGAGTTAATCCAGCTTCTTTAGCGATTTTATTAAACACATTGGTTTCTAAAATATATTGATCGCTATAACCATGGGTAGCGTCATAAGCTGTGGCAGCTGTTCTTCCAATGTTTTGAGCTGTAATTTTAGGATCCAACGTATGCAATTCTATAATTAATAAACCAAATTGTTCAACAAAGGGTTTCCATTTGTTTAAATGTTCCAAGAGCGAATCTTCAACCGCATTGTTTGAAAGATGTTTGCCATTGGAAGCAAAGGAACCAGATGATGTACTAATTCTGTTCGATTGTATTTTGGGTTCTTCCCAAACACGGTTGTGGTCTAAAAATGTACGAACATTAAGGAGATCTCTTAATTCAATATTATAATCTTCTTTTAAATCTTTGGAGAGTAAATCTGGTCTACCAATATCGCCCCAAATAACTTTGGCCCAAATATCAGCTTTTATTAAATTGGCTCGAGTTACTTTTAGCGCTGCTTGGTTAAAATCGGCACCAACCAATAACAAGGGATATTCTTCTAACATTTTGCCGCGATTGGTTTGGTGTTCAATAACATCGAAAATATGCTGAATAAAGGCGCCATTACCACAACCCATATCTAATATTCCTTTAGGTTGTTCGTCTATGGGTTTGTTGAACAGTTTTTTAATGACTTCGTCTATAACCTTGAAATAAGTTGCATGTGCACCACCGCTTCCCCAGACATTCATTTCGCGGTCTACATGTTTTTCAGTCTCCGTAGGGTCCTTGGTTTTTAGAATTAATGGATTACCAAAAATCAACTCATCTAATTTTAAGAAGGTTGGTAAATAGGAAACCGTAACACCATAAGCTGAAGCTCTTTTAGCAAAAAACAAACCTTTGTCGGTAAATTGGTAGGTGTTTTTCTTTTTGGTAAACCAACCCAAATGAGCAAAGAAATCCAATATTTTTTTAAAACTTTCAGGGTCTTTATGGTATTCTTCAGCAGTGAATGAAGCTTCCATAAAGTATTTGTGAAACAAGCCATTTACACCTAATAAAACAATTATTGGGCCTACTATGCAACCTTCAATGTGTTTTAAGATTTGATATTCAACAGAATCTTCAGTAATGTGGTTTAAACCAAACTGATTTTGATATTTTTTAAATATACGTTCCAATGCTATAAAGGCATCTGGACCAATTCGTTCTTCTGGAAATTTTACGGCATAGTTAAGTAGTTTAACACTATCTTCATATAATGTAGCTAATTCAAAAGCCTTTTTACTTAGCTTATTAATCTCGTAAGAAACCGTATTGGTTTTATTATTTAAGTCTTGTTCTAGCCAACCTTGTGAACATAATATCCTTAATGCTACATTGAGGTAACCTTTATTGGCCTGAAATTTTGAGGAAAGTTCATCCAGTGATGATTTCTTTTTTTCAATTAAGTATTTTAGAACACCTTTCTGGTATAAGGCGTATGCTGTAGTAGCCGTAGCAATACCATCTAAATGCCTGAAAATTATACCTCGAAGTTGTTCTTTATCTGTTTTGGTTAGCATGAATTAGGCTTTTTTTAAATATATAAAAAAAAGCCCTAAACTTAAGTTTGGGCTTTTAAATTATATTTTGGTTTTTATTTAATCTATAAAAGGATTGCTCCATTTAGCATCGGTATAAATATTATTACCTGCCAAAGTTTTTATAAACTCAAAAATATCTTCACGTTCTTGTTGTGTTAAGTTAAGTTGTTGCGGATTTCCTCCTGGCATAAGTCTTGGATCTAAATTGTTGTTGCCAGCTAAACTTATTTGGTTATAATGAGTTAATACCGTCATGAAATTATTGGAAGCACCAATATGCATAAATGGGCCATTGTTGGATCCATCAGATTTCACGACGTCTCGTAAACTAGGTGATCGTGTTACTATTAAATCTGAACCTGTACCATTTGCGTTTCCAATAACTCCGTTGTTAAGAGAATTTGGGTCTATATCAAATTCTGGTGCTTGATGGCAACCTGCGCAACCAAGGCCACCGTTTATGCGTACACCTTGATTGTTGAAAATGGGAGGTTGAAGAAATAATCTTTTGCCATTGTTTTCTTGAGCTGTGAAGTTTGGAAAAGGCTCACCTTCTGTAGTTACTTGCGCACGTCCTAAATCATACTTACTGTCGAAAGACTGTATGCTTCTAATAAATTGAGCTAATGCTAATTGAATTTTAGATTCTGATATTTCGGTATTCCCAAATGCAAAGTCAAACAATGCAGGATAATACTCCGTTTCTTCTAATTTATTGATTAAATCGTTAAAATTTAAATCACCATTCTCGCCACTAAAACCCATTTCTACATGATCTTTAATTGGCATAGTTGTTTGCTGTTCTAATGAATTGGCGCGTTCGTCCCAAAAGAAATTTTCTTCATTACTAAATCGAGCATTGACTAATCGCATTGAATGTCTGCCTGTTGTGCCGTCTACACCTGAACTAACATTAGCATCATCACTAAAAGCAAATTCTTGCTTATGACAACTAGAACATGATATTGTTTCGTTTACAGATAGTTTTTTATCATAAAACAAGATACGACCCAATGTGGCTACTTCGTTGGTAATATTGTTACCGGATGTATTATCTTTTGTTATATAATTTGGGACAAACTGATTAGAATAATTAAATAGGTTGTCAAAATCAATATTTAAAATTTCTGAAAAGTCAAGGCTGTTATTGTTTTCATTATTTATAGTATCGCCATTGTTACTGCTGTCGTCATTAGAGCATGATAAAAATATAATGGCACAAAGAAGGTAAACTAGTGCTTTCATAATAATATGTTTGGGTTGTCAATTTTGAGATACTTATAAAAAAAAAGTCCCATATGATATATAGGACTTAAATAACTTAAAATGGTTTAATCGTGAGTTATCTTAATTTTGGAAAATCATTAGGATTAACTTCGTGCATGACATTATAAACTGCTTCAAAAACATCTTCTGCAGATGGTTTCGAAAAATAATCACCATCGGTTCCATAAGCTGGTCGGTGCTGTTGCGCTGTAAGTGTTTGCGGTTTGCTGTCTAAATGCTGGTAAGCATTTTGGGTATTTAAAATTTCATTTAAAATAAATGCCGAAGCGCCACCAGGAACATCTTCGTCAATTACCATTAAACGATTGGTTTTAGCCACACTTTTTACAATATCATGATTTAAGTCAAAAGGCAATAGAGATTGAACGTCAATAATTTCAGTATCTATACCTACTTCCATTAATTCTTTGGCCGCTTGCTCTATTATACGTAGGGTAGAGCCATAAGAGACCAACGTGATATCTTGACCTTTTCGTATGGTTTCAACCACGCCAAGAGGTGTTTTAAATTCTCCAAGGTTAGTAGGCATTTTTTCTTTTAGGCGATATCCATTTAAGCATTCGACTATCAAGCCAGGTTCATCACCTTCCAATAAAGTATTATAGAAACCAGCTGCTTTAGTCATGTTTCTAGGGACTAGCACATGAATTCCACGAACTAAATTAATAATGCCTCCCATTTGCGAGCCCGAATGCCATATACCCTCTAATCTATGTCCTCGAGTTCTAATAATTAGTGGTGCTTTTTGGCGACCTTTGGTTCTGTATTGTAAGGTTGCTAAATCGTCACTCATTATTTGTAGAGCATACAAAATGTAATCTAAATACTGAATTTCTGCAATTGGTCGAAGGCCTCTCATGGCCATACCAATACCTTGCCCTAGAATAGTGGCCTCGCGAATGCCTACATCCGACACACGCAACTCACCATATTTTTCTTGCATGCCTTCCAAGCCTTGGTTAACGTCACCAATATGACCTGCATCTTCTCCAAACACCAATGTTTCAGGGTATTTACTAAAAATGGCATCAAAATTATCACGTATTACCAATCTCGCATCTACTTCTTCAGCATTGTCATTGTAGGTTGGTTTTACTTCTGAAACATTTAAAGCTGAACTTTCAGATTCAGAATATAAATGGGAACTATATTTTGGTTGAATTGCAGAAATGTAATTGTTAATCCAATTTACTAGGCTTGTTTTAACTTCAGACGATTCACTAACCACATATCTTAACGCCTTTCGTGCAGTAGATAGAATCTCTTTTCTAATAGGTTCTTTTATTTCTGCTAAATCATTGGCAAGTTTTTCTATAAAAACCTTGTTTGAACTCGAATTGGCTACATTATTCAAAATAGCAATTAGTTCGTTTTGTTCATCTTTTAAAGGTTTTGTAAATGCAGTCCAAGCCGCTTTTTTACCGTCGCGAACTTGCTTTTTTATATCCTTTTCAATCTCTTTTAATTCTTCATCAGTAGCAATACTATTAGCAACCATCCAATCGCGTAATTGTGAATTGCAATCGTATTCTGCTTCCCAAGCTAAACGGTTTTCATCTTTATAACGCTCATGTGAACCAGAAGTAGAATGGCCTTGCGGTTGTGTTAATTCTTGAACATGAATTAAGACAGGAACATGTTCTTCACGAGCTATTTGAGAAGCTTTTTGATAGGTTTCTATAAGCGCGGCATAATCCCAACCTTTTACGCGAAGTATTTCAAAGCCATTGTTATTTTCGTCGCGTTGGAAACCTTTTAATATTTCAGAGATATTCTCTTTTGTTGTTTGATGTCTAGCATGAACGGAAATACCATACTCGTCATCCCACACACTCATTACCATTGGCACTTGTAAAACACCGGCTGCATTTATAGTTTCAAAAAATAATCCTTCACTTGTACTAGCATTTCCGATAGTTCCCCAGGCTACTTCATTTCCATTTACAGAAAAATTAGTGGTATCAATACCTTTTACATTTCGGTATATTTTGGATGCTTGCGCCAAACCCAATAACCGTGGCATTTGACCTGCAGTTGGAGAAATGTCGGCACTGGAATTCTTTTGAGCAGTTAAGTCTTTCCAATTGCCATTTTCATCTAAACTGTGCGTAGCAAAATGACCACCCATTTGTCGACCAGCCGACATAGGCTCTTCCTTTAAATCGGTATTGGCATATAATCCAGCAAAAAACTGTTCGATATTTAATTCGCCTATAGCCATCATAAAGGTTTGATCGCGATAATAACCCGAGCGGAAATCTCCGTTTTCAAAAGCTTTGGCTAAAGCCAATTGAGGGACTTCTTTTCCGTCACCAAAAATACCAAACTTAGCTTTGCCTGTAAGGACTTCTCGTCTTCCCAGAAGACTGCATTCACGTGATGTGACAGCAATTTTGTAATCGTTTAAAACTTCAGTTTTAAAGTCCTCAAAAGACAAGTCTTTTTTTATTTCAGGGTTTGTTTGCATAGGGTGTAAGGTATTTTTGCAAAGGTAGTTAATATTAGCAAGATTTGCAATGTCAATTTATGTTATAAAATTGACAATATCTTTACAAAACGCATTTTTTATTGCGATATTTTTAATAAAAATGAAAATAATGCATTTCCATTAAGAATAATGTATTTTGATTTGGGTCTAGTACCAGCGTCTTGAAAATAAACCTAATAGTGTTTTGAAGTCTAAAGTTACAATAAAACGAATTCTTTCAGCATAATTGGATTCGGCAATTTCCCAACCTAAATTTGAATAAACTGGAAAGTATAATTCAAAGTAATCTTCAACTAGACTAACGCGTATACCTGAATCGTAAACAAATTCAGCATTGACACCTTTGTTTTTCACAAAACCAAGGTCGCCATAGGCAAAAATATACTTCCAAATGGTAATGCTTCCATTTGCTGTTGTTATCCATTGATTGGCAAAAGCTGGGTTTAGCTGCGATTTAAAACCACCTTCTGCAATTATTAATTGCTGGCTGAATAATCCTGAACTTTCAGAACGTCCGTAGTAGTTATAATCAAACAGATAATCGGTTGGTCTATCTAGTGCAAAGCTAAAATAGTCAGAATCGGTGCTGGTTTTATTGTTTAAAAATATTCCCGCAAAAAAGCGAATGTTATATTGTCTGTTGCGTTCGGTTAATTTACGGTATTCATAGTTTAAGGCTAGCTTGCTAAATTTATCTGATATTTGAAAATCTGCAAACCATGACGAGTAATTGATTAAATCTCTATCTACATGGCTATAGCGCGCATTAAAGACTCCATAATTAGGCTCTTCAGTTTCATTAATATTAGTAGGATTGGGGTTTTCATCTCTGTTAATACCTACATAACGTACTGTTAAATAATCTCTCTTGTTAGAGCGTAAATTACTTTTATCCCTGAATTGAAACACAACACCAGGTGTCAGTTTTAAAACAAAAAGGTCATCGGCATAACTTGAGTAACTAAAACCACCACCATAGCGTACCAAAAACATATTGGAATTACTTCTGATATACTGGTTGTAAACTAAAGATGCTGAACCAGTTAACGATTGTGATCTTAATCCATACTGTGGAGAAATTTGATAATTAAGAGCCTTTTTAAGAACTGTTTTATTATAAGCTTTAACCCCAAGAACAAATCCATCGTAAATGTTATTAAATTCAATTAAAGGCATTAAGAATACCTGATTGTATTTTGGATCCTCAATATCTTTAAAAAGCCTAAATTGAACAGGTCTGTTAAATAGGGCTTTGGTTAATGTTTTAGTATTGTTACGCAAGTTGAATTCTGGAATAATTTGATCTTGATTTAGAACCAATTTTGTTAAACCATTATCTGAAACTTTAATAGTGGTTGAATCGATTACATTATCTACCCATATTTTTGATTTCACCGTATCATCAGTCATGGCAAACAACGAAATTGGAACTACTGCATTGGTGTTGTTTTTTATGGTTACTTCAACAGAGTCGCCTATGCGCTCTGCTCTACTTATGGTGTAATCTATAATTTTATTTGTCTTTAAATAATCATTAAAAAACCAATCTAGGTTTTTTTTAGAATTGGATTCTAACAATTTTTTAAAGTCTTCTGTATTGGTTTCCTTTAAATTTCGAGTTGCTAAATACTCTTTAATAGTACTTTCAATAACTTGACCCTGTAAGTAGGAATTTAAATAGTTAAGCCCTACACCAGCTTTATATTTATTGGCAATATTTTCATTGAACTTTAATAATGAATCCTTTTGCATAAGTAGAGGCTGATCTAAATTCCCTCTTGCCATGTGCATATACAAAAAAGGATATTGAGCATTAAACTTTAATTGAGCGGCATGAAATGACTTAAGTCCCCAAATTTTAGAGAGTGTTCCAGCGAGTTTCATATTAGGGTAGTATTCATCTACATATTTCATAAGGTAATATGTTTGAATACCATCAAAAATCCATTGATCTTCTCTTGGGTTGATAAGTAAAATATTTTCTAAATAGTTGTGTAAAGCTGTTTTTAATATTTTTAATTCATACTGAAAGTCATCAGGGAATGGTCTAATAAAATCAGGTAGTAAGTTCAGTCCATATATAGGGCTCTTTTTGTAATCAACATTTGTAATCAGTAATTTTTCATGTGGATAAGAACCAAGATTGTGTGATAAAAATGCGGCTATATTATCTGTAATTAGCGCTTTGTTTAAAGGATTGAGTTCTTCGTCATCAACATTGGATACAACCGTAAAAAAATCTGTTTTAACATATCTGAAAACAGGTTGTCTGCTTAAAACCAATTTTGAATTCACACGATTTTCACCTCTAAAAACAAAAACTTTAGAACTGTCAATTTGATTGTAATCAAATTCGTTTAGTTCAGATTCTGCATAAAAATAATCAGGGCATTTTACTTCCAAGCGAATATCAGATTTAGGGACAAATAAATCATCTAAATCCTTATTGCTACTATATTGCCATTCGCCATTATAAATTGCTGGAGTTATATACCAATACCGCAGGTTGTAATTACCATCTGAAGCAATGCCATATCTAGTAAACTTATCGTTAGGGATTTGAACAATATAACTTAAGTTAAGGGTGTATGAACTATTTGGCAGCAAAGGTTCAGATAAAGTTACCTTGACAACATCAATCTGGTCTTTTAATCTAACAAAATCAACATCCTTATTGTTTTGTTTTAGTTCTGTAATTACAGTATAGCCTCGATCTTCGTTTTTCGCAAAATGAAACTCGGTTTTAAATTCTTCGGCAAATCGTTTTGCCAAAGGCGTACTTTTAGTTGAATAGCTATTACTCCAATCGTTTAGATAAACCGTGTGTAGTGTATCGTTAGTAGTATTGTAATAGGTGATTTCTTGCGAAATTTTAATTTGATTATTGCGGACATTAAAATCGGCCTTAATATCCATAGTATTTTGACTTATTACCCAAAAAGGGCATAAGATTAAAAAGAGTTTTATGGCAGATTTTAAATTCAATTAACTTTTACAAATTTTATAGGGTTAGTATTGGATTTGCTTGTAGTCAAGTAATACATGCCATTCGACAAGCTTACACAAGGAATACTTATTAAACTTGAGTTAAAAAGCTTAATGGTTTTTACTTTTTGACCAATTGTGTTGTAAATCACCAATTCCTCTAAATTCTTACTAGAATCAATTTTTAAAACCAAGTCATTGTTAACAACATTAGAGCCAACAATTTCAATTCCACTAGAATAGTTAAACTCTCTGATATCAAGTAGAGTTTGGTCGGTTTCAATTTGTATGGTTACGGGTAAATGATCGCTAAAGTTATGTAGTGCATCACGAATGCTAAATGAAAAATCAGAACCACTACATTCAAAATCGTTTATTGCTTGGTTTAAACAATTACTATTACCATTGTTGCCATAAACTTGATAAGATTCATCGACATAATTTAGACTATCATCAGTCATAAGGTTGTTTGATGTCATTATAAAATCAAACCGATCATCAAAACCACCTGTTGTACCACCCATTCCGGTTTGTGTACGCGTTGACTGCGTAAATACTTCAACATAATTTGAATTATTATGCCAGCTACCTATGCGGTTTGCAGGATCGTTAAACGGAATGTTGTTTAGCGGATTTATAAATTCTTGAAAAGCACCTTCAGAACTAGTATAAACATTAAAATCTCCTGCAAGTATCACATGGATGTCGGATGGTAATGTGTTTAAATAAGCCGTTAAATCTTGAGCCATCTGTAATCTTAAGGCTTGATTTTCTGTACCGCTAGAAGCCTTTAGATGACAAATAATGGCATGTAAAATTATAGGATTGGTGTCTTGGTTTACCGAGTTGATTTTTAATTCATAATGATTAAAATCCCTAAATATTGTTGAGACAATTGTTTGGTTTTCCAATATGAATTTAGAAGCATCGTAAAACACTAAATTTTGCAAATCGTTTTGGTCGCCAATCTCATCATCAGAAGTGTTTAATTCAAAAGCAGCCATTTCGAAATCAGGGTTTACACGATCTTGAATAAGTTGCAAAATGGTGTTTGCACCTTCCTCATTATTAAGCTCACAAACCATGAAAATATCAGGATTATAATCTGCCAATATAATCTCTAAATCATTCAAGCGATTAGGAACCGCGTCTTCAAGTGGGAAATTAAGCAAATTATAAAACATAATATTAAAGGTTTCTTGTGAAAACCCAATAGTTATGTTAAGGATATAAACTATCCAAATAATGTGCAATTTCTTTTTCATACTATATGTTTCGAACTTTAATTTAAAAGTTCGGACTTAATCTATATTCCTTATAGAAGTTATCCAGAATAGAAATAACTTCATCTGGAGTATCAACTAAATGAATAAGGTCTAAATCTTTTGCGCTAATATTTTCAAACTTATCCAATAAGGTGTTTTTTACCCAATCTAAAAGTCCAGACCAAAAATCGGTTCCTACTAAAATAATAGGAAATGTTTCAATTTTATTAGTTTGAATAAGTGTCATGGCTTCAAAAAGTTCATCTAAAGTTCCAAAACCGCCAGGCATAACCACAAAGCCTTGAGAATACTTAACAAACATAACTTTTCTAACAAAGAAATAATCAAAATCTAAACTCTTGTCAGAATCGATATAAGGATTGTCATGCTGTTCAAAAGGCAATTCTATGTTCAGCCCGACTGAAGTTCCTCCAGCAATATGAGCCCCTTTATTACCAGCTTCCATAATACCAGGTCCACCACCAGTAATAACGCCATAGCCATGGTCTACGATTTTACAGGCAATATCTTCAGCCAATTTGTAATATTTATGGTCTGGTTTTGTACGAGCCGATCCAAATATTGAAACACAAGGGCCAATTCGGCTCAATTTTTCATAGCCATTTACAAACTCACCCATGATTTTAAATATAGCCCATGAGTCATTTGTTTTTATTTCATTCCATCGTTTATGATGTTGTTCTTTTCTCATTTAAAATTTTTTAAAATTCGTCAACTAGCTAAATTAGTTCTTTTTTTAAGAATTGTGCTGTATAGCTTTTTTTATTTTTTATGATTTCCTCTGGAGTACCTTTAGCAATAACTTCACCGCCATTTTTTCCGCCTTCGTAACCAATGTCTATAATATAGTCAACTGTTTTTATAACGTCTAAATTGTGTTCTATAATTAATACCGTATTGCCTTTGTCTGCCAATTTATTTAATACTATCATTAAAACACGAATATCTTCAAAATGTAATCCCGTTGTTGGTTCATCTAGAATATAAAACGTGTTTCCTGTATCACGTTTGCTTAATTCGGTTGCTAATTTAATACGTTGGGCTTCGCCACCTGAAAGCGTAGTACTTTGTTGCCCAAGGGTGATGTATCCTAAACCAACATCTTTTATGGTTTTTAGTTTTTTATAAATTTTTGGAATGTGCTCAAAGAAATCCACAGCGTCATTAATGGTCATTTCTAAAATATCACTAATAGACTTTCCTTTGTAGCGAATTTCTAGTGTTTCGCGGTTAAAACGTTTGCCTTGGCATGTTTCACATTCCACATATACATCTGGTAGGAAATTCATTTCAATAACGCGTAAGCCACCACCTTGGCATGTTTTGCAGCGACCTCCTTTAACATTAAAACTAAATCGTCCTGGTTTGTAACCACGTATCATGGCTTCGGGTATCTTGGCAAATAAGCTACGTATTTCACTAAACACACCAGTGTATGTTGCTGGATTGCTGCGCGGAGTTCTACCTATTGGCGATTGGTTGATGTCTATTACCTTATCAATATGCTCTAAGCCTTTAATGCTTTTGTATGGCATAGGTTTTTTTACACCATTAAAATAATGGGCATTCATAATAGGGTAAAGAGTTTCGTTGATTAAGGTAGATTTACCACTTCCTGAAACACCGGTTACGCCAATCATTTTTCCTAAAGGAATATCGATGGATACATTTTTTAAGTTGTTGCCTGTGCATCCTTTTAGAGATAAAGTTTTGCCATTTCCTTTACGGCGTTTTTTGGGAACTTCAATTTCTTTATTTCCGTTAAGGTAATCTGCAGTTAGTGTGTCATGGGTTTTAAGCTCATTAGGAGGGCCTAAACTTATTATCTCGCCACCATGATTTCCAGCCTTTGGACCAATGTCTATAACATAATCGGCATGTTCAATCATATCTTTGTCATGTTCAACTACAATTACCGAATTACCAATATCCCGAAGTGATACTAATGATTTTATGAGTTTTTCGTTATCTCGTTGGTGAAGGCCAATACTAGGTTCATCTAAAATATACAGAACACCCACAAGTTGGGACCCTATTTGAGTAGCCAAACGGATACGTTGCGCTTCACCACCAGATAAAGATTTGGAACTTCGGTTTAATGATAGGTAATCTAAACCAACATCAAGTAGAAATTGTAATCGCGTACGAATCTCTTTGGTGATTTCTTCAGAAATCTTTTTTTGCATATTAGTTAAATACTCATCCAAATTCTGAAACCATTGCGCTAAATCAACAATATCCTTTTGTGCAAGTTCGGCGATATTAAGGTCGTTAACTTTAAAGTAAAGCGATTCTTTTCGTAGTCGTGATCCAGTACATTCAGAACACGTAACTTTATCCATATAGTCTTTTGCCCAACGTTTTAATGAGGTTGATTCGGCTGACTTGTATTGGTTTTCAATAAAATTGGCAACACCTTCGAAATCTATTTTATAATCTCGTGTAACACCAAGTGTTTTACTTTCTATTGAAAATTTCTCGTTGCCTCCATACATAATAACCTGCTTGGCTTCTTCAGGAATGTCTTTGTAAGCATCGTTTAATGAAAATCCGTAGCGTTGCGCAATAGTTTCAAACTGCTTAAAAATCCAACTGTTTTTTTGAGGACCATGAGGTGCCAGTGCACCAGCATTTATTGATAGTTTGGGATTAGGAATTATTTTAGATTCATTTATTTCATATAGCGTTCCAATACCATTACATTTCGGACAGGCGCCTTTTGGAGAATTGAACGAGAAGTTATTAGGTTCTGGATTTGGGTATGAAATTCCACTGGAAGGACACATTAAATTTCTGCTGAAATAGCGAACATCTTGAGTGTCCTGATCTATAACCATTAGTACATCATCACCATGGTACATGGCTGTGTTTATGGTTTCCATTAAGCGTTTATCATTATCGGCAGTATCATCAATTTTTAAGCGGTCGATTACAATTTCAATATCATGTGTTTTGTAACGATCCAGTTTCATGCCCTTTACCAAATCACGAATTTCACCATCCGTTCTAACTTTAACAAAACCTTGTTTGGCAATTTGTTCAAACAACTCACGGTAATGTCCTTTTCTTGAGCGTACAACTGGAGCCAATATGTTTATGCGCTTACCACTAAACGATTCTTTTATGAGGTTCTTGATTTGCTCATCATTATAACTAACCATTTTTTCACCAGTATTATAGCTGTATGCATCACTGGCACGAGCAAATAGCAAACGCAGAAAATCGTAAATTTCGGTTATGGTTCCAACGGTTGAACGTGGTGATTTACTGGTTGTTTTTTGTTCAATGGCAATAACAGGAGAAAGACCATCAATTTTATCAACATCTGGACGTTCAAGGCCACCTAAAAATTGTCTGGCATACGCCGAAAAGGTTTCAATGTAACGTCTTTGACCTTCAGCATAAATGGTATCGAAAGCAAGTGACGATTTTCCGCTTCCAGATAAACCGGTTATTACGACCAATTTTTCTCGCGGAATAGAAACATCAATATTTTTGAGATTGTGAACGCGGGCGCCTTTAACCTCTATAAACTCTTCAAAATCACTCATTTTTTCAATACAACCTGTTAATTTGGCAAAGTTGCAAAGGTATTTAATTTGCTTGTAAAAATGAAGCCCGTTAAGATTCGCTTAAGATTTTATTGCGTAAAAGAATTATTATAAATAATTATCACTTTTAATGATGAAATTGACTTTTAAATTGAATTAAAATTTTTAGTTTTAGACATATATTTTTAAAACTTATATATGGGAAAACAGTTTAGTGAAATACCTGATAAGCAAATTGATTTTATAAAGCATCAAAAGTTGTTTTTTGTAGGTACTGCTGCTACTGATGGGCGTGTGAACATTTCTCCTAAAGGGATGGATACATTTCGCGTAATACACCCTAAAAAAATTGTGTGGTTAAATTTAACAGGAAGCGGTAACGAAACAGCGGCACATTTACTTAAGAGCAATAGAATGACCATTATGTTTTGTGCTTTTGAAGGTAAGCCCAATATTTTAAGGCTGTATGGGCAAGCTAGAATATACCATAATACCGATGCCGCGTATAGTCAATATATAAGCCTGTTTCCAAATATTGCTGGCTCGCGACAAGTAATAGAATTAGATGTTGATTTGGTTCAAACATCCTGTGGTTATGCAGTGCCTTATATGGATTTTAAAGCGGAACGTAATCAGTTAAAAGTTTCAATGGAGAAGAAAGGTGAAGATAGAATTAAAACGTATTGGGAAGAAAAAAACGCACAAAGTATAGACGGTTTTAAAACTGAAATTGAGAAAAATTTAAAATAAAAATAAACATGAAAATATTAGGAATTAGCTCACGAATTAATCATCCAGAGTACGGTAAAGGCGTTGTAACGAATGTAACTTCAAAACATTATTGGGTGACTTTTATAGATGGCGGATTGGAAACCATAGATATTGATTCTGAATTTGAAGTTATTGAAGCGGCCGAAGATGATGTGGATACGGTAAGCTTTTTTGATGTGGAAAGTAGCCTTGTGGAGATATTAAAAAGATATAGCGATGTATCTGAAATTGTACATATAGCAGATAAGTGGAAAGGAGGCAAGTTAATTTTAGAGCCTGGTGATACCGCTTTGCAAAGCAAGGAAGTGCCCATAGATAATTTCTTTCATAAAATAACCATGGTACGTGATAGACTCCGCGTTATGGAACAGAAAATTAATTCCAGTAAAAATTTGGACGAGCAGGAGAAAATAGATTTACAGCAGTACATAACGAGATCTTATGGTAGCTTGACCACGTTTAATGTTTTGTTTAAATTAAAGGATCAACAGTTTAAAGGGCAGAGTTTAAAATAGGTTATTTTGTTCCTTGAATATCGTTAAGTTTAATGTCTAAAAATAACATTTCGTGGAATGTTGGTAATTGTGCTCCGCTTTCTGTAGTTGTCCAATCGTTCCATGAAGCTTCTAAACCGCCAATAGGTAAGATGTCAACCCACATTTTAAATTTTGTGGGTTTATTGTCTTTGTCTAAAAACCATAAATACGAATCACCTGGTGTTGTGCCTCCAGATGTGTAAGTTACTAATAAAGCATCCTCGCCAGTTTCTGTTTTTACTAGGCTTCTTTGGGTTCCTGGATCAAAAACCTTGTAAGGAGCCACAAGCCAAAAGGAGTCGTTGTTGAAATAATTAGTGGCTTCGTCTATGAGTTCTTCTGCTTGTTCGCCTTCTACCTTAAAATTATGCACATAAGCTTTAGATTTAGAAGGATTGTTTAAGTTTAAATCTACTTTGTATTCCTTCCAATATACGACACAAGTGTTTTTGTCTTTTTGCCATTTAAAATGATGACGGTTTTTAAACGTCCATTCAATATAATTAGTGTTTTTATAGGCTTCGTAGTTAAGGGCTTCCAACATATTATTAGCCAATAATTCTGCCTTTTGGTTAGATTCTCCAATGGGCAAATCTTCATTGTATTTAAAATAAACAAATCCAAAAAATAGTAGACTGGGTAAAGTGAAAAATATCACCAATCCAGCAGTTACCTTAAGGATTTTTTTCAGTTTCATTTTATTGAATTTTTGCCTTTAAACTAACAGCTAAAACATCAGCAGCTTTAGGATAATTTCTAAACCACAATTCTGGTTCAATGAGTTCCAGTTCTGAAAGTGCTATTTGTCCATCGTTATCTGTAAATATATCAACTCTAGCGTAAATGGGCAATTCTGGACATGCTTTTACGGCATTTTGGGCAAATGCAATCTCTTCTTTCGAAGGCACGTAGCCATGCACGGTTCCGCCAAAATCATCCTGAACCCTAAAATCACCGTCTTTTGCTTTTTTTAAAACAGCGTGTGTAAACTGTCCGTTAAAGACCATTAATGATAACTCACCTTCTGATACGATATTGTGTTGAAAGGGTTGAAGCATCATGGACTCTTGAGTGATTAAATCTGAAAATAAAGATTCATATTCTGATAAGTTGTTTAAGTTTAACTTATAAGTGTGTCTTGCAGCGCCAGAAATACAAGGTTTTAAAACCGTTTCTTCCCAATTGAGCTGCTCATGTAATTGAGCCAAATTTATATTTGTACCTGTTTCAATGAAATGGGTTTTGGCAATGCGAACACCAGCTTTTTCCAAATCTAATAAATAGTGTTTATTCAGATTCCAACGAATAATATTTTCAGAATTGAATAAGGTAGTTACTTTGGATACTTGAGTTAACCATTTTGAAAATTCGCTAAATCTGTCAAAATAATCCCAGGTGGTTCTAAATAGAACGGACTTGGTTTTAGACCAATCAAAATCAGGATCATCCCAAGCTAGGCGTAATGTTTTTAAACCTAGTTTATTTAAAGCATCTTGCACCAAGAAATCTTCGTAAAATACATTATGCTTGTAGACATCGGTTTTAGAATCTTCTAAATAGCGTTTGTCAGTAAGAATTACAATGTCTGTCATATTAATCGTCGTATAGCTTCGCGTTTACTCAAGGGTTTTAAAGTGTTTTTGTTTACAAAATCAAGCACAGCTTTTGGATTTACTTTACCATATTCCCTTAGTGCCCAACCAATTGCTTTTTGTATAAAAAATTCATCAGATTCTTTGTGGATTAAACATTGTTTAAACAACAATGCCTCATCAGTCTTTTCTTTATAGCCCAGTTGAAAGATGATACTGCTTCTTTGTAACCATAAATTTTTTGAATTTGAAAACTGTAACATGATAGTAGGTATTTCTTCTTTGTAAAGCAGCAAATATTTTCCCAATATTTGTTTGGCAACAAAATCGACTGAATCCCACCATGAGTTGGTGGTGATTAATTTTTCAATAAGTATGATGTCCTCTTTTTTGTAGGATTTTCGTAGTTGCTTTTCAAATAACTCAATGGCTACCATATGCATTTCACGTTGCGGAATATCATATAAATCGAAAGTAAGAGTTCTAACCGTATCGCGAATTTCAAGTTTATGTTTTTCAATAATAGGCTTAGATATCGAACGCCGTAAGGGTGCTTTTATACCATAAAATGGAAATTTTTTAAGCATATAATCAGACATCTGCTCTGCAAAAACATCATTAGCTTGAGATTGAAATGCTTGTTGTAATTCAGATATAAATGTCATTTTAAAACCCTATTGCTGTATCGTCACCTCGCCAATCGGCACCACCTTCCAGTTTGCCGTCGTCAGTAACTAATATACCATCAACAATACCGATGACTGGAGATCGTTCTTCATTTATGATGTATCCTTTTGTTTCCAACTGCCTAATTAATTCTTTACTAAACCTACCTGGTTCCATTCTAATTTCATCGGGAAGCCATTGATGATGAAAACGTGCAGCATTAACAGCCTCCTGCATACTCATATTATGCTCGTGAACATTCAAAATAGTTTGTAAAACCGAAGTAATAATAGTTGAACCGCCTGGCGTTCCAACACTCATTAAAAGTTCGCCATCCTTTTCAACTATAGTAGGCGTCATGGAGCTTAACATACGTTTTTCGGGCAGAATACTGTTCGCTTGGGCGCCAATAAGGCCATAGACATTGGGTACTCCAGGTTTACTGCTAAAATCGTCCATTTCATTATTTAGGAAAAAGCCCAATTCTGGACAGTAAAGTTTAGAACCAAATCCGCTGTTTAATGTAGTTGTTACAGCAATGGCATTGCCAAATTGGTCCACAATGGAGTAGTGGGTAGTTTCATTGCTCTCAATAATGTCTACTTTTCCATGGGAGACTTTATTTGAAGGCGTTGCGTTTTCAAAAGAAAAATCCTGCATTCTGTCAGTTACATAAGCTTGACTGATTAGACTTTCAACAGGAATGTTTACAAAATCTGGATCACCTAGGTAATAGCTTCTATCTGCATAAGCACGGCGTTCGGCTTCGGTAATGACTTGAATATACTCTAAACTGTTATGCTCAAATTCTGATACCTTGTAAGGTTCAATCATTGTCATAATCTGTGCCAAGCAAATACCACCACTGGATGGTGGCGACATGGAAATGATTTTTAAACCGTTATATTCAAATGTTATGGGTTTGCGCCATTTAGCTTCATATCGAGACAAATCTTCTTCTGTAATTATACCGCCTTGACTTTGAATAAATTCGGCTAATATTTTAGCAGTTTCTCCTTTATAAAATTCGTCTTTACCATTTTTCATTAAAGCTTTTAATGTATTGGCTAAAGCAGGATATTTAATGGTGTCGTTTTCTTTCCAACTACCATCCAGAACGGTACCATGTGGATTAACTTGATTAAAGTAAGGTTGAAAATACTCTAGACGTGCTTCTTGTTTTGCGGTAACTACCACACCTTTCCGAGCCAAATCAATAACGGGTTGTATAATATCTTCAATTGGTAAAATTCCAAAACGTTTATGTGATGCAAATACTCCGGCAATAGTGCCAGGTACTCCTACAGCCATGGCACCAACTGTACTTTTATCTGGAATAACATTACCATTTTTATCTACATACATATCTTTTGTGGCAGCTAATGGGGCTTTTTCTCGATAGTCTAATGCTCCAATTTCACCCGAATTTAAGCGATAGACCATGAAACCACCACCACCAATATTACCAGCATAAGGGTAGGCTACGGCTAAAGCCAATTCTGTTGCCGCCATGGCATCAAAAGCGTTGCCGCCTTTTTGTAAAATGGCAGAACCAATTTTGGAAGCTTCAACACGTGCGGAAACAACCATAGCTTTTTCAGTGATAAGGCCAATGGTCTTTGTTTTAGGATTAACATTTTTTTCTGAATTGTTTTTACAGTTTATGAGAATAAATGCAAAACAGAATATGAACAATAGTTTTTTCATGGTTCGTTATTGATTTTTTTGGTGAGCTCAACGCGTTTTACATTTGAAAATTGAATTAATTCATCAAAAAACAGTGTAAATTCATTTTCAAATTCTGAATAAAAGGCATTTAGTTCAGTAGTGGCCTTGTTCATTTTCGATTTGTTTTTGGTTCGCCTGTTCATGCCGTCAAGTACACGCTGAATACCTTCGATATTGGCATAGTTTAATAACCAATTGTCCGCAATCATAAATGGCATCATTTTTTTGGTGCGTTCTGGTAATATTTCAAAGTTTTTCTCAAGGGAAGCATAAAAATTTTCAACATAGATATCCAAAGGTGTTTTGGAATATGATAACCAATTTTTTGCTAGAAAATGATCGTATAGAATATCTACAATTACACCACTGTAGTGGCTGTAGCTTTTATGTAGCCGTTTTGTGCTTTGCCTTACAATTGGGTGAGTATCGGTAAAGCTGTCTATTTCACGATGCAACAATATACCAATTTGAATATCATTGGAATAATTCTTGTACTTTTTCCCTTTAATGCCATCAGCAATAAAATTGCCAATGGTTACCAATTCATTGTTTCCGGAAAGATAAATGTGAGCGAGAAAATTCATTTTCCGAATTTACAAATTCGTAATATAGAAAACACACAGAAAACTTATATTTGTTGAAATTTTAAAAAATAACATGACTTTAATAAAATCTATATCTGGAATACGAGGTACCATTGGTGGGACTGTTGGTGAGAATTTAACACCAATAGATGCCGTTAAATTTGCTTCAGCTTATGGTGTTTGGTTAAAACAACAACGAAACAAAGATACTCATAAAGTTGTTGTGGGACGTGATGCCCGAATTTCTGGTGAAATGATACAAAATTTGGTTATGAATACCTTGGTCGGTTTAGGTATACATGTAGTGGATTTAGGCTTATCAACAACACCAACTGTTGAGGTAGCTGTACCAATGGAACATGCTGATGGTGGCATTATTTTAACCGCTAGTCATAACCCTAAACAATGGAATGCTCTTAAATTGTTGAACGAAAAGGGAGAATTTTTAAATGGTGCCGAAGGAGCAAAAATTTTAGAGATAGCAGAGTCTGATGAGATGTCCTTTGCAGATGTTGATAATTTAGGTAAGATTACTAAAAACCAAGCCTATATTGATATGCATATTGATGAGGTTTTAAATTTACCACTTGTTAATAAAAAAGCCATTGAAGATGCCAAATTTAAAGTGGTTGTCGATGGCGTAAACTCTACAGGAGGGATTGCTATTCCTTTGTTGTTGGAACGATTGGGTGTTCATCCTGTGAAATTATATTGTGAGCCCAATGGTCATTTTCCGCATAACCCAGAGCCTTTAAAAGAACATTTAACCGATTTATCTAAAGCTGTTGTAAAAGAACATGCCGATTTTGGGATTGTTGTAGACCCTGATGTGGATCGATTGGCATTTATGGACGAAAAAGGCGAGATGTTTGGAGAGGAATATACTTTGGTGGCTTGTGCCGATTATGTGCTTTCTGAAACACCGGGAAATACAGTAAGTAATATGAGTTCTACCAGAGCTTTACGTGATGTAACAGAAAAACATGGCGGAACTTACGAAGCCAGTGCTGTTGGAGAAGTGAATGTAGTAGAGCTTATGAAAAAGAATAACGCTGTAATTGGTGGTGAAGGGAATGGTGGAATTATTTATCCCGAATTACACTATGGACGTGATGCTTTGGTTGGTATTGCACTTTTTTTAAGCCTTTTGGCTGATAAAAAGATGTCAGTTAGTGCCTTGCGTGCTTCCTATCCAAACTATTTTATGAGCAAAAAGAAAATTGAACTGACTCCTGGATTGGATGTAGATGGTATTTTAAAAGCTATGGAAACCAAATATGCTCATGAAAACCTAACAACCATTGATGGTGTGAAAATAGATTTTTCTGATAGTTGGGTGCATTTGCGTAAAAGTAATACCGAACCTATAATTCGTATTTATACTGAAGCGCCTTCTCAAGTTGAGGCAGATACTTTAGCCGATAAAATTATATCAGAAATAAAAGCTGTCGCTAATATTTAGTACTTTTGCCTTATAATTTAATAGCCATGATTACTTCAATGTCCGATTTAAAAAAGTCAACTGATTTAGAATCGTATTTCAACACGTTTAGAAATAACATTATTGGAATTGACCAAGAATTTGAGTCTCCTTTTGGGAAGAAAAAAATTCTTTATACCGATTGGACAGCATCAGGTCGTTTATATCGACCCATTGAAGAAAAAATGTGCAATGAATTTGGGCCTTATGTAGCCAATACACATACCGAAACAACAGTTTCAGGCACTGCCATGACAAAAGCTTACCATGAAGCTAAAAACATTATTAAAAAGCATGTAAATTGTAATGATGATGATGTTCTGATTGTTTCAGGTAATGGAATGACAGGTGTTGTTAATAAATTTCAACGAATTTTAGGCTTAAAAATCCCCGAGAATTTGAGTAAACATACTCAAGTACCAGAAGAAATTTGCCCGGTTGTATTTGTGTCACATATGGAGCATCATTCCAATCAAACAACATGGTTGGAAACCATTGCCAAGGTTGTGGTTATTCCGCCTGGTGAGGATGGTTTGTTTAGTTTGGAAAATTTAGAAAGACTATTGGTAGAACATCAAGATTGCACCATAAAGATAGCTTCAATTATACATGGTTCTAACGTTACAGGTATACAAAACCCAGTTCATGAGGCAGCAGAGCTTATGCACAAGCATGGTGGTGTTTGTTTTGTGGATTATGCCTGTTCTGCTCCATATGTTCATATTAATATGCATCCTGAAAACGAGAATCAAGCACTTGATGCCATTTTCTTTTCACCACATAAATTTTTAGGTGGCCCTGGATCTTCAGGAGTATTAATTTTTAATAAGAAGTTGTACAAGAACATGATTCCAGATTGTCCGGGTGGCGGAACCGTGAGTTGGACAAACCCTTGGGGAGAACATAAGTATATAGACAATATTGAAGATCGTGAAGATGGTGGTACTCCAGGTTTCTTACAGACTATACGTACAGCTTTAGCCATTAAGTTAAAAGAGCAAATGGGTGTTGATACTATGCTTGAACGCGAACATCAGATAATTGATTATGTTTTTAAGACTTTAAAACCTATTGATAACATTAATATTTTGGCTGGTCAGCATCAAGATAGGTTAGGGGTTATTTCATTTTACATTGATGATTTGCATTACAATTTAGGTGTGAAATTGCTGAACGACCGATTTGGGATTCAAACACGAGGTGGTTGTAGTTGCGCCGGTACATATGGTCATTATCTGTTACATGTAGATTATGAAACCTCTCATGAATTAACACAAGAAATTTCACTAGGCGAATTAACACGTAAGCCTGGTTGGATACGTATGTCGATTCATCCTACAACAACAGATGCTGAAATAAAGTTAGTTTGCGATAGTATTATTGATCTCGCCAAGCATCACAAAGAATGGGCTTTAGATTATGACTATGATAGAAGTTCAAATGAGTTCAATCATAAATCATTAGAAGGTAAATCTGAAGCTGATACCATAATAGAGGATTGGTTTAAGCTTTAAGCTGGTTTTTTATTGCGATGTTTCCAGCGTTTATGTGTCCATAAATAAAATTCAGGCGCTTTAATTATTTGCTGCTCTAGTTCGTAGGTAAACTTATCGGTTATATCAAAATCGGCATAGTCATTAGCATTTTCAGCTAGAGTTATAAATTCTGCTTCATAATGCCCACGCTTCACTTTTTCAATTTTTAAATAGGTAACCGATAGGTCTAAATCTTTGGCTATTCTTTCGGCTCCAGTAAAGCAAGGTACTTCAATGTTCATGAATGTTGTCCAATAATATTTTTTAAAGCTTTTTGGCGATTGGTCGCTTAAAAAAGCAATTACAGATTTAATATTTTGTTTTTCGTATTCTGTTATTCTGGCAACGGCTTTTTTGGTATCTATGAGTTCGGTATTATAACGTGAGCGGAGTCTTCTTACCAGATTGTCAAAGTATGTATTTGCAATGGTTTTATAAATACCAATACCCTTCATAGTAATATGGTTTTCTACTACAAAAGACCATTCGTAACTGGCATAATGCCCATACATGACTACAATACTTTTATTAAGAGCTTCTAACTTTTGTAAGCTTTCTGGGTTTTTTATGATAAATCGCTTGTTTAGTTGTTTACGGGAAATGGTTAAAGTTTTTATCATCTCTAAAAACATATCACACATGTGGTGATAAAACTTTTTGGAAATGATTTTGATTTCCTGCTCTGACTTTTCTGGAAAAACCAACATTAAATTTTCTTTTACTGTTTTTCTGCGATAACCAATAACATAAAATACCAACAGGTAAACACTATCAGAAAAGAGATACAAGAGTCTAAAAGGAAGTATTGAGATTAACCATAGAAATGGATAAATTATAATGTAAGCAAGAAATTGCATGAATTAATTTTAGATTTGCAGAGACAAATATATATTATATTCTATTTATACGTTTACTATTTATGGGCAATTTAAGTTTAATAACTATCATTATTATAGCAGCAAATGTTATGATATCCTTCAAGGGATTTAACGATTACAGCTTCTTTGAAAAGTATAAGTTTAATGTTGGTGCCGTTAGAAGGGGAGAGCAAATTCGTTTGTTTAGTGCTGGGTTTTTACATGTTGACAATGCCCACTTGTTTTTTAATATGTTTACCCTATACTTTTTTGCTGATGTTGTTATTGCATACTTGGGAAGCTTTAAGTTTTTGGTTGTGTATATAGGTAGTTTGTTATTGGGAAATTTATTATCACTGGTTTTTCATAAAAATGAATACTATTATAGCGCTGTTGGTGCGAGTGGAGCAGTTACGGGTGTATTGTATTCTGCTATATTATTGCAACCAGACATGAGTTTAATTATGTTTTTTATCCCCATACCAATTCCAGCTTATATCTTTGGAATAGGCTATTTGTTATACTCTATTTATGGTATGAAAAGGCAAATAGGTAATATTGGTCATGATGCCCATTTTGGAGGTGCCATAGGTGGTTATGTCATCACTTTAATATTGGCCTCGTGGTTGTTTAAGGAAAATTTACTTATGATAGGCTTGCTGGCATTACCAATCATTTTATTGTTTGTGTTGAAGAAACTAGGGAAGTTATAACAAAAAAGCCTTTCAATAGTGAAAGGCTTTTTTGTTTGTGGTTATTACACTTAATCTAGGAGTTCCGATATTTTTTGTTCCAATGCTGGACCTCTTAAGTTCTTGGCTACTATTTTACCATTTTCATCAAGGATAAATGTAGCAGGAATGGCGTTTATATTGTACAGCTTTGCAATTGGGTCGTTAAAATACTGTAGGTTGGACACATGATGCCAATCTAGGCTGTCAGTCTCTATAGCTTTTAACCACGCTTCTTTAGGGTTGTTCTGTCTTTTGTTGCCATCTAAAGAAATGCCTATAATTTCCAGGCCTTTTTCATGATATTTATTATATACCTTTACTACATTAGGGTTTTCTTTTCTACATGGTCCACACCACGAAGCCCAAAAATCTACAATGGTGACTTTGCCCCTAATATCATTTAAGGCAATGGTTTTACCTTCTGGTGTTGTTCCAGAAAATTCTGGAGCTACACTGCCTATTTCAGTGGCTATAGTAGCATCAACAATGCGTTTTATTTCCTTGCCAGAACGTGTGTTTTTTACATCTTGGGTAAAGGTATTGTAAATCTCTTCAGCTTCTTTTGCCGTAACAACTTTAGCATTTAAAAAGTCCTCTAACATTACAGCACTTATTGCAGCGTTGTTGTACTTTTTTATGTTTTCAATACTCTTGTCGTTATTCACCTTTACCAGGCTATCATATTTCGCCCTAATTTGTTGCATGGTTTGCATATCATTATTGGCTTGGGCTACGCGAAATTGTTGGTTTAGTTTGGCATTTTGATCTCGTAATGGCTTGGCGAAATCTTGATAGATTTTAAAAATGTCGTTTTCTTTGCTTCCCGTAACAATAGAATTTGCAATTGTATCTTTATTGAATTCAATATTCATGGTTTCATTCTCAACAATCAAAGGAAACGAACCTTTGTAGTTGTCAATAAAAATATAATACAAGTCTGGCGATTCCACAGAACCTTTGAGTTCTAATTTTCCATTGGTTATTATTGTGGAGTCGATAGTTACAGTTTTTATCCTATCAAGTTTTACCAACTTAATTTTTCTGCCACTGTAAAAGGAATCTATTTTTCCTTTAATAAGAAAACTGTCGTTTTCTTTTTCGCAAGAGATGGTAAATAGTACTAAAGCTGCAACTAAAATTTTTTTAATCATGTGTTTTGTTTTAGATGTGCAAATATAACAGATAAAACACTTATTACTTGTTAAGAATTAGCTAATATCGGTTTGACCTAAAGTGCGTTCTATTTACTATTTTTGTGGTATGATTCAAAACGATACTATTATTGCCTTGGCTACTCCGTCTGGAGCTGGTGCTATTGCTGTTTTACGGCTGTCTGGAACGGATGCTATTGGTATGGTTTCTGACTGTTTTCAGTCGGTTACCAATGGCAAACAGTTACGTGACCAGAAGACCCATACTATACATTTAGGACATATTAAGGATGACAATCGGGTAATTGATGAGGTTTTGGTATCGGTATTCAAGAATCCCAATTCTTATACTGGTGAAAACGTGGTTGAAATAAGTTGCCATGGTTCGCCCTATATTCAACAAGAGATTATTCAATTGTTTTTGCGAAAAGGTTGTAGAATGGCTGATGCAGGGGAGTTTACCTTGCGTGCTTTTTTAAATGGAAAACTGGATTTAAGTCAGGCTGAAGCTGTAGCCGATCTTATTGCCAGCGATAATGAAGCCTCCCATCAAATAGCGATGCAGCAAATGCGCGGTGGTTTTTCCTCTGAAATTGCCAAACTTCGTGAGGAACTCTTGAACTTTGCTTCGTTGATAGAGTTGGAGTTGGACTTTTCGGAAGAGGATGTGGAGTTTGCCGATAGAACGCAGTTTAGGGAACTTATTGATAGAATTACGTTTGTGTTAAAACGTTTAATCGATTCCTTTGCGGTTGGCAATGTTATTAAAAATGGTATTCCAGTGGCAATTGTTGGTGAGCCCAACGTAGGCAAATCGACGCTTTTGAATGCGCTGCTGAATGAAGAGCGCGCCATTGTTTCTGAAATAGCAGGAACTACACGCGATACGATAGAGGATGAGATTTCCATAGGTGGTATAGGTTTTCGGTTTATAGATACCGCAGGTATTCGTGAAACCCAGGATGTTGTAGAAAGCATTGGTATTAAAAAGACTTTTGAAAAAATAGAGCAATCGCAGGTAACCATTTATTTGTTTGATGCCCCTTCAGTCCTCCAGACAGCTTCCCCAAAAGGGAAGCAATTTGAAGCTTTAAAAAATGAAATCTGGCAAATAAAAAATAAATACCCGCAAAAACCTTTACTCATAATAGCTAATAAGATAGATAAACTGGATGACACGCAATTGGCATCTTTACAAGCGGCTATTCCAGAGGTAAAATTACTATCGGCTAAAACCGGTTTTGGTGTGGAGCAATTGACCAATGCGCTATTGAATTTGATTAATACGGGTGCACTTCGTAATAATGAAACAATAGTTACCAATACCAGACACTATGATGCTTTGCTTAAAGCTTTTGAAGAGATACAAAAAGTGAAGCATGGCTTGGATTCTGGACTATCAAGTGATTTAATGGCTATAGATGTTCGTGAGGCCTTGTATTACTTTGGGCTGATAACAGGGGAGGTTACCAATGACGATCTTTTGGGTAATATTTTTGCTAACTTTTGTATCGGGAAGTAACTTACTTTCTTTTGTTTGTTAATGTATTGATTTTATTGACTTTACGAGTTTTTATCTTCTCTTTTTTGTTGCTTTTTTGCTCTTTTTTAACTAAATTTGTTGTATATCTGTTGCCTTAAATACGGATTTGTTGCCCAAATCTGTTGGCTAAAAGATTGGCGAAATGATGCACCATATTGCCCCACGTTGCACCATAACGCTACATAAAGCACCATTTATGAGCAGTAATTTATACATCCCAAAAATCTGTAAACATTGCGGTAATGCTTTTACAGCACGTACAACAGTAACTAAATACTGTGGTGATACTTGCGCTAAAAAGGCCTATAAGGCACGTAAGCGTAAAGAAAAAGTACAAGCTACTCTTGCAAAGGATATGCAGCAGCAAAAAGAAGCTGTTCAAGTTCCAAACCTCAACACGGTAAATAATAAAGATTTTTTAAGCGTTACTGAAGCCTCACAATTGATTGGTGTTAGTAGATGGACCATTCAAAGAATGATTCAACAAGGACGTTTAAAAGCAGTCCCTTTTGGTAGAAAACGTATTGTAGCCAGATGGCAAATAGAAAACCTTTTTAATTAGCATCCTATGAAAGTAACATTAAGACAACGCAAAAAGAATGATAAAATAAGTCTGTATTTAGATTACTATCATAAAGGAAAACGCAAAACCGAGTATTTACGCTTATACCTTACACCTAATCCTAAAACTAAAACCGAAAGAGAGGTTAACAAGAAAACCAAGCAATTAGCAGAAACCATTTGCGCACAACGCCAAATAGAAATACAAAACGGTATTTACGGGTTTCAGGATATTGAGAAATTAAAAGGAAGTTTTATTACTTATGTTACAGCTTTAGCTGAAAAGAAAAATACAAGCTCTGGCAACTATGGCAATTGGAACAGTATGCTAAAACATTTAAAGACCTTTTGTCCTACAGATGTTAGTTTTCAAGATTTGGATAAATCATTTGTAGAGCGTTTCAAAGAGTATTTAGACAAAGATGCTATGGCAAGAGCAGGTAAAAAATTGTCTCAAAACTCTAAATATTCATACTATGGTAAGTTTTGTGCAGCTTTAAAGCAAGCAGTTAAGGATGGTATTTTAAAAGTCAATCCTGCTAATGGTGTAGATTATTTCAAACAAGGAGAACCTCAACGAGAATTTTTAACGCTTGATGAATTACAAAAAGCAGTTAACACAGAATGTGAATTACCATTATTAAAAAATGCTTTTATATTTTCAGCCCTTACCGGATTGCGTTGGTCAGATATTGAAAAATTGGTATGGTCAGAAATCCAACACTCTAAAGAAATGGGTTATTACATACGTTTCAGACAAAAGAAAACCAAAGGTGCTGAAACATTACCAATTTCAGAACAGGCAAGAGAATTATTAGGTGAAGCAGGAAAACCCGAAGCAAAAGTTTTTGAAGGTTTACATTATAGTGCCTGGTCAAACCTTAAATTACAACAATGGATGATGAAAGCAGGTATTACAAAAGATATAACATTTCATTGTGCGCGTCATACGTATGCTACTTTACAGTTAACTTTGGGTACAGATATTTACACAGTATCAAAATTATTAGGACATAAAGAATTGAGAACAACACAGATTTATGCAAAGGTAATTGATGATAAAAAGAAAGAAGCTGCTAACCGTATTCAATTGGATTTATAATGAATGGAAATGTATTTGCAAGTTTGGTGTCGATTACCAACGGTTTACATAGAGACGATAGATCAGATAGAGAATTTAATTTTCAGAACTCTGAATTAAAGGAAACACCAAAAGCTACTAATGTGGTTTTTAAAGTAAACTTTAAAAGACCTCTAAACAGTAAAAAAGAATATTACTTTAAGCTGATTTCAAATGATACTGAAACCGAATTAGCAACATTAAAATCCCAATTCCCAAAAGATGCTACGGAACCCGAAAACAAGTATAACTATACCGTACAATTTAATAAGTTCAATAAGTATTTAAAGGATATTGCCACCTACATTAAAAAGCAGTCTATAAGTAACAATTTAGGCAATGACACCGATTATATCATCAATTACTTAAAAGTATCTGCAATTCGCTTATACATTGAACTACAAGAGCAATACGGACAATTTTCAGAATCTGCATTATTCTCAATTCAAGAAATAGCAGAAAAGTACTTTAACGATATTGATTTTGATACTTCAGTATTTCTAAAATTAGAAACTGATAAAAAAGAGGTGGTTAAAAAGCTATCTAAAACAACGAGTAAGCCTAAAACCTCATTTGGTTATAAAAATAGAGATACTTCAAAATTACTTCCAGTTATAAAGCAATTACATTTTAGGATTGAACTATTAGACAATAGAACTACCCCTGAACAATTGGAAAAACTGTTATTAGCAGAAAACTTCAATAATATAGATTACAAGATTTACCTGCAATGTGAAACAACACAATTTAGCTATGTAGTTAAAGAATTGAAATCTTATTTCCATAATTTGAAACCAACAACTATAGAGCGTTCAGGAAAATTTATAACTAAAACTGGAGCAGCTTTAAGAGCAGGAAATTTATACAAAAACAAGATTGATAGCCCGAAAGAAAAGGAAGAAATCGATAAAACAATCCAACAACTGCAATAAAAAACAGTAAGATTAGTAAGAAATCTTACTGTTGTCTTACTCTCATTTTACACTCTTACTAAAATCCGATAGCCAATTTTAAACCTTTGTCCTGTTCTTGAAAACCAAGAATGACATTTGGCCAGATGTCCATTTCTATTTTTAAAATTAATTAGTTATGGACGAAATATTAGAACGTCTTAAAATTATCGAAGCACACGTTTTAGACAGAAACATTATTGTAAAAAACGTATTGAGCTTTAACGAAGCCTGTAAATTTTTGGAATTGTCACAATCCCATTTATACAAGCTTACGAGTACCGGAACCATTCCGCATTACAAACCAAATGGTAAGAAGATTTATTTCAACAGAGTAGAATTAGAACAATGGTTATTAACTAACCGTGTCGATTCACAAGATGAAATCGAACAGCAAGCTGCCGATTACTTAATTAAGAAAGGAGCGGTGAAGTTATGACTGAAATAATCGATTTACTCTTGGCGCTCTCACAAGAAATAAAGGACTTAAAAGCACGTATCGAGTTGTTACGACATTCGAGAGCGGAAGTATTAAAAGATACGTGGATAGACAACCAAGACGTATTGCAGACCTTACACATCAGTAAGCGAACCTTACAGACCTTTAGAGATAACGGAACACTGCCTTATAGCAAAGTAAAGGGTAAGTTTTATTACAAAGTGTCCGATGTAGAGCAATTGCTTCAAGATAACTACTACAACCATAATTTCAATCAAGATGGAAGTAAGTAGAGAGGCAATTTTAGACAAAACACATTACGGCTTAAAGATTTATGCCTACGTGTTAAGACACTATTATCCTGAAACAACAGTCCTTTCTGTAAAAGGAAGGGACTGCGGGATAACCCGAAACCCTTTTAATGGTGGTAAAGAAACTTTACGGATTCATATTGATGGCGTTATAGCAACACATCGAGATACAGAACTAAAAACTTTTAACGGAGATGTATTCGATTTTGCACAGTACCATTTCAGAATAACCGATGAAGAAGAATTGTTGCATAAGATTAACCAAGAGTTGCACCTAAATTTAGAAGTCAAGGAAAAAAGCGAATTAGATTGGTTGAATGGTCCAGATGATACCTGGTATGCTTACTGTAGCTTTTTCAAAGCCCCGGTTCGCAATGTGTTTCCTGCGGAAACTATGCGATTACATCAAGTATTTGCATTAATCACAAGTGATAAATACAAAAGGATTACTGAAGATTTAAGAGCAATAACCGATGTAAAAGAAGCACGTAAATTCAAAGCTAATCGCTTTGATTACGTCACTATTTCAGGAACATTTGAAAAGCGAAACGATAACAATTTGTTAGAGCATTCCAATCTATTAACTATTGATTTTGACCATTTAGATAATCTACAAGAGTTAAGAACCCAATTATTGAATGATGAATATTTTGAAACCGAAATGCTATTTACATCACCTTCCGGTGATGGTCTAAAATGGATTATCAGAATAGATGTTTCAGAAGTAACACATTCAGAGTATTTCACCGCAGTAGCCAATTACATTAAGCATACCTATAACATTGAGGTTGACCAATCAGGTAAAGACGTTTCCAGAGCGTGTTTTTTACCATACGACCCAACAGCTTTTTTACATAAAAGACACCAAGCATTATGACAAAAATATTTAACCCAAAAGAATGGTTGGAAGTTCCAAAAGAACAACCGCAACCAACAAGCAACAACGCAGCAACTAATGTTGTTGCTGTTGCTGATAATGACATTGAAACCTACATTTCAGCAATTGAGCAATCAGGTATAGACATCACAGGAAATTATGCCACTTGGAGAGATTTAGGATTTGCTTTGGCTGAAGAATATGGAGAGACAGGAAGAGATTATTTACACAGAATAAGCAAAAACTATGTAGGTTATGATTCAAAAGAATGTGACGAACAATTTAACAAATGTTTAAATGCAAAAGGTCACGGCATTACCATTGCAACGTTTTACCATTATGCACATCAGGCAGGTATAAAACCGATGAAGCAACAAAACAACAACGAAGTTGCAACAAATGTTGCAACTGTTGTTGATGCACCAGAGCAAGCAATGCCAACAATACCAGATGAGGTATTTAATAGCTTACCGCAGTTTTTACAACAAGTTGTAAATCCTGCGAGCAGTCAAGAGGAAAAGGACATTTTGTTGTTAGGAGCTTTAACGGCTTTTAGTGCCTGCTTTCCCAAACTCTTTGGTATCTACGACCAACGTAAAGTTTTTGCTAATTTATATCTGTTTGTAACTGCACCTGCATCTGCAGGTAAAGGCAGGCTTAACCAAATTAAAAATTTGGTAGATCCTGTACATAAATTAAAACGTGAGCAAGCCAAAGTACTAAAGCAACAATTTAATACAGAAATGGCAACGTATAATATGAACAAGGGTAAAGATGAAAATTTAGAGAAACCCGGTAAGCCACCCGAAAGAATGTTGTTTATCCCTGCCAACAATAGTGTTACTGGAGTATATCAATTAATTTCTGATAATGAAGGCAGAGGATTGATTTTTGAAACCGAAGGCGATACATTAGCACAAGCATTTAAAAGCGATTACGGTAATTATAGCGATGGTTTTCGTAAAGCCTTCCATCACGAAACCATTAGTTATTATCGTAGAACTGATAGAGAGTATGTAGATATAGAAAAACCGTGTCTGTCTACTGTATTGTCAGGAACACCCAAGCAAGTGGCAACATTAATCCCGAATGCCGAAAATGGTTTGTTCAGTCGCTTTATATTCTATTATATGAATATAAAGCCCACTTGGAAAAATGTATTTTCAAGCAATAACAATGTTGGTTTAGATGATTACTATTCGCAATTAGGAAGTGAGTTTTTAGGCCTATATAAAACATTGAAGAATAATCCTGAAATTGAGGTAAGACTAACAACACCTCAACAACAGCAATTCAATACATTTTTTGAATCCTTACAGACTAAATACATCAACTTACAACCGGAAGAGTATATTGCAACCATTAGACGATTAGGCTTAATAGCATTTCGATTAATGATGTTATTTACAGCATTTCGCATTATGGAAGATGGTGATGTTAATCAAGTAAAAGAATGTGAGGATGTCGATTTCCAAAATGCACTAACAATCATTGCTATTTTAGTAAAGCATAGTAGTAAGGTATTTAATGATTTACCAATTGAACAAAAAGCTGTAAAACGCCTAAATCGTAAAGAACGTTTTTTAGAAAGTTTACCAAAGCAATTCAGTAGACAAGAGTATTTAGATTTAGCAACCAAACAAAACATTCCACATAAAACAGCAGAAGGCTATATCACCAAATTTGTTGAGGCTGGATTAATACATAGAGAAGCACATAATAACTATTCTAATCCTGCAAAATCATTATAAGGAAATTGAGGAAACAAAGGAATTTAAGTATAGGTTTCCTTAAATCCTTAACTTCCTCATTGTCTGTTAATAACTGTTTATATCTTTTTGTTTTCCTTTAGCTTCCTTTTCTTAAATTAGACAAAATCTGACAAGTCTAATTAATGCTATTATGGAGTTTGGCGAATACATACGCTCATTGCGCGAAAAGCGCAATTTGCTATTAAGGGAAATGGCTGCAAATATTAATATGGATGTCGCTTATTTAAGCAAGATTGAACGAGGAAACCGTATGGCAAGACGAGAGCAGGTAATAGCATTTGCAAAAGAATTAAAAGAAGATGAGAACAAATTAATTAAGCTTTGGATGTCCGAACAGATTGTACAGATGATAAGAAATGAAAAGGACAGTACGGAAATCCTCAAAATAGCTGAAGAAAAAATTAGTAAGATTGAAAAGAAATGTAAATAATGTCAAGAATAAACGCACTTTCAAATTTCAGAAAAGATAACAATATCTTCTTTTTAGACTTGGAGTTACAAACCTTTCGCAATTATGCAAAGTTTGTAGAAGACCATTTCGAACAATCAGTTTCTAATGGAGAAGAAGAGTATAAAAAAATAATGCATAAAATAGACCATAATCCATTAACCTATTCTAATGAAGAACTAACTCATATTCAGGATAATTTAGTTGATAGGTTAATAGAAATTGATAGGGATTTTGTACAAAGTTTCAGAGCTTCAATGATTACACAATTGTTCTCTTTTATAGAACGGACTATTCAAGACGTGTGTAATTCTTATTGCTTAATGCATAATAAAGAGTTTGGTTTGGATGATTTACGTGGAAATAGTGAATTTGAAAAAGCAAAGTTGTTTTTAACACGATCTGCGGGTGTAAATATGAAAAATTTAGAACCTCACTGGTCGTTTATTAATAATTTACGAAGAGTAGGTAACTGTATCGTTCATAATAACAGCACAATTTTATTTGGTGAAGATAAAAAATTAGAAATATTAAAAGCATTTTCAAAAGGTAGATATACCTTTTATGTAAGAGACAGGGAATTTAAATCTCATTATTTACTCTTTGATAACAAAAAGTTTATAGATGAAATTATTGAAAATATATTAGGTCTATTTGAAAAACTTGAAAAGTACGATGTCTATTTATAACCTATAATTACTCACTATATGTAAATACAAAAACACCTCAATACCTATGCAAGAACACTTAAAAACCAACATACTCAATTTTAAATGGCCAAGTAGCACACCTGTCATATATTTATCGTTAGAAGATATTGAGGGTAGCCATCCAATCCATAAATCAAAGTTTTCAAAGCAGATTAAAGAGGCGTTTCCAGATACAGATATATCAGGTTTAGAGCATATTTTCACCACATTTACCCAAGAAATACCCAATGCCCCAAGTATCAAAATAAATTTAATAAAGGAAAAAGAACTACGCATATACAAACAATTCCTTAAACACCAATTAAAAACCTACTTTTTAGAAAAGGGTTATATCGTGGTCAAAAACTTTGTACGTGATGTACAGGTTTGGATGCCTTCAAAAAAAGGAAATACAGCAGACTATAATTTATACTATAAATTCTCATTCAAAATACTGTTTGCAACACTAACAGACTTACCAGAACTTGTAGTATCGTATGATGGTACGTCAAAAGTTCTCACAAAGTCAGTTAAGGAAATTGAGGAAACAGAGTATATTAAGCGTTGTGTGTATGGTCAAAAAACCTTCAATTACCAAATGAACCTTGATACAGAGGATAAAGAAGAGTTTTACAACAGCATAGAATTTACTCAAGCCTTTCCAATATTCAATTTACAACTGGCAAGAGCTTTAAATATACCTATTGAAGAACCAGACAGACCAAAGAACAGATACCAAAAGTATGTAGCACTCATCACTACTTTTGCTAAAAACTACTTGTTTACAGAAGAATTTAAGACCTTGTTTCCTTTTAAGCAAGATGCCTTTATAGATGTTCCTGGCAATCGCATCAATCACATCAACCCTAACTTGGGCTTATTAGAGTTTGGTAAAGACCAATATGGTAACAAAAGAACCCATTTAGTGCCTAAAAAGGCAATGAACATTCTAAACCCTTACAGACGCCCAAGCAATCAAAATATCAAGATATTTTTCATTTGCCATACCTCACATAAAGATTCGGTGCTGTCTTTCTATCAAAATTTAAAAGAAGGAGTAAATACTGAAAAGAACTATTACAAAGGATTGGAAGCTTATGTAAATATAAAGGCTACAGCATCAAAAGACCACTTTATTGAATTTACCAACGAAAATGACCCAATACCTGAAATAGTTGAACAGCTTGAAAGTTTAACTTTTGACCACGACAATGTAAAGTATGCAGCATTTTATATAAGTCCTTTCGATAAGTTTACACCAGATCCTGACGATAGGGAAATTTACATCCGCATTAAAGAACTGTTTTTAAATGAAGGCATTGTAACCCAAGTGGTCGATTACGAAAAAATGATTGTAAATATCCAAGACCAATACAACTTCCAATTCTCATTACAAAATATGGCATTGGCTATCCACGCCAAATTAGGTGGTGCACCTTGGAAGTTGGCAGTAACCGATAAAAAAGAATTGGTGATTGGTGTAGGAGCATTTACCAATCAAGGCGAAAACAGAAGATATATAGCAAGTGCCTTTAGTTTTCAAAACAATGGTTTGTTTAGAAATTTTGAATACTTCAACCAAAACGAAACAGAGTTATTGGCAGGGAGTATTTTAAAGGCTATTAGGGATTTTACGTCTGTAGCAGAAGCAGATAAGGTAGTGATTCATTTTTATAAAGAAATGAAATATGAGGAGTTAAAACCCATAATAGAAGGGATGCACAAACTAAAATTAGGAGTGCCTTTGTATATACTAAACATCAACAAAACAGAATCTGAAGACATCATTGCTTACGATTTAAATTGGGATAACAAACTAATGCCGGTTAGTGGTACATACATTCGCATTGCCGAAAACCAATTCTTATTGTTTAACAATGCACGTTATCCAAGTGACCGCTTTTATTCAGATACTGATGGGTTTCCATTTCCGATAAAAATAAAAATAAGCAGTCCGGATGATGATGCTTTTGAAGATGTTGAGGTTATTGAAGAATTGTTAACCCAAGTATATCAGTTCAGCCGATTGTATTGGAAATCCTTACGCCAACAAAATGTGCCAATTACCATAAAATATCCCGAAATGGTAGCCCAAATAGCACCTCGTTTTGAAAACGGTGTTCCAGAGGATGCAAAAGATACGTTGTGGTTTTTATAAATACTTTGCAACACCATTGCATTAAAATATTTTTATCTTTGTCTCGATGAAAGTGTTAGCACTCATATTATCTATTTATATCTTTGCGCTCAATTTAGTGCCTTGTGAAGATAATGGTATACCTGATAATGAGGTTAAAACTGAAATTTCTCAAGCGTTAGACAACGACCATCAACACCAAGGAGCAGATTTATGCTCACCATTTTGCCAATGCCACTGTTGTCATATTCACGTTACACATTTTAATGTTGTAGATTACAGTATATCTAATACTGTTATTCCAACTCAATTATTCTATTATTTTGATGGTCTTGAAAAAGACTTCAATACTACCCTTTTACAACCACCACAGGTTTAATGAATACCTGCGTATGCAGGTATCTTATAAATTCAAGTAACCCATTTTTGTAATAGGTTGCTTATCTCTATTTATAAATTCATTATAACCATTCTTATGATTAATAAAATCATTGATTTTTCAATCAATAATAAATTCATTATTGGTTTGCTAACGCTTACCATTATTGGAGCAGGTATCTGGAGTATGACAAAAGTACCCATAGATGCCGTTCCCGATATTACCAACAACCAAGTTCAGGTAATAACGCAATCCCCAAATTTAGGTACAGAAGATATTGAGCAAATAGTTACCTATCCTGTTGAGGTGGCAATGAGCAATTTGCCCAATGTGGAAGAAATTCGCTCAATTTCACGCTTTGGTCTGTCAGTAGTAACCATCGTATTTAATGATGATATGGGTACATATCTTCCAAGGCAATTGGTAGCAGAAAAACTCAACGAAGTAAAAGAACAAATTCCTGCTGGTTTTGGCGAACCTACAATGGGGCCTATATCCACAGGTCTGGGAGAAATATATCAATACACTTTAAAAGTAGCCCCAGAGTTTAAAGACAAATATTCCATTTCAGATGTGCGTACAATGCAAGACTGGATTGTACAACGCCAAATGGCAATGGTTCCTGGGGTTGTCGAGGTCAACGCTATTGGTGGTAAAATAAAACAGTATGAAGTTGCTGTAGACCCTAACGAGCTTAAATCTATAGGGATTACCATTACAGATGTATTTGAAGCCCTCGAAGCCAACAACCAAAATACGGGTGGTGCTTATATCGAAAAAAACCACCAGGCTAATTTTATACGTGGAGAAGGTTTGGCAAGAAGTTTAAACGATATAAAAAAAATTACGGTTAAAACCATTAATAATGTGCCTATCACCATTGGTGACATCGCAACATTGCAATTTGGTTCAGCCATTCGTTACGGAGCATTAACACAAGATGGTGAAGGAGAAGTTGTCGGTGGCTTGGTAATGATGCTTAAAGGTGCAAATTCAAATGATGTGATTGCCAATGTTAAAGAGCGAATGGTTCAAATTCAAAAATCGTTACCAGAAGGCGTTGTTATTGAACCACTTTTAGACAGAAGTAAGTTAATTGGTGAAACCACTTCTACAGTTGCTAAAAACCTTATTGAAGGGGCTTTAATCGTTATTTTTATCCTCATTTTCTTGTTGGGTAATTGGCGAGGTGGTTTAATTGTAGCATCAACTATTCCACTATCTTTACTGTTTGCATTTATTTTAATGAATGTATTCAACGTATGGGCAAACCTGATGAGTTTAGGAGCTATAGATTTCGGAATTATTGTAGATGGTGCAGTAATTATTGTGGAGTCTACTGTATTTCTTATCGCTTCCCAAGTACTTAAAAAGAAAAAAATAACAAACAAGGAGCGTGATGAGGTTGCTGCATCGGCTTCCAAAAAAATGATGAATGCAGCCTTTTTCGGTCAGCTTATTATCCTTATTGTGTTTCTTCCCATTTTAGCCTTACAAGGTATTGAAGGGAAAATGTTCAAACCAATGGCATTGACCTTTATTTTCGCAATGATTGGAGCTATGGTTTTGTGTCTTACCTACGTACCAATGATGTCTGCTTTAGTATTGAGAACACCAAAAAATGATAAATTATCTTATGGTGATAAATTTGTGCATTGGGTTGAAAATAAGTACAAACCTTTATTGGAAAAAGCCCTTTTAAAAGGCAAATTAATTACAGGGATTGCAGTGGCTCTATTTGCTGTAACAGTCTTTATGTTTACCCGAATGGGAGGTGAATTTATCCCACAACTCGATGAAGGCGATATTGCATTCCACGCCATTTTAAAACCAGGTAGTTCACTATCAGAAACAGTAGAAACCACTACCAAAATTGAGCAGATTGTAAAGGCAAAATTTCCCGAAGTTGAAAAAATAGTTAGTCGAATTGGTGTGGCTGAAATACCAACAGACCCAATGCCTATGGATTTAGCAGATGTATTTGTAATCCTAAAACCTAAAAGTGAATGGACTACGGTAGAGACAAAAGATGAGCTTATTGAAGCAATGAAAGAAGCTGTTGAAATTATCCCTGGAGTCAATTATGAATTTACCCAACCCATAGAAATGCGTTTTAATGAGTTGCTTGAAGGGGTGCGTGAAGATATTGCCATTAAGTTGTACGGCGAAGACATCGAGGTCTTATCCCAAAAGGCAGAGGAAATCACTAAAATAATTGCAGGAACACCGGGTATTGGTGATATGAAAGCCGAAGCCACAACAGGCTTACCACAAATGACCATAACCTACAATAGAGATAAGTTGGCGCAATACGGGCTGCAAATCAACACACTTAACAAAATGGTGCAATCGGCATTTGCCGGAGGAAATGCAGGCGTTATTTTTGAAGGCGAAAAACGGTTTGATTTGGTAGTTCGTTTAAACCAACACAACCGTAAGGATATATCAGATATTCAAAATCTGTTTATCAATTTGCCTTCTGGGGCACAAATTCCACTTCGTGAAATAGCTGATATATCTTATAAAGCGGGACCTATGCAAATTAGTAGGGACAATACCAACAGAAGAACCTATGTAGGTATAAATGTAAGAGGGCGTGATGTAAAATCATTGGTAGAAGAAATTAAAACCAAATTAGATGCACAATTGAAATTACCCTCTGGCTATTTTGTACGCTATGGCGGTGCTTTTGAAAATTTGGAACGAGCCAGTAACCGCTTGCAAACCGTAGTACCTATTGCCTTACTGCTTATTTTCGTACTGATATACTTTGCTTTAAAATCAGTACCACAAACCTTAATGATATACATTGCTATTCCAATGGCTACCATTGGCGGTGTGGTAGCGTTGTGGCTACGAGATATGCCCTTTAGCATTTCGGCAGGTGTTGGTTTTATTGTATTGTTTGGCGTGGCCGTACTAAACGGCTTGGTAATGATAAGTGGCTTAAATGAATTGAAAGAAGAAGGTGTTACCAATTTAAAAGAACGAATTTTGGAAGGTACAAAGCGAAGAATACGTCCCATTATGCTCACTGCTTTTACTGATGTATTGGGCTTTTTACCAATGGCTGTTTCAGCATCGGCAGGTGCAGAAGTACAGCGTCCGTTGGCAACCGTAGTTATTGGTGGGTTATTGACTTCTACATTACTCACCTTATTTGTATTGCCTATTTTATATCATTGGGTAGAGAATAAATCGTTTAGGTTAAAGCTAAACAAAAAAATAGTGAGTGCAACCGCAGTACTGGTTTTAATGTTTGTGTTTTCAACTCGAAGTAATGCACAACAAATCACGGATACCTTGTCTAAAATCACTTTAAACGATGCTGTTGCTTTATCTAAAAAGAACTATCCACTATTGAAGCAAAAACAATTGGAAGTTACCAAACAAGAAAACCTAAAATCCACAGCATATGATTTTGGTTCTACTCAAATCTTTACAGGAGGTGAAGAAGTGAAAGATGGAACAGGAATCTACACAACGGTCGGTGTTGGACAATCAAATATGGATGTGTTTGGAATCGGAGCAAAACGAAAACTGCAACAACAACGCATTGAGTTGTCTCAAAAAGCATTGCAATTATCTGAATTGGAGGTAGAACTGGAAGTGAAAAAAGCGTGGGCAAAATGTTATCAGTCTATGAGAAACTTTCAGTTGTACAAAGAGCTTGATTCCATCTATGGTAATTTTGAACAAGCAGTTACGCTGAACTTTGAAGTGGAAGCCATTTCTAAATTGGAGTATTCAGCGGCAAAAAATCAAGTGTTTCAAATTCAAAATAAAAAAGTACAGGCATACAGAGATTACCTCATAGCCATACAACAGTTAAATCTTTGGTTATTTGAAGACGAAATTTATACTGTATCAGAAGAATTGGAAAACATTGCAACGATTGAAACTGATAGCTTATCAACAAATGAACATCCAATGGTTACTGTTTCAGAAAATCAATTGAATGTCGCCGAAGCAGAATTGAGGGCAGCAAAAGCTGATAATTTACCAAAATTGAACCTTCAGGGTGGTTTACAAAAAGTTAATGGCGATTCAGGTTTTTATACCTATCAAGCAGGAATTTCTATTCCATTCCTGTCAGGATCAAATAAAGCCCGAATTAAATCGGCAAAAATTGACAATGCTATTGCAGAAAGTAATTTGTTATTCAAAAAACAAGAATTACAATCACAATATGCACAAGCAAAAGAAAATTATTTAAAATGGAAACTGTCTTGGGAATTTTACAAAACACAAGTGTTACCATTAACCAAAGACCAGAAATCAGGAGCGTTGTTGGCGTATAAGGAAGGAGAAATAGATTATACCACCTTTACACAATTGGTAAAAGAAGCCGTACAGTCAGAACTGGAAGCTCAAAACGCTTTAATCAATTATTTAGAAAGTGCATTTCAATTACAATATTTCAATCAATAACATTATGAAAAAAACAGCATATAAATACATCGCAGTCATTTTTGCAGCACTTTTTATGGTGTCTTGTGGCAATAAAAAAGACCATTCAGAAAATGATGGACATTCTCACGATAAAACAGAACAAACCAGTGAAAATGAAGAACACCACGAAGAAGGCGAAGTAACGATTAATCAGCAACAGTTTGATGCCTTAAAAATGAAAATAGACACCTTGGGCTTACGCAATATGAGTGGCTATGTTGAGGCAAACGGCACATTGGAAGTACCACCCCAAAACGAAGCTGCTATTACTTCTGTTATAGGAGCAAATGTAACATCCATAAAAGTAATTGAAGGCGATAAAGTTGAAAAAGGTCAGGTAGTGGCTTATTTGTCACATCCAAATATTATAGCCTTACAGACCGATTACCTAAACGCTTATAGCAATAGCGAACTTTTAAAGAAAAATTACGAACGCCAAAAAAAATTATACGATGCAGGAGTAGGATCTGGTGCTAATTTCCAAAAGGCAGAAGCAGAATACAAAGGTTCAACGGCATTAGTAAATGGTTTGTCAGCTCAACTGAAAATTTTGAATATCAATACAGCATCAGTTCGTAATGGGAGTATCGCTCAACAAATTCCGCTACGAAGCCCCATTGAAGGTTTTGTGCAAAAAGTCGAGGTTAAGACAGGACAATATGTAGAACCACAAACTGAACTGTTCGAGATTGTAAACACACACCACGTGCACGCAGATTTAATGGTGTTTGAAAAAGATGTCTATAAAGTAAAACAAGGGCAAAAGGTAACTTTTAGTGTGCAATCCATACCAGATGCAGAACTTACGGCCGAGATTTACTCGGTAAGCAAAACCTTTGAAGACAATCCTAAAGCGGTTCACGTGCACGCCGAAATAGAAAATAAATCAGGTAATCTCATTCCAGGTATGTACATTCAAGGAAGAATACAAACCGATAATGCTTTAACAAAGGCATTGCCTGAAAGTGCCATTGTAAAAGATGGCGATAGATTTTTTGTTTTTACGGTAGAAAAAGAAGGTGAAATTTGGGCTTTTAAGCCTGTAGAAGTAATAACTGGAGAAAAAGATGGAGATTGGATTGCAGTTACTTTTTCAGAAGAAGTATCCGCTAATACCAAATTTGCTTACAATAATGCGTATTACCTTATAGCAGAAATGAAAAAAGGAGAAGCAGAACACGCTCATTAATTATGGAAACAATAGAACAATTATTAGAGTCAAAAGGTATTCGCGTTACGGCAATGCGGTTGCTTATTTATAAATTTCTTGCAGAAAAAGAAATTGCTGTAACGTTAAGCGACATTGAAAATGCGTTTGGAAAAGCAGATAGAACAACGCTTTACAGAACAATAAAGACCTTTGAGGAAAACGATATTGTGCATCAAATAGACGATGGTACAGGTATTACCAAATACGCATTATGTGAACAAGGTTGCAATTGCAATATTAAAACAGATTTGCACTTACATTTTCATTGTAGCATCTGTGGTAATACTGTTTGCTTAACAGAACATAAAATACCACAAATCAAAGTTCCTGAAGGTTTTGTAGCAGAAAATGTAAACTTGGTGGTAAAAGGTATATGTGATAAGTGTAGTGGACAATAAATGCACTTCTGTTGCATCCTAATTTTACGGAACTTTGAATTTAAGACAACTTAAAAATGAAAAAAAAGAAAATTAATTTAAGAGACTTAAAGCTTGATTCTGATAACGGGCATAGTCACGATGATGGCCACAATCATCACGGTAAAAGTTCAAGTCAATTTAAAGCATACATTCCCGCCATTATAAGTTTTACAATGCTTATCATTGGAATAGGATTAGACTATTTTGATGTTTCTTTTTTTAAGGATTGGCTTCGTATAATTTGGTACGGCATAGCATATCTACCTGTTGGTTTTCCGGTAGTGAAAGAAGGTTGGGAAAGCATAAAAAAGGGCGATGTGTTTACAGAGTTCTTTTTAATGTCTATAGCAACTATTGGTGCGTTCATAATAGGTGAATATCCCGAAGGCGTTGCGGTGATGCTATTTTATGCAGTAGGCGAATTGTTTCAAAATGCAGCAGTCAATAGAGCCAAAGGAAACATTAAGGCCTTATTGGATGTAAGACCAAAGGAAGCCAATGTTTTTCGAGATGGGGATTATAAAAGTGTCAATCCTGAAAGTGTCGAAATAGGCGAAAAAATCCAAGTACGTGTGGGTGAAAAAATCCCATTGGATGGAATTCTGCTATCTGAAAAAGCATCTTTAAATACCGCAGCGTTAACAGGCGAAAGTAAACCTGACACCATAAATAAAAAGTCAAAAGTATATGCAGGAAGCATCAATCTGGAAAGTGTGATTGAAGTGGAAGTTACCAGCAAGTTTGAAGACAGTTCCATTGCAAGGATATTGGATTTGGTACAAAACGCCACAGCAAGAAAGTCCAAAACCGAATTGTTTATCAGGAAATTTGCACGTATTTACACACCAATTGTAGTGTTTTTAGCAATAGGTGTTACGTTTCTACCGTACTTTTTTGTAGAGGATTATGTGTTTAGGGATTGGTTGTACAGAGCATTGATTTTCTTGGTAATATCCTGCCCTTGTGCGTTGGTAATTTCTATTCCGTTGGGCTATTTTGGTGGTTTAGGCGCAGCTTCAAAAAATGGTATTCTGTTTAAAGGCGCTTCGTTTCTTGATGCAATGACCAAGATAAACACCTTGGTAATGGACAAAACAGGCACGGTTACCAAAGGAGTTTTCAAAATCAAAAACATAAAAACGTTTGATTGGAATGAAAAAGAATTTATGAACTATTTAATGGCAATGGAAGAGCAATCCACACATCCCATTGCTAAAGCTATTATGGAATACCAGAAAGGAACCAACAATTTTGAAGCAAATAAGGTCTCTGAAGTTGCAGGTAAAGGGTTAAAAGGTGTGGTAAATGGTAAAGAAGTTTTGGTTGGAAATAAAGCGTTAATGGTGTCCAATAATATAGAAGTGCCTAATGAAACTGAAGCTATCGTGGAATCTATTGTCTTGGTAGCTATTGATAATGTTTTTGCAGGTTATGTGGTAATTGCGGACGAATTAAAGGAGGATGCTAAAGAAACCATATCAAGTTTACATAGGGTAGGGATTAAAAAAATAATGATGCTTTCAGGAGATAAAGATTCCATAACTCAACAAGTGGCAAAGGATTTAAATATAGAAAATGCCAAGGGAGGTTTATTGCCAGAGGATAAATTAAATGAAGTTGAAGCAATAAAGAAAAATTCAGAAAATAAAGTAGCCTTCATTGGTGATGGTATTAATGATGCACCCGTTTTAGCAGCAAGTGATGTAGGTATAGCAATGGGCGGATTAGGTAGCGATGTAGCCATAGAAACAGCCGATGTTATCATTCAAACCGACCAACCTTCAAAAGTAGTGAAAGCTATTAAAATAGGCAGTTCCACACGAAAAATTGTATGGCAGAATATCATTTTGGCTTTTGGAATAAAAGTAATTGTACTGATTTTGGGAGCAGGAGGTTTGGCAACAATGTGGGAAGCTGTATTTGCAGACGTAGGCGTGGCTTTATTAGCAATTCTAAATGCGGTAAGGTTACAGAAAATGAAATGGAGTTGAGCATTAAACTTCTGTTAATTAAATAAGTATTTGTTAAAATTTCGTAACTTTGCAATTACAATGAAAAAAGTATTGCATAAAATAATGGCTTTCGCAATGGCTTTTGTAGTGTTATTCTCTACATTGTCATTTACGGTCAATATGCATTATTGTGGCGGTACTTTGGTTGAAACAGCATTTCTAAAAAATGTAAAAGGTTGCGGAATGGAAATGGGCAACCCTTCAACAGAAAGCTGTTCAATCACCAAGAAAAATTGTTGTGATAATAAGCAATTATCAATTGAAGGTCAAGATGAGTTACAACTTACCATTGATAAAATTTCTTTTGAGCAACAAGTATTCATTGCATCCTTTGTATATACTTACATCAACCTTTTTGAAGGTTTAGAAAAAAACGTAACGGCTTACGAAGAATACAAACCGCCACTCGTCATAAGGCGTATCTACAAGATTGACGAGACCTATTTAATTTGATTCTTAAACTTTAGACTGTGTTATCCTATGGCTTTTTGCCATAAGGATAATTTGCTGTATTCGGTGTTGTCCTAACGCCAATGTCTAACTGTTTAATTATCAAAACCAATGCTAAACAAAAGCATCAAATTCTTAATAGAAAATAAACTCGTAGCAGTTTTACTACTCGTCCTTTTCATAGGTTGGGGAACTGTAAATGCACCTTTTAATTGGGATACAGGTTTTTTACCAAGCAACCCTGTAGCTGTAGATGCTATTCCAGATATAGGCGAAAACCAACAAATTGTATTTACCAAATGGGATGGTCGTTCGCCACAAGATATTGAAGACCAAATTACCTATCCATTAACCACATCATTGTTGGGTATTCCTGGAGTAAAAACCATTCGTAGCTCGTCTATGTTTGGCTTTTCCAGTATCTACATCATTTTTGAAGAAGATATAGAGTTTTACTGGAGTCGAAGTCGCATTCTCGAAAAACTAAATTCCTTACCAAGTGGTTTATTACCTGATGGTGTTAATCCTGCTTTGGGACCAGATGCTACAGGATTAGGTCAAATATTTTGGTACACACTCGAAGGTCGTGATGAAAATGGAAATGTAACGGGTGGTTGGGATTTGCACGAATTACGTAGTATTCAAGATTACTATGTAAAATATGCATTGTCATCTGCAAGTGGTGTATCTGAAGTTGCATCTATTGGTGGTTACGTGCAAGAATATCAAGTTGATGTAAACCCAGAGTTAATGCGTCAATATAATATTGGCTTGCACCATATTGTAAAAGCAGTTAAAGAAAGTAACCGAGATATTGGAGCACAGACTTTAGAAATCAATCAAGCCGAATATCTGGTACGTGGTTTGGGTTATGTGAAATCCATAGCAGACATCGAAAATGCAGTTGTAACTTCAGAAGATTACACAGCTATCAAAATTAAAGATGTGGCAAAAGTGTCTTTAGGTCCTGCAACAAGACGTGGAATTTTAGACAAAGAAGGTGCAGAAGTGGTTGGTGGTGTTGTAGTAGCACGTTATGGCGCTAACCCAATGGAAGTGATTAATAATGTAAAAGCCAAAATAAACGAATTAAGCGCAGGACTACCTACAAAAACGTTGGCAGATGGTAGAACATCACAAGTAACTATAGTACCATTTTACGACCGTACAGAATTGATTCAAGAAACATTGGGTACACTCAATGAAGCCTTAACTTTAGAAATACTCATTACCATTTTGGTCATTATCATAATGGTATTTAATCTTCGTGCTTCCGTATTGATTTCAGGGCTATTACCTGTTGCGGTGTTAATGGTATTTATAGCAATGAAGCTCTTTGGTGTCGATGCCAATATTGTAGCACTATCAGGTATTGCTATTGCTATTGGTACAATGGTAGATGTTGGTGTCATACTTTCAGAAAACATCGTAAGGCATTTAGACGAAAACGAAAACAAATTACCAATAAACACAGTCGTTTACAACGCAACAGCAGAAGTATCTGGTGCAATCGTAACCGCAGTAATGACAACCATTATCAGTTTTATTCCTGTATTTACAATGATTGGTGCAGAAGGAAAACTATTTAGACCATTAGCATTTACTAAAACCTTTGCTTTAACAGCGTCCATAATTGTAGCCTTATTTCTAATACCACCGTTTGCGGCCTTTTTATTCCGAAAAAAGAGCATTCAAAAACATTTTAAATATGCTTTAAACGGTGTTTTAATAGTATTAGGAATAGCAGCAATAATTTATGGATATTGGTTAGGAATCATACTCATCGCTTTTGGTGTCACAGCTTTATTAAATCTTCAAAACAAGATTTCAGATAAACAAGCAAACTTTGCCAACATCATCATTTCTGCTTCGGCAATTGTATTCTTATTAGCAGAATATTGGCGACCGTTAGGAGTAAACGAAAGCATCTTCTTAAACCTCATTTTTGTAGCTATTATTTGTTTTGGCTTGTTAGGTGTATTTGGATTATTCATTAAATACTACACACGTATTTTAAGATGGTGTTTAGACAATAAATTATTATTTCTTTCCATACCTACAGCAATTGTCATAGCAGGCTTTTTCATAATGAAAAACACAGGTAAAGAGTTTATGCCATCCTTAAACGAAGGTTCTTTTCTATTAATGCCAACTTCAATGCCACACTCTGGAGTAGAAGAAAATAAGCGCGTTTTACAGCAATTGGATATGGCAGTAGCCAGTATTCCAGAGATTGAAACCGTAGTTGGTAAGGCAGGAAGAACAGAATCGGCTTTAGACCCTGCACCATTATCAATGTATGAAAATATCATTCAATACAAACCAGAATATATGTTGAATGATAAAGGAGAACGTCAACGCTATAAGGTCAACGATGATGGTAAGTATGTATTAAAAAACGGAATGTCATTGCGAGCGGAGCAACGTGAAGCGTGGCAATCTCTAAATGCAAAAGAACAACTAATCCCAGACGATGATGGCGAGTTTTACCGTAATTGGCGACCCGAAATACAATCACCAGACGATATTTGGAACGAAATTGTAAAAGTCACCAAATTACCAGGTGTCACATCAGCACCCAAACTACAACCTATTGAAACCCGATTGGTAATGCTACAAACAGGTATGCGTGCACCAATGGGAATCAAAATAAAAGGACAAGATTTAAAAGAAATCGAAGCTTTTGGAATGCAGTTAGAAACCATTTTAAAAGAAGCTGAAGGTGTAAAGGATGAAGCTGTTTTTGCAGACCGTATTGTAGGTAAACCGTATTTACTTATTGATATTGACAGAGAAAAAATTGCACGTTATGGTGTAAGTATTGAAGAGGTGCAAAACGTATTAAAAGTAGCTGTTGGTGGTATGTCCTTAACCCAAACCGTGGAAGGTCGTGAGCGTTATGGTGTACGTGTGCGTTACCCAAGAGAATTAAGAGCTAACCCAACCGATTTACAGCAAATTTACGTGCCTGTTGAAAAAGGTAGTCCTGTACCTTTAAGCGAATTGGCAACCATTCGTTACGAGCAAGGGCCACAAGTCATTAAAAGTGAAGACACCTTTTTAGTAGGCTATGTGTTGTTTGATAAAATGGATGGCTATGCAGAAGTAAATGTAGTAGAAAATGCGCAGGCAATGATTCAAAGCAAGATTGATGCAGGTGAATTAATAGTCCCAAAAGGCATTAACTATCAATTTACAGGAACTTACGAAAACCAATTACGTGCCGAAAAAACCTTATCGGTAGTTGTACCATTAGCATTGGCTATCATCTTTTTAATTCTGTACTTCCAATTCCGTTCGGTGGGTACATCATTAATGGTTTTTACAGGGATTGCAGTAGCGTTTGCAGGTGGTTTTTTAATGATATGGTTATACGGACAATCGTGGTTTTTAAACTTCAGTGTCTTTGATGAAAACCTTCGTGATTTATTCCAAATGCACACCATTAATTTAAGTGTAGCCGTTTGGGTAGGCTTCATTGCGCTCTTTGGCATTGCAACTGATGACGGAGTAGTAATGGCAACCTATTTAACACAAACATTCAATAGAAATTCACCGGAAACAAAAAAGGAAATTAGAGCATCTATTGTAGAAGCAGGTGAAAAACGTATTAGACCGTGTTTAATGACTACAGCAACAACCATTTTAGCACTCTTGCCTGTACTAACATCAACAGGACGAGGAAGCGACATTATGATTCCTATGGCAATCCCAAGTTTTGGAGGAATGCTCATCGCTTTAATCACCTTATTTGTAGTGCCAGTACTGTACAGCTGGAAAGCCGAAGTTCAACTTAAAAGAGCATCAAAATGAAACATATAAAAACAGTCTTTTTTCTTTTGTCAATTCTCTTTTGTCTCAAAGGAAACGCTCAACAATTAGAAACATTAATTGATGAAGCGTTAGAAAACAATCCCGAAATTCAAAAATTCGAGTTACAGTACAAAAGAGTTTCAGAAAAAGTGAATGAAGTCAATACCATTCCAAACACCGAATTTGGTGTGGGCTACTTTGTTAGCGAACCCGAAACCAGAACAGGCGCACAGCGTTTTAAAGTATCGGCAAAACAAATGTTACCTTGGTTTGGTACAATTACCTCTCGTGAAGACTATGTAACGTCACTTGCAGATGCTAAATACGAAGACATTGTTATTGCGAAACGCAAATTGATGGCTTCGGTATCACAATCCTATTACAATCTGTATGCAAACCAAGCAAAACAGCAAGTGTTAACTGATAATATTAAATTGTTGGAAACCTATGAAACAATGGCATTGACTTCTGTTGAGGTAGGTAAAGCGTCAGCAGTAGATGTATTACGATTACAAATGCGACAAAACGATTTACAGCAATTAAAAGATGTGTTGCAACAACAGTTTTTAGCAGAACAAACCAATTTTAATAATCTTTTAAATAGAGATAATACAATTGAGGTTTCAGTTGTAGATAGCTTAACAATTCCGATAGAAGATTTTGAAATCAATACTGAAAGTCTATCGATACATCCTGAATTAGTAAAGTTTGACAAACTCTATCAGTCTGTAGAAAAGTCAGAATTACTAAATCAAAAAGAAAGCAGTCCAATGATTGGTTTCGGGTTAGATTACATCAATGTAGAAGAAAGACCAGATATGGATTTTTCAGATAACGGTAAAGATATTGTAATGCCTATGGTTTCGGTATCAATCCCCATTTTCAATAAGAAATACAAATCTATTTCCAAACAAAACGAACTGGAACAACAAGAGATTCTTTCACAAAAACAAGAGCGCTTGAATATTTTGGAAACCCTTTTAAGCAAGGCAATTAACGAACGAATTTCTGCAAGAATTAGTTATGCCACCCAAACCAAAAACTTAAAACAGGCTAAAGATGCAGAAGATATTTTAATCAAAAGCTACGAAACAGGAACGATTAATTTTAATGATGTTTTGGATATACAGGAATTGCAATTAAAGTTTCAAATGAACCAAATAGAATCCATTAAAACCTACTATGTTCAAAGTGTCATAATTAATTATTTAATTCAGTAAACAATGAAACATACATATCATATACACGGAATGACTTGTAACGGTTGTCGCAGTCACGTTGAAGAAACACTTTCAAAAGTAAAAGGTGTTTCAAAGGCATCGGTTAATTTAGAAAAAGCCGAAGCCACTATAGAAATGGAACAGCATATTTCTTTAGAAACATTTCAAAAGGCTTTAAAAGATGATGGTGGTAAATATAGTATCCATAATCAAGAAGATCACCACCATCATTCAGAATCTAAAAAAGAAGAAACACCAAAAGGCAAAGGGACAGGTACTTTTTACTGCCCAATGCATTGCGAAAGTGATAAAACCTACGATAAACCAGGCGATTGCCCTGTATGTGGAATGGACTTGGTTGAAGAACAAAATCTATCAACATCAAATGCAGAGCAATGGACGTGCCCGATGCATCCAGAAATTGTAAAAGATGAAGCAGGTTCTTGCCCTATTTGCGGTATGGATTTAGTGCCAATGCAACCAGACCTTTCTGCTGAAGAAAAGACCTATAAAAAACTATTGAAAAAGTTTTGGATAGCAACAGCATTCACCTTGCCCATTTTCTTAATAGCTATGAGTGAAATGCTACATAACAATCCGTTATACGATATAATGGAACAGAAATATTGGAATTGGGTACAATTCATTTTATCCATACCTGTCGTGTTTTATGCTACTTGGATGTTCTTTGAACGAGCTTACAAAAGCATTAAAACGTGGAACCTCAATATGTTTACACTTATTGGTATAGGTGCAGGTGTAGCGTGGTTATTTAGTGTTTTTGGTATGTTATTTCCTGATGTGTTTCCTAATGAGTTTAAAACCGAATCGGGAGCAGTTCACGTGTATTTTGAAGCTGCAACAGTTATTTTAACATTGGTGTTGTTAGGTCAATTATTAGAAGCTCGTGCACACAGTAAAACCAATTCAGCAGTAAAAGAATTACTCAAATTAGCACCCAATAAAGCTATAAAAATAGTTGAAGGTGAAGAAGTTGAAGTAAGTATTGACAAGATAGAACTCAACGACATTCTTAAAGTAAAACCGGGTGATAAAATACCTGTGGATGGGGTGATTACCGAAGGCGAAACCAGTATAGACGAATCAATGATAACAGGCGAGCCTATTCCAGTTAACAAAATTAAGGATGATAAAGTCAGCAGCGGTACAATAAACGGCAACCAATCCTTTTTAATGAGAGCAGAAAAGGTAGGTAGTGACACGCTGTTATCCCAAATTATTCATATGGTAAATGATGCCAGTAGAAGTCGTGCACCCATTCAAAATTTAGCCGATAAGGTATCTGGGTATTTTGTACCTGTCGTTGTCATTATATCATTAATAACGTTTGCAATATGGGCTATTTGGGGACCAGAACCAGCCTATGTATATGCGTTTGTTAATGCCATCGCAGTATTAATTATTGCTTGTCCTTGTGCTTTAGGTTTGGCAACACCAATGTCAGTTATGGTTGGTGTGGGTAAAGGTGCTCAAAATGGTGTATTGATTAAAAATGCAGAAGCATTAGAAAAAATGAATAAGGTAAATACCCTTATTGTAGATAAAACAGGAACTATAACAGAAGGTAAACCCACAGTTGAAACCGTAGGTTCTTTTAGTGATAATTATAACGACAAAAAGGTACTTCAATACATCGTCTCGTTAAATACCAACAGTGAACATCCATTAGCAGAAGCAACAGTAAAATATGGTAAAGAACTTAATGCTGAAATTTTAAAATCTGCCAATTTTAGTGCAGTTACAGGAAAGGGCGTAGAAGCTGAAATTGATAATAAAAAAGTGGCTTTAGGTAATCCAAAAATGATGGAATACGCAAATGCTGAAATCACCTCTAAAATGAAGGAAGAAGCTAAAACCTATCAGAAACAAGGGAAAACAGTCTCATATTTAGCTATCGATAAAAAAGTGGTTGGTTATGTAGTTATAGGTGATAAAATCAAATATACCAGTGCAAAAGCTATAAAAGAACTGCAAAATAATGGTGTTGATGTGATAATGCTTACAGGAGATAATCACGACACAGCCCAAGCGGTAGCATCAGAGTTGAATCTGGCAGATTTTAAAGCGAGTATGTTACCCGAAGATAAATTAAAAGAAGTCGAGAAACTTCAAAACAATGGTAAAGTGGTTGCTATGGCAGGCGATGGTATCAACGATGCACCTGCATTGGCAAAAAGTGATGTAGGTATTGCAATGGGTACAGGAACAGATGTCGCTATTGAAAGTGCTATGATTACATTGGTAAAAGGTGATTTACACGGTATAGTTAAAGCTCGTCATTTAAGTAGTGCAGTAATGAAGAACATTAAACAAAACCTATTTTTTGCACTTATCTATAACACATTGGGCGTTCCTATAGCGGCAGGTGTGTTATTTCCATTTTTTGGAATTTTATTATCACCAATGATTGCAGCTTTAGCAATGAGTTTTAGTTCTGTTTCAGTTATAGGTAATGCATTACGATTAAGAACAATTAAAGTATAACCATAAAATTAAATAATATGGAAAATTCAAAAGAACACTCAAACAAAGGAAACTATAAAACCTTCTTTATAATGTTGGCTTGCTCATTTGTAGCAATGTACATTACAATGTATTTAAATACCTATTCAATAGACCACGTGTATTTTAGTTTATCAAGATTCTATATGACTTGCTTGGGTATTTCAGCAATGGCAGTAATAATGTGGTTTTTTATGCGAAAAATGTATAATGATAGAAAGAAAAATATAGCAATTCTTGCAGGTAGTTTTATTCTGTTTATAGGGGCTTTAGGGTTAGTAAGAGCACAAGCACCAATTATTGGTGATGTCCTTTGGATGAAAGCAATGATTCCTCATCACTCTATCGCTATTTTAACAAGTGAAAGGGCAGATATTCAAGACCCAGAAGTAAAAAAACTGGCAGAAGATATTATTGAAGCACAACGCAAGGAAATAGAAGAAATGAAAGCAATGATAAAACGATTAGAAAATGAAAAATAACAAAATAATAATTTATATCGGCATACTCGCTATTGGTTTGTTATTTGGTTGGTTATTGTTTGGCGGAACATCAAAACAGGACACAAATCATAACCATAATCAAGTAACAGAAACCAATCAAATGTGGACGTGCTCTATGCATCCGCAAATTATGCAACCAGAACCAGGCGATTGTCCTATTTGTGGTATGGATTTAATTCCTGCTGAAGATGGTGCAGATGGATTAACAGCAGACCAGTTTAAATTAACAGCTAATGCAATGGCTTTGGCTAATATCCAAACTACTGTGGTTGGTAATGGTTCAGTCGAAAATGGAATCATAAAACTATCAGGTAAAATAGCTGAAAATGAAGAAGCCAATGCAGTACAGGTCAGTTACTTTTCGGGTAGAATTGAACGTTTGAATGTGAGTTTTACAGGTGAAGAAGTTCGTAAAGGTCAGCTATTAGCAACCATTTATTCACCAGAATTATATGCAGCACAACAAGAACTCATTACAGCAGCTTCTTTAAAAGAATCGCAACCTGCTTTATACAAAGCTGTACGTAATAAATTAAAACTTTGGAAACTTTCTGAAAGTCAAATTAATCAAATAGAACAAACTGGAAAAGTGAAAGAAAACGTTCCAGTCTATGCAACCGTTTCAGGTACAGTTACCGAAAAATTAGTAGAACAAGGCGATTATATTAAGCAAGGTCAGCCTTTATTAAAAATTGCTAATCTTAACACGGTTTGGGCAAATTTTGATGTTTATGAAAACCAGATAGAATTATTTAAAAAAGGACAAGAAGTCTCTATAGCTACTAACGCTTATGCAAATAAAGTATTTAACGGAAAAGTTGACTTTATCGACCCTGTTTTAAATAAAAAAACAAGAACAGTAACCTTGCGTGTAGTTCTAAACAATAAAGATGATGTGTTTAAACCAGGAATGTTTGTAACTGCAAATGTTGATGGTGTTAAAGATGAAAATAAGGAATCCTTAAAGATTCCTTCATCTGCTGTGCTATGGACAGGTGAGCGCTCTGTAGTGTATTTAAAATCAAATCCAGACCAACCCATTTTTGAAATGCGTGAAGTTAAGTTGGGTAATCAAATTGGTAATGAATATCAAGTATTAGAAGGTTTATCCAATGGCAATGAAATCGTAACTAACGGAACATTTACAGTTGATGCAGCAGCACAATTACAAGGCAAAAAATCAATGATGAATAAGCAAGGTGGCAAAACAATGACAGGTCACGAAGGTCATTTAGGTATGGATAATAATACATCAAAAAAAGAAAGTGACCATACTAATATGAATGAACGCTTAAAAGTATCGGAGAAATTTCAAGAGCAATTAAAAGAAGTATACAAAGATTACATCAATTTAAAAGATGCTTTAGTAAAAGAAGACGCAAAAGGCAGTTCGCAAAATGCAACTTCGTTACTATCAAATTTGAGTAAGACAGATATGAAATTGCTTAAGGATGAAGCACACAATCACTGGATGTCATTAGTTGGCGACATAAAAGCTTCTACGACATCAATAGCCGGTTCTCAAGACATTAAAACTCAAAGGAATCATTTTAAACATTTGTCTTCACATTTAATAAAAGCGGTTCAAATATTTGGTGTCAATGAAAAAGTCTATGTAGAATTTTGCCCTATGGCAGATAACAATAACGGAGCCTATTGGTTAAGCAAAGAAGAAAAAGTAATCAATCCATATTTTGGCGAAGCAATGCTAACCTGTGGAGAAGTAAAACAAGTAATAGAATGATAAATCAAGTAATAACAATTAAATTTTAAAAAATGAAGAAAGTAATTTTAAGTGTAGCTGTAATAGTAGCTATGGGTTTAACAAGTTGTAAAAACGAAACTAAAAAAGTTGAAGAAACTACAACAACAGAAGTGTCAAATGAAATAGCAATGACAGACTTATCTTTTGGTGTAAGAGGTAATTGTGGGATGTGTAAAAATACCATTGAAAAAGCAGCCAATAGTGTAGAAGGTGTGGCAAGTGCCAATTGGGATGTTGATAAAAAGAAGATTGATGTTTCTTTTGATGATACCAAAACAGATGCAATGGCAATTCATAATGCAATCGCAGCTTCAGGGTATGATACTGAAAAAGTAGCAGGAAATGAAGAAGCCTATAAAAATTTACCTGGTTGTTGCCAATACGATCACGAAATGATAATGAATCAATCTGGTGAAATGAAAAGTGATGTCCATTCAAATCACGATCATTAAGCAAATAATTTAAGAGTCTTTTTCGGAAGGCTCTTTTTTTACATTTTAATTTTAAAAGGGCAGGTAATAAGGTGTTCGTCAGTTGTTCCATTTTGTTTCATAAAGCATAATCACAAATGCGTTGCATTGGTGCTTACCATACATAGCACTACTGCGGTGACACATCCTCGTTAGCACTATGTATTTGCTTTACTTCACACACTACACAACTTCCTCACCCGCAGCTACTCTTGCACCCCAAACCCCAATAAGGTGTGTGCTGGTGGCACACAAAACATAAATTGGGGTACAACCGCTGCTTAATAATTTGGCTCGCCTGCTGTTCGCTGCGGGCTAATCAGGGTGTCACATTTTTTGAAGGCAGCCCTTTTGCATATACAATAACCGCTTCAAGAAATTTGAAGTATCCGAATACTTTTAAAACCGCTTTAATAACTGATTAAATAGTCTTTTAAATCCAAAAGCGGATTATTCTATATTGCAAACGCACAGCAAGAGTAACGCATTCAGTCAGCTATTTCAGCCACCACATAACCCATTTTTAAATTGGCAATTGCTCGTTAGTGAATTTTATAATCCTCAATTTCCTTAATCTACTTAAATCCTTATAAATTAAATAACCATAAGCACTCACAATTGCTAAAATTTAAAAACGGTAACCATCCTTCAATAGCTTCCTTCAATTGTTACACTTGCTTTCCCACGCTACACCCAAGCTAAAGCCAACGGCATCAAAAACCTGTGCCACCCTTGCGTTTTCAACGTAGGCGTGGTAGCCCTATCGGGCTATTTTCCCACACCACCCTTGCTCAACTCGCTGGCGGCTCGCTATTATGGCTATCGCCATACGCTACGCGATTACCTGCTTATTATGTTTTAGGTAATTTATTGAGTTCTTCTGCTAATATTGTAAGAACACGTATTCTATCGTATCTATCAGCAATGTGAGTGTCCTCGTATAAAATTCTATTTACAAAGTTTACTATATTTTGTCTTGTAAAAGATAATTTTGAATGTTCAGCAACAAATCTGAACATATCTACAAACTCTCTATGCTTAAATTTTGCAAATAACTCGAAGATATTAGTTTTAATTTCTTCCCAAACATCATTTTTGACTATACAGATTTGACATTCTTTTTGTTTATCATAGTTAATATTCTTGGTTGCTTCAAATGATTTTTCAAGCCCAAAAAAAGAGTGTTTCATTCCATTGACTTGTGTGGCCTTATTGTAAAAAATTATGATGTATTCATTAAATAATAAAAAATATGGATTTTTATACTTTGGAATATCTAAAACACTATTACTGGTTAATTTTTTTACAGCATTGGAATTAAAAAAAATCCCGATAGGATAAGGGCAATTCAAAGAAATATCTTTTTCAACGTGACTTTTCAGCTCTTGTATTGAGTCTTTCAGATTATTATTCAGATAATTTCTTATGGCTCTATGTTCCTTCTCTTTAAGAGTAAATTTATTATGTTGGGCTATAGAAAACCTTAAAATTACAGAATACCAGAATAGAGAAATTAATCCTATTTTATTTTCAAAAGAAATAACATCATCTTTATCACATTCTAAAATACTTATTTTTTTATGGATTTTATCAGCATATAAGGACTCTAAATATCCAAGCCTTTTTTCACAATCGCTACAAAAGATATTGTCTTCAATAAAAGGGATATAGTTTTGTTCAATTTCTTCATCTGTAAGTTCTCTTCCCATATATTCCTCTATTTGTTCTGGTGTCAATTCTCGACCAATGTGATTTTGTACAGCTTCACTTCCAATTGAAACTACAAACTCTTTATTTCTTTCGAATAGAGTTTTTAGGATAAATGCAGGTATTATATGTGATCCTTTTTTATCAGCTTCTTTATTTAAACAGATATTACATTTCATTTTTGAGTTTTTAATAGAGGTAAAGTAAAAAAAAGATTGCAAAGATAGATGGCTTCCTTCATCCAACGCTCATCATACTATAAAGTTCAAGCCCTACGGGTTTTGAAAAAAATATTGCACCTATGTTTAGGCGCAAATTTCAAAACCCTTTCCTTTAGCAATATTTTTTCCAAAAAACTTGACAGTATGTCAACGCCATCAAAGAAACGGCTTTCTTTTTTCTCTTTTTCTTTGTAAAAAAAATATTCATTTTTTTATTTCTGATGCAAAAGGAAGCAATCTAAAGCAACAAAATCCATATCCAACGAATAGCATAAAAGTTGCCATATATTTCAACGGAAGGTACAACTTCGTGTCAAGTCCGTACCAAGTCCGAAGAAAAGTAAGTTTCATTTAAATTATTTATGTTATGGGTAAAATTGCTCAAGGAATTTTAGGAGGGCTTTCCGGTAAGGTTGGAAACATTATCGGTGGAAGCTGGAAAGGTATTGACTACATCAGAATTAAACCTTCAAGTGTAGCCAATCCAAGAACTGTAGGTCAGGTAAACCAAAGAAACAAGTTTACTGTGACTTTAGAATTTATTCAAGCTGTTAAACCATTTATCCAAAAAGGGTATAAGTTTTTAGCAGTGAAGAAAACAGCATTTAATGCTGCGATGTCTTATGTGTTGAATAATGCCATTACAGGAGTCGAACCAGACTTTGAGGTGGATTATGCAACCGCATTAGTAAGTAGAGGCGGTTTATCAGCTGCTTTGAACCCTTCTACAGATCTTGCAACACCTGGAGAGGTAACTTTTAACTGGGATGATAACTCTGCTGAAGGTAACGCCAACGCTACCGATAAAGCAATGTTATTGGTTTACAATCCATCAAAGAAAGAATCTATTTCTTTAACAGATGGTGCAGACAGAACAGTAGGAACTCAAATTGTTGCAATACCAACAACCTACGCAGGAGATACTGTAGAGCTATTTATGGCATTTATAACTGTCGATGGTAGCCAAGTATCAAACAGTACTTATTTAGGCTCTGGGATAGCCAATTAATAGCTTGGTGCTTTTATTTGAAAACCGCTCAAATCGAGCGGTTTTTTTATGCTATATTAGTAAGTGAATTTATTAATGATTGCTCTTGTTTTACTCTTTTTATGCATTTTTTGTATCCTATTTGTTGCCCAAACACGAGGAACCCTTTATTTTAAAGAAAAGTTAAATATTGTATCGGAAAGTAATGATTTGTATTTGTGATAGTATCATATGATACTATCAAATATGAAACCGCCTTATCCTTTATCTTATTAGTTTTTCATTAATTAGATTTGTACTAGACGTTTATCTATTACGCTATAACCACACTATAAGCATGATATAAGTACGCTATAACCACGCTATAACCCTTGTTTTAAATTTTTGTATATTGCTATACATGAGGTGTTTAACTTAAATACAGGAGTTATGGCAAAACAGAAAGGTATTTTACCATTTGTAGGTACATTGGGCGGCTTAAATTTTTACTATTTGCACGGCAAACCTGTTGTTAGACAAGCTGGTGGAGGTTTTAACGCGAAAGACATCAAGAATAAGCCTAGTATGCGGCGTGTACGAGAAAACAGTAGTGAGTTTGGGCATTGTTCTGCTGTTAATAAAGTTTTTAGGATGGCGTTGCGACCTTTTTACAAAGGCTATAAGTTTACACATTTTCATAGTAGGTTGATGAGTTTGTTCACACAGTTGAAGGATTTGGATACCGTAAGTAAGCGTGGTGAACGCCGGGTTGGACAAGGTGTTGCCCATGCCAATGGCTTAAGTTTATTGAAACGGTTTAATTATACGTCTGAATGTGATGTGAAGCGTGTTCTGCCTTTTACTTATGCTGTTGACGCTACTACTTTTGAATTAACTATTTCTGAATTTCATATTAAGCAAGTTGGGTTTATAACAGGTGCTACGCATATTGAATTAACCTATGGTGTTTTGGATATGGATTTTAATACGCTGGATTTTGATTTGCATCTTGCAGATACTCTAGTGTTGGATAAGCATTTTGCTGGAAGTATTGTGTCTTTAGTACCCAATAGCATGCCTATTTCTTCTGGGTCTTTAATTTCTGTGTTAGGCGTGCGGTTTTATCAAGAGGTTGATGGGGAATTGTATATTTTGAATGCAAAGGATGGGGTAGGGATTGCGGTTTTGGATTGTTTTTAATTAATTCTTCATTTTTTGCTGATCCAAAAAACGAAGCAAAAAAGACCTTTGCTGTCGGTAGGCATTTCACCTATGGTGAACCAAGCCCAAAACTTCGCGTCGCGAGGCTCCTATTCTCGAAGCTTTTGTGCTTTATGCTTACGACAGCGGATTCCTGCGTTACAGGAATTTGGTTGGATACTGAAATGCGTTTCGAGAGCCTCAACGTCCGTTCAGGATGACAAGGTGATGCTACAGGGATTGAGTGTACGGTTTTATCAAGAGGTTGATGGGGAATTGTATATTTTGAATGCAAAGGATGGCGTAGGAATTGTGGTTTTGGAGTGTTATTAGTTTAATCTTCATTTTTTATAGGTTAAAGACCTTGTGACCTTGCCCAAATCAGGCTTTATTAAATAAGACCTTTACTTTTTGGTTGGCATTTAACTCATAGCGACAAAGCCCCAAAAATTCGACTCATGATTCTATCTTTCACTATGCTATTGTGTTTTAAGGTTGTTTTGGTAAAAAATTAATTAATAGTGAAAAAAAGTAAAGTTTTCATGGTTATAGGTTTAGAATTCTATTATTTCTTGATATTTGGAGCATTTACCCTTCCTGAATTTAAACCACGAATACTCATCGAAACAACTTTTTCATCAGTATTAAATTGAAATAGAATCTGCATATTGTCTCTTGGGTTATCACTTTCTACTAAAAATACATTTGCTTTATATGGCCATAAAAGAAGGGGTTCCACCCAGTAATTAGACTCCAGATAAAGCTTACCATCCTTAAGATATACTTCTCTATATCTTTCGCTATCCACAATATATTTACCGAGATAGGGTTGTAGGTCCTGAATACGGGTATTATGATAATCTGGTATTTTGATATTTAGTTGTTTTAAAGCCTTTGAACTTTCTACGTCTCTTGGATTGTCAGCTAATGCTTTTTGATAATGCTTTGCAGCTAAATTTGAGTTACTGTTTTCTAAATATAAGTTTCCTAGCTCACGATGAATTGTATAAAAGTTGGGCATCACGCGATCTGCTAATAATAAGGTTTTAATGGCTTCATTAACTTGATTGTTATTTCTTAAAGTACTAGCGGTTTGAAACAAACTTCGCCAGTCTACCGTATTTAAGTAATCTTCTTCATAGGTCAAGGTTGAGTCGATTATGGTTTCAACATAGTCAACCCCTTTTTCAATGATTAATTGTCCTATGGAATTAGGATCTAAAGGTGCTCTTTTGCCTTTTTTAAATTGAAAACTAAAATCATGGCTTATAGGCTCATACTCTTTAAAACTATTTTTGTTCTTTAAATAGTGGTCAAAAAAGAGCCCTATATAGTTAGTCATTTCTGCATAAAACTTATAATGGGTTTCTTTTTCATCTTCAGTTAGAGTTTCGTTATTAACCATTTCATACAATAAGAATAAACCTGAAAAGTAATTATGGTTTTCAATATCGTATCTAATCAAGGCTTTGTCGGCATATTTTACATTTTCAAGAAATGTTGCTGGATTTTGATCGGGTGACTTTAAATTTTTACCAATGAATAGTAGATTTGAAGTAAAACGTTCTGGATTGTACAATTCACTTTTTGTGAAGTCACTCAACCATCCTTGGGACATAATGGAGCCATCTAATGAAATGGTTGCGTCTACAGCTTTATTTTTTGAGGCGAATACAATGTTTGACAATCCGCCTAAACTAAACCCGAAAACACCAATTTTATTACTCGGATATTTTCTTTTTGCATATTGTAACAAGAATGCTAAATCTTCAGCCTGAACTTTAACAGCGTTTAAATTTCTTTGTTGAAGTTGTGAAAATTCACCCTTTGCCATAACTGAAAGTACTACATATCCTTTACTTGCCAAATATTCACATATAATACTATTATCTATTGCAGAAGTATTCATTGGTGGTGCATAAAGAATGATTGGGAAATCACCAGTGATTTCATCAGCATCTAGAAGAGCATGGGTATTGCTATTCAGTATTTTTTTTAATTGATCTTGTTTTGTCTTGTTGTTTAAGGAATTAACAAGCGCATTGATACTAGTGTCTTTGTCTTCTATTGATGTTTTTTCAAAGTCTATTTCAGATGATGTGAAACCAACATAATCTTTGTACTGTAAGTTATTAGATTTATTGCCGAGTTTTGACGGATACCAAATAGAAACTTGCATAGGCCTGCCTATTGGGTATTCTGTTCTATTGCCGTAATAATCATATTTTTGGAAGAAAGAGCGGCTATTATCGTAGGTGTGAAACACTTTATAGCCTACGGAAAACTCACCAAAAGTTAAGTGGTTTGTAATATTGCTTTGTGAATGAGCGTTTAAAGTAATTAAGACTATAGTGATGATATTGAAATAGATTTTTTTATTCATTGTTGTTCTGTTTGTTTTAATTAAGATAGCCTCATCATAAAATTGTTACAGTTGTGCTTATTGATTTTTAACCAATTGTCTTATTTGTTTAACAATTATTTCAGGTTGATCAATTTGTATGTAATGCCCACTTTTTTTAGCAATAATTAGCTTACTATTTATAGATAGATTCAGTAAATCTTTTTGTAATGAATCTCTATGCTTAACTAACTGCTCTGAACTCCAATTTTCATCGCCTTCAGGAATACTTTTATTTCCTCCAGCAATGACTATTAACGGAATGTCGTCCAAAGTGTATTTCCCCTTATTTAGATACATATCTTGCATGATTTCGGCTTCATAAGTATTACTTTGTCCTTTTACGTAAGTGAAAGGGCGATCATTATAAATCCAATTGAACCGCGCTTTATCTTCATCAGAAAACTTTTTAAGCATATCTCCAAAGTCTCGTTTCCCTTGAAACGATTTTATTTCAGGCTTTTTAGTCAATGGTGTTTTTACCACTTCTTTTATGGGCTGGTCAGCAGTTAAACGCATACGTTTCCATTCCATTTGTTTTGTTTCCTTGTTAAAGATTTTAAGTGTTACATCTGGATGTGTAGCATCAACCATGACTACTCCTTTTACCTCATCTTTATATTCTACAGCAAACAAATTGGCTTGAATACCGCCCAAAGAATGTCCAACGACAATGTATGGTGCTTTGTAGCCAGCTTTTTGTAAGGCCTGATAGGTATCGTATACTTGTTGGTTTAATGCTAGCCCGTGCCCATGTTCACTCCAGCCTTCTCCTGCAAAATCAATAGCTACAGCTGTTGCAAACCTTCCAACTTTTGGTAGTACTAAATTCCAATGTAAGGCAATATCGCCTGCACCATGAAAAAATACTACCGTTGGTCCTTTTTTGTCTTTGCCCTCCACTAATAAATGAATATTATATCCGCCTATATCAACAAACTCTCCAGGAGCATTAAATTCTTTTTCTTGAGGACTTGCTTTAATACTACTCATTAAGAACAGGACTATTACTAACTTCTTCATTTTTTTGTTTTTTGTAGTTTTATTATTTGAAAATTTATTAACTAATTTTTAATTAGTTGCGAGATGATTCTATTGCCTTTAAATACTCTACTGCACGAGCTTTGCCTTTTTTTGATTTCTCTGATAAAATGACATCAAATTCATTTTGAGAGACTACCTTACCACCTTTAGGAGTTTTAAACTCTTTCCTTTCGTTTTGAAGTTCTACATTTGTACATAGATAGCTGAAGTTGCCATCATCTGCCTGTAAAATGAGCCCTGGAAGGCCATCATATAAATAAGGTCCATTAGCTATTGGGATTTGAGTTGTAAACCACGCAGTAACCAAAATCAAGGAGTCGTTTTTTTTGTATTGAAGCGTTGCTTTGGAGCATGAATAAACCCCTATGTTTTTTGTTTCCTGATGAATTTGCCATTCTTTAGCTTGAATGGTGTCTTGAATTGAAAACACCTTTCCTTGCAATTCCTTTTTATGGACATAACGTCTTGTTGTGAAATTTTTGAACAATTTATCATTGTAATTATTGGTGCTACCATTTAGATCTAGTTTTTCTTTTTCAAAGAATAAGGATTTGGTTTTATTAAACTCTAAAACATATTCCTTTTGAAATTGTTTAGTAAAATAGCCTTGTACGTTTTCTATCGTTTCTTTATCATATTTAGTGCTATCTAACAAGGTTTTCATCTTTTTATGGGACTTATAAGTTACCTTTCCTACAATGTTTTGAGAATTCAAATAAGTATCTGATTTTTCTTCAAAATCGTTGGTTTTTATGTGAGATTGAAAAAAGGTCAATGCTGTTAAGCATACTATTGCAATAAATATTAGGTTTATTTTATTCATTATTGTTTCCATTCTCTTGACAACTAAGAGCAAGTGCAAATGCAAAGAGTATAAAATAATCAATTATTGTTTTTTTATGTGTCATTACTATATATAGAGTTATAATTCTGAACAAAAATATTTTTATTAATTGATATATCAATTATATTTGTATCAAATATATGTTAAATGTTTGAAATAGATCCTCGTAAAAGTATTTTCTATTATATAGATGAGGCTATAAAAGAATATAGAAAGTATGCTCAAAAAAAAATATCGGTCATTGATCCAAATATAACTTTAGATCAGTTACTGACGTTAAACCTTATAAAAGAAGATCCGGATAGTGCTCAAAAAGAGTTAGCTCAAATTCTATTTAAAGACTATGCATCTTTAACTCGAATAATTGAGCTATTGGTAAAAAAGGGCTATTTATCTCGATCAATTAATCAATCAGACAGAAGAAAATTTCTTTTAAAACTTACAGCAAAAGGCTATGCAATTGTTGATAAATTAACTCCTATAATTATTGAAAATAGAAAAATAGCGCTCGAAAATATTTCAGATACCGATTTAAAAAGCTTAAAGACAACATTGAAAAAAATTACAGATAACTGTAATTCTGATTTATAAGACGAATAGGTATCTACTTTTAAACATTAAATCAAACTAGAATTATGAAAATCTTGAAATTAATAAATGATGCCGCCTTTTTAAATATTATTTTTTGTCAATGTTCATTATTACAACATTTATAAATGCTCAATACACAAGTGCAACAAACAAGTCAGAGGTATTACGTTTTCTTGAAGGGCATTGGGATATTAAAATTATGCATTAGAAAATGAAATATGGAATCCCATTGGCAGCACTATTTCTGTTATTATTGTTGAACTAAATGGTAAATTTATTACAGAAAAAGTAAAATATTTAACCATATTTGGTGAGATTAATATGATCGCAAATATAATGTTTTGAAGTGTTTTTAGTTTTTATCAAGACTTTATGGTTGGGACCATTTTTTCAACTTTACAATTTTTAAGGATGTAATTAAAATGTTCAACATCATCTACATTAAGAGACAATATTCCCTTGACCATAATTAAATCGTCTGTTTCATAGGGTTGCTTTTCTTTAAACTGTAACTCTATGGCTGTTTCTGGTCCGCCTACACCGCAAAAGAAGCATGAAGCCATAGGATTTTTTGATAGAATATAGATGTTTTCTGCTGGCGAAATATTTAAAAAGTATCCAATAATTACAATTTCCTTTCCTTCTAAATCTTTTACAGCTTGACTGAATTCTGGGTACAAAAAAGTCTCACCCAAAGCTGGAAAGTATTTTTCTGAAAATTTAACTTGCGCGAGATCATCCCAGGTCACTTTCTTTTGACTGAAACAGGTATAGGTGCTTAAAACTACAAGGGCTATTAAAAGGGCTAATTTATTTTTCATTGCTTAAAATTTTTGAGACGTTCATTGATATGATTGGGAGTATAGATAACGTGATGGCCACTACAATCATTGCAAATACCCATACACTGGTCTGTAATATATCAATATAGGATAAATTTTGCATTATGGTTTGTTTGTATTCTTCTTTAATCATTCTGTAAACAAAAAATAGGCCAGATTGTGAAATGATTACTCCACAGACTGTTGCCAATACGCCTATCAAAAAACCTTCGTAAGCGACAATTTTGATCAATTGAAAATTACTGGCTCCATAGGTTCTAAGTAAGGCCAAATCAAACGCGCGTTCTTTTACCATTTTAAAAAGGCTAATAAAAATGGTGATGCATGAAATGATTAATATGATATAAGCTATCCATGAGATAACCTTTACGCCAATTCCTGTAAATTGAAAAAGACGTTCAATTTCATATTTTGGTAATGCAGCTTGCATGGATGTTTTTTCATTGATCTGTCTCGGAATGGTTAATAGTCCCATGGGACTTTTAAAATTGACTAGTAAAGACGTAATTTCTTTATCCTCATCTATGTGTTCAATATGTTCGCTATGGTCATCATGTCCCTCATGGTTTTCGTGATCTTTATGGTCGTCATGGTCATGTGCTTCCCAAACACTTTCTAAATTGGTTACAATAAGCCTATCAATAACTTTTTGAGTGGGTTTGTAAATACCTACAACAATCAACGGATCAGAATGCACATCCATATCATTATCCATAAAACCATGAGAACTTAAAAAGGTATCGCCAACCTTAAGGTTTAATTGTTGCGCAACGGTATGCCCTAAAACGACTTCCATGGCTTTTTGTGCCAATTGCCCTTTATCAAGCTCGGCTTCATATAAAGCAGCAAATTGCTCGGTTGACCCAACAATTCTAAAGCCTTTATAATTGTCTCCATAAGAAATAGGTACAGCGGTTTTAATCAATGGGTTTTTGCTTATTTTTTTGGCTTCTTGATACGAGATGTTCCCAGTAGGATTGTCTATATGCATGACCGATGCCAATACCAACTGTAAAGGACTTCCTTTAGCACCTATAACCAAATCGATATTACCTAAACTGTTATCAAACTGTTGCTTTACAGCGGTATCCAATTGCCTAATTCCTAAAAGCAACCCAATACTAATAGCCAATGCTATAATACTTAATAACGTATATAAAGGTTTATGAAACAGATTTTTTATGCTGATTTTCCAAATATTCATAACTCCAATATATTTTGAAATAGCGGTTTTACACGTTGGTCATGTGTAATAACCACAAGATTGGCTTTGTTTTTCTTGGCTTGATCTAATAACAAGCTCATAACGGCTTGACAGTTTTCATCATCAAGACTGGCTGTAGGTTCATCGGCTAAAATTAATTTTGGTTCATGTATTACAGACAGCGCAATGCCCAATCGTTGTAATTGACCTTCGCTTAACTCATTAATTTTTTTCGATTTACAGCTTTCTATATTGAGCTGTTGAAGCAAATTTGTAATAGCTGAATGATCAACTTTTTTCTTACAGAAGAATAAGCGAGCCTGGATGTTTTCCATAACGTTTAAAGACCGAACCGCATAGTTTTTTTGAAATACCAAACCAATATTCTCACCAATAAACTTATCCAATTGTTTGCTGTTAAGCGATTGTAAATTGACATCAGTAATGGTTACAGTCCCTGAACTGGGTTTTAACAAACCAGCCATTAGGTGAAGTAAAGTGGTCTTTCCAATTCCAGATTTACCCAGAATAAGCAGGTTTTCAGTTTGATTTAAGTCAATATCAGGGAATTGAAAAACCGTTTCTTTTTGATGGTATTTAAATGTTAGATTTTCCGTACGTACCATATACTTTTTCGAATGGGAATTTAAAACTGCTTTAAAAAGGTTATTTTACTAATACATTGTTTTTTCTGGGTCATAGGATCAAAAAGGTCTGTTTGAATATTATTAAACACCAAATATATGAATGATAATGGCATATATTCCCAACTTAATCTTAAATTCCATTGACCATGTTTATCAAAACTATTGTATTGATAAAAGGTATTGAATAGTATTCTAGGATTTAAGACTAGTCTTAAGTTTGCAGAGTATAATTCTGTGTCTAAATCTTGGGCAGGTAGACCAAGCGCATTAATGTTGTGTTCGGACAACATGTTCTCATTCAGGTTACGCTAATGTACCTATTTGGTGGTTAATTGATCACCTCTTTTTATCGGTTTAGAAATAGTCATAGTACTATATTTTTGAAAACGAGCATTGACGGATTTTTGAAGTTGTTGAACATGTTGTTTGTTGTCTGCTATTTTAGTAAACCTACTTTCCAGTTTTAAATAATCTTCAATGGGTATAGTTGGATATTGAGAATCCAATTTTAAGGTGTTCAGGTTTTGGTTTTTTCTTCTTGGGTCGTTTCTATATAACAGCCATTGTCCTGAAGCAACTGCTGCTTTATGATACTTGCTTGGACTTTTCATGTCGATACCATGATTGCTACTATGGCAATAGGCTATTATGATGGATGGTCCATTAAAACTTTCGGCTTCGTTAAAGGCTTTTAAGGTTTGTTCTTGATTGGCACCAATGGCCACAGACGCTACATATACGTTTTCGTAATTCATGGCATACCAGCCTAAATCCTTTTTTTGCTTGTTTTTGCCACCAAAAGCAAATTTGGCTTGTGCTCCCAGCGGTGTTGCTTTTGAGGCTTGGCCTCCTGTATTGTCATACACCTCGTTATCTAGAATAAGGATGTTGAGGTTTTCGCCAGATGCCATAACATGGTCTAATCCGCCAAAGCCAATGTCGTAAGCCCAACCGTCGCCACCTACAATCCATACGCTCTTTTTGACCAAGTTATCAACTATGTTCAGTAGTCTTTTTGCGACTGGTGAATTGATTTCGAGAAGCTTTTCTTTTAGAGTGCAGATGCGTTCACGTTGTTCGTTAATTTCCTTTTCGTTGTTTTGGGTTGCTTTTAATATGTCGTACGCCAAATCGAAATCCAAAACTGGCAATAAGGATTCCAATAGATTTTTAGCTTGTTTTTCCAATTGGTTTATGGACATTCTGTAGCCTAAACCGAATTCGGCATTATCTTCAAAGAGGGAGTTTGACCAAGCAGGCCCTTGACCCTTACTATTAGTTGACCATGGCGTAGTGGGTAAGGCGCCGCCAAAAATGGAGCTAGAACCTGTAGCATTGGCAATAAGCATACGGTCACCGAATAGTTGTGACATGACCTTTAGGTAAGCCATTTCGCCACAACCTTTATCTCCATTGGCATATTTGAATAAGGGTTCCTGTAGTTGTTGCTGACTGACTTTTTCGGTATTGATTTTGGATCTATCAAATTCTGGAATGGTTTTAAAATGGCTCCAGTTTGATACTTCCTCTTGAAACCTATTTGTTTGTGTAAGTGCGTTAGACGGGCAAACATCCAAACAGTTATTGCAGTGATTGCATTGTTCAGGGTTTACTTGAATGGTATAATTTAGCAAATCAAAATCAAGTGATGTGGTCTGATTGAATGAATCGGGTTTGTCTTTTAAACACTTGTTATCATATACTTTAATACGCAGAGCCGACAATGGGCAAGCCATGCTGCAAGCGCCACATTGCGTACAGGTATTGGCATTCCATGATATGATCTCTTGGTTGTTGGTTGGTGAATTGAACTGCGATGTGTTTGTTGGATACTTACCATCGATAGGAAGGAGGCTTACTGGTACATCATTGCCTCTGTTTGATAATAACTGACCTAAAAGCGTTTGATTGAAAGCTTTGTCAAAGTCTGCTGTAATATATTCAGGATTGTGATTCACTGTTTTATCGACTTGGTAGATGAATTCCTTATATTTTGAAAATTCATTTTTAAACGCATAATCGGATTTTAAAGCCAAGAAGCATGCATGTATAGCTGAAATTGCATTGATTTTCTGTATGTTGGAGGCTTGTATTTCTTCCGTATTTACTGTTAGTAGCTCAATGTTTTTTTCAATGATTTGATACTGTTTATTGGCTGAAAGCATTTGCCAGAGCGCTTTTGTTGAAAGCCGTGTTTTAACCAAAATGGTGCCGCCTATTTTGGTTTTTGAAATGATAGCATCATTATGGTTTAGTTGCGTATCGGTACAACTTATAAAATTGGCTTGCGTGATTAGATACGGTAAGTTAATGGAGCTATTACCCATTCTTAAATGTGCCTCACAGTATGCATCGGACTTTTTATAACTTCTGGTTATGTAATTCTGAACAAAGTGGTCTTTTTGATACCCTAAAAGTTTGGTTATGGTATTAAAACTGTTGACCTCTTCATTTGTTTTTTCTTGATAGAAGATGGCTTCGTAATGGTTGTTATTCAGTTTAAAGGTTTTTGGATAATCCAGGCTTAAATGCGTGACATCGTCGGTTATTCCAATGGTGAAATTATTTTTAGGTTGGTCTTGTTTTAAATTTTGAAAGATGGCGGTCACCATACTTGGTGTGAATTCTTTTGAGGATAGTCCATAACGCCCTCCAACTATTTTAGGCATTGTTGTGATTTTGTTTTCTTGATAAGCCTGATTTAAAGCTTGTACGATATCTAAATATAAGGGTTCGCCAGTTGAGCCAGGTTCTTTGGTTCTGTCCAAAACAGCGATTGATTTCACTGTATTTGGTAAGGCTTTTATAAGGTGTTTGGTGCTAAAGGGCCTGAATAAACGCACTTTAACTAAGCCTAGTTTTTCACCCTTTTCATTTAATTGATTGATTGTCGCCTCAACCGTACTACTAGATGAAGCCATAGCTATAATTATATGTTCGGCTTCAGGATGACCTACATAGTCGAAAAGTTTGTATTCCCTGTCTGTTAATCGGGCGAATTCATCCATCTTTTTTTGAACTACTTCAGGGCATAGCTTGTAATGCGTATTCACGGCTTCACGGCTTTGAAAGAATACATCAGGGCCTTGCGATGTCCCTCTAATTACAGGCTTGTTGGGGTTTAAAGCTCTGTTTCTATGTTGTTCAATATGTTCGTCATCTAACATACGTTGAATAACACTATCTGGGATTAGTGCTATTTTATTCATTTCATGCGATGTTCTAAAACCATCAAAGAAATGCAAAAAAGGAACCCTTGATTCCAAGGTTGCTGCTTGCGCTATGAGTGCAAAATCATAAGCTTCCTGAACCGTTGAACTACCCAACAGAGCATAACCAGACTGACGTACAGCCATAATATCACTATGGTCGCCAAAAACAGAAAGGGCATGGGTCGCGATGCTTCTGGTTGCTACATGAATGACATTTGGTGTTAATTCACCGGCTATTTTATACATATTGGGAAGCATTAACAACAAGCCTTGTGAGGCTGTAAACGTTGTTGCCAAAGACCCTGTTTGCAATGCACCATGCATGGCTCCAGCTACTCCAGCTTCACTTTGCATTTGAAATGCGGAAGGGGTATTGTTAAAGATGTTTATTTTGTTTTCTGCACACCATTGTTCAACCATCTCGCTCATTTCCGAAGCAGGTGTAATAGGATATATGGGAAATACATCGTTTGTTTTAAAGGCTATTTCAGCGACAGCTTGATTGGCATTTAGTATGGCTTGAGGTGCGGGTTTCATTTTTTGTGAATGATGTGATAATGTTATCTTAAAGCAAAAAATGGCTGATCACGTTCTGTGATTCAGCCATTTTTTAAGTTTTACTACTCCTTTACAATTTCTATTGAAACTGGAGTAGGATTGGTAATCATGTCGAAAACTGGAGAAAATTTGGCTAAATTTTCCAATTGTTCAGCTGAAGCATCGGATTTTACCTTTAATTTAAAAGTAATACCGTTAAATCCTGTACGCACTTCAGGATCCAATCCTAAGAATCCGTGTAAGTCGGCATTACCCTCTAAAGAAGAAGATGCGCTCTCGATGTCAATTCCGTTAGCGGCTGCATGGTAGACCATAGCGCCCGTTAAACACGAACCTAAAGCATGTAATAATACCTCTGGTGGTGTTGCAGCTTCGTCTTGGCCTAAAAGGACTTGTGGGTGACTGCATTCCATAGTGAAGGTTTCTTCACGTGATGAATCTTCTGCACCTGCGCCGTAAAAGCTTTTGATGCTCGATACACAATGTCCGCCATCGATCCAGTTGTTTTTAGCTCTAAATTGAAACTTGGCTAACTCTGGTTGTTCTTGAATGTGACTAATTGTTTCTACTAATTGGTCAACGTTTACTCCGTTTTTAACATTTGCTGTTGTAATCATTTTTTTAAAATTTAAATTGTTAAACATTTTTGTTGCCAATATATAAGCAGTAGCTGTGCCAAATTTTATAAATAGTTGATAATCAGTTATTTATTGTATATTTTATTGTAGTGAATTATAACGATATGTCGTTTATTCACGAATTATCGTGAGTTTATTTCCGAGATTTCGTGAATTTTGAGAAGTTTAAATGGGTCTCTCGATACCTAAAGCTTTTATTCTTGAAGCAAGTGTGGTTGGTGGTAGTTTTAATAGTTTGGCGGCACCATTCTCGCCAGAGATTTTCCATTTGGTACGTTTAAGTGCACGTTCAATATTGGCTTTTTCAATTTCTATAAGCTCTGGTGCTGTATAGATTGTATTGGATGTTTGTAGCGTAGTTGCTTCCTGTTCAATACCACCTTGAGGGATAATAGATTGCCAAGAAATGCTATTGTTTTGTGAAATAATAATAGCGCGTTCAATTAAATTTTGAAGTTCACGAACATTGCCTGGCCAATTGTAGTTTATTAAGGCCGCTTTATCTTCTTTGGACAATTGGTTTATAGGTCTGTTCAATTCGCGTGAAAATTCTGCTATCATATGATCGGCAATCAAACAAATATCATTACCACGATCGCGAAGCGGTGGAACTGTAATAGGAAATACATTCAACCTATAAAACAAATCTTCCCGAAACTTTTTATCCTGAACATGTTGCAATAAATCACGATGAGTAGCCGCTATGATGCGAACATCTACCTTTATAGTTTCGGAGCTACCAACAGGATCAAACTCACCTTCTTGAATAACACGCAGTAATTTTGGTTGTAACTCCAAAGGTAATTCACCTATCTCATCTAAAAAGATGGTTCCCTTATCAGCCAACAAAAACCGGCCTTTTCTGGTTGCTGTGGCGCCTGTAAAAGCCCCTTTCTCGTGACCAAACAGTTCGCTTTCAATTAAATTTGTTGGTATCGCACCGCAATTAATACGTATAAGTGGTTTGTCTTTTCTATCACTTAGTTGGTGTATGGCTCTTGCAACAAGCTCTTTTCCTGTGCCAGTTTCACCATTGATGAGAACCGTAGCATTTGTGGATGCCACTTTATTGACAAGTTGCAGTACCTTCTTCATGCTTTTATCTTCAGCTATGATTCCATGGTCGCTGGTGAGTTCCTTAATTTCTTCTTTGAGATACTCCGTCTGTGAGGTTAAAAATTCGATTTTATCTTCTGCTTGAAGCCTGTCTTGAATATTTCTTAAAATTAAGGTGTAGAATGATGTTACATTATCTCCCCATTTGCTTATAGTTCCTTCGTTTAAGGTTTCGGTTTCATGTGATCCTATTACTTTGATGACATCAGGAAGGTAATTGCTGCTCAAGGGCTGGTCGTTATTCAAATCGTTTTTTATAAGATTTTGGATACGATTGGCACTGCTTTCGTCTAAAAATAGTAACAAATTACGTTGGATAACATCGTTATTCTCGAACAATACGCTAGCTGAAGGATTGGTTAGTAGGATTCTAAATTTTTCGTCAAACATAATAATCGCATCCATGGCGCCATCAATCAAGCCACTTAATTTAGAATTGGCTAATTCCAAAGCTTTTTTTGAAGAAGCTAAATTTTCCTGTATGATATCGATATTGCGATGCCTTTTAATAAGTACCGAAAGAATACCTTGCGAAAACCCAATATCATTTGAAATAAGTTGAAAAAAGTGTTCTCTATAAATTTTTAAAACATGAGTTTCTTCTAAAGTAGTAATTGAAGCCGAGCGTTTATTACTATCAATAAGGGCATATTCACCAAAGCATTCGCCAGCGTGCATGTGCCCGAACACATGATTTTTTTCATGTACTTTAACACTGCCTGATAAAATGATGTACATATATTCGCCTACACTGCCTTTTTCAAACACCAATTTATTTTTTCTAAAAGTCTCTCGTTCCAGTACAGTGGTTAAATGTTTAAGGGAGCTTTTGGTGACTTCAGAAAAGAAAGGGATGTTTGATAAAAACTCAATTAGATTTTCAGTTGCGGGTTTAGGCATTGTCTAAAAATTGTCCCATAAATATATTAATATTTATCGTGTTATTGCATCGTTTGTTAATTTGAAAATTAAGTTTAATAATATTTACTTAAATTTAATCTGTTAATTAATTCGTCGTTTAGATGTCTCAACAAAGGTTGCTTGCCGCTATTATGTTTACTGATATTGAGGGTTACACTTCGTTGATGCAACGGGATGAAGCCGAAACAATAGCAATTAGAAATAGGCATCGTGAAACTTTTAAAACTATTACGGCCAAACATAATGGTAACATTATTCAGTATTTTGGAGATGGTACATTAAGTACATTTAAAAGTACTGTTGAGGCTGTAGACTGTGCCATTGAATTACAGATGGAGTTTTTAAAAGAGCCCAAAATTCCTGTAAGGATTGGTATTCATGTTGGTGATATTGTATATTCTAAAGATGATATTATTGGTGATGCTGTAAATGTAGCATCCCGTATTGAGGACTGTGCGCTACCTGGTAGTATATTGATTTCTGACAGGGTACATGACCAAATACGGAACCATAGTCATATTGAATCAAAATTCCTTGACGCGTTTGAATTAAAGAACGTGAACGATACCATGCCATTATTTGCGATATCAAATAAAGGTTTGGTTATCCCCAAAAAGGAAATAATTAAAGAGAAATTAAAAAACTCTGTTCCGCAAAAAAAGAAGCATTTGGGTCTCAAGGTATTAGCTATTGCCTTACTTTTATCAGCTATTGTTTTTACTTTTTATAAGTTGGATTTTTTTAAAGGCAGCAATCCTGTCAATGACAAATCTATAGCTGTACTGCCTTTTGATAACTTGAGTGATGACCATGATGCTGAAATTTTTAGAGATGGCATGACAGAGGATATCCTTACCAATTTATCTAAAATAAAAGACTTGCATGTTATATCCAGAAATTCTGTTATGGGCTATAAAGACACCGACAAGAGTCTGGATAAGATAGCTAAAGAGTTAGGGGTTTCCTATGTTTTGGTGGGTAGTATTTTAAAATATGATAGTGATGTACGAATTAACACCCAATTGATTGAAGTTAGCACAGATAAAATTATTAGCGGCAACAAATACGATGTTGTTTTAACCGATATTTTTAAGGTGCAATCTGAAGTCTCCCAAAAAATTGTTGAAGCTTTAGATATGAGTATTTCCTTTGAAGAACAAAAAGAGTTGGCTACAATACCTGTTCGTGATATTGAAGCCTATAAACTCTTTTTAATGGGAAGAAAGGAGGCCGATAAACGAAATAGCGAAAGTTTGGCAAAAAGTATTGAGCTTTACGAAAAAGCCATTGAGCTTGATTCTAATTACGCTGAAGCCTATGCCGAAATTGCGAATTCCATTTATTTGGAAACCTATTATTCTTCACGAGATCCAGAAGAAGCTTCGCAATTGGCCCACACCTATCTTAATAAAGCCGAACAAATTAATAACAAGGTGTCCAGAATATACTCTGTTAAAGGTTTAATTTATAATATTGAAGGTGAAACAGAAAAGGCAGATGCCGCTTTTAAAAAAGCCATTGCGTTGTCGCCAAACGATGTAACAGCTAGACACCAATATTCAACATTTTTTTATTACAACCAAGAGTACGAAAAACAATTGGAACAAGCAGAAATTGCCTATAGGTTGGATCCGCTGTCATTTGCTACGGCTAATGGATACTTTACGGCTTTAATGGCAAATTATAAATATGATGAAGCTGAACAACTCATGAAAAAGGTTCAAAAGGACGATTCTGGAAATAACGAATTTGTTATCAATAGAAATTTCTTCAGACTGTATTTAGACCAAGATAAATACAACGAGGCTATTGTGCCCTTGCGTAAAATGGTAAAAAAGCAGAATGTTTTTAATAGGTTTTTAGGGTATTGTTACACAAAGGTTGGTGATACGGCCAGTGCTTATAGAATTATAGATTCTATACGAAAAAACGCTACCGAAAGAGAAAAAAGTCACCAGCTGGCTATGGTATATTCCAGTTTAAAACAAACCGATAGCGTGTTGTTTTATTTAGATACGGTTAGAAATAAGCAAACACGAACATTTAAGCGCGAACGAAATGCCTTTTTTGGTTACTTAAAAGACGACCCGCGTTTTATTCAGGTTCTTAAGGATCATGGTATAGATACCAATAAATAAGAATTGGTTGATAACATTATTGCTTCGTAAGCAAAACTGTACTTGACATGAATAGGCGGTACTCACTTTTTTAAAAGCTGCTTCATGACTTTTAAGGTTCCTTACTTCAATAATTTGTATAATTGTAATTATTAAATGATTTTTTGTGAAGTTAAAAGCAATTTATATTTATTTTCTTTTTCTGGCTTTTTTGTCTAGTAAATTACTAGCACAAGAATTACCTCCAATTGAAAGTTTTACGCCTCAACAATATGATGCGGATAATCAAAATTGGGATGTTTCGCAATCGTCCAACAAGTACATTTATATAGCAAACAATAAAGGTTTATTAGAGTATAATGGAGCTACATGGGATTTTTATAAAAATCCAAATGAAACTGTTATGAGGTCTGTTCATGTTGTTGGGGAAAAGGTGTATACAGGTAGCTACATGGAATTTGGTTTTTGGGTTAAGGATGATACAGGAACATTAATTTATACATCTTTATCTAATAAGCTTGAAGGCATTGTTGAGGATGAAGAATTTTGGAAAATCATTAACATTAAAAATTGGATTTTATTCCAATCACTTGACAGAATATATATATACAATACTCTAGATGAAAGCTTTGATGTTGTGGAACCAAAATCTAGCATTGTTAAAATGTACAACATCGAGGATCAAGTGTTTTACCAAGTATTTGGGGAGGGTATTTTTAAGATTGAAAATGGCACTTCAGAACTATTTATAAATTCACCTGAAATTTTAGAATCTAGAGTTGCGAATATGTTTGATTATAATAAGGGTTATTTAGTTTTAACTGAACGAAAAGGGTTTTATTATTTTAAAGATGGCAATTTGACTCGTTGGAATATTGAGTTTGGTGAAAAAATTAAGGACATTACGGTTTATTCTGCTGAAATACTTGAAAATAAAACTATTCTATTGGGAACAATATCTAATGGTTTGATTGCTCTAGACTATGATGGTAATTTACTTTATCATATTAATCAAACTAGAGGGCTTCAAAATAATACTGTTCTTTCAATAATTGAAGATATTGATAATAATATTTGGCTTGGATTAGATAATGGAATCAATTTTATAAAAAGTAACTCGCCATATGATATATATTATGATTATTCAGGTAAATTAGGAACTATTTATACGTCCATTGTATTTAACAATAATATTTATTTAGGTACAAATCAAGGGCTGTTTTATAAGAGAGTTAATAGTAATGAAGAGTTTTTGCTAATTCCAGAAACTAATGGGCAGGTATGGAATTTGTCGGAAATCAATGGAGAGCTATTCTGTGGGCATGATCGTGGTACATTTGTTGTTAAGGATGATAATCGGGCTCTTTTGTTACTTAATACGCAGGGTACTTGGGCCGTTAAATCTATTAAAGATAATCCAAACCTATTGATTCAAGGAACATATGATGGTCTCAATATATTGGAAAGAAAAGTTGGTGAGTGGCGTTTTCGAAACAAAATTAAAGGATTCGATATTTCTTCCAGGTACTTTGAATTAATTGGTCGTAAAGTTTTTGTAAGTCATGAATACAAGGGTGTCTTTAAAATTGAATTGGATTCATCTTTAAAAAAAACAATACAAGTTAATAAAGAACCAGATTTTGAAAAAGACCTGAATTCTGGGTTGATCAAATATAAAGGGTCCGTTTTTTATGCAAATCAAAGTGGTGTTTTCAAATACAATAAATTACAAGACCGCTTTTATAAAGATTCCATTTTTTCAAAGCTATATAGTAAAATTGAGTACACATCTGGAAAACTTATTGTTGATGAAACAAATAAGTTGTGGGGATTCTCAAAGTATAATTTAGCATTTCTAGATTTTGATTCCTTTAGTAATATTCCGGAGCTAACAAATATACCGTTACCAAAAAAACTTATTAATAATAAGAATGGCTATGAAAACATTAGTTATTTGTATGATACCCATTATTTATTAGGAACTTCAAATGGTTATTTAATAATTGATTTATCAAAATTGAAGGTTGACGATAAATTTAATATACTAATCAATCATGTTGAGGCTGGAGCGCTTGATTCAGAAATGAAAAAAGTTTCTCTAGAGGAATTATCAATATTTAAGAATAAGACCAATAATATTTATTTTTCTTTTAGTATTCCGGAATACTTCAAATATTCTGAAAAGCGATATCAATATATTTTAGAAGGTTATAATAACAATTGGAGTAATTGGTCTACAGAAAACGTTCACTTATTTGAAAACCTACCATATGGTGATTATAATTTCAAAGTTAGAGGAAAAATTGGAAATGTAGAAACCATTAATACTGCTTCATTTAACTTTAAAATTAAAAAACCTTGGTATTTGTCAAATCTTTTTCTGGTAATTTATGTTATTATTGGTATTATAATGCTTTTGATTATTCACTTTATTTACAGAGCATATTACAAAAACCAAAGAAAAAAGATATTAGCCCAAACCCAAAAGGACCTCGAATTAAAAGAGTTGGAAAACCAACAGCAGGTTATTAATTTTAAGAATGAGAGTTTAACACAAGATATTGAGAATAAAAATCGTGAGTTGGCGATTTCCACGATGAGTTTAATTAAGAAAAATGAGTTTTTAAATAGCATTAAGGAAGAGTTGAAAAAGATTAATGCAGAAAAGAAGCTCAACCCTGTAATCAGATTGATTGATAAAAATATCAACAACACAAATGATTGGGAAATGTTTGAAGAAGCTTTCAACAATGCTGATAAAGACTTCTTGAAAAAAGTGAAATCCAAACATTCATCCTTAACACATAATGACCTTCGCCTGTGTGCGTATTTGAGACTTAATCTATCTTCAAAAGAAATAGCTCCTTTGTTGAATATCTCTGTGAGGAGTGTTGAAGTAAAACGATATCGATTGCGTAAAAAAATGGAATTAGAGCATGAAACAAGCTTAACAGACTACATATTGGAATTGTAAAGCATACAACAATTAGCTTTTTTGACCATACATTACCACAACATTTTGGTTTTACAGTCTTTATTTTTCTCCCCAATCATAAAAATGTTATGTTGCATTTTCTTCCATTTTAAAAGCAAACATTGATGATTTGATAATTTTTGGTCATATTTTTTGAAATGTATGTTTTTTGTTGGGGTTGAAAATGACAAATTCATAGAATCAAAGGTTAAATTTACAATTATGGTCTTGTGGGTTTCAACTTTATTTATACTAACAGTACGCTCGCTTACTTTATTTCATTAAAAACTTAACACTATGAGAGACAAATTAGTAACAATATTTATATTCTTTTTCACATGTTTTTGCTTTTCCCAACAAAACACAGTAACCGTTAAAAAAGATGCTTCTGGAATGCGATTAATGGTTAATGGTGAAGATTTTATTGTTAATGGTATGAATTGGGATTACATTCCAATAGGTAAAAATACTGTAGATGCTAGATTTTGGGAGAATTCTGACGATATCATTAAAGAAGGGCTTGACACAGAGATGTCCTTATTGAAAAACATGGGCGTAAATGTGATAAGACAATATACAGGAGTGCCAGCAAGATGGATAAAGTATATTTATGATAACTATGGGATTTATACTATGTTGAACCATTCTTTTGGTCGCTATGGATTGACACTTGATGGCGTTTGGACACCCGTAACCATTTACGATGACCCTAATACTCAAGAGTATTTGTTAACAGAAATTGAGGGCCTAGTTAATGAGTATAAAAACACACCTGGATTATTAATGTACCTATTAGGAAACGAAAATAATTATGGTCTTTTCTGGCAAGGTGCTGAAACAGAAGACTTTCCTGACGATGAAAAAGAAAAAGAATATATAGGTGAAAAAAGAGGTAGACCTATGTACCGTTTAATGAATGAAGCTGCAAAACTCATGAAATCGGCAGACCCATCTCATCCTGTGGCTATTTGTAATGGGGATGTTCTCTTTATTGATATTGTAGCTGAAGAATGTAAAGATGTTGATATATATGGAACTAATACTTATCGAGGCGTGTCCTTTACTGACATGTTTGATGTCGTAAAGGAAAAATTAGATATGCCATTATTATTTACTGAATTTGGTGCAGATGCTTTTAATGAAATAGAAAAGAAAGAGGATCAAAAAATGCAGGCATATTATATGTTGGGTAATTGGAAGGAAATTTATGAAAATGCGGCTGGATTGGGTAAGTCTGGAATTTCAATAGGAGGTTTCACCTTTCAGTTTAGCGATGGTTGGTGGAAATATGGGTTCGATGATAGGGTTAATGCTGATGTTCATGATAGTAACGCCTCATGGGCGAATGGTGGATATCCGCATGATTTGGCTCCTGGTGAAAATAATATGAATGAAGAATGGTTTGGAATTTGTGCCAAGGGCCCAACAAATGAGCGAGGCCTTTACGACCTTTATCCACGCGCGGCTTATTATACACTCAAAGAAGCTCATCAATTAAATCCTTATGATGAAGGGATGACTTTAGAATTCTTAAATAATTATTTTAAGAATATTCAAATTATGGATGCCGTTTTAAAGGCAAGAGGTGATAAGGCTGCGCTCGAATCGCAAAGCTCACAAAAATTAGGAATTAGTCAATTAAGAGCTGAATTCACAACTTTTAATACTGGTGGTAGCTTAATTACGACACCTGATGAACCTAGTGAAGATGATTTGGTATTTCCGGATGAGTTAGGTTTTGATCATATGCAATCTTTCTATATTGGAGTAGAAGCTAATCCAACAGCAAACATGAGAGCTAATGTGAATGTGAATATTGTGGGTAATGTAGCCGAAAATCCAATAGATGAAATATTTTATGAAAATAGAGCAAGAACCAGAGCAGTTAACACAGCCGAAGGAGAACTTCAACTTTCGGATATTGAAAGGGTTAAAATATATAGCGCAGAATACGAATGGAACCATAAAGACTTTGATTTAAGAGGATTTTATAGAACCAATCATTATCACTGGCAATATGAAGGCGATTTTTTTGGTTTATATCCAGAGGCCAATTACGGCCCCAATTTAGATATCTACAATGGGGAGATTTCAGGTATGGAAATTGACGCTAAAGGTTCACTTAAAGGATTAAAAGCTGCTTTTGGACCACAATTGTGGTGGGGAGCAAATCCAGCTTTTCTTTTAAAATATGAACGAACTTTTGGTAAGTTTGATGTAGCTGCTGTTTTCCATAATGATATTGATGATGCACCTGAAGCCGTATCTTCTATTGCAGTACCATTACCTCAGACTAGAAGAGCTTCGCTTTATGCTAAAACCAAAATTGGTAATGTAGGCCTTGAGATTGGTGGGATTTGGGCTGGACAACCTCTGAATGGTCGCAAGTTTCAATATGCTGTAGGAGAATCAGGAAATTACACGGTTTATGAAGATGAAATTAAAGGCCAAGATAATTGGGGTGGAAAAGCAAAAATCACCTATTCTAAAGGGCGATTTAATTGGTATGCACAAGGTGCTGTAATGGGATTGGTTGCTAATGGTGGAGCCGATGCTACTCAAACTTTTACAGGCTGGAGACTCAAAGATTCAGGTAGTGGAAACCAAAGCAATTTTTTAACTGGGTTTACTTACTCATTTGGAAACTTACAGGTAGCACCTAATTTCCTATGGCAAAAACCATTGGTTGATCCTATGCCAGGGGATGTTGGCGCTCCAGGACGATTAAGAAATATTCAAGATGATCCATTTGCAGTTAGAGTTAACAGAGAAACGGTGGCTGGTGAATTACTCTTAACTTATGATCCAACGCCAGGAACATGGATGTACCAATGGGACAATGATAGACAAGAAGACGCCAAATTTGCTTTTAGTACTGGTTTTGTTTTTCGTCATTTACCCACTTCACAAGATGCTGCCATTGGTATTTTGCCTGATGGAAGAACTACATTTGCATTTCCAGGAGCAGCTCCAGCAGAGGACCTGTGGGAATCTAATACCAGAATAGTATCTAAAATTCATTCAGATTTTGGAATTATAGCCAACTTGTATTTTGGGAATGCCCAAGCAAATGGTAGTGACCCAAGATTGATTGAACGGTATGGTGGTGATATAAGGGTAATTTATAAAAAATTAAAGGTAGTTTACTCATCAAAGTTCAATGATTGGGGACCTTATGATTATCATCGCGACTTCAACCTGACATTCCCTGTTCAGGTAATGCTTGATTTATCAACTACATTAGGAAAACCGGATTGGTATATTTTACCAAATACACAAATTGGCATTAGAGGGACCTATCGTACTTTAGACCAATATTCTAATAGGTATGCTCCAGCTGCAGTTGAGGGATTTTCTACTTTACCAATATTAAGCCCTGTTGGGTTTCCTGATGGAAACGAATGGGAGATTAGAACATATATCCATATTAACGTAGGTAAATAAAAAAATAAGATTATGAGAAATATACAAATCAATAATAAAATTAAAGGGCTACTATTAATATTTGCCGTTTTATTAATAGGAAGCTGTGAACGTGATTTATCAGATGATGCTGTTTTGGCTGGATTTTCCAAAGAAGGTGATATTTTTATTGATGGGCCAATTGCTTTAGGAAGCAATTTTTACTTTCCTTACAACGGCTCTAAACCGGATGCCGTATCTTTTGATGGAATTGATACATATAGAGGTAGCGCGTCAATTCGTATAAATGTACCAAATGCTGATGATCCAGAAGGTAATTATGCTGGAGCGATTTTAAGAATTGATGGTGCAGGAAGAGATTTAACAGGGTTTGATGCGTTAACCTTCTATGCCAAAGCATCGCAAGGAGTAAACTTGGATGCCATTGGTTTTGGTGAAGATTTTATAGATAACAAATATCAAGCAACAATAACTAATGTAAGTATTGGTACAGGATGGAATAAATATATTGTTCCAATTCCAGATCCGTCTAAACTTGTTGAAGAACGAGGTGTATTTAGATATGCTGCGGGAACACAAGCAACAGGTGGCCTAGGATATACAATTTGGCTAGATGAGATTAGGTTTGAAAAATTAGGTACACTAGCTCATCCAAGACCCCAAATTCAAAACGGAGAGGATGTTATAGTAGATACTTTTACAGGTGTAGAGTTGGAAGTTTCAGGTTTAACTCAAACCTATAATTTAGGAACAGGCCTTGATCAAACAGTTGTAGCAGCGCCTAGTTATTTTGAATTTGTTTCTTCTAATCCTGGTGTTGCTAGTGTCGACGAATTAGGCCAGATAACGGTTAATTCTGGTGGAACAGCTATTATTACTGCTGCTATTGGAGGATTGGAAGCTGTTGGATCTCTAACAATTAATTCTTTAGGGGATTTTGATTTAGCTCCTGAACCAACACGAGACCCAGATAACGTGATTTCAATTTTTAGTGATGTTTATGAAAATGTGCCAGTTGATTTTTATAACGGCTATTGGGAACCATTCCAAACTACCTTATCAGCTGATTTTGCTATTAATGGAGATAATATATTAAATTATACGAACTTTAATTTTGTTGGAAATCAGTTTGCGAACCCAACTGTAGATGCGACGGGACATTCCAATTTACATCTCAATATGTATATACCAGGTGATGTCCCATCAGATTTTGACTTTTTAATTTCGGTTGTAGATTTTGGCGATGACGGACAAGATGGTGGTGGTGATGACACCAGACAGCAGATTTTTGTTAATTCTTCCGACGTTGTTTCTAATCAATGGGTCACTTTAGAGTTCCCTTTAACTTTAGCTAATAAAGATAATTTAGGACTCATTATATATGAAAACATTAATGGCTCATCGTTAAGTAATTTCTATTTAGATAATATTTATTTTTACCGTGATGTACTAGAACCTTCACCAAATGTGGATGATTCTATGGCAACTGAAGTCGCTTTTCCAATAGGTTTTGAATCTACGAGTTTAGTTTATGATTTTGTTGGATTTGAAGGAGCAGACTCTTCGATTCAGCCCAATCCTATGGCGACCGGAATTAATCCAACATCAACAGTTATGCAGTCGATTAAAACTGTAGGAGCTCAATTTTTTGCTGGTACTGCATTAAATTTGGATTCTCCTATTGATTTTTTGACCTCTCAAAAAGTCAGGATGAAAATTCTATCTCCAAAAAGTGGTATCCCAATAAAGGTTAGGTTGGAAGATCAAAATAACACTGCGGGTATAGAAATTGATGCTTCAACAACCACTTCGGATGAATGGGAAGAATTGGAATGGGATTTCAGTAGCGTTTATAATCCTTCAATAGATTACGTAAGAATAGTAGTATTTTTTGAATTTGTTGTAGATCTACCTGGTGACGGTAGCACCTACTATTTTGACGATATTCAAATTATTGATTAATAAAAAAAAGAAACTATATAAAATGAATAAATTAAATTATATACTATTAATAGTATTTAGTCAGTTTCTAATAAGTTGTTCTACAGATGAAACCCAGACTGTAACAACTTTGAACCAACTGGTTTGGCAGGATGAGTTTAATACGGATGGACCATTAGACACAAGCAAATGGAATTATGACATTGGAAATGGTTCCGAGCAAGGTATACCCGGCTGGGGAAATAACGAATTACAATACTATACAAGCAGACCAGAAAATATTAGTGTTCAAGATGGGATGTTGATGATTACTGCTCGTGAAGAATCTTATGAAGGTTCAGGTTTTACTTCGGCCAGAATTCAAACTAAAGATTTATTTGAAAAAAAATACGGACGTTTTGAAGCCCGCATTCAGTTACCATGGGGACAAGGTATGTGGCCAGCCTTTTGGATGTTAGGCTCAAATTCTGATGTGGTTGAATGGCCAGCATGTGGCGAGATTGACATCATGGAAAACCGAGGGAGTGAACCAACTATTATTAATGGAACAGTACACGGACCTGGATATTCTGCAGGAGAATCTATATCAAAAGCTTACGATTTAGTAAATGATAGGTTTGATACAGGTTTCCATGTCTTTGGTATTGAATGGGGTCAAGGATACATTAACTTTTATGTAGATGATGTGTTGTACAATCAAATAACACCAGAAGATGTTCCTGGCCCTTGGATTTTTGATAACCAACCGTTTTACATAATCATGAATGTTGCAGTAGGTGGTAATTATGGAGGGCCTCCAAATGCCAATACTATTTTTCCACAGACTATGTACGTTGATTATGTCCGCGTTTATCAATAGAACACTTTAAACATATTATATTAAAGGTCGAGACAGTTTCTCGACCTTAAAAAATACCCAAATTTTTACGAATCATCAATCTAGCCTACTAGTTTGTAGGTGTAGGTTTAAAAAACTACAATGACGACAAAAGCTTTAACTAATAATCAAGATATAGATGACAAAGAGATAATTATGAGTCGTAATAAAATTTATTTAGGCAACAACCAGGCTTCCTTTGACGAGGAAGCGATTACTGGTGAACTTATAAATTTTGAGGGCGAGGTTTATTTTAAAATTTCAAATTCCGACCGGATGAGACCATTTTTTATGAGTCTCATCAGTAATTCCAATCACTGGATGTTTATATCAAGTAATGGTGGTCTGTCTGCAGGAAGAAAAGACGCGAATCACGCATTATTTCCATATTATACAGATGATAAAATCACAGAATCTGCTGAAACAACAGGGAGTAAAACCATATTGGGTGTTATTAAAAGTAATAAGACTTATTTATGGGAACCTTTTTCCAATAGATATTACGGCATCTACGACATTCAACGAAACATTTATAAAAATCAATATGGCAATAAAGTGATTTTTGAAGAAATCAACAATGATTTAGAACTGACTTTTAGTTATCAATGGAGTACCAGTAACGCCTATGGTTTTATTAAAAAGTCAAAGCTAATTAATCATTCAAATTCTATTGTGACCGTGAATGTTCTAGATGGGCTTCAAAACATAATTCCTTTCGGAGTCGGATCTGACTTACAAAATAGTTACAGTAATTTGGTCGATGCCTACAAACGTAGTGAGTTGCAAGAACAAACAGGTATAGGTATATATGCATTAAGCGCCATAATAGTTGACAAGGCTGAACCGAGTGAAGCTTTAAAATCAAACACCGTCTGGAGTTTAGGGTTTGAATCACCAAAATATCTATTGTCTTCAATGCAACTGGATAAATTCAGAAGAGGAGAACCCGTTCAGACAGAAACAGACGTTAAAGCTGAAAAAGGTGCTTATTTTATTTCTACAGATTTCAACTTGGAATCAGGACAGAAACAAGATTGGATGTTCGTTGCCAATGTTAACCAAAGCATTAGTGATGTGGTTAGTATTTCAGAAAAAATAAAATATGAAACCAACTTAAAAGCTCAAGTTTTAGATAATGTTCATTTAGGTACCAAGCATTTATTAGAATTAGCAGGAGCATCTGATGCTATGCAGCTAAGTAGAAACAAATTGCGCAATGCTCGTCATTTTTCAAATACCTTGTTTAACATTATGCGCGGAGGTATTTTTGACAATAACTATCAAATTGAAAAAACCGATTTTATACCATATCTACAAAAAGCGAATAAACAAGTCTATAAAGAAAAGGTACATGCACTAAATAGTTTACCAGAAACCTTTAGTCTAGAATACTTAAAAGGTCTCGCAAACGCTGATAATAACAGTGATTTTAAAAGGCTTTGTTATGAATATTTACCATTAAAATTCAGTAGAAGACATGGCGATCCAAGTCGTCCATGGAATCAGTTTTCAATTAACACAAGAAGCGAGGTTGATGGTTCCAAAATTTTAGACTATGAAGGGAATTGGCGCGATATCTTTCAGAATTGGGAAGCCCTAGCTCATTCTTATCCAGAATTTATTGAAGGCATGATTCATAAATTCTTAAATGCGACAACATTTGATGGCTATAATCCATATCGCGTTACAAAGGACGGTTTTGATTGGGAAACGATAGAGCCAGATGATCCATGGTCTTACATAGGATATTGGGGAGACCATCAAATTATTTATCTACTCAAGTTTTTAGAAATTATAGAAAGTCATTATCCACATAAATTAGCTACTTATTTTAATGAGAATATGTTTGTGTATGCCAACGTACCATACAAGATAAAAGCTTATTCAGATTTGTTAAAAAACCCAAAAGACACCATTGTTTTTGATGATGCACTAGATGCCAAAATACACCAATTACGTGATGAGTTTGGAGCTGATGGTGCTTTGTTGAGAGATAAAACCAAAGGCATTTGTAAGGCTAATTTAATGGAAAAGCTTTTGGCAACTGTTTTGGCAAAATTGTCCAATTTTATACCAGAAGGCGGTATTTGGATGAATACGCAAAGACCTGAATGGAACGATGCTAATAATGCCTTGGTGGGGAACGGTGTTTCTATGGTTACGCTATATTATTTAAGACGATTCATTAGCTTTTTCGAAAACATAGTATCAAATACTGAAACCGAATCTTTTGAAGTTTCAGAAGAACTTAAAGTGTTTTTTGATAGAATACTGAACACTTTTAATGATTTTAAAAATCACCTAAACACTAGTTTTTCAAATAGCGATAGAAAATTGGTACTAGATGGACTAGGTCAAGCCGGAAGTGATTTTAGATTGAAAATTTACGATAACGGATTTTCGGGAAATAAAGGCAACATAACCAAAGCTAGTATTTCACAGTTTCTAGATTTATCCAATGCTTATCTTGAGCATTCTATCAACGCCAACCAACGCGAAGACAAGCTCTATCACGCATATAATTTAATGACTGTTAAAGGTGATTCTGAAATAGCAATTTCATATTTGCCAGAAATGCTGGAAGGACAAGTAGCTGTTTTAAGTTCAGGGTATATTTCTGGAGAGCAATCGTTAGAAGTTTTAAACGCCTTAAAATCTAGTACTTTGTTCAGGCCAGATCAGTATAGTTATTTATTATATCCGAATAAGGAGCTTCTAGGATTTTTTGAAAAAAATAAGCTACCTAAACAAGCCGTTGAGCAGTCTGAATTGTTGCAACAATTACTCAAAGATGGAAATAAGCAGATTATTCAACAAGATGTTTTAAATAGTTATCATTTTAATGGCAACTTTAATAATGCAGATAAATTGAAGGAAGCTCTTGATGCGTTACCACAAAAGTATGAAGCACTTGTTAAAAAAGACAGAACCTTACTTTTAAACACCTATGAAGAACTGTTTAATCATAAGGCATTTACAGGACGTTCGGGAACATTTTTTGGATATGAAGGTCTTGGTTCCATTTACTGGCACATGGTATCAAAGTTATTATTAGCAGTTCAAGAAACCAGTTTGAAAGCGTATAAAGATGGTGAAAGTGAAGTGACCATTGGAGGTTTGTTGGACCATTACTATGAAATAAATGAAGGTATTGGTGTTCACAAATCACCAAAACTATATGGAGCCTTTCCAACAGATCCATATTCGCATACACCATTAGGTAAAGGTGCTCAACAACCCGGGATGACAGGTCAAGTAAAAGAAGATATTCTATGTCGTTTTGGTGAATTGGGTGTTTTTGTGGAAAACGGAAAAATAGTCTTCAACCCCAAACTATTGAGAGGCAATGAATTCTTAAAAGAGACTAAAACTTTTGTTTACACAGCACTGAATAACGAAATCAAAAAATTGCCTGTCGATGAAAAATCTATTTGCTTCACCTATTGTCAAGTGCCTATCATATATAAACTATCTAGTCAAAGTTCTATAGAAGTAGTCAAAAACAATGGTAAATCAGAAGTCTTTGATTCTCTAATTATGGACACAAAATCAAGTGAGAGCGTCTTTAAAAGAAAAGGTGAAATAAACTATATACTAGTTTCTCTAAAAGAATAAAAACCAATGAAAATAACATCATTACATATCATCTATGTCTGTTTATCAATAGTTATGTTTTCATGTAATGATTCAAACCCAAAAAAGAGCAATACAGTACCTGTGAAAAAAGTGAAGCACTTAACAGCAAAAGATATTTTGGGTAATCCAGAATATCTAGCAATATCCTATGGCGGTTACAGAGAGATATCCAGAGATAGTCAGCCAACCATTAAGCAGCTTAAAAATGATATGAGACTATTGTCTGCCATGGGCATAAAAATTTTACGTACCTACAACGTACAATTAGATCATGCGCCTAATGTATTGAAGGCTATTAAAGAGTTAAAATCTGAAGACCCTAATTTTGAAATGTACGTCATGCTAGGTGCTTGGATAGACTGTTTAAACGCATGGACAGACCAAGCTCCCAACCACGATATAGAAAGTCCCAATAACGCAGGAGAAATTGAACGTGCCGTAAAATTAGCAAATGCATATCCTGATATAGTGAAAATTTTAGCTGTGGGTAATGAAGCCATGGTAAAATGGGCAACAAGTTACTATGTGCAGCCTCATGTCATTTTAAAATGGGTTACCCATTTGCAAGACTTGAAAAAGGAAGGAAAACTTCCAAAAGATTTATGGATAACAAGCTCGGATGATTTTGCATCCTGGGGCGGAGGTGATAGCCAATATCATAATGAGGATTTAAATAAATTAATTGAAGTGGTTGATTATATTTCAATGCATACTTACCCATATCATAATACACATTATAATCCACAATTTTGGGTAGTTCCTGAAGATGAAACAGAATTATCCAGTATTGAAAAAATTAATGCAGCCATGAAACGGGCTATTCAATTTTCAAAAAAACAATTTGATAGTGTTTCTAATTATGTAAAAAGTTTAGGCATAACCAAACCCATACACATAGGAGAAACAGGTTGGGCTAGTGTATCTAATGGTCATTATGGTCCAAATGGTTCTAAAGCCACTGATGAGTATAAACAAGGGCTTTATTACAAACAAATTAGGGAATGGACAAATAACAATAATATTTCCTGCTTTTATTTTGAAGCATTCAATGAAAAATGGAAAGATGCCCACAATCCCAAGGGTTCAGAAAATCACTTTGGTTTATTCACAGTGGATGGTCAAGCTAAATACCCTATTTGGGAATTAGTAGATAAAGGTGTTTTCAATGGGTTAACACGAAATGACAATGCAATTTCAAAAACCTACAACGGTGAATACAAATCGTTAATGGTTGATGTTTTGGTGCCGCCATCACATGAAGAATTAATGGCCCATAGATAATGGGCAAAAAATGAAAATGAAGCAATATGAAAATAATGAGCTATGTAATGGCTTGTCTTTTTTTAGGGTTTATGGTTAGTTGTAATCAGAAAGAACAAAATAAGGCTTTGAACGTTGAGGTATATGAAACTTCAGCCAGTGGGAATAAATTATCCAAACTCGATAGCTTTCAAATCAATGATTCTGCTAAAATCATTAGAATTTTACCGAGTAAGAAATATCAGACCATCACAGGTTTTGGAGGTTCATTTACAGAATCTTCAGCATATTTATTAAACAAGCTCAGTAAAGTTAATAGAAAAAAAGTGTTAGATGCCTATTTTTCAGAAGATGGTGCACACTATTCTTTAACGAGAACTCATATAGCTTCGTGTGATTTCTCTTTGAATAATTACACCTATGCACCAGATGAAGGAGATTTAGAGTTAACTAATTTTTCTATTGAAGAAGATAGAGAAGATCTTATTCCTATGATAAAGGACGCTATGGCTACTTCAAAAGATGGGTTTAAAATCATAGCCTCACCTTGGACCGCTCCGCCTTGGATGAAAGACAATAAAAATTATGTTGGCGGAAAATTACTACCAGAGTTTTATGACACATTTGCTTTGTATTTTAATAAGTATTTAGAAGCCTATAAAGTTGAAGGGATTGATATTTGGGGAATTACGCCAGTAAATGAACCACATGGTAATGGTAATAACTGGGAAAGTATGCATTTTAACCCAGTAGAAGAAACAGATTTTGTTCAGAATCATTTAGGGCCAAAATTAGAAGCAGAAGGGAAAAGAGATGTGAAAATTTTAGGTTACGATCAAAATAGAGCTGGTTTAAAAGAATGGGTAGATGTTATGTACGCCACAGAAGCATCTTCAAGATATTTTGATGGAACTGCTATTCATTGGTATGAAAGCACTTACGAAGTATTTCCGGAAGCTTTGCAATACGCACACCAAAAAGCTCCTGATAAGTTTTTAATTGAAACGGAAGGATGTGTAGATTCAGAAGTTCCAAAATGGAAAGATGATGCTTGGTATTGGAAAAAAGAAGCCACAGATTGGGGATGGGATTGGGCTGCAGAAGATGAAAAATATTTGCATCCAAAGTATGCTCCAGTTAATAGATATGCTAGAGATATTATTGGTTGTTTAAATAACTGGGTTGATGGATGGGTAGACTGGAATATGGTTTTAGATAGGCAAGGTGGTCCTAATTGGTTCGAAAATTGGTGTGTTGCACCTGTTATTGTGGATCCAGATGCCAATGAAGTCTACTTTACACCACTTTATTATGTCATGGCTCATTTCAGTAAGTATATCAGACCAGGTGCCCAGGTGATAGGTGTTTCAAATCCAATTACTGATCTTGTTATGACTGCTGCAAAAAATCCAAATGGCTCAATAGCTATAATTATTTTCAATGAGGGAAAAGAATCAAGAGAATTTCGAATAGAATTAGAAGGAAAACAAATAGGAATCGGGATAGGTGATCAAGCTATTCAAACAATAATTATTCCGAATAAAATCTAAATAATTATGTCAACGACTCATACCATTTCAAGAAATAAAGTCCCAATTGGTCAAAAAGCAGCTTTTGGAGCTGGACATTTTGTGTTGAATCTTTTGCCTGGAGTCTTGGGTGTTTATTTACAAGTATTTATACTCACAGCTTTTGGTATGGATCCCGTTTGGGCTGGACTTCTTGGTGGCTTGCCTAGAATTTTTGATGCATTAACAGATCCCATTATGGGATTCATATCAGATAATACAAAATCGCGATGGGGACGAAGAAGACCCTATATTTTCAGCGGAGCTATTATTAGTGGTATTCTGTTTATATTAATGTGGCAACTTGATGAAAATGCATCACAGACCTTCAACTTTTGGTATGTGATGATTTTGCAAATCTTGTTTCTCGTTGGTAATACTATGTTTGCCACTCCGTTGGTGGGTCTTGGTTACGAGATGACTTCTGATTATAATGAAAGAACCCGCTTAATGAGTCTTGCTAATTCGATGGGGCAAATTGCATGGATGATTGTACCATGGTTGTATGTAATAATTCCAGATGTAAATACTTTCGATAATCCAGCTCAAGGTGTTAGGACCATGGCTGTTATTGTTGGTGCAGTTTGTATAGTTTTTGGGGTTTTGCCAGCCTTTTTTTGTAGGGGAATTGATGCGGCACATATGGAAAATAGAAAAGAGATAAATTTCAAAACGCTGGCTTCAAATATGAAAGAGCTATGGCATGGAATTAAGCAAGTTTCCAAAAATAAGCCGTTTATGAAGTTATGTGGAGCAACCTTTTTGGTATTTAATGGATTTCAACTTGTAGCAGCCTTTTCGGTTTTTATAATTGTATTTTATATGAATAAAGGAAGTTGGGAACTTGCAGGAACTTGGCCAGCTTGGTTCAACACTCTAAATGCTATTATTACGGCTTTTTTAGTCATTCCAATAATTTCCAAAATGGCAACCAAATGGGGTAAACGAAAAGCGTTTTTAATTTCAACTTTTCTGTCCATAGTTGGTTACATTTTAAAATGGTGGGGTTTCGATATACAACTTAATGATCAATTTAATCAGACATCTTTTGGGCAAAGCTTAAACAATGGTGTAGCTTCCGTTTTTGATTTTTTAAATCCATACTTGGATCAGGCAGGCATGTCATGGTTCAGTATTGATGCTAGTAATGGTATACCTTGGCTAATTTTTATTCCAATACCACTATTCGCCTTTGGAATGGGTGGTTTATTCACATTAATGATGTCCATGACAGCAGATGTATGTGATTTAGATGAATTAGAAAATGGGATGCCACGTAAAGAAGGAACCTTTGGTGCAATTTATTGGTGGATGGTTAAACTAGGTCAAGCACTAGCTATTATATTAAGTGGTGTAATTTTAAAAATTGTTGGATTTGATCAAAATATAACTGAACAAGCTGTTGAAACTATGACTAGGTTGAGAATTGCGGATATTATTGTCCCAGCCACTACTGCTGCGATGGCAATGATTGTTATGTGGAAATATAGTTTGAATGAAAAAAGGGCAAAAGAAATTAAAGCACAGCTTGTTGAAAGGAGAGGTGAATTATAAAATTTAATGGATAGAATATATGTCGTATAGAAAAGAGTCATATTATAAATACCGAGGCTATAGTCAAAAAAACACTGTAGGAATTGATGCATCAAAATTATCACTTGAAGCCTTAAAAGATTTATGGCATAAAACTATAAATGAAGGATTTCATGGAATATGTTTTAGTATGTATGAAGATGGACAACAACCAGGTGATGATATTAGTTTTGATCAGGTTGATCGTCGTGTGCAGATTCTAAAACCATATGTTGAAGCCATTCGTTCTTTTTCATGTATTGAAGGCAATGAGCACGTACCTGTTGCAGCTAAAAAGCATGGATTGAATACATTAGTTGGGGCTTGGTTAGGAGATGATAAGGAAGATAATGATAAAGAAATCGATGGTTTGATTTCTTTGGCAAAGGCAGGTTACGTTGATGTGGCTGCTGTTGGTAATGAAGTGTTATATCGAAATGATTTATCATTAGAAGAGTTACTAGCTTATATAAGCCGCGTTAAGGATGCTTTATCAGGTTTAGATATTCCAGTTGGCTATGTGGATGCTTACTATGAGTTTTCTAGGCATCCTGAATTAGTGGAACATTCAGATGTTATATTGACTAATTTATATCCTTATTGGGAAGGTTGCCCGATAGAATACGCTTTGGGCCATATGCAAGCCATGTATGGTCAGGTTGTAGATGCTGCAAATGGAAAACCAATTATTATAACCGAAACAGGTTGGCCAAGCGAGGGAGGAAGTTTAAAAGGAGCGGTTGCAGGCGATATTGCCGCTATGAAGTATTTTATTGATACCATTAGCTGGACCAAAGAAAATAACATACCTATATTCTACTTCTCATCTTTTGATGAGTCTTGGAAAGTTGGCGATGAGGGTGATGTTGGTGCGTATTGGGGACTTTGGAATAAAAATGAAAATTTAAAATATTAGTTCACAAATTGATAATCATATTTTTTTAAAGTTGTAAAGCATAAAATTAAAAAAGGAGATCAAGAAATAATAACGCAACATTTAGTGACATCGCCACAACATGACCCATACATTATCAAATTATCAAAAATCACTTAAAAAGCTTGATGTCATATAAAACCATACTAATTCTATATTTTATATAGCTTTAATGTACGCTACAGTTTTTTTTTGATTTGTATGTTTTTTGTATTGGTGGTTATTATGGATTTTTCATTTTTTGAGTCTTATCTTTACTAAAATCGAATTTTATGTATCGAGTTTTTAAATATTTAACAATTAACAAATAAAAATTATGAAGAAAATTACACTGATTTTTGCTTTTATGTTATCTGTTGTTGGTTTTGCTCAAGCGCCAACAGTAGATCCAAATACACCACCAGCAAGAAACCCTGGAGATGTAATATCAATTTACAGTGATGCTTATGATAATATAGCAGGAGCTGACTATAATCCAAATTGGAGTCAATCTGGATTTGGAACTGCGAACACGGCTTATGATACAGGTACCGGAAATCTTGTGCTTGCCTATCCCAATTTTAATTACCAAGGAATTGATCTTAACGGATCTTACAACGTTGCTGGAATGGAGTTTTTACATGTAGACATTTGGACGGATGGAGGAGTGGCTCCAAATGTATACATTATTAGCCCTGGACCTGTTGAAACACCGTATGCAATTCCTAACTCACCTGGAGTTTGGCAAAGTTTTGATATCCCTTTGGGAGATTTTAGTCCTGTAGATTTGGCTAATTTAATTCAATTTAAATTTGACGGTGGAAATGGTACAACAAGTGCTATTTATGTTGATAATTTATATTTTTGGAAAAATCCAATAACCCCTGCAGATGATGCAACATTAAGTGATTTACAAGTAGATGGTGCAACAATTGATGGGTTTAGTCCTACAGTTTTTGATTATAGTTATGAATTAGTAGTAGGAACAGTTACAGTTCCTCAAATTACTCTTGCAACACCAACAGAAGAGGGTAATGGGGCTATGGCAACAATTACCCAAGCATCTGGAATTCCAGGTGATGCAACTGTTGAAGTAACTTCGTCTAATGGAAATGTTACAGAAACATATACTATTTCTTTCATAGCAACGTTACCCGATACTCCACCTACACCCGTTACACCAGATGGAGATGTTGCATTAAGTCTTTTTAATGATAATCCAGGTTATACAAATGCCTATGTAGCTGAAGGAAGTTTTGGGGTTAGAAATGTTGTAGAATTAGGGCCATCAAATGATGAGGTTATTAAAATGGATTTCTCTGTTGATTCTTGGGGTCAGTTTAATAATACTACAGTTGATATATCATCAGCTGGATTTATGCATTTTAACTATTTTGCTCCAGATTTGACTCCAGGTCCAGATGGGCATGAGTTTTATATCATGATTAACAGTGGTTCGGGTGAAAAATTTTACACATTTAAAACTGATGGCAGTAGTGAAGAGGATATTGTATTTGGATCATGGCAAACAGTTGTAATTCCAATGAGTTTTTGGACTAATCAAGGATTTGACCCAAGTACATTTTTAGTATGGAAGCTTGGTACGCCTTCTACAGCATTTACAACTGTAGTTTATTTTGATAATATTTATTTTTCAGCATCCAACCCATTGAGCACGGAAGAATTTGTTTTGTCAGACTTTGACGTTTATCCAAATCCTACTCAAGACGTTTGGAATGTAAAAACTAATAATCAAGAAATCAGTTCCATTCAGGTAGTTGATATTCAAGGTAGACAGGTATTAGATTTAAAAATTAATACTACAGGAGCTATTATTGATGCTTCAAGCTTACCAGCTGGATTGTATTTCGCGAGAATTAATACTGCAATAGGAACTAAAAGTGTTAAATTAATTAAGCAGTAATTATTAACCACTAGAGTAATATTGAATAATATTAAAAGTGCGTTACAACTGTTAGCGCACTTTTTTATTTTTTAAAACTATGGTAACTTTAAAAAAATTAGCTGAAGAACTCAATGTTTCTGTTTCTACCGTTTCTAAAGCTTTAAATGATAACGATGAAATAAGTTTAGAAACAATTGAGAGAGTTAAGGAATTGGCTAAATTATACAATTATAAGCCCAATCGTGCTGCTCTTAATTTAAAGAGCAGGAATACGAAGACAATTGGTGTTATAATTCCTGACATTTTAAATCACTTTTTCGCAAAAGTTTTATTTAGTATTGAAAGAGAAGCTGCTAGGCATGGTTATAATATTATAACATGTTTATCAAATGAGTCTTATGATAAAGAGATGAAAAGCCTTGAAATATTATCAAATGGAAGTGTTGATGGATTTATTGTTTCAGTTGCTGAAGAAACGCAACTAAATAATAGTTCGGAACATTTTAATTCAATAATGAATGAACAAATTCCTTTGGTAATGTTTGACAGGGTCTTAAATGATGTCAATTGTACTCAAGTAATTATCAATGATTATGTTTCAGCTTATGAGGCAACTAATCACTTACTAAAGGAAGGTAGGAGAAAAATAGCTTTGTTGAGTAATATTTCTGATTTAAGCGTAGGGAAATTAAGAATAAGTGGTTATAAAAAAGCACTGCTTGAAAGAAAAGATTATATGAACGAACCATTCATTCTTAGCTATTTAGCTGATGCCGATTGTGAGTTTAAAATAGAGTCATTATTAGTCAATCATCATGATATTGATGGTATAATAGCAATAGATAATACATCAGGAGTTATTGCTTTGCATAAAGCATTGAAACTTAAGCGAAAGGTGCCAAAAGATATGTCAATAATTGGGTTTTCTGATAGTAATGTATTACAATTTACTAACCCTAAACTTTCAACAATTGCTCAACATCCAATTGATATAGGACTTAATGCTACAAAATTGGTTATTAGGGAAATTGAAAATCAATTAGTTAAAAACAAAAAGATGTCAATTAAGACAGAACTTGTTTTAAGAGGTACAACTCTTTAAAAAAACATAACCTTTGTTTATGTGTTTACATTATAGTAATGGTTTAGAACTTTATTATGGCAGTTGATGATTTGGTTTTCATCATGAGATTGTCGTTGACTATGTCAAAGTATATATTCAAATGTTTTTTTTGTAACGTTTTAATCTAACCTGCGTCACATAAGTACATCAATCAATAAATCAAAACCATCATGAGAGAAGACAATCAACTTTTAGTTATAACACATTTATGCCAATTACTTACCTGTTTTACCGGTTTTGGCGGACTGATAGTTCCATTGCTTATTTGGGTTACGCAAAAAGATAAGGTGTATAAAATGGATGAGCATGGTAAGAATATTCTAAACTTTCAATTAAGTATTATTATCTATTCCATTCTGTGTGTTCCAGCTATACTGTTATTAGGTTTAGGTTTTATAGGACTTATAGTAATAGGACTTATAGCGTTTATATTTCCAATTGTCAATGCCATAAAAACCAGTAATGGTGAAATACCAAAATATCCCTTGTCTATTAATTTTGTTAGTTAGTTAAAGTATTCAAGGCAAGAAAAGTGCTCACCATTTGGTGGGCGCTTTTTATTTTAGGGCTTTTGTCGGTAACCTTTGTTACTGACTACCCTGGTTTCCCAATGTATTTTTGCTCTGTAAAATGACAATACATTATGAAACAACTCACATATAATTTAATATTTATTTTAACCTTTATTGGGTTTTCCCAAGCTCAAGAACGCATTCCTTTAAGGAAAGCAGAAGTTTTGGATAAGGTTTTGAAATCCAATTACAGTTTGCAAATTTCTGAAGCGCAGTTTGACGCTTCAAAAGCCGATTTTAAGCAAACCAATGCCGTGTTTTTGCCTAACATTACGGCATCGCATACAGGTGTTAGCACTACCAATCCATTAATGGCCTTTGGTTCTAAATTGAATCAGGGAATTTTAACGGCTGCCGATTTTAATCCAGCCTTGTTAAACGACCCTGAACCAACCCAAAACTTTGCAACCAAGTTTGAAATTCAACAGCCTTTAATAAACGTAGATGGTTTTTACCAACGTAAAGCGGCCAAAAACAAAATGGAAGCAACAGCTTTACAAACAGAGCGTACCAAAGATTATTTGGAATTGGAGGTAGAGCAAGCCTATATGCAATTGCAATTGGCCTATAAAGGTGTAGCTGTTTTGGAGCAGGCTCTTTTAACAGCCGAAGCCAATGAAAGATTAGCTAAAAACAGCTTTAATCAAGGCTATCTTCAAAAGTCAGATGTTTTAGCGGTTTCTGTTCGTGTGACCGAAGTCAAAAATCAGTTGCAAATGGCGCGAAGCAATGTGGTAAATGCATCCAACTATTTGTCTTTTTTGATGAATGAAAACCAGGAGGCTATTTATCAGCCAACAGACAGTTTGCAGGTCGTTATTCCGCAGAACAATCTTCTATTGCAGGTGTCTGAAGATCGTGCAGATATAAAAGCCATGTCTTTGGCAACAAATACTTATGAGACTATGTATAAAGCAGATAAGATGACCTTTTTACCACGATTGAATGCTTTTGGAAGTTACGAGTTGTATGATGACCAAATCTTTCAAGGCAATGCTAATGGTTACATAGTTGGCGCTCAATTAAGCTGGGATATTTTACAAGGCACCAAACGTTTTGGTAAGGCACAGAAAAGCCGCTCGGAATTTGAGCAATCCAAATTGAAGTACCAACAATACGTATCGCAAAGTCAATTGGAGCTTAACAAGGCCAAGCGTTTGCTACAAGATGCTCAAAATAAATTAGAATTAACCACTTTGGCTTTAGAACAATCCAAAGAATCGCTCCGAATTCGTAAAAACCGATTTGAAGAGGGGTTGGAAAAAACAACCGATTTACTACTGGCAGATACACAATATGCTCAAAAACAATTGGAATATTATCAAACTATATACGAATACAATTATGCACTGGCGTATGTGCAGTTTTTAACAAAGTAAGAATCTAATTAAATATAAAATCATGAAATTTATATATACAATCACCTTATTTGTCCTATCACTATTGATTTTTAGCTGTTCTGAAGATAAAAAAACAACCCCTTCAGATAATGCTTCGGCCATTCAAGTAAAGGTAAGTGAGGTGGCATCCAATAGCAACTATCCCTTTTTGGCGGTTAGTGGAAAAATCCAGTCGGTTAACAGTGCTGATTTAAGCACCCGTATGATGGGTTATGTAACCCAAGTACCTGTGAGTGTTGGTGATTCTGTTAAAAAAGGACAATTATTGGTAGTTATCAATAATGCCGATCTACAAGCTAAAAAAGCACAGATAGAGGCGAGTATTACGGAGGCTCGAGCAGCCTTTACCAATGCTGAAAAAGATTACAACCGATTTAAAAACCTATTTTCAGAAAGCAGTGCAACCCAGAAAGAATTGGATGACATGAAAGCGCGTTTTGAAATGACTAAAGCCCGTTTAGAGGCTGCAAAACAAATGCGAAACGAAGTTAATGCACAATTTGCTTATAGTAATATTACAGCACCCTTTGCAGGTGTTGTAACCAGTAAAATGATTGAAACTGGTGATATGGCTAATCCAGGAATGCCTTTAATAACTGTTGAGGCTCCAGGTAACTTTGAAGTGATGGCTATGGTTCCTGAAACGGAAATCTCTAAAATTAAAGCTAACACAGAAGTGGCGGTTTTGGTAAAATCAATAAACAAGACGCATTCGGGTAAAGTTTCTGAGATCAGTACGTCTTCCAAACATACTGGAGGTCAGTATTTAGTTAAGATTACTTTAGATAAAACAGATGCCGATATATTGTCTGGCATGTTTGTTACGGTTCAATTCCCAGTAGAAAAACAAACCGATAATGCCATGGTATTAGTACCTAAAGAAGCATTGGTTTATAACGGTCAATTAACAGGCGTTTATTCAGTTAGTCCAACTAATACAGCCATTTTAAGATGGTTGCGATTGGGTAGGGAGTATGGTAATCAGGTTGAGGTATTGTCAGGTTTGTCTGCAGATGAGTCCTATATCGTTTCAGCTGAAGGTAAATTGTACAATGGTGCAAAAGTCACAATCCAATAATAAAATATTAATCAGATGAAAGAAGGTATCGCTGGCAAAATTGCCAAAATATTTATACAGTCAAAACTTACTGTTCTTCTCATGATCGTCTTTATGGTTATTGGGGTGTACAGTTCGTTCTTGATTCCGCGAGAGGAAGAGCCTCAAATTGATGTGCCTATGGCCGATATTTTTGTAGGTTATCCAGGAGCAAGTCCAACTGAAGTCGAATCGCGGGTTATCAAACCGCTGGAAAAATTAATATCCAACATCAAAGGGGTGGAGTATGTGTATTCTACATCCATGAAAGAACAAGGTATGGTCATTGTTCAGTTTTATGTGGGTGAGGATATCGAGCGTTCCTTTGTGAAGCTTTATAACGAAATCAACAAGCACATGGATCAAATGCCACAAGGTGTAACCTTTCCGTTGGTTAAAACACGTGCCATTGATGATGTACCTATGTTAGGGTTGACCTTATGGAGTGAAAATTATGATGATTACCAATTGAGCCAAATGGCTCAAGAACTGGAAGCAGAAATCAAAAAAGTCAATGATGTAGCCATTACCCATAAAATAGGTGGCCGTGATAGACAATTACGTGTGGTATTGGACAAAGATAAACTGGCGGCAAGTGGATTAGACTTTTTGTCGGTTTCTGAAATGATCAAGGCAAACAATGCCCAATTGAATTCAGGAAGTTTCAATAAAAATGATAACGAGTTTTTAGTGAATACGGGGAAGTTTCTCGAAACAGTAGCCGATGTTGAAAATTTAGTTGTTGGCGTCCAACAAAATCAACCCATTTACTTAAAGCAGGTTGCCACTATTATAGACGGTCCCGAAGTACCTCAAAATTACGTGAGTTTAGGATTTGGAAAAGGTAGTGAAAAAGCCAATCAATTTCAATCAGAATATCCTGCCGTTACCTTATCTGTTGCCAAACGTAAAGGTGCTGATGCCATGAAAATAGCAGATGTGATTATTGACAAGGTGGAGCACTTACGTAAAAATCTCATACCTGATGATGTCCACGTGGAAATCACAAGAAATTATGGTGAAACAGCTTCTCATAAAGTATCAGAACTGTTATTGCATCTTATTGGTTCCATTGTTGCTGTAACATTTGTAGTGATGTTAGCTATGGGTTGGCGCGGTGGGTTGGTAGTGTTTTTATCAGTACCAATAACTTTTGCTTTAACCTTATTAAGCTATTATATGCTGGATTACACCTTAAACAGAATCACCTTATTTGCTTTGGTATTTGTTACAGGTATCGTTGTTGATGACTCCATCATCATAGCCGAAAATATGCACAGGCATTTTAAAATGAAGCGCCTGCCATTTAAACAAGCCGCATTATACGCTATAAATGAAGTTGGTAACCCAACCATTCTAGCCACTTTTACGGTCATTGCATCTGTATTGCCTATGGCTTTTGTTTCTGGTTTAATGGGTCCTTATATGGCTCCCATGCCAATAGGCGCATCTATAGCGATGATTCTGTCTTTGTTTGTGGCTTTAACCATAACACCGTATTTGGGGTATATTTTCCTTCGTGAAAAGGATAAAAAGCAAACGGTAGAGAAAGCAGAAAAACCTATAGAAGAAACCTTAATTTATAGACTCTATAATAAGTTTGAAAGACCACTTATTGAAAACCGCACAAAGCGTTGGATGTTTTTAGGGTTGACATTTGTTTTATTGTTGGGGACCATGACCATGTTTTTTACAAAATCCGTAGCTGTTAAAATGTTACCGTTTGATAACAAGAATGAATTTCAGGTAGTCATTGATATGCCAGAAGGTACAACATTGGAACGCACAGGTGTGGTGACCAAAGAAATTTCTCAATTCTTAGCAACACGTCCAGAGGTGGTGAATTATCAAAATTATATTGGGACTTCTGCACCAATAACTTTTAATGGATTGGTGCGACATTACGATTTACGTGGCGGTAGTAATATGGCCGATATTCAAGTCAATTTGTTGGACAAGGAGGATCGCAGTGAACAGAGTCATGATATAGCCAAGTTATTACGACCAGACATCCAAAAAATTGCTTCAAAGTACCATGCCAATGTGAAACTGGTCGAAGTACCGCCAGGACCACCAGTATTGTCAACTATTGTGGCTGAAGTTTATGGACCTGACTACGAGCAACAAATGGAGATTGCCAACAGTGTTCAAGCTATTTTGAATAATACGGAAGATGTTGTGGATATTGATTGGATGGTGGAAGCCGATCAGAAGGAATACACCTTTGTTATCGACAAGGAAAAAGCCATGCTATATGGTATAGCACCACAGCAAATTGCCTATACCATGAATATGGCCTTGTCAAACAGAGCCATTACCAATTTATATGATGAAGATGCCGTTAACCAGATAGGTGTAGTATTAACACTTGATGAAAAGGAAAAATCAACCATTCAGGATATTTCCCAATTAAAAATCAAATCCAAGCAGGGCAATATGATGCCGATAGCTGATTTGGTTGAAATCAAGGAAACAACAAGTGCCAAAAGCATTTATAGAAAAAATCAAAAACGCGTGGTATATGTTATGGCTGATATGGCAGGTGAATTAGAAAGCCCAGCTTATGCCATTTTAGGAATGGAGGAGAAATTAAAAGCCATTGAATTGCCACAAGGTTATGAAATTAATGAAATGTATTTAGGACAACCTGAATATGAAGATGATTATACCGTAAAATGGGATGGTGAGTGGCAGATTACTTTAGAAGTCTTTCGAGATCTAGGGATAGCATTTTTAGGTGCCATCATCTTGATTTACATCTTAATCGTTGGTTGGTTCCAGAACTTTAAGGCGCCTGTGGTTATGATGGTGGCCATTCCATTATCATTAATAGGTATCATATTGGGACACTGGTTGATGGGTGCCTTTTTTACAGCAACGTCATTTATCGGTATGATTGCTTTAGCAGGTATTATGGTGCGAAATTCGGTACTATTAATAGATTTTATCAATCTGCGTTTAGATGAAGGTATCCCACTAAAACAGGCAGCTATAGAAGCAGGAGCCGTAAGAACAACGCCCATTTTGTTAACAGCTGGGACAGTAGTCATTGGTGCATTTGTGATCCTATTTGACCCTATTTTCCAGGGCTTGGCAATCTCTTTAATGGGAGGCACCATTGTAAGTACCGTATTGACCTTGTTGGTAGTGCCATTAGTGTATTATATGATTGAACACAAAAAACACAACTAATATGAAGCTAGTAATCGTAACTACAGTTGAAGCATTTCACAACGATGTAATAAAACTGTTTAAAAAATCAGGTATTGAGAATTTCAGTGAGTCTGAAATTGATGGATACAAAAGCGCGCCAACACTATTGACAACCAATAGTTGGTTTGCCAACGAAAAAGGAGGTAACGAATCGAGTTTGTTCTTTTCGTTTACCACTGATGATAAAATTGACAATCTTTTTAAATTGATACAAGATTATAATAATGATTTAGAAACAAACAATCCTATAAGAGCGGTTGTATTGCCTATAGAACGAAATATTTAAACATTTTATATTATGATAAATAGATATATAAGAGCCATAGCTGGCGCATTTGTAATTATTAGTGTGCTACTTGGTATGTATGTAAACGAGAATTGGTTTTGGTTTACCATTTTTGTAGGTGCCAATTTATTGCAATCGGCTATTACAAAATGGTGCTTAATGGAAACCTTTCTGATAAAATTGGGTGTTAGACGCGAAGGGAGTAACTGTGAGGCGTCATAATGCTTTTTTCTTTTTTAATAGTTAATAGCGAGGCATAGTATGCCAAAACTTTTGATGCAAAAACGCCCACAATTTGTGGGCGTTTTATTTTATAAAAGAAATGAAATGTATTATTAATTATTCAACATTACAGGCATCACCAACATAGTAACTTGTTCACCTTCGTCAAGTCCGTCAACTGGTGTGAGAATGCCAGCTCTGTTGGGTAAGCTCATTTCTAATTGTACATCATCACTTGTAAGGTTGTTCAACATTTCGGTCAAGAAACGTGAGTTAAACCCTATTTGCATATCATCACCTTGATAATCACAAGTTAAGCGCTCTTCGGCTTTATTACTGTAATCAATGTCTTCTGCAGAGATATTCAATTCTGCTCCAGCAATTTTTAAACGAATTTGATGTGTGGTTTTATTTGAAAATATGCTCACACGACGCACTGAATTTAAAAATTGTGTTCTACTAATGGTCAGCTTGTTTGGATTTTCCTTCGGAATTACGGCTTCGTAATTCGGGTATTTGCCATCTATTAATCGGCAAATTAACTCAACGTTTTCAAAGGTGAATTTAGCATTGGAATCGTTGTATTCAATAGTAACATCTTCATCGCTTGCTGCTAAAATACCTTTTAAAAGATTTAAAGGTTTTTTGGGCATAATGAATTCTGTTACTTCATTAGCATTAACATCTTCACGAGAATACTTTACCAACTTATGCGCATCGGTAGCTACAAAGGTTAAGCCTTCAGTTGAAAACTGAAAGAATACACCACTCATTACTGGGCGTAAATCGTCGTTACCAGCAGCAAAAATAGTTTTATTAATAGCTGTAGCTAAAATATCACCATTTAATACGGTTGAGCTTGCGTTTTCTAAACTTACCGCTTTAGGGAACTCGTTACCATCTGCATAAGCCAATGCATACTTACCATGGTTTGAACTGATTTCAACAGTATTGTTATCTTCAACAACAAAGGTTAAAGGTTGCTCTGGAAATGTTTTTAAGGTATCAAGTAGCAAACGCGCTGGGACAGCAACACTACCACTGTTATCACTTTCTACGTCTAACTTGGCAGACATTGTAGTTTCTAAATCACTGGCCGAAATAGTTAATTCGGTATTATTTAATTCAAAAAGGAAATTATCTAAAATAGGCAGGGTATTTGAATTATTAATAACACCACCCAGAACTTGTAATTGTTTTAGTAAATAGGTACTCGATACTATAAATTTCATCTATTTAAAATACTTTATTTGTTCAAATGAATACTACTACAAATATATCTTAAAGCTATTAATATTGGAAACAAACTTATTAACAAATAAAAGGGTAAAACAAGCCTTGAACAGACTTTAAATACCACCTTTATTTTGCATACTTTTTTCGTCGCATAAAATTAAAAATAAGCCCGAATACCACTAAAACAGCTAGAGGTGCTAAAATATTTAGTATTTGCCATTTTGTTTTTTCGTTACTTGTTTTTTGAACATCCAAAAAGGCTACAGCAACTTCTTTGGTACGAATGTTTATAAGTCCGTTTTCATCCAACAGATAATTTACAGCATTAACTAAAAATTCTTTATTACCATAGGTTTGACCAGTCCATCTATCAAATCCTAATTCTTGAGGGCCATTTTTACCTAGATCATTTTTTATGACATCGCCATCTGCTATCACTAACATTTTGGTTGGCGGGCTTATAGTTTTGTCATTGTTATAATTAAGGGGCTTAATTCTATTGTTATAAACAGATGTAAAATTACCTTCCAACAATACCGCTAAATTCTGATTGCCATTGGTATACAAATCAGGTTTCGGTTCTTGGGTTGTCATGTCTAGACTTATTTCCCGAGGCGTACCGTCTAACTTACTCAAAATAGAGCTTTCCAACAGCACGGTTTTTGTGATGTCATTTTCTAATGTATCGATCTGATTGGCAAAATCAAATCGAATTAGGTTGAGGTTGTTTACTACAGGGTGATTTACTGAAGCGTTTATCAAAGGCGAATAAAACCAGGGTAATTGCTGAAACTGCGACTGACTACCTTCTCCTGTCGCTAATGTGATTTTTGCCGAATATAAATCATTTACCAAAACTGGATTAACACGCACACCATACTTAAAAAAGAAATCGGTTAAACTTAAATCTCTGCGGGTGGCTATAGCAGTACCCGTTTCGTTATATAAACTGTCCTTTTCCATGGCTACAGCATCCATTAACCAAAGGCTCTTTCCACCAGACATAGTGTACTGATCGAGTACGTACTTTTCTTCTTCGGTAAACGGTTTGGTTGGTTTTGCAGAAATTATTAAATCGTAATCCTGCAACGCTATCAAGGTTTTAATTGGATTGCTTGACACGCTATCTAATGTAAATGGCGCAATAAAATAATAGTCTTTAATGCTTTTTACAAAGTCGAAAATGTACGCATCCTGTAATTGCCCGTTACCTTTTAAAATAGCTATTTTTTTACGTTTTGGATTGATTAATTTGCTAAAGCCATCGGCAAACGTATATTCCAAATGCTGAATGGAATTGGTGGCTAATTCTTGAATGGCAGCACCAATTTTATTTTTTACCAAAGGAATTTTAACCGTTACACCATTATAACTGGCCAATGCCCATGGAAAAATAACTTCTTGACTTGATTTTCCTGATTCTTGAACCGTAACTTGCATAGGTGTTAACCCACGATTCATTAACTGTTGGATGTTCTGCTCGCGAATGGCATCGTCTTCCAAGGGGTTGATAAACTGAAAGTTAATCTGATTATTTTTAGCAGCAAACTCTTCAAGTATTTGTTTAGTTTCCGTTTGCAGACGCCTAAATTCTGAAGGCAAATTTTCAGATTGTAAAAAGACATCAACAATTAAAGGAGATTCAGCAGATTGTACGATGTCTATGGCAGCAGGGCTTAAGGTATAGCGTTTATCCGAAGTTAAATCAAACCGTTTGTAAATCGATTTTGTAAAGGTTAATACACCAAAAGCCAATACCAAAACAATAGAAGGGAGGTAGGTTTTTTTATTGAATGTCTTTTGGCTTATGATTATTTGGGATAGTATTAAAAACAGTATAGTTACACTTAAAAAATAAGCAACATCACGAGTGTCTATGACGCCACGACTCATACTCTTGTAATGGGCATTCATGCCTACTTGTTCCACTAAATTATTCGACACAAAATCGGCAAGACCTTCAAAGCCTATGTATAACAATAGACTTATAAATATACTCGCAATAAAAGCAACTATTTGATTGTCGGTTAGGCTAGAGCAAAACAGCCCAATGGCAGTAAAAGCAGCGGCTAAGAATAATAGTCCTAAATACGAACCAAAAGTACTTGCCAGATCTATATTGCCCATAGGGTTTCCTAATTCATAAACTGTGTAAACATAGAGTAGCGTAGGTATTAAGGCTAAAATTATTAATACTAAAGCACCAAGATATTTGCCCAATACAATTTTAAAAAGACTAATAGGTTTGGTGAGCAGTAATTCTAATGTGCCTTGTTTTTTTTCATCTGCAAAACTGCGCATGGTAACAGCAGAAATTAAAAAGATGAATATCCAAGGCGCCAATAGAAAAAAGCTGTTTAAATCGGCAAATCCATTATCCAGAACATTAAATTCTCCATGAAACAGCCATAAAAAGAGGCTGTTTATCGTTAAAAACAAGGCTATGACCAAATACCCAATAATGGAAGTAAAAAACGTATTTATCTCTTTTTTTAAAATGGCAAACATCTATTGTTTGTTATGTTGGTTTTTAAAATCTTCAATACTTTTAATAACGCAAAGCTATTCATTATTTTATTTGAGTGAAACTACTTTATCAACACTCCAGGCTTCAGGTTTAGCATTAAATAAAGGTTTGGTTTTGGACCAAACCGATTTAAATAATTCAGAATGCCTGTAACGTTCCAGATCAGCTTCAGAATTCCAATAACTATACGCAAAAAACACATTGGTATTGTGCTTGTCTCTGTAGAGTTCTAATAATTGGCAGCCTCTAAAACCGCGAATAGCTTCTTTGTTGGCATGAAAATTATTTAAAAAAACATCTATAAACTTATCATCAAAACTCATTTTTACTATGCGTACAAACATGCCTTATTTTTTTGTAAAGTTAACAGTTATAGTGTCCATTAATTTTAATCCCATAAGTGTGGATGCACTACCAACGGTTTGCGGGTTACTTTTATAAACGGCTATTTCAATATAATCGGCAGAATTATATACCACCAAACCACGACCTTCATCATGTCTTTTGTCCGCTGGAATCTTAAAGTCAACTATGTCGCTGTACTTGGTGTGAATGGTTTTAAATTTATTATTGCGTGCCGATATAACATAGTCGCGCCCTTTTTGGATGGTTTCAAAAAATGACCGCTTAATATTGGTTATTACATTACCATAATTATCAATGTAAATAATACTTCCAATGATTTGTGTTTGGTCTTCGTTTACAAACGGAATCAAGTTTTTAATCGGTTTGATTTTATCTATAATTTTACCAACTACCTCAAGGGTTCCTCCACGCGCAATATGGCAAGCTACTTTTACAAATACATCTAAAACGGGAAAACTGGTTTGAATTTTATCGTGAATATTAATTTCAACAATCTTTTCGGGAGCAATTTCGGAACATATCATACTCATAATACCATTGTTGGCACAAATAAAATAGTGGCCATCCAGCAATACGGCAATATGTTTATTTTCCTCATTTATTTCAGAATCAATACCAATTATATGAATGGTCCCTTTTGGGAAACTACTATAGGCATTTAAAATTATATAAGCCGCTTCTGGAATACTAAACGGTGAAACAGAATGCGAGATATCAACAATTCTAACATCGGGCAATTCATTGTAAATGGCTCCCTTTGTCGCACCAGCAAAGTAATCTTTCTCTCCAAAGTCGGTCGTCAAAGTTATTATCGCCATATAAGAATTGTTGATATTTTTTTAACCTAACACACCGTAAAAATGTGTAGTTTTGTTTAGACACAAATCTAATAAAAGTAAATAGATAATTTTAATTAAATCACCTAGCTTTTGAACGAAATCATTATCGAACTTGAAGAGGTATCTCCAAAGGATTTTTTTGGAGCTCAAAACGCAAACATTACGCTCCTAAAAAAATATTTTCCCAAACTTAAAATTGTAGCCCGTGGTACTAAAATAAAAGCCTATGGCGATGAGGATATGCTGGAGGAGTTTGACCGTAGGTTTAATATGCTTATGGAGCATTATATGAAGTATAACAAACTTGATGAGAATGTTATTGAGCGTGTTTTAACCAGTCAGAGTAAAGACGATTACACTACTAGTGAATCCAGTGGTGAAGTTATTGTTCATGGTGTTAGCGGAAGAATTATAAAAGCACAAACAGCCAATCAAAGAAAGTTGGTTGAAAGTATGCGAAAAAACGATATGGTTTTCGCTATTGGACCAGCGGGTACAGGTAAAACCTATACAGGTGTGGCTCTAGCTGTTCAGGCTTTAAAAAATAAAGAGGTTAAGCGTATTATCTTAACGCGTCCTGCGGTTGAAGCGGGTGAAAACCTTGGATTTCTTCCGGGTGATTTAAAAGAGAAGTTAGATCCTTACATGCAACCTTTGTATGATGCCCTACGTGATATGATTGCACCAGAAAAACTGGCACATTATATTGAGAATGGTACCATCCAAATTGCACCATTAGCTTTTATGCGTGGTCGTACTTTAGATAATGCGTTTGTCATTTTGGACGAAGGACAAAATACCACACATGCCCAAATGAAAATGTTTTTAACCCGAATGGGTAAGAATGCCAAGTTTTTACTAACAGGCGACCCTGGACAGATTGATTTACCAAGACGTACTATTTCTGGTTTAAAAGAAGCGTTGTTGATTTTAAAAAATGTTGAAGGTGTAGGTATTATATTTTTAGATGATAAAGATGTAATTCGCCATAAACTAGTTAAGAAGGTTATAGAGGCTTATAAAAGTATAGAGAATAGGGAGTAATGAGTAATACCATAATAGATACCAATTTTAATTTTCCGGGTCAAAAAAGTGTTTATAAAGGAAAGGTTAGGGAAGTTTATAATATTAACGATGAGCAATTAGTCATGATTGCTACCGACAGATTGAGTGCTTTTGATGTTGTTATGCCCAAGGGTATACCGTATAAAGGGCAGATATTGAATCAAATAGCAACTAAAATGATGGAAGCTACTGAAGATTTAGTGCCTAATTGGCTGACAGCTACTCCAGATCCCAACGTTGCCGTGGGCCATTTATGTGAACCATTTAAGGTGGAAATGGTAATTCGCGGTTATATGTCAGGGCATGCAGCACGCGAATATAAGGCAGGAAAACGTATGCTTTGTGGGGTTGCCATGCCAGAAGGCATGAAAGAGAATGATAAATTTCCGCAGCCTATTATTACTCCTGCTACAAAAGCAGAAATGGGTGATCATGATGAAGATATTTCACGTGAAGATATTTTAAAACGCGGCATTGTATCAGAGGAAGATTATGTGATTTTGGAAGATTACACCCGTAAGTTATTCCAACGTGGTACTGAAATTGCTGCCTCAAGAGGCCTGATTCTAGTGGACACCAAATATGAATTTGGTAAAACCAAGGACGGTAAAATTGTTTTGATTGATGAAATTCACACCCCAGACTCTTCTCGCTATTTTTATGCTGATGGTTATCAAGAGCGTCAAGATAGAGGAGAAGCTCAAAAACAATTATCCAAAGAATTTGTTAGACAATGGTTGATTTCAAATGGTTTTCAAGGATTGGAAGGTCAAAAAGTTCCTGAAATGACTGACGACTATATTACATCGGTGAGTGAACGATACATTGAACTATACGAAAATATAACGGGTGAAACCTTTGTGAAAGCTGATGTTAGTAATATTCAGGAACGAATTGATAAAAATGTAATTGCTTATTTAAAGTCATAATCAAATTTTAATCTTCAAATAGTTTCTTTTCACGTTCGATAAATGATTGAAGTGTTGTTGGCTCTTTTCCCATAAGGACTTCGTAGTTATTTGATATTTTAGGTTCTTTTTGAAAACGTGGTAAATAATGAAGTATTATTAAAACCATAGTTTTACCGAAAGACATACCTGCTTTCATTTTCAGAATTAAGAAATGAATAGGGTTTACACTTTTGTAGATAATGTTATTACTAATTTCAGAATTTATTAATTGGGTTACTTCGTAAAAACTTTTATTCTCTAATCCAGTTATGTCATAAACTCTGTTGCTATGAGCCTCAAAATTATTTAATACAAAGGCGGCCACTTCACCAATATTATTTATGTCAATCCAGTTGAATTTTGCTTTGCCTGCAGGTAAAATAATCTGCCGTTTTGTTTTAATGTCTTGATACAAAGTGGTTGTTAAGTTTTGCATGAAATAGCTTGGGCGTAAAAAAATATAATTAAGATTTTGGCTTTTAATCAGTTGTTCAATTTTATAATGAGGTATTATTTTGCTTCTATCAGCTCCTTGAACAGAAAGAAAAACTAGCTTTAAAATTTTACGGTTTCGTATCCTTAAAATAAATGGTCTGAAGTAGCGATTAATATCGGTAATTTGTGGTGGTCTTAGAAGAAAAATTTTATCAACGTCTTCTAATGCTTCGTCATACGTATTTGGGTCACCAAGATCAAAACGGACAAACTCTAAATTTTGATGATCTTGAAATATTAATTTTGCCTTGTCAATGTTTCTAACACCTGCAATAATTTGATTGGAAGTTTTTGTTTGTAATAAGAATCGAATAACTTGAAATCCAATATTCCCTGTTGCGCCTGTTATAAGTGTTTTAGCCATTTATAATTAGTTGGTACGAAGTCCGGATTAATTTATTACTAATTATGTTCTTAAAATTTTCTCTATTTTACGGCCTTTGGCCAATTCATCAATCAGTTTTTCCATTTGCCTACACTGTTTGTACAATGCAAATTCATCCTCTATTTCTTCAATTCTGTAACCGCAAACAACACCTTTAATCATATGGGCATTAGGATGCATGTTTGCTTTTTCAAAAAATGTTCTAAAAGTAGCTTTTTCGTCAATAAAGGCTTGTATTTTGGTTTCATCAAAACCAGTTAACCATTCAATAACCTTGTTGAGTTCATCTTTTGTCCTACCGTTTTTTTCCAATCTATTTAGGTAAAGAGGATAAATAGATCCAAAAATCATGTTTGCAACTTTTTCATTTTTTTCAGCCGTAACCTTCATTATAATAAGTATTGGATTAATATGTTTATGTGAATTTAATGAAAGAAAATTGAAAAGAAAAAATAGATTTGGTTTTTAATGGAATAAGAAATTGCTCTATTGTACTCAAAAGTGTTTGCACTTCACTATTTTTATAACCATGCAACAACTTGATCAATTACTATCAGATTTTTCATCTTTGGCTTGGGGCCTACCCTTACTCATCCTACTTATCGGTGGTGGACTCTACTTATTAATCCTGTCTCGCTTTTTGCCATTTCGTATGTTTGGGCACGCATTACAGGTGCTCCGTGGTAAATATGACAACCCCAACGACCCTGGTGAAATCAATCACTTTCAGGCCTTAACAACCGCTTTATCGTCAACCATTGGTATGGGTAATATTGCAGGTGTAGCAGTAGCTATTTCCATTGGTGGTCCTGGTGCTGTGTTTTGGATGTGGGTTAGTGCCATTATTGGGATGTCTACCAAGTTTTTTACGTCCTCTTTGGCTATCATGTATCGCGGTAAGGATAGTAATGGTGATATTCAAGGTGGTCCCATGTACTTTATTACGGAAGGTTTGGGAAAAAACTGGAAACCCTTGGCGGCCTTTTTTAGTGTCTGCGGTTTGGTTGGTGCCTTACCCGTATTTAACGTGAACCAATTGACGCAGGCCATCAACGATATTCTTTTGGCACCCAATGGTGTGGCTACCGGTTTTACCACCAATTTGATTATTGGTTTGGTATTAGTGGCCATTACTGCTGTGGTAATCTTGGGCGGACTCAACCGCATTAGTAAAACGGCAGCACGGTTGGTACCTAGTATGGTGTTGCTGTACTTTGTCCTTGTATTAATTATACTCATTGTCAACATTCACGAAGTACCACATTATTTGGCTCTGATTTTCACCGATGCCTTTGCAGCCGAAAATTATACAGGCGATGCCTTTTTGGGTGGTGTGGTTGGTGGTTTAATCCTATTGGGAATACGTCGTGGGGCTTTTTCCAATGAAGCAGGAATTGGTACAGCACCCATGGCACATGGTGCCGCCAAAACAACCGAACCGGTTCGCGAAGGTTTGGTTGCTATGTTAGGTCCTTTTATCGACACCATTGTCATCTGTACATTAACGGCATTGGCTATTTTAGTTACAGGCGTCTGGCAAACCACCGATGCCAATGGGGTGAGTTTAACGGCTTCGGCTTTTGGGCAAGTATTCTCTGGCGTGGGTAAATACTTGTTGTTGCTATGTATTGTGGTGTTTAGTGTATCCTCCTTGTTTTCCTATTCTTATTATGGTAGTAAGTGTCTGTCTTTTTTAATGGGCTCCCAGAACAAGCATTACTACAACTATATCTACATAGCAAGCATTATTTTGGGAGCTACCACCTCGTTAAGTATGATGATTAATCTTATAGATGGTGTGTTTGCTTTAATGGCAATACCCACTATGACAGCTACGCTAATAATGGCGCCAAGGGTGGTGAAGGAGATTAAAGTTTATAAACAACGGAGTAAACTTTAATGAAATCATTGTGATTAATTATTGCTAAATTACTATATTTATGCTAAATTAGTATATATGAAAATTAATCTCTGCCCAAATTGTAATTCAGACCGATATATTAAAAGTGGTATTGTCAACAATCGGCAACGTTATAAGTGTAAATCTTGCGGATATTTCTTTACCGTAAATAAGCTAGGCAAACGGATTGATGATTACTACGTTAATAAAGCATTACAGTTGTATTTAGAGGGGCTGACTTATAGAGAGATTGAACGCATTTTGGGAATTTCCCATGTGAGTATTATGAATTGGGTAAAGAAATACAACATTAAACGACCTTATAAAACCGATTACCATCCTACCTATAAAATTTTGAACGCAAACGAGTTGTCCAAATACTTTCAAAACACCGAAAATTTATCGGGTGCTGGTGTGTTGGTTACCGAATTGGGTGATAAATTTATGCTTATAAAATGGGAACGTTTCCGCGATTAAATATTTTAAATTAGCAATTACCTATAACAACTTTTATTTAACTCATACATTTTAAGAGATTAGTGGTGCACACAAAACCAATTAATTAACTAATTAACTCTTAAAATTATGAAGAAAAAACTATGGTTATTTACCATTTTGACTTTCACCTTTTTGGGAATGGTTTATTCTCAAGGAGCACCAGATTATACTGGAGGGATGAAAGTAAAACTCAATGAGGATGGTACCAAGTATTTTAGGATTATCTCTTGGGCGCAATTTTGGGCTCAGCATAATGCTGATAGACCGCTTGATGCCAATGGAAATGAGCAAAGCGATTTAAATTTTAGCATACGTCGTGCACGTGTGCTTATGTATGCTCAATTAAATAAAAAGTTTTTAATCCTTACCCATTTTGGACTTAACAATTTAAATGGAAATAATTTATCACCAACAGGAAAAGGGGATAGCTCACAGCTGTTTTTCCATGATGTTTGGGGTGAATATACCGTTTTTAAAGATTACATTTCCATAGGTGGTGGTTTGCATTATTGGAATGGAATTTCCAGGGCAAACAACCAAAGTACCTTAAACATGTTGACTTTAGATAACACACGCCAAGCATGGGCGACCATAGGCTTGTCTGATCAATTTGCAAGACATATGGGTATTTACCTTAAAGGAAAGTTCGGAAAGCTTCAATATAGATTAGCTATAAATGACGCCGTAACCAATAACCTGCAAGCATCTGCAACACCAGTTAACGGTGGAGATGCCATTTATTCAGGAAGACGCCTTTTAGGTTCTAAAGAAGCTGGAAGAACATATGCAGGTTATTTTGATTTCAACTTTTTTGATCAGGAATCTAATTTTTTACCCTATAAAGTGGGAACCTACTTGGGTGGTAAACGGGTATTCAACGTTGGAGCTGGTTTCTTTTTACATCCAAAAGGCGCGGTTACTGCAGATAATTTAGGTGTCCTAGAAGGGCAAGATGTCGCCATTTTTGCTGTTGATGCTTTTTATGATGCACCAATAGGAGATAACGGTTCGGCTATTACAGCTTATGGTTTATTTCAAACCAATGACTATGGAGACAATTACACGTTAGGTCAAACCTATGAAACTGGTAATATGTTTCATGCGCATGTAGGATATGTTATTCCAACTCAAAAAAGCACCAAGTTCCAACCGTATTTACATTATACCAACAGGTCTATAGATGCGATTAACGATGATGCAAATCAATTTGGTATTGGCGCAAACGCATATTTCAGTGGGCATCATTCCAAATTAACATTAGAGTACCAAAACACAAAATATGGTGACAACGATAGTGTTGGTACGATAACACTTCAAGCAATGATTTACCTATAAAAAACAGAAAATTATGTCAGATAAACAAAAACACGCATCGGCCTATTGGAAAGAGAACCTGAAGTATTTAGTAATACTTCTGTCTATTTGGTTTATCGTTTCCTATGGTTGTGGAATTTTATTTAAAGATGCTTTAAATGAAATTCGTCTTGGCGGATTCAAATTAGGATTTTGGTTCGCCCAACAGGGCTCTATATACGTATTCGTAATCCTCATTTTCGTGTACGTAAGAATTATGAACAAATTAGATAAAAAATACGGTTTCGACGAGTAAGCCTTAACTATTAAAACAAATTATTATGAGTGTACAAACATGGACATGGATTTTAGTAGGGCTTACATTCGCTCTATATTTTGGAATCGCTATTTGGGCCAGAGCAGGCTCAACGAAAGATTTTTATGTTGCTGGTGGTGGTGTATCGCCATTGGCAAATGGTATGGCAACTGCAGCCGATTGGATGAGTGCCGCTTCCTTTATTTCCATGGCAGGATTGATTTCCTTCATGGGTTATGATGGCTCGGTTTTTCTAATGGGATGGACCGGTGGCTATGTATTACTGGCTTTACTATTAGCGCCTTATTTACGAAAGTTTGGAAAGTTTACAGTACCCGACTTTATAGGTGATCGTTACTATTCCAATACCGCTAGAACAGTAGCTGTTATTTGTGCGTTAATTGTTTCATTTACCTATGTAGCTGGGCAAATGAGAGGTGTTGGTATTGTATTTTCACAATTTCTTCAAGTGGACATCAATCTAGGCGTTATCATTGGTATGTCAGTTGTATTGGTATTTGCCTTTTTGGGAGGTATGAAAGGTATTACCTATACGCAAGTAGCACAATATTGTGTCTTGATTTTTGCCTTTATGGTACCTGCATTCTTTATCTCTATGCAAATGACCGGAAACCCAATTCCTCAAATTGGTATGGGAGGCAAGTTGGAAGGTGGAGCATACCTTTTAGATAAACTAGATACGTTGCACACACAATTAGGATTTAATGAATATACTGATGGTACCAAATCTACGTGGGATGTATTTGCCATCACTTTGGCATTGATGGTTGGAACAGCAGGTTTACCTCACGTAATTGTACGTTTCTTTACGGTGCCCAAAGTAAAAGATGCGCGTAAATCAGCTGGTTTAGCCTTGTTGTTTATTGCTATTCTATATACAACAGCTCCAGCAATTGCCGTTTTCGCCAGAACCAACTTAATTGAAACCGTTAGCGAGCAACAATATAGTGAGATTCCAGAGTGGTTTAAGAATTGGGAAGACACTGGGTTGATTGCTTGGTCAGACAAGAATAATGATGGTAAAATTCAATATGTAGCTGGAAGCGCTATTGATGGCAAGAAACCAGTTTACACGAGTGAACGCGGTGCTCATGGTGAACGTATGATCTCCAATGCCAATGCAGAGGTAAACGAATTATATGTTGATAGAGATATTATGGTACTGGCAAATCCAGAAATAGCCAAATTACCTAATTGGGTTATTGCATTAGTGGCAGCTGGTGGATTGGCAGCAGCATTATCAACAGCAGCTGGTTTATTGTTAGTGATTTCAACATCAATTTCTCACGATTTGATTAAAAAGCAATTAAAGCCCAATATTTCTGAAAAAGGCGAATTAATGGCAGCACGTATTGCTATTTTAGTAGCTATTATCATTGCGGGACTATTTGGTATTTATCCGCCTGGTTTCGTGGCAGCCGTTGTTGCTCTGGCTTTTGGTTTGGCAGCAGCATCCTTTTTTCCGGCCATTATTTTAGGAATTTTTGATAAACGTATGAACAAACAGGGTGCCATAGCTGGTATGATTGTGGGTATTACCTTAATGTTGTTCTACATGATACGCTATAAAACCGGATTGATTGGTGTGATGGATCCAAGACCTGCCAGTGAATGGTGGTTTGGAACTTCGCCAGAAGGTTTTGGTACGGTAGCTATGATTGTAAATGTTGTTGTTTCTGTAGTAGTTTCTAGAATGACAGCAGCACCACCTGCTGATGTTCAAGAAATCGTTGAGAATATTAGAATACCTTCGGGAGCAGGTGAAGCTTCCAGTCATTAATCGTTTCAGATTTATAAAAAATTTGAAAGTTTGTTTAGTTAGTTAAAACAGTATGGTTCTTTCGACCATACTGTTTTTTTCTTACATTTAACTGCATTTGTAATTATGAAAAAAAGACACGAGCAGAAATTGGTGGTTTTGGCATTGGCACTGTTGCTATTGTTCAACGTTCCCTTTTTATTGATCTTTAATGTGGAAGGTCAGGTTTTGGGAATTCCAATTATCTATTTTTCCATATTTACCATTTGGTTTGCGGCTATTATTATATCATACATGATTCTAAAACGACATTATGAGTAATTATAGTTTGTTCATAATTATTATCATCTATCTGGCAATACTATTCTACATCGCTTTTATTGCTGAAAAAAATGCCAAAAGTAAATGGGTAAACAATCCTTACATCTATACTTTATCATTGGCGGTTTATTGTTCTGCTTGGACCTATTATGGCAGTATTGGTATCGCGGCTAACTCGGGAATGCAGTTTCTGCCTATTTATTTAGGGCCTGTAATTGCGGCACCTTTATGGATTATCGTTTTGCGAAAGATTATTCGAATTTCCAAACAGCATAAAATTTCGTCTATTGCCGATTTTATTTCTTTACGTTATGGAAACAATCGGTTTATTGGTGCCTTGGTAACTGTAGTTTGTTTGGTGGGTATTGTACCCTATATATCCCTTCAATTAAAGGCCGTTTCAGAAACCTTTGAAATTATGGTCGATGAAACCAGTTATATTTCAAAGAGTATTTGGGACGATTCCACATTTTACATTGCGGTTCTCTTGGCTGTTTTTGCTACTTTCTTCGGAACGCAGGCCACAGATGCCTCTGAAAAACATCGTGGTATCGTGGCGTCTGTTGCTTTTGAGTCGGTTTTAAAATTAATATTCTTTTTGGTTATTGGGTTATATGTCACTTTTTACCTCTTTGATGGTACGACAGATATTTATGATAGGATCTCAACTATGGAGTCATTTAAGAGCTTGTCCACATTTGGAGATATTGGAAACGGATTCAATTGGTTCTTTATGATAATGTTGTCCTTTTTAGCCATATTCTTATTGCCTAGACAATTTCAAGTATCGGTTTTGGAAAACAATCGAGAAAAATATTTAAAACAAGCTATTTGGTTATTTCCGCTATACCTATTGCTGTTTAATGTGTTCGTGATATTTATTGCATGGGCTGGGAAGTTATCATTCAGTGATAATGTTAATGCCGAGTATTATACCTTGCTGTTGCCATTGCAACAAAGCAATACAATATTAGCCTTATTGGTTTTTTTGGGAGGCTTTTCAGCAGTTATTTCTATGGTCGTTGTGTCAACTTTGGCGCTGTCAACTATGGTTAGCAATAACCTCATTATACCTTATGGGTTTTTAGACAAGTTCAGTAAAAGTCAGCCAGAAAAGAATGCCAAATACATCAAGATCATCAGACGGGTTTCTATTTTTAGTATTATCATTTTAGCCTATTTCTTCTACGTGTCATTTTCAAAAGCCTTATCCTTATATTCTATAGGCTTGATTTCATTTGTGATTATTGCCCAGTTGGCACCATCGTTTTTTATAGGAATATTTTGGAATAGAGGATCCTCTCGAGCAACTAAAGTCGGTATTATTGCCGGTTTTTTAACAACCCTCTATACCTTGGTTTTACCATTTGTCATGCAGGTGCTCACCGGAACTTCTGAATTTTCTGATTATGGTTTGTTTCATATTAAGGCATTGCGGCCAAGCGCCTTATTTGGTATTGACTTTTTAAGTCCACCAGCACATGCTTTTTTCTGGAGTTTGAGTATCAATACGTTATTATATCTCACTGTTTCTCTCATGTTTAAAGGAAATTATAGGGAGCGGAATTATGCCGAAATGTTTGTGGATAGCAAAAACTATGCATCGCTTCAGGATAATGCCTTGGTTTGGAAAGGGGAAGCTTATGTGTCTGATATCAAAAATGTTCTCAACCGATTTTTAGGCGAACAACGTGCGCAGCGCGCCTTGAGTATCTTTTTTACTAAATATAAATTACCACAAGACACGCAATTGGCAGATGCTCGACTCATTAATTTTTCAGAAAAACTCTTGACAGGAAGTATTGGAAGTTCTTCAGCCAAAATTCTGATATCGAGTGTGGTGAAGGAAGAACAGATTAGTTTGGTTGAAGTGTTGAAAATTTTAGAGGAATCTAAAGAAGCTATTGCCAGTAATAAGCTGTTAAAGGAGAAGTCTGATGAACTTCAGCATTTAACCAACAGACTTAAAAACGCCAACGATGAGCTAATTCTGAAGGACCAACAAAAGGATGAGTTTTTGGATACGGTAGCCCATGAGTTAAAAACACCAATAACAGGTATACGTGCGGCAACCGAATTGATTATGGAAGATACCGATATGCCAGCTGAAGTAAAGGCTCAATTTTTAAGCAATATTCTTCAGGATTCAGATCGATTATCGCGATTGATTCATAATATCTTGGATTTTGAAAAATTAGAAACAGGAAGGCAGGAATTAGACATCAAGCAGCATGATATTAAGTTAACCATAGAAAAAGCAATTAATAGTGTGAGTCAGATTGCCGCTAAAAAGCATATTGAAATAGTAGTTAAAAATCCACATAAGTGTAAGCTGAATTACGATGAAGATCGAATCATTCAGGTGTTAACCAATTTACTTTCCAATGCCATTAAGTTTTGCGAACCAAATACTGGCAAGATAGTGGTTGACTATAAGCTTGGAAATGCTTCTGTTGAGGTGTTGGTTAGCGATAACGGTAGAGGTATTTCGGATAAAGATTTGGAATTTATTTTTGATAAGTTTTATCAAACCAGTGACCAGAACACCATTAAACCTCAAGGTAGTGGTTTAGGGCTAGCTATTAGTAGGCAAATCGTTAAAAAACATCATGGAAAAATATGGGTTAAAAACAATCAAAAAAGTGGCGTAACCTTTGGTTTTAAGCTACCTTTTGACTAAATTGTACTGCTGTAAAATATGAAGAAGATTTTAATTGTAGATGATGAGCCCAACATAGTTATGACGTTGGAATACGCTTTTAAAAAACAAGACTTTGAAGTGTATATTGCGAGAGATGGGAGTGAGGCTCTTCAAATATTAGAAAGGAATGTGCCAGATGTTGTTTTGCTGGACATTATGATGCCGAATGTAGATGGCTATCAAACCTTGAAATTTATAAAAGAACAAGCCAGTTTAAAAAATACCAAAGTAGTATTTTTAACGGCTAAAAATAAAGCTTCAGATATTGAAAAAGGCTTAAAACTCGGAGCAGATAAATATTTACTCAAGCCGTTTTCAGTAAAAAAAATAGTTTCAGAAATTCTTGAACTACTCAATTAACCATTGGTTTTGTGTGCAAACAAACAATGTTTAATAGAATAAGTCACAGATTTGTAGTGTGCTTATTTGAAAAGTAGTATTGATTATGAAATTTCGTATCAACCCATTAGCGTCAGATATTATTATTAGTATCTACGTGCTTATTACCCTATATCTTCGTTTTAAATTTGAAAATGACACACCCATAAGTACCGTTAACTCTATGGTTATTGGTGTTTGTTTTATTGTGATTATTTGGGTTTTAATTAAGCTGAAGGTATTAAATCCCAATTGGTTTGGTTTGTTTAATTCAAAAAAAACAAAGTCATGACCTATCAACAATTTTACAATAGCAGTATTCAAGATCCTGAAGGATTTTGGAAAACCCAAAGCGAAGCACTGGAGTGGTTTAAAAAACCAGAAACTATTGTGTCTAAAGATCAGCATGATTATTATCAATGGTTTCAGGATGGTGAATTAAATTTAAGCTATCTCTGTATCGACAAACACATTAAAGATGGTTTTGGAAGTCAGACAGCTGTTATTTATGATTCACCTGTTACTCAAACCAAACAACATATAACCTTTAACGAATTACATGATGAAGTCGCCAAATTAGCTGGAGGACTCCAATCATTAGGTTTACAAAAAGGTGACACAGCCATCATTTATATGCCCATGATTCCACAGGCTATTTACGCCATGTTGGCTTGCGTTCGAATTGGTGTGATTCATTCTGTAGTATTTGGGGGATTTGCCCCCAATGAATTAGCCATTCGCATTGATGACTGTCAACCAAAAGCGGTTATTACCGCATCTAGTGGCATTGAAATTCAGCGCATAATACCTTACAAACCATATGTGGATGAGGCCATAAAATTGGCTAAACACAAGCCCCAAAAGGTCATAGTTTTTAATAGAAATCTGAATGCCGAAATCCCTAAAAAGGATTATGATGTGGATTATCAAACGCTGGTTGAAAGTTCTATTCCAGCGGATGCTATTTCTGTTCCTTCAACGCATCCATCATACATTTTATATACATCTGGTACAACAGGAAAACCCAAGGGGATTATTCGTGATACTGGAGGTTATGCCACAGCTTTAAAATTTTCTATGAAATATATCTATGGGGTAGAACCTGGAGATGTGTACTGGGCTGCCAGCGATGTTGGTTGGGTAGTTGGTCATAGCTACATTGTTTATGCACCATTAATCAACCGTAATACAACCGTTATTTTTGAGGGAAAACCTATTAAAACACCTGATGCATCAACCTTTTGGCGGGTCATTAGTGAGCATCGAGTTAAGGTTATGTTTACTGCACCAACAGCAATTCGTGCCATTAAAAAAGAAGACCCAAACGGCAAGTTTTTAAAACAGTTTGATATGTCTTGCTTGAAATATCAGTTTTTGGCAGGTGAGCGCTGCGATGTGGCTACTTTAAAATGGACAGAAGAAAAACTTCAAGTTCCTGTCATTGACCATTGGTGGCAAACCGAAAGTGGCTGGCCCATGTTGGCCAATATGGCTGGTTTGGAATTACAGGATGTACAACCAGGATCAGCAGGATTTCCGGTGTGTGGTTATGATATTCAAATATTAAATGAAGAAGGCCAAGAAGTCCCATCCAGTAGTGAGGGCTATGTGGCAGTTAAACTACCACTGCCACCTGGAACTCTAATGAATCTCTGGGGAAATCCGGAACGATTTAAATCAGGTTATTTGGAAAAATTCCCGGGCTATTATTTTTCGGGAGATGGAGGCTATAAGGATGAAGATGGTTATGTGTTTATTACTGGTCGTGTAGATGATATTATCAATGTTGCCGGACATCGTTTGTCAACGGCTGAAATGGAGGAAATTGTCGCGTCGCATAAAGCTGTTGCAGAGTGTGCCGTTTTTGGTGTTCATTGTGATTTAAAAGGCCAAAAGCCAATGGGATTAGTGGTGTTAAAAGCAGAAAGTAATGATAGTGTGGAGGATATCCAAAAGCAGATTATTCAAGATGTACGTCATGAAATTGGAGCTGTTGCTTCATTTCGGGATGTTCTCGTAGTAGATAGGTTGCCAAAGACACGATCCGGGAAAATTCTTCGTAAATTGTTACGCAATATAGCCGATGAGATGAGTTATAATATTCCATCGACAATCGATGATCCTGAAATCATAAATGAAATAACTACAGTTTATAAAATCAATCAAATAGGAATTCATAAAAATTTAACGAGTCATGAGTAATTATCATATCAAACATTTAGAAGAATATTATCAAGTCTATAGGAAATCGGTTCGGGATCCTGAAAATTTTTGGGAAGAAGTAGCCGAAGAACATTTCCTTTGGCGTAAAAAATGGAATAATGTTTTAAGTTGGGATTTTTCAAAACCAGAAATCAAGTGGTTCGAAGGAGCCGAACTAAATATCACCGAAAATTGTATTGATAGACATTTGGCAACTAGAGGTGATAAAACAGCTATTCTGTTTGAGGCAAATGATCCTAACGAAAAAGCCGAACATATCACCTATAGACAACTATACCATCGGGTAAATAAAATGGCCAATGTGTTAAAATCCAAAGGTGTTCAAAAAGGCGATAGGGTTTGTATCTATGTGCCTATGATTCCGGAATTGGCTATTGCTGTATTGGCTTGTGCTAGAATTGGCGCAGTACATTCTGTAGTATTTGCCGGATTTTCATCTACAGCTTTAGCAACGCGAATCAATGACTGCGATTGTAAAATGGTTATTACTAGCGATGGTTCTTATCGTGGCGCCAAAACGATTGATTTAAAAGGTATCGTAGATGATGCTTTAGAATCGTGTCCTGGTGTGGAAACCGTTTTGGTAGCCAAACGCATCCATAGTGATATCACAATGAAGGATGGTCGCGATGAATGGTTGCAACCTTTATTGGATAAAGCATCAGATCAATGCAAGGCTGAATTGATGAAGGCTGAAGATCCTTTGTTCATTTTATACACATCGGGTTCAACAGGACAGCCAAAAGGTATGGTACATTCTACGGCAGGCTATATGGTGTATACGGCTTATACGTTTAAAAATGTATTTCAGTACCGTGAACATGATGTGTATTGGTGTACAGCAGATATTGGTTGGATTACTGGGCATAGTTATATAGTCTATGGACCATTATGTAATGGTGCAACCACCGTGATGTTTGAAGGTGTGCCGAGTTATCCAGATTTTGGGCGTTTTTGGGAGATTGTTGAAAAGCATAGGATCAATCAGTTTTATACAGCACCTACAGCTATCAGGGCTTTGGCGAAGCAAGGTTCAGAACTAGTTGAAAAATATGATTTATCCTCATTAAAAGTATTGGGTTCCGTGGGAGAACCTATCAATGAAGAGGCATGGCACTGGTATAACGATAATGTCGGTAAGAAAAATAGTCCGATTGTGGATACCTGGTGGCAAACGGAAACAGGCGGTATTATGATTACGCCAATCCCTTATGTCACACCAACAAAACCTACCTATGCTACCTTACCATTTATTGGTATCCAACCTGCATTGATGGATGAAAATGGTGAAGAATTAAAAGGCAATCAAGTAGAGGGACGTCTATGTATCAAATTCCCATGGCCTAGTATGGCACGAACCATTTGGGGTAATCATCAACGCTATAAGGACACTTATTTTTCAGCGTTTGAAAACAAGTACTTTACAGGTGATGGCGCTTTAAGGGATGAGGTTGGTTATTACCGTATAACCGGTCGTGTGGATGATGTCATTATTGTTTCTGGTCATAATTTAGGAACGGCACCAATAGAGGATGCCATTAATGAGCATCCAGCGGTATCTGAATCGGCTATTGTTGGATTCCCTCATGATGTAAAAGGTAATGCCCTTTACGGTTATGTAATCTTAAAAGATACTGGTGAAACCCGGAATCATGATAATTTGCGTAAAGAAATCAACCAGATAATCACCGAACATATTGGACCTATTGCCAAATTAGATAAAATTCAATTTACCCAAGGCTTACCAAAGACGCGATCGGGTAAGATTATGAGACGCATCTTACGAAAGATAGCCCATAAGGACACGAGTAACCTAGGAGATATTAGCACATTGCTCAATCCAGAAGTGGTTCAAGATATTATGGATAATGCCCTATAAGAGCAGAAATTAATAGCAATGAAGGCGCTTCGGTTGAAGCGCTTTTTTTATAATAAACCGATGCGCTTTTTAGGTATGATGAGGTCATCAAGTTTTAAGTTAGCTTTTTGATGTCTTAAAAGGGCTATCAATTTCAAAAACAGAACGGCTGTAATATAGGCATCACCAGAAGCTGTGTGCCTATCATGTTGTGGAATATTAAATTGTTTGGATAGGTCATCTAAACTGAAATGCAGGTTTGGGTTTGCTGAATTCAAGGTGTTTTGATAAACAAATCCTGAATCAACAACCTTGTTTTTGAGATTGGGTAAGCCCATTCGTTTCAAGCAGGCATTTACCATCGCAATATCAAAGGCCGCATGATGTGCCACTAGTACCGCATTTTTAATATGCTTTAAAAATTCCATGATAGCAGCTTCTTCGGTGACTTTCTCTAGCTTACCTGCTTTTAGAAGTCCATGAATTTTAACGGTTTCCGCATTAAACGTGTCTTGCTTTAAATAGACTTCCAATTGATCAGAAATAATAATGGTATTGTTTATAATAGCAATGGTTCCAATGGATAGTATCCGATCACTTTTAGGGTTTAATCCCGTGGTTTCGGTATCAAAAACAACGAACCTGATATGATGAAGCTCTTTTTCAGAATGGTTGTCAAACGACGATATATACTCATTCCAGAAAGGTGGATAGCTATGTTTTTTAAACCATCCCATATTACATAAGTTGTGATAATTTAAATCGGGTTTGAATAAGTTCTTGAACCGATTTTATGGCTTTGAAACTACTTTTAAGCTCCAATCTATCTGCCTTACTTAACTGTTGTAAATCTATGAAACGTCCAGAATCCTTATGTTTGAGACCTTGCCTGGTTCTAAAGCGCAACAAATCTTCATAACTCAATAAGCAGGCTTCGTAAATATCCTTGTTTTGAGGTTCTAATGCCATTAATTTTTGATAGCGCGCTGTAGTATTATTGATAGACGCTATGTGTTTGGAGAGAATCAGCAAACGTGCAGCATCAACCAAAGGCACCATAGCACGTGCCTTAATATCAAATTGATCTTTGTGCTCGCCAGAAGATTCAACCAAAAAGTTCCTAAAGAAACTTAAAGGTGGCGGATTGTTAAGGGCATTTAAACCTAAATAATTTAAAAAAATATCATGGGAATCAATAGCATCAAATATGTTTTCAGTTAGTTTGTCAGCCAGAGTTTGGTCACCATAAACAAATGCAAAATCAAAAAATATGGTGCACAGCATCAAATGGTCTTGATCAGGATGGGTAATCCAACGTTTAAATTGGGATTGCCATTCCGATAGTGATAGGCACCATTTGGGATTACTGCCCATCATATTGGCAGGACAATACTCAAAACCTACGGTATTGAGATTCTCGGTGATTTTTTTAGCAAATTCTAAAAAGTAGTTTTGTGTTGTTTCATAGTCTGCTTCCTGAACATTGTCGAAAACCAAAAAATTATCTTGATCAGTTAATAGTAATTGCTCATGTCTACCCTGACTACCCATAGACATCCAAGCATAGGCAGTTGGAGGTTTCGTTGGCATGTCTTTTTGTACCAAACTGATAACTTGCTTGGTGATATTATCGTTAATGGCCGAAATAATTTTAGAAATATGGTTGATAGGTAAATTTTGTTCCAAATAGCGTTTTAATAAAGCTTCACTACGTATTCGAATTTGTTGTAGCTCAAGGCTGGTTTGACAACGTTTAATTTCTTTAACCAATACCGAGGCATTGTTCTCTCGAATGACCAAAATATCGTGTTCAGACAGAATACCTGTTAATATGGAATTCGGTGTACCATCTTTGGTGATGCATAAGTGGGTGATTTTGTGCTCCAACATGGCAATTTGGGCTTCAGCCACAGAAATAGTTTCAAGATAGGTAATAACGGGTGAGGACATAATTTCAGTAACTGAAGCCTTAATACTAACTTGCCCTGTAGCAATCTTAACCCGTAAATCTTTGTCCGTTATAATGCCAATGGGTTTTTGATTATCGGTGATAATGATACTTCCCACACGATTGTCAGTCATGGTTTTAGCAGCATGTTGTATTAGGGTATTCGGATTACAGGTTATGGGGTTTTTACTGTAGGTTATACTTTCAGCTTCATTGAAGTCACCAATAGACATTGTTGAAGGTGGGCTTTGCCACGTACTATCTGGCCTTAATGAGATATTGGAGGCAAAGGATTTCATTAAAAACTTATTAGCTTCCATGTTTGAGGTAATATATTCTTCTAGTAGGTCGGATGATATACTATAAACAATGCTTTCCTCCAATGCTTTGGCCGTGAGTTTATAGTTGCCTTGTCTTATTAGTGCACGTAATCCAAAGATATCACCTTCATCGCACTCATCAACCAAGTTTTGGGTGTCTTCTCGATATAAACCAATGGCTCCCTCACGAACAACATAAAATACACTTTTAACGTCTTCGGTAGTTTTAAAAACAAAGTTTTCAGGTTCCACATAAATCACTTCAACAGCTCCAGATATAGCAAGTAATTGGTCTTGCTGGAGCATGTTGAATGGTGGATATTGTTTTAAGAAATCCGATATACGCAGTGCAATGGTATTCATGACAGAAAGTTAGTCATAATTGTTAGGTATAACTATGAGAAATATCATAAAATTGGTAAAATGATATACATTATAAATCAGAATGTTAAATAGATGATTTTGCGCCTTTTTTGGTATCTTGCTATTAATAAAAATCAATAAAGATGAAATATATAGTTAGCTGTCTATTACTTTTATTAAGTGTTCATGCAATTTCTCAAGTTCAAATACCAGATGCCATAAAAGAAAATATTCAAGCCAGAGTTGAGGCTGGTGAGAATGTTGGAATTTCCATAGCTTATGTGGAAGGCGATAAAGTTGATTTTTTTAGTTATGGCACAACCGATTTAAAACATAACATTCCAGTAAATGAGCATACTGTTTATGAAATAGGTTCTATCTCTAAAGTTTTTACCTGTATCATGTTGGCGGATGAAGTTTTGAAAGGCAGTATGAAACTATCGGATCCCATTGTAAACTATCTGCCAAATACTGTTAAGGTCCCGACGCGTAATGGAAGAGAAATCACCTTGTTGGATTTAGCTACACATACATCGGCATTGCCCAGAATGCCTGATAATTTTAATCCTAGAGACCCAAGAAATCCTTATGTGGATTACACACCAGAACACATTTATGAATTTATGTCTTCCTATGAATTAACTCGGGATATTGGTTCGGATTATGAGTATTCTAATTACGCCATGGGCTTATTGGGGCATATTTTGGAATTACATACGGGTAAAAGCTATGAAACCCTATTAATTGAAAAAATAGCGCATCCTTGCAACATGATTAGTACCAGGTTGGCATTAACCGATAGTATGAAAAACCATTTAGCAAAGCCCCATGCACAAGGTGTTGAAGTGTCTAATTGGGATATAACAGGCTTGGCTGGAGCAGGAGGTATTCGTTCGACAACTGAAGATATGGTGAAGTTTTTAATGGCCAATATGGGTGTGTTAAAACCGAATATATATGAAGCCATGACATTGAGTCAACAGGTAGCTTATGAAAAGCAAACTGATCAATTTAAAATTGGTTTAGGTTGGCATTATGCCCAAAACGGTGATGATACCATAATCTGGCATAATGGTGCAACAGGTGGTTATAAATCATTCACTGGTTTTATAGAAGGAACACAAAAAGGTGTTGTGGTTTTAGGTAATGCCGATACTGATATAGGTCGTTTAGGTATGAAATTATTGGGCGACCCAAGACCATTGGAAGTACCAAAACCTTCTATTGCAACCGTAATTAATAAAGAAATTGAGGCTAATAGTATTAAATCAGCTATAAAACTGTATCAGCAATTAAAGACGGAACAATCGGATGCCTATAAATTTGATGAAAGTCAATTAAACACTTTGGGTTATAAGTATCTATCAGAAGGGCATAATACGATTGCTTTAGAGCTATTTAAATTGAATGTAACTTCATTCCCAAAAGCTTCCAATCCTTATGATTCATTGGGTGAAGGCTATTTAAAAGTGGGTGATACCACACAGGCTATTACCAATTACAAGAAATCCTTGGAATTAAATCCTGCAAATGATAATGCCAAAACCGTTCTTTTAAATTTAGGCGTTGCTAAATCAGAACTAGTTACTGATGTTGAGGTGCCCGAAAATGTGTTGGACACTTACTGTGGCCAGTATGAATTACAACCTGGATTTATTATTACAGTTACTCGCCAAGAAAAACAATTATTTGCTCAAGCTACTGGTCAGCCACAATTTGAGTTGTTTGCATCGGCATATAATAAGTTTTATTTAAAGGTGGTTGAGGCACAAGTAACCTTTAAAGCTAATGACAAGGGCAAAATAGATAGTTTAACCTTGCATCAAAATGGCCAAAATATGCCAGCAAAGCGTATAGAATAGGCGTGAAACACATTCCCATTGTATAATTTAAATTATAGGGTTCTATAAAACTTTGTCTAATTGTTTATGCGAGCCATCGCAATTAGGTTTTCGCTTTGAAAGCCCGCAAACGCAATCGTTAAGGCCATAGCCATTCATAATACGATTAATGTTTTTCTCTATTCGGGATGTTTTGGTTTTAGATTGTTTAGGTTTGTTAAAATACAATAGATAACCACGTTGACGTCCTGGAGTCAAATTTTCGAATGCTTTTTTAAAGTTGAGATCTTCAGAAAATTTCTGTTTCAATTCTTTAGGTGTTTTATATTCTGAAGTGCTTTTTTTCTCAACCTGTTTGCCTGATTTTTCGATTTGTATGGCTTCATTAATATACGACTTTATGGTTGGTTCTAGCTCTTCAATTTCTGGTAAGTCCGTAAACCGTATCTGTCTTGCAGATTGTACGTTTTTAGTTTGCTGTACCAATAGTTTAGCAGGGTCGTTAAGCAAGACACCTTTATGAAATAAAATGGCACAGTAATTTTTAAATTCGTGAATCAATACAATGTTTTTTCCATTATAGGTATAGCAAGGATGCATCCATTTAAACTCTTCATTTAAACCAGAATCACTTATAATATCCCGAAGCTTGGACAATTCAGGCTTCCATTTTTTAAGTGTGTTTAGGTATCTATTAACGTCTTTGTTCATATTATTTAACCCTTTTGCCCTGGGTGGTAAAAGACAGCCCCTGTTGCCCCATAGTGGACGACATAATGCCTTCAAACAAAGGTTCAGGACAGGTTTTAGGTGTTTTCCATTCAAAAATAAAGTTTGAGCCTGTTCCTCCAGAAACATCAATTTCGTCAATTATTATTTCTGAAGTTTCCATAGGAGCTAAATATATGGGCGAATTGAAATATGTTCTTACCGATGTTCCGTGTGTGTCATAATATTCTGCTCTCAACAAGTAAATGGTGTCTGTTTCACTGGTATTTCTCATGCTTATCATAGAGGTTAAACTATGGGTTCTATGCTCGTTTATACTGTAAATTTGTGAGTATACAGATAAATAGGTTTTTCCATATTCTAAAGAATCTTTTTGGGTAATATCAATAGCCCGTTTAGACCAATTTTCAGGGTTAATAGAACTCTTTTCATTCGGTTTTTCTTTACAATTAAAAAGAAGAATTGCTACGAGTATACTTAAATATTTTAATGTCATTGCAGAATATGGTTTTCTAATATTTAAAACAATTTTGGCAGTGGGTTTCACTGTAGCCGAAAGATAGCAATTTTGTGCTGACTTTCCACAAGTATAACAAGCAGCATAGTTTATACAGGCTGAATACCATGTAACATTGTTATTTACTTGTTTTTTGATTAATTTTATTATAATAAAGTGTTTTCTTAATCAACCAAAAAAAACAAAATATGTGGAAGTATGTTTTAGCATGGTTTCCCATGGTTATTGTGGCTATAGCAAATGGTCTCTTTCGGGAAAAGATACTAACCAATTATTTTAAGGAGCTCCAAGCCCATCAGGTTTCTACCTTAAGTTTTATATTGCTTATGGGTGTATACGTTTGGGGTTTGTTTAAACTATTGCAACCAATCTCTTTAACGCAAACAATTTATATAGGCGTACTATGGTTGATTCTTACCATAGTCTTTGAATTTCTATTTGGACATTTTGTAGCAGGTCATTCTTGGGACAGATTACTACAGGACTATAACATTTTTAAGGGAAGATTGTGGCTACTGGCACTTATTTGGGTTACCATTTGCCCTTATATAATTTATAAAATTCAAAACTAGTTTTTTATTTGGTTTTTAAATAAGCTACCAAATCTTCAAGTTTTTCAGTAGAATCCTGTAATCCACCAGGTCGATTTCGTAAAACCCAGATAGTTTTGTGCGATTCTATTAGGTTAGATAGTTCCTGTGCAAGTTCTTTGCGTTTACGCATAGGTATGTTTTTGGTAGCCATATCTTTGGCTTCCAAACGCGCCAATCCTAATTGAATACCAAAAAGTGCCAATTTGGAAGCCTGTTTCATTTCTTTTAAAATGGTTTTGCCATCTTCAGAGGTGGGTTTGGCTTTTTGAAGTTGTTCCAATCCTTTCACTATTTCTTTTTGGGCAGCCATTAAGCCATTTTTATTTAAATGCGTGGTTTGGTAGTGCCCTTGCATCGTCCACTTAAACCGTCGAATCATTAAGTGGTAAGCATTGGCATTACCTTCAGGGATATCAGCTTTTAAATAGGCATCACCCAATGTGAGTAGGGCTTTGGCGGTATAACCAGAAGAATCTTTAAATACATAACGATTGAGTAGATTTTCTAAATGGTTCACCGTATTTTCTGAATAGTTCCAAGCATAGTTGGCACCCAATACCAAAGTGGCATAGCTTACCGACTTAGGCTGAAAATGCCCATAGTCGCCCCAATCGGTTATCAAATAGCCTTTGGCTTCATATTTCTTTCCAGCAATAGCGGCCTTTTTGAGGTTTATAAACCCATTGTGGTTTCGTCCAATTTCAGAACGCCAACTTGAGGTACCTGGACAAACATAAAAATCTAAATCAGCTTCATGGAATTTAGCCAGATTTTTATCAAAAGGGTAGGTGGCATCATAGCCCCAAACCAAAGCAATCATATCCTTGGGTATATCTTTAATAAGTTCCGGATGGTTTAAAACAATATCACCCCAAAATTGGGTTTGTTTGCCGTTTTTAATCACTTCAGCGTTTAGTTTTTTAAGGAAGTCCAAATATACTTGGCCCTTGCCTATGGAATCGCAAAGGGCTTTTGATTTCCCCAAGCCTAGTTCCAAAGTTTCATCACCACCAATATTGGCATAGCGACTTGAAAAATTTGGTAACAATTCGGCATAAAGCTCCTGCATTAATTCAAACGATTCGGGTTTTACAGGCGATAAAGCCGTTCTACTTTTATTGCCCCATTTGGTTTTACAATCAGTTTCACATTCACTCAAATCTAAATAGTCATCATGTTTAAGCCAATTTTCCATATGGCCAAAGGAGTTTTGATTGGGCACCAAATCAATGCCTTTTTTTAAACAGTAATAGTCTAGTTCCTTTATTTCTAAAGCAGTAAGTGGGCTGGCATGTTCCCAAACTACAGGATGATTACGATATGCAAAGGTGTGTTCGGTGTAAAGTTGTAACTCATTAATGCGCCATTCCGCAAGTTGGTCTATAAGTTGATAGAGGCTTTTCATGGTTGGTACCTTATTACGGCTGATATCCAGCATATAACCACGCTTTTCAAAATTAGCCCAATCGGTTATAGTTGTCGTCTTTACGGGTTTGTTTTCTACTTTGGCAAATTCAAGCAGTTGCCATAAGCTTTGCTTTCCGTAGCGTAAGGCATTTTGGTTTTTGGCAAAAAGATGAATTCTAGATTTTTCAATTTCTAATCGGTAAGTATCAAAGTGCGGCAAGGTGGCATCCATTTGAAAACAGATACTTATATCAGAATCACCAGTGTTCAAAATCCAAATTCCTGTAGAAGTCTCTTGTATGCTCACTTTCAAAAATTTTTGTAAGTCTATCAGTTGCGAATTTGAGAACGCTACAGTATCGCCATGGGTAATCTCCTGCGGTTGAAATAGTAAATAGCTTGATGGGGTATTTTGGGCAATAAATAGGTTGCAACAAAGCAGAGCGAAAACAATAGCAAGGAAATTAGACTTCATAGGTTTGGGTGCTTTTAAACGTATGCCAACAATTTTTAGCAAATTCATTACGGAAAAATTCTAAAATTTACCAGCGAAGTAAAGATAGCAAATTGCAATGATACGAGCAGTACGTACCAACTGTGTGTTAGCCAATTTTTATAGGTTGCCTAAAACTGGCTATAAATTATATAATGTGTTGCGCAATATGCCTTTACTTACAATTTTTCTTTTATAGCTTTTCTCCAAAAATAAATTCCAAAAACAGAAGTTACAATAGCAAACATAATACCGTTTTCGCCAAGCCAATGTTCAGTTTCTTCAATTTTCGTGGTTAGTGGAGGCATTATTTTTTGAATATAGACATTACTCACTGCATGAAAAATGACTGCTGGCCATAGACTATTAGATTTAAAAGTGTAATAGGCCATAATAAATGACATAGAAATAATTACTATAAAGAATGTTATAAACTCCAATAGCACATTATTGCTATAGTATACTAGCAGCGGCCAATGCCAAGCAGCCCAAATAATTCCACTAAAAATAGATACACCGGTGAAGGAAAGCACCTTTCTTAATTCATAAATGAAAAACCCTCGCCATCCAATTTCTTCACCTAAAGTTGTTGCAGAAGCTCTTATCACTTCTACAGTTCCTAGTAAGATAATAGCTAAAATTGTGATTGCCGCTGGACTTAAAGTTCCTATTCCAAACAAACCAAGTTCTTTCCCCCATGCTGTAATAGACTCTTCATTAGCTAGATGTCCGAACCCCAAAACCCAGATTAGGATATAAGTGATTAATCCATATAAGGCAGGAATAAAATAAGACCATCGAATATATTTCCAATCTCCCCAATTCCAATTTAGCGAAGAAATTTTACGTCCTTTTATTTTTAAGGTAATAAATGCAGCAATTGCAGGACACCACATTATAGCTCCAACATAAATTCGTGAAGGGTATAAATTTACTAGGGCATAATGAAAAGGTGAAGTTAGAACAATAACTAGAGCAAGAAACAAAAAGATTGTTTTCCACGTTTCTTTTCGTTCCGATAAATTTTTAAGCATTTGGTTTAGGTTTGGTTTATTTTAGCAAGACGATAGGGTAGTATTTTTGTTACATTGTTGCCAACAATCAAATAAACACAATGGCGTGTATTCCCATTGTGTTTATTTTAAAACGTTAATAATATCCACCTACATAGGCGAATAAGGTTTTCAAATCTACTCAATTTTACTTACTCTACCCATACGTAAGTGTAGGTAATCTTTACATACGTAATCACAAAGTCTATTTGTGGTTAATGCACCAAAACACACCGTACTAAATTAGGTAAATAACATCTGCGTAAATAGGGGTGAATTACCCGCTTGAGTAATATTATACAGTTAACTACAACTGCTCCAGCGCTTTTAAAATACCTGTAGCTATGGCTGTTTGTCCAGTTTTACTGGTTAGGTAGTTTCTATCGTTCATATTCGATAAAAACCCCATTTCTAAAAATACCGAAGGACATGTGGTATTTTTTAACAGGTAGAATCCAACTTGATGTATGCCCCTAGACTTTGGTTGAATGTCCAAACGTTCTGAAATATTTGAAGCCAATTTTTTAGATTCCTCATGAAAGTCATTGTCGCCATAAAACAGTTCATATCCAGAAACCGATTCATCTTTATAGCCATTGGCATGTAACGACAGCATATAATGGGGATTCTGTTTGTTAATAAAGGCCATTCGATCTTTTAAACTTAAAAACGTATCAGAATCTCTTGTCAAAATAATTTCAACAGGACTGTTCTCTGCCAGCTCTTGCAGTTTAAGGGCAACCTTTAGGGCAATCTCTTTTTCAGTAATACTATGTCCTTGCTGTCCTTGGTCATGACCACCATGGCTCACATCAATAACCACCGTTTTTTGTTTGGAAGAAGTTGTAAAGGATAAGGTAATAATCAATAAGGCAGCGCCTAAAAGCTTTAGTAGGGTTTTCATAATCTTTTGGTTTAGTAGTATATAAACGGCTTTTATGCCCCTTTGTTGTAGCCGTTGTGGTTTTCTTTACCTATAAAAAGTATGTATAGTATTAAACAATAGCATTATTTACTATTTTTGATATTCAAATGTCTAAACCAAAAAATCATCCAGCGGTTATTCCATTATATCAGTAATTACATTGCGTTAACAGCTCAAGAACAAGAGTTGTTGTCTACCTATGTTTCCCAAAGAAAGTATCTAAAGGGTCAGTACATCCTGCAGCAAGGCGATATTTGCAAACACAGTAGTTTTATTTTACAGGGCTGTACCAAAATGTTCTTTGTGGACGATACCGGTCAAGAACACATCATCATGTTGGGTGTAGAAGATTGGTGGGTGTCAGATATTGGTAGTTTTATTGAGCAAAAACCGGCCCAGTTCAACATTCAATGTTTAGAAGATACCGTTTTGGCACAATTCCATGTCGATACTATTGATGATGTCTTTCAAAAAATCCCATCCCTAGAGCGGTTTTTTAGAAAACTGTTAGAGCGTGGTTTGGCAGCTTCCCAAAAGCGTATCATCCGAAACTTTAGCATGACGGCCAAAGAGCGCTATCTCTATTTTAAAAGCACTTATCCCAATATAGAGCAACGCATTCCGCAATACTTATTAGCGTCCTATTTAGGCATTACCAAAGAGTTCTTGAGTAAAATAAAAAGCCAATTGGCCGCTCAATAAACCCTCCAGCACACATGTTAAACTAGTTTAACATCATTTCATAAACTAGTTCATTTTTTAAACCATGTACTTGTGGCAACTTTGTAGTGTAAAATTAAATACACTAAATAATTTAAATACAATGAAACGATTAACACTCATTATGGTTGCATTCGCAACATTCACAACTATGAATGCTCAAAAAAAAGACATCAAAAAAGACGATAGCCAAGTACAGTGGAAAGGCTACAAAGTAACGGGCTCACATGAGGGTACCATAGCCATTAAATCAGGTAATCTGGTGTTTAATGGCGAAACCTTAACAGGTGGAAGTTTTGTAATGGATATGACCACTATTGGTTCTACAGACTTATCCGGAGAGTACAAAGGGAAACTAGACGGTCACTTAAAATCAGACGATTTCTTCGGAGTTGAAAAATACCCAACGTCACAATTAGTTTTTACTGAAGTTAAAGCTACAGGTAAAAATGCCTACGAAGTTATAGGAGATTTAACCATAAAAAACACCACGCATCCAGTAACATTTACCATGTCTGTTTACGGTAGTAAAGCCACGGCAAACCTAAAAATAGACCGTAGTAAGTACGATGTACGTTATAGATCTAGTAGCTTTTTCGATAACTTACAGGACAAGGTAATCTATGATGAATTCGACATCATAGCAGACTTACAGTTCTAATTAATAGCAAACAGCAAGCAACCCAATTAAAAAGCCACCCTTAAAGGTGGCTTTTTTGTTGGTTATTAGGTTGTTTTTTACCACAGTACTTTGTTGGCTACAGTATTTTTTAGTATTCTCTTTACGGACGTTTTTTGTATTCCGATAATATTTTTTCTTTATCTATTTCAGTCAGTCCAAATTCAGTTTGCATTTCAGGTGGAAATGGTGGGATTTGGTCGTCAATCATAAGCACATCTTGAACTAAATATTCTCCGATTTCTCTATTCCAACCAATACAACCTGATTGATAGTCGACCATATATGTTGTGTCTTGAATTGCTCTCAAGGTCAATTCAGTTCTATCGGCAAATTCTCTTTTTCTCAAAAGTCCCTCGTATGCAATCGCTTTTACAGTTCCATTTGGGTATTCAGTCAGTTTTAGAAGTTCAGATTCCGTAGCGTTTCTCATAATCCATCGTCTTCTGTCAACTTCGCTTTTCGTTGAAACTCCCATTCCGCCAACTCCACTTGTAATTCCACGTAATTCTGCGACCTGTATAGAGTCTTTTATTTCTGTTCTAATTCCGTTCCAATTATAACTCCAATTCGGTTCGTAGTTGCTCACAAATGCAGTAATAATTCCGATTCCGACAATTGTCAAAATCGGGAATAAAATCGAATATCGATTTCGTTTTTGATTATTTCTGCGAGTTCTTTTCATATTGTAGCCAACGACAGCGTTATGCGTAGTTACGTTTTGGATTTTAAAAATAGCGAATTTATTCGCTAATTTTTATAAATACAGAGTAAACGTAAACAAATTGCGTATAATGGCAGTTGGTTCACGTTTTCCCTCGATGGGCAGCGGAAGCTGTAATTAGTACAATCCCCAAGATTCCCGCGTCGTGCGCCATTTGGCATAACGCTGTCGTTGAATCACATATCCAAAGGGACGGGAGTGCGCAGCACGTAGTAACTTTGGTCAGCTTTAGCTGAATGTGATTCAACGGTTTTGTGTATGGCTTGTTGCGGGAAATCAGCTATGATTTTCCGCCGTAACCGAAAGATAGCAAATTGCAATGAATTCCGATTAGGAATTCAGCCGCAATGAGCTATACACGTTGTTGTGCAACGTGTTTTTTTATTCATAATATTCTATTTGTCTTTCCCAAACCATTCCTAACTCTCCATTAGAACTTCTCCTTTTAGAAATCCAATTTCCATTTTCGTCATATACATACTCAAAAGATGTTTGGTGTGTTTGTTCGTCTTGTTCGTTAAACCAGTTCTGAATAGTCATATTATTCATTTCGTCATATTCGGAAACAAACTTCATAAAACTTCCATCAGGATTGAATTTGAACTGTAAATTCTCATTTCCGTCTTTATCGTAAGAATATGTTCTACGGTCTTTTAAACTCCCATCTGGTTTATATCTAAATCTCTCAACCAATTTATTGTCAAAATTATATTTATAGAGATATTTCCAGCCGTTTTCACTTTCAGGACTTTTTAATATCATCTCTACATTATTACCTTTTTCATCGTATTTGTTTGATTGTATTTTAACCAAATTATCGCTTGAATCATAGGTTTTAACTTCAATCATATTATCGTTGTCATCATATGTGTAAGTCCAATAACCTTTTAATTCTCCAGAAGAATTCTTTTGCATAGTTTTTAATGCCTTGCCATTTTCATCTCTCTCATAAAAAGTCGTTTCGTAAATAGAGCCATCTATTTCATATTGTCCCAATTCGATTATCTTCTCATTTTTATCATAAACCTTATAAGAACTTAAATCAGTTTCAAATAGATTTTCTCGGCTTTTTAATTCACCATTTTCAGGTTTATACAAAACTTCCTTTACCATTTTCATTTTTGGTTTCAGACTGTCAGAATTCGATTGAGCAATAAGATTTGTTCCGGAAAAGGAAATCAGAATTCCGAGTAATAATATGTATTTCATAGGTTTGTTCATATGTTGCCCAACGGTCTCCTATAACCGTCAGTTACAGTTTTAAATTTAATGATTTTCGGTTAAGCAAATACGGTTATACAATGTTATAAGCTAGCTTTTCTCCATTTAAACAGCATTACTCTTTTCCGATTTTCAATGTCATTAACTCGTACAGCAGTCACATCTTCAATTCGGTAAATTACAGTTCCTTCGTCTTCTCCCATTTTCCCAACGCAATGCAGAATCAAGTCCGATTCAGATAGTTTGGTAATGAATCCAGAAAAATAATCAGAACCATTAATTTCCAAGCGAGCAATTCGGTCAGTTCCTTCGAGTTGTTTTAATATTCCAGTTTGCCATTCTTCGTCATCGTTTAATTCCAATTCAAATTTTTCATCTTTATCAAGTTCCGATGAATAGTCAATAAGACATTGCATTGCTTTTGCGTAATCATCGTCGAAGTCAACACTTTTTATGTTTTCGATTCGCTCAATAATAATTCCGTCCGATTTTCCATATTTAGTATAGTGTTGGATTGTAACTAATTCTTCATTATAATCTTTCACATATCCAGCCCAAAATCCGTCATCGTCATTATATTTCCAAATTCCGATAATTTCCTTGCTCTCTTTTGATTTATTTAAAATCTCAAATAATATACTTTCGCTCATTGTTTGGTTTATCTTGCTTGTAACGGTCTCTTATAACCGCCAGTTACGGTTTTAAAGTTAATAATTTCGGTTAAACAAATACGGTTATACAATGTTGTAAGCTGGCTTTTTTATTCGCTTTATTATTCTTATCAAACTCGGAACAATCGAAATAATAGCACTTATGCTTATAATCAATCCGTAATTTATTTCGTTCCAATGTATTTTTCTAATGCCGTTATCACAGGCAGTACATTCTGCAACTTTTATATTGCCATCGATAGCAGAAATTCCGATTATAGAAATTCCAAAGATTAACAGAAAAAGCATAATGTTTTTTAAAATCCGTTTTGGTTTAAGACCGATGTTCGCCAAAGAAAAAATCATTAAAGCAAGTCCGAAAATATATTCGAAAGTTCTGTCCGAAAATATTAAAATGTTTTTTCCCACAAACTGGATTCTATCAGAGGTTGAGAATCGAAAAACATCTTGAATTATTCCGCGAAAGTAGCCCTCAAAATAAAATCCAAGTCCCATTCCAAAAATAAATGCTATAACTCCTATTACAATTTTCCTTATCAAATCTATTTCTTTAGCTTGCGTACAACGGTCTCCTATAACCATCAGTTTAGGGATTAAAAATAATGATTTTCGGTTAAAAACAAGCGGGTGCAATTTCGAGTGGATTCTAGCCTGTCTCGAGCATAGTCGAGGGATAGTCGAATCCGCCGACAAGAGCGTAGCGACTGACGAAGCAAATGCGGTTATGCATCTTAAAGTTAGGTTAGTATCCAAGCTTAAAATTAAAATTATTAACAAATCTTGTTGATAACATACTGAAAATGAACAGTTACGGTTGTTTTTGTCAATATGTTATAGTGTAAAAACATTTATGATTACCTTTAAAGTTTAAACTACTATATAATGGATATTAAACTGGCCGTCCTTATCGATGGCGACAACATACCATCAGCTTACGTAAAAGAAATGATGGAAGAAATAGCCAAATACGGCAACCCAACCATAAAACGTATTTATGGCGACTGGACCAAACCACACCTTACCAAATGGAAAAACGTCCTGTTGGAAAATGCCATAACACCCATACAACAATACGGCTACACCCAAGGTAAAAACGCCACAGACTCTGCCATGATTATCGATGCCATGGATATACTCTACAGCCAAAAGGTTAACGGTTTTTGCCTCGTATCCTCCGATTCCGATTTTACTCGCCTGGCAACCCGTTTGCGCGAAGCCGGTATGCAAGTCTATGGCATAGGCGAGAAAAAAACACCAGACCCTTTTATAGTGGCCTGCGATAAGTTTATTTACATCGAAATATTAAAACAACAGGCCGATGATGACACCGCAGGCTCCAGTGGCTCCAAAAAAACAACCAAACCCAATTACGATACCATTACCCCAAAAGACATCCGCTTTATAGCCCATACCATTCAAGACCTCGCAGACGATGACGGCTGGGCATTTCTTGGCGATGTGGGCAGCCTCCTGCAAAAAAAACAACCCAATTTCGACTCCCGTAACTACGGCTTTCAAAAGCTTACACCACTAATCGAATCCATAAAAGACTTCGAAATAGATAAACGCGAAAGTGGTAACGGACGCTTTAAACTCGTATATGTACGCAACAAACAACGTAAAACCCGAAGACGCAAAAAGTAATATGCTAACACAAACCCTAACCAAGCTATTTGTACGCGACCTTTCCAAACTACAAGAGGAAATCAATCTGTACACCACCGAAAGCCAAATGTGGCAAGTTACCCATGGTATTTCAAATTCCGCAGGCAACTTGGCCTTGCACATAGTAGGCAATCTCAACCATTTTATAGGAGCCACATTGGGAAACACCGGTTACATCAGGCAACGCGATTTAGAGTTTTCCAGTAAAAACGTACCCAAAAACACCATTATAAACCAAATTGAAGACACCAAAACCATGCTAGAACAGGTATTGCCAACCCTAACCGAAGCAGACCTGCAGCAGGAGTACAAACGTCGTCCGTTTGAAGATTATATGACTACCGAATATTTTTTGGTACATTTAAGTATGCATTTGGCCTACCATTTGGGGCAAATTAATTACCATAGGCGTTTAATACCTTAAAGCATAACCATGAAAAAGTACCTATTATTATGCATCGTTTTGGCCTGTATCTGTGGGCAAACCTTACAAGCTACCGACCTAAAGATTACAAATGTACGTACCCTAAATAGAACAGAAGTAATAAACACACCTATAAGCGTTATGTTTGATATACAATGGGATAACGCTTGGCATAACCAAAAAAATCACGATGCGGTTTGGGTATTTATGAAATACAATGGCTATTACAACAACCATGTAAAACTGTTGCCTAAAGACTATAAGGTTTTGGTAAACCGGTCCGGAGCTGCTTCACAACCAACCATTGAATTTTCTGAAGATGGTTTGGGTTTTTTTATATACCCACAAAAAAACTATCGTGGTAGTATGAATTTTAAACTGCAAATACTAATTGATACCGAAGGCAAAGATATAGACCGTAATAAGTTAACCGGATTGTCGGTTTACGGATTAGAAATGGTATATATCCCACAAGGGCCATTTACATTAGGAAGTCCAGACCCAGCTGCTAAAGAGAAGGCTGCATTTTATAAAAGCGATAGCAACGGAGAGCCAGATGGGTTAATTACAATAACTTCAGAACAAGCATTTACGGTAGCACCAACAGCGGGTAGTTTATACTATTGGAGTAGAAACCCAATGTACAACGGTGACCAAAAAGGAACCATTCCAGAAGACTTCCCAAAAGGATATGAGGCCTTTTATATTATGAAGTACGAACTAACCCAAGGGCAGTATGCAGCCTTTCTTAATAGCCTGCCAGATACCGATACCTTTAAGCGGGCAGCTATAAGCGGTAGAACCTATCAGGATAATCGAGGCACTATAACATTGGTAAACGGTGTTTATAAAACGAATACGCCAAACCGCCCCATGAATTATATAAGCTTTACCGATGGCTTGGCATTTTCAGACTGGGCAGCTATAAGACCCATAACTGAATTGGAATACGAAAAAGCAGCACGTGGTCCCGATAAACCCATTCCTGCCGAGTTTGTTTGGGGGACCAATACGTATACCAATCTGGAACGTTATGTTGACAGTTCTGGAGAACTTATTTTAGCGAATAACTGGGACGAAAGCCAATTGAATGATGATAATAGGGACGTTTTTGGGGCCTCGTATTATTGGGTTATGGATTTGAGTGGTAGCCTTTGGGAAAAAGTAATTACTATTGGTAACCCAATAGGTCGCGAGTTTAAAGGTAGCCATGGCGATGGTAGTTTACGTTTTGGTAGTGCTACCAATCCCGATTGGCCTACTAGCGATAACGAAGTGGGAGGCTTTGGGTATCGTGGTGGTGGGTATTATGAGATGGGCACACCATATTCCGATTTTAATCCACATTCACCTATAGGGTATCGGTTTTATGGAGCTTGGTCTGGCGGACCACATTCCATAGCGTATGGGTATAGAGGCGGTCGTTCATCGCATTAAAACAATATATTATGAAAAAAAGAATCTTACTAATCATTCTTGTGTTGGTTGTTCTAAATGCTTTAGGGCAGAACAAGAATTCTAATCGCGTATTAAAAGAAATCACCTTATCAGGCACTGGCTACGACTTGGGTTTACAGCATGGTAAACACTTTAAAACAGAAATAGCAGAAATTGTTACCAAGTGGAAAGCCAACACCACTAAATATTTTAAAAAGGATGCCGAGTTAACCCTAGACGCCTTTTATAAACAAGCCAATTATGAAGCAGCCATAAAAGAACACACACCCAGTTTATATGAAGAGGTTAGGGGTATAGCCGATGGTTCTGGTCAAGCCTTTAGGGATATCTTGGTATTAAATTTATTAGATGAGTTTTGGGTGTATATTGACGAGTTGTACAATCACCATTGTAGCGATGTAGGCGTACCAAGCATAAATGGCAGTACCAGTTACATTGCCCAAAATATGGATATCGAAAGTTATACCGATGGGTATCAAACCTTAATTCGATTGGAACGAACCACAAACAGACCCGAACAATTAATACTAACACACCCTGGATTAATTGCCCTTAACGGCATGAACGAAACAGGCGTAGGTGTTGTGTTAAATACCATTATGCAGTTACAGGCATCAAACAGTGGTTTACCTGTGGCCTTTGTGGTAAGGCGGATTATCAATTCAACAGATAAAGCAGATCTGTTGCAATTTATTCAAAACGTCAAGCATGCCTCTGGGCAGAATTATATTATTGGAATTCGTGGAGAAGTTTATGACTTTGAAGCATCGGCCAACCAAGTAGTGCGATTTAATCCTAAAAACACCAATGGTACCGTATACCATACCAATCATCCCATTGTCAATACCGATGTAAAATCATGGTATGAAAAACATAAACCAACCGATGAAAATAAAAGCCAATTACAAAACACAAATAGCTATTTAAGGCTCGCAGCACTTAAAAAGCGTATGGTTGCAACTCCAGAAATTAATGATAACATTATTATGGATGCCTTACGCTCTAAAGACGACCCAGACAACCCGGTTTGCAACACGAATAATCATGATGGTAGAGGCTTTACCTTTGCTTCGGTTATCATGACCTTAACAGGCAATCTCAATTTTCAGATTACAGCAGGACCACCAGATGAATCCCAATACAAATCGGTAACATTCAGTAGTAAATAATTGATTGTTTCCTTACCAAAGTTTAAATATTTGGTAACGTTTGTTTGTGTAAAAAACACGGAATTTGCAGCAAAAACTATGGACTTATTTTTAATTAGTTTTGGTGCTTTATTCTCCATTATGAATCCTCTGGGAACGGTACCCGTTTTTGTAGGACTCACACAAGAAAACACTAAAAAAGAACGTGCGGTAACCGCTTTTTGGACCGCTATTGATGTGTTAGTTATTTTATTATTGTCCTTCTTTGCCGGGAAATATATTTTGTCTTTTTTTGGCATTAGTTTAAACGCTTTAAAAATAGCTGGCGGACTAATTATCGCCTCTTCGGGTTTTGCGTTGTTAACAGGAAAGTTTAGAGAGCATAAGGGCATGAAGCGCGAGAAGGTACAAAAGGATATTGAATCTCGCGACGCCATTTCGTTAACCCCTTTGGCGATACCTATGCTGGCCGGACCAGGAACCATTTCGTTATTGATTACCTATAACCAGGAGTATCAATCAGCAGTACAAATAGGTACTATTTTAGGAGCTATGGTATTGGTAACGGTTGCCATTTATTTGATTTTAAAATCGGCACATTTTATAGTGAAGTTTTTGGGTGCTTCAGGTATAAATGCCCTGTCACGTATTATTGGTTTTATCGTGATAGCAATAGGTGTGGAGTATATTTTATCGTCAGTTATAGCAGTTATTGGTGCAATACTATAAAAAAACCTTCTTTATAGTACATAAAGAAGGTTTTTAGTATTTAAAAAAAAATTTATTGATCTCTATTATAGGTGATTTCCATAGTTTTAAATTCATTACCATCCGTAACCATATACATTTCAAATACATGCTTGTCTTCAGATTTTTTAGTTAAAACATATTTTACATGCATGTCTTTTCCTGTGGCAGGATCCATCATTTTACCTTCTAGGGTTAGGACATCAGCTTTAGGATTATATTGCCCTTCCATAAACATGATACTACTACCAAAATTGTCAATCCATGTGCTTAAAAACTTTTTTTTGGCATTATCATAAGCCGTAATGCTTTCACCAAAAAAAGGTTGCCCCATCATTTCACCAGAATGCTGTGAGCGTTGGTACAAGCCATTCATAATCATTTCGTTTTTAGTAGTGGCTTTTGAAACCGTAGGTGGTTGGTCTGGAGCCATCCAGAATTTTACCGTAGCGTCCCAATTACCATTCATTGAGGCTAGCCATTTGTGATGTTCCCCTGGCGTCATGTTTTCTTGCCAGGCTTTCATTTCTTCAGGGGTTTGAGAAAAAGCAGTTATACCCATTACTAGGCAAACGCTTAAGAGAATTAATTTTTTCATGATGTTACAAGATTAATTAGTAAAAATAAAGATACTAAATTACAATGGAATATTACCATGTTTACGTTTAGGTCTATTCACGTCTTTATCTTCCAACATAGCAAAAGCCTTTATCAATTTCCGTCGCGTGTCTTTTGGTAAAATCACTTCATCTATAAAGCCACGTTCTGCAGCGCTATACGGATTGGCAAATAGATCGGCATACTCGGCTTCTTTCTCTTTCCATTTGGCCTCCTTATCTTCGGCAGCTTGAATATCGCGTTTAAATATAATTTCGGCAGCGCCTTTGGCACCCATAACGGCAATTTCGGCACTAGGCCATGCAAAATTCATATCGGCACCAATGTGTTTAGAGTTCATCACATCATAGGCACCGCCATAAGCTTTTCGCGTAATAACAGTTACCCTAGGTACAGTTGCTTCGCTAAAGGCATATAGTAATTTCGCACCATGTACAATAATACCGTTCCACTCTTGGTCTGTTCCCGGTAAAAAGCCTGGTACATCTTCTAACACCAATAAGGGGATATTAAAGGCATCGCAAAAACGGACAAAACGCGCCCCTTTTTTGGAGCTGTTTACATCTAAAACGCCTGCAAGAAACATAGGCTGATTGGCTACTATGCCTATACTTTTTCCACCCAATCTGGCAAAGCCTACAATAATGTTTTCGGCATAATCTTTATGGATTTCATAAAACGAATCTTGGTCTATAATACCAGCAATAACATCATGCATATCATAGGGCTTGTTGGCATTATCTGGAACGATATTAGATAAGACATCTCGAATTTCATCTTGCAATTCAAAAGGAATATCCAAAGCTTTTTCGGTATTGCTCTGTGGCATATAGCTTAAAAGTTGCTTAACCGATTCTAAACATTCAATATCATTGGAAGCCGTTTTGTGTGCCACTCCAGATTTTACGGAATGGGTGCTTGCACCACCTAGTTCTTCTGATGAAACCTCTTCGTTAGTAACGGTTTTCACCACATTAGGACCCGTAACAAACATATAGCTGGTATCTTGAACCATAATGGTAAAATCGGTCATGGCAGGCGAATAGACGGCCCCACCGGCACAAGGTCCCATAATAGCCGATATTTGTGGAATGACTCCAGAGGCCTGTACGTTTCTATAAAATATATCAGCATAACCACCCAACGAACGAACACCTTCTTGTATACGCGCACCGCCAGAATCGTTAAGCCCAATTAATGGCGCACCAACCTTTACAGCCAAGTCCATTATTTTACATATTTTTTCGGCATGTGTTTCAGAAAGAGATCCACCAAAAACTGTAAAATCTTGAGCAAATACATAAACTAAACGGCCATCTACTGTACCATAACCTGTAATAACACCATCGCCATAAAACTTTTGGTTTTCCATGCCAAAGTCCTTGGTACGGTGTGTAACCAATGCGCCTATTTCTTCAAACGAACCTTCGTCCATTAAATAGTCTACGCGTTCGCGAGCCGTTAGTTTTTTCTTTTCGTGTTGTTTGTCAATACGTTGTTGTCCGCCACCTAAATAGGCTTGGGTTAGTTTATCGTTTAGTATTTTTATTTTGTCTTCCATAATAGTATAAAGTCTATTTCTATTTGAAATATCTTAAGGTTTATTGTTTTGGTAAGCGTAATAGTTTTTTGTCTTCCAAATATTGCTTAAGTGCAATATGGGCAGCAATTTCGGCTTCTCGTTTTTGATCATCCAACAAAGCCTCTGGAGAATAGTATTTTTTCACGAAATGGGTATCAAAATGTCCAGACCTAAAGGCTTCATGTTCGCATACAAACCTACCAAATGGTAATGTGGTTTCAACACCTCTTACCTTATAAGCATCAATGGCTTGAATCATAAGTTGAATGGCTTCTTCTCTTGTGTTACCATAGGTAATTAATTTTGAAAGCATGGGATCGTAATAAATAGGAACTTCCATGCCTTCCTCAAATCCGTTATCTACTCGAATACCTTTACCAACAGGCAATTTATAGGTGTCTAGTGTTCCTACACTAGGTAAAAAGTTATTTAATGGATCTTCAGCATATACACGTAGTTCTAAAGCATGTCCGTGAATTTTTAAGTCTTCTTGTTGCATCTTTAGGGCTTCACCACGTGCTACACGTATTTGAAGTTCAACCAGGTCAACACCCGCAATAATTTCAGAAACAGGGTGTTCAACCTGTAAGCGTGTATTCATTTCCAGAAAGTAGAAGTTATGCTGGTCATCCAATAAAAACTCAACGGTACCAGCACCAATGTAATCACAAGAACGTGCTACATTAATGGCCGCTTCTCCCATTTTATCGCGTAATTCTGGAGTTAATACTGAAGAAGGCGCTTCTTCAACTACTTTTTGATGACGCCGTTGAATACTACATTCGCGTTCAAAAAAATGAAGAACATTGCCATGGTCGTCTGCCATAACTTGAATTTCAATATGGCGAGGCGAGCTTACATATTTTTCGATAAATACGGAACCATCACCAAAAGCCGAAGTCGCTTCGCTAATAGCGCGTTCCATTTGCGATTCTAAATCGCTTTCCTTTTCAACAACACGCATGCCTTTTCCGCCACCACCAGCTGATGCTTTAATTAAAATGGGAAAACCAATTTCTTGAGCAATGCTTTTGGCTTTAGCAACATCGGTAATGGCTTCATCAATACCAGGTACCATAGGAATATTGTATGCTTTTACGGTTTCTTTAGCTGCCAATTTACTACCCATAACCCGAATGGCCTTAGAGCGTGGACCAATAAAAACAATGTTGTTTTTTTCACATAACTCGGCAAACTCGGCATTTTCACTTAAAAATCCATAACCTGGATGTATGGCATCCACATCTAAATCTTTACAAGCTTCAATAATTTTATCGGCTCTTAAATACGATTGGCTTGAAGGGGCTTCTCCCAACAATACCGCTTCATCGGCGTACTTAACATGCGGTGCATGCCTATCGGCTGTAGAATATACGGCAACCGTTTTAATGCCCATTTTCTTGGCTGTACGCATAACACGAATAGCAATTTCACCTCGGTTGGCGATAAGTATCTTTTTCATTCTATTCTAATTCTATTAAGAGTTGGTTTTTATCTACTGCATTTCCATTCTTTACGGCTATATGTTTTATAACAGCATCTCTTGGTGCTGTAATTACATTTTCCATTTTCATGGCTTCAAGAATGAGTATCGGGTCGTCTTCTTTTACTTCTTGTCCTTCTTTTACACTTATTTCAAGTATTAAACCAGGCATAGGTGCTTTTACATCGTTAACACGTTTGGCTGCACCAACCTCGAAGCCCATATCTTTAATCAAGATATCCAGATCGCTCATTATAGCAACGTCATAGGTGTTGTTATTAACAGTAACGGTATAGGTTTTCTTGTTAAAATTACTTTTGGTTATTTTGGCGTTAAAGGTTTCGTTATGATTTAAAACATGAAACTGGGAATCTGAAATTTTAATGGCATCGAATTGATTGAGCGCTTCTTGATTAATATCAAATGTCAAGTCGCCATTAACAATAGTTTTATAGGTCATGAATAAAAATTTAATTATTGTAATACGAAACGAATACTAGATTCGTTTTTTTTTGATGGTTTAAAAATACGGGTAAAATTACAACTCTCCTAATTAAGATTATATGAAGAAAATCAGGTTTTGCCAAACTATAATTTTTGGCGTAAATGCGAATTGATTTGATGGGCCTTAATGGCGTTTCTAGACAATATAATACCTACAATTAAAGACACAAATGCGCCAATCCAAACTCCTGGTACAAAGTCAATGAATAAGAAAAAGTCATAGGCTCCATGGAATACAATGGCCAACAAAAGGCCTTTTAAATTAAGTTGCGCCCGATTATTGGAAAACTTGGCTTGCCCCATAAAATAGCCCATAAGTATGGCAAACGTAGCATGTGCAGGTATTGCGGTAAAGGCACGTAAAATGGCAATTTCGTAACCACCTTCCAGGACATAGAAAATATTTTCTGTAGCTGCAAAACCCATCGATACCATCACAGCATAGACTATACCGTCAAAAGGTTCGTTAAAGGCGTCTTTGGTTTGCGCATAATACCTTACTATAATGTATTTACTAAACTCTTCGGTAAATCCAACAACAAAAAAGGCCCTTATAAATTGCTGCATAATATCTAGTTTATCTAAAGTAACCACATAATCAAACATCATATACAAAATGGTGGTGATAATTATACTTACAAAACCACCGAACATAAAGCAGTAAAAGAGTAGGAGCTTGGGTTCTTTATCATACTTATCCTTTAAGTAGATGTATAATATAATAACGCAAACGGGAGCTATGGCAAAAAGTAATAAATTCATAATCGGGTTATAAAAATAGAAAAAATCATGAAGTTAATTGTGCAATGGTATGGAACACAAACTCATAATAGGGTCTATTACTTGATATAAAATGCTTGTTATAATCACTGGTATCCAAAGCTTTTAAACACGCTGAAATGCTTAATAGTTTTAAGGCTTCAACTTCACCCTGTTGTGGTTTAAGTTGATCAATGGGTGTTTGTAATTCTACAATAAACGTATGGTGGAATTCATTATCGACTATTCCGTTATCATAGGTTTGAAAACACGGAAAAACACCTATTTTCTGTAAATCAGACTCGCGTATTGCCAAGCCAATTTCTTCTAGGGTTTCGCGAATAGCTGCTTCCACAATAGTCTCTCCAGCATCTACATGCCCGGCAACAGATACATCCCATAACAAAGGGCAAATAGCTTTTGTTGCAGCGCGTTGTGCCAAGAGTATGTCGCCACTTGCTGTATATAACCATAAATGGGCCGTATTATGGTAAAACCCTTGGGTGTGGATTTCAGATTTTAAGGCTGTTTGTCCTGTGGGTTCACCATTTTTATCAACAATGTCAATACGTTCGTCCATGATTAAAAAAGCCTCATTCAAGAGGCTTAATGTAATGTGTGTTTATGTCTTACTTAAAATACGAAAATGTTTCACCGTCTTCTATTTTAAGTAAGGTTTCATAAATTAATCGAATAACATTTTCAACGTCGTCTTTATGAACCATTTCCACTGTGGTATGCATATAACGTAATGGTAACGAAATTAAAGCCGAGGCAACACCTCCATTACTATAAGCAAATGCATCGGTATCGGTTCCTGTAGCTCGTGATAATGCCGAACGCTGAAATGGTATATTTTTTTCTTCGGCTGTATCGGTAATTAAATCGCGCAATTTTTGTTGTACAGCAGGTGCATAGGCAACAACAGGACCAAGACCTAATTCCAAATGGCCTTCTTTTTTCTTTTCAATCATGGGTGTCGTGGTATCGTGGGTTACATCGGTAACTATCGCCACGTTAGGTTTAATGGTTTGGGTAATCATTTCGGCACCACGCAAACCAATTTCTTCTTGTACCGAGTTTGTAATATATAAACCAAAGGGTAAGGATTTTTTATTCTCCTTTAACAAACGCGCCACTTCTGCAATCATAAAACCACCCATTCGGTTATCTAAAGCACGACAAACAAACTTATCCTTATTAAGGATATGAAATTCATCAGGATAGGTAATAACACAACCTACATGAACACCCATTTTTTCTACTTCAGCTTTATCTTTGGCACCAATGTCTATGGTAATATTATCAGGCTTTGGGGCTTCTTCTTTAGATTTATTTCTTGTGTGAATGGCTGGCCATCCAAAAACACCTTTTACAATCCCTTTTTTAGTGTGGATATCTACAATTTTACTAGGTGCAATTTGGTGGTCGCTTCCACCGTTACGAATAACGTAAATTAAGCCGTTATCCGTAATATAATTGACATACCACGAAATTTCATCGGCATGACCTTCAATAACTACTTTGTATTTCGCTTTAGGGTTTATAACTCCTACAGCAGTTCCGTAGGTATCGGTAATAAACTCATCGACATATGGTTTTAAATAGTCCATCCAAATTTTCTGACCTTCCCATTCGTAACCTGTTGGCGATGCATTGTTTAAATATTTTTCTAAAAAGTCCATCGACTTTTTGTTGAGTACACTCTTTTTTGCCATGTTTCAATATTTTGGACTAAAATAATAATATTAATACGATTTTAAGGTTTATGCTCATGTAAATTATTAATTTTACAATCGCTTTTGGAACAATTTTAGTTGCCCATTATTACATGAATAAAATTGTATTGATATTTCTCTTATTTCCGTGTTTTTTGTTTGCTCAAATTAACGCAAACGTACAAGATTCAACAGACACGTATTATATAATCGTGGAAGGCGATTCCATTCCACAGTCGGCTATTAATTTAGATGAGGTTACACTGCTTCACAAGTTGAAATTTGATAGTAAAGAAGACCGGCGACGTTACTTAATTATTAGACGGAAAACCATTAAGGTGTATCCTTACGCAAAACTGGCAGCAGAGCGATTGGAGTCCTTAAATGAACGTTTAAAGACTTTGGAAAAGCAAAGTGAGAAACGCAAGTACATGAAAATGATTCAAAAGTATATTGAAGAGGAATTTTCAGAAGAGCTAAAAAAACTCACGCGAACCGAAGGGCAGATATTGGTTAAGCTTATCCATAGGCAAACCGGACAAACGGCTTTTGAATTGATCAAAGAGTTGCGAAGTGGCTGGCGTGCCTTCTGGTTTAACAGTACGGCCAACTTATTTGATATTTCCTTAAAGGAAGAGTTTGACCCCTATAACAATAAAGAAGATTATTTAATTGAAGATGTCTTGCAACGCAACTTTATTGGAGGAACATTAGAACCCCAAAAATCAGCTTTAGATTTTGATTTTTTAGAACTTACTCAAAAGTGGTTATACGAAAATAAAAAACCATAATGCGTCAACAAACTCCATTAGAGGAACAACTTAATGCAGGAACTCATGGTATTGCTGCACTTTTGGGAATTGTAGCACTTGTTCTGTTAATTGTTTTTAATACCAATAAAACACCGTACAGTCTGTTTAGTGTTGTGATTTACGGTATATCAATAATTGTATTGTTTTCGGCTTCAACCCTATACCATGCCATAAAACGCGAAAAGCACAAGCACTATTTTCGAGTTTTAGATCACATTAGTATTTACCTGTTAATTGCAGGAACCTATTCTCCGGTATGTTTAATTCTATTGGAGCAAAGTAAAGGCTGGTTGTTGTTCTGGATTGTTTGGGGTATTGCCGCATTGGGGCTTATCTTAAAAATATTCTTTACGGGTAAATACGAAGCCTTGTCCTTGGTATTATACTTGGCAATGGGTTGGTTGGTTGTCTTCGATTTTACGTATTTATCTGAAGTTTTAGGGCCTAAAGGTGTGTTGTGGTTATTTGCTGGCGGACTATTTTATACCTTGGGTATTGTGTTTTATGCCATAGAACGTATTCCGTATAACCATGTTATTTGGCATCTATTTGTTTTAGCGGGAGCCCTATCCCATTTTTTTATGGTGTTTTGGTATGTTATTTAAATAGCAAATGGTCTAAAGATTACAATTTGATAACAGAAGTTATAAATGAATTGTTATTTTTACTAGCATATTGAGATTCAGCTATGTTAAAACCGCATTTTTCAACCCAATCCATTTATTTAGTTTTTCTTTTTATTGCGTTTTTTGCTACTTCTTTCCAAGCGTTTTCACAAGAAGAAAAACCTAAAGTAGCCTTGGTTTTAAGTGGAGGAGGCGCTAAGGGTATTGCGCATATTCCCGTATTGCAAAAACTGGATAGTTTGGGTATTGTACCCGATTTAATTGTTGGTACGAGTATGGGGAGTGTTATTGGCGGATTGTATGCGGCAGGCTACTCTGGTGATAGTATTGCCCAAATGACCCAAAATGTGGATTGGGATAAATTATTGGGAGGGGAGGTGTCTTTAACCGATGTTAGTGTTGAAGAGAAAAGTGAGTTTGGCAGATACTTGGTGAATTTTGATGTTATAAACGGCAGGCCTAAAATAAAGGCCGCTTTATTAAAGGACCAAAACTTAAGGGAGTTTTTATCAGCCCTTTTATATCCGGTTTATGATGTTACTAATTTTGATGATCTATCCATTCCCTTTCGCTCTGTATCAACCGATTTGGTCAACGGAAAAGAGGTTGTCCTATCTGAAGGCTCTCTGTTATTGGCCATAAGGTCAAGTATGTCTATACCCAGTGTGTTTGAACCGGTTAGGTATAACGATGTTTTATTGGTAGATGGTGGTGTTTTAAATAATTTCCCTACAGATATTGCCAAGAAAATGGGAGCCGATATTATTATTGGTAGCGATGTAGGTGGTGGGCTGGAACCCATAGAGAAGCTAGATAATATAGCGACAATTTTATTTCAAACCTCTATGCTAACCAGTAATTTACGGGTGCCGGAAAACAGAGCACTGTGTGATGTTTTAATAAATCATTACCCCAATTTAACCTATTCAACTCAAGACTTTAATAGTGGTGTTGATATTTACAAGCAAGGCTTAATTGCTACCCATAATAGTTTGCCAGAACTGGAAAAGCTAGCCCAACAAATTGTGCCTTTCCCTCAACGCGACCATAAACTACCCAATACGAAGGACGAAATGGTGTTTACGGAAATTACATACGAAAACATAAGTCCAGAAAATTTAAGTTTGGTTAAAGCCAGAATGGGGCTCAAGACCCAAGTGACCTATACTTCAAAGGCTTTGCGCAAAGCCGTTGATCGTGCTATGGGCACCGAGCTTTTTTATCAATTAACCTATAGGGTTCGGGTTGTAAATGGCCAAAACATATTAATTTTAACAGGGTACGAAAAGTCACCCAATCAAATAAGCGGAGCCTTGCATTACGATACCAATCAAGGAGTGGGCTTGGTAGTAAACTATACAGGGCGTAATATTTTAGGACATTCCTCAAGGTTGCTATTGGGGCTGGATATAGCCGAGCAGCCCAAGTTTAGGGTACAGTACCAACAAAATATTGGCGATACTAAAAATTGGTGGTGGCGCGCGCAGCTATTTGGCGAAAAAATCAGACAGAGTTTTTATTCATTTGGTAATAAAGGCGATGAGCTTAAACGCAATTTCTTTAAATCGAATTTACAGTTTAATAGAGACCTGCATACACTGTATAACTATGTGGGGTTGGATTTTAATTACGAATACACCAAAATAAAACCCAAACTCGACCCTTCTATTAACAATAATGTATACGATTTAAGACGCTATAGTTATAAAAACTTGGAGATCAGTGTGTATTTTCAGCATAATAGTTTAAACAGTGTTTTCTTTCCAACACAAGGGACTTTTATTATGGCACGGCTTTCCAGATCAGTATATAATCATGCAGATGTAGAGTACGATCAATTTAACGACTTTAATACCAATGGCAGTACCAATGGGTTTACCAAAACTACGCTTACGTTTGAAAAGCGACTGCCGTTAAACAAATCGATAAGCTTTGTACTTGCTGCCAATTCAGGGTTAACCTTTATTGATAGTAGGGATTCCAGTGACTTGTCTTTTGTGGCTTTGGGTTCGGGAGCCCAATATTATCTGGGCGGCTTTTTGCCGCACAACAGACGTGATTCCTATAGATTTAACGGTCTGCGTGATTCAGAACTTATTGTCACGCAATTTATTATGGCTCGTGCAGCTGCCCAAATCCAGATACTGCGTAATATTTATGCCACACCGTATTTAAATATGGGATCGGTGGGCTTTGGCGATGCTGATGCGTATCTTAAGGAGCTATTTTCTCCCGATGGTAAATGGATAGACACCAATACCACGAGCTTCCTTTTTTCTGCTGGGACAACGCTGTCTTACGATTCGCTTTTGGGCCCCGTAAATTTTGATATTGCCTATCTGAATAACGAGAATATGTTTAACCTGTTCTTTAGTGTGGGCTTACGATTAAGTATTCCTTAATACTGTGTTTGGGCATGGCAAGTGCGACATACCATGTCATAAAAAACTAGCGCTTTTATAATTAGCTTTGTACTGTAAAGATCAATGAATAAGAAAGATTTGATTGATAGTGTTAGTTTTTTTTGGTTAGTAAAAAAAGGCCTTGCTACTGTAGCAAGGCTTTTTATTTAGTCTTCGCTTATTGTAAGTACCAAAATAAAGTCAGGACCACCATCAACTGGATAGCCTGAAATGCTTTGGCCTTCAATGGTTACTAATTTGCCCATGTAGTCATTCAAGTCAATGCTATCACTTTTTAGGGCATAAAAGGTATCACCTTCCAAAGTGTGGGTGCCATATTGGTAACTGGTAATGCCACTTTCTTGAACAATACCACTGGCTTTAATGTCATAGTCTTTTTGGTCTTTACATTGCATTAGTGCTAATGCAAAAACACATAAGGTAAGGGTTCTCTTTAGGTATTTCAACGTGTTTTGTTTTTTGGGTTAACAACTAAATGTAGTAAATAATTATTAAAACCTTGTGGCTGCAAACAGGGTTTACCATATGACATGCGGTGTCATAAGACATCCCGTGTCATATGGCAACAGGTAATAGCCTTGTACCTTTGTAGTGTTATAAAGAATCATAGGTTTTATAGTTTAATAGCAAACCAATAGATTGATTAATAGCAAATAGTTTTTTGGTTGATTGAGAAGAGCCTCACCCTTGTGAGGCTCTTTGTTTTTGTAGTCCGTAATTCGCTAATTATTACCGCTGCCCCTTTTTAAAACCATAGGTGTTTTGACCAATAAAGTCCCGCGGAAATGTATCATCACCTTCAAACCCCAGTTCTATGGTACCGCTATCTTCAGGAATGTAATTGGTTTTAAAAATATAATCCCAAAGGCTTAAACTTATACCGTAGTTAACGCCGTGCTTGCCTTCAGGTAAATGGTAGGCATGGTGGTATAAGTGCATAACCGGGTTGTTAAAGATATACTTTAAAGGGCCCCAGGTAATTTTAATATTCGAATGGTTTAGGTGCCCTATGGCTATGGTTATAAAGTGTACCACATAAGCCTGTTCGGGTTCAAACCCGCCAATAATCATAACGCCAAAGGTTTTTAAGGGCTTATAAAGCACATTCTCCATCCAGTGGTAACGTAAATGCGCTGCAAACCCCATTTCCTTTACACTATGGTGCACCTTATGGAACTTCCATAAAAACCCATACCGGTGCAACAACACATGGGTAAACCACTGTACAAAATCCAATATTATAAAAAAGACCAATAATTGTGTCCAAAGCGGCCAATTGGACATATCTATTAGGGCTAGACTTTTAGCCGTAATATTAAAGTTGGCAAATACTAAACCTAATATTTCGTAAACCCCACTTATTACGATTGAGAAAATAAAGAAGTTAAAAAACATGTAAAAGGCATCCAGCCAAAAATCGCGTCTAAAAATGGCCTGTTCCTTGCGCCAAGGGAAAGCAATCTCCAAAAGCCAAACGGCTAGCGATATGGCTATAAGTCCCCAGAAATAGTTGGTGTACCAGGGCACTTCAAAAATTATGGAGCGCCAGGTCCAATCTACTGTTCCCATAAAGGCGTTTACAAAAGCATCTATATAGTTTTCCATGGCTATGTGTTATCTTTTTTTTAACTAAAGGGTTAAGCTCTGTTTTTAAAAGAGCAAGTTACAACATATTAATTTTTGCTTCTGTATCTTTTGTCACATAATGTGCCAGGGATGTATAGCCTAATAGTCTTGTAAATGTAACAAATTTGAGAATCTGTATAGTTTACTTTTTTTCTTTTCCTATCTTTAAACCCACCCTGTAACCAATCAATAATACATTTTAATGCCTTCTAATACATCCGCAAACAAAACTACTGTAGCCGTTTTGCCTTTTGTCAATATGAGTAAAAGTAAGGACAACGAGTACTTCTGCGATGGTTTAACGGAAGAAGTCATTAATGCCTTGGCTAAAATCAAAGCTTTGGCTGTGACCTCAAGAACATCATCATTTTACTTTAAAAATAGACAAGTTACTACTAGCGAGGTTCGAGAAAAACTTAATGTAGCAACCTTTATAGAAGGTAGTGTAAGATTAGCTAAATCCAAAATGCGTATCACAGTACAGATGATAGATACGGCAGAAGATTTCCATTTTTGGTCCGAAACATTCGATAGAAATCTGGATGATATTTTTGCTGTACAAGATGAAATAAGCTTATTTATTGCCGAGCGTTTACGGGAGCATATTGGGCATATTGAAATTCAAGATAAACTAGTAGAGCCTATTGATGTTCCTGTAGATATTTATAGAGAATATCTGAAAGGGAGGTATTACATCATGAAGTTGGATTATAAAAACTCTATAAAGGGTATCAATATTCTTCAAAATCTCATAAAAAAAGCACCCAATTTTTCAAATCCCTATCTAGATATTAATCTAGCCTATGTTAATTTGGGAACCATGGGATTGTTACCTGCATTTGAAGCCTACGAGAAGGCCCAGCCTTTTTTGTTAAAGGCATTGGAGTTAGACCCAAAATCATCACGGTCTCAATTAAATTTAGCTTGGATAGAATGCTGGCAGAACTGGAATCTTAAGAAAGCTTACGAACATGCCCATAAGGCATTGGAGATTCAACAGGCAGACGATATTTACTTAACCATTTCTAACTTTTTAACGGTTGAGGGTAAGTTAGATGCGGCACGTAATTATCTTGACAAAGCCTTACAGTTAGACCCTTATGCCGCTATCAACCATCATTATAAGGGGTTTTTATATTACTTACAAGAAGAATACACCACAGCCATACCTTTCTTAAAAAAGGCATTGGAGCTGGACGCAAAGTTACCATTTCCACCCATTTATATTGGGCTTTGTTTGTTACTATCAGGTAAACCACATGAAGCTTTAGCATATTTCGGTTCGCTTAAAGGCTTTTCTGTAAAAGACCTCACTAAATTAGGAGGTGAAACCATGTGCTATGCAAAGCTCAATGAAATGGAAAAATGTAATGATGGATTAAAGGAATTAGAAACTTATTTAACAACAGCGCTAGTAGATAAGGCTTTTACATTTTTGATATTAGTTAATGCCTTGTTAGGTAATTATGAAAAAGTAGTTGATTTAATTACTCAAGCATACCATAAACGGTTGCCATTAATTTTATTATTAAATCCATCACCAATTCTTAAGCCTTTAAAAAATCATAAAGGATTTAAAGACATCATGCTGAAAGCCATTCCAGATAATGTCAACTACAAACAAAATAAAAAGTACAAACAGGCATTACTGGATACCAACGAAATTGAAAGGTTTAGTAAAGAATTAGAACAGATTATGGTAGATTACAAACTGTACCTAAATCCCGATCTGGCATTAAAGGACTTGGCATCTTATCTGGAGCTTCCGGCAAATTATGTCTCTCAATTGTTAAATATGGGCTTTCAGAAAAACTTTTCAGAATATGTAAATTCTTATAGGGTAAAAGCGTTTAAAGAGCGTATTCTTTTAGAGGAAAACAAAGGCTTGACCATTATGGCTGTAGCATATGATAGTGGTTTTAATTCTAAAACAGTCTTTAATACGTTTTTCAAAAAAATAGAAGGGATAACACCAAATGCGTACATCAAAAGCACCCTGAAAAATTAGTTCCGATTTCATAATTAGAACGATCATAAAAACTTCCAACATTACTTTTGTAGTCTAAAGTATGGAACATGAAAACTAAAAAAAGTAAGAAAGGCGTTAGATTAGGAATAGGAATCATACTAGGCACTATTATAGGGTATGTAACCTCAAATATGCAATTATGGTTTGTACTAGGCATTGCTATAGGCGCTGCTTTAGAATATGGATCAAACAAAAAACAATCATAAAATGAAATCACCTATTAAAATAGTATTTTTTGCTTTTATCACGCTTTCAGTGTTAAATGCTTTTGCTCAAAGCGCCAATAAAGAACTATTCAACAGAGTTGACTCGTATTTGGAGGCAAGCGAAACAAATGGCTTTTCCGGAGTTGTCTTGGTTGCTAAAAAAGGAGAGGTGGTATTATCTAAAGGCTATGGATGGGCAGACAGGGACAATAAAATCCCTAACTCACCAGCAACCGTTTTTAATATTGGTTCTGTAACCAAGCAATTTACGGCGTCGGCTATTTTAAAATTGGTAGAGCAAGGTAAAATGAAAACATCGGATAAAATAAGCTCCTATTTTAATCAGACACCCAGCAATAAAAAGGATATAACCATTCATCAATTACTAACGCATACATCGGGAATATCTAATAGAACAGGCGGTTTTAGATATCATGAAGCTAGCAAGGAACAGTTTCTAAAAGAGTTTTTTGAATCAGAATTACAATCTACACCTGGCACAACATACCAATATGCAAATGCCAACTATATTATGTTAACGGTTATATTGGAGTTGGTTTCAGGACAAACCTATAATACTTTTCTCCAGGAGTATTTATTTGAACCTGCACAGATGACAAGCACAGGGTATAAAAGCATCACCTTTAATACAGAGCTGCTCGCACATGGATACTATTATAATCGAGATGATGAGACATGGACAGATTGGGGGACAACCCAACAGCACTTACCTTATAATGACAATCATTGGTATAGCATAGGCAAAGGTGACATTCACTCTACCATTGAAGATTTATATAAGTGGCATAATGCTTTAATTAACAATGCAGTATTAACCTCCAAAACTAGAGAGATCCAAGAAACGGCCTATGTGGCTGAAAATAATAACATGACATCGTATTATGGTTATGGATGGGCCATATCCAAAAGTGATAGCGACACAAAAATCGTTGCCCATAATGGTAGTAATGGCTTGTACTTTGCAGATTTTGTGAGGTTTATAGACGATGATGTCGTGGTCATATACATCACAAATGCGTTTTTAGGACCTGAATCAGAAAACGTAGCGAGAGAAATTGGTAAAATGGTTTTCGATACCAATTATAAGGCTACTCCCATTCCCAGAAATATTTATGAAATGATTCATGAATTTATGAGAACCAATCCATCATCTGATGCCGGAAAACTACCTGATTTTTTAAATAAAGAACTTAAAACTGAATTTAACGATCATGCGGTGTTAAATAGGTTAGGGTACAGCAGATTGAAAAAAGAAGACCAGCCTGATTGGGCATTAGCACTGTTTAAATTGAATGTGAAATTATTTCCTGACGATGGTAATTTATGGGATTCATTGGGTGAAGCTTACTTAAAATACAACCAAAAAGAAGATGCCATATATAGTTATAAAAAAGCAGTTGAATTGGGTAGTGAAGGATCACAAAGTACATTGAACAAATTGTTGAAAGGCTAAAGAAGTTCCAATTTCCAAACACGAACCTTAATCACACAAACAAGTTGCAACTTTGTTGTAAATAATTACAAGTATGAAAGCAGCAGTATATACCGTTTATGGTTCGCCGGAAGTCATTCAAATACAGGAAGTAGACAAGCCCACGCCAAAACCTAACGAAGTTTTAATAAACATTAAGGCATCATCCATAACTAGGGCCGATACTATGATGCGCCAAGGCAAACCAAAGTTTGGTAGGTTGTTTATGGGACTTTTCAAACCAAAAAATACAGCCTTGGGTACAGGGTTTTCGGGTGTTGTGGAAGAAGTAGGTAATCAGATAACCCAATTCAAAATAGGGGATGCCGTATTTGGTGAAAAGCTATTCAGTAACGGTACCAATGCCGAGTACATCTGTGTAGACCAAGATGGTATTATAGCCTTAAAGCCAGACCTGTTGTCTCATGAACAGGCGGCACCCATTTGTGATGGCTTCTTAACTTCCTATAGTTTTTTAAAAGATATTGCCAAGCTTCAATTTGGTCAGCATATTTTGGTCAATGGGGCTTCAGGGAGTTTGGGAACAGCAGCCATACAATTAGCAAAAGTTTTGGGAGCTACAGTAACAGGTGTATGTAGTGCCAAAAATACGGCATTGGTAAAAGCACTGGGAGCGGATGTGGTTATCGATTATGGAAAAACCGATTTTACTAAAGGGCAAACACGCTACGATGTTGTTTATGATACCGTAGGCACTTCATCATATAAAGCCTGTAAAAATGTTATCAGTGATAACGGAGTATTCGTAACACCGGTATTAAGTTTTGAAACCTTAATATATAGCCTATTTAAGCCTAAAAAAGTAAAGTTTTCAGCAACGGGTATACGTAAACGACCAGACCTGAAAGCTTTACTATCCGAATTACAAATCCTGTTTGAGCAAGAAATCCTGCAAACGCATATAGATAAAACCTATAAGTTGGAGCATCTTGTTGAGGCGCATCAATATCTCGAAACGGGCCGTAAAGTAGGCAATATAGTCATTAGTCAACCATAAAACTCATCAATCAAAAAAACGAACAATATGTTTTTTAAATCACAGGAAGGAAAAGAAAAGATTCTGAAGCTTTACAATCAAAAATTAGAACAACTAGAGGTAGCCTATTCAGTGCAACAGCTGGAAACGTGCTTTGGTAACACCAATATCATCGTGTCGGGCGATAAACAAAACCCACCTTTGCTGCTTATTCATGGTACTGGAGGTTGTGCACCACTCATATTGGAATCGCTTTCCAGTCTCACAACTAAATACTGTGTATACGCCATAGATGTGTTGGCACAGCCTAATAAAAGTGCCGAAACCCGTTTAGATATGAAGTCATTGGATTATGGAAAATGGCTCACCGAAATCATCATCAAGTTACGACTTAAAGCCGTTACCTTGGTAGGCTTTTCATTTGGTGGATTGATTAGCTTAAAAACTTTGGAATTTAACCAAACACCCATCAAGCAGGTGTTTTTAATAGCGCCTGTTTACATCGTTAACGGAAATCCTTTGCTTGGTTTAGTTAAGATGTTCATCCCGTTAAAAAAGTTCATTAAGACCAATAATCCAAAGTATATCAAACGGGTTATGGACGCTCTCTTTTCGGAGTATGATACTTTTGCGCTTCAGTTTATGTCGGCTACGTTTCAGCACTGCAACATGGATTTTTCGCCATTGCCCTTACTATCAAAAAAAGCGGCGCAACAGATACAAACACCCATCACTATTTTTGCGGCCGAAAAGGACTTGATGTTTCCGGGTAAAAAAATGATAAAGCGTGCCAATCGCCTATTTCCTAATTTCTTGCAAACGCAATTGCTTAAAGGGTCTAAACATGTACCTAGTACTGCGGATTTTAAAAGGATAGAGGCGGTTGTTTTAAATGGTGTAACATAAAAGTTATTCTTGTTAATTAGGAGTAAACCGATAGAATAGTTAAGCCCAAACACTAACGTGTTCTTGTCATTCCTGCGTAGGCAGGAATCTATTTAGGTATTAAAGAGATTTATAGAATCTACCTTTGGGAGGCTGTACAATAGTAAAAGCCTATTACTTCTTGCTCAAAAACGCCACACCAAAAAAACACCCAAGGACTTGGCGCATCACTAACTTTTATTATCTTTAAACTCTCCCTAAAAAATAGCGACTCTAATTGAGGCGCTTTATTTATGTTATATTTTTAAATGAATAACGAAGCACATGCAAGAATAAAGATTAATCAGCTGTTGGAAGAAGCTGGATGGAGATTTTTTGACGATGAACATGGACCAGCCAATATCCTACTCGAAAACCATGTTAAAATAACTCAAAATGAAGTAGATGCATGGGGAAATGATTTTGAGAAAACAAAGTCAGGTTCATTAGATTTTTTACTTGTTGACGATAATAATAAACCGAAATGCGTTTTAGAAGCTAAAAAAGAGAGCATACATCCATTAACAGCCAAAGAGCAAGCGAGAAAGTATGCTAAAACGGTCGGTGCACAATTTATAATTCTCTCAAATGGAATTGTACACTTTTTATGGGATTTAGAAAAAGGAAATCCAAAACCAATCTATAAATTTCCTTCTCCATCTGAAATGGATGCGATAAAAGAATGGAATCCTGACAGACAAGAATTAGCAAATGAGAGGGTTGGTGATGATTTTATTGCTGTGGTGCAAATGCCTGATTACGCGCAGAGGCCAGAATGGAAAGGAAATCCAATTGACAGCAAAGACTTTATTTGGAATAACGGCTTACGTTTTTTAAGAAAATATCAGTTAAAAGCAATTCAGAAATTGCAGGAAGCAGTAGCAAATAATAGAGACCGTTTCCTTTTTGAAATGGCAACGGGAACTGGAAAAACATTAACAGCAGCAGGTGTTATCAGGCTCTTCTTACGAACTCAAAATGCACGTAGAGTTCTTTTTCTAGTTGATAGATTGGAATTAGAGGACCAGGCATGGAAAGCATTCACACAATACCTAAAACCAGATTACACTACGTTTATCTATAAGGAACATAAAAGCGATTGGAGAAAAGCAGAGATTGTAGTTACAACAATACAATCGCTAATGCATAATAACAAATACAGATACAGGTTCAAACCAACAGATTTCGATTTATTAGTTTCAGACGAGTCTCATCGCTCCATTTCAGGGAATGCAAGAGCAGTTTTTGAATATTTTCATGGTTATAAATTAGGGTTAACAGCCACACCAAAAGATTATTTAAAGAGTGTAGATATTGATAAGGTCAAAGAGAACGACCCAAGGGAAGTTGAAAGACGAATGTTAAGAGATACCTACACAACATTCGGATGTGAAGGGGGCGAACCAACGTTTCGCTATTCTTTATTGGACGGAGTAAAAGATGGCTATTTAATTAACCCTAAAGTTTTAGATGCTCGAACTGAAATAACAACACAATTGCTTTCAGATGAAGGGTATTCAGTAGCTATTAATACAGAAGAAGGTGAAGAAATAGAAACCTTTGTCTCAAGAGATTTTGAGAAAAAATTCTTTTCTGAAAAAACCAATCGTGTTTTTTGTAAAACATTTTTAGAAAATGCTTTACGCGATCCAATTACAAAAGAAATTGGTAAAACAATTGTGTTTGCCGTAAGTCAGAATCATGCAAGAAAGATTACCGAAATTCTGAATGAATTTGCCGAACAATTATTCCCTAATAAATATAATTCAGACTTTGCGGTGCAAGTAACTTCACAGGTTGCTGATGCCCAACAAATGACAATTAATTTTGCTAACAACAATCTGAATGGAAAATCTGCTTGGTTAGATGGATATAAAACAGGTAAAACCCGTATTTGTGTAACAGTGGGCATGATGACAACAGGTTATGACTGCCCAGACATATTAAACCTCTGTATGATGCGCCCTATTTTTAGCCCGGCTGATTTTGTGCAAATTAAAGGAAGAGGAACGCGTAAGCACACATTCACACATACTTACAAGAACGAGCTAAACGATGAAGAAACCATAAAAGAAGAAAAAGAGGTTTTTAAGCTTTTTGACTTCTTTGCTAACTGTGAGTACTTTGAAGAAAAGTTTGACTATGATGAAAAGTTAAAATTGCCCAAACCAAAAAGTGGTGGTTCAGAAGGCGGCGGAGGTGGTTTGGATTTAGATAAGTATACAAGTTTTAAACCAGACCCAATTTTAACTCTCAACGAAGAGCAAATTGGATATGACGGCATGAGAATTGACCGTGAGCTGTTTAGAAGGTTTGAGAATCGAATTGTTATGGACGACATTATAAAAAAGAATGTAGAACTGGGTAATTGGGAACATGTGGTAAACCATATTCAGGCAGAAATTTTTGATAAACCGGATGAATATTTTAATTTAGAAAAATTGCGTAAAGCGGCAAAAATCGATAGAAAGATATCCATACGTGAAGTAGTAGAAAAAATATTTGGTATCATTCCAAAGTTCAAATCAAAAGATGAGATTCTAGAGGAAGAATTTGACAAATTCATGTCTATTTACCCACCAGAAGAAGATGTAAATGTAAGGGCATTGAAGTATTTTTTCAAAGCTTACATAGTTGACCAGGATATAAGAAAGATTATTGAAGCTAAAGATTTTCAATCTCTACAAACACATCCAACTCTGACCATTTTACAATTTAAGGCAGTGGCTAAAAAATACCGCGAAGTAATACCAGTATATATTAAAGATTATATTAAACTAGAACAATTTGCAGCTTAAAATGTTTAAAATAGACAGTAAAAATTCAATAGATGCTAATACCAAATTAAAGAAAGGTATTTATAAAATTTACTGGATTAGAAATAATGGTAAGCCAAAGCACATTTCAAGAATTCTTGGTACAGATAAAGAAGGGTTACTTTATATTGGTAAAACAGATGGCACTGTCAGAAACAGACTCAATCAATTTCGATGTACCGCTTTTTTAAAAAGCACAAACCATTCAGGAGCCTTAAAGTATAGAACATCTAACGCTTTAAGAGAAGCTATGAATAATTCTGAATTATTTTTCGTTGCCGAGTATTGCATCAACCCTTCTGAAAAAGAAAAAATATTAATTAAAGAATACAGAGACTTATATGGCGAAGTTCCGCCATTAAACGGATAGAATAATAAATGCTAGATACTACTACCAAAAAAAGAATTGATGACTGCCGTGACATATTAGTAGGCAAACTTCCTGACCCAAAGGCACAAATTGAACAGATTACCATAGGCTTAATCTATAAGTTTATGGACGATATGGACAAAGAGGCTATTAACTTGGGAGGCAAAGCCAAGTTCTTTTCAGATTATATCATACCAGACCCAAAAGATGAAGATAAAGAGATTACGGTCCCTTTTTCTAATTACAGTTGGGATAGATTATTTGATACTAAAGTCACAGCATCTGAGATGCTACGTTTATATTCGGAAGCTATTGAGGGCATGGAAAAGAACCCAAACATTCCGCAACTATTTAGAGATATCTTTAATAATGCCTATTTACCATATCGTGACCCTGAAACGCTGAAACTGTTTTTAAAAACCATTGGTGAGTTTGAATACACACATAGTGAAAAACTGGGCGATGCATTTGAGTACTTACTATCAGTAATGGGTTCGCAAGGCGATGCCGGTCAATTCAGAACACCTAGGCATATTATAGACTTTTTGGTAGCTATTGTAGACCCAGGTAAAGATGACACTATAATGGACCCAGCTTGCGGTACAGCTGGTTTTTTAATTTCAGCCTTTAAATACCTGAAAGTAAAGAACAACAACCAGTTCACTCCTGACGAGCAGAAAAAGATTATCAAAAACTTTGTGGGTTACGATATTTCACCTGATATGGTCCGCTTAAGTTTGGTTAATTTGTATTTACACGGATTTTCTGAACCTCACATTTATGAATACGACACCTTAAGCAGTGAAGAACGCTGGAATGAAAACTTTGATGTCATTCTGGCCAATCCACCCTTTATGACACCAAAAGGAGGTATCAGACCACATAAAAAATTTAGTATTCAAGCCAATAAATCAGAAATACTATTTTTAGACTATATTATTGAACATTTATATGGGTCAAAAAAGGCAGGAATTATAATTCCTGAAGGAGTTTTGCATAATAATTACTCTTCGTATAAATCAATTAGAGAAAAACTTATTAAGGAAGATTTGCTTTATGCTGTAGTCGAACTTCCGCATGGCGTTTTTAAGCCCTATGCTAGTGTAAAAACACATATTTTGTTTATTGACCAATTTATTGCTAAACAAAAAAGTGAAATTTTGTTTATTCAGATAAAAAATGATGGGTTCACCCAAACTGGAGCTAGAAAGCCAATTAAGCAAAATGATTTATCTGAAACCAAGTTTCTTTTGGAATCTTTTAAAAGTCATAAAAAGGTATTTAGCGAAAAAGTGAAATTTAATTTAGTAGAGAAAACAGAAATACTTAATGATAAATGTTTGAGTTTAGTTGGCAGAAGATACAGAGCAATACACTATGCAAATAGTTCAAATTATCCAACTCGAAAGTTAGATAAGAAGCTAATTAATGTATTTAAAGGAAAATCTGGTGCTCAAAGTACGGAAGAAGGAGAATATCCTTTTGTTGTAACAGCAGAAAATTTTAAAACGTCAAAGAGTTATTCTTTTAATTGCAAAGCTATATGTGTGCCAATAGTTTCATCAACAGGTCATGGCCATGCTAGTGTGAGACGCTTACATTATATAGAGGGAAAATTTGCATTAGCAAATATTATGTGTGGTATCGAAGTCTTGGATGAAACTATATTATTGCCTAAATATTTATATTTCATTTTATCAGCTATGAAAGAAGAAATTATTGCATCTTTAATGACTGGAACGTCTAATGTTTCTCTTGATAAGGACGATTTATATGATATTGAAATACCTTGCCCAGGTATTAAAATACAACAGGAAATTATAAGGTCTCAATTGAGTATAGAGAGTGAAATAGTTCAAATGAAAAAGAAAATAAAAGCTAATTTGAAAAAGCTTGAAAGTGAAGGAAAGAAAGTATGGAATTAATCTATCTATAAATATTAAGTAGAGTAAAAAGACAAGGAATGCTTTTTATAAAGTAATGCCAAACTGTCATTTTTTTTATTTGGCACGATACTTGTTTTATAAACAATGCTTTAGGATATTAATTTATAATAATTAAAGACCTATTGGTGTATTGTTTAAGTTACTAAATCTAACTGACATATGCAATAAACTTGCCAGAATTGTCAGAGGAGCACCTAGTTGGATGAAACCAACAAGGATTAATATCTGCAAGAAGCAGAATATTAAGTTGTTTAAGAGGTTTAATACTTCCATGATACTAATGTTCAATTTTTCCCCGCGCGCCTAGTGTAGCTAGAGCCAGATACCGTACATTGAGTACGTTAGGTTTTTAAGTAGCATTGCTACCAAGTTGGACCTGGAGTGTGGCAGAGAGAAATCTTTGATCCACCATGGGCTGGAGATAGGGTCAGTGAGGTGAAAACCCTCAATGGATTGGGGAGCTTGTTTATTCAAGGTGCTAGCTAATAGTATATCCATGACCCATGCTCCCATTGAAAATATATTATGGAACAACTTTATACTACAAAAGATTGGGAAGATTATGTTAAGAAAGTTGAAGATGACTTTCAACTAAAGACATACCCACAGTTTGACCCATACTTTGACTTCACATTATATAAAGAGAAATTACACAAGCTAGTTTCAGATTCAACGTTTAAAAGTATTAATAGTTACGACTTCACCCCTTTTCTAAAGGTGCTTGTAAAAACACCTAGATATAAATATCAGGAAGGGGATGGAATTTATGACCTTGAAACTAAAATTCGCCCAATTTTGTTTGCTTCTCATTTTGACACCTACATTTATGGTTTCTATGCTTTTGTTTTAAACCGTAAGTACCAGGAATATATTCATCACATTGGTATAGAGGAAGCAATTATGGCTTACAGAAGTGATTTAGATGGTAAATGTAATATTCAATTTGCTAATGAAACCTTTGATGAGGTTGATGAAATGGTAAAAAAGCATGGAGAATGTTCTGTCATTGCATTAGATATCAAAGGCTATTTTGATCATATAGACCATAAAAAATTAAAAGAGGCTTGGTGTAAAGTTATTGGCGAACCAAAATTGCCTCCAGACCAATACCATGTTTTTCGCTCTTTGACAAAATATGCATATGTGAACTATGTTAGTTTCCTAAAACATTTTAGGGTAAACCTGCGAAAACTTGAAAAAGAACAAAAAAGACAATTAAAAAAAGGAAAGGGCTATCAATCATTGTTGGACTTAATTCCTGATACCATTAATGGTGCAGGGTTTAAAAATAAAATGAACTTATTGAGGAAAAGAAAACTGGTAACTATTAATAGCAATAATGGTGTGTTAAAAACAGCAGGTATTCCCCAGGGTTCGTCAATGAGTGCTGTTTTATCAAATGTATATTTGGTAGATTTTGATAAACAAATAGTTGAAAAGGGTAAAAAGGAAGGTTTTTTATACCGCAGATATTGTGACGACCTTCTTATTATTTGCCGTAAAGAAGAGGTTAACAGACTTAAAGATTATTTAATGAATTTAATAAGTAATGATTACAAGCTTATTATTCAAGACAAAAAAACGGCAGTTGTTGATTTCAAAAGAGACACTTTAGGTAAAATCAGGTCCTTCAAAAGAGAATATAACAAAACTGCTAAAACTTTTGATGAAGTCAATTTAAAAGATGCCAAATACAAAAATCTTCAATACTTAGGTTTTGAATACAGTGGTCAAAAGAAATATATCCGAGCATCAAGTTTATCGAGATATTTTAGAAAACAAAAGGCTAGGGTTGTTAAAACTGTAACCATGGCTTACAGTAAAAACTCAAAATCTGATATAATTTATAAGCAACAAATTTTCAGTAGATATTCACATTTCGGCAAGCGTAATTTCTTAACCTATGCTTACAATGCTTCAAAAAAATATTATTACAATTCAGCCAAAGACAAAAAATTTGGAATGGATTCTCCAAGTATAAGGAGGCAATTAGCTGCACATATGAGAATTTTAAAACAGGAAATCGAAAAAACTAGCGAGCAGAGAGCAAAACAAAAAGGAACAAAAATAATTAAAAAATAATCTTGAAATTATATAGTTATTGTATCCCTATAGATGATGGTTGCGCACCAAATCCTTTTTATGGTATTTGTACACTTAACATATGTAAACCAGTCATTCGGCGCACAGCGAAAGCAGGAGATTGGGTTGTTGGTGTTGGATCAAAAAACGTAAAGGGTAAAGATTTATCTGGTAAACTGGTCTACGCTATGTTAGTCACTAAAAAAATGACTATGCAACAATACCATGTATACTGCAAAAAATATGCGCCTAATAAAATCCCAGACATTAGACATAAACATTATAAAAGGAGAGTAGGAGATTGCATTTACGATTTTGATAAAGATCCTTCTGGTAAATTACTGCCTAGTGTCCATGCTATAGAAAATAAAAATACAGATTTGGGAGGTGTTTTTACACTCTTATCAAATCATTTCTACTACTTTGGAGACAAACCTGTTGATATTCCACAACATCTAAAAGGAATTATAAATCAAGGTAGGGGTCATAAATCTAAGGCCAATGACCATTTAGTTCAAGATTTTGTGTTATGGATTGAATCCCAAGGCTATGTTAAAAACCATTTATATGGAAAGCCACAGATAAAAGTAGAATTTAAACAAGCACCAGACGAAGAATATAATTGTGCTGCAATTAGATGCAAAAGCAAAAAATAAAAATAATAATCAATAGCAAACAAAATCAAACCCTAATAACCAACAACCCAACCCCAATCATACTATCCAATCCATAAACCTCGGTTTCAATAACCTCATAAAAACGTACACCCAATACCACAATCCCAACGTGGCTAGGCACAACAACCTGTTCAGGCTCCAACTCAAAAGAAGTTGTACCAGCATCCACCTCAATAAAATGGGTAGGAGAGACCGCTAGGCTATGCTCCAAACTATCAAAATCAAAATCCAAAACCCCTAGCGTAACCCCCAGATGAGTGGCAGCTTTAGGTGCCTTATAAGCTTTGGGTGCAAAATCATTAATAGTTAAACGTTGTGTGTTCCAGTCAAAAGTAGCTTGCCGCTTTAAGGCATCCAATAGACTGTGTTGGGGAGTAAAGGCAAATTGTCGTAATAAATACCTGCCTTTAGCCGTTTGTAAGCCTTCTGTAACACGTCGCTTACCACGTTCAGACACAGTATCAAGAGCCTTAATACTCGTAAACAAAGTCATCATGCGAGCATGCAATTTGTTATGCCTATAACCATGTAAAAACGGCATCAACGCCAACCTAAATGCTTTTTTTACTTGGCTACAATGCCCAAACTCACTCGCATTCTCCCGTACACGCTGCATATTTGGTTGGGTACGTATAGCCTCACCATTAAAACCACCACCAGCCTTTCGGGCATAGCCAATACCTTTAATCACATAAAAGTTGACATCACCCAATGTCCCTGTTATTTTAAATATGCCCTTTTGCCGTGCCATAGTCAGCCTAAAGTAATAAAAACTAGCCAGTTAATCAAGAGGTATAGCGTATATATAGCGTATTAGCTCCATATTTAATCCATATTAAAGTCGGGTCAACCCCGTGTATACTTCAGGTCAAGGTCGATTCAACCTCACAATTTAAGGATCGTCAGTTCGAGTGACCTGTCTCGAGCGTAGTCGAGAGATCGAGAACCTTCTAGATTTATAGAGCCTTCATTTGTGTATACTGTCATTCCTGCGTAGGCAGGAATCTACTTTAGGCATTAAAGAGATTTACAGAATCTACATTAGTGAAACTGTATACAAGTAAAAATCAAACCAATTCTGGCAACGCCAGAAAACCAACGTTTCTTTGTCATTGCGAGCGAAGTATGAGCGTGGCAATCTCTCTAACGTATAAAGATTCTACGTTTTGCTTGCCTTGAGCTGTCACACTGAACAGAACCTGCCTTGAGCTTGTCGAAAGGTCGAAGTGCAGTCGAAAGGTTTTGCATCAAGGTAAAATGAACAGTAAAAACAACTAATATCCAGATTTACAGAATCTACGTTAGGAAATCTGTACAATAGTAAAAACCCAAACACTTACGTGTTTGCCTTTTTTATATACACGCACGTTGAAGCAATCTTCAGTGCTATGCATAAAAAAACCCAGTACATATGTACTGGGCTTTTACTGCTGTAGCGAGATCGAGATTTGAACTCGAGACCTCCGGGTTATGAATCCGACGCTCTAACCAACTGAGCTACCTCGCCATTTTCCTGTGAAAACAGGAATCTCTCAAAATACGGCTCTTACCGTTTTTAAGGCTGCAAATATAACAACAAATTTATTGCATACAAATAAAAAAACACAGAAAATATTTATAAAAAATAGTTTTAAAACTTATTAATTAATGTATATATTGAGCGCACAAATACAAGTTACTATGGATGACAAAATAAAATTTGAAATGGAGTTTCCTATTCATGCTTCACCTCAATTATTATATCAATATATCTCAACACCTTCCGGATTATCAGAATGGTTTGCCGAAAACGTGAACTCCCGTGGCGAGTTGTTTAAGTTTATTTGGGACGGCTCTGAAGAGCAGGCCAAACTGGTAAGCAAAAAAAGTGGCGAGCGTATTAAGTTTAAGTGGTTGGCCGATGAGGACGAGCCGTATTATTTTGAAATCCGTATTCAGGTTGATGAGATTACCAAAGACGTTTCTATAATTGTGGTCGACTTTGCCGAGGAAGATGAAATGGAAGAGGCCAAAATGTTGTGGGAGAACCAAATGTCCGATTTAAAGCAAGTATTGGGTTCAACCTAATAGCCAATACAATATAAAGTCTATCTTTGTCCCAAAATTATTTGGGACTTTTTTTATGATTAATTTTAACGGCACCCTTACTGATAACACCCGTATTTTAACCCCTGATAACCGAGGCTTTGCCTATGGCGATGCCCTTTTTGAAACCCTAAAGGCCTCGCACGGCAGCATCTTGTTTTGGGAGGACCATTACTTTAGGCTTATGGCCTCTATGCGGATTATGCGTATGGACATACCCATGACCTTTACCATGGAGTTTCTGGAGGCTGAAATACTAAAAACCTTGGAGGCCAATAGTCTGCATACCCAAACGGCGCGTATAAAACTTACCGTGTATCGCGATGCCGAAGGCTTGTACTTACCACAAGGCCACGATGTAGGCTATATGATTACCGCACAGGCTCTGGACTCGGATTTCTATTTGTTGGATGAGGCGCCTTATGTGGTGGATTTGTTTAAGGATTATTTTGTGGCACCGGGATTGTTGTCTACCATTAAGAGCAACAACAAATTGATACATGTTTTGGGCAGTATTTACGCCCAGGAAAACGATTTACAAAATTGTTTGTTACTCAATACCGATAAGCAGGTTGTTGAAGCCCTAAACGGTAACGTGTTTATGGTTAAGGGGCAGGTTATAAAAACGCCACCTCTGGAACAGGGTTGCTTAAAAGGCGTGATGCGTAAGCAGCTTATAGATGTTATACAAAAGCTACCCGATTACCAATTGGAGGAAGTCGCTATTTCACCCTTTGAACTACAAAAGGCTGACGAGTTGTTTGTAACCAATGTAATTAGGGGCATACAGCCTGTAACACAATATCGTAAGAAAGCATACGGTTTTACGGTGGCAAAAGATTTACTGGGGAAACTGAATGCCAAGATTAGGCTGACTAGTTAAAGCTGGGATCTTCTGGTGCGTTGGACCAAATGGTGTATTCGCCGCCAAACTCCAGCATTTTTTCTTTCCAAAAGGATTGGTAGTCTTTTTCGATAATCTCTTTTTTGTAGATATTTTCGGTAACCACCCAAGAGTGGGCTTTTAATTCTTCCTGTAACTGTTGGGCATCCCAACCCGAGTAACCTAGGAAAAACCGGATGTGTTTTTCGTTTAGCTGGTTGTTGGCAATAAGTTCTGCTACTTTATTGAAGTCGCCACCCCAATAAATACCAAAGGATATTTCTATACTATTGGGTATTAAGTCGGGCACCTTATGGATAAAGTAAAGGTTGTCCTGTTCTACAGGGCCACCGTTGTAGACTTTAAAGTTGGCATCTATTTCTGGGATTAAATCGCTAATGGTATACTCTAGGGGCTTATTTAAAATAAAGCCAATAGAACCTTCGCTATTGTGGTCTGCCAAGAGGATAATAGACCGGTTAAAAGACATGTCGCCTATTATTGCAGGTTCGGCAATGAGCAGATTACCTTTTTTTGGTTGCGTTGTAATCATATGTTTCATAGATTAACATTTAAATCTAACAATTTTTTAATTAAAAACAAACCGCTTTAGCTATAAATAAAAAAGGTCTTCAAAAACTGAAGACCTTTTAAATTTAATTAAACTTAAAAATTTAGTTAATGGCCTTCGACAAATCTGAACCTGCCTTAAACTTCACTACATTTTTAGCTTTAATTTTTATAGTCTTTCCAGTTTGTGGGTTTCTACCGTCTCTTGCCGCTCTTCTAGACACTGACCAAGAACCGAAACCTACTAGAGATACTCTTTTTCCTTTTTGTAAAGCACCCTCGATATCAATTAAGAAAGAGTCTAATGCTTTTTTAGCAGCCGCTTTAGAGATTCCAGCGTTTTCTGCCATTCCGTCGATTAAATCTGATTTGTTCATAGTTGTATATATTTTATAAGGTTATTAGTTTACAGCATTAGATAAATCTGAACCTGCTTTAAACTTTACTACGTTTTTAGCTTTTATTTTGATAGTTGCTCCAGTTTGTGGGTTTCTACCGTCTCTTGCCGCTCTTCTAGATACTGACCAAGAACCGAAACCTACTAGAGATACTCTGTTTCCTTTTTGTAAAGCACCTTCGATGTCGATTAATAAAGAATCTAATGCTTTTTTAGCAGCTGCTTTTGTAATTCCAGCATTTTCTGCCATTCCTTCGATTAAATCTGTTTTGTTCATAAGTTTAATTTTAAATAATTAATAGATTGTTGGTTAAACATTTATGTTAAATCCTCTACAAATTTATACGGATTATCCACCCATGCAAGTAATAGCAAGGGAAATGCGCCTATTTGTTAATAACTTAACAGATTTGTTAATAAAGCCTATGCATTTCGTCGATATTTTTGAAATATCAATAACAGTAAGGGATTAGAGCATTTTGGCATCGGGTAAAAATTGATAACCGTTTAAAAGGGCCTGACTGTCCATTTTTCGTTTGCCGGGCAACTTGAGTTCTTCAATTATAATGTAACCATTTGTAACAGCGACCGCTAGTGTTTTTTTTGTGGCCACTAGGGTGCCTAAACTTAAATTATGGGCTTCTTCTTTTATGGTGGCCTTATATATTTTGACTTCTACAGTATCGTCTCCATTTATTAAGGTGCTCCATGCAGCAGGATACGGGCTTAAGCCACGTATGGTATTGTAGATGTTTTCCATAGGTGCGGTCCAGTCTATTTTACAATTGTCCCTGTTGAGTTTTGGTGCTTCCTTAACGGTATCCAAATCTTTTTGGGCACGTGTGGTAACGTTACCGCTTTCAATTTGCCTGACGGTTTTTAAAACCAGTTCACTGCCTATATGCATTAATTTATCGTGTAAGTCGCCAGCCGTATCTGTTTTGGCAATGCTTACCGATTCCTGTAGAATCATATCGCCAGTATCAATTTTTTCGTCTATAAAAAAGGTGGACACACCCGAAACCGTTTCACCATTAATAATGGCCCAATTAATTGGTGCAGCACCGCGATAGTCGGGTAGCAGGGACGCGTGTAGGTTAAAGGTTCCCAATTCAGGCATTTGCCAAACGACTTTTGGGAGCATTCTGAAGGCCACTACAATTTGTAAATTAGCCTTTAAGTCTTTTAGTTCCTGTAAAAACGATGAGCTTTTAAGATTGGTAGGCTGTAGGATGTTAAGTTTGTTTTCTTGGGCATAAACCTTTACGGCCGACTCGTGTAATTTACGTCCACGACCCGCAGGTTTATCGGGTGCCGTAATAACGCCTACAATATTATAGTTGTTGTCTACTAGGATTTTTAGGGTGGAAACCGCAAAATCTGGCGTTCCCATAAATACTATGCGTAAATCGTGTTTCATAATAGGTTTAAATATGTGCTAATTTATAGGTATTGGTATGCGTTATGGTTATGATGTTATACTCTAGCAATACCTTTAGGGTTTCTGAAATATCCTCAACCGAATAGGGTAAGCGTTCTTGTAATTGCCTTGAGGAGCAATCGCATTCCTCCAAGGCCCTAATAATGGCGCTTTTAATGGTCTTTGAATCGGGTTTGGAATTTGAGGGTTTGTTTTGGATACACACCGAACAGATGCCGCAATCTTCTACATGGGTTTCACCAAAATAGGTGAGGAGTTGTTTGCTTTTGCAAACCGTATCGTTTTCGATGTATTGTAAAACCGATTCTATTTGGCTGTGCTTTAATTGGTTTTGTTGTTTGATAATCGGTGCTATTCTGTTGATGGTTTTATCGTCCTCACGCGGTTCGATAAAGGTGATACTGGCATCGGTTGTAGCATAGTGCAATTCGATAATGGTATCTTTATGAAGCTGGTTTAAGGTGTTTAATAAAACCGTTTCGGTAGTTGTCGCTTTTTCGGCCATTTTAACCAAATTAATAGTAGTCTGGTGTTCAAATATACCACCATAGGTGCGCAGTAAGGCTTTAATAATATAATTGGTTTCCGGATGCTTGTCGATATATTGAAATACCTGCGAATCGCTAACCAAAAACTGTAGAGACGTTTGTTTGTTGAATTGCTTTGTTAAGGCTATAACGCTTGTTCTGTCTAAAACTTGGAGGGCATTATAGGCCAAGAGGGTATTGAACTTATAGGTGTTGCAAAAGGCATTGAAATTAAAATCGTGACTGGTGTAAGCACCTTCGCCGTATGAGATTTGAAAGTAGTTGCACAATTTACGATAGGCTTTTTTTAGAAAGGCCACATCGGGCAGGACACTTAAAAACTGATTTTTAAGTAGGGTTTTGTCGCTTGCATTTTTTAAGAGCACAGCAAAGGCTTTGTTGCCATCACGACCAGCGCGCCCTGCTTCCTGGAAATAGCTTTCTAGACTTTCGGGTAAATTAAAATGGATGACGGTTTTTACATCGGGTTTGTCTATACCCATACCAAAGGCATTGGTAGCTACCATAATGTCTTTGTTGTTGTGGAGCCATAGGTTTAGCTTGTCCTCCTTTTCCTTATTGGACAATCCGCCATGAAAAAAGGTAGAACTAAAACCTTTGCCTTCTAAAAACCGCGATAGCTCCAAAGTGGCTTTTCGACTTCTTACATATACAATGGCTGCTGCATCCTGTTTTTTTAAAATCTGTTCAAGCTTATAGTGTTTGTCTTCGGTTTCGAAGGTCATGTAGGCTAAATTTTTACGCTCAAAAGACTGCTTGAAGATTTTTACATCCATACAGTCGAGTTCCTGAATGATATCCTCCATAACCGTTGGTGTAGCCGAGGCCGTTAAGGCTATGCAATTTACACGAGGTTGCAAGGTTCGTAACAGAGTAACGTTTTTATAGGCTGGCCTAAAATCGTTTCCCCATTGCGAGATGCAATGCGCCTCATCTACGGCAATGAGATTGACGTTCATTTGTCTGATACGGTCTTGCACCAGTTCTTGTTGTAAGCGTTCTGGAGACAGGTACAGGAATTTGTAGTTGCCATAGATGCAATTATCCAACAAGGTATCGAGCTCACTGTACGCTATACCACTTGTAATGGCCATGGCTTTTATGCCTTTAGCCTGTAGGGCCTGCACTTGGTCTTTCATTAAGGCTATTAATGGCGAAACTACAATGCAAATACCCTCGCGTATTAATGCCGGAATTTGAAAGCATAAGGATTTTCCACCGCCTGTAGGCATGAGGGCGAAAACATCCTCATTATCCAAAACAGCTTGGATAATGTCTTCTTGTAGCGGTTTAAAACTGGTATAGTTCCAATACCGTTCCAGTATGTCCAGAGGTTGTTGCATTATAGGGTATTAACAACATTTAAAATAAAATCGGCACGTTCTTCAACCTTTGCAAATGGGACATCCCATAATTTATAGCTAAACCGCTCGTAAGTATTGAGTAGGTGGTGGTGAATTTTTACGGCCTGATCAAAATTCTCATAGCGTTCACTATCGCTTGTAAAAATTTCCTGCCAAGGTTCTAGAATAAAAACCATATCATATTGATTGGTTTTGCAGCTGTCTACAAAACTGTTGGGATAGCTGTCACCTATATAATCCATATAGGCCAAAACGTCAGGTAGCCCTCTGTCCAGAAATACAATTTCGGTATGGGCATTGGCCGCTTCCTGAAACTGCTTTTCACGCCCTTTAAGCAGTAGCTCACTAAACAGCAATGGTTGGGTTAAAAACAGCTGCTCAATACCATCTTCACGGGCTTTTAGGGTAACTTCCCTGGATATTTCATCTAAACACACATGGTTACGCGCTTTGAGTTCGTTTATTATGGATGTTTTTCCTGTTCCAGGTCCACCGGTTATGACAATTTTTTTAATATTCAATTTGGCAAGGTTTTGGCTGTAAAAATCGTAATTATAAAGCAAAGTAAAAAATACAAAGTATAAGCTTATATTTGTAGTATATAAAAACGTTATGAATACAGATAAAAATCAAAAGGAATTTTACGATAAATTACGAAAGCAACTTTACGATACCAGTTTATGGCCTTCGGAATATTTATATAAATTTATTGTTTTAACAGACTCGTCGGGCATTGAGGATGTAGAGGGCTTGTTTGACAATTTGGGAGCGGTTATAACGACCAATGCCTCTAAAAATGGTAAATACACCAGTATTTCCATAAATGTAAAAATGAAAAACCCAGATGCCGTTATTGCAAAGTATATTGAAGTTACAGAAAAGGTAGAAGGGATTATTAGTCTATAGATTTTTTTTGTACTTTGCGCATGCATACAACTACGTGCATTTTTTTTAACAACTACACAATTAAATTTTGATAGATCATTTAGAATACAATTCAGAGCGTGAGCATTTAATTATTCCAGAATACGGCAGGCACTTGCAAAAAATGGTTAATTATGCCAAAACGCGTGAAACCAAGGAAGAACGTAATAAACTGGCCAAGGCCATAATTTCTGTAATGGGGAATTTACAGCCCCATTTACGTGATGTTCCCGATTTTCAGCACAAGCTGTGGGATCAGTTGTTTATCATGTCTAATTTTGAGTTAGATGCCGATTCGCCTTACGAAAAACCTTCGCGCGAAGTATTATCAGAACGTCCAGAACCCTTAAAGTATCCGCAAAACCACCCAAAATACCGATTCTATGGCAACAATATTAAAACCATGATTGATGTTGCCAATACGTGGGAAGATGGTGAAATGAAAGAAGCTTTGGTCTATACCATTGCCAACCACATGAAGAAATGCTTTTTAAACTGGAACAAGGACACGGTAGAGGATGAGGTAATCTTTGAACATTTGCGTGAATTGTCGGGTGGCAAAATAAATTTATTGAATGCCTATGAAGATTTAACCGATGCTTCAAGTTTATTGCGCAGTAAGAAAAAGTATGGCTCTAACAAAAAAGGGCACCACAAGAAAAACAACTCCAATAGAAACAGAAAAAGATATTAAGGCTTCATGGGAATATTCAAAATTGAAGGTGGGCACCAATTAAAAGGAAAGATTCAACCTCAAGGTGCAAAAAATGAAGCGTTACAAATACTTTGTGCCGTACTATTAACTCCAGAAGTTGTTACCATACACAACATTCCAGATATCGTTGATGTTAACAAACTAATAGAACTCCTAAAAAAACTCGGTGTAAAAGTTGAAAAGCTTGGACCCAATTCATACAGCTTTCAAGCCGATGAAGTCAATCTGAAGTATTTAGAGTCTGAAGCGTTTAAGGTTGATGGTAGAGGATTACGTGGCTCGATTATGATTGTAGGACCTCTTTTAGCGCGTTTTGGAAAGGGTTATATTCCAAAACCTGGTGGTGATAAAATTGGCCGTAGACGTTTGGATACACACTTTGAAGGTTTTATAAACCTTGGGGCTAAATTCCGCTATAACCGCGAAGATTATTTTTATGGCGTAGAGGCCGACAAACTGATTGGTACGTATATGCTGTTGGATGAAGCTTCGGTTACAGGTACCGCCAATATTGTTATGGCCGCTGTAATGGCCGAAGGTACGACCACAATTTACAATGCCGCTTGTGAACCGTATTTGCAGCAGCTGTGTAAAATGCTGAATAGAATGGGCGCCCAAATTTCAGGTATTGGCTCTAACATGCTAATTATTGAGGGTGTGGATAGTTTAGGTGGAACCGAGCATACCATGTTGCCTGATATGATTGAGATAGGCAGTTGGATAGGTTTGGCTGCCATGACTAAAAGTGAGCTGACCATTACTAACGTGAGTTGGGATGATCTGGGACAAATTCCGAATGTGTTTAGAAAACTCGGTATTACGGTGGAACGCCAAGGTGATGATATTCATATTCCGGCCCATACCGATGGCTACGAAATTCAAAGTTATATTGATGGTTCTATATTAACCGTTTCTGATGCACCATGGCCCGGTTTTACTCCAGATTTATTGAGTATTATCTTGGTTGTTGCTACGCAGGCTAGAGGCAGTGTTTTGGTGCATCAAAAAATGTTTGAAAGCCGTTTGTTCTTTGTAGATAAATTGATAGATATGGGTGCCAAAATAATTCTTTGCGATCCACATCGAGCGACTGTAATAGGTCATGATTTTAAATCGACTTTAAAGGCAACTACTATGACATCGCCTGATATTAGGGCTGGTGTTTCGCTTTTAATAGCTGCCCTTTCTGCCAAGGGCACGTCTACCATTCACAACATAGAACAGATTGATAGGGGGTATGAGAATATTGATGAACGTTTGCGTGCTATAGGTGCGAAGATTGAACGTATAAAAGAATAACATAACAGATAACTAAACAAAAAAGCCTCTGCATGACAGAGGCTTTTTTGTTGGATGATGTCTTTTAATTACGACTTTATAATTTTTTGGATTTGAATATTGTCGGCTATTTTAAGGTGTATAAAATATATTCCAGCTGTTATACTTTTTAAATCTATTTGTTTTGATGTGTTGAGGTCTTGTTGCGCTATAACAACCTTTCCATTAATATCGTAGACCGTATATGAAATAGTTGTGTTGGTATCTGGTGTATCTACAGTTACATAATCGCTAGTAGGATTTGGGTAGACTGAAAGCGTTGTATGGGTAAACGCATCAACACCAAGTGTTGATCCTTCAATAATTTCAATGGATGTATTAATGGCTGGATTAAGGATTTCATCTTCCTCGCCAGACGGCCAAAGTACCTTAATTTTAGTAATACTAGTTGCCGTACCTAATCCAAAATGGGTAAGGAGGGAATTCATGGTTCCGTAGCTTTCGCCAGAGCGCACTTCGCGAATTTGTTTTCCCCAAGCGCCATATAATTCAATTCGTGCACCAATACCATTGATATTGCTAGTATTACCACGTAATCTAATTTCACTCCAATTATTGGCGTTTCCATCATTAAAATATAAAACATCGGGATAATTACTTGGTCCGTTATACCCATTGGCAAATCCAGCAACCACGTCTATAAATCCATCGTTGTTTAAATCGCCAACAGCAGCACTTTGTATACGCGACGGTCCAGTTGGTAACGTGAAAGGCGACGGCATTTCGGTAAAGGTTTTATTACCATTGTTTTTGAACATGTGGTGAGAACCACTACGAGCCGTGATAAATAAGTCGATAAAGGTATCGTTATCAAAATCTTCCATGATAATTTGGATACCGCCACTTCCCATGCCGCTTAAAATAGATGAGATACCAGAACTGGCTGTAATATCTGAAAACGTTCCGTTGCCATTATTTTCATAAATAACACTATTAATATCGTGGTTTATAACAATGCAGTCTAGATCGCCATCGTTATCAATATCCTCAAAATTAGCAGACCACGACTGGCCATATGGCACTAGTCCGGCTGCAACTCCAACATCGGTATAGTTGCCATTGCCATCGTTTTGAAACAACAGGTTTATACGCCTGCCATCGTTGGCATTGGTAACACCTAAACGGCATTTAGAGATGTATAAGTCTTGGTCGCCATCATTATCATAATCGGTCCAGATACTACCATAATTACCCGAGTTATCTGAAGGTACCGTAGAAACGGCATTTATTAATCCCGCATTATCGGCTGTATAATTACCAGATCCGTCATTGTTATAGGCTATAGATGTGCCGTTATCGTGACAGGCAAATATATCTATCGTACCGTTATTATCTATATCGGCAAAATTGATGTTTTGCAAGAAGATAGTTCCACTTAATGTTGTACTGGAATAGGTAGCACCATTACTACTGGCTTTAAGTACACGAACACCGTTGTTGTAACCGCCAATTACCACATCGTTAAAACCATTCTTGTCAACATCTGCAATGGCAAGTCCCCAATGTGAGCTTCCTGTACTGCCATAATTGTATTGGGTGAAGTTTCCACCACCAGCGGTTTGATATTCAATTTGGAGGCTAGAGGCATCGTGCAATCTCACAATGTCATCTAAACCATCACCATTCATATCGCTAACACCTATGGCAACACCACTGGTTAGCGAGGAATTAACTAACAAACTGTTTGAGTTTGTGAAGGTTACTTGTGAAAAAGCCATTATGGGCAATACCATAATTGCAGGTAAGAGTAGTTTTTTAAGATTCATTGGTTTGTATGTTTAAGAGTTTAAATATAAAACTTTTAAAACTAGTAAGTTACCAATTGTAAGAAAATCGACGAATGGTATTAGTTAAGGGCAGCTTTATAGACGTTTAGGCAGCGTTCACGTGCTTCCTTATGGTCTACAATAGGTTTTGGATAGGTGAGTTCTTGGTAATCAGGAACCCATTTTTTGATGTATAGATGGTCTTTATCGAATTTTTGTATTTGAGTTGTAGGGTTAAAGATTCTAAAATAAGGCGCGGCATCTACACCGCAACCCGCAACCCATTGCCAATTGCCAATATTACTGGCCATTTCGTAATCATGCAATTTTTCAGCAAAATAGGCTTCGCCCCAGCGCCAATCGATTAATAAGTGTTTACATAAAAAAGACCCTACCAACATTCTCACTCGATTATGCATAAAACCTGTATGGTTAAGTTCGCGCATACCTGCATCAACTAAAGGGTAACCCGTTTTTCCTTCGCACCAGACCTTAAACTCTGATTCGTTGTTACGCCATGCTATTCTATCGTATTTGGGTTTGAAGCTTTCGGTTACCGTACGTGGATAATGCCAAAGAATTTGCATAAAAAATTCACGCCAAATAAGTTCTTGCCAGAATATTTCGTTTTGTTCGGCAATAGCTTTTTTTACCATTTTACGAATACTGACTGTACCAAAACGTAAATGAGGCCCAAGTCTGGATGTAGCTTTTTTTGATGGAAAGTTGCGCTTGTTTTTATATTCTTGAATCAAGGTAGGTGTGACATCATAATCTGCTATCTCTTGATTTGATTTTTTAAATCCGATATCTGATAATGTTAGGTTAGGTAAGCGCGAATGTTTAACCACATTTTCTAAATACTTGTTGGTGTAAAATATTTTTAGGCTACCGGCATTGAATGTCGATTTCCAAGTTTTCATGTAGGGTGTGTAAACCTGATAGGGATTACCATCTTGTTTTACAATTTCATCTTTTTCAAAAATTACTTGGTCCTTAAAGGTTTTAAATTCAATATTTTGTGATGCTAAAAAGTTTGCTATGTCTTGGTCTCTTTTAATAGCGTAGGGTTCGTAATCGTGATTAGTATAAACGGTTTCAACTTTATATTCCTTTACTAAATCTTTAAATATATCTATGGGTTTTCCTTTTAAAATGGCTATGCTACTATCCTGGTCTTTCTGGAGTGTAGTACGCATGTCTTGAAGCTTTTCGTAAATAAATGTCACACGAGCATCATCTTCGGGTAGGTTTTGCAAGATTTCAGTGTCGAAAATAAAAATGGGAAGTACAGGATTATTCCCTTTTAGTGCTTGGTAAAATCCATGGTTGTCGTCTAATCGTAGGTCTCTTCTAAACCAAAAAATAGTTAAGGGTTCATTCATGTTTATAGGGTTCCAAATAGTTCGATAAGCTTATTTTTACGGTACTCAAAAATCTCTTCCAGTTTTGGTTTTACTAAAATGGGTTGTACCAGTTGCCCCAAGAAACCTAAAGGTAACTTATAATCTATTATGTCTTCCATTTCCACACCGCCTTCAATTTCTTTTATAAAATGTTTGTGGTGCCATAATGCATAGGGTCCAAACCGTTGCTCATCAACAAAATAGTGTTTGTCGATTACATGTGTGATTTCTGTTACCCATTTTGTTTTTATCCCGAGAACTGGTGTCACGATATATTGAATAATTTGACCTGCATACATGGGCCTATCTGCTCCTGATAGGATGTTGAAACCCATATAATCTGGTGTGATGACTTTTAAGTTTTTTGGGTTTGATAGAAAGCTCCAAGTCTGCTCAACAGAAATTGGAAGCTTCTGTTTTTTGTGTAAAGTATAAATCTTCATTAGTTATTGTAATAGATGTAAGCATTTAATGATGTGGCTATAAGCAACCAAACTATGTAGGGTAATAATAGATAGGAGTAGGTTTTAATGTCATCCATTCTAAACTTAAAAAAGAAATACAATATGAGTACAGTTAATAGTGATATGTTGAGTAAACCCAGTCCAACCAAATGCTGATTGAAAAACACATAGTTCCAAATCACATTTAGAAAAACCTGAACCGAAAATAGAATTCTTAAAAATTTAGAATCTTGCTCTTTAAAGAGTTTTGCTAAATACACTGAAAAACAGATCATGATGGTTGTCCAAGCCACTCCAAATACCCATCCTGGAGGTGTCCATGGTGCTTGATTTAAATTGGTATACCATTCTGATTGTGGGCCATTATTCATCAACCAACTACCAAGTGCTAAACCACCAAAGTTAATTATTAGAAATAGGACTAATCGCTTAATAAAACTCATTTTGTTTTGTTTTGCAATGCCTCAATTTTATCGGAAATAGATTGTGCTTCGGCATATGCATTATCACTTGCTTTTCTATCGGTAACAGACAGTTTGTGCCAATCTTTCATTGCTTTGGCATATTTTTTCTGTAAAACTTTAAGTTCTGATTGTTTTTTGAATAATCCAAACATATTTTATTGATTTAAATGCTTCGTTATTTTAGCACTTGTTGGGCTTGTAATGGAAAAATAATAATCTACTAGTTCGCCATTTTCATTTACAAGATATTTTTGAAAATTCCATTTTACACTTGAACTCGAATTCCCATTTAATGCTTTGTCTGTCAACCACTTGTATAAGGGGTGTTGATTATCACCTTTAACATCAACTTTTTCGGTCATTAAAAAGCTAACGCCATAATTTTTTTCACAAAAGGTTTGAATTTCATCTGCCGTACCTGGTTCCTGACCGCCAAATTGGTTACAGGGTACACCAATAATCATGAGCTTGTCTTGGTAATCATCATATAATTTTTGCAAATCGGCATATTGTCCTGTAAAGCCACATTTGGATGCAACGTTTACGAACAATATCTTTTTGCCTTTATAATCAGAAAGGTTAATGGGATTCCCTTCCAAACTATTTATTTGGATATTGTAGATAGATTGGGTGGGTGGGTTTTGAGCTGTTGATTTATTAAGAAAGTTTAGCATAAGGCATATTAGGATTAGTTTTTTCATGTTTTATATTTTAAAGGACACTATACCGCAATCCATTTCGAATATTTGGCCAGAGAGGGAAGCAGATTTGTCTGATAATAAAAAGGCTGCCATATCTGCAACCTCTTCTGGTTTTAGAAATTTTTTTAGAGGGTGTCTTTCGGTTATATTTTCAATCATTTTGTCATTTCGCAATAATTTTAATGCCAGTAGGGTGTCTGTAACTGTTGGCGCAATAGCATTTACACGTATAGTAGGCGCCAATTCTGCGCCCAGTGATTTTGTTAAACCTTCTACGCCTGCTTTTGCTGCAGCGACACTGGTGTGAAAAGGCATTCCTAATTTAACTGCAACAGTGCTAAAAAGTACAATTGCTGGGTTAGTACCTGCTTTTAATTGAGGTAAATATTTCTGAATTGCTCTTACCGCACCAATTACGTTAATCTCATAATCATCCCTAAACTCGTCGAGTTTTAATCTGGACACTGGCTTTAAGTTAATACTTCCTGGGCAGTAAACCAAGCCATCACATTTTTCAATTTCAGGTAAATCATCCTTAAGAACATCTATACTGTAATGTATAAGATTATCGTGGGTTAGATTTGGTGCATTACGACTTATGTTTATGACTTTGTTATGCTTCAACAATACGTTAAGAAGTGATAGCCCAATTCCTCGGCTACCACCAATAATAATATATGTTTTCATATTATTTATTAAGCCATTAGTGGTTTTCCTTTGAGGCGTTTTTCAACTTTTCGTTTTATAACAGTAAGACGTTTCATGATATCCATAATACGCTCATCTTTTTTTTGCTTGTAAATTTGATTTAAATCTAAAATCAATTGTTTTGCCTCTCTAGAAATTTTGATTCTGTCGCTAGTTGATAATGATTTCATCTTTCTTTGCTCGAATTCAAGCGCTCTGTTTATTAGTTCCATAGCTTAATGATTTATGTAGTTATGTAATTCTGTGATTTTTTGTGGATCGTTAAATGCACCACCATAATAGGTTGTAACTGTTGCCGATGTATCATCTTTTATGCCTCTAGAAGACACACAAAGGTGTTTGGCATCAATAATAACAGCTATATCTTCGGTTTGAAGAACAGCCTTTAGTTCGTTGGCAATTTGATTTGTTAGTCGTTCTTGAACCTGTGGACGTTTGGCGTAGTACTGAACAATTCTGTTAAGTTTTGATAGCCCTATAACTTTACCTGATGAAATATAAGCCACATGGGCTTTACCAATAATAGGCACGAAATGGTGCTCACAGTTGGAGTAGAAGGTAATATTTTTCTCAACCAACATTTGATTGTATTGATATTTGTTGTCGAATAAGGCGATTTTGGGTTTATTAGCTGGGTTTAACCCAGAAAATATTTCTTCTATATACATTTTCGCTACACGATCAGGAGTGCCTTTAAGGGAGTCGTCTGTCAAATCTAATCCCATAACGTCCATAATTTCTTCAAATAAGATAGCTATGCGTTTTTTCTTTTCAGCATCACTAATTTTAAAAGCATCCTTTTTTAACGGCGTATCGAGTCCTGTGTATAAGTGGTCGTCGCCAATTTCAGATGCGCTTAAGCCATTTAATTTGTAACTGTTTGTTTGCTGTTTTTCAAATGTTTTAATTTTCATAGCTCTTTTTTTTACTGCTGTACTCAATTATCGAGTCAAAGCAAGATTATCGTTTTGATATTTTGTTTTGTGTTATTTGTTTTTGTCTGGAACACTTAAACCGTCCATTTTTAAAGTTTCGTAATTTTTCATGCTTTGTTTCCCGTCCTTGTACTCGTTTTCTCCAAAGCTTAAAACTATTTGCTTTGAGTTCTTTTCTCATGAGGGCAATAACATCTTGTTCTTTCAATCCAAACTGAACTTGTATAGCTTCAAACGTGGTTCTGTCTTCCCAAGCCATTTCTATTACTCTATCTATTTCGTTAGACTTTAAGTGAATCATATTGGATAGAGATTATGTTGAACATCATATGCCACTTTTAAATCCAGTAGCTTTGAAAAAAACTGTTTATTCTCCTTAAATGTTTTATTATTTTTAAAATGAATGAATTTACCTTGTGCATGTATACTCATACCATTAGTACGATATATAACTAACTGGTAGAAAGGAATGATCCAAGAGAAATTTTGAAGCCCTTTGTTAATATATACTATAATTCCACCACGTCTTAATTCAATATTGGCATAATTTACATCAGTTACTTTATTCATTAGCACACGAAGGTTTGGGCTGACTTCTGATACAATCATTCGTTTTGAGCCGATACCTTTTAATTTAATAGCTTCAAAAAAACTGTATGGCTTACCTACTAAATCAGCAATTATTTGTTTGTGATTTTTTTCTGTATGTGTGCTGTTGAGAATCAATATATATAAATTTGATACTCAAATCTACAAAATGTTTAATAAAAAATAAAAAAAGTTAAACAAAAATTAACAAAACAATATGATTTAAGATATATTCTTGATTAAAAGTCATTTGGTGTGGCTATAATTTGTTTCGCTCGCTGTTTTATAGCTTTTAAGTCGTCCTTTTTTATGTTGTCTAAAACATGATACATCATCCGCATACGATTGTTATTTTTAAGATGACTTCGTTTTTCATCTAGAAAATGCCAGTATAGACTATTGAATGGGCAGGCTTTGTCGTCAGCCTTATTTTTATAGTTGTAATAACAAGCCTCACAATAATTACTCATTTTTTGAATGTATGAACCAGAAGACACGTATGGTTTTGTTGCTATTTTCCCACCATCAGCAAACTGACTCATACCTCTAGTATTGGGTAGTTGCACCCATTGTATGGCATCTAGATAAATACCCAAGTACCAGTTGTCTACCTCGTCTGGATTTGTTTGTGTTAAAAGTGCATAATTACCGGTAACCATTAATCGTTGAATATGATGGGCATATGCATTATTTAAACTGTTTTGAATAGCGTGTTTCATGCAATTCATTTTGGTATTTGCAGTCCAATAAAAATCTGGTAGGGGATTACTATTTTCTAGATAGTTTTCTTTTGAAAGTTTTGGCATGAGCATCCAATACATTCCTCTCATATATTCGCGCCAACCGATAATTTGCCTAATAAATCCTTCAACTTGAGAAATATCTATTTCAGCGGTATGATTGCTGTAATAATTAAGTGTAGTAGTTGTTACATTTTTAGCAGAAATAAGTTTTAAGTTTAATGCAAAAGATAATCTAGAATGAAATAAATTTGATTCCGTTGTGTACATAGCATCTTGATAATCTCCAAAGTATTTCAGTAAATTTTCACAAAAGTATTTTAGTTGGTTTAGTGCTTGTTCACGTGTTATGGGATATTCAAACAATGTATCATTACATTGGCCAATGGTTTTTATATCGGCTTTTTTTATATCAGCAATTACATCTTCAACATTGTTTGAAAAAGCAACGTAATGAGGGATTTTTGGATCTCCTTTCCATTTTTTTTGATTGGATTTGTCATAGTTCCATTTACCGCCTTCAGGTTCATTATTGTTAACTAAAATGTTATGCTTTTTTCGCATATCACGGTAAAAATATTCCATAATATATTGCTTTTTACCTTTAAAGAATTTCTTTAAATCAAATCGATTTGTGTAAAAATGTTCACTGTCATAGACCTGAGATTTTATGGAAATAGTTTTAGAGAAATCTTTTAGTTGTTTATCTAATCTATACTCATCGGGTTCAATATATTCAAATGTTGTAATTTGGTATTGCTCAATTAATTTTTCAAGATTTTTATGAAGTTTTTGGGTATTGGTTTTATCAGTTATTTTAAAATATGCAATGTTATGGCCTTTTTTGTCTAGTTGTTTGGCAAATGTTCGCATAGCTGCAAAAAAACCAATAACTTTTTGAATATGATGTACAACATAATCTGTTTCTTGACGCATTTCAAACATACAGTATAAGACGTCCTTATTTTGGTTTTTAAACCATGAATGTTTGATGTTTAATTGATCTCCTAAAATTAATCGTAATGTTGTCATGTGAATAATTCTGTTTGTAGCCATTGCTTTTGAAACTTGCCATGTGGATCATAACGATCTGCTTGTAATTTTGTATTAAAAACTCGATCTCTAGGGTCGTTACCAACACCAGCGACGTACATCCAATTACCGTAGTTACTGTGAACATCATAATCTATTAACAACGATTCAAAATATGCTGCACCAATTCGCCAATCTAATTGTAAAGTTCTAACAAAAAAAGACGCCACATTTTGCCGACCTCTATTGCTCATCCATCCGGTTTTATTGAGTTCTAGCATATTGGCGTTAACAAAATTATCTGTAGTTTTTCCGTTTTGCCAAGCTTCAAGAATATGTTTATCCTGACTCCAAGAATGATCTTTGTTTGAAATTCCTTGTGTTTTAAATATGGCATTACCATGTTGAATTGCTACATACTTAAAAAAGTCTCTCCATATTAATTCGAATATTAGCCAATATGTGGATTGATTTTTAAAATGTGTTTTTTCAAATTCCTTTACTGCCCAATATATAGTTCTGGAACTAATACTACCATTTGCTAACCAAGGCGATAATTTTGAGCTATAATCTGGTCCAACAAGCCCATTTCGTGTTTTTTTATAAACTCCGATTTTCTGTGATTCAAAAACGTAATAATTTAAGCGTTTATTCGCTTCGGTTTCGCCACCCTTAAATGGAAAAGCAGTTTTAGGATGCCGAGTGAACTCCGTAAAACCGAGCTCATTTAAGGTTGGGATTTTAGTTGGATTTTTTATTGCAACTTTCTCTTGTGATTTAGTTTCAGTTGAAGGCAGTATGGTAAGTTTTTTTTCTACGTGTTTTCTAAATACTGTAAAAACTTTAGGAATTTGATTTAATTCGCTAAACACATCGCTTGGCTCATATAAAAACTGATCAAAAATTTGAGTAATATTAGTCGTTTCTAGTTTATTTTGAACCCATTTGAAAGTTGTGGTTTCTTCACTAGTAAATTCTTTTTGCACAAACACATGGTCAATGCAGTATTCGTTTACTAAACTTGGAATAATGACTTCTGGGCGATCTATATATGTGAATAATTGGATGTTTAATTTGCTTAAGTTATTCTTTAAATTTTTTACACTTTCTATTAAAAATTTAGCACGATACTGTCCCGTTTTTTTAAACCCATGTTCTGTTTCCTTAAAATGCCGAGGGTCAAAACAATAACAAGCAATAATGGGTTTGTTACATGTTATGGCCTTATGTAATACACGATTATCTTGCGTTCTTAAGTTGGTTGTAAACCATACTAAATTGAATATTTCTTTAGTCTCCGACATTTTTGACTACAATATTTTACTTGATCCCAATTTAGCCTCCACTTTTTACGCCAGTTAAATGAAAGTCCACAGCAGGCACAAGTTTTTTGAGGTAAATGTGTTTTTTTCATTACGTGGCTAATTTTCTTATCATACCATTAAAAATGAAACCATGAAACGGCAAGACGCTAAACCAATATAATCTTCCGGCAAGTCCTCTTGGTCTGAATGTTGCGGTTTGTTTGAGTATATTGTCTTCAATCTTGAATTCTAACCAAGCTTCTCCTGGTAGTTTCATTTCGGCGTATAGTAGAAGACGTTTTTTATTTTTATCTGCAAATATTACACGCCAAAAGTCTAGAGCATCTCCAACGCTTAATGCAGTTGGGCTAGTACGCCCTCTTCTTAAACCAATTCCACCAAAAAGCTTATCTATATAGCCTCGAATCTTCCATAGTACTGTGCCGCAATACCACCCGTTTTCTCCGCCAATTGACCAAATTTTATGTAACGTTTTTTCGGAATTGATAACCTGTATTTCTTTATGATCTTTAAAACAACCATATTTAGGGACATTGATGTATCTATCAAAATTGTCTTTAAGCCTTCCGCTGCTGACCATAGAATCTTTCCAACTGGAAATAATGCTGTTTTGTTCAATTTTTTCAAAAGCTAATTTAACAGCATCCCTGTAACTTAACGGATTAATAGATAACCCCTGATTTATGTTACTTGGTTTGCCAATTATTTCTACATTCATACTATCTACCAATGAAGTAGCTAGTTTGTAAGATGTAGACGTTACAAAATATAACCAATATGAAGATAATTTAGGCGTCATTACTGGAACGGTAAGTATATATCGTTTTAGTCCTCGAACTAGAGCGAATTGTAACAGCATGTCTTTGTAGGTAAGTACTTCGGGTCCAAATACGTCATATGATTTATTGTATAACGATGTTTTGCCCAGACTTTTTGATAAATAGGATAAGACATCCCTAACAGCAAGAGGTTGTGTTTTGGTATTAAGCCATTTTGGCGCAATCATAAATGGTAGTTTCTCTACAAGATCCCTAATGATTTCAAATGAAGAACTACCGGAGCCAACAATAATCCCTGCTTTAAAAATAGTCGTAGCATACTGTCCTGTTTTTAAAACCTCTTCAACTCGCTTTCTAGATTCAAGATGTTTAGAGAGTTTACTATCGTTAGTAATACCACTTAAGTAAATAACCTGTTTTGTATTGGTATCATTAATTCTATTCTTAAAATTTATAGCACACTTTTCTTCTAACGATTCAAACTTTTTAGAGGAGTTAGACATGGAATGAATAAGATAATAAGCTGCCTCTATATCCTTAGGGACACTTTTTAAGGATTCTGGTTTTAGAAAATCGCCTTCTATGAATTTTATGTTGGGATCTTCAAGGTAATCTTTATCGGCACGATGTATATCCCGTACAATACAAATTACTTGATGACCATCTTGCACCAAAAGCGGAATAAGGCGTTTACCTATATAGCCTGTTGCTCCGGTTACAAGAATTTTCATAGTGCTGTAATTTTATTGATTAATATTTATGAAGTTTTTGATGTTTATTTGTTGGGCTTTTAAATCGAACATTAAATTATATAGTCCAAAAAAAGTTCTGTTTATATAAATAAAATGTTTAGATCCTCTATTGCCATTCATTTTACGCAGTTCAGTATTTTTAGAGTACTTTTCACCTAATTCAGCAATTTTCCTAAAAAAAGTAGGGTCTGAAAAGTCAAAAACTTCACTGTGGAAAGGTTTCGTAAAAATGCTTAACATCTCATGGAACATATTGGTAAAAAATTCAAGTTCTTCAGACGAGTCATCCGGACGGAGAATTTCCAATTCAAAAAGCTTTTCTCTAAAACGCTCTGGGTTGTTGATACTTTCTTTTTCGGCAAGTTCAAAGTAGGGCTTGTAAAAATCGTTTGGTATGGTTTTCATGCAGCCAAAATCTAAAGCAATAAGTTTACCATCTTCTGAAATTAAAAAGTTTCCAGGATGCGGGTCTGCATGAACTTTTTTGAGTATATGAATTTGAAACATATAAAAATCCCATAGTGCTTGGCCTAACTCATTAGCCATTGTTTGATTTGTATTATGCGATGTAAATTCAGATAGATGTTCACCTTTCATATAGTCCATGGTTATAATGCGCTCTGAAGACAGTTCATCATAATATTTTGGAAAGCGTATATTGGGTATATTTTTACAGGCTTCAGCTATGGCTTTACTTTGTTTAATTTCGAGAGTGTAGTTGGTTTCCTCAATGAGTTTGCTTTCTACTTCTTTAAAATATTTATCAGAATCTTTACCTTTAATATTGAACATGCTCATGGCTATTGGTTTAACCAATGCCAAATCTGAAGTGATACTCTCTGCAACTCCTGGATATTGTATTTTTACAGCAAGTTTTTTTCCATCTTTTTCCGCAAGGTGTACTTGACCAATGCTTGCAGCATTTACAGACGTTGCATTGAAAGTATCGAATAATTCATTAGGATCTTTACCAAAATATTTTTTAAAGGTTTTAATAACTAACGGTGGCGATAATGGAGGAACCGAAAATTGGGCTAAAGAGAATTTTTCGACGTAAGCTTGTGGTAATATGTTTTTTTCCATGCTCAACATTTGAGCCACTTTTAACGCACTTCCTTTTAATTGTTTAAGGCTATCATAAATATCATCAGCATTATTGGCATTTAATTTGTTTTTAGCTTCTTCTTTAGAATTAACCAATTGGTCGCCAAAGTATTTTAAATAATTAACACCAACTTTAGCACCTGTAGCAACCAATTTGGATGCTCGTTGTATTTTAGATGATGGGATATGGTCTATTGTTTTCATAATTAAACAGTCATATTCATTTTTTCCTTTAAAAGAAACTTTCCTAAATCCATTACACTCTTAAACGGTTTGATATTGAGTACATCGAAACTTGTATTCACTGCTTTTTCAATAAAAATGTCCGTTTTTTCAAATGCTGCAGAACTGTCTTCCAACCAAAATTTTATGGTAAATAAAAGTTGTATCCAAGCAGCTTCAGCAATAGCTTTCATTTGTATAGTTTCAATTTTATTATTTTTAATATCGACTATTTCAATATCCAAATTCTTGATGTAATCTGTGAAATGTTTACGTAAACCTTGCAATTGCTTTAAAGATTTTAATCCGTTGCTATGGTCTTTTAATGCAAAGGATACATAACTTCTGTTGGCTGTTAAACTTTCGAAGAATGTGAAGTAAAAACTTAAGAGTTGATTTCTGGAATCAAATGTTTTGTAATCTTCACTCGTGTTCAGCATATCAAACGTATTCTTGAAGAACAGTGTGAAGACATGATTTTCGACTGCTTGAATATTTCCAAAGAAATTGTAAAACTTCGACTCTTCAAAATTGAATGCTTTAGACAATTCAAAAACAGTTGTAGGTTTTTTATTGTGCTCTAGAACAAAATTCATGTAAAACGAAACAAGGTCGTTTTTATTTATATTTTTTTTGCGTGCCATGTGTTTGTTTTTGTCAAAAATACAAAATGTTTAATAATATTTAGTTAAAGTTAAACAAAATTAATTTTGATCATGATATAATAATGCAACACAGAAATTGTATATTTGAGTATAAAATAACTAACATGAAAAAAATCCGAGTAATATTTCTTATCGCTTTTATGTGTATGCTCACAACCTATGGGCAAAATACCATGTCAGAACAGCAAATTAGAAGGCAGGCAGCAAAAGTAGATACTGTCTACACAGTTGAAGAACGAGCCAATATGGGTGTTTGGTTTAATGATCGTGTAAATGACATGCAATTGACAGCAGATGTTAGGGAAGAATACGATGCGATAATCTTTTCTAGGATTTATGATATGACCCGAATAAATGACAAGGATAAAGATTACACCGATAAGGAAATGCAGAAAAAGTTTGATGACATTGTGGATAAGATGAACATGGAAGTGAAGAAAATATTGACTACAGAGCAATACATCAATCATTTAGAAAATTTTGCCGAAATCGAACGAAGCGTTTACAAGAAGTTCAATTGGGCAGAAAAATAATTTAATAAATAATATCAACTATAACATTAATCCAATGAAAAAATTAATTACAATTACAATGGTGTTAGCATTTGCATTATGCTTAAATGCTCAAGTTACTACGCCACAACCTAGTCCTTTTAGTAAAGTAGAACAAAAGGTTGGTTTAACCGATATTACAATTGAATATTCACGTCCAGGAGTTAAGGATAGAAAAATATTTGGCGGTTTAGAAGCCTATGGTAAAATATGGCGAACAGGAGCCAATAAGAATACTACAATTACATTTAGTGATCCTGTAACCATTGGTGGGAGTAAAATAGCTGCTGGTTCTTATGCAATTTTCACTAAACCAGGCGAATCACTATGGGAAGTTTACTTGTATTCTGACACCAATAATTGGGGTGTTCCAAAAGAATGGGATGAGAGTAAAGTGGTTGCTATTGCTAAAGTACAATCTCATAAGCTGCCATTTAATGTAGAAACCATGTCAATAGATATTAATAATATTAGAAATGGGAGTGCTACCATAGATATTATTTGGGCTGATACTTATTTGGCTGTGCCATTTACGGTACCAACAGATGATAAGGTTTTAGCTTCTATTAATGACGCTTTAAACGGTTCACCTACTGCTCAAGACTATTATGCTGCAGCTGTATATTATTTACAGGAAGGCAAAGATATGAAGCAGGCTAAAGAGTGGATGGACAAGTCCATTTCTATGACCGAAAAGCCTGAATTTTGGCAGTTAAGACAGCAGTCCTTAATTTATGCTAAACTAGGTGATACAGATGGCGCAATTGCAATAGCCAAAAAGTCATTAGCAGGAGCAAAGGCAGCAGGAAATGACCAGTATGTGAAGTTTAATGAAGACTCCTTAAAAGAATGGGGCGCAAATTAATTTTGTAAACTAATAGTATAAAAAAAGCGACCATTTGGTCGCTTTTTTTAATCTGTCTCTTCCAAGAAGAATATATCTTCAACAGGCTTGTTAAAGAGTTTGGCTATTTTTAAAGCCAACACAGTAGAAGGTACGTATTTGTTTTTTTCCATGGCGTTTATAGATTGCCTGCTAACGCCTATACGTTCGGCTAAATCGGCTTGCGTTAAATTGTGAATGGCACGCTCTACTTTTAAATTATTCTTCATGACTCACAGATTTTAGCTTTAAAAAGTTAAAGCGAATAATAAAAAAGAGTAGTGGTGTAAACATATTAAAAATCATCACATTAAAGAATGTCATATCATAAACAAATAGAATGGTAAACAAAAGAACCACATAATTAAAAATGATGGCCCAAACCAATGATTCTGTTCGAAGTTTATAGATAAATTCGTCTTCTATTTTCTCTTTTGTGAAGCCAACCAACAAGCCACCGATAATTATAGCAATGGCTGTAAGTTCATCAGCAATGCCATTTTCAATAACTTTAAAAAAACCTGCTTCACCTATCAAAGGATCACTATAAATTGAGAAGACCTTAGTGGTTAATAATTGATCTTCAAAACCCAAGCTGTACATTAATATGCCTGCAATTAGACCAAGAATTAATAAAACCCAGCCTAATAGTTTGTATTTGTTTGATAGTAAATAATTTGTTTTCATAACTGTTCGATTTTAAATTGATATGTCAAATGTAAAACAAACTTTACATATAGACAAATTAATTTTACAAAAAGTAATATTTATTTAACAAAAAAAAGTGACTATAAGTCACTTTTTAAATCATTTTTTAAGTTCGTTTTAAGCGTTTTGCTTTATAAATCCTTGGATAATATGGGCTATTAGCATAACAATAACACAACCTACAAAATTGAGCCACAAGAAGGGTAAATTGATAATTTCAAATTCATTCAATAAAAACAGTCCAATAACTATAACTTGTGTTATTAGAGCAGCAATAAAAACAGCATGACCTTTAATGGCTTTAAAGAAAAAGGCTAATAGAAAAATACCCAAAACATTACCATAGAATATAGATCCAATAATATTGACCAACTGTATAAGATTTTCTGCAAGATTAGCCACACAAGCCACTAGTATAGCCAATATACCCCAAGCTAATGTAAACCACCTCGACACTTTTACCATTTCGGTTTCGCTTTTTTCGGGTGTATTACGCTTGTATAAATCTATAGTTGTGGTTGATGCCAATGCATTTAGTTCGCTAGAAGTACTGGACATAGCTGCACTTAAGATGACAGCTAAAAGTAAGCCAATTAAACCACGAGGCAAATTGTTTAATATAAAATGAATAAACACATAATCTTTATCGTTGCTTTCCACTTTTACCTGTTTGGCCTCTCCAGCTTTATCAATTAATACTTTTGCACGATTTCGAATACTATCGTTTTGTATGTTAGCTTGTGCAACACCTAAAATAGACGCTTCGTTTTTATTGGCAATAAAATCGGCTATTAATGCTTGCTTGTTTTCATATAAAGCATCCTGTTCATTTTGCAACGTTTTAAAGTCGTTGGCATATTGGCTATCTAAAACAATTTCTGTTGCCACTGGATTAAAGTTGACTGGTGCTTTGTTGAACTGGTAAAACACAAATACCATAACGCCAACCAGAAGAATGAAAAATTGCATAGGAACTTTAAAAATACCATTAAACAAAAGGCCCAATTGCATTTCCTTTACCGATTTACCCGAAAGGTAACGCTGCACTTGACTTTGATCGGTTCCAAAATAAGACAACATTAAAAAGGTTCCGCCAATAATACCGCTCCAAAAGGTGTACCGATTATTCAAATCGAATGAGAAGTCAAGAATATCCATTTTACCACTAGCACCAGCAATGTCTAAAGCATTACTGAAGGTAATGTTTTCAGGAAGCTTATTGACTATTAGAACAAAGGCTACAACCATTCCCGTAAAAATAACAACCATCTGGTGCTTTTGGGTAACGTTAACAGCTCTTGTACCACCTGAAACCGTGTATATAATAACCAAAATTCCAATGATTACATTTAAAAGCAACAGGTTCCAACCCAATACAACGGACAGGATTATAGCAGGTGCAAATATGGTAATACCAGCAGCCAAACCACGCTGAATTAAAAATAGAATGGCTGTTAAGGTTCGTGTTTTGAGGTCAAACCTATTTTCTAAAAACTCATAGGCTGTGTAGACTTTTAAGCGATGGTACAACGGAATAAAAACCATACAGATTACCACCATAGCAATTGGTAAACCAAAATAGAATTGTACGAATCCCATGCCATCGTTGAAGGCTTGTCCTGGTGTGGATAAAAAGGTAATGGCACTTGCTTGGGTTGCCATAACAGATAAGCCTATAGTCCACCATTTAGAGGAGTTACCACCTTTTAGATAATCCTGAACATTTTTACTGCCTCGGGTTTGGTAGGTTCCATACCCAACAATGGTCAATAATGTTATTGAAAGTATAATCCAATCGAGTGTCTGCATAGTTAAAAGGCTTGCATGATGAAATAAAATACAATCCAATACAACACATTAGCTATCAATACCAGTGTGTACATATTTTCCCATTTGTAATTCGACTCATTCATTGGATTAGTTTTTTAACTGTTGTTCTTTTGGTAGCTCACCTTTACCTAAAGATAACATGTTGGCAAATAAGCGGTAGGCTCCTGGTACTCCTGCTGGAAATTCCCTAAAAAAGCTTAATCCGGTATAGATGTAGTAACCTTTTCCATATTGCGCCACCAAGAGACTTCCTTTTTTTGATGATTCCCTTTTATCACTCATAGCAAATATTGGGGTGAATTCTTTTCCCCAAGAATTAGGAAAGTACAAACCACGTTCTTGTGTCCAGCCTTCAAAATCTTGTTTAGTAATGATGTTGGGATAGTTTAAAACAGGATGTTTAGGTTCTAAAAATTTGACTTCAGCAAACTCATCGGTTACCCGATCTCGTGACAGTTCCAATTTGTAGGGCGCCAACTTATCCACCTTTAAACGATAGCTTGTATTATATTGCACAATCATATTACCGCCATTTTCAACAAAATTGAACAAAATATCTTGTTTGAATTTCAGGTTTTCAACTGTGTTATAAGCTCGAATACCTAGGACAACTGCGTCAAATCGGCTTAAGGATTCTGTAGTAATATCTTCAGGGGAAAGGGTTAAAACGTTATAGCCTATTTGACGTAAGCTTTCTGGAACAACATCGCCGGCACCTGCAATGTAGGCTATGTTGTCGCCTTTCTTTTTAATATCTAATCGTACAATTTTACTTTCGCTTGGCAATAAAATCGTTTGGAAGGGAATATGGTCGTAGTCTATTTCAATAAGTTCGTCGGTATATTGTTTGTCACCAACGGTAACGATTGGGCTTATAAAACCTTCATCTTGATTTTTTGGAGGAATAACTTTGAAAACAACACGTTGTTCTCCACCTTTATTAGAAATGCTAATAGGTAATTCTTCTGGGTATACATTCCAGTTTTCTGGATGGCACAATTCTACAGTTCCTTCCAGATTATCACGTCCAGCTCTAACAGTTATTGCAATTTCCTTTTCAGCATCGGTATTAAAAATTATGACTTTCTCTGCTAATTTTGCAGTAGCTTCTGGAACAACCTCAAACGGTTTATATACTTCGCCTTTAACAGGATCATTGGTTTTAAATACTACAGGTCTGGTAAATGGTATGGTAACACCTTCGATATTAATGTTGAAGGTAACGTTAAAATAATCTGGTGTTTCCGGTTTTCCAATTAATGACTTGTCGCTAACCTTATACATGCCCAGTGTGCCTTTTTCGGTTAACCAATAGGGCGTTGTTGTTATATAGTCTGTATTAGGTAAGGCCACTTTAAAGGACTCTTCAATTGTAATACGATCATTGTTATTAAGGTTGATGCCTTTGTTTACATTTAAGCCATTGGGATTGGTGTAGGATACTAGAGAAAGTTTGGTATTACTGCGGTTGACTAGCTCTAAAGACAGCTTCATGTTTTCATTGAATGTAGCTTGATTGGACGTTGTAACGGCTTCTAAATATAAACCTGAACACGCAGCAATTATAGCTTTTATCTCTTTGGTTTTTTGTGTTTTCCAATGCTCGTTCTCCAATCTTTGAATAAGGTTGTACGCCTGAACCAATTTTGGAATAGAAGCAGATGGGTTTTTTAAATCGTAATTCTTTTCAACGTCATTGAGAATAATACCAATTTCTTGACCACCTTTAACACGATTCCATGTTGTATCGATACCTTCAAAAATTTTGGTTTTATTACTAGGCGTGTTACCCTTAATCAATTCAATATACTCCATTTCAGTGCCGCGTGTGCCTGTACTTCCAAAACCCTGTGATTTATGTTGGCTTCGGCTTAATGCGGCAATTTCGGTATTGCTTAAGCCACTGGAAGGAAAATATGTACCTGTATCTAAACTGATAAAATTTGTTTTATCGATTTTATCAAAATTCTCGCGACTTCCGTATCGCCACCAACTTGTATTATAATATAAATATTTTGGTTGCCATTGGTCAACATGTTGTAGTTGGTCGGGATATACTGTTGCATCGTTCGCCAAGTCAAAAGCTTCAATACTTAGCATAGCCGAACTGGTATGATGACCATGTGTAGTACCTGGTGTTCTGTGATCGAAGCGATTGATAATAATGTCTGGTTGAAATTGTCTAATGGCTAAAACCACATCGCTTAATACTTCGTTTTTGTTCCAGATTTCCAGGGTTTCGTCTGGGTGTTTGGAGTACCCAAAATCATTAGCGCGTGTAAAGCGTTGCTCACCACCATCGATAGCTCTTGCTGTTAAGAGTTCCTGTGTTCTAATAACGCCTAATAATTCCCGTATTTCAGGACCTATAAGGTTTTGTCCACCATCGCCACGTGTAAGTGATAGATAGGCTGTTCTAGCCTTAACTTCATTGGCCATGTAGGAGATAAGCCGAGTGTTTTCATCATCGGGATGTGCAGCGACATAGAGAACCGAGCCTAAAAAGTTTAGCTTTTTTATAGACTCATAAATTTCAGAACTATTAAGTTTTTCGGGTTGTTGAGCATGACTTTTAAAGGAAAGGAATAAGCCAATAACGACTAAAAGTAATGTTTTATGCATATTTGATCTCGTTAGCAAAAATCAAATATAGCAAAGTAAACTAGGGAAGACTTGGGTTTTAATGTTTCTTTAACGTAACCCTATTTTTTAAAGCCACTTCTTACGCTTAAAATAATATAGCATCCCTAAAAAGACCAAAATCATAACGGCCCAAAGAATATAATAGCTGTAACGGTAATCAAGTTCTGGCATGTATTCAAAATTCATTCCGTAAATACCAGCGATAAAGGTTAAAGGTATAAAGATGGTTGCCATAATGGTTAATACTTTCATAACCTCGTTCATTTTATTGCTAATGGAGGTCATGTACATGTCCATTAAACTAAAAATCATTTCGCGGTAAATATCAATGGTATCGGATAGTTGTATAGTATGGTCGTAAATATCCCTATAGAATTGGATGGTTCTTTCTTTTATAAGTTTGTGATCTCCTTTTTCAATCCTGCCTATTATTTCCCGCAGCGGAAATATAACGCGACGGACTTTTAAGAGTTCTTTTTTAAGTTCTAGAACCTGTTTGTTTAAATCGTCTTTAATAATACCACTAAACAATAAGTCTTCTAAATCTTCTATTTTATTGCCCATGGTTTCATTAACAATAAAGTAATGATCGACTACCGCATCAATTAAGGCATAGAGTAGATGGTCTGACCCAAGACCACGAATACGGCCTTTTGCAAAACGCAGTCTGTCTCTAACAGAATCGAACACATCGCCTTCGGCTTCTTGAAAGGTGAGGACGTAATTATCGCCTAAAACAAAACTCACTTGTTCTGAAACAATATTTTCATCGGCATCATAATAGAGCATTTTTAAAACCACAAAAATATAGTCGTCATACTCATCAATTTTAGGTCTTTGTGAGGTGTTTACAATATCCTCAAGGATGAGATTGTGTAGGTTGTAAAACTCTCCTATACGCTGGATTTCATTAACATAATTTAGGCCATTTATGTTAATCCATGTAATGGTATCGGTAGTTTTGAATTTTAAAATCTCGTCTATATCAAAGTGTTCCTGTTCATGGATAAATTCGCTATTGTAATCAAACGATTCTATAAAGAGTTTTTCAGCAGTTTTATCGCCAGTGTATACCATAGTTCCAGGTACCTGACCGACATGCTTTTTGTATTTGGTTGTTCTTTTTTTACCCATAGAGTAGAAATTTACAACAAAAAATTAATTATATGGCATCTGACCCTTCATCTATGGCATCTTTTTCTACCAAGGTCACGGCTTTTTGTAGGATGAGGTTGTTAGGATAGGTTACCAAATCACCGTTATCCTGCCTTAAGTGCAGCTGAAAAGCGCGAATGTCTTCAATTATGGCTTCAATAGGAAAATCCTTATCGTGAATTTGAATTTTGTCACCTACTTTATACGGGAACGAAAAAAACATGATAATTCCCGAGGTCACGTTGCTTAAAATAGACCAAATGGCAAATAAAGCGATACCCATAACAGCAAAAACTGACGAAAATACTAGTGCCAAATCTTTTGCTTCTGTTCCGAAAATAAAGGCTTCCAATAACAACCAAATTAGAAATAAAGTTACTGTAGAGTAGCGACAAATTAACTGGATTCGGGCATCGTTAATCCCTGTTTTACGACCTAGTTTTTTTATTAAGGTGTTGGCAATTACCCTAATTAAATAGAACAGAATGATTAAAAACCCAGAAATAATGAGTTCTGATTTAAAAGTTTCAAAAAACATAACGTAACATTAATTATTTACATGTAAAGATAGTGTAGAAATGTGTATGTGTTTATTTTTTTTTGACCTTTTCCAACGAAAGATGATGGAGGACTACTGATGGAAGACTGAAGATGGTTGAGGGATGCTAACATTTAAGAAACTAGGTTCCGTAATGTTTTGTATACTAAATGTGTTGGTAGACCTACTACATTAAAGTACGAACCTTCAATTTTAGTGATTCCAATTTGTCCTATCCATTCTTGAATACCGTAGGAACCCGCTTTATCAAATGGTTTGCATGTGTCTATGTAGTATTGTATTTCTGAATCGGTTAAATTTTTAAAAGTGACTTTAGTAACGGCATTTACCGTTTTTTGTAGTTGTTCAGTTGTAAAACACACCGAAGTAATAACATCATGTGTAGAATGGCTTAAGGATTGTATCATGGTAAAGGCATCTTGACTGGATTTTGGTTTTCCAAGTGCTTGGTTATTATGCCAGACAATAGTATCGCTTGTAATTAAAATGTCATTCTGTTTTAAGTCGGCTTTAAACGGTAAAGCTTTAAGTTGTGCTAAATAATCGCTTATCTCAAAATGGTTTAAGCGTTCAGGGAATTCCTCTTTTATGGGTTTCAGCCTAATTTCAAAATCAATACCTAGATCTTTAAAAAATTGCTGCCTTCTTGGCGATCCAGAAGCGAGTATAATATGATAGCTTTTTAGTTTATCAACTAACATTTTTAAAGATATTCTTATTAAGAGTTAGCAAGTGCTTTTTGTTTTTTAATGGACAGATACTTTTTTAGCATGCGTACCGAAAAAAAGATATTTAAGCCTAAAAAAAGTAAACCTACAATAAGTAGTTTCTTGGCTTCAAGGTTAAATGTGTTAAATTCAGATAGTTCAGAAAACAACGCTAAAACTAAATAGAGATTAACAACTCCGACCAAACTGCTTATAAGAATACCTAAATAACGGTTTTTTGTAACTATTAAAATCCCTAAAAGTAGAATTAAAACAAACGCTATCCAGTTAAATAATACAGCTGTTAAACTCCAATAGTATAAAGTAGCCACTATAAAATAAATTTCTGGGAAGATCAGTCTAAACGTTTTCATGATTCTAAAAGTACAAATTTATACAGTACTAACGATAGCATACCGAATAACATGATGAGCTTTACCAAAGAGCTTAAAAATGTAAAATCTTTTTTGGTTTTAGCCATGTATAGTTTTATGATCAAGAAAATTAATGGTGCAATAACAAGGGCCAAAAAATAGATAACAACATATAGCTGCGAATACATATAGGTTATAACATAATGGATTACAATTAATAAAGGGACAATGGCAAAAACAAAGGTTATTTTTGAAGCCCTATCGCGACCTAAGGCTATGGGTAATGTATTCATGCCCGATTTATAATCGCCATCAATATCTTCAATATCCTTAATCATTTCACGTAAAAGGTTTAGACTAAAGGCGAAAACCGCATAGTCGAAAATTATTTTAAAGAATGTGAGTTGGGTTTCTTGATTTTGCACTGTTACTGCAGGCAGTAATTCAAATAAACCGACTAGTAATAAGCTCATGGCTACCAAAATTGAAATTACAATATTTCCAACCAACAATAGCCGCTTTAAATAGCTGGCATAGATATATAGTAGTCCAGAAATAATAACAAAAAGTGCAAAAAAGCCGCTTCTTCCCACCAAATGCGACAGGTAAAACCCAATTAATACGCCAATTACATTAAAAACAATAAACAGGGTGTAAGCCGTTTTTTCTGAAACTGATTTACCTACAATCACCTTGTCAGGCTTGTTGACTAAATCAGTTTCCACATCGTAAATATCGTTGATAATATAACCTGCAGCTGCTATGCTTAAAGTGGCGAGCACTAATAATGAAAATCCAAATCCGTTTAAGGTTATGTCAACACCATAAGGTACTACAAAAGGTACTAACATCGCATATTTAATCAAGTATTGCATTAAGGCCATCATGCCTAAATTTTTCCAGCGAATGAGATTAAGTATATTCAAGAGTTATATTTTAAAGTTTAGTTTTTTTATAATGTATATAATTAAAAGCAGCATTAGTACAGTTGTAATTAAGCTGGCAACAATGTTTTTGCGCTTTTGTTTTTTGCGAATTCTGTTTTTGATTAATAGGCGTTCCTTTTCAGTTAATGTATGATGTAAATAGTTTGTGTTAAAGACTCTATGGCTTTCTGTATTAAGCTTATTTTTAACACCAGAAAAAGGCTTTGAAGCTTTTCTGTTGAATACATTTTGACTGTTCCCAAAGCCGATATATCCAAAACCCGTGCTATGTCTTCTTCTAGGTCTTGTCAAACTATTTTTGTGATTTAATCATATTGAGCATTAAAGCTGTCAAACCATTTGTCTTGTACCTTTAAAACCTGTTCAATAACATCACGAACAGCGCCTTTACCACCATTTTTATGCGATACATATTTTGAAATAGCTTTAATTTCAGGAGCGGCATCTTGTGGGCATGTTGGTAGGCCAACCAATTTCATAACTGGGTAATCCGGAAGGTCATCACCCATATAAAGTACATTTTTTAAATCTACATTTTTGGAGGCTAAATAGGTGTTTAATTGTTCAATTTTATTGTGGGCTCCCAAAAATACATCAGTAACGCCCAACCCATTTAAACGGACTCGAACACCTTCATTTGATCCACCAGATATGATACAGATATTAAAACCTTTGTCAATAGCTGTTTTAATGGCATAACCATCCTTTATATTCATACTCCGAAGCATTTCGCCAGAGGTGGTTACCATAACGCTACCGTCTGTTAATACACCGTCAATATCTAAAATAAAGGTGTTTATATGCTTTAAATATTCTTTGTAACTTTTATCTTCCATGTGTGTTTTTTATAGATTGGGTTAAGAGCTCATAAATAGCTTTGTGTTGCTCATTTTCCAACAATTTTAAGTGTTTTTTTATGGTCTTTTTATCGTTGCGTTTTGCTGGTCCTGTTTGTGCCATAAAAGGCGATGTTTCCTGAACTTTTCGAGCTGTTTCCAAGATAAGTGGTTTTAAGATATCAAAATTGATACTTTTTGCATCACTAATTTCATGGGCAATTCTGTACAGTTGGTTTGTGAAATTATTAACAAACACAGCCGATAGATGTAGGGTTTGTCTTTGTTCAGTATTTATTTTATACCATGAGCAGCCTAAACTTTCTGCTAGTTGTTTTAAAGTATTTAAATCGTTTTTGTCCAATGCTTCAATACAGATGGGAACATCTTTAAATGTAACTGGAACATTTTTTGAAAATGTCTGTAGGGGATAAAAAACACCACGACGGTTTTTTTTGTCCATGTCATATATATTTACACTGCCAGAGGTATGCACTACAAATCTGTTTTCAAAAGGTAAATGTGTGGAGAGATCCGCAATGGCATCATCACTTACCGCTAAAATGTAGACGTCAGCATGTTTTAATGCGTCGATATTATCTGTAATATGTACGTCATTTTTATCAGTCGATATTTTTTTTAAATCTCTGTTAAACCACTGTACAACAGTAACATTTTCTGTATTGTTTAAAGCTTTAAAAAGATGGGAAGCTACATTGCCAGCCCCTAAAAGACATACTGAAATCATATTGCTAAAATAAGTAAATTAATAATTTCTATAGGTATGCTATTTGAGAAGTATGATGGCTAGTATTTTTTTCAATTCATTTTGAAAATTATTATTAGGTAGAAATTTTTTATTTAGATTCCTATATTCACGGGAATGACAGTTTTATAGGAAACCTCAATACTCTGGTATCGAGGAAATCTTCTTGAGTAGAGCATGATATAAAACAACAAGCACTATCTTTGTGGTATTATGACAAAAAAAGATATTGAAACCAGGGCAGATGTAAATTTATTGGTTTCTACATTCTACGATAAAGTAAAAGCCGATGCGTTTTTAGGCCCTTTTTTTCTTCCCATTATTAAAGATTGGAATGCACATATAGAGCGGTTAACCACATTTTGGGAGTCTAATTTATTTATGACAAGAAAACTTGAACAGAAATATTATGGTAATCCGCTGGAAGTTCATGTTAAAGTAGACCAAGAGAATAATCAAAGTATAACGGAACATCACTTTGGTATATGGTTAAACCTGTGGTTTGAAACCATAAATGAGTTATTTGAGGGAGAAGTGGCTGATAATGCCAAGCGTAGGGCAAGAAAAATGAGCACGTTTTTGTATTTAAATATATTTCAATCACGAAAGGAATTAGGTGAAATTTAACAAAGCTAAATGAACAAAAACCCTTAAATTTGCACGACCCAATTTTAGAGTCTCACATTATGCTAAATAAACTCTCCAAAATTCTTTTTTCTACACGTCTTACAGCCTTTTTATTTATTGCTTTTGCAGCGGCCATGGCAATCGGTACTTTTATGGATGCAGGTCAAGAAACATCACCAACACCATATACCAGAAATTTAATCTATAACACCTGGTGGTTTGAAGCTATTATGCTCATGTTTGTTATTAACTTTATAGGCAACATTAAACGTTATCGATTATGGCGTAAGGAGCAGTGGGCTACACTTACGCTACACTTATCGTTTATACTCATTATTCTAGGTGCTGGTATTACTAGATATATTGGCTTTGAAGGTATGATGGCCATTCGCGAGGGGGATACAGAACATATCTTTTTATCACAAAAAACATATATATCTGCGTATATAGATGGCGATTATGAAATTAACGGTGTTCCACAACGCCGTATAGTAGAGCAGGAGGTAGATTTTTCGCCACGACTGGAGAATGATTTTAAACACATAGCGGACTATAATGGTCAGGAAGTTGTTTTTGAGTTGAAAAAGTTCATTGTTGGTGCTGAAAAAGATATCGTGCCAGACGACCAAGGCGAGGAATACCTTAAGCTTGTTGAAGCTGGTGGAGGTGCGCCTCATAATCATTTTCTAAAGTCTGGTGAAGTTCAAAGTATTCATAATATTTTATTCTCATTAAATAATGAGACTCCTGGAGCGGTAAATATCACTTATAAAAATGGCGAGGTTTACATCAATTCGCCGTTTGAAGGGGAGTATATGACAATGGCTACTGGCAATACAGGTAAATTGGTAAAAGATAGCATTCAGCCATTAGTATTGCGCTCGCGATATATTATTGGGAACATGCAATTGGTTTTTCCAAAACCTGTTATTAAGGGAAAATTTGATATTGTAAAAAAATCACAATTATTACGAGGCGATGAAGATGGTGTTGTTTTAAGTGTGTCGTCTAATGGAGAAACCAAAACAGTAAAGCTTTTAGGCGGTCAAGGCTATAGCAAGCCTTTTGAGCAAGTAACAGTGGGCGGATTGGATATAGCCGTTAAATATGGCTCAAAAATATTGGAGCTGCCTTTTAGTATTAAATTAAACGATTTTATTGCTGATAAATACCCGGGAACCGAAAACAGTTATTCGGCATTTGCCAGTGAAGTTACGGTTATCGATAAGGAAAAAGGCGATTTTAACTATCGCATTTTTATGAACAATATTTTGGACCACAGAGGCTATCGTTTTTTTCAATCTGGTTTTGATCCAGATGAAAAAGGCACAAAGCTATCTGTAAATCATGACCTGTTGGGAACCTGGACGACCTATATTGGTTACTTGTTATTGTATTTAGGTTTAATGGCTATCCTATTTGATAAAAATACACGTTTTGGTAATTTAAAGCGTCTATTGGAAAAGGTAAAAGCGAATAAAGCTAAAGCTACAGCTGTAGCGCTATTGTTTTTAAGCTTTCAAGGTATAGCACAGACGCATTCGGCAGATGATGGTCACGACCACAATGCAACTTCAAAGAAGCAGATAGATTCTATTTTAAGGGCTAATGTAACACCTAAAGAGCATGCCGATAAATTTGGGCATTTGGTTATTCAGGATGTTAGTGGTCGTATGATGCCAGTTAATACATTTGCTTCTGAAATGCTACGTAAGTTAAGCAAACATGATACTTACGAAGAATTTGACGCCAATCAAGTATTCTTATCTATTCAAGAAAGTCCGATGCTTTGGTACAATGTGCCTATTATTTATTTAAAACCTAAAAAAGGGGATTCCATTAGAAAAATAATTGGTGTAGGAAAAGATCAGAAATATATTGCTCTAGTTGACTTTTTTACACCTGAAGGGAATTATAAACTGGCACCTTATTTAGAAGAGGCTTACAAGGCCCAAATACCCAACGGATTTCAAAAAGAGTTTAAAGAAACCGATCAGCGCGTTAATCTGTTATACAACACTATAGACGGTTATGCGCTACGTATATTTCCCATTCCAGATGATGAAAATAATAAATGGATTTCATCAACTGAATTTAGGCGCGAAGGCTATCGTGAAAAAATTCAGGATTCATTATATGCCAATTTCATAAATAATGGTTTTAGCGCGTATTTGTATTCTTTGAATACAGCCAAACAATCTGGGGACTTTAAACAAACTGATGAAATTTTAGAATCGTTTACTAAAACGCAGCGTAAGTATGGCAGTGCCGTTATGCTTTCTGAAAAGAAGATACAAACAGAAATAGCCTATAATAAATACGATATTTTCAAGAAACTGTTTAGTTGGTATATGTATGCCGGAGCATTGATGTTTGTATTTCTAATAATTCAAATATTTAACCATAGAAACAAACCCTTGAATCTAGCGGTTACATTTTTCAAATGGATAATTGTAGGATTATTTTTATTACATACATTAGGGTTAATTGCACGTTGGTACATATCGGGTCATGCGCCTTGGAGTGATGCCTACGAATCTATGATTTATGTGGCTTGGGCGACTATGTTTTTTGGTTTAGCCTTTGGAAGAAAAAGCGATTTAACCATTGCTTCTACAGCATTTGTAACGTCTATGATTTTAATGGTAGCCCATTGGAATTGGATGGATCCTGCCATTGCCAACCTTCAGCCTGTTTTAGATAGTTATTGGCTAATGATACATGTCGCTGTTATTGTAGCGAGTTATGGACCATTTACATTGGGAATGATATTAGGGCTTGTGGTACTCTTACTTATGATTTTCACCAATAAAGATAATAAAGAACGGTTGTTGCTTAATATAAAAGAGTTAACCATTATTAATGAAATGGCATTAACCGTTGGTTTGGTTATGCTTACCATTGGTAACTTTTTAGGCGGTATGTGGGCCAACGAAAGTTGGGGGCGTTATTGGGGTTGGGACCCTAAAGAAACCTGGGCATTAATCAGTATTATGATTTACGCCTTTGTAATACATATGCGACTCGTTCCAGGGTTACGAGGTAGGTTTGGATTTAACTTGGCGTCTATTATTGCGTTCTCAAGTATTATGATGACGTATTTCGGTGTGAATTTCTATTTAGCAGGATTACATAGTTATGCCAGTGGTGACCAAATTGTTAGTGTTAAGTTTATAGCCATAGCTTTTGGGATTGTTGGAATTATTGCTGTTCTAGCTTACAGGAAATATGCTAAATTCTACAGAAAATAAGATTTACTACTTATGAAAATATTTAAAGAGTTTAAAGAGTTTGCTGTAAAAGGCAATATGATGGATATGGCTATTGGTATCATTATAGGAGCATCATTCAATAAAGTCATTGATGTGTTGGTAAAACAGGTTTTTTTGCCTCCATTATCATTGCTGTCAGATGGTGTAAATTTCCAAAACAAGCGTATCATTTTAAAAGATGTCATTAAAAATTCTAATGGAACCATAATTACTGATGAGGTTGCAATAGGTTATGGTGCTTTTGGAGAAGCCTTACTTGATTTTTTGATTATTGGTTTTACAATATTTATTGTAGTGAAGTTTATGAATCGTTTACGTAAAAAAGCGCAGGATACAAAAGACACTACAGTATCGACCCCAAAAGATATTGAACTATTATCAAACCTTTCAGAATTAATGGAAGAACAAAATAGGCTTTTAAAATCTAAAATTAAAGACCTATAGTTTAATAGGGTTCTTATCTAAATTAAGATCATCCAACATGTCTTGTGTAAACTTATAGTGGCCACGACGTGTAATGATTCTAAATTTGTGGTCCTTCATTCGGGTTAAAACATCTAGAAAGCGCCATTTAGACTTCAAAAGAATAGGTTCTTCTGATTTTAAACTTAATTCAAAATAATGTTTTCGTCCTGCTTTTTCAGCAACAATATCTGGAGTTATAACAATATCACTGCCTTTTTTATGATACGATTTAGGGGTTTCGTAACCTTCAATATCAGCTTTAATATTATCGTATCCTAAATTCTCTAAATAGCTTAAAGATTCTTGAATGAAATCTGAATTTTCGTTTTTGTCTAGTGTAGTCATGTTGTAAAGTTAATCAAATTTTCTTGAAATTCAAAAGACGCAGATGTAAATCGCTGAATTTTAATTGATTAAATTAGTTGCCATGTGCTTTTTGAAATTTAAGTTTAATTCTCCATATTTGTAATGCCTATGATTGTTTAATATAAATTATCGTTTTTAGTCATTAATCAATGACACACTTATGATGGATATCTTCATGTCCTGGTTTGTTTATATTAAATAATTTCAAAAATGTCACAGAATACTATATCACTTAAACAATTTTTTACATATTTTAAAATGGCTGTTTCTGGTAAGGAACAAGATTTTACTTCAGGAAGCATACGGCGTGCTGTTTTTATGCTTTCTATTCCTATGATTTTAGAAATGCTCATGGAGTCTATTTTTGCCTTAGTAGACATCATGTATGTTTCACAAGTTAGTGTAAACGCCGTTGCTACCATAGGTTTAACAGAATCTGTTATTACCCTGGTTTATGCTGTTGCTATTGGCTTGAGTATGGCGGCCACAGCTGTTGTAGCCAGAAGAATTGGCGAAAAAGATGTTAAAGGCGCATCAGAAGCTACAGTTCAAGTTATCATATTAGGGGTTGCCGTTGCTGCAATTATTAGTGCCATAGGCATAATTTACCCTAAGGAGCTCTTGTCGCTTATGGGTGCCGAAACCGATTTGATTGAAGAAGGCTACGGCTATACAAAAGTCTTGCTTGGCGGTAATGTTACCATCATGCTCCTTTTTTTAATAAATGCGGTTTTTAGAGGTGCTGGAAATGCGTCCATAGCTATGTGGACTTTAATTTTATCAAACGGGTTGAACATTATTTTAGATCCTATTTTTATTTTTGGTTTCGGACCTGTTCCTGCTTTTGGAGTGGAAGGTGCTGCTATAGCGACTACAATAGGTCGGGGAACTGCTGTGTTATTTCAGTTAATTATTCTTTTTTACGGTTACGGAAAAATTAAAATAGGCATTCGCGATTTGATTATCCGAACAAAGGTTATGTTCAATTTAATTCGTGTTTCATTGGGTGGAATCGGTCAGTTTTTAATAGGAACATCAAGTTGGGTATTTCTTATGCGAATTATGAGTGAATTTGGCAGCGAGGTTTTAGCTGGATATACTATTGCCATTCGTGTTATGATGTTCACATTAATGCCTGCGTGGGGAATGAGTAATGCGGCAGCAACACTTGTTGGTCAAAATTTAGGTGCAGAAAAACCAGAGCGCGCATCTCAATCGGTTTGGAAAACGGGTAAATACAATGCGTATTTTATGGCTTTGGTTTCTGTGGTGTATTTAGTTTTTGCTCCGCAGATTATATTGCTTTTTAATACCACGCCAGATGTTGTTAAGTATGGAAGCCTTTGCTTGCGTGTTATTGCAGCTGGTTATATTTTCTATGGCTATGGTATGGTGGTTATTAATGCCTTTAATGGCGCTGGCGATACCAAAACCCCTACCTATATTAACTTTGTATGCTTTTGGTTAATACAGCTGCCTTTTGCGTATATCGTAGCTGTTACTTTAGATTTTGGACCAATTGGAGTTTTTGGGGCCATTACCTTGGCAGAGATCCTGATTGCTATAATTGGAATTATTTGGTTTAAAAAAGGGTATTGGAAGTCTGTAAAAGTATAGGCATAATTTGTAAATTAGTAGCATAATTTAAAAGTTATGACAAAGAAAAATTATGGACTTAATACGATTTGCACACACGTTGGAGAAATTCAAGATGAGCAATTTAAAGGAGCCGTTTCTCCAATATATACGTCTACTTCATATCAATTTGAAGATGTTGATGTCAAACGTTATCCTAGATACTTTAATACACCCAATCAAGAATTTTTGGCTAAAAAAATGGCTGCTTTAGAGCATGCTGAAGCGGCATTAATATTCGGCTCTGGAATGGCTGCCTTGAGTGCCATGCTTCTGACCTTTTTAAAGGAAGGCGATCATTTGGTTGTTCAAAACACGTTATACGGAGGCGCCAGTAATTTTATTAGAGAAGAGTTTCCGAAGTATGGTATTGAATTTACATTTACTGAAGGTTATCAGGTTTCAGATTTTGAGCGAGCCATTCAGCCTAATACCAAAGTCATACATATTGAGACACCTTCAAACCCGTTACTGACCATTACGGACATTAAGGGTGTTGCCGAACTAGCAAAGTCTAAAGGGATATTGTCAACCATAGATAATACGTTTGCTAGCCCTGTAAACCAAAACCCAATAGGTTTTGGTATCGATATTGTTATGCATTCAGCAACCAAATATTTAGGAGGTCATAGTGATATTTTAGCAGGCGTTTTAATGGCATCTGATGATATAATTGAACGTATTTGGCATGTTGCCAAAAATTATGGTGGTAGCTTAAGTGATATGACCGTTTGGTTATTGGAACGTAGTATAAAAACACTAGGTTTACGGGTTAAAGCCCAAAATAGAAATGCTAAAAAATTAGCTCGTTTTTTAGAAAACCATGATGACATAAAGTGTGTAAATTACCCTGGGCTAAAATCGCATCCCAATCATGAGTTGGCAAAAAGCCAAATGAAGGGTTTTGGAGGTATGATGTCCTTTGAGTTACGAGAGGGTTTAGATGCTGGTGTTTTTCAAAAACAATTGCAGCTTATAAAATCGTCAATGAGCTTGGCAGGGGTAGAGAGTACTGTACTTTCGCCACACTTAACGTCTCATGCTTTATTGACCCAAGAAGAACGTGATAAGGTAGGAATCAGTAATCAACTTATCAGGTTTTCTGTAGGTATTGAATCGAAACGCGATTTAATCAACGATATAGAACAAGCTATACAACGAACTAAAGAACTGGCACCAGTTTATCTTTAATATAAAAATGACATGAAGTTAGATATTTTAGCCTTTGGCGCTCACCCAGATGATGTAGAACTCGGTTGTGGTGCTGTGTTAGCAAAAGAAGTGGCACGAGGTAAAAAAGTAGGTATTATTGATTTAACTCGAGGAGAACTTGGAACACGAGGTACTGCAGAAACACGTGATGAGGAGTCTCAAGATGCTGCCAGAATATTGGGCGTTGCCATGCGAACCAATATGGAATTTGCTGATGGCTTTTTTATTAATGATAAAGAACACCAAATTGAACTTATTAAAATGATTCGTAAGTATAAACCGGAAATAGTAATCTGTAATGCTATTGAAGATCGCCATATTGATCATGGAAAGGGTAGTAGTTTGGTGAGCGATGCTTGTTTTTTAAGTGGATTGTTAAAAATTGATACCAAATGTGAAGATTATGATGGTTACCAAGATCCATGGCGACCTAAAGCGGTATATCATTATATACAATGGAAAAATTTGGAGCCTGATGTTGTTGTTGATGTTACAGGATATTTAGACACAAAAATGGAAGCCGTTTTAGCCTATAAAACACAATTCTATGATCCTAAAAGTAATGAGCCCGAAACACCTATTTCAAGTAAAAATTTTACCGATAGTGTAACATATAGAGCAAGAGATTTAGGACGTTTAATTGGTGTAGAACATGCCGAAGGGTTTACTGTTGAACGGTATCCTGCAGTAAATAGTTTATTTGATTTAAAATAATAGAGGTCATTAGATAGTTACTTACTTCAAATAAATTACAAATACATGATTTGTTGATGCTTATATGTTTTTGTTTGTCTGTTCGAGCGGAGTCGAGAACTTTTTTTCATAGCTTAAGTAGGTCTCGACTTCGCTCAACCGACATAGTTTGCCCTTTTTTAGAACATTAAAACATGTATTTATCTACTGACCTTTATAAAATAATATTTGATAAACATTTTGTAGAAAAAAGGAAATAATTTACATTTGCAGTCCAATTTAAAATGGTGGTTGTAGCTCAGTTGGTTAGAGCGCCTGATTGTGGTTCAGGAGGTCGTCGGTTCGAGACCGATCTTCCACCCCAAGACGACACTAAAGTGTCTTGGTGCAGACAGTATCGTCTGTACCAAAAATATAAAGCTCTTCAGTTATGAAGAGCTTTTTTTGTATTTTACCATATGGACTATACTGTTTATGTGTTGTATTCTGAAAAACTAAATCGTTACTATAAGGGTTTTACTAAAAATCTTAATAATAGGATAAAACAACATAATTCAGGCTCTGTTAATTATACTTCTAAAGGAATTCCGTGGATATTAGTGCTTTCAATTCATAAAAAAACGAAGCAAGAAGCTATGGTTTTGGAGAGAAAATTGAAAAACTTGAATAGAATACGTTTAATGGCATTCATTGAAAAGTATAGTAAAACAGATTGGTATTAAGCAGGTACTATACTCTTTCTAATTCGTAAAAGATTTGAGAATTTAAAAACCCATAAAAATATTTAAATGGGGAATACTGCTTCTTTATAACTTTTAAACCACTTGTTTTAAATAGCTTTTCCAAATCTTTATGATTAAAACCTACATGAGAGTGTATATATCCCGATTGGGTTCTTGTGTCTTTAAAACCTAGAATGGCTTTTGTGACGGACTTTAAACTAGAATTACTGTGTTTTTGACCTACAATGGCACGAATACTATTTTTTAATAGAGCGGTAAGGCCTATTTCCAAAGGTACAGAAATAATGATTTTACTATTGGAGTCTGTTATTCGTTTTATATCCTCTAGATGTTGTAGTTGTTCTCTTTTAGAAAAGTGCTCTAGAACCTCAAAACATGTAACATAATTGAATGTAGTTTCTGCAACGGCATTTAAATTATTTATCACTTTGATGTTTGTGGCTTGTAGCGACTTTATATTTTTTTCGAGTTCATTATACATGTCAGGAAGGGGGTCGTAACCCACAAGTTCTTTTGCAGTTTTTGTTTCAGATATCAGTTGTAGTAAATAGCCATCACCAGTTCCAAAATCCAATAAGGTATCTGTGTTTTTTAAATTTAAAAAGGATAAGGCCACATTAAACCTTCCTTTATGCGAAAAACGTTTTATAAAGGATTTATTATTAACGGTTTGGTTAGCGTATGACATAAGTTATGAACTGAAAAACAAGCAAATTTACTAAAATAAAAGCCTTTCAGTTTTCTGAAAGGCTTTTATTGTTGTATTACCAATAGTACTATTCCGTAGCTTTATCAACTACAATACGATTATCTCTATTAGCTAATTCCCAAGCAGTATAAAATATAAGCTTTGATCGGGTTTCCAATAAATCGTAACGAATTTTATCAGGGGTATCACTAGGTCTGTGATAATCGGCATGCGTACCGTTAAAATAGAATATTACTGGAATATTGTTTTTTGCAAAATTGTAATGATCAGAACGGTAGTAAAAACGGTTAGGGTCGTTATCATCGTTGTAAGTATAATCAAAATTCATGTTGATATACTTCTTATTGATATCTTCTGAAATATTATGCAGTTCAGTACTTAATTTATCACTTCCAATTAGGTATAAATAATTATCATCTCCAGCTTCCTCATGTTTCGGGTCAACACGGCCAATCATATCAATGTTTAGATTAGCTACAGTATTTGCTAATGGGAAAATAGGTTCTGTATCTGTATAATAGGCCGAACCTAATAATCCCTTTTCTTCACCTGTTACGTGCAGAAATACAACAGAACGTTTAGGAGCGTGACCATTTTTCGCGGCTTCCTTAAAAGCTTCCGCAATTTCTAAAACAGATACAGTTCCTGAACCATCATCATCAGCTCCATTATAAATTTCACCATCTTTTATACCTTCGTGGTCTAGATGAGCAGAAATTACGATATACTCATCAGGCTTTTCTGAACCTTTAATGTATGCAGCTACGTTTTCTGATGTAAAATCGTTTGAAGCATTGGTATACATTAAGTTCATTGAAGCTGATATAGTTTCAACATTATCATTAGTATCAATATCACTTAAAAGTGCTTTAGCTAAACTCTCATTTATTAAGAAGTAGTACATATCATTAGCCTTGCCTTTTAAAGACATTCGTCCACTTGAACCACCAAAACGTCTTGCAGCCATATCGTAAATGGAAGGATAATAAAATAAAACAGCAGCAGCACCTCTATCTTTAGCTGCATCGCGTTTAGCGGCATATTCCTGTCTGAAATTAGACCATTTTGAAGCTTCGCCAGTACCAGTTATAACATAATTTCCATCTTCGGTTTTTGGTTCGCCCGATTTAATTAGTACAACTTTACCCTTAACGTTTAAGTTTGAATAATTTGAGTATTTATCATCATCAATACCATAACTTGCAAAAACAATTTCGTTGGCGTTGATACTTCCGTCTTCTGAAGCTATAACAGACACAAAATCATCTACAGCTTTAAATTCTTTATCATTAATTGTTAATGATACTTTAGGCACATCCAGAATTTGTAATGGTACCGTTTGAAAGTAATCACCATTAGATTGAGCGGCTGGAATACCCATATCGATATAATGTTGCTTTAAATAATTAACAGCTTTTTTCTGTCCAGGTTGTCCAGTTTCCCTACCTTCAAAATCATCAGATGCATAGGTGAATAACATCTCCTTAAGTTCGTCAGATGTAATAGTTGATGCATAATCTGATGGATTGGCAGGCGTTGAGACTTGTTTAGATTCTGACTTTGTTGCATTTTCTTTACCTGATCCACAACCAAGGATAAGTAAAGCAATACCTAATATTAATGAAATACGTTTCATAAAAGTTTGTATAAAAGAGTTGGTTAACATCACCTATTTAAGGTGAAAATAATTGTATTGCGATATTACAAAAAAGTACAGAATTTCAATGAATTAGCGATTTCATTTTAACAAACTTTAACAAGGCAAAATCCAGTATGATCATTAAAAGTCTACGTTATACAATAAGGCTTCTTCATTGTAGGCTAAATGCCAGGCGGTTACAAAAATAAGCTTTGTTCTACGTGCCAGTAAATCGTAATCTATTTTATCGGGAGTATCAGAAGGCTCGTGGTAATCATTGTGTTCACCATTAAAGTAAAAAATAACTGGAATATTATGCTTGGCAAAGTTATAATGGTCTGACCTATCGTAGTATCTGTTTCTGTCGTTTTCGTCATTATAGGTATAATCCAATTCCATATCAAAGTATTGGTTATTTACCTTTTCAGAGATATAGTGAAGCTCTTTACTAATTCTATCTGCACCTATTAAATAGATGTAATCTTTATTATTGCTATGTTTATTATCAACTCGACCAATCATATCTATATTTAAATTGGCAAGTGTTTTATTCAATTCAAAAACAGGATTGTTTGTATAATATTGCGAACCTTGCAATCCTATTTCTTCGGCTGTTACATGTAAAAACAATATACTTCGCTTAGGTTTGTGTCCAGCTAGTGCAGCCAATTTAAAGGCTTGGGCCATTTCCATAACGGCAGAAGTACCAGAGCCATTATCATCTGCACCGTGGTAAACTAGTTCGTTTTCTACGCCTAAATGGTCGTAATGTGCTGATATGATAAGTACTTCTTCAGGTTTTTCAGTACCTTCAATAAAAGCTAAAACATTTTCTGTGTCTCCAATATTTTCTGGTAGTTTATCGGCTGGAATATGTTGAAAATAAAGGGTATCACCTAAAGGCGATTTCATGTTTAGGTTAACATAATAGTTTTTTAAAAATTCTGCAGCTAATTTTTGCCCTTTGCTTCCGGCTTCTCTACCTTCAAATGCTTCCGATGTAAAACCGTATAGGTTGGTTTTTAAATCGTTAGTAGTAATGGTATTGGCATAACGCATTACCAAACTGCTGTCCTGTAAATGGATGCCGTTTTTAAGGTTCTCAATTTTTGTGCTATACTTTGTGGTAGCACAAGAACCAACAATGCAGAACGATGCTGCAATGATAAATACCTTCATTTTGATGTTATAGCTTAATTGTCAGTCAAATAAAACAAAAAAATAGATAACACCGAAGTAACTATCTATTTTTTGGCTAATATTTAATATTTTAAGCTATTCTATATCAATGTCATCTAGATCAAGTTCTTCTAGTTCTTCAATTGCTTCTTCTTCAGATTTTTGTTCTGTTTTTTCCAGTTCTTCAGTATTACCAACTTCAGATTCACTAAAAATAGATTTATAGGTAGCCAATGATAGGGCAATGATTGTTAAGATAAAAATAAGCTGAATACTTTTTCTGGGTTCCTGTTGTTGCTTGGCCATTAAAAAAGCAATTAAGCCAAAAACAAGTGCTGCTATGGCTGGAATAAATGCTAAATTAGACAATGGTAGTACAGATAACACCACAGCTAAAATTGCGGCTATTAGTCCTAATATTCTAAATAACGTTTTCATATTCTATTAATTTAATAAGCCAGAGGCCGATTTAATTTTTAATTCCCCATTTCCAACTGGGATTTTAAATTTGGCATACACTGGTATTTTGTTGGCATCAGCCGTTAGCCAAAGTAAGTTATTACTACTGCCTTGCAATACATTACTATTATTAACCTGAATGGCCAATTTATGGCAAGATTTATTACCTATTGCAGTATTCAAGGTTTCTTTTCCTTTATAAATTAATGTAATATTATATTCGGCATTATCAAAAATCACTTTAAGGTTAAAGGTTTTTCCAGAGCTTGCATTATCGAGATTTAAGTTTCTTATACTATATATGGTAGTTACAATATCGTTGGTTCCAGAGTTTATGGATATCTTTTTTTTCTCATCCCATGTGGTTCCGTCTTTACGGCGCTTGCGTTTTAGGCTTTCAACCGTATTGGTTTTATGCTTAAAGGTATATTGCATAAACTTATAATAGCCACCTTCATTAATATCCCTTTTGTATAAGTAGGGTTTTAAAGTTGTAGGGCTCACATAGCTTTCGTACAGATCGCGAATTTTAAAAAAATTATCCCATTTACTGTACGTTGTTGCCTTGCACTTTAAATGTAGTAATGTGGCTTTTGATGTTTTAACCGATTTGGTTTCCATAGTAACTTCGGCCAAATCTGTCATTATTCCAGACATATTGTAGGCAGCGGTAAAAGTAAGTTTTTCGTTTGACGATACAGCCGTGTTCTGTGCTGTTAGTAGGTTTGCATAACAAACCAATAGGGCTACGATTAAATAACGCATAGTTAGTTTTTTTATATAACGAAATACATATCATTTATTGTGCCGAAAATACAAATCAAAATTGGCAACTCACTAAAAAAACATGAAATATATGCGAAGCTGATAATTGTCATTTCAAAACTATAAACTAATTACTATCTTATAAATTGAAAATCTAAATCCATGAAAAAGATTCTTGTAACAACCGATTTTTCTGATAATGCCAATCATGCCTTGGAGTATGCTATGCAGTTATTTAAATATGAAGACTGTCAATTTTATGTTCTACATGTTTTAAAGGCATCTACATTTATTTCAGATGATTTAATGAGTATGTCGCCAACAACTAGCTTATACGAGCAACTCATTGCCAGTGCTAAATTAAAATTAGACAGGTATATCGATACGGTTAAATCCAAACACAATAATATTCTACACGAGTTTGTACCCGTAATAGATTACGATAATTTAGTAGCTGCAATAAATCAATTGGTTGACAAACACGATATTCAATTGGCAATTATGGGTACAAAAGGCGCATCCAACATGGCCAAAAAAATAATGGGAAGCAATACCATGCGTGTTATTCAGGGTTGTCACGTTTCGGTTTTAGCTATACCTCATAATTACAATTATAAACCCATACACCGTGTTGCCTTTACAAGCAATTATGAAAACACGTATTGCAAAACCGATTTGAGTCCTTTAATTAATTTAGTGGAACAAAAGGATTACCAAGTTAGTATTTTACATGTTTCAGACTCTAATGTGTTGACCAAAGAGCAAGAGCTGGTAAAAGCATCTTTAGATGACTGTTTTGAAAACGCTACTCATCAATTTGTGGAAATAGAAAAAGGAGCCTTTTTAAGCGCTGTTAATCATTATATTGAATCTAATAGTATAGATATGTTTGCTATGGTGAATAGAAAACATGGGTTTTGGGAGAACCTATTTGCCGAAAATAAAATTGAAAAGGTAGCCTATAACATCACTATTCCTCTTTTGGCTATATCCTGATTTATTTAGTTTGTATTTGTGGTGTGTTGTTTTGGTATAAATTTTGTGATTTTGTTTGAAAGCCAACTCATGAAAAAACTAGCGCTACTACTATTGATTTTTTCTGTTTCAGGATGTATTCCCTTGCAAGTTGCTCCAAATATTGAAACCGATAAGGTTCAATTAGCTAAAAAGTTTAAACGTAACTTACCTAAAAAGTATGCCTTTATTTTTGAGGATACGAAAAAAGCCAACGAGTTTTACAGTTTTATAAATATGAAGTATAATCGAGAACATATGGATGTAGAATATAATGTACCGTTTACGCTAAACAACAAAACCTACTATATGTCTTTTTATGAGCGTGAAAAAACTACACAAACTATTAATTTTTTACCATTAGCTGTAGATGCCGCATTGGATTCTCAAGAGGTTGGACCAATTATGCAAGATCATTACAGTACTAGGTCTGGAAAGTGGTTTGTATTGTTGACAATAAGCGATGATACCTTTCAAGACTGTTTGCACCCAAATTATTCTAACCGTGATATGCTTTTAAGTTATTTGCGAGAATTGCAAAAGGAGTATTTTAGAACCTATAATTATCTTGAAGCTTATTTACGTAATAATTGAATTACAGAGGAGGCGTAAAGTAGTTAACCAATACCTATAGCTTATTCAGGAGGCGATATCTTATCCAGTAAAAGTAGTCCGTCAAAGTGTTTGGACAGTATTAGTTGGTTGGTGCCGTAGAGATCAATAAACGTATCGTTAATAATTATTGGCTGGAAAAAAACACCTGTTGCTGTTGTTTCTTCTTTTGGAATATCAATAAAATTTACTTTTCCATCTAAACTACCAATTAGACTTTTAATATCAGTTCCAGTCTGTTCAATAGGTTTCATTGCTGTCTCCTTTCCTGAATTATTGGCAAAGCTTCCTGATCCTGCAAATACACCTAAAACATACATTCTGGATCCATATTTATGGGCTAGAAATTCGCCCATAACGTCTTCTTTGGTATTGAATTTTGCGATATGGAAATTGTGAGCAACCAGTATTATTTTTTTGTCTTTATAAAACGTATCCATAAGCCACTCAACATTAGCCGCCATCATACTATCTCGTTCTTTCCAGCGTTTGTTGTAATCTTTGGTTTTTGTAAAATCTAAAAAATACTTTAGGTACTGTATTCTGTTTTCAATGGTACGTTTAATCAACTGTTTATCATAGGTCTTACTGTTGTTGCTGACTTTTTGTATTTCCTCACTTAAGCTTTTATAGTCGGCAATGAGATGTTTTGTAGTGGTTTTAAGGGAATCGTAAACGGCTTTACGGTTAGTCAGTAATTGCTTTTGGGCATCAAACCGTTGCTCAATATTGTGAAAGCTTGGGTTGTCAATGGATTGCTCGTTTAGATAATGTGTTAACAGATTAGAAAAATTACGTCCTGTTTTCTGCACATCAAAACCAGCAACAGAAATGTTATTGTTTTTGGCATATTGCATAAGCTCTTCAAACGATTTATTCCGCCATCCCCAAAAAAAGCCATTAGTCATGTCTTTGCTGTTTAAGGTGTCTTTTTGGCTTTCAATTGTACCTATTTCACCCAAACCAGATTCAAACAATATAACATCAAAATTCAGTTGTTGGTGCAATTGTTGTATAAGCTCATTTTTGGTGATAAAAATTTCCTTGGAGCCATGATTGAGCTCACCCAACAGAACCATGCTTTTGTTATCAATGGCATGTAATACAGGTTGCCAATTACCTTGGGTATAATTCGCGTTTACTTGAATATCTTGAGCTAGACTTTGGAAAGCATTCGAGTTAGTTTTAGTGGAATTTTGACTTATTACATTTTGATGGTTTAGTGCTAAACCCAGAAATACTAACAGGATATTGATTTTCATTTGATTGATTTTAATTCAGTTTTCGGTTGGACTGGCAAGATAAATACCGCTTCTTCTAACCTTGTTTTACGGAATTATGTTTTAATTTGTTTCGCCTGTAAATTTATAATTTTTCACTTCCATAGTCAAAAACGTTACAAGCGTACTATCTTCCGTTTGTTTTAAATCTGCCAAAAAATGTTGGTCGCTATCATTAATAAAATGTCTTCCCATTTTCCCCGTAAACTGATTGAAATGGATGTCGTAGGCTTCTGGCTGTGCATTCATTACAGAGGTATGAATATGTCTGTTATCTGTTGAGCTGCCATAATCGCCTGGTAAAATGGTTTGTACAAAAACCTGCCCTTTTTCATTTGTTATTGCAGTGCCGTTTAATCGGGCGGTCGATTCGTCATTAGGATTTTTTGGCTCATACTCACCAATTGCAGACGTGTGATAAAGTTGTATTTGCTCGTTTATTAAGGGACGTTTGTTTTCCTTTGAGACTAATGTTAGGCATAACCACAGTTTTTGTCCGGGTTCATCAGTTCCACATATCCGTACCTTATTGTGACTTTCCAAGGCTTTAAATACAGATAAGGTTTGAATTTCAGATTGGCTTATGTTTTGAATGGTTCTGTCAATTGCGCATCGCGTAAAAATAAAAATCAAAAATAGTATGGTAACAACTCTCTTCATTTTGTTTTATGTAACCTGCTTAACGGTTTGTGCATAGTTGTGTTGGGTAAAAAACTTATGTCATGAACAATTAGCTATTATTGCAAGTAGTTTTTATTCAATCAATTATTAGCTTTTCCAGCTTCGCAGTTTCGTTTCTTACTTTTTTCATAAGTTCCTAGACCAGCACCTAAAGCTAGGCCAATTCCAGTTCCTATAGATAACCAAGTTGCCATATTATCTGTTGTAACACCAATACTAATTCCTATTCCTACTCCGAAAATTAATCCTAATGCTATGTAGTTGGTTCTCATAATGTACCTTATTTTTAATTTTTATTCGTTTAAGTTATTGGTCTTTATAATTCTTTTATTGTTACAATTATCTATTATTTATAGTTTTCAATTTTTCGTTCTTCACGAATTTCTCCTATATGGTAGTAGGCTATAATCGCTTCTATAAGATTATCTTTAACGTAATACCATTCACTAACATCTAAAGAAAAATCATGGCCTTGCTTGGCTGTATATCGTACACAGGCTCTGTCCGTTTCATATATGGCATCGTGGATGTAAAAGGTCTGGTGCAGGAATTTGTCTTCATTTTTCTTAACTAAATCAAGATATTGTTGTTTTCCAGTAATAGTTCCAAAAGGGCTTGTGTGCTTGAAGTTTTCAGATATGGGTAAGTTGAGGTAATCACCACTACGCCATTTTTCAAACCACAGTTCTACGATGTCTTTTAGGTTCATTTTTATTGTGTTATAAGTTTATGTTACGTTATTTTGGTGTGCAAGTCACAGTTTGGTATAGCCTTCAGTTATGTTTTGTTGTATTTCTCTACCAGTGTTGATAATTATACTTATTTAGTCAAAAGGGTCATCATAAACATGTTTAATAATTCCGTCAGTAATAGTTATTTCATTACCGTTTACTATTGCACTTCCTGAAAATGTAGCGCTAAAACATAAGTTTGTATTTGTTATTATGTTACTTTCTAATACGCCTTGAGCAACAAAATCACTGTTTGTAGAAGTCCCATGTTGTACTCTAAAATAATTAAATTCTTCTATAATGTTTGTGCCTGTCTTTTTGTAAGGAAGCTTAATTGTTATGGCATATGTATCTTGCTCTGGTTGAAAAACACCTGTGAGCAACCATAAACTTAAAGTATGGCCAGAGCCATCGTTATCTAGATCAATTCCCCTTCCATTAACTTCAAATTGTTTTAATTCGCCATTAATTTTCATTGAAACAGTTTCAGTTTGAGGACATGTTTGAACGTCACCATCATCATCATCATCATTCGAACAGGAGTTGAGTAAGAGAGAGCCTATGAAGACTATTAGTAAATGTTGAATTTTCATGTTTTAATTTTTCAGAGTATTTTGACAAGGATTAGGATTTCGTTAAAGAATGGTACTTGAGTATTATTTCACTGCAATGAGCTTCATGGTTAGGCATTATTTTTATCAGACTTTTCAACTGGAGGTGGAGGCGGCGGTGGAACATTTAGTTCTTTTTGTCTTACTGGTTGCTTGTCTTCTAAATATGTAATTAATTCTGATGCTGTACTTAAAACTTTCTCAATGTGTCCATTTTTGTCAACTATAAGATGGGTTGGATAAGCTCTTAAATTTAATTTATTTTGAATCAGGTTTTTTTGTTCTGCTACAACTTCATATTTAAACTCTGTTTTATTTAAGAATTTTATTAGTGGTTCATTTTTATCAAGCGCTAAACTTATAAATTGAATATTTTTTTTGTCGCTATAATTTTCTACTAGTTCATTTAGTTCTGGTATCTCTGCAACACACGGTTTACAAGCAATAAACCAAGTTTTTATAATCGTTTTTTTTCCTATCAAACTATCGTTATTATAATGCTTGCCATTTAAATCTGAAAATTCGAAATCTGGGAATTTCATACCCTCCATTTTATATAAACTGTAAGCAGAAGCCGCAGTGGATTTAACCACATTTGAAATTGATGTATTTGCGGTAGGTGGTATGGTATATAATTTGTAAATCTTTAAACTATCCGACTTAATTTCAACGGGTATATACTTTCCTGTAATAAGTTCATTAAAAAACTCATCTTTAGTAATTACTTCCGATTGTTCATTTAAAGGCTTAAAATCAGCTGATAATGTTATATCGTAGTAATAATATGTATACCATTTATTATGGTCCGATGTTAGGTCATTAACATTCACAATAGGTTCAAATTTTTCTTTTGAATCTAAATTCTCATTAGACTTTTCCTTACAGGAAGTAATACCTATAACTACTAATATTAAAAGGCATAAATAATTTTTCATGAGTTTGGTTTTATTGGTTTATAACGGTTTGTATATGTTGTGTATACCGAAGATGTACACTAAACAAATTGTTGAAGCAGTTATTTTATTCTTACATATGTTGCTAATTCAGAAATTGGCGGATTATTAGACTCTGTATCAAAATCTATTCCAGCCTTTTTGAAGTCCATTAATTTTTTTAATGTTTTACCATCTCTTGAAAAAGTATATATAATGGTTGTTTCGGTATAACGAGAGGGCTTATTACTATTTGGATATTTCTGTATATGTGAAGTTTTATATTTTCCATCTCCAATTTTTTCCCAAGTTCCAGTCCAAAATTCTGTATCGTTATAATGACACTTTCCAGTATTATTGTCTATTCCTGGAAAAATATAATTGAGAGTTCCATCACTATTGTATATGTGTCTTACCCTGTCATAACATTTTGTGAAACTTTTTTCACTGAATGTTCCGTCGGTATAATTTGTTTGTAATCTTTCAAGTTCCCATGTACCAACGATTTTATCATTAGATGATTCATTTTTATAACTAATTGGGGAAATTGACATTAAAAATGCTATTGCTAAAAATCCGATAAGTAATTTTGATTTTCTCATAAACTAGGTTTCTATTATGAAATGATATTTTAGTTAACGGTAAATATCTATGATAATTATCTATTATGGTCACAGCTATGAATATTTAAGCAGGTTAGAGCTTAACTTCCCAAGTGCACACCAAACTGAAAATGCAAGGATTTTCAGAAGAAGGCAAGAACTAGCAAATACTTACAGCTATTGTTGTACAACGTTATTAATTAATATTTTTTTCAGAAATCAATTGTTTTTTCACTTTTGGATTATTCACTAATGATTTCTTAAAGTCTTCAAAATCTCCATAATTATTGGGTGAATCTTTAATTTGTTCGTAAAGGAACGATTTGTCTGTTTGGGGATAAATTATGATGGTTTCTCCAAACCTTAAATCAAAAAGTTTCATATTTAGAAGCAAAGTAGAAAATCCATCTGGACTTGCTGAAAATACCCAATCAAATTCATTGCTAATTACTTTAAATATGCCTTGTGCTGTTAAATACGGATAATTTCGAGAATCTACTAATGTTGTTTCTTCTGCATCCTTGTCATTAGTCAAAACCAGTAAGGTTAATTTATCGATTATTTTTTCGCTTTCAGGGTTTTCATATTCTCCAATTCTAACCCCTTTAAAAACTGTAGAATCCATTTCAATTAAAAACGGAATACTGGATACAGCATAGTCATATTCGGCTACTGGAAAAGGCGATTTATTTAAAGGATAACTCTGAAAAATTTCAGAATACATGTTATAGGTTTCAATATCTTGATTAAACAACTTCATGTCCCATTTAGTAGCATCAAGGTGTTGAACTGCCCTATGGTTTAACGTTTCAATATCCCATTTCTTTTCCTCCTGTGTTCGAGCAACCGAATCCGACTTTTCGCTCTCTTGACAAGACTGTAAGAGGATTCCAAAAATTGTTATTATCAGTAACTTTTTTATCATTTTCAAATGTATAGTATAGAAATATGGCTAGAGGTTTAAATTTTATTAACGCTATTGTTTATAGGCATTATTACCAGCCGTTTTTTATTTTTTCAGCTTTTATGTCTTCAATTAATTCACGTTTGCCCTCCCAGTTGCTTTCTTTTGTTTGTAAAAGGAATTCAGCTTTTTCCAAATATTCTTTTGATGTTACGTTGTCTTTTGTTAACTCATAAAGCGATAAGTAAAAATCGTAATACGTAGGATAATATTTAACTCCCAGTTCATAAACGTTAGCGGCATAATCTTCCAAATCGTTGTTCCAATAGCGAGAAGCAATACCATTAATATCTGAAATCTCTGGAGGATAATCGTAGTTTTTAATTTTAGAAGCAATCGCTATTTTATGCAATTCTTCAGATATAGAACCTGGTTCTTTTATGAGTTTATATTCCATATCTACTTCAGCAATCTTAAAGTATCGGTCTCTATAATCTTTAAAAACTTTTGTTAGTAGAGTTGGTACAGCAGCGATTGGAACCGAGTTATGAGCCGAATAATTTGCTTCAAACGTATGGATTGAGTCAAAAAATAAGGGGTATTTAAGTTTTAATGCATCGTATTTCTTTCTGTGGGCAGCATCTTTAACTTTACTACCTATAGCGATTGAAATTTTTGATTTATCTATTGCTCCTGACTGCTCAAATCCTTCAACAAGCATTTCCATTTTGTCGTAAGGCGAATTAGCAATTACAGCAGTATAATAGTCTGGATGGTTGTAAAAGGAATACAGCGAAAATGAAGCAGAAAAAGAGTGTCCGATAATGACTTTCAAATCACTAGGGTTATATGCTTTTAGCTCTTGGTCTAGCTCTTTGGTTATAAATTGATCTAAAGACAGTTCTGTTCTTAAATCTACTATTGCACATTCTTTTATTCGGTTTTTTAATGGAATAACAACAATAAGAGCACTTGGGATTTCTTTTGTGAAGCGTAAATACTCAATATCAGAAATTGTAGGATTAGCAAACCATTTATTTTGTCCATCAAGTAGGTAGATTACAGGAAGTTTTACAGAGTCCGATTTGTATTTGTAGAATTCTGGCTTGTGTATGTAAACGGTTTTTTCTTCTCCAAATGCTTTTGAGTAAAAAGACAGTGTATCTATTTCCTGCCCATATGTTATGACTGAAATTACAAATAAAAACAGAAAGCTTATGTTTTTCATTGGCTGACAACTATTAAATAAACACAATGGTGCTTATTTCCAAATCTAATCAATTTACACCATTTGCCCTATACGTACTTGTACGTAGTTTTTTAGGTAAATCTCCTACTTAAGGTGGAATCTATAAACTGCATTTGTCAGACTGGTATTTAGTCTTTCAAGTTCTGTTTGGCGGCTTGTAAATTGTCTTTAAATAAATCCAAATTAGGATGCTCCTGTGAGGTCGCCAATGCCACGGCTTTTTCGTAATTGCTTACAGAAGCTTCTTTGTCACCATTGGCCATAAGGCTTTCAGCATAACTGTCATACACATTAGGCGAGTCGGGATATAAACGTGTATTGGCTTTAAAGATACAAGCGGCTATTTTAGGCTTGCCTTTTTCCATTAAATAGGTATAGCCTAAATTATTAATACCGTCTTCATCCATAAGTTTGGCGTCCTTACAGGCTTTCAGTTGGTTGTAAATAGCAGCTTCAGAGCTACTCGTATACATTTCCAAATGACTGTTAAGGCCTTCTAACAATAGGGTAAACTGTGCGTTGCGTTTGGCACGATAGTTTTTAGCGGCTTCAACAGCGAGATCCAATGTAGTTTGGTAGGTATCTTCAGGAGTAGTTTTCACTTCGGGAACTACACCTACGCCTTCCCAATTGGTTTGGGTTATGGGGTTTATGGCGCGACCAGTAGGAATAAATACATTCAGGTTCTCATTAATAGGCATGGTACCACCTGGGTTGGCACCACCACCAGTGGTTTGGCCTACCAAAGTAGCACGCTTTTGGGTTTGCATATTATAGGAGAACTCTTCCGCACCAGAAAAGGTTCGGTTACTGGTCATCACAAACAACGGTACATCGGGTAGCTTGGTACCGTTTACTTGCTCCAAGGTCCAGAATTCTTCAGTCACATCACCCTCACGCCAGTAAAGGCTATTCAGGTGTCTGTGGTCGTCAAAAAAATAACTGCATAAGTATTGCACCATTCTAGGGCTACCACCACCGTTTTGGGTTAGGTCTATAATAATGGCATCGGCACGGGAAATAAACTGCATGGCTGCATCGGCATGGGCTTGGCCATTTTCAAGTCCTGAAAAACCGCGTAAATCCAAATAGCCTACATTGCCTGGTATCACTTTTACATCTACAAATCCGGCATTGTACCAACGTGTGCGGTTCATGCGGTCTAGCTGTTCCTCTATGGCACGTTCTGGCGAATTATCGGGTGCTACATAAGGCGGATTCGTCCTGATGCGCATATGCTTGTCTTTATTGATGCTTTGCACACTTTCAGTGAGGGCAGAGGCAAAGGCTTCATCCGTGGTATAAGCGTCAAAGTGTCCAGCTGCTAATTGGTTTTTCAAATGGGTCTCGGTAGCTTTGGCAACTTCTGGAAAGACGTAGCGTTCGTTCATCAGTTGTGAGAGCCTTGTAATCACGTCTTGTTTATAACTGTTGCTTAAGGCACTATCTTGCGCAAAGCCTAAATGGGTTTGTAATAAAAACGTTAACAGTAAAACGGTGAGGGTGTAAGATGATTTCATATGTATAAATTGATTGATGAATTGTAAAAATCCTAAATATTATTGGATTAAGCAAATCAAGCTATTCTTCCCAGGGGTATTGGTCTAATGATTTGAACACATAGTATATAACGACTTTAATAATCGTAAAATTCCTTTACTATAAAATTTAATTCATCCTGTTTTGGCCTAATTAACGTGTTCAAATAATACCTGTGAAAATAACCGTTTAGCACCACTATTTTCCTATAATCGGATTCCCGAATAAAATGTAAAATGTTATTAGCCATGGTTTGGTTTCTTAAATCCCAAAATTCAGATGCGCGTTTGTATCCCTCAAAATAACTAATACTGTCTCCATCTTGCTTAACAAAATAGGTTTCAGAGAATACAGGATATTGGCCCATGATGTTTAAAAGCGCTTTATACTGATAGTCTTGTCTGGCTTCAGCAATTTTATCAGTTTCCATACTGTTAAATGCTCGCGCACCTTGATAAGCAAAGGCATTTAGAGAATCGTTTATTTTAAGAAAACGTTCATAAGTATCAGCGTCCGCAGCATCTAGCTGATTGTTTTTGTAAAGACTATCTAACAATTGGGTGGCTTTGCCATCCGTTGGTCTTGACCCAATTTTTATGCGATAGGCGTTTCTTCCGGTAAATTCATAGGGTCTAACAGCTACATCAAAGGTGTCCATATACTTTACAGTGGCAATATTCTCATTACTATCCCAGGTTTTATTAAACTCGAAGGTGTCCGTAAACAAGGAAGAATCCACTTCAAAGAGTATCAAATCGGGTTTGATCTTAACCAGAATATTGTAAAGGCTATCCGGTGTGAAATTTTCTACTGACTGATGAACGGTACCAAGCAGCACTAATTCCTTTTTTTTGGGAGCACAACAGCAAAGTAGTACACTCATCATTACAATCAATCCTAATAATCTGCGCATGGGTATTGGTTTACTTCGGTGGTTTTTAAACTAAAATAGGTTTAAAAATAGTAATTTAACAATACATCCATTGTTATTGACTTCGTCGAATCTTCTATTTCTGCATTTGATGTATTAATAGATCCTGAATCAAGTTCAGGATGACAAGTAATTTAAAACCTAATTCCTGCGAAGCAGGAAGCCGCTGTAGTCAGTATATATAACCAAATACCGTAAAGAATTTTTGAAGCCTTGGAAAAAAATCAGGTATTTGGTTATGGTTTTTATGGTTAGAGTAGAACCATAAAAAATACCTATCTACAGCAAAGGTGTTTTTTGGTTCTTTTTTGCACCTTCAAAAAAGGACATTACATCAAAATCCAACAGGAATAAATCTAAAGTTTTTTGTTTAACTCGAATCTTACCAGAAAAGTATCAATACAAATCTAACCTTTGATCACATCTTTATACTCCTCAAAAAACGCCTCAAACAAACCCATCGTTTCATTAAAAAACACCATCACCTCTTGCCAGCTATTCTTATTATGAATACTCACTTTAGCGTCCAAGGGTACATAAACACGTGATATTTCTTTACCGTTATCTAAATAAAAGGTTTCTTCATAAATAGCTTCAGGAAGATAATCATCTTGAAGAATGCTTTTAAGCGCGACTAACTTTTCCCAATAGTTAATACGGTTTTCCAAATCACTTTCCACATCCAAGGATACCAACGCCTGTTTGGTATCAAAATGAAACTTAAAACTAAAACCCTTTATTTTGGTGTTGTAGAGCAGCCACTTTCTGGGGAAGGACTTTCCAAAGCTTATCCAGAATGTTTCACGTAATTGTCGGCTTTCTTCCTTACTGAACATAGACTAGATAAAATAGGCAATAACTATAGCCAAAATAATGGTTAAAATCTTGGTCAGGTTAAATTTGTGACCTTCACTACTTTCAAAGAGAATGGTGGTCGAGATATGCAAAAAGATACCAATCACAATCGCCGAAATCTCATTGTAATAGGTTTTAATAAACCCAATAGAATCCGATAAATATACACCCAACGGTGTCATCAAGGCAAACAAAATTAAAAACAGGGCAATCTTGACTTTAGATAACTGCGACTGAATAAAAAACGTAGCCAGAATAATCGCCACAGGAAGTTTGTGTACAATAATACCATAAACCAAATGATGGTGCGCCTCCATAGGTATACCTTCCAAAATGGCATGAATACTCAAACTGATAAACAACACCCACGGAAACAGCGTTTTGCTTTTGTCCAGATGCATATGCCCATGCTCGGCACCTTTGGAAAAGAACTCCAGGATAATCTGAATAAGAATTCCCACCATAATAAAGATACCCACATGCTTGCTATCATGCGCATAGACTTCCGGTAAAAAACTAAAAACGGTAATCGATAATAAAAAGGCACCACTAAAGGCTAGCAGCAACTTTAAATGCTTGATTTCTGAAGGCTTTAAAATAAGCACAATAAAAAAACCAACTAAAACTGAAAGGATGGGAAGTATATAATTCAGCATGCTTATTTAAAAATCATGATTAGGCGTTCAGATGTTTTGTTGTCAAACTTACGCAATTTATAATCACCAAAAACATCCAGTAAATACACACCCGCTTTTTCAAACAAGGCCTCAAAATCGGCTAGTGTAAAGGCACGTACACGTTCCTGATAGTTATAATCCTCATCCTCATGCGTAAACGCAATCTCTTTTATAATGTAACCGTCTTTAACATAGCGCTTTAAGTTAAAGTCTATACCATCAACGGTTTTGGTTTCTTCAGGCACTAAATTATCAATCACGTAGTCGGAATTCATAAAATCAATCACTCCAAATCCGGTTTCGTTTAAATCGGCTTGAATGGCTTGTATGGTTTTGAGGTTATCGGCTTCCTGCTCAAAATACCCAAAACTGGTAAACAGATTAAACACGGCATCAAAGCGTTTGCCAAACGGCTGGCACATATCATGTACCTTAAAATGCAGACTGTCATTCTCAAATTGCTTGGCATGGGCAATACTATTTTCCGACAGATCGGCACCAGTCACATCATAACCCAAGGAATTTAAATACACCGAATGCCGCCCTTTACCACAGGCCAAATCCAAAATGGTACCACCTTCAGGTATATTTAAATACTGCGTCAGGTTGTCCATAAACAATTGCGCCTCGTCATAATCCCGATCCTTATACAGAATGTGGTAAAATGGTGTGTCAAACCAAGAGGCAAACCAAGCTGTGGTGTCTTTTGTCATAATAATTCCCATGAAAATGGGAATCTTTTCATTTATGATTCCCCAATCATGCCACAAAAATACTGTATTTTTGCAATCTATTTAATAGGAGTGATGGAGAATAATTTTAAAATGGTGGCCAAAACCTTATATGGTTTTGAAGAATTACTGGAAAAGGAATTACGGCAAATGGGTGCTATGGATATTAAAAAAGGTGTCCGTAACGTCAGTTTTGTAGGCGATAAGGGCTTTATGTACAAAGCCAATTTAGGCCTGCGTACAGCTATTAAAATCCTTAAGCCCATTGAATCCTTTTGGGTGAAGAACGAGGAAGACCTCTATAAAAAAGTCTATAATATAGACTGGTCCCAATACCTGAAACCCACAGGGTCTTTGGCGGTTGATGCCACCGTACATTCTAAACTGTTTACCCACTCCAAATACATTGCCCTAAAAACCAAGGATGCCATTGTCGATAAGTTTCGCGATACCACCAAGGAACGCCCCAATATCGACTTGCGGTTCCCCGATTTAAAAATCAATGTGCATATTGACCGCCAACAGTGTACCATTTCCCTGGATACCTCTGGCGAGTCCCTGCACAAGCGTGGCTATAAAACCGCCACCAATATTGCACCCATTAACGAAGTCCTGGCAGCCGGTATGGTCATGCTGTCCGGTTGGGATGGCCAGTGCGATTTTATGGATCCCATGTGTGGTAGTGGTACCATTTTGGCCGAAGCCGCTATGATAGCCTGTAACATTCCACCAAACCTCATGCGTAAGGAGTTTGCCTTTGAACGCTGGCAGGATTGGGATGTCGATTTGTTTGAAACTATTGAAGAATCCCTCTTAAAGAAAACGCGCGATTTCCATCATAAAATGATTGGCTACGACAAATCACCTTCTGCGGTGGCCAAAGCCAAGGCCAATATCAAGAATGCCCATTTAGATGAGTTTATCACTATCCAGCACGAAGACTTCTTTAAAACCCAGAAAGCGGGTGAGGGGAAGCTCCACATGCTGTTTAACCCACCCTATGGCGAACGCTTGAATATTGATATGGAACAGTTCTATGCCAACATTGGCGATACCCTCAAACAAGGCTACCCAGGTACCGATGCCTGGTTTATTACCTCCAATCTGGATGCCTTAAAACATGTGGGTTTACGACCCTCCCGAAAAATCCATTTGTTTAATGCCAAACTGGAATCCCGCTTGGTAAAATACGTTATGTACGAAGGCAGTAAAAAGGCGAAGTTTAATGAGTAGTGTAATAGATGTTTATTGTCTCTTGTGAGGATTAGAGGTATTTTTACGAACAACCCTTTTTGGTTGCAAACTGACTTTGTTATATACATAGACACTGGTAGTGTTAATTATTCCTCTTCCGCAATTTCTTCAATATCAACTTCTGGTTCAATAATTTTAGGCACTTCAAAAATCATTGGAACACTTGATTTAAACGCTTTTCCTACTGCTATTGCTTGTCTAAACTTTAAATTAGGTAGAATTTTAACAAATTCTGGCCCCATGTAATTAGAAAGGAAATCGCTACTTGTTTTGTCTAATTCTTGAAATGCAATAATTGAATTACATTGTGTTAAGACTGTTTTGGAAACATTTGCAGTTCTTTGAGCAACTACAAAAAATCCAATATTGTACTTTCTCCCTTGTAAAGCTATTTGTGAGATTGTATTTACTGAAGCTTTTGATGCAAAATCTGAAACTCCCATTGAGTTTAATTCTGGAATGACCGTATGAGCTTCTTCTAAAACTACACAAACTCTTTTTCCAAAACTTTTTTTTGTTTTAGCAGTTTTAAATAGAGTAAGGAAAAACCATTTTGTATAGTCTAGGACACTAGAATTATTTGAAATATCAGGTAATTCAAAAATTGATTGACTTTCATCTCCTTCTAGAAATAATTTTATTGAATTGTAAAATTCTGTTTTAATTATTTTTTCTTGAGCAGCTATTAACGGTAAATTCCAATTATTTTGAAATTTAGCTTTTTCTTTTCCTATGATTTCTATTGCATCAAATGCTTTTTGTGCACTTGCATCTGTTATGATTGGATTTATATCATCAATCTTATCTTTATATTCTCCGGTAAGGTCAATTATTATAACTTTGGTATTATCCGAAATTATTTGCTTAATTAGGTTTCTAGTAAAAACAGATTTTCCAGAGCCAGTTATCCCTAATATTGCTGTATGGTGAGTTATTGCAGTTTCTTTATTAAGAATTACCGGATAATTTGTATTTGGAATATTTCCAATTGTGAATTCATTTTCTTCAATTGCAGTATCTTCAATTGAGGAGGATAAATAAATGGGCGAATTCACCTCTGGAACCCAACCAAATTGTTCAAATTGGAATTTTTCAGTGTCCCAAGTTCCTAATTGTATGGCCTCACCAACTATTATTCCGGTTTGGTTTTTGTTTTCTAGCTGTTCAATTTTTGTAATACCTTCTATTATTTGATAAAGAACTTTTTGTCCTTGAATTGAAACTTCTAAAAGCTGACCCTCACTAACTTTTATTTTTGAATTGTAAATGAAACGAATTTTAAAAATTGTACTGTTTTCGGTTACAATACCAATAAATCTTTTTAGATAATCATTTTCGGGAATATTATTAATTCTGTAAACAACATCCGATTTGTGATTTTCAAATATATTCTTGTCAAAAATTTTCTCGATTTCATTATTTGATAATACTTTAACCCATTGTTGTTGGTTTAATAAATACGTGTCTAATAATAAGCCTTTTCTCACCTTTTTATCTGTTGAATATTTAAATTCAACGAAGTCAAATATTCTTGTATTTACAATTCTCTCTGATGAATCATATAGTCGAATTAGAAAAGTATTTTTTGATTGAACGCCAAATATTTGTCCAAGTGCAAGTTTATTGCTTTTATCCTTGCCAATAGCAAACAAATCTTCTATCGATTTGGCTAATGAGGGAATATTTAAAATTATAAAAATTGCCCAAAATAATAATAATCCATTGAACTGATTGTTACCTGTTCCAAACTGTTTGTAAACTCCCCAAATGAAAAAGCTGGAAAAAAGTGTTTCAGGTTTTCCAATTTCTCTATTCACTCTAGCAATAAGACGAATAAACTTATTTTCTAAACCAAGACTCTTCTGTCTTAACCAAAGTAGTGCATAACTACTTATAGTTAGATAACTAATTATTGATAGAAAAACCCAAAAAATAAAATCTCGATTATTATCATCTACGATTAACAATGAAATTCCAGCTGTTATTGCATTGATAAAAATGTTTGAATCTTTGGAAAAATGTGGTTGGTCAATTAGCGAGAGAAGTATTAAAAGAAGCAATCCAGATGTAAACCAAAAATGATTTAGAAGGAATTCACAGCTTCCAGTCAATATATAACCTAAAATGGTTAAGGTAATAAATGAAATTCCTAAAAAAGAAAGCCTGTAAGTTTTACTCATAGTTGGTTTTCATAATGACTGGTCGCCATTGGATAAACGCAATGGCGTTTATTCCTATTATATTATTTTTAAAAGGTAATAATATATACCCATAAACCTAATACCGTAGTTATTAAAGCACAAGCATCCAAGATACCGTTTTAATTCAACAAATAAAATACGTAGTTATACGTAATTTTTGGCTCATAGCTCCGCAAGGTCTGCGTCAGGTTTCCTTAAGGTCTCCTTCAGGTCAACCCGTTGCATTCCTGCGCAGGCAGGAAATCGAAGATTCAGCGAAGCTAATCTCTTTTAGATCCTGAAACGAGTTCAGGATGACAAGAAAGTATAAACCAATTCCTGCGAAGTAGGAAGCAAGCGACCTATTAAATCTGGTCGTTAAGAATAGTCCATAAGAATCCGTTAAAAAGCTTCTGCTTGTTCGCATTCAGCGCAAGCTGAAAAGGTCAGAAGGTTTAGGATACGTTGGACTATTTAGACAAGATTTAGTAAGTCTAGCGTTTTTTGTTTCTTTTTTGGGCAATGCAAAAAAGAATACAGACAAAACAAAACACCAAACCACACTCTTTGTCTTTCCGCACTTGATGCGGAATCCATTTTAGATCCTGAATCAATACTGAAGCAAGTTCAGCACAAGGTTCAGGATGACAGGTTGTTTTTAGATTTATGTGCCACGTCAGTTCGAGTGTTCCGACCGCAGCGTCGGAATGTATCGAGAACCCTAAACCCGAATTCTTGTGCAGCAGGAAGCCGCTGTAGTCAGTATAGATAACCAAATACCGTAAAGAATTTTTGAAGCCTTGTAAAAAATTCAGGTATTTGGTTATGGTTTTTATGGTTAGCGAAGAACCATAAAAAATACCTATCTACAGCAAAAGTGCTTTTTGGTCCTTTTTTGCACTTTAAAAAAGGACATAACATCAATGACCAATAGGAATAAGTCTAGCGCTTTTTTTTTTCTTTTTTTGGCAATGCAAATGCGAAGCATTCATGAATACCTTTAAATAAAATAGTAAGCCATGAATAAAAAAGAATAGAAAACTATAAGTTAATGCACTACTTAATAAGCTGATACATCCCATTTACAAACTCATAATGCTTATACGGCAAATGGGTTTGATTCACAGAAACCACCATGGTAATACCCGCTTCCGGATTGTAAAACACATCACTACCCCAAAATCCCGAATGCCCATAAAAGCGCAAACCATCAAAATCATACAGAAACATACCAAAACCATAGCGGTCTCTAGAATCTGTAATCATGGCTTGAAACAAATGGTCTTGTTTGATAAGCTGTTTGCCAAAAAGCGCTTTCATAAACAAATTGAGGTCGTAGGTCGTAGATACCAGTCCGCCACCAGCCCAATCAAAAGACGTGTTGATGTTGGTGTTAACTTCTATATCGCCCATATACAAACTCGGAAACGCTAACGTGTTGGTAGCCGCTTCATGATACTCCAAATACGTATGGCTCATGCCTACAGGCTCTAAAATGTAGGTTCTATAAGCTTCCACAAGCGGCATAGCGCGATACTTTTCAATAATAAGCCCTAGCAGAAAGTAATTCATATCGGAATAGTAAAAGCTGTCTCCGGGTCTAAAATGCGCACGATGATGCAACCCAAACTGATAATAGGTTTCAAAAAGATCTTTAACCGACCATTGTTTTTGTGGGTTCTCAAAGATAAGGTTCATAAATTCCTCTTGCGTATCGGTAAAAATATCGGCTAATCCAGACGTGTGATTGAGCAACTGACGTACCGTAATGTCATGGCCAAAGTTTTTACCATCCAGCATCATCAGCTTGTCGAACCCCACAAATGTTTGGTCACCAATCAAGCTGATAATAGGGTCATCAAGCTTAAGCTTCCCCTCTTCAACCAATTGAAGCATGAGCGTTGCCGTAAACAGTTTCGTGATGCTGGCAATTTTAAACGGACTATTGGGACTTACAGCCGTATCATCTGAAACCGATAGGTTTCCAAAACCTTTATGGTAAACAAAATCCTTTTTCTCATTTTCCAGATAGACCAGTATGTTGGCAACAGGCTGATCGGGATTTTCCGATAGGTGTGCCTTAAAGAAGTTATCAAGGTCTTTTGTTAGTTTTTGTGCAGGCATCATGGCGATAACCGCAACAGTAAATAATAATAGGAGTAGGGTGGTTCTTTTCATCATGTTTTATATTTCTGGCAAAACTAAAGAGACCATTCCAAATGGTAATTGACCTAAGTCAATTCGTGCTTTTTTCGTATTCTGCTCAAGCGTTCTTTTGATATCCCTAGAAAAGAGGCAATATCTTTTAGAGGGATTTTATTCACCAGCTTGGGCTGTTTGAGCAACAAATTGATATAGTTCTCTTCGGCTGTATGGGCTTTAGATTCCAGATGCCGCTGAATCAACACATCAATATATTCTAACAATATAGATTGCATGATATGCTCTGAAAACTTTTGACTCTCGATTTGCTTATAAAAGGCCTCACGCGATATTTTTAGACAAGTAGTGTTGCAAATAGCATCAATGGTTTCTTTACTAGGTACAGCCGTAATAAAAGAAATGGGTGACGCTTCCAAGTCACCCGGAAAGGTGAAACCAAGCACTACTTCCTTATCATTAACAAGGCGCCAGGTTCTTAAGATACCTTCTTCCACCAAGAGTATAAAATCAGCTTTACCACCTTCCGTAAAGACCACATCATCCTTTTTATAAAATACTTGAGTACCAATAGCACGCAAAGCATCAAGAAACTTTTGATAATTATCTGGGTCTCTTATGGTGTTTGCCGTGTTTAGGTTGAGGTTCATTGGTTTTGAATAATGGTGTGAATTTAAATCATAAGAAGCTATAAAACATAGCCCAACTTTTAAGTAAACGAAGTTACTTTTTTAAAACCAGAAATTCAATATGCATCTATACGTAGTTTCTGGTCATAACTCCTTAAGGTCTACGTCAGGTTTTCTTAAGGTCTAATTAAGGTCTCCTTCAGGTCAACCCGTTGCATTCCTGCCTTTCGATATTTCGACAAGCTCAATACAGGCTTGCTCAAGATAAACTCCAGCAAGAAGCAAGTAGCTTACTCAATCTGGTCTTTAAAATAGCCCATAACCATAGCTTAAGAAAGGTTCACCCGTGTTTACGCCATACACTAGCCATACTTAAGCCATACTTAAGCCATGCACTAGCCGTACTTGATGGCTCGTCCTAAAATAGCTATATAGGTAATACATAAATACTGATATCCTTATACAATTGACCTATTCTAAAATACAAGTTATAATCAATCGCTTAAACCTTGTTTTCAAATTCTGGACAATCTAAACGAATGTCTGTATCTAACAAGGGCTCGTTTAATAGATTGCAAAAGTGGTTATCGTCTGGCTTACTGTAGTATTTGCAACCAAAGCACATACGTTGTACGCTTAATACACCCGTTCTGTTTAGGGTATAAATAACAGTACTTAAGGCCTTAAACAAATGGTCTTGTGCAAGTGGGTCTATACCGCTTAATGCCGTTTGAATAGGGTTGGCGAATTCTTCGGTTTCTTTTACAATACGTTTTCCAGAATCGGTTAATTGAACGGTATAGCTTCTGCTATCCGTTGTGGAGTATCCCTTTTCAATAAAGCCTTTATGGTTTAATACCTTAATGGCATCGCTAATGGTGGGTTTGGTTACATTAAACTCACTGGCCAAATGGCTAACGTTGCACAGGTCGTCATTATGGTTATCAACAAACAACACAATCTGAATTTGAATAGGGCTTAAGCCCAATTGCTTGGCTTTATCCCAAAGCAACACTTTAAAGGCTTCAGATATGCGCTGCAAGGCGACAACAATTTTACTGTTAGTGTCTTGGTTTTCTAAATTAAAGGGTGTGTTGGTCATAATACAAAAAGATGCCTATTAACGGTAAGCAGTCAATAGGCAAATCTAATAAATTTAGGAATCCTAACAAATAGGGATAAAAAAATTATCCTCTTACATCGGCAATAGAAGCCCCAAAGTTAATGTGCAGCACATTACCATTAGGTGTTACCATAGCTGGCACGGATTGTACGCCTGCTTTTTCGGCTTCATCAATGCGGTCTTTGGTTTCGCCAATGTTTACAATTTCTACATTGTTTTTGCCTACTAGTTCTACAATGTCGTGCTCTGCACTAACACAAATTGGGCATCCTGCGTGATAAAAAATGGACTTACTCATAATAGTTGTTTTTTTAAGTTATTAATTCTTTGACACAAATATAGTAAGGAATCCTAACTAAATAAAATATTTCTGAAAATTTAACATTTTGATGTTGTGGAACTTTTCATCATGCTTGAATAAACTTAAGTCCTAATACAGCTTTTTTAAGGTGTTTGTATGATGCTCCACATGGTAAGCAGACCACATAACGAGTTCGCGCACTGGCATTTTACCCATTAAAGGGTGAGGAAGAATTACGGTATTTAGGCTATTGTCTTTCCAACGTCGTGTTTTAGCCTGTAACTTTTTTTGTTCAATTTGTAAGCGGTTCAGCAAGTAGTCTTTATCCTTTATTGAAGGCACCTTCATGTTTTGGGAACCTTTAAAGGTTTTACCTTGGGCATCAACTAGCCGCTCATCGTAGCGTTTACACACCGTATCGTAGTTTCGGACGTCTCGGTTTGCCTTTCCAAATTTATATTTTAAAACGAATTTGGGCATACTCATGGCTTTGTTAAGTGGTTTAATACTTTGTAAAAGATGCAAGGTGTGTTGGCCTGTGGTCCATTTGCCTTCTGGACCAGTTTCCCACTTGCTATCGTCCTGTAGGTTGAGCCATTCAATAAGATTGCTGTATTTTTCTTCTAGCAGTTCAGCAATAGCTTCTTTTTCCATTATTTATCCTTTTTATACAAAGGAATAAGATAGGAAATATTATAACCGAAGCCAAAGCCAAAGTTGCTACTCTCAAAAACCTTGTTAAAGCCCGGGATGTATAAATTTTCAAATTGGTCAGGATGGCTTTGGGAAACCATGTATTTGAACTGTAGGTTGGCACCCAAGAACAAGTTGTTAAGGACTTCAGCTTTAATACCTGCTATAAACTCTACCCAAAAGGCATTAAGTCCTGAACTTTCTATTGGACTATTAGACGAGAATTGAGGTGTCCAATATTGGTTTTGATTATAAACCGTGAAACTATTTAAGGTTTGGCTAAATGTACTACCAGCTACACGAAAACCACCATAAATCATATTATCCATGCCGTACCAATTGTCGTAGGCATTATAATCTGCACCAGCTTTAAAATAAGAACCTTTGGCGGTAACGTTTAAAAAGTCTTCAACACTGGTTTGTTCCTGCACACCAAACTCACCGGCAATAAACCATTTACGTGTAATACGGTAATCACCCATAATTTCAAATCCGGTAAAATCTTCGTCTATAAACGAGGTAACAATTCGGCTCAAATCAGCCCCAACACGTAAACCGTATTTAAGTTGTGTTTTTAGGGTATCGGTTTCTTTGCTGTTTTTTGGAATGCTATCGTTTTGTGCAAATGTTGGCGCGCCAAACAAAACACAAAACACAAGGGTTTTAATGATATATATTGAAATTGGTCGCATTTTCATCTGCTATTATTTGGTTATCGTTTACGGTTTGAATGACTTGTATCCATCTATTGCCATCATCGGCCACACTCATGGTTATATTTTCAAAAACAGATTTAAACCCACACCCTCTGGAAACATATTCCTGACGTGTTGTATAGGTAATGGTTATGACATCTGGATTTCCAGTTACTGTTCCATTTTCATCTACTTGATAGTTTCTCCAAATAGTATATTCCGTTGTGAAGGATTCTCCATTAGGATCTTCAGTAGTTGTTTTTAAGGGTAGGAGGATTTTTTGTTTACGTGAGGTGCCATCTAGATCCGGTACAGGATTTTCGTTGTCGACACCTTGCGCTCGTAACCGAGCCACGTTTTTTGGGTTTTGATCCTCAATAGTTTCAATATCAAAGAATTCAATGGTTAATCGCGGTGTGGTTACTGTATCGTCTGGACAGATGTCGTCTTTTTCACATCCTAATGCCATAAGTAACACCAAAAAGAGGGCAATTTTTTTCATAAACTAGTTTCTTCTTTCCAAAAGTACAACATTTTCCACGTGATGCGTTTGTGGGAACATATCAACGGCTTGTGTTTTTGCAACTTTATATTGTGCATCCATTAACGCTAAATCGCGTGCTTGTGTTGCACTATTGCAACTTACATAAACTATTTTTTCTGGACTAATATTTAAAATTTGATTAACAACATCTTTGTGCATACCGTCACGAGGTGGATCTGTAATGATGATGTCGGGTTGCCCATGCGTGTTTATAAATTCAGTATTAAACACCGTCTTCATGTCGCCAACATAAAAATCGACATTGTTAATGCCGTTTAATTGAGCATTTTCTTTAGCAGCTGTTATAGCATCTGGAACCGCTTCGACACCAACGACTTTTTTGGCTTGTTTTGCCACAAATTGCGCGATGGTTCCCGTGCCTGTATATAAATCGTATACCAATTCGTTTCCGGTTAAACCAGCAAAGTTTCTGGTGATTTTATACAATTCATAAGCTTGTTCTGAATTGGTTTGGTAAAACGACTTGGCGTTTATTTTAAAACGCAGGCCTTCCATTTCTTCAAATATGTGGTCTTTGCCTTTATAACAAATTACCTCTTGATCGTAAATGGTATCGTTGGCCTTTTCGTTAATAACGTATTGTAAAGATGTTATTTCTGGAAATGATTCTGCTATATAATCCAATAACAACTCGCGCTTAACCTTATCATCTTTAAAAAACTGGATAAGCAACATAAGATCTCCTGTGGTTGAGGTACGAATCATCATGGTTCGCAAGAGTCCTGTTTGATTTCTGGTATTGAAGAATTCCAAGCCCTTATCAATGGCAAACTGTTTTACCGCATTCCGAATAGCGTTTGAAGGGTCTGCTTGCAGATGACACTTTTTTATATCCAAAATTTTATCCCACATACCTGGTATGTGAAAGCCCAATGCGTTTTTATCGCCTAAATCTTTATCCGATTGAATTTCCTCTAATGTCAACCAACGGCTGTCACTAAAAGAAAACTCCATTTTATTACGGTAAAAATAGGGTTCTTTGCAACCTAGAATTGGTGTAACTTCAGGTAGCTCAACATGACCAATGCGTGTTAGGTTGTTGGTTACTTCTTTTTGCTTGTAGTATAATTGGTGTTCGTAACCCATGTGTTGCCATTTACAGCCACCACAAGTTCCAAAGTGTTCGCAAACGGGTTCGGTACGCTTGTCAGATAGTTTGTGAAAAACGGAAGCTTTACCCTCGTAGTAGGCTTTTCTTTTTTTAAAGGTTTGCACATCAACTACATCTCCAGGAACAGCATTAGGTAAAAAAATGACTTTTCCGTCCGGTGCTTTAGCAACAACTTTGCCTTTAGCACCTGCATCAATAACTTCTACGTTAGTAAAAACTTGTTTTCTATTTCTTCTAGACATGCTGCAAAAATAATAATAGCTTTAAATAAAGTGTATGTAAATAGAATTATCTTTAATAAGATTTTTACTTTTTAAAGAAATAAATGAACCTTTTTACATTTTTTATGTCATTACTATAAAAGCGTTTACATGCTATGCAACAAAACAAAGCCACATCTGATGGTGATTTAATTAGAAGTTATCTAGAAGGTAATCCCGATAGTTTAAAGTTGCTGATTGAAAAATGGCATGTGCATTTTTGTAACAAAGCTTTTTGGATTGTTAAAAATGCAGACCTATCAAAAGATATAGCCCAAGACAGCTGGCAAGTTATATTGAATAAGTTGGTGGAGCTAAAACATCCGGATAAGTTTCAATTTTGGGCATCTAGAATAGTTTATAACAAATCTATTGATGCATTAAACAAGGCTAACAAAGAACTATTGGAGTTAAAAAGCTTCAAGTATTCAAACTCCATTTTGGATACAGATAATTCAGACAACGAGAAATTGAATACACAATTATTGAAAGCTATAAAAACATTGCCGGTAAACCATCAACAAGTTTTACATTTATTTTATTTAGAGCAGTATTCTATAGTTGATGTGGCAAAGAAGCTAAACATATCAAAAGGAACAGCAAAATCGCGTTTGTTTTATGCGCGTGAAAAGTTGAAGAACTACTTAAATGGAAAATATTATTAATAAGATTCCTGCCTTCGCAGGAATGACAAATAAATTATATTATGAAAACTAATATGGAAGACATTGACAAAATAATTAAGGACACCTTAACCCAAGAAGAAGCAAAATTTTATGATGCTTTAGATGAACAAAACGTTTTACAGATGGTTTTGGGTTTGTTTAAAGGCAAGAACAAATGGATTATGTTTTTAATGAATGTTATGACACTTGTGTTTTTTGCACTATTCATTTACTGTATCGTACAGTTTTTTAAAACCGATATTCAAAAAGATTATATAAAATGGGGCATAGGTAGTGTGGTATTCTTATTAGGAGTAAGTATGCTAAAGCTGTTTGCTTGGATGCAAATGGACAAGAACGCCTTATTGAGAGAGATGAAACGCTTGGAATTACAGATTTCATCATTATCTGGAAAAATCTCTGAATAACATTTTACCAAGCAGGTAATATTTAGTATTTTGCAAGCCCTAGGGATGATTTCTTTCCCACGCTGAATTTTCGAATCTTTTCGGAAGGATAAAGGTAGATAAGGAATGGTTATTTATTAATTTAAAACAAATTAAGATGGCTGTTTTAGACCACATTTCATCGCAAGAAGCGATGGCTTTAGAAAACAAGTATGGTGCTCAAAATTATCATCCACTTCCAGTTGTGTTGAGCAAAGGGGAAGGTGTTTATGTTTGGGACGTAGAAGGGAAGAAGTATTACGATTTTTTATCGGCTTACTCTTCATTAAATCAAGGGCATTGCCACCCTAAAATTGTACAGGCAATGACAGATCAGGCACAACGTTTAACCTTAACTTCCCGTGCCTTTTATAACGATATGTTGGGTAGGTACGAAAAGTACGCCACACAATATTTCGGGTTTGATAAAATGCTGCCTATGAACTCTGGTGCCGAGGCTGTTGAAACGGCTTTAAAGCTTTGCAGAAAATGGGCTTATGAAGTTAAAGGCATAGACCTTAATAAAGCAGAGATTATTGTTTGTAAAAATAATTTTCACGGTCGTACTACGACTATAATTTCTTTTTCAAACGATCCTGTTGCCCGTAAAAACTTTGGACCTTATACTGATGGCTTTATTAAAATAGAATACGATAATTTGGCTGAATTGGAAGCCGTGTTGAGTACAAATCCTAATGTAGCTGGTTTTATGGCAGAACCTATTCAAGGTGAAGCTGGTGTTTATGTGCCAAGCGAAGGGTATTTAGCCAAAGCTAAGGCACTATGTGAAAAGTATAATGTACTGTTTATTGCAGACGAAGTTCAAACGGGAATTGCTAGAACCGGTAAGCTGTTGGCAGTAGACCATGAAAATGTAAAACCAGATGTTTTAATTCTTGGTAAGGCCTTAAGTGGTGGCTTATATCCCGTTTCAGCAGTTATGGCAGATAATGATATAATGAACGTTATTCAACCAGGTAATCACGGTAGTACGTTTGGAGGAAACCCTATTGCCGCAGCTGTAGCTATTGCTGCTTTAGAGGTTGTTAAAGAGGAAAATTTAGCTGAAAACGCTGATTACCTTGGAAAAATATTTAGAGCAGAAATGAATAAGTATATTGAAACAAGCTCTATAGTTAATTTAGTAAGAGGTAAAGGTTTATTGAATGCTATTGTTATCAATGATGATGAAGATAGTGATACGGCTTGGAATATTTGTTTAGCGCTTCGCGATAATGGTTTGTTGGCTAAACCAACCCATGGAAACATAATCCGTTTTGCGCCACCATTAGTGATGACAGAAGAACAGTTGTTGGATTGTGTATCAATTATCACTAAAACCTTAAAAGAATTTGAAGAGTAAAACTATTTAGATTCGAAGTATAAAAAAAGCGACCTATAGGTCGCTTTTTTTTATTTAACTAATAAATTTAGTTAGCTTCTTTTACTCCTTGTTGATAGCCTTCCATAAACTCATTAAACATTTCTACCCGTTCTTGATAACCACCTGTTGCTAGATCATAAATGTTGTAAAGCAATGTGATTCCACAAATTATGGTTACCACTAATGCAACTGTTTTAGCTGTATTCATAGCTTTTAGATCTCCTTCATAATCGTCAGGATTTAATTGAGCATCTTTGATTTTTTTGTTTGCCATAAAATATGCAGGAGCAGACAATATAATTCCTAACCCACCAAAGCAGCAACACAAAAGACCAAAGATTGACAATACGTAGATGAGAGTTGTGTTAAGTTGTTTTTTCATAAAAGTCTTAATTGATTAATTTAATTATATAATTACCAACAATAATTGCAACTGAAACAATTGCCAGTATATTGATAACTCTTGTTGCGTGTTTAAATTTAAAGAAAATATTTAGGACTATAATTACGAATAGGGGAATTAACGTATATATAGCTGGATACATAAAAAAGGCTTCAACAAATTCGCCTTTAAAAATTAATGCTACTGAACGTTGTAAGCCACAGCCCATACATTCAAAACCAAAAAGTTTTTTGTTTAAGCAAGGAATCATGTAATCTTCTACAGAAGACATAAATGGTATTAATAAATTTCAATCAAAGGTATAAAACTACAACGAAGAATTAATTTTTATTTGCAACAATAACTTTTTTACTGATTTCTTCACCTGACTTGAGTTCAATTTTAGTGATATATACACCATCGCTTAAGCTTTGGGTAGAGAATTTATAGTTGTCTTTTAAAGGTAAATTTGTTTCGTTTAAAATGTGTTTACCAGTAATGTCAAACAAAGTAACTTGATTAATGCTTAATCGTTTAGGGTTTAAAATAGTAAGCTGCGAATTGGAATTATCCTGATATATTGTAAAATCATTACTAGTTATTTCATCGGTACTTAAAGATTCAGATGTAAATGTAATTTCAAATCTATCAGAATATAATCCTTGGTCTAAAATTAATTCATAGGCTTGAACTGTTAAATCAACGTACACATCGTTGTCTATATCGTGAATGTATATAGGTTGCGACTCCTCAAAATTTTGGACATCGTAGATTCCGAATCTAACCAATTGCTGATTTTGGACCTTTACCACCAAAGGAATGCTTAAGGTTTCATCAAAATTAAAAGCTTGAATGGTATATGGTGTACCCTCAAGTGTCCAATGCGCATCTGAATTTAGTAACTCGCTAATTTGGGCTTCTAAACCATAATCAAAACCGTTTGTAGCGGTACGATGAAAATTCATTAATAATTGTCGGGTATAAGAGCCAGAACCGTTGTTGTCAAAACCTACATTTATTCTAAAGCGTTTAAAGTCTTCAGGAACCACATTGTAACCTTCATCGGTATATTGTGTTTCTGAAGTTCTATTGGCGTGCGCCCCATCGGTTCTAAAGAAACTACTGTTGGCATCAGACTGCTTATAATACACTCTGTGTGAATTCTTAAAAATAACGCTACTTGCACTCCCAGAGCCCTCCATCATGAAACCCTGTCCAATAGGGATGTACCTATAGGCTGTTTTAGGCATGGAGTTCGCAATTGGTGGACCAGAAGCAATAGAGCCATCTAATAAATACATGTAAAAAACGGCAGGTGTAAAAGAATCTACCACAGTGTCATCGGTTAAATCGGCAGGTGTTCCATTATTATTTGTTGCTGCATTAGTATACAAAGCATACCCACCAACATAGTCAGCTAAATTATGGGAACTAGATCCAGGATGCTGTTGCCAATATTTTAATACTCCAGTAGTATTGGTTTGATTATGTGAATCGTGAATAAAATAGTACGAGTCAATAGCAGAGGGATAAGGATTCCCCACTAAAGTTTCTTTATTCGGGTTAATGGTTGCAGAAATGTCCCCTTTATTTGGTCGTCCGCGAAAATCATATTGTTGCGCTCCACTTGGGTTACCTTTCATGGTAAATCCATAACCAGGGGCAAGGGTTCCGCTAGGGTCGCCACCAACAGGTAGTGAACCACCACCAAGACCAATCCAATCTTCATAAGGATTGGTTGTAGCAGGTAAACCAATATAGGTATATAACCAATAACTGGCAATTTGGGTGGCAGTACCATCATATCCGCTTATAAAACCAAATGGCGTACTTGTGATTGGTGCAGCAGTTTCCCTGTAAAAATTAATATTGGGTGTAAACACAGAATTCCCAGCTGGACCACTGTTTATACCAACAGGCGAACCCCAATAATTATATTGATAGGTATTTGAGTTTCCAGTTTGGTAAACACTTAATCTACCGGTTCCAGAATTTCCAGTAACACCATTGCCTTGAAATAGTTGCGCATCATCTCGTAAATAAATGGATGCATTGGTACCATCTAAATTAATAGCGTTGGTTACAAATAATGGCGCTGAGGCTCCAGAGGCATCAGAGCTAAACCCATCGCCATCAACAAAAACATAGCTGTTATTACTGACGTATAAGTCAGATTGAGCGTATGTTAAATTGAAAAGAATAATTATAAGAAACGTAAATATGTTTTTCATATAATCGATATTTTATTTGTCAATTGATTGACTATTTCAATAGATTTTATATTAAAATTAATTTTATTCATCTGATTTATAAGCGCCTATAGATTTAAGTTCTGGTGCTTTACTTTTCAGAGTATCTTGAGCTATGTCTTTATTTAGATTACTGATAACAACAGAAGATGTATTTAATTTAGGAGTTGCATTACTTTTTTTTAAAAAACTTAAACTATCTTTTCTTACTTGTAATTGATTCTCATTCATACCATAGCTTTTAAGAATCGGTTTCTCAATTTTATCGCCACTACTTTTTTTGTTTTGTGAAAAACTCACACAAAAAATTGATAAAAAAAGTAACGTTAAATAATATCTTTTTTGAATCTTCATGATTAATTATTGTAGTACAGTTAATGTAAGGTGATGGTAATCTGGATTGGTGTTAGCAAATATTGCTGCATTAGGGGTTCCAAAGATTCCGCCAACTTGTCCTTGTAGCTGTATCGTATAAGTATTGCCAATTGTCAATCCAGTTAGTAATTTATTAAAAGCTAGACTCCAAGGAGTAACAGTACCAGTTAAATCATCATAACTTTGTATTTTGGTATTGGAACCACCAATTGAAGTTGTACCATTTCTTGCCCTTATTTGAACAAAAGCCATTGAATTAGTATAACCAAATCCAGATGCCGTAAACATAATTAGTACTGAAGTTTTAGTTGCAGTAAAGGTTAAAGATGCACCAGTAATATTTGTCCAACTAGCAGAGCTTATCTGAAAATCAGTATTTACGGAAACACTTTGAATAGGTGCTGTTTGCTCAACACGAACCCATCTAGAACCATTGTTATAATATTGCCCTGGTGTAACATCATTTATAGTGGCAGTGTTATAAACAGACATTCCTTGAACATGAGCACTAAGAGGCGCAAAGCTAGCTGTAGAGGTAAGATTCATTCGTGGCAAAAGTAAACCACCAACATTTGTTGAGGCATCAATATCTAGCAGAGCATTGCTATTCGGACTGGTTGTACCAATACCAACTTGTGCGTAAGTTGAAAAGCACATTGTAATTATTAAAGCGAAATATAAGGAGCCTTTAATGAGTTGTGTGATTTTTTTCATAAAATGTTCTGTTTAAGTGAAATAGACATTATAAAATAAGAAAAAAATGACACATATTTATTTGTTGTTCTGTCATTTATAATTATTTTCGACCAATAGTTAATTTTTCACGATAATTGTATATTTAAATTGAAATATTTTAATTACTTATTGATTGTAATTGGCTGCGCTGTAGCTATTTACGCACAGGCGGAAGTCAAGCAGAATGAACTGGTTTTGATTTCTGGAATCGTTATTTTAATGCTTGGCGTTTATAGGATTTCTAAAACTATTCCGAGTAAATTTGCTACTAAAGACAATGACGTTATAGATGAAGAAGAATAAGCTTGAAATTGGAGATTTTGTTTCGGTTTTAGATGATGATTTATCGGGAACAGTAACTAAAATGAATAACAGCAATATTACCATTGAGACTGTGGACGGATTTAATTTGGATTTTGAAGAAAGCGAGTTGGTAAAAATCAATAAACCATTGCGCATATCCATGTCATCTCAAGATATATTGGAAAAAGAACAACCTGTTAAAAAACAAAGGCCAAGACAAAGAACCAAGGAGCGTTTTCAGCCTACTTTAGAAGTGGATTTGCATATCCATCATCTTACCGAAAACTCAAATATAATGACTAATCATGAGATGCTTACCTTGCAATTAGATACAGCAAGACGGCAACTGGAATTTGCTATACAGAAACGTATTCAGAAAGTGGTCTTTATTCATGGTGTGGGAGAGGGCGTTTTAAAAATGGAATTGGAATACTTGTTTGGCAGGTATAACAATGTTAAACATTATGACGCCGATTACCAGAAATATGGACTTGGCGCCACCGAAGTCTATATTTATCAAAATGTAAACGCAGAATGATTTTAAAAATCGGGAGTTACAATACGCGAACTCTCTAATCTATCATCGCCTTCTAAAGTCCCAAAATCAAATTCGTTTAGGTCAATAGTTGGTAGTCTAACTTCTTTAATTTCTAACTCTACAGTAAATTTTTGATTTATCACATGTGGTCTGTAGGCTGTAGCTGGTACTGTTGTATTTACCACAGGGTTTAGGTAATCAGCTATTGAAGGGTCTGTAAAATCGTTTGCTGGGTTTTGATCCTCAGAAAAATTTTCTTCGTCAATAGTTAAAACACCATCTCCATCATCATCATCATCCAGGTAATTTGGTATACCATCCATATCGGTATCTGCAGGATTTGTGAGGGGATCCCCATCGCCATCCAAGTCTGGATCGAGATCCAGCTCGGTACTTGTTAATACATTGTCGCCATCGTCATCAAAATCTAGATAGTCGGGAATACCGTCACCATCTGTATCAGTTGGGTTGGTAGACGGATCGTTATCTTCATCTAAATTCTCATCTTCCATGTCTGCAGGAATACCATCCTCGTCGTCTTCCAAAAGAAAGATGTATATTCCGGCTTCTCCTTCAGTGCTCAGTAAATCTTCAATTATTTCAATACCTGAAGGTGGTACAGGACTGCAAAACAATGTTGTTGGGTCTGAATTATACGTTCTGTAATTAAACTTGTTAGTATCTCCGTTAATGTTTACAATAAGTGTGTCTGTAACTAATTCGCCATCGTCATCTACCTCCAACAAGTCGTCTAAAGTTACTGATGGGTCGGTAATTTGAAGCGATAAGCTTTCATGGGGAAACTCTTTTATTTGGAAAAACACCAATTCGCCACAGGTTTTGAAGGTGTCGCCAAATTCAATTTCTACGGTTATAATATCACCATCGTCACAAGATGTTGTACAAATAAGTAGGGTAAGTAACCAAAAAAGTTTGCGCATGAATAGCATATTTTTAAGCAAAAATAAAAGAATATCTAAATATACAACGTAGCGAATTATAAATAATTTTATTTCAAGTATTTTTGCAATTCAATTATTTCTAGATTAGATACAAGCGCACAATTTATGAAGACAGTTTATTTTGATAATGCGGCAACAACCCAAGTTAGAGACGAGGTGATCAATACCATTACCGATGTTATAAAAAATAATTTTGGAAATCCTTCATCAACACATAGTTTTGGAAGATCATCTAAAGTTTTAGTTGAACAATCTAGAAAAACAATAGCCAAGCATTTACATGCTACTGCTAGTGAAATTGTCTTTACCTCTGGAGGAACAGAAGCCGATAATTTTGCCATTCAATGTTCGGTTAAACATTTGGGTGTAACACATATTATTACGTCTCGCTTGGAACATCATGCAGTGCTTCACACGGTTGAGGAACTTGAAAGAAATGGAAGGGTTCGTATAAGTTATGTAAATGTAAATAGTAATGGAGAAATTGATTATAATCATCTGGAGAGCTTGCTACACGACGATGAAAAAGCACTAGTAAGTTTAATGTTAGTTAACAATGAAATTGGCAATATTTTAGATGTTAAACGTGTTGGTGACTTATGCAAAACCCATGGGGCTTTGTTTCATTGTGATGCGGTACAGTTTGTGGGGCATTTTAAAATTGACTTACAAGATGTTCATGTGGATTTTCTAGCTGCAAGTGCCCATAAGTTCCATGGGCCTAAAGGTGTTGGGTTTGCTTATGTTCGAAAAAATTCAGGATTGAAAGCACTACTATTTGGTGGTGAGCAGGAGCGTGGTTTAAGAGCAGGAACAGAAGCTGTTCACAATATTGCAGCTATGGAAACCGCTATACAGGTGGCTTATGATGCATTAGATGAAGAACGCCAATATATTACAGAACTGAAATCTTATTTTATTGTTGAAATAACAAAAGCCATTCCAGGTGTAACGTTTAATGGCTTGTCTGGTGATTTAGATAAAAGTACCTATACTTTGGTTAATGTTTGTTTACCATTTACAGCGGACCAAGGTCAGATTTTATTATTTCAATTGGATTTGAAAGGTATAGCTTGTTCAAAAGGGAGTGCATGCCAAAGTGGAAGTTTAAAAGGATCCCATGTTTTATCCGAGATTTTATCTGAAGACGATATGAAAAAACCATCAATCCGGTTTTCTTTCAGTATTTATAATACCAAAGCGGAAGTTGATTATGTAATAAGTGTTTTGAAAGCGTTTAACCCAAATTAATTTGGTAGATGGGTATTTCTTTCGTAAACTCGTTATATAATTATAACATTAAGCTTTTTTTATTATGGGTAACTCAAGACTATTTCGGAATACATTTTCAATACTTTGTTTGGTTTTATTAGTAATCAGTTGTAGTAGTGATGATGATAATTCGGGAGAAATAATTGCCCCTCAACCAAAAGTTTTTGAAGGCGATGTGGTGCTATCTTCACAATCTGAAGTAGACGATTTTGGTACAAATGGCTATAATGTTATAGATGGTTTTTTATTTATTGGTGTAAACAATCCTAGTTCACCAGATCAGACAACTGATATTAGTGATTTGAGTGCGCTTTTGAGTATCAGTTCTGTTCAATATGGGGTTACAGTTTATAACAATCCGCTATTGAATAATTTAGAAGGGTTAAATAGTTTGACATACATAAATGGTGGAGCTTTAAAAATTGATTCTAATGAAAGTTTAGCTTCTATAAATGCGCTAACGGGTCTTGTGTCTTTTAGATCGTTAGAAATAGTTGGCAACCCAATGCTCTTGAATATTAATGGTTTAGAAGGTGTGCAGTCATCTCGCGAGTCCATCATTATTAGTGACAATCAAGGCCTATTAAACATTGATGGGTTGAGTGGTTTAAGAACTGTAGGAGGTGAGTTTTTATTTATTGCCGATAACGAGTCTTTAACCAATATAGATGGTTTAAGCAATTTAGAGAATGTTGATAGAGATATTGTTATTAGCAGTAATATAGAATTAGCCAACTTAAATGGATTATCTAGTTTAGAGCATGTAGGCGAAGATATCTATATCAATTTTAATGATGGTTTGATTAATTTTTGTGGATTGGAAAACTTGTTTATGGATGGTTCATTGGTAGGCTCGTTCAATACACTTGGTAATGGTTATAACCCTACTTCTGATGATATGATTAATGGAGACTGTAGTTTGTAATCGTTTTCCACATTAAGAATTTATTCACAACCTACAACATTTAAAAACGCATGCTGGTTCTAACGTTAAAAACTCTTGGCGTTAAGTAATTAGGAATTCCATATTGGCGTTTACTGTAGGCGTCTCTTACCCATGTGTTTGTAATTGAGTTTTGAACGTCAAATACATTAAAAATTTCAAACCCTACTGAAAGGTATTTAAACGGTTTGCGCCAGCCTTTGTTAAAATTGTCATTATCATCAACAATTACATACGAGAAGCCTACGTCAGCACGTTTATAATCGGGTAGTCTATTTTGATATTGATAAGGGTCTGCATAACTCGGTGCACCACCAGGTAATCCTGTATTATAAACTAAATTCAAGTACATTTTTAGCTTTGGTAGGCTAGGTACATAATCTTGAAATAAGGCTGCAAATTTTAAACGCTGGTCTGTTGGTCTGGCTATATAACCTCTATCATCAATATTTTCTTCAGTCTTTAGATATCCAAAGCTAAACCAGGATTCTGTACCAGGGACAAATTCACCATTCAATCTCATATCAAGTCCATAGGCATAGGCTACAGCATTGTTTTTTGCCTGATAGCGAATACGAACATTATCTATATTATACGGGTTTACATCGGTTATGTTTTTGTAAAAAATTTCGGTGTTGAGTTTAAAAGGGCGTTCCCACATTTTAAAACTGTATTCATGCCCTAAAACAACCTGAATGGATCTTGGTGCTTTAACATCTGGTTGAACAGTTCCTGAAGAATCTCGAAGCTCTCTGTAAAAAGGCGGCTGGTAATACAAACCACCACTTATTCTAAATAGCATGTCGGCATCCCAATTGGGTTTAATGGCAAATTGTCCTCTAGGACTTATAACAGTCTGACTAGAGCTTTCAATGCCATCGCCACTAACGTTCCAATTATGGACACGTGCACCAATGTTAAACCAAACATCGTTATCTCCAATTTCGGTTCGTCTACTCCATTGCGCATAGGCTTGAACTCTATTGATTTGTACATCGTTAAAAGCTCTAACATTTTGATAGGCTTCCAACGGACCTCCATAAGGCGCGTAGGGTTGTTCGTTAAACGCATCGCTAGAAGGTGGATTAATGGCAAATCCTGCAGAGTCAATCACTTCCCATTCAACTAATCTGTCGCGAATGTCTTCGTTAGTGTACTTTACTGAAAATTTTAAATCATTTTGTTCAACGGTGTAGTCTGCATTAACTTCAACATTTGTTATAAAAGCATCTAAATCATTACGACCATGATTAAGTTGTGAACCAATACCTTCGGTAAATTCCACTTCCCCTAAATCCTCATCACCGATATTAGTGTTAACTTCCCCTAAGCGGTATTCTGCTAAAATATCAAAATGTTCTTGCTCTGTAGTATGAAATGCAGATACAATGGCATTGACAGTTAAATTGTCGTTGGCAAAGTATGTTCCTTTTAAGGCTCCAAAAAAAGTTTGATATTCATCTTGTTCTTGGCCCTCATAAAACACCAATAATGCTAAGGGGTTTTGTAGTGTGCCAAAATTGGTTTGTCTGGTTTCAGGCTCGTAATTATATTGATTGATTGAAGCGTTTCCTAAAAAGCTCAACTGAAACTTATCGGTAAATTTATAGGTTATGTACGATTGAATATCGGCAAAGCGCGGATCGTAATTGGTTTCAGTTTCTTTGGCTTGAACCAAAAGACTGTTATCACGATACCTAACACCTAAAACACCCGACAACTTAGAGTCCTTGCTAATTGCTCCAACTGAAGCACTGGCGCCTAACAGGCTTAAGTCTACAGTTGCACCAAAATCTACAGGCTTTTTGTATGTGATATCTAAAACAGAAGCGAGTTTATCGCCATATTTAGCCTGAAATCCACCTGCAGAAAATTCAACGTTTTGTACTAAATCAACATTGGTAAAGCTTAAGCCTTCTTGCTGACCAGAACGAATTAAAAAAGGTCTGTAAACTTCAATGCCGTTTACATACACCAAATTTTGGTCGTAATTTCCGCCGCGAACCATATATTGTGTACTTAACTCATTATTTCCACTTACTCCAGGGAGTGTTTTTAATAAATTTTCAATACCAGGATTTGCTCCAGGAATTTTTCTAATGGTTTGTGGTTCTAATGTCGTGACACCTTCAACAGCTGTTCGTTTCACGTTTGAAATAACAACGGTTGATATCTGCTCGACATTGACATCCATAACTGGGTGAAATTCGATTTCCTCTCCGTTTTTAAGATTAAAGGTAGCCACAACACGTTTATGTGATAAGTGCGTGAATTCTATCCTTACATCTTGATTTGCAGGAATTTTTACAGTAAAAAAACCGTTTTCGTTTGTAGTAGTACCAGTATCTCCAGCATTTACATTAACATCTGCAATGGGATTGTTCGATTCATCTAAAATAACACCTCTTACAGTTCCGGTTTGGGCAAACCCTATGGCAGATAGAATAAAAAGTAAAGGAAAAAGAAAATTAAGTTTATAGTTCAAGACAGTTATTTTTATTTTCTGTAAAACATAGTTTCAAATGTAGTAGAATTTCCAACATTATCGGTAACAATTAGCTTGAAATTATTTTTGGTTTCTGTTGATACCTTATCATTAAAGTCATATTGTAACAATTTGGTTTTATAATCATATTCCATAAGAATCCATTTTCCATTTATGGTGGCCCGATAATTTGATATTCCAGATTCCTTATCATCAATTTGTATTTTTAAATACCGATAGTTACTTATCCATTTACCTTCAGAAACGTTTATAGGTTTGATGGTTGGTGCAATATTGTCACTTACTAGTGCATAGGTTCCTAATGTTTTGGTTGATGTTGTTAATATATTGTCTTTTCGATATGTAGGTGAGTAGATGGTATACTGCTTTCTGTAACCTACTAATCTTGCAATGAATAGTTTATCCGAGTCTTCTGGTCCATAATTGCTGATGTCATAACTAATGGAAAAATTATTTTTTACAGGAACTGTATCGTCATGAAGTGTTAAGGTATCATTTTGCACTCTAAAATCTATAAAGAAATCATCGTAAAATGTGTTTTGCGGAAAATGGACCTCTATAGTTTTGTCTACCAACTCGTTGGTTTTATTGGCATAGATAAAAAAGTCGGAACTAAACTTATCTTTTTGTTCTATGTCTTGCGACTTGTTACCTTCAATATTAATTGTTATCCAGGAGTTATTATTTTTAAAATCTTTAACACAAATTTTATACACTGATGCTATACTATCATTTATGGTTAAATAACCATCGTTATCTAAATTTTTGTACATGCTCAAAGGATTGTTTGGTTCAACAAACAATTTCTGAATGCGTTTTTTCTTGGTTTTATAATGTTCATAATCTATTAACCGGTTTAGATGTCTAGTTTCATCAAACGAAAAGCGTTTAAAATCAATTTCAAATTTCATATTACCATTAAACAACGCCTGAATATTGCTAACGCCATTGTTGTTGGAAGCTAGATCTTGACGATCATTGGCCTCAACTCCAAAACCAATTTTGCCAAAGGCCTTTAAGTTTTCAACCGTGTAATCACCATTGTCAAGCCTAATAAGTCTTAATTTTTGTCTTTCATTTGAGTTGTTTACATGCGAATCTTCATTAATAGGGTAGGCATAAACGTTTTTAATATCTGGAGCTGTTGTATCTTTTATGTCTAGTCCAAATAACATGGGATTAATAGGGCGTTCTTCGTTATCGCGAATTTCAAAGTGCAGGTGTGGGCCACCAGAACCTCCTGTATTACCACTGTATGCAATAACGTCTCCTTTAGTGAGTATGAGTTCATCAGAATTTGGAAACACTTCAATTTCAAAAGATTCTTTTTCGTATTGTAGTTTTTTAACATAAGCTTCAATAGTCGGAGAGAATTTTTGAAGGTGCGCGTAAACTGTAGTATAACCATTAGGGTGGGTTATATAAAGCGCTTTTCCATAACCATAATGCGATATTTTTATCCTGCTGATATAGCCTTCAGCCGCAGCATAAACTTTTAAGCCTTCACGACGTTGTGTTTTAATATCTAAACCCGAGTGGAAGTGGTTGGAGCGCAATTCGCCAAACGTACCAGACAATACTAGTGTAACATCAAGAGGGTTCCTAAAATAATCTTCAGGATATGGATTTTGGGCGTTGCAATAAACCGAAAAGAGAATTACAAATGACAGTAATTTTTGCATAAAATAAGTATTAATGCTAAAGTATTAATTTGTGTGAAATTGGCAAAAGAATAAAAATATATTGCTATTTAACTGATTACGAGATTTAACTGATAGCTTTTATTTTTATTGCAAAACTATTGTTATTTATCTTTAGGTATGTTAACTTTGTGATATAAGTATTGATATTGTAAATGAGTAAAATTGAAGACATTGTAGATACGCTTGAAAACAAAATCAGTAAAGTTTTACATAAGCAAGAGGTTTTAAAACAGGCCAATAGCAAATTAAAGCAAGAACTACAATCAACTCAAGAGGCTTTTCAATTACAACAGCAAGAATTAGATTCTTGGGAAGAAAAGTATGAAGCTCTAAAAATTGCAAATACAATGCTTGGCAGTGACAATAATAAAAGAGAAACAAAGCTTAAAATAAATGCATTAATTCGCGAGATTGACCATTGTATAGCTCAACTTTCAGAATAATGTAACATAGTTTTCAATGTCAGACAAGCTTAAAATAAAGCTATCAATAGCTAATAGAGTGTACCCTCTAACCATTGCACCAAGTCAAGAAGAGGGTTTGCGTAAAGCAGCTAAAAATATTGATGCTATGATTAAACAATTTGAGCAAAACTATTCTGTTCAAGATAAGCAAGATGTTTTGGCCATGTGTGCCTTGCAGTTTGCTTCGCAAGTAGAGCAGAAATCAATAGATAAAGACAATGTAAATGAACATGTTGAACAAAAGCTTAATGCCATCAACAACTTGTTACAGGAGCATTTGAACTCTTAAACGTTCTTTAAAATAAACAAAGGTTACTGCCTGCATTAGTTATTTTTTTGATAAACTCAACGCTAATTCTTTAAAAAGGGTGAGTTTAAGTTGTAAAAGCGAGCTGTTAGTACTGATTTTTTCAGTCCTTGGACAGATACTTGATCAGCTTGGTATCCCTAAACTTGTTTTAAGGAGTTTATACAAAACGTTATACTGATGCAGGCTTTTTTTTTATAAATAAATTAACTTGAACATGGATAATACAATTTTAATAATTGTTGGAGGAATATTACTAGGTATTATTATAGGTTTTATTGTTGCTAAAGTTTTAGAACGAAACAATGCATCAAAACTTGTAAAAAGTGCCAAAAAATCTGCGGCAGCTATAATAAAGGAAGCTAATCATGAAGGTGAATCTATTAAAAAAGATAAAATACTTCAGGCTAAAGAAAAATTTATTGAGCTAAAATCGGAACACGAAAAGGTTATTTTAGCCCGTGACAAAAAAATGGCTGAAGCCGAAAAACGAACACGAGATAAAGAATCTCAAGTTTCTGGTGAACTATCAAAAAACAAAAAGCTTAATGATAGTTTAGAAGAAAAAATAAAAGATTACAACCATAGGTTGGATATCTTACAAAAGAAAAAAGGGGAATTAGATAGACTTCATAAAAGTCAAGTCGAGCAGCTAGAAGTTATCTCAAGCCTATCGGCAGAAGATGCTAAAGCACAGCTTGTAGAGTCCCTAAAGGGTGAGGCTAAAAACGATGCTATGGCCTATGTTCAAAGCACGTTAGAAGAAGCTAAGCTGACTGCCCAACAAGAGGCTAAAAAAGTTATTATCAACACCATTCAACGTATAGGTACTGAAGAAGCGGTAGATAATTGCGTGTCTGTATTTAATATTGAATCAGACGACGTTAAAGGACGTATTATTGGTCGTGAAGGTCGAAACATACGTGCTATTGAGGCTGCCACTGGTGTTGAAATTATTGTTGATGATACACCTGAAGCTATTATCTTATCATGTTTTGATTCTGTTAGGCGTGAAATAGCGCGATTATCTTTGCACAAGTTGGTAACAGACGGCCGTATTCATCCAGCTAGAATAGAGGAGGTGGTTAAGAAAACGACCAAGCAAATTGAGCAAGAGATTATAGAAGTTGGAAAACGTACCGTAATTGATTTAGGTATCCACAACCTTCACCCAGAATTGGTTAAGGTTGTAGGACGTATGAAATACCGTTCATCATATGGGCAAAACTTACTGCAACACTCTCGTGAAGTTGCAAAATTGTGTGGTGTTATGGCAGCTGAATTAGGATTGAATCCTAAATTGGCAAAACGCGCTGGATTACTTCACGATATTGGTAAGGTGCCAGATGCTGAAGCCGATATGGAAACACCTCATGCTATATTAGGTATGCAATGGGCTGAAAAATACGGCGAAAAAGAAGATGTTTGTAATGCTATAGGCGCTCACCATGATGAAATAGAAATGAAATCCCTATTAGCACCCATTATACAGGTTTGTGATGCTATTTCTGGTGCCAGACCAGGAGCGAGACGTCAAGTTTTAGATAGCTATATTCAGCGTTTAAAAGATTTAGAAGATATAGCCTTTGGTTTTAATGGTGTAAAGAAAGCCTATGCTATTCAGGCTGGTAGAGAATTACGTGTCATTGTGGAAAGTGAAAAGGTTGATGATCAAAAAGCTGCCGATTTATCATTTAATATTTCACAGAAAATACAAACCGATATGACCTATCCTGGGCAGGTTAAAGTAACTGTTATAAGGGAAACACGAGCCGTTAATATTGCTAAATAAAAGTTTATAAACTATAATAATTTTAAAGGTTCATAATTAGTGAACCTTTTTTATTTTCTAGGGTGATAAGTTTGTATAGCTTTTTTGAGCTGTTTTTTGTCAAGGTGCATATAGATTTCGGTAGTTGTAATACTCTCATGTCCCAACATGAGCTGTATAGCCCTCAAATCGGCACCATTTTCCAATAAATGGGTTGCAAATGAATGTCTAAAGGTGTGCGGCGAAATGGTTTTACCCAGATTAATGGCTTTAGCCAAGTTTTTAATAATGGTAAAAACCATGGCACGCGTCAATTTTTTACCTCTATTGTTTAAAAACAGTGTATCGTTATCTTCTTTTTGAACATCAATAGCTGTGCGTATCTCCTGTGTATATATGTTGATAAATTTTTGTGTTTGTTGGCTAATGGGCACAAAACGCTGTTTATCACCTTTTCCGGTAACCTTAATAAAGCCTTCGGCAAAGAATAAATCGGAAAGCCTTAAATTAATGAGTTCACTTACGCGCAGACCACAGCTGTAGAGCGTTTCAAGCATGGTTCTATCGCGTTCACCAATTCTTACACCATTGTATGTTTTTGAAAGATCTATAGCGCCAATAAGATTGTCAATATCGTTTAGACTTAAGGTATCTGGAAGCTTACGGCCAATTTTTGGCGATTCAATTAAATCAATGGGGTTAGTAGTTCTGTAATCTTCAAAAACCAAATAGCTGAAAAAACTACGTAATCCAGAAATTAAACGGGATTGTGAGCGTGCATTTAATGTTTTTGCTTTCTCGTAAATAAATTGTTGTATGGTTTCCGATTCAATTTTTAATGGTGAAATAGAAATGCTGTTATCGTTTAGGTAAGAAACCAATTTATCGATATCCAGACCATAGTTGTCTATGGTATTTTGAGATAAGCCTCGCTCTATCTTTAAATAGAGTTTAAAATCGCTAATACTATTCTCCCAGGTCATTTGCTTTGTTTGTATGGTAAAGTAACAATTCTTTAAAATAATACCCTAAAAACGTGTGAAATATTAACTTCTAAAGATGAAAATTAACAAATTATGTTAATAACAATTATTTTAAAGCACTGAAAATCAATTAACTGAAATTTATTGTTGATTAAATTGTTAATAAAGTAGTTAAATAGTTTAGATATGTAACAAAAATGTATTTAGTTTGCCCCAATCAATTAATAAACTTAACGATTATGAAAAAATTATTTTTATGTGCTGCTATTGCAGTATTTGGATTGTCGAATATTTATGCACAAGGAGGTTTTAAACTAGGTGCAAATGGAGCGTTACCAATTGGAGATGCTGGTGACGTATCATCTTTTAGTACAGGTGTAGACGTTGCATATTTTTTCGATATTAATGAAAAATTTATTGTAGGACCTGCTGCTGGTTTTACTAATGCTTTTGGAAAGACAGAAACTATTACTGTTGGAAACACTAATATTGAGTTTAGTTACGATGATGTTCAGTTTATGCCAATTGCTGGTGCTGCTCGTTTTTTACCTACTGACAAATTTTATGTTGGAGCTGATATTGGATATGCTATTGGTATTAACGATGGAAATGATGGTGGTTTTTATTATAGACCAAGAGCGGGGTATAGTATTACTGACTTGATAGGTGTTAATGTATCTTATACAGGTATTAGTGCAGATGGTGGAGATTGGTCAACTATTGGAGCAGGAATAGAATTCTCATTCTAATTGTTGAATATTTATATTATAACAAAAAAACCGAAGTTAACTACTTCGGTTTTTTTGTTTCTAAATTTATTAATCATATATTTAGTACTATTAATCAATTAAATACTTAATAATCATGAAAAAACTATTACTATTTACAGCTCTTGTAATCTTTAGTTTAAATGCCAAAGCACAAGATATTGAAGAAAAAATAAAAGGCGGCGGTTTTTATGTTGGGGCTAACATTGGGTTACCCATTAGCACAGCTGCAGATGTATCGTCTTTTAACTTTGGTGTTGATGTCGCATATTTATTTGAAGTTATTGATAATTTAGAAGTTGGGCCCTTACTTGGGTTTACAAATTTTATTGGAGACGGCGAGTATTATGCTTACAGTAATACTGATGTAGAGTTTAGGAGAGATTATAAGGATGCCTCTTTCTTGCCAATAGCAGCTTCTGCACGTTATTATTTTGCAGACGATAGATTCTTTGGTGGTATCGATTTAGGTGTTGCGGTAAATGTTGCTGGAGACGCAAAAACAGGTTTTTATGCGAGACCAAAGTTTGGTTTTGATCTTGGTGTAGTAGCTTTAATAGCGTCATTCCAAAGTATTTCTGGTGGTGTTGATTATGGTGATACTTACTATGGAGGTACTTATGTATCTGGTAGTGGGTTTAATTCATTTAATTTTGGTGTAGAGTTCGGATTTTAATTCTACCAAACAGCATACTAAAAGAGTAAACCATTATGGCTTACTCTTTTTTTAATTACTTAAATTCGTTTAAAACCAAAACTAATGAAAAACTATTTTATTACCCTTATTACAGCATTATTGTTTAGTGCGTTTACGTATGCACAATCTGGTTTAAATATTGGAGGCAGTATTGGATTTCCATATGAAAACTATGAAGGCTACGACTTTTCGTTTGCTTTTTCTGCAGATATCAATTATATATTTGAAGTCAACCAAGCCTTTGGTTTAGGTATTGCCACCGGATATGGACAGGCTTTAGGAGAAGATTTCTATTTAGGGCCAATTAATTTTGAAACACCCGATTACCAATTTGTTCCTCTTGCGGCTGCTGCACGATTTGGAGCTGGGAGATTAGTATTTGGAGCAGACATTGGTTATGCGTTTTCAGTATCAAGCGCTAAGGATGTTTTTAATAACGATTATTATACCGGAGGATTTTATTGGAGACCTATGTTTGGGTTTAACCTTAATGAAGCCTTCCAATTAAATATAAATTATATAGGTATTAGCGATGACTATTTTTACTATTCATCATTTAATATCGGTTTTATGGTAAACATCAATTAAATTAGTTTATAGAATATAAACCGAAGCCAGTGCTTCGGTTTTTTTTATACCTTTACTTTATGAAAAAACTCATAATCATTAATGGTCCTAATTTAAATCTGTTGGGAAAACGAGAACCTAATATTTATGGGAGCTTAACCTTTAATGAATTTTTTGATACCATTAAAAGCAAATATTCAGATGTCACTTTGGAACATTTTCAATCCAATATTGAAGGCGAATTGATTGACAAGTTGCATGAAGTTGGTTTTGAATATGATGGTGTTATACTAAATGCTGCAGCTTATACGCATACTTCGGTAAGTATAGGCGACGCTGTAGCAGCCATTGATGCTCCTGTTGTTGAAGTACATATTTCAAACACTTTTAATCGCGAAGAATTTAGACACCAATCTTTTGTGGCGCCTCATGCCAAAGGCGTAATTGTTGGTTTTGGATTACAAAGCTACGAATTGGCTATCCAGAGTTTTTTATATTAGAATTCCTATAATTTCTCCTGTTTTTTAAAAAGTTTATTTTACTGTGACTTTATTTGTTTTTATGTGTCTAAAATTGAGAACATAATTTTAACCTTGGAAGATTTAAAAATAGACTCCTCAATTTCTGATGAAAAGTTAGTCGAACTTATTGTAAATACAAAGAGTTCGGAGTTGTTTTCAGTAATTTATGACCGATATGCAGCATTGGTTTATAACAAATGCTTGAGTTTTGTTCAAAATAAGGAAGAGGCACAGGATTTAACACATGATATCTTTGTTAAACTCTATATTAAAATTAAAACCTTTAGCCATAAGTCTAAATTTTCTACGTGGCTATATTCTTTTACCTACAACCATTGCGTTAATTATGTTCAAAGAGATTTAAACAAGCGAAAAAGCAAGTTTCTTTATACAGATGACGAAAACGAACAGGATTATTTAAATGCTGTTTTAAACAATAGAAATGATGAAATCATCAACAGCATGGATTCGGAAAAATTGAGTAAAGCTCTTGAACTCATTGATCCAAATGATAAAACTATACTGTTTATGAAGTACCAAGACGATATGAGTATTGAAGACATTCAAGACGTATTGGATTTGGGAAAAAGCGCTGTAAAAATGCGATTGAGTAGAGCTAAAAATAGATTGGTTAAAGCCTATGAAACTATTTGATTATGGAAAATCCTTTTAAGAAAGTAATACACAGCGAAAAACTTCCAGATATCATTAAGGATAAAGTTATGGATGATATTAATGTTGTGAAATTGGCATTAGATGTTACCGATTTACTCACCATTAAATATCCTGAAACCATAAATGATATTTTTAACCTTTCGAAAAAAAATAACAATAATACCGACTAAAATTTTTACTATGAAAAATGATTTAGACTTCAACCTTTTAGATGAGTTAATGCAAAACATATATAATTTTCTTCCAAAAATTATTTTTGGAATTATATTTATAATAGTTGCGTGGTTGTTGCTTAAACTGATATTGTTTGTGATTAAAAAATCACTTAAACTTACTAAAATTGGATATTTGTCTGAAAAGTTAAATGACCTCCCTTTTTTGAATGGTGCGTTTAAAATTGATCCAGAAAAAATAATTTTGGTTTTTGTTAAATGGTTCTTCATTTTAATTTTTGTTATTATTGGAGCTGAAATTTTAAACTTTAGTCTGATTTCTAATGAGGTTGGTAAGTTAATTAGGTATTTACCCCAATTCTTTAGTGCATTGTTAATTTTTGTGTTGGGTATTTATGGAGCCAATTATTTAAAAAAGACTTTACGCACTTTGCTAAAAGCTGTTGACATTAATGGCTCTAAAGCTATTAGTAATATTCTTTTTCTAGTATTGGTGCTAATGGTATCTATTATGGCGCTAGATCAGGCTGGATTCAATACAGATATTATAACCAATAACTTATTTTTAATTCTAGGTGCCATTCTTGCTTCCTTTACAATAGCTTTCGGTTTTGGATCACGCGATATAGTCTACAGGTTATTATTGGGCTTTTATTCCAAACGAAACTTTGCTGTAGGTCAAAAAATTGTCATAGATGAAAAGGAAGGTGTTATTGAAGCTATTGATAACATCAGTATGGTTGTTATTTTCAACGAGAAAACAGTAGTGTACCCTATTAAATATGTAACCAATAGAAAAATTGAAATAATCAAATAAGATGGTGACCTTATTCTGAATTTGGTGTCTAAAAAATAAACCAACAAATTTAGAACGTATTTATGGTCACCAACTATGATGTCAAGATTATTATCATTTTTTTACTGGGTATTATTTTAATTATGTTAGTGGTGTTAACAATAAGTGTTTTAAAAGACCATAAAACGTCTTTTAGGTTTTATAAATCCATTGCTGAAGAAAAAGATAAAAAAGACTCTAAAAGGAGAAAAAGAAAATAACTATCAGGAAATAGATATTATGTTATGGAATATCTTTGTTGATGTTGTAAAAAAAAAGAGCCTGTTCTAGGCTCTTTTTGATTTTAGATTATGCTTTTAAGCAATAAAATACTACTTTAAACAAAATTTCACTTTCATTATGAAACCTATTTGTCGCCTCTTAATAGTTAGTTTATGTTTTGCTCATTTTGCACATGCACAATCTAAAACAGATTTTGGAATTAAAGGTGGTGTAAACCTTACGTTTTATAAAGTTACTGAAGCTAGTTTTGGTGATAACCCAGAAGTGGGCGTAGGGTATTACGGTGGTTTATTTGTTGATATCCCTATTGATAATAGATTGTCGTTTCAACCTGAAGTGTTATTTGTTGGCCTGAATGATTTCAAATTTTTAAATGCACCACTATATTTAAAATATGAAGCAGCGGATAGGTTTTATCTTTTAATAGGGCCCAGTATGAATTATTTTTTCGATTTCTTTTCAAATAAATTTAAGGTGCGAGCCGATTTAAGTGTTGCATATCAAATTTCTCGAGTTTTAGATATCCATATGAAGTATTCTTTAGGTTTTGAAGAAATTACACCTAATGGTTTATTTTTAGGATTGGATTGGAAATTATAGCACAAAAAAAACGACTCATATCTGAATCGTTTTTTAATTATATAATTAAATATTTGTTATAAATGTATCACTTCATCGTAAGCGTCGGCAACAGCTTCCATAACGGCTTCACTCATAGTAGGGTGAGGGTGAACTGCTTTTAAGACTTCGTGTCCTGTTGTTTCCAGTTTTCTTCCTAGAACGGCTTCAGCAATCATATCTGTAACTCCAGCACCAATCATGTGGCAACCTAACCACTCGCCATATTTGGCATCAAAAATAACTTTTACAAAGCCATCTTTGTTTCCACCAGCACTGGCTTTACCAGACGCAGAAAACGGAAATTTACCAACTTTTATGTCTAAACCTTGTTGTTTAGCTTGTTTTTCAGTTAAACCTACAGAAGCTATTTCTGGGGAACAATAGGTACATCCAGGAATATTTCCATAGTCAAGAGCTTCTACATGTTGTCCTGCTATTTTTTCAACACACAATATACCTTCAGCAGATGCAACGTGGGCTAAAGCTTGTCCAGGAGTAACATCTCCAATGGCATAATACCCTGGAATGTTGGTTTGGTAATAATCGTTTACCAAAATCTTATCACGATCTACAGCGATACCAACATCTTCTAAACCTATATTCTCAATATTGGATTTAATTCCAACAGCCGACAAAATAATATCAGCTTCAAGAACTTCTTCCCCTTTTTTCGTTTTTACAGTAGCTTTAACACCTTTTCCTGAAGTATCAACTTTGGTCACTTCTGAAGAGGTCATAATCTTTATACCGCTCTTTTTAAACGAACGCTCTAATTGTTTAGAAACATCTTCATCTTCAACAGGAACAACATTAGGTAAGTATTCAACTATAGTTACTTCAGTTCCCATTGAATTATAGAAATAGGCAAACTCAACACCAATAGCACCAGAGCCCACAACAATCATTCTTTTAGGTTGTTTTGGTAAGGTCATGGCTTCACGATACCCAATTACTTTCTTGCCATCTTGTGGTAAACTAGGCAATTCGCGAGATCGTGCTCCTGTTGCTATAATAATATGGTCAGCAGCGTATTCTTTACCATCAACGTCTATCTTTTTACCAGGCTTCACTTTTCCGTAGCCTTCAATAACGTCAATTTTATTTTTTTTCATTAAAAATTTAACACCATTGCTCATGCCATCGGCAACACCACGACTGCGCTTTACAACTGCATCGAAATCCTTATCGGCTTCCTTTACTGATAGGCCATAATCTTCAGCATGCTTTAGGTATTCAAAAACTTGAGCTGATTTTAAAAGTGCTTTTGTAGGAATACAGCCCCAGTTTAAGCATACACCACCTAAACTTTCTTTCTCAACAACTGCTGTTTTAAAACCTAATTGTGACGCGCGTATAGCTGTCACGTAGCCACCAGGACCACTTCCAAGAACAATAACATCGTATTTACTCATTCGTCTATTTTTAATCGTTTTTTGAAGCTACGAATTTACGAAATAGGAAGCGAATAATAAATAATATTCATTTTTAAAATTTAGATAAGTGTATTATAAATTTATCCTTCAGGAATAAATTCCAAAGCCACTCCATTTATACAATGCCTTTTGCCTGTTGTATCTCTTGGGCCATCGTTAAATACATGTCCTAAATGACCACCGCAAGTTGCGCAATGTTCTTCATTACTTTCATAGCCATTTCCGTATGCAACATTTCCTTTAATCTCACGGTCAAAGCTTGGCCAACCAGTTCCGGAATCAAATTTGTGCTCGCTCTCAAACAAAGGTGTACTGCAAGCAGCGCAAACATATACCCCTTTTTTATAGTTTTTGTTTAGCGGACTGGAAAAAGGACGTTCGGTACCAGACTGCCTTAAGACATAGTACTGTTCTTTAGTAAGCTCTTGTTTCCATTCAGCATTAGTTTTAAAAACTTTAAAGGTTTCTGTTTGTTTAGTTTCTTTTTTTTGGGCATTGCTGTTGCAACTTAAAAAAAGGGATAATGATAATAATAGGATAAATTTGTTCATTGTCATTTTTTTTTATTGTGTCGTTATGGCTCTACTCAAATTACAATAAGAACCATAATAATGATTTTATGCGTATATTATTAAAGTAATCGCATTTGTGACCAAAAAACATATTGTGTGTCGAAAATTAAAAGATGATTATTGTAAATTTGATTAAATAAAAACTATTAACTATATGAAAACAAAAAATATAATAATAACAACTGTAGCAACTCTATTGTTTCTTTCTTGCTCCACCAATCCTTTTACAGGAAAGCAAACCATGGCATTTGTGTCTAACGACCAATTATTCCCTGCTGCCTTGCAACAGTATAATCAGGTACTTTCTGAAAACAAAGTGATAACTGGAACACCAGCTTCAAAAATGATTACACGTGTTGGGCAACGTATTGCAATTGCAGCAGAGCGTTGGTTAAATGCCAATGGTTATGAAGGTTATTTAAAGGACTATGTATGGGAATATTCATTAATAGATTCTGAAACCGTAAATGCATGGTGCATGCCAGGTGGAAAGATTGCCTTTTATACAGGTATTTTGCCAGTTGCGGAAAACGAAACGGCTATTGCAGCTATAATGGGACATGAAGTCGCCCATGCTTTAGCTAACCATGGTCAACAGCGTATGAGTGCGGCTTATATTCAACAAGGGGTTGCGGTTGCTGGAAATGTTTTGTTGGAAGGTGATGAAAATATTGATATATATAATCAGGCTTATGGAATTGCATCAAATGTTGGTGGTATGTTACCATTTAGTCGAGCCCATGAAACGGAAGCTGATAAAATTGGACTGTACTTAATGGCTATTGCAGGTTATAATCCTAACGAAGCTGCAAAATTATGGGAACGTATGGAAGCAAAGAGTGGTGGACAAGCACCTCCTGAATTTTTAAGTACGCATCCTGCCAATCAATCGCGGATTGATGAGTTGAATAAACTTGCTCCTCAAGCCATTGCTGAAGCTAAAAATTTTGGTGTGACTACATTTAGACCGTTAGGAAAATATTAGTATTTAAATTATTTGTTTTAATTTAGGAGCTGCTCAATAAAAGGGCAGTTTTTTTATGAAATCATATCAAAAAGGCAGTAAAAAACTATTAAACGCTTGGGCGTTTTACGATTGGGCAAATTCAGTTTATACGTTAACTATTGCATCGTCAATATTTCCCATTTTTTATTCTAGTTTGTTTACATCTGCTGATGAACCCGTTTCGGCTTTCGGTTTTGAAATGAAACAGACTGTTCTTATATCAATTATAACGGCGTTTACATTTTTGGTTGTCGCATTTTCTTCACCAATTTTATCAGGAATAGCTGATTATGTTGGTAACAAAAAGTTCTTCCTTAAGTTTTTTTGTTATATGGGAGGCTTGGGTTGTATAGGATTGTATTGGTTTGATTTAGACTTTATTCACACCAGTATTTTGTTCTACTTTATGGGATTAATGGGATACTGGGGCAGTTTAGTGTTTTACAATTCCTATTTGCCAGACATTGCGTTCGAAGAACAGCAAGATGCCATTAGTGCCAAAGGATTTTCTTTAGGTTATGTGGGTAGTGTACTACTACTATTAATAAACCTGGCAATGGTTATGAAGCCAGACTGGTTTGGATTTGATATCGGTACTACAGAAACTGAAAAGAATGCAGCTTCAATTGAAGCTATGAAAATTTCATTTATTACAGTTGGGCTTTGGTGGGTTCTGTTTAGCCAATATACATTTTACTATTTACCCAAAGGGGTGTCTTCTGGACATAAAGTAACAAGAGATGTCGTTTTAAAAGGATTTACAGAATTGCAACAGGTCTGGAAACAGCTTAAGCAAAATCTACGATTAAAGCGGTATCTGTATGCCTTTTTTGTATTTAGTATGGCTGTACAAACTATTATGCTGATGGCCGTTTATTTTGGTGAGAAGGAAATAGCATGGGCAGACTCTGATGAAAAAACGCAAGGATTAATTGTCAGCGTATTGGTTATTCAATTAGTGGCCATTATCGGAGCTATTTTAACATCAAAGGCTTCAGAAAAGTTTGGAAACATAAAAGTATTGATTGTTCTTAACTTTATTTGGATGAGTATTTGTTTCTATGCGTATTTTATGGAAACACCTGTTCAGTTTTACATTGCCGCGGGTATTGTTGGGCTTGTTATGGGTGGAATCCAGGCTTTAGCACGTTCAACGTATTCAAAGTTTTTGCCAGAAACCGAAGACACCACATCCTATTTTAGTTTTTATGACGTAGCCGAAAAAATAGGGATTGTTATAGGTATGCTTATTTTTGCCGTGGTTGACTACAGAAGTTCCATGCGTGATGCTATATTATTCTTGTTTGTTTTTTTTCTTTTTGGGATAGTATTACTTTTTAGAGTTCCTAAATCAAATAAAGGTTAGTTTTAAAAAAAACCTTATGTTTACTGAAATTATTTAAACATATTATGAAAAACTTCAAACTAACTACTTACTTTATTCTATCTTTTTTAATATTCTCGCTTAATTCTTGTGAAAACGAACCATTGGACAGTGGTTTTGATATAGGAAATGGGAATACCCAAGGTAATACTGATGGAGATACCGACGGTAATACAGATGATGATAGTAATTCTACAGGCGACTATTGGCCAAGAGCCATAGGTAATACTTGGACATATAACGCCTTGTCAGGGGAGGAAGAAGTGTACAATATGATTGAAACCGAAATGTTTAATGGTGATGAATATTATGCTTATGATAGTTTTTTAGGCCTTCCAACATGGCTACGAAAGCAAGGTGTTAATTACTATGTTAGAAATGAAGTTTTTTATTCAATTCCTGGCTACGATGTACAATCGACGCCGTTTGTTGTAAATATGCTTAAAGATGATGCTGAAGTTGGTGAAAGCTGGTCTTCTGACATAAATTATACAATTTCATTTATAGCAACTGCTGGTTCACCAGAAATTCCAGATACATCTGTGAGTGCAACCTATTCTTTTGAAATGATTGGACGTGATTTGTCTAGAACTGTTGAAGGAAATACGTATGAAAATGTGCTGCATGTAAATTTAACGGTTTCAGCTTTAGGTCAAAATGAAACTGCAGATTATTATTACGCAAAAGATGTCGGCATGATTGAATATGTTTCCAATGGTGGTTCCGTAACTTTAATAGACTATACCTTAAACTAACAAAAACAAAGCCCTATATTTAAAAACTATATAGGGCTTTTTTTATAATTTATATTAAGAAATTAATTACCTCGTATAGTGCCAGAACCCGACACTTTAGTATCCTCTTTTTCAGGATTACCTTTATAAGCTATATCTCCAGATCCAGAAACACGGCCTCTAATACTCTTATTGCTTACAACTTGGGCATCGCCAGATCCTGAAATAGATACTTCAGTATTATCAGAGTTTAAATTAAAACCTTCAAAATCTCCTGAACCTGCAATGTTGGCTTCAAGGTTTGTGGTGTTACCAGATAATGTAATGTCACCAGAGCCTGCTATACTACTTTCCACTGAAGTAGCTTTGACGTCTAATTTAACATCGCCAGAACCGGCTAATGATACATTTAGATTAGTAGAAGTAATTGTAGTTTCGCTCCACAAATCACCTGAACCAGCAAGAGAAACACTATTGATATCCTGTATAGGTATGGTTACTTTAATGGTTTTTCCTAAACTACTTTTTAGGTTAATGCCATTTTCAGACTTGACAACTAATTTACCGTTTTTTACTTCTGTAATAATGTGTTTTAATAAGTTTTCTTCGCCCTCAAGTGTAATTTTTCCTTCAGTACCAGCTACTAAAACATAATCAAAAGATCCGGCGCAACTTACACCATCATAATCACTTGTGGTTCGTGTTTCCGTTGTCATATTACCATTTCCAGAAACTTTTTTCCAATTTTGCGCACAGCTAAATGCTGTAACAAATAAGACAGATAATAATAATACTTTGTTTTTCATGGTTTGTGTGTTATTTGATTGATATTAATTTCTATTTAATTTTACGCTACCGTAATCAGAGTTTATCTTTATTAAGTTTCCAGAATTATTTGAGCCATAATATCCTGCATAATATTTTTCTCCAGACTCTTCTCGACTTTTATTGAATTCCAAGTCATCTTTTCCACTTAATGAGGCATATTCCAAATTCATTTCAAAGTTAAATTTATAAGCGCTATCGTAACCAATATGAATACCTACATAGTCAGAGTTTATGGTTATGTTCCCTGCATTGGCAGTCATTCGCTTAATTTTAATAGACCCGTAATCCGCATCGATAGTTACATTTTTATAAATATCACCTAAAACAACCGTTAAGTAGTCGCCATTTCCGGTTACATTATTGGCTTTTTCAGCGGTTAAGGATCCGTAATCACAATCATAGGTAATATCTTCGGCTATTTCAAATTTTGATTGCGTATAGTCTGCTGATAGTCTAATGTTTTTGGCTTTGGCTACGGTAAACCCACTATAATCAGCATCTATTGTTCCGCCACCTATATATTCAAAGTAACACCCTTGACTGTAGTCAAAATTCAATGAATTATCTGTGCTCATTAATTCTTTAGTTGTAATTTTTCCATAATCACAGCTAATTGAAGCTTTACCTTCTAATCTATCTAAATTTATACTTCCGTAATCATTGTCTAGTTTTACAGAATTAGTAATGGGCATTTTTATTACATAATTAACACTCATTTTCGAGTTCCCATTGCTGCCCCAATTCCACCAAGATTTAGATTTATTTTTATTAAAAATTGTTTTGGCGTAAACTTGGTTTGAACTGGCATCAAAGTCTACCGTAATTTCATCTAGTTTTTTAATGACTTTGTCTTCGTTGCTACCTTCGACAGTTATGGTAACTTCGATATCAATACGGTTTTCGTTCCAAGTTACAATGTTTAGATTACCATAGCTGTTATCTACCTTTAATTCGGCATAGCTATTTACATTAAACGATTTTGTAATGGTTTTCTCTTTCTTGTGCTTTGCTACTTTGTTTGGGTTTACTGATGCTATAATAAGTGTAGGCATCAATAAAAGCACAATTAGGGTTTTAGATAGTATTGTTGTTTTCATGTTTACTGTTTTTTAATTGTTCAACTATTTCAATTTGTTGTAAAGTATTCTGTAATATTTCAATGCGATTTTGAAAGTTTGAAATCATAGCATAAATAACACGCTGGTCATTCCCGCTTTCAGTTAGATCTGTTATTAACGATTCATATTCGATTTCTAAACGTTTCATTTGATTAAGGGCATCCTGAATGAGTACTTTGGTTTCAGGATTGGTGGCATCTTCAAGTTTCTTTAATTCCATAGCAATAGTAGAGGTAAAGAAGTCTTGGGTTTGTGCCATTTCTGGAGATACACTAGCTAAACCGTTAGCGTTTGCATCTTGATTATTACCGAAGGTCAATACTAATATTAAGACAATAGAAGCTGCTATACCAACTAACGGTTTCCAAATAGCCCCATGTTTTTTGCTCACGTCAACCGTTTTGTTTTGATTGTTTAGTTTAGCCATAAACCGTTTTTTATGGTCCTCATGAGGTGTTTCATTATCAAAACTACCTTGTAGATCTTTAAAAAGAGTGTCTAAATTATCTGTGCTCATAATACGGTTTTTAATAATTTACTATTGGTTTTAGTTTTTTACGCAAACTTTCTTTTGCTCGTGAAATTGTTGTTCTGCAATTGGCATAAGAAAGATTCATGATATCTCCAATTTCCTCGTAATCATACCCTTCAATTAAATGTAATGTTAAGGCAATTCTGTAATTGTCCTTTAATTGGTTTAAAGTATTCAAAACCAACTTTGCTTTATCGCTTGAGGATGATGTATCGCTATCAAGGCCTTGATGAACATCATCTTCAACTTTATGCATTACATGCTCAAAAGGAACGTTTTGGTACTTACTGTTTTTATTGAAACGGTAAATACTGTTGTTAATAACAATTCGTTTTAGCCATGAACCAAATGTCACTGTATCTTTAAGGCTATCAAGTTTTGAAAAAGCAGTTAAAAACGCATCTTGCATGACGTCTTCTGCTTCAAAGCTATCTTTTACAATCCTAAATGCTACGTTATACATGGCTTTATAATAACGATTGTAAACTTCCAATTGCGCAAATTGGTTTCTAGCCCTACAGAGCTCTACAAGCTCTTCGATATTTTTGGTGGTTAGTGTCAAAAAATCAAATTGTTATATTAAAGAGTAGCCAGATTTTGATTTGTTACACTTTTTGAAAAAAAACTTTTTAGTATAATATTCATGGCATATAAATTGAACTTATAATAGCGTTATAAATACAATAATTAAATTAAATAGTTGATTATTAGTTTTATAGCATAAATGTTAATATTTAAAAATACAATAGAAATTCTGTTATTTGAAGTAAAAATGACAGAATGACTTAAATATATCTATGAAAAAATCTAATTTTTTAAGCCTTGACAGTTTGTCATTACAGGATTTTGATGAAAATTCAGAATTAATTCCCTTAATGACACCAGAAGACGAAGAAGAAATACGAAAAGAGGAACTTCCCAACTCATTACCTATACTTTCACTACGTAATACGGTATTGTTCCCAGGTGTTGTTATTCCTATCACAGCGGGTCGGGATAAATCTATTAAGTTAATTAAAGATGCCAATAATGGTAGTAAAGTTGTAGGTGTAGTATCCCAAAAAGATGAAGCGGTTGAAGATCCAACGGCAAAAGATATTTTTAAAACCGGAACGGTTGCGAGAATTTTAAAAGTACTGAAAATGCCTGATGGTAACACAACTGTTATTATTCAAGGTAAAAAGCGTTTTCAGGTTAACGAAGTGGTGTCTGAAGAGCCTTATTTAAAGGCTACTGTAAACGAAGTGCCTGAAGCTAGACCTGCTGCTAAAAACAAAGAGTTTGAGGCGATAATAGACTCAATTAAAGAATTGTCACTTCAAATTATTAAGGAGAGTCCCAATATTCCAAGTGAAGCCTCATTTGCCATTAAAAACATAAAAAGCGATTCGTTTTTAATAAACTTCGTGTCCTCTAATATGAACCTATCAGTCACTGATAAGCAAAAATTATTGGAAATAAATGACTTGAAAGAACGTGCGCTAGAAACTTTAAAGTATATGAATATTGAGTTTCAAAAATTGGAATTGAAAAACGATATTCAGTTAAAGGTTCAAAGTGATATGAGCCAACAGCAGCGTGAATACTTCTTACACCAACAAATGAAAACCATTCAGGAAGAGCTTGGAGGTGTCAGTCATGATGAAGAGTTGGATGACATGAAACAACGAGCCAAGTCTAAAAAATGGCCTGAAAAAGTAGCCAAACATTTCGATAAAGAGCTGGCTAAAATGCATCGCATGAATCCTCAAGTTGCAGAGTATTCTATCCAGCGCAACTATTTGGATCTCTTTTTAGATTTGCCCTGGAATGACTACAGTAAGGACAAATTCGATTTAAAACGCGCCAAGCGTATTTTAGATCGAGACCATTACGGTTTAGATGATGTTAAGCGACGTATTATAGAACATTTGGCGGTTATTAAACTCCGAAACGACATGAAATCGCCAATACTCTGCTTATATGGACCTCCAGGTGTTGGTAAAACCTCTTTAGGTAAATCTATAGCAGAAGCTTTAGGAAGAGAATATGTGCGTATGTCATTAGGTGGTTTGCGTGATGAGGCAGAAATACGTGGACACCGAAAAACATATATTGGTGCCATGCCTGGTAGAATTTTACAAAACCTAAAAAAAGCAGGTACTTCAAACCCAGTTTTTGTTTTAGATGAAATAGATAAACTTTCAAATTCGCATCAAGGCGATCCATCATCGGCTATGCTAGAGGTATTGGATCCAGAGCAGAATAGTGAATTCTATGATAACTTTTTAGAAATGGGTTATGACCTTTCTAAAGTGATGTTTATTGCAACCTCAAATAGTTTGTCTACCATCCAGCCAGCATTATTGGATAGAATGGAGGTTATTAACGTTACAGGTTATACCATTGAAGAAAAAGTTGAAATAGCCAAGCGACACTTATTGCCTAAACAACTAAAGGAGCATGGTTTAACAGAAAAGGATTTGAAAATAGCTAAACCACAATTAGAAAAAATAGTTGAAGGTTATACAAGAGAATCTGGTGTTCGTGGTCTGGAAAAGCAATTGGCAAAAATGGTACGCTATGCAGCTAAAAATATTGCCATGGAAGAGGATTACAATATAAAAGTAACCAATGAAGATATTGTTGAGGTTTTAGGTGGACCAAAATTGGAGCGTGACAAATATGAAAATAATAATGTTGCTGGTGTAGTAACAGGATTAGCTTGGACACGTGTAGGAGGTGACATCTTGTTTATAGAATCTATCTTATCTAAAGGCAAAGGTAACTTAACGGTTACTGGTAATTTAGGTAAAGTCATGAAAGAATCGGCTACCATAGCTATGGAGTATATTAAGGCTAATGCTGATGAATTGGGTATTAATTCAGAAATTTTTGATAAGTATAATGTGCATATCCACGTACCTGAAGGCGCGACACCGAAAGATGGGCCTAGCGCAGGAATTACCATGCTTACTTCATTAGTGTCTTTATTTACACAGCGTAAAGTAAAGAAGAGTATAGCCATGACAGGTGAAATTACACTTCGTGGAAAAGTGCTTCCTGTGGGTGGTATTAAAGAAAAAATCTTGGCCGCAAAACGCGCTAGAATTAAAGAGATTTTACTTTGTGAGGACAACAGACGTGATATAGAGGAAATTAAACCTGAATATTTAAAAGGCTTGACTTTTCATTACGTTACAGATATGAGTGATGTAATTAAATTAGCATTGACAAATCAGAAGGTTAAGAATGCTAAATCGCTCTAAAACATATGATTAATAGTAAAGAACCTCGATTTAAACTCGAGGTTTTTTTATGTATTAAAAATAATTTATACTTGCAACCGTTTTAAGATAGATTTAGTTACTTTGCAACTTTATGATTAAGAGAGTTACCACTGTTATTTGTGTTTTTTTCAGTGCATATTTATGCGCTCAAGTTGGTGGTGAAACTACATATCAATTCCTTAATCTTATTGCTTCGCCTAGACAAGCAGCTTTAGGTGGTAAAGTATTTACAAATATAGATTACGATGTTACACAAGCCTTAACAAATCCTTCAGCAATTAATGTTGAAATGGATAATCAATTGGCTATAAATTACTCAAGTTATTTAGGAGGCATTAGTTATGGTACTGGAGCATATGGATATACTTGGGATAGGCGTGTGTTAACGTTCTTTACAGGTATTACCTATATTAATTACGGTAGCTTTGATGGTTATGATGAACAAGGTAATCCTACAGGATCTTTTAGCGGTAATGAAGCGTCTTTGTCGTTTGGACATTCTAGACAAATTGGGTATTCTGATTTTTATGCTGGAGGAACTATTAAACTAATCACTTCAAAACTAGAGCAATATTCATCATTTGGGGCTGCCATTGACGCTGGCTTGATGTATATTAATGAAGATATTGAATTTCAAGCCACATTGGTAGTCAGAAACCTAGGGATGCAAATAACTACCTATGCTGGGCAAAATGAACCCTTGCCTTTTGAAATTGCTTTTGGAATGTCTCAAACATTAGAGAATGTACCTTTACGTTGGCATCTTACACTAGAGAACTTACAGGTTTGGCCATTGGCAGTTAGTAATCCTGCTCGAGCAGAAACTGATTTGGAAGGCAATCAAACACAAGAAAAAACAGGGTTTTTCACTAATCTTTTGAGCCATACAATTCTTGGCGCAGAACTTTTTCCTGAAGGTGCATTTAACATTAGATTGGGTTACAATTTTAGGAGAGGACGTGAATTGCGTATTGATGAGCAACGAAATTTTTCGGGAATTTCGGCTGGAATAGGCTTGCAACTCAATAAATTTAGATTTAGCTTTACCCATGTGCGCTATACCAGTGCATCGAATGCTAATTTCTTCGGAATGCAAATAGATTTAAGATAAATGCAAAAGATTACGATTGCTATAGATGGTTATTCTTCCACTGGGAAAAGTACTGTTGCAAAACAACTGGCTAAGTATCTAGGATATGTTTATGTAGACTCTGGAGCGATGTATCGTGCCATTACGCTATTTGCTATGGAGCAAGGTTTTATAAGCGACGATCATTTTGATGTTAAGGGTTTAATTTCAAATCTAGAACTAGTTCAAATTTCATTTAAGCTAAACAAAGAAACACATGTGGCAGATGTGTATTTAAACGGTATTAATGTTGAAAAAAGGATTCGAACGTTAGAAGTTTCCAATTTTGTAAGTCAGGTAGCAGCCATATCTGAAGTAAGGAGTATGCTGGTAAAACAACAACAACAGATGGGAGAAGAAAGAGGCGTTGTTATGGATGGGCGAGATATAGGTACTGTTGTGTTTCCTAAAGCCGAATTAAAGATTTTTATGATAGCCTCTGCCGAAAAACGTGCGCAAAGACGTTATAAAGAATTAATAGAACGTGGAGATAATGTGGATTATAGCGAGGTTTTGCATAATATTCAAGAACGTGATTATATAGACACACATCGAAAAGATTCTCCATTAATTAAGGCTGATGACGCCATAGAAATAGATAACTCTAACCTGACTTTAGACGAGCAATTTCAAAACATATTGCAACTTACCACCCAAGTGTTAGAAGGCTTATAATAAATATTTAATTTTCAGTCAATAAGCTATTGTTTTATTAAGGAAAAAGTAGTATTTTTGCACTCCTTTTTAGCAATGCATTGGAAATTAAGAAGGGAAAACGAAATATAATATAACACTTCTGTGTGTTAATTGCTTAAAATTTCCAGAACATAACAGAATACAAATTATTATCAGCATATGGCTGAAAAAGCAAAACAAGCGGAAGTTGAAGCAACTGAAGCACAAGCAGTTGAAGCAACTGAAACTGAAACTCAAACAGTTGAAGCTCCAGTAGTATCTGAAGCTCAAAAAAATCCTGAAAAATTCTTAAAAGATTTTAACTGGCACAATTACCAAGAAGGTATTGATGAGGTTGAAGATTCTCAATTAAAAGAATTTGAAAAATTAGTAGCAGAAAATTTCGTTGACACTTTAGATGATGAAGTTGTTGAAGGTGAAGTTATCCACATTACAGATCGTGATGCCATTATTGACATCAACGCTAAATCTGAAGGTGTTATTTCATTAAACGAATTCCGTTACAATCCAAACTTAAAAGTAGGAGACAAAGTAGAAGTATTAATTGATGTTCGTGAAGACGCTACTGGTCAGTTAGTATTATCACACAGAAAAGCACGTGTTATCAAGGCATGGGATCGTGTGAATGCTGCTCACGAAAGTGGTGAAATCGTTAATGGTTTCGTTAAGTGTAGAACTAAAGGTGGTATGATTGTAGATGTTTTTGGAATTGAAGCATTCTTGCCAGGTTCTCAAATTGACGTGAAACCAATTCGCGATTACGATCAATACGTAAATAAAACAATGGAATTCAAAGTGGTTAAAATCAATCACGAATTCAAAAACGTTGTGGTTTCTCATAAAGCACTTATTGAGGCTGATATAGAGGAACAAAAGAAAGAAATTATTGGTCAGTTAGAAAAAGGACAAGTATTAGAAGGTGTTGTAAAAAACATTACTTCTTATGGTGTGTTTATTGACCTTGGTGGTGTAGATGGTTTAATCCACATTACAGATCTTTCTTGGTCTCGTATCAACCATCCAAATGAGATTGTTGAGTTAGACCAAAAATTAAACGTTGTTATCCTTGATTTTGATGAAAACAAATCAAGAATCCAATTAGGTCTTAAGCAATTATCTAAGCACCCATGGGATGCTTTGGGTGAAGACGTTAAAGTTGGTGATAAAGTAAAAGGTAAAGTAGTTGTTATTGCAGATTACGGTGCCTTTATTGAAGTTGCTGATGGTGTTGAAGGTCTTATCCACGTTTCTGAAATGTCATGGTCTACACATTTACGTTCTGCTCAAGATTTCGTTTCTGTTGGAGATGAAGTTGAGGCTCAAATCTTAACATTAGATAGAGAAGATCGTAAAATGTCTTTAGGTATTAAGCAATTAACACCAGATCCATGGACAGATATTACATCTAAATACCCAGTAGGTTCTAAACACACTGGTACCGTTCGTAACTTTACAAACTTTGGTGTATTTGTTGAATTGGAAGAAGGTATTGATGGATTAATCTATATTTCAGATTTATCTTGGACCAAGAAAATCAAACACCCAAGTGAGTTCTGTAACGTTGGCGATAAATTAGACGTTGTGGTTCTTGAGTTGGATGTTGAAGGGCGTAAATTAAGTTTAGGTCACAAACAAACAACTGAAAACCCTTGGGATAAGTACGAAGAAGAATTTGCTGTTGGAACCGTACACAAAGCTGAATTGACTGAAATAGTTGACAAAGGTGCAACTATCGATTTTAATGAGGATATTGTAGCTTTCGTTCCTTCTCGTCACATGGAAAAAGAAGACGGTAAGAAACTTAAGAAAGGTGAAGAGGCAGAATTCAAGATTATTGAATTTAATAAAGAGTTTAAGCGTGTAGTTGCTTCGCATACAGCTATCTTTAGAGAAGAAGAAGCTGCTAATGTAAAAGCTGCTGCTAAAAATGCTGCTGCAGAGGTTAAGCCAACTTTAGGTGATGCCAATGACACATTGCAAGCTCTTAAAGATAAAATGGAAGGGAAATAATAAGCTCTCCATTATTAAGCGTAAAAGCCTTCCAATTTTTGGAAGGCTTTTTTATTTTTTTGCATTATCTTTGTTCTCCAAACACGTTTGGATAGTTTATGAGTCAAAAAGTTTTACTTAACGCTAAAGAGGTAAACATCATTCTTCATCGATTGGCTTGTCAACTTATTGAAAACCACAACGACTTTACCAATACAGTTTTAATAGGCTTGCAGCCAAGAGGTAGATATATGGCTAACCGGTTGGCCCAAATGCTAAAAGAGGAGTATAAAATAAAGAATTTGCAACTCGGGCATTTAGATATCACATTTTTTAGAGACGATTTTAGAAGAAGCGATAAGCCTTTGGAAGCCAATACCACAGAAATTAATTTTCTTGTTGAGAACAAAAAAATTGTTTTCATAGACGATGTGCTGTATACAGGTAGAAGTATTCGGGCGGCATTAACCGCTATTCAGTCTTTTGGTCGACCAAACGAAATTGAATTGTTAACTTTAATAGACAGGCGTTTTAGTAGACATTTACCCATACAACCCAATTATAAAGGACGGCAAGTAGATGCTATTAACGAAGAAAAAGTAATCGTACATTGGCAGGAGGAGCAAGGTGAAGATGCGGTTTACTTAATAAACAAATAAAAGTATGAGCGAGTTAAGTGTCAATCACTTATTGGGAATCAAATATCTTAACAAGGAAGATATTAAGCTTATTTTTGAAACAGCTGACCACTTTAAGGAAGTGATTAACAGACCGATCAAAAAAGTGCCATCGCTTCGTGATATTACTATTGCTAACTTATTTTTTGAAAACTCCACTCGAACAAAACTGTCTTTCGAGTTGGCTGAAAAACGCCTTTCAGCAGATGTTATAAACTTTTCGGCATCACAATCATCTGTTAAAAAAGGGGAAACTTTAATAGATACTGTCAATAATATTCTTTCTATGAAAGTGGATATGGTGGTCATGCGCCATCCAAATCCAGGAGCTAGTGTGTTTTTATCCAATCATGTTAATGCGAGTATTATTAACGCTGGTGATGGCGCACACGAGCACCCAACCCAAGCCTTGTTGGATTCGTATTCCATTCGTGAGCGGTTAGGTGATGTAAAAGGAAAGAAGGTTGTAATAGTTGGTGATATATTGCATAGTCGCGTGGCTTTGTCAAATATATTTGCTTTAAAAACGCAAGGTGCTCAAGTTATGGTTTGTGGGCCAAAGACCTTAATTCCGAAGTATATTGATAAGTTGGGAGTTAAAGTTGAAACCAACTTGAGAAAAGCCTTAAATTGGTGTGATGTGGCCAATATGCTTCGTGTGCAGAATGAACGCATGGCGGTTAGCTATTTTCCTTCCACAAGAGAGTACACGCAGCAATATGGTGTCAATATGGAATTGCTAAATTCATTGGATAAAGACATTACCATTATGCATCCTGGTCCAATAAATAGAGGAGTTGAAATTACCAGTGATGTAGCAGATTCAGATCAAGCCATTATATTGGACCAAGTACAAAATGGTGTAGCCATTAGGATGGCTGTTATTTATTTATTAGCTTCAAAAATAAAACAGTAACACTATGATATTTGATAAACAAGATAACATAACTGTTATAACCCAGGAAAAGGCATCAGTTATAGAGCTAGTCAAGAAATTAGACGTTTTATTCGATCGTTTTAAAAACGATAATATCATAATTAGCTTAACCAGTTTGCGGCAAATTCCGCTTAGTGATATGGTGGAGTTTTTAAATTTATCAAACACGCACAGGCAAGCTAAAAATTCCTTTGTAATTGTTACCGACAAAGTGAATTTTGATGAGATGCCAGATGAGCTGGTTGTTGTTCCTACAATGCAGGAAGCTTATGATATTATTGAAATGGAAGAAATGGAACGCGATTTAGGGTTTTAGTGTGAAATGATTATTGTGCATTCCACCTAGCCTCTAAAAAACAATGCATATTAATAGATGAAATTAACCATATTAGGTTGTCATAGTGCTACGCCACGTGTAGACACCCATCCAACCTCCCAAGTATTAGAAATAAAAAACAACATTTTTTTAATTGATTGTGGTGAGGGTACCCAAGTACAATTGCGGAAAAACAGGGTTAAGTTTTCCAGAATCAAGCATATTTTTATTTCCCATCTTCATGGTGATCATTTTTTTGGCTTAGTAGGGCTTATTTCAACATTTAGGTTATTAACCAGAGAAACCGATTTACATGTTTACGGTCCCAAGGGTATAAAAGATGTTATAACACTCCAATTAAAACTGGGTAATTCCTGGACGGATTATAAGCTAATTTTTCATGAACTCACTTCTAAGGAATCAGAATTAATTTACGAAGATGATAAAGTGACCGTGCATACCATTCCCTTAAAGCATCGTATTTATACCAATGGTTTTTTGTTTCGGGAGAAATTGGGTGAGCGTAAATTAGACTTAAACGCTACTTTAAACGCTAATATTGATAAATCTTACTACCGAAAATTAAAACAAGGTTTTGATGTGGTGAATGAAGATGGTAAACTTATTCTAAATGCAGATGTAACTAAAGATCCGGCAAAACCAAAAAGTTATGCCTATTGTAGCGATACCGCATACACGGAAACGATTATTCCTATTATTAAAAATTCAGATGTATTGTATCACGAATCCACATTTTTAGAAAAGCATGCCCATCTATCAAATCCTACAAAACACAGTAGCGCTATTGATGCAGCTACTATTGCGCAAAAGGCAGAAGTTGGTCAGTTGGTACTTGGACATTATTCTACACGTTATGATGACATTTCGGGTTTTAAAGAGGAAGCACAAACTGTTTTCGAAAATGTAGAATTGGCAGAGGCGGGAAAAGTGTTTACGTTTTAAACTCGTCAAGATTTTGTATCCAGTGAATGGCTTCTTCTAAACTAGAACAGCGTTTTAAACTGTTTTTAGTGAATTGTTTTTCAAGAGTTGCATTCATATAACCAAAATCATCATGAATAACAACAGCACTAGCTACTATAAAGCCAAACTCTTTGTTAAAAGCAGACCATAAATGAGGATCAATAGAGTAGGAGTTTATTCTGTTGGAGATATATCCAATCTTTATTTTATTTCCATAATGTGCTATTAATTCATATGAAACTTCTTGTATTTTTTCCCAGTCAAAGTGAATGCCTTCATGTAATTCTGAAATAATAAAGTTTTCAAATAAATAAAATTCACCGAAGGGGAATACTAGTTTTCTGTGTTTTAACCGGTTAAAATAAATACTATTTTCAAATTTCATTTTTGTAATTAATCCTTAAATTTATATAAAAAATTAAACAAGACAAGAGCGAATAGTAATTTATGGATGCAGATTTAAGTAATTATAGAAGGTCGTATGAAAAGAATGAATTGTCGCTTTCTAAAAGCCCAGAAAACCCCTTTGAATTGTTTAGGGATTGGTTTTTAGAAGTAGATGAGCATTTTCCGGAAGACGAAAATAATGCCATGACTATATCTACACTGGGTTTAGATGGCTTTCCAAAAAACAGGGTTGTTCTGTTAAAGCGCTATACTTATGAAGGTTTTATATTTTATACCAATTATAATAGTGAAAAAGGCAGAGCCATTCAAGCGAATCCTAATGTATGCTTGTCCTTTTTTTGGCATGGTGCCGAACGGCAAATTATAATAAAGGGTAAAGCCGAAAAAATTGCTGAAAACTTAAGTGATGGTTATTTCGAATCTCGACCAAGGGGAAGTCAGCTAGGCGCTTTAGTTTCTAAACAAAGTGAAGTTGTTGAAAGTAGGGCAGTGCTTGAAAATAAATTAAAACGATTGGAAGAGCAATTTGTGAATAAAGATATACCAAGACCAGATTTTTGGGGAGGTTTTATGGTAAAGCCTATTGAGTTTGAATTTTGGCAAGGACGCGCCAATAGACTGCATGATAGAATTCGCTACAAGCTTGATAATGAATACAATTGGGTAAAAACACGATTATCGCCATAAAAACATCGGTAAAGTGTGGTTTTAAGGCGGTAAAAAACACTAAATATCGATTAAAAACATTAAAAATCGATAAAATGCATGTATTTTATCGATTTTAACATTTCATTAACAGTCTTTTTAGGTTAGGAAGTTAATTTTACTATCCCAAATCTAAATAACCTAACAATGAAAAGACCTACGTTACTACCAGTTGTGGTTTTATTTGCTATGTTCATGTTTTCATGTTCATCAGATAACCTGGATGAAAAAGCCGAAGCTTATAACGCCAATCTAGTTATTCCTGAAGCGAAGAGTATTGAAGTTGAAATTCTAGAGCTTATAAACGATCATAGACTTAATTTAGGTTTAAACCCATTGTCTGACATGGGTATAATTAAATCACAAGCTTATAATCATACTACATATATGTTGGCACAAAATGCTATTTCGCATGATAATTTTTTCTTGCGCAAGTCGTATTTGCAAAGTAATGCTGGAGCAAATAAGGTTTCAGAAAATGTGGCCTATGGTTATACAAGTGCGCAATCTGTAGTGAATGCCTGGTTGAATAGTGATGGGCACCGCGCCAATATTGAAGGTAACTTTACCAATTTTGATATTTCGGCAGAGCAGGATAACGATGGTAACTGGTATTATACAAACATATTTGTAAAGAAATAATTAGAATATTGATTAATAGCAATTCACGATTACTTTACATTTAAAAAGCGACTTTATAGTCGCTTTTTTGTTTAAAGCATATTGGGCTTTGGTTACAAGTTTATTAAATGTTTAACTCAGTTCTTTGTTGGCAACTGGCTTTTTATTCTATATGATACCATTGATATTCTTTTCCGTTCCAAAATATAATTCCGCCACCGTGAGATTCTTCAACGCTTATATAAATTCCGTTTCCAATAAGTTTGAAATTCTTGCTTTCGTCTTGTCCGATTATATCTCCCGTTTCTTCGTCAACTAAAGTCGGTGAGACAATTTCTCCTTTTGGTAACATTTCAAAAACTTCAATCCAATCCAAGTCTGTCATTTCAAACACTTCTTTTCCTGCCCCGAAAATGTAACTTTCGTAATTTACAGAATTGTGAAGTATTAGAACTCCAATTTTTTGATTGATTTTATTTTTTACGATAGAGGCGAAGTCAGTTTTGTTATCTCCGTTAAAGTCTCCTTTTAGATTTTTGTCAGTAACTAATTCTAAAGAATCAGGGACTTTTGATAAGTCAACTTTTTCAATCGGTTCAACTTTCGGTTTATTCGATTCGACTTTTAATTCAGTTTTTTCTTTTTTAGGTTCAGTTTTTCTTTCCGTCTTTTCTTTACAAGACGAAAAGCATAAAATCAGAACTAAAATTGTTATTGTAAATCTCATTTTTCAGCTTGTTGCCAACGGTTGGTGTAAGGATAGTTGCGTGATTAAGCAACTAACTTACCAAAAATGGAATGAACCAGAGGAAAATCCTCAGGATTTTCCGAGTAGGCTAGAACCAAGCAATTATTTTTACACTTTTTTGTAATGCGTTTTTTATTCTATTATGTTTTTATGAATGTCCGTTTGATAAATCTGGTGTTTAAAATCATTTGTATCAATTAAAGTGTCCAGTTTTTTGCTAAAATCTATTTCAAAAACATCGTTGTCAGATTCAGCAACTTTGATTTCGAAACAGTCATTAATTTTAATTCCAATTTTTTCTATTTGTCCGTCTGGTAAATCCTCAATTAAATGAAAAATAGTATCGTTTTTTTTATAATACAGATAGATAACATCTTTTCGGCTTACAAGACCTTTACCTTTTAGGGAATGCGGTTTTAGCTTTTCCACTATTCCATATACCTTGAAGTTTCCGTTTTTAATTTCGTCCGATTTGTTATCAGCTTTTTTCTTGTCAATAAAAATTCCGCCAATTATAATTCCAACGAAAACAACGAAATAAATTATTATCTGTTTTAAAGAGTATTTTGGCTTTTTTTTCTTTCCCAATTAGTTTTGTTTAATGCATTACAACATTAAAATAACACCACTAGTGATGTATTTTATATTATATATATACTTACAAATCTAGTATTTTTTATTTATAAAATTTAAAAGCCACTCGCAAGGAGTGGCTTTTTAGTTAATAAGATTATTGTTAGGAAGGTTTTAATAAATGTAAGCTTATTAAATCAATTTTCTTAAATCTTAATAACTATGTATTGTATGTTAAGACTTAAGCCTTCTTAATTATTATCACTTAATATTATAAATTTAGAACGTCTGTTTTCTTGATGCTTTTCTTTAGAACATTTTACACCATTTGAACATTCGTTAACCAATTGTGTTTCACCATAGCCAATAGCGCTTTCTATACGCTCTGTAGCAATACCTCTAGAATATAAATACTCTTGGGTAGATTTGGCACGACGGTCTGATAACTTCATGTTATATCTGTCACTACCACGACTGTCTGTATGCGATTCAATTTTAATTACCATGTTTGGATGCGCACGCATTACCGAAACAATGTTTTCTAATTCGTAAGCAGCGTCTGGTCTTATGTTCCATTTGTCAAAGTCAAAGAATATAGGATTAATTACAATTTCGTTATCATTAATCAATGGAATTAAATTAAGGTCAACAGTATGTTCTTTGCCATATTCGGTGGTGGTTTTTAATTCCTCTAAAGCATCTTTGTAGTCTTGTTTAGAGCCTAGAATTTTGTATTCCTTATCACAATCGGCTTCTAATTGGTACTCACCATTTTCATCTGTTGTTACTTCAGAAACAATTTTACCAGATTCTTTGTCTATTAACTGAACCGCTACCATAGCAAGAGGAGTTAATAGTTTGCTATCTCTGGCAGTACCTTTTATAATTTGCTTGCATGGCAATTCTTTAAAACCATAAACATCGTCTCCACCTTTTCCTTCTGGTCGGTTAGAGGAGAAGTATCCGGTTTTGGAATCGCTGTCCATAAAGAATGCGAAATCGTCGTAACCACTATTATATGGCGCTCCTAAATTCACAGGTTCTTCTTGAGATCCGTTTTTTAGTATATCGGATTTAAAAATGTCTAATAAACCAAGGTTTAAAAACCCATCTGAAGAGAAGTACAAGGTACTGTCTTTTGCTACAAAAGGAAACATTTCACGCCCTTCAGTATTGACAGTTGCTCCTAAATTTTCAGGAGTTCCATAGCTATCACCGTCAATGGATACTTTATAAATATCTGTCTGTCCAAAACCACCTTCACGATCTGAAACAAAATACAGTGTTTTATTATCTGGACTTAAGGCTGGATGACCTGTAGAATATACATTGTCATTAAAGGGTAATTCTGTTACATTACCCCATTCTTCACCATTTTTAGTGGCCTTGTAAATTTTTAAATGCGAAGTTCCTTTTTTATCGTAAACAGGTCTGTTTCTACTATTCACGTTATCACGAGTAAAATACAAGGTGTTACCATCGTTAGTAAGACATGCACTAGCCTCGTGAACATCGTTACGTTGTTTGTCTTCAAAAGCCAGTAGGGTTACATTGCTAACAGTAGCGGTACCATCTTCTTCGTTTATAGAAATATCACCTTTGTAGATATCTAAATAAGGTTCTCCATTCCATTTGTAGATTTCGTTTTCGGTATTTCTAGATGAAGAAAAATAAAGCGAACCTTCATGAATAAAACCTCCAAAGTCGGCATAATTTGTATTGCTATCTAAATTTTTTGTCTCAACGTATATACCAGTTGTAGATTCTAGTTCTTCATAAATACTCAAATTACCTACACTTAAATCGGCTACACGACTATCGGAACTTTGAATGTCTTTAAATTTAGACAACCATTTATCAGCTTCTACATAATTACCCAAACTACGTTGTGTTTGGATATACTTGTAAATATATTCAGGGTTGATATCTGAATATTTATTTAAAGCTTTTTCATACCATATGGCGGCTTGTTCTGAATTAGAATTGTTGTAATAACAGTCTCCCAAACGTGTTAAAACATGCTCGCTGCTATCACCTTTTTTTACAGCTTCCTGATATAAATCAGCTGCTTTTAAATAGGCATAATTCTCGAAGAATTTATCTCCTACTTTGCTTTGCGAAAATAGAATTGTACTACTTAATGCAATTATTGCGAATATAACTTTAGTTTTCATACGATTTTATTTTTTAGAAGTATCTAGGTGATTTAATTCGTTTCATTTTAAATAGCTCAAACATGATAAGCACTTCATGTGTTCCTCCAGTATAAGCATTAATATCAGATAATGGATACTCATACGAATAACCAATTCGTAATTGTTTAGAGACTTGAAAATCTGCAATACCAGCAATTGCTGATGTATTTTGATCTAATCTGTAGCCACCACCTATCCAAAACTTTTCGTAGAACAAGAAGTTGGCTGTTACATCATAAGAAAGTGGAGCACCATTAACTGCTTTTATTAAAAAGGCTGGTTTTAATTTGGTGTTTTCACCCAAATCGAATACGTAACCACCTGTAAAATAGTAACCAACGCGTTCTAGTGCAGCATATTCTTGTCCATTATTATCTTCATCATTATAATCATTTGTTAGAATTCTTGGAGCTGACAACCCTAAATACCATCTGTTAGTGTGCCAATACACACCAGCACCAATATTAGGACTCCATCTATCATCTATTCCATATATACTTGGATCTGATGCACTGAAGTCTGCAGAATATCTATCAAGTGTGTAACTTGTAAAACCAGCTTTAATACCAAATGCTAGTTTAGTGTTTTCACCTGTTTTAATGGTATATGAAAAGTCACCATATAAGTATGTGAAACGTTCATCTCCTAGTTTATCATTAATAAAAGACATACCGACACCTATTTTATCATTTCTCAATGGAGAGTTAATAGAAAGGGTTTGGGTTATTGGTCCTCCATCAAAGCCAACCCATTGACTTCTATGTAGGCCAACTATACTCAATGTTCCTCTACTACCTGCATATGCTGGGTTAATAGAGATAGTATTATACATGTATTGTGTGAATTGCGGTAATTGCTGTGCAATTCCAACCGTACAACTTAATAATGCTAACGCAATTATATAATGTTTAACAAGTTTCATAGGTTAAAGTTTTATTTGGTTCCTACGTAGAAGTAACCAGTAATTGGTTTTAATCCACTGTTTTTTAAATTAACAATATAGTAATATGTCCCAGTTGGTACGGTATCTGCGCCACCAAATGATGATTTATGTGCAGAACCATTCCAGTTATTTTGATAATTGTCAGTTTCAAAAATCATTGCTCCCCAACGGTTAAATACTTTAATATCAATTACAAATCCACATTCTTCAATACCAGTAACTTCAAAGTACTCATTATATTGGTCACCGTTAGGTGTTACTGCAGTAGATATTACAACATCTTCTAAACCACATGGCAATACAATACAATCATCATTAACTGTTATCGTAACTTCAGTTGTGCTTAAACAACCGTTATCCATAACCGAATAGCTGAAAATGTAATCGCCAAGCTCAACATCTAGAGGATCAAAATAGCTTCCGTCCAATGTGGTGTCTCCAGATTCCACAACCCAAGTTCCAGAATCATCAGTACCACTATAATAGTCGAACAAGTCAATTATTCCATCTTCTGTACATCTACTGTCCGAAATTTCAGTTACAAAGTTTTCATTAGTTACAAAAACATATTGTTCAATCATATCTTTATTACCACAATTGTCGATTACAGACCAAGTCCAAATAATTTCATAATCATTTTCAGAACCATCAGACGTGTTAGTTACAACAAAATCTACAATAGTTACATCGCCTGAGCATTCATCAAATTCTAAAGTTGGCGGTTCAGGAATTTCACTACAAACAACCGAAAGATCAGATAAATCGTTTGTTGCCTGCGGAGGAATTGTATCTATTACATTAATAGTCTGTGAAACCGAAGATGAATTGTTACAGTCATCAGTAAAGGTCCAAGTACGTGTGATGATAATGTTACACGGATCAGAACTATCGGTATTGTCCACACCAGTCACGGTAATATCACCGGCACAGTTATCGTTAGCAGTCAGGTCACCCGGAGCAGGCACATCTGCGATACACTCGTAAGTGATATCAGCAGGAGCCGAAGGCGCAACAGGCGCTATGGTATCAGCCACCGTAATAGTCTGTGAAACCGACGATGAGTTGTTACAGTCATCAGTAAAGGTCCAAGTACGTGTGATTATAATGTTACACGGATCAGAACTATCGGTATTGTCCACACCAGTCACGGTAATATCACCGGCACAGTTATCGTTAGCAGTGAGGTCACCCGGAGCAGGCACGTCCGCGATACACTCGTAAGTGATATCAGCAGGAGCCGAAGGCGCAACAGGCGCTATGGTATCAGTCACCGTAATAGTCTGTGAAACCGACGATGAGTTGTTACAGTCATCAGTAAAGGTCCAAGTACGTGTGATTATGATGTTACACGGATCAGAACTATCGGTATTGTCCACACCAGTCACGGTAATATCACCGGCACAGTTATCGTTAGCAGTCAGGTCACCCGGAGCAGGCACATCTGCGATACACTCGTAAGTGATATCAGCAGGAGCCGAAGGCGCAACAGGCGCTATGGTATCAGCCACCGTAATAGTCTGTGAAACCGACGATGAGTTGTTACAGTCATCAGTAAAGGTCCAAGTACGTGTGATTATGATGTTACACGGATCAGAA